>CAWJSW010000001.1:0-98718 GCA_963845635.1 uncultured Solirubrobacteraceae bacterium
CTGCCGCGCGTGCCCTCCCGCCAGGTGACTGTATGAGCGGCCTGTTTGCCGGCAGCGAGGGCCAGCGCCTTCAGCGAAGACGGCTCCTGGCGGTAGCGTGCCTTGGACGGCCGACCGGTCCCTTTCCACGCCGGGCGCTCGGGCTGGACGCCTTCACCATAGGCAGAGGTGCCACCCTTGACGTCCAGCACGTAGGACAGCTCGCGCTCCTGGAGACCCACGCGGAACTCGGTGATATCACCGTACGCACCGTCGCCGAGGATCACCGGCGGCACAAGCCCCCACGAGCAAAGCTCGTCGATCATCTCGAGTGCCTGTCGCCATTTCTCGACGTGGTGCGCATCCTGCGGCAGCTTGGCTTTCTCACGCCGCTTGAGGTTTGACTCGCTGTCCTCGTCCCACTCCTCAGGTATGAACAGCCGCCAGTCAAGGGGACACGACGCCAGCTCTGACGCGGAGTTGATCGACACACCGAGCTGGCAGTTACCGACCTTTCCCAGCGCACCCGAATACTGGCGCGCGACCCCGACCGACATCTTCCCGAACTTCGGGAACCCAGTGTCATCAACGATCCACGCCTCGGGCTCGATCTCGGCGCTCATGCGTACCGCCAGCGTCCTGCGCACAGGCTGCCAATCCCACGGCGACTGGTTCACAAACTGCTGCAAACACTGCTCGTCCCCGTCATCGAGCCTGGCGGCCATCGGCTCGATCGACTTGCGCTTGCCATCCAGCATCAGCCCACGCAGATACACCTCACCCCAACCCCGCTGGTCCTTCCGACGCATCGAATCGAACATCTCCCCAGCGAACTCCTCCAGCCGCCCCCGCACACGCGCAAGCTCACCCAGCGAAAGACCAGCCACAGCCCGCATCTTGACCTCCCCAATCGACACCAGCATCGACAAGAGATTCGAGACCCCACCCCAAACACCTTTAACCTAACGGAGCACTACTATGCGCAGACCAAGCCGTTCGCCAAGACGGTCGCGGAGTTGCTGGAGCAGGCCGAGCCCGACCTCGTGATCTCACGCATGACCCGCGCGGAGCGCACGGGCAAGGTGCTGATCGATTGGAGCCAGAACGACGCCAACAAGACGACCGTGTGCGCGTACTCGCTACGGGCGAGCGAGCGCCCCACCGTCTCCACTCCGGTCGAGTGGCAGGAGGTGCAGATTACGCGCGACGCCGGCGACCCCGCGAGCCTGACATTCGAGGCCGACGCGGTGCTCGCGCGCGTGGCGGAGCGCGGGGATTTGTTCGCGCCGGTGCTGTCGGTGGTGCAGGAGCTGCCGGGCTAGGCGTAGTTACCAGGCAGGTTCGCCAGGCGCTACTCGAACTCCGGTGCGCTCCATTCCGGCATCACGTCGGGCAGCCCGTCGCTCACGCGATCGGGGAACCGCGCGGGGCGCTTCTCCAGGAACGCGGTGATGCCCTCGACCGCGTCGGCGGACTGCCCGCGGGCGACCATGCCGCGTGAGTCCGCGCGGTGGGCGAGCATCGGGTGCTCGGCGCCGAGCATCCTCCACATCAGCCGCCGCGCCAGCGCGACGGACACCGCAGCGGTGTTCTCGGCGATCTCGCGCGCGAGCGCGCCGGCGGCGTCGAGTAGCTCGTCCTTGGGGTGCAGGCTGCGCACTAGCCCGCCTTCGAGCGCCTCCTGCGCGGAGAACACGCGGCCGGTTGCGACCCACTCCATCGCGCGGCTGATACCCACGACGCGCGGGAGGAACCAGCTCGAGCAGGCCTCGGGGATGATCCCGCGGCGGGCGAACACAAAGCCGATGCGGGCGTCGTCAGCCGCCAGGCGCACGTCCATCGGCAGCGTCATCGTCGCGCCCACGCCCACGGCGGGCCCGTTGATCGCTGCGATCACCGGCTTGGTCGAGTCGAAGATGCGAAGCGTCAGCTCGCCGCCGTTGTCGCGCGCGGGACCCGAGCTCTCACGCTTGCGGTAGTCGAACGTGTCCCCTCCGCTCTGGAGGTCGGCGCCCGCGCAGAACCCGCGCCCGGCGCCGGTGACGATGATCGCGCGCACCTCGTCGTCAGCGTCGGCGCGGTCGAACGCAGTGCGCATCTCGTGGCCCATCTGCGCGGTCCACGCGTTGAGCCTGTCCGGGCGGTTGAGCGTGATCGTCATCACGCCGTCGGCCACGTCGGTGGCGATCTGCTCGAAGTCCATCTCGCGCGAGACTATATGCGGGTATCTCGCCTCAGGTGCCGATGATCAGCGCGACGACGAGCAGGGCGATCAGATGGAACGTCTGGTCGACGGCTATCGAAACCGGCAGGTTGCCGGTGGGGTCGAGGTGCTTGACGCGTTTCATGTACCAGTGCAGAAGCCGCCCATCGTCCTGTATCAGGTGTGGGATCGTGATCGCCGGGACGACCCACAGCAGTTCCCAGCCGAGGTCCGCGACGGCGAGCACAGGAGCGAAGCACAACGTGTAGATGCCCACATGCGTGAACAGCGCCCGCCGTGCGCTGCCCGCGTGCCGGGCGAGGCCGCCGCGCTTGTGCAGCGCCTGCCAGTCGGTCTGGAGCAGGTAGTCGCCGGCGAGGTGCGTCACGAGGAACAGCAGGAAGACTTCGACCCAGCTCATCGCGAGAACACACCCAGCCGGCGTCGCCGGCGGTGTCGTGACGGCCCTAGGCTGGCGCCGGCACAGCGCCCCGCGCTAGTAGCCTTGGCGCGGTGAGCGCGCGAGCAGACGGACGCCCGGGGAGTCCGTTTCCCCCGATCGCCGACTACGGTTTCCTGTCCGATTGCGAGACCTGCGCGTTGATCGCGCCGAGCGGCAACGTCGAGTGGCTGTGCCTGCCGCGATTCGACTCGCCGAGCGTCTTCGGCGCGATGCTCGACCGCGACGCGGGCGGCTTTCGCGTCGGTCCCGCGGGCGTGACGGTCCCAGGTGGGGTCCGCTACGTGCCGGGCACGATGGTGCTCGAGACGAGCTGGGAAACGCGCACCGGATGGGTGGTCGTGCGCGACGTGCTGTGCATCGGTCCCTGGTACCACAAGGACGAACGCTCGCGCACACACCGGCGCTCGCCGACCAACTACGACGCCGACCACGTGCTGCTGCGCACGGTGCGCTGCGTGCAGGGGTGGGCGGAGATCCACCTCGACTGCGAACCCGTGTTCGACTACGGCGGCCTGGCGGCCGAGTGGTCCTACACCGGCCCCGGCTACAACGAGGCACGCGCAGGCACGGAGGGCATGCAGCTCGAGCTGCGACTGGTCACCGACCTGAACCTCGGCTTCGAGGGCCCTCGCGCGCGCGCACGCACGATCCTGCGCGAAGGCGAGGCCGCGTTCGCGGCGCTTGGCTGGTCCGAGCACCCGCTGCCCGCCACCTACGACGAAGCCAACGAACGCGTGGTGCGCACGGCCCACTACTGGCAGGAGTGGCTCAAGCAGGGGACCTTCCCCGACCACCCGTGGCGTACGCATCTCCAGCGCAGCGCGCTCACGCTGAAGGGGCTCAGCTACGCGCCGACAGGGGCGATGGTGGCGGCCGCCACCACCTCGCTGCCGGAGACGCTCGGGGGTGAGCGCAACTGGGACTACCGCTACACGTGGATTCGCGACTCGACCTTCACGCTGTGGGCGCTGTACACGCTCGGCTTCGACTGGGAGGCGAACGACTTCTTCTACTTTGTCGCCGACCTCGCGGAAGCGGCCGAAGCGGAGGACGGCGAACTCCAGATCATGTACGGCATCGGCGGCGAGAGCCGCCTGGACGAGCAGGAGCTCGACCACCTCTCCGGCTACGCCGGCTCCCAGCCGGTGCGCACCGGCAACGGTGCCTATCGCCAGCGCCAGCACGACGTGTGGGGGGCGGTGCTCGACTCGATCTACCTGCACACGCGCTCGCGCGACCAGCTGCCCGACAGGCTGTGGCCGATCATCAAGCGCCAGGTCGCCGGCGCGCTGGCGCACTGGCGCGAGCCCGACTGCGGCATCTGGGAGGTCCGCGGCGAGCCCAAGCACTTCACCTCCTCCAAGCTCATGTGCTGGGTCGCCGCCGACCGCGGTGCGCGCCTGGCGCTCGTGCGCGAAGACCACGAGTGGGCCGAGCGCTGGCAGGCGGCGGCGCAGGAGATGCATGCCGACATCTGCGCGCGCGGCGTGGACGAGCGCGGCGTCTTCACCCAGCACTACGACACCACCGCGCTCGACGCCTCGCTGCTGCTGATGCCGCTCGTGCGCTTCCTGGCGCCTGAGGATCCACGGATCGTCGCCACGGTGCTCGCGATCGCCGACGAGCTGACAGACGACGGGCTGGTGCTGCGCTACCGCGTGGACGAGACCGACGACGGCCTCCACGGCGAGGAGGGCTCGTTCACGATCTGCTCCTTCTGGCTCGTCTCCGCGCTGTGCGAGATCGGAGAAGCTCGAGCGCGCGCGGACGCTGTGCGAGCAGTTGATCTCGAACTCCAGCTGGCTGGCCCTGTACGCCGAGGAGATAGAGCCGCGCACCGGGCGCCACCTCGGCAACTTCCCGCAGGCGTTCACCCACCTGGCGTTGATCAACGCCGTCATGCACGTGATCAGAGCCGAGGCGGACGAGCAGGATCAGGGCTCGGCGATCGCCGGCTTTCGCCAGTGAGCCGCGCCCGCCGGGCGCGGGCGTACAAGGTCTGCGCCGACAGGCGCGCTGACGGGCGCTCACGCCGGCTTGCCCATCGCGGCGGTCGACCAGCCGAAGCGCGTCAGCTCGGTGGCGGGAGCCAGCGCGCCTGCGCGCTCGCCACGACGCACGAACACGATCGGCGCCGGTGCTGAGCGCGCGATCGCGCGGCGCGTGTCGCCCAGCCCCTCCTTTCGCCAGCGCTCGGACAGGCCGACCAGCAGCAGCCCGGCACCGTCGGTCGCGGCGAGGATGCCCTCCCGGCCCGGCTCGGCGAGCACCGGCTCGGCCGAGACCCCAGCGAACTGCTGCACGACCAGCGACGCGTTCGCCAGCAGGCCACCGGCGTCGCGCCCGTCCTCGCGCCGGCCCGCCGCCCCCAGCAAGCGCAGCGGCGCTCCGCTGGCGGAGGCGATCCACGCCGCGAGCTCCAGCGCCGCCCAGTCGTGGTCGGCGCCCCCGAACGGCACGATCACGGGTCGCTGCGGCCCGGGGGCTACCTGCACCCCCTCGCGCGCGACCAGCACCGCCACGTCACAGCGCGCCTCGCTCAACACCGTGGCCACCTCCTCGCGCGGGATGCCGTCTCCGAGCAGTGGCCGGCGACCGTCGAGCAGCAGCAGATCGATCTTCTCGTTGCGGCAGAGCCTGACCAGATCGTGGCCGGGGTCGGCCGAGGTGAACGCCACCGCGCGCGCGTCCAGCCCTTGCTCGATCAGCTCGCCTCGGCGCTGCTGGAGCTGCTCGGAAGCCGCGCTCACCAGCCGCGCCTCGGTCTGGAGCCCGCCATGCATGGTGGCACCGCGAGGCGGCCTGACGAGACCGGTGAGGATCAGCTCGCGGCGCGGCTCGGATCGGGCGAGGGGCTCGGCCAGCGCGAGCAGCTGGTCGAGCGCCGCCTCGCCCTGGGGCGCGACCAGGATCGCGTGCTCCTCGGCTACGCCTGCGGGGAGGGCACCCGGCGCCTCGATCGCGGCGAGCTCCTGCTCGGGCTCCTCGCCGAAGCTGTTGTGCGGATCGAGCACGCGAATTAGCGGCCCGGCCATGAAGGTCGTCACGAGCGCCATGATCACCAGCGCCGCGAACAACGCCGATGAGATCACCCCCAAGCTGAGCGCGAGGTTGAGCACGATCAGCTCGGTCAGGCCACGCGTGTTCATCAACGCGCCGAGCACCGCCGACTCGCGCCACGGCAGGCGGATCACGCGCGAGGCCAGGAGCGTGCCCCCGTACTTGCCGGCGATCGCGATCGCGCTGAGCGCGAGCGTGAGCAGGATCAGCGGCCCGTGCGCCAGCAGGGCGACGTTCGTGCGCAGGCCGGTGTAGGCGAAGAACAGCGGCAGCAACAGCGTCAGCACAAAGTCCTCCACGCGGCGGGTGACCGCTTCGCTGAGGCCCGCGTGCCGCGGCATCGCCACGCCCATCACGAACGCGCCGAAGATCACCGCGATCCCGATCGTCGCGGTGGCCACCGCCGACAGCAGCACGCCGGCGAAGATCAGCGTGATCCACCCCCCCGGCACGCGCCCCGCCTCGTCGTAGGCGATCGCCGCGCGCGCGAGCAACGGGCGCACGAGGAAGGCCATGCCCAGGCAGAACACGGCCGCCCAGCCGATCGTCTCCAGCACCACCACGCCGCTGCCCGCGCCGGCGACCGCGGTGGCCAGCGCGATTAGGAACCACGCCGACACGTCGTCGACGGCTGCCGCCGACAGCGCCAGCGACCCCAGCGGCCGCTTGAGCATCCGCCGCTCGGAGATGATGCGCGCGAGCACCGGGAACGCGGTCACCGACATCGATACGCCCACGAACAGCGCGAACGCCGCGAAGCGGGTGTTCGGCGCGAGCAGCGGGTACAGCGGCAGCGCCACCAGCATGCCCATCATCAGCGGCACGAGCAGCGCCGTGTTCGACACCACCAGCGTCATGCGTGCGCGCCCGCGCAGCTGTCCGAGGTCGACCTCCAGGCCGATCAGGAACATGAAGAAGATCAGCCCGAGGTTCGCCGCCACGCCGATGTAGGGCACGATGTCCGAGGCGAACACGGCCGACTGGAGGCTCGGGGCGATCGCCCCGAACACCGTCGGACCGAGCACGATCCCAGCGAGCACCTCGCCCATCACCCGCGGCTGGCCGATCTTCGGCATCAGCCCACCGCACAAGCGCGCGAGCAGCATCACGATCGCGACTGCGATGAAGAACGCCACGACGGTGTCTTCGGCGGTGCGCTTCTTGGAAGCGGACACACGTTCGGAGCCGAGCGTCAGTTCGAGCGTGCGGCCCGCGGCGGTGCCCGACAGCACGCGTCGCCCACCGTGCTGGCAGGAGACGACCCCCGCCAGCGAGCCCGCGCGGTAGCGAACGCTTCCTCGGTGCTTCTTGGCCGACACGACCCCGACGCTGGAGCCAGACTGCGAAAGCGTGATCTTGCTGCCGAGGCATGCAGAGCTCGGCGAAAGCCCGTATTCGCCCGCCAACGAGTGCGGCGCCAGCTGCTTGGGCGATCCCGGTTCGGGGGCTTCGCTCTTCAGCTGTGCCGTCACCGCAAACCCGCCCAGCGTGCCCGCCAGCACGCCGCCGGCGACGCGCGCATCGATCAATGCCTGGCGGCCCTTCGCGCACTGCACCGTGCCGCTCAGGTGCCCATCGACGAACGTCAGCGCGCCGCCGACGCTCGACTGCGCGTTGGAAACCGTCACGTAGCGGCCCGACTGCGCCAGTTCGAGCTTCTCGCCGAGGCAGGCGCGCGCCGCGGATCCGCCGGCGACGTCGTAGCCACCGGCGATCTGCGGCTGCGCGTGCTTGCTCGCGCCTGCTGCGAACACGAACGCGACCACGCCGGCGGTGACCAGCGCCAGAAGCGTGTAGTGGATCGCAAGCCGACGGGCTCCCACGGAACCCGACTTCTCGATATCCACTGGCTAGTTCCCCCGTGCTCGTGCTTGATGAAAGGCGGCGCGAGTCTACCAGCGCCCTACGCGCGCGGTACCGGGCGCCGGCCGCTTGTGTCTGCCATATGATTCCTTGCTTCCAGGAAAGTGAGGCGAGGTGGTCTGATGCGAGCGATACACAAGTACACCCCACGGTCGATCCTGATCGCTGCCTTGGCGGCGATCGTGGTGACCGGCGTGACGGCAGCGACGACGGCCGGCGCGGCCGCACCAGAACCGCCGCCGATCAACGACAACTACCTGACCTCGCTGAACCTCAACAACCCGCACACCAAGCTCAATCGCGAAGACACGCTCACCGACGTGCGCAACACCAGCGCGGCCACCGTCCAGTCGGACATCCTCAGCCCGCAACCGGGCCCCGCCGAGCTCACCGGCTGTGAAGGCGTGAGCGAGGGCAAGACCGTGTGGTACGACTTCTTTCCGGACGCCAACGGCTTCATGCGCGTGCGTACGTCAGCGACCTTCGGCACGGTGATGGCGGTGATGCCCTACAACCCCACGACGCTGCTGCCTGAAAACAACGAGCGCGTGTGCGCGGTCAACGAGCCGACGAAGGCCGGCGAACTGTTCGCCAGCGTGCAGGCCGGCAAGTCCTACACGGTGCAGGTAGGCGGGGTCAACAGCGGGGGCGGCGAACTCGAGGTCCTGTTCGACTACTTCGTGCAGCTCAAGCACCTCCAGGCCGAAACCACGCTGACCGCAGAGCCGTTGGCTGGCGGCATCAAGCTGGTGAGCCTGCTCGTCAGCTCGCCCACCAAGGCGCAGGTGGAAGTGCGCTGCACGCGCGGCTGCTCGCGTCAGGCGGCGAGCGGCAAGAGCGTCGGCTTTGGGCGGCTGCACGGCGCGGTGCTGCCGAACGGATCGACGCTGAAGATCTTCGCGACCGCGAAGAACGAGATCGGCACCTACATCGAATACCGCATCAGCCACGATCGCTTCAAGAAAGTCCAGCGATGCCTGGCGCCGGGAACGAAGAAGCCCGAGTCCTGCGAATGACAGCGAGCCCACGTGGACGCGTGGCGATCGCCGCGCTCGTGGCCGTGGTGGCGTTCGCGGCGGCGTTCGCCGTGGGCAAGGCGAGCGCCGGGAGCACGAAGGCGCCGTCCCAGCCCGCGCCGCTGTCGCTGCCCTCGACGCAGCTGCACGTCTCCGGCGTAGCGCTGCCGGCGGCGAACGTGCCGGCGCTGCGCCGTCCGCCGCACGTGAGCACGCCAGCGCCCAGCCAGGCGCCGAGCACAGCGGAACCCGCGACGACGACACCCGCGCCCAGCGCGCCCTCGACGCCCTCGACGCCCGCCCCGTCCAAACCCAGCGCTCCTTCGAGCGGCCCGGTGCTCGTGGGCTAGTGTCGAGAGGGGGCTTGGGCCGGTGGCGGGGGGGCATGACCAGGACTCGTGCGGGGAGCCCCGGGGGTCGTGATGTCGGCGCCCGGTGACGTGACGGACCCGCTGCACAGCTCGATGGAGGCGGCCGGGTATCGCATCGACGGCGCGCTCGGCGAAGGCGGCATGGGCACCGTCTACCGCGCCACGCAGCTGTCGCTGGAGCGCGTGGTGGCGCTGAAGGTGTTGACCGTCGAGCTCAGCTCCGATCCGGGGTTTCGCGAGCGCTTTCGCCGCGAGGGCCTCCAGCAGGCGGCGCTCGACCACCCTCACATCGTCACCGTGTACGAGGCCGGGGAGGCCGACGAGCGGCTGTTCTTGGCGATGCGGATGGTCGAGGGCCCGACCCTCAAGGAGCTGATCCAGAACCGCCAGCTCGACGACCGCCGGGCGCTGCGGCTGCTGACGCAGGTCGCCGAGGCGCTCGACGCGGCGCACGCGCGCGGGCTCACGCACCGCGACGTCAAGCCCCACAACGTGCTGGTCGGCGCCGGCGACCACGCTTATCTGGCGGACTTCGGTCTGACCAAGGCGCACGACGATGCGGCTGTGACCGAAACCGGTCAGTTCGTGGGCACGATCGACTACATCTCCCCAGAGCAGGCGCGGGGCGAGAACGCGACGGCCCGCAGCGACGTTTACGCGTTGACCGCCGTGCTGTGCGAGTGCCTGACCGGCCAGGTGCCGTATGTGCGCGCTACCGAAGACAGGGTGCTGTACGCACATCTGAGCGAGCCGCCGCCGCGCCTGTCGGAGATCCGCGCGGATCTTCCCGAGGCGATGGACGATGTGATCGCCGAGGGCATGGCCAAGGACCCCGCCGCGCGCCCCGCGACAGCGGGCGAGCTGATGCTGAAGGCGCGCCAGGCGCTCGGTGCGCCCGGCGCTGCGGGAGGCGCGGAGGCGACGCGCCTCAGCCCCGCCATGGGAGCGCCGACCCGTGCGCACGGCGTGGTCGATGACGCTGGCGCGACGCGCCTGGCGGCAACCGCCGCGGCGGCGCCCGCGGCGGGCGTCCGCGAGGGCTCAGGAGCTTCCGCCCCGGCCGCAGCCGCGCCCCCCGCGCAGGCGCCGACACGTGGGCGACTGCTGTCGGCGGCGATCCTCGCAGCTGTGATCGCGGGAGTCGTCGGCTTCCTCCTAGCCAGCGGATCGAGCTCCTCCACGGAAGCATTCGCCAACTCGGCGTCGGCCGGCAACGTCGAACTGTCGTTCCCGAGCGGGTGGCAGCGAACCACAAGCGCGCCGACGATCGCCGGCCTCAGCTTCTCCCAGCCACTGGCGCTTGCGGCGAGCTCGAAATCGAGCGCGTCCGGCCAGAGCCTCGTGGCCGGCGAGGTCAACGCATCCGGCCCCTCGCTGCTCCCCGCCACGTTCACGAGCGCCGTCAGCGGCACGCTGCCCCGCGCGGAACCGGTGCTGCTCGGCTCGCTCCAGGCCTACCGCTACCACGGGGTGACCGTCAAAGGGCTGTCCGGGCCAGTGACGCTGTACACCGTGCCGACCACCGCCGGGGTGGCCACGATCGCCTGCCTGAGCCCCTCCGCGACGGCGGCCACCACGCAGTGCTCGCAGATCGCAGCGACGCTGAAGCTGAGCGCCAGCACGGCGTTCCCGTTGGCGCCCAGCCAGCAGTACGCGAGTTCGCTGGAACACATCTTCAGCACGCTGCACAGCGCCGCCGGCAGCGGTGAAAGCCACCTGAGCAGCGCCACGAGCGCCAGCGCCCAGGCCACCGCCGCGGCGCAGATCGCCGCCGCCTATGACGCCGCCGCCAGCTCACTGCGGGGGCTGAGCGTGAGCCCCGCGGTGCGGGCACTGAACGCCAACCTGGCGAGCTCGCTCGCCGCCGTTGGGGGGAGCTACGCGGCGCTCGGCTCTGCCGCAGCAGCCAACGACGAAGGCGCCTACGGGCGCGCCTCGAGCGCGATCAGCAGCGACCGCGCCAGCGTGGAACGCGCGCTGGCTGCGCTGAGCCAGGCCGGCTACGTCGTCTAGGTCGAGGCCGCTAGCTCGTCTCCGGCTGCTTGGCCTCGTGCGAGGGTAGCGCGCCGTCGGGCTCGCCGTCGGAGGCCTCGTGCGCAACGGAGGCCACGTCCGCAACGGAGGCCTCAGAGGAGCCGTCGTGCGCAGCGGAATCGGAGGGTCCCGCGCCGTCGTCGGCGAGCGACCAGATCGACGTGGTCGCGCGCCGGCCCCGCAGCTCGACCTCTTCGACGTACACGAGGTCCTCGGGCGTCGCCCGCAGCGCATCCTTGGTCGTCCCCGACAGCATCAGCTGGTGCGGCGTGCCCTTGGTCAGCGCCTCGATGCGCGCAGCCGAGTTGGTCGTGTCGCCAACCGCTGTGTACTCGACGCGGCGCTCAGAACCGACATTGCCGGACATCACGCTGCCCGAGTTCAGGCCGATACCCATACGAAATCCGTCTCCCAGCTGCTGCTCGCGAATCCATGCGTTGAAGCGCGGCAGGCGCACCCGCAGCATCTCGCGCGCCGTCGACAGGGCGCGATCGGCGTGGTCATCCTGGGCGATCGGCGCGCCGAACACGGCCATGATGCCATCGCCCATGTAGGCCACCAGGGTGCCTCCGTGGTCGAGGATCGCATCGCTCATCTCGCTCAGATAGTGGTTGAGCAGGTCGATCACGCGATCGGGCGTGAGCGTTTCCGCGAACGAGGTGAAGCCGCGCAGGTCGGTGAACATCACCGTCGCCTCGCGCTGCACCCCACCCAGGCGCAGCCCCTCGTCGGCGGCGGCGAGAACCTCGCCGACGACGTTCTCGGGCACGAAGCGCGAGAACAGGTCGCGCACCCGCTCGCGCTCGAACGCGACCGTCACGAGCTGCACCGACAGCGCCCCGGCCGCGCTGAGGATCAGCGCTCCCAGCGGGTACACGAACGACATCACGAGGCCGCGATCGAATGCCACCTGCACACCAACCGAGAGCGCCGCCGCGAGCCCCACGGCCAGGGAGATCGTGGCGATCGGCCCGAAGCGCAAGCTCGCGATCGGCGCAGCAACCCCCAGCAGCACGATCAGGGCCACGTCCAGCCACGTCGGCGAGGAGCGCAGCGGGAGGCCTTTGAGCACCGTCTCGATCGCGCTTGCCTGGACTTCCGCTCCCGGCATCTGGCGGGCGGTGGACGTTGGGTGGATGTCCTGCAAGGTCGGTGCCGAGGGACCCACCACGACGATCTTGTTCTTGAAGAAGCCGCGTGGAACGTGGCCGAGGTAGACGGTCGAGAACGACAGCTTGGGGAGCGTGCCTTCCGGCCCGTAGTAGTCGATCCAGGCGTCGCCGCCTCTGAACTTGCTGGCGGGGATGCGACGGCCCTGCGCGACTTCCGCGCTGGCCACGGCGAGCGTCGTCAGGCCGCCCACCGAGTAGGTCACGCGGCGCAGGAAGCCGCCGGGGTCGGTTGGCAGCAGCCCGTTGGCCGGGCGCGAGCCGACTTCGGCCAGCAGCGGGTTGCCTTCCACGCCGAGGAAGCGCACCTTCCCGTGCTTTTCGGTTTCCGTCTCGGCCATCACCGTGCGCCCGTTCGCGTTTTCGAGCGCACCCAGCAGCGCCGCCTCGTCGCTGCGCGCCTGCGGGCACTGGCCCGGCTTCGGCTGTACGCCGCTGGTAGTCAGTGGGCATGCGCTTGCCTCGCTGAACTGCACGTCGTAGGCGATCACGCGCGGGTCGTCTCGCGCGATGTTTTCGATGACCCGCGCGTGCACGCTGCGAGCGAACGGCCACTGAAATCCGAGTTCATCGAAGGTGCGTTCGTCTATCTCGACGAGCACGACATCCTTGGGTGGAGGCTCGTTGCCGCGAATCGTGAAGCGCGCATCCACGGTGCTCAGGTCCAGCGAGTGCAGCAGGTTGGTCCCGTAGGCGACCAGCGCCAGGCCGGTGGAGCCCACGGCGACGATCGCCAGCAGCCACAGCCGCAGTCGCCGCGTTCGCGCCGGACCAGCCCGCCAACCGCCTTGTCGCGTCACGCGTTCATCTGAGCTCGACCCGCGTGAACGCTACCTCAGTTCCGCGGCGGCGGCCAGCTCGCCCGTGGCCGGAAAACTGCGCACATTGCGGTAGGCCGACAGTATGTTTATCCTGGCTGGATCATGGATGATCGCTCGAGCTTCGTGCTGCCAGAAGCGCTGACGCTGGCAGACCGCTACGTAATCCAGGCGCCGATCTCCAGCGGGGCGATGGGCGCCGTGTACCGGGCCCACGACAGCCACACGGGGGCAAACGTGGCGGTCAAGCACGTCAACAAGACGCGTCACGCGGAGCGCTTCGAGGTCGAGGCGCGCCTGCTCTCGCTGCTGCGCCACCCGCGTGTGGTCGAGGTCCTGGATCACTTCGGCGACGATCGCGGTCAGTACCTAGTGATGGAACTGGTGGAGGGGATCGACCTGTACGCGCTGCTCCAGCGCGACGGCAATCCCGGGCTCGGACTCGATCGCGCGGTGGAGTACGCTCGCCAGGCGTGCGAGGCGCTCCAGTATGTGCACGAGCAGCAGATCGTGCACCGCGACGTCAAGCCCCACAACCTGATCTGCGGTGAGCACGGGGTCGTGCTGGTCGACTTCGGGATCGCGCGCCTGCTCGCGGACGAGGAAGAGGATGCGGGCACGGCAGGCGTCGGGACGCCCAAGTACATGGCTCCCGAGGTGTTCGCCGGAGGAGCGGTGTCCCCGCGCAGCGACGTCTTCGGCTTGGCCGCCACGCTGTGGACGTTGATCGTGGGAAAACCGCCGGTGTACGCGAGCCCGGCAAAGCTGCGCGATCTGGACCCGGAGGTGCCGGAGGAGATCGCCGACGCCGTGCAGGCAGGCCTGGAGATGATCCCCGAGCGGCGCGTCGCCTCGATCGGTGCGTTCTCGCGCGCTCTCGGCGGCCACAAACAGAAGACCGTCGGCGGCTCGCTGACGATGTCTGTGGAGGGGCCAGCCGCCCACCGTGCGCTGATCGAGGGGATCGTACGCACCGCCGCCGGCGTGTTCGGCGCCTCTGCGTCCTCGATCGCCCTGACCGACGCCAATACCGGAGAGCTGGTCTACCAGTCGGCATGGGGAGCGGGCGCGCGTGAGATCGTGGGCGTGAGACTGCCCCCTGGACAGGGGCTCGCCGGGAGCGTCATCGAAGACGGTCAGCCGCTCGCGGTCAGCGACTGCCGTAGCGCTCCGCGCTTTGCCGCGCGCATCGCCGCCGGCACCGGCCACGTCCCCTACACGATGCTCGTCGTTCCGCTGCTGCGCCGCGGGCAGCCGATCGGTGTCCTGTCGCTGCTAGACCGCCGCGACGGCGGCCAGTACGGCCCAGAGGACGCCGAGCGTGCCGCGCTGTTCGCCGAACTCGCCGTCAGCGCGATCGAAGCCGACGGCCACGCCCTGCCGAGCTTGGGCGCGCGCCCAAGGCAGGTCAGCGCGGTCTGAGCGAAGGGCGCGTTCGCCTTACCCGCGCACGGTCGCGGTTGAGTCCCTCCCATGCGCCAGGTAGCGCTGCCCGGCGAACAGCGTGACTGTCTTGCGCCGGTGGAAGTCGAAGACCGAGACCTCGCCGCGCGCGACCGTGGTGAGCGTGCCATCGCACTCGTTGGCGACGCTCCACGCGGTCCCGCGCACGGTCGACGCGCTGTACTGCCCATGCGTCGCAAAGCTGCCGTGGGCTTCGCCGTTGAGGCGACCGAGCACCTTGCTGCTCAGGTGCTTGGCCGCCACCGCAGCCTTCTTGCCGCTGCTCGCGCACACCTGCTTGGCGGTGTGGTTGTTGACGATGTCCAGTTCTGTGAGGCCCTTCAGCTTGCGCGGCTGGAGCAGCTTGAAGATCCCCGCGCCGAACTGGCCCGATTGGGTCTTGCCGAGCGTGGCTGTCGCGGTCGTGATCCGCGCCACGCCGGAGGTGGTTTCCAGGGTCGATCCGACGGGGATCTGACGCGCTTCGCTTAGCGGGATGAAGTGAAGGCCCTTGCTGAGGCTCGCGAACGCCGGCTCCAGCCGCGCGTCCGCGACGGCCTCGGTGAGCGGGGCGGCCAGGCTGGCGCTCGCGCCGGCGGGGAGCGCGACGAGCACGGTGCCGCTGACCACTTCGACGTTGACCGTCTTGCCCAGCACGGGTGCGGGCAGCGGAACGCCGGGTGGCTGAGAGATCGAGGTACCGAGAACCTGGCTCGTGCCGGAGCTCGTCGAGGCGGCGCTCGCCGTTTGGCCGCTCGGCGTTTCACCGCCGGATTTCGAGGAGCCTTCGCCGCCGCCTTTGGAGCCTTCTTCTTCTTCGCCGTTCGAGGGCCCCTGGCAGGCTGGCGGTTCGCCGCCTCCCGCGGCGGGCGTGGTGAAGCAGCGAATGTTCTTGGCGGCCGCGCTCCCCGAGGCGTTGTCGGCGACGGCCTCGTAGTAGTAGGTGGTTTCCGGGCGGAGCCCGGCGAGCAGGTAGATCTCGTACGCTTCGCCGCCGAAGACACCGGCGGGCGACTCCGTGGTTTCGTTGGTCAGTTCGTCGGCCGCGGTGCCCCACAGGAAGTGAAAGCCGCCGGCCTCACCGTCGAGACGGATGCTCGCCGCCAGCTCCTCCTCTTCGGAGTTGACCACCTCGGCCGGTTCGGTCTTCGCACCCGGCGCCCCGATCAGCTGGGCCTCGAAGGCTCCGATGTCGCAGACGCTGCCTTGGGGACGCAAAACTCCGCGCGCGTCCGTGGCCGGACACGCCGCGGCGTTGGCGCCTTCGAGCGCGGGGCTCCCGTGGATGAGCGCCTGGGTCGGGACGAAGCCGCCGTTTTCGCTGGGCGCGACGAGCTTGGGATCGACGCCGGAGTGGTCGCCGGCGGCGTCCAGGCCGCAGGCCCCATCCTGGTCGATGTTGTTCCCCAGGTCTTCTGTGATCGCTTTCGCAGTCGTCGTGCCCGCGGCGTTTTCTTTTCCGGCGGCCAGGCAGTCGAAGTCGACTGAGTCCGAGAAGCCCGAGCCGAGAATCGTGTTCTGGACGCGCGTGATCGAGCCGACGTCGGTCTCGAGCGAGCCGCGGATGTTGCCCGACAGCGTGTCGTTCGTGAGCGTCAGGCTCCCCTCGTCGTTGTCGATCCCGCCCCCGAAGCTCGACGGCCAGCCGCTTTCGACGATCGTGGTGTTGGCAAGGGAGGCCGCTGCGTCGCCGTACAGGAACACCGCGCCACCGTCGAAGGCGTCCGGGCCGTCGCCTTGGAAGGTCACGCGGTTCGCTGTGACGGTGCCTCCGCGCGCGAACAAACCGCCGCCGTAGGCGGCGCCGTCATCCTCGAAGATCACGTCTTCCATGTCGAGGTTGCCGCTGTTGGAGATCGCGCCGCCGACGGGCTGGGCGCTCGTGGTGCCGTTGGCGACGAACGCGACTTCGTCGAGCGTGAGCGTCGCGCCGGCGTTGTAGATCGCACCGCCGCCGTTGGCGTTGATCGTGTAACACGGGTCGCAGTCTTTGAGGTTTTCGTCTTCGCCGTCAACGCCACCGGTGAAGCCGATACCCGCAATTCGCACGTTGCCGCCGGTCAGCTTCAGGATGCGGTTCTGCCCGCCTTCCCCGCCGACGTTGCCTTTGCCGTTGATGACGCTCTCGTCGATGCCGTTGCCGAGGATCGTGATCGACTTGTCGACCACGATCGGGCTGCCCTGGGTGAGCGTGTAGGAGAGGGGTTTGCCGCGCTCGCCGGCGAGCTGGATCGTGTCGCCTTCAGACGCGGCAGCGACGGCCTGGCGCAGCGAGCAGGGGCTTTCCGGGCAGGAGCCGGCGCCTGACGGATCTTCGGTGGTGCTCACTTCGATCGTCGCCGCACGCGCGTCGGGCGCAAGCGCGGCGAGGCCGCTGAGCGCGAGCACGCAGACGAGCACGAGCGCGAGCGCGCCAAACCGATCGACGAAGCGCTGCTCGGTGATCGCTTGCTCTCTCATCGGGGCGGGCTTCCTGCGCTCAGCTGGCGGCGTGTGCAAGGTAGTGCTGGCCGCTGAACAGCGTGATCGTCTTGCGCCTGCGGAAGTCGCGCACCGACACGACGCCGCGCGTGACCTTGGTCAGCGTCCCGTCGCACTGGTTGCTCACGCTCCAGACCGTGCCGCGGACGGTGGAGGCGCTGTACTGCCCGTGGGTGGAGAAGCTCCCATGGGCGCTGGCGTTCAAGCGGCCGAGCGTTTTGCTGCTCAGGTGCTTTGCCGCTACGGCTGCCTTCTTGCCGAGCGACGCACACACCTGCTTGCTGCTGCGGCTGTCGACGATGTCCATTTCGGTCAGCCCCTTGTGCTTGCGGTTCTGGAGCAGCTTGAAGATCCCGGCGCCGAATTCCCCCGTCTGGGTCTTGCCGAGCGTGGCGGTCGCGGTCGTGATGCGCGCGACGCCGGAGGTGGTTTCCAGCGTGGAGCCGACCGGAATCTGGCGGGCTTCGGTCAGCGGGATGAAGTGCAGCCCCTTGCTGAGGCTCGCGAAGGCGGCTTCCAGTGGTGCCGCGAGGCTCATCTGACCGGTGGTGGGCAGCGATATGAACACCTTGCCGCTCACCAGTTCGATGTTCACCGTCTTGCCCAGGACGGGCGGCGGCAGGGCGCCCGGCGTGCCCGAGCCTGTGCCGGTCGAGGAGGTTTTGGCGCCGAGCACTCCCGAGCCGGCCTTGGCGGCCGTGCTGAACGGCAGGTCGCCGCCGCCGACTCCTTCCGCGACCTGCGAGCTGGTGGCGACCACGTCGAAGTGGTAGCTGCTGCCCGGTTCGAGGCCGGTCAGCGTGACGGTCAGCTGCTGTGGCCCAGGAGCCGAGCCGATGTCCACCGGCGCGGTGCTCAGGCCGTAGGCGCCGGTGTGGCCGTACTCGACCACGTAGCTGGTGTCCACGCCGTCGGGGTCGATCGTGAAGCCGATCGTGGCGGTCGTTTCCGTGACCGAGAGCACGGTCACATTCGAGACGATCGGCGGGCCCGTCACGGTGGCGCTGCCGGTTGCGACCGTTGTCGAGCCGCCCACGTCGTCGATCGTGACGGTCGTGGTGTATGCGCCGGCCGACGCATACGTGTGGGTGCCGGTCACCGCGAAGCCTTTGCCGGCCGCGCTGACCGTCCCAGCAGTTTGCGTGCCGTCGCCCCAGTTGATGCTGACGGTGTATTCCGAGGCTTTGGCGTCGGGGTTGGCGTCGGTGAACGTCGCCACCGTGCCCGTGAACGACACGCCCGTCGTCGCCTGCACCGGCGTCGCGGTGGAGCGTCGCCGCATAGGTATGGGTGCCGAGTCACCGCGAAGCCTTTGCCGGCCGCGATGATCGTGCCAGCAGTTTGAGTGCCGTCGCCCCAGTTGATGCTGACGGTGTATTCGGAGACTTTGGCATCGGGGTTGGCGTCGGTGAACGTCGCCACCGTGCCGTGAACGACACGCCAGTCGTCGCCTGCACCGGGTCGCGGTGGAGTCAGCGGCGCGTCGGCGACCTTCGCCTGGAAGTGCACCCGGTGAACGCCGCTGCCAAAATCGTTGTCATATGTGACCACGCCATTGTACGTTCCCGCCTGCGCATAGGTGTGGCTGCCATCGACTTGCGTTTCTTTGACGATGGTGCCATTCGACTTCTGTCCGTCGCCCCATTCGATCGTCGGGAGGGGCTTCGCGTAGAGGCCGTGCGCCGGTGGCGCGATCACCGGGCCGCTGTAGTTCGCGCCCTCGGTGGCGTCGATCGTGAAGGGCACCATCTCGACAGCGCCGATGTCACACCCGCCGCCCTGTGGGCGGGAGATGCCGCGCTGGTCCGTGCCCTCGCAGAAGCGGAAGCTCGTCGGGATCGCGTCGATCGCCGGGCTCGCCGGTTCGAGGGCGAGGGTGTCGGTGTTGCCGCCGTTTTCCGCCGGTTCGTCCGAGCTGAATTCGGGATCCCCGTCCTGTACATCGCCGGTCGATTTGAAGCCACATTCGGTGCCGCTCTCGAGGTTGTAGCCGAGCGAGCTGATCTTGCCCGGCGCTACGGTCGCGCAGTTTTCGAGCGATTCCGTTCCGTCGTTGTTCCTGTCGTTGCGGTCGAAGATCGAGCCGGCGATATCGGCGGTGCCGTCTTCGACCAGCAGGCCCGCCCCGGTCTCTTCGCCCGTGTTGAAGGCGATCGTCGAGTCGATCACCGACACTTCGTTGCCGTCGTCAGCCTCGGCCACGCTGGAGATGACACCGCCGGTCTCGCCAAACAGCGTGCTGTTGTCAGCGATCGTCGAGTCTTCGATGGCAAGGATCGCCTTCTTGCCCGGGACGCAGGTGTCGTCGCACACGGCCGTGCCACGGTTTTCGATCGCGCCGCCTGCTTCTTCGGAGGTGTTGGCCGACACGAGCGAGCGCACGACGCGTACGCTGCCCCCTTCGTTTGCCAGGCCGCCTCCTGACAGTTCGGTGAAGGCTTTGGTGATCCAGTCTTCTTCGAGGACGAGATTGGCGGAGTTGTAGATATCGCCGCCGTCGTAAGGCGGTTCCTCGCCCCCTGACCCGCCCGAGATCTCCAGCCCCGAGATCACAACCGAGGGAGTTCGGGCCGCTTCGGGCTTTACTGCGAAAACACGTCCAAACCCCTTCGCTCCCAGGTCGACATCGGTCGTACGTGCGCCCGCCCCGACGATGTTCAGCGACTGAGTGATCGTCAGTTCGCCTCTTTCCAGTTCATAGGTGCCGCTGGGAACGACGATCGTGTCGGCTGGGCTCGGCGTCGCCGGCAGGGCATCCTCGTATTCGATCAGCTGACGCAGTGAGCACTTGCCGCCAGGCGGACTCCCGCACGAGCCGTTCGTGTCTTTGCGTGTGCCCACCGTGTAGGTCGCAGCGCACGCCGAGCTGGCCAGCGTGGCGCCGGCCAGACACACCAAGACCAGCGAGAATGCCCACCTCATCGTCTTGCTCATATCTCCCCCGTTGTCATGTGCGTGCCCGCCAGCGCGACGACGCCGTTGCTGCGTGGGCCAGCGAAGGTAGACGCTCAGCTCCGCGCTGTCAAATCGCGGGGCGAGGACGCGTTGGTGCTAAGCCTTGGCGAGATACGACTGGCCGGAGAACAGCGTGATCGTCTTGCGCCGGTGGAAGTCACGGACGCTGACCTCACCGCGCGAGACCTTCGTCAAGGTCCCGTCGCACTGGTTGGCCACGCTCCACGTCGTTCCCCGCACGGTCGCCGCGCTGTACTGCCCTTTGGTCGTGAATTTCCCGTGCGCGCTGCCGGTCAGACGCCCGAGCGTCTTGCTGCTCAGCTTGGCGGCGACCGCCGCCTTCTTGCCGACCGTCGCGCACACCTGCTTGGAGCTGCGGTTATCGACGATGTTCAGTTCCGTCAGCCCCTTCTGCTTGCGGTTCTGAAGCAGCTTGAAGATCCCCGCCCCGAATTCGCCCGACTGGGTCTTGCCCTTGGTGCCGGTGGCGGTCGTGATCTTGGCCATGCCGGCGGTCGCTTCCAGCGTCGAGCCCACCGGAATCTGGCGCGCTTCCTTCAGGGGCACGAAGTGCAGCCCCTTGTTCGCGCTCGCAAACGCCCCTTCCAGGGCGCCCGCGATGCTCGCCTGCGCGGTGGAGGGCAGCGCCACGAGCACCTTGCCGCTCACCGGCGCCACGTTCACGGTCTGGCCCAGCGCCGGCGGTGGAAGCGGCGCAGACGTCGAGGCGACCGTGTAGGTGAACGTCGCGGTGGTCGTTCCGCAGGCGTCGGCGGCGGTGCGTGTCAGCGAGTAGGTGCCGGGCGTGGTGGTCGAGATTGGCACGTGCGACGCCGAGGGGTTGCTCGTGAGGCCTGGCCCGGAGGCCGCGATCGTAACCGAGCCCGCTTCGTTGAGGTTGTAGCCGGTGTGACCCTGATCACTCGTGATCGTGAGGCTGGGTCCCCCCGAGGCCACGGTGACGGTCACGATGTGGTGCGTGCCCTCCTGGTCGCCCGCCTCGTCCACGCCCCAATATTCCAGCGTGTGCAGCCCGGGCGCGAGCGCGATCGTCGCCTGACCGGCCGCGTTGGTGGGCACCGGTGCCTCCGGGACGCCGTCGACGACGTAGTCGACCGCCGCAGGCCCGTCGACAGCCGACACCGTCACCGCCACCTGGCCGGTGGGCAGGCAGGCGCCTGGGCTGACGCTGGAGCTGGACGCGGGAGGACTCCACGGCGAGACCGTGGTGGCGAAGCGCAGCTCGGCGGTGTCGCCGCCGGCACCGTATTGGCTCAGTTCGATCGGCCACGACAGCCCAATCGCGTTTTCGGCGAACGTGTCAGGGAAAAACGTGTCGGCGAACTGCGAGCCGTCGGCGTCGATCGCCGCCCACATCAGTTCGTACTCGCCCTCGGCCTCGTTCGGGCTGCCGATCGAGCCGCTGATCGCGACCGGCGTCAGCGCCATGTAGCGCGCGGAGGGCGTGTCGTCGGGCTCGATCGAGCACGCGACCGACCCCGGCGAGGGCGCGTCGTCGGCGCCGTAGCTGTCGTACAGCCCCGCCAGCAGGCAGTGGCCGGCGTGGTAGATCGTGCCTTTCAGCGGTTCGGCGAGCCGGTTGACGATTTCGATCGTGGTCGTGTAGAAGTCTTCGCCGACGACGTATGAGTCCTCCTCGGCCAGTTCGGCGACGAGTTCGCCTGTGGGCTCGTAGGCGCCGACATGCGTCAGCACGGTGAGCGGGTCTTCAGCGGTGCCGATGCCACCGGTAAGCTGCCCCTCGGGCTCGAAGTACAGTTCGGGTTTGACGCCCGCCGCCGGAACCGGCCCCCACAGCTCCGCGCGTTGCGAGTCGGCGAGGAACGTGCCGCACTCGCCGAGTTCGGCGCTGCCGTAGAAGCTGAGGCTGAGGTCGCCGATCGCGTGCAGTTGGCAGCCGAGGTCTTCGTCGACGAAGATCGCGTTTAGCGGCCCGGCGCTTTCGATCACTTTCCCGCCGGCGAGCGCCGCCGCCGGCCAGCACGCCACAGCCGCCAGCAGCGCGAGCGCGGCGATCCCCAGTCGGATGAAGATCGGCCGCACGAGCGCTGTCTGCTCAGAGCGGGGCCTTGGCCAGATACGACTGGCCGCTGAACAGCGTGATCGTCTTGCGCCGGTGGAAGTCACGGACGCTGACCTCACCGCGTGAGACCTTCGTCAAGGTCCCGTCGCACTGGTTGGTCACGCCCCAGGAGGTGCCGCGCACGGTCGCTGCGCTGTACTGCCCTTTGGTCGTGAATTTCCCGTGCGCGCTGCCGGTCAGGCGCCCGAGCGTCTTGCTGCTCAGCTTGGCGGCGACCGCCGCCTTCTTGCCGACCGTCGCGCACACCTGCTTGGAGCTGCGGTTATCGACGATGTTCAGTTCGGTCAGCCCCTTCTGCTTGCGGTTCTGAAGCAGCTTGAAGACCCCCGCGCCGAATTCGCCCGACTGGGTCTTACCGACCGTGGACGTGGCGGTCGTGATGCGCGCGACGCCCGCGGTCGTTTCCAGCGTCGAGCCCACCGGCACCTGACGCGCTTCGGTCAGCGGGATGAACTTCAGGCCCTTGCTGAGGCTCTCGAACGCGGTTTGCAGCGGCGTGGCGATGCTCGCGGCCGCCGTCGAGGGCAACGCCACCAGGACCTTGCCGCTGACCGGCACGACGTTCACGGTCTTGCCCAGCGCAGGAGGCGGGAGCACGCTCCAGGTGAAGCTGGCGGCGGTCGTGCCGCAGGCGTTGGTCGCCGAGCGGCTCAAGGTGTAGGTCCCCGGCGTGCTCGTGGAGATCGGTTCGCCGATCTTCGTCGGGTCGCTGGTCAGGCCCGCGCCGGAGGCGGCGATCGTGACCGAGGCCGTTTCGCCGACTTCATAGCTCGCGCGTCCCTCGTCGCTTGAGATCGTCAGCGTGGGAGCCGGCGAGGCGGCCAGCACGCTGAGCGTGTGGTGGGGGCTCTCCTGGACTTCGTTTTCGTCTTCGCCCCAGTATTCGAGCGTGTGCTGGCCCGCGGTCAAGCCGATCGTCGCCTGGCCAGTGGCGCTCGTTTCAGCCGTCTGGACCGCGCCGCCGTCGACCCTGTACCTCGCCGCCCTTGGACCCTTTTCAGCGGAGACGGTGATCGGCACCTGGCCGCTGGGCTGGCAAGCGCTCGCGCTCGTCGTCGAGACAGGCGGGCTCGGCGGCACGATCGTGGTCGTGAGCTCGAGCGTCGCCGACGCTTCGGGGGCGAGTTTGAGCGGCCACGAGAGGCCCATGCCGTTGTCCACGAACGTCGTTGCCGCGAGTTGATCCGGAAGCTGTTTTCCCGTCGGTTCGATGTCTTTCCAGAAGCTCGGCCATTCGCTCTCGACGAAGCTGGCCGAGCTCACCGGGAAGCCTTCGGTGGCGATCGGCGTGAACGCCATGTAACGGGCGGGCGGGCTGTCGTCGGGGGTGCTCGTGCAGGCCACCGACCCGGTGGAGGGCACGTTGGCCGCGCCATAGCCCTCGTTGCTTTCGGCCAGGTAGCAGTCGCCCACGTGGTACAGGGTGCCCTTCAGCTCTGAGGCGCCGAGGTTGGTGATCGTGATCGTCGTCTGGAAGCTGTCTTCGCCGGGGACGTAGCTGTCGGTCTCGACCACGTGGGCGAGGTTGACGGCACCCGAGCGAGGTTTCTCGGTTGCGTAGTCGTTCGTCACGATCGAGTCCGCCCCGGCGAGCGTCTGCGCGATGGGCGTGAATTCTGCTTCCACTGCGGCCGCGCCGCGTGAGACCGTGGGGCCGAACAGATGCGTGCCGCCCGCCACGTCTTCGCCTTCGGCGAGCGCGAGGAACGTCCCGCACGAGCCGGCTTCAACCCCGATTTCGCCGTAGAAGCTGGTGGTGATGTCGCCGCCGACGTGCGCCTGGCATGCGAGACCGTTGGTGATCGCAATCGAGCTCAGCGGCCCGGGGCTCGTGATCACCTGCTGAGCGGCGTCGCCGGCCGCCGGGGAGCACGCCAGCGCCGCCAGCGCAGCGAGCACAACCATCCCCGTTTTGAGGCGCATTGGCCTCGCGCGCTGCAACCTTCGCACCGGGCAATTCAATCAAAGACGGACGCGCAGGGGGCCAGCATGGCATCCTATGGGCCATGAGCGACGGCGAGCATGGCGAAGAGCCTGATCCGCGGATCGGTACGAGCGTGGGGCCCTACCGCATCGAGTCGGTGCTGGGCGTCGGCGGCATGGGACGGGTCTACCGCGCGACCGACCCAGGCGGAACGCTGGTGGCGCTCAAGCTGGTGCGCGCCGATCTCGCCGAGGACAGCATCTTCCGCAAGCGCTTCGAGCGTGAGGCGAAGATCGCCCAGGACGTCAAGAACCCGCATGTGGTGCCCGTGCTGGACACCGGCGAGCACGAGGGCGTGCCCTACCTGTCCCAGCTGTTCATCGAAGGGGGCTCGCTGGAGCAGAAGCTCAAGCGCGAGGGCAAGCTCGACGTGCCCACGGCGCTCGCGATCTGCGCTCAGGTCGCCGACGGCCTCGATGCGCTGTTCCAGGGCGGAATGGTGCACCGTGACGTCAAGCCCGCGAACGTGCTGCTCGACAACGACGGCACCGCGCTGATCACGGACTTCGGCCTGGCCAAGGACAGCCAGGGCACGGCGCTCACGCGCCCCGGCCAGGCGCTCGGCTCGATGGACTACATGTCGCCCGAGCAGATCCGCGGCGAGGATGTGACCGCCGCCACCGACGTGTACTCGCTTGGCTGCGTGATGTGCGAGTGCCTCAGCGGCGCGCCCCCGTTCGCCGACAAGCAGGGCATGCGTGTGCTGTGGGCACAGCTGCAAGACGACCCCCCGGATCCGACCAGCGGGCTCGACGGGGCGCCCGCCGGGCTCGGGCCGGCGGTCCTGTGCGCGCTCGAGAAGGACGCCGCCAAGCGCCCGCAGAGCGCCGGCGAGTACGCCCGCCTGCTGCACGAGGCGGCCGGCCTGACGCCGCCGCCGCCGGTCAGCCGCGACTGAGCGCTACAAAAGACGCTGCTGTAGCGCGATCGTTATACAGCCGCTCACGAGTGCTCCGCCGCCTGGTGGGCCTGGATCGCGGTGATCGCCACCGTGTCCACCACATCGGTGACGGCGCAGCCGCGGCTGAGGTCGTTGACGGGCCTGCGCAGGCCCTGCAACACGGGCCCGATCGCGACCGCCCCCGACGAGCGCTGCACCGCCTTGTAGGCGACGTTGCCGGTGTCGAGGTCGGGGAAGATGAACACGGTGGCGCTGCCCGCCACCTCGCTGTCAGGCATCTTCAGCTTGGCGACGCTCGCGTCGACCGCCGCGTCGTACTGGATCGGACCCTCCACCTTCAGGTCGCCGCGTCGGCTGCGCGCGATCTCGGTGGCCTCCCGCACCGCGTCGACCTGCTCGCCCTTGGCGGAGTCGCCGGTCGAGTAGGACAGCATCGCGATCCGCGGCTCGATCCCGAACGCGGCTGCGGTGTCGGCGGAGCTGATCGCGATGTCCGCGAGCTGTTCGCTGTTCGGCCGGGGGTTGACCGCGCAGTCGCCGTACACGAGCACGCGGTCCGACAGGCACATGAAGAACACGCTCGAGACGACCGACACCCCAGGGCGCGCTTTGATGAACTCGAACGCCGGGCGGATCGTGTCGCCGGTCGTGTGCACGGCACCGGAGACCATGCCGTCGACGTCCCCCAGGTGCACCATCATCGTGCCGAAGTACGTGGGGTCACGCGAGCGTGTCGAAGGCGAGCTCCTGCGTCATCCCCTTGTGCGCCCGCAGCTCCTGGTAGACCGCGCTGTAGCGCTCGCGCTCGGGAGAGCGCAGCGGGTCGATCACGCTGGCGCCGTCGAGGTCGACGCCAAGCGCAGCCGCGCGCGCGCTCACCGCATCCAGGTTGCCGAGCAGCGTCACCGCGACGACGCCGCGTCGCAGCAGGATGTCGGCCGCGCGCAGGATACGCTCGTCCTCCCCCTCGGGCAGCACGATGTGCCTGCGAGCCGCCTTCGCCCGCTCGACCAGCTCGTACTCGAACATCGTCGGCGTCATCCGTGCCGGGCGCTTGACGGTGAAGCGCATCTGGAGCTCCACCTTGTCCACGCTACGCTCGAACGCGCCCAGCGCCGTTGCGATCCGGCGCTCGTTCTGCGCGCGCAGCACGGGCGTGACGGCCGGGATCCGAGCCGCGGCCGCGTACGTCCGCTCGTCGGTCTCGAGCACCGGGAACGGAGCCGCCTCCAACAGGCGCCGCACCGCGTCGGAGAGCTCGTAGCCACCCGTGAGCAGCATCCCCGCCACGGCCGGCAACGACGGCGACAGCGTGCACGCCAGGCAGGCGAGCACGATGTCCGAGCGGTCGGCCGGCACCACCACCAGCGTGCCGTCGACGAGATCTTCGACGAAGTGCTCGGCGCTCATCGCCGCGACGCGGATCTCGCGCACGTCGCGGTCGAGCACGCCGTCGGCGCACGGCAGCGTGCGCGCGCCGAGCGCCGCGCGCACCTCCTCCACGCTGGGGTAGGCGAGCTCAGGGCTCTCCGGCATCACATACACCCACTCCTCGCCGGTGTTCGGCGCCAGGCGCGCCTCAACATCGGTCACCGCGTCGGGCGCCACGCGGTTGACGATCACGCCGAACAGCACGCAGTCCTTGCGCGCCAGCATTTCGCGCGCGAGCTGCACCTGCTCGACCACGTCGGCGCTGGCCGCGCCGTTGATCACCACCAGCACCGGGCAGCCGAGCTGGTTGGCGAGGTTCGTGTTGAGGTCGAAGTCGAGCGCGGGCGTTGCGCCGACGAAGTCGCTGCCCTCGCACACGACGAAGTCGCAGTCCTGCTCGAGCGCCTTGAACGCGTCGAGCACGCGCTTCTCGATCTCCTGGTGCTCGCCGCCGGCGATCAGGGCGGTGACCTCCTCGGCGCTCGGCCCGTGCATCTGCTCGTAGCTCGAACGCAGCTGGTAGCGCTCGCGCATCAGCTCGATCTGGGGGTCGGGCTCGGCGGCGCCGCGGATGATCGGGCGGAAGAACCCCACGCGGCTCAGGCGCGCGGACAGCATCTCCATGAAGCCAAGCGCCACCAGCGACTTGCCGCTGCTCGGGCCCATCGCGGTTATGTAGACGTTCTGCGCCATCTTCTCGCCGGCGCTCAGCGCACGACCGCGTACACCTGGTGTTCGCCGAGGACACCTTTGAAGCGGTGCTCGCCGCGCTCCTCGAAGTGGAAGCTCGGGTCGGTCTCGGTGTACTCCTTGACCGACGAGGAGACCATGATCTCTCCACCGTGCGCGCGGTCGGCGATGCGCGCGCCGAGCACCACGTTACGGCCGTAGAACTCCTCGCCGCCCATGATCACCGTTCCGGTGTGCAGCCCCACGCGCATCCGCAGCGGGCGCCCGTCGCCGGGGACGGTGCGGTCCGCTAGCGAGCTTTGCAGGTCCAGCGCGCAGCGCAGCGCCGCGTGCGCGCTGTCGAACGCGACCATGAAGCCGTCGTCCTGGGAGCGGGCGACGGTGCCGCCGTGGTGGGCGACGATGCGCTCGACCAACGTGCGGTGGTCGCGCAGCAGCTCCTCGGTGCGCTGCGGGCCGAGCTCCTGCGTGATCGCCGCGGCGTCCTCGATGTCACAGAACAGCAGCGTCAGCGCCCCGTCGGGCGAGCTCATCGCGCCGAAGTCGGGCTGATCGTCGCCGAGCGCCGAGGCGATCGCGTCGATCGATGTCATCGCTCCGAGTTCCAACCTCTCCCCCCTCCTCGCGCTCAGCCGTCGCTGAGGAAGCGGTAGCCGCCGGCGTGGAACAGCAACGGCGCCACCTCATGGCTGAACTCCAGGCCAAGCACCTCGCCGATGAAGATCGTGTGGTCGCCCGCATCGTGGCTCGCATGCAGGGCGCAGTCCAGAAAGCCGACCGAGCCGTCGAGCACCGGCGAACCGCTGACCGCCGAGCGATGCGCGATGTCGCCGAACGCATCGCGCCCGCGGGGACGGTCTTTGGAGGCGAAGTAGCGCGACAACGGCTCCTGCTCGGCCGCGAGGATGTTGACGGCGAACACGCCGTTGTCTTCGATCAGCTTGCCACCCTCCGAGCGCGCCATCACGCACACGAGGATCAGCGGCGGATCGAGCGAGACCGACGAGAAGGCGTTGGCGGTCATCCCGTAAGCGTGCTCCTCGCCGCGCGTGGTCACGACCGTCACGCCGGTCGCGAACGCCGCCAGCGCACCGCGAAAGTCCTCGCTGGTGAAGCCGGGCGAGGTGCCCGCCCGCTCGATCGCGACCCTGGACAATCAGGCGTCCTCGTCGAGCGACCGCAGGCGCGCGCGGATCACCTGGTCGAAGTCGGTGGTCATGCCCAGCGACTGCGCAACCAGGTCGCGGAACACGTCGCGGTCCATCGCGATCAGCGTCGTCGGCTCGGTCGCGCGCACGGTGGCCGCGCGTGGGGTGCCGCGCATGATCGCGACCTCGCCGAAGAAATGGCCGGGGCCGAGCGTGCTGACCTTGCGGAAGCCGGCGTCGTCCTGCTGCTCGACGTCGACCGCTCCCTCGACCACGATAAAGAACTTGTCGGCGGGCCCACCCTGGCGCACGACCGTCTCGCCCGCCTCCACCCGCACGGTCTGGAGCTCGCCGGACACGCTCTCGATCCGCTGTGTCGGCAGGTCGCTGAACACGCTGTAGGCGCGCTCGCGCGAGAAGTCAGCACCGAACGTGCCGTCCTGCGCCTTACCGCCCGCCTCGGTGTTGTCGATGAACTGAAGTTCGGTCGGCACGATCCGGTAGAAGGAGATCGACATCGTCGTGCCCGGGGACAGCGACGGGAACTTCTGGCCGAACAGGTCGGCCACGCGCGCGATCGTCTCACCGTTGAGCACCACGCCGCACTCCCCCGAGCCCTGCACGCCCCGCGTCTGACGCAGGTCAGCGGCGTACTCGTCGACGGCGAAGGACACGATCGGGTTCGCTTCGATGTGACGCGCGGTGACGGTCCCCGGTCGCGTCCAGAAGTACAGCGTGGGCCCGTCGTTGACGTACAGGAAGGTGCTCGCGCGGGGCACGGCGCTGACAGATGCGCTGGCGAGGGTCAGCGTGTTCTGGGCCGAGAGGTACTCGACCACGTGCGCCGGAACGTCCACGGCCGCCTGCTCGGGGGTCATCGGGGTCTCCTTTTGCTTGGTGGGTGATCGTGTGCCGGCATGCGCGCCACCTGAGCGCTCACGCATCCTCGCCGGCGTCTACCTCGCGCAGGAGGTGGCCATCGACATCGTAAACGAAGCCACGAACCTGGTCCCGGTGCGCCACGAACGGCGAGCGGCGCACGCGCAGCAGCGACTGGCGGACGTCGTCGTCCAGGTCGGCGAACGACTCGATCGCGAACGGCGGCGTCGTGCCTGTCTCGCGCAGCAGCTCGCTGCGGAACTCATCGTCGGTGAGCGTCTGCATGCCGCAGCGCGTGTGGTGCACGATCATCACCTCGCGCGTACCCAGCCGCCGCTGGGAGATCGCCAGCGAGCGGATCACGTCGTCGCTGACGATCCCACCGGCGTTGCGCAGCACGTGCGCCTCGCCGGTTTGCAGGCCGAGCGCCGCGTACACGTCCAAGCGCGCGTCCATGCACGTGACGACCGCAACGCGGCGAGTGGGCGCCGAGTCGCGATGCTCGGGCTCCAGCGACGCAGCGAACTCCCGGTTGTTGGCGAGCAACTCCTCGATCGTGCTCACAGCCACCCTCGTACCCGTCAGGCGGCGACCGTCTCGCGCGAGAGGAACTCCTCGACGAAGTCCGTCGTGACCTCGCCCGAGCGGAACACCTCGTCGGCGAGCACGCGGCGGTGGAAGGGGATCGTGGTCTTGACCCCGCGCCCCTCGATCTGGAACTCCGACAGCGCCCGGTCCATGCGCTCGATCGCCTCGCCGCGATCGGGCGCCCACACGATCAGCTTGGCGATCAGCGAGTCGTAGAACGGCGCGATGCTCCAGCCCGGGTAGCAGTGCGAGTCCACGCGCGTCCACGGGCCGCCGGGCGGCACGTAGGTGTCCAGGCGACCGGCCGCCGGCGCGAAGTCGCGGTCGGGGTCCTCGGCGTTGACGCGGCACTCGATCGCGTGCCCGCGCAGCACCACGTCCTCCTGGGTCACCGACAGCGGCTCGCCGGCGCACACGCGGATCTGCTCCTGGATCAGATCGACGCTCGTGACCATCTCGCTGACGGGATGCTCCACCTGGATGCGCGCGTTCATCTCCATGAAGCTGAGGTTGCCCTCGTGGTCGAGCAGGAACTCCATCGTGCCCGCGCCCGTGTAGCCGACCGCCAGCGCACCCGCCACCGCCCGCTCGCCGATGTCCCTGCGCTGCTCGTCTGAGAGGTGGATCGACGGCGCCTCCTCGATCAGCTTCTGATGGCGGCGCTGCACCGAGCAGTCGCGTTCGTAGAAGTACACGCCGCTGCCGTGGCTGTCGCACACGAGCTGCACCTCGGTGTGACGAGGAGCGTCCAGGTAGCGCTCGATGTACACGGCGCTGTCCTTGAACACGGCCTGCGCGGTCGCGCGCGTCGTCTGGTAGAGCCGTTGCAGATCCTCCCCGCGGCGCACCACGTTCATGCCGCGCCCGCCGCCGCCCGCGACCGCCTTGATGATCAGCGGATAGCCGATCGAAGCGGCGATCTCCTGCGCCTCGTCGACCGTGCCGACCGGCTCGATCGTGCCCGGCAGCAGCGGCAGGCCCGCCTTCTGCATGAGATCGCGCGCGATCGCCTTGTCGCCCACCTTCTCCATCACCTCGGGCTTGGGGCCGATGAACGTGATCCCGTTGTCCGAGCAGATCTCCGCGAAGAACGGGTCCTCTGACAGGAAGCCGTAGCCGGGGTGGATCGCGTCCGCGCCCGTCTTCTGAGCTGCACCGATGATGTTCGGGATGTGCAGGTAGCTCTTGCCGGGGTGGTGGGGCCCGACGTGCACGGCCTCGTCGGCGAAGCGCACGACCGCGGACTCCGCGTCCGCGGTCGAGTAGATCGCGACCGACTTGATGCCCATCTCGCGGCACGCGCGCGCCACGCGCAGCGCGATCTCGCCACGGTTGGCGATCAGGACCTTCTCGAACAAGGCCTACTCCTCCGCGGGCTCGAGGTACATCAGCACCTGCTCGAACTCCACCCACTCGCCGTTCTCGACGGCGATCTCGGCGACCTTGCCGCCCTCGCCGGCGGCGACCTCGTTCATCATCTTCATCGCCTCCACGATGCATACCGTCTGCCCGGGCTCCACCGTCGAGCCGACCTCCACGAACGCCTTCGCTCCCGGCTGGCCGGAGCCGTAGAAGGTCCCGACCAGCGGCGCGAGCACCGGCACGCGGTTATCTGGCTGGGCCATGTCGCCCAGGGTGAAGACACCGGAGGCCATACGCGCCCCGGGGGCAACGCCTAGACCCGGACCGGCGCTCGGAGCGATCGGCCCGCTGGCGGCGCTCGCGGGAGCCGCCGCCGCAGCTTCAGCGCCCGCAGCCGGGGGGGCACCGCGCTCGATCTCGATCTTGTAGTCGCCGGCGGCGACCGCGAAGCGCTGGACGCTCGATCCCTCCAGGCGCTTGACCAGGTCACGCGCCTCGGCCCAGACCGACTCGATCAGCTCCCGGTCGGGGCTGCTGGTGGTGTTCTTGTCGTCGCTCATGTCTCCCCTGTGATTGGCGGAAGTGACGGCTGGCTTCCCGGCGTGCCGAACTTGCGAAAGCGCTCGTAGCGCTGGTCGATCAGCTCCTGCGGGGTGAGCGGGAGCAGTTCGCGCAGGCTCGCCACGATCGCGGCCTTCACGTTGGCGCCCGCGGCGGCCGGGTCGGCCTGGGCGCCCCCGTCGGGCTCGGGCACGACGGAGTCCATCACGGTCAGGCGCAACAGCTCGGGGCTGGTGATGCGCAGCGCCTTGGCCGCGCGCGGCGCTGCGCTGGCGTCCTTGAACAGGATCGTGGAGCATCCCTCGGGGCTGATCACCGAGTAGTAGGCGTTCTCCATCATCAGCACGCGGTTGCCCATCGCGATCGCCAGCGCGCCGCCGCTGCCGCCCTCGCCGGTGACGACCGTCACGACCGGGATCGGCAGCCGCGACATCAGCATGATCGACTCGGCGATCGCAACCGACTGGCCGCGCTCCTCCGCGCCGAGGCCCGGGTAGGCGCCGGGCGTGTCGACGATCGTCACCAGCGGCAGGCCGAAGCGGGCCGCGTAGCGCATCAGGCGCATGCCCTTGCGATAGCCCTCGGGCTCGGGCATCCCGAAGTTGTGCTCGACCAGCTCGGCCGTGGTGTGACCCTTCTGCTGGCCGATCACCATCACCGTCATCTCGCCCAGGCGCGCGAGCCCGGCGATGATCGCGGGGTCCTCCTCGAATAGGCGGTCGCCGTGGAGCTCCTGGAAGCCGTCGAACACCGAGCCGACGAGGTCGAGGAAGCGCGGGCGGTCGATGTGGCGCGCGAGCTGCACGACCTCCCACGGGTCGCGGTCGGCCAGCTGCCCCGCGTCGGTCACGGGTGCGCTGCCCTCTACCGCCGGCAGGCGCGCGTCGCGCTTTGCCGCGTCCTCGCCGCGCGCGGCCTCCGCCTGCGCGTGCAGCTCCAGCAGGTTGCGGATCGTGCGCCGCAGGCTCTCGCGCGGCTCGACCAGGTCGAGCATGCCGTGCTCGAGCAGGAAGCTCGAGGTCTGGAAGCCATCGGGCAGCTTCTGGCGGATCGTCTGCTCGATCACCGACGGCCCGGCGAAGCCGATGTGGGCGTCCGGCTCGGCGATCAGCACGTCGCCGAGCGTCGCGTAGGAGGCGCTGACGCCGCCGTAGGTTGGGTCCGTGAGCAGCGAGATGAACAGCACGCCCTCCTCCGCCATGCGCGCCACGACCTGGCTGGTCTTGGCCATCTGCATCAGCGATACGCAGCCCTCCTGCATGCGCGCGCCGCCGGACGCGGAGATCACCAGCAGCGGCGTGCGTGTCTCGAGCGCGAGCTCCGCGGCGCGCGTGATCGACTCACCGACCGCGCCGCCCATGCTCCCGCCGATGAACGAGAAGTCGATGCACGCGACCACGATCGGCAGCCCGTCGATCGTGCCCGTGCCGTGCAGCGCACCGGTCTTGGTCTCGCTCTTCTTCTGCGCCGAGGCGATGCGCTCGGTGTAGGGCTTGGCGTCGACGAACGACAGCGCGTCGAGGATCTCCAGGTCGCCGCTCAGCTCCTGGAAGCTGTCCTCGTCGAGCAGCTGGCCCAGGCGCTCGCGGATGCGCAGCCGGAAGTGATGGTTGCAGTCCGGGCACACGCCGAGGTTGCGCCGCAGGCGCTTGTGGTAGACGAACGCAGAGCACGCCGGACAGCGAAACCACTCGGCTGAGACCGCGCGCGGGGCTGTGACGGCCTCAGCCAAGGAGGTCCTCTGCGGACAGACGGCGGTCGTCGGCGTGCATACGCCGGTACTCTGACAGCGAGGCATCGAGCGCGCGGTCGACCTCCTCGCGCGTGGGCGGATCCTCAACGTCACTGTCCGCGTCCAGGAACGCGACGATGCCCACGCTGCGCCCCTGCGTGTCCGCGCCAGCGGCCTCACGCGCGAGCTCCAGCGCGCGCTGGGGGCTCTCGCGGCGCAGCTCGACCTTGATCATCCCGTGCAGCGGGTAGGTCTCGTGCCCGGGCACGTCGTCGAGCTCGCGCAGGCGCGCGAACGCCGCGAGCGCCTCGTCGAGCTCGCCGACCTCCAGGCTCAGCTCGGCGACGTCCAGCCCTGCCAGCACGTCGTCGGGCTCGGCCTCAGCGAGCATCCGCGCCTGCGCGAGCGCCTGCTCGTGCTGGCCGAGCGTGCGGTACATGTCGACCAGGCTGATCGACGCGGTCGAGGCGCGACCCATGCTCTGTGCCGCCTGGCTGAGGTAGCCGACCGCCTCCTGCTGGTTGCCGGTCGCCGCAGACGTGTGCCCAAGGTGGCTGAGCGCCACCTGGTCGGCGGGGTTGAGCTCGACCGCCCGGCGGAAGGCCTCGCCGGCTGCGTCCATGCTGCCCTCGGTCGCCAGCGCCTCGCCGAGGTAGTGCCACGCGTCGGCCTCCTCGGGGGCGAGCTCGGTCGCGCGCCGCAGCTGGTCGGTGGCGTCGTCCGCGTCCAGCTCTACGCCAGCACGCCCGGCGAGCACGAGCAGCTCGACGTTCTCGGGCTCCTGCGCGAGACCCTCGAGCGCGGCCTCGCGGCTGGCGCGGAACGCGCCCGCCTGGAGCTCGGCGCGTGCTCGCTGGGCTGCGGACTCGCCGCTCACCGGCTCGTCCTCGCTCGATCGACTCGATCCGCGCGCTCGCAGCGCACCCCCTGCGGTCCCAGCATGCTCACGCGCTCGCGCCGGGCCACACCCAGTCTTTGAGCTCCGGCGGGTCGTCGCCGAACTCGCGAACGTAACGACGGTGCTCGGCCAGCTGGTCGCGGTACTTGGTGATCGCCTCCTGCGCGCCGGGGATCGTGCGCACGGCGAATTCGCCGGACATGCCGCGCACGAACTCGCTGACGCCCATGTCCACCCGGCTGAGCGCCTCGATCGCCAGCTGGTAGCGATCCACGCCGTTCATCGCCAGCAGGTCGAACGGCGTCGTCGTGGTGCCCTCCTCGGAGTAGCCGCGCACGTGGAAGCGCTCCTGGCGCGGGCGGCGATGGATCAGCTGGTGGACCGCCGAGGGGTAGCCGTGGAAGTTGAAGATCACCGGCCTGCCCTCGGTGAACAGGTCGCCGAACGCGCCTGCGCTCATCGCGTCGGGGTGTGCCCCCGGAGCGGCCAGCGCGAACAGGTTGGTGACATTGGCGAAGCGCACCTTCAGCTCCGGCACGTCCTGTTTGAGCAGGCTCGCAGCGGCCAGCAGCTCGATCGTCGGGATCGTGCCGCAGCTGGCGAGCACGAGGTCGGGCTGGCCGTCGTCGTTGTTGCTGGCCCAGTCCCATGCGGAGGCCCCCGCGCTCACGTGCGCTTCGGCCTCCTCCATCGACAGCCACTGCTGCAACGGCAGCTTGGAGCCGATGATCAGGTTGATGCAGCGCTCCGCCTGGAGGCAGTGCGCCATCGTCGCCAGCAGCGTGTTGGCGTCCGGCGGCACGTACACGCGCGCGGTCTCCTCGCGGCGGTTGAGCATCGAGTTGATGAAGCCGGGCATCTGGTGGGAGTAGCCGTTGTGGTCCTGGCGCCAGCCCTCGGAGGTGAGCAGGTAGTTCAGCGAGGCGACCGGCTCGCGCCACGGCGCCTCCTCGCGCGACATCTTCAGGAACTTGCCGTACTGGTTGACCATCCCGTCGACGATCGGGATGAACGCCTCATAGCAGGGGAAGATGCCGTGGCGGCCGGTGAGCACGTAGCCCTGGAGCCAGCCCTGGCAGTTGTGCTCTGACAGGACCTCCATGATGCGCCCGTCGGGCTTGTAGTCGGGGCTGACCTCCTGGTCCACGGGCCACTCGTAGGCGTGGTTCTCGACCTCGAACAACGCGCCCAGGCGATTGGAGGCGACCTCGTCGGGGCAGACGACACGGAAGTTGCGCTGGTCGCGGTTGAGCTCGAATACCTGTCCGAGGTACTCGCCGACCACACCGAGCGAGCTGTCGACCGCGCCGCCTGGCTGCTCGACCGCAACCGCATGCTGCTTCAGGCCAGGAAGCTTCAACGGCACCCGCATGCGCCCGCCGTTGACGTGCGGGTTGGCGCCCATGCGCCGCTCCCCCGTCGGGCACATCGCGGCGATCTCCGCCGCCGGGCCGCCGTTCTCGTCGAACAGGTCCTCGGGGCCGTAGGAGCGCAGCCACTGCTCCAGCGCTCGCAGGTGCTCGGGGTTCGTGCGCGCCTGCATCGCCGGCACCTGGTGGGACTTGGAGGTGCCCTCCACACGGATGCCGTCGAGCTCGCGGATGCCCGTCCAGCCCTTGGGCGAGCGCACGATCAGCATCGGCCAGGTGGGGCGCGCCGGGCGGCTGCCGTTGCGCGCCGCGTCCTGGAGCTCGCGAATCTCGGCGTATGCGGTGTCGAGCGCGCCCGCCAGCTCCGCGTCGAGGTCCTCGCCGTCGACGATCAGCGGGTGCCAGCCATAGCCCTCGAACAGCTTCGTCAGCTCGCTGTCGCTCATCGAGCTGAAGATCGTGGGGTTGGCGATCTTGTAGCCGTTGAGGTGCAGGATCGGCAGGACCGCGCCGCTGGTGGCGGGGTCGAGGAACTTGTTGGAGTGCCACGCGCCCGCCGTCGGCCCCGTCTCCGCCTCGCCGTCGCCGACGATGCACGCGACGATCAGGTCGGGGTTGTCGAGCGCGGCGCCGAACGCCGTCGCGAGCGCGTAGCCGAGCTCGCCGCCCTCGTGGATCGTGCCCGGCACGATCGGCGCGATGTGGCTGGGGAAGCCACCGGGCCAGGAGAACAGGCGCACGAGCTTGGACAGGCCCTCGCGGTCGCGGCTCATCTCCGGCTTGACGTCTTCCAGACAGCCGTCGATCCACAGGTTGGCGAGGTTCGCGGGCGCGCCGTGGCCGGGTCCGGTGACGAGCAGGATGCTCGCGTCGGTGTCGAGGATCAGCCGGTTCAGCCCCGCGTACATGAGGTTGATGCCCGGGCACCGTGCCCCAGTGGCCGAGCAGGCGGTGCTTGACGTGCTCGGGCTTGAGCGGTTCCTCCAGCAGGTGGTTGTCCTGGAGGTAGATCATCGCCACCGCGATGTAGTTGGTGGCGCGCCTGTAAAACGCGAGCTTCTCCGAAACTGGCGACAGAGCTTGGGTTGACACCTTCCCCCCTACTTGGGCTTGGCCTGGGCGAGCGCGACGGACTATACCTCTACAAGTCGGCGGCGCTCAACTGGCGCTCGTAAGGACCGCGGCCGGTGAGCGCGGTGGCGCCGCAGCGGGCCGCCAGCGCCAGCGCGTCCGCGAGCTCCATCCCGGCGCCGAGGGCGTACGTGAGCCCAGCGGCGAACGAGTCGCCGCACCCGTATGAGTCGACCGGCGCCGCAGGCGGGCTGGGGGCCTGCCAGCGGCCGCGTCTCGCCCGTGCGCGTGCGATAGCTGCCGCCATGCTCGCCCTCTGTGAGCACCACCAGCGCGGCCTCCTCGGGCGTGCGCTCCAGGTCGCGGCGCTCGACGGGGTCGTTGGCGCTGAGCACCAGCGCGTCGATCGGGACGCCGTGGCCAAGGGCATGGCGGGCGCGCGGGTTGGCCACGAGCACCCGCGTGCTCGCGCGGGCCCGGCGCAGCGCTTGCTCGTCGCCGGCGGTGAAGTACAGCGCGTCGCTGCCGGCGAGCGCGTCCCAGCCGAGCGAGTCGTCCGCGCCCTGCGGGTCAAGCCGCGGCCCGAACGTCGTGATCGTGCGCTCGCGGTGGTCGTCCACGAGCGTGACCGCATGGCGCGTGGCCGCCGGCCCGAGGGTCGCGTGCACGTGCACGCCGAGCTCAGCCAGCCGTGGGACCGCGCGACGGCCATGGTCGTCCTCGCCGAGCGCGGTGATCAGCAGCGCCTCGCCGGCCAGTCGCGCGAGCTGGACGGCCGCGACCGCGCCTCCCCCGGCGGGCTCCTCGAACACGTCGCGCGCATGGGCCACCTCGCCGGCGCGCGGCACGTGTGCGACGCGCGCGAACTGGACCCACTCGACGTGGCCCACCACCGCGACCTTCGGCCGGCTCGAGCGCACGGGCGCCAGTCTCGCACACCAGCTTTGGCAATAGGATGCGCGCCGATGACCGACCTGCTGCTCGTCGAGGATCCGTCACCGCACGTCCGCCGCCTGACGCTCAACCGCCCGGAGCAGCTGAACGCGATGAACGCCGAGCTGTGCGAGTGGCTGCACGAGGCGCTGCGCGCGATCGCCGCCGAGCGCTCGTGCCGCGCGGTGATCCTGACCGGCGCCGGGCGCGGCTTCTGCGCGGGCGTGGACCTGCGCGGCTACGGCCAAGGGCCTGGCAACGACGGCAGCGACGAACCGCGCGACCGCCTGGCCAACCAGCAGCACATGTCCACGCTGATACTGGGGTTGCGCGCGCTGCCGCAGCCGGTGATCGCGGCGGTCAACGGCGCCGCTGCGGGCTTCGGGCTGGCGCTGGCGCTCGGTAGCGACATCCGCTACGCCGCCGCGGGAGCGGTGTTCCGCGCGGCGTTCCTGAACATCGGCCTGTCCAACTGCGACATGGCCACCAGCTGGCTGCTGCCGCGCCTGATCGGCGCCTCGCGCGCGCACGAGCTGATGCTCACCGGCCGGCGCCTGGACGCCGAGGAGGCGTTGCGCATCGGCCTGGTCGCGGACGTGCTCGACGGCGAGCAGCTCGCGGGGCGGGCGCTGGAGGCGGCCGCGCAGATCGCCGCGCTGGCGCCGTGGGGCGTGCGCCTGACCAAGCAGGGGATGTGGAGCGCCCTCGAGATCCCCTCCGAGCAGGCGGCGGTCGAGTACGAGGACCGCCAGCAGATCATGGCCACGTTCAGCATCGGCGTCCCCGAGGCCGCGGGGGCGTTCTTGGAGAAGCGTCCAGCGAAGTTCGTGGACTAGCGATGCCCGCGCTGTTCGACATCTCCGGCAAGACCGCGCTCGTGACCGGCGGCTCGCGCGGCATCGGCCTGATGATCGCTCGCGGCCTCGTGCAGGCGGGAGCGCGCGTGATCGTCTCCTCGCGCAAGAGCGCCGACGTCGAAGCGGCCGCCGAGGAGCTCGCGGGCCTCGGTGACTGCCACGCGATCCCCGCGGACATATCCACACAACAAGGCGCCCAGGAGCTGGCGGGCGCGACCACGGAGCGCTTCCCGACGCTCGACATCCTCGTCAACAACGCCGGTGTCGTGTGGGGTGCGCCGCTCGAGGAGTTCCCCGCGATCGGCTGGGAGAAGGTCCTGCACACCAACGTCGAGGGCGTCTTCTTCTTGACGACCGCGTTGCTGGGAGCGCTGCGCGCGAGCGCCGACCCCGAGGACCCGGCGCGCGTGATCAACATCGGCTCGATCGACGGGCTGCGCGCGCCGTCGGTGGAGAACTACAGCTACAGCGCGAGCAAGGCGGCCGTGCACATGCTCACGCGCCACCTCGCCAAGCGCCTGGCGGCCGAGCACATCACCGTCAACGCGATCGCCCCCGGGCCATTCGAAAGCAAGATGCTGGCGTTCGCGCTGGAGAACCCGGAAGGGCGCGCAGCGATCGAGCGCGGGGTGCCGCTGGGGCGAATCGGCCGCCCCGACGACGTCGCCGGGCTGACGCTGTTCCTGGCCTCGCGCGCCGGCGCGTATGTGACGGGCGCGGTGATCCCGCTCGACGGCGGCATCACCGGCACGAGCGCCGCGGGCGACATCCCGGTCGACTAGCCCGGCTTCGCCGTCGCGCGGCGCGGTGAGCGGCGCTCGCCCAGGCAGGACACCTCAGGGCACGAGCACGATCTTGCTGTGCGAGCCGGCCTGGAGGCGCCGCCACGCCTCGCCGACCCGATCGAGCGGGAGCGCGTCGACCTCCACCTGGATCTGCCCGGCGGCTGCGGCCTGCGCCAGGCGCGCGTACGCCTCCCCCTTGATGTGCTGGGGCGCGCCGAAGTTGGTGTGCCCCATGATCGTCAGCAGCTTGCCCCTGATCGGGGCCGAGGAGACCGTCGCCTCCGCGCCCGCGCCGGCACCGAGCTGGACGATGCGCGCGCGAAAGCTGGCCGCGTCAACCGCCGCCGCGAACGGCCGCCCGAACAGCGGGTCGAGGACGACATCGATGCGCCCTTCGGCGGCATCGGAGAGCGCGCCGGCGAGCTCATCGGCGGGGCGCTCGAGGTTGACGGCGGCGTCGGCGCCGAGCGCGAGGCAGCGATCGAGGCCCTCCTGCGAGCGCGCGGCGGCGACCACGCGCCCTGCGCCGAGCAGCTTCGCGGCCTGGACGGCGATCTGCCCGAGCACGCCGCTGGCGGCGAGCACGAGCACATGCTCGCCGTCTTGCAGCTGCGCTCGCCAGGTGAGCGCGAGCCAGGCGGCGAGCCCCGAGATCCCGAGCGCGACCGCCACCCCGTCGCTCACGCCGTCGGGCACCGGCAGGGCGGAGGCGGGGTCGACGAGCGAGCGCTGGGCCATCGAGCCGAAGGGCGCGATCGGAGCGTCGAAGTACACGCGCGCGCCGTCCAGCAGGCCGACGCCCTCACGCCCGGCGACCGACGGCAGCGGCGGACGCCCTGCGTAGAAGCGTCCCGCGCAGATCGCAGCGTCGACCGGGTTCAAGCCCGCGGCGAGCACCTCCACGACCGCCTGCCCCTCGGCGGCGGAGGGGTCCTGGAACTCCTCCGGACGCGGTACTCCGTATGCGTGAAGAACCGCTGCTCTCACCGGCTCATCGTAGTGGCGGGCCGCTGGAGCGCCTCGCAAGCGAGATAATGCCGCAAATGCGGATACATCTTTGCGGCGCGCGGGGCTCCTGCCCGGTCGCCGGCGTCGAGTTCGTCCGCTACGGCGGCCACACCTCATGCGTGGCGCTGGCGCACGACGGGGCCGCCGGGCCGACCCTGATCCTGGACGCCGGCACGGGCATTCAGCGCGCGACCAGGCTACTGGACGGGACCTCGTTCGCGGGCACGGTGCTGCTCACGCACCTGCACTGGGACCACGTCCTGGGGCTGCCGTTCTTCGCGGCCGCCGACAAAAAGAACGCGCGTGTGGACGTGGTGCTGCCCGAACAGCCGGGCGGCAAGGACGCGGAGAGCACGCTCGCGAGGATCATGTCGCCGCCGTACTACCCGATCGAACCGACGGAGCTGAGCGGGGAGTGGACGTTCTCCTCGATCGCGCCCGGCGAGCACCGCTTCGAGGGCTTCGACGTGCTCGCGCGCGAGGTCCCGCACAAGGGCGGGCGCACGTACGGATACCGCGTCAGCGACGGGCGCTCCACGCTCGCCTACATCCCGGACCACTGCCCGACGGCCTTCGGCTTCGGCGAGGACGGGCTGGGGGCCTATCACGAGGCGGTGCTCGAGCTGGCCGACGGCGTGGACGTGCTCGTGCACGACGCGCAGCTGCTGCCGGAGGAGTTCCCCGCGAAGGCCGACTACGGGCACTCCGTCACGGACTACGCGCCGGCGCTGGCCGCCCGCGCGGGGGCGCGCACGGTCGCGCTGTTCCATCACTCCCCAGACCGCACCGACGATGCGCTGGACGCGCTCGAGCGGCGTCTCGGCGGGGGCCCGCAGTCCGTGAAAGTCGCCGCGGCGGGGTCGGTGATCGAGCTCTAGCAGCGGATCCGTTTGCGCGGACCCGCGTGCGGGTACCCGTCAAGCGTTGATGAGATCGCGAGGAGGGTGAGGGGATGATCATCGGGAGGGGTCGCGCGCGCCGCCACTGGGGCACGGTGGGAGCAATCGTGGTGGCGGCGTCGCTGGTGGCGCTCGCGTTCGCGCCGACCGCGCTGGCCAAGCGAGCCAAGCGCGAACCCGCCCCCTTCGGCCATGTGTGCAAAGCGCAGGACGGCGTGCGCTTCTGCCCGACGGAAACGCTCGCGCAGCGCGTGCCCTCATTCGACGGCGTGCCGCTGGACGTCGATGTGACACTGCCGGCGAGCGGCAAGGGGCCGTTCCCGGCGATCGTGATGCTCCACGGCTGGGGCGGCAGCAAGACCGAGTTCGAGTCGACCACGGCGGCGGGCAACGGCAACGAAACCTACGACTACAACAACATCTACTACGCCGAACACGGCTACGCGGTGCTCAACTACACGGCGCGCGGGTGGGGGAGCTCGTGCGGCTCAGAAGAATCGCGCGCGGAAACGCCCGGCTGCGATGAAGGCTGGCTGCGCCTGGCCGACCAGCGCTACGAGGCGCGCGACACCCAGTACCTGCTCGGTTTGCTCGCGGACGAGAAGATCGTCAAGCCGCGCAGCATCGGTGTGACCGGCATTTCCTACGGCGGCGGGCAGAGCATCGAGCTCGCCTACCTGAAGGACCGCATCCGCCTGCCCAACGGCGAATTCGCGCCGTGGCGGAGCGCCGACGGCAAGCGCATGGAAATCAAGGCGGCGTTCCCACGCTGGCCGTGGTCGGACCTGGTCGACGCGCTCGAGCCCAACGGGCGCTTCCTCGACACTGAGGTGGCCCCGCACGGGCAGAGCTACGAACCGCTGGGCGTGGAGATCGAGAGCTATGAGACGGGGCTGTACGCGGACGGGCTGGCCGAGGACGGCTACTACGCCCCGCCGGGCGAGGACCCCGAAGCGGACCTGACCAAATGGTTCGCGGCTATCAACGCGGGCGAGCCGCCTACGCCTGAAGACGAAGAAATCGCCAAGCAGATCTACGACTACCACCAGGCATACGGCATGCCGCTGTCGGGCAAGCCGGCGCCGCTGTTGCTGGAGAGCGGCTGGACCGACGACCTGTTCCCGCCCGAACAGTCGCTACGCGCCTACAACCAGGTGCGCCAGCTCAAAGGCTATGCGGCGCTGATGTTCGGCGACCTCGGGCACGCGCCCGCGTCCAACAAGGAAAACACCGACCACGCGTTCGACGAAGAGGGCGCACGCTTCTTCGGCGCAGAGCTCCAGCACGTGGGCACCGCGCCTGCCAACGGCAGCGTGACCGCGTACACGCAGACGTGCCCCAGGAGCGCCCCCGGCGGCGGTCCGTACACGGCGGCCTCGTGGGCCGCCCTACACCCCCACACGACCACGTTCGGCGGCGCGCCGGGCCAGACCTTCACCTCGGTGGGCGCGGACCCGACGATCGCCGCCGAGTTCGACCCGATCGCGGAGGACGAGACCGAAAGCGGCGGCAACGTCTGCAAGGAAACGACCGCGGAAATGGAACCGGACACCGCCACGTACACGATGACCAGCCCGGGTGTGATGCTGATGGGGCTGCCGACGGTGACCGCGACGATCAAGACGATCGGCTCCTACGGCGAGATCGCCGCACGGCTGTGGGACGTGCTGGGAAGCGGCCAGGAGCGCCTGATCAGCCGCGGCGTGTACCGCCTGAGCGAAGACCAGACCGGCAAGATCACCTTCCAGCTGCACGGCAACGGCTACGAATTCGCAGCCGGGGACGCGATCAAGCTCGAACTGCTCGGGCGCGACGCGCCCACATATCGCGCGAGCAACTTCCCGTTCACCGTGGAAGTCGACGACCTGTCGATCGCGCTGCCGAGCACCTGAGCACGCGGCCGCCGCGCCGTGAGAGTATTCGCCGCCGCGGGCTCCCGCACGCCCGGCCGCCGCGGCACGCCATCCTCAACCCCACAAGGAGCGACACATGCCCGACATCGAGTTCCCCACAGCCGGCTCCTCCAGCGCGCCCGGCTACCTCGCGACGCCTGCCGGCGAGCGCGGTCCGGCCGTGATCGTGATGCAGGAGTGGTGGGGCCTGGACGACCACATCCGCTCGATCTGCGACCGCTTCGCCGACGAAGGCTTCATCGCGCTCGCCCCGGACCTGTACCGCGGCGAGACGACCTCGCAGCCGAGCGAGGCCGAACAGAAGATGATGGCGCTGTCGATGAGCGAGGCCGAGAAGGACATGTGCGGCGCCGGCGACTACCTCACGGCCCAGCCCGGCCACGAGGGCGCGGGCGTGGGTGCCGTCGGCTTCTGCCTGGGCGGGGGTCTGGCGGTGTGGGCCGCGGCCACCTGCCCGAACGTCACGGCGGCGGTCAGCTACTACTACGTGATGCCCCATGGCAAGCCCGACTTCGCCGGGATCAACGGTCCGGTGCTCGGGCACTTCGGCACCGGCGATGAGTTCGTGCCGGTCGATGCCGCCAAGGAGCTCGAAGCGGAGCTGCGCGACGCGGGCGTGGACGCGACGTTCCACCTCTACGAGGGCGGCGGCCACGCCTTCTTCAACGACACCAACCGCCTGGGCACATACGACGCAGAGCACGCCCAGACCTCGTGGCAGCGCACGGTCGAGTTCCTGCGCTCAGCGCTCGCTTCTTGAAGATCGCGCCGCTGCTGGCCAGCGCGGCGCTGGCGGCCGGCGGGTGCCTCGCCGCGATGCAAGCGTCCGGCGCAACGCTGTCCGTGCCGTCCGCCAGCTCGCCGTGGTCGACGCCCGCGAGCCTCAGCGCGTGCGCGGCGATCGGCGCGCCACACGTTGTGTTCCCGAGCCAGGGCCCGCGCCAGGCAACGGGCGCCGGCGCGATCGTGTGGAGCGCGTCGCCCGGCTGCCCTGGAGGCGCGGGGGCGCGCGTGGCGGCGCTGGGAGCCGGCGAGCTGGCGGGCGCCTCGACGATCCCGCGGACGGCCGCCGGGCGCCCGCTCGCGCCCCGCGGCGCGCTGCTCGCGAGCGGCGCGCCGCATGCGCAGATCGTGATCGCTGGCGACGCGTCGAGCGTGGGCGCGGATGCACAGGTGATCCAGGGCGTCGCCGGCGGTGCCTTCGCGCCGCTGCTCGTCCCCGCCGGAGCGGCCGCGCCGGCGGCCCTGGCGACCGCGTATCTCGGCGACGTGGCGCTGGCATCCTCGCCGGCGGGCGCCGGCCAGGCAGGCGCGCTCGACCTGCACCTCGAGCGCTTCTACTCGCGCCGCTTCGTGCGCAACTCCACCGTGCGAGGCGCCGGCAGCGGCGCCGTGCGGGCGCTCGCGCTGGCGCTCGACTACCGCAGCGAAGCGCTCGCAGTGTGGGCGCAGCGAGGCGAGCTGTATGCACGCCTGCTGCCAAGCGCCGGCGGAGCGCGCGTGATCCAGCGACTGGCACCGGTCTCGGCCGCTCTCACGATCGCCGCCGTGCTGAGCGACGACGGGCATGCGATCGTCTCGTGGAGCGAGCGCGAAGGCACGCACACGAGCGTGTACCTGGACCGCTCGGCGGCGGGCGTGCGCTTCGGCGCTGCGCCGGAGCTGCTCGAACGCTTCGCCACCCCCCACGGCCAGCCCGCCCCCGCTTGCTCCCCCAGCCTCGTGCGGCTCAGCTCCGAGGGGGTCGTGCTGGCGTGGGCGGGCTCGGCCGGCGGACGCTGGGTCGTGCGCGTGGCAGCTGTCGACCTCAGCGGCACGCCGAGCATCGAGACGATCGGCGCGGGCGCGCTCGACGCCCGACTCGCGGCGCTCGCTGCCGGTCCCGACGATGACGCGCTGGTGCTGTGGACCGAGCCTCAGCCGGGTGCCGGCGGTGCCCTGGACCCGACGGGGCAGTCGATCTTCGCGGCGCGTGGCAGCGAGGCGGCCCCGGCGGGGATCGCCTTCGACGAAGCGGAGCTGGTCGCGCCCCCCGCACCGGTCGCTGCCGCGAGCGTGGCGTTCGACCCCGACAACGACCTGGCGGTGGCGGCGTGGCGCGGCGAGGGTCGCGCGATCGAGTACTCGATCCGCGGCCAGGGCCTGCGCGGATGACGCCCGCGCGCTGCGATCGCCGCGGCGCCGTGGCACGCCCGGCGGCCCGGGCGCACCGCGCGAGCGGCGCGCTTTAGGAAAGGATGCTCACGGATGGATAGGGACTACGAGCGCCAAACCCACCAGGCGGAGGACCGCCACTGGTGGTATCGGGGGCGCCGAACGGTGCTCGACGGCGTGCTCGACGGGCTGGCGCTGCCCGCCGACGCGCGCATCCTCGACGCCGGATGCGGCAGCGGTCGCAACATGCTGGAGCTCGCTCGGCGCGGCACCGTCGCCGGCGTCGAGCTGTCCTCCGCGAGCGTCGAGCTGGCACGCGCGCGCGGCGTGGGCGAGGTGATCGCCGGCTCGGTCCTCGAGCTGCCGTTCGCCGACGCGAGCTTCGATCTGATCGTCAGCCTCGACGTGATCGAGCACCTCGAGGACGATCTCGCCGCCCTCCGCGAGTTCCGCCGCACGATCGCCCCGGGGGGAGCGCTGCTGATTACCGTTCCCGCCTACCAGTGGCTGTGGAGTGGGCACGATGAGATCAACTACCACCACCGCCGCTACACCCGCAGCACCCTCCAGCGCGTGGCCGAGCGCGCCGGTTGGCGCCAGGCGCGTACGACCTACTTCAACTCGTTGCTGCTCCCCGTTGCGATCCTGCTGCGCGTGCTCGACCGCATCAACACCAAGACGACCGAGTCGAGCCTCGACCTGTGGGTGCCCCCGCACCCGATCAACTGGCTGCTCGAGCGCCCGCTCGCGCTCGAGGCTTCGCTGATCGCCCACGGCGGGCGCATACCGGCGGGGCTGTCGCTGCTCGCGGTCTTCCGCTAGGCCTCGCCGTCGGCGACCGCCACCGGCGTGTGCACGCGGAACGTCCACGCGCGGTTGACGAAGAACGTGCTCACGGTGACGACCGCCGTGGCGCACACCTGTGCGAGCAGCTTGTCCACGTGCGCGTCGTGTACGAACACGTACAGGAGTCCCTCGTTGACGCCCAAGCCGCATGTCTGCACGATCCCCCAACGCACGGGTGTCAACGCGTCGCCGACGTGCCCGCGGAAGGTCCAGCGCCGGTTGAGCAGGAAGCCGTTGACCGCCCCCACGGCGAAGCCGATCGCTGACGCTGCCAGGTACCAAACGCCGAAGACCTTCAGCAGCAGCGTGTAAACGGCGAGCGTGAGCAGGGTATTTGAGATACCGACGATGCCGAACTTGACGAACTGCACGAGCACGAGCGCGCCGCCGCGCTCTCGCGCAGGCGCCGCGGCAGGCAGCGGGGACGTCGGCCTGTCAGGCTGCACGGAATCCATTCACAGACAGGATGAACGATAAATTGAACCCCCGCTTAACGCGGGCATGCAAGATCACGTGCCAGACGGCGTCCTCGCCGGCGCCGTCGGTAAGACCATGACCATGCCGGATAACCCCCTCCGCACCCCCGTCCTGCTCAGCGTCGTCGCGCCCGTGTACGACGAGGAGGAGCTGATCGAGCGGTTCGTGGACCGCGCGTGCGCGGCCGTCGCCGACTACGAGTTCGAGCTGGTGCTGGTGGACGACGGCAGCAAAGACGGCACGCCCCAGGTGCTCGACCGCATCGCCGCGGTCGACCCGCGCGTGCGCGTGATCCATCTATCGCGCAACTTCGGACACCAGGCGGCGCTCACCGCGGGGCTGGAGCACGCGGTGGGCGACGTGGTGGCGATGATCGACGCCGACCTCCAGGACCCGCCTGAGCTGATCCCGGAGATGGTCGGTCAATGGAGCCAGGGCGCTGACGTGGTGTACGCGGTGCGCAAGCAGCGCGAGGGCGAGACCGCCTTCAAGCTCGCCACCGCCTCCTGGTTCTACAAGCTGTTCGACAAGCTCGCGCAGGTCGACCTCGAGCCCAACTCCGGTGACTTTCGCCTGCTCGACCGCCGCGCGCTGAACGCGCTCTTGAGCATGACCGAGCGCTCCCGCTTCCTGCGCGGGATGACCGTGTGGGTCGGTTTCACGCAGACGGCCGTGCACTACCAGCGCGACGCACGCCACGCTGGAGAGACGAAGTACACGGTGCGCAAGATGCTGCGCTTCTCGCTCGATGCGATCGCCTCGTTCTCGCACCTGCCGCTCCAGCTTGCGACCTACGTCGGCCTGCTGTCTGCGAGCGTGGCGTTCATCGCGATCCCGGTGGTGATCGCGCTGCGCATCGTCGGCTCCTACCTGCCGGGCTTCGGCTCGATCACGATCGCGATCCTGCTGCTCGGCGGGATCCAGCTGATCGCGCTGGGGGTGATCGGCGAGTACGTCGGTCGCATCTACGACGAGGTCAAGCACCGCCCCCTTTACATCGTGCGCGAGGAGCTCAACCGCCCGAGCGCATCCGGGCATCCCGCCCCGGGGCCGCCGGCGCGCGCCGGCCTGCCCGCACGCTCGCCTGAGCGCATCATCCAGTAGCCGGTCCCGGCCGCTTCGCTTCACACGACGGTCACAGGTGCGGCGCGTGGGCTCCGGTGATCTGGTGGGCGCGGCGCAAGTGCGGATTGAAACGCGACACGCCCGGCCCGCAGGTGTTGTCATGCGTCGATGCGGCTGCGTGTGGCGCTGCTCACCCTCACGATCGCATCCGGATCGGCTGCGGCAAGCGCCGGCGAGGCGCTCGCGCAGGGCTGCCCCGGCTCGGGCCCGGCGCCTTGCCCGTACACGGGGGTGCAGATCATCGGCCAGCGCGCGGAAGGCCTGTTGCGCTTCCCGGAGGCGGTTGCGGTGACGGGCGCTTCGGGGGTGGACGGTCAGGGCGAGGTGTACGTCGCCGACCAGCTCAGCTACGTCGTGCAGAGGTTCAGCACGGACGGCACGTTCGAAACGCAGTGGGGGTCCTACGGCGGCGGACCGGGGCAGTTCGGGCCGATCGGCGGTCTGGCCACCGACGCCGCCGGCGACGTCTACGTAGTCGACTCGAGCCACAACCGCATCGAGAAGTTCGGTCCAAACGGTGAATACATCAAGGACTGGGGTCACCGCGGCAGCGAACTCGGCGAGTTCGACTTCGGGTCCTCGCAGAACCCCAGCCAGCCGCCCGGCGGCGGCATTGCGGTCGCCGGCGATCACGTGTACGTCGCGGACTCGGGCAACGACCGCATCGAGCGCTTCAACCTCGAAGGCGGGGAAGCGATGGCGTGGGGCAGCTACGGCAGCGAGCCGGGGGAGTTCTCCTACCCCCGCGGCGTGGCCGCCAACGAACACGAGGTGATCGTCAGCGACGACGACAACCACCGCGTCGAGAGGTTCGATCCCGAAGGCGCGTTCGAAGGCGAAGCCGGTTCGCCTGGCGACGGGCCCGGGCAGTTCGGGTTCCCCTACGGCGTGGCGCTCGACGCGGCCGGCGACGTGTACGTGGCGGACGACAGCAACGATCGCGTGGTCAAGCTCACGCCGCAGCTGTCGTTCGACACGGAGTGGGGCAGCGAGGGCTCCAAGCCGGGCCAGCTGGACTTCCCGCGAGCGCTCGCGAGCGACCCTGCGGGGGACACCTACGTGGCGGACACCGCCAACGACCGCATCGAGGTGTTCGACCCGAACGGCGACTATCTGCGCACCTTCGGCTCCTCCGGTCGCGGGCCCGGCGCACTGAGCGCCCCGCGCGGTCTGGCCGTCGACCCCAGCGGCCGGCTGCTCGTGTCCGACACGGTCGACGACCGCATCGAGGCGTTCTCACCCGGCAGCGACACCTACACCGAACAGTGGACGGCGACCGCCGGCCACAGCGCCGGCTTCGACGCGCCGGCGGGGATCGGCATCGATGCACGCGGATCGGTGTACGTCGCCGACGAAGGCAACGCGCGGCTGGTGCGCCTGTGGGGGGAAGGCAGCTACCTCGGCGAAATCGGGGGCCCGGCCGATCTCGGCGGCGCCGAGCTGGCGGGGGCGGGCGCGGTCGCGGTCTCGCCGGCGACCGATCAGACCTACGTGGCCGACGCCGATCACAACCGCGTGCTCGTGTACGGCCCGGAAGGATCGCTGCAACAGCGATGGGGCGCGGGCGGCGGTGATGGTTCCGCGGGCGCCGAACCCGGGCAGTTCGACCACCCCGAAGGGCTGGCCGTCGACGCGGCCGGCAACGTGTACGTCGCGGACAGCGGCAACGACCGCGTCGTGGAGCTCTCCCCGATCGGAGGCGTGCTCGCGGAATGGGGCTCGCAAGGCACCGGCGACGGGCGCTTTCGCTCGCCCACCGGGCTCGCCGTCGACGCCGCCGGCAACGTGTACGTGGTCGACCGCGAAAACAACCGCGTGCAGCTGTTCGCCCCCAACGGGCGGTTCCTGGCCAAGTGGGGAACGCGCGGCGACGGTCCCGGTGAATTCTCCCAGCCGACGGCGGTGGCGATCGGTTGTGAAGGCGACGCATACGTGGCGGACACGAACAACAACCGCGTCCAGCGCTTCGACGCGGTCTCCGCTGGAGCCGGCTGTCTGGGGGCGGGCGCGTGGCCGCCCCCGCTGAACGTCGCGCCGCAGCTGCATGTGAGCCTGCCGCGGGCCGCCGGCGTGCTCGCCAGGCGCGGCCTTGCGCTGGCGGTGAGCTGCCGACGCGGATGCGAGATCCTCGCCGAGGCGACGCTGTCGCCACTCGGCCACGAGCGTCCCGTGCGGCTGCTCGCTGCCGCACGCGGGCTGCCCGCGGCGAGGACCGGCCACGTGCGCCTGCGCGTGAGCGCGAGGGCGCTGCGCCGGCTGCGCAAGGAGCTCGGCGCTGACAGGACGATGCGCGCCACGGTGACGATCGTCGCGGCAGGCCCCACCGGCCTGCGCACGACGGTTACCCGCGTGTACCTGGTCAGCCGCTGAGACGGCGATAATGAGCGCATGGGCGCCGACGAGATCTCCCCTGAGGACGACCCTACGGGGATGGACCAGCGCACCGAGCGCATCACGATCGAGACCGAGCGCCACCGGATCGAGGGCGAGATCACGCTGGCGCGCGACGGCTACCGCAGTCGCGTGTCGGATGTGCTGAACGCCTCCGAGCGCGACTTCATAACGCTGACCGACGTGACCATCACGCCGCTGGAGGGTGGGCCGCCCGAGCTGCACGCCTACCTCAGCCTCGCTCGCCGCCACATCGTGTTCGCGGTCTCGGCGGGCGACGCCGGCTAGGGTCCTACGGCTTGAAGCTGCTCGCGCTAAAGACGGTGCCCACCGGCGCGGTGGTGTTGGTCACGGCGATCGGCCCGGTGCCGGCCCCGGCGGGAACCTTGACCTTGAGCTTCTTCGCGCCGGCGGAGGTGACCGTGGCTTTGACGCCGTCAAAGCTGACCGTGGAGTGGCCGTTGAAGCCCACGCCCTTGAGCGTGACGGACTTGCCGGGTGCCCCGCTCAGCGGCTTGACGGACGTTATCGAGAGCGTTGGCGTGAACGTGGCGGCGCTGGTGACGGTGCCCGCAGGGGTCGTCACCGAGACCTTGCCGGCGCTCGCGCCGTTGGGGACGGTCGCTTCGATCTTCGCGTTGGAGAGCACGGTGAACGCAGCGGCCAGCTTGCCCAACACCACCTTGCTGGCGCCGTCGAAGGCGGCGCCTGAGATCGTGACCGGGCTGCCTGTGATCCCAGATGCTGGCGTGAAGCCTGTCAGCTCGAGCGCGTCGCCGGGAACGACAGCCGTCTGCGTGGAGGCGGCCGGTGGGCCGTCGCCGGCGGCGTTGACGGCTGTTTCCTGGACGCGGATGGTCGCGCCGGCGACGGCGGCGGTGACCGGATAGGAGGACGCGGTCGCGCCAGCGATCGCCGAGCAGCCCCCGCCGGAGGAGCTGCATCGCTCCCATTGATAGCTCGTGGAGGTGGGGTTCTCGTTCCATGACCCGGGAACCAGATCCAGCGTTTCTCCCACTTCGGCCACGCCGGAGATCGCGGGCCTCGAGGCGTTCGCCGGGCTGCCGGGGATCTGGAACGCGCCGAGGCCGAGCGGGCTGCCGACCCCGGAAGGCCCGTCGAAGCCGACGGCCGCCCGACAGGAGGTGTCGCCGCTCGCGCACGAGCCGTTGCTGCCCGAGACGACGTCGAAGAGGGCGCCAGCTTCGCCGTCGTGGGCGTACAGCGTCGACGCCGGGTAGGACGCGCCGTCGGCGCCGCCGGCGAGACCAAACTCGCTGGCGACGATCGGCGAGGCCACCGACGTGCCGCCCCAAACCCCCCAGCCGGTGGGGCCGCCCGCGTATTCGGGGGTGCTGTCGTAGACGTCCACGCCCGTTTGCGGATTGCCGATCGCGGCCACGTCGGCGGTCGAGCGCTGTGCGCCGCAGTCGGTGGCAGAGAAGCCCGCGACCGCGCTCTGCCACGCTGGCGCGGCGAATATCTGGCTGCATCCGCCGCCGCTTTCGTGCCACACGGTGGCGCTCCAGACGCCGCCTTCTTCGCTCAGCGTGGTGCCGCCGACCGCGAGCACGTCCGGCGAGTCGGCCGGGAAGTTGGCGGCGCCAGGCGGACTCTCACAGCCCTCGTCCAGGTATCCGCAGTCACCCGTGGCAGCGGCGATCAAGATCCCCGGGTGGTTGTAGTAGGCGCTGTTGTACCCGGTGAAGGTGCTCGCGAACGACGGTTCCTCGGGACCCGCATAGGAGTTGCTGATCTCGGTCGCGCCGGCCGCCGCCGCGGCGTTGACGGCCGCTCCCAGGTTGGGGAACGCTTCGTTGTTGGCCTCCACCAGCAGCACGCGACAGCTCTGGCAGATGGCGTGGGCCATCTGCACGTCGATCGAGGTCTCGGAGGCCCATTCCCCTTCCTTGCGCGGCAGTGGGCTGGTCTTGCCTTCCTGGTCGACCTTGCGAAAGCAGCCGTTGGCGGTCGTGCAGGCCGGCAGGTGGAACTCCGCGTCGTAGACGCCCAGGTCGGCTTCGGCGGTGGGGTCGTCGAAGGCGTCGATCACGGCGACCGTTTGCAGCGTGGAGGACGAGCTTTCAGCGGGCAGCGTGTAGGCGGCGTGCAGCGCTTCCGGGGTCAGAAAGCCGGCGAACGGTTCTGGATAGGTCACGCCCGCGCGCACGGCCTGCGGTCCGCTTTCCGCGGGCGTCGGCAGGAGCCTGATGGCGGTGCACGCGGCCTCGCCTGGCGCAGCCGCAGCGCATACACGCCGGGAGGGGGTCGCGGAGGCGGGCACGGGCGAGCCGGCGACGAGCATCAGCGCTGCGACGAGCGCGATCGCGCCAGGCCACGGCTTCCTTGCCCATCCCCTCATCGCACGCATCCCTCGACACCGCCTCCCCACCCGACGCATTCCCCCGACGACCGACATCGTACAGGCCCGTGGGGGCGTTGGCGACAATAAGAGACATATACGGGGGCTGCGATCAAAACGGCCCTGACCGCTGCTCGCGCGGCCGATGTTGGCACTTGCGCGAGCGGGGGTAGCTTCAGGCAATGGCACTCGGCGACCCTGCCACGCGCGCGCAACTTTGCGTGTCACGGAAGTGTTTAACGAGCGAAGGGATTGGCTCCGACGACTTCTTGATCCGAGGGCTACCCGGATCCACGCGGACCTATCCATCCAAGAGAGAGGGAAATCACTCATGCGAAAGAGAGCTTGTCTATGGCTTGCCGTCGTCGGCGCCGTGCTGGCGCTGCCTAGCGCCGCGAGCGCTCTGCCGACGGTCAAGTTCAAAGCGGTGGCGGTGCCGATCCCCGGCTTCCCGCACACCGGCAACATCCTCGGCGCCGGCGCGGCGTTGCAGAGCGAATACGAAATCTCCGGCACCGAATACTTCGGCTCGCCGCCGCCGATCATCGGCGTCAACTTCTACACGCCAAAAGGCACGGTCCTGCACCCCAGCGGGTTCCCGACGTGCAGCGAAGAAACGATCCGCCAGTTCGGCCCGATCAAGTGCCCGAAAGGCTCGCAGGCGGGGCCGATCGGCACCGCGCTTGGCTACGTGACGCTCGGCGGCGAACGTGTGGAAGAGAACACGGAAATCTTCTCCTTCTACAAGCCCGGCGGCGGCTTCGTGTTCTTCACCGACGGGCACACGCCGGTGTCGCTGGAAATCCTGTCCCCCGGCCACTACAAGAACTTCGTGGGCGGCGCAGGCTTCGGGCCTGAGCTCGAAGTCAAGGTGCCCGAGGTCGCGAGCGTGCCCGGTGCGCCGTTCGCGTCGGTCAAGACGATCAAAGTCAAGGCCGGCTCGGCGTACAAGAAGAACGGCAAGACGACCTACTACGGGCGCGTGCCGACCAAGTGCCCGTCAGGCGGCTTCCCGATCAAGACCGAAGTGATCTTCGCCGAAAACGGCGAAGAATCCAAACCGGTGAGCGTCACCGCGACGTACAAGGCGCCGTGCCCGCGTAAGTAGCTGACGCGACGCGCCAAGGACGGATCGAGCTCCAGGGGCCGTGCGGGAGGCCGGCCACTGGAGCTCGCCGTCGTTAAGCCGCGCGCGTGGTGGGCCTTGTCGCGTCGCCACGTGAGCCTCGGTCGCCACCTGAGCCTCGCTCACCCCCGGCACCGAGCAATCCTCGGTGCGGCGCGATAGTATCTCGGTATGTCCGGGGCATCTGCCGTGCCTGCCAGCGCGACGCGCCGCCCGAGCGCCGGCGGGCGTCATAGCGCCGGCGCATCGGCGCGGGAGCGGCTGCTGAGCGCGGCGCTCGAGCGCTTCGAGGCGGACGGCGCGCTGGCGGCGACGCTGGAGGACATCCGCCGCCAGGCGGGGGTGAGCGTGGGCGCGCTCTACCACCACTTCCCCGACAAGGCGGGGCTGGCAGCGGCGCTGTACGACGAGCTGGCGCGCGGCTTCCAAGAGGGCTTCCTGGCCGAGCTCCGTGCGCACGCGGACGCCGAGGACGGTGTCAAGTCGGGGGTGCGCTTCTACCTGCGGTGGGTCAGCGCCAACCGCGTGCCGGCCGCATATCTGCTCGGCGAGCGGCCTACCGACGACGCCACGCTGCGCGAGCACAACCGCCGTTTCTTCGCCGAGGTGACGGCGTGGTGGCAGACGCACGTGCACTACGGCGCCCTGCGCGAGCTTTCCTTCGACCTGATCAACGCGCTGTGGTTGGGACCCGCGCACGAGTACACCCGCCACTGGCTGGCCGGCCGCGGCAAGCGCGTGCCGACGGCGGTCGCCGACGTCCTCGCGGACGCCGCGTGGCAGACCCTCAAGGAGAAGCGATGACGTTCTATGACGACCTGGTATCGAGCGGCCGCGAGCACCCCGAGATGTTCGTCGAGGTCAAGCGCGATCAGGATCGCGCGCTCGTAACCCTCACCGACCCTGACAAGCTCAACGTCCTCAGCGCACCGTTGGTGACACAGCTGCGGGCTGCGCTCGAGCAGCTGGTCCGCGAGCGCGAGCTGCGGACGATCGTGCTCACGGGCGCGGACCCGGGCTTCTGCGCCGGCGGTGATCTGCGGATGATGGACGAGGCCCCAGCGGCGCTCGCAGCGGCGGAGGGCACCACAGACATCTGGCGTTGGATCCGCTGGGAGTTCGGTGCGATCGCGAGGCTGATCGCGCGCAGCGACGTGGCGTTCGTCGCCGCCGTCAACGGCCCGGCGGCGGGGGTCGGCCTGGCGTGGGCGCTGACGTGCGACCTGACGATCGCCTCCGAGCGCGCCTTGATCGTCCCGGCCTTCGGGCGCCTGGGGCTGCTCCCCGAGGTGGGCACCTCGTGGGCGCTCACGCGGCGCCTGGGCTATCAGGGCGCGTTCGCCTACTACGCCGGCGGGCAGCAGTTGGACGCGCAGCGCGCGCTCGAGCTCGGGCTCGTGCACGAAGTCGTCGCCCACGAGCAGCTGCTGCACGCCGCCGATGCGTGGTGCACGCGGATCGCCAAGCTGCCCCCGCACGCGCTGGCGATGACCAAGCCGCTGCTGCGCGCGGCGGCGGACTCCAGCTGGGATGCCACGCTGGCGATGGAGGAGTTCGCCGAGCCGCAGTGCTTCACCACCAGCGCCTTCCAGCAGAACGTGCGAGGAATGCTCGCGCGGCGATGACAGCCCTGGTGGTCGCACTCGGCTTCTGCCGCGGCAGGGGTCCGGGATGCGCCGCACCTGGTTTATCGTTCGCTGTCTAGCAAGCTCCCGCGCCAGCGAGCGCGGGGTGGCCTGAGGCCATCATGCCCGGCAGCCGAATGAGCCCACTTCTTCACCTTCCTGCGCGTGAAGTCCCTCGGCGTTCCCTCGCCGGCGAGGGAGCTCAATGACTCGCGAGACGGCGGTTCTGCGGCTTCCGCAGGACCTGTCGGTCGACTGGCTGCGCGAGGCTCTGGGGACGGGGCCGATCGCCGACTTCACCGTCGAGCCGATCGGCACGGGTCAGATGAGCGAGAGCCGCCGCGTGGTGATCGAGTATGCCCCCGGCGGCGGGGGTCCGAGATCGGTCGTGCTGAAGACCGCGTCCGACAACGCGGCCAGCCGCTCCACCGGCGTGACGCTCGGTATCTACGATCGGGAGGTGCGCTTCTACCGTGAGCTCGCGCCGCGGATAGAGTGCGCGCTCCCCGAGTGCCATGTCGCCGTGATCGATCCTGAGACCGGCTGGTTTACGCTCGTGCTCGAGGACGTCGCCCCGGCTGTGCAGGGAGACCAGATCGCGGGTTGCAGCGTTGCGCAGGCGCGCGTCGCGATCCACGAGCTCGCCCGGCTCCACGCGCCGGTGTTCGCCGATCCGCAGCTCGGTGCCACGCCCTGGCTCAACCAGGGGAGCGTCTTGAACCAAGCTCTGGTCACGCAGCTGTACCCGAGCTTCATCGAGCTCCATGGCGACCGGGTGTCAGCTGCGCATCAGGATGTCTGTCGGCGCTTCATCGAGAGCCTCGACGGCTGGCTCGCCGACCGGCGACCGCCGCTCGGGCTTGTCCACGGCGACTATCGGCTCGACAACATGCTGTTCGCGAGCGATCAGACGCGTCGCGGGTTCGTGGCAGTCGACTGGCAGACCGTGAGCTGGGGACCGGTCATGATCGACGCCGCATACTTCCTCGGCGGCTCGCTCTCGATCGCCGATCGCCGCGCGCACGAGCAGACGCTGGTGCGCGAGTACTACGACGCCCTGTGCCTGCACGGGGTTCGGGGATTCGACTGGGAGGAGTGCTGGAGCGGCTACCGTCGCGCGACGTTCCTCGGGATCCTGATGACCGTCGTGCCCGTGATGCTCGTCGAACGGACCGAACGCGGCGATCAGATGTTCATGACGACCCTCGAGCGCTACGCTCAGCAGATCCTCGACCTCGGCGCGCTCGAGCTGCTTCCCGAGCCCGGCAGCGGCCGCCCGCCCCCGCTGCGTCCGCAGCCGTCAGACGAGCAGCGCCACGACCCGGGGCCCGAGGAGCTGTGGAACGAGAGCTGGTACTTCGATGCGATCTCCGACGACAGCCGCGTCGGCATGTACACGCGCCTCGGGCTGTATCCGAACCTCGGTGTGGCGTGGATCACCGCCTTCGTCTGCGGACCTGGCCGCGCGACGGTCGCCGTGATCGACTTCGCCGCGCCGCTGCCGACGGGGGACGAGCTGACCGTCGACAGGCCTGGCCTTCACGTCGAGCACGGCATCGAGTCAGGGCTCGAGCGCTTCCGGGTGCGAATGCGCGCAGACGGCGAGGCTCACGCGGACGCCTCCGCGACCCTGCGCGGGGAGGCCGGCGATCCCGTTCCCGTCACCTTCGACCTCGTCTGGGAGACGCTCGGCGACCCCTACGCCTACCGCGTGACAACCCGCTACGAGATCCCCTGCCGCGTGAGCGGCACGGTGACGATCGCAGACGAGGCGATCGATCTGCGCGGTGTCGGCCAGCGCGACCACTCCTGGGGCACGCGCGACTGGTGGTCAGCCGAGTGGATGTGGTCCGCGGGGCATCTGCAAGACGGCACGCGCCTGCACGGGGTCGAGTTCCGCATCCCGGGAAGCTCCGCCGATTGGTGTCGGCTACGTACAGTCCGCCGAGCGCGGGCTCGTCGAGCTCGACGCCGTGGCCGCCTCCGAGCAGGCCGGCGCCGACGGCCTGATCACCGCGGCGCGGATCGGCTACGGCGACCTCGGCGTGAGCGTCCAGCCGCTCGCCTTTGGCCCGCTCCGGCTCGAAGCCGCCGACGGACGCATCTCGCAGTTCCCGAGGGCCATGTGCCGCATCACAGCGGACGATGGACGCAAAGGCGTCGCGTGGGTCGAGTGGAACCGCAACGCATCGCTCGAGTGATGGGCACGCGACGCCGCGCTGATCGCGGACTTGCCAACCGATGGTCGCGAGCCAACTAGCAGATGCTCGTGAGATGGTCGTTCAGCCCCACGTCGCGGACGCTCGCCTTGGCCGGGATCATCGCCCTGGTGTTGGTCGGATCGGTCCTACGGCTGGCGGCGATCGGCACGAACCTGCGCGTGTCGGCAGATGAGCAGGGCAACGTGGCCAATGCCAACGCGATCCTCGGCCACAGGGCCTATGGGACCTTCCGTTGGGCGCCCGGGACACCGTTCATGTTCGCCGTGGCCGCCCGCCTGCGCGGCTTTAAGGACGTGAGCGTCGAGCCTCACGCGCACACGCCCGCTCAATACGCTCAGCTCGCGCTGGAGATCGCCACGCTCGTGCTGATGGCGGTGGTCGCCTGGAGACTGGCCGGACCTTGGGCAGCACTGCTTGCCGTGGCGCTCGCGGCGCTGTATGTGCCGCTGATCCTGATTACCCGGACCTATTTGAGTGAGCCGCTGGGCGGTTTGATGGCCGTTGCCATGTTCGCGGGAGCTGCCTGGGCGAGGCACCGAGGGCCCGCGATGATCGCCTGCGCCGGGGTGACTGCCGGGCTCGCCTGCCTGGCCCGCGAGGACCTTTTCCCAGGGGTTTTGGTGATCGCGATTGCGATCGGGTGGGGACTATGGAGGTCATCCCGCCGCGCCGCGGTGATGAGCGGCCTGCTCTACCTGGTGTGTGCGATTGCCGTCATCAGCCCCTGGGTGATCTACGCCTCCAACCACGATGGGCGACTGGTTCCGATCACCGACGGCGGCACCGACGCCTTCTTCATCGGCACGTATCTCCCCGGAGGCGGGGAGCAGTACCCTGACATCGAGCACTTCCAGCACCAAATATGTCAACGCTTCCCGGCCGACTGTCACGATCTCGTTTCGCGCGGCACGGGAGACATGTTCAAGATCGTCGCCTCCCGCTATCCCGGACTCTCGGAAAATGCCGCGATTACCAAGGCGGACCTCGAAAACGTCCGGCACTACGCCCTGGGCCAGCCGATCGCCTTCATTGGCCTGCTGGCAACGAAGCTCTGGACCATGTGGGGAAGTCCCTGGAGCGGCGGCAATGGCTACGGCACCCACCCCAAAGCGGACACCAGCCGCATCCAGCACCTGATCTTCGTTGCGCTGGCGTTCATAGGACTGCTCGGCGGCGCGCTGCTCACCCGCAAATGGGAGCTCGTCACCGTCAGCGTCGGACTGGCGGTGATCACGTTCCTCAACCTCCTCACCAACGCCGAGGGCCGAGATAACCTCCGCTTTATGCCGCTGCTCTTCACGTTCGGAGCGTGCGGCCTGTGGCTGCTCGCTCGCCAGGCATGGCTACGCACGCGGTCCAGCAGGCGCTTTCGCGGTAGACGTCAGCTCACGTGGTGATGTCAACTCAACCGAGGCGCGCTGGCGCTGCCTAAATGTCCTCGCGACAACGCTACCGGAGGGTTGGCGGACAAACGGAAGGGGGGAGATTCGAACTCCCGAGGCGGGGGTTGCCCGCCTGCCGGTTTTCAAGACTAACGCAAAACCGCATGGTTGAGCCATAAACTGACTGCTCGCGCCACAACTCGCGCCAGTCCTGCCCGAATACTACTTTAGGGTTGGCGCGCGCTCGGCGCCTTACGCCCGGCCAATGACCGCGCGTCAAGGAACACCTCACACGGTCCGCAGCGCCTCGGTCGGCGAGAGGCGCGCAGCGCGTAGCGCGGGGACGAGGCCGGCGACGGCGCCGATCAGCATGGCCGCGCCGAACCCGCCGGCCCAGGCGATTGTGGGGATAACGATCGTCCAGCCCTTGGTGGAGGCGTAGATCGCGGTCGCGAGAATGCCCACGGCGACACCGACGGCGCCGCCACCGAGCCCGAGCAGGATCGCCTCGGACAGGAACTGCGTGCGGATCTGCCCGCGGGTCGCGCCAAGTGCGCGGCGCAGACCGATCTCCGAGCGGCGTTCGAGCACGCTGATGACCATGATGTTCGCCACCCCGACCGCGCCCACGAGCAGCGCGACGGCGCCGAGCCCCAGGAATAGACCATTGAACGCGCCTTGCGCGTCGGCGCGCGCTGTGAGCGTGGCCGAGGGTTGGCTGACGTCGACTTCGTTGGGTGCTTCTGGGTCGGCGGTCGCGGCGAGCACTGACTGGACGGCCGGGACCTGGCTGTTCTGGGCGCGCAGGTAGACGGTGTTGGGGTGCCCGTTGAAGTGCAGGTAGCGTTCCGCGGCCTTGAAGCCGACGAGCACCGAGCTTTCGATTCCGGGCGCGAGCACCGATGGGCCGAGGATCCCGACGATGTACACCCACTGGTTCGCGGCCCAGATCCGCTCGCCGGGGTAGATGTGGTCGATCCCCAGGCGCTGCGCGGCCGCGGAGCCGAGCACCCCCACCGGCTCTGTGGCGGTCGCGGCGTTCAGGTAGCGGCCCTGCACGATCTGGACGCCGAGCGTGTGCAGCAGGCCGAGGCTCGCCGCCTGGATTTCCAGCGCATTGGTTTCGACGGTGGGGATCAACGGCGAGCGGTACACCTTCCCTTCGACCTTCCCCGTCTCCGCGACGGTTTCGACCGGGTCGATACGCGCGATCATCGCCGGCGCCACCAGCGGCAGTTCCGCGGTCTTGCCCGCGAAGCTCTGGCCGTTGGTGACGGTCAGCAGGTTCGTCCCCAACCGGTCGATCTCTTCCAGCAGCCCCGCTTGGCTCGAGGAGGACAGGCCGAGCACCGCCACGATCGCTGCGACCCCGATCGCGATCCCCAACGCGGAGAGCCCCGCCCGCATTCGCCGCGTGCGCAACCCCACGCTCGCCACGCGCGCGAGATCTGAGGCCCGCAGCCTGCGCGGGGCCAGATCCGCTCCGACATGATCTCGGGTGGGGTTGGCGAGGACGCTCACCGCGCCCTCACTCCGACTGGCCGGGAGCTTCGTTGACGAGCGCGAACGCCGCCGGCCTGGCCGGCTTGGCGCTGGCCTTGACGATGTAGCCGCCCGGCCGGCGGCCGGCGGTGAAGACGGGTGCCACGGCGATCCCGCAAGTGCCGGTCTTGACCTTGACCGTGTGGGCGTAGGAGACGCGGGCGCGGTGGCGGCGGGAGCCGTGGGAGCGGAGGGTGAAGCGCCCGCCGGCGGCGGGGGCGAAGAACGTCACGAGCGCGCCCGGAACGGGGTTCTTGTCGGCGTCGGTGACGGTCACGGCGAGCCGGATCGGGAACGCGCTCCCCGCCGGAGTGGACTGCGTGGAGCCAACGCCGGGGGCGATCTTGGTGGGCTCACCGGCGAGGTTTGAGAGCGAGAAGCTGACCGGCGTGACGGCGGGTGCCCCGGCTTTGCCAGCGCTTTCCGCTCCGCTCCCCCCGCCGCCCCCGACCGAGGCGGTGGCGGTGAACGACCCGGCGGTCGTGTTCGCGGTGAACGCCGGGGAGCTGGCCAGGCCGCTCGCGTCAGTGGTGGCCGTGGCCTCGGCGCCACCGCCGGCGAAGCTGGCGCCGGCGGCGGCGCTGGTGCCGCACGTGCCGGCGGTGGCGGAGCCGAGCGTGAACGTGACCGTAGTGCCCGCGACCGGGTTGCCGCCAGCGTCAAGGACCCTGACCTGCAGCGGCTCCGGGAAGCGACCGGTGACGCTCGCCGATCTGCTCTTCAGCGGGACCGCGACGATCTTCGCCGGTACGCCCGCGGCGGTGTTCGTCAATGAAAACGAGACCGTGCCGTACTGCGAGCTGGCGGTGACGGTATAGCTGCCGGCCGTGGTGTTGGCGGTGAATATCGGCGCGGCGACCGTACCCGAGGCATCGGCACCGACGACGGCGCTGTTGGACCCGCTGGTGGAGAACACGCCGCTCGCGCCACTGGCGGGCGCGCTGAAAGTGACCGGGACCCCCGCCGCAGCGCTCGTGACGGGGCAGCCATCGCTGTTGCTGAGCGCGACCTGCAGCCCGCTCGCGAACGCGCTCTGCAGGATCGCCGTCTGCGGTGCGCCTGCGACGAGCGTCATCTGGTTCGGCGGATTGGATGACGGACAATTCGACGTCCCGGTGCCTGCGGGTTCGGTTGACGATCCGCCGGGTTCCCCCGAGGCAAACGCCGGGCGACCCGCAATCATGCCAACCGCGGTGCCCAAGCTCGCGGCGATGATCAGTCCGAGCGCAACTCTGCGTACACCGCCTCCCAACCGCGCGATCCCGGTCATGAAATCTCAGCTCCCTGTGCGGTGGTGTCGGCGACGATCTGCCCGTCGAGGACTTGTACTTGGCGTGGTAGGCGGCCGGCGAGGTCGTGGTCGTGGGTGATCACGAGGATGGTCGCGCCGTCGGCATTCAGCTCTTCGAGGAGCACGAGGATCGCTTCACCGGACGCACTGTCGAGGTTCCCGGTGGGCTCGTCGGCGAGCACGATCGCGGGAGCACCCACGAGGGCCCTGGCGATCGCGACTCTTTGGCGCTCGCCGCCGGAGAGCTTGCTCGGACGGAAGCTCGCGCGCGCGGCGAGCCCCACCCGCGCGAGCGTGTGGGCCGCTCGTTCACGGCGTTCGGCGACAGCAACGCCGGCGTAGAGGAGTCCTTCGGCGACGTTCTCCAGGGCGGTTGAGTGCTCCGCGAGGAAGAACTGCTGAAAGACGAACCCGATGCGAGTTGCGCGCAACGTCGCGAGCTCGCGGTCAGATAGCCGTGCGGCGTCGAGGCCCGTGATCGACACAATGCCCGCGCTGGGGCGCTCCAACGTACCCATCACATGCAGCAACGTTGTCTTACCCGAACCCGACGGGCCGACGATCGCCACGAGCTCACCCTCTCCCACCGCGAAGCTGACCTCCCGCAGCGCGTACACCGGCGGCTCGGCGCCGTAGACCTTGCTGACTCCCTCGAGCTCCAGCACGGGCGCCTGGCCGCCATCCGCGCTCCAGACGCTTGTTGGCTGATCGCTCATGATGTCGCCGGCACCACCACGCGCTGACCAGCGGACAGCCCCTGACCGCTGACCTGTACGACGCCTTCGGCGTCGTCGAACAGGCCGACGGTGACGGCCTCCAGACGGTGCACGCCCCCTTCGGCGACCTCCACCGCGTAGCCACCGCCGGCGAGCGCGAGCAGCGCGTCGACCGGCACCGCCAGCACGTTTTCGACGCGTTCGGTGGTGATCTCGACATTCACGGGCGCCTGGTCGAGGTGGCCCGTCGCCGCGGGGTTCGTGGGCGTGGCATCGACTTCGATCGTGGGGGCGCTTTCTTCTTCGCCGCCTTTGCCAGAGCCAGACGGCGTGGTGGCGACGCTGGAGACGTAGGTGATCCGTCCAGGCGTGCTCTGGTTGTCCGGCAGGGTGATCGTGACCTGATCGCCGACCTTGACGCTCGCCTGCTGGGAGGCGTCGAGCGCGATCTTGACCTGCCGGGCGGTCGAGGTGATCGCAAGCACCGGGCCGGGCATGACCGACTGGCCGACCGTGGGGGTGACGCTCGTGACGCGCACCGGTCCGAGGTGAAACACGACCGACCCCAGCAGCAGCTCGCCGGTGACCGACGCGCCTTGAGCCGACTGCAGCGCGCGAATCGCGGTCGCGGTGGCAGCGGTGAATTCGTCGCCTGTGAGTCCCTGCCCATAGCCGAGCGCACGCAGGTTCGCGTTCAACTCCGCGACATCTGGTCCCGCGGACATCCCCGAGGTGAACGCCCGCGTCGGCGCCACCGAGCCATAGAGCAGCAACACCGGCTGGCCTGAGATCTCATACACGCTCTGTCCGCGCCCGATGATCTGACCGACGGAGGGCAGCGCCGTGAACGTGGAGCCCTGGCCGTAGAGCGCGGCCGAGGAGCGCGCCGTGGACAAGTTGGACTGCGCGCTTGCGAGCTGTTTTTCGGCCGAGGAGACCTGCGAGCGGTCGGCGGCGACCTTCGCGGCGGTGCTTGTCGCGCTCTGCTGGGCGGCAGAGACGGCCTGCACGTCGCTCGAGCACGAACTACCGCCAGCACCTGACGAGCCGTCGTTTTCGCTTCCGGGCGAGGAGTTCGCGGATGCCGCTTCCGCGGCGCCCTCGCCCGCGCAGTCGACCTGCTCCTTCGCGCGCGCCGCCGTCAGCGTCGCCTGATGACCCGCGAGCGCCTGCGTATCGGAGGCCAGCGTCGCCGTGGCGCTCGCCAGCATTGTTTCGGTGCTCGTGACCTGCTGGCTTGACTGCTGGACGGCGGTGGGCGCGGTCCCGGACGGCGCCCGAATGCTCGAGGAGCCCGCGTAGCCGAGCGTGCCGCTGACCTGCGTCTGCGAAGACAACGAGCGGCTCTTCACCGTCGCAAGCGAGGTCGCGGTCGCGTTATCGACGACACCATCGGTGGATTTCCCCGGGCCGCCAAACGGGTCCGTGACGATCGCCACCACAACGGCCACGACCAGCACTAGCCCCACGATCGCGAGCGTCCGCCGGCGGGCGCCGCCGGACGCCGGGCCGAGGTTTGATGGCTCGCCGTCGCGCTCGACCGTCAGGGTCGCCCCGGGCGCAGACGCCGCCGCCTCATCAGACACGGGATCGCTCACGATGCTGTTTGTACGACATCAACGGTTTCGGGAATGTTTCGCCGACCTCACGACCGAACGCGCGCTCACGGGGCCAACACGGCCTGACCCCCGGATCCCCCGCTGGAGCTGGTGGAGGGTCCGCCGCCCCCCGGCCCGGCGCCCTTCGGCATGGGCAGGTCGGACTGGCACGTTTTCTGCGCGGCTTTGAACTGCGGTGAGTTGGGATCTATACCGGAGCCCTTGCCCCCGATTCGTACCCGGACACCGCCGCCGCCACTGTGGAATTCCGGATCGGGGAAGTTGGGGACGCCGTGGCTGCGCATGCAGGCGGAGAACTTCAGGGCGCCTTCCTGCAGCTTGGCTTGTTCTGCCGGACTCGGGGCCACCTTCGAGGGCGCGTACTTGCTGCACGCCTTTTCGGCCGCCTGGAACCGGGACGATTCTGGATTCGGGCCGTGACCGTTGTGGTTCTGGATGTGTATGCCGCCTTCGCTCGGTTCGGGGAATTCGGGTTCCCCGTGAGTGCGCATGCACTGCGAGAACTTGACCATCTTCTGCTGGGCGCTCGCGCTGCTTTCCGGGGAGGATGAGCCGCTCCCGCTCGCGGGCGAGTCGCTGGATGTGCTGGTCGACAGGTGCGCGACACCCGGACTCGAGGAGGAGCCACCGCAGCCGGCAACGAGCAACGCGACGCTCGCAAGCACGACCGCGCCGAGGTTGATTCTCATCATGTCTTTGGTCTCCTTCGACTTCAGGTGGTGGGTGTGGCCGTCCCGGGGAGGTGGCAGTCATACGGCCGTGCGCTCGACGCGTCGGCTGCACATCGACATCATGCGGGAAACAACCTGAGAATCGGCTGAGAGGACGCGAGGAACTTCCTAAACGACGCCGGGAGCCGTTGCGGCATCCCGCCTGGATGCGGCGAGCTCGGCGTAAGTCATCTCGAGCGCCGGCAGCTCGAGCGTCAGGCGGGCGCCGCCACCGGGATCGTTGGCGGCGTGCACGGCTCCACCGTGCGCCTCGGCCATCTGCCTGACGATCGCCAACCCGAGCCCCGACCCGGGTCGCGCGCGGGCGCCGGGCGCGCGGTAGAAGCGGTCGAACACGCGCGGTAGATCCTCCGCGGCGATCCCCGGACCGTGGTCGCGGACCTCCAGAACACCACTGCGGACACGCACCTCCACTGAGCCGGTGGGCGGGCTCCATTTGCAGGCGTTATCGAGCAGGTTGGCGATCGCGCGCTCCAGGCGCGCGGGTGCGGCGCGCACCAGACAGGGCTCAGCGTCGAGGAGAAACGTAGATGAGTGCCCACCCGCCCCGTGCAGGCGGGCACGCTCGATCGCCCCGGCAGCTGCCAGATCCAGGCGCACGTCCTCCACCTCCACCTCGTCGATCTCGGTCTTGGACAGGTCGACCAGATCGCCGACCAGCACCGTCAGCTCCCGTAGCTGCGCCTGCGCGACGGCGAGGATGCGAGCGCGTTCGCGGGCGGGCAGCTCCTCGCCCATCGCGAGCGCGTCGAGGTTCGCCTGCGCGCTCGTCAGCGGCGTGCGCAGCTCGTGCGAGGCGTCGGAGACGAGCTGGCGCTGCGCGAGGCGCGAGCGCTCCAGCGCGGCCAGCATCGTGTTGAAGCTCCCGGCCAGCCGCCCGAGCTCATCCTCCTCGCCGGCCTGGATGCGGTGGCCGAGATCCTGCGTGCGCGCCACACGCTCGGCGGCACCCGTCAAGCGCCGTACGGGCACGAGCGCCGCGCGTGAGACGAGCAGCCCGAGCGCGGCCGCGAGCGCGATCCCACCGAGGCACACGAGCGCCAGCACCAGCTTCAGGTGCGTGAGCGTGCTGTCCACATCGCTCAGCCCCAGCGCCACCTGCCACACCCCTCCTTCGCCGGCGCGCTCGGTCAGCACCCGCACACGCGTGCCACCGACTGTCGCGTCACTGAAGAACGCCTTATGCCGGCCAGCGGCCACGGCGCGAGTCGCGGCGGTGACCGGGAGCAGCGATCCCTGGGTTTCAGAGCGCAGAACCTGCCCGTTGGACTGGAACAGCTGGACGTAGCCCGCGGCGCCGCCGAGCGAGGGAGTGGGCAGCACGAGCTGGCTGAAAGGACTCACCCGCACATGCACACCCGGCTTCGCCGCTTTCGCGACAGGGCCAGCCGGCGCGAACGCGGCGTTGCCTTCGACCGCGACCGCTTCCCCAGGCAGACTCTTCCCAGCGCTCTCCTGGGCGAAATTTTCCCCGCCGTGCGCTTCCCCTCCGTGCGCTTCCTCGCCGTGTGCCGAGCTCTGCCCGCCGGAGCGGATGTTTCCCGCCGCCACCCCGCCGAAGGCGATCCGCGGCAACGCCACGGGCGGCAGCCTGCCTTCTCGCTTCAGCTTGGCGAGCTCTGCCGAGCTGAGATTCACGGTCTTGATCTGGACGGCCTGCGGCAGGCCGGGGGTCAGCTTCTGGCGCAGGCTCGTATCGATCTGCCCACGCAGCTCGTTGCCAGTCACGACGTACACCACGACCGACGCGATCACGATCGCCGCCGCTACCGCACCGGCGGCGAGCAGGATCATGCGCCGACGAAAGCTCATCGCGAGGATGACCTCAACACGTAGCCGACTCCCCGGACCGTGTGCACCAGTCGCGGCTCGCCGGTGGCCTCGGTCTTGCGCCGCAGATAGCCGACATAGACCTCCAGCGAGTTCGAGGAGGGCCCGAAGTCATAGCCCCACACGCACTCAAAGATCTTTGTGCGTGAAAGCACCTGACTGGGATGGCGCATGAGCAACTCCAGCAGCAAGAACTCGGTGCGCGTCAGCTCGAGCGGACGCCCGTTGCGGCGCGCCTCGTGCGCGACCGGGTCGAGCTCGAGATCCTCGAAGCGCATCGTCTCCTCGTTGCCCTCCCACCCCGTGCGCCTGAGCAGTGCGCGAAGCCTGGCAACCAGCTCCTCGCTCGCGAACGGCTTGACCAGATAATCGTCGGCGCCGGCCTCGAGCCCCGCCACCCGCTCTGACACCTCGGCACGTGCGGTCAGCATCAGCACGGGCGTGCGGTCGCCGGTCGCGCGCAGCCGCCGGCAGACCTCGAGGCCGTCCAGGCCGGGCATGAGCACGTCGAGGATCACCGCATCGGGCCGGTCGACCGCGAGTGTGCGAATCGCCTCGCTGCCGTCCACGGCCGTCGCCACCCCGAACCCGTTGAGGTCCAGCACGAGCTCGAGCGCCTCGCGGACGGAGGGATCGTCGTCGACGACCAACAGACGCATTAACCGATGCTGACAGGCCAACCTGAAAAAAAGCTGAGGACGGGCGGGTTTATGGCGCTGGTTGGGGCGACGCGCTCGAGCCGCCGTGCACGCCGCCGGGGATCAGCGATTCGCAGGCGTGCACCGCCGACTTGAACGCCGGTGAGCTCTCGTTGAGGTTCTGATGTTCGATGTGCACGCCGCCACCGGAGAATGTGGGGTCGGGGAAGTTCGGCACGCCGTGGGAGCGGATGCACGCCGCCGCCTTCAGGTACTGCGATTGTTCGGAGGGGGTGATCTGGTGGTTGCCTTCTGCGCCTGGGCCACCGCCCGGTAGCAGCTTCTTGCACGCCTGCTGCGCCGACTTGAAATGAGGATTGCTCGAGATCGAAGGATTGATCGCTATCGCCACGCTACCCCCGTTGCCGTTGGTGGTGATTTTTGGGTCGGGGAAGTTGGGCACGCCGTGTGCGCGCACGCACGCCGAGTACGCCACAGCCTGGCTCCCGGGCGAGGATTCGCCACCGCCCGTCGAACCGGCCGCCGTCGAGCTCGTCGTGGACGTTTTCGACGCGTGCGACCCGAGACTCGCCACACCATTGTTCGGCGAGCTACCACCGCAACCCGCCACGAGCACACCGAGAGCGATCAGGGCCGCGGCCAGAGCAGCCGCTCCCAGTCCCTGGACGGTCGTCGTGCTCCGGTCACCGCTGTGTTTGGCGTGCCGTTGCATGTCGTCTCCTTTGCGGCTCGCGAGGTTCGTGCTCTCGGCTGTTGTACGACATCGACGGTTTCGGGAAGGTATCGCCGCTCAGGCGGTGGACTTCTCCGTCGGCGAAACCGTGCTGAAACCGCCGAGAAGTAGCCTGGTAAATGTGCGGGTGCTTGTGATCGAGGACGACGAGGAGATGGCCGAGGCGATCGCGTTCGGTCTGCGTCAGACGGGCATGGCCGTGGACGTCGCGCTCGATGGCCCGGCCGGTTTCGCGCGCGCCACGGTCAACGACTACGACGTGATCGTGCTCGACCGCGACCTGCCGGGCATGCACGGCGATGAGCTCTGCGCGAGGCTCGTGGACAGCGAGTGTCGCAGCCGCGTGCTGATGCTGACCGCGGCGGCGATGATCGACGACCTGGTGGAGGGGCTCGGCCTCGGCGCGGATGACTATCTGCCAAAGCCGTTCGATTTCCCCGTGCTGGTGGCGCGGATCGGTGCGTTGGCGCGCCGTGCCCAGCCCGCGATCCCGCCGCTGCTGCGCTGTGAGGATCTCGTGCTCGACACCGTGCAGCACCGTGTGTCTCGTGCCGGCAAGGAGATCGAGCTCGCGCCGAAGGAGTTCGGTGTGCTCGAGCTGCTGCTCGCCTCGCAGGGTCGCAGCGTCTCGGCGGAGGAGCTCCTCGCGCGGGTGTGGGACGACGCCGCCGACCCGTTCACGAACGCGGTCAAGATCACCATCAGCCGGTTGCGCTCAAAGCTCGGTGATCCCCCGGTCATCGAGACGGTCGCCAAGTCCGGCTACCGGATCTGAGTGCACGCCGTGGGCTTCAGCCGACTGACTCTCCTCGCGCGGTGGCTGCCCTTGCCGCGGCGCACGATCCGCCTGCGTCTGGCGCTGCTCTACGGTGGCCTGTTCTTCATCTCGGGCGCGGCGCTGCTGACGATCACCTACACCGTCGTATCGCACACCCATGGCGACTATTCGCAGGTCATCCCAGTCCAGTTCGGGCACTCGAGCTCGAGCGCCAAGGCATCCGGCCCCCCTCCCCTGGGGCTCGTCGGGCCCGGCGAAGAGGGTATGCAGTCAACGCTGCACGCACGTCCTGGCGGAGCCTCGGTGCAGGTGTTCAATCCCGGCCAGCACGGCGCCGACCTGCGGGTGCTCGCATTCGTGTCGCTGATCGCGCTGGCGGTGATGGCGGCCGTCTCGATGGGGCTCGGGTGGCTTATGGCAGGACGTGTGCTGCGCCCGCTGAGCACGATCACGAGCGCGGCCCGCGATATATCTGCCACAGACCTGCACCGGCGGCTTGCGCTCGAGGGTCCCGACGACGAGTTCAAGGAGCTCGGAGACACCTTCGACGGGCTGCTCGCGCGACTCGACGTGTCCTTCAACGCCCAGCGCCAGTTCGTCGCCAACGCCTCCCACGAGCTGCGCACCCCGCTCGCCCGGCTCAAGACGCTGGTGCAGGTCACGTTGGCGGACCCCAACGCCCCGTCCGAGGCGCTGCGCGCCGCCCACTAACGCGTGCTCGCCTCCGAGGAGCAGCTGGAGCGGCTGATCGAGGCGCTCCTCAGCCTCGCCGGCGGCGAGCGGGCCCTCGACCGGCGCGAGCCGGTCGACCTGACGGCGGTGACCGAGCAGGCGCTCGCCGTTCGCCGTCCCGAGATCGAGCGCCACGGTCTGCTTCTGAACGCCACGCTCGATCGCGCCGGGCTGGAGGGCAACCCGCAACTCGTCGAGCGTCTCGTGGCGAACCTCGTCGACAACGCGATCGCGCACAACCTGGCCGGCGGTAGCATTGCCGTCACGACGGCAACCGGGGCGGGACAGGCCGTCCTGTCGGTAGCCAACGACGGCCCCGTGATCGCAGCCGAGGAGCTGGACCGCCTCCAGCAACCCTTCCAGCGACTCGGACCAGCGCGCACCAGCCACGGCGACGGACACGGCCTCGGGCTCTCGATCGTCCACGCGATCGCTGGCGCTCACGGGGCAACGCTGGCCCTCCGGGCCCAAGTTGGCGGAGGCCTAGAAGTCGAGGTGAGCTTTCCGGTGCCTGCTTGACCTTTCCATCAGTGGTTGTGCAGCGGGAACGCGCATACGGCTGCCGCCCGCGTGAACGCTGGCGACTGCTGGTCGATCGTGCTCGGGAACAGAGGATCACTCCTTCGATGTCGCTGATCACGCCGGCGCCGCCGGAGCCGAACGGGTTGGGGGGACCGAGGTCCGAGGGTCGGGGAAGTCGGAGACGCCGTGCTGGCGCATGCACCGCGCGATATTCAGAAACCGCGCCAGCGTCTGTGCGGAGGGCGGGGGCCCCGAGCCGGGGCCGGCCGGCATGAGCTTGCTGGCACTTCGCTTGCGCCGCCTTGAACGCGGGCGACGACGGATCATTCCAGCGCGCGCGTGGAAGAGGAAGCCCCCGCCGGCGCTCGGGTCTGGGAAGTTGGGCACGCCGCTTGCGCGCATGCACTTGGCGTAGGCGACCCCCGCCTGCTCGAGGCTCGCAGGGCTTTCGGGGGAGCCGCCGCTTTCGGTGCTCGCCGTCGCAGAGCGCTCTTGCCGGAGGAGAGGTGCGCGACGCCGGGGCTGGAGGACGAGCCTCCGCAGCCGGCGAGCGCCACGGCGACGCTCAGGAAGGCTGCGCGGGTGAGCAGGCTCGCTCGCGACGGGATAGGCCTCCTGGGACGAATGCTGTGCGGCATCTGGTCTCCTTCAGGGTCTGCTTCGGGGGTTTGTGTCCTCTCCCGGATCGGGGCTCACCGCCCGGGCCCGAAGTTGCACGCGGCCGCCGCCTGCTCGAACGCCGGCGAGCTCGTGTCGATCGACTTCGGGATCGCAAGGTAGTACCCGCCGCTGCCGATGATCCCGCTGTTGCCGGCCGGGTTCGATGGAGGCGAGGTGCTCGGGTCGGGGAAGCCCGAGATCCCGTGCTTGCGCATACATGCGGACACCTCGAGCATCCGCGACTGCGCCTGCGTGGACGGGGGTTCGGAGCTCGGAGGGCCCTTCGGCAGCAGGCGCTGGCACGAGTGCGCGGCGGACTGGAACGCGGGCGACCGCACGATGCTCGGCGAGCCCATCCGGACCGTTTGGCCACTGACCTTCGGGTCGGGGAAGTTCGGCACCCCGTGCGAGCGGATGCACCTGGAGAACGCGACCCCCGATTCGACGGCGCTCGCCGCGGACGCCGAGGTGCTCGCGCCGCCCGTCGGGCTTGTTGAGCTTCCCCCGCATCCCGCCACGAGCACCCCGCTCAGGAGTGCCGCGGCGGTGAGCAGCCGGACTCCCATCAGTGGTTGTGCAGCGGGAACGCGCACGCGGCTGCCGCTCGCGTGAACACCGGCGACTGCTGGTCGATCGTGCTTCCGAACAGGAGGATCACCCCTTCGATGTCGCTCAGCTCTGCGATGCCGGAGCCGAACGGCTTTGGAGGCGCCGAGGTCCGAGGGTCGGGGAAGTCGGAGACGCCGTGCTGGCGCATGCACCGCGCGATGTCCAGAAATCGCGCCAGCGTCTGCGGGGAGGGCGGGGGCCCGAGCCGGGACCTTCCGGCAGGAGCTTGTGGCACTTCGCCTGCGCCACCTTGAACAAGGGCGAATTGATCAATCCGCGCGCGTGGACGGGGAAGCCCCCGCTGCCGCTGCTCGGGTCTGGGAAGTTGGGCACGCCGTTGGCGCGCATGCACTTGGCGAAGGCGACCATTGCCTGCTGGAGGCTCGCGGGGCTTTCAGGCGACGAGCCGCCGCCTTCGGAGCTCGCCGTTGAGGCACCCTTCCCGGAGGAGAGGTGGGCGACGCCGGAGCTCGAGGAGCCCCCGCCGCAGCCGGCGAGCGCCAGCGTGACGCCCAGGAGTGCCGTGGCGGTGAGCAGGCGCATTCGACAGTTCTACGCGGTGGGTTGTTTCGGCGCTGTTTCGCTCTCCGATGCTGGCAGCCGTTTTGTTTGACGGAGCCGGCGAAACAGCCTTGAAACACCGCGGCGCTACCTTCACGAGGAGGAGCTATTGATGCGGGTGCTTGTGATCGAGGACGACGAGGAGCTGGCCGCAACGGTCGCAGCCGGGCTGCGCCACGCGCGGATGGCGGTCGATGTCGCGTTCGACGGCCAGGCTGGTTTGACGCGCGCGCTGGTCAATGATTACGACGTGATCGTGCTCGACCGTGACCTTCCCGCGCTGCACGGCGATGAGGTGTGCGCGAAGCTGGTTGCGGCCGGCGGGCGCGGCCGGGTGCTGATGCTGACCGGCGCGGCGGAGAATGAGGATCTGGTCGACGGGCTTGGGCTCGGCGCGGATGACTACCTGGGAAAGCCGTTCGACTTCCCCGTGTTGGTGGCGCGCGTCGGCGCGCTGGCCCGCCGCGCGCAGCCGAGCATCCCGCCGGTGCTGGAGCACGGCGACGTCGTGCTCGATACGGCCAAGCGCTGCGCGCGCGCGGTCTGGCCGTGATCTCGAGCTGACGCCCAAGGAGTTCGGGGTGCTGGAGCTGCTGCTCGCCGCCCAGGGCCGGGTCGTCTCGGCCGAGGAGCTGCTCGCGCGCGTGTGGGACGAGAACGCCGACCCGTTCACAGGCGCGGTGAGGATCACGATCAGCCGGCTGCGCGCCAAGCTCGGCGATCCACCCGTGATCGAGACCGTCGCGAAGGCCGGCTACCGCATCGGAGGCGCGTGACGGGCGTCGCGCACCCCCGGCTCGCACCACGCTCTTGGCTGCGATTGCCTCGCCGCACCGCCCGGCTGCGGCTCACCGCTCTCTACGGCGGCCTGTTCCTGCTCTCCGGCGTCGCGCTGGTCGCCACCACCTACGTCCTTTTCGAGCGGGCGACCGAATACAGAGCGCCACACCTACCGCACGATTCCTCACACTCCCGCCATCCAGCATCTCCAGCTTCCGCTTACGCCTGCTAAGCCTCTCGCCCCTCAGGGCCAATCCGTCGTCATCGAGCACCGCATCCGCTGGCGCAGGCTCAGCAGGAACTGGGACAGGCTCAGCACGAGCTGGCGCAGGCTCGGCCTCGGCTTATCGTGGGTGTGCCGACTCAGCTGGCACGGGTACAGCATCAGGTGACACAGGCTCAGCATCAGCTGGCACAGGACCAGCGTCAGCTGACAGACGCCGTGCATCAGCTGGCACAGGTAGGGCCCGTCCAAGCCGCACAGCGCGCTGCCGACTCGCACGAGCTTCTGGTCAACTCGGGGATCGCGCTGGCGATCGTGGCCGTGCTCGCCGTCCTGGCCGGCTGGCTCGTTGCCGGCAGGATGCTGCGACCGATCCGGACGATCACCCGCACGGCGCGAAGGATCTCCTCCACGAGCCTGCACGAGCGCCTGGCCCTCGACGGCCCGCAGGACGAGCTCAAGGAACTCGGGGACACCCTCGATGACCTGTTCGGGCGGCTCGACGCCGCGTTCGAAGCGCAACGCCAGTTCGTCGCCAACGCCTCGCACGAGCTGCGCGCGCCGCTGACACGCCAGCGAGCGCTGATCCAGGTCGCGCTCGCCGACCCCGACGCGAACTTCACCTCGCTGCGTGCGGCCCACGAGCGCGTGCTCGCCTCCGAGCAGCACCTGGAGCAGATGATCGACGGTCTGCTGGCGCTCACGCGCGGCCAAGCCGGACTGGAGCGCCGCGAGCACCTCGACCTCGCGACCCTCGCCTCCAAGGCCCTGCTCGCACGCGAGTCAGAGGCCGCAGGCCGCGAGCTCGACGTTCGCGCGACGCTCGCCCCAGCACCAACTGCCGGCGATCCGCGGCTCCTGGAGCGCCTGATCGCCAACCTGATCGACAACGCAATCCGCCACAACATCCCTGAGGGACACGTCGAGATCACGACCGGCAGCCGCCAGGAGCACGCATTCCTGATGGTCGCCAACAGCGGTCCGACGATCCCCGCCGAGGAGGTGCCACGCCTGCTGCAACCGTTCCAACGTCTTCACGGAACCCGCACCACCCACGGCAGCGGGAACGGGCTCGGCCTCGCGATCGTCAACGCGATCGCCACCGCCCATCGCGCCACGCTGACGGCCCTACCGCTCCCGGACGGCGGGCTGACCGTCGAAGTCACTTTCCCCTCCGCATCCCTCGACGCGAAGCAGATCGACACGACCATACAGCGGCCAGCGCTACAAACCTCCACGGGCGCTCAGACGAGAGCCTGAAGAAAGGAAGGCCCCCCATACTTGCCGTCGGCCGCCCTGAACGGACACGCTGTTCTCCGACACCTCGGATAGCGACGCGCGATTCACCGGCGTCCCGAGCACCCATGGGCCGGCGTGCGGACCTGCTTCCGCTGCCCGGGCTGCTGCTTCACGGAAGGATGCGATAGCCAGACCGCACGCCAAGACCACCGGCACGCACATCTGCCGTTATCTCTACGGCGGCGTCGAAGACCGCGCTCTCCCAAAGCTCTCCCAGACGGAGCGTTTTGGGAGGTCACCTGAGAGCACCGGACGCCCTTGAAAACCGCTTAGATAAGCCAAGAACCGGAGTTTCGAGCGCTCTGCAAAGCCGTTTACACCGGTTCGATTCCGGTCGTCACCTCTACAAAAGCCCTGGCAATCCCGGGGGTTCTCAGTTCCTGCGACACTTACGAATAGTAAGCGTGTCCCGGGCGTGTGCCCAAACACGCAGACACTCCCCTTTGCGTTCGTCCGATCGAACGTCGGCAAAGATGTCTCGGAGGCGAAAGCAGGACTCGCGAGCCCCCGCGACCGAACTGCTCCTCCTCGCCACGAGGGTGACCGGCCAGAGTCGCCGGCGCCCGAGATCCCGCTGACGGCCCTGCCTTCCGCGCCAAGCAGGGCTCCGCTGGCACGTGTTGAGGTGCCTGTAGCGGGAGCGGAGCAGGACCGCCTGGTAGCGGTGCATGGGGTTCGAGCCGGTCGACGATCCGTCGTGGCAGAGGAGCGCATCATGGGCTGTCAGGTTCTTCGGGCGCCGCGTGTCTATGGGTTATGCACGTCACCTATCTCGTTATCACGATCCTGGCGGCGATCGCGAACGGCTACGCCGCCTCGTTGAACTTCGTCGGCGCCGAGTCGGTCAAGGTCGTCGCTGACCGGGTACAGGTCTCGCGACGATGGATGGTCCCGCTAGGCACGCTGTTGGCCTCCGGCGCGGTCGGACTTCTAACGGGCTTTGCCGTACCGGCGTTGGGGACGGCTGCAGCGATCGGCCTCGTCGTGTACTTCATCTGCGCTGTGACCGCTCACCTACGAGTCCGCGACCGCCAGATCGGAGGAGCCGTGTTCTTCTTGGTCCTGGCGGCGGCGGCCCTGACCACCAGCGTCGGCTACCACAACCACTGGTGACCGATTTGATCGCGGGAGCGGGGAGCTGACGATGGACGAGCGCGAGTGGCTGACCGAACGGTTCGAGCAGCACAGACCGCATCTCCGCGCGGTCGCCTACCGGATGCTCGGGTCAGTCAGCGAATCCGACGATGCCCTGCAAGAGGCATGGCTGCGAATTCGCGACCAGGATCCCGCGACCGTCGAGAACATGCGGGCCTGGCTGACGACGGTCGTCGGCCGGGTGTCTCTGAACATGCTGCGCTCGCGCAGAGCGCGACGCGAGGAGCTCTCGGTGCACGTCCCGGATCCCGTGGTCAGCTTCGAGGAGGATGACCTCGAACACGAGGCGCTTCTGGCCGAGTCCGTGGGTCTGGCGCTGCTGGTGGTGCTCGACGCGCTAACCCCCGCCGAGCGACTCGCGTTCGTGCTGCACGACGTGTTCGGCGTGCCGTTCGCCGACATCGCCACCGCGCTCGACCGCTCCGAAGCCGCCGCCCAGCAGCTCGCCAGCCGCGCCCGCCGGCGCGTGCGCAACTCGCCGGAGCCCGACCGTGACCTCGCGCGGCAGAGACGTGTCGTCGATGCGTTCTTCGCCGCTTCGCGCGACGGCGACTTCGATGCCCTCTTGGAGGTGCTCGACCCCGACGTCGAGCTGAGGATCGACGGCGGCGTCCTGCGCGCAGAGGCCTCACTCGTGCTGCGCGGCGCGGACGCCGTGGCCACGCACACGGCCACCTACTCGAAGCTTTACCCGTTCGTCAGACCCGCGCTCGTGAACGGCGCCGCCGGGGCCGTGGTGGCGCCGCCCGGCCGCGTGTTCTCGGTGATGGCCTTCACCGTCACGAACGGGAAGATCGCCCAGATCGATGTTCTTCTCGACCCGGAGCGTCTGGAGCAGCTCGATCTCAGCATCCCGCCGACCGCGGGCAAACACCGTTGATCCCAAGCGAGCTTTCCGCGCGAACCGGGTGCTCGGCGTAAGGTTGCCGCGTGTTCTTCGCCGTTCGGCTTGAGCGTGGTAGTCCGTGGGATTGGTCGCGCGGTTTGCGCGAGCAGGACGGCTGGGATGAGCACGCGCGATTCATGGACTCTCTGGTCGACGAAGGGTTCATCGTTCTCGGGGGACCGCTCGCCGGCGAACGCGAGGTCCTGCATGCGGTCTCGGCACCCTCGGACGAGGCCGTTAGAGAGCGCCTTGCACAAGACAACTGGCACAAGAACGGCATGCTCACCATCAAGTCGATCGAGTCTTGGACGATCCTCCTCGATGGCCGGCAGCGATAGTCCCGCTTGTCGCCACGCGCGAGTGGGCGGGCTCGCGCGGACGCCGAACCGCGGCCGACTTCCTGCTGTCCGCGCTAGGCAGGACCAGAGGGCCGGGTGGGTCGGACCGCCTGTCGCACACGCGATGCGGGTCTCGGTCGATGCTCGCGTAAGGTTGAGGGCATGGCTATGGAACGAAACAAGCGACTATTGGAGAACGTCTTCGCCGCCTTGGCGAACGGGGATGGACGTCCGTTTCTGGATGCCTTGTCGGATGAAGCTCGCTGGACCGTGATCGGTAGCTCGCCATGGTCACGCACTTATGAAGGCAAGCAGGCGATCGTCGACGAGCTGATGCGTCCGCTTTTTCGTCAGTTCGCCGACCGCTACACGGCCCACGCTGAGCGTATCGTCGCCGAGGACGACGTCGTGGTCGTCGAGGCTCGTGGCCAGGCGACGACGAAGGCGGGCAAGCCCTACCACCAGACCTACTGCTATGTCTTCCGGCTAGCCGACGGAAAGGTGTCCGAGCTCACCGAGTACAACGACACCGACCTCGTCAAGCAAGTGCTCGAGACGCCAGGCTCCCATTAGCGACTGCGCTCTCCTCGCCGCGCTGAGCGGGTCGCTGCGGCGAGCCAGCCAGATGCTCGCGCGATCGCTAGAGCAGGTCTTTGCCGAGCGTCGCGTTGCCGGCCCGGTCAGACGCTTACGCGGTAGTGGAGGTGAACGACACCGTTTCGGAACCGGCGCTCATCGAGAAGTTCGAGTTGCGCGCGGACGTTGTCTGGCAGGGCACGCTTGCCGCCTCCCACCACGATCGGGCACAAGAACAGATGGCACTCGTCGACCAGCCCCGCGCCGATTGCGTGGCCCGCGAGCTCGGCACCCCCGACTGCGATGTCGGCCCCCGAGGACTGCTTGAGCCGCCGGACGGCGTCTCGATCGAACTCGCGCTCGATCCGCGTCCTCGCGCTGGATACCGTCTGAAGCGTCCGCGAGTACACGATCTTCTCAGCTGCCCGCCAGATCCGAGCATAGTCCCAGAACACTGCCGGCTCATCGGCCTCGGTGCTCACAGTCTCCCAGAACAGCATCGTCTCGTACATCCGGCGCCCGTATAGGTAGGTGCCGATCGGCCGCTCGAGATCGTTGACGAACGAATGCACCTCGTCATCCGGTGCCGCCCAGTCGAACCTGCCCTCCTCGTCCTCGACGTACCCGTCAAGCGAGACGATCGCCGCATAGATCAGCTTCGCCATCTCCACTCCAATCGGTCGTTACGGCGCAACCACGGCCGCACATGCTGAGACCGCGATCCGCAGCCAAATATCATCGATCACGGCATCGCAGGAGCACGGGTGCAGACCGCGCCCCGCATGCCGCGCTTTCCGGTCTCCGGGCGGGTTCGGCACGAATACCCTCAGGCGGCGAAAGCAGGGGCTCGCCTACGCGGGATGCCCTACAGCACTCTGGGAGCGGCGCCGCCGTTGACGCGGACGTACTCGCAATCGGGAGCCAAGGAGTAGCCAGCGCAGTGCCGCCGGGCGGTGTTGAGTCCGAGTTTGAGCGCTCGCGCCATCGTCAGCCCTTGTAGCGGGGTCGCGTCTGAGCTACCACGAGCTCAGCCTCCTTTTCCTCGGGCTGGGCTCTGCCCGCGCGCTCTCGCGCGCGGCCATCAGCAGGTACGCCTGCACCGCGCCCTCCATCTCGAGCGACTGCGCCAGCGTAGGACGCGCGGAAGCTATCGATCACGCGCTTGGCGCGGCCCAGTGCTACGTGGGAGTTGGCCAGCAGCTCCTGCGACTAATGCCTCGGTGGCCTGCTCGAGATCGTCCGGCGCGACGACGCGGTTGACGAGGCCGATGCGCTCGGCCTCGTCGGCGTCGATCATTCTCGCGGTCATGATCAGCTCCTTGGCCCGCCCTAGGCCGACGACGGCGGGCAGTCGGGTGGAGCCGCCGACATCGGGGATGACCCCGAACTTGACCTCGGGAAGACCGAGCTGGGCGTCGCTTGAGGCGATCCGCAGGTCGCAGCCGAGCGCCACCTCGAGCGCTCCTCCCACAGCAGCGCGATGGATCTGGCAGACCACGGGCTTGGTCATCTCTTCACAGCTGTTCGCGCAGTCGAGGAACGCGGTGCGGAACGAGCGCGTGGGTGGCTGTGCGAACTCAGCGAGGTCTATACCCGCGGAGAAGACCGGGCCCTCGCCGCGCAGCACGACGCAGTGAACGTCGCCGTCCGATGCGGCCTCACCGAGCGCAGCGCCGAGCTCGCGCAGCAGCTGCTGATTCATGGCGTTGCGCTTCTTCGGCCGATTCAAGCACAACGTGGCGGACGCGGCCGCGGTCCTCGGTGAAGACGACGCTCATGGTGAGCTCCTCCTTTTTGGACGGTGGGTTGGGTGCGCGCGTCGCCTTGGCGTTGGCATCGTGTGCCGACCTCCTTCCGGCTCGCAGCCGGATCGTGGTGTTTGCTCTCACGCCGTTGCTTGGGTAACGGCGCTGGGCGTCTGAGCGCCTCGCCGAGCCGGCCGTATTCGGGATCGCCGCCCGCGGATGGTGAGCGGTGGCTCCCAACGAGTCGGTATTGGCGTAGGAAGACGAGCGTCCCTCAGGCTCTTCGCCGGAGCTCTTCGAGGATCAGGCCGGAGGTCGTACGCTGTCGCCGCGACACCCATCTTCTTCAGAGAGCTCCCCACCACGCCAACGCCGCTGTGGCGGTGAGCAGGGCGGGACCGGGGTGGCGCAACAGTAAGCGAGGGGATGGTGGCACCCCTCATCCCCACCGTCAGCGCCGCGAAGCCGGTGCACGCACCGGCGGCCAGCACGGCGAGCCCCCGGGCTGTATCGCCGTGCAGGACCGAGCCCGACAGGAGGAGCGCGCATGCGACCGTGAGAAAGGCGATGGTCGTCATGTGCCAGGTGACGTGGATCATGGTCTTGGTAGTTCGCGGGCCACCGAAGCGACTGGAGGGCAGCATCCCCGGCGACAGCTTTCTCACCAGAGGACCTCGCCTCCCACTCCGTGGATGGCGGCGCCGAGGATGGCGAGGGATCCGGCGACGATCAGCGGGACGTTCACGCCGAGCTCTCGGCGATCCGAGCGATCCTGTGCCATGTCGAGCGGTGTTCGTGAGCCTCATGTTGGCCATCCCTACAGTACTGTATGGATGACGTTAGCCATTATCTGCAGCGCTGTCAACTCCGTGCGGAACCAACACCAATAGGCGATGTCCGCCCCGACGCTTACGCCACGCAGCAGCTGGATCGAGGAGGGGCTGCGGGCGCTTGCCGCCGGCGGCCCGGACGCCGTTCGGATCGAGCTGTTGGCGCGGGCGCTCGGCGTCAGCAGGGGCGGCTTCTACTGGCAGTTCGAGGACCGGCGCGCGCTGCTGGAGGAGATACTCGACAAGTGGGAGCGGCTAGGCGTCGATGAGGTGATCGAGCGTGTCGAGAGCGCCGGTGGGGATGCCAAGGCCAAGCTGCAGCGACTGTCCGGGCTCGCCGGCTCAAGCGACGACTCCCTGAGCGATCGAGCCGCTGAAGATCGACCTCGCCGTACGCGACTGGGCCCGGCGCGAGCGGACGGTCGCCGAGCGCCTGCGACGCGTCGACAACCGGCGCATGGATTACCTGCGCTCGCTGTTCGGTGCCTTCTGCGCCGACGAGGATGACGTCGAGGCCCGCTGCATGGTCTTCTACTCGCTGTGGATCGGCAGCGACTTCATCGCCGCCGATCATGGCGCGCGCAGCCGCGCGGACGTGGTGAAGCTGGCCCTGAGGCGGCTCGGGGCGTAGCAGCGCCGCGCAAGCGGCGTCATACATACCCGCGCCCTCAGAAGAGCAGGCTCACGGCGCATCTCTCCCGGCACCTCCCCCTCAGAAAACAGGGCGGCCTTGGCGCTCGCGCCTGCGTTCGCCTACGCACAGGGCGCCGGGCCGCTGCCATTCGTCGCCGGGTGCCTGTGCAGCAGCGACCGTACTAGGGTTGTGCGGTCTCGCGTCTGAGTGGATCCACGCGATCGGAACGTCGCGGCGCCTTCGCTTGCCCGCGCCCTTCGCCGTCCCGCTCGCCACCGATGACTTTCCGAAGTCGGCAGAGTCCATAGCGGTATGTCGTCCATCCCGGAAAGGAAGCAGCGCATGACCTCACTGATCCTGAAGATGTCCGTCTCGCTCGACGGATACGTCGGAGCGGCCGACGGGAGCTCCGGCTGGGAGGCGGCGGGACGCTCTCCCGACGGCGCCGAGTGGGTCCTCGACACCGTGAGCAACGCCGGCGCGCATCTCGTCGGCGCCGCGACCTACGCGCGCTGGGCGAGCTTTTGGCCCGCTTCATCCGGGCCGTTCGCGGCGCCGATGAACGAGATCCCCAAGGTGGTGTTCTCGAAGTCGCTCATATCCGCCGACTGGGGCGAGACGACGATCGCGACCGGAGACCTGGCCGACGCCGTGTCTCGTCTGAAGCAGGAGCGCTCAGGCGGATACCTGCTCGCGCAGGGCGGCGTCCGGTTCGCTCGATCGCTCGTCGAGACCGGCCTGATCGACGAGTACCGCCTCGTCGTCCACCCCGTGGTCCTCGGTGCGGGCGAGCGGCTGTTCACCGCACCGCTCGCGATCGAGCCCGTGAGCACCACCGCCTTCAGCCGCGGAGCCGTCGCCCACGTCTTCACGGCGCACCCGTGATCGAGCCCGACCGGCAGCTGGAGAGCGGACACTGAGAGCGGACGCTGTCACCTCGCAGCAGCGTGATTCCCCACGAGCCCCGGGTCGCCGAAGCGGTGGCGCTCCCAGCCGCCTCATGGGCGAAGGCACTCGCCCGAGATGCGAGCTTGCCGCGCAACGCGAGACTCCGGACAGAGCCGGGTGAGGCATCGCGTGGTGAGCGAAGCGGGACCGCCAGACTTCCGCCACTATCCCGCAAACAGCGGTCAGCCTGGTGCGTCCAGTACAGGTGATGCTCGGTCCTGGCGAGCGGGCTTGACGTTCGGTATAAGTCGCGTCGTGCCGGCACTGAAGCCCGTCGATGAGAGCTACTTTGATCTCGCTCCGCAGCGTTTCTCGCGTAGTTGGTCGATCGCCAGGCCCGCTGACGAGGTGTGGGCGGAGCTCGTGGGCGAGCAACCGCTGTACTGGTGCCGAGGGCTCCGCATCCGCTGGACCTCCCCGCGACCGTTCGGCGTCGGAACGACGCGTCGGGCGAAGACAATGGGCGGGCTGTCGGTCGGCGATGCGTACTTCTTTATCTGGGAGGAGGGCCGACGCCAGGCGTTCTACTTCGCCCGATACAACCTCCCTGTGTTCACCAGCTTTGCCGAGGACTACCTCGTTGAACCAGAAGGGACCGACCACTGCCGCTTCACGTGGCAGATCGCGCTGACGCCCCGCCCGCTCGGCCGCGGCCCGCTCAACAAGCTCCTATTTGACTATGCCTTCCGCGCAACTGGACGCTTCTTTAACGCCGCGTGACCCCCGGTCTGGCGAGCGATAGCTGGCCTTAGGTCGAACTGGCCCCGCACCGCGCTCCCGCGATGTGCCTTCGCGGGCCAGAGCCGGCTCGTTGTGGCGTCGTGCCTGATTTAGGATCTCGCTTGCGATGGAGATCCCACCTGAGGTGCGCTACGTGGTACGGGAGGGGAAGAACATCGCCTACCAGCGGTTCGGTTCGGGCGACCGCCGCCTGGTCATAATCCCAACGAGCGCAGGGAACCTGGACCTGTGGTGGACCGACGCCGCGATGAGCGACGTGTTGGTGCGCGTCGCAGAACGCTGGGATTGCGTGATGTACGACCAGCTCGGGCTTGGGCTGTCTGATCCGGTCGACCATGTCCCGACGATCGAGGAGCGCGCCGCCGACCTGGCCGCGGTGATGGACGCGGCCGGGTTTGCCAGCGCGACAATCGACACCAGCTATGACGCGAGCCTGGGTGCGGTGCTGTTCGCCGCCCAGCAGCCCGAGCGGGTCGACGCGCTGCTGTTGATGGCGCCGTTCGCTCAGGGCTGGCTGTCGGCACCGGTCGAGGAGCTGGTCGGCTGGGAGGACGCCGAGCAGGTCGCAGCGTACGAGCGTGAGTGGGACCACGCCTATGAACGCTGGGGGCGCGGCGAGTCGCTGCGGATGACGATGCCGGCGCTTGCCACGCCGCGGAACACGCGCACGTGGGGGATCCTCGAGCGGGCGTGTGCCAGCCGGGCGATGGTCCGCACCCAGCAGGCGATCTCGAGCAGGGCCGATGTGCGGGATGTCCTGCGGTCGGTGCAGGCGCCCGCGTTGGTCCTGCGGCCCGCCGGCAACACCCTGCCCGAGGCCGCCATGCGCTACGTCGCCGAGCTACTGCCCAACGCGACCTACGAGGAGCTCCCCGAGACCGACAGGATGAGCGAGTTCTTCTCCACCTATTTCCGGCGGTGTGAGGAGTTCATCCTCGGCGCGCCGGGTGATGTGAGGGCCGATCGGGCGGTGCTGACAGTGCTGTTCACCGACATCGTCGGCTCGACCGAGCAGGCCGCGCTGCTCGGCGATGCGCGCTGGCGCGAGGTTCTGGGCTCGCACGAGCGGATGCTGCGCCGTGAGGTCGAAGGCGTGGGCGGGCGACTGGTGAAGCTGATCGGGGACGGCTCCCTGAGCACGTTCGACGGTCCGGCTCGCGCGATCCGCTGCGCCGAGCGGATCTGCGCCGCCGCCGGCGATCTTGACCTCAGGATTCGCGCTGGAGTGCACACGGGTGAGTGCGAGGTTATCGACGACGACATCGCCGGGATCGCAGTCCACATCGCAGCGCGCGTCAGCGCATACGCCGGCACAGATGAGGTGCTCGTGTCCCGAACGGTCCGCGATCTCGTGACCGGCTCGGGCATCACTCTGCAATCCCGAGGGGAGCGCGATCTCAAGGGCGTGGAAGGCGTGTGGGAGCTGTTCGCCGTCGGCACTGAAACGGCGCCGCTGCCGGCACCTGACCAGACGCGTGAGTTGCGTACCGGCGACCGCGTGGTGCTGTTCGCGGCCCGGCGGGCGCCAGGCCTACTGCGCGCAGCCAGCCGGATCGGCACGCGGCATGACCGCCGCGAGGCCGAGAGGCCCGCACCAGGCTAAAACCGGGTCCCGGCGAACGATCGAGCCCCGAGCCCTGCTTCTCGCCAGCGAGGGGTGGGGCCGGTTAGGCGGCTCGGAGGTAGCGGCGTAGCGCTTCGCGGATCAGCTCAGAAGTGGTGGTTCCCTCGGCCTCGGCCCGCTCAAGCAGCTGACGCCGTAGCTCAGGGTCTAGCCGGACTGACTCGACGCTGGCTGGGGCGTTGCCGATCGCGGGCCGCCCGCGCTTGTTGCGCCGGGCGATCAGCGCATCTGCGTCGTAGCCAGCCTCTGCTTCGGCGGCTAGGGCCTCGACGTCTTGGTCGGTGATCGGGCGTCCGGATTTCGTGTGGCCGCGGATCGGTGGTTGGGTCATGGGTCGACCAGCCTTGTGTACTTGTCGCGCATCGGCATGGCGTGGATCACGATCTGTGTGCCCTCGGCCGTGATCAGGACTACCACCTCGAGCAGGTTGCCTGCGGTATCCGGGCCGATGAGCAGCCATCGGTCGGGGTCTTCTCCAGCGTCTTCGATTGCGAGCGCATGGTCGATTGCGTGGAGGATGTCCTGGTCGGCGACGCTGTGCTTGCGCGCCGAGTGGTGAATCTCCACGCAGTTATTGTAGTACGAAAAGAAGCGTTCGAGTCCTCTTTAGCGCAGCACCCGCGCGAGGATCGGCAGGTCCGATCAACAACCCAAGGAGGAGAGGACATGGAATCTGTGTTGCTGGATGCTGCTGGTCATCGCCGCTCGCCGGCCACGATGCCCGGCTACCACCGGGGACGAGCTCCGAGGAACAAAGGCCTCCGCTACCCGGCTGATCCGCCGACGATCGAGGAGATCGTCGCGGTCATGCGCGCAGCAGGCGATGGACCCGACGGTGCGCGCCTCAGGGCACTCATGGTGATGCTGTGGCGTGCCGGTCTGCGGATCAGCGAGGCACTCGACCTCGCCGAGACTGACCTCGACCGGCCCCGAGGCGCTGTGCTCGTCCGCCGCGGCAAGGGCGGCAGGCGCCGCGAGGTCGGGATGGATCACTGGGCCTGGGATCAGTTGCAGCCGTGGCTCGAGATCCGCTCGAGCCTTCCCGTCGGGGCACTGCTTTGCGTGATCCACGGAGCGACAGCTGGAAGGCATTGGGAGCCGTCAGCCGCTCGCAAGCAACTCCGACGAACCGCAGCGCTCGCCGGTGTCCGTCGCCGCTTCGCCCCTCATCAGCTCCGCCACGCTCATGCAGTCGAGATGGCGCACGAGGGCGTCCCGTTGGTCGTGATCCAGCGCCAGCTCGGGCACGCGAACCTCGGTGTCACCTCGATCTACCTGCAAGGGATCGATAGCTCGGAGATCATCGACACCGTCCACTCCCGGCCAGCTCCGGTGATCTCAGCCACGGCTGGTCTCATCGGCAGATAGACACAGACTGGGCACGAGCGGGCCGCTTCCGCTAACGCGGCCCGCTGCCCTTCTGTCCGCGCTTTCCGGGTCTCCGGGCAGGTTCGGCACGACTACCCTCGCGGGGCGAAAGCAGGCGGCTCGCGCCCACGTGATCGGCGTTTCAGCAGCGTGGGAGCGGCGTCGTCGTTGGCGCGGACACGCTCGCAATCGGGGACGAGGCAGTGGCTAGCGGAGTGCCACTGGGCGCTCCCGAAGCTCGTCGATCGTGCAGGTCTGGGCGCGAGTGCTGGTTGGCGCTCGCAATGCTCCGCGGGCGGCCGTGGCATGAGCATCGTTTTAGGCCTTCATGGTTGCTGGGAACGACACCGGACGGCCGCACTGAGGAGCGGCCGTCCGGTTCGTATGTCCTTTGCTGCGCCCGCGCTGTTCTACGTGGCGCAGTTCCAGCCAGCAGCGGTTTTGCCGTTTTCAAGGCAGGGCAGGATCGTCGGCGGCGTCCAGTGGCCGGCTCCGCCTTCGAGGATGCCCGGGATGGCTGATTCTTCGGTCCCATACAGACGCATCGTCAGCTGGAACGGTCCCGCCGGGGCGGGCAGCCAGTTGTCCTGTTCGGCTTCGGTGGCCGGCTCTTCGTTCTGTATGTAGACGTTCAGCGCGCCTTCTTCGTACTGCAGGTTCGAGCGGTTGCCAAGCGTGTAGCGTTCCAGCGGATTGGCGACGAAGAAACCGTTCGCTTCGTACATCGTCAGCGACCAGAACGCCTGCACGGGCACCGGGAAATCGCTCGCGGGGAAGTGCGCGACGTAGCGGGTGCTCGCCCCGTTGAGCGGATGGCCGGCGCGTTCGGTCTGCGCGACCGGGTAGATCGCCACGTTCGCCGGCAGCGCTCCGAGCCCGATCTTGTCGGTGATCGCCCTCAGCGAGTAGTTGGTGCCATAGCTGCCAAGCGGCGCCACCAACCAGCCATTGTGCGCGGTGAACCCGGCGTGGAACAGTTCGGTCAGTTCTTTGGTGACCTGACCCGGTCCGGCAGCCACCGCAGCGCGCAGCCCGGCGAGCGTGCCCGCACTGAGCTTTGCGTTGTTGACGGGGAACTTGCCGGGCCCGATGCCGACGGTCTTCAGCTCTTCGAGCTTGGGTTTGTCTGCGGCCGGGGGCTTGAATTGCTTCAGCGCCGCTCCGAGCGCGTTCCAGTAGGTGTTCGGTTCTTCGCCCGCCTGGGTGCCGGGAACGTGGTATTCGCCCGGCGTCGTGACTTCCTTTTCGGGCGCCGGCGGCTGGTAGTCGAGGCCTTCCTTTTTCCAGCGATTCAGCGGCACGAGCTTCGTTTCGGCCTGAATCGCCGACCGCGTTGGGGAGGTCTTCGTGGTTTTTGACGAGCGTACGCTGGATGATCCACACGCGGTTATAGGGCGAGTGGATGATCTTCATGCCCTGGACTTCTTCTTTGCCCGCGTACCTTGTCGGCCCGGCGATCACGTAGTTACCGGGTGCCAGCATGCCGGACGCGCCTTCGCCGATGTTGGCGAAGTTGTCGGTGTATGGCGTCATCAGCGGCACCACGTTGAAGCGTCCGGGGCTCGCCGGCACATGCACGACGATCGGCTGCGGTGCGAGCTGCAGCCACGCGATCGAGTACAGCGTGTCGGCGTTCGGCGCGACAACCACGCCCTCTTTGGTGTTTGCGAGTTCGGTGAAGTGCGAGAACTGGTTGACAGGTGCGTCGCCTAGGTGGTCGGGCACCGTCACGCTGGTCATGTCTTGGTAGACGCGCTGCATGTCCAGCAGCGGCTCTCCGTAGACGTAGGCCTGGGTGCCCACGCTCAGCGCCTGTTCATATTCCTTGTTGTATTCTTCCGCGGACGCGCTGGAGGCTAGCACCGCCGACATCGCGCACGTGAGCGCGAACGCGGCCGCAAGGCGTCGCCAGCTGGTTGTCATCATTGCCCTCATCGTTGGTCTGGTTCCTTTCGCTGTGTGTGATTGAGAACCGTGCTCGTTGGGGCGGCGAATCAGCCGTGACGCCCGACTGACGCTCGTTCAGCGCCAGCCACCTGGGCTCGCATGACACCCGTCAGCTTCCCCCGCGACGATCGAGTTCCTGGATCGCAGCCGACCTTACGTCGGGTGCTATGGCCCGTTCTTGTCGGATCTCCACTTCTCGTGCGGCCGGCGCTGTGGAGTCCCACAAGCGGAGCCTCGTGGGCTGGGGTGGGCTGACTACGGCAGCACGACGGGCGCGTGCAGGATCTGGGTACGTTCGCGCGCTGACTCACGTCTAGTCGGTGCCGTTGACGACGTTCAGGAGCGTAAGCGCGACGCGCAAATCGAGCGTGCGCTCCTCGACGCCCCGTCCCAACAGCTCCTCGGCCTGCTTGATCCTGTAGCGCACGGTGTTTTCATGGATGCCCAACCGTTTTGAGGCGCGGCTGTGGCTCGCGCCCTCCTCGAGGAAGATCCGCAGGGTTGCGATGAGGCGGGCGGACGCGTCATCGCCACCGGCCAGCCCGACCAACTCGCGCTTCACGAACGCGTGCGCCTGCTCCATATCGGCGGTCGCCATAGCGGTCAGGGCGACCCGGCGATAGCGCGTAACCGCGCCGGGCGGGCGCCCCGCGAGTGTCGCCACCCGCCGCGCGTGAAGCGCCTGGCGGTGACTGTCACGAAAGCCTGTGATGCCGTGTGCCGGCTCGCCAAGCGCGAGTCGCGCTCCCGGACCGAGGCTCGTGTCGAGTCGTAGGTCGTCGAGCGCGCCTGCATCGAAACCAGAGCGGCTCCCCACCCAGGCGGCGACCGCGAGCAGGCCGAGTGGCTCGATCAGCGGCCTGTCGGCGCTCAGCCGCGCGGCGAGCTCGTGGATCACCGCCTCGAGATCGGTGATCGTGTCGCGCCCCTCCTCGGCGCTCTCGTACCAACTCACGATCGCGACGTGCTCGCGCTCGAGCTCGTAACGCACTCGGCGCGAGGCCGTTGCAGCGTCGACATCACGCCCAGCGAGGATCGCGTCGATCGTGTCCGTCTGGACCGCCGCCGCGGTCCGCAGCCAGCGCTCGCGCTCCTGCGTGTAGGTCTCCTCGGCGACGCTCGAGAGGACGTCGACATAAGCGAACAGCCAGGCGGACGCGAGATCGGCGGCCGCAGCCAGCTGGTCGCGATCGGCGCATCGCTCCTCCAGTTGACCGAGGATCGCGCTCCAAGCAGCGGCGTGCCCGAGCCGCAGGCTGCGAAGAAATGCGGCGAGCGGGACGCCACGGTGGACGCCTTCCCGGACATAGGCGAGCGCGACTGCCGGCAGCTCGGCCTCGCCCGGCTCGCGGCCTTCGGCCATCAGCTCTGCGAACAGCGCGATGTTTGCCTCGCTGCTGGCGCGATTCTCCTCGAAGTCATCCTCGGTCGGGAACAGCTGCGGAAATCGTTCGCGGATCTCACCCACCACCGCCGTCGACAGCTCAGGCGCGCTGGCGCGCAGGTCAGCGGCGAGCGGCTTGAGGATCTCCGACCAGGCGCTTCGCCCTTTCGGCGTGCGTGCGGGCTCGAACTGCGGCTCCTCCATCTGGTGCAACCATATCGGCGCGTTCCGGTCTCAAACCAACCGCGGTTTGCCCACCGCGCCTGGCCTGGTGGGTCGCAGGCCAAGCGCAGCAATCGATAGCGGATCGAGCGAGGGTCAGCCGGTGAAGCTCGCCAGGTTCTGCGCGGTAAGCCCGTTCGCCTCGCAGTAGGACTCGTAACGTGCGAGCGCGGTCTTCGCGTTCTCGCGCGCAAGCAGGTTGCCGCTCTCGTCCAAAAACTCGAGCTCGCCGATGAGGTAGAAGAAGACCTCGGCGTCTTCATCACCGACGCTCTGGGGCGTGTGCGAGGACGCGGCGGTCTCGTACACCGTGTCGCCCGGGCCCGACACCCAGTCGTGCTCGATGTAACGCCAGGCGCCGCGCACGGTGTGCGCGACCACGATCCCGGTGTGATAGTGGGTGGGAAGCTCGATTCCCGGCGGGAAGCGCATCGATACGACAACCTCACCGCGCACCGGGTCGATCTTCCAGTACTTCATTAGGACCTCGTCGCTGTAGGGCGTGAAGGGAACCCAGGGCAGCGACTCCCCGCCGATGTAGTTGGTCTCGATCTGCTCGTGGAGCTTGGGCATGACGCCCTCCTTTCTGGATTGGAGTCGAGCCTACGCCGCTGGTTCAGGAGCGCGCTTGGGGGTTCCCCCAAAGCGCGAAGGCGCGCTTGTGGGTCACCTACAGGAGCGCGGCGCTCAAGTGCCCGTATGGTCGCGGTCGTGACGCACATTGCGATTGCAGGGTCGCTCTGACCGAAACGGAGGACGAGACATGCGCCAGCTGACCAGCCTCGATGCACAGTTCCTCGCGATGGAGAACGGGCGCACGCACGGCCACGTCTGCGGCCTTGGGATCTACGACCCCTCGACCGCACCGGGCGGAAAGCTGACGCTCGACGCGTTACGCGAGCTGATCGCCCAGCGTCTGCACCTGCTCGCCCCATTCCGCTGGCGCTTGGCAGAGGTGCCGTTCGGCCTCGACTATCCCTACTGGGTCGACGACCCCAATTTCGATCTCGAGTTCCACATCCGCGAGCTCGCCCTCCCGGCGCCCGGCGATGACGCGATGCTCGCCGAGCAGGTCGCGCGGATCGTCTCACGCCCGCTCGACCGCTCACGCCCGCTGTGGGAGCTCTACCTGATCCACGGGCTGGCCGGCGGTCGTGTCGGGCTGCTTACAAAGTTCCACCACTCGGCGATCGATGGCGCGTCCGGCGCAGAGATCTTCAGCGTCTTGCTCGACTCCTCCTGCGAGGGCCGTGAGATCCGCCCGCCCGATCCTCCAGACCGCGCCGACAGCGCTCCCAGTCAGATCTCGATGCTGGGACGCGGGCTGAGCGCACTCCCGCGTCAGCCGCTGCGCGCTGTGCGCTCGAGCGTGCGGGTCATACCGCATCTCGACACGGTGCCTACCATCCGTAGCGTCCCCGGCGTCCCGACGCTAGCGGGCCTCAGCCGTCGGGCGCTCCGCGCGTTGCCACGCCAGCAGGATGGCGGCGTTCTCGAAGGCAGGAGATTGCACGCCCCGCGCACGATCCTCAATGGCCGCATCTCCCCTCATCGTCGGGTGGCGTTCACGCGCCTCTCACTCGATGAGGTCAAGCGCATCAAGCATGCCTATGGCACGACCGTCAACGACGTGGTCGTCGCGATCTGCGCCGGTGCACTTCGAGAGTGGCTGAACGGTCAAGGCGAGTTGCCCGAGGAGCCACTCCTGGCAGGCATCCCGGTCTCGGTACGCACGCGCGAGCAGGTCGGCACCTTCGGAAACCGCGTTTCGATGATGTTCGTCGCGATCCCCACCAATGAGCCCGACCCCGAGCAGCGCCTTCACCGCTCCCATCAGGCGCTGCTGTCGGCAAAGGAGCGCCACAACGCCGTACCCGCAAGCGTCCTGGCGGACGCCAACAACATGATTCCGCCCGCCCTGTTTGCCCGTGCGGCCCGTGTCACCACGATCGTCGCGACCAACCACCCCAGCCAGGCGATCCTCAACGCCGTGATCTCAAACGTCCCCGGCTCTCCGACACCGCTTTACATCGCCGGTGCGCGCCAGGAGGCGCTCCACCCGATCTCGGCAATCATGGATGGCGCGGCGTTGAACATCACCGTCATGAGCTACTGCGGCGGGCTTGACTTCGGCGTCGTCCTCGACCGCAACGTCACCGAGGACGCCTGGCAACTCATTGCCACTCTACGCAGGGCGCAGGAGGAGCTCGTCGCGCTGCTCCCCGCGGCGACCCCGGCGCGGCGTTCGAGGCCGCGACAGGATCGCGCCCAAGCCGCGCCCATGCCACGGTAGCGAGCCTAACTGGCTGAGGAGCGCTGGGGGTTGCGGTGCGAAAGGCGCATGGTTACCCCCAAGCGGGCCGTGCGGCGCGTAAAGCCAGTTGCGATCACGCTCGTCGCCCTGATCCTGATTTGGAGGCAGAGGGCGAGCGACTCGCTTCGGGCGTCGGAGCCGGCGAGCGATGGCTTCCACATGGCCTACGCGAAGCGAAAATCGGCCGGCGCGGCGTAGGTCGGTTACTGCGGGGCATCCTATCTCGTGCTCATGGCGGTGCCCTGCTCGAGTGGCACGCAATGCCTCCCAACGGCGAGCAATGATCAGTCGAGCTTGACGGTCACCGGCCCCCGGGGAGTCCGAAAAAACATACCGGCTGATTCGTTCGGCCCGACCCGGGCGCGCGTCTTGCTTAGTCCCTACTTCATCCCGCCCTCGCGTACCGTCCCCAAAGACGTCGATTTGCAGGGCCGTTGAGTGGAGCCAACCGGGATCGAACCGGTGACCTCCTGCTCGCAAAGTCGGACGAGAACGTCGCGGTTGGTGGTGGTCGGCCATCAATGCTGGAATTCGCAGGACTTGGGGCGGCCGTGAGGGTCGTTGATGGCGATTGTTTTCCATAGCTGCTTAGTCCCTGCTTAGTCCCTCCGGCCTTCATCTTTGGAGGCGCGGAGGGCGCGCCGCTAACTCGACTGGCCCGCCGCTCCTCCGAGAAGTAGCAAGAGCCAGCGGAGCGCGGGTCACTCCATGCTGCCTCGATCGAGTTGCATCAGCGGTGAGTCGGTCGACTCGGCGTGCTCGTTCTCCTTCCGATAGGAAGGCTGACGCCTGCTCCTGCTTCTGGCGATTTGCGCGACTTGCGGTGTGCGCGCGGACCTGCTTTCGGCTGCCCGCGGTGCTCACGACGGCGGCGAATCGCGCCCCGCCATCCGAGGTGGGCAGCGCCGCGCGGGGTGACCAGCACGCGCTCGCAATCGCAGAGGAAGCAGTAGCCAGTAGGCGAGGGCCCGGGGCTGCCGCTGGTCGTCCTCTGCGATCGTATGCGCTTCAACCGCCGAGAAGCTCACAACGACGCGAAACCAGCAGTAGCATCAGGGTTGTGAGAGTTCGGGCTGTGGGTCGCGGTGCGATAGTCGTGCGGCGAGAGCATGAAGGATGGCCAGTCCTATCACGAGAAGGGCGATCCCCGCGAGGATCTCAACGCCGCGTTCCTTGGCCTCCGAGGCGACCTTCGCGGGGGCGGCGAGGGCGAGTACAAGGGCGAAGGTGTACAGGCCGTAGTAAAGCCAGTAGGTCTTCAGTTGGGTGAGCGCGAGTAGGAAGGCAACGGTGGCGATTACGGCGATCACTTCCGGGGGCGGCGCAACGATCGCAACGGCTACGGCAGCGACCACCCCGAGCGCCGTTCCGATTGCCTTCTCCTGGATACGTTCTCGTTTTCCCAGGAAAATGTAGAGCGTCAGAATCAGTATCGGCTCAGGAAGCCAGTAGGGCTCGCTCCATCCCAGCCCGACGCCGATCGCCGCAGCGCCACCGACGACGCTGCCAAACACGATCGCAACGATCGCAGCCTGCCCGAAAGGCAGGCGTTCTCCTTCGACCACCTGCGGAGCGCCAAAACGCCGCGCGAGGACGATCCCGTAGAGCGCCCCGATCGTGGCAACGACGCCGAAGATGACCGTATCTTCCGCCGAGGAAAGCGGGGTGACAAACGTGGCGGCAAATGGGAGCATCAGCAGTGGCGGGAACCATCCAAACCCGATCCCCCCGCCAGCAACCAGCGCCAGGCCGGCGAGCAGCGCCACCCACCACCAGTCATACGCGCTGCCCGCTCCAAGTCCCGCCGCCACACCGACCGCTGGGGCGACATAGAACATCCGGCGACGGCCGCCGAGCTTCGCTCCAACAGCGCCGAGCAGAAGCCCAAGGAACATCGCCGCGGCACCGAAATGTCCGACGAGCGCGCCGACCACCAGCACGGGCAGAACAACGGCGACGAGCACAGCGACGAGGATTGTGATCACCCGCCGTGCGCCCGCGGGCTTGCCAGGGGCGTTCACCGTGTCCGCTGCTCTCGGTGACTCGCCTTTCGGAGCCACGACTCGCTGAGTCTCGCTCATCCATGCTCCATTCGATCGCTTCCACGGAGACGGTATCGCGGGCTTCTCCTCTGTGGGGGCGGGTGGTCGACGGCCCGGGCTCCATCAGCTCCTCGGCGCTCGCGTCGTCGGTGGCGGCGTCTAGGCGTGACCGGCGGACACGGCCGAGTACGACGCGGTCGGCGAGGACGAGCGCGAACCCGTAGGGGGTGGAGTCGATGCTCTGCTTGATCGTCGCGGCGGCGTCGTCGAGCTTGCAGGTCGCAACGTCGTCGCGGGCGGACGAGCCCGCGGTGGGCCGGGTCGCGGCGGTGCCCTCCATCGGCATGGCGTGCGCCATCCAATCGACCTTACTGAGTGCGTAGTCGTAGGACTCGAAGCCAAGTTCCTCAAGCCGGGTTGCGGCCCGCGGGCTCATGTCGCACAGAGCGTCCCAGCAGTAGACGACCACCGGCCGAGCACGGTCAAGGCGCTCGGCGTGTTGCGCGTCGAGTTCCTTGAGCGGAAGGTTGATCGCGCCGGGCAGGTGCAGTTCGTCGTACTCCTCCGCCGGCAGGACCTCCACGAGTTGCGCGCCGCGCGCAAGCAGCTCGTGTACGCCTCGCAGATCGACCGTGCGGGCCATCACTGATCCTCGATGTCGCCCAGCGCGCGCAGGAGGTCACCGAACAGCCACCGTCCAGCCAGGGCGGCGTCTGCGATCGATAGCACGCTTCCCTGCATCCCGTTCGTGTCGAGATACCGTGCAGCTGCGTCGGGGCCGGCGAAGAGGTTGAGGTGCGGACAGGCGCTCTGCGCCAGGCAGGAGCCGTCGCCGAACGCGACTACCGCGACGGCCGGTGCGGGTATCCAGGTTGCCTCGCCAACGGGGTCGATCGTGACGCGGACGATCTGCTCGCCGTCGGGTTCGCGCGCCTGGACCTTGCCGCGTTCCCCCAGCATTTGCGGGATTCCGAGCGCGTCGATCGCGCACATGGCGTGATAGCTTCGTCCGTCGCTCAGCGTGACTCGATGGCGCGTGGGCTGCACGGAGAACGGGTAGGCGACGGCGAGTCGGCCGTCCTCGTAGGCTTGTATGAGATCGGCGTCGATCAGGGGCGCCGCCGCTTCGGGCAGAGGATCGAGCCAGGGCGCGTTGCCTTCGATCAGGCTCGCGAGCAAGCGCTTGTACAGGACGCGCTGCGCCGGAGCGAGGTTGCCGGCGCGGTCGGCGAACGACGGCCCGTTGATCGGGCCGCCCAAGTGGGTCTCAAGACCGGCACTCATGCCGCGAGCATGGCGTGAACCAGCGCAGCCCGCAGCCACTCCTCGGGAGGCTGGCCGGATACGGCTCCGGCGGCGCGGTAGAGGCGACACTTGATGCCGTAGTCGCTACGACGCTCGGCATGCGGCTCAACGTCGAGCCCGTTCACGCGGACGGTTGGCGACCCGAGGAAACGCTCGCGCTTCGCCGTCTCGTCGTCGGTGATCCTGCGTAGCTCGACCTCGCTCGAGATGCCCTCGTGTGCCAGGAGTTCGCGCAGACGCGCCAGCAGCACCTCGTGATTGGGGCAGCCATCAAAGAAGAGCACCTCGATCCTCATTGGCTCGGCCTCTCCGCAGCGATAGGCCGCGGAGCAGAATCGTCGCCGCACCCCGAGAATCGCAGCCGGCGACCACCACCCATCAGCTGCAGCCATCCTGCCTGTCGGTGGCAGCAAATCCGATCGGCGCACACGCACCGCAGACGTCTCCCGCCCACGCCTCGCGCGCCTCGCGCACGGCCAGACCCGCGATCACGAGGCCAGCGATCGCGTCAAGCCACCACCAGCCCAACGCCGCGTCCCCGATGATGCTCACCAGGACGGTCGCGGCGATGATCGCGCACAACCACGACTGCGCCGCGTCCCCCGCGGTCGCTACGGAGCCGAGCTGCGCTGCGATGCGGCCCTTCGCCGTCGCGAGCAGCGGCATGATGACGAGCGCCCCGACGGCGACCGCGAGCCCAGGCCAGCTCGTGTGCGGGTGCGAGCCGCCCGCCAATGTGCCGATCGCGTCGAAGACCAGGTACAGCGCGAGAGCCACGAAACAGGTCGCCACGAACAGCTGCGCGCGGCGCTCGGCCGCGTCAGAGCCGCGACGGCTACCCGTGTGCAGCCACAGGATCGTGCTCGCGGAGGCCAGCTCGATCAGAGAGTCCAGCCCGAAGCCGAGCAGCGCGACCGACCCAGCGACCAGGGCGGCGACGATCGCCACACACGCCTCGACCGTCATCCAGCCGATCGTGAGCAGAGACAGGGTCTTGGCGCGAGCGACCAGGCGCGAGCGAGTTCTGCCGGCGAGCTGGACGACGGGCAACGAGGGGGCCTGCGAACTCATGACCACACGCTAGCCAATGAGCGGACGGTCCGATCACCGTATCGCCCGTCATCGAATCGTTCGGGCTGCCGTCAGACTGAGCTCATGCTCACGGCGTTCGGTGTCATCGTCATCACGTTCATGGTGCTCATGTACGCATTCGAGCGTCGGGGGCCTCGGTTCATCCTCGCGTTTGCTTGCGGCTGCCTGCTGTCGAGCGTGTACGCGTTCCTCGCCGGCGTCTGGCCGTTCGGCGTCGTTGAGGTGATCTGGGCCGCGGTCGCTCTACACCGCTACCGCCGAGCCCAAGGTTGACTACTGGGCGTCGCCTACCCGCCGCCATACCTCTGCGAGTATGGCTCAGCGTCAATGGCGCGGTGAAGCCCGCTTGAGCAGGCTCGCACGCTATTTCCTGCTACCGAGAGCAGGCGCGACGATCACCGCGACCGAGAGGCAGGGTCGGCGGCGAGGCGCCGGCGCCGGCTTTTCGGTCGGTGGTCTCCTCGCGGCCGCTCCAGGGTGCTGCCCGGCCGCCCACGTGGGCGCGAAGCGAGTCCCCTGCTTTCGCCCCCGCGAGGGTTATTCGTGCCGAACCCGCCGGAGACCCGCAAAGCGCGGATTGGAGGGCCGTGTGCGCCCGCTTTTACCTCAGCGGCACGCGGATGTTGCAAATTCACACAGTCTCGATGGGAACCATCGAATCCAGCGGGTCATGTTGCAGGTGCTGGGGCGTCAACGCCGGCGACTGGGCGAATCACAGCGAGGGAAGCGCCAGCGGCGACGACCGCGGCCAAGATGAGCGGCGCACTTGCACCGTGGGCGTTGTAGAGCACGCCTCCGACGGCCGATCCAGCTGCGAGCGATCCTTGAAGCGCCGAGGTGAAGAGGGCAAGCCCCCCATCGATGTTCGTCGGCATCGTCTGAGCAGTCCAGGTTTGCGTCGCTACAGGAACGGCGCCGAATCCCGCCCCCCACGCGAGCGTGAGCACAATCGTCGCCGGCGCCGCATCGTTTATGAGCGCCATCAGCAGGTGGCCGCAGAGATCATCAAGGCACTCCCCAGCAATGTGGCCCTCAGGTGGCGACGAACGGTCACGCCGGCCAGGAAGTTCGTTGCTGCTCCCGCGAGTCCGAAGCCAAGAAGAACGATCGTGATCTGTCCGCCGTGCAACCCGGCGCGTTCGTGAAGCAGCGGAGCGAGATACGTGTAGGCAGCGAAATGCGCGAAGAAAATCGCGGCTGCCGCGCTTAGACCGATTCTTGCCGCCCGGACACGGAAAATCGCGAGCAAAGCCCGTGGCCGAATTGCCTCTCCCCTTCCAAGGTGGGGTAGTGCCGCGAGCTGAAACGCGATCCCTGATGCCGCCAGCGCGCCGGCAACGACAAAGCCCACGCGCCAGCTGGCGACGTTGCCGATCAGGGAGGCCACCGGGAGCGCAGCAACGGTAGCGACGAAGATTCCTCCGCTCACGATCGCTACCGCGGTGCCGCGGACAGGCGCGCCGACGAGTGACATCGCAGCGCCCGTGCCGAACGCCCAGAACCCGCCGATACAGGCTCCGAGCAACACCCTGGCCCCAAGCAGAACCGCAAAACTGGGCGCGCTTGCAGCCACGGCGTCGGACACAAGCACCAGAACGCTCAACCCCACCAGCAGCCTCCTGCGCTCAAACCAAGCAGAACCGACCGTCAGAGACGGGGCCGCGATGGCAGCGGTCACTGCCGGAACGACCACCATCAGTCCGCCCGTTCCGATCGAAACCCCGAGATGGTGGCTGATGTCCGGCAGCAGCCCGATCGGAACGACCTCGGAGAAGACGAGCGCGAGCGAACCCAACGCGATCGACCACACCGCCAGCCATCGGTCTCCGCGATCGGCGCCGCCCACGCCACCACTTGGCGACTTGCACGCGAGATCATGCGGCACCAAGCGGAGCCGAAGCAAGCGCCTCGCGGCTCTTGGCTCATGACGCGCACGCCGCTCTGATGCAGGCGCCCGCGGAGCCATCAGCCAACCGCCACGATGCCGTCATGGCATGAGCTACACGCCCCTGTTCGATGCTCGACTGGCATCAGCGCCTGCGCTCGCAGGCGGTGGCTCCTAGCGCCTTCATGGGGAATCGTCGATTGGCAGTGCGCGTATGGCAGTCCGGGCGACGGCCGCGAGCTCCCCGGCGCTAGCGCCGTCGCGAGCTCTCGCGGACATGCCGGTTATCACGGCACAGATGTAGGCGGCGAGCGCTTCGATGTCGGTGTCCGCCGGAACGTCGCCCTCGGCGATACCGCGCTCTAGACGACCGAGGATCGCGGCGTCGGACTCGCTCCGGCGGTCCGTGAGGCGGGGCTCGTTGACGATCAGGCAGCCGGGCGGCCGCCCGGCTGCGGTGTAGAGCCGCGCCGCGTCGATGAGGGCCCGCTCGAGGGCCTCGCGCGCCGTCGGCTCGGTCAGCGCGGTGGCGACAATGGCGCCGGGTCCACTCGCGTAGCGCTCGACGGCCTCTTCGAAGAGGCGCTGCTTGTCACCGAAGGCGGCGTACAGACTCGGCGAAGCGATGCCCATCGCCGTGGTTAGGTCGCTGATCGAGGTCTCCTCGTAGCCCCGCTCCCAGAACAGCAGCATCGCCGTTTCGAGCGCTTGGTCTCGGTCAAATCCACGGGGACGAGCCATCAGAGCCCACATTCTATAGCGGTTGACACAGAACGTGTTATTGTCTCGCGAAGTTCTGTGTTGCGCGTTACAGAAAGGGGTGTCGTGAGATGGCTCGACTCACTGGCAAGACGGCGTTGGTAACAGGAGCCTCGCGCGGGATCGGGCGCGGCATCGCGACGCGGCTCGCGGCCGACGGTGCGCTGATCGCGGTCCACTACGGCAGCAACGAGGAGGCGGCGGATGAGACGGCTGCAGGCCATCAAGAGTCGAGGTGGCGATGCCTTCGTGCTCAGACAGCCTCTCGAGACCGTCGGCGACGGGGCCGAGATGTTCGAGCGCCTCGATGCCGAGCTCCGACGCAAGGGCAGCACGCGTCTCAACATCCTGGTGAACAACGCCGGCATTGCACCGCAGGCAGCACTTGCCGAGACGACGCTGGAGCTCTACGACGAGCAGTTCGCGATCAACGCTCGGGCCGTCTTCTTCCTCAGCCAGCGAGCGGCGGAGCGGATGGACGAAGGAGACCGCATCATCTCAATCTCCTCAGGCGTCACCAGGCAAGCCTGGCCGAACCTGCTCGCCTACACGATGACCAAGGCCGCCGTAGAGGCGATGACGCGGACACTCGCGAAGGAGCTGGCGCCAAAAGGCGTGACCGTCAACGTCGTCGCATCGGGGCTCGTTGACACCGACATGAACGCAGCATGGCTTCGGGCCAGCGACGAGTCCCGTGCCATGGCCGCCGCGGCCTCGGCGTTCAACCGCATCGGAACCACGGCCGACGTAGCCAACGTCGTCGCATTCGTCGCCTCCGAGGAGGCCCGCTGGGTCACCGGCCAGATACTCGACGCGACCGGGGGGTCGGTCCTGTGAACGTCACATAGGGTCAACACTTTTAAAGGAGCACAGGCCGGACGACCACGAGCGCAACAAGATCCCCCCAATAGGAGAGGCCAGATGAGCAAGATCGACGTGAACCAGTTCATGACAGAGAT
>CAWJSW010000002.1:0-149199 GCA_963845635.1 uncultured Solirubrobacteraceae bacterium
GTAGCGAGTGGGATGGGTCGCGCCCGCCTGGGCACGACCGCTTGCGCACCAGATCTAGGAGAAACGCGGAGGGCCCGGCGAACGCCGGGCCCTCCCGTGCATGCGCAAGTCAGACGGCTTAGTGGGCCGGTCACAGACGCTTGTAGATGACTTCGAAAGCGCCCTCGGCGGCGGCGGAGGTGCCGGCGTTCGGCTTGGTGAGCGCGCTGAGGACCGGCAGGCCCGCGAAACGCGGGGAGATCGCGGAGGTGGACGGTACGGCGAACAGCAGGAACTGGTAGTGCTCGCTGACCCCCCTCTTGGGACAGATCGAGTAGGTCCTCTTGCCGCCGGTCGCGACTCCGGCAAACGCTCCGAACGGCAGCCGCTCCGTCGTGAGCCTGTGCAGCGTTGGGCTCAGGCCGGCGACCGCCCATTCGATCGAGAGCGCATATGTTTTCGTCGCCGGCTCGGGCACGTAGCCGACGACGAACAGGGCGAGTTCTCCAGTGTTCTTCGGGACGACCCCCCATTCCAGGGGGGGAGGTGTGTCGCGCCCGGCACACGTGTAGCGCGCCGGTATCGTCTTTCCGCCGATCGCGGTGCTCTTGAAGGGGATCGCCGCGACTGTCGCCGGCCCGTCGCTCGAGCTGCCACAGCCGGCGAGCGAAATCGCCGACACGAGCATCGCGCCACAGACAGCCTTCGGTAGTCGTCGCATCGGGCTTCTCCTTCACGCGGCTCGCTGGCTCGCAGATACACAGAGCCGGGCCAAAGCTACTGTCTGGATCGAGCGTCTGCCAAGCGTTTTCCGAAAGTGTTTCCAGGGTCGTCCGGGCGGATGACCTCGCTGGTCAGAGACAATCGCGCGTCTCCTGCCGGCTCGGCGCGCCCGTGGCTGCGAGGAGGCGCACGAGCGCCTTGACGCTCGGGACACGCGCGGGCGATAGTGCGAGGATGCGAACGATCGCGCTGTTTCGGCCACAGCCCGCCTGTGATTGACACGCGTGTCGCGGCGACGGTCGCCGTCAGCGTGGTCGTCATCGCCGCCGCGATGACGACCACGCTGACGGGCTCTCCGATCGCCGTCGCGTACGTGAACACCCAGGCGCCGACCTACCTGGGCTCGAGTCGCCACAGGTTGTCGGCGTGCCAGCCCTACGAAACGCTTCCGCGCGAGACCACCGCGATTCGGCTGCGTTCGGAGGCGTTTCTCGGGCCGAGGGTCGAGGTGGACGTGGTCTCAAGCGGACGCCTGATCGCTCACGGGGAACGTCCGTCGGGATGGACGGGCGGCGTCGTCACGGTGCCGGTGAACCCGCTGGCGAGGACGTACCTGGGAGTGGAGGTCTGTTACCTGTACTTCGTAAACGGCGACGAATCCCTCGACTTGGTCGGTGAAAAGACGCGCGGCGAGCTCGCGGCGCATAGCGGCGGCCGGAGGCTGACATGGCGGTTGCAGGTGGAATACCTGCGTCCCGCCTCCTCCTCATGGTGGTCGCTCGTGCCCGAAGTGCTCCGGCGCATGGGCCTCGGCCGTGCTCCCGGCGGGACGCTAGACGTGGTGCTCTTTCTCGGCCTGACGGGCGGCCTGGTCCTCGTCAGCTGCGCGGCGGTCCTGCGTGGGCTGCGATGAGCCGCGCGAGGAGCGCGCCGGGCACCTCGCTCAAGCCCCCGGCGGATGCCGCGCCGCGTGTGGGAGCGCGCCCGGGCGGCGCCGGGGCGAGGCTGGGGGAGCAGGGCGATGGGCGAGGGCCATCTGAGCACCGCCGCCGTCCGTCGCGGCTATGGCTTCGCAGGCGACTGCGGGGCGTACCCGCGGCGGCGTGGCTGTGCGCGATTGTGGCGTGCATGAACGCGGTGTGCTGGTCGCTGATCACGCCGCCGTTCGAGGTGCCGGACGAGCCCGAGCACGTGGCGTACGTCAAGCAGATAGCCGAAACGGGTCACTTGCCCACGCACAACGGGCACTTCTCCTACGAAGAGGAAATCGCGCTGCATGTCCTGCATCTGCAGGAAGTGGCGCAGCAGCCCCAGGAACAGACGATCTCGACGCCCGCGCAGGAGGAAGAAGTCCAGCGCGATCTCGCGCTGGGCGAGCGCTACCCCGAAAAAGGCAGCGAGTACGCCGGCGTAGCGGCATCGCAGCCGCCGCTGTACTACATGCTGCAATCCGTCCCCTACATCCTGGGCGAGAGCGGCACGCTGCTCGATCGCATCGAGCTGATGAGGCTCCTGTCGGCGCTGATGGCCGGCCTGACGGGGCTGTTCGCGTTCCTGTTCGTGCGCGAAGCGCTTCCACGCGTGCCGTGGGCGTGGACGGTCGGCGGCCTCGGGGTCGCGCTGGTGCCGCTGTTCGGATTCATGTCGGGGGCGGTCAACCCGGACGCAATGCTCTACACGGTGACAGCGGCGACGTTCTTCGCCCTGGCGCGGACCTTCCGCCGTGGCGCGACCCGATCGCGCACGATCGCGCTCGGTGTGCTGATCGCGGTTGGTCTGATGACGAAGCTCAACTTCGCCGGCATCGCCCCAGGGGTGGCGCTGGGGTTGATCGTGCTGAGCGTCCGCGCCGCCCGCACGCAGGGGAGGGCCGCGTATGTCTCGCTTGCGATCGCGCTTGCGATCGCGCTCAGCCCGGTGGCCCTGTATGTCGCTGTTCACGTCGCGTCGGGCGCGCCCACGCTCGGGCTCATCTCGAACACGATCGCGGAGACACACGGGTCGCTGCTGCGGGAGATCGGCTACATCTGGCAGCTGTACTTGCCGCGCCTGCCGGGGATGCGCAACGACTTCGCCGGGGTGTTCGCGCCGGGCCAGATCTGGTTCAAAGGCTACGTCGGGCTCTACGGCTGGATCGACACGCCGTTTCCCGACTGGGTGTACGAGCTCGCGCTGATTCCCACGGGCTTGATCGCGATCCTGTGCGTGCGGGGTGTGGCTGCCCGCATCGCAGTTGTGCGGGGGTGCGCCGTCGAGGCTCGGCGTGTACTGCGTGATGGCTGTCGGCCTGATGTTCCTCGTCGGCGCCGACTCCTATGTCGTGTTTCCCCGCATCGACGCCGAATTCGGGCAGGCTCGCTACCTGCTGCCGATGTTGCCGCTGCTCGGGCTGGTGCTCGCGCTGGCGGCTCGTGGGGCGGGTAGGCGGTGGGGTCCAGCTGTTGGCGCGCTGATCGTCGTGCTGTTCTTGACGCACGACCTCTTCAGCCAGCTGCAACTGATCGCGCGCTTCTACGGATAGCGGTGGGCTCGCGCCAAAGCGCGACGACCGCCGGCCGCGAACCGCAGCAACGCAAATCCCCGCAGATGTGTCCCACTAGCCAGCTACCAGGCGCGCGCTATATCGATGCACGGTCCGGTGTCGCGAATCTCTGCCGCAGGGGCGAGTGCGGCGCCACTGTACGCTCGTGAACGCTTGGGATGTTTCCGACTTCGTCGCGGGCTTGGCGTGAGACCCGCTTGGCCGAGACACTGGTGGCTAAGGGCATAAATCTGCCTTGGGCTCGTTTGAACTCGGCCGCAATCAGATAAGCGAGCTCGGCAGGGTTGACCGCCTGGCAGGTTGTCTCCGATCATCTGCGTCATTCTGAGGACTCGACTCTTTGCGGGGCGCCGAAGGCGCGTTGGAGCGGCGGTAGCCGTAGGCGTGGCGCTGGTCGTGATTGCGATCGCCGCGACGCTGTCTCGCACGCCCCCTGTGGTGGCCGGCACGAACGCGGTCGCGCCGGTGGCAGCCGTCGCCGACACCATGGGCGACGCTGTGTTCTGCCAGGGTGACGAAACGTTGCCGCGCGGCACATCGGCGATCCGCCTGTGGGTGCACACGAACATCAGCCCTCCCGTGAGGGTCGCGGTCTGGTCGAAATCGCGCGTCGTGACCCGGGGCGAGCAGCAGCCAGGACGGCTCACCGGCACGATCGCGATCCCAATCGAACGCGTGTCGCGCACGATCGCCCGAGCGAAGGTGTGCTTCAAGATCGGTCGCGCCGTCGAACCGGTGCTGCTCATAGGGGGCCGCACGCCGCATCCGAAGCCGGCGGAGACGCCGATCAAGGTCACGGTCGAATATCTGCGCGCCGGTCACCGTTCGTGGTGGTCGCTGGCGCTGTCCGTCGCCCGGCGGCTCGGCCTCGGTCGTGCTCCCAGCGGAACCTGGGTGGCGCTGATCCCAATCGCGCTCATGGCTTTCGCCGGTCTGCTCGCGGTGTGGCTGGTTCTCGCCCAGCTCGGCGGGCTGACACCGGCGCGTATATCGAACGCGCCCGCTTGGGCCTGCGCGTGCGTCGCCTTTCTGAGCGCTGCGAGCTGGTCGATCCTGACGCCGCCGTTTCAAGCCCCCGACGAGCCTTCCCACTTCGCGTATGTTCAGCAGCTGGCCGAGGCGCACAGCCTGCCGACCTCCAGCGAATCGACGTTCTCCGAAGAGGAGCAGGTGGCGCTCGACGCCCTGCATCACCAGGAAGTACGTTTCAACCCCGCCGTCGGCACGATCTCAACGGCTGCGCAGCAGCGACTGCTCGAGTCCGACCTCGCGCGACCGCTTGCTCGTCGTGGGCCCGGCGACGCCGGCGTGGCAGCCTCGGAGCCGCCGCTGTACTACGCGCTCGAGATAGTTCCCTACGTTCTCGCCTCCAGCGGCTCGCTGCTCGACAGGCTCGAGCTGATGCGACTGCTGAGCGCGCTGATGGCGGGGCTCAGCGCGTACTTCGCGTTCCTGTTCCTCCGCGAATCCCTCCCCCGGGTGCCATGGGCCTGGACCGTCGGGGGGCTTGCGATGGCCCTCGCGCCGCTCGTCGGGTTCATCGGCGGTGCGGTCACCCCCGATTCGATGCTCTGCGCGGTTTGCGCGGCGCTCTTCTATGTTCTCGCCCGCGCCTTCCGGCGCGGGCTCACGCCCAAGCTGGCGATCTCGATCGGCGTGGTGCTGGCGCTCGGCCTCCTGACCAAGCTCAACTTCCTCGGGGTGGCGCTCGGCGTGGCGGTGGCGCTGGTCATCCTCGCGCGGCGCGCCGCGCAGACGCGCGGACGTGCGGCCTACCTCTCGCTCGCGCTGGCGATCGCGATCCCCGCCAGCCCGGTGTTCCTGTACATTGCGATCAACCTGCTCTCCGACCACCCCGCGCTGGGGCTCCTTTCGGGCGCCATCCAACTGACGAGTAGGCACCGGTCGATCGCCGGCGAGCTCGCCTACATCTGGCAGTTCTACCTGCCGCGCCTTCCCGGAATGTCCAACGACTTCCCAGGTATCTCCCTCACCCGGCAGGTCTGGTTCGAGCGCATGGTCGGGATGTACGGCTGGCAGGACACGTACTTCCCGAACTGGGTCGACACCGCCGCGCTGGTTCCCGCTGGCGCGATCGCCGCGCTGTTCCTACGCTCGCTGGTCGTCAGCCGCGCCGCGCTGCGAGCCCGCGCGGGCGAGCTGCTCTCCTACGCACTGATCGCAGGGGGTGTCATGGCGCTCGTCGCGGCGGACTCCTACCTGTCGTTCCCGGTCTCGGAGGCCGGCTACGCCGAGCCTCGCTACCTGCTGCCGATGGCCGTTCTCTTCGCCGGGGTGTTCGCGTTCGCGGCACGTGGCGCCGGACGGCGCTGGGGGCCCGTGGCGGGGACGCTGATCGTGCTGCTGATCTTCGCCCACGACATCTTCAGCCAGCTGCTCGTCGTCGGGCGCTATTACGGTTGACGGGGGCGAGCGCGACGGGGCTCGTGGCCGAGGTCTCTGAGCCTGTCCGCGACGATGCGTCGTGGTCGCTGCGTGTCCGTGCCGGACTGAGGAGGCGGCTACAGGAGGCTGTTGGTCATCCGCTCGATCTCGGCGATCGAGGTGAGTCCTTCGCGGACCTTGTGCAGGCCGTCGTCGCGCAGTCGGCGCATGCCTTCGGAGAGCGCAACCTCGACCATCTGGTCGACGGAGGAGCGCTCGAGTATCAGCGCGCGGATCGGCTCGCTGACGGTCATCACCTCGTACAGGCCCAGGCGCCCGCGGTAGCCCGAGCCGCCGCAGCGCGAGCAGCCGACGGGCTCGTAGGGTTCGGCGCCCGCCAGCCCGCGTTCGGCGAGCACCCCCTCGGAGAGCTTCTGCGGACGCTTGCAGTGCGTGCACAGCATGCGCACGAGGCGCTGGGCGACGATGCAGTCGACAGCGGAGGAGACGAGGAACGGCTCGATGCCCATGTCGATCAGCCGCCCGAGCGCGCTCGGCGCGTCGCGGGTGTGGAGCGTGGAGAGCACGAGGTGCCCGGTCATCGCCGCCTCCACCGCGATGTGCGCGGTCTCGGCGTCGCGGATCTCGCCGACCATGATCACGTCGGGGTCCGCGCGCAGCATCGAGCGCAGCCCGACGTCGAAAGTGACCCCCGCCTTGGGTGCGATCTGCATCTGCTTGATCCCGGCGATGCGCGTCTCCACCGGGTCCTCGATCGTGAGGATGCTGCGTTCGCCGTCGTTCAGCGCGTGCAGCGCCGCGTACAGCGTGGTCGACTTGCCCGAGCCGGTGGGCCCCGTCACGAGCACCGCCCCGTTCGGTCGTTGGATCGCGCTGCTGAAGCGCTCGAGCTCCTCCTCGCGCATGCCGATCGACTCCAGCGCGTCCACCGTCAGGCTGCCCTTGTCGAGGATGCGCATCACCACCCCCTCGCCGTTGACCAGGGGCAGCGTGACCACGCGGATGTCCACCCGCCGTCCGTCGACGGTCAGCGCGAAGCGGCCGTCCTGGGGCACGCGCCGCTCGGAGATGTCGAGGTCGGCGAGGATCTTGATGCGCGAGACCACCCCCATAGCCATCCTGCGCTTGACGGTGGCCGCCGGCGCGAGCACGCCATCGACGCGGAACAGCACCTTGGTGTCGCCCTCTTCGGGGTTGACGTGGATGTCGGAGGCGCCCTGCTGGATCGCCTGCGCGACGATCGAGTGCACCAGCTTGATGACCGGCGCGTCGCTGTCGCCCTCGTCCATCGACAGTTCGCGCTCCGCCTGCTCCTGTTCGGCGTCCTCGTCGACGATGTCCTCGATCGAGTCGTCCATGCGCGCGAGGCGCGCGAGCAGCAGGTTCAGGTCCTCCACCGATGCGGCCGCCGGCCTGATCCGCCGGCCGGTCATCATGCCTACGTCGTCGATCGTCAGCACGTTCGTGGGGTTGGCCATCGCCAGCAGCACCGAGCCGTCGTCGGTGAAGCCGACGGGCACCGCCTGATAGCGCTTGGCGGTCTGGATGCTGATCAGGCTGACGGCGCCCATGTCGAGGTCGTAGACGGTGAGGTCTACGAAGTCCAAGCCGAAGCGCTCGGCGACGACGCGCGCCAACTGATCGTGGCGCAGGATCCCGCGCTCGACCAGCACCACCCCCGTCGGCCTGCCCTGCTCGCGCGCTGCCGCCACCCCGGCCTCGACGGTCTCGCGGTCGGACAGGCCGAGGTCGACGACCACCTCGCCGATCATGCGCGCCGAGCGCCCGCTGCTGCGCGGCGGGTACAGGCCGCTGTGCCCGGCGGGCTTGCGCGTGCCCTGACGGCGGTCGTCCAGGAGGCCCTGCGCGTCGGCGTCCTTGTCCGCGGCGGCCGCCTCCTGCGACTGGTCGCCCGTAGCTGAGGCAACGGTTGGCGTGGCGATATCGCCCATCACGAGCTGTATCGGCACGCCGACAGGGCCGCTTGAAGGGATACGAGATCGAAAAGGCCGCTATTTCCGGGCGCTCGAGCCGGCCCAGCCGTGCTCCAGAGCGCCCTTCACATGGGCGTCAAGCGCATTCAGCCGGTGCAGCGCGAGCGCCTCGGGCGAGGCGAAGCGCCGCCCGGCAGCCGCCTCGGGGCCGTGGTGCATGATCACGCAGTGCTCCAGCGCGAGCCTACGCTCGCCGTCGAGAGCGGGCGGGACATGCTCCGCCAGCACGCGCAGGCCCAGCTCGACGTGGCCGAGCAACCGGCCCTCGTTGCTGCGCTCGATCTCGACGCCGTAGCTGAACTCGCGCGTCTTGCCGATGTCGTGGACGATCGCGGCGCTCAACAGCAGGTCGCGGTCGAGCCGCGGGTGCAGCGTGCACGCCTCGAGCGCGAGCGTGGCCACGGCGACGGTGTGCTCGAGCAGGCCGCCGAGGTAGGCGTGGTGGCGAGCCTGCGGGCGCGCCGAAGCGGGCGCGGTGGAGCCCGCCGAAGCGCCCACGGAGCGCGACGGCAGCGAGCACGGCGCGAGCCGGATCTGCGCCCGCAGGCGCTCGTCGGCTAGCAGCGCGTCCAGCAGCCCCTTGAGGGCGGGGTCGTACACCTCGCGCACGAGGTGCTCGAGGAAGCCTTCCAGCTCGTCCAGATCGCGGTAGGCCGTGGGCAGGAAGCGCGCGGGGTCGCGCTCGGCGCCCTGCGCGCGGGCGATCGCGCGCAGCTCGATCTGGAGCTCGTCGCGGTAGCGCCGCACGCGGCCGCGCACGCGCACCGGCTCGCCCCGCTCGAAGCGCCCGGCGAGCAGGTCCGCGTCGCGAAACGCACGCGCGAGGATCGTCCCCGTGCGGTCGCGCAGCTCGACGTCCAGGTAGGGAGCGCCCGTGCGCGAGACGCGGCGCTCCTTGCGCGTGCACGCGAACACGCCGTCGACCTCTTCCTCGGCGCGCATCGTGGCGACGCTCGGGGCTGGCTCGGGCGCCGATCCCCCTCCCGCCGAGGTGCTGGCTGGGAGCCGTTGCATGGCGGCGTGCATCGTCGCATGATGTACGGTGGTGCGGATGCAGCCCCTCATTTGGGACCGCCGTCCGGATGGCCTCAGGGCCCCGGCAATGGTGTGCGCGTTCGAGGGATGGAACGACGCCGGAGACGCCGCGTCGAGCGCCGTCGCGTTCCTCGCCTCCGCGCTCGGTGCCCGCAGCTTCGCGCGGATCGACTCGGAGGAGTTCTACGACTTCCAGGCCAACCGGCCCTGCATCCGCTTCGACGAGAGCCAGGCGCGGGAGATCAAGTGGCCGACGGTGGAGATCTTCGAAGCCCCCGTGCCGCGCGCCCCCCGCGACCTCGTGCTCGTGCAGGGCGTGGAGCCGTCGATGCGCTGGCGGGCGTTCAGCACGCACCTCGTGGATCTGGCGGAGGCGCTCGGCGTGCAGGTGGTCGTCTCGCTCGGGGCGCTGCTGGGGGACGTCCCGCACACGCGACCGGTGGCGATGAGCGGGCACGCCTCCGACGCGGCGCTGCTCGAGCGCCTGGGCATCCAGGCGTCGAGCTACGAGGGGCCGACCGGCATCGTCGGCGTGCTGCACACCGCGTGCGCGCGTGCGGGGCTGCCGTCGGCGAGCCTGTGGGCGTCGGTGCCCCACTACGTCGCCGCCGCCGCCAACCCGAAGGCCGCGCTCGCGCTGCTGCGCCGCGTGGAAGTCCTGGTCGGCGTGTCCGTGGACGTGTCCGAGCTGGAATCCTCGGCCGCCGACTACGAGCGCCAGGTGGGGATCGCCGTGAGCAGCGACCCGGACATTCAGGCGTTCGTCGAACGCTTGGAGTTGGCGGCTGACAGCGAGGAGGCAAGCGTGCCCGAGGAGGTCCCCTCCGGCGACATCATCGCCAGCGAATTCCAGCGGTTCCTACGCCAGCGCGGGCGCGAGGCGAAATAGGGCGCACGCCCTACGCCTCCGCGGCCGGGCACACGATCCGGTAGTCGCAGATCGCACACGCCGGCGGCGACGGCGTCGGATCGAACTGCTGCGCGAGGATGCCCTCGCCGACCTCGCGCACGATCTCCCTGACCGACTCCGCGTCGTGTTGGCCGTGAGCGACCGGCACCTTGAGGTCGTCGAGCACGTAGTAGTAGGCCTGGCGCGAGGACTCGAGCTGCCAGTCTTCGCGCGCGGCGAGCGCATACAGCGACAACTGCACGTCCTCGCGCAGCTCTCGAGCGCCCTTCGGGCGCGACGTCTTGTAGTCGATCAGCTCGTACTCGGCATCCTCCGATCCGCCGAGCCGGTCGACGCGATCGACGCGCCCGCGCAGGTGGTGCGGACCAAGCTGGAAGTCGAACTGGCGCTCGAACCAGACGGGGTGGGAGTCCTGGGACTGCAGTCGGGCGTGATAGCGGCTGAGCGCGGTGCGCGCCTTCTCGAACAGCTCGCGGTCGGAGCTTCACCGCGGCCCCCGCGCCAACCGCTGGGCTGGCCGCGCCGACCGGGTCAAAGCCCGCGCGGCGCCAGCACGCGTCGAGCAGCGCGAGCAGCTGCGCGAGCGTCTGGCCGCCGTCGCGGTGATAGCGCTCGAGCACCTGGTGCACGACGATGCCGAAGCGTTGATGCACGGTCTGCTCTGTGGGGATGCGCAGGACGCGCGCGAACTTGTAGCGCAGCGGACAACTGCGATAGGTGTGGATGTCGGAGGCCGACAACGCGAGACCGGTCCCCTTGTGCGGCAGGAACGGATGCAGCGAGCGCTCCTCGCGGCCGCCGGCGGCGGCTCGACTCGCGATCAGCGTGTGATCGAGCGTGGAGGTCTGGAATATCTCGCGTTGCAGCGGCGTGGCGGCGGCGAGCACGCGCGCGTTGACGTCCGCGAGCGCGTCCTCGAGGCCCTGCCCGTCCGGACGCTGGAGCAGCGCGGAGAGCTTCAGCAGCTCCAAGTAGCGCACGACTCCGTGCGAGATGTCGAGGTCGGTGTCGAGTCGCAGCTCGCCGAGCCGCCCGCCGATGCGCACGACGCCGTCGAGCACCTCCTCACGCAGCAGCTGCAGCGCGGCCCGCAGCTCCTTCTCGGAGGGCACGTCGTCCACGCCATCGACGGCGGCCACACGATCCCCCACGTCACCCTCCACCGAATCGCGCTCCACCGAGTCAGCCGGAGCAAGCGGGTCGGCCGACCCGATTTGCGTGCCCGGCGCGAGCGCCGTCAGGTGCTCCAGCAGCGCACGGGCGCTCACCGACGGCGCGCCGCTCACGAACCCCACCGCCAGCGAACGAAGCCGCCCGAGGCTCTCCTGCTGCGCGGTGGCCTCCTCGGGTGCGAGAAGTTCGCGTCCGCGCGCGCTCAGGCGCTCGATCAGGCGCGCGAGGAACACATCGGCGGGCGCGCTGTCGAGCTCGGCCGCGGCGCTGCGGTGGAGCGCGATGAAGCGCCTTATGCGTTCGCGCGCCTCGGGTGGCACCTGCGGAGACTCGGTGGCGGCGGCGAGGCCGAGCACGAGATCGAGCTTGCCTGCGCCGCCGGAGGGGTTGCGCCGCCGCGCCACCTGGATCACACGGGCAAGCTCCACTTGGCGCAGCTCGATGGGCGGCCTGGCCAGCGCGCGCACGACCGCAGCGGCATCGTGAGGGTCGACCAGCAGCCGCATCCAGGCGAGTACGTCGCGCACCTCGGCGCGCTTCAGAAACGCGCCTGCCTGGATCGGCTCGGCGCGATCGCCCTGCTCAACTGCCGGCCAGACCTCGCGCGGCTCGCCGGCACGCACGCCCCGCTCGGCGCCGGGGGAGCCGTCGGGCGGCAGCGCACCCCCTTCGGCAACACGAGCAGGGGTGGTTCTAGAGCCGGCCACGAATCAAGGATACGCGCGAGGATTATCTTGAGTCCATCCACCCCGGCTACGCTCTGTGGATGGACGTGATCGATTGGAGCGCAGCTCAGAGGGTGGGAGAGCTGGTGGCCGGCTCCCCGCCGTTCGGGGGCGTGCGCTCAGCGTCGGTCGAGCCCTTGGTCCGCGAGTTCGCGGGCCGCGTGGGCGAGTACAGCGGCCTGGAGGTCTCCGGCGCGCTGCCGCCGCTCGAGCTGGTGGACCGTCCCGGCTGGATCGCGGCCAACCTGAAGACGATGCGCCCGATGCTCACGCCGTTGACCGCGTCGATGGAGTCCGGCAAGGGCCCGCTCGCGGGACCGCTGCGCTCGGCCTCGGGACTGCTGCTCGGTGCGCAGGTCGGTGCGCTCGCGGGCGTGCTCTCCCAGCGTGTGCTCGGGCAGTACGACCTGGCGCTGCTCGACTCCGGGGAGCCGCCGCGACTGCTGCTGCTAGCGCCCAACCTCGCGCAGGCGGCGCGAGCGCTGGCGGTCGACCGCGACGAGCTGGTGCTGTGGGTGAGCATCCACGAGATCACCCACGCCGTCCAGTTCTCGGGTGCGCCGTGGCTGCGCGGGTACCTCGGAGGGATGCTCATGGAGCTGATCGAGGGCCTGCGGGTGACGCTCACGGGCAAGGCGAGCAGCGGCGAGTCCGAGAGCAACGGCAAAGCCAACGGGTCGGCGAGCCGCTTTTCCGGGTGGCTGCCGGACCTGTCGAAGCTCCCGGACGCAGCGGAGCTGCGGGAGATGCTCGAGCGTGCGCGTCGCGGTGAGCTGCTGCGGTTGACCATCGGCGAGGATCGCTGGAAGCTGGTTGAGCGGATGCAGGCGGCGATGTCGTTGATCGAGGGCCACGCCGAGCACACGATGGACGCGATCGGCGCCGAGGTGCTGCCGTCGCTGCCGCGGCTGCGCACGGCGATGACCCGTCGCCGCGAGAACCGCGGCCTGCCCTGGCGCGTTCTCGAGCGGCTGCTGGGCCTGGAGTTGAAGCTGCGCCAGTACGAGATCGGACGGCGCTTCTGCGATGCGGTGGTCGGCGCCGGAGGGCCGCAGGCGCTGGCGCTGGTCTGGAGCGGGCCCGAGACGCTGCCCACGCCCGCCGAGCTGGAGGACCCATCCGTGTGGATCGCCCGCGTCGCGAGCGTAGGCGGGGGCGGCGAGCCCGATGCGAGCCGCGGGCCGGCTCCCTTCGCCACCTAGGTCGCTCTTCATCCGCGATTGCGACGAGCGCGAACGTGCCTTCTTCAGGGCACGTACATGAGGCACTCGGGCAGGGCCGCTTTGTATGCGGCACCATGCGCGCTCGCGTGGACGATCGCGGAGTTCGGTTGTGTGATGCTCACGCCGTGAGCCCGCATACAGGCCGCGAACTTCGCGAGAAGTCCTTCTCCTCCGCCTGTGCTGGTGGAAGGCGCGGGCGCGCTGGGGCTGCCCACTTTCGTCGTGGCGCCCGTGCTCGTGGAAGGCGCCGATGCGCGGGGCCCGCTCGCTTTCGGCGTGGCGCCGGCCACCGTCGATGCGGCCGAAGGTGCGGTTGAGATGGTGGCGGTGCGCCTTGAAGCGGCGGCTCGGTTGGTGGATCCGGTCGAGCTGCCGGAGCCCCCGCCGCATGCGACCAACGCAACTGACGTGACCAGCACGATCAACAGCGCCGTCGAGAGCGAACGACTGTGTGTATGCCCGCGAGACATGTCTCTCTCCCTGTCGTCCGGGTGGCCGAAATCGCTTGCCGCCTGCCGATCACGCGCCGATCGGACAGGTACAGTCCAACAAGATGGAACTGTACCGAGAAGCCGTCCACGCGCGCGGAGGGTCGCGAGATCGCGCTGCTCCCGCGAGCATCTGGTCGTTGGTCCCCGGGAGTTCGTCTAGCCCCACCGGCGCTACCCTCGAACACACGTTCCATCTGTTACAAGCTCATCTGACGAGATCGCCGTCAGCCAAACGGGTTTCGTCGCGTGCTACGATCACGGTGTTACTATCTCCTGCGGGCGGGGTACAAACAGGTGTTCGGTCGCTGAGAGCGGCGACCAACCCGACACAGAACCGGCCCCCACCGCCCTCCGCTGACCAGGGCGGGGAAATATAGGAGAGCAGATCAGACATGGCAACCACCACCACAACTTCCAAACCGCGAGCGAAAGCGGCCAAGAAAACCGCCCCGTCGAAACGCGCGACGGCGCGACGCGCCGCCACCCCCAGGCGCAGCACCGCCAGCGCCACGCACGCGAAAGGCGCCCGCACACGTGCGCTGCACACCAGCGAGTCGGCGGTGCGCCAGGCGCAGACCGCCACCAAGGAGACGGCCGACGTGTTCGGCGACTACGCCGAGCGCTCGGTGCTGATCCCCGTCGGTGCCGCCCTCTTGGCCCGCGACCGGGTCGTCTCGACTGTCAGCGAGGCGATCTCCAGCTACTCCTCCCCCACCAAGGCGCAGGCGCAGCTGCGCCGCTTCGAGCGTCGCGGCGTGACCGCGCGCAAGCGTCTCGAGCGCGAGGTCCGCAAAGCTCGCGTGCGTGTCGAGCGCGAACTGCGCCAGCGCCGGCGCAGCATCGAGAGCACGGTCAGCGAGTTCGAGGAGCGCCGCGACTCGTTCGCCAAGAGCGCAGACGAGCTCGCGAACCGCGTCCCCGAGATCGCCAAGGAGGTTCAGGACCGCATCCTGAGCCTCGTCTGAGCACGAAGCTTCCCCCGACCCGCACGGAGAGGCGGGATCGGGAAAGTCTGCCGGCCTCATATCCCGCCGGCAGTAGTAGCACCCTCTCCTCCCCTCGACCCGCGGGCGGTCCCCACCGCCCGCGGGTCATTTTTTGATCGCTGCCGAGCGGCGCCGGGTGCACGCTCGTTGAACGGTCGGGCACGTGCAGGGCGCACGCTCGGCACAGGAGGTCACATCTCCGTCACAAACACCGTGAGATGCCCTGCGGTTTGCCACAATGGGCTGCGTGACCGACACCGCAGAGATCCGCAAGGCGCTGGAGGTTGTGATCGACCCCGAGCTGCACCGATCGATCGTCGAGCTCGACATGGTGCGCTCGATCGACGTCGGCGCCAACGGCGTGGTCGACGTCACCGTCTCCCTGACCACGCCCGGGTGCCCGATCAAGGGCCACTTCCAGACCGCTGTGGCCGACGCCGTCTCGGCGCTCGCCGGCGTCACACACGTCAACGTCTACTTCGACGTGCTGTCGGACGCACAGAAGACCGCGCTGCAGCAGAAGCTCGGCCGCGGCAGCCTGCCCGCCGGTGCGCTCGCGCAGGTCGCCAACGTCGTGTGCATCGGGTCGGGCAAGGGCGGCGTCGGCAAGTCGACGCTGACCGCCAACCTCGCCGCCGCGCTGGCGGGCGAGGGCAAGCGTGTGGGCGTGCTCGACGCGGACGTGTGGGGCTACTCGATCCCGCGCATGTACGGTCTCGGCGCCACCAGGCCCGATGTCTCCGCACAGCGCAAGATCATCCCGCTGACCGCACACGGCGTGAAGGTGATGTCGATCGGCTTCTTCGTCGAGGAGGACGCAGCCGTGGTCTGGCGCGGGCCGATGCTGCACAAGGCGCTCACGCAGTTCCTGCAGGACGTCGACTGGGGGGCGCTCGACTACCTGCTCGTCGACCTGCCCCCGGGCACCGGCGACGTCTCGATGACGCTTGCGCAACTGCTCCCCGAGGCTCGCTTCCTGATCGTCACCACGCCCCAGGCCACCGCGCAGAGGGTCGCCCGCCGCGCCGCGCAGATGGCAGACAAGGTGGCGCTCGAGATCGGCGGAGTGGTCGAGAACATGTCCAGCTTCACCACCCCCTCCGGCGAGCGCTTTGCGCTCTTCGGCGAAGGTGGCGGCCAGGAGCTCGCCGACGAGCTCGACGTGCCGCTGCTCGGGAAGGTGCCGTTGACGATGCCGCTGCGCGAGCAGTCCGACGGCGGCGTGCCGCTCGTGCTCGAGGACCCCGATGACGCCGCCTCCCAGGCGATCCGTCACGTCGCGCGCGGGCTGATCGCGATGGCGCCCGACACCCCCGTCGAGCTGCCCGTCCTACCGCTCGTCGAGGTTGCGCCCCTGGCCGGCGCATCGATCCCCGCGGACAGCTCCAAACCCGTGGGCATGTCGCTGCCGATGGCCTGACGCCGCGGCCACCAGCGCAAGCGACATGCCCTTTCCGCGTTCCCGGCCGCCCAGGCCGGGGTCGTCGTCCGCGCTTGACAAGCTCACGCCACCTGAGAGGATCGTCTTGAACATGCCAGTAACCGATCGACAAGAGGAGCAGGATGACCGCGCGCCATCCTCCGCGCAGCCGGCCCCGCCGGCGGAGCCCCTAAACAGTAAATCCGAGGGGCACACCGCAGCCGAGGACGGCGCCGTCGAATTCGACGAACGCCGCGCGAAGATGGAGCGGCTGCGCGCAGAGGGGATCGACCCCTACCCGCCTGTCACGCTGTGGGGCAAGCGCACGCGCATCGCCGACGTGCTCGCCGCACACGATGCCGCCGAGTTCGATGCCGGCGAGAACCCCGAGCTGTGCTACCAGATCGCCGGCCGCCTGATCTCCCGGCGCGGCCACGGCAAGACCGCGTTCCTCGACGTGCGCGACCTGTCAGGCACGATCCAGGCGGTCGTGCGCGTGGACTCGCTCGGACAGGAGACCTACGAGCGCATCCTCGGCCTCGACATCGGCGACATCGTCGCGATCGACGGCTGTGTGTACGTCACCCAGCGCGGCCAGCTCGCGCTGGCGGTGCAGCAGTGCACGCTGCTGACCAAGGCGCTGCGCCCGCCGCCCGACAAGCACCACGGGCTAGGCGACACGGGCACGCGCTACCGCTACCGCGAGCTCGACCTGCTCGCCAACGAGGACACGCGCGACCTGTTCGTCAAACGCCACCGGATCGTGTTCGAGATCCGCAAGTGGCTGAACGAGCGCAACTTCATCGAGGTCGAAACGCCCGCGCTGCAGTCGCTCGCGGGCGGCGCCGGCTCGCGCCCGTTCACCACCCACCACAACGCGCTCGACCGCGACCTGTACCTGCGCATCTCCGTCGAGCTGTTCCTCAACCGCTGCATCGTCGGCGGCATGGAGAACGTGTACGACATGGGCAAGGTGTTCCGCAACGAGGGCATCTCCCCAAAGCACTCCCCCGAGTTCACGATCATCGAGTTCATGTGCGCGTACTCCGACTACAACGACGTGGCCACCGTCACCGAAGAGATGTTCCGCGACGTCGCCCAGGCGGCGCTCGGGCGGACCGTGGTCAAACGCGGCGGCGAGGAGATCGACCTGGCCAAGCCGTGGACGCGGATCACGATGCGCGAGCTGATCCTCGAGCGCACCGGCCTCGACTTCATGGAGTCCACGCGCGAGCAGCTCGCGGAGGTGCTCGACGAGCCGCTCGATCCCGCCTCCAGCTGGGCCGACGTCGTGGCCGACATCTACTCCTCCAAGATCGAGCACACGATCAACCAGCCCACGCACGTGTTCGACTTCCCGCTCGAGCCGTTCCCGATCACCAAGCGCCATTCGGTCTACCCCGAGCTTGGGGAGCACTTCGACGCGGTCATCGGCGGCATCGAGCTCGTCAGCGGCGACACCGAGCTCAACGACCCCGTCGACCAGTGGCAGCGCTTCGTCGACCAGCGCAAGCGGCGCATGGTCGACGACGCCGACGTGCCGCACCCCAACGACGAGGAGTACGCGCGAGCGATCGAGTACGGCTACTCGCCCACCGCCGGCGGCGGCATGGGCGTCGATCGCCTGGTGATGATCCTCACCGAACGCGACACCCTGCGCGAGGTGATCCCCTTCCCGATCGTCAGGGAGCTGCGGTGATGGCCGGCACCCAAGGGGCACACGGCAAGCTCGACCTCGACCCCGGGGTGGTCGCAGCATGCCGCGAGGCGGCAAGGCAGATCGCCGAGCAGGTGGCGCAGCGGATCGCCGGCCAGACCACCGTTTCGGTCGAGCGCAGCGTCATGCGGCTGCTCGGGGTGGACGGCGCCAACGACCTCGATGCGCCGCTGCCCAACGTGCTCGTGGACCACGTCCACGACGGCGGCGGTCTCGGGCGGGGCGTCGCTTACTGGTTGGGCAACGCGATCCTGCAGACGGGCCGCTCGCCGCAGCAGATCGCGGAGGCGGTGAGCGCCGGCGAGCTCGACCTGCTCGCCGGCGAGCAGGCGCAGGAGAGCACGATTCGCGAGCGTGTGACCGACGAGTGCGCTGCGCGCCTGCACGAGATTCGCGCGCACTTCGACGAGCGCAGGGCGATGCGCGAGCGCCTGGGCGAGACGCCGACGCCGTTTCGCTATGTGCTGACGGCGACGGGCGACGTGTACGAGGACGTGGTGCACGCGAAGGCCGTGGCGCAGGCGGGCGGGGACATCGTTGCCGTGATCCGCTCGACCGCGCAGAGCCTGCTCGACTACGTCCCCTACGGCCCCACCACCGAGGGCTACGGAGGCACGTTCGCCACGCAGGCCAACTTCCGCATCATGCGCGAGGCGATGGACGAATGGTCCGAGCAGCACGGGCGCTACATCCGACTCTCCAGCTTCTGCTCGGGGCTGTGCATGTCCGAGATCGCCGTGATGGGCGCGTGGGAGGGCTTTGACAACATGGTCAACGACGCCCTCTATGGGATCCTCTACCGCGACATCAACATCGTGCGCGGGCTGATCGACCAGCGCGTCTCGCGCATGATCAACGGCTGGTTCGGCGTGACGATCAACACCGGCGAGGACAACTACCTGCGCACCGCCGACGCGATCGAGGCGGCACCCTCGGTTACCGCCTCGCAGTTCATCAACCACGAGCTCGCGCGCGACTCGGGCGTGCCCGACGCACAGATCGCGCTCGGCGACGCGTTCGAGATCGATATTCCCGTGACCAACGGGCTGCTGTTCGAGCTGGCGCAGGCGCAGCTGACGCGCGAGCTGTTCCCCGACTGCCCCATCAAGTACATGCCGCCCACCCGCCACATGGACGGCAACCTGTTCCGCACACACGCCGCGGACGCGCTGTTCAACCTCGTCACCATCGCCACCGGGCAGGGCATCCAGACGATCGGCGTACCCACGGAGGGCATCTTCACGCCGCACATCCACGATCGCGTGCTCGGGCTCCAGAACGTCGACTACGTGTTCAACGCCGCGCGCGACCTCGCCGACGAGATCGAGTTCAAGCGCGGCGGCATCATCCAGACCCGCGCGCAGCAGGTGCTCGGCGATGCGCGCGTGCTACTCGAGCGCATAGCGCAGGCGGGCCTGTTCAAGGCGATCGAGGACGCCACCTTCGGCGACGTCAGCCGCAGGCTCGATGACGGCCGCGGGATCGACGGCATCATCGCCACCGAGCAGCGCTACTTCAACCCGGTCGTCGAGCTGATGCGCGGCCAGCGGCCCACGCCGCGCGGGCAGGCCAGCTATGCATGACGTCGATCCAACCTCCGTGCGGCCGTACGCCGACCACCTCGACGACGGACTCGTGCAGATGAGCTTCACGCTGCCCGTGCCCTACTCGCTGGCGGCGCGCAGAGCCGCCCTCGAGCTGGCGGCGAAGATGGGCTTCGAGGAGCCGGAGGTCGTCCACTACGAGGAGCTGACCGACGGCTATACGTACTTCGTCATGTACGGCCGCTGCGCCGCCAGCGTCGACTTCAGCGCGCTGGCGGACGAGGGCTTTGACATCGAGTACATGAGCGAGCAGGAGATCGAACGCTTCGCCGACGAGCATCTCAGCCACAAGGTGGTGGTCGTCGGTGCGAGCACCGGCTCGGACACGCACAGCGTGGGAATCGACGCGATGCTCAACCTGAAGGGATACCACGGCCACCATGGCCTCGAGGGCTACCGCTGCTTTCAGACGTTCAACCTCGGCAGCCAGGTTCCCAACAGCGTGCTGCTCGCCCGCGCGATCGAGGTGAACGCCGACGCGATCCTCGTCTCGCAGACGGTCACCCAGCAGAACCTGCACGTCCACAACCTGACCGAGCTGGTGGAGATGGTCGAGGCGGAGGGAAGGCGCGGGCAGATGATCCTCGCTTGCGGCGGCCCGCGCGTGACCAACGAGCTCGCCAAGGAGCTCGGCTACGACGCGGGCTTCTCCAAGGGCACCGAACCGCAGCATCTGGCGACGTTCATCGTGCGCGAGCTGGCAGCGCGAAGCAAGTCGAACGGCGAGCCCGCCGCGGCCGCCGGCGCGAGCTCGCCGGCTCACTCCACGCCCGCCTGAAGGCGATGACGCTCAGCGAGCTGACCGCATCGACCAGGCGCCTGGCGCTGGTGGGGCTCGCGAAGAACACCGGCAAGACCGAGACGCTCGCGGTGCTGCTGCGCGAGCTCGAGGCCGCGGGCCGGCGCGTGGGCGTGACCTCCGTCGGGCGCGACGGCGAGGAGCGCGACGTGATCGACGCCCGCATCGTCAAGCCGCTCCTGCGGCTGCCCGCCGCCAGCCTCGTGGCCACGACCGATTCGCTGCTGCGCGCGAGCGGCATCCCGCACGAGCTGCTGGAGGACACGGGCGTACGCACACCTCTCGGCCGGGTTCAGATCGCGCGCATGCGCGGCGCCGGCGCGATCGAGGTCGCGGGACCGAGCGCCGCCGCCGACGTGCGGGCGATAAGCGACGCGATGCTCGCCCATGGCGCCGAGCAGGTGCTGATCGACGGGGCGGTCGACCGTCGCGCAGCCTCCTCGCCGGAGGTCTCCGACGGTCTCATCATGGCGACCGGGGCGGTCCTCGACCGGGACATCTCGGCGGTCGTGTTGCGCACCAAGGACGCCGTCGAGCTCGTGCGCCTGCCGAGCCTCGCTGACTTGCATGCGGACGCCGCCGCTCGGCTGCGGCGGCTGGCCGAGGCGCACGGCGGCGGGCCGAGCGCCGGCAACCCGGCGAGCCTGCTCGTGAGCGCGGACCTCGAGCCGGTCGCGCTGCCGCCGCGTTTTGTACTGACGGGCGAGGCCGAGCAGATCGCGAGACTGCTCGACGAGAACCCGACCGCGCGGTGGCTGATCGTCGCCGGTGCGCTCCCGGAACGGTTCCTGCGCAGCCTTCTGCACCCGCTTCGCCATCGCCGGCGCGAGCTCGTGGTCGTGGTGTCGGACCCCACGAGGGTGTTCCTCGGGCAGCGCGGACCCGAGTGGTATCGCCAGCAGGGAGTCCAGCTGTGCACCCTGGGCGGCATCGATCTGGTGGCGCTGACCGTCAACCCCGTCGCGCCCCAGTCGCACCGCTTCGATTCGATGCAGCTGAGACGACTGCTGAGACAGGCGATCCCGGACGTGCCGATCCTGGACGTGCTGTACCAGGCCCCGGTGCAGACGGCTGGCGCCGGCTGACGGCACGCCATGTGAGTGGGAGAGGCCAGTGGCTGCTGTTCATCGTCGGCGCTTGAGGTCCCAGGAATAACAAGTCAACGAAGATGGCGGGTGGGCCTTTCACGGCCCACCCGCCAGTGCTCGAGCGATAAAGCGCTAGAGCGCGAATCAAGCGAGAGCTTTAATTGATGATTTCCGTCGGAACGTTGAATGTGACCGTGACTTCTCCTGCTTCCTCGTACGCCGCTCTCGCTACGCCACCTTCGAGGCTGGCTTTCAGCGAAGCAGATAGTAAGCTCCCAGTGTTGCTTTCATATAAGTAGATTGCCTGTAAGAGCGTGCCGCCCGATCCCGCGGTGTGTATTAATAGTTCATATACCCTGACGCTCGAGCCGCGCCCCGGCATCCATTCTCCGAGCAGTTCGCCAGTCACTAATATTAATTTTACCATCGAATTTGGGCATTCAATGTGCAGTCCAGTGCTGCCAGTTAACGACAGTGTCAGTAAGGCCAGCCATAAGTGTTTTTCCAGACTCGGGCCTAAGAGCACTAACACCAAGCTCCAGCCGCCGGCCACTAAGACGATGCCGCTTTCGTCCCCTAAGCTGTGGCATTGTTCGCCAGCATTCGTGCAGCCTCTGAAATCCACGGTGTAGTTCCCTAAGTTACTGCTTCCTGGGACGAATAACAATGTGCCTGCGGATGATGCGCATCTCACTGCTGGACCGATTCCGGTACCGGTTTTGGTGGTGAGAGTACTTCCTAAGCCAACAATCGATGCCGATGTTGGAGGCGAGAAGCTCGGTAAGGTCATTGTCGCCGTTGACACGGCTGCTATTACCGTTGCTCCAAGCAAGCACACTGCCACAAGGGTAACCCCAAAGATATTAACTCGTCGCACCATGACAACTCCTTCTTCGTATGTGTGACGTCGCCAGCCGGGGGCTGAAGTCGTCCCCCCGCCCAGAATGCCAGGTATCCCCGTTATCAGGATAAATCAACATAACAGAATCATCATGATCACACGATGAGGCGTGCTCGTCAACATCGTCCGCGTAATCGTCTCTCACTTTGTTTCTGTCTCGGACGGATGCCTCGTCGGCGCCTACAGCATGCAGGTATGTCATCGGGGCGCGGCTGTAGTCGGAGACGCGGCCGATCCACTGATCCCGTGTGGCTAGGGCTCCAGCAGCGCGTTGGTTGACGGTGCTTTACGCGTGCGTTAGCACTGACGCCGATGAGCCACGCGATCGCCGAACAGCAGCCAGTCGCGGACAGGGCGAGCGGCGAGGTGCCGCCCAAGTTGCTGTCGGTGATCATCCCATGCCTGAACGAGGCCGAGAACATCGAGCAATGCGTGGAGACGGCGTGGCGGGCGATGAAGTCGGCCGGGATCGACGGCGAGGTGATCGTCGCCGACAACGGCTCGGAGGACGGGAGCGCCGAGCTCGCCGAGTCCGCTGGAGCGAGTGTCGTGCACGAGCTAGACGCGGCTACGGCAGCGCATACATCGCGGGCTTCGCGGCCGCGCACGGCACGTACATCGTGATGGCCGACGCCGACCTGACCTACGACTTCAACGAGATCCCAAGCTTCCTGCACGAGCTCCAGGACGGGGCCGACATGGTGATCGGCGACCGCATGCGCAACATCCACCCGGGCGCGATGCCGTGGCATCACCGCTACATCGGCAACCCGTTGCTCTCACGGCTGCTGAACCTGCTGTTCCACACCGGCGTGAGCGACGCGCACTGCGGCATGCGCGCGTTTCGCCGCGACCGCCTCGAGCTGCTGGCGCTGCGCACGACCGGCATGGAGTTCGCCTCGGAGATGGTCGTGCGCGCGGCCAAGGAGAAGCTCGACATCCGCGAGATCCCGATCGAGTACCACCCGCGCGGCGGCGAATCGAAGCTGTCGAGCTTCCGTGATGGCTGGCGGCACCTGCGCTTCCTGCTGCTGCACTCCCCCAACCACCTCTTCATCCTCCCCGGCGCGTTGATGGCCGCGCTGGGCGGCCTGATATCGCTGACGGTGCTCGCGCACCTGCCGGTGCTCGAACGCCAATGGGACCTGCACACGCTGATCGGCGGCTCGCTGCTGCTGATCATAGGCGCCCAGCTCGTCGGTCTCGGCCTGTGCGCCCACGCCTACGCGACGTACTTCATGGGCGAGCGCGACGCCTGGTTCGATCGCGCTCGCGAGCGCCTGCGCCTGGAGCACGGCCTGATGCTGGGCAGCGCAGTGGCGCTCGTCGGGCTGACGATGATCGTCGTGATCATGGTCGACTGGATCGGCCGTGGCTTCGGCAGCCTCTCGCAGGAGCGGATCGCGATCTTCGCGGCGACGGTGCTCGTGCTCGGCATCCAGATCGTGTTCACGTCCTTTCTGCTCAGCATCCTTGGCCTGAGACGCGACTGATGCGCCGCGTGCGGCTTGCGCTCGCCGTGGGGTTCGCGGCGATGGCGAGCGCGCTCGCCATCGTGCTCTCCCAGGCGCCGCTGACGGTCGCGGGCACGGATGGCGTCCCCGCCCACCCGAACGTCGCCGTCAGCCATGGCGATGAATCCGGCTGCCAGCCGGGCGGGACGCTGCCCCGGGGCACGACCGCCATCCGTGTGTCGCTGGCCGCGAACACGGGTCCTCGTGTTCGCCTCGCGGCGTTGTCCGGCTCCGGCGTCGTGACCGCGGGCGAACGTGGAGCGGGATGGGGGGTTGCCGAAAGCGTGACCGTGCCCGTCAGCCGTGTGCCTCGCACGATCCGTGGCGTGCGCATCTGCAACACGATCGGCCCCGCCGTCGGAGAGGTCGAGGCCAACGGGTCCCGGGTGCGCGGCCGAACCCTGCTGCGCATCGAATACCTGCGCCCCGGCCCAAAGTCGTGGCTGTCGATGGTCTCTTCGGTCGCACGCCACATGGGAATCGGTCACGCCCCGGGTGGCGCCTGGGTCGCCTTCGCGGTCACGGCGACGATGATCGCGACCTCGGTGCTCGCCTCGCGCGTGCTCCTGCGCGAGCTGAGATGAGAAGAGACACGACTGTCACGCCGCCGAGCGGGGACACCGGCGAACGGCAGGCGGGCGGACGTTTGCCCGGGCGGCCCGAGCCGACCGCAGCGCGCACGCGACGGCCGGCGTCACGAGCCGACGAGTCGGCGGGAGGACTGCTGGGCGCACCCGCGCGGGTGCTGAGAGGGGTCCCGCCGGCCGCGGCGGCGTGTGCCGCGATCGCGATCCTGAGCGCGGCCTGCTGGTCGGTGATCACGCCGCCGTTCGAGGCCCAGGACGAGCCGTCGCACTTCGCCTATGTGCAGTATCTGGCCGAGACCGGGCGGCTGCCCACATCCAGCGGTGCCAAGTTCTCCGAGGAGGAGCTCGCCGCCCTGCGCGATCTGGACGTGCTCGGAGTTCGCTGGCACCCCGAAGTGCGCACGATCTTCTCGCCGGCCGCGCAGCTGCGCCTGCGGACGAACCTGTCTGAACCGCTGAGCCGGGTGGGAGGGGGAGGAGCGGGAGTGGCGACGGCCGAGCCGCCTCTGTACTACGCGCTGGAGACGATCCCCTACGACCTTGGATCGGGCGGCACACTGCTCGATCGCCTCGAGCTGATGCGCCTGCTCAGCGCGCTGATGGCGGGGGTGAGCGCGCTGTTCACGTTCTTGTTCGTGCGCGAGGCGCTGCCCGTGGTCCGCTGGGCGTGGATCGTCGCGGGCCTGAGCGCGGCGCTGACGCCCCTGCTCGGGTTCACCTCCGGCGCGGTCACGCCCGACGCGATGCTCTACGCCGTGTCTGCCGCCACCTTCTACTGTCTCGCGCGCGCGTTCAGGCGCGGGCTCACGCCGAGGCTGGCGGCCGCCACCGGCGCGGCGATCGCCGTCGGCTTTCTGACGAAGCTCAACTTCATCGGCCTCGCGCCCGGCGCGATGCTCGGCCTCGTGATCCTCGGCTTTCGCGGCATTCGTGACGGCTCGAACGCAACCGTGTCGAGGCGCGCCATGGGCTCGACCGGCATCGCGATGGCGATCGCGCTGAGCCCGGTATGCGCCTACGTCCTCTACAACCTGTCGACGGACCATCCCGCGCTGGGGCTCGTCTCGGGCGCGATCGACCTCGTCAGAGGGCGAGAATCGCTCGGCGGCGAGCTCGCCTACATGTGGCAGTTCTACCTGCCGCGGCTGCCTGGCATGGTCAACGACTTCCCGGGCCTGTCCACCACGCGAGAGCTGTGGTACGACCGAACGGTGGGTCTGTATGGATGGTTCGACACGACCTTCCCGGTGTGGGTCGAGAACCTCGCGCTGGTCCCGGCGGGCGCGATCGCGTTGCTCGGCCTGCGCTCGCTGGTCGCACGGCGCGCCGCGCTGCGCGCGCGCCTTTCGGAGCTGCTCGTGTACGCGACCATGGCCGTTGGCCTGATGGCCCTGATCGCGGGAACGTCGCACCTCGCCAAGCTCTCGGAACGGACCGGGTTCGCTCAACCTCGCTACCTGCTCCCGCTGCTGCCGCTCGTGGCAGCGATGCTGGCCCTCGCCGCATGCGGTGCGGGTAGGCGCTGGGGACGGGCCGCCGGCACGATGATCGTGCTCACGTTCCTGGCGCAGGAGGTCTTCAGCCAGCTGCTTGTGGTCGCGCGCTTCTACGGATAGTCGGAGACGCCGCGCGCGGGCCCGGGCCGCGGGGGCAGGGTCGCCCCCCGCTCTCGTTGACGGCCGTCCACGCGTGCGTTAGCACTGGCGCGGATGACCCACGCGCGGGTTGCACTTCTCGCCGGTCTGACGCTGCTGGCCTTGGCCATCGGGCTGGCGTTGGCGCACGCGCCGATGACGGTCGCGCGCACGAACGTCACCTCCAGCGAAGAAGAACGCATCGCCTACGCCAGCAGTGGCGAGACCTACTGCCAGGCGGGGGAAGTGCTGCCAAACGGCACCTCGGCGATCCGGCTGGCGCTGTTCGCGTTCATCGGTCCGCGCGTGCACGTGCTGGTCTACGCAGACGGGCGGCCGGCCACCGGCGGGGAACGGGGATCGGGGTGGACCAGCCGTGTCGTCACCGTCCCCGTCAAGCCGCTGGCGCGGACCGTCGCCGGCGTGACGGTGTGCGTGTCGTTTCGGCTTCACGACGAAGGCCTCACGGTGTTCGGCAAGGCGACACCCCGCGATGTCGCGGCGTACGAGGGCCACACGCGGCTCCCGGGACGGATGTGGATCGAATACCTACGTCCGGGGACGCGCTCGTGGGCGTCGCTGGCGCCGTCGATCGTGCGTCACATGGGCCTCGGCCGCGCCGCCTCGGGGACCGCGATCGCGCTGCTCGCGATCGCGCTGCTCGCGGCGGTGGCGGTGCTCGCCTCGCGACTGGCCTTGCGGGAGCTCGGGTGAGCAGGCGCTTGGGTACGCGCGCGGCGACGCCAGCCCGCTCTGGCAAGCCGGAGAAGCCGACCGGTGTCCGCACCCCCACGGGCGATGAGGCGCAGCGTGTGGGCTCGCGCGCGTTCAACCGGCGCGCGCGGGCGGCGGTGCCGCGACACCGGGCCGCACGGCGCACACGGACCAGGGGGCGGGACCCGCTCGAGTCCGCCGTCCTGCTGATGCTGCGCTTCTACGACGAGGTCCTCGGCCGGGTGCCCCGGGCCGCGTGGGTGTGCGCTCTGATCGCGTGCCTGAACGCGGTCTGCTGGTCGATCCTCACACCGCCGTTTCAGACGCCCGACGAGCCCTATCACTTCGCCTACGTCAAGCAGCTGGCCGAAACGGGTTCGCTGCCAACGTCGAGCGCCGAACAGACCACCGTGGAAGAGATCTCGACGCTGATCGCGATCCGCTACTACGACGTGCGCCAACAACCCCAGCACCACACGATCGCCGGCCAGGGCGAACAGCAGCGGATCGAACGCGAGCTCGCGGGACTGCGCCACGAAATCGGAAGCCCGGCGGCCGGCGGCGCGACCTCGCAGCCGCCGCTGTACTACGCGATCGAGGCGATCCCCTACGATCTCGCGCGCGGCGGCACGGTGCTGGAGCGTCTGCAGCTGATGAGGCTGATGTCAGCCCTGTTCGCCGGCCTGACGGCGCTGTTCGCGTTCATGTTCGTGCGAGAGGCGCTCCCGGGCGCGAGATGGGCGTGGACGGTCGGCGGCCTGTGCGTTGCGCTCGCGCCATTGCTGGGATTCATGTCGGGCTCGGTCAACCCCGACTCGATGCTGTTCGCGGTCTCTGCGGCGATCTTCTACTGCCTCGCGCGGGCGTTTCGGCGCGGGCTGGGGGCCGGCACGGCGATCGCGATCGGTGCGCTGTCGGCGGTCGGGTTCCTGACCAAGCTGAACTTCGTCGGCATGGCTCCCGGCGTGCTGCTCGCGCTGAGCGTGCTGAGCGTCCGCGCGGCGCGCGCGTCGGGACGCTCCGCCTATGCCCTCTTCGCGCTTGCGCTCACGGTCGCGATCAGCCCGCTGCTGGTGTACGCGGGTGTCAACGCGCTGTCCAACCATCCGCCGTTCGGCATCGCCTCCGGCGAGATCGACACGACGCACGGATCGCTGCTCGCGCAGCTCAACTACATCTGGCAGCTGTACCTGCCACGGCTGCCCGGCACGGTCAACGACTTCCCCGGCCTGTTCAGCACGCGACAGCTGTGGTTCGACAACTACGTGGGGCTCTACGGCTGGCTGGACACGACGTTCCCCGGCTGGGTCGACACGCTCGCGCTGGTCCCGCTCGCCGCGCTCGCGCTGCTGCTCGGGCGCTCGCTGCTGGTGGCTCGCGACGCGCTGCGCAGCCGCTGGCTGGAGCTGCTCGTGTACGCGATCGTCGCCATCGGACTGCTGGTCGTGATCGGCGCGAGCTCCTGGAGGAGGTTCCCGTTGATCGACGCCGAATATGCGCAGCCACGCTACCTGCTGCCGTTGCTCGCGCCGCTCGCCGCCGCGCTGGCCCTCGCCGCGCGCGGCGCGGGCCGGCGCCTGGGACCCGCGGTCGGCGCTCTGATCGTGGTGCTGTTCCTAGCGCACGACATCTTCAGCCAGCTGCTCGTCGCCGGGCGCTTCTATGGCTGAGCCAACGCTCGCGGCCCGGCGCGAGGCCCGGTCCTCGCGCCGCTACTTGGCGTTGGCGAAGTAGTCGGCGTTGACCTGCGTGTACTTCTGCCACTCCTCCGGCAGCTGATCCTCGGCAAAGCACGCGTCGACGGGGCAGGCCTCTACGCAGGCGTCGCAGTCGATGCACTCCTCCGGGTCGATGTAGAGCATCTCCGCGGCATCGTATCCGGGCTCGTCGGGCGTGGGGTGGATGCAGTCCACGGGGCATACCTCGACACAGGAGTTGTCCTTGGTGCCGATGCACGGCTCGGCGATCACGTAGGCCATTCGCTCTCTCTTGGGTCGTTTGCGTTGGGGTCGTTGCGGCGGAGGAGCCTATTGTACGAACGATCGTGGGACCGACACCTGGCGAAAGCGGCCTGCTGCTGCTGACCGGCGCCACCGGGCTGGTCGGCTCGACGCTGCTGCGCCGCCTGGTGGCAGAGGGCCAGCCGGTGCGCTGCCTCGTGCGCGACCCGCGGCGGCTGGGGCCGCAGCGCGTGCGCGTGCAGATCGCGCTAGGCGACCTCACCGACCCACCCTCGTTTCGCAACGCGCTGCGCGGGGTGCACACGGTCGTGCACCTGGCGGCCTCGATCCGCGACCAGCCGCGCGGCTCGATCGAGGAGCTGAACGGGATCGCGACGTGGCGCATGGTCGAGGCGTCCGAGCGCCGCGGCGTCGAGCGCTTCGTGTTCTTCTCGGCGCTGGGCGCCGCTACTCACCACCGCGCGCGCCTGCTGCGCGCGAAGGCGCTCGCCGAGCAGGCCGTGCGCGAGGCCGATCTGCGCTCGATCGTTTTTGCCCCCTCGATCGTCTACGCCCCCGGGGACCCGTGGCTGACGCTGCTGGAGCGCATGGCGCTGCTGCCCCTGATGCCCGTGTCCGGGCGCGGACGCGCCCTGTTCCAGCCGATCTGGGTCGAGGACGTGGCCGACTGCGTGATCGCTGTCCTGCGCGGCGGTGCGGGTGCCGAGGGCGCGGGGCGGGGGGCGTCGCCGCCATACGAGCACGCGCGCTTTGAGCTGGCCGGCCCGGAGACGCTCAGCTACGCCGAGATCGCGCGTACGGTGCTGCGCTCGCTCGGTCGCAAGCGCCCGCTGCTGCACGTCCCGACGCCGCTCGTGTCGCGCGCGCTGCGGCTGCTGGAGCGGGCGATGGGTCCCGCCGCACCGGCGACGTGGGACGAGGCGGAGCTGCTGGAGGCGCCGATGACCTCCGTCAGGGGCGCCGCCGACGCGCAGGCCCTGGGCGTCAGCCCGCAGCGGCTGGCGGCGGTGCTGGGAAGCGGCTGATCGCGGCGCCTTTCGTGCGACGATACAGCCCTACCCGCAAGGCAGCGGGGCGGGCGGGCCCTTCTAACATCACTCCCAGAAAGATCACTCCCAGAAAGCGAGTGCCATGAGCGCGGTTCAGACAGCATCGGAGGTACAGTCGGGCCTCGAAGGCGTCGTCGCCTTCGCCACCGAGATCGCCGAGCCGGACAAAGAGGGCGGCGCGCTGCGCTACCGCGGCGTCGACATCGAGAGCCTGGTCGGCGCGGTCCCCTACGAGCAGGTGTGGGGCCTGCTCGTGGACGGGCGGCTGAAGCCGGGGCTGCCGCCCGCGGAACCGCATGCCCTGACGGTGCGCTCCGGCGACCACCGCGTCGACGTGCAGTCGGCGCTGGCGATGCTAGCGCCCGAGTGGGGGTTCGGGCAGCTGATCGACATCACCGACGAGGAGGCGCGCGACAACCTGGCGCGCGCGTCGGTGATGGCTCTGTCGTTCGTGGCGCAGTCGGCGCGCGGCGCGGGGCAGCCGCCGGTGCCCCAGCCGGAGATCGACCAGGGTCGGACGATCCCCGAGCGCTTCCTGATCCGCTGGCGCGGCGAGGCCAATCCCGATCACGTGAAGGCGATCGACGCCTACTGGATCTCGGCGGCCGAGCACGGCATGAACGCCTCCACGTTCACGGCCCGCGTCGTCGCCTCGACCGGCGCCGACGTGGCCGCGGCGCTGTCTGCAGCCGTCGGCGCGCTGTCCGGCCCCCTGCACGGCGGCGCCCCCTCGCGCGTCTTGAAGATGCTCGAAGAGGTGGAACAAACAGGTGACGCCGAGCGCTGGGTCGCGGACGCGCTCGACCGCGGCGAGCGCCTGATGGGCTTCGGACACCGCATCTACCGTGCGGAAGACCCTCGCGCGCGGGTCCTGCGCAGGACCTGCCGCGAGCTGGCTCCCCCCGCTTCGAGGCTGCCGAAGCGCTCGAGAAGGCGGCGCTCGCCGCGCTCCACGCGCGCAGCCCGGACCGCGTGCTCGCGACCAACGTCGAGTTCTGGTCGGCGGTGATCCTCGACCTCGCGGAAGTGCCGCCCGACCTGTTCACGCCGATGTTCACGTGCGCGCGCGTGGCGGGCTGGTCGGCGCACGTTCTCGAGCAGAAGCGCGAGGCGAAGCTGATCCGCCCGACCGCGAAGTATGTGGGGCACGGGCCGCGGTCGGTGGCCGAGGTCGCATAGCGGCGGCCCGCTCAGCTGGACGCGAACGGGTCTTCTGTAGCTACGGGCCCGCTGTACTGCCGGCACTGCTGCACGACGACACCCGCGTCGCAGTCGGTCTGCGGGACCCACTTCCTGCGCCACGCGTCGACGAATTCAGCGATTGTGCGCCGGCGTTGGGCTTCGACCAGACGCGCTTCGATCCCGCTGCGCTCCACAGCCAACGGCTCCACGATCGGTCGCCTGAATGTGGTCACCTCGAACACAAAGAAGTAGCTTCCATCCACCACGACGGGGCCGACGACGACGTTTCGCCTCGCAGCGTAGATCGCCCGGTAGAGCGGTTCCTGACGACTGGGTCCCGTTCGCTTGCCATATTCAAGCGATTCCATAGGTATCTTACTCACCGAGAGCCTGCCCGACCTGAGTTGGTCTGCGATCCTGCGGGCTGAGGCCTCGGATCTAGTGTGGATTATTTTTACTGCCCGTTGTTCGTCGGTGGTGAACTCCTGTGGGTTTCGCCTGTAGTATTCCACGACCTGCGCCTGGGTGATCTTGCTTTCCTTGCTCACCAGCAACGCCAGGAGCTTGGCGGCCGCGAGGTCGGCCTTGGCTTCGAGCTTGACGTCCGCCGCGGTCTTCCCCGTGAGCTTGAGGAATTTGTCAAATTCCGCCTGTCCGCCCAGGAGTTCTTTGACCTTCTGCTCGAAGCGCTGCTGGACTTCCTGTTCGGATACCCCGACCCCTCTGCTGGCGGCTTCGTCGATCAGCCATTGCGAGGAGATCAGGAAGCTGAGTGCATGCTGCCGTGGCACCTGCTTTGGGGGAATCGCCTGTTCGGTTTTCATCACGGCCACCCAATGATCGAGCGCGGAGTCTGAAATAGTGGCGTCAGCCACTCGCGCGGCGGCAGTCCCGGAGCTGCCGTCCCCGCACCCGGGAAGGCCTGCCGCCGCGACGAGAGCAGCGCCGGTTACGATGAGACGAGTCAGTCTGAGCATGATAAAAGACAACCCTACGAGGTAGACGCTATTCTGATCGTATTATTTGTTCGATCAAAATTGCCGGCGGGATCGGGGCGGTCTTCGGAGCTTTGTACTGGCTGCAGCCGTTCACGATGTACCCGATGTGGCATGACGTCTTGGCGAGCCATCGCGTCGCAGCCTTTTTGTAGTATTCATCGACGGCACGTTCCCCTCCGGCCTTGCCGAGCATGTGTTCGATCTTCTGCAGAAGCTTGGAATCCTCGACATCTTGCTTGACCCTGAGGAGCTGATCGGAGAGACTCCAATCCCTTTTTCCCAGAAATTGCTGGAGTTCGCCTTCTTTTGGGAAGCTTTCCGCCTTGAGCCGATCAAACGCTTCTTTTACTTCGCGTTCGCCTACTGTTATGCCTACTTCAGCCGCCTCGCCGGTGCTCACCGCAGCAGTAATCAGATAGCTGAGAGTCTGTTCCTTGATCGCCCGATACATCTCCTGGCATTTGCTCTTCAACAGCGTCTCGCCGAGGAGTGGCCTGATCGTCTTTAGGCGGACTCTGCAGGCAGCGTTGTTCTGGGGGTCGGATACCAGGCCCTTAGGGACGGTGATACCCACGCTCTCATAGAAGTCGCCACCGGCGATCGTCGTCATCCAATGGTTAAGCGTGGCCCGGATGATGGGCGTTCCCCCAACCTCGGCGACGGGGTCGTTTGAGTTACCGCCGCCGCATGCGGCGATGCTCACTGCGGCAAGCAATGCGACGAAAGTGGCCAAGATCAACTTTGTCACCGTTGACATCGCGCGGCACCGTAGCAGACTGCTGGCCCTTTTTAGCGAGTAGGGCCACCTTTTCTTAAAAGTGTTTCTGATTAGCTCGGATCGTGCGTGAAGCTGTGTGATGTGCGTGTTTTGGGTGGGGGGTGAGGGCTGGTGCGTGGTGGGCGTCGTCGGGGAGGCGTCGGTCGCTTGTGGTTTTGTGCGCCGGAGGCGCTGATGGCGGTTGAGACCGGCATTCGGGCACGCTTCGCGGGGCGCGTGGTGGTGGAGGTGAGGCTGGGTTCGGGGGCCGGCGGCTGGGGTTAGCCGGGCGGGGTGGGGAGCGCTCTGAGGCGAGCGAACGCGGTGGTGAGATCGTCGGCCCAGGGCCAGCTGGCTTGGATTCGTAGCGTTGCTGTGCGGGCGTGGAATGCGAGACGCGCGGCGACGTGCATCAGCCGGTAGCGCAGGCGCTTGGGCTCACAGCGGGCGAGTTCGCCGGTGAGCAGCAGGCGCTGGGTCCAGCAGAGCAGGTCGTGTGCGATCCGCACGAGCTCAAGCCAGACACGGTTGTGCTCGAAATCGCGGAATGGCAGGTTGGGCATGCCGGTGTCCTTGTCGTTGCGGATGTGATCCTCGACTCGTGCGCGGCCGCGGTGCTCGCGCTCGAGATGGGCGATATCGCCGGGCTGGTCGGTGAGGATCGCTTGGAAGCGGTGCCCGTCGTGGTCGGTGAACGACAGTTGCGCGCCGGGGTGCGCGCGCTCGCGGCGGACGATCACCCGCGACCCGGCCGGCCAGCCCTCCAGATCGAGGTGGCCGGTGATCTCGGCGACCTGTCCGTTGGGGCGCGGGCTCCCGTCCTGCTCAAGCGCCGGGACCCAGTCAGTGTCGGGGATTTCGAGGATCGCGGTGCGCACCGTCTCGGTCAGGTCATAGCCCACGGAGAAGCTGATCCGGCCCTCGCGGCACCAGTCCAGCAGCTCGTGGCTGGCGCCAGCGGAGTCGACGCGCAACAGCAGTCCGATGGTCTGGATGTGCTCGGCGGGGATCTGCTGGATGGCCTGCTCGGCCACCGCGATCTGGTCAGCCGCAGTGTTCGCGCCCGCGTTTCCCGGCCGCAGCTCACCAGCCAGCGATTCGCTTGTCTGATCGGCGTAGGCGAGCATCGGGTGAAACCCGTAGCCGCCCTTGAAGGTTCCCGCCGCGCTCTCCTTCTCCGAGTGCGAGCCGATGAGCGTGGCGTCGAGGTCGACCGTCAGACATTTCGGAGCGCCGGTCAACCTCCACACACGCGCCCGTGCCCGCGCATGAGCGTCGCGCAGCCGCTCCACGCCCGCCGGGTCACTCGCGATCCGATCGATCAGCCGGAACGCCGTGGAAGCAGAGGCGACATCGCCGAATAGCGACTGCTGATCGCCGAGCGCGCCGAGGTCTGACAGGCAGTCGCCGCCATCGCCGAGCATCACCGCGAGATCCCGGATCACGCGGCCCTGATCGTGCCCGGACTGCCGCTGCTTCAGACCCGCCAACTCGAGCGACAGCGCTCGCGTCAGCCCCGTCTTGTCGGCCACTCGAGCCAGCAACGCGCTGCCCGCGTGCGACACCAGCCCCTCTCCGTCCGGCACGACATCTACCTTAATCTGACGCCCACCGCGTGTAGGGTCGGAGACGAGCCGCCGTGTCTCGCTCGCGCGAGATGGTCTGCTCGTCCCCGCCCTCCGAACCGGACGTGCCCGTTCCCGAGCATCCGGCTCTCCACAGGTCATGCGTTGGCCGCACTGGTGAGTGTTTAGGTTGCAACGACGCTCCGGCCGGCTGGTGGGCCGGTAGTTCCCGAGGTCGTCCAGGGCAGGTGGTGTCGGCGCGGGTTGTATCGCGTGACCGCCACCCTGCTCGGCCAGTAGAGCCTAGTGGTTCGTCTGTGAAGTTTGTGGGTTATGCCTCGAGGACCTTGCCGGTGTAGGTCCACTTGAATGGTTTGGCGGTCTGGTTGTAGGTCTCGATAAACGCGAGCATTTGCTCGGCGAGGTCTTCCTCGCTGAAGAAGATGCCGTGCTTGAGCAGTCGGCGGTAGAGGATCGAGAAGAAGATCTCGACCTGATTCAGCCACGAGGCGTGGGTGGGGGTGAATTGGAAGCTCCAGCGGGGGTGAGCGGCGAGCCATTCCTGTACCTCTTCGGTGCCGCGGGTGGAGAGGTTGTCGCTGACCGCGATGATCTGCTGCCCCTCGACGACGGGGATCTCGCTGTCGAGCTGGTCGAGGAAGCGGATCAGATCGAAGCGGTTGCGGGTCTTCGAGGTCATCGCGAGCACGTCACCCTCGTGGACCTTCAGACACGCGAACAGGCACTGCGTGCCGTCGCGGATGTATTCGTGCTCGCGGCGTGTCGGTCGCCCAGGAGCAGGAAGCGTGTCTGGCTTGGTCGGTGCCTTGGCCTGGATCCCGGTCTTTTCGTCGATCGAGACGACCAGCACGTTCTCTGGCGGATTCACGTACAGGCCGCAGACACCTTTCAGGCGCTCCTCGAACTCGGGGTCGGAGAAGTCGCTCATCACCCAGTAGTCGGTCAGGTGCGGCTTGATGTCGGCGCGCGCGAGAATCGTGTGTGCCTGGGCGCGCGACATTCCCACCGCCTGCCCGAGCTGCTCATAGGTCCAGCGTTCCTGCTGAGCCCCCTCTGGTGTCTCCGGTGGACGCGTGCACGCCTTGGCGATCAGCCTCGCCCTGTCCGCCTGCGAATAGATCAGAGGTTTACCCGAGCGCGGCAAGTCACGGAGCCCGGTGATCCCATCCTGCTCATAGCGCGCCCGCCACTTCTGCGCCGTGTTCGTCGAACACCCCACCAGCCGGCCGATCTCCGCAGCAGAACGACCCTCCGCGGCACAAAGCACGATCTGGGCGCGCTCGACCATACGCACCTCAGCGGTGCTCGAGCGCACAATCCGTTCAAGCTCCGCTTGATCGTCCGCTGCGATCTCAACGCTCTTCGCCAACGCAGGCATACCGAACCTCCATCATCGCTGGACCCAACCAGCGACGAGTTCGGCAAAGACTACGACACCCCTTCAACCACCACCGAACTTCACAAACGAACCACTAGTGCCCTCGTTGCTGCTCCAGTTGCGTCCCCAGTACCGTCGCCTGATCTGCTTCCAGGGAAGCCGCGAGTGCTTCTTGCGCAGCCAGCCAACCAGCCTCTGCCACAGGTAGTGGTCGAGGTAGGTGAAGGTGCGCTTGCTCGCGGCGTGTCGGTAATAGGCGGTCCAGCCCCGGAGGACTGGATTGAGCGCGTGCAGCAGCGCGTCGAGCGTGAGGTTCGTCGTGTTGCTTCCTGTCAGCTCCTTGATGCGGCGTCTGATCCCGTTAACTGCTTCTTTGCTTGGGAAGCTGAACGCGACCGGCGTTCGACCCGGCCTTGGCAGCCGCACGATGCGAAAGCCAAGGAAGTCGAACCCCTCATCAACGTGAGTGATGCGCGTCTTCTCGGGTGAGAGCGTCAGCCGCAGCCGATTACTCATCAGCTCGGCCGTTTGCTTCTTGAGGAACTCGGCCTGAGCTTGGGTACCACGAACCAGGATCACGAAATCGTCCGCGTAGCGGACCATTCGATAGCTGGGGTGGCCCTGCGCCCGGTGACGCGCGCGTTGCTGCCACGTATGCGCGCGCCAAGCCGCCTCGAAGTGACGGTCGAGCACCGAGAGGGCAACATTCGCCAACAGCGGCGAAAGGATCGCCCCTTGGGGCGTGCCCGATGGCGTAGCGGTCAGCGACCCATGCTCCCGCATGAGCCCTGCCTTGAGGAACTGTTTGATCAGCCCGAGCACGCGCTTATCGGTCACCCGACGGCCCAGCTCGGCCAGCAGCAACCCGTGATGGATGCTGCCGAAACAGTCCTCAACGTCTCCCTCGATCACCCACTCGTAACTGCGTGGGGGATTGATGAAGAACCGCACCTGCTCGATGGCGTCCTGGGTCCTGCGCCCGGGCCGGAAACCGTGCGAGGTGGGGCAGAACTCCGCCTCGTAGATCGGCTCCAGCACGAGCTTGAGCGCCATCTGCACGATCCTGTCGCGCACCGTTGGGATGCCCAAGCTTCTGAGCTTCCCTGAGCGCTTCGGGATCTTCCGCTCGCGAACAGGCTGCGGCGCGAAACTGCGGTCCTTTAGCGACGCTCTCACGTCACTGAGGACCAGCTCAACACCGATCTCCTCAATCCGTCTGCGGGTCTCGCCATCAACACCGGGGGTCTGCGATCCCCGGTTCTGCTTCACTCGCTCCCACGCAACCAGCAGCGTGGCGGGCTCACAGACGAGGTTGAACACATCACCAAATCTCTTGTGCTCATCCTCGCCCGCCCAACGATGCAGCTTGGCCTGCCATCCCAGTACCCGCTCCTGCGCCAGTTTGGCGTCAAGCGGCGCGGACGTATTCACGCCCGACCTCCCGAACGGCTTCTCAAACCACGGTCCTGCTGCCGCCCTTCCCCATGTGGCCGGCTTTCCCGGCCTCGGAGTACTACGACGGCTCCGCCACGCCCCGCGCGCATCAGCGGACAGCGCGCCTTGCCCGACCGCCACCGCGGCCCGGCGCGTCCGAGGCGCTTCCCACGTTCACTGTGATCCGTTAGACCGGATCGGCATGCGGCTATACCCCTGCAGCGCATCCGGCGAGCAATCGCAGTATCTCGCCAGCCACCACACCCAGCACATCAGACGCGGAGCAGGTCGCCCAGTGACAAGACGAACCCGTTGCTGCCAACGACCCACATCCGCCAGATTCCGGGTCGCTTCCTTGATAAAGGGGCTTCAGCCACCGCTTTGCTTTCGCTATGCCTCTCGGTCTCACTCGCACGCACGCGGGCGTCTGGCAGTGCCACCCGGCCGCACTTCGTCAGAGCGCTCAGCCGCAGCAACACGCTTCCGTGCCGCGACCGCCCTCAGCTTCAACGAGCCGCTACATCGGCCCGCGGCCGGCATCCCAGCCGACACGGCGAGTAGCCTCAACATGAACGACCACTCGATATCTCACAGCGCCTCGTGGCGCACATCACCTTCAAGGTGATCCTCCAAAGCTCGATTCCAAGGTCTCGACAACCCCAGAATCCCAGCCCAGGCGGACAGTCAGCGGCCCCGACCACCGGGGCCGCAACTGCTTAACGCAAAGTCCAGGCTAGTGGTGTGCGAGCCGCTGCGAGAGAAGATCTCCGACGTGAGCGACGCGGGTGAAATCGGGCTGTAGAAGAGACGCCCGTACAGGGAACACGACCCCCGAGACTCGAAGCGGCGGCAGATCGTCGTCGTAACGAGGTCGACTGCCAGACATCTCCGGCACTGTGCGAGGGCTGCGCGCTTCGTTTGAGAAGTCCATGATGTCCCGCATGCCCGAATGATTGTGGAGTCAGAAACATTCCTTGCCACGCTCGACCTCTAGCGGTTAGCGTGGTCCCGGAAAGCAATCGAGTGTAGGTAGACACGTTTGCTCTTCTGAGTCGCGCGGTCGATCCCAACGGCACGCACGCTCATCTCTGTGGGAAAACAACGAAAGTGGGAGAATCCCAATGACGAAACGTAGCGGTAAGCGCGTCGCAAGCATTCGCAGGCGTACGCTGATCGTGGTCGCGGTGGCATTGATGGCGCCGATGGCCGCGCTCGGCACCGCGTCGCCCGCGCTCGCATCTAACCCATATTCTGTTTTCGAACAGTGCCCGCTCGGTTACCCGGGCCTGCATTGGTGCCTGTACGGGACCACCACGAGCGGTAAATTTGTGATTGGCAAAACCGAAGTGCCAATCAACAAACCAATCGTGCTCCAGGGCGGCGCTGTTCCAATAGAACCGTCAGAAAAATCCAATACTTTCTATCTAATACCGGCGAAGAATGGAGAAAGTCTCCAGAAGGTTGCGTTGAATGTTCCTGGTGGCTTGCTCGACTTGGTCAACTGCACGGAAATCAAAGGCGAAGGGTTCTTTGAAAAAGGTGAGCGAGAAGCTTGCAAACTGTTCTTCGAAACTGGACCAATGGAAGTGACGGCTACGACGGAAATCGTCGCCAATGAAAAAAACCCGCCGATCCTCAGCCTCCATAATCTGTTTGCTGAAACCGGAGCGGCGCTGACGCTGCCAGTGCGTGTACACCTGAAAAACACTTTCCTGGGCAACAGCTGCTACATTGGATCTGAAGCACACCCAATACAGCTGAACCTCACTACGGGTACGACGAAACCACCAGCGCCAAACAAACCGATCACGGGACTCGTTGGCGAAGAGAGCGAAGAAGGTGAAGGCGGCATCGATGTTCTCGATCAGGTCTCGCTCGTAGAAAATGCGTTCTCCGTGCCGGTCGTCGAAGGCTGCGGTGAATTCCTATTCCTCAAGGGCTTCCTTGACTCCATAGTTGACAGCAAACTCGGCCTTGAATCCAAAGCCGGCAACAACACAGCGGTTCTCAGCGGTGAACAAAAGATCAGCGCTGCGATAGAAGTTGAAAAACACCTGTAGTTAGATGAATATGACTGCCTCGGTGAAGCGGTAGCCGTTTCGGGGCCGAGGTAGGATGACCATCAGGGGCTCGCCGCCGGTGCGGTGGGCCCCTGATCGTTGTATGGGCCAATGGAGTGTCGTGTTGATCGATGATCTGCTCTTGGGCTGCCGTGGGGGTCTGTCCGATGTTGTGTGTGGGGTTGGGGTAGCTGATCAGGTCTGCTAGTCGGGCCAGGACCGGAGCGACCCGTAGGCGAGCGCAGGTCCTGGCCCGGGCGGGCTGGAAAAGCACCCCATGTCCACGCAGACCAGGAAGCCATCGACCGACGTTTCGCCTGCTGGCCGGCAGGCGGTGCAGGACTCACCGCAGGAGGTCGTTGATCGCCTTGCTGGGCTTGCTCCCGGCCGAGGAGCTCAAGGACGCGTTGAAGGGCCTCGCGCCGGAGGAGATCACGGGCCCTGGCGGATTTCTCAGCCAGCTCGCGGGTCGGGTGCTCGAGACGGCGCTCGGCGCCGAGCTGACCGAGCATCTGGGCTACCCCTCCGGGCAAGCACCGCCAGGCGGCGCTGGTAACCACCGCAATGGGTCGACGCCGAAGACGGTTGCGACCGATCTGGGGCCTGTGCAGGTGAACACCCCGCGCGATCGGCAGGGCACGTTCGAGCCGCAGCTGCTGGGCAAGCGCCAGACACGGCTGGCGGGTCTGGACGAGAAGATCCTCGGCCTCTACGCCGGTGGGATGAGCGTGCGCGACATCGAAGCCCACTTGCAGGATCTCTATGGCGTTGAGATCAAGCGCGACACGATCAGCCGTGTCACCGACGCCGTGCTCGCCGACGTGCAGGCGTGGCGCACCAGGCCGCTGGAGCGCGTCTACGCGATCGCGTACTTCGACTGCCTGATGGTCAAGGTCCGCGAGGACCGCTCCGTGCGCACTCGCGCCTGCTATTTGGCGATCGGCGTTACCCCTGACGGCGAGCGGGAGGTGCTCGGCATCTGGTGGCAGGACAGCGAGGGCGCAACCCGGCGAGCCCGTCGACGCATGCGAGGGAGGATGTCCTGGATGCCGCGGTGATGCAGTTCCCCGAAGCGATCGAAGCCGTGTTCCCACAAGCGTGGGTGTAGACCTGCATCGTGCACTATGCCGAGGTGCGGGTTATGCCGAGGTGGCCGCGAAGGGGCTGCAATCGCGTGGGTCTGGGGTCGCTGAGGTCGGCATAATCCGGTCTGGCGGGGGAGGCTGTGTTCTTCATTCTCGGAAGGGAGAGCACTGATGGTGAGTCCGTTGCGGGTGCGGCTGTCTGGGTCGCTGCCGCTACCAGCCACCCGACACGCTCCTCGCGTTCCTCGAGACGCTCTGATTATGCCGACCCCAAAAGGCCTGACTCGCCCACCACCAACACATCGCGCAACCCAAGTCGGCATAACCCGCACCTCGGCATAGTGCACCTTATGCCGACGTCGGCATAAGGTGCACCAGATCCGCAACAGCATGCGCTTCGTCGCCTACCAGGACCGCAAGCGCGTCGCTGCGGAGCTGAAGCCAATCTACCGTGCCGTGAACGCCGAGGCCGCGCAGGCCGCCCTTGACGCGTTCGATGAGAAGTGGGGCGGCAAGTACCCGATGATCGCCGCGTCCTGGCGCGAGCGCTGGGAGCACATCACACCGTTCCTCTCACTACCGGCCGATCTACGCAAAGCGGTGTATACGACAAACAGCATCGAGAACCTCAACCGCCAGATCCGCAAGGCGATCAAGACCCGCGGGCACTTCCCCGACGAGCAAGCAGCCACCAAGCTCATCTACCTCGCCATCCAACGAGCCGAGGGCAAGTGGCAAAAAGCGTTCAACTGGACAGCAGCACTACGAGGCCTCAAGATCCGCTTCGGAGACCGACTACCCAACTAAACACCACCAACCACCCCGGCCTCACAGACAGAAGATCGGACACCTCGCCGGCCCGGCTCGAAGTTGCTCTCCAGATACTCCTGGAGCCGCTCGACGACACCCTTCGCCTGCGGGTCTCTGCTTCGCAGAAGTACCAGTCGACCGGTAGCTGCCCGCAGAACGCCGCATGGGTCTCGGTCTAGGCGCCCGCCGCCGGCGTGCAGACACCCCTCGCGGTCTCACACCAACAGCTCCGGCAGCCCACCGAGGCTCCACAAGCAGCGGCTCATGCCCCACGGCACATCCGGCGCCTCCTTTGCTGAAGATCAACGCCCCGCACCAGCGCGAGACCAGCCCATGCACGCGACCACGACCCAGGCGCGACGGCACTGCCCGTGCCCGACCGGCACCGGCGCGGAGGGCTCCCACAGATCCCACTGGCAGATCTCCCCGGCCGATACACCGTGCGCTGGAAAGTTCTCGGCGCCAGAAACAGCGAGCGCACCTCCCGCAAATAGCCATCCACGATCGTCTTGCCGCCCGCGAAACCGAGCGGCTCGATCAGCTCCCTGACCCGCACCCCCGACAACTTGGGATCCCGACGCAAAAGCTCGTGGATCTCCTCCTTGAACGGGTCGAGCTTCGACGGCGTCGGCGTCCGCTCATACCGCGGCGGAGACTCCGAACGCACCGCCAGCCGTACCGTATTCGGCGAAAGGCCCGTCCGGCGCGCCAGCTCCTTGATCGAGATCCCACGAACGAAATGTTCCCTGCGCACTTCCGCCCACCGCTCCACGTCCAGCACAACCCTTCTCCCGGTCTCGGTGACATGACCGAGCCAGGCTCAAGGCACCCCCGGACGCCTCCGCCTCCACCCGAGGGGGGTCAACATTCAACCGGCGAAGGGGGGTCAGTTTTCCACCGGCGCCGACACCAGCTTGGTGAGCGCCCACAGGCGCTCACCAACGACCACGACCTCATCCGCCGGTTCCGAGTCAGCCTGCTCGCACGCGACAGGAAAACACGCTCGCCCTGTCGGCGCGTGCCCACTTCAGAGCCCGCCGATCACATCGGAACCCCAGCCGACTGCGCACGTCGCTCCGCGCGAGGCCACAACCAGACTCACACCTTACTGCAAGATTTGAGTTACTACTTCGGCCTAGTAAATAGCCGTCAGGCGGCTTTGGCGTAGCTGACTTGTTTCTCGTCGAAGTAGCGTGCGACGATCCGAGGGGTGCGCTGGCGTGAGCGTAGGTAGCTACGAGTGTCACCGATCAGCTGATCCTGGGTGTGGGGCCGGCGGCGGCCGAGGGCGTTGGTCTTGACGTCCTGGTTGAGTAGCTCGGTCGGGTTGAGCTCTGGTGCGTAGCCGGGCATGAACTGCAGCTCGATCTGCTCGGCGTGGGATTCGACCCACTGTTTCACCTTCTTGGAGCGGTGCACGGGGTGCCCGTCGAGGATCAGGATGATCTTCTGCCCTTTGCTCTGGCGGACCAGGCGCCCGAGGAAGTCGATGAACACGGCTGCCACGAATTTCTCCTTGAACACGCGGAAGGACAGGTGCCCCTTGTTGGAGATCGCGGAGATCACGTTCGCGCCGAAGCGCTGGCCGGTGCCCTCGATCACGGGCGTTTTGCCGACCGGGCTCCAGGAGCGCCCGGCGGTGTGATCGGAGCGCAACCCCATCTCATCGGCCCACAAGATCAGGGATTTTTCGCGGTGGGCGCGCTCTTTGATCGCCGGGTAGCGCTCATCAAGCCACCGCTTGACGATCTCGGGGTTCTGCTCGAACGCGCGCCTGGCGGGCTTCTGCGGGCTGAATCCCCACAAGCGCAGATACCGACCCGCGGTCTTCTCCGCGACACGGATCCCATACCGCCGGTCGATCAGCTCGCAGACCAGCGCCCGGGTCCACAGGAACCCCGGCAGCTTCAGCTGGTCAGGGTTCATCTCCCGGATCGCCTTTGCGATCTGCGCCTGCTGGGACGGCGTCAGCGCCGTCTTCTCGCCCGGCCGCCGGCCACGCTTGCCCGCCGTGAGCGCCTGGTCCCCGCCAAGACGCTGAGCGCGCACCCACTCGCTCACCGACTGGCGCGAAACATCAAGCAGCCCAGCGACCTCAGTCTGGGAACGCCCCTCGCCGACCAGCGCCACAGCCCGTCGACGAAGCTCCTCCTGAGCCGCCTGCCCCAGCCGTCTGGCATCCCGAGTCCTCACACGGACGTTTACTGGGCCGAAGTAGTAGGAGCACATCACGCCGTTTATCGCCTTCGGGCCCGGGGTCCGCAGGGTGATCGACACGACCAACGCGATCGAGACACTCAACCGGCAGATACGAAGGGCGATCAAGACGACGAGGCATTTCCCCAGGAGGACGCGGCCCGCCGGCTGATCTACCTACCTCGCGATCGAAAACGCAGTCCCGCAATGGATCAGAACCCGCGGGTTGACAAAGGCGATGCTCGCATTCAAGATTCACTTCGGCGAACGGCTACCGACTAACAACACCAACCCGCCCGCACAGAAAACGGATACCCTCACGCCGCGCTACCCAAAAAAGGCGGGTGAGACCGCGCGGCCCCACCCGCCCCACAACCCTCTAGCCACAAACAGCTAGAACATCAACATCACACCTTACTGTTCGATCTTCGATGCGGCTGCGAATTTGATCGTGTCTTCCCCGCCTTCCTCGAAACCGGCTTTGGTCGCGCCGCTTTCCTGTGACACCCTCAGACTCGTCGCTATCGCCGTACCACTAGTGTTTTCATAAGACGTGAATTCCTGCGATGTCGCAGTACTGTGCACTAAGATCTCCCATAATTCGGTCGCCGTGGTGACCTCGCCCGGCATCATTTCACCCAGCACATCACCAGTAATTAACGTTTGGTGATCGGTCGAGTGCGGGCATTCCACGGACAGACCCGCCGACGGTAGCAGTATCAACGACAGCCACTTGTGAATCGGCAACTGCCGTAACACCAGACTCCAATTCCCGGAGAGTAAAATAACCCCTGAAGCGTCACCCGGGCTTAAGCATTCCAGGGTGGCGCCACCCTGACTGCATCCTTTGAAATCGATCGTGTACGTGCCTAAGTTAGAGCTACTACCAGTGAATAAAAGCTGGTCGTTATCGCTTGTACACGTAATGGCCGCGCCACCACTCACCGCAAGTTTACCACTTAAACTCGTACCCACACCAGCAGACGGACTCGTGAAACCCGGTAACTGCATCGGCGCAGCAGCAGACACCACCGCCAACACCCCACTACCCAACATACACACCGTCACAAACGCCAAAACAAGAACCTTCAACTGACGAACCATCAAACAGACTCCTTTTTCTCGGTAGAAAATAACTGCTTTTACCCCGGCGCAGCCCACAGACGACGGAAGACACCAGAGGCCACTGCATAGCACCACTCTCATAACTCCGGAGAAACGGGCGCTGTCTGCCAGTGTCCTACTGGGCGGCGTCGCTGTCAACCAAAATCGCGCACTGTCTCTGACTTTTATAAAGCAGCCGGGCGCCTGACGACGGCTGCGCGGCCCGGTGTGCCCGTGCTGGTGTCTATCGCGAGCCAGTCCGCGCGGCGATAGAGTCGATGGGCGGTGCGCTTCGTGCACGACTGGCTCGAGGAGGACGGATGGTGCAGATAGCGGATGCTCCGAAGGTCATGGATCTGGCGCCGCTTGGACGGGAGCCCGACCGGGTCGACGCGTGGGTGCTGGCTAAACTCTCACACTGTGGTCTCGTGCTGACGATCTGGCTGCCGGATCCGACGGCGCGCCGCGAGCGCGAGCGAGCGCGTTGCACGCTGCATCTGTGCGGCACCTCTTTGAGATGCGCCATCGGAGTAGAGACACTTCGCGCCGCTTGGGGCCTCCACAGCGTAGTCGCTGAATGGGTCGATGCCCGACGGGCACCCTCCCCCGGGGGGCCTGTCCGATGTTCTGTGTGGGCATGAGCGAAAGAGATCGCTATGCCTACAACGACGCGGCGTCACATCGAGGGAGCTATACCCGGTTGTTGTGGATGCGTGTGAGGAGGTAGGCGGCGTACCTTCCCGGTTGTTGAAGACCGATGCCGGTGATGGCCGGCAGGAAGGCACGCCATGTCAGATGTTCGCAGGCTCCCCGTCGGGGAGGAAGATGAGGGCCCGGTCACGCTTGATGATCTCGCTCGGGAGGGCGCGCGTCGGATGATCGCCGCGGCGCTCGAGGCCGAGGTCGATGAGTATGTTGGCTCGTTCGTCGGCGAGGTCGACGAGGACGGTAAGCGGCTAGTCGTTCGTAACGGTCGTGCGCGGGAACGACGCGTGACGGTCGGGTCAGGGACGGTCCCGGTCCGGGCGCCGCGAGTCAACGATAAGCGCGTCGACGAGGAAGGTGAGCGCAAGCGGTTTGGCTCGCGGATCCTGCCGGCGTACGCACGCCGCTCGCCGAAGGTCACCGAGGTGTTGCCGATCTTGTATCTGCACGGCCTCTCCACGGGGGACTTCCGGCCCGCGCTCAGAGATCTGCTGGGCGAGGACGCCTCGGGGCTGTCGTCCAGCTCGATCCAGCGGCTCACCGAGCAGTGGCAGGCCGAGCACGCCGCGTTCGCTACCCGCGAGCTGCGGTTTCATCGGTGTGCGTGAGGATGGTCGTAAGGAGTTGCTCGCGGTCGAGGACGGCTACCGTGAGAGCGAAGACTCGTGGGCCGTGGTGTTCCGTGATCTCCGTGACCGCGGGATGAGCGAGCCGAAGCTCGTGACCGGTGATGGCGCCTTGGGCGCGTGGGCCGCGCTGCGAAACGTGTTCCCCGCCACCAGAGAGCAGCGCTGCTGGGTGCATAAGAAGGTCTTTCAAAATGACTGTAGGCGTCGCCAGCAGAGGATTGAGCAGGCGTGTGTCAGGAATGCGGTGTGCATGTCGGGGTCGCGCTCGTAGCGGATTCTGAGTCTGCGGAAGTTGTGTAGGTGCGCGAAGCCGCGCTCGACGATCCAGCGCTCGCGTCCCAGGCCGGAGCCGTGAGCTGCGCCGCGTCTGGCGATGACGGGGGTGATCCCGAGTGCCCTGAGGAGCCGGCGGTGCTTGTCGTGGTCATAGCCACGATCGGCGAGAACACGGTCGGGCTTCTGGCGTGGCCGCGCCTGCTTGCCGGCCACCGGTCGTGCGTGGAGGGCTTCCAGCAACGGGATCAGCTGAGTCACATCGTTGCGGTTCCCGCCGGTCAGGCTGACCGCGAGCGGGATGCCGCTCGCATCGACAAGCAAATGGTGCTTTGAGCCCGTGCGGGCACGATCTACCGGGGACGGCCCCGTCAGGAGCCCCCCAAAAGGGCACGGATATGGCTTGCGTCAACGGAGGCGCGTGACCAGTCGATCTTCCCCGCAGCGTTTAGCTTCACCAGCAGCTTTTGGTGCAGCGCGTCCCACACCCCGGCCTTCTGCCAGGTGCGAAGGCGCCGCCAACAAGTCACCCCGGACCCGTAGCCGTACTCGCGCGGGAGATCCTCCCACGCGATCCCGGTGTGCAGCACGTGCAGGATCCCGTTGAGCACCAGCCGGTCATCGATCGCCTTGCGGCCCGGATGGCGACGCCGACGCTCACGCGCCGGGATCAACGGCTGCACCTCGGCCCACAGCTCGTCACTTATCTCAAAACGAGAGGGCACCTCCACGACCTCCAATCGTTGGGGACACACCCCAAAGATTCAAGACCGACACCCACAAACCTTCATTTTGAAAGACCTTCTAATAGTGCTTTGTTAGTTTTGTTGTAGGTTTCGGGGGTGGTGTGGCGAACCCTTCTTGTGTTTGGTCATCGGCACGGGGAGGGATCATGGCGGCTATGGCTGTAGCGGATGTGGATGGGCTTGGGGTAGTTGGGGAGCGTTTGGAGGTGTTCGCGGCTGACGTGTTGGCGGCGGCGATGAACCGGCCGGTGCAGATGGTCAACGGCGGTTTGTATTTGCGGGGATTGTTGGAGGACGGGTCGCGTAAGTCGCTCGAGCCGTTGGTCGCGCGGCTGGGCGGCGAGGCGGATTACCAGTCGGTGCAACAGTTCCTGGCTGACAGCCCGTGGGATCCGGGGCTCGTGGTGCGTGCTGTCGCAGAACGTGTGGCGCCGATGATCGATGTGCAGGCGTGGGTGCTAGACGACACCGGTTTTCCCAAGGACGGCAAACGCTCGCCAGGGGTCAAGCGCCAATACTCCGGGACGCTTGGGAAGATTGGTAACTGTCAGGTCGGTGTTTCGGTGCACGCGGTCGGCAGGAAGGGAACGGTCCCATTGGGATGGGCGCTTTACCTACCCGAGGACTGGTGTGAGGATCCCGAGCGCTGCCGGGCCGCCAAGATCCCCGCCGAGGTCGATTTCAAGACCAAGCCCGAACTCGGTATCGAGCTCGTGCAGCGCGCCTGCAGCTGGGAAGTACCCGTCGCGCCGGTGCTCGGCGATCAGGCTTATGGCGATAACAGCGAGCTGCGTGAGCGCCTCCACGAATCCGGCGTCCAGTACGTGCTCTCCGTCGGCCAGGCAGCCAGCGTGTTCGCGCCCGAGACGGTGTTCTCGCTGCCCGAGCGCAACGGCAAGAGCGGCCGCTCGCGCAGCAGGCTGCGCCCTGATCGAAAGCCGGAATCGATCGGTGCGCTAATCGCGCGCCTCGGGCGAGACACCGCCCAGGCCATCACTTTCCGCGATGGTCCCGATGGGAAGCCCGTGACCTCGCGCTTCATCTTCACGCGCGTTCGCGCACTGAAGCGCTGGAAGACCGGGGCTCACACCGAGCCTCACGAGGAGTGGCTGATCGCCGAGTGGCCCGAGGACCGCGAGGCCCCGACTGACTATTGGCTGTCAAACCTACCGGCCGACACAGAGCCCGAGCAGCTCGCAAGGCTCGCACGAATGCGCTGGTCGATCGAGCTCGACTACAAACAGCTCAAGGGAGAGCTCGGTTTGGACCACTACGAGGGACGCTCATGGCTCGGCTGGTATCACCACACCGCCTTGGTCACCGCCGCGCACGGCTTCCTCACCGTGGAGCGGCAGAACCCAAATCACCAGCGGCCGGCCTGACACTCCCGAAGACCGTGCTGCTGCTACAGCCCCTCTTCAAGTGCTGGACCGGCCGCTGCCAAACATGCCAACAACCCGTCAACCTCGACAACCTCCCGCACCACCCACCACGACACAACGAATGACACCTAACAAAGCACTACTAAGACAGCGAACGTCCTGGACGTGCTCCCGAAGCGGCTCCAACCCAGGGCGAAGGGTCTGCTGCACGAGATGGCCGAGGCGCCTACCCAGGCGGACGCGCGTAAGGCGCTGGAGCGCTTCCGTGGCGAGTTCGACGCGAAGTACCCGAAGGCGGTCGCAAAGCTCGACAAGGACTGGAGCACGCTCACTACGTTCTACGGGTTCCCCGCTGAGCACTGGCGGCACCTCAGGACGACGAACCCGATCGAGAGCAGCTTCGCGACGGTGAAGTTGCGCACCAAGGTCACGAAGGGCGCTGGCTCAAAGAAGGCCGCCCTGGCGATGGCCTACAAGCTGTTGGACGCTGCCCAGGAACGCTGGCGCAGGGTTCAACGGCCACGAGCTCGTCACAGACGTACTCGAAGACGTGAAATTCAAGGACGGAATCAAGATCACAGACAACCAAACCACCACAACAGACGAGAAGGCCGCCGCCTAAACCTCACCCACTCAATCCACAACATTTGACAATTGCTCACATCGAGGTTGAGCAGGGCTTGGGGCGCGCCCGTCGCCGGCGGGGGGTCCAGCCTCTGGGCGGGAGCTCTCGCTCGATCTGGTGGACGAGGTGGCTGGTCGTGCTGGGGGCCGCCGTCGTGTGCGGCAAGCTCTCGGGATGCCGTCTGATCGGCGGAGTAGGCGTTGATCACCTCCCGGGCCTGCTCGAGGGTCTCGAATTCGTGGCGCCAGACGCAGCGCTCCTTCAGGTAACGGAACCATGACTCGATGAACGTTTGGCTCTCGGGGTCGCGGTAGCCGCCGCGCGATGAGTGACGCCGAGCCCCGAGAGCACGAGCCTGGTCGCTCGTGCGGTGAACGCCGAGCCGTTGTCCAGGCATGAAAGTCCCTTGGGCCCCGCTTGGGAGAGGGTCTGTGCTTCCGGGTAAGGGGCGATTGTGGGGAAGCAGGTAGGGCAGGCCGTTCATACCGATGGGCTGAGAGTCCGGCGTTGTTCATGGCCGGCCCTGCGACCGGCCTAGTGGTTCGTCTGTGAAGTTTGTGGGTTATGCCTCGAGGACCTTGCCGGTGTAGGTCCACTTGAATGGTTTGGCGGTCTGGTTGTAGGTCTCGATAAACGCGAGCATTTGCTCGGCGAGGTCTTCCTCGCTGAAGAAGATGCCGTGCTTGAGCAGTCGGCGGTAGAGGATCGAGAAGAAGATCTCGACCTGATTCAGCCACGAGGCGTGGGTGGGGGTGAATTGGAAGCTCCAGCGGGGGTGAGCGGCGAGCCATTCCTGTACCTCTTCGGTGCCGCGGGTGGAGAGGTTGTCGCTGACCGCGATGATCTGCTGCCCCTCGACGACGGGGATCTCGCTGTCGAGCTGGTCGAGGAAGCGGATCAGATCGAAGCGGTTGCGGGTCTTCGAGGTCATCGCGAGCACGTCACCCTCGTGGACCTTCAGACACGCGAACAGGCACTGCGTGCCGTCGCGGATGTATTCGTGCTCGCGGCGTGTCGGTCGCCCAGGAGCAGGAAGCGTGTCTGGCTTGGTCGGTGCCTTGGCCTGGATCCCGGTCTTTTCGTCGATCGAGACGACCAGCACGTTCTCTGGCGGATTCACGTACAGGCCGCAGACACCTTTCAGGCGCTCCTCGAACTCGGGGTCGGAGAAGTCGCTCATCACCCAGTAGTCGGTCAGGTGCGGCTTGATGTCGGCGCGCGCGAGAATCGTATGTGCCTGGGCGCGCGACATTCCCACCGCCTGCCCGAGCTGCTCATAGGTCCAGCGTTCCTGCTGAGCCCCCTCTGGTGTCTCCGGTGGACGCGTGCACGCCTTGGCGATCAGCCTCGCCCTGTCCGCCTGCGAATAGATCAGAGGTTTACCCGAGCGCGGCAAGTCACGGAGCCCGGTGATCCCATCCTGCTCATAGCGCGCCCGCCACTTCTGCGCCGTGTTCGTCGAACACCCCACCAGCCGGCCGATCTCCGCAGCAGAACGACCCTCCGCGGCACAAAGCACGATCTGGGCGCGCTCGACCATACGCACCTCAGCGGTGCTCGAGCGCACAATCCGTTCAAGCTCCGCTTGATCGTCCGCTGCGATCTCAACGCTCTTCGCCAACGCAGGCATACCGAACCTCCATCATCGCTGGACCCAACCAGCGACGAGTTCGGCAAACACTACGACACCCCTTCAACCACCACCGAACTTCACAGACGAACCACTAGGTTGACTTTGAGCCGGACCGGGGTCGACGGAGGCCGGGTCGTTAGCTTTTGTCTTTCATGATGTGGTGATGGTTGGCCTTGTTTTCTTAGCGTAGAGTTCTTCGATCTCTCTCGGTGGCCGGTCGCCCAGGTTTTCGTGTAGACGCTCGTCGTTGAACCAGGCGACGTACTCGACGACGGCAAGCTCCAGCTGGCTGCGGATGCGCCAGACACGGTCGGCGATCAGCTCGGTCTTGAAGCTGTCAACGAAGCTCTCATCCATGGAATTGATGCTCCTATAGTTGTCAAGAGCGGGCGTGGCCGTGTTTTCGCGTGACTGGCTGGGGCGTGATCGTGAGCGGCGACTGTGTGATGGTGTGGTAGATCTCGCGGGCGAGGTATCTCTTGAGACAGCGGATGATCTCGCGCTTGGTCTTGCCTTCGCGGGTGCGCTTGGCGACGTAAGGGTTCTCGACTTAGTTTGTGAAGGTGTTGGGCTGGTTATGTAGAACTGGGGGTTGTGGTCGATGAGCGAGGGATTGGTGAGCGGTATCGGCTGTTGAGTGAGCAGGGGTTGTTAGACGAGCGCGGGCGGCGGTTGTGGGCGGCGGCGGAGGCGCGCTCCGCTGGTTATGGAGGGCTCGCTGCGGTCGTGCGGGCTACGGGGATCTCGGAGTCGACGGTGCTGCGCGGTCTTGCGGATCTGGATTCTGAGGATCGCCCCGCGCCGGGGAAGATGCGTAGGCATCCGGGACGCACGCCGATCCTGGAGCGCGAGCCGGGGCTTTGGGAGGCGTTGGAGCGCCTCGTTGATCCCGTTACCCGCGGGGATCCGGAGTCGCCGTTGCGGTGGACCTCGAAGAGTGGCGCGAAGCTCGCTGCGGCGCTGCGGGAGATGGGGCACGATGTCGTTGACCGGACGGTGCTGCGGTTGTTGAAGGCCAAGGGCTACAGCCTGCAGTCCAACCGCAAGACCCGCGAGGGAGCATCTCATCCCGATCGCGACGCTCAGTTCGAGCACATCAACCAGACCGTCACGGCTCAGATCGCCGGGAACGAGCCGGTGATCAGCGTCGATACCAAGAAGCGGGAGCTCGTCGGGGATTTCAAGGCCGTCGGCCGGGAGCTCGAGCCCAAAGGCAAGCCGGTCGAGGTCCGCACGCACGACTTCAAGGACAAGGATCTCGGGCACGCGATCCCTTACGGCGTCTATGACTTGACCAGGGATGAGGGATGGGTCAGTGTCGGGATCACCCGTGACACCGCGGTGTTCGCCACGAACACGATCCTCGATTGGTGGCAGACCCTCGGCAAAACGCGCTACCCAAACGCCACCACGTTGACGATTACCGCTGACGGCGGCGGCTCGAACTCCAGCCGCACCCGCCTATGGAAGCTCGAACTGCAACGCCTCGCCGATCAGACCGGCCTACAGATCCAGGTGTGTCACTTCCCGCCCGGAACGAGCAAGTGGAACAAGATCGAGCACCGCCTGTTCAGCTTCATCTCGACCAACTGGCGCGGCAAGCCCCTGATCAGCCACGAGGTCATCATCAACCTCATCTCGAACACCACAACCACCACCGGCCTGAAGGTCTACGCCCAACTCGACGACCGCGAATACCAGAAAGGCATCAAAGTCACCGACCAACAGTTCGCCACCATCAACATCACCCGCAACGCATTCCACGGCGACTGGAACTACACCGTGACCCCTTCACACGCTCAGTCATGAGCCCTAAGCGATCGTTGGCGGGTGAAAGCGCATCCTGACGATCACGGAGCGGTAGAGAGCGCTGTTGGCTTGCCTGTGGCCTCCCCAGTTCAACCTGTGACGCTGGGTAGCGCCAGATGAAGCCGGGATCGGGCAAGCGCCGCAGAGCTTCGCAAACGCGGCCTCTGATTTGATGCGCTCGGGGTTATCGCCGGCGAGGATGATCATCTCGGCTGCGACGTCGACTCCGATCCCGAACGCCTCTCGCAGCGCGGGGGCTGCTCGGGCCGTGAGGGTATCCAGGAGCTGGTCGTGCTCCTTGATCTCTGCCTCGAGGTGTTGCCAGCGGCGAGCGAGGGAGCGGATCGCGTGCTTTGCTGCCGCGAGGGGTGTGTCGACCTGCCCGGGCCGCAGTGCGCCGCAGCGTTCTCGGAGCTTTGCCTTCGTCAGTGGCTGTTGCTCCTGGCGGAGTCGTCCGGGGCGGTCACGATGAGCGTCTTGAGCGTGATTACCGCTTGGGTCCTTGACTTCACGGCCGTGTCGCGGGCGATCTTGATCTCGCGGATCACCTCGCTGGTGCCATCCGCGGTCTTCGGAAGACCTGTCGCGGTGCCCGCGAGGACAGCGCGTGCGGCGTTCTCCGCGTCGATCGGGTCGCTCTTGCCTCGCTCACGTCGATCGCGCCGGTCAGGGCGCCCGGCCTCCACGACGCGCTGATCATGGCGACGCAGGAACCCGACCAGGTGGCCATATGAGCCGCATCCCTCCACCCCGAAACACCACACCACGCCGAATGCTTGGGCCCACGCGAGGAGCTGTGCATAGCCGCCGGGGTCCACCGAGACGGTGAGGTCTCCGAGCCGCTCGCCAGCTCTGGAGAGCGCGACCGCGACACGGATGTGCTTGTGCGTATGGCCGGACCCCGTTCATCGGTCCACCTGCTGTGAGAGCTGGTGGTTGGTTGGTTCCTGCAGGGTAGGGCTGCCGCCGGCGTCGGACGGAGCCGGCGCGTAGCGGCGGCGGAGTTCGGCGCTGGCGAGCGCGGCCTCGTGGACGGTCTCCCAGCCCGTCCTGAACGCCGTCGGGGTCATCATCCGGTGCGCTCGGTGCGGCCGGTAGCGGTTGTAGTCCTGGCGGAAGTCCTCGATCATCACCTTCGCCTCGGTCAGGCAGCTGAACACCTCGACGGAGAGCAGCTCGTCGCGGACGCGGCTGTTGAAGCTCTCAACGAACGGGTTCTCCCACGGGCTGCCGGGCTCGATGAACGCCGCGCCGGTCCGGGAGAACCTGCACCAGTCTCTGAGGGCGTTGGACGTCATCTCCGGCCCGTTGTCACAGCGAACGAGCTCTGGCCGGCGACCTTGCTCGGCGACGATCCCCTCGAGCACGTCGACCACGCGGTCGCCGTCGATCCGCCGCTCGGCCTCCATCGCCAAAGCCTCGCGGGTGAACTCGTCCACGACGTAGAGCAGCTTCACCGCGCGGCCGTCCTCGGTCACATCGAACTGGAAATCAAACGCCCAGACGTGATCGGGTCGCTGTGCCCGCAGCCGGTCCCCAGGCACGGTCGATTCACCGCGCCGCTGGCGCTTGCGGCGCTTCTGCGGCACACGCAGCCCCTCCTCGCGCCACAGCCGCTGCACCCGCTTGCGATTGATGCTCCAGCCCTCCTGCAGCAGATGCTGATGTGCCTGGCGGTACCCCCACCGCGGCCGCTTGCGGGAGAACGCATGCAGCTGCGCTCGGATCGCCGCGTCATCGACCGCGACGGCCGGCTCGTGACGTTGCGTGGACCGATGCTGACCAGCCAGACGACACGCCCGACGCTCGGAGAACCCAAGCCGCCCTGCAGCGCAGCAACGGCTCGACGCCTACGGGCCGGGCTCAGAAGTTTCCCCGCGACAGCTCCTTGAGCCCCTGGATATCCAGCGCCTGGTCGGCCACGATCCGCTTCAACCTCGCGTTCTCCGCCTCCAGCTCCTTCAATCGCTTCACGTCCTCGGCCTTCATCCCGCCGAACTGGTTGCGCCACCGGAAGTACGTTTGTTCGGACACCTCCAACTGCTTGGTCACCTCCGGCAACTCCAGTCCCTCGCCGAGAAGCCTGTCGGCCTCCCTCAGCTTCCTGACAACCTGCTCCGGCGTATGCCTGCGTCTCGACATGCGATCGCTCCTTCAACCCATTCAACAGGGTCATCGAAGCTCTCACAACACCCGGACCGATCCCAGGGGGTCCCGCCACGTATCCACCCCAACAATTACGTTCTGCTCTGTCATCCTTTTCACTGACTGCCGTCCTAATAGTGCTTTGGTAGGTTGTCACTCTTCTTGTGGTGGTTGGTGAAGGGGTAGATCGTCGAGGTGGATGGTTTGCTGGCAGGTGGCGCAGCGGCCGGTCCAGCACTTGAACAGAGGCTGGAGCAGTAGGACTGCCTGAGGGAGGGTCAGGCCGACCGCGGGTGATTTGGGTTCTGCCGCTCCAGGGTGAGAAAGCCGTGGGCGGCAGTGACGAGCGCGGTGTGGTGATACCAGCCGAGGTAGGAGCGGCCCTCGTAGTGGTCCAGGCCGAGCTCGCCCTTGAGCTGTTTGTAGTCGAGCTCGATCTTCCAGCGCAGCCGCGCCAGGCGCGCAAGCTGCTCGGGCTCTGAGTCCTCGGGGAGATTTGAGATCCAGTAGTCGCTTGGCTTCTCGTGGCCCTCGGGCCACTCGGCGATCAGCCACTCCTCGCGCGGTGGCCACGGCGTGCGCTTCTCGGCATGGTTGGCGGCCCTGACGCGCACAAAGCCGAAGCGCGAGGTCATCGGCTCTGCGTTGGGCCCGTCGCGGAAGGTGACGGTCTGGAACTGCTCGCCTGATAGACCGGCGATCAGCTGGCCTATCGCGACCGGCTCACAGTCAGGCCGTGGCCGGCTGCGCGGGCGCCCGGTGTCGCCCTGGCGCCGTGGGACCGTGAACGTCGTCTCGGGCGTGAACACCTTGCTCTCGGCGCCGACGGACAGCACATACTCGAGCTCAGCGTCATGCAGGCGCTCGCGTAGCACGGTGTTATCGCCATAGGCCTGGTCGCCGAGCACCGGCGCCTTGGCGATCTTCCACCCCGCTGCGCGCTCGATCAACGCCACACCCAGCTCGGGCTTGGTCTGAAAGGCGACCTCCGCAGGGATTTTCGCCCGCCGGCGGCGCTCACGATCCTCGCACCACTCCTCGGGCAGGTACAGCGCCCACCCCAGCGGCACCGTCCCCTGGCCGCCGACCGCGTGCACCGAGACACCGATCTGGCAGTTACCGATCTTCCCCAGCGTCCCGGAGTACTGGCGCTTGACCCCCGGCGAGTGCTTCCCGTCCTTGGGGAACCCCGTGTCATCGAGCACCCACGCCTGCACATCGATCACAGGCGCGACCCGCTCAGCCACCGCGCGCACCACCAGCACAGGGTCCCACGTGCTCACCGCCAAGAAGTTCTGCAAGCTCTCATAGTCAGCCTCCTCGCCCAGCCGGCCAACCATCGGCTCAAGGGACTTGCGCGGCCCCTGCTCGATCAAACCCCGCAGATACACACCACCATTCACAAGCTGCACCGGCCGGTTCACCGCCTCGGCCAGCACCTCGACGCCAAAAGCCTCCAGACGCTCCCCGACCGCCGCCGCCCCCTCCAGATCCCTGGCCACCATCACCGCCATCATGACCTCCCCGCGCCGAGAACCAGACGCACAAGGAGTTCGACCAAACAGCAGCAAACCCTACCGGCAACCTACCAAAGCACTACTAACCGATAGTGGTCACTCTCGGCTGGTCGGGCGGGAGGACAGGACTGTGAAGGGACTTCTAGACCAGGCTCCTATCAGGTCACTGCCCGTCCGGCCAGCGAGACACAGAAAACCGCCGCGCCGGTCGACAGATCAACAGCAAGGACACGAGGTCAGTCGTAAGCCGAGTCAGACCAACGTGGCGGCCCGGGCATCATCACAGTCGTACGCATCGCCGGTGCTTCCGACCGACCCCAGGACGTCGTTGTCCTCGAGTGTTTGGGTGTAGTCACCGCTGACGTATTGCGACCCCCTATCGCTATGGTGAATGAGACGGATCTCCTCGACGCGTTCCCGGGTCGAGAGCGCCATTCTCAGCGCGTCAAGGACGAGGGTGGTGCGCATGTGGCTGGCGAACTGCCAGCCCACGACCTTGCGGCTGTAGACGTCGATCACGAAGCTGAAGAACACGACGCCCTCCCAACAGCGCAGATAGCTGAAATCAGCGACCCAGAGCTCGTTCGGGGCCGACGCCGTGAAGTCCCGCTCGACGAGATCAGGGCGCCTCGCGGCCTGCGGGTCGGGGGTCGTGGTGCGCCAGGGCTTGCCGCGGCGCTTGGCTCCCCGGATACCGTTGGCGGCCATCAGCCGCTGCACACGGCAACGCGGCACCTGCTCGCCGGCGCGTAACAGCGCCTTCCAGGTCCGGCGGTAGCCGTAGGCCTCGTAGTTCTTCTCGTGCGTCTCGCGGATCACCCCGAGCAGCCGCTCGTCCTCGACCCGACGAGCTGAACGCTGCCCGGTCTCCCGCTGGTAGAACGCGGACGCCGACACGCCCAGGGTCCTGCAGATCGGCTCGACCCCAAAGCGCTCCCGGTGCTCGTGCACATAGGCGCTCACTTCGTTCGGTCTGGGTCGAGCTCCTTGGCAAAAAACACCGAGGCGGTCTCAATATCTCGTTCGCGCGACGCAGCTGCGCAACCTCTTTCCGCAGCGCTTTGATCTCCTCCCGCTCCTGGCTGCTCAGCAGCTCGCCCCGCCTGCCGCTATCCGCTTCGGCCTGCCGCACGGCTTTCCGCAACGTCTCGGGCGTGATCCCCAGATCACGACCAACATGAGCGATCGGACGGCCGCTCTCAAGCGCCAGACGGACGCCCCGCTCGATCAACTCCTGTGGATACTTCCTCGCTCTTGGCATCCTCGAAGGCTCTCTCTCCCCGCGGACGAAACCACGGATCAGAACCTCCGTCAAAACCGGCCCGGCTCACTTTCTCAGTGAGAGAGTCCTTGGGGTCGGGCGGTGGTGTCCGGCGCGGCCGGTAGGTCCTCGGGCTGGCGACGGGCTGACTCATTGACTTTCTGTCGACCAGTGGTCTGACCGGCGGATGTTGTGTCGCCCGCCGCCGCCTGAGGATCTCCGGTGTGACTTGATAGGAGCGTGGCATCGCCCCGACTGAGATGTGTCCACCGGACATCCGTTCTCCTGGATATCCCCAACGACAAGGGACGGTGCAAATGATCGTGATCGGGACGGACACCCACAAGCAGTCGCACACGGCCGCAGCACTCGACGAGGGGACCGGCCGTGTGATCGCCGAGCAGACGGTCCGCGCGAAGCGCCGTTCCTGATGACTTGCTGCTCTGGGGTCGGCACCTGGACGCGGAGCGGGTTTGGGCGATCGAGGACTGCCGGCATGTTTCCGGCGCGCTGGAGCGGTTCCTGCTGGCGGCGCGGTGAGCGGGTCGTGCGCGTCGCGCCGAAGCTGACCGCGGGGGCGCGGACCGCGGCACGTGAGCGCGGCAAGTCCGACGCGATCGATGCCATCGCGATCGCCAGGGCCGCGATCCGCGAAGGAGTGCACACGCTCCCGGCCGCGCAGCTCGCGGGCTCCGAGCTCGACGTTCGCCTGCTCGTGGATCACCGCGAGCGCCTCGTCGCGCAACGCACCCGTCTGAGCAACGACTTGCGCTGGAACCTCCACGACCTATGGCCCGAGTTCGAGGTCCCCGCTCGCGGTCTGAGCGCCGTTCGCTGGCAAGAGCGCATCAGCGGTCGCCTCACTCGCGCCGAGCAGACGACGCGCGTGAGGATCGCCCGCGATGAGCTGCGCCGTATCCGTGAGTTGACGCGAGCGATCAACGAGCTCGAGCGCGAGACACTGATCGCGGACGTCGCACGACAGCTGCTCGCCGAGCGCGGCTGCGGGGTGCTGATCACCGCGAAGCTCGTCGGCGAGATCGCCGGAGTGCGGCGCTTCGACAGCGACGCGAAGCTCGCGCGCATCGCCGGGTCCGCACCAGTCCCGGCATCATCTGGGAACTCCGAGCGCCACCGACTGGACCGCGGCGGCAACCGCCAGCTCAACTGTGCGCTGCACCGCCTCGCCGTCACCAAGGGACGCCTTGACCCCCGGCACGGCCGCCTATCTCGCTCGTCGACAAGCCGAAGGCAAGAGTCGCCGCGAAGCGCTGCGCTGCCTAAAGCGACACCTCGCCCGCCGCGTCTGGCACCTCCTCCAGCCCTCTCCCGACCACGCCACCCCAGCTCAACCCGCACCCCCCACGCCCATCCTTACCATGCACTGCAACCCTCCCCTCAACGCCCTCTCTTGACATAGGAGCAACATCCGTCCGTGCCGAGGGTGAGCGTCCCCGGGAGGATGCCCTGCTCGGCGACCGCCCGTTCGATCACGGCAACCGCCTCCTTCGCGCGGCAGCGCAGGGACAGCTCCCAGCCAACGATCTCGCGGGTGCAGCAGTCGATGATCGCGTTCAGATAGACCCAGCCGTGCTCGGCGACCCACACGCTCGTCATGTCCAGGTGCCAGAGTTGGCCGGGTCGCTCGGCTTTGAAGAACCCGGGACGGCGCCGGTGCGGCTCGTGGGTGCGGCGCTGGATCAGCTTGCGCTTGCGCATCACCCGCAGTACCCGCTTGCGGTTGACCGCCCGCCCCAGCTTCCTTTGCACCCAAGCGGTGACGATCCGGTAGCCATCGGTCGGGTGGCTGGGACCCGGTGGATCGCCTGGCGGCTGATCTGCAGGATGCGCGCCAGCGCCGCCGGCTTGTGGCCGGCGGCGGCAAGCTCACGGGCATAGGCGACGCGCTGTCTCACTCCTACGACCGAAATCCGTTTTCCCAGGATCTCCAGCTCATAGGTCTTGCGCCCAAGGGTGCGCTCCAGGTCGCGCACCGGCTTGCGCAGCTCCACCAGCTCGGTGCCCGCTCCTCCTTCCCCGACAAGCGCTCTGAGCCGCCCTCGAGCAGCTTCTCACGCCAGCTATAGAGCAGGTTCTCCGAGATCTCATGCTCCCGGCAGACCTCGGCGACCGACCGGTCACCGCGCAGCCCGGCAAGCACGATCTCAAGCTTCTGCGCGACCGTCCACGTGCGGTACTCCTTCTTCTCGCTCAACAGGATTCTCTTTGGAGTTGAGCGGCCCATCCTGGAAGACGCCCCGGACACGATCTCCACCTCCGGCGCTACGCGCCTCCGGCTCCGATCGCGTCCGCGAACCTCACAAGCAACCTGTCAACGACCCAACGGGGAGTGGACCACATGCCTACACAGATGATCGGACAACCCCTGCGGCGGCGTTGGCTGGGAGCTGGTTGGGGCTTGGAGTGGGAGACGGGGGTTGTGGTGGGGTTGTTGTGGCTGGGAAGATCGCTGTGTGACGCGTATGGGGCTGTGTTGTGTTTGTTTGTGTTCCTATAATGACAATTAGGAGGGGTGTTCGGCTGATGCTTTCGCTGGTGGGTAGGGGTTTGGGACGGGTGCGTCAGAGGTTTGGCGCGGGTGGTGTTGTGGCTGTTGTGGTGTTGGTGTTCGCGTTGAGTGGTGGCGCCGCGGCGGCGGGGCGGTATGTGATCACTTCGACGAAGCAGATCAGCCCGAAGGTGTTGAAGTCGTTGAAGGGCAATGCGGGGCCGGCGGGGAAGGCTGGTGCCACCGGAGCGACGGGTGCGGCTGGCCCGGCCGGGCCAGCGGGCTCTGTCGGGCCGGCCGGCCCGACGGGTGCGACGGGGCCGGCTGGGCCTGCGGGTTCGACGGGGCCGGCTGGGCCTGCGGGTTCGACGGGGCCGGCTGGGCCGAAGGGCAACGAAGGCTCGCCGTGGACGGATGGTGACAGTTTGCCCGAAGGCGCGATGGAGACGGGGGTGTGGGCGTTCGGGCCGCTGACGCGTGAATCGGGCCCGCCGGAAGAGGTTGCGATCTCTTTCCCGATTCCGCTCGCGAAGCCCCTTGAAAAGGCCGCGCAGACCCACTATGTGAAGGCTGGGGAAGCAGCACCGGCGGAATGCACGATCGAACGCGAAGGAAAAGTGGTCGCGGGCACGCTTGAAGACCCGGTCGCGGCGGCGGGGAACCTGTGCGTGTATGAAGGACAGCTGTCCGATGCGGCGTTCGATCGTATCGCTCGCCTGGTCTTTGAAAATGGGGTGACCGAAGAATTTCGAAGGTGCTGGCAAGAGTGGGGCGCTGATCGTGATCTCGATGACCCACGAACCTGAACCGAAAGGCACGGGCACATGGGCGGTGGGCGCACCCGTAGGCTGAAAGCCGGCCCGGTCCGCAAAGCCGTGTACGGGCAGTACCCCCGGGGAGGTTCTCCTAATGACCACTCCTCCCCGGGGGCCTCGGGGCAGGCCAGCGCGTGACCCCGCCCACGAAACCGATCCAGTGAACGCGATGACCCAGCTATCACCATCTCTGGTGTCTGCCAACGAAGGCCGGCCCAGGCCTGGCCGCTGGTTTCTAGCGTTCCTCGCGTTGGCGGCGGGAACGCTCGTGATGTTCCTAGCGTGGACGATACCTGCGGGTGCTGCTATCACCCACAGGTATCTCTACCAAATCACCGGGTTCACCCCGGGTGTCGAGACGGGGCTCGCGTTTGACGCGGCTGAAGGTTTGTATGTCGCCGACGAAAACGCGAAAGTGATGGAGCGGTTCGCGCCGGGGGGCGCGGCGTTGCCGTTTGAATGCGAAACCGCACAGTGCAAGGAATACTTGAAAGGGAACGAGATCGTTGGCACCCCCACCGGCGAAGGAGGCACGCTCGTGCCATTGAGGGAACCGGCCGGTGTGGCGGTCGACCAAGCCACAGGCGAAGTGTATGTGTCCGAGGGTCGAGAGGGTGGCGTCGTGGACATTTTCGCGAAGACGGGGGAATACCTGCGGCGGCTGGAAGGGGCGTGCGAGAACCCTGGGGAAACGGTGGGTGTCGGCTTGTGTGTGAAGGGCCGGGAAAACGCCAAAGGCGAAGAAGAAACGACGTTCAAGACGTTCCGTGGCCCGTTCGGCCTAGCGTTTGACCAGGCGACCAACGACCTGTATATCGACGACGAGAGCGTGGTGGACGTCGTGAGCGTCACGAACGAACTGGTCCGCCACTTCGGTGAAGGCAAAGTCGGGAAAGAAGGCGTGCTCAGCAGCGGGCCGTATGGCACGGTCGCGGTCGATGAAGCCAGCGGCGACGCGTATGTCGGGGATCGTGTTGATGAAGAAGCTGTGCTGAATGTGTTTGGAGATCTGGGTGAATTCATCGGACCGTGGTGGCAGGGGCACGCGACGCGCGAGGGGTCATTCGGGACAAACCGCGTGTTTGTGGGTATCGACCACCATACGAGCAACCACGTGTTCGTCGGGGATAATCTTCATGATGTGGTGGATGAGTTTGGGGCGTCGGAGGTGGAAGGGTATGTGTCGCAGTTGACGGGTACGCCGTCTGGTGGGTTTGGTGAAGTTGAAGGTGTGGGTGTGGCGGGGGGTGGGGATGTGTTTGTGGCTGCTGGGGGTGTGGTTGATGCGTTTGGGCCGGATGCGGTTGATGCCGGATGTGGATGTGGTGGAACCGCCGTCGGGGGTGACGAGGGAAGGCGCGGTGTTGCGTGGGGTGGTGGATGCGGATGGGGAAGGCGCAGCGTCGTGTGTGTTTGAATATGGGACGAGTAGCGCGTATGGGTCGAGTGTGCCGTGCGTGCCGGGCGTGGTGAATGGTAATACGCCTGTGGCGGTGCAGGCAAGGGTGGATGGTTTGGCGGCTGATACGACGTATTATTATCGTGTGGCAGCGTCGAATGTGAACGGGACGGACGCGGGGCAGGGTGTTGAGGATGAAGGTGAGTTCACGACGAGGGGTCCGGGGATCCGGGAAGAGTCGGTGGGTGATGTCGCGTCGGGGTCGGTGACGTTGCAGGCTGCGATCGACCCGCACAATGGGATGTCGAGCCCGTCGGCGGGTGCACGCGAGAGCTACTATTTCCAGTATTCCGGGGGGGACACGGAAGGTTGCGAAGCCTCGTCGGGGTCGTGCACGGACGTGCCTGTGCCGCCGGGTACGGGGCTCCCGGAAGGTGATGAAGGGGTGGTGGATGTTGGGGTGCATGTGCAGGGTCTTTCTGCGGCGACTGTGTATCACTACCGGGTGGTGGTGGTTAGCGAACCGGACCCGAAGGGCGAACCTGGCAGGGTCGAAGCGTTCGCGGGCGCGGATCAGGAGTTTGTGACGCAGGCGGCGGGCGCGTTCGTGTTGCCTGACGGGCGGGAGTGGGAATTGGTGTCTCCGGCGGAGAAGCATGGGGCGTTGATCTATCCGATCAGTAAGGAAGGGCTGGCGCAGGCCGCGGCGGGGGGGGATGCGATCACGTATAACGCGAACCAGGCGACCGAAGTAGAACCGGAAGGCTCCTCGAATGAGGTGCAGATGTATTCGGCGCGTGAGCCGGGCGGCGGCTGGCTGACGAGGGATATCGAAGTGCCGCATGTGTCGGTGACCGAGAAGCCCGAAGAGCAGGGGGAGCAGTATCGGTTCTTCTCTGAAGATCTGTCGCAGGCGGTCGTTGACCCGGCGGGTGCCTTTGACCCTGTGCTGTCGCCGGGGGCTTCTGAACAGACGGCGTTCCTGCGCACGGAGTTTGTGAACGGGAATGTCGATGAACCGTGTATGCCGAGGAGCATGGGCTGCTATCGGCCGTTGGTGAGTGGCTGTCCGGGTGCGGGCAGGCCGTGTGCGGCGGCGGTCGAAGCGGCCGCGGATGTGCCGGCGGGGACGGTGTTCGGGCAGACGGGTGTGTTTGGGGTGTGTCCGCCTTCGCCGTATTGTGGGCCGTTGTTTAGTGATGCGACACCGGATGCGAGCCATGTCGTGTTGGATTCGGTGGTGGCATTGACGGCGACGACGAACATGGGGCATTTGTATGAGTGGTCGGGTGGGCGGCTGCAGCCGTTGTATCTGCTGCCGGGCGTGGAAGGCGGGGTGGGGGTCGCGTTGGGTAGCGAAGCCGAGGAAGAACCGCAGGGTACGGCTGACCACCAGGTCTCTGATGGTGGCTCGGTGTTCGGGTATGACAAGCATTTGTATGTGCACGAGTTCGGATTTGACGCGTCGTTGCGGGTGGACGCGGCGCAGGGGGTGGCCGAACCGGCTGAAGGGGACGCGTCGTTTCTTGTATGCGAGTAGTGATGGGTCGCGGGTGTTTTTCTATGACCCGTTGCGGTTGACGTCCAGTCCCGGCGGGGGGGTGTATGAATGCCGGCTTTCGGGGCTTTCGTGCGAATTGTCGTTGACTGGTTTTGAAGGAGGTGAGAGATTCTTGGGTGCCAGCCAGGATGGGTCTTATCTTTACTTCCAGGTGGCTGGGAGGCTGGTGATCGATCATGATGATGGGGTGGCGTGGACGAGCACGCCGGGGCCGTTTATTGGCAGCCAGTCGTTGGGGGGGACTTACCGGCTCTCGCCGAACGGCATGTTCTTGGCGTTCATGTCTAGCGAAGAGTTGACGGGCTATGACAACCGGGACGCGGACAGTGGCCAGCCTGATGAGGAGGTGTTCTTGTATAGCGCCGCCACGAACGGGCTAGCGTGTGTGTCGTGTGACCCGACGGGCGCCCGCCCAGTAGGCGAAGAATACCATTTGCAGGCAAAACTGGTGGGCGGTGCTCTGGTGTGGCCGGAGACGACGTGGCTGGCGGCGAATGTGCCGGCGTGGACGCCGTATAGCGGCCGTGGGAACGGGGTTGAGGTGCCGCGTTACCAGTCGCGGTATTTGTCTGATAGCGGCCGGCTGTTTTTCAATAGTCGTGGTGCGCTTGTGCCGCAGGATGTGAATGATCAGTGGGATGTGTATGAGTTCGAGCCCGTGGGGGTTGGTAGTTGTAGTAGCGGGTCCTCGTCGGGTAGTGTGGTTTACAGCCCGGGCGAGGGGGGTTGTGTGGGGTTGATCAGCTCGGGGACCTCGGCCGAAGAAAGCGCGTTTCTGGATGCTTCGGAATCGGGGGGCGACGTGTTCTTCTTGACGACCTCAAAACTCGCGGCGGATGATCCGGACCAGGCGTTTGATGTGTATGACGCGCATGAATGCACGGCGGGGGCGCCGTGCCCGGCGGGTGTCGTTGAACCGCCTGCGTGTGCGAGCGTGGAAGAATGCCGTGCCGCGCCCGAACCGCAACCCTCGTTTTTCGGGGCGCCGTCCTCGGCGACGTTTAACGGCACGGGCAACCTCACCTCGGAACCGGCGACGGTGAAGGTGCAGTCGCGGGCGGAAAAGCTCGCGGCGGCGTTGAAGGCGTGCCACAAGAAAAAGGCTAAGAAGAAGCGTGTGGCGTGCGAACGTCAGGCGCGCAGTAAATACGGCCCCAAACCCAAGCCCAAGAAGGCGAGGGCGAGGGCGCGTAAGGGCGACACCGAGCATGGCGGGGGGCGTGGGTGATGGTGGTAGGGCGTGTGTGTCGTGTGCTGGCTGGCGGGCTGTGTGTGTTGGTTTGTGTGTTGGGTTGGTGTTCTTCTGCGTTGGCGGGGGTGCCGTGGTGGCATTTGATGACGGGTGCACGCCCGGGGTATTTGCCGCCGCCGGGGGAAGTGCATGGGAAGCTGAAGGACGGGGAAGGCGAGATTTTTGTTGTCGCGTCGAATCTGGGTGATGCGGGCGCGAATGGGGATCTGGTGCCGGTGGTGGTCAAGGACAAGCTGCCGAAGGGCTTGAAAGCCACGGAAGTAGAAGCGGTTGCTTCTTATCGTGGTGCGGGGTCGAGCGAAACGGATGTGGGTTTCGGCAAGGTGGAGTGTGTGGCGAAAACGCTCGGGGAACCGGAAACGACGACGTGCTCGTTCGAAGGTACGCACGAAGTGAACAAGGTGATAGTGCCGGATGTGGTTCCGCCGTATGGGGAGATCGAAATCCGGATCAAGGTGAAGGTCGAAGAAGCAGCGAGCTCGGGCGAGGAGAACACGGTGAGCGCGGCGGGCGGCGGGGCGTCTGGTGTGGTGTCGATCTCGCGGCCGATAACGGTCTCGCCGGCCGCGACACCGTTCGGCCTTGAAGATTACGAAGTGACGCCCGAAGAAGAAGGCGGCGTGCCGGACTCGCAGGCTGGGTCGCACCCGTTCCAGACGACGTTCACGGTCGGTTTGAACCAGGAATCGCAGAAGACGGCTGGTTCGTCTGGTGAACCGGAAGTCGAACCGGCGGGGTTGATGAAGGATTTCAACGCGAAGCTGCCGCCGGGGGTGATTGGTAACCCGACGGCGGTGCCACGGTGCTCGCTGCCGCAATTCCAGGAACGTACGTGTCCGCCAGGAGCGGTTGTCGGGGTCGCGGTGGTGCGCGTCAACGAACCGGGGGTGGTCGGCCTGGCGACGTTCACCTCGCCGGTGTTCAACCTCGAACCATCCGCTGGAGAGCCGGCGCGTCTCGGTTTCCTACCCACGAGTGAAACCCCCGCGTTCATCGACGTGTCGGTGCGCAGCGGCGAAGACTATGGCGCCGATGGCGCATCGGATAACATCGAGCAGAACGCGGGGGTGCTGCGGGCGCAGGTGACGTTGTGGGGTGTCCCGGGCAGCGCGGCGCATGACAGCTCCCGTGGCGTGGGCTGCCTGGAAATCGCTGGCGGGAACCCCAGCGGGTCCACGTGCACCCCGCTTGAAGAGCACGACCCGCCGCCGTTCTTCACGCTACCGACGTCCTGCCCCGGACATCCCCTTCAGAGCGAAGCGGAAGCGGACTCGTGGGAGCACCCGGGTGTGTTCGTGCACGCCAGCACCAGCGAGTTCGCGTCGATGCCGACGCTCGATGGCTGTGACAGGCTGCCGTTCGAACCCGAGATCAAGGTGACCCCGGACGGGCGGGCCGCGAGCACCCCGACAGGGCTGGATGTCGATGTGCACGTCCCCCAGGAATCGATCCTCAACGGCAACGGCCTGGCGCAGTCCGATGTCAAGAACATCACGGTCGTGCTACCCGAAGGTGTCGTGGTCAACCCCGCCGGCGGCGACGGGCTGCAGGCGTGCCCCGAGGCGCTGATCGGCTACGAGGGCTCCCAGGTCTTTGACCCCGCCACCGAACCGGGGGTCCAAAGCCAGGCGTTCACGCCGAGGCTGCCGGGCAGCATCGGCTCGGGCGAACCGCTAGAGCCGGGCGTGAACTTCTGTGCGGACGCGTCGAAGATCGGGACCGCGAAGATCAAGACGCCGCTGCTACCCGAACCTTTGGAAGGCGCGGTGTATCTCGCCGCCCAGGAAGCCAACCCGTTCGGAAGCCTGATCGCGGTCTATATCGTCGTCGAAGCCCCCGTCGCGGGGGTCCTCGTGAAGGTCGCCGGGCAGGTCCACGTGACCGGCACAGGCCAGCTGGTCACGACCTTCGAAGACAACCCCCAGGCCGCGTTCGAAGACGCCGAAGTGCACTTCTTCGGCGGGGAACGCGCACCACTGGCCACACCCGCACGCTGCGGCCCCTACACCACGACCGCCGCGTTCACGCCATGGTCCGCGGAACCCTCTGATGAAACGGCCGTGAGCGTGAACTCCTCCTCCACATTCGATGTGACCTCCGGCCCGAACGCCAGCCCGTGCCCCGGCGCGAGCCTGCCGTTCACGCCCTCGCTGACCGCGGGCACGATCAACAACCAGGCCGGCGCCTTTAGCGTGTTCACGATGACGATGAGCCGCGAAGACGGAAACCAGTACCTCCAGGCAGTCGGGCTGAAAACACCCAACGGCCTGGAGGGCATGCTCACCGGCGTCGAACTATGCCCCGAACCAAAGGCCAGCCAGGGCCTATGCGGCCCGAACAGCCTGATCGGCGAAACGACCGTCAGCGTCGGCGTCGGCGGCCAGCCGTTCACCGTCACCGGGGGACGCGTCTATATCACGGGCCCCTTCGAAGGCGCGCCGTTCGGCCTGTCGATCGTGAACCCCGCGAAGGCCGGCCCCTACGACCTCGCCGACACCCAGGCCAACCACCCCCCATGCGACTGCGTGCTCGTACGCGCCAGGATCGAAGTCAACCCCGCGACCGACGCGCTGACCGTGACCTCCCCCGACAGCGGCCCCTACAAGATCCCGACAAGCCTGGAAGGCATCCCGCTGCAGATCAAGCACGTCAACGTCACGATCAACCGGCCGGACTTCACGTTCAACCCCACCAGCTGCAACAAAACAGAAATCACCGGCAGCCTGTTCGCCGCCGAAGGAGCAACCCAAACACTCACGGTCCCGTTCCAGGCCACGAACTGCGCGACCCTGAAATTCACCCCCAAACTCACCGTTCAGGCCGCCGGGAAAGCCTCCAAAGCCAACGGCGAGAGCCTGCTCTTCAAGATCTCCTACCCCAAAAACTCGATCGGCACACAAACCTGGTTTAACTACACCAAGTTCGACATCCCCAAGCAGCTACCCGCCCGCCTGACGACCCTCCAACAAGCCTGCCTCGCGAACACCTTCGAAACCAACCGGGCAGCCTGCCCCGCACACTCCGTCATCGGACACGCCATCGTCCACACCCCCGTCGTGCCCGTACCCCTCCAAGGACCCGTCTACTTCGTCTCCTACGGTGGCGCTAAGTTCCCCGACGCCGTCATCGTCCTACAAGGCTACGGCATCACCACCGAACTACACGGCGAAACCTTCATCAACAACAAAACCGGCATCACCAGCGCCACCTTCCGAAACCTCCCCGACGTCCCCTTCGAAAACATCGAAGTCGACATCCCCACCGGCCCCTACAGCGAGTTCGGCGTCAACCTCCCCAACAAAGACCACTACAACTACTGCAGCCAAAAACTCACCCTACCCACCGCCTTCACAGCCGCCAACGGCAACGAAATCCACCAAAACACCCCCATCACCATCACCGGCTGCCCCAAACCCAAAAAACACAAACCCAAAAAACACCACACAAACACACACAACACAAAACACAAAAAATAGTTACCGGCCAGCGCCCCGCGATCTCGACCGGTGCCGCTTGAGCGGATTGCGATCCGGGTGCATCCCGGGATCCGCCGGTAGCGACAGGCGATCGCGAAGCCCGTCGCGAAATCGCCTGCGGTCCTAGGGGTCGAGGCCCAGCCGCACGGCGAGATCTTCGTTGAACACGATGCGTCCGTCGTTCTCCACCAGCAGCAGGCCGCGAGACCGTTGGGAATGACGTCAGGGCCACCGTCGGTCACGGCCTGGATGTGTGCCGCCTGCACGATCCCCCAGCCCAAGGTCACAAAGGCGCACCGCTCCCCGTACGCCCTCAGGACGTGCGTGCGAAAGCGCCGATCGCGTGCGAGGAAGGCGATCTCGGCAAACGCCCGGCGCCTCGGCCCTTCCACCAGCGGCCCGGCACCACTTGGCTCCTGCCCGCTCGTCGCACGCTCGACCGCCGGCGACGCGCTGTCCACGCTCGCCACGTCGAGCTGCGCCAGCACCTCGAGATAGGTGGCGATCGCGTCCGGACGCAACGCCATCATGAGTTCCCGCGCGCTGCGCGTTTCGCGAGGCTGCGAGGTGAACCCCGTCTCGCTGGCCTGCTCCAGCGTGTCCAGCGAGACCTGCAACGAGGACGATCTGCCCGGATTCGGATGCACATGAACGTCCCACCCGGCGAACACGTCCAAGCCCTCGTGGTGGCCCAGCAGCAGCGTTCGCCGCCCGTCCTCGACCAGGAACGGCTGGGGCCGGGAGGCTGTCCGACTTTCTGTGTGTGAAGGTCGGGGAGTTTTGGTTGTGGTTAGTTTGGTAGTCGGTCTCCGAAGTGGATCTTGAGGCCTCGTAGTGCGCTTGTCCGGTTGTATGCGAGTTGCCACTTGCGCTCGGCTCTGGTGATCGCGAGGTAGATGAGCTTGGTGGCTGCTTGCTCGTCGGGGAAGTGTCCGCGGGTCTTGATGCTCTTGCGGATCTGGCGGTTGAGGTTCTCGATGCTGTTGGTCGTATAGACCGCTTTGCGCAGGTCAGCGGGGAGCGAGAGGAACGGGATGATGTGCTCCCATCGCTCGCGCCAGGACGCCGCGATCATCGGGTACTTTCCCCCCAGTTCTCGTGGAACGTGTCGAGTGCGGCCTCGGCTGCCTCGGCGTTCACAGCGCGGTAGACGGGCTTGAGCTAGCGGCGACGCGCTTGCGGTCTTGGTAGGCGACGAATCGCATCGAGTTGCGGATCTGGTGCACCTTAGGGCTCATGACTGAGCGTGTGAAGGGGTCACGGTGTAGTTCCAGTCGCCGTGGAATGCGTTGCGGGTGATGTTGATGGTGGCGAACTGTTGGTCGGTGACTTTGATGCCTTTCTGGTATTCGCGGTCGTCGAGTTGGGCGTAGACCTTCAGGCCGGTGGTGGTTGTGGTGTTCGAGATGAGGTTGATGATGACCTCGTGGCTGATCAGGGGCTTGCCGCGCCAGTTGGTCGAGATGAAGCTGAACAGGCGGTGCTCGATCTTGTTCCACTTGCTCGTTCCGGGCGGGAAGTGACACACCTGGATCTGTAGGCCGGTCTGATCGGCGAGGCGTTGCAGTTCGAGCTTCCATAGGCGGGTGCGGCTGGAGTTCGAGCCGCCGCCGTCAGCGGTAATCGTCAACGTGGTGGCGTTTGGGTAGCGCGTTTTGCCGAGGGTCTGCCACCAATCGAGGATCGTGTTCGTGGCGAACACCGCGGTTTCACGGGTGATCCCGACACTGACCCATCCCTCATCCCTGGTCAAGTCATAGACGCCGTAAGGGATCGCGTGCCCGAGATCCTTGTCCTTGAAGTCGTGCGTGCGGACCTCGACCGGCTTGCCTTTGGGCTCGAGCTCCCGGCCGACGGCCTTGAAATCCCCGACGAGCTTCCCGCTTCTTGGTATCGACGCTGATCACCGGCTCGTTCCCGGCGATCTGAGCCGTGACGGTCTGGTTGATGTGCTCGAACTGAGCGTCGCGATCGGGATGAGATGCTCCCTCGCGGGTCTTGCGGTTGGACTGCAGGCTGTAGCCCTTGGCCTTCAACAACCGCAGCACCGTCCGGTCAACGACATCGTGCCCCATCTCCCGCAGCGCCGCAGCGAGCTTCGCGCCACTCTTCGAGGTCCACCGCAACGGCGACTCCGGATCCCCGCGGGTAACGGGATCAACGAGGCGCTCCAACGCCTCCCAAAGCCCCGGCTCGCGCTCCAGGATCGGCGTGCGTCCCGGATGCCTACGCATCTTCCCCGGCGCGGGGCGATCCTCAGAATCCAGATCCGCAAGACCGCGCAGCACCGTCGACTCCGAGATCCCCGTAGCCCGCACGACCGCAGCGAGCCCTCCATAACCAGCGGAGCGCGCCTCCGCCGCCGCCCACAACCGCCGCCCGCGCTCGTCTAACAACCCCTGCTCACTCAACAGCCGATACCGCTCACCAATCCCTCGCTCATCGACCACAACCCCCAGTTCTACATAACCAGCCCAACACCTTCACAAACTAAGTCGAGAACCCTTATGCCGACGTCGGCATAAGGTGCACTATGCCGAGGTGCGGGTTATGCCGAGGTGGCCGCGAAGGGGCTGCAATCGCGTGGGTCTGGGGTCGCTGAGGTCGGCATAATCCGGTCTGGCGGGGAGGCTGTGTTCTTCATTCTCGGAAGGGAGAGCACTGATGGTGAGTCCGTTGCGGGTGCGGCTGTCTGGGTCGCTGCCGCTACCAGCCACCCGACACGCTCCTCGCGTTCCTCGAGACGCTCTGATTATGCCGACCCCAAAAGGCCTGACTCGCCCACCACCAACACATCGCGCAACCCAAGTCGGCATAACCCGCACCTCGGCATAGTGCACGATGCAGGTCAGCACCCACGCTTGGGGGAACACGGCCTCGATCGCCTCGGGGAACCCGGCGAGGCCGTCGACGCAGCAGACGAGGATGTCCTCGACGCCGCGGTGGTGCAGGTCGTTCAGGACGGCGAGCCAGAACTTCGCGCCCTCGCTGTCCTGCCACCAGATCCCGAGAACCTCGCGCTCACCCTCGAGCGTCACGCCGATCGCCAGGTAGCACGCGCGGGTGCGGACCGAGCGGTCCTCACGGACCTTGACCATCAGGCAGTCGAAGTACGCGATCGGATAGAGGCGCTCCAGTGGCCGTGTGCGCCACGCCTGCACGTCCTCGAGCACGGCGTCGGTGACGCGGCTGATCGTGTCGCGCTTGATCTCCACCCCGTAGAGCTCGCCGAGGTGCGCCTCGATATCGCGGACGCTCATGCCGCCGGCGTAGAGGCCGAGGATCTTCTCGTCCAGGCCCGCGAGGCGAGTCTGGCGCTTGGCCACGAGCTGCGGCTCGAAAGTCCCAGCGCGATCCCTCGGGGTCTGAACCTGCACGGGCCCGCTCGGTCGCTAGCGTCTTACCCGTCGAGCCGTTGCGGTGATTGCCAGCGCCGCCAGGCGGCGCTTGCCCCGACGGGTAGCCCAGATGCTCGGTCAGCTCCGCCCCGAGCGCCGTCTCGATCACCCGGCCCGCCAGCTGCGTCAAAACACCGCCAGGTCCGGTGATCTGCTCCGGCTCAAGGCCCTTCAACGCCTCCTGGAGCTCGTCCGCGGGCAGCAGGCCCACGAGACGATCAACGACGTCGTCGGGCGTCACGGACGGCTCCTCGCCGTCGCCGTCGACGCCTGGCTTGGACTTCATAGTCTGCGCATCAGGGTCCTTTCCCGGCCGCGCCCCGGGTCGGGATCGCCGCTACGCCCTACGGGCTCCGCGTCGACCCCGACCCGGCAACACAAGCCGAATCAGTTACCCCAACCCCACACAGAACATCGGACAGACCCGGGGGGGCGCGTCGTCTGCACGCGGTACTCCGACGGCCGATCGCGTGGCGCCGCCATGCTCAATCCGCCAAAGGAACACGCGCAGCCGCGCAACCGCCGCACCCATCTGGACGCTCAACAGCAGCGGCCGCCGCTGCCAGGTCCGTTTCCAACGCGACCCCGTCCATCGACGCGGCCAGCGCAGCCACCAGTCCTCGCCCAGGCTCACCAGGAGACAGCACCATAACCGGAGCGTTTTCAACCTATGGGATCTACGCCGACGCTCATCGTCCCCTCTATCGGGTTCACGGCTACCACAAGATCCCTCCCAAGGCGATCGGCGGGTTCATCCTCGCGCATACCGCCCCGGGCGACACCGTGCTCGACCCGTTCTGCGGCTCCGGCATGACGGGCATCGCCGCCGGCATGGTCGGCCGCCGGGCGCTCCTCAACGACCTCAGTCCAGCCGCGGTGCACATCGCCGAGAACTACTGTACGCCGTGCGACCCGCTCGCTTTCGACCGCGCCGTCGAGGAGGTCCTGGCCGAGACCGGCGAGGAGCTCGCCGCTCTGTACGCCACGCATCACGGTCGCAGCCGCGCGCAAATCGAGTACCTCGTGTGGAGCGACGTTCGCCGCTGCGCGCGATGCGCGACCGAGATCACGCTGTGGGAGCGCCGAGCGCATGGGCTGCGGTCGATCCGCTGTCCCAGCTGCGGCCACGAGGCGCCGAAGTCCAGCCTCGCGGTCGTCGGTGAGCTCGCCGTGGAGGCCCACCTCACGGCCGACGGGCGGCGCGTCGTGCGCGAGACCAAAGCCGAGGACCTCCGCCGCGATCTGGACCCAGCCACGCTGCCGTGGACCCCGACGGTGCCGTTCGACGCATCGCGACCGATGTGGCGTCGCGGTCACGACGATCTGAGCATCCGGTCGGTGGCCGACTTCTACTCGCCGCGCAACCTCGCAGCGCTGAGCCTGCTGTGGGATGCCGCAAGCCGACAGCCGGATGAGAGGCTTCGCTCGGCGCTGCGCTTCTCTGCTGACGCGATCGCCAATCGCGCAAGCCGCCGATACCAATGGAACCCAAAGCGCCCCACTAACGTGCTCGGCGGCACGCTCTACATCGAGCCTGCGCTACGAGTGGAAAGTGCTGTCGCTGTGGCGACGCAAGGCGCGCGTGGTCTCCAAGCTGTTCTGGTTCGGCGTGGCGGCGCCCGGCGCCGTTCAGGTCGCGCAAGGCAATGCCACGGCGCTCCCGCTCCCCGACGCGAGCGTCGACTACTGCTTCACCGGTCCGCCGTTCGGCTCCAACATCTTCTACGGCGACTGCGCCACGGTGTGGGAGTCGTGGCTCGGCGAGGTCACGCCGGTGCGCTGCGAAGCCGTCGTGAACCGCTCCCTGCGCCCGCCGCCGGCGGCAAGACGATCGAGGACTACGCCGCGCTGATGCGCGGCGCGTTCGCCGAGATCCAGCGGGTCCTCAAGCCAGGCGCGTGGGCCACCGTCGTCTTTCAGTCCTCTGACGCGGAGATCTGGGCGGCGCTGCGGGCGGCGGTCGAGCACACCGGCTTCGATCTCGCCAACGCCAGCTACCTCGACAAGACCCAGCAGTCGCACAAGGTTACAAGGGCCGCTCGGGGCAGCGAGGACGTGGCCTCGTTCGACGTCGTGCTCAACCTGCACAAGCCCGGAAGGCGCCGGTGCCGGCCGAGCCCGCCGGGCGGGTTCAAGGACGCCGCCAGCGTCCTCGCTGCGCACCTGCGATCGCTGCCGCCGCCCGGCCGCGACGCCGAGCTGGACAGGCAGCGCACGTTGCCGTTTCTGCACTCGCTGCTCGTGCGCGAGCACTTCAACGGCACGATCAGGGCTCGAGGTCGGTCGCCACGCGCTCGTGCGCCGCATATGCGAGCGCCGAGCAGCACTTCGAGGAGACGCCGAGGACGCTGGCGCTCGCCTGCGCCGCACTCGCGGCCGCCGCGGTCACGAGCCGAACAGCAAGGAGATCCGCAGCGGACCCGACGGGAAAGCTTCGGCGGTGAACGAGTACGCCTGATAGCTGCGCCCGCCGTAGGAGACCTCGCCCCGGTCGGGCACCGACGCCGGCCCCGGCGTGAGCGTCCCCTGCACCTGACGTCCGCCCACGCGCATCAGCACTTCCGCGCCGGTGAACAGATGCGCGAGCTTGAGGTATCCCGCGTCGTCCTGGATCGCCCACACGAAGTGACCGACGACGCGCCCGTGCAGGCGCAGCGTCCCGTGCACGGGCGCGAGCACGTACGGCCCGCCGACGTCGATCAGCAGGTGTGAGCCGACGGTCACGCGCACGCGCACCACGTGCAGGTGCGCTTCGAAGAACCCCACGATCGCCGCGCGAGTGGCGGCCACGTCGCGCGCGGCCACCGCTTGCTGGAAGGCGCCGGAGGCTTCCAGCCGGTGCTGGGTCTGCGCGACGCTAGCGCTGTGAAGCTCCTCCTCGTAGACGCGTTCGCCGACGCGCCCGAGCGTTTCCACGCGCGCCTGGGCGAGCGTGCCCGGGCAGGAGATCGCGCTGGCGGGCACGAGCAGCGCGACCCGCAGCGCACCCGACGGGTACGCGGTGCCGCCCAGCGACACGACCTGGTAGCTGTGCCCGGCGTAGCTCAGCGCTCCGCTGTCGGGCACGGAGGCGGGTGGCGGACCGGAGATCGTGCCCGCCAGCCGGCGGCCCGCGCCGCCCCCGCGCGAGCCCGGCGTGCTCAGCAGCAGCACCTGCGCCCCGGTCACCTGCGAGGTGACCTTCAGGTAGCTGCGATCGGACTGCACCGACAGCACGAAGCTCGCACCCGTGCCGGGGATCGTGCCGCTCACCGGCGCGATCGCCGGGCCGGCGCCCTCCGCCGCGAGCACGCGTCCGTGGCGGAGGACCTGGATCCTCACGATCTGGCCCAGCAGCAGCGCGCGCAACGCCGCGCGGGCGCTGGCAGCGTCTCCGCTGTCGATCGCGCTCGCCAGCGAGGCCGAGCCACGCACCCGCTGCATGGCCTCGGCGACGTCGTCGCCGCCGCCCGCCGCGCGGTAGATGCGCGTGGCGACTTCCCCGAGCGCCCCCGTCACGGCGGACGCGCAGGCTGGGGCAGCCTGGCTCGTGCGCGCGCGGCGGTCGCGGTGGGCGGCGGTGGCGGTGGTGGCGCGGCTACCGCTCGCGCTCGCCGATCCGCAGGCGGCGAGGTTGAGGATCACGGCAGCGCACAGCAAACGCCTCATCGCTCAAGCGTAAGGGCGCGCGAGCGACGCTGCGGCAGCTCGCCGGGCGTCGCTCGCGCGGGGTGCAGGCCGGAACGTGCGGCCTGAGGACCTACTTCTTCGCGCTGGGCTTCTTCGCGCTCGCCTTCTTCTTGGCGCTGTTCTTGCTCGACTTCTTGTGCTTGGTCTTTTCCGGCTTGGGGTCCAGGCGGTCGAAGCCGGAGAGCGCGTCCGGCTTGCAGGCCTTGGGGCGCCCCAGGTCGAACGGGCCAGAGATCGCCTGCGTGACCACGCCCTTTTCGAGGTAGGCGTCGGCGACGGTCAGCAGCGGGTCGACGCGCGGCTCCTTGCACAGCTTCTTGCCGATCGCGAACTGCCCGGTGATCGTCTCGTAGCCTTCTTTGGCGAGACCGACGCAGTTCAGTGCATAGCCGGGGACTTCGCCCGCGCAGGAGAACGTGTCGCTCAGCGCCTTGCCCGTCGCATTGCTCGTCAGCGACGGCTGGCCCGCGATCCCGGTCAGCGGGACCTGCGCCTCGAGCTGGTAGCCGGTGATCGGACCGTCGCAGTAGAAGGTGTACTTGACCTGCTGTTCTTCGCTGCCTTCTTCAGCTTCCCCGGCGGCGGTGCTGCCGAGACAGTTGAGATTGTTGGGGTTGCTTTCTTCGGCGTGGCTGATCGCCGGGGTCGCGAGAAGCAGGGCCAAGAAGCCCACGATCGCGGCGAGCCACCATGTCGCTTTGCGGTGGGCTGGCTGAAATGCGTGCAACGGGAGTCTCCGTTCGTCGTTTGATGGATCGGTCATCGCCGCAGCAGCTTTTCGAGGCTCTGCTTTGGCGAAGTCGTGTCGAGCGCAGCAGAGGACTTGGCGCCCGCCGCCACGAACGGCGAGATCAGCAGCGCGCCCGCGGGCGGAGTGGAGGTCAGCGTCGCCGTCGTCGCCCCCGCGGGCAGCCCAGTCGCGGTGGCGGCAGCGATCGAAGCGAAGGTGACTACGACCAGCCCGTTTTCGCGATACGAAGCCGAGGAGGTGATCGTCGGCAGCGTGGCCTTCAGGAATTCGTCGGCTGTGGTCAGCGCGCCGGGCGTGTCGGGCGCGCATGCTGCGCCGCCCGCCGCTTCCCCCTGCGGGGACGATGCGGGACAGGGAGGCTGGACGATCGTGTCGAGCACCTGCGGCGGAGTGCTCGAGATCAGCGCCGCGCTGCTCGCGAACGCGCTCGCGTCGAGCTCCGACCATCCGCTCAGCAGCGTGCCCGTCGGCAGCGCCTGAGTACTGATGTAGGGGGCAGCTGATGGCTGGGCGGCGACTTCGCCGAAGCTCGAGCCCGACAGCTCGATCAGCCACACTTTCGTGACGGGCCGCAGCGTCGCGGCCTTGGTCTTGGTCTTGGCGGCGGGGCTCGTCGCGGCCGACGGCGCCGCTTCCGTCGACGTGGGCGCTTCCGCTGAGGAGCTCGAGGCGACTTCGGCGCGTCTCCTTAGCCTGTGTCGCCTTCGCGTCTGCGCTTCCGCGAACGGCGTCGCTCCAGGGGTGATCGCCGGCGGCTGCGCAGCGGGGGTGCTCGGCTTGGTGGCCGCGTGCAGGAACGACGGAAGCAGCGGCAGCAGGCGGTTGACCGCGAACGACGGGGTCGGAGCCGGGCCGATCGCTGCGCCCACGACGACCCCGATCGCGAGCATCGCCGCGGCCAGCGCGGCGGTAACGCGCGCAGAAGGAGCGCGAAACGGCGACTTTGGTTTGTCTGGCGTGTTGGTCATTGAGTGGAGCGGAATTACCGTAAAACTGCGGAAGCCTCGGTAACCCCCGGGTTCCGGACCTTGTCCATAAAACAACTAATGTCGATCAAGTCTATCGGAATATGCTATGTTCCGCGCTCCACGTTGTCAACTCCTTGTAAACCGAACTCGAAACGGAGCTCCTGTTAAATGCATCGAATTCGCCGTCTCTCCGTCGCCCTCGCGGCGGCTGGCGTGGTCGGGGTTGCGGCGCCTGCGCTCGCCAACGCCACCTCGCTGGTCACGATCAGCGGGGCGACATCCTCTTACCCGCTCGTATCCCTGCTGGCGGCCAAGTACGTGAAGCTGCACCCCAACAAAGTTCGCTTCAAGATCGCCCAGGGCGGCACGACCGTTGGCCTCAACGACGTCAAAGCGGGAAGCGTCACGATCGCGGACGTGGCCCAGGAACCGACCGGCGCCGACGCCGGCCTGGACTTCTACCCGATCGCCAAGTACGCGATCTGCGTGGTCACCAACAAAGCCAACACGCTGTCCAACCTCACCCAGGCGCAGGTCACCTCGATCTTCACCGGCAAGGCGACCAACTGGAGCTCGGTGCCCGGGGCGACGGCCAGCGGCCCGATCGAAGTCTTCACGCGCACCTCTGTCGCCGGGGTGCTGACCAGCTTCAAGTCGCTGCTGCTGGAAGGCAAGAGCGTGCTCAAAAGCGCGAGCGAAGAGGCGACCGAGGGGCTGATGCGCCAGGCGGTGGAAAGCGCTCCCAACGGGATCGGCTTCCTGTCCAACTACCAGGCGGACAAAGGCGGTCTGAACTCTGTCTCCTTCGACGGCGTCGCGTGCAACAAGACGACCGCCGCGTCCGGGCAGTACCAGGGCGTATCGGTGTTCTACGAGGTCACCAAAGGCGCGGCTAGCGGAGGCGCGGCCGCGTTCATCAACTGGGTCGACAAGTCCCCCGCCGCAAAGAAGATCATCGCCAGCCAGTGGGTGGCGATCAGCTAGCCACGGCGGCGAGCGCCTGACAAGGATCCAGCTTGCTGGAACGGCTGAAAAGGCCCTGGCCCGACCACCGCGCCGAGCGTGCGCTCGGCGCGGTGTCGTTGCTGGTCGCCGCGGTCGTCGTCGCGATGGTCGTGTTCGTCGCGGCCAAGGCGTGGCCGATCTTCCAGCACAACGGCCTCAGTTGGCTGCTGGGCGGCGGTGACTTCGAAAGCGAGATCGCCAACATGAACGCCGCCGCCGTCAAGCCTGCGGCCGCCGTCTATCGCCTGCGCGCATGGCCGCTGATCTATGGCACCGTCTTGACGACCGCGATCGCGGTCGTACTGGGGATCGTGCTCGCCGTGCTCGCCTCGGTCTTCATAGTCGAGCTTGCACCCGCGCGCGTGAGCCGCATCGTGATCCCGGTCGTGCGACTGCTCGCCTCGGTGCCGTCCGTCATCTACGGGCTGATCGGGATCCTCGTGCTCGTGCCGTTCATCGGCAACCACGTGATCACCGAACACGAGCGTCGCTCCGTGCAGGGTGTGATCCAGCTGACCGGGGCCGGGCTGCTGCCGACGGCGGCGATCCTCACGATCATGATCACGCCGATCATGATCGCCCTTATCTGCGAGGCGCTTGTCTCGGTTCCTTCGTCCTGGCGCGAGGGGGCCGTGGCCCTCGGGCTGAACCCGCTGCGCGCCGTGCGCGCGGTGACGCTGAAGGCGATCCGCCCGGCGATCGTGGCGGCCGCCGTGCTCGCGACCGCCCGCGCCCTCGGCGAGGCCGTGATGATCCAGATGGTCTCCGGCGGCAAGACGTTCAGCCCGCGGCCCGCTGACGGGATCGCCTTCTTCTTCGAGCCGCTGCGCACGCTCGCCTCGGCGATCCTCGACTTCCGCGAAGGCATCGGCTCGCCCCCGCTCAGCGCCACCGTCTACTCGTTCGCGCTGCTGCTGCTGTTCTCCGCCTTCGCTCTATCCGTCGCCGGCTATCTGGTCAAGCTCCCGCTGCGCAAGTACCAGACACGCGGATGAGCACGCTCTCGCCACACGTACCCGAGACGCAGCCCGCGCCGCCCAACAGCGGACCGGGCCGGCGCTCGTCGCCGATGACCTGGCGCTGGGGTGACCGGCTGGCGCTCGCGGCGGCGTGGCTCGCCGGCTTGTCGCTGTGCGTGATCGCCGGCGCGATCGTGCTGTACATGGGCTTCCGCGGGATCCAGTACCTGCGCCCGGGGCTGATCTTCAGCCGGCCGCAGGTCAGCTCCAGCCAGTCGGGCTCGGGCGGCTTCCTCGACCCGCTGCTCGGCACGATCCTGCTGACGGTGATCGGCATCGCGCTCGCCTTGCCGCTGGCGCTCGCGAGCGCCGTATGGGTCGTCGAGTACGGTCAGGGTGGACGCAGACGCCAAACGCTCGCCCGGATCGTCGAGTCGAGCATCGAGATCGTCGCCGGCACGCCCGACATCGTGATCGCGATCTTCGGCCTGGCCGTATTCCAGCTCTCGCTGCTGGCCCCCTTCTCGTTCACTGCCGAAGGCGGCGGCGTGTACGGGCGCTCGTTCATCGCTGCGGGCGCGATGATGTCGCTGCTGGCGCTGCCGCCGCTGTACGCGGCCACGAGGGACGGGCTAGAGGCTGTCCCCGGGCACATGCGCGAGGCCGCGTTCGCGCTCGGCAAGACGCGCATCACCACGATCCGCCGCGTGCTGCTGCCGTCGGTGCGCTCCAACATCGCGACCGGCACCACGCTCGGCATCAGCCGCATCATCGGCTCGACCGCGATCGTGCTGATCCTGCTCGGCAGCACCTTGCGCATCGAAACGCAGGGATCGGTTCCCGGCGTCAACCTGCTGCGTGGAACCGGCTCCTCGCTGACCGCCTACGTCTACGAAAACTCGCCAGCCGGCGAAGGCGCGGCGCCGCAGAAGGCGTACGCCGCGGCCTTCGTGCTGCTGATCTTCGTGCTGGCGCTGAACCTCGTGGTCGAGCGCATCGGCCGCGCGCACGCGAGCGCCACCGGGTTTTCAGCCGCCGGCGCCGTCGTCTGAGCCCTGTACACGGCGCCGCAACTGCGCTAAGCTCAGTGAGACGATGATCAAAGTCGGATCGATTGCCAAAGTCAAGTCGATGGAGATAGTGCCCGATGCGCGCTGATGAGATGGTCCTCGATCCTTGGAGCCTCGCCGCTGACGGCCCTGACGACGCTCACGCGAGCCAGCCGCTCGCGCTGCACGCCCAGCCCTCGTCGTCGGCGACCGGCGAGGCCGCAGTGCCGCCCGTGCGCACGATCGTGCTCGACCGGCCACCCGTCGCCGTGCGCCCGCAGCGCGAGCGCCAGGCGGTGCGCACGGCGTCCTCTGCGGCTGGGCCCGAGCGCCTGACGCTGCGCGACGTCAGCATCGCCTACGCCGGCAAGGAGGCCGTCAGGTCGGTGTCGCTGTCGATCCACCAGGGTGAGGTGCTCGCGCTGATCGGACCGTCCGGCTGTGGCAAGACGACGCTGCTGCGGACGCTCAACCGCCTCACCGAGCTGACTGCCAGCGCGTCGCGCCAGGGACAGGTGCTGCTCGACGGCGAGGACATTCACGACCTCGTCGACACGACGCTGCGCTCACGCGTGGCGATGGTCTTCCAGCAGCCAAACCCGTTTCCGATGTCGATCTTCGACAACGTCGCCTTTGCCTTGCGCGAGCAGGGGCGCAGGCGCCCGGGTCGCCGCGAGCTCGAGCCGCTCGTCATCGACGCCCTGCGCAGGGCGGGCCTGTACGAGGAGGTGCGCGACGACCTCGACCGGCCGGCGCTGCGTCTGTCGGGCGGTCAGCAACAGCGCCTATGCGTCGCGCGCGCGATCGCGCCGCGGCCGGAGGTGCTGTTGATGGACGAGCCGTGCAGTGCCCTGGACCCGATCTCCACGGGCGTGATCGAGGATCTGATCGGCGAACTTCGTCGCGAGCTGGCGGTCGTGATCGTGACCCACAACCTCCAGCAGGCGCAAAGGGTGGCCGACAAGGTCGCGTTCATGTACCTCGGCGACCTGGTCGAGTACGGCACCACGGAGGACCTGTTCGAGGACCCGCGGGCGGAGCGCACGCGCGAATACGTCCGCGGAGCCTTCGGATGAGCACCCGCCCGGCCGTGGCGGCCCCCGCACGGGGGTCGCTCACGCGATGACGAGCCTCGCCCCCGTGCCCTCCGAGAAGCTCCACCTGCCCCAACTGCTCGGCGCCGCTCGTCGCAGACCAGCGCTACTGCCTGTCGTGCGGGCAGCCGGTCTCGCCCGTGCGCCTTGCGTTCCTGGACGTGCTCGAGACCGAGCGCCAGCCGCAGCTGCCGGCAGGCGCCGTCAGCGCGCCGGTCGCGTACGCGTCCTACGTCGAGCCCGCCGCTGGCCCCGCGTGGCTGCGCCGCTACGCACCGCTGTTCGCGGTCGCCGCCGTGCTGCTGCTCGCGATGATCGCCGGGCTGCTCGTCGGCCACTGGGCCAGCCAGGGCAAGTCCTCGGGGCCGCAGGTCATCAAAATCGAAGGGCTGAGCGGCGTCGCGCCCGCCGCCTCCGCGAGCGCAGCGCCGACCACGAGCACGCCGTCCGCCACGTCCACGAGCGGCGCGAGCAAAGCCTCCGCGGCGTCGGCCAAGGGCGAAGAAGGCCAGGAAAAGGCAGAAGCCAAGAAGGAAGAAGAAGAAGAAGCCAAGCACCCCGCAAAAGCGCCCCCCGCCAAAGCGCTCAGCAGCCAGGCGGCCAACAAACTGGGACAGACGACCGGCAGGGCCAAAGAGAAAGAACTGAACAAGATCACGACCGCGCCGATCGAAGTCAAGTGAGCGCGCAGGGCGGAAACGGCGCCGGGCCGAGCAGCGAGGCCCAGTCCGCGGGCGCTGGCGCGCCGGCACTCCCTTCGGCAGCACAGGCGGGTGCGGTCGTCCTGCCCGCCGGCGGGTTGCCCCAGCCCCCCGGCTCGATGTCCGAGCTGCGCCGCCGGCGCCTGGAGCTTCGCGCAGCGCGTGGCCGCGCTGACGTGGGACCTGGGAGGCCTCGCCTACGAGATGGCGATCCGCGACCATTACCGGCTGGACGTGCTCGCCCGCAAAGCCTCCGAGCTGCAGGAGGCCGACGCGGAACTTGGCGAGGTGCAGCGGCTGCTGGCGACCGCCGAGGCGGGCGTCCACGGGCAGTGCCGCTCGTGCGGCGCCGTGCACAGCCGCGGTGCGGCCTTCTGCTGGCACTGCGGCGCGCCGCTGCTCGAGGAGGCACGGCCGTCCGTGCTGACGGCCGATCAGCCGGTGGGCTGAAGCGAGCCGATAGACCCGCGCTCTTGGCTACGTGAGTGTGTGGCAGCGACGTGGTGGAGGCGGCCAAGCACGTCGGTGGTGGGAGCGACCTTCGCGTTCTCGTAGTCGGACAGGCGAGACGCCGAGGTGCCGGCCGCGAGTGCGAACTGGCGTAGCGTCATGCCTGTGTGAGCGCGCCAGGTGCGGATTTGCGCGGCGTATTCGGCTCGTCCTCGCCGGGCGACGTCCTGACGGGCGTGGCGAATCACATTGGACAACAGCGCATCGACGCCGTAGTGCCCGCCCCAGGCGGCCACGGTCTCAGCCGTGCGCGCGGCAGGACCCCAGGGATTGAACCGGATCGCCGCCGCGAGATGGCGCCAGTCCGACAGCGAGCCGCGGTCGATGACCGTCTCGATCGCCTCGGCCGGCCACCGGTCCACCGGTGCGGTGGGATCGAAGTCGAGGTTGCGAAACCGCACCGTCACTGCACCATCCTCTGCGCCAGGTCTGCAAGGAGCGCCTTGACAGTGGACCAGTCGTGCCAGCGTTGGTCCAGCGCCTTGTAGCTGGCCAGTTGTGCGGTGACCTCGGCGTCTCGCGGTCGTGGGTCTGCAAGCTGCCTGACAAGCTGTGTGGCCACAGCCTCCGGCCGGCGGTTGATGTCGGCGTAATAATCGTCCATGTCTCGCAGGACCACAGCCGCCTCGTCGAGTCCGAGATGGTCCGCGAGGGCCGCGATATCGAGGTAGTCGCGGGTCTGGTTGCGACTCACGGCAAGCCATGCCTTGATCCGCAGGATCTCCGCCGCGGTTGGCACGAGAAGCCGCTTGCCTTGAAGCTCGATCTGAGTGCTTTCCAGCGGCCGGCTGCGCAGCAGCTGACGCACTCCTGTCTCGATGCCGCCCAGTTCGCCCAGGATGATCTTCCCGGGCTGGACTCTTGCTGTCGACCAGTCTCCAAGCGCCTCTAGGTTCTCGAGGATCGAGTCAAAGCGCTCCTCCAGATCCGCGACTACATGGTCGTGATCGAGCGACTCGCGATGGTGGGCGTAGAGCGCTGCCGCTGCTCCGCCCACCAACACCGCGCCGGGCACCAACGCTTGCAGGCGCGCAGCCTTGTCCACGACGTCGTCGAGTGAAGGCTTCACGCGGATAGATTATCAGATCCGATAACACAAATAAAGAACGCCCCTGCAACGATGGGTCCAAGCGATCGTCAGTAAACCCCCTGCCTAATAGTGCTTTGTTAAGTTCTGGGTAGGTGTTGTTGGCTGGGCGGCGAATCCTTTTTGCGTCTGTCAATTCTCGACGCGAAGGGGTCATGATGGGTGCTGTGGTGGTGGCTGATGCGGATGAGATGGTGGGTATCGATGTTCCCTCGGTGGTGCGTGAGCGTTTGGAGGCGTTCGCTGGTGAGGTATTGGCTGAGGCGACGAATCGGCCGGTGCAGATAGTCAACGGCGGGTTGTACCTGCGGGGGCTTTTGGAACAGGGTCCGCGTAAGTCGCTCGAGCCGCTCGTTGCGCGGTTGGGCGAGGAGGCCGACTATCACTCGATGCAGCAGTTCTTGACGGACAGCCCGTGGGATCCGGCGCTCGTGGTCAAGGCGGTCGCAGAGCGGGTCGCGCCGGCGGTGGATGTGCAGGCGTGGGTGATCGATGACACTGGGTTCCCGAAGGACGGCAAGGACTCACCGGGGGTCAAGCGCCAGTACTCCGGCACGTTGGGGAAGACCGGCAACTGCCAGATCGGGGTGTCCGTGCACGCCGTCGGCGGGCACGGGTCGGTGCCGTTGGGCTGGGCGTTGTATCTGCCGGAGGAGTGGTGCACGGATCCGGAGCGGCGTCGCAAGGCGAAGATCCCGGCGGGGGTTCAGTTCAAGACGAAGCCCGAGCTGAGCGTCGAGTTGGTTGAGCAAGCGGCGGGCTGGAAGGTCAAGAAAGCGCCAGTGTTGGGTGACTGCGCCTATGGCAACAACACTGAGCTGCGCGACAAGCTGCACGCCGCGGGACTTCAGTACGTGCTGTCAGTCTCGCCCGAGACGACTGTGTTCGCGCCCGAGACCACCTTCAAAGTGCCCTCCAACAAGGGCAAGACAGGACCGCATTACCTCCATCCCCGGCCGGACCGCGCCCAGGAGTCGATCCGTGCACTCGTTGCCCGCCTCGGAGAGACGTCCCTGAAGACCGTCAGCTTCCGTGATGGGCCGGACGGCAAGCCGGTCAAGTCCCGGTTCGCGTTTGTGCGCGTCCGCGCCGCGCACCACTGGCGTCCGAGTGTCGGCAGGTGGGCCAACGCGCAGGAGATCCCGCCCCGCGAGGAATGGCTGATCGCCGAATGGCCAAAAGGCGCCGAGCAGCCGACCGACTACTGGCTGGCGAACCTGCCCGCTTCCACCAAACCCGGGCAGCTCGCGAGGCTCGCAAGACTCCGCTGGAAGATCGAGCTCGACTACAAACAGCTCAAGGGCGAACTCGGCCTAGACCACTACGAGGGCCGCTCATACCTCGGCTGGTACCACCACACCGCCCTCGTTACCGCCGCCCACGGCTTCCTCACCCTGGAGCGGCAGCACCCAAAAGCCCTGCGGCCGGCCTGACACTCCCCCAGGCAGTCCTCCTGTTCCAGCCCATATTCAAGTGCTGGACCGGCCGCTGCTCCACCTGCCAACAGCAAATCAACCTCGACCAAATCCCACTACACCCCACCAGACAAGACGAATAACACTTAACAAAGCACTACTAAGTAGGTAGTAGGTAACCTGTTGCGCGTGGGGTGGACGAAGCGAGGACACGCCCGGTGGCGGCTGCCTGGGTTCCTGATGGCGACTGCGCTACTTCTGACGGGCGCTTTGGCTGGCGCTCTCGCAGCCTCCTCAGGCGCTCGTGCGCGCACCCACACCGCGGGTGCGCCCAACGAATTCGGCTGCCCGATCCTGCCCGCCGAAGACCCGCTCAACCAGGAAATCGCCGACGCCCCCGTCAACCCGAACTCAGCCAACTACATCGCGAGCATCGGCCTCAGCGCCCACCTGCACCCGGACTTCGGCACCAACCCCAGCTACGGCATCCCCTACACGGTCGTCGGCCCCGAACAACCGAAGGTGCCGATCAAGCTCACCAAGTACCGCTCCGAATCCAATCCCGGTCCCTATCCCGTGCCGCCGAACGCGCCGATCGAGGGAGGCGGCAAGAACGGGCACGGCGACAAACATGTGCTGGTCGTGCAGGAAGGCAGCTGCATGCTGTACGAGATGTACGACGCCAAGCGCAAGGGGGCCGGCTGGAAGGCGGCCTCCGGCGCCGTCTTCAACCTGCGAAGCGAAGCGCTGCGCCATGAAGGCTGGACGTCCGCGGACGCCGCCGGCCTGCCGATCTTCCCGCTGCTTGTCCGCTACCCCGAGGTCGCGGCCGGGCAGATAGATCATGCGCTGCGCGTGACCGTGCCCGAGACCCAGCGCGGCTACATCCATCCGGCGACGCACTTCGCCTCGAGCAGCTCCAACCCCAACCTGCCGCCGATGGGCCTGCGGCTGAGGCTGAAGGCCAGCTTTGGCCTCGCGGGCTTCCACGGCGAGTCGCTGGTGATCCTGGAAGCGCTCAAGCGCTACGGGTTGATCGTCGCCGACAACGGCTCGCCGTGGTTCATAACCGGCGCGCCCAACCCGAGCTGGAACGACGAAGACCTCGAACAGATCAAGCAGGTGCCAGGCTCCGAATTCGAAGCCGTGGAAAGCGGACCGATCCTACACGGCTGAGCTACGCGCGCTGGGTGAGCTACCCGTGATGCGTAGGCTCGGCCTGCGGCTGAGCCGCCTCGACCGGTTGCGCGGGCGCCGCAGCCGGGGCCTGTCCGCCGATCGGCTGCGCCGGGGCCTGTGCGCCGAGGGGTTGCGCCGGAGCGGGCGCCGGGGCATGTGCGGCGACGGGCTGCACGGGCGCTTGGGGCGGCTGGTTGCCCTGGCCGAGCATGTGGCTCGTCTCGCCGCTGATCGAGTCCTTGAACTCGCGCATGCCGGTGCCGATCGAGCGGCCGAGTTCAGGCAGTCGCTTGGCGCCGAACACCAGCAGCAGGACGATCAGCAGGAAGGCGATGTGAAGTGGATTGTCGAGTCCCATGGACCTCAGTCTACGCCTTTTCCGGCCCGTCGCCGGAGCATCGGCGCCGAGCCCGCTTGACGCGTCGTCCCGCGCACGAGCTGCGCCGCCACCACCAGCAGCAGCGCCGCGAAGGCGTCGCGCAGGACGGCGCCGGAAAGCGCGTTCGCCAGCGCCACGCCTCCCGCTGCGCCCGCCACCGACAGCAGCCCCAGCAGCAGCGCGTCGGCGCGACGCACGTTGCCGTAGCGGTCCTGACGCCAGCTGCCGACGATCGCCACGGGCACGATCGCCAGCAAGGACGTCGCCTCCGCCTGATGTTGGCTCAGCCCGAGGAACAGCACCAGCCCGGGGACGAACAGCACGCCGCCGCCCACTCCCAGCAGGCCCGCGACGACGCCGGCGGCCACGCCGACGACGATCGCGCCGATCACCTGATCACCAGCTCCACCGCGCTTGCCACGAGCACGGCCGCGAACAGCAGCGAGATCGTGCGCGCGGGCAGGCGCTGCTGGAGCCATGTGCCGAGCAGGACCCCGCCTACGGCGGGGATGCCCACGAGCAGCGCGTCGAGCACGCGCACGTTGCCGTACACCCCCTGCACGGCGGCGGCGAACGCGGCTATGAAGACGATCGCCGCCAGCGACGTGGCGGTCGCCGCGCGCTCTCCGTAGCCAAGCCACAGGACCAGCAACGGCACGATCACGCTGCCGCCGCCGACGCCGAACAGACCGCTGAAGATGCCCGCCAACGTGCCGATCGTCATCAGCTTCAGCGTGCGATGGGAGCGGAGCTCAGCGGCCACTTGCACGAGCGGACGAGCGGGCGACCATCATCGCCATACTAGACCTGTGTCCCCAGCCGCAACGCTCGTGGAGGCGCTCGAGTCGATCCGCGCGGAGCCTTCCCGCTCGGCGGTGTTGCTGGACATCGACGGCACGCTCGCGCCGATCGTGCGACACGCCGCCGACGCGCACGTGCCCGAGGCCACGCGCAGCCTGCTGATCGAGATCGCACGACGCTACCGGCTGGTGGGCTGCGTCAGCGGCCGCCGCGCCAGCACCGCCCGCCAGATCGTTGCGATCGGCACGATTGCATACGTCGGCAACCACGGCGGGGAACTGCTGCGCCCGCGCGCCACGCGCCCGGAGGTCGACCCGGAGCTCGCCGCGTGGACCGCGCGCGTGCGCGAGTTCGCCGCGCGCGTGTACACCGGCGAGCTCCAGCGCATCAGGGTGCGCAGCGAGGACAAGGACGCGATCGCCGCCTTCCACTGGCGCGGGGCGCCGGACGAGGAGACGGCCGCCCAAGCGGTGCGCGAGATCGCGCGCCAGGCCGAGCAGGACGGCTTCGCGGTGCACTGGGGGCGCAAGGTGCTCGAGGTGCGCCCGCCGGTGATGCTCGACAAGGGTCTCGGCATCGCCGCGCTGCTGCGCAACCCGGTGGACGCGGTCGGCAGCGACGTGTCGGCCGCGTTGTACGTCGGCGACGACACCACCGACCTCGATGCCTTTCGCGGCCTGCGCTCGCTCGTCGAGGCCGGCACGCTGTCGAACGCCGTGTGCGTCGCGGTCAGCTCCGACGAAGCGCCGCCGGGCCTCGCGGCCGAGGCCGACCTGACGGTCGACGGCACGGGCGGCGTGCGCGAGCTGCTCGAGGCGCTGCTGTAGCGCCGTGCGGTTCGTGGACTTCCTCAGGACAACCGTGCTGCTGAGCGCCGGGGCGGCGACCGCGCTGGCTGCCATCACCGTGCTCGCGGCCAGCGCCAAATCCGACACCGAGGTCGCGGAGATCGCCGTCGGGTGGTGGCTTCTCGCCACCGGCATCGGGCTGCGGCTGGGCAAGCGGGGGCAGACGAGCCCGCCGATCGCGCGCCTGCTCGCCTCCGCGCAGGCCACCACCACGCTGCCAGAGCACCATCCCAACGCGATCCTGCTCAACCGGCTGTGGCCGCTCGCGCTGTTCACGTTGCTGTCCGGCGGCCTCGCGTTCCTCGCGCCGCAGGTGTCGGGTATCGCCGCGGGCTTCGCGATCATATGGGCGCTCGCCTGGCGCCGCCAGGACGGCGCGGTCGCGGCGATCGAGGAGCGCGACGGGGCGTCCTTCTGGGTGCGCCGCACCTCGCCCGTGCGCCCGATCGCGCTGGTGCGCACACCTGGCTTCAAGGCCGCGCGTCCCGAGCGCGTCGACGGCGCCGTCACCTGAGATGCGCCCAGAGGCCCGCGAGCAGCTTCAGCCGGCTATTCGCGGCGGGCGCCATGGGCGGCACCCGATCGACGTCCTGATCGTCTCGCTCGGCTCCACCGCGGGGCTGCGCGGAGCAGACGAGCAGCTGCGCGACTCGCTGCTGCGGGCGGGAGCGCGCACGGAGCTCGTCACTGCGTTGCCGCCGGGCCAGACCAGGACGCTGATGCTCACCGACCTGCGCTGGGCACGAGCGGCACGTGAGGCGGCGGTAGGGGCTCTCGCCCGGATCTGCCAAACGTCGCCCCCGGCTGTGGTGTACTCGAGCACGACCGCGGCGCTGCTGTGGCCTTGCCCTGGCGCCGTCCGCTTTGACGCGCTGTCGGCGGCCAACCGCCCAGGACGCCACGGGCTGTGGCAGCGCCCGCTCGAGCGCCGCAGGTTGGCTCGCGCGTCGTTGCTGCTGCCGTGGAGCGAGGGCGCCCTGCGCGAGGCGCCAGCGACGGTGCGCGACCACGACCGCGCGCTCGTCGTGCCCGTGGCGGTCGAGCGGTCGGGGTCGGCGCGGTCTTCCGGGCAGGAGGAGTCGGGGCGCGACATCGCGGCCGTCACCTACGCCGCCAACCCCGCCAAGAAGGGCCTCGATCGCGTCCTGGCGGCGTGGTACCCGGCGCGTGATGGGCTCGCGCTCGGCACGGCCGCGGATCGAGACGCGACGCTGGTGGTGGCCGGTGCGTCGGCCCGGGAGCTCCAGCTGGCGGGCGTCAGCATCGATCCCGGCCAGGGTGTGCGCGTCGTCGGTGCACTCCCCGCCGCGGAGTACCGCGCGCTTTTGCGGCGTGCGCGTGTGTTCGTGTGCGCACCACGGCGAGAGGACTACGGCATCGCCCAGCTCGAGGCACTCGCCGACGGCTGCATGCTCGTCACAACGCCCGCGCCGGGCCCCTACGTGGCCTTGCCGATCGCGCGTGCGCTCGACGGGCGCCTGGTGAGCGAGAACCTCGAGGGCGCGCTGCGAGCTGCGCTGTCGGAGCCGCTCGCCGGCTATGCGCAGCGTGCGCGTGAGGCGCTCGCGGCTTTTGACCGCGAGGTCGTCGACCGCTTGGTTGCCGATGAGCTGCTGTCGCGCCTGCTCGCCGCGCACGCCTGAACGGGACGGAGACATCGTTGTCGGAATCGCCCGTTTAAGTGGAATTCGCTGCGACCCTCGGCTACCTTCCGGCGGTGTCGGCTCCCGAGCGCGTCAACCCGTCGGCCGCTGCCAGGCTTGGCGTCGATGCGCTGCCGCGCAACGCATCGAGTGACCGCCTTGACGCCACCGCTCGGGACCTGATCGCGTCACCTGTTCGGATAAGGCGCTGGAGCGGGTGCGCATGGGGCGCGATCGGCGCAACCGCGACGTTCATCGCGCTCACGTGCTGGTGGTTGACACAGGATCGCAGTATCCCCATCTACGACGCCGGCAATCACCTGGGCACTGCGCTCGAATATCACGCGATGCTCGCGGCCGGCAACCTGCTCGGGCCGCTGACCCAGCCATCGCTGTATCCGATCCTGGGGCACATCGTGGGCGCGCTCGCCATGTTCGTCGGCGGCGTCAACGTGGCCACCCCGATCGTCGCGGAGAACGTCGTGTTCGTACCGCTGCTCGCGCTCGGCTGCTACCAAACGGGGCGACTCGTGTTCGGGCGCCTTGCGGGAATGCTCGCGGTGGTGTTCGTGCTCGGCTCGCCGCTGCTGATCTCGATGTTCCACGTCTTCATGCTCGACGCTCCGCTGACCGCGCTCGTCGCGGTGTCGGTCTGGCTGATTCTCGCGAGCGAGGATTTCCGGCGGATGGATGTGGCCGCATTCGCCGGCTTTGCGGCAGGGCTCGGCTTCAACGTGAAGTCGCAGTTTCCGCTGTTTGTGGCCGGTCTCATACTGATCGTGCTGTTGCGCGGCGGGTGGCGTAACTGGAAGGGGCTTGCGGCCTTCTGCGTGGTTGCCGCCACGATCGGGGCCCCGTGGTATCTCGTTCACTTCTCAGAATTGGGAAAGCTCCTCGAACTCGGCGGCAGCAAACCGGCCGGCGCGATCCCCGGCACAATTCCGCCGACGTTCTCGACGGACAACCTGCTGTGGTATTTCTGGAACGTCCTCAACTCGCAGCTGTTGGCGCCGCTGTTCATACTCGCGGCGGCGGGCGCGCTGTGGACGCTCCTGGCGATCCGCCGCGGCCGTGACAGGCGGGGGTTGCGGATCGAGCTCCTCGGCGGGGCGTTTCTCGCCTGGCTCTTCATAACGCTGACTCCCCACCACGACATTCGCTACGGTCTGCCGCTGCTCGGCTTCGCGGCCGTGATCGGCACGGGTTGGATCGCAAGCCTGCCCCGTGTCGCTCGCATGACCGCGGTCACGGTGCTCGTGCTGGCCGTCGCGACGAACACGCTCGGCATCACCTTCGGCGTCGGCGGGGAAGCGAAAGTCGCGCTCGCCCACCCGCTCCCGGCGAGCGAGCAGGCTCCAGATCAGATCGTGATCGTCTCGACGAACGGCTTCCTCGTCTCCGCGCCCAGCCGCGACGGCGACGTACCGGGGCTGCTCCAAGCGCTGCGACGCGAAGGCGTGGCCACGGTCGCGTGGAGCTTCGAACAGAGCGAGGCCCCCGACTTCTCCTTCGAAGGGCTGGAGCCGCTCGCGCGCATCGCCCAGCTCGCGCCGGTGATCACGCAGGGACTCCAGTATGGCCGCTCCGCGAGCGTCGCGACGCTCGTACACGAACCCCGTGGGGCACGCTCCGCATCGCCCTGCACGCGTCTCAGCGACGGCACCGACGTGTGGGTGGTGCGCTACGACGCCGCCGCTCGCAAGCTGGCGTTCTATTGCCCGGCGCGCCATCCTCAGTTCTACGACCCCGGCGCCATCAGGCTGAGCGCGTCGGCGCAGAGCCGTTAGCCGCGCTGCCAGCGGGAAGCTTCGCGCTTCGGAGCGAGCTCCCGCCAGGACAGGGTGTTTGCGACCTGCTGGCTGGTCAGCCACGCGCGGCGCGCGGTGGCCACCCCCCAGCGCATGTTCTCGAGCGTGCGCGTGCGGTGCGCGTCGGAGTCGACCACGATCATCACGCCCGCCCGCGCCGCGGCGCGCGCGTGCACGTCCGAGAGGTCGCGTCGGTCGGGATTGCCGTTGATCTCCAGCATCGTGCCGCTGCGCGCCGCGGCCGCGAACACGGCGTCGAGGTCGATCGCGTACGGCTCGCGGCGCTCGATCAGGCGACCGGTCGGATGCCCGATCGCGCGCACCAGTGGGTGCTCGATCGCCGCGATCATGCGCTCGGTCATCGCCTGCTCGCCCATGCCGAAGGACGTGTGCACGCTCGCCACGATCCAGTCGAGCTCGCGCAGCAGCTCGTCCTCGTAGTCGAGCGAGCCGTCTGGCAGGATGTTGACCTCGCTACCCGTCAGCAGCTCGATCCCCTCGACGCGCATGTTGGCCTCGCGCACCAGCTCGATCTGGCGGCGCAGCTGCTCGGGTGAGACGTCGTTGCCGAAGCCGTGGCTGGCGGAGTGGTCGGTGATCGCCAGGTACTCGTAGCCGCGCTCGCGCGCCGCGAGCGCCATCTCCTCGATCGTGTTGTGCCCGTCGGAGGCGATCGTGTGGCTGTGCAGATCGCCGCGAATGTCCGCGAGCTCGATCAGGCGCGGCAGCTCGCCGGCGCGCGCCGCCTCCAGCTCGCCGCGGTCTTCGCGCAGCTCCGGCGCGACGTAGGCCATGCCGAGGCGCTCGTAGACCTCCTGCTCGCTCGCGTGTGTGTCCGTGGCGCCCGTGGCGTCGTCGAGGACCCCGTACTCGGACACGTGCAGGCCGCGGCGCACCGCCGCCTCGCGCAGCGCCGCGTTGTGCGTGCCAGAGCCGGTGAAGTGCTGAAGCAGGTTGCCCAGCTGGCGGGGGGCGGCGATGCGCAGGTCGACGGCCATGCCGGAGTGCGTGCGCGCCCTCGCACCCGCCTTGCCAGCAGAGCTCACGTGCTCGATCTGCTCGAGCCTGCCAAGGCTCTTCGCGAGCGTGGTCGGCCGGTTAGTCGCGGCGATCACGTCGATGTCCTTCACGGCGTCCACCTGCCGGCGCAACGAGCCGGCCAGCTCGATGTGAGCGCCGTCCCCGGCGAGCGCCCGCAGGCCGGTGGCCAGCTCTTCGCCGAGGGCCAGCGCGTGTGGCAGCAGCACGCGCGGCGAGGCAGTTGCCGCGGGGTCCAGGTCGATCTGCTTGAGCGCCGCCAGCACGCGCTCCTCGAGCTTGGGACCGAGCCCGCGGACGGTGCGGATGCGCTGTGCGAGCGCCGCCTCGCGCAGCGCCGGCAGCGAGTCGACCCCCAGCTCGGAGTGCAGCAGCCGCGCCCGCTTGGCGCCGATGCCGGGCAGGCGCGTGATCGCGACGAGGCCCGGCGGGAACTTCGCGCGCAGCCGCTCGGCCGCCGGGATCGATCCGCTGCTGACGAGCGACACGATCTTCTCCTGCAGCGTGTTGCCGATCCCGGGCAGCTCCGTCGCGCGGCCCTCGCGCGCTAGCGCGGCCACGGACACCGACGCGTTGCGAACCGCCTTGGCCGCCGACCTGTAGGCAAGGACGCGGTGGACGATCGCTCCGTCCAGCTCGTACAGGTCGCCCAGCTCTTCGAAGGCGTCGGCGATCGCGGCGTTGGGCAGCGTGGGGTCGGGCACGCGCTCCAGCCTAGGGACAGCGGCGCGGCGGTGGCGTGGGGCGGGGGCGCGCAGCCGCGGGGCGCACTAGGGTACGCGGCCAGTGTCTGGCGAGCCCTGGCTGATCCTGCCCACGTACAACGAGGCCGAGAACCTTCAGGCGATCGTCACGGCCTCCGGCGAGGTGCTCGCGGGCGCCGCCCCCGAGGGCTTTCACGTGCTGGTCGTGGACGACGGCTCGCCCGACGGCACCGGCGAGCTCGCCGACAGGCTGGCCGCCGAGCACGAGTGGCTTCAGGTGCTGCACCGCGCCGAGAAGAACGGGATCGGGCCGGCGTACCTCGCCGGCTTCCGGCACGCGCTCGACCACGGTGCGGGGTACGTGATGGAGATGGACTCCGACTTCTCGCACGACCCCGCCGACCTCGCGCGGCTGCTGGCGGTCGTCCGCGAGGGCGCCGACCTCGCGCTCGGGTCGCGCTACGTGCCCGGCGGCGGTGTCAGGGAATGGGGGTGGCTGAGGCGCTTCGTCAGCGAGGGCGGCTCCACGTATGCGCGGATCGTGCTCGGCCTGCGCGTGAAGGACCTGACCGGCGGCTTCAAGTGCTTTCGCCGCGAGGTGCTCGAGGCGATCCACTTCGACGGCGTGCGCTCGCAGGGCTACGCCTTCCAGGTCGAGCTGACCTACCGAGCCGTGCAGGCGGGCTTTCGCGTCGTCGAGGTGCCGATCGTGTTCCGCGACCGCCAGCGCGGCACCAGCAAGATGTCCTGGCGGATCGCCGCCGAGGCGATGTGGCTGGTCCCGCTGTTGCGCTTCAGGTAGCACCGTCGAGCGTCGATGCATGCGGGATGGATGCCTCGGCTTACGCGTTCGCCCACGGCGTGCAGAGCACGCGTGCGACGCTGCGCGTGTGGCAGCAGGCGCCGACTCGGGTGGTGGCTCGCTGGGTGGCCGGCTCGGCCGTGGCGGCCGCGGGCCTGCTCTGCGCCGTGCTCGTCGTCGCCTCGCTCGACACCGGCTACCAGCAGGTCCTCAGCCTGCAGCCGCCGTTCGCGGTGGGCAATCTCGCCGACGTCGCGCACATCCTGCGCAGCAACCTGCTCGTTCTTGCGCTGCATGCGATGGCGTGCGTCGCCGGCTTCATCGCCGGCAGCTCGCTGCCGCTGCAGGCGGCGCGCCGCCACGGCCTCTCGCGCCGGGTGCACGAGCACGGTGGTCGTGTGGCGATCACGTTCGTGGTCGCCGCCACGGCCTTCTCGCTGAGCATCCAGGCCTACGTGATCGGCCACACGCTCGCCGGGATCTCACATTTCCTGGGCGTCTCACCTGCGTTGCTGCTGCTCGGCGTGCTCCCACACGCGATACCGGAGCTGATCTCGCTGTTCCTGCCGCTGGCCGCCTGGATCATCGCCAGCCGCAGGGGGCAGTGGGACCAGTTGCTCGCCGCCACCTTCGTGACGGTCGCGCTGGCGGTGCCGGTGCTCGTCCTCGCGGCGTTCCTCGAGGTCTACGTGTCACCGCACCTGTTCACGGCGCTGACCCACATCAGCCCCCCGATAGTGCGTCACTCCGAAGGCTGGACCGTCAAGGTCGGTTGACCGGCTCCGGGTCGTCGTTCAGCATCGCCTCTTCGTCCTCGCGCTCGTCGGCCGTGTCCTGCGCCTCCGCGCGCAGCAGCCACCACACGAACACCAGGGCGAAGCTCACCGAGCCGACGATCGTCACGTAGCCGGTGGCGGAGGCGAGCGGGAGCGTCATCGAGCACAACATAGCCGGCCGGGGTGGCGTCCCCGCAGTGCCTAGCGCCCAGGCCGCAGACCGGTAGCCAGCGCAGTCGTTCTCACATCTCGCGCCAAGCGGATGGCCTGCTCGAAAGCGGTCTCCCAGGTCCCCGCGTGCTTGTCGACCGTTTGCGTCTTGGCCCACACGAGCGCACGCTTGGACAAGCGCTTGCGTAGCCGAGACTTCCTGACGAGCATGTCGAGTGCCGCATACCAGCCGTCGTCGCCCACGAGCATGCCGCCCTCTCTTTCGCCGAGCGCACGATAGGGGCCGAGGGGCGAAGCGAGCCAAGCGGCCCCCCCGGCGGCATATTCCTTGAGCTTGATGTCCGATCGACAACGATTGAAAGGCGTGTCCGCGAGCGGCGCGATGCCGATGTCGATGGCGCCGATCGCCTTCATGAGATCGAGAAAAGGAACCTCGAGGACGTGCCGGTAGCGCTCGGAGTCGATCGGCAGTCGCACGCCCACGGTTAACAGTCGCACGTGCGGGTGGGTCTCCAGCAGGCTCTGGATCGCATCGACTATCGGAATTTGCTCGAGGTCCGAATAGTGCTCCCCGCTGGCGACCCACCCTATGACCACACCCTCATGCCTGGAGCGCGAGCCGAAGCCGAACATGCGTGGTTCGAGACTGTTGCCGACGACCACAACGTTGCTCGCTCCCTCTCGGCGGTATCGCTCAGCGAGCAGCTCGCTCGTAGTCGTGGTCAGATCCGCCAGCCGCGCCGCCTTGATGCTCTCGCTGAACGCCAGCTTGTTGCGCCGCAGGACGTGGACGCCGGACTCCATGCTGGTACCACTGGCCGCCAAGGCGCTGTCAAGCGCAGCAAGGTTGTCGTCGTTGTCGAAGCTGACCGCAACGCCGTGCTGGGACAGCCGGCGTAGGTCCGCGAGCCGATCGGTTCGCCGGTAGCAGTGCACGAGGTCGCACCCGAGAAACTTCGCCATCGGCACCTCGTTCGCGGCCTGCGGCCAGACGACGGTATGGCCACGCCGCTCGAGCGCCTGAAGTGGAAACACCGCGCGATAGAACGAGTTGGGCTGATCCGGCTCGTAGATCACACCTAGTTGCATGCAAAAGCTCCGGTCGCCAGCCGGACCGCTCGCCGATCCGGCCGGCCTTGGATGGTCGGCCACGACGAGCCTTGCAAGAGAGTTGCGGAAGGTCAAGGATCTCGACACGTTTGTCTCTGATGGCGAGGCCAACACCGCATGCATGCATGTCGTGCGTGGGCGGATTCTCATCTGGGCTGCGTCGCCCGACGTCGAGGATCTCGCGGTTATGCTCTTACGTAGCAGGCGTCGCACCAGAGAGCGGTGTTCTGCCGCGACATAAATGGCGAGGAAAGGCCAGCAAGCTGGAAGCCTTCCGCGGCCATCAGCTGGTGCAGCTCGGGAAACGTCGCATCTCCCGAGTAGTGGCTTACAAACGTAACCTCGAGCAGGACCGCACACGTGTGCTGCAGAGTGTTTGCGGCACCGCGGAGAACTTCGCTCTCGGCTCCCTGAACATCGATCTTCAAAACGCTGACTTCGCTGTCCTGTACGAGCGCGTCCACCGTCGTGGTCTGGACGCTTGTCACGGCGGCGACCTGCCAGCCGCCGCCGTAGAGTGCATCGGTGCCCTCGTGCGGCTGATGCAGGCTAGCGTTGTGCGAATGCTCGGTCACGAAGAAGTCGCTGTGTCCAATTGAATCCGACACTGCGCGATCCACGATCGTCACCCGTCGATCGGCTCCGAATCGGCGCCGCAACCGCTCCAGCGGGCCGCTTGCCGGCTCGACGGCTATCACCGACGCCAATGGCTCGACGGCGAGGGCGTTTGCCGTCCAATCACCGATGTTCGCGCCAACGTCGACGATCACGCCTCGCCTGAGTAGATCTGATGAGGGCAACAGGTCAAGCCGCGCTGCTTGTGCCGCGTGCCACGCCACTAGCGACAGTCTGCGGGACCGAGCAGCCATTACATCGGCAACCAGTCCCGGGGTGACCGCTTGCCTGATCGACGGCACATACTGCCGAAAGCGATTCATCCGAGCATCAGCCTACCGCGAGCGCAGAGAGCGCGACGTCAGTGCGGAGACCAGGACCCGCGGCTGGACAAAGGCACTGCTCCCATTCAAGATCCAATTCGGAGTCCGACTGTCCGATCGACCCATCAGCTATCCGCCCACACAGTTACACGGACGCCCTCTCAAGATGACCGTGGATGTGTCCAACTACTCCCCGCCGTGGGTGAGCCGCCGTGATGAGTGATACGGACGCGACAGCTCCGCCGGCAAACCCGGCGGCTGCCGAAGATCCGTATGCCGTTGGGAAGGCCGGCGGGCGCGTGATCCGGGGTGGAAGCCTGCGTGTCGCGGGCTCGATGGTGGGCCTGCTCGCGAGCGCGGTGAGCGCGCCGCTGGTCGTCCGCCACCTGGGCCCGACCGACTACGGCCACTACGTCACGGTCAGCAGCGTCATCTTCGTGGTGACGGCGCTGACCGATGGTGGGCTGGGAAATGTAGCGGTTCGGCTGTTCAGCTCCAGCGAAACCTCTGCGCGCCGCTCCTTGGTCGCCAACCTGACGGGGCTGCGCCTAGCGCTGGGGGCCGTGGGCGCATTCGGCGCGGTCGGATTTGGCCTGCTCGCCGGCTACGAACGCATTATCGTCGTCGGCCTGGGGCTGGGCGCGGTCGGATACATATTCGCTGGCGTCCAGGGGTCTTACTCGGTCGCACTCTCCGGGTCGCTACGTCTCCCGGCGCTAGCGGGGCTCGAAGCCTTTCGCTCGCTTGCCACATCGGTTCTGCTCATTGCGCTCGTCATCCTCGGTAGTGGTCTCACCGGCTTCTATCTGGTCGCAGTGGTCATGCAGGGCTCAGCGCTCCTCGTAACCGGAGTCCTTGTGCGCCGCGAAGTCCCATTGCGTCCGGAATTCCATCGTGGGCGCTGGAGTGACCTGCTGCATGAGACGGCGCTGTATGCGCTGGCGGCCACGCTGGGAGCGATCTACTTCCAGGTGGCGCTCATCACGATGTCGCTGATCGACCCAGGTCCACAGACGGGCTACTACGCGATCGCTTTTCGCATCGTCGAAATCGTTGGCAGCATTCCCTGGCTGCTGGCCGGCTCGGTGCTCCCGGTCTTGGCGGTGGCCGCTTCAAACGATCGTGAGCGTCTGCGCTACGTCGCAGGTCGGGTGTTCGAGGGGGCGGTGATCGCGGGGGGCTGGGTCGCTGTGGTGATCGTCGTCGGCGCCCGCTTCGGCATCGAAGTCATCGCTGGTCCCAAGGGATATCCCTCAATCGGCGTCCTGCGCATCATGGGGATCGGGGTGACGGCGACGTTCGTGGTCGCTTCGTGGAGCTTCGTGCTCCTGTCGCTGCGTGAGTACCGCCAACTCGTACTCGCCAACGTCGGTGCGTTCGCGCTGGCGATCACGCTGAGCCTGATCCTGATTCCGGCATTGCATGCCCGCGGCGGCGCGATCACAACAGCCGCCCTCGAGCTGACGCTGGCGGGCTCCTACATTGCGCTGCTCTCCCGACGCGGCATCGTGCCATCCGGGCGGTTCATCGCCGGCTTCGCGCTGGCCCTGGGGTTGGGTCTCGGAGCCGGGGCGCTGCTGCTGGCGGTGAACGCGGTCCTGGGCGTCTTCGTGGGAAGCGCCGTCTATTTCAGCGTGCTCTGGCTCCTGCGCGAGATTCCCCCCGAGCTGATCGACGCTCTGCCCTGGCGAGGATGATCTTTGATGCCCATCAGGTTACGTTGTTTGTTCCGGCTAAAGCCGAGGCCGCGCCTCGCGACGTCAACCGCGCCAACCCGAGCCTGGCGATCGTGCGCCCGCCTTTCACGGGATCAGAGCGAAGTTCCCGCCACGCCCATCCCGCCCGCTCTCGCCAGGCCGCCCATCTCGCCTCCCGCTCCTCGCTCGCAGACAGAGCACGATACTGCGCGTCGGCGCGGCGAGGATATTCCTCCTCAAAGGCAGCCTGCTCAGCGATCCCTGGACTCCACTCGGGCGGCGGTACGCCGGTCGCCGTCACCGCCTCGAACAGACGCTCAAGCTGGCGCGTCAGCCCAGACGGATGCCAGCTCGCGCTCACCTTCTCGGTCGCCGCAGCTCCGAAGGCGCGCCGGCGCTGCTCATCACCGAGCAGATCGGCCACTGCCTCTGCAAACACGCGCGGATGGTTTGCCACCCAGCCGTTTACACCGTTGTCAACCACCTCCACCTGGGCGTTGTCCGTCCAAGGCGTCGAACTGGTCACGACCGGAACACCGAGCGCCATCGCCTCAGCGATCGCCAGGCCAAACGACTCGCCGATCGAGGACGCGCTCGCGAACACGTCGGCCGCACAGTACAGCGTGGCCACATGTCGAGGGTCGCTCGAGGAGCTCAGGCAACGAACGCGCTCAAGCACGCCCAATCGGCGGAGCTGGGCACGGCGATAGTTTGTGGCACCTACGAAGACGATCTGGACATCAGGAACCGCGCGCAAGAGATGTGGCACCATCGCGATGAGGATGTCTCCCCACTTGCGATCATCGTCGCGCCCGACGCGGACCACTGTGGGGCGCTCGGGCTCAAGCCCGAGCAGGGCACGAGCGTCGCGTGGCGATACCGCGTCGGCCCGCAGCGCGTCGATGTCCACCGGATAGAACAGGGTGCGGTGACGACGGTGGAAGGTCTCCAGATCAAGGGCCGCTTGCCGGCGATAGCGCATGGCGCACATCTGGCTGATCTCTAGATGCGCCGAGAATTGCTCATTGTCTGGGCTGTCGTCATGCTGACCGAAGACGTTGGTCTCGATCAGCACCTCGACGCCAGCTGCGCGGCAGGCCATTGGCACGATTGGCTCGGCGATGCCCCATCTATGCACATGTACGATGTCGACGCCCCGTAGCTGTCGGGCGAGCCGGTTGGCGTCGTCTTGAGCACAAGCCACCTCGATACCGCCTGCCCTGAGCTCGGCGGCGCGCACGCCAGGCTCGGTCAGGGCTATCGCCCGCGGACGCACCCGCGCACGATCATGGTTGAGCGCGTAGGTGACCGCCGCCTTCGCCGTGCCGCCCATGCTGAACGAGTTGCATACGACGGCTAGCTCAAGAGGCATCGTCACGTGAGCTCGTAAGGTGCCGCTGGACGCACCGTGCACGACGGGGGCGGCCATGCAGGCACGGTCGGCGCGGGCTGGTCGAGCGCTTCGCGGCTGAGAATCCGGCTGGTTGCATGCAAAACTCCGTTCGCTGCGGTCGCAGACCGCCCGCCGGTCTGGCCGACCTTGTCCCCTTGCTCCCACGTAGATGGACGGGCACGACGAGCCTTGCAAGACCGTCGCAGGAGGTCAAGGATCTCGGCACGTTTGTCTCTGATGGCAGCGGCAACACAGCGTGCATCGCATGTCGCGCGCAACCCGCGGCTTAGGCTCGGGCCTTCTGGATGCCCGTCGGAGCCCGGTCAGGCTCCAGCCGTCCTCTCCAAACTGAAGCACCACCACCGGCTAGGCCTCCTTCATTTTGTATAGTGAGGGCAACCGACCAAGGAGATCCGATGGCAGGCACCCTCACCCAGATAACCGACACCAACTTCGACGCCGAGGTGCTGGAGGCCGACGGCCCCGTGCTCGTCGACTTCTGGGCGCCGTGGTGCGGTCCCTGCCGCGTGGTCGCGCCCGTCCTCGAGGAGATCGCATCCGAGCGTCCCGAGCTGCGCATCGTCAAGCTCGACATCGACGAGAATCCGCAGACGGCCGCCCGCTTCCAGGTGTTGTCGATCCCGACAATGATCCTGTTCAAAGGCGGTCAGCCGGTCAAGACCGTGATCGGCGCCTACCCCAAGAAGAAGCTGGAGCAGGAACTCGAGCCGGTCCTCGCGTGAGGCCGGCGAGGCCACTCGTCGTGCAGGGGTCGCTCTGAACGCGGGCGGTGCTCGCGCTTGGTCGTCAGCCTGACGCAGGCGGTCCCATGCGCGCGGCGAGATCATACGGATAGACGTACACGCGTGCCGGCCCGAACGTGCGGGCTGCGAGCGGCTTGCCGAGGCCTTCGGGAAGCGTTGACAGGAAGGCTTCGGTGCTGTCCACTAGCAGAAACGTTCGGCGCGGTGCCGGTGAGTACCAAGCTGGGACTCTCGCCAAGAAGAACGGGCACATGCCCACTGCGTCCCGCGTGCCGCATACCTGCACCGGTCTGACCAGCAGTCGTTCGCCTGAACTCCACGTCAGATCCGATGCGTCAGCGTAGCCAGCGTAGCCCATCGCGGCGTCATTGGCTCTCGCAAAGGCCGCGATCTGGGATTCATAGCTTGCAATGAACGGCACGTAAGGTCTTGTCGTATAGCCGGGTGTGCGAGCGATCGGCAACACGTAGCTTTCCATGTAGTGATTGGTCAACCCGACAATGCTCGCGACGAGGAACACCGAGGTGGCCACGGACAGGAGCCAGCGTGCGGGCGCGCGCGAGCGCGGTATCAGCACGACGATCGCCGCAATCGAGAAGATGAGCGTCGCGTAATAGGATTCGTGGACGAATTCCGTCCTCTGGCTGAGCGCAAACGCAACGCAGACGGCTGCGGCTGAGCCGGCCCAGTAGACGATGTGCAGGGTGCGCGCGAGCTCCGTCGGCGTCTGCTCGCGAGGGCGCAAGCCGGACCACATGAACTTCGCCGTCGCGCGCACGCCGACGATCACAAGGGCGGCAAATGCTGCCACCATCATGATCATGCAGGCCACCCCCAAGTCGCTGCGCAGCCCGCTGGGCGTCGTCTGGCTGAGATAGCCGTTCAACAGCCCCTTCAGGCCTTCCCAGAGCAATTCCGCGTGTCGGGGCAGGGTGGACAGGGAGGCGGTTTCGGTAGATGGCGCGAACGTCACAAAGCCGAGATTTCCCATGCCTGTCGATGTGAGTCTTGCGACTGGAACAGAGACGATCGCCGTCGTCAGTGCGCTCACAGCCACCAGTCTCGAGCGCCGCTCGCGCCGCACGCCCGCCAAAATCGCCGTCAGCGCGAACGGGACGACGCCGGTCGCCACCAGCAGGTAGTCCGAGGCGATGCACACCCCGAGCGCGAGCCCGGCGAGCGGCGGCACGGCGAACGTCGCGGCGCGCCGTCGCCCGTCGCTTCGCGCCAGCCAGATGAGATAGGCGCCGAGCGCCGCCGTGGCCGGGTACACGACTACACTGTGCGGGACAGGCGCCATCACGATGTACAGCATTCGCGGCGAGGCCGCGAAGATCAGAAGCGTCGCGAAGATCCCCGCGCGGCGGTCTGCCACCTGCGCGACCGACCAGCCGACGGTGAGAGCGGTAGCGAGGAACAGCGCTGTCGGCGCAAGCTCCCACACCTGCCGGTGCAGCGGCAGCGTCGCCGTGAGCTTCCCCGAACCAAAGCGGCAGGTATCCCCCGGTCGTGCCGAGCACCGTGTCTCCCCCGGTGCCGGCTTTCGCGAGCGTCGTCGGTATGGTGAACTCGGACGCGTAGTCGCTGTTCCAGCCGATGACCCACAGATTGTGTGGGAGTTGCAGCAGGAATACCGCGACGTAGACGGCCGCCGCGCAGAACGGGATCAGCCAGAGGAGCGTTGACTGATCACCGCTGCGCAGCCAGGCGCTCGAACGACCTGTCGCTCTGGTGAAGCTTCCCGGCAGATATCCCAAGGCCATGGAGGCCGCGAGCGTAGGTCAATGCTCCCGCGAGTTCGAGCAGTCGCCCACCCTCTCAGCCGATGCCGGGGCTCACGCCGCAGCGGGTGTCTCTCACTACTGCACAGCGCTGAAAGGCGATGCTATGGCAAGTCGCGCGCCATCACCGCGCCTTCCTGAGGGCGATCGTCAACGTCATGCCCTCGACGGTGGTCCGCTCCAAGTAGTCCATCGCGCCGGTCCGCTGTGGGGCGGCCGCGAGTTGGAGCGTGACTGCGAGAGTCTCCGTGGCCAGGTAGTCGCCGTGCCCCTGCGCGGCCTCGATCAGCGCGGGGTCGCCGTCAAGGGCCAGCTCGATGCGGTCCTCGACCTGCAGGCCGGCGGTCTTCCGTGCGTTCTGGACCGCGTGGACGATCTCGCGAGCGCGGCCCTCCCGTCGCAGCTCCCCGTCGATCGCCAGCTCGAGCGCGACCGCGTGAGCGCCCTCGCGCTCGACGCTGTAGCCCTCGGGTGCGCGCAGCGTCACCAGCAGCTCATCGGCTGACAGCGTGTGCTCGCGCCCATCCACCGCGATCCCGATCTGGAGGCCACCGCCACCCTCAGCGCCGGGCAGCACCGCCGCCGCGACCTGCGCCGGGTCCAGCGCCGCGATTGCCGCAGCCACCAGTGGCATGTCCTTGCCGAACAGAGGCCCGAGCGTGCGGTAGTTGGGCTTCACGTCGTAGCTGGCGAAGCTCTTCCGCCGCCGCCACGAAACGCAACCGGCGCACATTCAGCTCCTCGCGCACCACATCCGCCAGGCGTTCGATCGCCTCGCGCTCGCCCTCGCTAGCTACCACTACTGCCTCGGCCAGCGGCTGGCGAACCTTGATCTTGGCCCTCCCCCGCGCCCCCAGCCCGAGGCGCACCGTCTCGCGTGCCAGCGCCATCGCCCGCTCAAGCTCCTCGTCGCGCGCGCCGATCTGCTCGCCCGTCGGGAAGTCGCACAGGTGCACGCTCGCCAGCGCGCCGTCGAGGTTGTCGTAGATCTCATCCGCGATGAACGGGCAAAACGGGGCCAGCATCTTGGACACGGCCAGCAAGCATGTGCGCAGCGTCTGGAAGGCCAGCCGCTCACCGTCCCAGAAGCGCCTCCTGGAGCGGCGCACGTACCAGTTCGACAGCTCGTCCACCAGGCCCGCTATCGCCCTCCCCGCCGACGTCGCGTCGTATGCCTCCAGGCGCTCGGCCACCAGCTCCGCCGTGCCCGCCGTGCGCGACAGCGCCCAGCGGTCGAGATCGGCGTTCGCGGCGTCTGTCGGCGCCGGACCACGCTCGTCCCCGTCCACGCGGCCCGCGGGCGTCCTGCTTGCAGCGCCGCCAGGCGCGCTCGCCGCGGCTGTCGCGGTGATCTCCCCGGCCGAGGCGTGGGCGTATAGGACGTAGAAGTAGTACGTCGACCACAGTTGCTTGAGGAACAGGCGTACGCCCTCGCCGATCGTCTTCGCCGAGAAGCGGTAGCCGTCCCACGGCTGCTTGGAGGTGAAGAAGTACCAGCGGAACGCGTCCGCGCCGTAGCGGTCGAGCACCTGCCACGGCTCGACCGTGTTGCCACGCGACTTAGACATCTTCTGGCCCTCCTCGTCGAGGATCAGCCCCAGGCACACCACGTTGCGATAAGGCGCCTCTCTGCCCAGGAGCGTCGCCACCGCCAGCAGCGAGTAGAACCAGCCGCGCGTCTGGTCCTGCGCCTCGCAGATGAAGTCCGCGGGGAAGCTGCGCTCGAAGAGCACCTCGTGCTCGAACGGGGAGTGGTGCTGGGCGAACGGCATCGCGCCCGAGTCGAACCAGACATCGATCACCTCGGGCACGCGCCGCATCGGCTCACCGCAGGTCGTCTCGCCACCGAGCGGTCGCGGACACGGGAAGGAGACCTCGTCCACGTACGGGCGGTGGTGGTCTGCAAGCGCCGTGCCCGAGCGCTCCGCCAGCTCCGCGAACGAGCCGACCACATGAACGTGCCCATGGGCGCAGCGCCAGACCGGCAGCGGCGTGCCCCAGTAGCGCTCGCGCGAAAGCGCCCAGTCGACGTTGTTCTTCAGCCAGTCCCCGAAGCGCCCGTGCTTGACGTGCGGCGGGTACCAGCTCACCGTCTCGTTGCCTGCCAGCAGCTCCTCGCGCAGCTTTGAGGTGGCGATGTACCACGACGGTTTCGCGTAGTACAGGAGCGGCGTGCCGCAGCGCCAGCAGTGCGGATAGGAGTGCTCGTACGGCTGCACCCTCAGCAGCAGGTCGCGCTGGCGCAGGTCGTCGATCAGCTCAGCCGTCAGCGCCGGGTCCTTCACGAAGCGACCCTCGTATGAGATGCCATCGTGGCTCTCTACCGCTGACGCGAACGTGCCGTCGGGGCCCACCGGGTTGGGCAGCGAGCGCGGGTCATCGGGCTTGAAGATGCCCGCAGCGGCCGCCACGCGGTAGTCGTCCTCGCCGAACGCCGGCGCCAGATGAACGATGCCCGTTCCGTCCTGCGTGGTCACGAAATCATCCGCCACGATCGGAAAGCCACCCGGCTCGCGATCGGTCAGCGTGAAGATCGGCCCCCGATAGGAGCGATATCGCTCCACCAGATCCAAGCCCGAGAAACGCTCGACGATCTTTGACCCCACCCCGAGCACCGGCTCCACACGATCCTCGGCGACCACGAAATAGTCCTCCCCAACCCGCACGCGTGCGTAGGTGGCCGTCGGCGAGACCGCCACAGCCACGTTTCCCGGCAGCGTCCACGGCGTCGTCGTCCACACGAGCAGCCTCGTCTCACGCTCGCCGCTCACGGGCAGCTTCAGGAACACGCTCGAATCGACCACGTCGCGGTAGCCGAGCGCCACCTCGTGCGAGGACAGCGTCGTCTCGCAGCGCGGGCAGTAGGGCACCACCTTGTGACCCTCGTAGAGCAGGCCCCGCTCGTGGATTCGCGCGAGCGCCCACCACACCGACTCGACGTAGGTCTCGTCCAGCGTGCGGTAGGCATGCTCGAGGTCGATCCAGAAGCCGATTCGCTCGGTCAGGCGGTTCCACTCCTCCAGGAACGTGAACACAGACTCGCGGCACTTCGCGTTGAACCGTGCGATCCCGTACTCCTCGATCTCCGACTTTTGGTGGATGCCCAGCTCCTGTTCCACCGCTATCTCCACCGGCAGGCCGTGGCAGTCCCAGCCGCCCTTGCGCTCCACGCGGTAGCCGCGCATCGTCTGAAAGCGGGGATAGATGTCCTTGAACACGCGCGAGAGCACGTGGTGGGAGCCCGGCGGCCCGTTCGCCGTCGGCGGGCCCTCGTAGAACACCCACTGGGGCGCCCCCTCGCGCGCGCGCAGCGAGCGCGCGAACACGTCGCGCTCGCGCCAGCGCTTCAGCACCGCCAGCTCCAGCTCCGGGAACTCCTGCTGAGGGTCGACATCCCGAGCCGGGATCAGCGGATGTCGGGGAGGAGCCGTCACGGGCGGCCCATTGTAGGTGCGGCCGCTGCGCCCGGCTCGCAGCCACTGGAGCGCTTCGGCGCCCGCGTCCGCACAGGATTGGGCTTGAGGCGGTGCGCAGTCGGATCGTGAGAGACAATCGCAGCGATTTGAGGACCGCATCAGCTGACGAGATCGGGAGTGGATCGATAGCTTTCTTCCGGGCGTTTGCAGGGAATTCACACCGTTTGTCGCTGCCGCGTGTCGGCTAGGAGACCGGCGCTCGCGCGCCCCGTCCAGGCAAAGAGATTCGTGTGGGGGCTCGTCTGTATCGTCGCCCCGATGGGACGGACAGTCGGCCTTGTCGATCGCAGGTCGGGCTCGGTCGATTACGAGTCAGGATCGCTCGAGCCAGCGCCGGACTTAGCCGGGTCGGCGGTGGGACGCGCCGAGCTGACCAAGTCGCATTCGGCCGGGAAACCCGGCGAGCGCGTGCTCAGCATCGTCGTACCGACCTACAACGAGCAGGACAACATCCGGCGGATCTACGCACGCTTGGTGCACGCCCTCGCGGGTCTCGAGCTGGAATGGGAGTTGATCTTCAGCGTCGATCCGTGCACCGACCGCACGGAGGAGCTGATCCTTCAGCTGTGCAGCGAGGATCCGCGCGTGAAGATGCTGCGCTTCTCACGTCGCTTCGGCCAGCCAATGGCCACGATCGCGGGACTCGAGGCCTCGCGCGGCGACGCGGTCGTGGTGGTCGACTGCGACCTCCAGGATCCCCCCGAGCTGATCCCCGAGATGGTGGAGCATTGGCTCGCGGGATATGACGTCGTGTACGCGCAGCGGCGAACTCGCGTCGGTGAGACGATCCCAAAGCGCCTGATCTCCTCGATCGGCTACCGGGTCATAAGGCGCATAGCAGACGTTGAGATTCCCGCCAACACAGGCGACTATCGCCTGATGAGCCGGCGCGTGGTCGATAACGTGGTTTCGCTCAAGGAGGGTCACGGTTTCCTGCGTGGCCTCGTCGGCCTAGTCGGCTTCCCTCAGACGAGCGTCGCCTACGACCGCGATCCACGCGCGGCGGGCAGGAGCAAGTACAACCGCTTTCTGGGATCGCTGGTGATCGGCGTGAACGGCATCGTGGGCTTCTCCCGGTATCCGCTGCGCCTGATCTCGCTCCTTGGCCTCGCGCTCTCGGCGATGGCGTTCAGCCTCGCGCTTGCTTACCTCGGCCTCAAGCTCGGCGGTCAGCCGTTCCCTGTCGGCAATCCGACGATTGTGATCGTCATTTGCCTCTTCAGCGGCATACAGCTCCTGTCGCTTGGCGTGATCGGCGAGTATGTCGGGCGGATCTACGACGAGTCGCGCAATCGCCCCAAGTACATCGTCGAGTCTCGGCACGGCTGGGACACGAGCGCGTGAATGTGAGCGCCGCCAGCAGCCGACTGCACCTCGTGCAGGCGTTCGTTCGCGATATACGCTCGCCCGAGTGGGGTGTCAGCGGCCAGGGCTTGCGCTTCGCGATCTCCGGCGGTCTCGTGGCCGCCGTCAACGTGACTGTCACCACCGTGCTCCACGCCGGGTTCGCCGTGCGCTTCGAGATCGCGCTCGCGATCGCATTTCTCGTGACCATCGCCATCCATTTCACGCTTCAGCGTCTGTTCGTATGGCGCCACTACCAGCGGTTCGCGCTTCCCGCGCATCGTCAGGCCGTCCGCTACCTGTGTCTGTGCTGCGGTCAATATGGACTCACCGCCCTGTCCACATCGCAGCTGCCCAGCCTGCTGAGCGTACCCGTCGAGGCCGTGTACCTGATGACCATTGTGACCGTCGCGGCCCTCAATTTCGTCGTGTTTCGCGGACGCATCTTTCATCCGATCGAGGTAGGTGAAGGTGAGCGCCTCGCGTGAGCGTGGCCACAGCGCCGAGTATCTGGCAGCGGTGGCCGGCCTCGCTCGAGTGATAGATGCGGGTGAGGTGGACGCCATGGCTCGCGGTCTCGCCGAGATCCGCGAGCGCCGAGGGCGGCTGTTCGTTCTCGGCGTCGGCGGCGGGGCCGGTCACGCCTCCCATGCGGTCAACGACTTCCGAAAGCTTTGCGGGCTGGAGAGCTACGCTCCCACCGACAACGTCTCCGAGCTCACGGCCCGCACCAACGACGACGGTTGGGAGACGTCGTTCAGCGCGTGGCTTGCGGTCTCGCGTCTTTGTGAGCGTGACGCGCTGCTCGTGTTCTCGGTCGGGGGAGGATCGCGTGAGCTGGGCGTGTCAACCAACCTCGTCCATGCAATGGAGGCGGCGCATGCGGTCGGCGCATCGCTGTTCGGCGTCGTCGGAGCTCCGGGTGGCACGCTCGCGGATCTCGCGGATGTCGCGATCTTGCTCGAGCCGCCTCCCGCGTTGCGCACGCCGCTGGTCGAGTCGTTCCAGGCTGTCGTCTGGCACGCCCTCGTCTCCCACCCTGCGCTGGCCGTCAGGCAGGCGCACTGGGAGTCGCTCGCAGCGGCGTCGACGCCGTGACGGCGGCCGCTTTCCTTGACCGCGACGGGGTCCTCAACGAGCTGGTCCGCGACCCCCTCACAGGCCTTCCCGAGTCGCCGTTGCGCGTCGAGGACGTGCGCTTGCTCGACGGAGCGCCGGCTGCCTGCGCCCGCCTGAGCCGGGCGGGGTACCTGCTCGTGTGCGTCTCCAACCAGCCGGCCGCGGCCAAGGGGCGGGTGTCGGTCTCCCAGCTGCTCGCCGTCCACCGTCGGGTGAGGCGGCTGCTCGCACAGGAGGGCGTGGCGCTCGCGGCGTCATACCTGTGCTTTCACCACGCACGCGGCCTCGTCCCCGAGTCTCTCACCCGTGCTCGTGTCGAAAGCCGGCGCCGGGCATGCTGCTCGAGGCAGCCTCCGCGCTTGATCTCGACCTGTCCAACTCGTGGATGGTCGGAGACACCGACGCGGATATCGCCGCGGGCAAAGCCGCGGGGTGTAGGACCGCGCTGATCCGCCATCCGGCGAGCGTTCACAAGCGCCTGCGGGCGCAAGCCGCCGACGTCGTGGCCGACAGCCTCGCCGCGGCCGTCGACGAGCTGAGCCTGGGTCGAACAGAAACGATCATGTGAAACGCGGCGCGTTATCTTGGCCGTCGCGGTTCTCACCATGCTCGATCGCATCTCGACACGGATATTCGCCGACGGGGCCGACATCGACGGCATCCTCGCGCTGGTCGCCGATCCCAGGATCGCCGGCTTCACCACAAACCCCACGTTGATGCGAAAGGTCGGTCTCACCGACTACTCGCGCTTTGCGCGCGAGCTGCTCGAGCACGTGGCCACGCATCCCATCTCCTTCGAGGTGTTCGCCGACGAGGTCGAGGAGATGAGGCGCCAGGCGCGCGCGATCGCGTCCTGGGGCGAGAACGTGTACGTGAAGATCCCCGTCACATCCACCACCGGCCGGTCGATGGCGCCACTCGCGCGAGAGCTGTCCGAGAGCGGGGTGAAGGTGAACGTGACCGCGCTGTTCACCACCGCGCAGGTCGAACTGATCGCGGCGGCCGTCGCGGACGGCGCGCCTTCCTACATCTCGGTCTTCGCCGGACGAATCGCCGACGCCGGCGTGGACCCGCTGCCGATCATTGCCCGCTCGGTGCAGATCATCGAGCGGGCTCCTCGCGCGGAGCTGATCTGGGCGTCGCCCCGCGAGGTCCTCAACCTCATCCAGGCGGACGAGATGGGCTGCGACATCATCACCATGACGCACGACCTGCTGCGCAAGCTCGACGGGCTCGGCAAGGACCTCGAGCAGTACTCGCTGGAGACCGTGCGCATGTTCCACGACGACGCGATGGCGGCGGGCTTCACCCTGTGAGGCGAGCCTGCATCACGGGCGGGGCGGGATTCATCGGCAGCAACCTCGCCGACAGGCTGCTCGAAGAGGGCGTCGAGGTCGTCGTCGTCGACGACTTCAGCACCGGGCGAGCCGAGTTCCTGGACCGCGCAGCCTCGTTCTCCGCTGTGACCGTGATCGAGGGCGACGTGCTCGACACGCGTACGCTCGAACAGGCGATCGACGGCTGCTCGTGGGTGTTCCACCTTCAGGCCAACGCCGACGTGCGCCGGGGCCTCGAGCATCCGCGACGCGACCTCGAGCAGAACACGATCGCCACCTCCAACGTGCTCGAGGCGATGCGCGCCACCGGCGTGAGGCAGATCGTGTTCGCCTCGAGCGGATCGGTGTACGGCGAGCCTGAGGTCTTCCCCACCCCCGAGGACGCCCCCTTTCCGATCCAGACCTCACTATACGCGGCCTCGAAGCTGGCCGGAGAGGGCCTGATCGGGGCGTATGCAGCCGGCTACGGCTTCACCGGCGTGATCTGCCGGTTCGTGTCCGTGCTCGGCGAGCGTTACACGCACGGGCACGTGTTCGACTTCTATCGCGCGCTCCAGCGCGACCCGACGCGCCTGCGGGTTCTGGGGGACGGACGCCAGGAGAAGTCCTACATGTACGTCGGCGACTGCATCGGCGCGATGCTGACCGCCGCCGCGCGCCACGAGGACGATCCCGGCGCACACGTCTACAACCTCGGCACCGAGGAAACGATGCTCGTCGACGAGTCCATCGCGCTGATCTCCGAGCACCTGTCGCTGTCACCGCAGATCGAGCACACCGGCGGTTCTCGCGGCTGGGTCGGCGACAGCCCGCTGATCCGCCTGGACGCCGCGCGCATGCGCTCGCTCGGCTGGCGGCCGCGACTCACCATCGCGCAGGCGCTCGTACGCACGCTGGCGTGGCTGGGGGCCAACGAGCGGACCTGGCGCGAGGACCCACACAGGGCACCGGCATGAGCCGGGCGTGGTCGCGATGAGCGTGATCTTCAGCCGCGCGCCGCTGCGCATCTCGCTCGGCGGAGGCGGCACCGACCTCCCCTCCTACTACCGCGAGCACGGCGGCTTCCTCGTCTCCGGCGCGATCGACAAGTACGCCTACATGCTCACCCACACCACCTTCCAACGCCGCTACCGCATGAAGTACTCCGAGCTCGAGGAGGTCGAGGAGATCGGCGAGATCCGCCACCCGATCCTGCGCGAGAGCCTGCTGCGCCACTGGTCCGGCAGTCCGCTGGAGATCGCCTCCGTCGCCGACGTCCCAGCGGGGACCGGCATGGGCTCCTCCGGCGCCTACACCGTCTGTCTGCTCAAGGGCCTCGCCCGCGCGCGGCGCACGGCGATCACGCCGGGCCAGCTCGCCGAGTCGGCGTGCGAGATCGAGATCGACGTGCTCGGCGAGCCGGTCGGCAAGCAGGACCCCTACGTCGCCGCGCACGGTGGCATCTGTGCGTACACGTTCCAGCGGGACGGCAGCGTGGAGGTCGAATCGCTGGAGCTCGACGGCACGACGCTCAGGCGCCTGCGCGACCAGCTGCTGCTGTTCTACACGGGCGAGGCGCGCGCGGCGTCGCATATGCTCGCCGACCAGGACACGCGCTCCAAGGCCGGCGAGCGCCAGATGCTCGACAGCCTGCATCGCACCAAGGAGGCTCGGGTTGCAAAGCCGCGAGCTGCTCGCCGGCGGCAGGCTCGAGGAGTACGCCGAGCTGATGCACGAGCACTGGCAGCACAAGCGCCGGCGCTCGCCCGGCATAAGCGACGAGCGCATCGACGGCCTGTACGCGCTCGCGCGTCGCAACGGCGTCATCGGCGGCAAGCTCGTCGGCGCGGGAGGTGGCGGCTTCCTGCTCGTGTACACGCTGCGACCCGAGGACACCAGGCGGGCGATGGCCGACGCCGACGCCCCCGAGCTCGCGTTCGACTTCGAGTTCAGCGGCGCCTACGCCAGCGAGTACGCATGAGCAGGCGCGGCTTGAGCGTGGGGATCATCGGCTGCGGGCGCATCGGCGCCAAGCGCGCCGCCGCGCTGGCGCCCGGCGACGTGCTGCTCGGCTGCTGCGACGTCGACGCGAGCGCGGCGAAGGAGCTCGCGCGACGCCACCGGTGCGAGGCGTACGCCAGCCCCGAGGAGCTGCTGGCGCGCCGGCCCGACGTCGTCGTCGTCGCCACCAGCCACGATCGGCTCGCCGCGCTCGCCCAGCTCGCGCTCGCCGCCGAAGCGCACGTGCTCGTCGAGAAGCCGGCCGGCGTCTGCACGCAGCAGATCGACGGTCTGATCGAGTGCCAGCGCGCCGCACGACGGCTGGTGAAGGTCGGCTTCAACCACCGCTTCCATCCCGGCATCGCACGCGCCGCGCAGGAGGTCCACTCCGGCCGCCACGGCGAGATGCTGCACCTGCGCGCCCGCTATGGGCACGGCGGACGCCCCGGCTACGATCGTGAGTGGCGCGCCGAGCCCACGCGATCGGGCGGCGGCGAGCTGATCGACCAGGGCATGCACCTGCTCGACCTGAGCAACTGGCTCGCCGGACCGCTGCCGCTGCATGCGGCGCTGCTGCGCACGCAGTTCTGGGACGCCGAGGTCGAGGACAACGCCGCGCTGCTGCTCGGCGACGCGCACACGCGCAGCGGGCCGTGGGCGATGCTGCACGTCAGCTGGACCGAGTGGAGGAACCTGTTCTCGCTCGAGGTCTACTGCGTGACCGCGAAGATCGAGGTGGACGGGCTGGCGCGATCCTATGGACCGCAGCGGTTGCGGATCCATCTCATGGGCCCCGAGCTCGGACCGCCGGCGCTCGAGGAGATCCGCTACCCGCCGGCCGACGGCTCGTGGCGAGCCGAATGGGAGCACTTCGCCGACGCGGTGCTCGCGGCGGACGGACGGCCACTGCTCGGCGACCTGCGCTCCGCCCGCGACGCCTGGCAGCAGGTCCAGGAAGCCTACGCGGACGGCGTCTACGCCGACATGCGATCACGCGCGACCAGCGCGGGCGAGCGCGCGCACGTCGGGGCGGCGAGCGATGCGCGGCCCTGAGCCCGAGCCGGCTGGACCGATCGCCGTCATCGGCCTCTGGCATCTCGGGTGCGTGACCGCGGCGTGTCTGGCCGACGCCGGCAGCCAGGTCATCGGCCTGGACCCCGACCCCGCCGTCGTCGAAGCGCTCGCGGACGGCCACCCGCGGGTCTCCGAGCCCGGCCTCGTCGAGCTGCTGCGGCGCAACGCCACGCGCCTTGAGCTCACCTGCCAGCCCGGCGCCCTGGCGGCTGCCAGGTGCGCGTGGGTGACCTTCGACACCCCGGTCGACGACGACGACGAAGCCGACGTCGAGTGGGTGCTCGCGAACGCGGTGGAGCTGCTCGCGGCGCTGCCCGCGGGCGCGCTGGTGGTCGTCTCCTCGCAGCTGCCCGTGGGCAGCGTCGCCGAGCTGCACGCGCGCTGCCGCGAGCGTCGCGGAGACCGGGGGTTGCGCTTCGCGTGCGTCCCCGAGAACCTGCGCCTGGGACGCGCGCTGGAGTGCTTTCGGGCGCAGGATCGGATCATCGCGGGCGTGCGCAGCGGGACCGACCGCCGCGAGCTGGCCGGCCTGCTCGCGCCGTTCTGCGCGCAGGTGCAGTGGATGCGCGTGGAGTCGGCCGAGATGACCAAGCACGCGCTCAACGGCTTCCTCGCAACCTCCGTCGCATTCATCAACGAGGTCGCCGAGATCTGCGAGTCGGTGGGGGCCGACGCCGAGGAGGTCGCTCGCGGCCTGAAGAGCGAGCAGCGCATCGGCCCCCGTGCGTATCTCGCTCCCGGGGACGCGTTCGCGGGGGGAACGCTGGCGCGGGACGTCGGCTTCCTGCGCCGGCTGGCCGCACGCCGCGGGCTCGAGGCGCACGTGCTCACCGGCGTCGAGGACGCCAACGCCTCGCACCGCGGCTGGACGCGTCGCAAGCTGCTGGAGCTGCTCGCCGCTGGCGACGGGCGCGAGCGGCAGGCGCTCGTCGGCACGACGGTCGCGATCTGGGGCCTCACCTACAAGCCAGGCACCGATACGCTGCGGCGCTCCAGCGCCGTCGCGCTGTGCCGTTGGGCGGCGCGCGCGGGGGCGAGCGTGCGCGCGCACGATCCCGTGGTGAGCGAGCTTCCCGCCGAGCTCGACGGTGTGGTGGCGCTGTGCCGGCGAGCGCTCGACGCCGTCGCGGGAGCCGACGCGCTCGTGATCTGCACCGCCTGGCCGGAGTACCTCGAGGTGCCGATCGAGCAGCTGCTCTCCGCGCTCGCACGTCGGCGGGTGATCGATCCGGCCGGGGCGCTGCGGACGGTCCTCGGCGGCCGCGCGGACGTGCGCTACGTGCGGGTCGGCGCGCCATCCGAGGACTGCTCCAAGGCCGTGCCCGAGCCAGGCTCGGCGGTGCTCCAGCGCTCGACTTTGGTCGGCGAGGCCCATCCGTGAGCGCCGCGCTCGCCGGACGTACCGCGCTGATCACGGGTGCCAGCCAGGGGCTCGGCCTGGAGATCGCCCGCGCCTATCTCGACGCGGGGGTCGCCGGCATCTGCGTGTGCGGGCGCGACCGCGTCGCGCTGGAGGGCGCCCTCGTCGAGCTGCGGGCACGTGCTGGACCGGGCCAGAAGGTGATCGGCGAGGTCGCCGACGTGTCCAGTGCGCAGGACGTGCGCCGGCTGGTGGGGGTTGCTCTGAGCGGGCTGGACGGGGTCACGATCCTCGTCTGCAACGCCGGCGTGTACGGACCCAAGGGCGCAACCGGTCGAACCGACTGGTCGCAGTGGGTGCGCACGGTGGAGATCAACCTGTTCGGCTCGGTGCTGCCGGCGCGCGAGCTGGTCGAGCACTTCACTGGGCGCGGCTACGGCAAGATCGTGCAGCTTTCCGGAGGAGGCGCCACCGGGCCGCTGCCCGGGCTCAGCGCCTACGCGGCCTCCAAGGCGGGCGTCGTCCGCTTCGCCGAGACGTTGGCCGAGGAGCTGCGCGAGCATCGCGTCGACGTCAACGCGATCGCGCCAGGGCCGCTGAACACGCGTATGCTCGACGAGGTCCTGTGTGCGGGACCGGAGAGGGTCGGAGAGGATTTCTACCGGCGCGCGCTCGAGCAGCAGCGCGGCGGCGGCATCCCGCTGTGCCAGGGGGCAAAGCTCGCCGTGTTCCTCGGCTCGTGCTCCAGCGACGGCATCACCGGCAAGCTGCTGAGCGCGGTCTGGGATCCGTGGCCGCAGCTGCCCGAACACTGCGAAGACCTCGCCTCGGACGTGTACACGCTGCGTAGGATCGTGCCCCGCGATCGTGGCCTGGCCTGGGGGGGCGGCTGAGGTGCCGGGCGATGCCCTGCCGCCCGTGTGCATCCTCGCGGGCGGGCTGGGTACGCGCCTGGGCGAGCGAACGAGCGTTGTCCCCAAGGCGCTCGTGGACGTGGCCGGGGAGCCGTTCATGGTCCACCAGCTGCGCCTGCTCGCCGCGCACGGCGTGACCGAGGCCGTCGTCTGCGTCGGCTATCGGGGTGAGATGATCGAGTCGCTGATCGGCGCGGAGCGCTTCGGGATGCGCATCGTATACAGCCACGACCGTCCCGAGCTGGACGGCACGCTGGGGGCGATCCGACGTGGCTTGGCCCACTTGGGCGAGCGCTTCCTGGTGCTCTACGGAGACACCTACCTGCGCGTCGACTATCGCGCGGCCAGCGACGTGTGGCGCGCGAGCGGCCTGCCCGCAATGATGGTGGTCCTGCGCAACAAGGCGCGCTGGGGCGCCTCCAACGCCCGCTTCGCGCAGGGACGCGTGGTGGCCTACGACAAGCACGCGCCGGCCGGCGCGATGAGCTGGATCGACTACGGCCTCGGCGGGCTGACGGCGGGCGCGATCGCACGCGTCGCCGAGTCCGAGCGCGACCTGGCCGTGCTCTATCGAGTGCTCGCCCGGCGCGGCGAGCTGTACGGCCACGTGGCCACGCGGCGCTTCTACGAGATCGGCACGCCGGCCGCGCTGCGGGATACGGACGCTTTCCTGCGCGCCTCGGCGCACCAGAAGCGGTGAGTCGGAAACGAAACGCATGAGCGTTCGTCTGCAATCACCGGGAATGCGCGGCGACGCCCTGAAACTGCCAGCCGGCCCAGGTGGCGCTGATAGCTTGCCCTGCGTGCCGACAGGTCGCTTAAGCCGCACCGCTTACCGTTGAGTTGGGCGCATGTCGCTGCGCATCGGACTCCTCAGCACGTGGAACACCCGGTGTGGGATCGCGGAGTACTCGCGTCACCTCGTCGACGCGCTGCGCCGCCAGGGAGACGTCGAGGTGACGGTGCTGGCTCGCGCAACTTCGGCGAGCGCGCCGTGGCTCCGTACGAGGATTGGGTGGCGCCGGCGTTCGACGTGCAGATCTGGCATCCGCAGCATAGGTTCGACCTCGACGTGGAGCGGATCCTCGAATGCGAGCTCGACGTGCTGCACATCCAGTACAGCAACCTGTTCTACGACCGTGCGCGCCTGATCGAGCTGCTGCGCCGCTTCACCGGCGTCACCGCTCTCACCTACCACGACAAGGGTGGCGTGCGCGCGTTTCCCCACGAGCTCGTCGACCTGCTGTACGCGCATCGCGAGGACGTAGGCGTCGGGCCGCGTCGTCTGATCCCGCAGGGCATCGACCTGCGCCGGCCGGTCGTCAAGACGTTCGGGCTGGGGAAGTCCCGCCTCGACATCATCGCGCCGGTATGCGAGCGCAACGGCTGGGACTTCCAGCACAGCTTCGGCGAGGATCGCTGGCTGGACAGCGAGGAGCTGTACCTGTGGCTGCGCGACTGCGACGCGATCGTGTTGTGGTACGACGACGACCATCGCTCGGGGGGCAGCGCCGGCGCGCCGCTCGCGATCGGCACGCGACGGCCCGTGTTCGTCAACGACACGGAGTGGTTCAGGGACCTGCCCGAGCACACCGCAAACCTGCGCAAGGTGCATACGCCGCAGGAGCTGGAGGCGGCTCTGCGCGAGGCGCTCGCCGACCCCTACGCCGAGAGCCGGACGTGGGATCGGGTCGCCGCGACGCTGCTCGGTGACTACCGCGAGGCGCTCGAGCGCGCGCCGCTGCGCTCGCCCAGGATCGGCGATGCCGTGCGCGAACGCGTCTTCGTGACGCTCGACCACAAGCCGGTGCGGCGTGTCCTGCGACGGATGAAGCTGGGCGTGTAGCGTGCACGACGAGGCGGAGCTGGAGCGCCCCGATGTGTCGGTGATAGTCGTCAACCACAAGAGTGCGGATATGGCGACTCGCGCCCTGGCCGACGTCCAACGCTCGGCGGGCGAGCTGGCGATCGAGGAGATCGTCGTCGACGCGGGCTCCTCACGCGAGGATCTCGAGCTGCTGCGCGAACGACGCCCACGGGCGCGGATCCTCGAGTTGGGCGCCAATCGCGGCTTTGCCGCTGGGTGCAACGCCGGGATCGGGCTCGCGCGCGGACGTCACCTGCTGATGCTGAATCCGGACGCGTTCGCCGAAAGAGACGCCGTCCGAGCGCTCGTGCGGTATCTCGACGATCATCCCCGCACCGGTCTCGTCGCCCCGCTGCTGCTCAAAGGGGATGGCTCCCCTCAGGACAACGCGCATCGCCGTTTCCCCAACCTGCTCACGCTGTTCGTCGACTTCTGCACGCCGGTGGCATTCCTGGTCCGGGGCAGGCTCGTCGATCCTCACCACGTCCCGCGCGCGCGACTCACCGAGGCACGGCTCATTGCCCACGCGAACGGTGCGGTGATGGTCGTGCGCGCGCAGGCGGCAGCGGCGACGGGCCCGCTGGACGACGGCTACTTCCTGTATCTCGAGGAGACCGAGTGGCAGCGGCGGATGGCCGCCGCCGGCTGGGAGCGCGCCGTCCTGCCCTGCGCTCGCTTCACGCACGTCGGCGGAGCAAGCTCGAGCGCCTTCGCGCTTGCGTCCCCTCATTACCTGGCCAGCGTCTGTCGCTATTACGAGCGTCCGCGGCTGGCGCTCGCCGTCATCCGCGTGGCCGCCGTGCTCTCGCGCCTGACCGTGCTCGTCGTGATCGGGCTCGGGTTCGACTCCGAGCGCATGCGCACGCTGGAGCGCGGCTTCGGCGAACTGCTCCACCGGCTGCGCGAAGGCGACTGGCGAGCGGCCTGATGCGGCGGGCCGTCCGCCCCGACTCAGCCGGCGGTGCGCTTGGTGCCAAGTGGCCCAAGATCCTGCCGCCGCTGAGCGCTCGCCGGCGCGAGGCGCACGACGACTTCATGGAGCGCTGGCACGAGATCCTGCCGGCACGCTACGGGTTGGTCGAGCGCTTCAACCACTCCTTCCCGGTGCGCAGCTCGCACCCCGACTTTCGCAGGACGATCGAGGTCGGCGCCGGTCTGGGCGAGCACCTCACGCACGAGCGCCTGACTCCCGAGCAGGAAGGCGCCTACTGCATGGTCGAGTTGCGCCCCAGCATGGCCGAGAGGCTTCGCGTGAGGCACCCGCGAGCGTCGGTGATCGTCGGCGACTGCCAGGAGCGCCTGCCGTTGCCCGACGGTCACTTCGACCGCTACGTGGCGATCCACGTGCTCGAGCACCTGCCCAACCTCCCCGCATGCCTTCGCGAGGCATGGCGGCTGCTCGACAAGCGGCGCGGGCAGCTGCTCGCGGTGATTCCATGCGAGGGCGGGCTGGCGTACGCCCTCGCTCGGCGCGTGTCGGCCCAGCCGATGTTCGAACGCACCTACGGGATGTCGTACCGCCCGTACGTCGAACACGAGCATCTCAACCGGCCCCACGAGATCATCGAGGAGCTCGATCGCTGCTTCTCGCTCGAGTTGCAACGCTTCTTTCCACTGTCGTTGCTGCCGGCGGTCTCCCTGAACCTGTGCGTCGGTCTCGCGCTGCGCCCCCGGCCTAGGATTGGCCTCGATGCGGCTGCGCCTCTACCACCACAGCGACGGCGCGCGCGTTGCCTACCGTGAGCTCGGCGCGGGGCCGCCCCTGGCGCTCTTGCACTCCGGGCTGCTCTCGCACAAGGAGTGGGAGCCGGCGGTCGATGCGCTCGCCGATCGCTTTCGGGTGGTGCTCCCCGACCTGCCGCTGCACGGCGACTCCGAGGACCGCCCGCGCCACCCGTACACGCTCGACTGGTTCGCCGAGGTGCTCGCAGGGTTCGCCTCCGAGGTCCTCGGTCCGCGTCCCCTGATCGCCGGCCACGACGCCGGCGCCGAGATCGTGCTCCACGCCGCGCTCAGCGGGCGCATCAGCCCCGCCAGGCTGGTGCTGATGTCGAGCCGCCTGCACGCCGCGCCCGCCCACTCGCGCGCCCGCGCGGCGTGGCAGCTGACCGCGCGGGCCGCCGCCGTCCCCGGGCTCGATCGGCTGCTGGCATACGGCGCCGGCGTCGTGTTCACGCCCGAGCGCGGGCTGTGGCTGTCCGTCCGCGGCAACCCCGCTGCCGCGGACGTGGTGCGCCACGCGTTCGCCGACGTGCGCGGCAACTCGAGCCTCGCGCGCTCGTGGGCGAAGTGCGCGCGCAACTGGCCACGCGGGGCGCAGACGCATCTGCTCGAGGGATACTCGCGGCTGGACATGCCCGTGCTGCTGTTGTGGGCCGACCAGGACCCCGTGCACCCGCTGGCCGTGGCCGAAGAGGCGCTCGCGCGGCTGCCGCACGGCCAGCTGCGCGTGCTCGAGAGCGTCGGCTTCCTGATGGCCTATGACGATCCCGTGGGCGTCGCGCGCGAGCTCGCCGCTTTCTGCCGGTAGCATCCTCGCCCGCACCCGAAAGAAGGAGCCGAATGCCGGACACCAAGCTGTGGGGCACAGAGACCGCCAAAGCCGTCGAGAACTTCCCGATCTCCGGCGAGACGGTGCCCGTCTCGGTGATCCACTGGCTGGCGCGCATCAAGGCCGCCGCCGCCGCTGTCAACGGCGAGCTCGGGCTGATGTCCAAGCGCGACGCCGCGCGCGTCGCCAAGGCGGCGGACGAGATCGCCGCCGGGCGCCACGACGCGCAGTTTCCGATCGACGTGTTCCAGACCGGGTCGGGCACGTCGACGAACACGAACGCCAACGAGGTGATCGCGCGCCTGGCCGGCGAGCGCGTGCACCCCAACGACCACGTCAACATGGGGCAGTCCTCCAACGACGTGTTTCCCTCGGCGGTGCATCTCGCTGCTCTTGACGTCGCCTCCAACGAATTGCTGCCGGCGCTCAAACAGCTCGAGCGCTCGTTCGCCAGGAAGCAGAAAGGTTTCCAGCACGTCGTCAAGGCCGGGCGCACCCACCTGATGGACGCCGTGCCCGTAACGCTCGGGCAGGAGTTCGGCGGCTACGCCGCGCAGATGGCGCTCGCGCAGGAGCGCGTCAGCTCGGCGCTGGTGCACGTCGGGCAGATACCGCTCGGCGGCACGGCCACCGGGACGGGGCTCAACACGCACCCGCGCTTCGCCGAGAAGGTGCGTGCGCGCCTGAAGCGCGATTCCGGGCTCAAGCAGATCGCGCCGCCGCTCGACCCGTTCGAGGCTCAGGCCAACCGCGACGCGCTCGTGGAGCTGTCGGGGGCGCTGAAGGTGATCGCCGTCTCGCTCACCAAGATCGCGAACGACCTCGCGCTGATGGGCTCGGGGCCTCGCGCCGGCATCGGCGAGCTGCTGCTGCCAGAAGCTCCAGAAGGGCTCCTCGATCATGCCCGGCAAGGTCAATCCGGTGATCCCCGAGGTCGTGCTGCAAGTCTGCGGGCAGGTGATCGGCAACGACACCGCGATCACCGTCGGCGGCATGCAGGGCCAGTTCGAGCTGAACGTCCGCATTCCGTTGATCGCCCGCAACCTGCTGCAGTCCCTGCGCCTGCTCTCCTCGACGACGCGCGTGTTCGCCGAGAAGTGCGTCGACGGCATCCAGGCCAACACGGCAGGAGCGGCCGCGTCGGCGGGAGCGACGCTCGCGGTCGCCACCGCGCTCAACGGCGCGATCGGCTACGACAAGGGGACGGCGATCGTCAAGAAGGCCACCGCCACGGGGCGGCCGCTGCGCGAGGTGGCGCTCGAGGAGGGCGTCGACGCCAAGCTCTACGACGAGACGATCGACCTGCGCAAGATCGCGCGCGGGAACCGCGCGGGGTAGCGCCGGGCGTCGGGGGCGCAGCCGCTCGGCGGCCTATTCCCGCGGGAGCGCACTGTACAGCCGCGCCACCGTCGATACCACCCCCGGCTTGGGCTGTCCGCCATAGGTGAACAGCCCCTTCTGGTTGAGCCCTTCGATCAGCTTCAGGTGGGGCAGGGCCTCGTGGATCGAGCCGCCCTCGAACGTGGGCGTCAGCGGATAGTCGCGCAGCACCCACGCGAACATCGCGCTCAGCCGCGGGTCCGCCGCGTACACCTGTATGTGCTCGGCCAGCAGCTTCGCCTGGTAGGCGTAGCTGCCCGGGACGCCGGAGGGGTTCAGCCCGTTGGATTCGGCGCCGAACTCGCTGATCACGAGCACCTTGCCCGAGAACGTCCGCTGCATCGCGGCCAGCCGCGCGCGCATCTTCGCCTTCAGCTGTGCGGCGCTGTCGTGCGGGTAGTCATACCAGCCCGAGTAGTCAGTCTCCGCGACCGCGTCCGCTTCCGAGTACAGCGCGCCGGCCACCCGCGGCGGGTGATCGCCCCACACGTCCACCGCCACCATCCGCGTGGGGTCGTGTTCGTGGATCCAGCGGGCGAGCGTACGCACGTAGTCCACCTCCTGGCTGTCGCGCCCCTCGCCCGCCACCTCGTCCACGAGGTTCCACGCGAAGATCGACGGGTGCAGCTCCTCCGCCAGCACAGCCGTGCGCGCCTGTTGCTCGGCGTCCGCGAGCAGCTGCGGCGTGGTCGAGTACCAGTTGCCGGCACCTTCCACGGGGCCGATGCCCTGCCACACGAGGATGCCCGCGGCATCCAGCCGTTCCAGCAGCGTCGGGCTGAGCGGGTGCTGGCTGCGGATCGCGTCGACGTCGAGCGCTTTCAGCTCCTGCATGATCGTGTTTTCATCGCCCGGCGTCAGCGCGTCGCCGTGTCCTTGAGCGTCCTCCTGGATCGACACACCGTGCAGGCTCAGAAGCTGTCCGTTGAGGTACACGTGGCCACCGTGCCAGGTGAGCTGGCGCAGGCCGATGCGTGCGGAGTAGCTGCTCTCGTCGCCCACCGCCAGCGTCAGCTGGTACAGGCTGGGGCTGGTCGGCGACCACAGCGCGGGGGCCGGCACGGACGCGGTGGCGGTGTCCGTGCCGGCCTGGTCGTGGGCGAGCGCGAGCGCGGGGAAGACGATCGGGATCGTCTGCGAGCCGTGCACGAGCGAGCCTTCGGGGACGATCGTGCGTGCGGGCCCGTAGTTGCGGACGACCACGCTCACCTTCTCGCTCGCCGCGGCCGCTCGCGCGGGACTCGAGTTCCCCCCGCCCGTGAGCGTCGTCTGCACGCTCGGCGTCCACAGTTCGCTTTCGCCGATCGCGCGCACGTCGGCCTGCCCGTCGAGGCCACCCCAGTTGAACCACGTGCGGTGGAAGCCTTCGCGCGACTGCTGGGCGGGGTCCTCCCAGTCGACGCGCACGGCCACCTCGTGGCTGCCGGCGGCCAGGTGCGTGCGCATTTCGAACGGCAGGTAGGAGCCCCTGTGCGAGCCGAGCGCGCGCCCGTCCACCCACACGCTCGCCAGGTAGTTGGCGGACTCGAACGTGAGCGCGTAGGAGCCCGCGTGCGGGGCGTCGAAGCTCGTGCGATACCAGGCGATCGAGCCTTCGTAGTTGCGGCCCCCCGCCTTTCCCGTGTACGGCGTGGGGCTGACGACGTTCGGCACATCCACAGTCGCGCCGCTGAAGCCTCCGCGCTGCCAGCCGAGGGCCAGGCCACGGTTGGCGGGGTCCTTGCGCAACGTCCACTGCGTAAGCGGCACGCGCCCTTCGGGGCCTTCGAAGCTCACCGACTGTTGAGGCGGCGCCTGCGCGACGGTGCCGTCCGCGGCTGCGAGCGCCGCGCACGCGATCACGAGCGCGAGCACCGCTGTCCCGATCGTGCGCAGCACGACCCTTCAACAACCGCCCGCGGCGATCAGAGCGGCGTCGCGTGAGAGCAGGCTCTCCAGCAGCGCCAGCGCGCCCGCCTTGTGCAGGGGCTCGTTGAGGTTCCCGCACTTGGGCGACTGCACGCACGAGGGGCAGCCGCTCGCGCACGGGCACCCGGCGATCAGGTGCCGCGCATCCTTGCACAGCTCCTCGAAGCGCGCGAACGCCGTGCGCGCGATGCCGATGCCGCCGGGGTGGCCGTCGTGCAGGAAGATCGTGGGACAGCCGGTCTGGGGGTGGAAGTTGGTTGACAGGCCGCCGATGTCCCAGCGGTCGCACATCGCGATCAGCGGCAGCACCGCGATCTGCGCGTGCTCGGTCGCGTGCAGCGCGCCCAGCAGCACCTCCAGCGGCAGCACACCGTCGGCGGGCAGCTCGAACCACAGCGCCTGCGTCGGGAAGCTCGTCGGCGGCAGCTCGAGCGCGACGATCTCCACGTGCGCGTGATCGCTCAGGCGCCTGCGCTGGTAGGCGAGGACGGTGTTGGTGACGTTGACCTCGCCGAAGGACAGCGTCACTCCCAGCGTCTCGCGCCTGTCGAGCAGGCGCACGATCTCGGTGTCGGTCTCGTGCTTGGGCTGGGTGTAGAAGTCGCCGTCGAACGGCGCCACCAGCGCGCGCCTGCGCTCGAGGTCCAGTTCGCGCACCTGGTAGGAGCGCCCGAGGTGCATGTAGATCGCGCCCTGGTGGACGGTCGTATGCGCCCGCGCCGCCTCGGTCGAGCCGAGCAGCTCGCCGGAGGAGACGTCGATGATCGCGAAGCTCTCAGGCGAGGCCGAGCGCAGCGAGACCTCCGCCGCCGGGTAGGCGCCGGGGCGGCGCGGGACGTAGCTCTCACCGCCGACGGTTCCCGAGCGCCTGCGCAGCTCGCCGGCGCTCTCGAGTACCTCCGCGTGGGCCTGCCAGCGAGGGCCGAGGAACTCGTTGTCGGAGCGTGACAGCGGGCCCTCGTGTGCGGCGCACAGCAGGTGCGCGCGGTGGATCAGCGGGCTCTCGTGATCGAGGATCGCCGCCTCCACGGGCCGCTCGAGGAACTCCTCGGGATGGCGGCAGAAGAACTGGTCGAGAGCGTCCTCGCCGGCGATGTACATCGCCAGCCCGCGCCCGCGCCGACCGATCGCGGACCGGCCGGCGCGTCCCCACATCTGGCGCAGCGAGGAAACTGTACCGGGGAACGTCACCACGAGCGACGCGTCGAGCTCGCCCACGTCGATGCCCAGCTCGAGCGCGTCGGTGGTGATCACAGCACGCAGCTCTCCGCGCGTGAGCCGGCCCTCGAGCTCGCGCCGCTGCTGGGAGGTGTAGCCGGCGCGGTAGGGGACCACCAGCTCGGCCAGCCTGTGCCCGTCAGGGTGCTCGGGGTGGCTGCCCATGAGGTCCTCGCGCACGAGGCGGCTGAGCACCTCGACGCCCTTGCGCGACTTCATAAAGCAGATCGCGCGCGTCCCCTCGCGGACGAGCGTAGCCAGCACCTCCGCCGCCTCGCCGAGCGCCGAGCGGCGCGTGCCCAGCGCCTCGTCGGTCAACGGCGGGTTCCACACGGCGATGCGCCGCCCACGCGGAGGCGAGCCGTCCTCGTCGATCAGGTAGACGTCCTCCAGCCCGGTGAGGCGCTGCGCGAGCTCCACCGGGTTGGCGATCGTGGCGGAGGTCAACAGGAAGCGCGGCTCGGTGCCGTACGCGGCGGCGATGCGTCGCAGCCGGCGCAGGACGTTGGCGACGTGCGAGCCGAACACGCCGCGGTAGACGTGCGCCTCGTCGATCACGACCACGGCCAGGTTCGCGAACAGCTCGGCCCACGCGGCGTGGTTGGGGAGGATGCCGACGTGCAGCATGTCGGGGTTGGTGAGCACCACGTTCGCGCTCTTGCGGATCTGCGAGCGCGCCTCGCGCGGCGTGTCGCCGTCGTAGATCGCCGGGCGCACGCGCCTGCTCAGGCCGAACGCCGACAGCGCTCGCGCCTGGTCCTGGGCGAGCGCCTTGGTGGGGTACAGGTACAGCGCGCGTGCGCGCGCCTGCTCGCACAGGACGTGCAGCGTGGGCAGGTTGAAGCACAGCGACTTGCCCGACGCGGTGCCGGTGGTGATGATCGTCGGCCCGGCCGCCGCGGCGCGCAGCGCCTGCGCCTGGTGGGAGTACAGGCGCTCGACGCCCACGCGTGCCAGCGCCGCGAGCACGTCGGGGTGGAGCTCCGGCGGGGGCTGTACGAGTCGCGGGCCGCGGCTCGGTCCGGTTCCTTCGCTGGCCTCGCGCACCAGGCGCCCGTCCTCGCGTCCCGTGTCCAGCAGCGCGCTCCACGGCTCGGTTGTGCGGTCGAGGGCCACGGACTTGAGATAGTAGAGGCGATGTTCGCGGCTGACGCCGAGCGCTGGGCGCAAGCCCGCTCCTTCCACCATTCGCTGTATCCGCCCGCGCGGATCGCCGCCGAGCGGCGGGACAGCGTGTCGGTGTGCCTGCCCACACGCGAGTGCGCGCGGACGGTCGGCGAGATCGTGGCTTGTCTGGTGGAGCTGCGCGAGGCGGGCGTGCTCGACGAGGTCGTCGTCGTGGACGCGGCCTCCGCGGACGGCACCGCCGCAGTCGCCGAGCGCGCGGGCGCGAGCGTGTTGCAGGAGCGCCAGCTGATGCCCTCGCTGGGCCCGGTGCTGGGCAAGGGCGACGCGATGTGGCGGGCTCTGTCGGTGCTCGAAGGGGACATCGTGTGCTTCATGGACGCGGACACCGAGCGCTTCCGCTCGCACTTCCTCAGCGGCCTGCTCGGCCCGCTGGTGTGCGAGGCGGGCGTATCGTTCGTGAAGGCGTTCTACCGCCGGCCGCTGCTCGCGGACGGCGATGGCGGCGGGCGCGTAAACCGCCTGATGGCGCGCCCGGCGCTCGCGCTGTTCTATCCGCAGCTGGCCGGCGTGCGCCAGCCGCTGTCGGGGGAGGTTGCGGCGCGGCGCGAGCTGCTCGAGCGCGTGCCGTTCGCCACCGGCTACGGCGTGGAGATCGCGATGCTGATCGACGTGTGGCGCGAGCTGGGCCTGGAGGCGATGGCGCAGGTCGACCTGGACGAGCACCACAACCGCCACCAGCCGCTGGCGGCGCTGGAGCCGATGGCGCGCACCGTGCTGGCGACGATCGCCGCCCGCCTGGAGCGCGAGGGTCGGCTGGCCGGCGCGGACGGCGGCCCGGTCGAACGTCCGCCGCTGGCGAGCGTCACGGCGCCGGCGGGCCGGTGAGCGACCGGGCGGGCGGATCTCGATCGATGCGCTGCCTGTACCTGGACCTCGACAGCACGCTGCTGGGGCGCGGCGCGTCGCTTTTGCACGACGGCGATGGCAACGTGACGATCGACGGCGTGCGCGCGGTGCACGCGTGCCTGCGCGCGGGCGTGGAGGTCGTGCTGATGTCCGGCCGCAGGCGCGTGCAGGTGTTCGAGGACGCGCGGCTACTGGGCCAGGCGTCGTTCATCCACGAGGCGGGCGCGTGCGTGACGATCGATGGGGAGGAGCACTGGCTGACGGGCGAGCTTCGCCCTGGCGAGCTTCTCGATCGCGGAGCAGATCGAGCGCTCGGGCGCGCCGGCGCTGCTGCTCGAGCGCTACGCCGGGCGTCTGGAGTACCACGAGCCGTGGCACGTGCAGCGCGAGGTCTCGCATCTGTTCCGCGGGCTGGTGGACGCGATCGAGGTGGACGCGCTGCTCGCGGAGCACGGCTACGAGCACCTGCGGCTGGTGGACAACGGGGTCGTCAGCCGGCGCTCGCAGGCGCTCGCGGGACTGCCGCACGTGCGCGGCTATCACCTCGTGCCGGCGGGGGCGTCGAAGGCGGCCGCGGTGGCCGTCCACCGCAGGGCGCGCGGCTACGAGCGCGGGCAGGTGTTCGCGGTGGGGGACTCGCGCGAGGATCTCGCGTGCGCCGCGCAGGTGGACGTGTTCTGGCTGGTGGCGAACGCGCTGGAGCGCGACCCCAGCATGCACGAGGCGCTGGCCGGGCACGAGAACGTGCGCGTGGCGGAGGCGGGCCACGGCTCGGGCGTCTACGAAGCCGTGGTGAGCACGCTCGTGGGCGCCGGATGACGCCCCTCCCGGGTGCTAAATGATCCCTTCGCGCTTCTCCTCCTCGTACAGCCGCTCGACCACGAACTCCTTGAGCAGTGTCTGGTAGCCGGTGTTGCGCAGCGCCGCCAGCGCCTTCAGGCGCGTGAGCGTGAACTGGTCGAAGCGGATGGCGATCGGGGTTGTGCGCCCGGGACGGATCGTGTCCTGCATGCGTAGCGCCTTCTCACGCCGGGCCTGCTGCTCGAGGAACTCCTCCGGATCAAGCGACAGGCCTTTCGTGGGGTCGACTTCGCCGGGAGGGGTTCGTGCCATGTTGTTCTCCCTTGCCTTGAGCATTATCTATGGTATCTACAGTATTAATACTATAGATATACCTCGTGATGGTGTGCTACGTGGGAAGCCCAAGTCCGGCGCGGCGGCACGGGCGTGTAGTGGGAAACGTTCATCCGGATTCCGGAAACATGCGCAGCGGGCTATGTGCACCACGAGCTACCGGGATCAGCCACTTCCCATCGCCACCGCCGGCCGATCTGACCGAACAAGCTAAAGACTTCTTATGATGGAGTCGATGTTGCAACCTCGAACGACTCGACACATGTAGTCATCCGGAGGCAACTCGGTGATGCCGCGTCTATCCAACCGATGGCGGTTGTCCTATGGGCAGAGCGTAGGAGACCTCCCAGCGCCACTGCGCCCACCGGCGAGATTTGCTCGGAATCAGATCGTCGATCGGCTCTTCACCTACTGGGCCGACGGCATTGCGACGGCTCACTACTGCCCGTTCATGGACGATCAAGACTTTGAATCCGCGTATCGGGAGATGAGTAGAGGATGGCTCCCAGGAGCAGATGTGCGATGGCGCATGTGGCTGCTGACATCGCTTGCTCAGCAGTGCCAGCGGCTATCTGGCAACTTCGCCGAGTTTGGGACTTGGCGCGGCGGATGCGCATACATGATCCTCAGCCGAACAAAGGTCGCGGCCGAGCATCGTTTCTTCCTATTTGACACGTTTGCGGGAATTCCGCCGGACAAGCTCACAGGGCACGAGCGCGACCAAGGCTTCGCAGGGAAGCTCAGTGACACATCCGTGGAGTACGTCGACAATCTGCTCGCGCGCTGGCGACCGAGATATCAGCTCTGCCCCGGCGACATCTTCGACACCCTGGGCGTCGTCGATGTAGGCGAGCTGTCGTTTGCTCACATCGACATGAATGCGATGGCTCCGTCGAAGGCCGCGCTCGAGTTCGCATACGCACGTATGCTGCCTGGCGGGATCATCGTCTTCGACGACTATGGGTGGACGAGCTGTCGGGATCAGCGTGCGATGATCGACGAGTTCTTTGACGATCTGCCGGAGAAGCCGATCGCTTCACCGACAGGCCAGGCCTGGGTCATCAAGCGCTAGCCAGATCGAGGGCGATGTCGCGCATCCTGTTCGTGACGACCACACACGAGGACTACCTGGCAGACAGCCTGCTGCATGGGTTGCGCACATTGCTCGGCCCGGACGTGGTGGACTTCCCCAAGGTGGAGTTCCTGTACGACAGCTATCCGGTTGCGCGACGCGGCGATCTCTACGGACATGGCTTCAGTCTCTACGGCCTGCTCGATGACGTCCCGGTGGACCGCGATGGAGCGCTCGAGCGCGCGCTCGACGGCGAGTTCGATCTGATCGTGTTCGCCGACATCTGGAACACCTTCGGCCGGTTTGCCGAGCTCGCCCCGAGCCTTAGCGGTGTCCGGATGGCGGTCCTCGACGGAGCCGACAACCAGCAGGCCTACCCCTACGCGGTGCACTGGTGGCGCAGGCCGACCTGGTGGACGCTGCCACGAGCGCACACGCGCGCCATCTACTTCAAGCGCGAGCTCACCCCCATCACCGGCTGGTTTCGCTCCTACCTGCTGCTCGCACCCAGGCTCGCCAGCCGACTTCCGTCGATCACGAGGATGCGCGAGATCTCGTTTTCGATCCCGGCCGAGAAGGTGTTGGACGAACCACCCGCCAGGAAGCTGCGACTGCTCGCCAGCCACGTGGTCGACCGTGAAGTCGCCTCGCGCATCGGCGTCGGCACCAGCTACGCCTTCAGCAACGAGGCTGCCTACTACGCCGACCTCCAGTCGGCGCGCTTCGGCATCACGGTCAGGCGCGCCGGCTGGGACTGCATGCGCCACTACGAGCAGGCGGCCAATGGCTGTGTACCCTGCTTCCGCGACCTCAACCGCAAGCCGACGCGCTGCGCGCCCCATGGCCTCGACGAGACAAACTGCGTTTGCTACCACGATTTCGACGATCTCATGCGTCGCCTGGAGGCGATCGACGACGCGCGCTACAGCTCGCTGCAAGCGGGAGCGCTGGCTTGGGCGCGCGCCAACACGACCGTGCGTCGTGCCGAGCAGTTCCTGGCCGACTGTGGGCTGGCGGCCGCACCGCAGCAGGAGTGCCGCGCCGCGGTGACAGCTCAGAGCGCAGTGCGCGATTGATCCAGGAGGAGTTGCGCTTGGACGCCTTCAGCGCCAAGGGCACGTGTGAGGCGGTCGTACGCCAGCCAGATCCATCGCCCGCGCGGGCGATGGCCGAGGGATGCGGCGATGGGTGCTGTTGCATGCCAGGCAACAGATCTCCAATTGATGGCTGACAAGGCGGAGCGCAAACCCCAACCCAGGCGCCAAGCTGGCGGCAGGGTCGCATAGATCGAATGCCTCCAGCCCAAATCGCGAAACACGTCTCCAGCGATCACGAAACCCGGCCAACGTGCGTGGCGTGGCGGTAGACGGTGGGCAGCCACACACGAGGCCATGGTGACGCTGGTCCCGTCTACCGACCGGTTGAGATGCACATCTTCCAGCGTGCGAGCATTTCCCTGAAAGACAATCCGAGCCACCAGCAGAATGTCGCCGGCTAGCACCAGCGGCATCGGTGCTGCGCGCTGCAGCACCTCGGCTCGCATGACGCCATAAAAAGTGCTGGATTGAACCTCTCCCTCTCCAACCATCCGAAGAAGGGCTCGCACACGTTCAGTGCCGTCGGCATGTGACAGCTGCAAGGGCGACCGCTGCCGCGCCAGCATAGTGTCTCCGCGCCAGTAGCGATAGCGTCCACTGACGGCAACGCAGTCGGGCTGCTGCTGGAGCGCCAAAAGGCAGCGTTCCACGTAGTCGGGCTCCAGCCAGTCATCGTCGTTGAGCACCATTACATAGGGCGATCGGAACTCCGCAAACAAGAGGTTGAAGTTTGCGAACTGGCCAATGTTGTGCACCTGACGTATGTAGCGGATACGCGTGTCCTGTGCCGCGATCTTGCGACAAAGCATCTCGGTATCGTCGGTCGAGGCGTCGTCGGAGACGATGATCTCGAGATCCGAGTGGGTCTGCTCCAGCACCGACCGCAGGGCGCGCTCCAGCGTCTTTGCCCGATTGAAGGTCGGGATGCCCACGCTCAGCGACGATGTTGCGATTGCGTTAGACACGAGAGAGGTATGATTGTGCCAAGTACCGCGTTATGCGATACCCGAGGAGAGTAACGAGGATCGGCTCCTGTGACCTACCTATCGATAGGGCGATGCCGCTGACGCCGTTGACAGCCGTCTTTTGGGCTTCCAAGCTGTACCTCGACCGGTTAGACACAAAACTGTGTTTCTAACCTCGCGTACACTTCTGTATAATGAGCCAGTGAAGGCCAGACTAAAAGCAAACTTCGGGAGATGGGGGCCGCGGCACCCGCACATAGCTCGGTCGGGCGGCCGCGCGGTCCTGTTGGGGATGGATAAGTTCTTCTCGCGTCATGGTCTGCACCGGCCCGACAGTAAGCCCGCTCGCGCCCAACTCGCCTCGTTGGAACGAAGAATCAGCGATGGGCAGGAGGCCTATCTGCTCGGATTTAATACAGGAAGCCACAATTCCGGCGCCGGATTGGTGCGGGTTTCCGAGTGTGGACGCGTAGAGCTGATTTGCAACGAAGAGGAGGAGCGGTACACCGCGGTCAAGCATTGTCACGAGTACCCTGAGCACTCGATTGAGGCGATTAAGCAGCACATGCAGGCGTTGGGGATCGGCCCCGAGGATTTGGACGCGTGCGTGAGCACATGGGACTATGCGGCTATCGCCAACGCGATCATCGTGCAGCCTGCGTTGGAGGAAGCGCCCGCCAGCATGACGCTGCTGTGGGGAAAGTCCGGGCGGGTGAAATCGGCTCTCGCACGCGGCGGGGCGGCTGCTCTGGCTGACGCTCCCGCGCGGCTCGGCCGGCAGCTCGGGCTCGAACGGCGCATGCCGATCGTCGGGATGCGCCACCACCACAGCCATGCGTATCTCAGCTACGGGGTCTCACCGTTTGCCGCCAGCACCGATCCAGTCATGGTGGTCGTGATCGACGCAGGCGGCGATGGCGCCTGCACATCGCTCTACGGCTGCCAGGCGGGACAGCTCACGCTGGTGAGCGCTCGCGTCACAAACCAGCTCGAATCCCTGGGGTGGATGTACGGCGTCCTCAGCGCGACGCAAGGCGGCTGGCCGCCACTGAGCTCCGAGGGCCGTTACATGGGCGCGGCCGCCTGGGGAGACGGCAACCGACTCACCAACCGATACTACCGACGACTCAGACACCTCTTCCACTACGGACCGGAAGGCGAGGTTCGCCTCAATCGCGCGCTCGCAAACTGGACGAGCTGCTCATGGGAGAAGCCCTATACCGAGGAGCTGATCGAAATCCTCGGCGAGCCGATCCCACTACAGGAGATGTGGCATCCAGATGCGATCTTGAACGTCGAGGATATACGCCATCCGGAGATCACGCGCGATCGTGTGGACAAGGCGGCTGCGGTGCAAATGGTGTTTGAGGACGCGCTCGTCCACATCGTCGACTATCTGATTCGCTCAACCGGCGCGCACCGCCTCGTCCTCACTGGTGGCACCGCTCTCAACTGCGTGGCGAACATGCGCCTGCTGGAATGCTTCGACGAGCGTTGGTTCGAGCGCAACCTTGGGCGCAAGAGGACGCGGCTGCATCTCTGGGTCCCGCCGATCCCCGGCGATGCGGGCACACCCGCCGGCGCGGCCTACGCGTTCGCCATGCACGCAGGCGCACGGCCCGGTCCCCCGTTGCGTCACGCCTTCTACTGTGGCCCCCAGCCGAGCACACGGTCCATCCGCGCTGTGGTCAATGTCGAGCCGGCAGCCACCAGCATGTCGGTGGGCGACTGCTCTGAGCCATGCGGCATGCAGGAGGTAGCCGATCTGCTCGCACACATGATCGCCGGCGATCTCATCATCGGCCTGTTCCAGGGCATTGCGGAGACAGGTCCGCGCGCATTGGGCCATCGCAGCATCCTGGCCAATCCATGCAACCCGGATACCCGCCGGCTGCTCAACGAACGTGTCAAGCACCGTGAATTGATCCGGCCACTGGCTCCGATGCTCACGCGCGCTGCCGCCGAGCGCTTCTTCTACCTAGAGGAGGGAGCATCTGACGATGACTACAATGCGTACAACTACATGGTGCTCACGGCGCGGGCGCGACCAGAAGCTCATGAGATGATCCCCGCCGTGATTCACCACGATGGCACCGGTCGCCTGCAAATCGTGCGGCGGGACGTCGACCCGTTCTGCCACACCTTCTTGCTGGCCATGGGGCGAAGGACGGGCGTGGAGGCGTCGGTGAACACCTCTCTCAACGTAGGCGCACCAATCGCACACACCCCTGCACATGCGCTCACCACGCTCGAGCGAGCACGCGGCATGGACGGTCTCATTTTGATCGGCGACGATCTGCAGGCCACACTCGTGTGGCTTGAGGACCGCCCCAGCGCATCCCGGCGCCTTGCCGAGTCTCTACGGACATTTGCCCAAGAGACTGGGCTCGCGCTACGCGAGCCGAGCGAGGCTCCGCGAGTCTAGCCCGGATCTTGCAGTAACGCCTTAACCATCCGCGCCCCGGGTATTCCGGGGCGCGGGGATGTCCGGCTGAGCTTGGAGAATCGGGGTTGCTGAAGTCCTGTTCCCGAGCTCAGGAGGATCACCTTGAAGGTGCAGCGCGATGGCCGCGATTTCAAGGTAGTTGCAAGGCCGGACGGAGACGGTCTGGTGTCGCATTCGGGCAGCGCGATGCTGGTTCAGATCGCCGAGAAGACCGGGCTGAGGAGAGCGCTCTCACAAGAGCTCGAGGAGCTGAAGCTCAGGCATTCCGGGCACGACTTGGGCCGTGTCGTCCGTGACCTCGCGGTGATGCTCGCCGACGGCGGGGACTGCCTTTCAGACCTCGGGGCGCTTGGCGATCAGGCCGCGTTGTTCGGAGCTGTCTGCTCGGACGCGACGGCCTTCCGGGCGATCGACCGGATCGCAAGCGACCCCGGTGGACTCGAGCGACTGCGGAGCGCTCACGCCCGCGCACGGGCGCGCGTGTGGGAGCTCACGGGAGCGCCGGAGGTCGTGGACATCGACCTCGACGCGACGCTCGTCGGCTCGCACTCTGAGAAGGAGGGCGCCGCCGGGAACTTCAAGGGCGGCTACGGGTTTCACCCGATGCTCGCCTATGCCGATCAGACCGGTGAAGCGCTCGCGGGGGAACTGCGGCCCGGGAACGCCGGCGCAAACACCGCGGCTGACCAGATCACGGTCTCAGAACACGCGCTCGAGCAGATCCCCAAGGAGCACATCGAGGGCGCAGAGATCCTGCTGCGTGCCGACAGCGCCGGCGCGAGCCACGAGCTCCTTGACTGGTGCCGCGAGGCCCGGATCGGATTCTCGGTGGGCTATGAACTGAACGAGGTGGTCCGCACCCAGATCCTCCAGATCCCCGATGGGGACTGGGTTTCGGCTGTTGAGCAGGACGGCACTCCGCGCACCAACGGACAGGTGGCCGAGCTCACCGCGGCCCTTGACCTTGAGGGCTGGCCCGAGGGCTCGCGGGTGATCGTGCGCCGTGAGCGCGCCCACCCCGGCGCGCAGCTCACCTTCTCAGACCACGACGGTCACCGCTTCCAGGCGATCCTCACCGACCAGACCGGCGAGCCCGCCGAGCTCGAGCGCCGACACCGCGCCCGCGCGCACGTCGAGGATCACATCCGAAACGACAAGGACACCGGCTTGCGCAACCTGCCCTTCAAAGAGTTCGAGCACAACCGCGTCTGGCTGGCAATCGTCCAGATCGCACACGACCTCATCATCTGGATGAAGCGGCTCCTCTTCACCGGCACGCTGGCGCGCTCAGAGCCCAAGCGGCTGCGCTACCGAATCCTTCACGTCGCCGGGCGCCTTGCCTTCCACGCCCGCTCAGCGACACTACGGCTGCAGGCCGGCTGGCCCTGGGCCGCAGAGCTCACGAGCGCGTTCGAGCGCCTGACAGCGCTCCCGGCGCCATCGGGCTGAGCGCGCCGGACAGCGCACTCAGATTCCGACCAGCCCGACGCCAGCGGACGAGCGAAGCATGCCCGCCAACGAGCTCCCAGTGCCGCGAAGCGCGACCAGAGTGTCCTTCAACAAGGAGCGCATGCCCGAGCAGGACACGCCCGGGCGACCGAGGCTCAGCGAGCCCGAAAAGCTCACATCAAACGCGTTACTGCAAGATCCGGGCTAGACCCTATGGCGTGGTCGCCCGTGGGGGTTGACCGCCGGGGTAGGTAGGGCCGGACGCTCCTCGCGGGGGTTTGTCTGGCCGGAGAGTGGCTCCGGCTGACCCCAATCAGTGAGAGGTCCGGCCATGACCGGAATAGTGACGTGCGCGGGACTCGATGTCCATGCCCGCTCGGCGTATGCGGCGGCGATCGACGTCGAAACCGGCGAGCTGATGCGTGCAAGGTTCGGGCCGGGCATCGAGGAGCCGGTCGCGTGGCTTCGGGGTCTGCGTGCTCCGGTGCGCGCTTGCTATGAGGCTGGGCCGACGGGGTTCGGCCTCTATCGGGCTGCGAATGCTGCCGGCATCGACCTGCAGGTGATCGCGCCCGGCAAGACACCGAGAGGCCCCTCAGACCGAGTGAAGACCGATCGCAAGGACGCCGAGCTGCTGGCTCGCCAGCTGCTGGCGGGGGCCTTGACCGCGGTCGTGGTTCCGCCAGTACACGTTGAGGCAGCCAGGGAGCTGATGCGATCGCATGACGCCTGCCGCCAAGATCTGATGCGCGTCCGTCACCGCGTCTCAAAGATGCTGCTGCGCCACGGCCGGGTCTATCCGTCTCCGTCGACCTGGACACAGACGCACCGGCGCTGGCTCTCTCGCCAGAGCTTTCAGGAGCCCGCCAGCGAGCTCGCCTTCGCGGACCTGCTCGCTGCGGTCGACGGGCTGAGCGCTCGCAAAGCGGCACTCGCCGAGCGGCTCTCGCAGCTGGCCACCGACGAGCAGTGGTGGCCGACCGTCGCACGGCTGCGCTGCTTCCGCGGCGTCGACACACTTTAGTGCTCTGGCGCTGCATCTCGAGCTCGGCGGCGACTGGCAGCGGTTTCAGAAAGCCACGGCGCTCAGCGCATGGCTCGGGCTGATCCCGTCCCTGAGCCAGTCCGGAGAGTCATCCAAGCAAGGGGCAATCACCAAGACCGGCTCGGCGCTCGCACGCCGGCTGCTCGTCGAGGCCGCATGGCAGATCGCAAACCGCGCCCAGCAGCGCCTGCACCGCAACTATCACCGAATGCGTGGCCGCGGCAAGCCCCACAACGTCGCCGTCGTTGCCTGCGCTCGCGAGCTCGCGTGCTTCCTCTGGGCGGCAGCTACCGCCGACTAACAGCAGCCGACAGCCTCACCGGCCGGGAGGCCGGGGCGCCGGGCCACAGCGGCCGGCACGCGCGCAGCAACTATGAGCAGCAGCCCGATCACGGCCGCCACGCTCGCTTCTAGACAGCGCAAGCCGGCAGCACGAAACCGGGCCATGGGGTACCCAACCCCCGCATCATCAGACTGGCAACGCCGACACCGAGCCCGACGCCCCGCCCTCCCGACCAAAGAAAAACCCCGCCAGAGCGGGGCAAACCACGCTGCCACTTGACAAACATCACGCCATATCAGCTGTGCCCGAGGGGAGGTGCTCCCGGGATCACGGTGGTGAATGCAGTCACACGTCGCAGACCTGCCGGCGCACGGGCGCTCGTCCGCGGACTCCGAGGGGCCGGATCGGCGCCGTGTTTCCGACGAATGTTTGGCCGTGCCGTCTTCCATCGACGTCTATCCACCGGCCAGCTGGCCGGACCCCGTTCATCGGTCCACCTGCTGTGAGAGCTGGTGGTTGGTTGGTTCCTGCAGGGTAGGGCTGCCGCCGGCGTCGGACGGAGCCGGCGCGTAGCGGCGGCGGAGTTCGGCGCTGGCGAGCGCGGCCTCGTGGACGGTCTCCCAGCCCGTCCTGAACGCCGTCGGGGTCATCATCCGGTGCGCTCGGTGCGGCCGGTAGCGGTTGTAGTCCTGGCGGAAGTCCTCGATCATCACCTTCGCCTCGGTCAGGCAGCTGAACACCTCGACGGAGAGCAGCTCGTCGCGGACGCGGCTGTTGAAGCTCTCAACGAACGGGTTCTCCCACGGGCTGCCGGGCTCGATGAACGCCGCGCCGGTCCGGGAGAACCTGCACCAGTCTCTGAGGGCGTTGGACGTCATCTCCGGCCCGTTGTCACAGCGAACGAGCTCTGGCCGGCGACCTTGCTCGGCGACGATCCCCTCGAGCACGTCGACCACGCGGTCGCCGTCGATCCGCCGCTCGGCCTCCATCGCCAAAGCCTCGCGGGTGAACTCGTCCACGACGTAGAGCAGCTTCACCGCGCGGCCGTCCTCGGTCACATCGAACTGGAAATCAAACGCCCAGACGTGATCGGGTCGCTGTGCCCGCAGCCGGTCCCCAGGCACGGTCGATTCACCGCGCCGCTGGCGCTTGCGGCGCTTCTGCGGCACACGCAGCCCCTCCTCGCGCCACAGCCGCTGCACCCGCTTGCGATTGATGCTCCAGCCCTCCTGCAGCAGATGCTGATGTGCCTGGCGGTACCCCCACCGCGGCCGCTTGCGGGAGAACGCATGCAGCTGCGCTCGGATCGCCGCGTCATCGACCGCGACGGCCGGCTCGTGACGTTGCGTGGACCGATGCTGACCAGCCAGACGACACGCCCGACGCTCGGAGAACCCAAGCCGCCCCTGCAGCGCAGCAACGGCTCGACGCCTACGGGCCGGGCTCAGAAGTTTCCCCGCGACAGCTCCTTGAGCCCCTGGATATCCAGCGCCTGGTCGGCCACGATCCGCTTCAACCTCGCGTTCTCCGCCTCCAGCTCCTTCAATCGCTTCACGTCCTCGGCCTTCATCCCGCCGAACTGGTTGCGCCACCGGAAGTACGTTTGTTCGGACACCTCCAACTGCTTGGTCACCTCCGGCAACTCCAGTCCCTCGCCGAGAAGCCTGTCGGCCTCCCTCAGCTTCCTGACAACCTGCTCCGGCGTATGCCTGCGTCTCGACATGCGATCGCTCCTTCAACCCATTCAACAGGGTCATCGAAGCTCTCACAACACCCGGACCGATCCCAGGGGGTCCCGCCACAGCCTCCGCCACACGCGCCGCCAGAAACCCTGCCGGCGCCCTCCCGCCCGCCGGCGCCAGCGCGCGGGCGGAGGCACGGTCGCGCGCACCAGCGCCACCCACTCGTCGAGCGGCAGCTCGCCCGAGATCAGGCGGCCGAGGGCGGTGGTGACGGGCGCGGCGATGCCCGCGGCCTCGAGCGTGCGCGCGAGCAGGGGAGCCGCCTCCAGCGCCTCGACCGCCTGTCCGATCCGCGCGGGGATCTCGCTGGTGAGCACGCCCGCCGCCAGCAGCTCCCCCGCGCGGCGGTTGCGGCTCTCGCGTGCGAGAGCCGTCGCGACCAGGTCGCCGGTGCCGGCCAGCCCGATCATCGACTCCGGGCGCGCTCCCAGGCCCTCCGCGTAGCGCCAGACCTCCGCGAAGATGTGCCCGGCCGCGGCGCCCGCGGCGTTGGAGCCCTGGGCCTCGGTCGCGCCGGCGGCGAGCGCGGCGGCGTTCTTGGCGGCGCCGGCTAGCTCCACGCCGACGGGGTCGTTGGACAGCTCGCAGATGACGCCGGCGCGTGTGAACACGTGCGCGAGCGCTCGCGCAAGCTCCTCCTCGGCGCAGGCGGCGACGAGCGCGGCGCCCGCGTGCACCATCTCCTGGGCGTGCGCGGGGCCGCCCAGGCACGCGACGCGCTCCGGCCCGAACCTCGCGCTGAGCACGCTCGTGGGCGTCAGGCCGTGCGGCGGCACCAACCCCTTGGCGACCGACACCACTGCGGTGCGCCTGTCCAGGCCGGAGGCGACCAGCCGGTCGATCACCTCGCCCAGGCCGCGCGAGGGCACGGCCAGGAACACGTAGTCCGCGCGCGCGATGCCCGCGGAGGCGGCCTCGACGCGCAGCTGCGCCGGCAGCTCCACGCCGGGCAGGTAGCGGCGGTTCTCGCCCGTGCCCTTCACGGAGCCGGTGCCCCTGGCGGTGCGCTCGCGCTCGATCAGCGCGGCCTGATCGGCGCTCCGCGTCTGCAGCGTCGTGCGCAGGCCCGCGCGCGAGAGCAGCACCGCCAGCGCGGTGCCGAACGAGCCCGCGCCGATCACTGTCGCGCGCTTGGCCCCCGGGGTGGGCAGCGAGCGCCCGCGTGGCGCGCGCGCGGCCTGCCTGGGGTTGGCGTCGGGCTCGACCATGTGGAGGCCGAGCCTACTTGCCCGCCCGCCTACCATCGCTTACGGTGCCCGAGGGCGACACCATCCATCACGTCGCCGCGCGCATGCGTGTGGTGCTGGCGGGACAGGTGGGAGGGGGTCGAGTTCGACGGGACCGGACGTGCTGGGGAGGACTTCGACGAGCGACGCTTCCTGCGCAGCGGCTGCGGCGCGCGGCGTGCACGGCCGCGGCGGGCGGCCGTGCCCTCGCTGCGGCGAGCCGATCCGCCGGCGCGGGCACGGGGAGGGCAACCGCGTGACCTTATGGTGCCCGCGCTGCCAGAGCTAGAGCTGGGCGAGCCTTCGCCCTGCGGCGGCGAGCGTCCTCGCGCCGCGTGCCTGGAGGATCAGCTGGAGGTCGAGGATGCGAGCGTCGAAGGCGTCGAGCGCATTCTCGGCGGTCACCGCGTACGCCGGCACCCCGCCCTGGCGAGCGCGCGTGGCGATCTCGAAGGTGGCGCTGCCGGCGAGCGCCCGCTCGTGCAGGCGCGCACACGCGATCACCACCGCGCGCGCTTGGCGCATGCGCGCGTCGAACCCCGCCGCGTCGAGCTGGTCGCGCACGTCCTCGGGGGCGCGGCCGGCGGGGAGCGCAAGCAGATCGGGACGCGGCCTGCCGGCCTGCTCGAAGCCCGTGGCGATCGCCCGCGCGACGCGCTCGGCGCCCAGGCGTGGGCCAAAGGGCTGGCTGGCGATCAGCACGTGCTGGGGTATCGGCGTCACGATCGGGCATCCTTCCAGCAATGGCCGCCGCGAAAGCGCAACCCGCAGTCCTCGCCGTGTGCGGTCACGAGCTGAAGGTCAGCAACCCGGAGAAGGCGTTCTTCCCGCAGGTGGGGCTGACGAAGATCGACCTGGTCAACTACTACCTGGAGTGTGAGCAGGCGGTCGTGTGCGGCCTGCGAGAGCGCCCGACGGTGCTCAAGCGCTGGGTAGACGGCGTCGCCGGCGAGCCTTTCTTCCAGAAGCGTGTCCCGGAGACCGCGCCGGAGTGGCTGCAAACGGCCACCGTCACGTTCCCCAGCGGGCGCCACGCGCGCGAGCTCGTGCCCATAGACGCCGCGCATCTCGTGTGGGGGGTCAACCTGGGCGTGATCGACTGGAACCCGTGGCCGGTGCGGCGTGAGGACCTCGACCATCCCGACGAGCTGCGAGTCGACCTCGACCCCGGCCCCGGCGTGCCGTTCGCGGAGGTCCGAGAGGTGGCGCTGGGCGTGCGTCAGGTGCTGGACGAGCACGGCCTGCTCGGCTTCCCCAAGACCTCGGGCTCGCGCGGCATCCACGTGTACGTGCGCATCGAGGCCGAGCACACCTTCGAAGAGGTCCGCCGCGCCGCGCTGGCGCTCGCGCGCGAGGTCGAGCGGCGCATGCCCGGGCGCGCGACCAGCCGCTGGTGGAAGGAGGAACGCGAGGGCGTGTTCATCGACTACAACCAGAACGCGCGCGACCGCACCGTCGCCTCCGCGTACTCCGTCAGGGCCGTCCCTGACGCGCGCGTGTCCTGCCCGCTGGACTGGGACGAGGTCGCCGATGTGGAGCCCGCCGAGCTGACGCTCACGACCGTGCCCGCGCGCCTGCGCGAGCGCGGGGACCCGTCGGCGAGGATCGACGAGCACGCCGGGCGTCTGGAGGCCCTGCTGGAGCTCGCCGCGCGCGACGAGCGCGAGGGCCTTGGCGACGCGCCCTGGCCGCCGCACTTTCGCAAGCAGAAAGGGGAGCCCAAGCGCGTGCAGCCCAGCCGTGCCCGCGAGCAGGACGGGCCTGCTCGCACGGCGGGCGAGGACGGGCGCACGCGCGGCAAGCGCGCCCCCCGCCGCCGGGGAGACGCATGAGCCTGCCGCTGTCAGCGCCGCTGAAGCCGCAGCTCGCGCTCGCTCGCAGGGAGTTGCCGGTGGGCGATGGCTACGTGTACGAGGTCAAGCTCGACGGCTTTCGCTGCCTGGCGTTCGTCGACGGCGAGGACACGTTCCTACAGTCGCGAAACGGCAGGCCGCTCGGACGCTACTTCCCCGAGCTCGTGTTCCCCGCCTGGCGCTACGTGCTCGACGGCGAGATCGTCGTGCGCGACGGCGACGGGCACGAGGACTTCGACGCACTCGGCCAGCGCATCCATCCGGCCGCCTCGCGGATCCAGCGCCTGGCCGCGGAGACGCCCGCGGTGTTCGTGGCGTTCGACCTGCTCGCGCTGGATGACGACTCGCTGCTGGAGCAGCCGTTCACCGAGCGCCGCGCCGCGCTCGAGCGGCTGCTCGGCGGCGACGGTCTGCCGGCGGGCGAGAGCTTCGACGGTGCGCCCGTCGAGCTGATGGGCACCGCGGACACCGCGGAGGGCGCGCACGAGTGGCTCCAGCACGCGGAGGGCGCGATCGCCAAGGAGCGCTCCGCGCCGTACCTGCCGGGCGAGCGCAAGGGCATGGTCAAGGTCAAGCGCGTGCGCACGATCGACGCGGTGCTCGTCGGCTGGCGCCCGGGCAAGGAGCCGGAGACGGTCGGCGCGTTGATCCTCGGCCTGTACGACGGCCCCGAGCTGCGCGTCGTCGGGCACTGCTCCGGGCTGAGCGCCGCGGAGAAGCGCCGGCTGGTGGGCTTCCTGCGCCCGTACGAGACCGGCGAGCGCGGTTCGGCCGACCCCAGCCGCTGGAGCGCCGGCAAGGAGCTCGAGTGGATCGCGCTGCGCCCCGAGCTCGTCGTGGAGATCGACTTCGACCACGTCTCCGCCGGACGCATTCGCCACGGCGCGAAGCTGCGCCGCTGGCGCACCCTGACGGGCACGGACGAGGACAAGCCGCCGCGCGAGTGCACATACGCGCAGCTATCGGGATAAGTCGCCGCCCGATAGTTGTCATTCTGCGCCATTCTGTCATACTGGCATGCAAATGACTTCTATGGCCTCAAATGATCTCGAGGCAGCCGCACTTCAGATGGGTGTCGCAGAGGCAAAGCGCCGCTTCTCGGAGCTGATCGATCGAGTGGACGAGGGCGAGCGGTTCGTGGTGTCACGTCGAGGGCGGCCGGCTGTCGTGCTCGTGCCCCCCACGCCGGATGTCTTGCGAGACACCGCACAGAGGCCGATCGGCCTGGCGGCGGTGGCCGGCGCGCTCGCCGACTGGGACGATCTCGACGAGTCGGTCCGGGAGATCTATGCGGTCCGTCGGCACAGCCGGGACCGTCCCGCCCCGGATCTGGGGTGAGAGGCCTTGTACTGCTTCGACACCGACACATTGAGCGCCGTGATCCGTCGCGATCCTCCTCTCCATCTCATCCGTCGTCTGGCCCAGGTGCCTCCCAGCGAGCAGGCGACCACCACTATCAACCTGGGCGAGCTGCTCTACGGCGCCGCCAAGCGCGGAAGCGAGCAGCTGACGCGCAGAGTCCGAGAGGTGGTGTCGAGCGCCGCCTCGATCCTGCCTTTCGACGAAGCCGCGGCCGAGGTGTATGGTCCGTTGCGAGCTCAGCTCGAGCGCGAAGGCCGTCCACTTCAGGAGCCCGACTTGCGTATCGCCTCGATCGCCGTCTCGCGCGGGCTCACGGTGGTCACCGGCAATGTCCGTCACTTCGCGCGGGTTCCCGGCCTGGAAGTCGAGAACTGGCTCGTCGAGGAGAGCGGCTGAAGAGATGACCGAGGACACGCACGCGACCGCGACCGTCGCGGAGGAGGAGTACCTGCAGATCCTGTTCTGGCTGCAGGAGGCGGGGCTGCCGATGACCGGAGCCAACGTCGCGCGCGCGATGCAGCTGTCGGCGCCCACCGTGCACGAGATGGTCGGGCGCCTCGAGCGCGACGGCTACATCACGCGCGGCTCAGACCGCGCGATCGCGTTCACCGACGCCGGCGCGGCGCACGCCGAGGGCATCGTGCGCCGGCACCGCCTGATCGAGCGCTTCCTCACGGACGTTCTGGGCGTGCCCTGGGACGAGGTCCACGAGGAGGCCGAGCGCCTCGAGCACGCGATGTCGCCGGTGCTCGAGGAGCGCATGCTCGCCGCGATCGGCGACGCCAAGACGTGCCCGCACGGGCATCCGATCGTCGCCGGCGCGCGCCTGCCGGGCGTGCCGCTCGCCGACGTGGAGGTGGGCGCATCCGTGCGCGTGGTGCGCTTCGAGAACGAGGCCGAGGACCTGCTGCACTACCTGAAGGCCTCAGGCGTCGAGCCCGGCCTCGAGGCGGTGCTCGCGGAGCGCGGTCCCGAGCACGTGGAGCTCCAGACCGCCGACGGGAGGCGTCTGGGCGTCACCGCCAGCGTCGCCGAGACCGTGTCCGTGATCGCTGACCCCTCGCCCCCGGTGCGCACCGCGCTGCCCGAGCAGCTCGTCTTGGGCCAGCGTTATGGACGCTAGAGCGAGCGGTACGCGTCGGCGAGGCGTGCGACGCCCGTCTCGATCTGCTCGGGGGTGACGCCCGAATAGGCCAGGCGCAGGGTGTTCTCACCGCCCTCCAGCAGGAAGTCTGTGCCCTTCACGAACGACACGCCGCGGTCGGCGGCCGCCTCGTAGAGGGCACCCACGTCGGTGCCCTCGGGCAGCGTCACCCACATGAAGTAGCCGCCCTGCGGCACCACGAACTCCGCGTCCGCCAGCTCGCTGCGCAGCGCGTTCGCGAGCGCCTGCGCGCGCTCGGCGAGCGCCGCCGTAACGGTCTCGATCGAACGCTCGATCGCGCCTGACGCGCAGAACTCGTACACGATCGACTGCGCGACCATGTTCGGCGAGATGTAGGTGTTAGTAGCCAGCTGGCCCACGGCGGCAATCACGTCGGGTGGGCCCACTAGGTAGCCCACACGGATCCCCGGGCACACCGTCTTGGAGAACGACGACGCGTACACCACCAGCTCCGGGTCCATAGACAGCATCGTCGGCAGCGTCTCGCCGCTGAAGCGGAGCTCCACGTAGGGATCGTCCTCGAACACCACAAAGCCGTGGTTGGCCGCCAGATCGAGCAATCGTCGCCGCTTCTCGTAGGACAGCGTGTAGCCGGCGGGGTTTTGGAAGTTCGGGATGATGTGCGCGAGCGTCGGTTGCACGATCCCGGCGCTCGTGCTCGTGAGCAGGTTCTCCAGGGCGTCGGTGTCGATCCCGTCGGGCTGAAGCTGCACGGCGTGCACGCGTGCCCCGCGCTGGCGCAGCGAAAGCAGCGTGCGGTCGTACGTGGGGCGCTCCACGATGACCTCGTCCGCCGGGTGGACCAGCTGCTCGAATAGGAACGCGTCGGCCTGCATCGAGCCGTTCGTGACCAGCACGCGCTCGGGCTCAACGCCGTGGCGGTCGGCGATCCAACTGCGTAGTCGCGGATAGCCGACCGACGTGCCATACGCCGTCGTACCTGCGGGGTCGCTGTCGAAGGCGCGGATGGCGGCCTCGCGCAGGCCGTCCACGTCGACAATGTCAAGCGACGGGGCGCCGCGCGCGAAGGAGATCGTGGAAGCGCGTGTGGTCGTGGACATGGCTCTGTAGCTTAGGCGTCCGAGCAGCTCGTCGTACTCGTGGGTCAGCTCGCGTGCCGCCTGCTCCAGGCGCTCGCGGAAGCGCAGCAGCTCCACGGCGCTCGGCGGCGCGTGCGCGCGAGGAGGAGGCGACAGGGGCGACGCCGGCGAGGGGGCTGGCGCCGAGCGCGCCGCGGGCGCCGGTGCCGAGCGCGCCGCGGGGGCCAGGGGCGGCGCGTCCGTAGCCCGCACGCCGAGGGGAGGTGGCTGCGGCGCTCGGGGTGCGGGCGCCGGCGGGGAAGATGTTGGCGACGATCGCTCGAACGTCTCGTCCACGATCCTGCTCTGCGCGGGGCTTCGCGGGGAGGTGAACGCAGCCGCCGGCGCGCGTGGCGCTGCGTCGATCCCGCCTCGGAAGGAGGGCGCCGCAGGCTCCCCCGCGCTCGAGCCGGAGTCGTCCGCGCCGCTGATCGTGTGCAGCGTGCGTTCCAGCTCGAGCAACTTTCGCTCGAGCTCGCCCAGGGTTCTTGCCACCTCCTCGTCCATCGGTAGCCAAGCGTACCTGCCGTCGGGTGGCGAGCCGCCCGCCGTCGTGCGATCAGGACCCGGCGAGCGAGGCGCCGCCAAGGACCTCCACGGCGATCGCGGCCGTTTCGGTGGGGGTGCGACCGACACGCACGCCCTTGCCTTCCAGCGCCTGCGCCTTCGCCGCTGCGGTCCCGGCGCTACCGGACACGATCGCGCCCGCGTGGCCCATCTGCTTGCCCGCCGGCGCGGTGAAGCCGGCGATGTACGCGACCACCGGCTTGCTCATGTGCTCGGTGATGTAGGCCGCCGCCTCCTCCTCCGCGGAACCGCCGATCTCGCCGGAGAGCACCACCAACTCGGTCTGCTCGTCGGCCTCGAACAGCTCCAAGACGTCCACGAACGAGGAGCCCGGGACGGGGTCGCCGCCGATGCCGACGATCGTGCTGCAACCGACCCCCGCCTGGGCGATCTCGTTGCCGATCTGGTAGGTGAGCGTGCCCGAGCGCGACACCACGCCGACGCTTCCAGCCTTGAAGAACGACGCGGGGATAATCCCCACGTTGGCCTTGCCGGGGGACAGGACGCCCGGGCAGTTGGGACCGATCAGGCGCGTGTCCGGATGGTCTCGAACGAGCGTGTTGTAGACGCGCAGCTCGTCGTGCGCGGGGATGCCCTCGGTGATCGCGATCACCAGCTCCACGCCCGCGGCGGCCGCTTCGAGGATCGAGTCCGCGGCGAAGCGGGGGGGCACGAAGATCATCGCGGTGTTCGGCTGCGCCTGTGCCATCGCCTGCTCCCAGGTGTCGAACACCGGTATGCCCTCGACATCGAGGCCGCCCTTGCCAGGCGTCACCCCGCCGACCACGTTCGTGCCGTAGTTGCGATTGTTGAGCGTATGGAAGGTCCCCTCGCGGCCGGTGATGCCCGCTACGCACAGGCGCGTGCTCTCGTCGACGAGGACGCTCATCCAGCGTGGGCTCCCGCGTCGGCCGACGCGTTCATGCCGGCGCCCCCACGCTCTGGCCGGCGGCCAGAGCGACGACCATCTCGGCCGCCTCGTTCATCGTCTTCGCCGCGTGCACGTTCGGCAGCTCCGCCTCCTGCAGCAGGCGCCGGCCCTCGATGTCGTTGGTGCCGTCCAAGCGCACGACGAACGGGATTGATTTCCCACCCACCCCGATCTCCTCGAACGCAGCGATCAGGCCGCGGGCCACCTCGTCGCAGCGGGTGATACCGCCGAAGATGTTGAACAGGACGGCCTTGACAGCGTCGTTGGCGAGCAGCAGGTCGACGGCCTGCTTGACCTTCTCCGCGTCCGAGCCACCGCCCGCGTCGAGGAAGTTGGCCGGGGAGCCTCCCGCCTGAGCCACTACGTCCAGCGTCGACATCACCAGACCGGCGCCGTTGCCGAGGATGCCGATGTCGCCGTCGAGCTTGACGTACTGCACGCCCTCTTCCTTCGCGCGCCGCTCGATCGGGTCTTCGTTCTCGCTGTCGGACAGGCCCTGGCTGTCGGGGTGACGGAACAGGGCGTTGCCGTCGAGCGAGACCTTCGCGTCGAGTGCCCTCACCTTCCTGTCCGGTGTGACGATCAGCGGGTTGATCTCCGCGAGCGTGGCGTCCTCCTCGATCCAGACCTCGTACAGCGCCACCAACGCGTCGGCCACGCCGTCGATCACGTCCGCGTCCATGCCCCCATCGGTGGCGATCCGCACGGCCTCCTCGCGCGAGAGGCCGGCGAGCGCGTCGACGTGGTGGCGGATCAGCTTCTCGGGGGTCTTCTCGGCGACCTCTTCGATGTCCACGCCTCCCTCCACGCTGAACATCACCAGCGGCTGCTTGACCGAGCGGTCGAGTAGCACCGACGCGTAATACTCCGAGGCGATGTCCGACGCGTGCTCGATCCACAGCTTGCGCACGACGTGTCCCCCGATGTTCATCCCGAGGATGTTGCTCGCGTGCTCGCGCGCCTCGCCCTCGTTGGCGGCGAGCTTGACGCCGCCCGCCTTGCCGCGGCCGCCGATCAGCACCTGCGCCTTCACCACCACCGGGTAGCCGACCTCGTTCGCCGCGCTCACGGCGTCCTGCACGCTCGTCACCGGCTTGCCCGCGGAGACGCTCAATCCATGGCGGGCGAACAGCTGCTTGCCCTGGTATTCCAGCAGGTCCATTGCGGCGCGGGACTCTAACGGAAGACGGGCGATCGCGTGCAGGCAGGCCGTTTTGGCGTGTCACACGGCATCGCGCGAGCCGCGCAAGGCATAATGCCGCGCTGATGCCCATCCCCAAGAACGTCTCATTTGTCACCTTCGACGTGTACGGCGCGCTGATCGACTGGGAGACCGGGATCTACGAAGCGTTCGCCAAGGAGGCCGCCCGCGACGGCGTGGAGATCGACCGCGCCGTGCTGATCCCGATGTTCCACGAGATCTCGCGCGAAATCGAGAGCGGCTCCTACGAGCTCTACGCGGAGGTCCTGCGGCGCACAGCGATCGAGATCGCCAAACGCCTCGAGTGGGCGCTCGAGCCCTCGCGCTCAGGCTTCCTGCCCGACTCGGTGCAGCGCTGGGCCCCGTTCAGGGAGACCAACACGCAGTTGCAGAAGCTGGCCAAGAAATACAAGCTCGGCCTCATCTCGAACATCGACGACAAGCTGCTCGGCCAGACGCGGCGCCACATCCCGATCGACTTCGATCTGGTCGTGACAGCCCAGCAGGTGCGCTCCTACAAGCCCGAGCCGCCGCACTTCACTGAGTGCGCGCGACGCATGGGCGGCAAGCGCGGTTGGGTGCACGTCGCCTCCAGCCACTACCACGATGTCGTGCCCTGCCTCAAACAGCGCGTGCCCGTGATCTGGGTCAATCGCAACAAGGAGACGCTCGACGCCGCGCAGAAGAAGCCCACAGCCGAAGTCACGAGCTTGAAAGAGGCCGCCAAGCTGCTCGGCGCGAGCTAGATCGCCGGCGGCGTATGCGGGCCATCTCGCTACATCCCGACGTGATCGTCGTCACAAGCGCGTTGCTGCAGGTCAACTGCGTGATCGTGCGAGGTGGTGAGGAGACGTTCGTGATCGACTCGCCGGTGCTGCCCGAGGAGCTCGACGCCTTGCCGGGGCTGGTCGAGCAGGCCGGGTTCCCGCCCCCCAACGGACTGCTGGCCACGCACGGCGACTGGGATCATCTGCTCGGGCGCCTCGCGTTTCCCGGGCTCGCGCTGGGCTGCGCGGAGAGCACCGCCGCCAGGCTCGCGGCCTCCCCGGGCGAGGTCCAGCGGGAGCTGCGCGCGTTCGATGAAGAGCTGATGATCGAGCGGCGGCGCCCGCTCGCGCTCGGCTCGGTCCAGGCGCTGCCCGTACCCGGCCGCTGTGACATCGGCGATCGCGAGCTCGAGTTGCACGCCGCCGAGGGGCACACGCCCGACGGGATGGCCATCACGATCGGGTGGGCTCGTGTCCTGGTTGCCGGCGACTACCTGTCGACGATCGAGATCCCGACGCTGGACGGCGGGGGAGATCTCGGCACGTATCTCGCCACGCTCGAGCGGCTACGTGCGCTCGTCGTAGTCGCCGAGCACGTAGCGCCCGGCCATGGGCCGGTCCTCGACGGCGCGCGTGCCTTGACGGTCCTGAACGAGGACGTCGACTATCTGCAAGCGCTGGGGGATCGCGGCGCGAAGGCGGACCTCCCGTCGAGACGCAGGGGCCCGTCGCATCGCCAGGCGCATATGCGCAATGCGGCGCTCGTGTGTGCTTAGCCCGTCTGATGTGCTTCAACCTGGCGTGCCAGCTGGTGCGCGCGGGTGGCGCGGCGCTCGCGGTCTGGAGCGGCATCAGCGGCCTGGCCATAAGCCTTGTGGGCTACTACAACCTGCTTGCGATCAACGACCCCGCGACGTGGAGCAGTCTCGAAGCCTTGAGCTCGCCGCTGTCTACGGCGATCGCCCGAGCCGTAGGTCATCCGGTGCTGGCCAATGGGGTCACGCCGAACCTCGAGCCACTCAACGTGAGCTACACGAACCTTGACCTGGCGTGTCTGCGCGCGACCGCGTGGAGTACGTCGCCTCCGCCACCGAGTCGATTCGCGAGCCACGAAACGGGCGTTGTCAGGGAACATATAGCGATCGCGATGCGCAGCCGCAGACCGGACGAGAAGAGGCACTTGCCTGCGAGCGCGTACTGAATCGAGGCGGGGAGTCCGACAGCGCTGGAGGTCGTGTAGGTCTCGACGCGTGCGAAGCCCGACTGCGCCAGCATCGTGCTGAGCGAGTCCGCATTGAAGTGATTGCGATGGCGGGGCAGATCGAGATTGAACCAGCGCTCGCCGAAGCAGCGGCGCTGCCAGCAGCCGAAGTTCGGCAAAGTAACGAGCACGATGCCGCCGTCGCACAACATCTCGAGCGCGCGCCGCAGATCGAGAGCGGGGTCGGCGACGTGCTCGAGCGAATGATGGAACACAACCGCGTCGTATGTCCCTGGTTCAAGCTCCACCTCTGCGAGCGTGCCGGCACGCGCATCGACTCCTCGATCGCGAGCTACGGCGCAGGCCTCGTCGGACGGCTCCACGCCGACAACCGTCCAGCCGCGCCCAACCAACCATGAGCCGAGTTCGCCGCCGCCGCATCCCACATCGAGCAGGCGCCCAGCGGGGAACTCGGCAAGGCGCTCGAGTGGCACAGTATGGAGCGCTCGGTGAGCTAACAGCCTCTGCATCACTTTTGAGGCGAGCCCGAGCGCTCCAGTAAGAGGCGGCTCGTATGCTCCATACGTCGTCGGATAAAACGACTGCAACTGCGAAGCCTCGACCAGCGGCAGCGTTACGCCCGTCCCGCACGCTGCGCAGCACGCGACCGAGTAGCTGCCCGGCAGGCCATACAGGCGATCCCGCGCTTTCAGCAGTGGGACGCCGAGTGCTCCCCCGCAGGCCGGGCAGTGCACTCGTTCGTGTTCATCTGTGGCCGTCTGAATAGGCTCGCCGGCCAAGAGTGCGCGATCGTCCATCGCCATACCGCGCATCGTAAGCAACGGGAATACTCACCTGGGCAAGAACGCGGGCGAGCCTCTGACACCAGACGTTGGCGTCTTTCGGTCACCTGCGTTTATCCACCGGTGTCTCCAACCGGTGGTGTCGAGAACCGTACACCGGTGCGCTTGTACCCAATTATCACCGCTCGGAGCGATGTTACGGCTACACGGGTGCGTCAGCTGCGATGCTAGCTATGCTCAGTCTCAATCGCTCGATCACCTGTCGCTGGGTCCTGGATCAGCGCGATCGGTGCGCCTGCCTGTATGGGG
>CAWJSW010000003.1:0-52865 GCA_963845635.1 uncultured Solirubrobacteraceae bacterium
TATGACCTCGAGGTTCTTGGCACTGCGAATCCGCCCGGCGAATATTCAGCTGCGCAACAACGCCAACCGCAACGGCGAGGAGATCCCGGTCTGCTGGCTTTTGTGCGAGTGGCCCAGCGGCAAGGACGAGCCGACCAAGTACTGGCTCTCCAACCTCCCGCCCGGCACGCCGCTAAAGAAGCTGGTGAAACTAGCGAAGCTGCGCTGGCGGATCGAGCACGACTACCGCGAGCTCAAGGACGCGCTCGGTCTCGACCACTTCGAGGGCCGCACCTACCGCGGCTGGCACCACCACGTCACCCTCGTTTCCATCGCGCACGCGTTCCTCACCCTGGAGCGAACCCGGCGTCCTCCAGCCAGGGCGGCAGCCTGACACTCTTCCGGGTCCTCCGGGAGCTACAAGCACTCCTGGCCTGCTGGCACGGAACCTGCCCCACCTGCCACAGAGAGCTGCCGCCCGACCCCCAACCACACCCACCCCCAACCTAACGGAGCACTAATAGGTGGCCTTGCTGTTGAGCGGCACGTACACCTGCAACCCCTTCGAGCCCGACGTCTTGGCGAAGCTCTGGAGGCCGATCCCCTCAAACACTCCCCGCAGCAACGTTGCCACCTGGCAGCACTCCACGATGCTCGCGGGTGCACCCGGGTCGAGGTCGAACACGACCGCCGTCGGCCGTTGCATGTCTTGGGCGCGCGACAGCGGCACGTGCAGTTCGATCGCCGCCAGGTTCGCCAGCCACACGAGCGTTGGCTCGTCGTCCGCGAGGATGTAGTCGATCGACTTACCCTGCGCCGGCAGCGACGCGGTGCGCACCCAGCCGAGACGGTGCGCGGGCGCCTGCTTCTGGAAGAACGACTTCCCCTCCACCCCGTCGGGCCAGCGCGTCACCGTCAGGGGCCTGCCCGCCAGGTGCGGCAGCAGCTGCGGCGCGATCGCCGCGTAGTAGTCGATCACCTGACGCTTGGCCGTGCCCGCGCGCGGATACATCACCTTGTCGAGGTTCGACAGCTTCAGCTCGCGCCCGTCCACGCTCACGGTCGCGGCTTTGGCGCAGGCGTCGAGCCCTGCCAGCGCGCTCGCGCCGGAGCGCCGCCGGGCGCTCGCGTTCGGGGCTGCGGCATCTCGCTCCCCGCGTGCACGCGACCTGGGCGACCTCGCGGAGCTCCCGGTCGTGGGACGGCCCGCTGGATATCCGACGGTCGGGTCCTCGCGCACGACCCGCGCGGCGTCCTTGTCGTCGCGCAGCCCCTTGTAGACAGGCGCGCGCAGGCTTGCCCCCTGCGTCCAGTGCGCGAACTCGACATCGACCACCAGGCGCGGCAGGCAGAACACCGCCCCGCGCGGCGGGCGCTCGCCGGCGGTGAACGGGCTCGCCGGGCGCGCGAGCGGCTCGAGCAGTGCTGCCAGGCGCGCGAGCTCGTGCTCGCCGAGGCCGCTGCCCACGCGCCCGACGTAGCGCAGCGACCCGTCCGCGTCGTAGACGCCCAGAAGCAGCGCGCCGATGCTGCCCGTGCGCTTACCCCTGCCCGCGATCCAGCCACCGACCACGAACTCCTGGCGTCCCACGCTCTTGACCTTCACCCAGCTGCGCGCGCGCACACCCGGCTGATAGGTGGAATCCGATCGCTTGGCCACGATCCCCTCGAGGCCCTGAGCTGCGCTCGCCTCGAGCAGCGCAGCCCCGTCGCCGATGACGTGCTCGGGTGTCTGCCAGCTCTCGCCCATGAGCGCGAGCGTGCCTAGCAGCTCGCGACGTTCGGCGTAGCCGAGCCCCATCAGCGAGTGCCCGTTCAGCCACAGCAGGTCGAACAGCACCAGCGTCACCGGCGTGTCCCTCATCAGGCGTCGCGCCTGCGCCGGGCTCGAGACGTGCATCCGTCGCTGGAGCTCCGCGAAGCTCGGACGACCGCGCTCGTCGAACGCCACGATCTCACCGTCGAGGACAGCGCTGTGCGAGCTGAGCGCGCGGTTCAGCCGAGCGAGCTCGGGGTAGCTGGCGGTGATGTCTTTGAGGTTGCGGCTCTCCAGGCGCAGCTCACCCGGGCGCGAGTACGCGATCGCGCGCACACCGTCCCACTTGATCTCATACGCCCACCCGAGGTTCTCGCTCGGCAGCGAGCCAGAGCGCGCGAGCATCGGCGCAACGTGCTCGGGCATCGGTTCGCGAGCGGCGTCCGACGGCGGGTCCATGCGGTGGATCATCCAGTCCTTCGCCTGCTCGCCCTGCTCGATCGCGAACAGCGCGTAGCGGGCGTCCACCCGCTGGCCGTGCAGCGCGACCTCCACCTTGCGCGGCTCCCACTTCAGGCAGTCGTAGGTGCCCTCGTCCCAGATCGTGATCGTGCCCGCCCCGTATTGGCCCTTGGGGATCTCGCCGTGGAACTCGAGGTACTCCAGCGGGTGGTCCTCGGTGCGCGCCGCGAAGTGGTTCTCGCCCGGAGCCTGCGGCAGGCCCTTCGGTAGCGCCCACGACGCGAGCGCCCCTTCGCGCTCCAGGCGCAGGTCCCAGTGCAGTCGCCGCGCACTGTGCTCGTGGATGACGAAGCGCCCGCCGGCGCCGCCCCCGTGCGCGGCGTCTGTCGCGGGCGGCTCGGGGGTGGCGGCGAAGTCGCGTTTGGCGTGGTAGCGCGTCAGGTGAGCCGCTGTCATGCGCCAACCGAAGCCCCAGGGTGGCGCGCGCGGCCACACAGCGCGAGGGTCTGGCGTGATGGCACCCGGAGCGCGCTCCGAACCAGGCTATCTAACATAGATCTCCTTAAGTAAGACGATGCTAACATTGTCTCTGTTATGTCTCCATCTTTGGGAAAGAACCCTTATCGTCCGGGTGTGGGGACCAAGCCGCTGTATTTGGCGGGCAGGGATCAATCGTTGCGCAGGTTCAGGTCGGTTATCCGTGCCGCGCCCGAGCAGCCTGCCAACATGCGTCTCACAGGACTGCGCGGTGTCGGCAAGACTGTGCTCCTCGGTGAGTTTCGTGTGGTTGCCCACGAGTCGGATTGGGCTGCGGGCTCCCTCGAGTTCCAGCCGGGCCACAACACCGACGAGGGCGTCTCGGCGGCATTGACGGCTGCGCTCAAAGCTGTGCGTGAGGAGGTCTCGCGGGTGGAGAGACTCAAGAGCGCCGTTGGCGGCGCAGCGCGAAAAGCCGGAACCCTAGGCATCGCGTGGGGGGAGTTTCGGATGACGTATGAGCCCGGTGCCAATCCGACACGAGAGGACCTCTCCCGGGCGCTGTTCGAGACCGTCGAGAGCGTCGTCGCGCACGGCAAGCACGGTCTCATGCTCCTCCTCGACGAGGTCCAAGTGATACGCGATGAGAACCGTGCAGCGGGCCAGCACCCACTATCGCTGCTGGTGGCCGCCGTCTCGTCTCTCCAGAAGGCCGAGCTTCCGATCGGGATGGTGCTTTGCGGACTGCCCACGCTCACCGGGAACCTTCTTCGGGCGAGGTCGTACACGGAGCGGATGTTCCGAGGCGAGGAAATCGGGTCTCTTGGCCCCGACGACGCGACGGAGGCGCTAATCCGTCCACTGAGCGCATCGGCCGTCGAGGCTGAGGCTGGCGTCGTCCGGCGCGTTATCGAGGAAGTCGAGGGCTATCCGTACTTTCTCCAGCTATGGGGTGCCGAGCTTTGGGACGCCGCGGATGCCGCGGAAGTTGATCGGTTCAGCGAGCCGCTGCTCCAAGCCGCTCGTCCTGAGATATACCGCCGACTCGACCTTGATTTCTATGACCCGCGCGTCGCGACCCTTACGCCTGCTGAGCAGGACGTGCTGCTCGCAAGCGCCGATTGCGCATATCCGCCGCTGGTCGTCGCTGATCTGAACGCAGCCATCAGCAAGACCCCGGCCAACATCAACGTCTTGCTCGGACGCCTCGTCGACAGCGGCGTCCTCTATCGGATTCGCAAGGGCCAGTACGAATACACGGCTCCGAAGTTTCGAGACTTCCTGCTTCGACGTGTCGCCGATGCTGACCAGACGTCGATCTTTTGATCCTCGCCCGGCGTGTCGCGCTGCCTACCGCTTTGCTCGAGCCCGCGACGCCGCGGGCTTCTCAGCGGCCGGTTTCTTGCCCGCGGGTTTCCCTGCCGCCGGTTTGCCGCGGGCAGCTTTCCCGCCTGACGCTTTGCGCGCCTTACCCCGGCCGGCGCCGTCACTCTCGCGCGCACGCACCGCCTCCAGGCTCGCCTTCAGCGCGCTCATCAGGTCGGGGGCCGGCGTCGCCACCTCTTCCGGCGGTGGCTGCACCGCGATCGCCTTGCCCTGCGCCTTGCGCTCGATCAGCGTGAGCACCTCTTCGCGGTAGGTGTCGTGGAAGCTGTCCGGGTCGAAGTCGCCGGCCAGCGAGTCCACCAGTTGCTTGGCGACGTCGAGCTCGCGTTTGGTCGTCTTCACGTCCGCCGCCTCAGTCACCTCGTCCAGGCGCTCCGGCGGGAGCACTTCATCGGCGAATAGCATCGTCGCCATGCCGAGTGCCTGGCCGATGGGGCGAACGGCCACCAATTGCTCCTTGGAGCGGATCACGACCCGCGCGATCGCCACCTTGCCCGTCTCGCGCATCGCCTCCAGCAGTAGGCGGTAGGGCTTGGCGCCACCGGCGCCAGGCGCCAGATAGTACGGGTGGTCGTAGTAGACAGGATCGATCTGTGCGAGATCCACGAACTCCTCGATCTCGATCGTCTTCGTCTTCTTCGGCTCCAGCGCCTCCAGCTCGGCCGGCTCGACCACCACATACCGGTCGGGCGCGAGCTCGTAGCCTTTGACCACGTCCTCGTAGGGGACCTCCTCGCCGCTCGCCGAATCCACGCGCTTCTGTGCCACGCGCACGCCGCTCTTGCCCGAGAGCTGGTGGAAGCGCACGGTCTTACGGTCCACGGCGCTGTACAGCTTCACCGGCACGGTCACCATCCCGAAGCCGATCGTGCCTGTCCACATCGCGCGGGGCATCGCCTAGTAGTACCACCTGGTCGCAGGCGAGACCTTCCCTGCAACCATCCCTGCCCCGCCCGGCGAACACCAAACTGGCCAGCCAGCCAGTATGATCTCGCGGACCAATAGTGACGAGCGCGGAGGTATGAGATGGCGACGATCGGGCGCGATATCGAGACGGCGGAAGTCACCGCGCGGGAGTTCTGGCACGACGGGCCGCCCTACGAGCTGTTCGAGCAGATGCGGGGCCAGTGCCCGATCCACTGGACGGAGAGCTTTGAAGAGTTCCCCGAGGAGGCCGGCTTCTGGTCGGTCACGACCGCCGAGGACATCCATACGGTCAGCCGTGACTGGCAGACCTACTCCTCCGAACGTGGCGGCGTGCTCGCCGCCTCGGGCGGCTTCCCGCTGGAGCTCGCACAAGCGATGTTCATCGGCATGGACCCGCCCAAGCACGATCGCCTGAAGGCGCTGTTCCAGGCCGGCTTCACGCCCAGGCGTATCGCCGCGCACGAGGGCGCCATCCGCACGATCGTCACCGGCGTGCTCGACCGGCTCGACGGTCGCACGAGCTGCGACCTGGTCAGCGACGTCGCCCAGCCGGCGGTCTCGCGTGTGATCGGCAGCTTCATGGGCGTGCCCGAGGAGGATGACGCGGTGTGGGCGAGGCTGATGAACTCGACGCTCGGCGCCGCCGACCCCGACCTCAACCCCGACGGCTTCGAGGGAGCGGTCGAGAAAGACGTGCCGGAGGTCTTCGAGCGCTGCCGCAAGCTGATAGCCGCGCGCATGGAGGATCCCACCGACGATCTCACCAGCGTGCTCGTGCACGCCGAGGTCGACGGTGAGAAGCTCGAGGAACACGAGATCGTGATGGGCTTCTACCTGCTGATGGCCGCGGGCAACGACAGCACCAAGGCGACCTATTGCAGCGGCATGCGCGCGCTGATGGAAGACCGCGCACAGCTCCAGGAGCTGCGTAGAGGACCCGTCGCTGATCCCGGGTGCCGTCGAGGAGTCACTGCGCATGTTCCCCGCGTTCGCGCACTTCCGGCGCACGGCTACGTGCGACACCGAACTGCACGGGCAGAAGATCCGCGAGGGCGACAAGGTGGTCATGTGGTACGTCTCCTCCAACCGCGACCACACGCGCTTCGAGGACGCCAACCGCTTCGACATCCATCGCAACGCCGAGCACCAGGCGTTCGGCGCCGGCGGGCGCCACTTCTGCCTGGGAACAGCCCTGGCGCGCCTGGAGCTGAAGGTGCTGTTCGAAGAGACGCTGCGACGCTTTCCGCAGATCGAGCTCGCGCGCGGAGTGCGTCGCCCTCAGCACGTGGAATCGCTGTTCATCAACCAGCTGAAGACTCTGCCCGTGCGCCTATGATGCGGCTGTGAGCGACTTCAACAGCGCGATCATCGCTGAGTTCCGCGCTCACGGCGGGAAGGTCGGAGGCCCCTTCGAGGGCGCGCCGCTGCTGCTGCTGACGAGCACCGGCGCCAAGAGCGGCGCGCGCCGCACCACGCCAGTCATGTACCTCCCCGACGGCGATCGCATGGTGATCTTCGCCTCCAAGGCGGGCGCACCGACGAACCCCGCCTGGTACCACAACCTGACGGCCAACCCGTCCGCGACCGTCGAGGTCGGTACCCGCACGGTCGACGTGCACGCGCGCGCAGCCTCAGGCGAGGAGCGCGATCGCCTGTACGAGCGCCAGGCCAAGCTGTATCCGCAGTTCGAGGACTATCAGCAGAAAACCACGCGGCAGATACCCGTCGTGGTGCTCGAGCCGACCGTCTGAACGCGCTCGGGGGACGCGCCTCTCCGGGACGCGGGTAAACCCGTGTGATGACGGGATCGCCACGGACGTAGTTTGAGGTGGTGCGCACGAACAGCGATCAGCCTCCCGCACAGCGCAGCTCGGCTCGGCGACGCGAACGCCTCGACGACACCGCCTTCGACGCGCTGTTTCGCGAGTGCGCAGGCGATGTGCACGGCTACACGATCTCTCTGCTGGGCGACAGTTCGGCGGCCGAGGACGTGACCGCGCTGGCGTTCGAGCGGCTGTACCGCGCTCGCACCCGCCTCGACCCGCGCAGGGGCACGCCGCGCGCGTGGCTGTTCGCGATCGCGCGCAACGTAGCCCTCGACGAGCTGCGCAAACGCCGGCGCAAACCCAGCTGCCAGCTCGACGAGCGGCGCGCCGAGGAGCGTCACATGGGTGAGCCATACGAGCAGGTCGAGCGCCGGGCGACCGTGCTCGAGGCGCTCGCCGCGCTGCCGCTGCGCGAGCGCGAGCTGGTGCTGCTCAAGTTCCACGGTCAGCTCTCCCACGGCGAGCTCGCGCGTGCGCTTGGCATCAGCGAGTCAAACGCCGCCACCCGCCTGCACCGGGCGCTCACGCGCCTGCGAGCTTGGTGCGCCGAGTCCGAACGCAAGGAGGTCGCATGAGGATCGTCCCGTTCCCCGACCACGACGACGGCGCGCCCGAGCAGGCATGCTGACAGCAGGCCGCGTTGGACGGCGCTGCGACAGGGCCCGAGCCCGAGTGCTGGCGCCAGCTGCGTGAGGACGTACGCGCGCTGGCGCCGCCGCCCAGCGCCGACTTCGAGCGCAAGCTCGCGCAGATGCTGGCCGAGCGCGGTCCGCGCGAGCGCGCCACGGCGAGGCGCCGCCGAGCGCCTGCCGCCGGCCGCGCTCGAGTTGGGCTCGCGCGCCTGCGGGCACTGACAGCGGAATTGCGCAGACCCGGCCGGCAGGCCCTCGCCGGCGCCTCGGTGCTCGTCGCGATCACGGCCGTCGTGCTGGCGATCCTGGTGATCCCCGGTTCACCAAATGGCGGCTCGACCGCGGCCAGGCCCGAACCGAGGGTCGGCGCCAACGCCGGCCGCGCCGGCGGCGCCCCGAACATCAAGGCGCCAGCCGCATCAGCCGGCGGCGCCACGGCTGCGGCCGCGACAGCGGGGCCGTCCGTATCCGCGACCAACGAACCCACCGCTGCTGGCGCGCCGTCCTCGGCGCCGGGGCGTGTGCAGCAGCTGGCGGCGAGCATCACGCTGGCCGTGACACCCGCGAACGTGCAAGGCGTGGCAGCTCGCGTCGCGCGCCTGACCGTGGACGAGGGCGGTTACGTGCAGAGCTCGCACGTGCAGGTGCAGCAGGCGGGGGCCAGCGAAGCGTCGCTCGAGCTGCGACTGCCCAGCCAAAAGCTCAGCGCGGCGCTGGCGTCGTTGGAAAGGGTGGCGCCGGTGCGCGACGAGAGCCAGTCGCTCCAGGACATCACCGGCTCCTACGACGCGGCGCGCGATCGCCTCGCCGACGCGACCGCCGCGCACGCGGCGCTGCTGCGCGCGCTCGCGCATGCGAGCACGCAGGAACAGGTCGACAGCTTGCGCGAACGCCTGGCCCAGGCGAGCACCGCCCTCACCAGGGCGCGCGTCGCGTTCGAAGCGGTGTCGCGGCAGGCGAGCATGGCGGAAGTCGAAGTCACGGTGCTCGCAGACGCGCACGCCGGCAGCGAAGGCCTGACGCTGGGGCGCGGGCTCGACGACGCCGGTCGCGTGCTGGTTGTGACCCTGACCGTGCTGCTGATCGGCGCCGCGGTGCTCGCCCCGGCGACGCTCGCGCTGCTGGCGCTGCTGGCCGCGGTGCGAGCCTGGCGGCGCAATCGGCGAGAGCACGCGCTGGACGCCGGCTGAGCGCGGCTAGCGCGCTAGCGCGGCTCGGGCGCGACATCGCGACTGTCGCCGACGCTGCTCGCCGCCGGCGACTCCTGCGCGCCGTCGCCGCCGTCGGGCGCGTGCGCCCCAGCCGCGCGGATCGTCCACACCCCCAGCTTGTTCGCCCGTCCCCGGATCTCGACCTCGCCCACCGCCGCGAGCTCCTCGGTCGAGCCGCGCATACGCTCGCGCGTGGCGTCGGAGATGAACAGCATCGTGTCGCTGCCCTTGGTCATCCCCTCCAGGCGCGAGGCGGTGTTAGCCGTGTCGCCGATCACGGTGTACTCCAAGCGCTGCTCGGACCCGACGTTGCCGGCCATGACCGTGCCGCTGTGCAGGCCCACACCGACCTCGAAGCCGTGGTCGAAGCCCTGCTCGGCCAGCCACGCGTTGAAGCGATCGAGTCGCGTCCCGACCATCTCCCGCGCGGCGACCACCGCCCGGTCGGCGTGGTCGTCCTGCTCCAGGGGTACGCCGAAGACCGCCAGGATGCCGTCTCCGAGATACGCGATCAGGGTGCCCCCCGCCGCGAGGATCGCCTCGGTCATCTCGTTCAGGTAATGGTTGACGACCTCGATCACGCGCGGCGCCGGCTGCGTCTCGGAGAAGGTCGTGAACCCCCGCAGGTCGCAGAACATGACCGTGCAGTCTCGCTCCACTCCCCCGAGCCGGAAGTTCTCGTCGGCGCTGGCCAGCACCTCGTCGACCACCCCCGTGGGGACGAAGCGCGAGAACACGTCGCGGACGCGTTCACGCTCGACCGTCTCGCTCATGTAGAGGACCACGAGCGTTCCGAGCGTTCCCAGCACCAGCGCCAGCAGCGGATACACGACCGGCACGATCAGGCCGCTGTTGAACGCGATCTGGGTCGCGACCGTGAACGTCACCGCCAGCGCAACCGCGTCCAGCATCGAACGCCAGCGACGTAGGCGCAGGCTGCCCAGCGGCACCGCGACCCCGATCACCACGATCAGCAGGATGCTCAGCCAGTCGCTCGCGTCGCGCAGCGGTATCCCCTGGAGCAGCGTGTCGGCGGCGTTCGCCCAGATTTCCGGGCCGGGCATCGGTTCCGAGCCGCTGGTGGAGGTGGCGTGCAGGTCCTGGAGGATCGGGGAGGACGCGCCGACGATCACGAGCTTGTTCTCGAACATGCCCGGCGGGAACTCTCCCAGCAGCACCTTCGCGTAGGAGATCGAGTGGAAGGTCCCGGCGGGACCGGCGTAGTCGATCGGCAGCGTCCCATCCTCGAACGAGGACGCCTTCACGCGCTTCCCGGTCATCACTTCGGTGGCGACCACGGGGAAGCTCGTCAGGCCTTCCGTCTCGCGCGAGAAACGCCTGACCGACCCGTCCGAGTCGAGCGTCAGCTTGACGTCGCCCGGCCGCGCGCCAATTTCTCGCAGCAGCGGTTCGCCGCCGAACACCTGGGTGCCGCCTCCGCGCAGGACGATGTTGGCGGCCAGCACGACTTTCCCGTGAGCACGATCGACTGCTTCGATCAGTTCGTCGTCTTCGGACGTTTTCGTTTCCGTCGTGAACACGAGATCCATCGCGATCACGTTCGCCCCGCCGCGGCGTAGCCGTTCCACGACCTGCGCGTCGTATTTTCGCGGCAACGGCGAGCGTGCGTCCAAGTTGTGCTGCATCAGTTCCTGTTCTGCCTGTTCGCTGATCGCCACGAACACGATGTTCGACGGTGGGCTGCGCGGGCCGCGGATCGAGAAGCGCGTGTCGATCGTCTGGAGTTCCGTCGGTCTCAGCAGGTGCAGGGCATACGCCAGCACGCCGACGCCGCTGGCGACGAGCGCCACCACCAGCAGCGCCGCGAGCTTGCGCCGCTGTCGCCGCGTCCTGACCATGTCATTTCCTCGATCTCAGCATGTCGAACGTCCGCCGGCGCGCCGATGCTAACCGAACTACCTGCAAAAGCCCGTAAACGTTTAGAATGCACGGCGGGCCGCTGGCCTGCCGTGGGGGCGCATGGAGCGCGCGGGGGTCATGGAAACAGTCGACAAAGGATGCGAACGCCGGTGCCGAATGGTCGCCCGCAAGCCGCAGTGAGCTACCCGACGACCCGCTCGGGGAAGGCACTAGTGCGGCCCACGCTGCCGCCGCGGGCGTTCGTGTGGGCTGCGTTGGTCGCGCTGATCCTTGCCGCGGGGGCATACGAGGCCCTGGGCGGCGCGCGAGGGGTGGCCGTGTCCCACGAGCGCGCCGGCCCGTCCCATGCGGTTGCGCTGACAGGTCTACCGATCGCCGCACAGGGCGCTGTGTCGGCGACGTTGGGCGCGCACGCTCCCGCCTACCGGGTTGCCCGGTCGCGTGCAGGGTTCACCGCGACCAGCCCCGCCCAGCATCTGCACGCGAGCTTCAGCCGCGCTGGCGTGACCGTGAGCTCCGGCGCTCTGAAGGAGGCGCTGAGCCTGCGCGCCGTCGGATACGGCCGCTCGCTGGCGGCGGTGGGCGCTGTGCACGGGAGCGCGCGGGCCAACCGCGTCCAGTACGCGAGCGGCGGAGTCCTCGAGTGGTACGCGAACGGGCCGCTGGGGATCGAGCAGGGCTTCACGCTCGCCCACGCGCCCGCAGGCGATGCGTCCCGGCCGTTGACGCTGTCGATCGCGCTCGCTGGCGACGCGACGGTCGCGATCGCCTCAGATCGTAGGAGCGCCACCATCAGCCGCCCAGGCGCGTCGCCGCTTCGCTACGGCGGACTGCTCGCCACGGACGCGCATGGCCGCGCGCTCGACAGCTGGATGGAACTGCATGGCGGGCGCTTGCTGGTGCGCGTGAGCGCGCAGCACGCCGCCTATCCGCTGCGGATCGACCCCCTGTTCCAGCAGGCGCAGCTCGAAGGCAAGGATGAGGTCGGCGGCGGCCACTTCGGGCGCAGCGTCGCGCTCTCCGCGGACGGCAACACCGCGCTCGTGGGCGGCCCACTCGACGAAGAAGACCTGGGCGCCGCGTGGATCTTCACGCGCACGGGCTCGAGCTGGAGCCAGCAGGCGGAACTCGGAGGCGCCAGCGAAGAAGGCGACCCGTTGTTCGGCCGCAGCGTGGCGCTCTCCGGCGACGGCAACACAGCCTTGGTCGGCGATCCCGGCGGTCACGGTGAAGCCGGGGTCGCATGGGTGTACACCCGCACCGGCTCGACCTGGACCCGCGCGGCGAAACTGGAAGGCGAACACGAGATCGGCGCGGGACAGTTCGGGGGCCACGTCGCTCTGTCCGCGGACGGCAGCACCGCGTTGATCGCTGGCGTGGTGGACGACTTTGGCGCGGGCGCCGCTTGGGTGTTCAGCCGCTCGGGCGAATCCTGGACGCAGCAGGCGAAGCTCACGGGCGGCGGGGGGCTCGACAAGAGCAGGTTCGGGCGTGGCGTGGCGCTGTCCGCCGAAGGCAGCACGGCGCTGGTCGGCGCGAGCAGCGAAGACGAAAAGGCGGGGGCGGCGTGGCTGTACACGCGGGCCGGCTCCAGCTGGGGCCTGCCGACGGAGCTCCCGCTCGCGGGGGAGAGCGGCGCAGCTGAAGTCGGGCGCAGCGTCGCGCTTTCAGGCGAAGGCGCCACCGCGATCGTGGGCGGCCCGCGCAACAACGCCGGCCAAGGCGCGGCCTGGGTGTTCACGCTCACTGGGTCCACGTGGACCCAGGCGGCGGAGCTCCACGGCGGCGGGGAGGCGGGCGAAGCCGAATTCGGAAGCAGCGTGGCGCTGTCCTCCGACGCGAGCACCGCACTGGTCGGCGGACCCGAAGACAACCGCGGCGTCGGCGCCGCCTGGCTGTTCTCGGCCCCGCAATGGCAGCAACAGGGCGCCAAGCTGATAGTCAGCGGAGAGGTCGGCGAGGGCGCCTTCGGCTCCAGCACCGCGCTGTCAGCGAACGGTGGCACGGCGGTGATCGGCGGGATCTCGAGCGAACACGACGCAGGCGCCGCGTGGGTGTTCGCGACGCCCGCGCCCACGGTCACCGCGGTGGAACCGGATGAAGGCCCGCAGGCGGGCGAAACGCCGGTCGTGATCACGGGCACCGGCTTCACGGCCAGCTCCAAGGTCAGCTTCGGTGAAGTGCCGGCCACGGGCGTGTCGTTCGAATCGCCGACGAGGATCAAGGCGGTCTCGCCCCCCGGAAGCGGCAGCGTCGATGTGACCGTCACCGGCATCGGCGGCACCAGCGCCACCAACGGCGAGGACGTGTTCAGCTACGAACAGCTGCCCACCGTGACGCACGTGGCGCCGGGCGAAGGGCCGGTCGAAGGTGGCACGTCGGTGGTGATCAGCGGCTCGCACTTCAAGGCGCCCGCGAGCGTGAGCTTCGGCGGGGTGGAAGCGACCGATGTGGTCGTGGAAACGCCGACCAGGATCACCGCGCTCGCGCCCGGGGGGACGGGCACCGTGAGCGTGACGGTCACCAGCCACGCCGGCACGAGCGCGATCAGCCCCACCGGCCAGTTCACCTACGACGAAGCTCCGACGGTCACGGGATTGACACCGGTCGAAGGCCCCGCCGCCGGCGAAACGCCGGTCGTGATCACTGGCTCGGGGTTCACGGCCAACTCGACGGTGAGCTTCGGGGGCGTGAAGTCCACCAGCTTCACGGTGCAGCCCCCCTCGCGGATAACGGCGGTCTCGCCCGCCGGCACGGGCACGGTCGAAGTGACGGTCACGAGCGCCGGTGGCACGAGCGCGCCCAGTCCCGCCGACCTGTTTACCTATGAAAGCCCGCCAACCACGGGCACGACGACCGGGATAACAACAACGCTGATCACCACCGGTGGCTCGGGCGGCACCAGCCCACCGCCCGCTGGCAGCGGCACGCCCGAGTTGGGCATCTCGCCGTTCATCGCCTCCACTCCGCCCACGCCGACGCTCGGTCTGACCGGAACCATCGCGCCGGTGTCGGGGACGGTCTTGATACGTCTCCCGGGCAGCTCCAAGTTCGTACCCCTCACCTCGCTGCGCTCGATCCCGTTCCACACGGTCATCAACGCGACCGCCGGACGGGTCGCCATCACCACCGTCGCAGCCAACGGCGTGACCCAGGTCGGCGAATTCTTCGAAGGCACGTTCGTGCTCAGCCAGAGGCACAACGGCCTCGTGGTCGCGTCCCTCACCGGCGGCAACTTCGCGGTCTGTCCGACCGCCGCCGAGCGCGGCCACATCGCCCGTGCACACGCCGCCAGCTCCGGCAAACACGCAGTTCGCAAACTGTGGGCCGACGCGCACGGCAGCTACTCGACCAAGGGCAACTACGCGGCCGGGGCGGTGCAGGGCACCGAATGGCTGACCGAAGATCGCTGTGAAGGCACGCTGATCAAGGTCGCGCGCGACAAGGTCAAGGTCACCGACCTGATCAACCACCACGTCACGTTCGTGACCACAGGTCACAGCCGGCTCACGAAGGCGCCTTGACCAGAGGCGCGCGGCGCGCGCCCAGGGTCGCTAGTACGAACGTCGAGCTGTGCCACTCTACCCGCCTATGCGCGATGATTGGGCGCCAACGCGGGTATAGGTAAGAGGATGAGCCTGTTCTACATCGGCGAGGACATAACCGAGGGCTCCCAGCTCTGCGACGGGGACGTGGTCGTGCTGGTCGCGGGAGGAGAGCTCGACTACTCGGTGAGCCCGCAGCTCAAGCGAGGCATCGCCGACCATATCGACGCCGGCGCCAGGCGCTTGATACTCGACCTCTCGGATGTGAGCTTCATCGACTCGACCTCGATCGGAGTGCTCGTGGGCGTCGCGATGAGGCTCCACGAGCTGGGGGACGGTTCGCTGAGCGTGGTGTGCTCGCAGTACAACAAGCGGGTGCTCCAGATCTTCGAAATCGCCGGTGTCGAGAGCCTGATCACGTTGCAGCGCTCGCGCGAGGAGGCCCTGTCGGCCCTGACCGTGGCCGGCTGATCGCGAGCGACGATGGCGCGCCGGTGGTCTAGACCAGCAGCACGGGTCGCCTTCGGCGCATCGCTGATCGGTGCGTGCGTGCTCCTGCTCACCGGCGTGTGCACGCAGGCGCTGGGCCTGGGCGTGTCGCTGCCGAGCTTGGAAGCGTCCGTGCCGAGCCTGGAAGCCTCGGTGCCGAGCGTTACGGTCTCGGTGCCGAGCGTGGAAGCGTCCGTTCCGAGCGTGACCGTGTCGGTGCCGAGCGTGGAAGTCCCCACGCCCGACGGCAGCGTGTCCACACCAAGCCTCAGCGGCTCCACGCCCGCGGTCAGCGTGTCCACGCCCAGCGTCAACGAGTCCACGCCCAGCGTCAACGAGTCGACGCCCAGCACGGGCGCGACGGAACCCTCAGCGGGCGCCGGGTCCTCGGGCAGCACTTCGAGCACGAGCACGCCAACGGCCGGCGGCGAGACGTCCTCGTCGGCGGCCGACCGATCGGCGGGCTCGCAGGTCGCGCCCGCGGGTCAGGCGGGGACGGCGGCGGCAGCGGCGGCGGCTGCGCCCGGCCACCGCTCATCAGCCGGTGGCGCTAGCGGGCCGGCCAAGCCGCCCAGCCCACGCGCCGGACGGGCGCACGGCAGCCCACGCCATCCAGGTGGTGGAGGGCTCGCCGCCTCGCCGGTGGCTGGCAAGGCAACGCCGACGTCGGGCTCGCCAGGCGCGCTGCGCCCAGCACGTGCGACACAGCGCGCTGGGCATCGCTCGAGCAATCCACTGGACACGATCGGCCGCCAGATACCCCTGCCGCTGCCTGTGCCGGACTGGAGCAAGCCGATCATCCTCGCGCTGTTGGCGTTGGCGATCTGGTTCTGGGTTCGCTCGCGGATGGCAGCTCGTCGCGCGCGGCGCCTGGAAGCCCAGCGCGCGACGCTGCTGAGCGACGTCGGCGCGATGCAGGCAGCACTGGTGCCAGACGTGCCGGCGCGCGTGGGAGGGCTGGGCGTGTCGGTTGCGTATCGGCCTGCGGACGGGCCCGCGGCGGGTGGCGACTTCTACGACGTGTTCTCGGTGGAGCGCGGGACCGTGGCGATCATCCTCGGGGACGTCTCCGGCCACGGACGCCGAGCTCTCAACCAGGCTGCGCTCACGCGCTACACGCTGCGCGCATATCTACAGACGGGCCTCGAGCCGCGGGCTGCGCTCGCGCTCGCCGGCCGTGTCCTCGCCGACCCGGCCACAGAGCACTTCGCGACGGTCGCCGCGGCGATCTACGACGCTCGTGACGGACTGCTGACGTATGCCAGCGCCGGCCATCCGCCGCCACTGTTTCGCGGTCTGCGCACGACTGAGCCGTTGGCGCTGTGCGCGTCGCCACCGATCGGCTGGACGGTGCCGACGGGCCGCCGCCAGACGATCGTGTCGCTGCCGCCGGGCGCGCTCGCGTGCTTCTTCAGCGACGGCCTGATCGAGGCCCGCCGCGATGGTCAGCTGCTCGGGCGCGAGCGCCTGGCCGAGATGCTGGGCGCGCTCGGGCCGCGGCCGGACGCGTCGAGCCTGCTCGCGCGTGTGCGGACGGAGGCGTCCGTGACCTCAGACGACATGGCTGCATGCATCCTCGTGCCGCAGACCGGTCTCGTCGCGCAGGACACGCACACCGAAGAACTCGAACTGGATGCAAAGACGCTCGGTGCGGCTTCCACCAGGCGCTTCCTGGAGGCGTGCGCGCTGCCGATCGCCGAGATCGAGCAAACGCTCGCGCGTGCACGCGAGACGATCGCGGAGCTCGGAGCGGCGCTCGTGCAGGTGAAGCTGGCGCCCGCAAGCGCCCGTGCCAGCGTGCTGGCGCCGAGCGGCGCAGCCGAGAGCGCGGCGGGCGAGCATCGCGTAGAGCCGGCGCGGGAGCCCTCCCGCTCGCGTTGAGGCAGCATCGGCGCGCCAGCGCGACCATCGAGCGCGCTTCGGGCTCGTCAAATCCGGTCGCATCTACCGCCGAGCGCGGCCTCTAGCCTGGCTCTCCGAACCCTGCCACCATGGCGACCCGGATACCTGTAAGGCTGGGCCCCATGAGCGGTTCAACGATGACAAAGACCGCCGCCTCCGGTGCTCAGGTGATCCTGCTGACGCTGGCCGCCGGCCAGTTCTTGATGGCGCTGGACAGCTCGGTGATGAACGTCTCGATCGCGACGGTCGCCGAGGACGTCGGCACCACCGTGACCGGGATCCAGGGGGCGATCACGGCCTACACCCTCGTGATGGCGATGCTGATGATCCCGGGGGCGAAGGTGGGTGCGCTGATCGGCCGCAAGCGCGCGTTCATGATCGGCTGCGTGATCTACGGTTGCGGCTCGCTCACCACCGCGCTGTCACACAGCCTGCCGGTGCTGCTGTTCGGCTGGTCCTTTCTCGAGGGCGTCGGCGCCGCGTTGATTTTGCCGTCGATCGTGGCGTTGGTCGCCGGAAACTTCCCGGCGGCACGCCGTCCCGCGGCCTACGGGCTCGTGGCCGCCGCCGGCGCGATCGCCATCGCTGTTGGTCCGCTGGTCGGCGGGCTCGCGACGAGCTATGCGTCGTGGCGCTGGGTCTTCGCCGGTGAGGTCGTGCTCGTGTCGGTGATCCTGTTGCTCGCGCGTCGCGCCGAGGACGCTCCCCCCGACCGCCGGCCGAAAATTGACCTGATCGGCGCCGTCCTCTGCGCCGCCGGCCTTGGCGTGTTCGTCTACGGCGTGCTCAAGTCCGGCTCCTGGGGCTGGGTGGCGCCGAAGTCGGGCGCGCCTCAATGGTTTGGAATGTCGCCCGTGCCGTGGCTGATGGTTGCCGGGCTGGTGCTCGTCTGGTCGTTTCTGCACTGGGAGGCGCGCATGGTCACTCGCGGTGAGGAGCCACTGGTCGATCCGGCGCTGCTGCGCAACGAGCAGCTTCGGGGCGGACTGATCATGTTCTTCTTTCAATACTTCCTGATGATGGGGGTCTTCTTTCTGCTCCCGCTCTACCTGTCGGTGGCACTGGGGCTGTCAGCGATCGACACCGGGGTTCGGATCCTGCCCATGTCGCTGACCCTGCTGGCGGCCGCGCTGGGAGTGCCGCGCCTGTTCCCGTACGTCTCGCCGCGGCTGGTCGTGCGCGTCGGGATCGTCCTGATGCTGATCGGGCTGCTGGTGCTCCTGGCCGCGATCGATATCAAGGCGGGGGCGGAGATCGTTACCGTGCCGTTGCTGCTCGTGGGGCTCGGCATCGGCGCGATCGCATCGCAGCTCGGCGCCGTGACCGTCTCGGCCGTGCCCGACGAGCGGAGCTCTGAGGTGGGCGGGCTCCAGAACACGGTGACCAACCTCGGGGCTTCGCTGGGCACCGCGCTCGCGGGGTCGATCCTGATCGCGGTGCTGACGGCGTCGTTTCTGACGCACATCGACATGAACAACGCGGTCCCTCAGGGCGTCAAAGACAAAGCGCACATCGAGCTGGCCGCCGGCATACCGTTCATGTCCGACAAGCAGCTCGAAGCCGCGACGAAGGAAGCAGGCGCGAGCACGGAGGTTACGCAGGCGGCGCTCGCGGCCAACGCCCACGCCCGCCTCGACGGACTGCGCGCCGGCCTTACCGTCCTGATCCTGATCGCAGCCGTCGCGCTGTTCTTCGTCGGGGGCATACCGACGCGAACACCCGGCTCAGAACCGGCACCGGCCTAGCCCGTGGTGGTCGCCTGGCAGGGTAACTGGCGACCGGGCGTCTGCGACCTCGAAGATCTACACTCGGAGCGTCAACTAGCAACACGATGAGAGGGGACTCGATGGACGCGGATGATGTACCCAGTTGGTGGATATTCGCCGGCATCCTGCTCGGTATCAGCGGTGTCCTGAATGTCATTTGGGGTATCGCGGCGATTTCCGAATCGCATTTTTTTGTGCTGAACACGCATTACATCCTCAGCGAACTGAAAACGTGGGGTTGGATCACCCTGATCCTCGGCGTCCTTCAGTTGTTCGCCGCGGGGTCGCTGTTTATGGGCGGTGCGTACGGCCGCTGGTTCGGGGTCGCGACAGCTGTGCTGGTGGCGATCGACTCGCTGTTTGACATCCCTGCCTATCCGTTCTGGTCACTGTGTGTGTTCGCGCTCTCGGTGATCATCCTGTATCAGCTCGTAAAGACGCCCGACACCCGGACAACCGGCTAGGCGTCGTCAGTTCAAGCGAGACTGCGTGGGCGGACGCCGGTCCTGCCCGCCCACGCGTGCTGGCAACGTGGGCGGACGCCGGTCCTGCCCGCCCACGCGTGCTGGCAACGGACGTGCGGAAGGGGGCTGCGGAATGTCAAGAAGCACGGCGGCGCAGGTCGCCCCGATTGGTTACGGACTAGGGCGGTCACCAGGGATGTTCCGCGCCTTACGGTTGTTGTGACGTAACTGCGGCGCGCTTTGCGATCAGCTGTGTGGCGTTAGGCAGCTCGGTGCGCGAGCGGTCGACGAGGATAGGTGCGTCGAGCGCTTCGCTGAGGGCGCCAGGCGCGATGTCCTCGGGCGCGTCCAGGGCGTGTGCGAGGGTCTGGACGAAGGCGTCGGGTCGGTCGTTCTGCAGATAGTGGTTGGCGCCAGGGATCAGGTAGAAGGCGTTGCGGCCGGGCTTGAACATCAGGTGCTCGTGCCAGACATGGTTCGCTACACGGATCGGCGCGACGGTGTCGTATACGCCCCAGATGAGAGTCGCGGGGACCGCAGTTGCGGCCAGCGACTGAAGCCAGGCCGTCTCATCCGCCGAGCGCTCGACGAGATACTGGATCGTCTCGTGAAGCACGGTAACTCCATCGCTGTGTGCAAACGTCGCGGCGAGGGCTTGCACTGCGGGATCGTCGGGCGCGCGAGGCGGCGTAAACGTCACGGCGCCCATGCCCGCCGCCAGGAGCTCGGGCGTAAGCTGGCCGAGCAGCTCAGGGTTGTGGAGCATCAGCCGTTGGGCGTCAGTCAGGTTCGACAGCGGCAGGAAGAGGTTGGCATTGGAGAGAACCAAGTGCTCGACGGCGGTATGCGCGCGCCCCGCAGCCTCGTTGCCCGCGTGGATCAGCGCGACACTGTCGCCGCGGTCGTGGGCGACCATGACGAGCGACTGTGCACCGACGATCTGCGTCAGGTAGTGGTCCAGGAGCTCGGCGTCGCGCCGAAGGCTGTAGCCCCACCCGCGCGGCTTGTCAGAGAACCCGAAGCCGGGAAAGTCGAGCATGCACACGCGATAGCGCGGGCTGAGACGCTCGGCGACCTCGAACCAGTCGATGCTGCACGTCGGGAAGCCGTGCACTAGCGCCAAGACCGGCGCGTCCGCGTCGCCAAGCTCCACGTGGAAGACGTTCACGGGCGCCGCGCTCTCGCGTGCCGGGCTCCACGAGAAGTGCGCTCCACGCGCAAGCCACGCCTCGGCGCGGGAGGTCGGCGTGGGGTCGATCATCGACCAACAATAAACCGCCGAACCCGCAGGGGCCGTTGCGGACGCGTAGCACACAAAGTCGGCTCGTTGTCTTTGGCCGAGGCGCGCGCAGTCCCACGCGCCCGGGTAGGGTTCTCCTCCAGCTGGGTTCTTGGTGGGCAAACGAACTGGGGGAGCAGATGCCGCTGAAGGTAGTCGGAGCCGGGGTAGGTCGTACGGGCACAGCCTCACTGAAGCTCGCGCTCGAGCAGCTGCTGGGAGGTCGCTGCCACCACATGACGGAGATCATCGGCGACCCCGCTCAAGCGTCCGGGTGGACTGACGCGGTCGATGGCCGCGACGTTGATTGGCCGGAGCTGTTGAGCGGCTACGTGGCACAGGTCGACTGGCCGGGAGCTTCCTTCTGGCGCGAGATCTCCGCGGCGAATCCCGACGCGCTCGTGTTGCTTTCCACCCGCGACCCCGACGCCTGGTATCGCAGTGCGTCCAACACGATCTTCCAGCCCATTGACAGTCCTCCACCTGGACTGGAGCAGTGGTTCGGGACGACGATCCACAAGCTGTTCGAGCAGCGCTTCTCCGATGATCTGGGAAACCCCACCGCGATGATGGACGCGTTCGAGCACCACAACGCTCAGGTACGCGCGGGTGTCCCCGCAGACCGCCTGCTGGAGTGGACCGCTTCCGACGGCTGGGAGCCGATCTGCGAGCGGTTGGGCGTGGCCGTCCCGAACGACGCATTCCCGGCCACCAACAGCACCAGCGAAACGCGCGCAATCCTGGGCATGCCGGCGCTGTAGCAACCGGCCGACTCCGCCGTCCGCCCGAGGTCCTAGCCAACCCTGGAACTGCCAGGCTCGGCGCTCCTTAGCAACGATCCTTCAGGAGCCCCGACAGCTCAAGACGCGCGTGGGCCTCAGCATGCATCTTTGGCTCGAAGATCTCGTAGTGGGCCTTACCTCCTGCCTTGGCGGAGTACATCGCCGCGTCTGCGTCACGCAGCAGATCCTCTGCGGGGCCGCCGTGGGCGGCGATCCCAATGCTGGCGGTCATGGATGCGTCACGGTCGGCGAAGGTGAACGGCACCTCAAGCACCGTGATGACACGCTCGGCGATGCGCACGGCCGCGCCCACCGGCGAGTCATCCTTGCAGATGATGACGAACTCGTCCCCGCCCAGCCGGGCGGCCGTGTCACCCTGGCGCAACACGCTGCTGATGCGCTGGGCCGTTTGAACCAGTAGGGCGTCTCCCGCGTCATGACCGAGGCTGTCGTTGACCACCTTGAAGCCGTCAAGGTCGACGAACAGGACGGCGACTCGTGGCTCTCCGCGCTCGGCGAGCGCTGTTCGCAGCCGGTCGAGGAACAGCGTGCGGTTGGGAAGGCCTGTGAGCGGATCGTGGAGCGCCTGGTGGCTGAGCTTGGCCTCGCTGTCTCTGAGGGCCGAAACCGTCGTCTCGAGCTCGTCCAGCAACTGCTGCTTCGTGGCGATATCAACGGCGTGGCCATAAGCGGCCGAGATGGCACCGGCGATCAGCTGCACCGTGCGCACGTCATTGCTGCTGAAGGCGCGAAGCTCGGGCGAGTTGACATTGAGGACGCCCACGATCTCCCCGCGATGGCGCAGCGGAACGATGATCATCGAGCGCAGTGCCTGCGCCCGGCAGGCAACCTTGTCCACCCTCGGATCGGTCTCTGAGTCCTCGCAGTAGACGGCCTCGCCGGTCTTGAAGCAGATGCCCGACAGGCTTCGATCACGAGGAGTGCGAATCGCGACGCCGCTGTCGCGGCCAGGGCCAGTGCGGTACCTGTAGACGATCTCCGCGCCTTCGATGATCCCTGCGCTCGCGGCGCTGGCACCCAGCAGGATGCGCGCCCGGTCGAGGATCCCCAGTACCACGTCCTGTACGTCGAACTCGGCGCGTTCGACCTCGCGATGCAAAGCGACGATCGTCTTCAGGCGCTCGGTGTCGAGCGCCACGGTCTTGGTCAGCTCACTGCGAACAGCGATGATCGCCGCACCTGAGGCCACGAACGTGCCAGTGAGCACGATCGTCCAACCGAGCGACGAGCCCGCGAGCGCACCTCGGTCATAGATGAGGGGGAGCAGGTTGGCGATGACCGCGACTGCCAGCACGCGTTCACCGGCGCCGCGCGGCAAGAACCAGGCACCGAAGACAACGTAGAACAGCGCAAAGCCTCGAAGAGCCGAGCCGGCGCCGCCGGTCGCCGCGACCTCCGCCGACACCACACCCAGCGCGAGCGTAACGCCAACGGGATACACGAGTCTCAGTCTCAGTTGATCGGGTATCACGGCGGTTAGTGCCGCGCACAGCATGGCCACAGCGCTGCCGAGGAACACGATCGGAGCGTGCTCCCGGCCCAAGCTAGGCAGGGCGACATACACTGGTCCGACCAGCGCAAGCGCGATCCACGTCCCGACTGCCACCTGTAGGGACCGCTCTTGGGGAGCCCAACGTCGCAGCTTGCTCGTGGCGGACGTCATCAAAGAGCTATCGGCGCCACGTACCTCGGCTTGAGCGATCACCGGAACCATCGGCGGCTGGTTGAGCCGCGAGCGGGAAAGGCGAGCCGAGACTTGCTGCTTCTTCGAACCCAGGGGTTTGCGTCACCGAAGGCAAGACCCCACGCGAGGCCCGCAGAGCCCTCAAGCGCCACCTCGCCAACGTCCTCTACCGCCGCCTCTACGCCTGGGCAAACACCGCTCCGAGCATGAATCTCTTGACATAGGAGAATCGAGCGCTTCATCCAGACCCTGGCAGAACGAGTGGGCCTACAGCCGCATCTACGGCAGCTCGCCAGAACGAGCCGCAGCGCTCAATCTCTACCTCGAGCGCTACAACTTCAGGCGACCACACGGCTCACTCGGCCACAAGCCGCCCGCATCGAGACTGACCAACCTCGTTAGGAACTACACCTAGTCGGCCAATGGGCGCGGCGGGTTTCGAACCTGCGACCTCTCGCGTGTGAATAGATCTCTCACACCGAGCGTGTCCGCCGTATTCCCTGGGAATGCACACAGTTTGGTGCTCGGGCGCTCTTCGGGAACCGGCTGATTTCGGCTCATTTCCGCTGGGTTTAGGCCCACGGACGAGCGCATGGGCCTAAACTTTTCGCCCAAGCGACGTCCTCATCGCGGTGCGGCTGGGGCTACCGCTGGTGGCTCGCGGTGCGGCGAATGACGAGCGGCTTCTGCTCGACGACGCGTAGGTTGATCTCGATCACTGCGTCCAGTGCCGCTGCGATCGAGGCGAGCTGGCCGACCGTCAAGTTGGCGCGTCCGGCCTCGACGTTCGTTATGTATGGGGCGGTGGTCTCGAGTCGCCGCGCGAGCTCGGCCTGGGTCAGGCCGGCTTCGTGGCGAGCCTGGCGGATCGCCTGGCCGATCAGCTTGGCGGTGGGGTCCGAGCGTGCCGTGCGCGGCATCCGCAGAGACGGATCAGCTGCGCACTCGCTGGCGCACGACGAGCCGCTCGCCGGCGAGTTCGGGCGCCGGATGGTCGTCGTGGACGATCTCGGCTAGGAGGTAGGGAGTGCGGTAGGAGCTGGTGAGACTGCGCGCCCACTCTTCCGGGTCATCCTCCCAGCTGATGGTCCGGCCGGTGCCGATGCTGAGCACCATCCGCTGGAGGTCAACGGCCTGTGGTTCGCGACCTTCGATCTTGGGTGCGTCTCGGCCGCGCTGCGTCAGCGTGGCTACGCACTCCGATTGGCCGATCTCGCGGCCCGGTCGCCAGAACTCAACATGAACCATCTTGATCTCTTTGTCGGTCGCTTAGGGTTAGCTCTTGAGTAAGCATGGTATCAGTGGCTCAGCCCAGCCGCAAGCGGGTCAGTGGAACGCTCCTTCGCGCAGGATCACGGCAGGCGGGGCGATCATCGCTTGCGCACGAGCGCGAAGCGAGCGAACACGCGAGCTCTCCAGGACGTGCTCCAGCACAAGCGGCCCGATCTTCTCGAGCGTCCGGCTGAGGAGCTCGACCTCAGCGTCGCTCACGGCGAGCCCGCCACGCTCGCGGCGGATACGAAGGATCTCCGAGTTCGCGCAATGGTCGCCCCGTCGCGCAAAGCAATACCCGTGGTCGATCAGGTACAGCGCGCGGCCGTCCTGATCCCACAGCCAGTTGCCACTGTGGCGGTCCTGCTGCCCGCTGAGCGCGTCAAACAGAGCGGCCGCCGCCCACTGCTCGGGCACCGCGTCCGCCGGCGCGTAGCTCTCATCGACGCCCGGGCGCGCAAGTGCCAGCGCGCCTGGCGCGTCGACGTCGATCGTCTCGAAGAAGCGCAGGACACAAGGCGCGACGAGCCCGGCATACGCAGGCCCGAGCGCGACCGCAAGCCGCCACGCGAGCGCCTCGGCGAGCACGCAAGAGGCCCGCGTTTGGCCGAACAGCTCAAGCGAGCGCTGACCGAGGCCGTTCGCCGGCTTGAAGAACGCCCTCACCTCCGCTCCATCGGATGAGCGCAGCCGCAGCTCGTACTGCTGATGGCCGCTGCCATGCCCGCGCCCTGAGCCGAGCGCAGCGTGCTCGACCAAGATGCTGTCGAGCAGGAGACGATCGGCCTCGTGCCGAGAGGCGTCTTGGAGATCGAACAGCGTATTGAAGCGGTCTTGCTCACTCACGGTGACGCGCCAGCCTAACGAGCAACCTGGACACGGCCGAAGCATCTGTCTCCGTTATCAGGAGGGGGTCATGCCGCCTGGTCGAGCATCTGGCCGATCGCCGCAGGGCTCGCCGGGACGACTCCGAGCTTGGCGATCTGGCCGTTGTAGTCCAGGAGCAGGTCGTTGAGTTCGCCGCAGGTGCTCAGCCGGTCGGCCACCAGGTAGCGCTTGCCAATCAGCATCGAATAATGCTGGTGGATGGGCGTCGACAAGCTGCGGGATCTGCTCGCGGGATCGCCATTTGCGCCGATGCTCCCAGCGAGCGACATGGCGTTCGCAATCGTCGCGTTGTACCTGGGCGTTGACATGCTCAGCCACCTGGAAGGCGGACACGCCCGCGCGGAGTCGCTGCTCGACCTCGGCGAGCGCTACGCACCGCTGCTCGGCGCGCTGCTGCCTTCCCAACCGGAAGGAGAATCAAAATGAGCGCCGATACAGGACTGGACCTCGTCACAGGCGTCTTCAGCTACACGGGGTCGCGCATCGCGGCGCGGCTGCTTGACTCCGGGCGCGAAGTGAGAACTCTCACGTTTCACCCGGACCGCCCGCACCCGCTGCGAGGACGGGTCGAGACGCTGCCCTACAGGTTCGACGACCAGGTGGCTCTCGCCCAGAGCCTGGAGGGGGTCAGCACCCTCTACAACACCTATTGGGTTCGCTTTGACCACGGGCGCGCGTCCTTCGCCAACGCCATCGCCAACTCGCGTGCGCTCTTCTTCGCAGCCAGACGGGCCGGGGTGGCGCGCATCGTTCACGTCAGCATCGCCAACCCGTCACTTGAGTCGATGCTGCCCTACTACAGAGGCAAGGCGCTGGTTGAGCTTGCGCTGGCCGAGGTAGGCGTTCCATACTCGATCGTCCGCCCCACCCTGGTATTTGGCGGCGATCGCGATGTGCTCGTCAACAACATCGCCTGGATTCTGCGACGTATGCCGATCTTTGCGCTCCCAGGGAGCGGCGGCTACCAGGTGCAGCCGGTACACGTCGATGATCTGGCGCGGATCTGCGAGCAATCCACGCACATCGCCGGCGACACCATCATCGATGGGGCCGGGCCGGAGACGATGAGCTTCGATGAGCTTGTGCGGGCGATTCGCGGCGCGGTCGGAGCACGCTCGCCGATCCTGCACCTGCCGCCCACGGTCATCTCGGCGGCCTCGCGCGCGCTGGGCCTGCTCGTCCACGACGGCGTGCTCACGCCCGAGGAGATCGGCGGCCTGACCGTCGACCTGCTCATCTCCCACAACCCGCCCCTCGGCCGGATCGCGTTCAGCGAGTGGCTCGCCGAGCGCAGCAGCTCAATCGGCAGATCCTACGCCAACGAGCTGCAACGCCATTTCGCCATCCCGGCGGCGGCGCAATGAGGTTCGCTGGGCGCAGTCCCTCCGCATGTCCGGTGCGCGCCTGCCGAGCGCGCCTTGGATTCACCCAAACGCGCTCGTTTACCGAGCGCCTTCCGATTGCGCCGATTGGGCTATGAACGCGATCGCGGTCGAACTGCGTGGCATGCCGCTGATCGCACGGTGGGTGACCGTCGGAGCGGCCTCTGCGAGCGTAATCGGGGGGCTCGTTGGGCTCGTTGTTGGCCTTTTCGCCTACGCACCGACTGCTTGGTTTGCCGTATTCGAGCTCGGTGTTCCTGCTGGTGTCGTTGGTGGGGTGGTTGGTCTCATCGGGGCGCTGATTCTCACGGCGGGCCGCCGAATCAGCCGACGCATCACACCTTTGGGCTAACGTCGAAAACCGCAGTGCCCGCCGCAGATACCGTCGGCAAGCGAAGCGACGGCACACGAAGCGAAAGTTGGACATCTCGCGGCGCGCTGCTGCTCTGCCCGAGGAGCGGCACTCTCACGAAGGCGGCGGGAGACGACCGCCTGGGACGAGATTCAGGCATTGGACGCAAGGCGAGGCGCGCTACCCGCTTCGCTACCGAGAAGTAAGCGTGAGCGCCGAGGACACTGAACTCGACAGCCATCTCTATCCGGTGCGTGGCTCTGGCAAGCGGCGGTGCTACCAGAGGTTTTTCTTGAGAATCTCGATTACCTCGGTAGCAACCGTGTATGAGGCGTTACGAGCCTGCTCGTACTCCTCGTCGCCAGGCTGAAGGTCAGGGTGCTTCTCCCGGGCGTAGCCGTCCGGCCCGGGGGTAGTCCGGAGCACGAAACGCAGCGTGTAGTTGCGCCACGCTCTCTTGAAAGAGGTCCTGCTTGAAAGGCGGGCCGCTCAGTGACCAGGGCGGCCACCTCCGCGCTGGACGGCCGAGCGTTTATGCACCACCAGGACACGTCATAGCCATCCTTGGAGTCATCGCGACCTTCGAGCGCATCGGCCTTGGCGGCAAGGAAGCCGACGGGGCCGGCATAGCGGATTGTCACGTCGGCTCGAGTTCCGGGGCGATATACGAGCTGTACGCCTTCAAGGGTGCGCGACAGGGCGTCTTCGTCGACGAGCCCGCCGGAACGGATCGGGAACGGACGGAGGCGTGGACCCGCGTTCTGGGCCGCGGTCTCTTCATCAAGCGCGCGTGTGCCGTCAGCGAGCAGGGTGTCATCCTCCGCGGCGGGCGCGAGGAAGTCCAGGATGAGAGGGAGGCCGGGCGCACTCTCCTTCTTGCGCCAGCGAAATCCGCTTGCGCGCTCCAGCTCGAAGTGTGGCTCGAGAAGCTTCTCGATCGATCGGTAGTACTCGCGCGTCGCGCCTTTGGTGATGGCAAGCGACAAGCACAAATCGATGTCCGCGCTTCCGATGTGCGCGTCGGCGGCTTCCGGTACGAGCAGTGGTGGAACGAGGCCGCCGACGATGACGAGATGTTTAGCGACCATGCCGCCGAGGAGATAGAAGAGGCTTGCCGCCTCGCCTATCAGTGCGCTCGGTGGATGTTTGATCTCGTCGGTCACGTGATTTCCCTCGCTCCCCACAGGTCGAGGAAAACGCCGACCGCAGCCTCGCCTCTGGGCTCAAGGTACAGATCCAGCATGACTCGACTGGGTGGAGCTGTCACTCCTCCGTCTCCATAGGTACGTGCGTCACCGCTGGCCAGGTGCTCCGGGTCGGCGATCAACGTGAGGTTTGCTCCCCGCTCGGTTCGGAATCCACCGAGTGCCTGGGGGATCTGCTCAAGATCCTCGCCGGAAGCCTGGACTCGATACAGCGGTCGCTGCATCCCGGTCAGGACCGGCAGTCCCATCCGTTCGGCTGCCAAGGCGCCGGTGAGAACCAACTCATAGCCCGCGATCGACGCTGGGACTGCGTTGGGGTCTCGGACGAAGCATGGCAGTCGCTGTACGGAGGAGGGGCGGCCATGCTCGGCAAGCCAACGCCGCACGCCCTCGACATCGACTACACGCCGCTTCATCCCGCGCCCGCGCCCGTGGCGCTCGATCAAGTCCGCCTCCTCCAGCGTTCTGAGCAGACGGTGGGCGGTCACCTCGCTGCTCGCGCCTCGCTCGGCGAGTCGCCGGATCGTCCAGGATTCGTCGGGGTGGTCAGCGATCAGCTGCGCAGGCCGGAGGCTGCCTGCGCGCAGGGCACGCCGGTGAGCCGGCAGCGGGTCACGCACGCGCTTGGTCAGCGCCTGGCCGGGAAGCCAAGCGCGACCCGCCGCATCCACGAAGCCGATATCGGCGTCCTCTAGACGCGCGGCCGTAGCGTCGTCCAGGACGGCCCTGATCATCAGGATGCGCCTACCGACGCTCCGCTTACGATCAAGCAATCCAGCCAGCTCTCTGGTCTCGATGACCCCGGCCTTCACGGGAAAGGCTTGCCCGGCGACTACCACGGCGGACTCTGGCGCGTCACGGATCACATCCACATCGGGTAGGCGGCTAAACGCATCCGCGACCTGCCGGTCCACGTCAGAGCGGAGCGTGACCAGAGAAGCTTGCGCTATAGCACCAGCTATCATAGGCATTTAAGTATAGCGCAAATCCCGGAATACCCCAATAGGAGCGCATAATGCACTACTTAGCTGCCATTCTATCGCAATGCTATAGCGTTCCAGCATCGCGTCGGCGACCTGTCGTTGCCGCGATGATTGCTCAATCGTTCGAAACCGGAGCCGCCCCACGTCGGCGGTTATCTGCAACGACGCAGAATCCCAGTACACAAGCCAATCTCTCGGCATCCAGGACGTCTTGCGGCAGCAACGCTTGCCTCGCCCAAAGACAATTTCAAGGCGCGATTTCGGCCCCGAAACGCGCGATTTTGGCCCGCAATTTGGCCCACCGAGCGACTTTGGCCCACCGACCGGGCTCCGACTGAACCGGCCGAGATTGGCTCTACTACAGGCAAAACTGGCCATGGGCGCGGCGGGTTTCGAACCTGCGACCTCTCGCGTGTGAAGCGCTGGGCTCCACACCGAGCTACTCGCCCTGAAGGCCCATATTTCCAGGGTTTTCGGCCCGCTGAGGTGACTGCGGACCAGCCAGAGTGGAAGCCATTCTAGCCCTCTTTGGGCGTATTTGGGCGGGGGTTTCGCGGGTGACCCGCAAAATTGCGATCCGATCGCGTTACGTGCGCATTCGTGCTCGCGATCTTGGATCTCCGGACTTAGCGAAGCGGGAATTCAGGTGTCGCTGTCGTCGCTATGCCGACTGAGCGTCAGGGTATCCCGAGAAAGCTCGACGAGGTCGGCTTGGTCAAGCGCGGAGGCGATCGCGTCGAGGTGGAGCTCGAAGAGCTCCAGGAGCGCGTCGTTCGTGATGTTGCCGGTGGCGACGACGAGCAACTGCCGTGGCGACCGTGCGAGCAGGTGGCCGTCTCGGAAGTCCCCGTCCTTCGTGACCACGATGCGGCCGTCGCTGTCGGCGCGCCGAGCTATCTGTCGGTCGGCCGAGCGATTCCCATCCGGGAGCTCGCTTGTATGCACCGCATCGTGTCCAGCTTGGATTAGGAACTCCGCGAGCCGGCCCGGCAGCTGTGCGTCGATCAGGAACTTCACGCAGCGGTCAGTGGGACCACACGGTGGCCGACGGTGCGGGCGCCGAACTCCAACGCAGCAAGGATGTCCTCGCGCTCCAAGTCCGGGTAATCAGCGAGCATCTCGTCGATCGTCATTCCGGCCGCCAGCAGCTCGAGCACGCTTTCAACGGTGTAGCGCAGCCCTCTGATCGTTGGCTGGCCGTGGCAGACGGCCGGGTCAGACGTGATGCGCTCAAGTCTGGACATATCCCCACGATACCGCCGCGACGAGGAGAACACGCAAGGTCCAGGGGCTCGACCGCGGATAGCCAAGCCCTGAGGAGATCGTCAACCTTGAGGCCAAGATCCATGGCATCACCGTCCTGGCTGAATCGAGCCGACCACATCAGTGCTGAGCCTCGACGCTCGAGTTAGATGACTTGAGCCGGTGCTGGACTGGATCAAGAACGATCTCAGTCCGACCAAGCGGTGTGCGCTGGGCGGGCCGGGCGATGCGGCGTGTGCTTCAGACCCACGGGCCGGCCGTTGCTCGTTCCGGTTGGGGGCGGTCCGTCGAGAAGGGCATCTTCGAGTTCCGGGTGCGGATGAACGGCAGAGGGATTGAGACCAAATCGATCGCGCACCTCGTCGGGAGGATGTGCTCTTGCGCGTGTTCTGTACCACCCGAGCCGGCGCTGTTGTCCTGCTCCTGCACGCTTACGACACGGGCGAGGACCCCAGCAAGCGGCGGCAGCAAGCCGAGATCGGAGAGGCTCGCCGGCGGCTGAAGATCCTCGAGCGTAGAGGTGCGGCAGCGCGTAAGACGCAGCGGAGGAGTGGCAGACGGCAGCCTTGACAGGATGTGCTAAAACACATACAGTGGGGTCATGTGCTCAAACACATAGAATGGGTGGCCGATCAAAGGAAACGCGATGAATGATTTCGACAAGCTCATCGATGACATCGAGCAGGAGGCGGTCGCTGAGGGGTCCGAGGCGGTTGCCGAGCTGCGCGCTCTGGATACCCGCTTTCGGCTTGCCGCCGAGTTGCTTGCTGCGCGCACGAGCGCGCACATGACTCAGAAGGAGCTGGCGGTTCGCTCCGGAGTGCAGCAGGCAGAGATCAGCAAGATCGAGCGTGGCGAGGTCGTCCCAAAGGTCTCGACCATGGATCGACTGCTGACCCCCCTCGGCCATCGGCTGGCCGTCGTTGAAGCTCACGAGCCGGTCGCCGCTTAGGTGGTCGGGATCGCCGCGATCCCACTGACACAACGAGCGCCCGGCACCGGAGGAGGCGCGTCAGCGGGTAGCCGCGATCGAGACAGATGCCCTGCGGTGAGTGTTCGGTCGGGATCGAGCGCGCGATCGGGACCGAGAGCGACCATGTGGGTCTGCCCGCTTTCGTCCTCCCCGTACCGGGGTCGAATAGCTTCCACCGTCGAGGCCGCTATCAGCCGCAGCAGAGCGTCGATCGACGCGGCGCTACCCCTTCCGATCTGTCTGCCGATCTGTCCTCCGATCTGCCCTCCAGCTAGAGCGGAATACCCATGCGCGGGAAAAGCCCTGCAAATCCACACATCCTGGTAACCGTTCAGTTGGTGGTGCTCAGGTGAGTAGCGGTGCGGGATCGCCGCGGGCGTGGGCGCGGATCGCGTCTGTGAGGTAGGGGAAGAGCGAGCGGCGTTGCAGCCGGCAGGTGGTATGCGCCGATAGCAGCCGTGCGATCCGTCGCTCGCCGGTTTCGGACTGGGTTCCGAGGCAGAGCTTGCGGTAGGTGACCGCGGAGCGCAGGGCGCGCTCGGCGTGGTTGTTCGTCGGTTGCACACCGGCGTGCGCGGCGAAGGTCCATAGCGCTGGCCACGCCTTCATGAGATTGCGCGCCATCCCGCGGCAGCGCTTGTTGCGCGCCCGTTTGGTTGCGTAGGAGTGGATGATCGGCTTGTAGGTCCGCTGCAGCGAGCGGACCGTGCGTTTCAGCTCGCGGCGGTCGCCGGTGTGCTGAAAGACCTCCCAGGCCCAGAAGACGCGTTCGCACAGCGCAAGTCCGTGCTCGCCGAATTCCTTCTCGGCGGTGAGTCCTTCGGCGTGCGCCTTGAAGTCCCGCCGCAGGTGCGCCCAGCAGAGCTGACGGCGGCGCAGCGGCAGGTGCGCATACGCCCACCAGCGATCAGAGGTGACAATCGCCTGCGTTTCGGCGAGCAGCTCCTTGGCGTGATCCTCGTGCCGGTCATGACTGCACCGAGAAGTAGGCGTGCTCGGAATCGAAGATGCCCCACAGCGCGCGCCGCGCGCCGGCGGTGCGCCAGCCGGTCTCGTCCATGTTCAGCGCCGGCGAGGCGCGCAGCCTGGCGAGCAGATCGTCGTGAGGCTCGGCCAGCGCGTGCGCGGCCACTCGTGAGGATCGTGTCCACCGTACCCGAGCTGATGCGCGCCCCGAACAGCTCTTCGCATAGCTCCACAGCGTCATCGCGGGAGACGCGATTGCGCACCGACAGCGTCGCCACCGCCGCTTGAAGGCGCGGGCCAAAGCAGCTGCGACGCACCTCGTCGGGCAACGCCGCGCGATTGCGCCTGCCGCAGGAGGGGCAACGCACGCGCTGGGCACGGTGTTCGCTTACCCGACGTTGATCGGCGGTAGCTCTTCAACCTGGTGGCACGCCGGCGCGCCCACCAGCGCACGCTCTGCTTCGGCGAAGACAGTGCCCGCAGCGGCAACGCGACGGCCAGTGCGCGACCACCTCATCGACCGCCCACGCCGGCAACAGCGGACGCCCGTGGCCCTCATGGCCTTCCTGAGCGCCACGCTTGCGACCCGAAGGGTCCTTGCTGCGTGCAGAGGATGACGGCGGATCGGAGCTCGGCGGGCGCGAGGAATTGCGCGAGGAGCGATTCAGCTTGCGTTCAGCTCGACGCTCGAGCTTCTCGACCCGCGCTTCCAGCTGCTGGATACGCCGATCCATCGCCAGCAGAACCTCGACGACGACCTCCCGCCCCGCGTCATAGATCGCCTCCGCCTCAGCGCGCTCCACGCCCCCAACATTCGACGCGAGCAGGAGTTATGTCCCCCAACCAACTGAACGGTTACAGGAATATGTGCATTTCCAGGGACTTCTTTCCATGGGCGCGGCGGGTTTCGAACCTGCGACCTCTCGCGTGTGAAAAAGGACCGCACTCGGGCCCTGCTGGCACAGTTATGCCTGGAAATCAGCACTATCTGGTCGCTTCGTGAGAACCCGGAAACCGGCTGAATTGGGCTCATTTCAGGGGGGTTTAGGCCAACGAGCGGCTCCAGTGGCCTTAACGTCTGGGGTTTACTCGAGCGCGTAGCCGAGGGTGGTGTAGGTCTTCAGGCGCTTGGCGAACATGCGCCGCAGCACGGGTACCTCGGCGTCGACGTAGTCGTAGACGAGCGCGTCGTGCTTGCCGGGATGCGGGCGGTGCAGACGTCCGGCGTATTGCACGACGGTTCCCTTCCAAGCGATCGGCATCGCGAGCAGGAGAGTGTCAAGACGGGCGTCGTCGAAGCCCTCGCCGATGTAGCGGCCGGTGGCGAGCACCACGCGCGCGGTGTCCGCATCGGTGGTAGCGAGCTGCTCGATTGCGGCTCTTCGCTGGCGGGGGCGCATGTCGCCGTGCAGCTCGATCAATGCCGGGATGTGTTCTCGCAGGCGAACCGCGAGCTGCTGCAGGTGCTCGCGTCGCTCGGTCAGGACAATCGGCGAGCGTCCTTCGGTCGTCAGCTTGATCGTGTCTCGGGCAATCAAATCGGCGCGCAGCTCGTCTGCGGCGAGTGCACCATAGATCTCCTGGATGCCGGCTTCGGTTGGCAGCACGGCCGGGTCAAAGCTTGTCTGGCGGCGGACGATTCGCAGTCTCAGCTCGGGTCCTGAGCTGGTTGCATGCCGGTCAATCTCGTGGCGGATCGGGCCGCACTGCATCGCGATGATCGGGTGATGTCCGTCGCGCCGATACGGGGTCGCCGTGAGGCCTGTGACGTAACGCGCGGGAGCGGACTGCAGTACCTGCTCGGCGGTTACCGCCGGAACGTGATGGCACTCGTCGACCACGATGTGCCCGTAGCCAGCGAGCAGCTCCTGCAGGTTCTCCCGACGCCCGAGGCTCTGCAGGGTCGCGACATCCAGGCGACCCTTCGGCTTGTTCTTGCCCGCGCCGATGATGCCGATGTCTTTGACATCGAGATCGAGGAATTGGGTCAGCCGCAGGACCCATTGCTCAAGTAGTGGCTTGCTGTGTACCACGACGAGCGTCGAGCGTCCGCGGGCCGCGATCACGTTCGCCGCGATCACGGTCTTGCCCATCCCTGGAGGTGCGCACAGCACCCCGAGCTCGTGCGCGAGCATCTCGCGCGCGGCGGCGGCCTGGTCGTCGCGCAGCTCGCCGGTGAACGACGTTTCGAGCCCGGCCCCGTCGCTGCGCTCATCCGCCAGGTCCAGCTTGACGTCAAGGCCGTCGAGCATCTCCTGCAACGGTGCGAGGGTGCCGCGGGGAAGGACGAGGAAGTCTCCCTGTTGTTCGAAGCACGCGATCACGCGCGGTGTGCGCGCCGTGGAGATCCGAAGCCGCTGGCGTTCAAGGAATAGGGGGTTGGAGAACGTCGCGAGCCTGCGCATCCCGTCCAGCAGCGCGGCGGGCAGCCCATCGGTTTGCATGTACAAGCGCTGTGCGAGTGTTGCGGTCAGGGCGTCCGGCATCGCCGCCGCCGCGAGTCGGCTGGAGAGCGACCGGGCGGCGCGCCATGGCGCCTGTCGGTCGACATTCTCCCCGGCAGCGCCCAGAACCTGGCCGGCGGCATCGGCCTCGTCAACCAGGCCGTCCAGGCGACTGGGCTCGATCCGTGGAACTGACTCCAGGTATGACCACTGGTCCTCGTGGGGCTCGAGCTGATCGTCGAGGAACATAGAGTTGCCACGCTTGCGAGCCTCGTGTTGCAGGGGCAGCGCGATGAGGTTCCCGAAGCCGCCCCGCGGGAGCGTGTCCTGGCCCGGGAACAGACGGTCGTAGGAGGCCATGCTCAGCGTTGAGCAGCGCCCCATCGCCTCCGTCAGCAGCATCAGCCCGAACCGCCGGGCCAGCGCGGCCGAAACCGGAGCCGTGAAGAAGAACCACAGGTGCGCGCCGTCCCCCGAGCGCGAGCGCTCGACCGCCGGGGGCACACCCAGCTCGCGGCACACCTCGCGCAGCGCCGCGACATCGGCCTGCCAGGCGCCGCCGTCGAGGTCGATGGCGAGCAGCCAGCACGTGTCGTCGGCGAGCAGCGGATAGACACCTATCACCTGCCTGCCCTGCAGGTGTGCAACCAACTCCGAGTCCGTGGGCGGCAGGAACGCCTGATGCGAGCATTCCCCGCACTTCACGCGCGGCTTGGCGCACACCCCCTGGGCCCACTCGTTCGAGCAGCGCGGCGCCCACCCACTGCGCCCCTTCCCCGGTTTCTCCCAACGACGCGGAAACACATCGTCCCGACCCCGGAACAGACTCGCGAAGAGCGCCACCTTGCGAACCGGTGACCAAGGAGCATCTCCCTCGTCGGCTCGCTCGGTTTCCGTGTCGACTACCGCGGCCCGTTCGCGCGCGACGCGCAGCTCTGAGATCCGCCTTCGTGCTTCGTCGCTCAGCCGCTCGAGCTCGGCGAGCCTCGTCTCCTCAGCGGCGATTGAGGCATCGAGCTCTGCCTCTCGGAGCATCATCCGATTCTCCAGCCACGACCGGCGGGATTGCGAGCTGCCTGGCAGGTGTCGCAGTCGAGCGCTGGCGCATCACTTCGTACTGGAGGGTGCGTCCACGCAGTGCTCCACCTGCGCGGCCGGGCCAGCGGATCATTGACGAGTCGCGCGCAAAGCGGGGATCGCCTGGGCAGTAGGGGTCACGCTGGCCCGGGCCGTCACGGCGAGTCGCCTCTAGGCATTCGTCCCGGTCTTCATCACGGGGGTAGTCCGGGTCTCTTATGAGCTACTAGAGCTACCGCTGAGGTGTCGAATGAGCGGATGTTCGCGGGCCATGAATATGGCCTGACTGTGTCATCCTTGTAACCATGGACATCGACGTAGTCGCCACTCCTGAAGACACCCTATTGGACCTGCTGGACCGATCACGGCGGCGCAACGTGCCGATCCGCAGATCGTTCCTGCAGATCCCCGGTCCGCCGAAGCAGCCTGGTCCGCTCGCGGGGTTCGTCGAGGGTCGCAGGCCGGTGGCGCTCGACCTCTGGCTCCTGCTGCATGCCGGTGCGTCATCAGATCCGTGGGACGTCCGCCAGCCGGCGATGAGCTGGGCGCGGATGCTCGACCTCCCGCAGACGCTGAGCTCCGAGACGACGATATCGCGCAACTGGACCTGGCTCGAGCGGCAGGGCCTCGTTCGCAGTGAGCGCGACCACCGCGTGCGCAAGGTCTTCCTGCTCATGGAGGACGGGTCCCGGCGCCCATTCAGCCGTCCGACCGGAACGCAGCGGGGCTTCTTCAAACTCCCGTATGCCTACTTCACGCAGCGCTGGCACAAGGAGCTCAAGCTACCGGGGAAAGCGACCTTGCTGATCTGTCTCGCGCAGTCGCCGACGTTCACGCTGCCGACCGAGCACGCGTCCGGCTGGTACGGGGTCTCGGCCGACACGCTGCAGCGGGGCTTGGACGAGCTGCGCGAGCTCGAGCTGTTGAAGGTGTGGACCCGCGCGAAGAAGGCTCCGCGAACACGGCTGGGGTACACGGTCGAGAACCACTACGCGCTGCAGGGGCCGTTCGTTCGCGCTCCGATCGAGAGCGCCGCGAGTGCGAAGGCCGCAAGCGCGTGACCGGACGGGACGTGGGGAGGGTGGACTTTGGCGCAGCAATCGCTGAGGCGCTCGTCGATCCAGCGCCGACATGGCTCACGCTGCCGTCGGGCCCGGCGCAGGTGCCCGGCGAGCTGGGTGCCCTCCTCGACGACTTCGACGCCGGCGATCGCCCCGCGGCCGTCGCGGCCAGTGCTTGGCTGCGGGCCGAGGCGTTCGGCTCGCACGCTACGTCCCGCACGCGGCTGCTGATCGCCGATCAGCGCCTGGCCGGCTTCTATTCGCTCGCGTCGGCGCAGGTGGAGCTGAGCCAGCGTGATCGCGGTCGCCTCGGCGTTGATCCCGTGCGCGTTCCAGCCGCACTCGTCACGTGGATCGCGAAGGACAAGCGGGCGGGCATCGACGGCAAGGAGCTGCTTCTGCATGCCACTGCGACGGCCCGGCGAGCCGCCGAGCTACAGGCGACGTCCGTGCTCGTCGTCGACCCCTATGATGAGGCAACCGCGAGGATGTGGCGCGAGCGCTTCGGTTTCAGGCCCTCGTCCGAATCTCGCACACCTAAGCGCCTGTGGCTGCCGCTGCAGCCGGTCGACTAGCTGTTTCGAGCGTGTCGCTCGACGTCGGCGAGGTAGGCGTCAGCCTCCGCCACAAAGGCCCGAACACGCGGATCACGGCGGGCCTCGTCGAACTCCTCGGCATCCACGACGGCCACGATCTCCTCGCGCAGATCCCGCTGCTGGCCTTTGCTGTGGGTGTCGAGTATCGAAGCCATCATCAATCTTGTCGGCAGCATGCCGCTCAGGGTTTACGTCCCAAACGATAGACGCTACACACGACCCAATCAACCGCTGGCTTTGCTTCCGTGCGGTTCAGCGAGCCGTTGTTTGCCGCCGTTGTCGGTTCTGCCGTCCACTCGGAAGCGATTCGCCGTGCCGTTGCGCACCCGCGGCGGCTGCAAGCTGGTCGGCACGTCGGACCACCGCGAGTCTCAAGAGTCGCGGCATCCGAGCTTGGCGCTGACGCGACGATCTCGAGGCCGGTTGAGCGGCCGAACATACCCCTGCTTTCCGCGCATGCCGGGCCGGTCTTAGCCGGCGCCGTGATGCTCGTCGCCGTGCGAAAACAGGTCTTGCCAGGCATCGCTATCGCCTGCGCGGGGTCGGAGCCAGCAGACCTAGCTCGCGGGCGCGCTTCACGGTTTCCGCTCGCGTGTGGACGCCGAGCTTGGCGTATATGTGGCGCGTGTGGGTCCTGATCGTGTTGACGGACACGAATAGCTCGGAGGCGATCTCAGGCGCGGGGAGGTTGGTCGGCAGGTAGCGGAGCACGCGGAGCTCGCTCTCTGAGAGTGGCTCCAGCAGCGGCTCCGCTTGTCCGGTTCGTGACGGCGGTGTTCGTCCCGACAGGAGGTCGCCGATGTCTGAGATAAGCGAGGCGTGAGCGGTGCGAAGGCGAACGTGGCGTTCGAGCAGATCGGCCGCCGGGAAGAACAGGAACGGCAGCAGCACACCGCTGGGCTCGGCCTGATTCAGTGCGCGTTCAAGGACACGCGAGGCGCCGCCAGGATCACGGAGGGCGTCGAGCGCGATCGCATCGAGCAGCAGCGCCTGAATCGTCCACCGGGGGTCGAACGACGTCGGGCCATCATTGAGGATCGGCGCGAGCGCCGCCGAGGCGTCCTGCGGCTCATCCTGCGCCAAGTGAAGCGCTGCCCGCACGACCCGGATTTGAAGCGAGTCGAGGGTCTCGTCATCCATCTGCGCGAGTGCATCCTGCACCCGCCTGGTCTCGCCGATCGCTACCCGCGCGACGAGCCCGTGGGCGCGCAGGTACGGTGCGAAGGTGTGGGTTGCGAGCAGTGACTCCGCGTGGTCAGCCGCGCGAAACGCCGCCAGCGCCTCCTCGTTGCGTCCGCGGCCCCGCTCGAGCAGCGCTCGGTTGGTGTGCAATATCACGGCATCCGTTGGGTCGGCGTCCGCTCCCAGTGCATCCTCGGCCTGTTCGATCCACTGCTCGGCTTCCGAAAGGCGCCCTCGCCATAGCGTGAGCGTGCCGAGCGCCGCGAACGCAACACCGGCGAATGTCTCCTTGGCCCAGCCGTGGGCATGCGCGAGCTCGACCGCTTGCCGGCTTCGCTCCTCCGCCAGAGGGATCGCCAAACGCGACGGGGACAGGGCGAGGGTCGCAAGATGTGCGTGCGCGCCGAGCTCGATGTATGGCCGCTTGATCCGTCGCGCGAGCGCAAGCGCCTGTTCGAGGTAGCGCTCGGCGTCCTCACGGCGCCCTGTCCAGATCCCGGCCATACCGAGGTTGAGCAGCGTCATCGCGCGCGCGTCGTCAGCTAATCCAGTCGGCATAAGGTCAGGCTCAGCGGAAAACAGTCGCTCGGCTTCCTCGGCGACGGCCGTCACGTCGTTGTGGGCTCGCGCGAGCACCACGCGAGCTCCTATGAGCCTGACCTGGAAACGTCCGCGGCGATCTTCGGGGACCGACTCCGACTGACGCTCGGCGAGCGTGAGATACCGCTCTGCCTCCTCGAGCGAACCGTCCGTCAGCTCGACCGAGCCAGCGACGTGCGCCAGCTCGGCATTCTCTTCGGCCATCCCGGCGGGGAATGCGCTCAGCAGCTCGCGCGCGGACGCCCAGTCGCCGTCGAGAAAGATGCCGAACCAGTGGTCTGCCAGTAGGCGAGCCGCCCACTCCCAGTTCTCCGCCGCCTGGGCGTGGCGAATCGCCTCGACCGCATAACCGTGTTCGGCGAACCAGTCGGCGGCGACAGCATGCAGTTGCGGCAGCTCATCCGGCGCGGTTCGGCGCAACTCGAGCGCGAGCAGGTCCGCGAACAGGCGGTGACAGCGAAACCACGTGCGCTGCGGATCGACCGCCACCACAAACGCACCTACCTCTTCGAGCTCTGCGAGGATCCGCTCGGACCCCGACCCTCCGGTCAGCCGGTCGGCCAGCTGACCATTGATTCGCTCGAGGATCGACGTTCGCAGTAGCAGCCTGGTGACGTCCTCGGGCTGGCGATCGAGTATCTCGGCGAGCAGGTACTCGGCGACCGTTCGCTCGCTGCCGGAGAAATCGGCTGCGAACCGCTCCGGGTCCGCGTTCCCAGCCAGCGACAGTGCGGCGAGCCTCAGCCCGGCCGCCCAGCCCTCCGTTCGCGTGACCAGCGACTCCAGCGCATGATCCGACAGCCGCACGCTCACGGCTTCGAAAAGGGCTCGTGCCTCCTCCACGGTGAACCGCAGATCCTCCAACCGGATCTCTGTGAGCTCGCCCTGCAGCCGCAACCGATGCAGCCCGACATGGGGGTCGCTGCGCCCCAACAGCACGAACCGAAGCTGCGCCGGCGCCGCCATCAGGAGAGACGCAAGCGGCTCGAGGGCCTCGCCCGCCGGGAGCTCGTGCAGATCATCGATGGCCACCCAGAGCGGCTCCTCGAGGGTGCCCAGATCCTCGATCAGCCACTCGACGACGCTCCAGCCGTCGAGATCCGGGGACGCGCTCACCGCCCGCACCCGGTCGGCGCCGTCGGCGGTGCCGCGGAGCGCGTCGAGCAGCGATAGCCAAAACCGTTGCGGATCGCGTGCCTCCCGGCCAACCGACACCCACGCGGTTCGCTCACCCACGTCGGCATCGGTGATCCATGACCGCAAGAGGACGCTCTTCCCGCTACCCGCAGGCGCCGACACAACCGTCACCCGCTCGGCGGCCGACAACACGTCGTACAGGTTCCGTCGCGCGACAAGCCCTCCCCCACGCGGGTCAGCGAACTGCGCGATCACGTCAACTCCGTTCCAAGCTACGGTCATGGGCGCTGACGCGGGCTGCCGCGGGCGCGGCCAGTCGGTCCAGCCAGTCGCTGAGCAGCTGCCGCTCTGCTGGCGACAGGTCGCCGGGTGCCTCGGCTAGCAATGCGCGCAGCGCGACGGCGTGCACCGCGACCCGTTCAGCCGTCGGTGACGGGTCGGGTCCTCGGTTTCGGGCCTCGGCGGAGGCCGGAACGGTGATGGCGGTGAGTATCGCCTCGCGCATGGTCTCGGAGAGCCGCGGGTCGCGTTCCTCTGGCGGGGTGGCGGCGAGGGTCAGCGTGACGCCGGTACCCGCGGCGTGGATCAGGACTGTCGCGCGAGCAACAGCGACACGGAGCCGCCCGGCCTCGGCGATGCGGGCGACGAGCCCCTGCAGCACCGCAACGCCTTCGTGGATCGTTGACACGGACGCAGCGACGGACGGGGCGCTGCTGTACAGCATGGCGAACGCGTCGGGGTGGGCAACGCCGAACGCGATGTGGAGATCCCACCCGCGCCGCAGGTCCTCGACCGGGTCGTTCGTAAGTGCGCGGGTGGCCTGTTCGCGCACGTGGACAGCGAGCGTCTCGCGAGCGACCACGTCGAGCAGTCCCTGCATGTCGCCGAACTGTCGATAGATCGTGGGCGGTTGCACCCCGGCGGCGGCGCCCACCGCTCGCGTGGTGACCGCCCTGCGTCCGCCGGTCGCGAGCAGTTCGGCTGCGGCGCGCACTATGCGGGTTCGAGCGTCCCCCCGCTGGTCCTCCACCGGCATCGGCGGAAACAGTATCGCGTTAGCGATGTTACGGCCGATCCATCTCGATGTCGTTCCTCGTTGGCACGATCGAAGTCGTCGGCCCGCTCGCGACCGAGATCAACGGCCTCACCGGCGCGTCTGAGCTGTATGGCCGCCTTCGACATCGACTAGGCGGGTTGCTGACAGCGATTTCATCAAGTTGTTGTGACGGGCAGTCACCAACCGCGCCGCGAACCTGCTCGCATGTCAGCAGAGAGAGCATCGAACGCAGGGCGGGTAGGGCGGCAGTCGCGCCAGTATGAGATCCGGATTCGGGGCGCGATTGGGCCGACGCTGCATGAGGCATTCCCGGAGCTGAAGGCCCGTCGGGCCGGACCGGACACCGTGCTGAGCGGGTCGCTCGTTGACGCATCGGCGCTGTACGGCGTGATCCACCAGATCGAGGCGCTCGCGCTCGAGCTGTTGGAGGTTCGCGGTCAGTCTGCCGCGAGCTCTGGGGGCGACTCGCACATCAGTCAAATGAGCCGAGGCTTGTCCGTCTCGGTGGAAAGGAGACCTCGCATGATTCTCGTCACTACTGCCGGCAAGGTCGGCTCGGAAGCGTCGCGCCTGCTCGGCCAACAGGGTGTTCCGGTTCGCGTTGTCGTCCGAAACGCGGAGAAAGCGGCCGCGCTCGCTGCGGTCGGGGTCGATGTGTTTAAGGGAGATCTGGAGGTTCCCGCGAGCATCGACGCCGCGATGCAGGGCGTCTCAAGCGTGGTGCTCGTTACTGCGCCGGTGCTCCAGCAAGAGCTCAACGTCATCGACAGTGCCCTCCGCGCCGGCGTCGAGCACGTCGTGAAGATCACTTCCAAGGCCTCGGCGGACTCGCCCATCGCCAGACGGCGCAACCAGGCCGAAATCGAGGCCGCGCTGATCGCCTCCGGCCTCGGCTACACGCTCCTGCGCAACAACGCCTACATGCAGAACTTCCTCATGATGGCGCCGGGCATCGCCAAGACGAACAGCTTCAGCACCGCAACCGGCGACGGTCGCGTCGGCCACATCGATGTGCGCGACGTCGCCGCGGTTGCCGCGGAGATCGCTGCGTCACCATCCGCGCACGTCGGAAAGACCTATTGGCCGACCGGGCCCGACGTGCTCTCGGGGACCGATGTGGCGGGGGTGCTCTCAAAGGTGCTCGGCCGGCCGATCGCCTTTCACCCAATCACCTTCGAGGAGCAAAAGCAGGCGATGATCAACGTCGGCCTACCGGAGGCGGTCGCCGAGGACAACGCCACAGCGGTTGCCCTGATGGCCGACGGCGACTGCGATTACGTCACCGACGACGTGCCTTCGATCCTCGGCCGGCCTGCCAGCAGCTTCGAGCAGTTCGCCACCGACTACGCCCGGGCGTTCTCGTCAGTCCAGGCAGCGGCCTAGGAGGGGAGCCATGAAGATTCTGATGGGATACGACGGATCGAAGAGCGCCGAGGCTGCGATCGCCGCGGCGGGCGAGCTGCTCGCCGGGTCTGACGTCGAAGCCATCGTGGTCTCCGTATGGGAGCCGCTGTTGGTGACGGCGGTGCACGCCGGACGGTTTGGCGGCCCGATGTTGGCGGTGCCAAATGACGCCTGGGAGGTCGATGACCGCTCCGAGCAGCAGGCGCGGAATCTGGCGGAACATGGAGCCCGGCTTGCCGACACCTTTGGCTTTGCCGCCACGGCGGTGTGGGTGGCGGACGACCGCGGGGTGCCGAGCGCAATCCTCGGCGAGGCGAGCAAAGTCGACGTCGACCTCGTCGTGCTCGGAGCGCGGGGTCTCGCTGGCGTCCGTGCCTTCCTGGGAAGCGTCTCGAACCACGTCCTCCAGCACTCCGCTCGTCCGGTCTTAGTGATTCCGGCGAGCTCGGGAGCGGACGGTGAAGCGAACCCCGAGCCAGCTGCAGCCATTCCGAGGTCGAGCGGGAACGGCCGAGGATGACCACGAGCAGCGGAACCGAACCAGCAGTTACTCAGGAAAGGAACGCTCATGGCACCGCTTATCCGCCAGAAGACGGACCTCCTCAAAGTCCTCAAACGTGCCGGTTTCCCGCCCGAGACCATCGGCCGGCTTGGCCGAGAGCTGCCAGAGAAGGTCGACCTCGACAAACAATCGCGGCTGCTGAGCAGCTATCGGGTGACGCGCGATGCGCTGATGAGCCGCATGGGCAGCAGTCCCTGAGCCCCCGGATATACGAACCCGCGCGAGCAGCATTTGACGTCGACCTTGGCGCGATCGGCACCGATAGCTGGCGCCTAGCACCGCAACGACTTTGAACCGACCCAGCAACCATCAAGAAAGGGAGTCTCATGCCAACCGCCACCGAAAACACAAGCCGGACCGCACAGCTGCTCGAGCTCATGACCAAGGGCGACAACGCCTTCAACGAACGCGACTGGGACACAGTGGACACGGTCCACGACCCAGACATGATCGCGTACATCACCGGGCTCGCCGAACCGATCTACGGATCGGAAGCCCACTCCGCCGCGATGCACCAGTTCGTCCGGATCTTCCCGGACATGCACGTGAACACGCCGTACCCCATCCAGTTTGGAGGCGGAGACTGGATCACCGTCGTCACCAACGCCACCGGGACCTTCACCGGGGAGATGACCCTCCCCGACGGCAAGGTGATCGCCCCCACAGGCAAGGCATTCAACGTGGAGTTCGCCCAGACCACGAAGTGGGACGGCGGCCGGCTCGTGGTCATCGCCGCCTTCTGGGACGCGGCCCTGCAGCAACGGCAGCTCGGCCTCGCCTAGTTCCCCCTGAAGGGTGCCGGCCGGCTCGCGGATCGCACCTCGCGAGCCGGCCCGTCCCGCCGCCTCTGCAGTGAAACCGACGTTCCGCGCTCATCAACCCACCCGAAGGAGATAGCCATGAATCCCGTCTCACCCACCGCATCCGTACTCGAGGAGGTCGCGACCTGGCGAGGCATCAGCACTCAGCCCACACCGCGGGGCGCCATCGCGATCGTGTTCGAGGGTCACGAGCTCGGCCACGTTCACGCGGACCGCGGCACGCTCGACATGCCTCTCCCCGATGACCGACGCACTGAAGTGCTGAAGGCCGCGCGGGCGAAGGAGTGGCTCTCCGACTGGGTCACCAAGCGACTCGCGAATCGCGCAGATGCGGACGACGCCATCGCACTGCTGCGCGAAAGCTACGAGGCGCTGCGGGCGCCGCATGCGTCCGCCACAACGAGCACCTCATGAGCGAGGGCGTGTGTCCGCTGTTCACTACACCAATCTGTTGATCGTCGCTGCGGCTGGGTTCCTCGCGCCACTCACGCTGGGGTTCTTCCCGCGCGTTCGGCTTCCCTCAATCGTGCTCGAGATCGTGCTGGGCATCGTGATCGGACCGTCGGGTCTCGGGTGGGTCCAGCCCGGTCTCCCCGTATCGATCTTCGCCCTGGTCGGGCTCGCCTTCCTCCTGTTCCTCTCCGGTCTTGAGATCGACCTCGAGCGGCTGCGAGGGCGGATCTTCAGGCTGGGCGCCATCGGCTTCGCCGTCTCCTTCGCGATCGCAATCGTCCTTGGTCTCGGCCTGGAGGCGGGCGGCTTCGTCAAATCACCGCTGTTCGTCGCGATCGTGCTCGTTTCCACCTCGCTGGGTGTGGTCGTTCCGGTGCTCATGGACTCGGACGACATCAACGGCAGCTTCGGTCAGCTGGTGATCGCGGGCGCCTCGATCGCGGAGTTCGGTGCGATCGTCTTGCTGTCACTGTTCTTCTCAGGCAAAGCGAGGAGCACGGCCGCGACGCTGGTCCTGCTGGGTGAGTTCGGGCTGGTCGTGCTTCTGGCGGGTCTCGCCATATACGGCGTCGAGCGTTCGATGAGGCTCGGGCGTGTTCTGCAACGCCTACAAGACACCACTGCGCAGATCCGGGTCAGGGGAGCGTTCGTGCTGCTGATCGGGTTCGTGGCACTCGCCGACAAGGTGGGGCTCGAGACGATCCTCGGCGCGTTTGCAGCCGGCGCCCTGCTGTCGTCGATCGACCGGGACGAATCGGGGACCCACCCGCAGTTCCGGCTCAAGCTCGAGGCGGTGGGCTTTGGCGTGTTCATTCCGATCTTCTTCGTCACCACCGGCGTCCAGTTCGACCTGAACGCCCTGTTCGCGAGCGCATCGGCGGTGGCGCGGGTGCCCCTCTTCCTGCTCGCCATCTACCTGGCGCGGGGCCTGCCCGCGCTCGTCTATGTGCGAGTGCTCGGCCGCTCGCGGACGGTGATCGCGGGCGTGCTGCAATCGACCTCGCTGACGTTCGTCGTGGCCGCCACGGAGATCGGGCTGAGGTTGGGCGTAGTGAGCCGGGAGAGCGCAGCCGGACTGGTCGCTGCCGGGCTGTTGTCGGTGGTCATCTCTACGACGGTCGGCTCGGCGCTGCTGCGCCGGGACGCGGCTCGCATGATCGGCAGCCGGCCCGTCGCGACCGGCTATTCACCACCCAAGACGCAAGCGATCGCAACAGCGAGCAGCTGATGTCGAGCACCACCCCAGATCCGATTGTCCACACCCCGAAGAACGCCGGAGTGCGTTGCCCCTTCGGCGGGCCTGGCGACCCGCGTTCCAGCTGGAACAGGCGCCGCCTGTCGCAACGTACTGCTGCCGTCCGTACCCCAGCCACTTGGAAAGGATGACCATGCCAACCTACGCCGTCACCGGAGCCTCAGGCCACCTTGGTCGCCTCGCGGTCCACGAGCTGCTGGCCCGCGGGGTGCCCGCATCCGACGTCGTGGCCGTAGTGCGCAGTCGTGGCAAGGCAACCGACCTCGCCGACCGAGGGGTTCAGGTGCGTGAGGCGGACTATTCCCGCCCCGAGACCCTGCCGCCGGCGTTGGCCGGCGTCGAGCGGCTGCTGCTGGTCTCGAGCGACGAGCCCGGTCAGCGCGTCGCTGAGCACACCAACGTCATCCGCGCAGCCAAGGCAGCCGAAACGTCACGTGTCTTCTACACGAGCATGCTCAACGTCGAACACACGACCAGCCCGCTTGGAGGCGAGCACAAAGAAACGGAGCGCGCGTTGCGGGAGGCGGACGTGCCGTTCACCGCGCTGCGCAACGGCTACTACACGGAGGTCTACACCGGCCCCATTGGTCAATACCTCAAAGCCGGGGAGATCGTTGGCGCGGCCGGCGACGGGAGGATCTCGGCGGCGTCCCGCCAGGATTACGCCGCCGCTGCTGCGACGGCATTCCTTAGGGACGAGGGAGGGAACCGAACGTACGAGCTCGGCGGCCCAGCCTTCGACCTACCCGAGCTCGCGCGGGTCATCACCGAGGTCACGGGCACAGAGGTGACCTATCGCGACCTGACGGGCGAGGAGTACGCCTCCTGGCTGCAGCAGGACGGGCTTGATCAAGAGACTGCTCGCCTCGTCGCCGCTCTCGATGCCTCCATCGCACGCGGCGACCTCGAGACCAACAGCCAAGACCTGGCGCAGCTGCTGGGGCGCCCCGCCACGCCCCTAATCGAGGTCGTCCGAGCAGCGAACTAACGAATCGTCAACCAGAAGGGAGCAGATCATGTTCGGAAACATCTTCGTGGCCATCGACGGCTCGCCGGACGCCGATCGGGCGCTCGCACAGGCGATCGACCTGGCTTACTCAGAGCATGGACCGCCCAGCGGAGCCCAGTCGGGTCGGCGGGCGCGAGCACGAGCGGGCTACCCGGCGTGCCACGTGAGGCAGCCGGCAGCGCGCTCGAGGACCGCTCCGCGTCAGACGCGACCGTCTCGAGGCGAGTTTGCAGAGGTTCACGCCTCTTGAGCGGGTGCGGCAGTACTTCCCGCACGCCCTCGTCCACGACCGCAGCGGAGCGCGCGATCACGCAAGTGCAGGCGGTCCGTGATGACCCGCTCGCACGGCTGGAACTTTGCGCACGCACGTACAACGCCCCGATGGGTGGCTCGCCCGCGCACCTGCCATTCCGGCGCGCCGCGTTGTCGTTCATGAAGTGGCAGGTGAACCGCGGCGTCCTCGCTTCGCTCCATACCGATGTGCCCGGTAGTCCGTGGTGGCGGGCCGTGAACGAGCGCCTCCTCCGAGATGGCTGCGAGGTCGTCGCGCGAAGCGCCGGCCTGCGCGGGCCTTCGTCGTCGCGCACGATTGAGCTGTGGCTGCGGTTCGCTGAGCACCCCGGCGCGCGGAGCTGGTACACAGCTCACAACGCGAGCATCGTCGCCGCCTATCTTGAGCATGGCGACCTCGCCGAGCAGGAGGGGTCGGTCGAGCGTTTCTTCATGAACGTCGTGCTCTTGCGCGTGCTCTACGCGCACGCGCTCGTGGCCGCTCCACAACTATCGCTCGGTCGGTTTGCGCCGCTTGGTCGACTGCTCGGCGATCCCCGGCTCGGCATGGCCGGAGCGTTCCTCTCGCTCTCCCGCGTCCTGCCCGCGCGATACCCCGCCGACGACGACCTCGGCGCATACGTCAAGGTCGAGAACAACGTCGGACGCCTGATTGACTACGGCGTGATTCTGCCGCGACTCCAGCGCCTCTACGAGTGGTCCGCCGCCGAGCTCGGCGAGCCGTTGCTCGCGAACCTCGCGAGCAACGGGGTCCCTAGTTACGTCTCGCCCGACGAGGCCGCACCCATTTGGCGCCCCACACCTGGGTCGATGCCAGTGCGTCTCCTCCGACGAATTACTCGCGCCCGCCCCGTGTAGCGGCGCCCCTTTCGGTGCTCCGCTCCCGATTTGCGACGCCGACCTGTGCAGCGCATAGCAACCGGACGAAACTCGCCCACGGCAATTCCCCGCCGCATCGATGTGATGTGATTGCGAGCGCGTGCGGTCACCGCGGGCGGCGACACGCGATTCGCCGGCGTCGTGAGCACCGCGGGCAGCTGAAAGCAGGTCCGCACGCCGGCACACCGCGAGTCCCGCAAATCGCAATAGGAGGGCTGCCGCAATCCTTTGTCCCGGCCGGTTGTAGCCGGTCCCCGGGGCGATGGCGTCGCCGCAGGAGACGAGGAGCGCTAGCCCCGTGGGCCCGGCCTCCACGGCTCAGGCAGCTTCCCCGAGGCGAGAGCGACATGCCCCGTCGACGCGCCGGCCGTCGGGAGTACATTCCCGCGTTTTTTTGCGGTCGCCCGGAGGTACCGGATAGGTACCGATCGGTGTGCCGTGTATCTGGTCTGCCTGAGCTGTTCGCTGTTGTTCTTGGCGTCGCGGCGGGTTGTCGCGATGAGGCTACTTTTGGGTGGTCGTGGCAGTAGGCGAGTGCCCGTCGCGGGTGTCGTGTGGTGGGGTGGCGGTGAAGTTCGTTGGCCGGTCGGGGGTGCTTGGGGTCATAGACCGGCGTGGAGAGACGCAGATCTGAGATTTGTTGGCCGCGACTGGGCGTTCGCGCTCTTTAACCGGTGTGGTGAGCGCGTCGAGCATCGGTGCCGCCAGGGGCGGCGGGTATGCCAGGTATCTGGAGGCCAAGACGATCGCCCCGGAGCGCGGCGACTACTACCTGACCCCCGACGGCGAGCTCGCGCAGACACCAGGCCGTTGGCTGGCTGATCCTGAGACGCTCGACCGGCTCGGGGTCGACCCGGACGGTCCGGTGGCCGGCGGGGACTTCATCTCGCTGATGGAGGGCCGGCACCCCGGGACCGGCAGGTTCCTGCGGCCCGAGGGCGCAGGGGGCGGCAGGGGCGGGGGGATCGATGTGACGTTCAGCGCGCCGAAGTCCGTCTCGACGGTTTGGGCGCTCGCGGAACCTTGGCAGCGCCAGGAAATCGAAGCGGCGCACGCCACTGCGGTTGAGCAGACCGTTGGGTATATGCGCGAGCACGTCCCGGTGGTCCGCCGCCGGTACAGCGGTCAGGTGGTTGAGGAGCCCGCGAAGGATCTGATCGCCGCTGAGTATCAGCACACCACTGCCCGTGGCGTGGCCGGTGGGAAGGCGCCTGATCCGCAGCTGCACAGCCATGTCGTGATCACGGGTGTCGTGCGCGAGGATGACCGTCTTGTCGCGACGTGGTCACGCCCGGTGTTCCGTTCTGCTCGTGAGCTTGGCGCTCATTACCGTGCCGCGCTCGCGCACGAGCTCTCAGAGCGCGGCTATGAGATCCAGCAGGGCACTGGCAAGGACGGCAAATACTTCGAGCTCGCCGGCGTCCCCGAGGGTTTGCGTGACGCGTTCTCCGGCCGCTCCCGCGAGGTCGCGAGGGCAGCAGAGCAGTTCAGGGCCAGAACCGGACGCGAGCCCAAGCGCGGCGAGCTACGCGACCTCGCGTTGGAGAACCGGCGAGCGAAGACCCCCACCACCCGACGCGACTTGCAACGCGTGTGGCACGAGACGGGCCGTGAGCACGGGTTCGGGCCGGGAGAGGCGCTGCAGCTCCTCGCCGGCCCCGAGCGCCCCAAACCGGAGCGGGCGCTCGAGGATCGCGTCGAGGCCCGCCTCATGGAGCACCATGCCGTGTTCGACGCGAAGGATCTACGGACCGTCGTGCTCGAGCAGGCCGCCGGTGAGATGTCCCCCGACCAGGCCCTTCAGGTCGCCAAGGCGATGGTCCGCGACCGTCGTGTCCTGACGTTGGAGGGCGGACGGATGACCACTCTGGCCGTCCGTGCTCAGGAGCAGGCAATCGAACGCCGCGCCCAGCAGCTCGCCGCGCCCGGCGGCAGGGACGTCGGAGAGCACGCACGCACACGAGCCATCAACGACGTCGCAGAGCGGCTCGCCGCACCGCCTACCCCAGAGCAGACCGCCGCCCTCAGGGCCATCACGGGTGATGAGCGCCTCGCGGTGCTCGTGGGCCCCGCCGGCACCGGAAAGGGTGTGGTCATCGACATGGCCGCGCGTGCGGAGAAACATGCCGGCCACCACGCGATCGGTGTCGCCGTGTCCGGCTCAACCGCAGAGCGCCTGGGAGAGACCACCCCTGCGCTTGCAGGGCGCACCTCCACGATCGACGCGCTGATCGCCAGGGCCGACGCCGGGACCGCGAAGATCGGCCCCAACACCACGGTCTTCCTGGATGAGGCCGGGATGGCAGACCACCGCCGCCTGGATGCCCTCACACGCCTCGTCGAGGAGTCCGGGGCGAAGCTGGTCGCGGTCGGTGACGGTAAGCAGCTCCCGTCGATCGGCCCGGGAGGCATGTTCGACCGCCTCACCACAAACGCCCGGACGGCAGAGCTCGCAGACATCCACCGGACCGGCGACCCTGAGGAGCGCCAGGCGTGGGCCGCCCTGCGGCGCGGCGAGCCAGAGAAGGCGATGGCGCACTACCAGGCACGCGGGGAGCTGTTCTTCAATGACACCCGCGAGGAGGCAGGCGAGGCCGCCGTCCAACGCTGGGCCGAGCTCACCAAGACCCGAGACATCCGCAGTGTCGCCCTGATCGCTGACAGCTCGAACGTCGAGATCGACCGGCTCAACGCCCGCGCCCAGCACCTGCGGATCGACCGCGGCGAACTCTGGGGCGCCGAGGTCCAGCTGCCACACCAGCACTACGGGCTCTACGAGGGCGACCTGATCACCTTCACCGCCCAGCACCGAATCCCCGGGCAGGCCAGGGTCGAGAACGGCACCCGCGGCCAGGTCACCAGAACCCACAAGGACGGCCTGACCGTCCTGCTCGACGGCTCCCAACGTGAGGTCACGCTCGCTGGCCAAGACCTCGAGAACGTGCGTCTCGCCTACGCCCAGCACGTCTACCGCCAGCAGGGAGCAACGGTCGACCGGTCCGTCGTGCTGACAGGCGGGTGGCAGACCAACAAGGAGTCCGCCTACGTCCAAGCAACCCGCGCCCGGGAGGCGACCGAGTGGTTCCTCGCCCGAGACGAGCTCGGCCTCGAAGGCCAGGACGACCGCCGCGTCATGCGCCTCGCGCAACAGCTCCGCATCAGCCGCCGGCAAACCCCGTCCGTCGCCCACCGAGAGTTGGCAGACCCCGACTGGGGACCCGGATTTCACCTCACACATCGGCTCATCCCATCTCCACTCCAGGCGCTCACCAGAGCCACACGACACCTGGACAGACATCCCGCCCGCGACGCGCCAGGACCCGAGCGATGAGGCGCTGCCGACGTCATGATTCTTGATGACAACGACATCGATGCGATCGCGGAGCGGGCCGCGATCCGCGTCGTTCAGCTCCTCGCTCCGCCGCGGGCGGTCGCAGGCCAGCTTCTCGATCCGAAGGAGCTCGCCGGCACGTTGAAGGTGTCGGTCGACTATGTCTACGCACACGCCGTGGATCTTGGGGTGATGCGGCTCGGTGACGGCCCGAAGGCGCGGCTGCGGTTCGATCTTCAGACTGCGCAAACTGCGATGAGGGCGCGCAAGCAACCCCCGTCGACCACCGCAAGGCGGCGGTAGGGTGATGGCGCCAAGCAGTCGTCCCAGCGCCTCAAAGAGGACGCGCGCCGCTATATCGGGAGACACCGCGCATGCATCACACGGACTCATCGCGATCCAAGAGCAGCCACTGATGGCCAGGCCGTCCAGCGGGCAGATCACCGAATCACGATGGAAGGACGGCAAGACCGTCACGTTCGGTGCCCGCCTCTACGCGTACGGTCGCCGATACCGGCTCGTCTTCGGAACCAACAGCCAGGGCTGGAACCAGACGCGAGCACAGATTGAACTGGAGGCGATCCTTCAGCAGGTCACGCGCGGCACATGGCTGCCACCTGAGCACAGGACATCGGTCGTGCCGAGCGCCGCGGCGCAGCCCGACGGTCATCAACGATTCGACGCCTTCGCGCTTAAGGTCGTCGACGCGAAGAAGAGCCACGGGCTTGACCAGGACACGATCGCGGACCTGGAATGGCGGCTTGGCTACCTGGTCGGGCACTTCGCGCGCTTTGAGCTCGTCGAGATCGACGTCGCGGCGGTCGACGCGTTCCGCGACGATCTCGCCGGCCGCTCCCGCGTCATCCGTGATGCTGCGGCGCGCGGTAAGCCGCTCCTGGAGACGGTCAAACCGGCCAGCGGGAAAGAGTACGCGCGCCGTAAGCGTGCGCTCTCGAACACTTCGATCAACTCCATCCTGGCGCTCCTCAGCCAGATCCTTCAGCGGGCTGAGGACTACCGATACATCGAGCGCAACCCGCTCAAGGTCGGCGAACGCAAGGAACGGTTTCTTCCGGCCGCGAAGCCAGCACGGACGTTCCTTGAGGTTGATGAGCTGCTCTCGCTGCTCGACGCTGCCGGTGAGCTCGACGCGTCGGCCCGCCGCGACCGGCGTGTCGGTCGTCGCGCCTCGCTCGCGACGCTCGCTCTCACGGGCTTCCGGATCTCCGAGTTGTGCGATCTGCGTTGCGCCGACATCGACTTTGCGCGGGCGCGCTTCAAGCTATCTGACGCGAAGACCACGAAGGGGGTACGCGAGGTCGAGATGACGCTCTGGGCTCGAAGCGAGCTCGTCCGCCACCGCGAGCAGCGCATCCGCGACGGGTTCTCGATGGAGCCGACCGACCACTTCTTCGGGACCACGAGCGGGAGGCGCCGGGACCCCGATCGCTTCCGCGACCGCGTGCTGGCGCGCAGCACCGAGCTGGCGAACACGAAGAGAGACGAGCGGGGACTCCCGGCGCTCCCGAAGATCACGCCGCACTCGCTCCGGCGCACCTGGGCGATGCTCGCCGCGCAGGCGGGCCGCGACCCACACTGGATCTCCGATCAGATCGGGCACACCTCGGCGGCGTTCACGCTGCAGGTCTACCAGCAGACACGCCATCGACGCCTCTCAGACAGGGAGCGCCAGGCGATCTGGGAGCTGATGCGCTTCGCCGATGAGCCGGCCACATGTCCGTTCACGCGCCAGGTCACGCGCGCGGCCGACGGCGAGTTTAGGCCACTGAATGGGCCAACGGCCTCTTTTGGCGCTTCTACTGGCTCCGAGGCCCAAGAGCCAGGTGAACCAATTTCTGCGCTTTTGCAGGACCTCTCGTGATGGGCGCGGCGGGTTTCGAACCTGCGACCTCTCGCGTGTGAAGCGAGCGCTCTCCCACTGAGCTACGCGCC
>CAWJSW010000004.1:0-289486 GCA_963845635.1 uncultured Solirubrobacteraceae bacterium
GCGTATAGATCACCCCCAGCGTGTCGTCGACACTTCGGAACATCGGTGCGCGGCTGAGGAAGCGGATCGCCATCCACACGATCGTCGCATCCACAAGGCCGACCACTATCGCCCCGTAGCCGTTGACGAAACCCGCTGAGGGCGTGATCCCCACGAGACCCGTGATCATCCCGTTGACAGCGCCGATCATCGACGGCTTTTCGCGGAAGATGTAGTCCCATGCGATCCACGTCATCATCGCCACCGCGGTTGCCAGGTTGGTGTTGAGCACCGCCGCGGAGGCGTCAGCGCCGGCGTAGTAGGAGTCCCCGCCGTTGAAGCCGTTCCATCCGAGCCACAGCAGACCCGCGCCGCACGCAACCATCAACAGGTTGTTGGGCGCGTCGATCTCTCGATCTCGCTGCAATCGCGGACCGATCACCGCCGCGAACACGAACCCTGAGACGCCGGCCGCGAGGTGGATCACGTAGCCACCCGAGTAGTCGAGGGCACCGTGCGCCGCGAAGTAGCCACCGCCCCACAGCAGGAACGCGTTGACCGTGTACACGCAGGTGATCCACGCGAGCACATCTGGGATCCACGCCTTGAAGTTGACACGCCCGAGCACCGAGCCGAGCGCCAGGATCGGCGTGATCGCGGCGAACACGAACTGGAAGTACACGAGCGAGGCCTCTGGGAAGTGGAACGGCGGGCCTTCGGTGACCGACGGGATCAGCGCCTGGTGCTCCTCACCGGCATGCCCGAGCACGCTGCCCGGTTCACCGAGGAACGTCCCGAAGAAGCCTTTCGTACCGAAGATGCCCGACCCGCTGTGCGCGATCGGGTTGTCGAAGCCCATCTTGAAGGCCCACAGGCACCAGGCGATCAGCGTCAGGCAGAACGCGACGAACGTGAGCATCATGCTGTTCACCGACCAGCGCTTCTGCATGACCCCGCCATACAGGACCGCGAGGCCCGGCAGGCTCATCAGCCCGACGAACGTCGCCGCGGTCATCTGCCACGCGTTGTCCCCCGCATTCAGCCAACTTGGGTATGACAGCCAGGTCATGTGCCTCCGTTCCTGCCGTTGTGTATGCCGCGAGACCGGTCGGGTCCGCACGCACCTTTGTGAGTTCAGTTATGAAATCCGGCGGCTGTGAACGCGGGTAGGGCCAACCTGGCCAACACTTGGTCACCACGTTTCGACATTTGTCCAGATGCCCGCAAGCTGCGGGGTCACGTGCGCGGAGGGCGGGTACGCCGTCAGCCGGCGGTGAACGGGAAGCCCGCCCGCCGGCAGGCCACGCGCAGTTCCTGCTCGATCGAGTGGAAGTCGCCGGAGGCGCAGATGCGTCTCGCGCGCGACCCGCAGGCGTGGAGTTCCGCGCCCCCGAGCGTGCTCGCGAACGTGACCGACACACAGTCCTTGCGCGCGGGCGCGCCGCTCGTGAGCGCGTACACGCCGAGTCCCACGAGCGCAAGTGCCAGGCAGCTGACCAGCACAGCCACCGTGGTCTTCTCGCGCCTACCCCAGCGCAGCGGCTCGGACAGCCGCCGCGACTGTTCGTGCATGATCATGGTGTGGGGAAAGCTACTCTGCTGCGGGCTCGAACTCGAGCGCTGCGGAGTTGATGCAGTAGCGCTGCCCGGTGGGCCCGGGGCCGTCGTCGAACACATGGCCGAGATGGCCACCGCAGTTGCGGCAGACGACCTCCGTGCGGTGCATGAACAGGCTGTTGTCGGGGCGAAGCTCGACCGCTTCGGCGACAGCCGGCTCGGTGAAGCTCGGCCAGCCGGTGCCGGAGTCGAATTTCGTGTCTGCGCCGAACAGCATCGCGCCGCAGGCCGCGCAGCGGTAGTCGCCGGAGCCCTTGTTGTAGACGTACTCGCCGCTGAACGGCGGCTCCGTGCCCGCCTTGCGCAGGACCTCGTACTGCCCCGGCGTCAGCTGCTCGCGCCACTCCTCATCGCTCTTGACAACGGGCGGCTCGGTTGAGGACATGCACATGTTCTAGCACCGATCGCCGGAGCGGGCCGACGCCGTGTGTCCTGCTATCTTGATGTTTACGTTCACGTCAATTTTCGAGTCGAGAGGACGAGGTCGAGGCGGTTGAGCACAGCGGCGCCAAAGCGACCCTCCAGCCCAGCCGTCTCGAGGCGGCGCGGCGCCTCGCGGCGCTTCGGCGTGGCTGCTGGCCACGAGCAGTACAAGTGGTGGGCGCTGTCGTGCACGAGCCTCGGGATGCTGCTCGCGGCCACCAACTCAGGCACCCTGATCATCGCTCTGCCCGACCTCGAGCGCTCGCTGCACACGAGCCTGCTGGCGCTCGTGTGGGTGATCCTCGCGTACCTGATCGCCGCGACCGTACTGGTGCTGACCGCCGGGCGCCTGTCGGACCTGTTCGGGCGCAAGCGCGCCTACGTGGGCGGCTTCGTTGCATTCGCGCTGGCCTCGCTCGGCGCTGGCTTCGCGCCCGACGCGACGGTGCTGATCGCGTGGCGCGTGCTCCAGGGCATCAGCTCGGCGTTCCTGTTCGCCAACGCCGCCGCGCTCGTCACCGACGCCTTCCCCAAGCAGCAGCTCGGTCTGGCGATGGGCGCGAACACGATGGTCGCGGCGATCGGGTTGGTGCTCGGGCCGGTGCTGGGCGGCGCGCTCGTAGCGATCTCGTGGCACTGGGTGTTCTGGTTCAACGTGCCGCTGGCATTGGGCGGGGCGGCATGGGGTGCGCTGATCTTGCGCGAGCTCGCCAAGCCGGACTCGGTGCGCGGCTTCGACGTGCTTGGCACGTGCACCTTCGTGATCGGTCTCACCGGGCTCGTGCTCGGCGTCTCGCGCGGTGGGCTCAGCGGCTGGGACGACCCCGTAGTGATCGCCGGTCTGGCGTGCGCGGTGGTGCTGCTGCCGCTGTGGGTCGTGATCGAGCGACGCTCGCGCGCGCCGATGCTCGACCTGGAGATCTTCCGCAGCCGCCTGTTCGCGGCCGCCAGCGGTGCGGCCTTCATCAACGGCCTCGCGCGCTTCGCGCTGATGTTCCTGTTCGTCTTCTACTACCAGGGCGCACAGGGCAACACGCCGATCACCGCCGGGATCAGGCTGATCCCGCTCGCGCTGGGGATGCTGATCGCCTCGCCGATCGCGGGCATCTACGCCGACCGGCACGGCTCGCGCGCGCTCGCTGCGATCGGGATGCTCGTCAGCGCCTGCGGGCTCGCGGCGATGACTACGCTACAGGTGCACAGCCCCTACTGGCAGAGCGCGTTGTGGCTCGGCATGGTCGGAGTCGGATCGGGCATGTTCAACAGCCCCAACACCGCCGCGATGATGGGCGCAGTGCCCGCCAAGCGCCGTGGCATCGCGGCTGGCGCGCGGACGCTGCTTCAGAACACCGGTGCAGTGCTGTCGATCGCGTTCGTGCTGGCGATCGTCACCTCCTCGGTCCCCAAAGCCACGCTGTTCGCCGTCTTCTCGGGACTCGCCAAGGGCCTCTCCCCGGAGAAGCTCGCGCCCTTCATCGCCAACATGCACACCGCCCTCTGGGCGCTCGCAGCCGTCTCGCTTGCAGGAGCGTTCGTGTGCCTGCTGCGTCCCAGCCACGCCCACCCCGGCGCCAGCGAGCAGCGCCCGGCGCCGAGGGCCGCGGAGCTGCCGACTGGAGAGCTGGCCGCGTGAGCCTGCGCATCGGCGACGTCGCGCGGCTGGTCGGGACCACCCCCCGCACGATCCGCTACTACGAGGAGATCGGCCTACTGCCCGAGGCCCCCGCACGCCCGTCGGGGCAGCATCGCATGTACACCAACGCCGAGGTCGACCGACTGCGCGAGGTGATGCGCCTGAAGGATCTGCTCGGCGTGTCGCTGGAGGAGCTGAAAACGCTGCTCACGGCCGAGGAGGCACGCGCGGAGGTGCGCGCGCAGCTCCAGCGCGGCGATGTCCACCCCGCTCGCCGGCGAGAGCTGCTCGACGAGGCGCTCGGCCATATCGATCGCCAGCTGGAGCTCGTGCGCCATCGCGCGGCCGAGCTCGCCAAGCTCGAGCTCGAGCTGCGCGAGACACGCAAGCGCGTGAAGCGCAAGATCCGCGAGCTCCAGCAGGAGCCAACGCCGAGCCACGTCGGCGCGACCGCCGAGGAACAGGTGCTCACGCCAGCCGCATCCGGATAAAGCCGGCGCAGTGGCCTACCGTGAGGCGAGCACCATCGCCAACGTAGCTACCGACGAGGAGACAGCGAGATGACACAGGCGCAGGTCAGCGTGAGCCCCGCGGGCGTGCCCGGCGCGATCGACGATCCGTCGCGCGTCGCAGCCGATGAGCTGACCTTCGCCGGCGCCGGCGACACCCAGGTCAACGGCTACCTCGCGCGTCCCGCCGACGCGCCCCAGCTCCCCGCGACCCGTCCGGGAATGATCGTGATCCACGAGGCAGGCGGGCTCAACGAGCACATCCGTGACGTGTGCAACCGCTTCGCCAACATCGGCTACATCACCCTGGGGGTCGACCTGTACACGCGCGAGGGCGGTCCCCCGCCGAGCGGTGATGTGCAGGCGCTGATGCAGCGGCTGTTCTCGATGTCCGACGAGACGGTGCTCGGCGACCTCGAGGGCGCCGCCGATTTCCTGCGCGCACGCGAGGACCTCAGCGGAGCGCTCGGCTGCATCGGCTTCTGCATGGGCGGTCGCTACACGCTGCTGCTGGCCTGCGCAAGTGACCGCCTGAACGCGGCGGTCGACTGCTGGGGAGGGTTCATCGACAAGGCTACGCCCGAGGAGCACTCGACGCCCGCGCGACCGACGCCGCCGCTCGAGCTCGCCGGGCAGCTGAGCTGTCCCCTGCTCGCGGCGATCGGCGCCGAGGACCAGAACCCCTCGCCGCAGACCGGCGAGCGGCTGCTCGAGCAGGCCAGCGCGAGCGGCCAGGAGGTCGAGGTGGAGGTCTACGAGGGGGCGGGACATGCCTTCTTCGCCGACTACCGCCCGAGCTGGAGGCCCGAGCCCGCAGCGCGGCTGTGGCAGCAGGTCGTCCCGTTCCTCGCCGGTCACCTCCAGGGAGCCTGAGATGGAGCGCAAATGGTGGACGTTGATCGCGGTCTCCATCGCAATCTTCATGCTGTTGCTGGACATCACGGTCGTCAACGTCGCGCTGCCCGACATCCAGCGCTCGCTGCACTCGAGCTTCGCGGATCTGCAATGGGTCGTCAACGCCTACTCGCTCACGCTGGCAGCCTTCCTGCTGACCGCCGGCGCGGTCTCCGACCTGATCGGACGCAGGCGCGTGTTCGTCACCGGGCTGATCGTGTTCACGATCTCCTCGGCGCTCTGCGGCCTGTCCTCGAGCCCGCTGATGCTGAACCTCGCGCGCGGCGTGCAGGGCATCGGCGGGGCGATGATGTTCGCGACCTCGCTCGCGCTGCTCGCGCAGGCGTTTCACGGCAAGGAGCGCGGCGTCGCCTTCGGCGTGTTCGGCGGAGTGATCGGCGCCGCCGTCGCGATCGGCCCGGTGGTCGGCGGCGTGATCACCTCTGGCATCGGCTGGGAATGGATCTTCTTCGTCAACGTGCCGATCGGCGTGGGCGCGGTGTTCCTGACGCTCAGCCAGGTGAGCGAGTCGCGCGACCCGAACGCCAAGGGCGTCGACTGGATCGGCCTGGTCACGTTCTCGGGGTCGCTGTTCCTGCTCGTGTTCGCGCTCATCCAGGGCAACGAAAAGGGCTGGGGCTCCACCAGGATCCTCGCGTTCCTGATCGGCTCCGCGGTGCTGCTCGCGCTGTTCCTGATCGCCGAGAAACGCCAGCCGCGCCCGATGCTCGATCTGACGCTGTTCCGTCGACCCGCGTTCGCGGGCGCGAGCATCGTTGCCTTCGCCGTCTCCTCCTCGATGTTCTCGATGTTCCTGTACCTGACCCTGTACATCCAGGACGTGCTCGGCTACGACCCGCTCCAGGCGGGCCTGCGCTTTTTGCCGATCACGCTGATGACGTTCGTGGTCGCGCCGATCTCGGGCAAACTCAGCGTGCGCATACCGGTACGCGTGCTGCTTGGCAGCGGACTGCTGCTGGTCAGCCTCGGGCTGCTGGCGATGACCGCCATCGACGCCACCTCCGGATGGACCACGCTGATCCCCGGCTTCGTGATCGCCGGCACGGGCATCGGCATGATCAACCCGCCGCTTGCCTCCACCGCGGTGGGGGTGGTTGAGGTCTCGCGCAGCGGCATGGCCTCGGGGATCAACAACACGTTCCGCCAGGTCGGGATCGCCACCGGCATCGCCGGCCTCGGAGCGATCTTCCAGCACGAAGTCACGCGTAAGACCAGCGCTGCGCTCGTCTCCAGCGACCCAGGCCGACAGGTGCTCGGCGCCGCGCACGGCAAGCTCGGCGGAGCGCTCGTGTCCGGCGAAGTCTCCCAGCTCGCGCGTCACCTCTCCCCCACAGCCGGCGCCGCGCTCGGTCACGCCTACCGCGTCGGCTTCACCGACGCGTTCACCACGATCCTGATCATCGCCGCGGTGATCGCGCTGGTCGGAGCGCTGCTCGCGTTCGCGCTCGTGCGCAGCCGCGACTTCGTGACCGCGGCAGGCGGCGAGGGCGCACCCGAGCGCGCACCGGCCGAGGTCGCCGCGGTTTGAGCGCCCGCGCGCTCACGGCGCCGGCCGCCGCTGCTCGTAGCCTGGACAGGTCTGCACTGGCAACCGCGGATAGCGCGGATACGCCGGATCCGAGCGCGAGCGCAGGCACAGCGAGAACACCGAGCCACGGGTGTTGCGCACCTGCCGCTGGTGGACACACGAATCGCACAGCCCAGCACGGGCTGATGGCGACTGGTCAGGCGCGGGGCTCGGCGTCGACATGAACGGAGCTTAGGAGCAGGGCCGCGCCGCCATTGCCCCGTGTCGGGGCGCGTGCGATAATCGTTGCCTATACAACTATGAAGACCTTCTATCGACTGCTTGGATTCCTCAGCCCCTACAAGCGCGGGCTGTCGATCTCGTGGGGACTGGCGAGCCTCGCGATGGTGATGACGGTGGCGATCCCCGAGCTCACGGGCAGGGCTATCGAAGGCATCGAAGCCCACGATCGCCATCGGGTGCTGGTGCTGGCGCTGGCGATCTTGGGGGTCGTGCTCGCGCGCTGGGGCTTCATGTACTGGCGTCGCATGGTCGCCGGCCGCGTTTCCCTGGCCGTCGAATACGACCTGCGCGAGCGCATGTATGCCCACCTTCAGAGGCTCGAGCTCGGCTTCTTCGACCACCAGCAGACCGGACAGCTGATGTCGCGCGCAACCGTCGACCTCGCCGCCGTGCGCTTCTTCCTCGGCTACGGCCTCGTGTTCATCCTCCAGTCGATCCTCACGATCGCGCTCGCCGGCGCGGTGATGCTGGTCATCAACCCGGGGCTCGGTCTGATCGCGTTGGCGCCGGTGCCGTTCGTCGTCGCGATCTCCTATCGCTACGGTCGCCGTGCACGACCCGCGATCCAGGAGACCCAGCAGCGCATCGCGGAGCTGACCGCTGACGCCGAGGAGAACATCTCGGGCGTGCGTGTGGTGAAGGCGTTCGCACGCGAGGAGCGCCAGCTGACGCGCTTCCAGAGCACAGTCGGGCGGGTGTTCAGCCAGGCGATGGTCGCCACGCGCCTGGAAGCGACCTACAACCCGGTGATTGGCTTCCTCCCACAGCTGGGTCTCGCAGCGGTGCTGCTCGTGGGCGGTGAGTCGGTGATCCACGCGCACCTCACCCTCGGCCAGTTCAGCGCCTTCTACCTGTACGTGAACATGCTGATCACGCCGATGCGCGCACTCGGCGTGACGCTCAACCTCGCCCAGCGTGCCACCGCCTCCGGCGCACGCATCTTCCAGCTGCTCGACCGCGAGCCGCACCTCACCGACGCGCCAAACGCGCCGGCGCTGCCCGCGGGCAACGGCCACGTGCAGCTCGAGGACGTCACGCTGCGCTACGAGGACCCCCACGACGAGCTCGGCGCGAGCGCGCTCGCGCCCGTGGCGCGAGCGGCGCCACAGAGCGGCCGCGCGGTGCTGCGCGACATCAACCTGGACGTGCCGGCGGGCCGCACCGTCGCGCTGGTAGGTCCGACCGGGTCCGGCAAGACCAGCATCGTCGCCTTGATCTCGCGCCTGTATGACCCGGTCGCCGGCGCTGTGCTGCTCGACGGTGTCGACGTGCGTGAGGTGAGCATGCGCTCCGTGCGCGCAGCCGTCGCTGTCGTGAGCGACGACCCGTTCCTGTTCTCCGCGAGCGTCGCCGAGAACATCGCCTACGCGCGGCCGGATGCGCCGCGGGCCGTTGTAGAACAGGCGGCGCGAAGCGCACAGGCTGACGAGTTCATCACGCGCCTGCCGCAGGGCTACGACACCCAGGTCGGCGAGCGCGGCGTGACGCTGTCCGGCGGCCAGCGCCAGCGGCTGGCGATCGCGCGAGCGCTCGTTGCCAACCCGCGCGTGCTGATCCTCGACGACGCGACCTCGTCGGTCGACGCCTCGACCGAGCGGAGCATCAAGCTCGCCCTCGCCGAGGCGATGGCGGGACGTACCACGTTCGTGATCGCCCACCGCCTGTCCACGATCGAGCTGGCCGACGAGATCGTCCTGCTCGAGCACGGGCGGATCGTCGCCCACGGCAGCCACGAGCAGCTGCTCGAGCGCTCCGAGCTGTATCGAGAGATCGTCGCGGGCACCTCATCCCTGGCGAGCGCCGGCGCTGTGGAGATCGAGGGCGCGCTCACCGCCGGCGCCGCCTCCGCGGGAGGACGGCTGTGAGCGCGCGCGGCGGCATGGGCATGGGTATGGGCGGCGGACGCGCGGGCGCACGTGCCGGTCTCGGTCCTGGCAGCGCGCGCGGCGGTGGGGGCGGCTGGGCGGGCGAGCGTCCCAGCCGCGGCAGCCGTGGGCGCAACCTCCGGGGCCTGCTGGCGCTGCTGCGCCCCTATCGCGGGCGCACCGCCGCGGCGCTGCTGGCGCTCGTACTCGGCACCGCCGCCTCGCTGGCTCCGCCGCTGCTGGCCAGGCTGGCGATTGACTCGGGCATCAAACAGCACGACCTGCACACGCTCGAGCTCGTCGTCGTCGCCTTCCTGGTCTCGGCAGTTCTGGTTTGGGTCGCGACCTACGCGCAGACCTACCTCGTGGGCTGGGTAGGCCAGCGCGCGCTCGCCGACCTGCGCATCCGCATCTTCACCCACCTGCAAAGCCAGTCGATCGGCTTCTATGAGAGCCGACCCGCCGGTGTCCTGATCTCGCGCATGACCAACGACGTCGAGGCACTCGAAAGCCTCGTGACCGATTCCGTGGTGACGCTGTTTCAGTCGGGCCTGACGCTGATCGGCGCGGTCGGCGTGCTGCTCTACCTCGACGTCAAGCTGGCGCTGCTGACGTTCTGCATCGTGCCGTTCGTGGCCGCCGCCAGCATCTGGTTCCGGCTGGTCTCCGCTGGCGCCTTTCGGCGCACGCGCGAGACGATCGGAGCGATCACCGGCTACCTCCAGGAGACGCTCTCGGGCATCCGCGTGGTGCGCAGCTTCGGACAGGAGCCGACGCACGAGATGCGCTTCGCGGAGCTCGACGCGGACAACCGCGAGGCCAACATGGTCACGGTGCGACTGAACGCGATCTATTTCCCGGGCGTGGAAATGCTCTCGGGCGTGGCGCTCGCGCTGATCGTGCTCTACGGCGGCTACCAGGCGATCGACGGCCACATCACGATCGGCACGATCATCGCGTTCGTGGCGACGCTGTCGTTTTTGTTCGAACCGATCCAGCAGCTCTCCCAGCTGTACACGACCTACCAGTCGGGCATGGCCGCGCTGGAGAAGATCTTCCAGCTGCTCGACACGCAGCCGACGCTCGTCGACCGCCCGAACGCGCCCTCCCTCGGGCCGATCCGCGGCGAGGTTCGATTCGAGGACGTGTCGTTCGCGTATCGCCCTCGCGCCGAGCGACGCTCCGACCGGACCGCGCCCGCGGTCCACGACGGCGACGGCGACGACCCCGCCGGCGAGGTGCTCGCGCTCGAGCACATCGACCTGAGCGTGCCCGCGGGCCAGACGATCGCGCTCGTGGGCGAGACCGGCGCCGGGAAGTCCACGATGGCCAAGCTCGCCGCCCGCTTTTACGACCCGACGCGCGGGCGCGTGCTCGTCGACGGACACGACCTGCGCGAGGTCTCCAGCCACTCGCTGCGCTCGCAGATGGGCATCGTGCCGCAGGAGGCGTTCCTGTTCTCGGGCACCGTGCGCGAGAACATCGCGTTCGGGCGTCCGGGGGCTGACGATGCGCAGGTCCGCGCGGCCGCCGCCGCGGTCGGAGCCGAGGAGTTCATCTACGATCTGCCGCACGGCTATGACACCGAAGTCGGCGAGCGCGGCGCCCAGCTCTCGGCCGGCCAGCGCCAGCTGATCGCGTTCGCCCGCGCGCTCGTAGCCGACCCGCGCATCCTGATCCTCGACGAGGCCACCTCAAATGTGGACCTGCACACCGAGGGCCGCATCGAAGCGGCCATGCGCCGCCTGCTCGCCGGTCGCACCGCGATCGTGATCGCACATCGCCTTTCAACGATCCGCCAAGCGGGGCGGATCGTGGTGCTCGAACACGGACACATCGCAGAGCAGGGCACCCACGACGAGCTGATCGCAGCCGAAGGGCGCTACTACGAGCTGTACCGGGACTGGTCCACGCAGGCTGCCGCGTAACCAGTCGCTCGGGTAAGGTCGGCCCGGCTGGCGTGGACGATCGGCGAGCGGGGCGTGGCGTGCTGAACGGTCTTGGGTGGCGGGAGCCTGTTTGGTCGCGTACGCGACGATTACGTTCACTGGCTGCACGGCTGCGCGCGGGGAATATAGCTGCCGAAGTGAGGTCGAGCTGGTCGGCGCGTGAGGAAGTCGGCCTGCCAGCGGAATCTCCAATGTGGAGGCTGGGCGCTTATGATGGCAAAGGTGGCCGTCGTCGTCGATCTCATCTATGACGTTGGGTTTCATCGAGGTGACGACACCGACTTTTACCTGCGCAAGGGCTACCGTGTGGTGGCGTTCGAGGCGAACCCGGATCTCGTGCAGGAGGGCGTCCGTAGGTTCGAGACGGAGATCGCAGACGGTCGGCTTGAGATCGTCGAAGGAGCGATCTCCGACTCAAGCGAGGAGACGATCGCGTTCTACGCGTTCGATGGATACGGCCGCAGCGGGTTCAGCACGACGAACCCCGACCTGGTTGACCGCGTTGCAGGGCCCCCCAAGCGGATCGAGGTTCCGGTCGTGCACCTGGCAGATCACCTGAAGCGGACAGGAACACCGTATTTTGCGAAGATCGACATCGAGGGCGCCGACCGGGTGTGCCTCGATGCGCTACTCGCACTCGACGCGCGGCCCGCACTGCTGTCGGCCGAGGCAGACCTGGACGACTTCGCACACCTGCGCGCAGACCTCGACCTCCTCGAGCGCCTTGGCTACACACGGTTCGCGGCCGTTGCGCAGAAGCCGATCCGGGACAGTGTGATACAGACACGCACCCGTGACGGTGAACCGTTCTCCTACCGCTTTCGCGCCTCGTCGGGTGGGTTCGGAGACAACATCGATGGATGGGCAAGCCGCGCCGAGATCGAGCAGCGCTACCGAGCGCTATGTCGTCGCCAACGGCTATTCGGACAGGGATCGGTAATGAGACGCCGGAGACGACGGGTGGAGGCGATCCCCCTGATCCGCCGGGCATGGCCGGGTGGGTATGACACCCACGCTGCTCGCTAGTGCAGCGTTCCGTGAGCCCCTTGCACCGCCCTTATAGCGCGAAACGCCCCATGCTTATGAGGCGCACGCCACTCCGGGACAGGGACTCGAAGTCTGGGCAGCGGATCGCGCAATCCCCGTGCTAGAGCCAAACATGGCTCCAGTACAGGCGAAACGCTCGATCGCTCATCTGGCCGAATCCGACTGAATCCGGCCGAATCAGTACACGACTGGCCCGAGATTGGCCCGCTTGCTGTAGACCTCCGCTCGCCACGGGCAGTCGCAGCGGCCCTTGCCGTTGCAGCCGTTGCCGTGGCGTTGACGCACTCCGGTGGCCATCAGCAATCACCTCCAGACGATGCCGCGGTGTACGGTGCCGATTGCATGGGAGATGAACCTCCTGTGTCATGCCCCCGGCCGCGACCACGGTGCGGGGGCGCTTTGCAGATAGCTCGACACGCTACTCCCCCACACCGACGCTTTCGGCGTGCCGGTCAAGCCAAGCCTCAGCTCGCTGACCGGGATCAGCTTGCGGCGCCCAACACGCACGAGGCGCACGTCGGACTCGATATGCGCGCGCCAAGTGTCCCACGACACGCCCAGCGCTTCGCATGCCTGCTCGACGCTGAGGGCGAGGGCGGGCGCGCTCTGCTTCCGGTCCGCAAGGGTGACTGCCGTACGTGGGGATATTGGGGCCATCGCGGTTACAGACCCCAACCTGCACGGACCGGCCAAGAGATTGCGTGAAGAACCGGCGCGGGCGCGACATTGGCGCGCGCATCTCAAACGCCCTCGAAGGGCAAAGCCGCGCGGCAGGCCACAAGCCCCTGACACCTGCGCTTCGCTCGGTCAGTCGCCCGCACCACCAACGAGTCATCCCACCACGAAGCGCTCGACGCGACCCCGACGGTCGACGCGTCTGGCTGCGCCACCACGCGCGCCTCGGCACGACAAAAAGCCCGTACAGACTACGGGTATGAAATACCGCCTGGGCTGTTGTCCGGTTGTGTTCGTAGGGTCGTTTGACCGGGACAGGGGCCTTGTGGGAAGACGCAATGGTGGGGCAGGCCGTCGTGCATTTGGGCTGCGAGCCCGTCAATGACTATATGGCCGCCCCTGCGACTCACCTGGTTGGGCTGAGAGCCCGAATCCGTATTTGTCGCTTGCCCGCCGCGCCTTCCAGTCATGTGTTCGATGCTGTGAAGGGAGCGGAAATTGCGGTATTTCGGTGTTGATGTTCACTTGGAGTTCTGCGAGATCGCGGTCGCAGAGGACGGGAAGGTGTCGCAGGTCGGGCGGATCGCGAGCTCCCCGGAGGCGATCAGGGAGTTCGCGGCGGGTCTCGGCAGCGAGGACCAGGTCGTGCTCGACGCGAGCGGCAGCGTGATGGCGATCGCGCGGATCTTGCGGGAAAGCAACGTCGGGCGTGTCGTTGTCTCGGATGCGGCGCAGACGCGTGCGATCTCTCACGCGCGGGTGAAGTCCGATCGCTTTGACGCGGCGATGCTCGCGCGGCTGCTTGCCTCGGGGATGCTCAGCGAGGTGTGGGTGCCGGATGAGGCGACGCTCGCGTTGCGTCGGCGTGTCGCCCGCCGCGCGGCGCTGGTGCGGGCGCGTACCCGGATCAAGAACCAGGTGCATGGTGTCGTGATGCGCTGTCTGCTCGGCCGTCCGCCCATGAGTGACCTGTTCGGCCGCAAGGGCCGCGTCTGGCTCGCCGAGCAGCAGCTCCCGGAGGAGGAGACCGAGACGGTGCAGGGCTGCCTGCGCCAGATCGACTTCCTCAACGGCGAGATCGCCCAGCTCGACCAGAAGATCGCCGAGCAGGCCCTCGCGTGGCCGGGGCTGGGCCGGCTGTTGACGATCCCGGGTGTGGACATCGGGACCGCGGCGGCGGTGATCGCGGCCGTCGGGGACATCTCCCGCTTCCCGAGCGCTGCCCAGCTCGTGGCGTATCTGGGGTTGGACCCGAAGGTCCGCCAGTCCGGCTCGGAGCCCGCTCGTTATGGGCACATCTCAAAGCGTGGCAACGCGCAGGCCCGCTCGATGCTGGTCGAGGCCGCGTGGATCGCGATCCGCAGCCCCGGCCCGCTGCGAGCGTTCGGTGAGCGCGTCCGTGCCCGCCGTGGCGCCCAGGTCGCCGCGGTCGCTGTCGCACGCAAGCTCGTGGTGCTGTGCTGGCAGCTGCTCAGCAAGGACGAGGACTACGCGTTCGCGCGTCCGTCGCTGACCAGGCAGAAGACACGGCGCCTGGAACTGACCGCCGGTGCGTCACGCCGGCCACGCCGCCACGACGGGCTAACCGTTTCCCCAACCACAGCGCAGCGCGCGGCGGAGCGTGAGCTGCAATCCCAGGCCGAGCAGGCATACCGGCGGCTGGTCGCCGACTGGCGTGCGGCAGCACCGAAGGGTGGTGCGGGTGCGACACCGGGGCGCGCATCTTCTAATAGGCCCTCGAAGGGCAAAGCCGCGCGGCAGGCCACAAGCCCCTGACGCCTGCGCTTCGCTACGTCAGTCACCCGCACCACCACAGAATCATCCCACCACGACACGCGCAACGCGACCCCGCCTGGTCGACGCGGGCGCCTGCGCCACAACGCGCCCGCGCGGCACGACAAAAGCTCGTACAGACCAGATGCACGGCCCTCCGGGCGCTGTGCCATCGCTGTGCCCTCGGAACGCACCCTCGAGCATGGATCAGCGCCTCAGCAACCTCGAAGAAAAGCTCGCGCAAGCCCTTGACTTTTCATCCGAACATGCACGGCTGTGCCGTGGCACAGCGAGCGCTGTGCGAACTGGCCTTTGGCGTTTTGTCAAGCGTGGTGTTGGCAGGGGTGTTCGTCCGTGCTGTTGGCGCGGTTGTCGGGGTTGCTGTTGGCTGCGCTCGTTGCTGGTTGCTGGGAGCGGTGAGATGGCACGCCGTGGCCTGATTAGGTGCGCGTGCGGCCTTGGTGGCCAGGGGCCTTGTGCGGTCTTTGGCGTGCGCAGGGGCCCTTGTTGCGGGCGCGAGCTCGAGGGCTCGAAATTGCGGATGCGGGCTTGCGCTCGGGTGTGTCGTGAGACGACAGCCGTGGCTGGGTGTGGGCTAGCGGTTCAGGGCAGGGGCGACCTTCGCGGGGTTGTAGTCGACGTCGCTGTTGACCATGCGCCAGATCACGCGCAGCAGCCGGTTCGCGCACGCGATCACGGCTTGTCTGGCGGTGAGCCTTTGGCGCAGTGCGCGGTAAAGCGCCTGGAAGGCAGGGCACGCTTTGATGATGTGTCGGGCGGCGTGAAAGGCAGCGTCGCGCAGCTGGTAGCGGCAGCGCTCGGAGATCTTGCGTTTCGGGGTGCTTTGCCCGGAGTCCCTTGCGATTGGTGCGCAGCCGCCGAGCTTGCCGAGCGCGCGGGCCGAGCGCAGCCTGCGGACGTCGCCCGCGGCGGCGAGAAGAAGCGCCCGGTCGAGTTCTCTCAGGCCCGGCAGGCTGTCCAGGCGTTGTGCTCCGGGAAGTCGGGGGTAGAGGCTGCAAGAGCTCTTCCTCGAGTGCTTCGAGCTGGCCTTCGACGAGCGCGCGGCGTCGCATCAGCCGCTGCAGCCTGGCGGCGTAGGCGCCTCTGGCAGCGCGGTATCCGACCGGGCGGCTGGTCTTCTCGATCAGCTGCTTGATCTTGTTGTGCCCGATATGGCGGTCGGGTGCGGCTGCCCGGACTCGACGCTCAAGCTCTTGCGCGCCGAGCCTGGTTGCGCGTGCGGGGTCTCCGCCGGTGACAGCGATCACGGCGCGGGCGGTGACGCCCCGCTCGCCGCCACGGAAGGTCTGCAGGAACTCGGGCCAGATCGTGTCCAGACAGGTCTTGACCGCGCCGCGAAGCCGACGGCGCTCGCGGCGCAGCCGCAGCCGCTCGAGACACAGCGCGTGCGCGCACGCCACCGCGGGCGTGTCGGGCCGCACGAGATGGGAGTAGTCAACGGCGCCGGCGAGGGTGCGGGCATCGACACGGTCGGACTTGGCGCCCGTGATGTCCCGCGCGCCGCGCAGCTTCGCGACGGTCGCCGCGTGAACCTGGCGCACCTCAAGGCCCTTTCCGGAAAGCTCCTCCGCGAGTGCCTGCCAGCGCGTAGCTGTCGGCTCGATGATCACCAGGACGCGACCCTCAAGCCCGGCAAGCTCTCCGAGGAACCCGTCGATGCCATCGCGGGAATGAGTGAACCGGAGCCGCCGGTCGGTCCCATCCGGTGCCCGCAACACCGCTTCGTGCGCCGCGCGGCGCCCCAGATCGATGCCGACTGTCCACGCGGGCTCGCCCGCGTGGACAGTCGCAGTCACGTCCGTCATCCTCTGCATCCAGCCTCCTCCGACAGTGGTTTAAGCCCGCACACACCTGGGCCAATGAGCTACTCGAAGAGGAGGCTGACCTACGTCACGGCGGCTACCAGCGAACCCCAACTTCCGCGCCAACCTAATTGCTTGGCCGGTTCGGCGCGTTGAGGGTCATCACCCATGTGATGACTGCGGCGAGCATAGGTGCGTCTCGGGGCGGTGGGTACGCGCGCTACCTGGAGAGCAAGACGGTGGAGCCCGAGCGCGGGGACTACTACCTGACACCTGATGGGGAGATGGCGCAGGCCCCCGGCCGCTGGCTGGCCGATCCCGAGACCCTGGAGAGGCTCGGGGTTCAGGCCGGCGGGCCGGTGGATGGCGCGGACTTCATCGCGCTGATGGAGGGCCGTCACCCTGGCACCGGCCGGTGGCTTCGTCCGGAGGGCGCCGGCGGCGGCCGGGGCGGCGGGATCGACGTGACGTTCAGCGCACCGAAGTCCGTCTCGACGGTTTGGGCGCTCGGCGACCCGTGGCAGCGCGAGCAGATCGAGCAGGCCCACGCCAGGGCGGTCGAGCAGACGGTCCTCTATCTACGGAAGCAGGTCCCGGTCGTACGCCGTCGCTACAGCGGCCAGGTCGTGGAAGAGCACGCCAAGGACGTGATCGCCACCGAGTACCGGCACACCACCGCCCGCGGAGTCCAGGGCGCCCAGGCCCCGGACCCGCAACTGCACAGCCATGTCGTCATCACCGGCGCGGTCCGCGAGGACGACCGGATCGTGGCGGTCGCGTCGCGGCCGATCTTCCGCAGCGCACGGGAGCTGGGCGCGTTCTACCGCTCCGCGCTCGCTGACGAGCTTGTGCGGGAGGGGTACGCGATCGAGCAGGGCACCGGCAAGGATGGCCGGTACTTCGAGATCGCGGGTGTCCCCCGCGAGCTGTGCGAGGCGTTCTCTGGGCGCTCGCGTGAGGTTGCGCGCGCCGCGGAGCGCTTCCGTGCCCGCTACGGCCGGGCTCCCGAACGTGGCGAGCTTCGTAACCTCGCGCTCGAGAACCGCCGATCCAAGGAGCTGACCACACGCTCTGACCTACAACGAGCATGGGTAGAGGCTGGCCGCGGTCACGGGTTCGGCCCGGATGAGGCGGTGCGGCTGATCGGCGCATCCGAGCGGCCAAACGCCGAGCGCGCGATCGAGGATCGGGTCGAGGCGAAGCTGACCGAGCAGCACGCCGTCTTCGAGGAGCGCGACCTGCGCGCAGTCGTGCTGGAGCAGGCAGCCGGGGAGATGGCGCCGGATCAGGCGCTCGCAGTCGCGCGGGAGATGGTCCGCGACCGGCGCGTGCTGAGTCTGGAGGGAGGGCGGATGACCACCCTGGCGGTTCGCGCGCAGGAGCAGGCGATTGAGCGCCGCGCCACACAGCTCGCCCAGCCCGCGGGCCGGGACGTCGGCGACGTTGCACGCGAGAACGCCGCGCGTGAGGTCGCGGAGCGCATCGGCGGGTCGCTCGGCTCAGAGCAGCACCACGCGCTCGAAGTCCTCACGGGTCCCGAGCGCGTCGCGGTCCTCGTCGGCCCCGCCGGGACCGGCAAGGGAGTCGTGATCGACGCGGTCGCCCGCGCGGAGCAGCACGCCGGCCGGGAGACGATCGGGGTCGCCGTATCCGGTTCCACCGCAGAGCGGCTCGGTGCCGACAGCCCCGCGCTGGCCGGGCAGACACTCACCCTGGACGCGCTGGTCGCCCGCGCGAACACGGGCGCCATCCACGTGGGCAGGGACACGACAGTAATCCTGGACGAGGCGGGGATGGTCGACCACAAGCGCCTGGACGCCCTGACCGAGCTGGTGGAGCGCTCCGGGGCAAAGCTGATAGTTGTCGGTGACGGCAAGCAGCTCCCCTCGATCGGCCCCGGTGGCATGTTCGACCGGCTCATCGGGCGCGCGCCCACCGCCGAACTCGCAGACATCCACCGCACCAAGGACCCTGCCGACCAGCGCGCATGGCAAGCACTACGCGCGGGAGAACCAGAGCGCGCGATGGCGCGCTATGCCTCACGCGGCCAGCTGCACCTCACCGACACCCGCGACCAGGCGGCGGAGCAAGCCGTACAAACATGGGCCACGCTCACAGAGGGCCGCGATATCCGCGAGGTCGCGTTGATCGCCGACGCCTCCAACCAGGAGATCGACCGGCTCAGCGCCCGCGCCCAAAACCTACGCGCCGAGCGCGGCGAACTCGGACACCAAGAGATCCCGCTGCCAGGAGTCCACTACGGCCTCCGTGAAGGTGACCTCGTCGCCTTCACCACGCAGCACCGCCCCCGAGGGCAGCCGCGGGTCGAGAACGGCACCCGCGGCCGAGTGAGCGCCATCCACGAGCGCGGCGTGACAGTCACAATCGACGGATCACAGCGCAGAGTCCACCTCACGGACAACGATCTAGAGTCGCTGAGGCTGGCCTATGCGCAGCACGTCTACCGCCAGCAGGGAGCGACCGTCGAGCGCTCCGTTGTGCTCACCGGCGGCTGGCAGACCAGCAAGGAGACCGCCTACGTCGAGGCAACCCGCGCCCGCCGCGGCACCACCTGGTTCATCGCACGCGAGGATCTCGGCGCTGAAGGACAAGACGCCGGACGAATCACGCGCCTCGCACGGAAGATGGCGAACAGCCGAGCACAGACACCCTCGCTCGCTTACCCGGAGCGCCTCAATCCCCGCTGGGCACCGAGCCGCGACCCCCTACGGCTTCGCACTGCCCTCTCGCCGGCACGCTGGCTGACCCGCACACTAAATCGCGATACGCCCGACCACAGCGCGGGCCGGGGACGCTGAGCGATCCCTAATCCAACTGTCTGCGGTGTAGCGGTATCGGCACTCAGCCGTAGATCGCGCGCTGCGCTGCGGCGAGGACGATCGCTGCGGCGACGGTGCCGTCGGCTACGCGATAGAGCGACGGGGTCTGGCGGTTCGAGACGCTGACCCGGACCCCGTTGGCGTACACGTCGACGCTAGTGAGCCGGTCGAGGCGGGACTCCACGGTTTTCCGATCGCCCTGAAACACGACGCGACTGCTCGTGAGCGAGAGTACACCGTCGTCCGCTGGCTCCAGGCTCGTTCCGACGACCACTGATCTTCCCCTCGACCCCGACGTCCGATACCGGACGCCCGGCGCGACCTTGAAGCTAACACCGCTTGAACTACCGCGGTATTCCCGATGGGTCACCTCCTTCATGAGCGATGCTCGAAGCTCGAAGTAGACGGTCTCGTCGGGCTTAGCGATTAGCTTCGGCTCCGGCTCGATCGGCATGCGGCCGTCATTTATCCGCGCGACCATGAACCGGCCTGCCAGGTCTAGCGGGAATGCGGAGCCGTCAGGCGTTACGGCTTCAAGCACCTCGCCAACGAGTCCCAGCTCTTCCTCCTCCTCTGCGGAGAGGAGGTCGTCTTCCAGGGTTCGTTCAAGAAGGGCCCGATAAGCGGCCTGGTTCAGGCGTGTGAGCTTCCGAGACTTGAGACCGGTGGCGTCGGCGGCGAGGGTTAGTCGGTCAGCGAGCCCTGCCAGCGGAGCTTGTCCGTCGATGACAGCTCGCAAGATCTGTTGATAACCAACCTCAGCCTGCCGCTCCTCCTCGCTGCGACGCCCGAAGAGCCGGTGCGTAGGCTTTTTCGCTTGCCTCGACGGCAGCTCCTGCTCGGGCGTCGGGGGCTCAGGCGGCGCAGGCTCCTGTGTGGGCGTCGAGGCCTCACGCGGCGCAGGCCCCTGTGTGGGCGCGGGAGCGTCAGGCGTTTGCGGAGCCGCGGGCGTCGGCGTTGGCGGCTCGACCCTCGAAGGCTCCGGGGCGGCCTCGGGCGCCGGTGCCTCGGGCGGCTCGGACGAGGATGAGGCCCGCGTGGGCTCGGGGCACTCGGGCGTTGGTGTGGGTGGCTTCGGTGTGGAGCTGGGGTGACGAGCATCGGCTGGCCGTGCGCCGCGCGGCCAGCCACCGGTCATGGGAATTAGATCGTGGGAGACGGCCCCGATGTGTACTGCGCGAAGTTCCCAATCGCCGATTGTCGCCCGGCCAACTGACTCGGTCGTGATTTCCGCTGGGACGTGTTCTGGGTGTTTGTCGTGGCCGCCGCGCAGGAGGTCGTCCCAGGCGATGGTTTTGCGGCGATCCGGCAGGCGGCGCTGACAAAGCTCTTCGGACACGTGGTTCTTGGTCTCGAAGATGTCTGCGAAGGCTGAGCCCGCCCAGAGGGATTTCTGTGCTCCGGTCATCAGAAAGGTCGCAGGATGGTCCTCGCGGGTCTTGCCGAGCGCCATCTTGAACAAGTCCCAGATTGCCTCGTAGAGGACGTCGTTCCCCGGCCCACACCACTTCAGCTCGCACATCCAAGCCAGAGCATCGTCGGGGTCACGACGCCTCAGCAGCAGATCGACATTCCCAACTCCCGACCAACCTGGGATCAGGACACGCCGATCCTTTTCCGCGCGTGTCCCGAAGACGGTCATGAGAACGGCCAGGGCAGATGGCTCCAGGTCCTTCCGCTCTCCCAGCGCCGCAAGGCCGGAGGACTCCCGTTTCGCCCGTGTCCCAAGCTGATCAGCAATCGCTTCGACGAGGTCCTCGGTGAGTCCCATCTCGGCCTCGTTGAAGCCGCGCTTTCCTTGGCGCTCGTCATCGGTTGACATCGCTCCCCTCCCCGTCGTCCTGGGAAGCACCATCGACGGCTTCGGGCTCGGTTGAGGACTTCTGTCCGCCCCTAGCCTGCTCAACCAGGCCCCGCGCCCACTGGACCGCGGCGGTCGCCCACCTCGATGCCGTCTCACGCTCGACGGCGTGCACCGTGTCATCGTCATAGCGCAGGCCAGCCGCGTAGGGCGTCAGCAGGTCTGCACCATCCATCTCTCCCGGTAGCGGTGCGCCCGCTTCCCTGCACAGCTTGGCCAGACCACTGATGTCATGAATGAATGGAAACTCCACGCCACGGGCAGCAAGCACGGCCTTGAGCGCCTTCTCGACAGCCTGCTGGGCGTGAAAGCAGACGAGCACATCCGCCACTTCGTTGATCGGCAGCATCGCCCTGGCCCCGGCCGCGTCCGTGTCAGCGCGACGAAGGAGCTGCTCTGCAAGATCCTGCTTACTGGCCATTAAGCCGCCAGCTCCCTGCCCTCGGCCAGCGCCGCGTGGATCAGGCTCCCCCCCACATCCCGCCACTCCTTCACCCGGTACTCACTCGCGACGATCACGTCCGCGGCCAGCACCAGATCCCCCAGCACCCTACGCAGCCGCACCGACTCCAACGCGGGATTCTCGACCTCCGGCTCGATCACCAAGAAGTCCAGATCGCTATCGCGCGTCAGCTCCCCACGCGCAGCCGAGCCGAACAGGATCACCCGCGAGCCCGGTGGCGCCGCCTCTGACAACCGACGGCCAGCCTCCGCTATCACCGCATCGTCAAGCACGCGCTCACGATACCCCGCTCCGGGGCACCCGCCCAGGCTGCGATCGCAAAACTGGCCCAAATCCTGGCCCGAGCACCGCCTAGAAACGCGAAACGCCCCGTAATACGGGGCGCAAGCGTACTCCGGGACAGGGACTCGAACCCCAAATTCCTGCTCCAGAGGCAGGCGTGTTGCCAATTACACCATCCCGGATCGAGCGCTCAAGGATAGCGACGGCCTGGTGCGCCGGCGCGTCGCGCCGCTCCGCGCGCTAGAACGCCGCCGGCTGCCCGTTGGGCGCGAAATACGCGGTGATCGACTCCTCGAGGCCCGGGTCAAGCACGAGCAGCACCTCGTCGCCCTCTTCGATCACGGTGTCGGGCTTGGGCACGAAGCCGGAGCCGCCGCGCAGCACGGAGATGATCAGGCAGCCTTCCGGCAGCGAGATGTCGGCGACCCTCTCGCCGACTGTCGGCGCGTCGGCGGCGACCTCGAGCTCGATGATCTCCAGACGCTCCTCTTCCAGCGCCAGCAGGTGCACGAGGCCATAGCGGGGCACCTCGTGCTCGATCAGGCGCAGGATCAGGTCGGTCGCGGACACCGCCGGCTGGATGCCCAGCAGGCGGAAGTGGTCGTGGTTGCGTGGGCTGTTGACGCGCGCGATGATGCGTTCGCACAGGTACTTCTCCTTGGCGACCTGGCACACGAGGATGTTGTCCTCGTCATCGCCGGTCACGGCGATCACGAGGTCCGCGCGCTGGATGCCAGCCCGCTCGAGCACCCACAGCTCGGTCGCGTCGCCATATTGGATGGCGTGCTCGAACTCCTCCTCGTTGGCGAGATAGCAGGCGCGCGAGGACTCGATCAGCGTGACTTCGTGTTCCTTTGAGATCAGCTCCCGTGCGAGGTTGCGCCCGACCTTGCCGGCGCCGGCGATGATCGCGTACATGCGGCTATGCCACCGCCTCGGGCGCCAGCTCCAGCGCGCGCTTGAACATCTCGATCGCGTGCTTGGTGGGCGAGATCGTCTGGAGCCCCTGCTCCCCGTACCAGTCGGCGCGCGCGGGGTCCATCACGCGCACGATCGCCTTCTCGACGCCGAAGCGCCGCTGCGCGATCTGGGCGATAACGAGGTTAGTGTTGTCGCCGGCAGTCGAGGCGATGAACACGTCGGCGTTCTCGATTCCCGCCTGGACCAGCGCGTCGATCTCGAGCGCCGTGCCGACCGTGAACTGGCCGCCGGAGTCCTCCCAGCTCTTGCTCTGGCCGGCGTCCAGACGCTCGTGTGAGAGCGGATCCTCGTCGAGCACCGACACTTCATGTCCGGCGGCGAGCGCCGACTTGGCGACCGCCGAGCCGAGGCGCCCGGCGCCCACGATCAGGACGAACATTGATCCCGGCGCGTGTGCATAAAGCGCAGGTTAGACGATGGGCGCGCCCGCATGCGCCTCACGATCGGTGGGCTCGGAGGGCGCGGGGCGAGCTGGCGGCGCGGTGACGATCACCCGACAGGTCGCCTTGCGCACCACGTACTTGGTGACGTCTCCCACATAAGCCTCCAGCGGTCCGCCGCGTCCGCCGAGGCGCGCACCACCACGGATCAGCGACGGTTCCTCGGCGCCGAGCACGATCGCTTCGACGCCGCGACGGCGCGCCTCGTCGACGATCGCGATGCCCGCGCGGCGGGTGCGCACGGTGGCGGTCGCCACCTGCACGCCGCTGTACTCCTCGCCCACCGCCTTCGCCCGCGCGAGCACCTGACGCGCGTGCTTGACCTGGGCTTCTGGCAGGCTCGCGTCCAGCGGCAGCGACATCGGTATCACGAAGATCCACAGCGCCTCGATCGTCGCCGCGTCGATCGCCGCATCGTCGGTCTGCTCGCCCGAGACCAGCAGCGCGGCTGTCTGCACGATGTCGTCGTCGAGGTCGGTGCCGAACAGCGGCACGAGCACCGAGCCGTAGTCGCTCGCCGGCCGCTGCTCGGCGACGAGCACCTGCGGCGCGACCGTCACGCGTCGCAGCAGCGATGTCTCGTCCGCGCGGCGGTAGACCACGTACAGGACGAGCCCCACCGCCATCCAGCCGAGGCCCACGTAGCGCGCGCCTTCGTGCACGACCAGCACCGCGACGAAGCCGGCGGCGCACACGAGCGCGCCGAACACGGCCGGCAGCGGCAGCTCGCCGCCGCGGAAGCTGACCGACAGGGGTATCCGGTAGGGGCGGTCGCGGTCGGGCTCGGTGTAGCGCAGGCGGCAGATCGACAGGTGCGAGATCGTGAACGCGAGCGTCGCGCCAAACGCGTAGATGCCGATCATGAAGTCGAGTTTCTCGGTCGCCGCGAGCGCCGCGGCGAGCAGCCCGGCGAGCATGATCAGCACGTACGGCGTGCCGCGTTGAGGCTGCAGGCGCCCGAGGCCGCTGGGGATCTGGCGATTGGTCGACAGCGAGTACGCCAGCCGCGAGAGGCCGAGCATCGCGGAGTTCGCGGCAGCGACCAGCGTCACCGCCGCGGTGGCGGCCACCAGGTACATCAGCGTCTGCTCGAGCCAGTAGGGATGCACACGGCTGACGACTCCGATCATCGGCGCGTCGACATAGCGCGTAGCGAGCTCCGTGTGCGTGCCGTGCACCGGCAGCGCCGTCACGGCCACGAGCGCGATTCCGACGTACAGGAACGCGACCGTCGCGGTGGTGCTCGCGACCAGGCGCTTGAGCCCGGCGCGGGAGATGCGCACGTCGCCAGCCAGCCCCGACGCCGACTCTAGGCTGGTGAACGAGATCAACGCGATCGTCAGCGCGAAGATCAGGTGAGGCCAGGTGGGCGCGCTGCCGAGGTGGATCGGGTTCAGCAGCGTGTGCGGGTTGAAGAACAGCACCAGCCCGAGCACGACGATGAACGCCTGAAGCACCAGGTCGCCCGCGAGCAGGAAGCCCACCCGCCGCGCGCGGCGCGCGCCGAAGCCACGGATGTTGCTCACCACCACCAGCGCGATGAACGCCAGCGCGAGCCCGAGCGCCTCGCCGCGGTTGCCCAACGGGCTCCAGAAGACCTTCAGGTATTGCGTCGCCGAGTACGCGGTGACCGCGATCAGGATCACGTAGTCGAGCAGGATCGCCCAGCCGGCGATGAAGCTGACGAGCTCGTTGAACGCGTAGCGGGCGAACACCGTCGAGCCGCCGCGATCCTGGTGCAGCGACGCCCCCTCGACGTAGGTCATCGCGGTCAGCATGTACAGCAGCGCCGCGATCAGGAACACCAGCGGCGTGAGCCCGAGCGCGTGCCCGGCGATCACGCCCAGCGAGAAGTAGATCGCGCTCGCCAGCGACGAGTACACGATCGTGAACAGGATCGGCGAGCCGATGCTGCGGCGCGCTATCTCGCGCGAGCGCGCCGCAAGCTCCGGCCGGTGGGCCTCGGAAGCGTTCACCGCGCGCGATCCCGCCTCATCTGCACATACCAGCGCCCACATCCGGCGGCGAGGAACAGCACCCCGAGCAGCGCCCGGCCAATCTCGCCGCTCGCGTTGCCGCTGACGGCCTGCACCAGCAGCGCCAGCCCGATCACGGCCATCGCCAGCGACAGCACGAACGTGCCCATGCGATGCGCCTGTCGACCGTTCATGTCATTTGAGCTTAGGGGCGCCACGTGGGCGCCCTATCGAGGCTCAGGTGATCAGCGGGATGATCAGGATCGCGACGATGTTGGCGACCTTGATCATCGGGTTGATCGCGGGCCCGGCGGTGTCCTTGAAGGGGTCGCCGACGGTGTCCCCTGTGACCGACGCTGCGTGCGCGTCCGATCCCTTGCCGCCGAAGGACCCGTCCTCGATCAGCTTCTTCGCGTTGTCCCATGCGCCCCCGCCGGCGGTCATCAGCACGGCGAAGTAGTAGCCCACGACGATCACGCCGATCAACAGCCCGCCGAGCGCCTGCTCGTCGATCAGCCCGACCACCAGCGTCAGCAGGATCGGCAGCAGCGAGGGCAGGATCATCTCCCGCTGCGCGGTCTTCGTGACGATGTCTACGCAGGTCGCGTAGTCGGGCTCTTCGGTGTAGTCCATGATCCCCGGATGCTCGCGGAACTGGCGGCGCACCTCCTCTACCACCGCGCCGCCGGCGCGCCCGACGGCCTCGATCGACAGCGAGGCGAACAGGCACACCATCAGCCCACCGAGCAGCAGCCCGATCAGCACAGGCGGTTCGTTGATGCCGAACGAGATCAGGTGCCCGGCCTTGACCTCGAGTTCTTTCTCGAAGCCCGCAAACAGCACGATCGCCGCCAGCACGGCCGAGCCGATCGCGTAACCCTTGGTGACGGCCTTGGTGGTGTTGCCCACCGCATCGAGGCGGTCGGTGACTTTGCGCACGTCCTCCGGCAGGTCGGCCATCTCGGCGATCCCTCCGGCGTTGTCGGTGATCGGACCGAACGCATCGAGCGCCACGATCAGACCGGTGAGCGACAGCAGCCCCACGGCCGCCACGCCGATGCCGTAGATGCCCGTCACACCGCCGCCCGCGAGCTTCCACGAGCCGAGGATGCCCAGCACGATCACGATCGCCGGCAGCGCCGTCGCCTGAAGGCCCGAGGCGAAGCCCTGGATGATGTTCGTGGCATGGCCGGTGACCGACGCTTTGGCGGTCTTCTTCACCGGCGAGAAACGGGTCGATGTGTAGTATTCCGTCAGTCCGAACAGCAGCGCCGTGACGGCGATGCCGATCAGGGAGCACAGGTACAGCTTGCCCCAACTGGGCGTGTCGACCACGTTGCCCACGACCCTGAACGTGAGGTTGCGCATCAGCCAGTAGGTGATCGGAGCGAACGCGGCTGCGGCCAGCACCCCCGAGACCAAGAGGCCCTGGAGCAACGCGCGCTCGACGTTGTCGGTGCGGGTGCGAACGGCGAACGTGCCGATGATCGAGGCGATGATCGCCACGCCGCCGAGCACCAGCGGGTAGAGCACCACGCGCGTGGACTCGTGGAACGTGAGCACGCCCAGCAGCATCACCGCGATGGCCGTCACCGCGTAGGTCTCGAACAGGTCAGCCGCCATGCCTGCGCAGTCGCCCACGTTGTCGCCAACGTTGTCGGCGATCGTGGCCGGGTTGCGGGGGTCGTCCTCGGGGATGCCCGCCTCGACCTTGCCGACCAGGTCGGCCCCCACGTCCGCCGCCTTCGTGAAGATGCCGCCGCCTAGCCTGGCGAACACTGAGATCAGCGAGCCTCCGAAGCCGAGGCCGATGAGCGCGTCGACGGCCGTCTTGGGGCTGTCGTTGAAGATCGCGGTCAGCGCGCCGTAGTAGCCGGCCACGCCGAGCAGCGCCAGCCCGACCACCAACAGGCCCGTGATCGCGCCGCCGCGGAAGGCCACCCGCAGCCCCGGCGAGACCCCTTCTTTGGAGGCCTCAGCGACCCGCGCGTTAGCGCGCACCGACACGTTCATGCCGATGTAGCCCGTCGAGCCCGAGAGGATGCCGCCGATCGCAAAGCCGCAGGCCACGGCGATGTTCTGGATGAAGATCAGGGCCACGAACAGCACCGCGCCGGCGATCGCGATCGTTATGTACTGGCGGTTCAGGTAGGCCCGAGCGCCCTGCTGCACGGCCAATGAGATGGACTGCATGCGCTCGTTGCCGGGCGAGAGCGCAAGCAGGCTGCGCGTGGTCGCCAGGCCGTAGACAACCGCGCAGGCGGCGCAAACGAGGGCGACGACGACCCCATGGTTCGTCAGAAAGCTGCTCAACAGAAATCCTCCGCGGTCTGATTTGCGTGCCGCGCGAGGATGTATCGCGCGCACGTTCGACTGCCCGGGTCGCTCGAACGAGAGCCTAACGGGCGCAAACGCGGGCGCAGTCTATCGTGCTGGCCGGCGAGGCGCCGGCCAGGGGACCGTTGGCGTCGGTCAGCCAAGCGACCGCCGGGCTCGGCCAAGTCTATGCCCGCTCAGCGGCCTGGTACCCACAGCCGGCCACTGGACTCCGCCGGCCCGGGCCCTGGCGGACCCTCGCCGCTGGGCGTCTCGCCGGCGTCGGCGGGCGCGGAGGAGGGCGCGTCGGCGCCCGGCTCGCCAGCGGCGCCGTCCGCGGGCGTGGCCGCGGCTGCACCGGCCTCGCGTGCATAGGTCATTTGCAGGCGCGACAGGGCGTCCCGTAGCGGCCCCAGCTCCTGCGGGATCCTGCGTTCGAGGATCTCCAGCAGCGCCCTGGCGCCGTCGATCGCGTCGCGCGCCTGCTCGAGATCGCGTCCGCTCTGCTCGCCCGCATCTGACGGCGGTGCGAGCCGCCGGGCTCCGATGTTCAGCAGCGAGACGGTGGCCTGGGCCATCATGTCGGTCGCCGTTATGCGGCTCAGTTCCTCTTCGTAGGCCGCCCGCAACTGCTCCTCGCTGGCCTCGGACGGGCCTGCGCTACCGGGCCCCTCGCCCGCGTGACCTGCTGCACTCAAACCGCCACCTCCTGCATATAGGTATCTCTGGTCTGGCCCACGCTCGCCGCGAACACCTGCTCGGGCGCGGCACCCGCATCGATCATCCGCCGCTGGCGCTGCGCGCCGTTGAGCTCGGGGAAGCTCGGCTCGATCCCGAGCTCACCCCGCACCGGCGTCGTCCATGCGAGCAGCCGGTCGATCGCCGCACGCGCAGGGTACTCGCGCCCGCGCTCCAGGTCGATCAGCCGTCCGTCCAGTCCGAAGCGGATCGCGCGCCACATGTTCTCCTCGATCAGCCGCGGCGGGGGGTGCTCGAAGGGCACGCCCTCGTCGCCATCGCGCAGCGCCTGTGCGATGCACGCGACCATCAGGCTCGCCAGCGCCTCGGACTCCGGCGCGCTGGCCTGCGCGTCGCAGATGCGCACCTCCACGGTGCCGAACTTGAAGTGCGGCCGCGCCGACCACCACACCTGTGTGAACTCGACGATCGAGTTGGTCCGCACGAGGAACTCGATGTACTCGCGGTAGGCCGCCCAGCCGCCGAATGCGTCGGGCACGCCGCAGCGGGGGAAGCTCTTGGTGAAGGCCTGCGTGCGCGCGGAGTGCAGGCCGCTGTCGCGACCGTCGAGGAACGGCGAGTTGGCCGAGATCGCCAGCAGCAGCGGGAGCTCGGGTCGCAGGCGGTCGACCGCCCGGACCGCGCGATCGATGTCGCTCACGCCCACGTGCACGTGCAGCGAGAACGTGTTGTTGCGCCAGGCCACGTACTTCAGGCCCTCCTCGACACGGCGGTAGTGCTCGGTGTCGATGATCCGCTGCTGGCGGTAGTCAGCCCACGGATGCGTGCCCGTGGCACCGAGCGCGAAGCCCTCGCTGGCGGCAAGCGCGAACAGCCGCGCGCGCCGCTCGCGCTGGCGCGCGAGCGCGTCGTGCAGGTCGCAGCCGACCCCCGAGATGATCTCGATCTCCGATGAGATCAGCTCGCCGGCAATCGACTCCTGGAGCAGGCGGTCGCCGTCTGCGGCGGTGCGCAGCTGCTCGAAGCCCGGGACGAGTTCCAGCGTGCGTGGGTCGAGGATCGAGAACTCCTCCTCCACACCGACGGTGAGGTCGGCTGCGGCGGCGAACGTCTCGGCGGCTTGGTCTAGGTCCAGGCTGTTCATCGCTCGACGGTCTGCGTGGGTCGCGGTGAGCGCGCTCGGCGTCAAGTGTGACGCACCAGCGGCTGGCACTCGCCTAGGTCAAGTAGAAGTACAGCGCGTACAGCAGATCGACAGCCGGGCTGGAGGTGTGGACCGTCACCTCCGGCGGCACGTCCAGCAGCGACTCGGAGTAGTTGAAGATGATCTTTACGCCCGCCTCCACCAGCTCGTCCGCGAGCCCCTGGGCGGCGTGCGTGGGCACCGCCAGCACGCCAACCACAATGTCCTCCTCCTCCACGACCTCTCGCAGCTGGGCGATGTGTCGCACCGGCTGGCTGCCCACATGGCTGCCGACCTTGGCATCGTCGCTGTCGAAGATCGCGACCACGCGGAAGCCGTGATCGGCGAAGATTTCGGAGGAGGCGATCGCCTGGCCGAGGTGGCCTGCGCCGATCAGGCCGATGTTGTGCTGGCCCGCCGTACGCAGGATCTTGCGGATCTGCGAGACGAGCGCCTCGACGTTGTAGCCCACGCCGCGCTTGCCGAACTTCCCGAACCCGGAGAGGTCACGGCGGATCTGGGTGGAGTTGACGTGCGTGTAGTCGGACAGCTCCTGGGAGGAGATCGTCTCCTTGCCCATCTTCTTAGCCTGCGTGAGCACCTGAAGGTAGCGCGACAGGCGTGCCGCCACGCCCAGCGACAAGCGTTCACCCGGGGCGACCGTGCCGTCCTGGCTGGCCGTGATGGCCATCGTTCGTTCTCCGTAACTCATCGTCGTGACTCTACCCGCTGACGGATCAGCGACTCTGAGATGTTGTATTCGCAAAGCTCCTCGCCGTCAAGCAAGACCACGGGGATGCGCTCGAAGTACCTGCGGTGCAGGGCTTCGTCGACGGTGATATCCAGCTCCTCGAGCTCGAAGCCGAGCTCCCCTCGGAGCCTGCGCAGCACCGTCATCGCCTCCGCGCACAAGTGACAGTCGGGCTTTGAGTAGACCGTGACGGTCGCGCTCATGGCCGCGTCCGCACCCTGGCGGCGAGCCGGCTCATCGTCGCGCTTCGCCGGTCGCGTAGGCGTCGAGCGCCAGGTAGCGAGGGTATGGCAGCGCTTCGCGGAAACGGGCGGCGCTCGCGATCATCGCGGCGTTGTCGGTGCACAGCGCGCGGGGCGGGACGTGCAGCTCCGCATCGAGCTCGCGCAAGCGCTCGCGCAGCACGCCGTTGGCCGCCACCCCACCCCCGAGCGCCAGCCGCTGGATCCCCGTCTGCGCCAACCCGCGACGGGCACGCTCGAGCAGCTGCTCCACGATCGCAGCCTGATAGGAGGCCGCCAGGTCGCTGGCGCGCTCGCGCGCAGCGGCCTCGCCCAGCTCACGCACGGTGTACAGCAGCGCCGTCTTGACGCCGGCGAAGGAGAAGTCCAGGCTGTCCGCGAACGCCTTCCTACGTGCGCCGCCTCCACGCTCGGGGCGACGCTGCGGCGACCCCGGGAACGAGAAAGCCGCGGCGTCACCTTCGCGCGCGAGCTGCTCCAGCGCAGCGCCGCCCGGATACCCGAGGCCCAGCAGTCTGGCGCCCTTGTCGAACGCCTCGCCGGCGGCATCGTCGAGCGCGCGTCCGAGAATCTCGAAGCCATCGTGCTCGCGGACGAGCACGAGCAGCGTGTGCCCGCCGCTGGCGATCAGGCACACGAACGGCGGCTCGAATCCCCGGGCCGGCACGGAGCGCCGGCCCGGTCCTCGATCCTCCTCTGCGGGCAGGAAGTTCGCCGCGACGTGCCCCTGAAGGTGGTCGACGGGGGCGAACGGCAGCTCGCGGGCCGCCGCCAGCGCCTTCGCCGTCGACAGCCCCACGAGCAGCGCGCCCACGAGCCCGGGCCCCTGCGTCGCCGCCAGCAGCTCGATGTCCTCGAACGTCACGCCCGCCCTGCGCAGTGCCTGCTCAACGATCGCGTTGACCTGTTGCAGGTGATGACGCGAGGCGATCTCCGGCACGACGCCGCCGAAGCGCCCGTGCTCCTCCTGCGAGGAGATCACGTTGGAGCGCAGGCAGCCGTCCCTCTCGAGAACCGCCGCGCACGTGTCGTCGCAGCTGGTCTCGAGCGCCAGGATCGCCATTGCGTCAGGTCCCGCCCACACCGGGCACGTCGCTCAACTCGCCGTCGAGCGTGGCCGGCGTGCGCCACATCACCAGCGCGTCCTCTCCGTTGTCCTGGTAGTAGCGTCGGCGCGTGCCGGCCGCACGGAACCCCTCGCGCTCATACAGCCGGATGGCGAGCGCGTTTGAGCGGCGCACCTCCAGCGTGTAGCGGGCGTGGCTGTCGCCGACGCGCTCGTACAGCTCCGACAGCATCGCCGCGGCCAGCCCGCGGCGCTGGTAGTCGGTGTCGACAGCGATGTTCATCACGTGCCAGACAGTGTCATAGCGTGAGCAGATCAGGTAGCCCACGAGCCGCTGCTCGGCGCCCGAGACCTCAGCATCGCCGGCGTCCGCCGGGACGGTGGCCGCCAGACAGATCCCTGATTGCTTGGACAGCTCGAGCACGAACATCGCCAGCGACCACGGCGTCGGGAACACACGCCGCTCGATCGCGATCACCTGTGGTAGATCGGGATAGCTCAGCCGCCGGATCTTCACCGGTTGCGATTGCTCGACTGGATGCTCGCCCTGCGGGGATGATGCTGCGGCGGTTCGCTCGTTCACTTCGACGGTCCCTTTCCTGTGAGGACCAAGGCTAGCTCCGCGTCGGGGCGACGGCGGTAGTCGGGCACGACCTGCTCGATGCCGTTGGCCGCGGCAGACGCACCCAGCTCGCAGATCCAGGCGCCGCCCACACGCTGCAATGGCGAGTCCTCCGCGGGCATTTGCAGCTCCTGCGCGCGCACGTGGGCGCGATAGCGCAGGGCTCCGTCGCCGACCGCCAGCCAGCGTCGCGACACGTTCGGCGCCGGCGCCTCGGATGCCTCCAGAACGCGCGCGAGATCCTGCGGCGCCAACGCCCGCGGCGCCACCAGCTCGTGAGGGATGACGCCCGCGCCGACCTCGTACGCGGCCGCGAATACCTCGCCGCGGCGCGCGTCGATCACCGCCAGCACCGCGTTCGGCAGCTGGCCGCTCACGCCCCATTCGCTCGTGAAGCTGTCCTCGCCAAGCGCGGCGAGCGCGCCCGCGGCCAGCGCGCACGTGCTCGATACGCCGACCAGCTCGATCGATAGCGACTGCGCGAGCCCGCGCGCGGTAGCCACCCCCACGCGCAGTCCTGTGAACGTGCCCGGGCCGACGCCCACTGCCAGGCGCTCGATTGCGCTCCAGGCGACGCCTGTGTCCACGAGCAGACGATCGGCGAGATCGAGCAGCCGCGTGGCGTGTCCGGGGTGGGCGCCGGAGGGCGGGTCGTCGCGCGCTTCTACGGTGCGCCCATCCGCCAGCCGCAGTGCCACGGCGGTCGCCGTCGTCGAGGTGTCGAAGCCGAGCACGATCACGGTCGTGGATCCCCGTTGCGATCGCCGCCCAGGGCTGCGACCTCGACGTACCGGCGGTCACCGCCGGCGTGGCTGAGCGTCACGCACATGCTCGCACCGGCCAGGTCCGGGTGGCGCTCCTCCGGCCACTCCACGAACGCGATCCGCCCCGGCCCGAGATAGTCGTTCAGCAGCGCAGGCTCCTCGTGCTCGAGCCCTGCCAAGCGGTACAGGTCGAGGTGACAGACGCTCAGGCCTGGACCCTCGTAGCGGTGGCCGATGCTGAAGGTGGGGCTGGTGACCGGGTCGCTCACGCCGAGCGCGCGCGCGGCACCCCGAACCAGCGTGGTCTTGCCGGCGCCGAGCTCACCGCGCACGAGCACGATGTCCCCGTCGCTCAGGCAGGTCGCCAACTGGGCGCCCACCGCTTCCGTCTCGGCGGCGGCCGTAGTTTCGAGGCTTCGCGTGGCCACCCCCGGAATCTAGATGGTCCGAAACGTAGACCGGCCCGCGGGAGAATGGTACGCGGGCCGGTCGTTACTCCTGGAGGGATGGAGACAGGACCTTCATCGGCAGCCTTGCCTAACTACTTTAGGACCTGAGCGCAAATCTTCGACACCACCGTCGAAACCCCTTGTTTGCAGGGAAAATCCCATGTCCAGTGGACTAGAACAGACCGAGCTGATCTACCTCCGACAGACCGAGCTGATCTACCTCCGCGACGCTCTCGCGCTGCTCGCGCCCAGCCACGGGCTCACGCGCTGACAGCGGCTCGGGCTCCGGTGCCTCGACCGCCAGCGGCTGCTCGGGCGCGCCGAGGGCGAGCAGCTCTGGAATCTGCTGGAAGTCCTCGCGCAGCGTCTCGAGCATCCGCGGCGTGTAAAGCGCCGCCGCCGGATGGTAGATCGGGTACAGGCGCACGGCGCGCGCGCCGAGCACGATCACCTCGGGCTGCCCGTGCAGACGCGTGATCCCGGTGGGATCGCCGCGCAGGAGCTTCGTCGAGAAGTTGCCCAGCGTGCAGATCACCGCCGGCTCGATCAGCTCGACCTGGCGCAGCAGGTACTCGTGGCAGTTCTCGATCTCGATCGGCTGCGGGTCGCGGTTGCCGGGTGGGCGGCAGTTGTGCACAACACCTCCGGCGGTGACGAAGTTATGTGTTTCCTCTACGTCGATGCAGAAGAACGTCACGTCCGCGCGCTCCCTACTCGTGATGTCCTCGACCTCGACCTCGTCGTAGAGCACACCAGCCGGACCGGGACTGAGACGAGCAGGCTCGAATGGGACGAGCGCCGCGACATCGGGATGGAGCTTGTAGCGCATTGACGGGAGAACGTACGGGGCGATCACCTCGCTCAAGCGTCTCGATCCGTCGACGTCGAAGTACAGCCTTTGGCGCGATGCCTTTGCTGGCAGGCCGAGCCGGGCCAGTCCCGACAGCAAGACCTGCAGATCGTCGGCGGAAAACGCGTTGGTGGCGATCTCGGCCAGTGGCCGCCTTCCGCCATCGCGGATTCGCATATAGCCGTCGTCCATGAACCAGAACGCGAGCATTCGCGGGTTCAGCTCGTTGCCGACCCAGCTGGGCACGGTCTTGTGGGGGCGGTAGAAATCCTGCCGCAACACCCTTAGCGCACGATGAGCGCGCGTGCGCACGTGGACGACCGGATACGCCCGCTGCCCGCCGGCGACGGCTGCGACCACGCGCTCCTGGACGTCCACGTTGAGCTCGTCCAGCAGAGCGGCCTTGAATCGCGCATAGTCGAGCTGCCGCTGAGAGTGCGAGAACGTCAGGCAAGAGGAGCGCGCCTGCAGACAGCCGTCCCCAAGCACGCTCCCGCAGACGACGTCCCTGGCCAGCGCGCTGATTCCCTGGCCGGTCGCTATGCGCTCGCCGCTACTCAGCTCTTCGACCGGGACATAGCCGCGTTCAGTCAGCACCGGATGGTCGCCCGTCAGATGAATGCCGACGCGACCGGCGCCCGCGTTCTTGCAGGATCTGTAGGTCAGCCGGTAAACCTTGCGGCCCGCGACCGGCGTGGCGTGCCAGCCGATCACCCGGCGGCGAACCAACGATCCGTGCCCATCCACGCACATCACCTCGCCGTCGTAGCGTGCGCGCACCAGTCGTCCGATCCGCTCCCAGGAGCCGTCGCCGAGCTGCACCTTGGCGTCATAGCGCAAGCACTTCAGCGTGTTGCAGATAAACACCTCCTGTCGCGAGAGCCCGATCTCCTCGAGCAGCGTGCCCAGCAGCTTGCCGGCGCGCCCCACGAACGGGAGGCCCTGCTCGTCCTCGCTGGCGCCGGGGGCCTCTCCGACGAACATCAGCTCGGCATCCGCGTTGCCCGCCCCGAACACAACGCTGTTGCGGGTGGCCGCCAGCTCGGGGCAGCGGGTGCACCCTCGCGCCTGTGCGAGCACCTGCTTGAGCGCGTCGCGGCGCTCCGACGCCGATCGCTGGTGCTCAGCCGAGGACATCGGCCGGATCGTAGTCCGACGCTGGGTCGCGGCGCGCGAGAGCCCGCCGGTGTCGCCCGCAAACAGCGCGAAACGGCGCGCGTCGCGGCAGGTGAGCGATGATCTGCCGATGGCGCAAGCTTCCGAGCACGTTGTGACCGCCCCGTTCGCGGGCATCGTGGTCGCGATTCCCCATGGCCGCGAGGAGCACGTGGACGCCGGCAGCCCGCTGGTGGTGCTGGAGGCGATGAAGATGGAGCACGAGGTGCTCGCAGACGTGGGCGGCGTCGTGCGGGCGCTCGCGGTGGCCGTGGGCGACGCCGTCCAGGAGGGCCAGCTGCTGGTGACGCTCGAGGCCGGCGGAGGCGGTCACGTCGAGGACGGGCGCGCTCCGGCGCCACTGCCGCAGGGCGAGCGCGAGGACCTGCGAGCCGTGCACGAACGGCACGAAGTAGGGCTCGACGCCGCGCGCGCGGACGCGGTCGCGCAACGCCGCGAGCGCGGCCGGCGCACCGCCCGCGAGAACCTGTCCGATCTGCTCGACGCCGACACGTTCGTCGAGTACGGGCCGTTGCTGTTCGCCGCGCAGGAGCGCAGGCGCTCGCGCGAGGAGCTGATCGAACGCACCCCCGCGGACGGTCTCGTCGGCGGGGTCGGCGATGTGGAGGGTCGCGCGGTGGTGGCGATGTCCTATGACTACACGGTGCTCGCGGGCACCCAGGGCGTGCGTAACCACGCGAAGAAGGACCGCCTGTTCGAGATCGCCGAGCGCCGGCGGCTGCCAGTGGTGCTGTTCGCCGAGGGCGGCGGCGGGCGCCCTGGAGACGTGGACATGCCGATGGTCGCGGGCCTCGACTGTCGTGCTTTCGAGCTGTTCGCCGAGCTCAGCGGCCTCGTCCCGCTCGTGGGCATCGCCTCTGGCTACTGCTTCGCCGGCAACGCCGCGCTGCTCGGCTGCTGTGACGTGGTGATTGCGACCGAGGACTCGAGCATCGGCATGGGCGGCCCGGCGATGATCGAGGGCGGCGGTCTCGGCGTGTTCGAGCCGGGCGCCGTGGGCCCGATCGACGTGCAGTACGGCAACGGCGTGGTCGACCTGCGGGCGAGCGACGACGCCGACGCGGTCGCGCTGGCCAGGCGCTATCTGTCCTACTTGCGCGGCTCCAGCGCCGCGAGCGAGACGCCGACCGTGGCCGAGCAGGAGCTGCTGCGCGATTTGATACCCGAGCAGCGCAAGCGCGTGTACGACGTGCGCCGCGTCCTACACACGCTGTGCGATCAGGGATCGGTGCTCGAGCTGCGCGCGGGCTTCGGGCCGGGAATGGTCACGGCGCTCGCGCGTGTCGAGGGCAGCGCGCTGGGCGTGATCGCCAACGACCCCACGCACCTCGGTGGCGCGATCGACGCCGACGGCGCCGACAAGGCCGCGCGCTTCCTCGCGCTGTGCGACGCCTTCGAGCTGCCCGTGCTGCTCCTGTGCGACACCCCCGGGTTCATGGTCGGTCCCGAGGCCGAGCGCACGGCGACCGTGCGCCACTTCGCGCGGATGTTCCTCGCCGGCGCCAACATCAGCGTGCCGACGGGAACGATCGTGCTGCGCAAGGGTTACGGCCTCGGCGCCCAGGCGATGGCCGGCGGCGGCTTCAAGGCGCCGCTGTTCACCGTCGCGTGGCCGACGTCGGAGTTCGGCGGCATGGGCCTGGAGGGAGCCGTGCGCCTGGGGATGCGGCGCGAGCTCGACGCGATCGAGGAGGAGGGCGAGCGCGAACGGGCGTTCGAGGCGATGGTCGCCGCCGCCTACGAGCGCGGGCGCGGGCTGAACATGGCCGCGTATGGCGAGATAGACGACGTGATCGACCCGGCCGACTCGCGGCGCTGGGTCGCCACCCTGTTCGCGGAGCACAGCGGCGAGTGGTGGCGACACCCGGGCAAGAAGCGCCCGTACGTGGACGCGTGGTGAGGCGCCCGCCAGCGCACGCCCGAGCAACCCAGCGCTGAAGACCGTGGCCCCCGCGATCGTCGTGGCCGCGCCTGGCCGCGCGACTGGCGTGTTTTCATGTGTGATATCGCACACACAGCGCAGCACCATCGTTTCGCACGCGCGTGCGTCTGTATCATTCGCGATAGGCCGTCACCGACAATCCTCGGGATGGACCCGACGCAGTGTCCGTTGGAGCCTGACGTGGCGCCGGTATCCGCAGGGAACTGGACCGAAGCCGATGAGCCCATCACACCACCGAAGCCGCGCATGAAGGTCGTGCGCACCGTGGCGGAGCTGCGCTCGGAGCTCGCACCCGCGCGACGCCACGGGCTGAGCGTGGGGCTGGTGCCGACGATGGGCGCGCTGCACGCCGGCCACCTGTCGCTGATCGAGCACGCGCGCCGACAGTGCCAGCGCGTGGTCGTCTCGCTGTTCGTCAACCCGAGCCAGTTCAACGAGCGCGTCGACCTCGAGCGCTACCCGCGGCGCGAGCGCGAGGACGCCGCGCTCGCGGCAGACGCGGGCGCCGACCTGCTGTTCGCGCCTTCGCCGCAGGAGGTCTACCCGCCCGGCTTCGCCACCACCGTGGAGGTGGCCGGCGTGAGCGAGCGCCTGGAGGGCGCCGCGCGCGGCGCCGAGCACTTCCGCGGCGTGGCAACCGTGGTCGCCAAGCTGCTGTGCATGACGCTGCCCGACGTCGCGTACTTCGGGCAGAAGGACGCCCAGCAGCTCGTCGTCATCCGCCGCCTGGCGGCCGACCTGAACCTGCCGGTCCGGATCGAGTCGCTTGCGACCGTTCGCGAGCCCGACGGGCTGGCGCTGTCCAGCCGCAACGCGCTGCTCACGCCGCAGGAGCGCGCTCGCGCCCTGGCTCTGCCGGCCGCGCTGCGCGCGGCGCGCGCGCTGGCAGCCTCCGGCGAGCGCTCGGCGCAGGCGCTGCTCGCCGCCGCGCGGGAGGCGATGCGCCCGTTCGGCGTCGAGCCCGAGTACGTCGCGCTCGTGCGGCCCGACTCGTTCGAGCCGGTCGAGGCGCTCGCCGAGGACGCGCTGCTGGTGCTCGCCGCACGCATCGGCGGCGTGCGCTTGATCGACAACACGATGCTCTCGGCCGTGTCGCCCGCGCGCTCGGGCAGCGAGACGCACACCGGCGCCGCGACGGTCGCGACCGCGGCGCACACACGAGCGCAGCGGCCCAACCCCAGCCATCCGATCGAAGGAGAGGCGATCGCCACATGCAGCGCGTGATGCTCAAGTCCAAGATCCACCGGGCGACGGTCACCGATTGCGACCTGCACTACGTGGGCTCGATCACGATCGACCCCGAGCTGCTGGAGGCCGCCAACATCCTCGACTACGAGCAGGTGCATGTCGTCGACGTGGACAACGGGGCGCGCTTTGAGACGTACACGATCCCCGGCGAGCGCGGCTCGGGAGACATGCGTGTGAACGGCGCCGCCGCCCGCCTCGTGCACCGCGGCGACACGATCATCGTGATCTCCTACGGGTCCTACGACGAGGCCGACCTCGAACGCTACGAGCCGCGCGTGGTTCACGTGCAGGCCAACACCAACCGCATCATCACTATCGACGAGCAGGTGGCGACCCTGCTCTCCTAGGGACAGCGGGCGTCAACCGGCCTCAGAGAGGAACGAAAACCATGTCCAGCCGCCCCGCGATCAAGGCTCCGAGCGACCCCGGCCGCCTGCCGATGACGCTCCCCCTGCTGTTCGAGAAGAAGCGCCTCGGCGAACCGATCGTGATGGTCACCGCGTATGACTATCCGAGCGCACGAGCCGCGGAGGCAGCGGGGGTGGACCTCGTGCTGGTGGGCGACTCCGCCGCCACCACCGTGCTCGGCCACAGCGCCACCACGCCCGTCGAGCTCGGCGACATGCTCGTGCTCGCGCGCGCCGTGCGCCGTGGCCTGCGCACCCCGCTGTTGATCGGCGACCTCCCGTTCGGCTCCTATGAGGTCTCCGACGAGCAGGCGATCACGACCGCGATGCGGATGGTCAAGGAGGCGGGCTGCGAGGCGGTCAAGCTCGAGGGCGGCGGCGAGACGTCGGTCAGGCGGGCGCGCGCGATCGTCGGCGCCGGCATCCCGGTGATGGGCCACGTCGGGCTGACGCCGCAGACGGCCACCGCGCTCGGCGGGTGGAAGGCCCAGGGCCGCACCGCAGACGCCGCCGCGGCGATCGCCGGGGGCGCGCTCGCGCTCCAGCACGCCGGCTGCTTCGCGGTGGTGTTCGAGGCGATTCCCGCGGCCGTCACCGACGAGCTGATGCCGTTGCTCGAGATCCCCGTGATCGGCATCGGCGCCGGTCCCGCGACCGACGGCCAGGTGCTCGTGTTCCACGACCTGCTCGGCATCCGCGACGGACTCGGCGCGCGCTTCGTCAAGCGCTACGCCAACCTCCAGCAGGAGATGAACGACGGCGTCAGCGCCTACGCCGAAGATGTGCGCCTGCGCCGCTATCCGGGACCCGAGCACACCTACTCGATCGACCCGGCGGAGCTGGCGCAACTGCGCGAGCAGCTCGCTCAGCCGAGCGCCACCTGACGGGCTGCGATCGACCGCGCGCCAGCGGCGCGACCACGCGAGCCGCCCGCCGAGCCGAGCGCGGTCAACTGAGGACGGGGTGCCCGTCGAGCGCGCGCGTGGGCCTGTCGCGCACGGGCGGGACCCAACTCTTCGCCGAGCTAAGCAGCGTCGGATGGTCAAGCTCAATGAACGCGTGCACCACGTCCGGGTCGAACTGCCGCGCAGCCTGCTGGAAGACCTCGGCGACCGCCTCCTTGACCGCCCATGCGCTCTTGTACGGTCGTTGGTGCGTGAGGGCGTCGAACACGTCGGCCACGGCTACGATCCGGCCCGCCAGCGGGATCTGCTCGCCGGCAAGCCCGATCGGGTAGCCGCCGCCGTCCCAGCGCTCGTGGTGGGTGATGGCTATCTGCTCGGCCATCCTCAGCAAGGGGCTGGTGCTGCCGGAGAGGATCTCGGCGCCGATCGTGGTGTGTGTCTTTATCTGCTCGAACTCCTGCTCCGTCAGCCTGCCGGGCTTCAGCAGGATCGAGTCGGGGATCCCGATCTTGCCGATGTCGTGCAGCGGCGCGGCGCGCCTTAGCAGCTCCATCTCGCGATCGGGCAGGCCGAGGCCCAGCGCCAGCAGGGCGCAGGTGCGGCCCAGCCGCCAGGCGTGCTCCTGGGTATCGTCGTCGCGGTACTCGGCCGCAAGCGCCAGACGGTCGAGTATCTCGATGCGCGCGTGCTCCAGGTCGCGCGTGCGCTCGGCCACTTCCTCCTCCAGGTTCGCGTTCTGCTCGAACAGCCGGTCCTGGAGACGTTGCACGTGCAGCAGGTTGTGAACGCGCAGCAAGAGCTCCGTACGATCGAGCGGCTTGGTCAGGAAGTCGCGCGCTCCGAGCGAAAGCGCCCGGCGCTTGGTCTCCTCGGTCGCGTCGGCGGTGAGCACCAAGAAGGGGACGCTGCGGCGCTCGCCGGTGAGCGGCGCCAGCCGTTCCATCAGCTCGAAGCCATCGATCTGAGGCATGTGCAGATCGAGCATCACCAGGCGCGGGCAGCAGGTGGCGAACAGCGCCGGCACCTGCGTCGGGTCGGTCGTCGTCCGCACGTTTGCGTAGCCCTCGCGCTCGAGGATCCGCCGCAGCAGCAGCAGGTTCGACTGCTCGTCGTCGACGGCCAGTATCTGGAGCTGCTTCAGTTCACGATCTTCGCCGTGCATGAGGCCGCTACCTGCTCACGGGGAGATGCTGGTCGACTCGCTGCCGCCCGCGCGCGTCGGCTTGCAGGACGCGCTCGATCGTCGTGAGCAGCACGTCGATGTCGATCGGCTTCGTCAGATACTCGGCTGCGCCGGCTGCCAGCAGCTGCTCGACCTGGCCGGCGGTGGCGTCGGCGCTCACGATCACGACGGGGATCGCGGCCGTCGCCGGGTCGCGCTTGAGTTGATGGAGCACCTCGGCGCCGTGCAGGTCGGGAAGATGCAGGTCGAGGAGCACCAGGTCGGGGCGGTGCTGGCGGGCCAGGTCCAGCCCCACCGTCGCCTGCATCGCGGGTATCAGGCGGACGCCCGGCACGCGCTCGGTCACGCGCTCGACGATCCTGAGGTTGGAGAGGTTGTCCTCGATGTAGACGATCGTGCGCCGCGCCGAGCCGGCCATCGCCGCCGCCGCCGGCTGTTCGCTCGACGCCACGTCGTCGGGGCCCTGCGCGCGCCCGAGCCGGATCCGCATCGTGGTTCCCACGTCGGGCTGGGACTCGGCGCTGATCGCGCCACCCATCGCTTCCGTCAGGCGCATCGACAGGGCGAGCCCGAGACCGGTGCCCTCGATCTCGCCGCGCTCGGCGCCGAGCCGGTCGAACGGCTCGAACAGCCGCTCGAGTTGCTCAGCGGTCAGGCCCCGCCCGGTGTCCGCGATCGCCAGCTCGAGCCGATTCCCGGGCAGCTCCTCGCAGCGGACACTCACCTCACCGCCGCTGCGGTTGTACTTGACGGCGTTGCTCAGCAAGTTGATCAGCACCTGCTTGAGACGCTGGCGATCGGCAAGCGCGTACGTCTCGCCGACGTCTTCCGGGTTGGCGGCCAGGCGCACGCCGGCAGCGTCCGCGAGCGGGCGGATCAGCGACAGCGCGTCGGCGAGCACGCTGCCCACGTGAACCGGCTCGACCGACATCGACATCGTGCCCGACTCGATGCGCGATATGTCGAGGACCTCGTTGATCAGCTCGAGCAGATGCCGGCCAGCCTTCAGGATCTGCTCGACGCCTTCGCGCTGGTCTGCCTCCAGGTCGTCGAGCTCGAGCAGCTGGGCAAAGCCGATCACCGCGTTCAACGGCGTGCGCAGCTCGTGGCTCATACGGGAGAGGAACTCGCTCTTGGCCCGGTTGGCGTGCTCGGCCTCCGCGCGGGCGGAGCGCTGGATCGCGGCGTGGCGGACGATGCGCGTGATCAGGATCAACGTCAGCACGGACAGCAGCGCGAAGGCCGCGAACAGGACCCATGGGACCCATCTGTTGCTGCCGTCCACGGAGGCGAACAGGCTGCCCTGCGACGCGGTCAGGACCACCCGCCAGGGCGAGTTCTCGATCGGGCTGGACACGAAGTAGCGGTCTTTGCCGAACGAGCCGCCGCTCGCGCGCCGGGTGGCGCTCAGCAGCCCCGGTTCGAGGTCCCCCAGGCCGGCCGCCGAGCCGCGCGTGCTGGCGATCGTGTTGCCGGCCCCGTCGATCACGAAGCCCTGACTGCTTGCGGCGCCAGTGTCCAGCGCGCTCTCCGCGAGGAAGCTGCCGATGAAGCCGGTGAGCTCGGTCATCGGGAAGCCGCTCACCAGCACGCGCCGGCCATACGGGGTCGCGAACGCCTGGGCGAACTGGATCGCCGCCTGCCCCCCGCCGAGCGGCGTCGCGTCGGAGAGCGCGAAGCCCTGGCCGGCCAGCGCCATGCCAACGAACTGCGGGCGGCCTTCGAGCGAGCTGGTCACCGCCGCGGGCGTGTTCGCGGAGCGCGCGAGGATCGCGCCATCCGCCGCGAGCAGCACGACGTCGGGGCTCCCGCCCTTGTCCGCAGCCGCCGTCAGCGCGGCCTGCGGAACTCGCGCGGCGCCGTACAGCTTGGCGCTCACCGCCTGCTCGGCGGCCGCGGACGACGCGATCAGCGAGTGCGTGAGCGCCGCACTGATGGTGGCGTGATCGGAGAAGCGGGCCACCACTTCGCGACGAGCCTTGGACTGCGAGGAGGCCAGGCTCACCCCGAAGTACGCGATCAAGATCGCGAACAGGACAGCCGTGACCGCCACGGGGCGCCACCGGGAGCGTCTCATGACGGCACCCCGAGCAGGGCACCCGACCGCGGCACCGAAGGCGTTGGCGTGGGGAACATGTGACCGTCATGTCATCGCCGGCCCACGGCCGCCGCTTGAGCCGGTGCACGCCGCCCTGGCCGTATAGCCGTGGCGCTCCCGGCTACTGGACGAGCTGCTGCCCGTAGCGCTCGGCGAACGCGAACTCCTGCACCGGCCGCCTCGACAGGCGCGCCGGCCACGGGTCGGCGCGGCGCCCCACGCCGACGTGCGCCGCCAGCGCGATCCCGTCGGGGATCTCGAGCAAGCGCTTGACCTCAGCCTCGGCCGGCACGAGCAGTGTCGTCAGCGCGGCTCCCAGACCCTCCGCGCGCAGCGCCAGCAGCAGGTTCTGCACGAACGGATACACCGACGCGCCGCCGACGATGCTCTGGCGCTGGAGCTGCGCGTCGGTCACCGCAAGGTCCTCCAGGACCACGCCCACCACGAGGTGCACCGGCACCTCCGCCAGGCCCCGCGCGTACTCGTCCGCGCGGCGCACGCGGGCGACCGTTCGCGCGTCGAACGCGTCCGGATCGGCGAGCACGCGCGCGCCGCCGGTGCGCTCGAGGTACGCGCGCCAGCCGGGCAGGTACAGGTCACGCAGCGCCACACGCAGATCGGGATCGCGCACGACGAGAACACGCCAGCCCTGGCGGTTGCCGCCGCTGGGGGCAAAGCGGGCGGCGTCGAGCACGCGCACCACCGTCTCCTGAGGTACTGAGTCGGTCGTGAAGCGCCGCGTGGTGGGCGCGCAGCGCATAGCCTCGTAGAGGTCCATCAGGCCGCACGCTAGCGGCTCTGCCCGATCCGGCGCAGCACCCGCACCGGCGCGCCCGCCGCCAGCGAGAAGGGCGGGATGTCGCGTGTGACCACGCTGCCCGCGCCGATCACGCAGCGCTCCCCGATGCTCACGCCGCTGGTCACGACCACATGCGCCCCCAGCCAGCAGTTATCGCCGATGCGCGTGGGCCCCTTGCTGTCGAAGCCCTGCCATGTGATCGGCTTGTCGGGATCGTCGTAGCGGTGGCTGGCGTCGGAGACGAAGCAGCCATTGGCGAGCATGCAGTGCTCGCCAACCTCCACCAGCTGCTGCGAGGCGACCATCACCCCCATATTCAGGAAGCTGCCAGCGCCGATGCGCACGCGGGCCTCGCCCGGCATCGTGATCCACACGTTCGGCTCGAGCAGCACGCCCGCCCCGATCTCCAGGCGCCCCTCGCACAGCGCCTCCAGCACGTTGCCGTGCAGCGGCCAGCGCGCGAACGCCTCGCGGCGCATCAGCTCCCAGTGGATGCGCGCCCGGTTCCACGGCAGCGTGTTGCGCTCGTACCAGCGCCACTTCTGCGCCCACAGCCGCGCCTGGCGGGCCAGCTCGCCGGCGTCCGCCGCGCCGACGTTCGCTGCGGTCGCGCGCTGACGCTCGCCGACGGGCTCATCCAGCGCGCTCAGGCCGCGACCTTCGCTGGACGCCGGCGCCGGCCGCCGTTCGCGGAGCTGGCGCCCGCGCGCCTGACCGTCGGCGTCAGCAGCTCTGCGAGGAACTGGCCGGTGTGCGACGCGGGCTCAGCAGCGACCTCCTCGGGCGTGCCCACGGCGATCGCCATGCCGCCCTCCTCCCCGCCCTCGGGGCCCATGTCGATCAGTCGGTCGGCGCTCTTGATCACGTCGAGGTTGTGCTCGATCACCACCACGCTGTTGCCCGCGTCGACAAGGCGCTGGAGCACGTCCAGCAGTCGCTGCACGTCGGCGAAGTGCAGGCCGGTGGTGGGCTCGTCGAGGATGTACAGGGTCCGGCCGGTGGCCACCTTCGACAGCTCCGTCGCCAGCTTTACGCGCTGAGCCTCGCCGCCGGAGAGCGTCGTCGCCGGCTGACCGAGGCGCACGTAGCCGAGGCCCACCGCGTTCAGCGTCTCCAGGCGCCGGCGGATCTTGGGGATGTGCTCGAAGAACTTCAACGCCTCCTCCACCGGCATGTCGAGCACGTCCGCGATGCTGCGGCCCTTGAACTTGACCTCCAGCGTCTCGCGGTTGTAGCGCTTGCCGTGACACTGCTCGCACGGCACGTACACGTCCGGCAGGAAGTGCATCTCGATCTTGATCTGGCCGTCGCCGCGGCACACCTCGCAGCGCCCGCCCTTGACGTTGAAGCTGAAGCGCCCGGGCTTGTAGCCGCGCGCCCGCGCCTCCTGGGTCTTCGCGAACAGGTCGCGGATCACGTCGAACAGGCCCGTGTACGTCGCCGGGTTCGAGCGCGGCGTGCGCCCGATCGGCGACTGGTCCACGGCGATGATCTTGTCGAGCTGGTCCAGGCCGTGGATCGCGCGGTGCGCGCCCGGGCGCCGGCGCGCGCGGTGCAGGCGGTTGGCCACCGCCTTGTACAGCACGTCGTTGACCAGCGTGGACTTGCCCGAGCCCGAGACGCCCGTCACGCACGTCAGCACTCCCAGCGGCACGTGCACGTCGATGTCGCGCAGGTTGTGCTCGGTGGCGCCCACGATCTCCACGTAGCCGCTCGGCGTGCGCCGGCGCTGAGGCGTCTCGATCGTGCGCGTGCCCGCCAGGAACTGGCCGGTCAGCGACTCCGCCACCCGTTCCACCTGTGCCGCGGTGCCCTGCGCCACGATCCGCCCGCCGTGCTCGCCCGCGCCCGGCCCCAGGTCCACGAGGTGATCCGCCGCGCGCATCGTCTGCTCGTCGTGCTCGACCACGATCACCGTGTTGCCCAGGTCGCGCAGTCGCTCGAGCGTCGCGATCAGCTTCGAGTTGTCGCGCTGGTGCAGGCCGATCGACGGCTCGTCGAGGATGTACAGCACGCCCACCAGCGAAGAGCCGATCTGCGTCGCCAGGCGGATGCGCTGCGCCTCCCCTCCCGACAGCGTCGCCGCCGCCCTGTCCATCGACAGGTAGCCGATGCCCACGTTCTCCAGGAAGCGCAGGCGCTCGGAGATCTCGCGCAGGATCAGCCGCGCGACGTGGCGGTCGGTCTCCGACAGCTCGACCTCCTCCAGCCACTCCAGCGCCCTGCGCGCCGACAGCGCGCAGAAGTCCTCGATCCGCGTGCCCGCCACCAGCACCGCGCGCGACTCCGCGCGCAGCCGCGCGCCGCCGCACACCGGGCACGCGCGCAGCGACATGTACTCCTCGATCTTCTCGCGCGTCCACTCCGAGTCGGTCTCGCGGTAGCGGCGCTGGAGGCTCGCCACCACGCCCTCGAAGCGCGCCGCGTACGAGCGCCGGCGCCCGAAGCGGTTGCGGTAGGTGACCTGCACCGGCTCGCCGTTGGTGCCATGCAGGAACACGTCACGTTGCTCGTCCTCCAGCTCCTCCCACGGCGTATCCAGGTCGATGTCGTACAGCTCCGCGATCGCCTCGGTCATCTGCTCGTAGTAGTTGGACGCGCTGTTCGCCCACGGCGCGATCGCGCCCTCGGCGATCGACAGCGACGGGTCCGGCACCACCAGCTCGGGGTCGATCTCCATCTGCGAGCCCAGGCCCGTGCAGCGCTCGCACGCGCCGTGCGGCGAGTTGAACGAGAAGATCCGCGGCTCGAGCTCCACCAGCGAGGGGCCGTGCTCGGGGCACGCGAAGCGCTCGGAGAAGGTGAACAGCGTGCCAGGCTCCGGCGCGACGCCCGGGACGATCTGCGCCGCCGCAGCCCGCGGGCCCTTCGCCCCCGCCGCGCCTTGTTTCACCTCGCGCGACCCCCCCTCTCATCATCGTCGTTCGTCGCCGCGTTCCCCGACCGGCCCACGATCTCGACCTCCACCAAGCCGTCCGCCAGCCCCACCGCCGACTCGATCGAGTCGGCGAGGCGCTTGCGCACGTCGTGGCGCATCACCAGACGGTCGATCACGACCGAGATGTCGTGCTTGTAGCGCTTGTCCAGCACGATCGACTCCTCGAGCATGCGCACGCGATCGTCGATCTTCACGCGCGCGAAGCCGTCCGTGCGCAGCTCCTCCAGCAGCTTTCCGTACTCGCCCTTGCGCCCGCGCACGACCGGCGCCAGCACCATGAAGCGCGTGCCCTCCGCCAGCTCCATCACCTGGTCGATGATCTGCTCCGCCGACTGGCCCACGATCGGGCGCCCGCAGATCGGGCAGTGCGGCTTGCCCACGCGCGCCCACAACAGGCGCAGGTAGTCGTAGATCTCCGTTACCGTGCCCACCGTCGAGCGCGGGTTGCGCGAGGTCGTCTTCTGGTCGATCGAGATCGCCGGCGACAGGCCCTCGATCGAGTCCACGTCCGGCTTGTCCATCTGTCCCAGGAACTGGCGCGCGTAGGCCGATAGCGACTCCACGTAGCGGCGCTGCCCCTCCGCGTAGATCGTGTCGAACGCCAGGCTCGACTTGCCCGACCCCGACAGGCCGGTTATGACAACCAGCGCGTCACGCGGCAGCGCCAGCGAGATGTCCTTCAGGTTGTGCTCGCGCGCCCCTGAGACGACTATCTGGTTGCTCTGCGGCATTCGCCCTACATGATAGGCGTGCGAACAGATGTTCGCATCGCCGTCGTGTCTGCCTCAGGGATTGTTAGGCCCGACCCACCAGGTCGCCGCCCGCGCTAGCCCTCGATCGCGGAGTACACCTCGTCTATGAGCTTCAGGCGGTCTGGAAGCTGGAAGTTCTCCGCGAGGTAGCGCTCCGTGTCAGCGCGCGACTCGCCGTTCAGCGCCATGTTCAGCGCGATCAAGCGGGCGCCGTCGAGGTCGCCGCCGGCGGGTGCTCCCTGGGGCGGCTCGGGCGCGAGTGGCGAGCCGAGCGCGCTGTGCAGCTCCGCCTCGAACGGGCGCGCGACGGACGGCTCCGGCTCATACTGCTGTGGCTCTGGCTGCGGACGAGGGGGTTCCGGTTCGGCGGCGGCGACGCGCCCGGAAGCGGCGTCGTAGAGCTCGGCCATGCCCGCCTCTACCGCCGACAGGTCCGCTGCCAGGCGTCCGGCGCCTGCGCGCATGCTCTCCACGAGCGCGCTCACCTCACCGTCCATCGAGCCGACGTGCTCGAGCAGGGCGGCGGTGACCTGCGCGACCGCCGCCACGTGCTGGCGTGCACGTTCGACGGCTTCTTCGCGCGTGCGGTCGGCGTCCCGGTCGGCGTCTTCGCGCACCTGGCGCGCGCTGTCCAACGCATGGCGCTCGATTTCCGACGCCGCCATCTCCGCGGCCTGGAGAATGCTCTGCACGTGCGTGCCGGCGGTCGAGGCCACGGACACGTCCGCGCCGCCCGTGATCGCTCGGCGCTGGAGCTGCTCGAACTCCTCGGCGAGCGCCCGCAGGTGCCCGTCAACAGCGCCCGGGTCGTATCCGCGGCGGCCGATCGGGAAGTCCCGACGTTCGATTGCCTGCCGATCGAAATCCACTGAAGCCATCCTAAGCGATGTCCCCGGCGGAAGTTTCGCTTGCCGCCGTGTGAGCCACCGCCGGCCCGCCCGCGGGCCCCTGCTGGCGGCCGATCTCGGCCAGATCGCGTCGCAGCTCGCGCAGCTCGTCGCGTAGCTGCGCCGCGTACTCGAAACGCAGGTCCTCGGCCGCGGCCAGCATCTCCTCCTCGAGCTCCACCGCCAGCCGCTCGAGCTCGTGCCTTGGCACCTCCTCTCCGGAGCCCCCGCGCTTGCGCGCACTGCGTTTGCGTCCGCGCGGCACCTTCGACTCGGTTTGCAGGAACTCGGCGATGTCGGAGATGCCCTTGACGATCGTCGCCGCGGTGATCCCGTGCTCCTCGTTGTAGGCCAGCTGGATCGCGCGGCGCCGATCGGTCTCGGAGATCGCCGCGCGCATCGCCTTGGTCTCCTTGTCCGCGTACATCAGGACCGTCCCATCGACGTTGCGCGCGGCGCGGCCGATCGTCTGGATCAGCGAGGTCTCGCCGCGCAGGAAGCCCTCCTTGTCGGCATCCAGGATCGCCACCAGCGAGACCTCCGGCAGGTCCAGGCCCTCGCGCAGCAGGTTGACGCCGACCAGCACGTCGTACTCGCCCAGGCGCAGGTCGCGGATGATCTGGATGCGTTCCAGCGTGTCGATCTCCGAGTGCAGGTAGCGCGTCTTGAAGCCCATCTCCAGCAGGTACTGCGACAGGTCCTCGGACATCTTCTTGGTGAGCGTCGTGACGAGCACGCGCTCGTCGCGCTGCACCCGCTGGCGGACCTCGTTCATCAGGTCGTCGATCTGGTTCTTGGTCTCGCGCACCTGCACCACCGGGTCGACGATCCCCGTCGGGCGCACGATCTGCTCGACCACGCGCGTGGACTGCACGCGCTCGTATTCGCCCGGCGTCGCCGACACGAACAGCAGCTGCGGCGTGATCGACATGAACTCGGCGAACGTCTGCGGGCGGTTGTCCAGTGCGCTTGGCAGGCGAAAGCCATAGTCGACGAGCGTCTGCTTGCGCGAGCGGTCACCCTCGTGCATCCCGCCGATCTGCGGCACGGTCTGGTGAGACTCGTCGATGAAGCACACGAAGTCGTCGGGGAAGTAGTCGATCAGGCAGTACGGGCGGTCGCCCGGCTGGCGTCCGTCGAGGATCCGCGAGTAGTTCTCGATCCCCGAGCAGAAGCCCACCTCCCTGAGCATCTCCATGTCGTACTGCGTGCGCTGGCGCAGGCGGTGTGACTCCAGCTGCTTGCCCTCGGACTCCAGCTGCTCGCAGCGCTCGTTGAGCTCGCGGCCGATGTCCGCGACCGCGGCGTCGATCGAGCCCTCCTTGACGTTGTAGTGCGTCGCCGGCCAGATCGCCACGTGCTCGAGGTCGTCCGCCAGCAGCTCGCCCGTCAGCGGGTCGAAGTGCTGGAGACGTTCGACTTCGTCGCCGAACATCGTCGCGCGGAACGCCGTCTCGGCGTAGGCGGGGAACACCTCCAGCGTCTCGCCGCGCACGCGAAAGCTGCCGCGCGAGAGCACGCTGTCGTTGCGCGTGTACTGGATCGAGACCAGTTTGCGCAGCAGCTGGTCGCGGTCGATCTCCTCGCCGCGCTTGAGGATCTGCATGTTCATCTCGTAGGTCTCCGGCGAGCCCAGGCCGAAGATGCACGAAACCGACGCCACCACGATCACGTCGCGGCGCGCGAACACGGCCGCCGTGGCCGCATGGCGTAGGCGGTCGACCTCCTGGTTGATGGCCGAGTCCTTCTCGATGTACAGGTCCCGGCTCGGGACGTACGCCTCGGGCTGGTAGTAGTCGTAGTAGGAGACGAAGTACTCCACGGCGTTGTCCGGGAAGAACGTGCGGAACTCGTTGCACAGCTGCGCCGCCAGCGTCTTGTTGTGGGCGATCACCAGCGTCGGGCGCTGCACGGCCTCGATCACGCCCGCCATCGTCATCGTCTTGCCCGTGCCCGTCGCCCCCAGCAGGGTCTGGAAGCGCTGCCCGGAATCGATGCCCTCGGCGAGCGATGCGATCGCCTGCGGCTGGTCGGCGGTGGGCGTGAAGACGGAGTCGAGCTTGAAGTCGGGCATGCGGACGGGTGCGTCTTAGGGTAGCCAGCCCGTCAACAGCAGGCTCACCCCGGGACTGCGCGCTCACCCCAGGACTGCGGGCAGCGGAAGGCTGTACGTGGCGAACCCGTGCTTGGAGCCCGCTTTCTGCGTGACGGTGCTCGTGAGCCTGTATATGCCCGCCTTGGCCGCAGCCGGGACCGGGAACCTGATGTGGAAGGTTCCCGTTTTTGAGGGCGTGAAGTGCGTGACGACAGTGGTCTTGCCGCATTCGAGCTGCTGTTGGACGGTCACGCTGGCCACCGGCTTGGTCAGCGGTGGCAGCACCTGCCCTACGAGCGTCACCGCTCCGCCTGAGAACTTGGGCGGTTCGAGGGCCAGACGTCGTGTCAGCTTGAGGTCGAGCGAGCGCTCGCTGCCGGACTCAGCCATGTAGCGGGCGCTGTTGCTGTTGCGCAGCCGTGCAGGGGGCAGCGCGGCCGTCGTGGAGAACTGACCGTCGGCCGCGACGGTCGCTGTCGCGACGACCTTGCCGCCGTCGAACACGATCTTGACCTTCTTGCCGTCGAGGGTCTTCGCGGCGCTGCCCTCGAGCTCCACGCGGCCGCCGTGGATCAGTACGTCGTTGAGGACGAGAGGGCGTTTGCTACAGCCGAGCAGCAGTTCTTCGACCGCCGCAGCGCTCGTCGCGATGCCGCTCGTCGTGCCTACCGAGCTGGTCGCGCCCGCGCTGTTGGCGCTCGAGCTGCTCGACGAGCCGCCCGCGCCGCCGGCTCCGTTGTTGACCGGGGGTTTTTCTTCGTGTGTCGGTTCTGGTTCGGGTTCGCCGCCCGAGGGCAACGATCGCGAGAACACCCAAGCGGCGCCGAAGCCTTCGCCGTCGCCGGGACCGCCGACCAGCGCTGTGCTCCCGTCGCCGGACAACGCAACGCCGTAGCCCTGCTCGGCAAACCCTTTGCCGCCGAGACCGACGAGTTTCTCTTGTTCGCTCCAGCTCGAGCCCGAGCGCTGGAACGCCCAGGCCGCCCCCACCGAGATGTCGTCGTGGTAGCCGCCGACCAGCGCCGTGCTGCCGTCTTCCGAGAGCGCCACGCTATATCCCTCCGCGGCGCCGCTGGTCGCGTCTTCACCCAGCAGGGGCCCTCCCTGCTGTGCCCACGCTTCACCCGAGCGGGTGAAGACCCAGGCGGCCCCCGTGCCGTTTTCGTAGCCGGAACCACCAACGAGGGCGGTGTTCCCGTTCCCCGACAACGACACGCCTTCGCCCTCACCTGTTTTTTCACCCGCGCCCGTCCCTACGGGCAGCTTCGCCTGTTCGGTCCAGGTCGAGCCCGAGCGAGAGAAGACCCACGCGGCGCCCACTTCGTGTTCTCCTTTTTCGCCTTCGGCTTTCGGGCCACCGATCAGCGCGGTGTTGCCGTCACCCGAGAGCGCCACGCTCCAACCCTGCAAGCCGATTTCTGCTCCGTGTTTGCCGACCAGCTTCCCACCTTGCTGGGTCCATTTCCCCCCTTCGCGCGTGAACACCCACGCCGCCCCGACCCCCGCTTCGTTGTCCTGCCCACCGATCAGCGCCGTGTTCCCGTCAGCGGAGAGCGCCACGCTGTGCCCCTGTTGGGAACCGGTGCTGGCGCCGCTGCCAACCAGCTTCTGCTGTTCGCTCCAGGTCGTGCCCGAGCGGGTGAACACCCACGCGGCGCCATAGAACTTTTCTTCGGAGCCCTTGTCGACGGGGGCTCCGATCAGGGCGGTGTTGCCGTCTTCGGACAGGGCGACGCTGAAGCCCTGCTCGGCGAGCGCGCCGCCACCTGCGCCGACGAGTTTCGCCTGCTCGGACCAGACGGACCCGGACCGGACGTACACCCATGTGGCGCCCGCGAACCCGTCGTAGCCGCGGGCTCCGACGAGGGCTGTATCGCCGTTGGCGGAGAGCGCGACGCTATAGCCCTGTTCAGCGTGTTCGGTCATTTCCGTGCTTGTGAGCTTTTCGCCCTGAGCCACGAACGGGTCGGCTTCCAGCGAGAGGGCCGCAGCTCGCCCCACCGCGAGACCGCACAGCAGCAGCGTGACGACCCCAACACCTACGGCCCGCGCTGCCCGCACCATGATCGAGTAAGACTAAAGCAACAGCACGCCGCTCGCCCTACTCCAACCCCAACTGCCGCGGATAGGTCTCGCGGTAGGCCTGCTCCGCCCCGAGCACGCGCTGCACGTATTCGCGTGTCTGCGCAAACGGGATTTCCTGCACGGTCAGCTGGTGGCCTTCGGACTGCGCGCGCGCGACCCAACGGTCGACGTTCGTGAGACCGCCGTTATAGGCGGCCACGGCGAGCATCTCGTTGCCGTTGTAGTGGTCGAGCAGATAGCGCAGGTAGTAGCTGCCATAGGCGACGTTCACGCTCGGGTCGGACAGGTCGCTGGCGGTGAACCTGATGCCACCGGACAGGTGCGCGAGGTAGTAGGCGGTCGCGGGCAGGATCTGCATCAGCCCCTGCGCCCCGGCGGGCGAGGGGCGCGGGTCGAACTTCGTCTCCGCGTAGATCACCGCTGCGATCAGCGCCGGGTCCAGGCGCTTGTCGGCGGCCTGCTGTCGGATGATGCTGGCGTCGCTGAGCGGCAGCGCGAGGTTGCTGGCGGCCTGGTGGAGCATCGAAGCCACGACCGCCGCGAGCAGCGCCGTGATCGCGATCGCAGCGAGCGTGCCCAGAACCCTCCGGCTCATCGTGCAAGCTTGTCAAGAACGACCGACAGCTCACGTGCGAGCTCCTCCTCGGTGCCGTCGTTGTGCACGACGAACGTCGCGCGCTGCGCCTTCTCGAGCTGGGACAGCTGGCGCGCCGCTCGCTCGGCCACCAGCGCATGCCCGCGTTCGGCGGCCCTGCGCTCACGCACAGGCTCCTGCGCGACGACGGCGATGGTCGCGTCGTAGAGCTCGTCCAGGCCGGCCTCGAACAGCAGCGGCACCTCGACCACTGCGGCCCGCGGCGCGGGACTGGCGGCGCGCGCCCGCTCGAGCCATGTGGCGACGCGCGCACCCACCAGCGGCCACACCAGGCCCTCCAGCCACGCGCGATCCTCGGCCGAGGCGAACGCCCGTCGAGCGAGGGCCGCGCGGTCCACCACCGCGCCCGGCGCGATCTCGGCGCCAAAGCGTGCCACCACCGCCTCACGCAGCTGCTCACCTTCGTAGAGCTCGTGCACGATCGCGTCGCTGGAGATCGCGTCCGCGCCGAGACGCCGCAGCGCCTCGAGCGCCGTGGACTTCCCGGAGCCGAGGCCGCCGGTGAGGCCGACGAACGGGACCGCGGGCTCGTCCGGCGGGGAGGAGCTCAGAGCTGCTTCAGTCCTGCTGTGCCGACTCGGCCGTGGGAGCGCCATCGGCAGACGCACTGTTGCCGCCCGCCTCCGCTGCTGTCTCGACCTGCCCGGCGTCGTCGCTCGCCGCGCCTTGGGACAGCTCGAGCGCGCCGTCGCCCTCCGCGGCCTCCACGGCTGCGGGTGCCTCCGCCGCCTGCGCGCTCGGCTCCGCCGCCTCGGGCGCATCCCCTGCCGCCTCGGGCGCATCCGCCGTCGCCTCCAGCGACTCGGTCTCGGCTGCCTCGGCCACGGCCTCTGCCTCGAGCGCCGGCTCGCCGTCCGCGCTCGCGGGCTCGCCCTCCGGCTCGCCGGGGCGTGACACCGGCAGGATCTGATCCTCCACGCGCTTGGCCGACAGCGATAGGCGGCGGCGCTCGGAGTCGATCTCCAGGATCTTCACGCGGATCTCATCGCCCGGGTGGACGATCTCGCGCGGGCTCTCGACGTGGTGGGGCGCCAGCTCGGAGATGTGCACGAGCCCCTCAACGCCATCGAGGATCTCGACGAACGCTCCGAACGTGACGACCTTCGTGACCTTGCCCTCGAGCTCGTCGCCCACGCTATAGGTGTCGACGATCCGCTGCCAGGGGTCCTCCTGGGTCTGCTTGAGGCCCAGCGAGATGCGCTGGCGGTCGCGGTCGATATCCAGCACCTTGACCTTGACCGTGTCTCCGATTGCGAGGATCTCGCTCGGGTGGTTGACGTGCGACCACGACAGCTCGGAGATGTGGATCAGGCCGTCGATGCCGTCCAGGTCCACGAACGCGCCGAAGTCGACGATGTTCGAGATCTGCCCTTCCACGACAAGACCCGGCTGGAGTCGGTCGAGGATCTGCTGGCGAACCTCCTTGCGCTCCTCCTCCAGCACCGCGCGACGGGACAGCACGACGTTGTTACGCGAGCGGTTGAGCTCGATCACCTTCGTCTCGATCTTCGTGCCCATGTATTCGTCGAGGTTGGGCACACGACGGATGTCCACCAGCGACGCCGGCAGGAACCCGCGCACACCGAGGTCGATGATCAGGCCGCCCTTGACGACCTCGATCACGGCCCCCTCCACCGGCTCGCCGGACTCTGCCGCGGTTTCGATGCGCCGCCACGCTTTCTCGAAGCGCGCGCGCTTCTTGGACATGATCAGACGGCCGTCCTGGTCCTCCTTGGTGAGGACGATCGCGTCGACCTCCTCGCCCAGGTGGACCTCCTCGTGTGGGTCCACCGCCTTGCGGATCGACAGCTCGTTGGCTGGGATCACGCCCTCGGACTTGTAGCCGATGTCGACGAGCACCTCGTCCTTGTCGATGCGTACGACGTGGCCGGTGACCACCTCGCCCTCCTCGATCGGCCGGAACGTGGCGTCGTAGTTGGGGACGATCTGGCCGTCAACTTCCAGCAAGAGACCGTTCGACCCGTCGACCACGCGGGCCTGAGGATTCTCCATCACCGTATGCACCGGCCGAAGCGTAGCGCAGCCGTATCATTGCTGGGCATATGCCTGTTCGAGCGACGAAGCGGGGAGCGCAGCGTACCCGCTTGCAGCGCGACTGCGACGTGCTCGTGTGTGGCGCGAGCTTCGCCGGCCTGGCGGTCGCGCGCGAGCTCGCGGGCTCGGGCGCACGCGTGCTGGTGATCGACCGCTACGAGCTGGGCGAGCGCCAGACCTCGGCGTGCGCGATGCCGACTTCGTGGATGCGTGCGCTGGAGGTGATGGACGCGTGGCTCCAGAGCTTTGACGAGATGGTCGTGCACACGCCCTACCGGACGGCGCGCTGGCCGCTGCCGTGGTCGTTCTCGACGTTCGACTATCGCGAGCTGTGCGCTCTGCTGTGGGTCCAGGCGGGGTGCCCTGAGCTCGAGCTCGAGACAGCCACGGTGACGGGCCGCGACGGGCACACGGTGCACACCGACCGCGGCGATCTCAAAGCCGAGCTGATCGTCGACGCGCTCGGCTGGCGACGCGTGCTGTCCAACGCTGGCACGATCCAGCCCCCGCAAGCGCGTCTGTCGCGCGGTCTGGAGGTTCATCCTCCCGGCGACGGCGAGGAGATGGAGCTGTGGATCGACCACCGCTACGTGCGCGCGGGCTATGGCTGGAGCTTTCCCGCGCGCGAGGAGCTGCGCGTGGGCGTCGGCTCGTTCTGGCCCTCCCACCACGTCAAGGAGCCGACGGTGCGGCTCGCGCGCGACCTGCATCTCCCGGCACAGGGCTACCAGGGCAACTGGATCCCGCATCAGTTGCGCCGAGCGGTCGAGGACGGCGTGTTCTTCGTCGGAGACTCCGCCGGGCACTGTCTGCCGCTGACCGCGGAGGGCATCCGCACGGCCCTGTACTTCGGGCTGGCGTGTGGCCGCGAGCTGCGCGCGGTCGTAGGCGGCCAACGCACGCATGAGCAAGCGCTGGCCCGCTACGGCGCCTTCTCGGATGCGCACGCGCGCAAATTCGGTTGGCTGTTGAACGTGCAGCGCGCGGTCGGGCAGATCACGCCGAGCCGCGCGATGACAGCGATCGTGCGTGCGTTCGAGAGTCGCCGGCTGAGCTCGTGGGTGTTCCAGCAGTACCTGGCGATCGCGCCGCCGTCGTTCGTGGGGACGGGCGCGCCGCCAAGAGCAGCGCGGAGCGCGTTGGTGTCGGCCGGCGCCGCCTCCTGAGCGCGCGGCCGCGGCGCCCGCGCGGGGAGCTCGCGCGGCTCAAGCCACCTGGCGCAGCTGCGGCGTGGAAGCGCCCACGGCTTGCAACGCCAGCCGGCCGGCCTCGAGCCCGCTGGCCCATGCGACCTCTGCGAGCAGCCCGGGCGCGGCCACCATGTCGCCCGCCAGGAACACGCCGTCGCCGCGCTCGATCGCCGGACGATCGCGCCAGCTGGTGCCGGGCAGGTCGAGCGCGCCGCTGCGCCCGTCCATGACCTGGCGTCGGTGCCAGGTCTCACGCTCGCGCCAGTCGGGCATCGACGCGTCCAGCAGTCGCTCCAGGCGCGTCGCTGCCAGCGCTGGAGCCTCGCCGGGGCGGATCGGCATGTGCGCCTGAACCAGCTCCTCCCCGGGGGGCGCGAGCGATCGATCGCAGGCGGTGAAGCGCTCGATCCACGCGGCCTCGTCGAGGTCGGAGACGACATACGGATCGCCGCGGCGGTGGCGCACGGCGAGGTCCAGGCACAGCGTGTGGCCGCTCGTCCAGGTGACGCTGTCGTCGCCAAGCAGCCGCCGCGCCTCGCCCAGCTCGGTCGCCACGATCACCGGCGGCTGCGGCAGCTGGTCCACCGCGCTGCCCGTCTGGATCTCCACCCCCAGCTCGCGCGCTCTGTCCTCCAGCGAGCTCACCACCGTGCTCCAGCCGCCGATCGGGTAACGCGCCGTGGGCGGCGGGCTGAGCAGGGTGCGTACCGTGCGCGTCCACACGAACGCGGCCGACAGCGCACCAGGGTCGTGGTGGAAGCTGAAGACCCCCGCTGCCGCGGACAGCATCGCGGCCGTGCGCTGGTCGCTGTGGCTGGCCGCCCACGTGCGAAAATCGAGCTCGACCGGAGCCTCGCGTCCGCGCAGCCGCAGCACCGACGGAAGCGCGCCGAGCGGCGGCATGCGCCGCAGCTCGCCCTGCCAGCGCAGGCGGAGCGGCGCCAGCGGGACCCCGACGTAGCCAGGCAGCAGCTTGCGCGCGGCCATCCAGCTCCAGAACGGACCGTCCTTGTAGAGCGCGTGGGGTCCGAAGTTGGCCTTGTACGGGCCGTCGTCGCTGCGCGCGCGACCGCCGAGCTTGGCGTGCGCCTCCAGCAGCGATACCGTGGCCCCGCCCTCCGCGCAGGTGATCGCAGCGGTCAGGCCGGCGAGCCCCGCGCCGACGACCGTGACGCGGCTGCTCGAGTTGGCTGCGGTACGAGCGGGCGGGTTCATGGCGATCCTCCGAGGGTTGCTTGCAACGTCACCATACGTCGCCACTGGCCCGAGATACAGTTCCAGTAGTGGCGGTGATGAAAGGACCAGTTGCCGGACCGGAGCTGCTCGTCGAGCTCGACCGCACGGCCGATCTACCGTTGCACGAGCAGCTGGAGCGCTCGCTGCGGGAGAACATCCGGCGCGGGCGCCTGCCAGCGGGCACGCGGTTGCCTTCCACGCGCGCGCTGGCGGGCGAGCTCGGGGTCTCGCGCGGCGTCGTCACCGAGGCCTACGGTCAGCTGGGCGCCGAGGGTTACCTGGAGACGCGCCAAGGCGCCGCAGTGCGCGTCGCCAGGGCCGTGCGCGCTGGCGTCCCCCGTGCGCCGGCCCGCTCTCTGCTGCCCAGCTTCCCCTACCACTTCCATCCCGGGCTGCCGGACCTCGCGGGCTTCCCACGCGATCGTTGGCTGCGCTCGCTGCGAGTCGCGCTCGCGGAGTCTCCCCTGGACGCCGTCGGATACGGCGACCCGCGTGGCGTGCCGGCGCTGCGGGAAGCCCTCGCCGACTATCTCGCGCGCGTGCGAGGCGCGGCCGCCGACCCGGAGAACATGCTCGTCAGCACGGGCTTCATGCAGGGCTTCTCGCTGGCGTGCCGCTGGCTTCACGGGCAGGGCGTGGAGGCGATCGCGATGGAGGACCCCGGGTGGCACGTTCACCGGTTGATCGCAGAGCAGGCCGGGATGCGCACGATTCCCGTGCCGGTGGACGAGCAGGGCTTGGACGTGGACGCGCTCGCCGCCAGCGACGCGCATGCCGTGCTCGTGACGCCCGCCCACCAGTTCCCCACTGGCGTCGTCCTCAGCCGCGAGCGTCGTGCGCAGCTGATCGAATGGGCGGAGGAGCACGAGCGGCTGATCGTCGAGGACGACTACGACGCGGAGTACCGCTACGACGGCGTCGCGGTGGGCGCGCTGCAAGGGCTGGCCTCCGAGCGGGTGCTCTACCTCGGCTCGGCCAGCAAGCGCCTGGCCCCGGCGATGCGCCTCGGGTGGATGCTGCTGCCGTCGTGGCTGGCGTGGCAGCTGATCTCGGCGAAGGCGATCGAGGACGGCGGCTCGGAGGTGATCGGGCAGCTCGCGCTGTGCGACTTCATTGCCCGCGGCGAGCTCGACCGCCACGTGCGGCGCATGCGCCTGCGCTATCACGCCAGGCGCGAGGCGCTGCTCGAGGCGCTCGCGCGCTGGCTGCCCCAAGGACAGCCGAGCGGCGCCGCGGCGGGGCTGTACGAGCTGGTGCGCCTGCCACATGGCACGGACGAGGCTGCGCTCCTGGGCGGCGCCGCCGCGCGCGGCGTCGGTGTCGAGGGCCTGTCCTGGCACCGCTTCGCGCACGGCGGCGAGTCGGGCGTGCTGCTGGGCTACGGCAACCTCTCAGAGCCGGCGATCGAGCAGGGCATGCGGCTGCTGGGCGAGGCCTTCGCGCAGCTGGCGCAGACACGCTGACACGCGAGAAATTGGCACCGGCGGGCTGCGGATAACTGGACCTTCTGCGCGCGTGCGGGGCAGCATATGGTGCGGCTGGTGTCGCTCGGCAATCAGCAGGCTGCGGACCCGCCCGCGGCGCGCGAAGCGCCGCCGTCGGTCGTGGTGGTGGGCCTGGCGATCTTCGCCGCGATCCAGCTCGCGCTGGCCCTGTTCATGGCCGTGAGCCCGCACGGCTTCTACACGGCGATAGGACCGTTCGGTGCGTTCAACTCGCACTACATACGCGACGTGGCGAGCTTCTACGGCGCGATCGGCGTCGGCCTGACGGTCGCGATCGTGCGCAGCTCCTGGCGCGTTCCCGTGCTTGCGGTGACGACCATTCAGTACGCGCTGCACAGCGTCAACCACCTCCTGGATATCGCCAGCGCCCATCCGGCGTGGACCGGGTACTTCGACTTCGCCTCGCTCGCCGCCGCCACGCTGCTGCTGGCATGGCTGTGGCGCACGGCGTTGGCCGAGGCGAGGATCGCGATCGGGGGCGCACCATGAGGGTGTTCGTGGCCGGGGCCACGGGCGTGATCGGACGACCGCTGCTGCCCGCGCTGCAGGCGGCCGGCCATCAGCCGATCGCGATGACCCGCTCCCCGCAGAGGGCGGAAGCGCTGCGCGCGCAGGGAATCGAGGCGGCGGAGTGCGACGCGTATGACGCTGCCGCGCTGGAGCGCACGCTCGTACAGGCGCGCCCCGACAAGGTCGTGCACCTGCTGACGGACCTGCCCGAGAACATGAACATGCGCCGTTTCGAGCGCGAGGTGCAGAGCACGGGACGGCTGCGCCGCGAGGGCACCCGCAACCTGCTTGCGGCTGCGCGTGCGGCCGGGGCGCCGCGGATCGTCGCGGAGAGCATTGCCTTCGCGTACGCCGCCGAGGGCGGTGCGGTCAAGGATGAGGACGCGCCGCTCGCGCTCGACACGCTGCCGTTCGTCGCCGAGCCGCTCGCAGAGCTCGAGCGCTTGGTGCTCGACGCGGGCGGGATCGTGCTGCGCTACGGCTGGCTGTACGGACCCGGCACGAGCTTCCAGCACGACGGCGCGTGGGCCGCGAACCTGCGTCGCCGAATGATGCCGCTCGTCGGAGCGGCCAGCGGCGTGTTCTCGTTCGTGCACGTCGACGACGCCGCCGGAGCCACCGTCGCGGCGCTCGCCCACGACGGTCCCGCGACGTACAACGTCGTCGACGACGAGCCCGCGCCGATGCGCGAGTGGATGCCTGTGTACGCGCGCGCGGTGGGAGCGCCGCGCCCGTGGCACGCGCCGACGTGGCTCGGACGCCTCGCCGCCAGCCGGCTCGCGATCGAGATGACGAGCGAGCTGCGCGGCGCGAGCAACGCGCGCATCGAGCGCGAGCTCGGCTGGCAGCCGCGATACGCCACTTGGCGCGAGGGGTTTCAGTCGGCGCTGGGGTGAGGCGCCAAGTCGGCTGCTGGGCCGAGCCGCCGCGGAGCGCGAGCACGCTAGGACAGTGCGCGGAAGGGGTTCTCCACGCGCACCGAGCCGATCAGCTGACCGTCGTGCAGGTCCTCGCTCAGCAGTCGCGCGCATCCGGCCGCCGCGGCGGCCGACACGATCAGAGCGTCCCAATAGGAGAGCTGCGCCGCGCGACTGGTCTGGACCGCAGCGTTGACGATCGCCTGGTCCAGGGCGACCACGGGGAGCAGGTACAGCCATTTGAGCGCCTCTTCCGCCCTCGCCTTGTCAAGCGGCCGCCTGAGCTTGCGTGTGACAGTGACGTAGAACTCGCCGAGGACCTGTGCGCTGACTGCGAGCTCGCCTGGCCTGGACCGCGCCAACAGCTCCTGCGATCGTTGGCGCTTGGCCGGCTCGTCGTGGTCGAAGACGTAAACGAGAACGTTCGTGTCGAGAAAAGCCCTGTCAGCGCTCATACAACTCGTCGCGCGTCCACGTGCGTCCGGCCGGGCCGCTTCCGGCGTTGCTGCGCCGAGCAAGCTCCAGGAACCCGTCCATCGGATTTGGCGCAGCGTCCTGCGCGGCGAGCTCCTCCAGATACTGGCGGACGAGCGCGTTGACGGACGTGTCGCGTTCGAGCGCGCGCATGCGCGCACGCTTGAGCACTTCGGAGTCGATTGTGAGCGTCAGGTTAGCCATACGTGCTTCACGGGTTCAGTGTAGCACAGGCCACCGTTTCACCTCCCACCATTTGTCATCCGCCCGGCTACGTCCCCCTTCTCTTTGGCCGGCGGATAACCATGGCTACCGGCGCACGACCAGCAGCACCCCAACCACGAGCAGCACGAGCCCGACCACGCGCGAGGCGTCGATGTGCTGCTTGGCGATCCCGAACAAGCCGAAACGGTCGATCACCACTGAGATCGCGAGCTGGCCGGTGATCACCACCGCCGTGAGCCCGCTGGCGCCGAGCGTGCGCACGGCGATCAGCGCCACCGTCACATACACGGCCCCCAGCAGCCCGCCGACGAGCGCCCACCAGGGCACCGCTCGCACCTGCCCGAGGTTGCCCAGACCACCGTTGACGAAGGCGGAGATCACGAGCAGCAGTGCGGTGCCGACCAGGAACGAGAACGTGGCCGCCTGCACGCTGCCCACGCTCTTGCCCAGCCGCGAGTTGATCGGCGCCTGCATGCCGACCAGACACCCGGCGCCAACGCCGACCGCGACGGCGAGCGCGCGACTCAACGTGCTCCCCACCGTCGCAAGCCCGGGGGCGCTGTCAGCGGGCGCGCCCGCCGCGAAGCGGCCGCGCGCACGATGACAGCGCCCCCGGGCATCACTTCGCGTCGAGCCACGTCCGCCCCGCGCCCACGTCCACGGCCAAGGCGGGCTCGCGCGGCTCCCACACCCCAACCATCTCGCGCTCGATCAGCTCGCGCGCGTCGGCCAGCTCCGACGGCGGTCCTTCGAACAGCAGCTCGTCGTGGATCGTCAGCAGCAGGCGCGTGGCGAGCCCTGAGCGCGCGAGCGCACTGTGGCAGCGCACCATCGCCAGCTTGATGATGTCCGCGGCGCTGCCCTGCACGACGGTGTTGACCGCCAGGCGCTCGCCGAGGGTGCGCACCTGGTAGTTGCGCGCCCGCAGCTCCGGGATCTGGCGGCGGCGCCCCCACAGCGTCTTGACGTAGCCCTCCTGCTTGGCCTGCTCGATCGTCGCGGCCATGAACTCGGCGACCCGCGGGAAGCGCTCGAGGTAGGCGTCGATGAACTCCTTGGCCTCCTCCCGGGGGATGTTGAGGCGATCGGCGAGGCCGAAGTCGGAGAGCCCGTAGACGATCCCGTAGTTGATCATCTTCGCCTTCGAGCGCATGCCCGCGTCGATCTCGTGCGCCTGCACCGCGAACACGCGCGAGGCGGTCGCGGTGTGCACGTCCTCGCCGCGCTCGAAGATGTCCATCAACGCGGGCTCACCGGCCACGTGCGCGAGCACGCGCAGCTCGATCTGCGAGTAGTCGGCGGAGATCAGCACGCTGCCCTGCTCGGCCTCGAAGCAGCCGCGGATCTCGCGGCCGAGCGGCGTGCGGATCGGGACGTTCTGCATGTTCGGGTTGGTGCTCGAAAGGCGCCCGGTGGTGGCGACCGCCTGAAGGAACGTGGTGTGGATCCGTGAGCGCTCGTCGACGAGCTCCGGCAGCACGTCCAAATACGTCTTGATCAGCGTCGAGAGCTCGCGCCAGCGCTCGATCTTGGGCACGATCTCGTGCTCGTCGCGGATCGCCTGAAGCACGCGCGCGTCGGTCGAGTAGCCGGTCTTGCCGCGGCGCTTGCGCGAGAGCCCCAGCTTCACGAACAGGATCTCCCCCAGCTGCTGGGGAGAGGCGATCACGAACTCCTCTTCGGCCAGCAGGAAGATGTCCTCTTCCAGCCCCACGATCTCCGCGCGCACACGCTCGGTGATCTCCGCCAGGCGCTCGAGGTCCAGGCGCACCCCCAGCTGCTCCAGCTCGCGCAGCACGGCCACCAGCGGCAGCTCGATCTCCTGCATCACCGCCTCCAGGCCGCGCTCGGCGATCTGCTCGCGCTGCCAGTCGGCGAGCACGCCGAGCAGCACGGCCTCGGCGGCGAGCGGGTCCTCGATATCGCTTGCCAGCCCCCGCTCCTGCAACAGCTCTGCGAGCGGATAGCCGCGCCTGGCGGGCTCGAGCAGGTACGCGCCGAGCAACGTGTCGTGTACGAGCCCGGCGGGCACGAGCCCGAACGCCTTCGCGTCGTGGGCGATCACCGGACGCCGATCGCAGGCGGCGGCCACATCCTCCGGGCGCACGCAATCGCCGACGAGCGCTTCGCCTTCGCCGGCCACCGCGAAGCGCCAGGCGGCGCCCTCGATGAACAGCTCACCCTCGGGGGGCTCGACGGCCCGCGCCACCACGCACAGCTCCGCGTCGGCCGCGGCGAAGCTCGCGATCTGCGCTGGCGTGCCCTCGCGCACACGCGCGGTGACCCGCACCTCGCTGAGCGGCGCGGGGGCTGCCGCGTCGGGGTCGCCGAGCGCTTCCTCCAGGCGGCGCAGCGGGTCGCGCAGCTCGTACTCGCGGAACACCTCGCGCAGGCGTGAGCGGTCGGGCTCGCGCGTGGCCTCTGCGGCGATGTCGAAGTCCACGTCCACATCGCGCCGCACGGTGGCCAGGCGCTTGGACACGCGCGCATCCTCGGCGTGCTCGAGCAGGTTCTGTTTGCGCTTGGCGCCTTTGACGTCGTCGACGTGCGCGAGCACGTCCTCGAGCGAGCCGAAGCTCTGGATCAGCTCGCTGGCGGTCTTGTCGCCGATGCCGGGGATCCCGGGGATGTTGTCGGAGGTGTCGCCCTTCAGGCCGTAGAAGTCGGGGATCAGCTCCGGGGGGATGCCGTAGCGGTCGACCACCGCCTGGCGATCGTAGATCTTCGTGTCGGTGATCCCGCGCGAGGTGGCCATCACCTTCACGAGCCCGCGCTCGTCGATCAGCTGGAAGACGTCGCGGTCGCCGGTCACGATCATCAGCGGCACCGGCGGGTCGGCGTTCAGCGCGTGCTCGGCGAGCGAGGCGATCACGTCGTCGGCCTCGTAGCCCTCGACCCTCACGTTGCGGTACCCGAACGCCTCGACCAGCGGTTCCATCGCCGGCCACTGCTGCTTGAGCAGGTCCGGGCGCGAGCGCCGCTGCGCCTTGTACTCGGCGAACAGCTCGGTGCGCCCGGACGTGCCTGCGTCCCACGCGACGACCGTCGGGCACACGCCGTAGTCGGTGACGATCTTCACGAGCATCGAGGCGAAGCCGAAGATCGCGTTGGTGGGCGTGCCGGTGGAGGTCGCGATCGACTCGGGCAGCGCGAAGAAGGCGCGATACACGAGGCTGGGCCCATCGATCAGGAACAGCCGCCGCTCGCTTGCTGGCGCGGACGCGGCGCTCCTGGACGCTCGCGCGGCGGGGGGTGCGGAGGTGTCGGTGGCCACCACCGAGCACTCTAGGCGCAGCGCCACCGCCGCGGGCTGCCGGTGCCTGATCGATTCGCTCGACGACCACGGCGCATGCGCCGTGGTCCGGGTCGGCGCATGCGCCGACCCGCGGAGGCGCGCATGCGCGCCTCCGAACTGCATATAAGCCTAAGATCCCCTCCCGCCAACGACCGAGGGAGCATCGCAGTGAGCGCCACGCCGAGCGCCCAGTACCGCCTGATCATCCGCGTCAAGCTCGACGACTCCCAGGGCATCCTCGGGCGGCTGACGAGCACGATCGCGCAGGAGGGCGGGATCGTCGGCGCAGTCGACCTGGTTGACGTGGACGGCGGCCACAGCGTGCGCGACATTGTCGTCGACGCCTCCGGGCGCGAGCACTGGGAGCGGATCATCGCAGCCATCAATGCGATCCTGGGCGCGGAGGTGATCGACACCACCGACCGCACGTTCCTGCTGCACGTGGGGGGCAAGATCGAACAGGCCAACAAGCACCCGCTGAAGACGCGCGACGACCTCTCGATGGTCTACACGCCTGGCGTGGCCAGGGTCTGCCTGGCGATCGCCGACGACGAAGACAGGGCGTTCCAGTACACGATCAAGCGCAACACCGTGGCGGTCGTCTCCGACGGCACGGCGGTGCTCGGGCTCGGCGACATCGGCCCGCGCGCGGCGATGCCGGTGATGGAGGGCAAGTGCTGCCTGTTCAAGGAGTTCGCGGGCGTGGACGCGTTCCCGATCTGCCTGGATACGGTCGACGCTCGGGAGATCGTGCAAGCGGTCAAGCTGATCGCGCCGGCGTTCGGCGGGATCAACCTCGAGGACATCTCCGCGCCACGCTGCTTCGAGATCGAGGAGCAGCTCGGGCAGGAGCTCGACATCCCCGTGTTCCACGACGACCAGCACGGCACCGCCGTGGTTGTGATGGCAGCGCTGCTGAACGCGGTCAAGCTGACCGGCAGAAACCTGGAGGACCTGAACGTGCTGATCATCGGGCTCGGCGCCGCGGGCATCGCCGTCGCCAGGATCCTGCTCGGGGCGGGCGTGCGAGAGATCGTGGGCGCGGACTCGCGCGGCGTGCTGAGCGTCGCGCGCGAGGATTACCTTGACGGGTCGATGAACGCCGCCAAGCGCTGGTTCGCGGAGGTGAGCAACCCCCAATGCCGCGCCGGCACCCCCGTGGACGTGCTGGAGGGCAACGACCTGCTGATCGGCGTCTCCGGAGCGCGCGCGCTCCCGGCGAGCGCGCTGGAGCGCATGAACGACGACGCGATGGTGTTCGCGATGGCCAACCCCAACCCGGAGGTCGTCCCCGAGGAGGCCGCTCCGTACGTGCGGATCATGGCCACCGGGCGCTCGGACTACCCCAACCAGATCAACAACGTGCTGTGCTTCCCGGGCATCTTCCGCGGCGCGCTGGACGTGCGCGCCCCCGCGATCACCGAGCCGATGAAGATGGCAGCCGCGCACGCGATCGCGGCGATCGTGGAGGACGGCGAGCTGCGCGAGGACTACATCATCCCCTCGGTCTTCAACCGCGACGTGGCGCCTGCGGTCGCGGCGGCGGTGGCCGAGCAGGCGCGCGCCGCGGGGACCGCGCTGGCAGGACAGGAGGTCGGCTTCGCGCAGGGCGATGCCGTCGTCGGCGCGCCCACGGGCGAGGCGCACGCCTCGCGCCACGCGGGCTCGCTCGACGGGCACGTGTGAGAGGCTGAGGAGATGCCCGAGCGAGCGCAGGTCCCCGTTACACGGGCCCTCGCTTCACAAGCACCCTCCCTCCCGCGGGACGCGCCAGGCGAGCGCCGCGTGACGATCACTGGCGCGACGGGACTGCTGGGCCCGACGCTGGTTGACGCGCTGCGCGCGCGTGGGACGCACGTGACCGTGCTGACGCGCGACCCGGCCCGCGCGAGCGCGCGCCTGGGCGCAGTGGAGGCGGTCCGCTGGGATCTGCTCGAGGAGCCAGCGCCTGCGCAGGCGCTGGCGGGACGGGACGCCGTGCTGCACCTCGCAGGCGAGCCGGTCGCCCAGCGCTGGAGCGCGAAGGCCAAGCGCGCGATCCGCGACAGCCGCGTGACCGGCACGCACAACCTGCTCGAAGGTCTCGCGCAGGCAGAGCCCAGGCCACGAACGTTGGTCAGCTCCTCAGCCGTCGGCTACTACGGAGCGCACGGCGAAGAGCCGCTGGACGAGGACGCACCGGCGGGCGAGGACTTCCTGGCGCGTGTGTGCGTCGAATGGGAGCAGGCGGCCGCGGCGGCGAGCGAGCTGGGGGCGCGTGTCGTGCAGGTCCGCACCGGCGTGGTGCTCGACCGCAGCGGCGGCGCGCTCGCGAAGATGCTGCCGGCGTTCCGGCTGGGCGTGGGCGGACCGGTGGCGGGCGGCTACCAGTACATACCTTGGATCCACGCCGAGGACGTCGTGCGCATGATGCTCACCGCGCTCGAGGACGAGCGCTGGAGCGGGCCCGTCAACGCGAGCGCGCCCGAGCCCGTTCGCAACCGCGACTTCTCGCGCGCGCTGGGGGCTGCGCTGGGGCGCCCTGCGCTGATCCCCGTGCCCGCCGTGGCGCTGCGCGCGCTGTACGGCGAGATGTCCCAGATCGTGACGACGGGCGCGCGCGTGGTACCCGCCAAGCCGCTGGTGCTCGGCTACGAGTTCGCGCACCCGCAGCTCGAGGAGGCGCTGCGCGCGGCCTTGGCGGCGTAGCCGCGGGCGAGCCCCTCACGCGGGCGCGGGCACCCGCTCGGGCCGTTTCGCCGGCTGGTTCTGGGTCTCGATGATCACGCGGCAGGGGCGCTTGCTGAGCAGGTACGCGGCCGTCGGCCCGATCCGCTGCTCGCCGGCGGGCGCGTGGATCGTCGACCAGTAGATCACGTCGCAGCCGAGCCGTTCGGCTTCCTCGACGAGCGCCGCGCCCGGGTTGCGGGTGCGGATCAGGCCCGTGTGTATCTTGATGCCCGCGCGCCGGGCCTGGATGCGTGCGCTCTCGAGCACCGAGCGGCCCTGCGCCTCCTCCTCCTCCAGGCCCGCCTCGAGCGACAGCTGGCTCGGCACCGGCAGCACGTAGATCGCGTACACGACCCCTTCGGCGCCGATCAGCTTGGCCGCGCTGGACAGCGCGCTCGCGCTGACGTCGTCGCCGAAGATCGGAACCAGCGCGGTCTTGTAGTCGAGCTCCTCGAAGTCCGCCGGGCGCGCTGCGCGCTCGATGCGGTAGTCCTTTCGCGGGTCGAGTCCCTGGCGCCGGCGGTACAGGAAGTAGCCGCCCATCCCGAGGATCATCCAGGGGATGCCGACGATGCGCGCCTCCGTATGCAGCACGGTCACAGCGACCCACGCGGCGGCCGTCCCGATCCCGCCGATGACCGCCGTCAGCGGGATCACGTGCCCGCGCACGCGCACGCCCCAGGGCGCCTTGTACGGGCGCTCTCGATCGGGGTCTTTGATCCGCAGCGCCACGATCGCGGCATGCGCGATCGTGAACGACAGCATCGCACCAAACGAGTAGAGGTTCCCGAGCACTTCGGTGTTGCCGTACAGGATCAGCGCGCTCGCGAACAGCGAGAAGAAGATCAGGGTGAACCACGGCGTGCGGTAGCGCGGGTGCAGGTTCGAGAACAGGCTCGGCAGCTGGCGGTGCTCGGCGAGCGACCACGACAGGCGAGAGATACCGATCATGCCGGCGTTGGTGGCGATGAACAGGATCGTCGCCGCGAGGATGCCGACGTAGTACTGGGCGACTTTGAGGACCGTGCCGTGCAGCCCTAGGCGGGAGATCACCCCCAGCACGGGGTCGTTTTCGAAGAAGTGCCCGAGCGCTGTGGCGTAGCCGGGCTTGCTGAAGCTCTGTTTCAGCTCGGCGCTGTAGCCAACGCCGTGGTGGACCACCGGCAGCGCGGACAGCGCCACCACTGAGATGCCCGCGTACACGGCGAGCACCGCCAGCACCACGAGGTTGACGGCCTTCGGCACCTGCTTGCCCGGGTCGCGGGCCTCCTCGGCCATGTTGGCGACGGTCTCGATGCCCGTATACGCAAGCATCGCCAGCGACAGCGCGAAGATCAGTTCGCGCCAGCTGGGCACCGTGCCGAGGTGCACCTGGTGGACCAGCAGCGAGGGGTTGAGGACCAGGAAGGCGCCGACGAACACGAGCAGGATCTGCGTGCTGAGGTCGAGGATCGCGAGGACGAAGTTGAGCTTCGCCGACTCCCCCAGGCCGCGGATGTTCAGCCCGGCGAGCAGCACGACGACGATCAGGCCGCCGATGATGTCGTCGGGGTTGTGCTTGAGCGCATGCAGGCCCGGGAACGCGCTCAGGTAGTGGGGCACGAAGAACGCGGAGATCGCGATCGTGAGGATGTAGTCGAGGCTCAGCGCCCAGCCGGCGAAGAACGACACGACGTCGTCGAAGGCGTGGCGCGCGAACGACGAGGAGCCCCCCGCTTCCGGGAACATCGAGGCGCCCTCGGCGTAGGTTTTGGCCGTCAGCGCGAACAGCCCGCCGGCGAACAGGAACACCAGCGGCGTCAGCCCGAGCGCGTGCGCAGCGACCAACCCCAGCGCGTAGTAGATCGAGGAGCCGACGTTTCCGTACGCCGTCGCGAACAGCCCGGAGACGCCGACAGAGCGACGCAGGCCGTGCTCTGACAGTCGTGCCATCGGCTGGGCAGGCTACAAGGTGGCGAGCACGCGCCCGCACGCCGGGGCGTGCAAAATCCCATTCACCGCACGTGCACGAGCAGGAACCAGACGTATGATCCCGACGAGATGGTCGCAAACGGACCGGCGGCCCGGTAGCGAGCTTGAGAATGGAAACGGCGAGACGCGAAAACTACGACTCCGGTGAGGACTTCGTCCTCGAATACGGCGAGCTGCGCTTCACGTTCAACGAGGTGGACTTCGCCGAGCGCTGCGAGCAGGCAGCCCTGAAGCTCGGGTTCGTGGGCGGGCGTCTCGGCGACGAGGAGCTCGAAGACCTCGTCAACCTCGCCGTCAACGGCGAGATCCTCGACCCAGCGTCAGGGCTGGGCGAGCACGTCAACGACTGTTGGCCTGACCTCGTGGGGCCGGCCGAGCGTTCGCTGGTGCACTGGCTGCGGCGCCTGGTGTTCCGCGGCGCGTGGCTCGACCAGCGCGTCAAGGAGGGCGAGCTGAGCGTGACCTTCGACGAGCAGACGGGAGCCTTCTGCTACGTCCAGCCGGCGGCGGGGCGCGGTGGCGCGACCCGCGGTGGCGAGCCGATCGAGCTGGCGCCAGAGCCCTCCTGGAACCGCGTGGCGTACCGCCGCTAGGCGAACGCTGACCGGCGCGCTGCGGCGTCCTCGGTCGCTCGCGTGCTGGCCGAAACGGGGATGCGAGCCGTCAGGCGAGTGTCTCCCGGCTTCGGTACGCCACGCTCGCTGCGTCCTTGCAGCGCTTGACCAGCGTCCGCCTACTTGTTAGCTCGCCACCTCGACGGAGGCGGCGCGCGCGTTGGTGATCGCCTCGGCGCCGTCCTCGCCGACGAGCAGCTCCGGTCTGAGCGTGCCGCTCGCGGCCAGGTCGAGGATCGGCTGGCGTCCGGTGGACGTGAGCGCGACGTCGAGGGCGATCACGGTCGTCTCGCCTCCCAGCGGCTGCGAGGCGGTCGCGATCACCGTCAGCGTGCCCCCGTCGCGCAGGTTGCGGGCCGCGGCCAGAGCCTTGCGCGCGGCGGCCGGGTGCAGCCCGTCGAGGTTGTCGACCGCCACCAGTGCGTGGCCGCCGCGGGCGGCGATGCGCCGGCCCGCCTCGATCGCGCGCTCGACGGCCTGATCCTGGGCGTCGGCGGAGGCCGCGAACGTCAGCTCACCGACCGGCGCCACGGGGCCTTCGCGCCACTGCGCGATCTCCTCGGGTCGGGCGCCGACGAGCACCAGCGAGACCTGGAGGTCGTGCTCGCGGCGCACGCCATCGAGCAGGCGCCGCAGCGTCTCGGTCTTGCCGGCGTGGCGCGCTCCGACGATCACCGCGCGCGAGCCGCGCCCGAGCGGCGTGAGCCACTCGATCGCCTCCAGCGTTGGATCCTGCGAGCCCAGCGCGAGGCGCTCGCGCGGCCAGTCGACGGGGAGCTCGTCGTAGCGCGAGCCGTCGGCGACGGTGTCGGCCGACTCGCCGTTGATGGTGTCGATGCGCACCAGCGACGGGTAGCGCTCCGAGCGCCTGGGCGTGCGCACGGGCCCGGTGACGCGGTCACCGGAGACAAGCTCGCAGCGTCGGACCTGCGCGGCTGAGATGTAGACGTCCTCGTCGGAGGGCTCCGGCGGGTCGACGCGCAGGAACGCAGAGCCGTTGCCGAGCACCTCCACGACGCCCGCAGCGATCCGTCCGGGTGCGTGCGCTGGCTCCTCGCCGGTGTCCGCCGGCGTGTCTGCCTCAGGGGTCTCCTGTGCGCCGGCGTCGTGGGTGTTCCGAGCCCGCGCTGAGCTGCGCCGAGCGCCGCGGCGGCTGGACTCCTGAGCGTCCGGCTCGCCGTCGGCCACGGCCCGGTCCTCCGCGTCTGCACGGTCCTCCCCGCCGGCTGAGTCGTCTGCGCCGGCTGAGTCGTCTGCGCCGGCTGAGTCGCGCGGACGGCGCGCGCGCAGGGACCGTCGCCGGCGCGGGCGCGGTGTGGCCTCGGCGCGCGCGTCGTGCTCGGCGTCTGCGCCGTCCGTGTCGGCCTTGGGGGCGTCATCGCCGGCAGTCGCCGGGCTAGACTCGCCGAGGATCGCGTCGATCAGCTCCGCCTTGCGCAGTCGCCTGAAACCGTCAAGGCCAACCTGGTTGGCGATCGCGTGCAGGTCGGCAAGCGGACTGCTCTCCAGCTCGGAGCGCTCGAGTACTGCCATCAGATGTTCCTTCTTTCGTCGTGGTGGGCGGTCGGCGTCCCGGCGCGTTGGACAGCGGCGGGCACCCGTACGTGCTTCCAGCGTAGCGGCTCCCGCGGCGGCTGCTCGCGATCAGCCCTCGCCGGGCGCGTGCCCCTGGCTGACGATCGGCTCGTAGCGGACTTCAGCGCCCAGCGTGAGATCCCTGCTCGGCTCGCTCTCGCCCGACAGCGCGGCGCGCACGGCGAGGAAGTCGGCGGCGGCGGCGACGTCGTGGACACGGAAGACATGCGCGCCGTGCTCGACGCCGTGCGCGAGCGCGGCGAGCGTCCCTGCCGTGCGCGCGCGTGGTGGGCGCCCGGTGAGCGCGCCGATGAAATCCTTGCGCGAGATCGCCATCAGCAGCGGCCGCCCGAGCTCGTGCAGGCGCGAGATGTCTCTCAGTAGGCGGATCGTCTGCGCGGGCGTCTTGGCAAAGTCTGGGCCCGGGTCGAGCAGCAGCTGCTCGCGGGCCACCCCGTGAGCGATCGCCTCAGCGCTGCGCTCGCGCAGGAAGGCGACCACTTCGGCGGTGATGTCCCCGTACAGGTCGGGGTCCTGCACGCGTTCGCGCGGGGCGGCTGCCGTGTGCATCAGCACGAGCGCGGCCCCCGTCTGCGCGCACACCTCCGCGAGCTCGATGTCACGCAGGCCGCTGACGTCGTTGACGATCCTGGCTCCAGCGGCGATTGCGGCGCGCGCGACGGCGGGCTTGTAGGTGTCGACGGACACCAGTGCGCCAAGCTCGGCGACGACGCGCTCGATCAGTGGCACCACCAGCTCGATCTCGGCGGCGGGCTCAAGCGGTGCGCGTCCGGTGGAGGCGGACTCGCCGCCGATGTCGAGGATGTCCGCGCCCGCGGCGAGCAGCTCGCGGGCGAGCTCGAACCGCGCGTGGCGGCTTGCGTAGCGCCCGCCGTCGCTGAAGGAGTCCGGTGAGGCGTTGACGATCCCCATCAGCCACGGCCGCTGGCCGCCTGCCTGGCTTGCTTGGAGGGTCCCCGCATGGGGAGCTCGAGCGTGAGCTCGACGGCGCGCAGCCGCCGCGCGGGCGCGCTCAACGCTCGCGACCGTCGCGCGGCAGACCGGCGCCGGGCGCGACCGCGACCGCGACCGCCGGCTCAGATACGAGGATCCCCTCGGCCGCAGCCTCCTCGGCGAAGCCGGCGAGCTCGAGCCGCAGGCGCTCGTCGCTCCAGTGGAGCTCGCGCCCCATAATCGCGGCCACGCGTGCGACGGGGGCGCTCGCTTGGAGCTCCGGAGGGCCAGCGCCGGAGCGCCCGGCGGGATCGGGATCGGGATCGGCGAGCAGGCGGTGTGCGGCGAGCAGCCCGAGGCGAGTGCGCCTGAGCAGGACGTCGCCGATCGAGCGCGCCTGCTCGCGGCGTACCGCCAGCGCGACCTCCGCGAGCAGGTCGGGCAGGCCGTCCACGATCGGCTGTGCCAGCTCACCGCGCTCGGCCGCGAGCGCGAGCACCTCGCGCGCGGCGTAGCCGTAGCGTGATGCGAGCGCCGCGTATGGATCCGTTCCCTGTGCCGTCTGCCCCACGCCCTCCACGCGTGGCAGCTCCTCGACCGCTACCGCCTGCCCCAGCGGAATCTCGTGCGTGCGGCAGGGCGCGTCACGAGCGTCGCGCTCGACGAGGCGGTCGACGGTCATCTTCGCCATACGCCTCCAGGTCGTGAGCTTGCCGCCGGTGATCGTGATCATGCCCGAGGAGGTCTCGTACAGCTCGGCCTTGCGCGAGATGTCCACCGACTTCTTCGGGTCGCCGGTGGATATCAGCGGGCGCACGCCCGCGAACGCCCCGGTCAGCGCGTCGGCGCCGAGCGCGATGTCGAAGAACGAGTTGATCGCGTCGAGCAGGTACTCGACGTCCTGCGCGGACGGTTGGATGTGCTCGAGCGAGCCCTCGTAGTCGTTGTCGGTGGTCCCAACCAGCGTATGTCCGAGCCAGGGCAGCGCGAAGATCGTGCGCGAGTTGCCGGCGGGCACGATCGCGCCGCCGATCAGCGGCAGGTCCTCGTGGCGGAGCGTGATGTGCGTGCCGCGGCTGGGCCGGATACGCGGAAGCTCCGCCTCCTCGTGCAGCTCGCGCGGGCGTAGCTGATCGGCCCATACGCCGGTGGCGTTCACGACGTTGGCGGCGCGCACATCGAAACGCTCGCCGGACTCGCCGTCGGTCGCCTGCACGCCGTGTGCGCGGCCATCGTGCTCCAGCAGACCGGTGACCGCCACGCGATTGGCACACACGGCGCCGAAGCGCTCGGCCTCGCCGAGCACGGTCAGCACCAGGCGCACGTCGTCGGTCTGGCAGTCGTAGAACAGGTAGCCGCTGGTCGGCTCGCGCGTGGCGAGCGCCGGCAGCAGCTCGAGCACCTCCTCGCCTGAGATCACACGGTGGCGCTCGGGGCTCCACGACTCGGCCTTACGACGGCGCTCGCTTGCCTGCCTGCCTGTCCTGCCGGAGGCAGGGTCCTGCCGGAGGGAGGGTGCTCGCGAGACGAGGGCGCCTTTGCGGGTGCGCGGGCGGGCCATGACGTCGTACAGGTTCAGGCCGACGCCCACCAGGCGATCGGGATGCGCGCCCTCGAACGCGGGTACGACCAGCGGCAGCGGACGCACCAGGTGCGGGGCCAGCTCGACCATCAGCTGCCGCTCGAGCAGCGCCTCGCGCACCAGCCCGAGGTCGAAGTTCTGAAGGTAGCGAAGGCCTCCGTGGACGAGCTTGCTCGAGCGACTGGAGGTGCCGGAGGCGTAGTCGGCGCGCTCGAGCAGAGCGACGCTGTAGCCGCGCGTGGCGGCATCTAGCGCGACGCCCGCGCCGGTGATGCCGCCGCCGACGACGACGACGTCGAACTCGTCGTGCGCGAGGGCCGCGAGGGCCTGGCTGCGCTCGATCACGAGCCCAGTGTCTCAGAGCGGGCGAGCGCTCGGCGGCGAAATCGTCGAGCGCGGCCCGGCTAGGCGTCCTGCTCGGGCCACAGCGTCCCGCGACCAGGACGGATGTGCGTCAGCATCTCGAGGGCTTTCCCTGCTCGCTTGAAGAACTTCGCGGGCATCGCGCTGGGCGTCAGAGGTGGGCGAGCTCGGCGGAGATCTCGCTGACCGCGCTCTTCGCGTCGCCGAACAGCATCGTCGTCTCCGGCTCGTAGTAGAGCTCGTTTTCGATGCCCGCGAAGCCGGGGTTCATCGAGCGCTTGATCACGATCACCGAATGGCTGTTGGAGACTTCGAGGATCGGCATCCCGTAGATCGGCGAGGACGGGGTGTTCTTGGCGGCCGGGTTGGTGACGTCGTTGGCGCCGATCACGAGCGAGACGTCGGTGCGCCCGAACTCCTGGTTGGCCTCGTCCATCTCCTCGAGCTGGTCGTAGGGGACGTCCGCCTCGGCGAGCAGCACGTTCATGTGCCCGGGCATGCGTCCGGCCACCGGGTGGATCGCGTAGCCGATCTCCACCCCTCGTTTTTCGAGCTCCTTGGTCAGCTCGCGCACGGCGTGCTGGGCCTGTGCGACGGCCATGCCATAGCCCGGGACGATCATCACGCGGTTGGCATAGGCGAGCTGGATGGCGGCGTCGGCGGCGCTCGTGGAGCGGACCGTGCCGGCGTGCTCGCCGGCGCCGCTGGCGCCCTCGACGGCGCCGCCGCCGCCGAAACCTCCGGCGACGATCGCGGGGATCGAGCGGTTCATGGCGACCGCCATCAGGTTCGTGAGGATCGAGCCCGAGGCACCCACGATCATGCCGGCGACGATCAGCGCGGGGTTGTTCAGCGCGATCCCCGTGGCCGCCGCGGACAGGCCGGTGAAGGCGTTGAGCATGGAGATCACGACCGGCATGTCGGCGCCGCCGATCGGGAGCACGACCGCGAGGCCGAGCAGCGCCGCAAATACGAGCATGCCGATGAACAGCAGCTCTGAGCCAGCGCCGGCGACGAGGTCCACACCGGCTGCGAGCGCGAGCACGAGCAGCACGCCGTTGACGATCTGCTGCGAGGCGCCGAGCGTGATCGGACGGCCGGGGATGACTTCCTGGAGCTTGCCGAACGCGATCAGCGAGCCCCAGAACGAGATCGACCCGACGATCGCCGCGAACACGGAGAAGATCGCGATGTACGTGGCGGGGCCGCCGAGCTGGAAGGTGGCTTCGACGAACGGACCGCGAATCACGTGCACCGTGTGCGTGCCGTAGGTGGAGCCGAAACGACGAAACTCCGCCCACGAGATCAGGAACACCGCGCCGCCGCCGACGCCGTTGAACAGCGCGACCATCTGCGGCATCGCGGTCATCTTCACCTGCCGCGCTGCCGGCACGCCGACGGCCGTGCCGAGCGCGACTCCCAGCGCGATCAGGCCCCAGTTGCCCTCGTTGGGGTTCAGCAGGGTGGCGATCACCGCGATCGCCATCCCGACCGCCGCGATGCGGTTGCCGCGCACCGCCGTCGTCGGCCCCGACAGGCCGCGCAGCCCCTGGATGAACAGCGAGAACGCGACGATGTAGAGGACGTCGAGGAAGCTCTGGCTCTGCACGAACGACGTCGCCAGCGGCAGCGCGATCAAGAGTCCTTCTCCTTGCCCGTCTCGCTGTCGGCGCGCTTGGGCTTGGACTTGAACATCTCCAGCATGCGGTCGGTGACGAGGAAGCCGCCGACGATGTTGATCGTGCCGAAGGCGATCGCGATCACGAGGATCACCTTGTTGAAGGTGTCGTTGCCGGATAGGCCGACAATCAACAGCCCGCCGAGCAGCACGATCCCGTGGATCGCGTTGGTGCCGGACATCAGCGGCGTGTGCAGCGTGTTGGGCACCTTGGAGATGACCACGAAGCCGATGAAGCCGGCGAGCACGAGGATCGCGAGGTTGGTGGTGAGGACGCTCGCGAGGATCACGTGCCCACTCCCCCACCACTCGCCTCCGGTGCGCCAGACGCGACCCTCCCGGCCGCGTCAGCGGCCTCTTCGACAGCCTTTTTCGCGCCCGGGTTGACGATCTCGCCGTCGCGGACCACGCACGCGCCGGCGATGATCTCGTCGTCGAAGTCGAGCTTCAGCTGACCGTCCTCGCCGACGAGCAGCTCGAGCAGCGCCTGCACGTTGCGAGCGAACAGCTGCGAGGCGTGCTCGGCCATGGTGGCCGGAAGGTTCAGCGGCGAGACGATCTTGACGTCGTGGCGCACCACCGTCTGTCCGGGCTCGGTCAGCTCGCAGTTGCCGCCCGCCTCGCCCGCGAGGTCGATGATCACCGACCCCGGCTTCATCCCTTCGACGGCCTCGGCGGTGACGAGCTTGGGCGCCGGGCGGCCCGGCACGAGCGCGGTGGTGATGACCACGTCGAAGCCCTTGATGGCGTCGGTCAACGCCTGCTGCTGGCTCGCGCGCTCCTGCTCGGTGAGCTCGCGTGCGTAGCCGCCCTCGCCGCTGGCCTCGACCCCGAGGTCGAGCCATTGCGCGCCCAGCGAGTGCACCTGCTCGGCGACCTCCGGGCGCACGTCATAGCCGGTGGTGCGCGCGCCGAGCCGCTTGGCGGTGGCGAGCGCCTGGAGCCCAGCGACGCCGACGCCGAGCACCAGCACCTTCGCCGGCGGGATCGTGCCGGCGGCGGTCATCAGCATCGGGTAGAAGCGGCCCAGCTCCTCCGCGCCGAGCAGCGCAGCGCGGTAGCCGGCGACGTTGCTCTGGGAGGACAGCGCGTCCATCGACTGCGCGCGCGAGATGCGCGGGATCGCCTCCATCGCGAACGCGGTCGCCTTCGCGTCAGCGAGCGCGCGCGTGGTCTCGGGGCTCGTCAGCGGCGCGAGGAAGCCGACGAGCACCGACCCCGACCCGAGCCCGCGGATCGCCTGCGGGTCCGGCGGCGCGATCGTCACGACCACGTCGCTGCGCCAGACCTCGGCGCCGTCGCCGGTGACGCTCGCTCCCGCCTGCGTGAACGCAGCGTCGCTGAGCAGCGCGCCCTCCCCCGCGCCGCTCTGCACGAGCACGTCGAGGTCTTTGGCCACGAGCTTGCTTACGACCTCCGGCACGAGCGCCACCCTGTGCTCGCCGGCCGCGGTCTCCTTCGGAACACCGATCCTCATGACAGGGGCGAGAACGTATCCGATCGCACGCATCACGCGTACCCCGGTATGCGAGACTCGACACCGAAGACCACCCGCACGGCCCGCTTATCATTCGAGACGACGGCCCCATGCCGTCACAGCTATGACCGTCAACCTGACGCGCATCTACACGAAGCTGGGCGACGGCGGCGAGACCCATCTCGGCGACATGAGCCGCGTCTCCAAGCTGCATCCGCGCGTGGAGGCATATGGCACGGTCGACGAGCTCAACGCGACGATCGGCGTGGCGCTCGTGCAGCCGGGCATGCCGGCGCGCTTCGCCGAGTGGCTGTCGCGCGTCCAGAACGACCTGCTGGACGTCGGCGCGGACCTGTCGGTGCCCGCCCCGGCTGACGGCAAGCGCGAGCACCTGCGCGTCCACGAGGAGTACACGCGCTGGCTGGAGCAGGCGCTCGACGAGGTCAACGCCACGCTCGAGCCGCTGCGCTCGTTCGTGATCCCGGGCGGCACGCCCGCGGCCGCGCAGCTGCACGTCTGCCGGACCGTCTGCCGTCGCGCCGAGCGCCGCACGATCGCGGTCGGAGAGGAGGTGGGCGAGGAGGTCGTGCGCTACCTCAACCGGCTTTCAGACCTGCTGTTCGTCCTCAGCCGTGCCGCCAACGCGCAGCCCGAGGAGGGCAGCGCGAGCGCCGCATCGTCCCCGCATGGTGCCGGTACGGGGAAGCGGGAGCCGCTGTGGGAGCCGGGCGCGCACGCCGCGGAGAGCGGGTCGTCTAAGAGCTGACGCGCGGCGGCCAGCGGCGGTCCGCGGCGCGCAGCGCGGCGACCGCCAGCGCGGTCCAGAAGGCCGCAACGAGATACCCGCCGAGCACATCGCTGGGCATGTGCCAGGCGAGGATCAGCAGCGAGCAGCCGACCGCGAGGGCGAACAGGCCACCGACGATCGCGACCGGCACCCGCAGGCGCGCCGGAGCGACGAGCACGGCCGACATCACGAGCGCGAGCGCCGCGCAAGCATGGCCGCTGGGCCACGAGGCGGCGCCGATTTGCAGCGCGCCGAGCTCCACGTGCGGGTGGGCCACGAGCGGCTTGAGCGTCTCTGCTGTGAAGGGCGCCAGGGCCATCACGGCGACCGTCGCCAGCGCCAAGCGGGGTCGTTCGCGGGCGAGCGCCACCGCCACCAGCGCGATCGCCCACAGCACGAACTCGCGCGGGTCGAGCAGCGTCAGCAGGAAGTTCCCGACTTCATCGACGCCCGGTCGGCTGAGCCGCGTGAAGTCCTGGAGCACGATGGCGTCCTTCAGCTGTACGGCAGGCACCAGATCGGCCAACGCCCACACCACGGCGCCGGCGAGCACGCACAGGACCGCGACGCCCACAGCGCTGGCGGCGCCTGCTCGTGCTGGCGAGGCCGTGCGCCGCCGCTGCGGCTGGAGCGCCGCGGCTGTGTAGGCGTGTCCCTGCATGTCCACAAGGTTATGAGGTTCGCTAAACGCCGCCTGAAGCGCGCGCGGGCAGCGCGATCGTAGCGCCAGACACGATCGCGAGCGCAAAATGGTCGGACAGCGTGGATTGGTCGAAGCCGCGAGCGGCCAGCTCGACCCCGGCCTCGTCGGTGCCCGAGACGACCCACACGGGCGCTTCCTTGGGCTCTTGCGTGGCCGCGATCAGGCCGGCACCCGCGTGCAGCGTGCGCACCGCAGCTCCGCTCGGGTCGAGCAGCGTGAGCGCGTGGCCGGCGGCGGAGAACCGCGCGTAGACGCCGCTCGTGTGGGGACCATCTGCCAGAAGCTGTGCCTCGAGACCTTCGAGGCCGCCCCACGGGCCGACCATCAGACGCAGCGTTTCCGGAGCGCCGCCGCTGCCGATCGCGGCGACCGCCGCGGGGACGCCCAGGCGCGTGAGCGTCGCCGTGACGGTCGCGCAGGCCTTCGCGGAGCCCGTTGCGCATTCGATCCGCACGGGCAGGCGGTGGCCGCCCGTGCCGTTGAGGAACGGCTCGGGAAAGGCGCCGACCACGGCCGGCACGTCAGCAGCCTGACTGGCGGCGTGCAGGTCCCACCAGATGTGATCGCCCGCGTGCACGGGCGTCTGGGCGGGCCCCTTCGGCGCGAGGATGCCGTTGACGTAGTAGAACCAGCTGGCGAGGTGGCCCGCTTCCTGGCCGCTGGCGGTGCCGTCGATGCTTTCCACGACACGCCCGTCCGAGGAGGTCCGCAGCGACCCGTTGTGACCCAGCAGGCCCAGCACCGTCTCTCCCCCGCTGCGCTGGAGATCCCCACTGCGCGCCAGCACATGGTTGCCGAAGTCGCGCGTGACGAGCAGTTGGACCGCACTGGGCGCGGGGCCGACCGCAAGGCCGCAGCCGGCGAGCGCGAGCGCGGCGAGGAGCGCCACGACGGCCGCACCTGCAAATCGCCACGGGCAGCGGGTGGCAGCCAGCCTCAACGCGAGTCGCCGCCCTCGACCGCGTCCTTCAGGCGCGCGAGCCTCCCGTCCCAGGCATCCTGCGCCTGGCGCAGCCACGTCGCTGCGGTATCGAGCGCGCCAGCCCGCAGGCGGTAGCGCACCTCGCGCCCATCGGCAGGCGCACGCTCGACGAGGCCGGCGTGGTCGAGCGTGTTCAGATGCTTGGCGACGGCCTGGCGCGTGATCGGCAGCACGGCGCTGAGCGCGGGAACGGTTGTCGTGCGCTCACGCAGAAGCTCCTCCAGCATCAGCCGCCTGGTGGGATCGGCGAGCGCGGCGAACACCGGGCCGACGGGGTCGCTCAAGCGAGCACCGCGTGCAGGCCGGCGGCGAGCATCGCGATCGGGAAGCGCGGCGCGCTCTCGATCACGACCACACGTGTGGGGGCGCACGCATCGATCCCGGCGACGATCAGGAACTCCACGCGCGTGGCAGGCTCCTGGGGGCCAGCCCACCACCACACGAGCCGGTGGGGCGCGTCAAGCACCTGGACGTGGATCTCGCGGTCGGGCTCCTCCAGCCAGCGCTCGCGGCCCTCGTCGGTGACGAGCGCCTCCCACACCTCCTCGGGCGAGGCCTGCACGTCTATTTCTCGCCGTACCGACATGATCACCTCCGTTGACAACCAATTGGTTGCTATTGTGCTTGACAACTGACCAGTTGTCGAAAGGATAGCCCGAGATGCCACTGATCCCGATGGTCGTAGAGCAGAGCGCGCGCGGCGAGCGCTCGTTTGACATCTACTCGCGCCTGCTGAACGAGCGCATCGTCTTCATCGGCACCCCGGTCGACGACCAGGTGGCCAACCTGGTGGTCGCCCAGCTGCTGCACCTCGAGAGCGAGGACACCGACAAGGACGTGTCGCTGTACATCAACTCCCCCGGCGGCGTCGTGTACTCGGGCCTTGCGATCTACGACACGATGCAGTTCATCAAGCCCGACGTGCAGACGATCTGCTTCGGCGTGGCGATGAGCATGGGCTCGCTGCTGCTCGCGGGAGGGGCGCCGGGCAAGCGCATGGCGCTGCCCAACAGCCGGATCCTCATCCACCAGCCGTCTGGCGGCTTCGAGGGACAGGCGGCGGACATCGAGATCCACGCGCGCGAGACGCTCGAGCTGCGCCGCCACATCGACGAGATCTACGCCCGCCACAGCGGCCAGCCGATCGAGCGCGTGCACGATGACATGGATCGCGACCGCTACTTCACCGCCGAGCAGGCGCGCGAGTACGGGCTGATCGACCGCGTGATCGCCTCGCACGAGCTGACCCGCGTCGCTACCGGGTTCGCGACCAGCGCCGAGCGCTGATCAGATCCAGCCGAGCAGCGGCCCGAAGACGAGACCCGCGAGCAGGTTGCCGGCGGCGAGCGCCCCGACCACCGTCAGCTGGCGCGAGCGTGAGGCCATGTCGTGGACGGTGAAGGCGACCACGTAGAAAGTGAGGTAGCCGAACACCACGATCACCGGGAAGCTGGCCACGTTCCACCACCAGTAGTACCAGTGGAACACGCCGTCGGCGTGCAGCAGCAGCTCCACGCCGACGGACACGAGCGAAAGACCGATCGACAGCGCCCAGCGGTTGGGCAGGCCGAGGATCCGCTTGGCGCGATCGGCGGGCAGGAGCTTGGCGAAGACGACCCCGTTGACCGCGAAGAACAGCGTGATCTCGATGTTGAGGCCGATCAGGATCGTGTAGCTGCTGCGGCCGGTGACCGTCCACAGCGCCGCGTGGCCGTTGAGGTGCAGCACGAGCGCGTTGACGATCTCATTCGCCCAGTCCATCAGCCAGAAGGCGGCACCGGCCAGCACCACGCTCCAGTTGCCCTGCTGCACCTCGACCGTGTAGACGTAGACGACAAGCGCGAGCAGCGTGACCGTCGACCACTCGAACATGCCCGGGGCTCGCAGCAGGTGCTCTGCCTGGCGGGTGAACAGCGGGGTGCCGGCCGCGATCTGGGGGGCGCGCGGCATGCTCGTCCTCGTGCGGGCGAGGCGCTAGGCCGCGACCGACGCGAGATCCGTCTCGAGGTCGCCCAGCTGGGCCCGTTGCTGCTGGCTCAGCGGCGTGCCCGCGACGATCAGGCGGCGCGCGTGGTCGAGGTCGTCGGGGCGCCCGAACGTTAGTGCCGCCTTGACCACTCCCCGCTCGAGGTACCAGTTGGTGAACGAGCGATCGTCGAATGACCCGCGCAGGACTTCCTCGTCCCAGGCGAGTGCGGGCCCCACGTATTCCAGTTCGCCCCAGTCACCGAGCACCGAGTAGAAGTAGGGGACGACCTCGTGTGGGATGTCGCGGCCGAGCATGTTCAGCGCGGCAGTCTTGCCGTGGTTGAAGGCCACGTCCCAGTGCTCCAGGCGCAGCCGCGCGCCGTGGATCGGGGAGTCCCATTCGCAGATGTCGCCGGCGGCGAACACGCCGGGCACGGAGCTCTCCAGGCGCGAGGAGCAGCGCACGCCTCCCAGCTCGCCGATCTCGAGCCCGGCCTTGCTCGCCAGCTGCACATCCGGGCTGACGCCCACCCCGATCACGACCGCGTCCGCCGCCAGCTCCAGCCCGTTGCCTGTCACGACCCTGGCGACGCGACCGCCGCCCCCGCCGGTGTCGGCGCCCTCGAAGCGCTCGAGATGATCCTCGCCGTGGACCACGATCCCGTGCGATTCGAGCAGATCCTGGAAGAAGCGCCCGACGCGCGCGCCGAAGCCGCGTTCGAGCGTGGTCTGCTCCTGCATCACGATCGTGCAGCTCTTGCCGAGCATCGTCAGCGAGGCGGCGACCTCGCAGCCGATGTAGGAGCCGCCGATCAACACCACCTTCTCGGCGCCCGCGACGCCCTCACGGATCGCGTCGGCGTTGGCGAGCGTGCGCAGGTAGTAGATGTGCTCGAGCTCGCAGCCGTCCACGTTCAGCCTGCGCACGTTGGCGCCGGTGGCCAGCAGCGCCTTGGCGAAGACGATCTGCTCCTTGCTCGACAACGTGGCCGTGCGCCTAGCCAGGTCGAGCCCGGTGACGCTCGAGCGCGTCAACAGCTCGACCTGCTGCTGTGACCACCACTCGTGCGGGCGAAACAGCGGCTGCTCGCGCGTCTCCTCGCCGCGCAGGTAGCCCTTGGAGCAGTCCGGGCGGTTGTACGGGGGGTCGGGCTCACGGCCCACGAGCAGCACCTCGCCCGCGGCTCCTTCCTCGCGCAGCCAGCGCGCGCAGTTGGCGCTCGCGAGGCCGCCGCCGATCAGCAGGTAGTCGACCTCGCGCGCCGCCATCGCAGGCACCTTACAGCCCGGGCGGATGGCGTACCGACCAGTGCGCCCACGTCGGAATGTGGTCGAGGATTCGCCAGCGCGGGCCGTTTTCATAGCGGTTGGGACCGACATCCGTACCGTCGTGGGAGGTGTCCAGGCGCAGGCCGGCGATGGTCATGAACACATGCGGTTGCGGGGCGTCTGTCGCATAGATCGTCACCCACCGGCCCGCGCCCGGCGCGCCCCAGTCGACGTAGCTCTGGGCCAGCGGGTTGTCCCTCACAATTTCAGCGAGCGGCCTGAGGCCCGCGCGGTACAGCACATAGTTGACGGTGCTGGAACAGTCCTCTTCGTAGGCGCCCAGCGGGTCCGGATGACCACCGGGCCCGTACGGAAGATCTTGCAGCTCGTTGCCGGCCACGACCATCGCCTGCACCGGCGCGGGCACCCCCGCGGGCACCAGCGCAAGGTGCCCGTCGCCCGGCGCCAGCTGCGCCTGTTCGCCGGGGATGAAGCGCACTGCGGTGGAGCTCTCGCCCTCCAGGGCGAGGTCGGCACCGGCGATCCCTTCGAGCTCTTCTGCGCCCCCTTCGGGAGCGACAAGCGCGATCGCTGAGCCCACGCCGTCGGCGCTGTACTTGTCGGCCCAGCTCTCGACTTCATCGACGTACGATTGCGCGTGGTTGTAGGCGAAGATCGCCTGTCGATAGTCGCGCGGAGCGCCAGACGCCCGCAGAAACCTCGCGGCCGCGTAGATCGCATCGGCGGGATTCCAGCGATCCGGCGGGCCGTCGCCTTCGGCATCGACCCCGTAGGTCGCCCATGTCGAGGCGATGAACTGCATCGGCCCGCCGGCGCCGGCGGAGTTGACAGCGCCCTCTCGCGTGCACGAGGGCGCGGGGGCCCGTCCATGGTCGCACTCGACCTTGCCGATGCCTGCGAGGATCGCCCAATCGACGCCGTAGCGCTGCGCAGCCTGCCGGTACAGGCGGAGATACAGCGGCGGTATGTCCCGCTCGGCGAACGCAGATACGCCCGGCGCTGCGACGCTCGCGGTGGAGGTACTCGGGGTGCTGAGGGTGGAGCCGCCAAGCGCGGCGATCAAGGCGGCGAGCCCAAGCATGACCGTGACCCAGCCCCCAACGACGAGCAGCGGGCCACGCGCGCCAGTGCTGCCAGGGCGAGCGCCCGCGAGCGCCGAGCTCACGGCCGATCGCTGCCGAGCTGGCGTTTGCGCCCCGCCGCAACCTCGCGGGCATCGTCCATGACGCTGGAACGCTCCGTGGCATCCGCGCCGGGACGCGAACGTTCCTGCGCCGGCCCTCGCTCGGCGCGTCCGCTCTCGCGCCACAACTCCAACGGCGAGCGCGATCGGCGCGAGGCGGGCATGCTGTGACCGCGCACCTGGATACGCCGCTGGACGACCCGATCGAAGCTGCGGTCGGCTTTGTTGCGCTCGCGGCGTCCCAGCGCCGCGGTGTCAGCGCCCGCAGCCAGCGACCTCGCGGTCTCTTCGAGCTTCCCGGCGCAGGGCGAGCTCGCGGTCGATCTCCAGTCGCGCGGCGCGCTGGCGACGAGAGTCGAGACCTTCGTATTCGGGGCGCGCGTATCCAGCGAGCCCCGCGAGCTCCGGATAGTCACGGCGTTGATCGGCGCTTGGCGCGTGCGCGGCGCTGGGCAACGCAGCCTGCTCGTCCAGGAACCGCTCGCGCGAGGCGCGAACCTCGGGCGTGCTCGTGTCACCCGTGCGTCGCTGCGTGTGCTCAGCGTCGCGGGCCGTCCGCTGTGCGCGCTCGAGCGTCTGCTGCTCGCGCGCGATCTCGCCGCGTACACGCTCGGCCCGGTGCTCGAGTCGTACGCCTCGCCTGGTGTCGCCCCCGCTGACCGCCTGCGAACGCTCACGCTCCAGGCGCTCCAGGCGGGCGCGTTTGCCCGACAATTCGCCGTGAACCTCGCTCGCCCGTCCAGCACGCTCGCGCGCAGCGCGAACCTCGAGCGCAAGCGTACGCGCGACCTGCTCGTCTCCGATCGCCTTCGCTCGTGCGCGTCCCGCGTGGGTCAGGTTGCGGCGTCGCTCGGGCGTGCGATCCGACACGCTTGCCGAGCGCTTGGATCTGGTCCACCTCGCAACGGCCATCGCTTTGCGGCTCTCCAGCAGATTGCTCGTCCGGCGCACCAGCGAGCGGTGCTCGGCGATTTCGCGCCCGAGCCCGCGCTCGGCCACGCTCAGCGCCTGGTGACGGCGCAGATACGCGCCCCACCAGAAAGTCGATATCAGCAGCCACTGCGTCCACCAGCCGAGGGCAGCCAGGCTCGTCAGCAGCGCGAGCACCGCAAACACGACCCCGAGCAGGAACGAGAAGATGAGCTTGGAGACGGCCGCACCGACTAGCTGCGTCGCCCACCCACGAAACAAAGCACGTCCGGAGGCCCCGAATGCTGGGGCAAGGACGATCGCAGGGGTGATCAACAGGTACAGGAGGCTGAACAGCGCAGCCGCCAGCAGGCGCATGGCAATGAAGCCGATCAGGAGCAACATGCCAAGCAGTCCGCCACCTATCAGCAGCAGCCCTCCGAAGCGTGGCCAGGTGCCATCGTTTGTGCGGAACTCAGCCTGCGCTGCGGTGGGACCGCGGCAGTCGGTGGCTTCGCTTGTCTGACATAGCGTGCGGAGAAGCGACCCCTGTTCGTTGATCGAGTTGCGCGCGGGCCCGTTCGCCGGCAACGCGAGGAAGATCGCGCCGTTGGTGTGAGCGCGGCGCAGCAGCGCGGCGCTCAGTTCGAGCGCCCGCGCCTGTGCGCCGTCGACCGGCGTGCAGTCCGCGAACGCCGCCGAGCTCGGCTTGCACGCGGCCTGGGCGAGCTCGTGCGTGGCGATCGCCAGCGCTGCTCGGTGCAGGCCCGAGTCCAGGCGCGACGGTTCACGACACCAGCTGACGTCCCCGAACTCCAGGTAGCACCACGGCATTTCGATGACCGTGGCGAACAAGCTGCCGAGGCTGCTGGCGAGCGCCCGGCCCGGGCTCGATGGCGTGCCAGTGCTCGCCGCTGCGAGCGTGCCCAGGCTCGCGCTGTTCGCCCATGCGCCGACCGCCCCTACGGTGCCCGCCGGGTTGACGATGACCCAAATGCCCCCGGCCATCATCGCCGCCATCGCCAGCGCCTCTCCGAGAGTCTGTGCGACCCGCCGCCTGACGAGCCCGTGGTAGGCCGCACGCACGGACGCCACAGCCAAGGCGATCGGCAGCCATGGCTCGGTGAGCGTCGCCTGCATGCGACGCAGCCCGCTGCCGAGTCCGGCCGCGGCCGAGCTGTCGAGCAGGTCGATCGTGAAGCACCACTCGAGCATCACCACGAGCGCGTGCACCGCCCACACGAGCGCCATCCACAGCGGCGTGATCACCAGGTCTTGTACGGCGCTCAGACCCGCACCGGCGCCGACCCCCAACAGCCCGGTGTTGATGTGCACGTCGATGCCGTAGTCGCCGGTCGGAGCCGGAGCGGCCACGAAACCCGACGTTTCGCAGTCGCGCCTGGCGGCGGCGGACAGTTCGCGGGCGAGGCCGCTGGTGCAGGTTGGACTGCCCAGGCCGTTGCTCACCAGCGGGTCAGCTTCGCCCTGTGGCGTACCCGCGGCGCCTTCTTCTCCCCCCTCGCCCCCCGTTCCCACGTCGCCCGTTGTCAGCGGCGGGATGGCGGGCGCCCGCGCGCGAGCCGCCGCGGGGCGCGCGCTCTGCGCGTCGCCCACGTGGCCCACGAACGCGGCCAGCGTGAGCAGGGCGAGCAGGCGCGTGTTCACTCAGCTCGTGGGCGTAGTCGAGAGCGCACGCAACAGCGACGGCGCCACCACGTCCACCTGGATCGCCTCCACCCGCCCGCTGTGGTCACGGAACAGGCAGCGACCGGCATCGAGCTCGAGCAGGCTCTGGCTCATGCGCCTGTCCTGCGGGTCGAGCCCGAGCAGCGTCAGCGCGCGCTCGGCCTCCGTCCGCGAACGCATCCCGAACACGAAGGTCGCGCCGATCAGGTTCTCGAGCGACTCTCGCTCTCCCACCAGCGCGTCGGTGACCAGCTGGGTGCTTACGATCGGCACGGCCAGCTCGGAGCGCCCCATGCGCTGAAGGGCAGCGAGCAGAGCGCGGCCCGTCGGATCCCCGAGCAGTCGCCAACCCTCATCGAAGGAGAACAGCTTCAGCCGCGCTCGCTCGCTGCTCATCAGATGCATCGCGAACATCGCAATCAGACGCACGATCTGCTCACCGACGCGCTCGGCCTGCGAGTAGTCAGAGCGGGCGGTGCCCGGCGGCGGCGCCGGCAGGTCGCGGATCGGCAGGTAGGTGACCTGGCGAGCGCCGACCGGTGGCAGCTTCACAGTCGGGTCGGCGAACCCGAGCTGCGTGAGCCCAGAGCGCGCGTACACGTCGAGCGCCCGCCCGACCTGGATGTCGACTCCCTCACCCTGCTCCAGGGCGCGGACGACCTCGCGACAGGTCGGCTGGGCACAGCGGGTGAGCACGCGGTCGACCGCGCCGACCACCGCCGTCTCCCACGCGGGCTCCGCGCGTATCGGCAGCAGGTCGCGCAGGAACGAGACCGCCACGTCCTGGCGCAGGTGCGCCGGCGCGACCCGCAGGGGATCGAGCATCCCGCGCAGTGCCGGGTCCGGGCGAAGCGTCACGCACTCGACGTGCGGCGCCACGTCCTCGAGCGTGTGAAAGCGATGATCGCCCTTTGGATCGCAGTCGATCACGCGCGCGCCCAAGAGGAAGCCCTCATATTGGAGCTTCTGTGCGAGCGTGGTCTTGCCGGACCCAAGCGCGCCGACGCTGAGGATCGTGGCGTTGCGGTCACGGTCGGACCCCTCGCGTAGGTTGAAAGTGATCGGCTGTCTGGAGCCGGACAGCGTGTGCCCGAGGTAGAAGCCGCGCGTCGATCCCGCGGTGTGCGTGGCCGTCGGCATCATCGCTGCGACCTGCTCGGCTGTCAGCGTGTCGTCATAGCCGGCCAGCCGCGTGCGCTGGCCCGGCAGGTGCTGGAGGAACAGCGGCAGCTGATCGCCGGGCGGCCGGTGCAGGCGGATGTCCCCGTAGGCGCGCCTGCACAGCTCTACGCGCTGCTCGAGCTGCTCCTGGCTGTCCGCGGCGACCGCTATCGCCAGCGTGGCGCGCAGCAGCGGCGGCTTGCTGGAGGCCTGTAGGTGCGCGAGCAGATCGCGTGCCTCCTGCGTGCGCTCGTAGCCCAGGTCGGATACCCCCTGCTCGCCGCCGGACTCCGCCCTCAAGATCTGATCCGCGTCCTGAATGCGCCTTCGCGCGATCCTCAACGCGAGCTCGTTCGGCAGGAAGCGCGCGTTCAGTGACAGGTCGATGCCGAACGGCAGGCTTTCAACCGGCGCGAACATCAGCTCGGCGCGCGCGCCAGGAAACTGCGTTCGTTCGGGGAGCGCCCCCACCACGAGATGCGCCTGCCAGCTCGTTCCGAGCTCCGACGCGACCGTCAGCGTTCTCGCCCATTGCTCGATATAGCCGTCCGCCCAGCGCATCACGTCTGCCTCGAGCGGAGCCAGCACCGCTTGGCCATTGCGCTCGAAGACGAGCGCGCGCGGCTCGTGCAGTCCGTCGACCGCAGGCTCACCGAGACCTCTGCAAAAGGCCCTGCGCACCAGCCACTGCAACTCGACGCCGCGCGCCTGGCGTACCGGCAGGAAGTCGGCGAGCCGCGCATGCACCTGGTCGGCGCGCACTCGCGCCCGCTCAAGCTGTGCCGTCGTCATCATCCGTCGCTCGCGCGTGGCTAGCGCCTTCCTGATCGCGCGCCACCAGTCGCGCGGGTGCTGCTCGGCCACGCGCGATATGTAGGAGGCGATGTCACGCTCGGGCTCGCGCAGGCTCACGAGCATGAAGACCACGGCCTGCGACGCACCCACGTCATGGAGGTGACGCACGTGTTCCTGGACATAGCGCTCGTGCGCTTGCGCGTGCGCCGTTGCGTCCCCCCGGCCGCTGGCGCTCTGCTCGCGCAGCGCGGCCGCATACCGCGCGGTCTCCCAGCGCCGCCAAACGCGCAGGATCTGCACGTCGGCTTCGATTGCCTCGAGCGCTCCGATCAGCGCCAGAAACCGAGCACGCTTGCCGTCTTCACTGAGCCACGCGTAGGAGGATGGCTCCACCGCGAACGCGGCCCAGCCGTCGTCGAGCCCTCGCGCAAACACGCAGTTCCCGTACACGAACGTGACCGGCGCCTGCATTGGAGTCGATCACCGGCCCCGGCTCGAGCTTACGAGCAGCCTTGCTCTCGACGCGAGCACGACCACAAGCCCGTGCTCGAGCGCGCGAGCGCCACGCGGCTGGCACAGCCTGAGAACGGCCCTCCTTCGCGATCGTGCGGTGCCGCGCGCGCCCGTCTCCTTGGCGCGTCCGCGACGCTCGTGCTCGACGCACACGAGCACTGCGCCAGGCCCGGTGAAGCGCATCCGGCGCATTCGCGCGTCTGAGCCGTCCGGAATCAGAACGACCTCATACGGACGCCACCGCCCTCCGGGAGCCCCGCAACGCCGCCAGGCCGCGAGGCGCCGCGGTCCGAGGAGGTAGCGAAGCACCGCCCAAGCGGCCAGATGGAACACGCGGCCCTCGATCCGCACCACGCTCAGGATCGTGGCGGCCCCCGTCGGTAGCGCGATGTCGCGTAGGTACCAGGGGACCTCCCTGAGGATCGCCCCGCTCGCGGGCGCTCGCGCGACCGTCAAGCTCGCGAGCACAGACGCAAGGAAGTAGACGACGCCCCGCACCGGCACGCCGCCAGGGTTCAGGCGCACGCTGTCGATGCTGTAGAGGCGCCGCTCCAGGTCGAACACCCGGCGATAGGAGCGGATCTCGATCACGGTGCGCCGAACAGCGATGTGACCGTGTCACGCAGCAGGCTGAGGCCCGCCGGCGTGGCCAACAGAACGGAAACGATCCCGACGGCGAACACGCCCGCCGCCTCCTTGAAGTCGCGGCGGAAGGCCAGCACTGTGGCAGCCACCGCGAAGGCGAGTCCAATCAAGCTCATCGCCACCGCGCGCCCGGTGTCGCCGGCCTTGGCGGCAGCAGATTCCAGCGAGCTGCCCGCGCCTTCGGAGGTGGCCCCGGCTGGCACCGACGACGTGGGCTTGGCGCCGGTGACCTCGGCAGATGCCTGGACGGGCGCCGCCGCGATCGATACGCACACGAGCACGGCGACGCTCAAGCACCGACTGATGCAGCGGGTCATCGACTTCTCCTTGTCTCTCGAGATCTACGCATCGGGATCCGTCTGGACCGCTGAGACCTCCCAGCGGCCCTGCTGGCGCACGACGTTCAGTTCGTAGGCGAGCGTGTAACGGACCCCGCGAGCGTCGCGGGCCTGCACCGTTGCCAGCACCGCGTCGCCCCCGAGCGCCCAGTCGAGCCGCTGCAGGGACAGGAGGCTCAGCGACAAACCCACAGGCAGCGAGACGCGCGCGCCGGCTGCGAGGTCGGCTTCCAGCTCGCTCGCGGACGCCGACAGGTAGTTGCTCAACACACGGCGCACCACCGTCACGAGCTCGGGGTCCTCGACTTCGCGCCCATGCGCGAGCGGCTGCGCAGGAGCTGCGTCAGGCGGCCCAACGAACGCCGGATCGCCCGCCAGCGCGAGGCCGCCGTCCGCTGCCCGCGCGACCGCGACCGTCACGTACAACAGACCCGCGGCGTCCGTCTGCGCAGCGACCGTGTACACGTGCTCGCCCGGCGCCGGTTCCCGCGACTGCGCCACTTCCGCCCATTCCACGCTCTGCTGCCCGCTTGCCGGAAGCTGCACGAGCGAGCCCGGTTCGAGCGCCGGCCCCAGGAAAGGTTCGAGCGCCCGTGCGCTCGCCTGTGGTTCTCCCGCGTTCCAGGTCAGGTAGCGACGCGCGAACAGCACCGCGTACGCTTCCGCCGCCTGGTCCGAAGGCGCCGGCGCCCGCGTGACGGCGGCCGCGGCGCGATTGCTCGGCGGCGCGATCGCGAAGCGGGCGCTGGCCACAAGCCCGGCGATCGATGCGGCGCAAAGCAGGTAGCGAGGCAGTTCGCGAGCGAGCCGCAGGCGCCACATCGGGTGGGTGGTGATCGTCACTGTCGGTTTCATGGCGTCCTGCGAAGCCCCTCGCTCAGCGCTCGAAGCCGAACTCGGGCTGTCCCGCGCCCGACCGCGCGCTCGCCGCGAGCGAGGCCACCGGCGCTGGCGCCCGTAGCGGCGCGCGCGGGGGCCGCGCTGAGAGGGTTGCGGGGACGCGTGGCGGAGCTTCCCCCGGCGTGGGAGCCACGGCGATCGATCCGCGCGAAGCCACTACGGCGGAGACCCCGTCGTCGAGGTGAGCGGGGCGCCGGGATGCCACAGCGCGGCCGCGCGCCGCGGGGCGGCCGCGAGTGGCGGTCGCGGGTGGGCGTGTGTCGACGCCAGAAGGGCGCAGGCGCTGCGCCGCCCGCATCGAATCCGCACGCGTCTCCTGCGATCGGACTACCGAGCGCGCTTCCGCGGATGGGACCACCCCAACCCGACCGCCGGATGCGGCACCGGAAAGCGTGCCGTGGAGAGCGATCACGCTTCCCGCAGCGGCGACCCCCGCCAGCACCGTCGCCACAGCCGCGATCCGGCCCATGAGCCGGGGGGCTGCTCCGCCTGCCGAGACATCGATGGGCGCTTCGACATCCGCGAGCGCGAGATAGTCCGCCTCGCGATGAAGGCTGTAGACCTCGCGCTCAACGGCTCTGAGCATCGTCATCGAGCCGCCATCCCGCTCGTCACGCCCGCGACCGGAACCCTGAGCGGGGAGAGCTCCGGGTCCCGGCCGCCGGCGCACGGATGGGCATCGCCGCGCTGTCGTCCGTTCAATCGACGGCCGGCGTCCCAGCGAGGCCGCCTATGGGTGGGGGGAGATATCGTCATAGGCGGTCCCCCACCCTTCCGACCCTCTGCACGCGGGCGGGACACTCGACCCCTGGGCGAGCAGGCGCCGCAGGCGGGCGCGCGCTCGCTGGGCGACCTTGCGGTACTTCTCGGTGGACCAGCCGTAGTAGCGGCAGAACTCGCTGCACCCGATCTCCCCGAGCTGCGCGGCGAGCACAAGTCGCTGGTCGTAGGTGAGCAGCTGGGCGCACGCCTCCAGCTCGCGCAGCTCGTGGCGCAAGATCGCAAGCCGCTCGGGGTCCGCACGCTGATCGACGAGCTCTACGTGCGCCTGCTCGCCGACGCCCAGCGCCACCGCCTTCTCGAGCTCCGCCTGCATCGGGCTACGGCCGGACACTGCCCTGCGGCGATCCTGGATGCGCGAGACGAAGCGCTGCTCGAGCGTGTGTGCCAGATGCGCCCTGCCGGCGAAACGCCCGCCGCGGCGCGCGTGCGCGATCAGCTCGACGGTGGCCTGGCTGTAGCAGTCCTCGAGGTCCTCCTTGCGCAAGCGGTGCCGATGCACACGCAAGAGCAGCTCGCGCTTGGCGAGCGCCACCAGCGCCACCTCCTCGGCCGCGTCCTGGGAGCGGGCCGCGGGCGCGGGCGCCCGCGCGATCGGGTGCTGCGCTCGCCTTTGGCGCTCTGATCGGGTAGACACATGGGTATGTCGCGGCGAGCGCTGTGCCGACCCCCCTCCCAATTCGACCATCGCGCCGTCCGTTGGCCGCTCGCGGGATCGAAGCGACGACCTCCGGAGGGCAGGCTGCGATGAGCATCGAGGACCATCTCCACGCTCTCGACCGTCGCCAGCAGCGAATCCCGGGCGTGTGCTTCATCGCCGCGGTGATCAAGAAGTTCGGCGATGACCAGGCTGGCCAGCTCGCCGCGTTGATCGCCTACTACGCGTTCGTGTCGCTGTTCCCGCTGTTGCTGGTGTTGGTGACCGTGCTCGGCTTCGTGCTCGAGGGCGACGCGGGCGAGCGCCAGCGAATCCTCGACGGCACGCTCGGCCAGTTCCCGATCATCAGCGACTACCTGAAGCTGCACTCGCTCGAGGGCTCGGGCGCGGGCCTGATCATCGGCCTGCTGATCTCGCTGCTCGCGGGCCTTGGCATCACCGGCGCGGCGCAGACCGCGTTCAACCGCATCTGGCACGTGCCGTTCAAGCACCGGCCCAACTGGCTGTACTCGCGTCTGCGGGGTGTGGGCATGCTGGCGCTGCTGGGCACGATCACGATCGTCTCCACGACCGTGGCCGGCTACGTCGGCACGAGCAACCACGGCGCGGCCTCGGTCGTCGGCGGGGTCCTGATCGCGTTCGCGCTGAACCTCGTGCTGTTCATGACCGCCTTCAAACTGCTCACCGCGATGGATCTGCACTGGCGCGAGCTGCTCCCCGGCGTGGTCGTCGCCGCGGTCTTCTGGCAGCTGCTCCAGCATCTCGGTGGCTTCTACATCGACCACGAGCTCAAGCGCACCGGCCCCCTCTATGGGATCTTCGCGGTGGTGCTGGGCCTGCTCGCGTGGCTGTACCTCGGCGCCCAGCTGACGATCTTCGCGGCCGAGATCAACACCGTGAAAGCCCGCCGGCTGTGGCCGCGCAGCTTCTTCGCCGACCCGCTGCTCGATGCCGACCGGCGCGCGCTGCGGGGCTCCGCCGAGATCGAGGAGCGCGTGCAGGAGGAGAACGTCGAGGTCAGCTTCGAGCAGCCCACGAGGCCGTGATCGCCCGGCTTCGATTGACACCGCCGAGGCCGAGCGCTAGCTTGGGCGGCTGGAGGTAGGGAGGCTGTCGAAGAAGCTGCGGCGGCCGTCGGCAAGCACGGCCACAGTCGATAGCAACAAAGGGGGAATGGTCGTGACGCGAGTGATGGTGATGGGCGCGTGCGCTGTGGTCGTGGCGGTGCTGGGCACAGCGAGCCTCGCCCGCGCCAGTCCCCACAGCCGAGACGGTCGTCGGTCAATCCCCTTCTGATCAGCGAGCTGGCCGCTCTCACCGGCGAAGGCGTCTCGCCTGCGCGCGCTCGGCAGGACCTCACGGTCCAAGGCGAAGTCGCACAGGCAGATCTGGCCGGCAGCCTACAAGCCGCGATGGGTAACGCGTACGCCGGCGTATGGTTTGACGATCGGACAGCCCAGCTGGAGGTCGGCGCGACCTCGCAGCGGGGTCGCCGGATGAGCGAGGAGGTGGCCACCAGCGCTGGGCTCGCAGGCGATGTGACGGTCACGCCCGTCCGCTCCACCGTCCGACAGCTGCTCTCCGCGCAGGACCATTGGAACCGCAAGCTGGCGGACCTGTTCGCGCACGAACAGGTGACCACCGGCCTGGAGCCGCAGCGCAACGCCGTGGCGATCACGTTGAGGCCCTCGGTCCCCGCGCCCGAGCGTGGCGCTGTCAAACGCGAGGCCTCGACCGCCGCCGTGAACGTGCTCGTGACGGTCCAAGGCCCTCGCTCCAGCGCGAGCCCGCTGGCAAGTGCGGCGCGTCTGGCGGGTCCGCTGAAAACGGAATGCAACAAGTTCGAAGCCATGAAGGCCAGGTGCAACCCTTCGATCACCTCCGGCGTCACGATCAAGCACATCGTGTGCGTAGAAGAAGACGACGAGGGCGCGCAACTCTTCTCAACCGAGCAGGAATGCGAAGAAGCGCCGGAAAAAGCGACTGGAAAGGGCGGCACGTGGAGCCAAGCTTCGTTTGATTTCTGCACCGCCGGGCCTTTGGCTTCCAACGGAACAAAGACCTTTCTGCTCACGGCCGGACACTGTGTGGTAGAAGGCGAAAAATGGCAGGCACTCAACAAGGCGGGCACAGAAAGCGTGCTCGGGCCGGCGCAGGCAAACCCGGTCAACGGCGGTGACAAAGGTGAAGGCAAGGGCGACTATGGCGACATCCAGATCGAAGCTGCATGGCAGACCGGCAACGCCATGGACCCGGTCTTGGGAGTCACCGCCGAGTGGACCAGGAACGAAGGAATCTCCTATCCGGTGAAAGGGGTGCGTGCACCGACGGTGGGTACGGACACGTGCTACGCGGGGCAGTCGAGCGGAGAACCGGCCACGCCGTGCGGCAAAGTTGCAATGGTCAACGACACGTACATGTCAAAAGGCACCTACAAGGAAGGGATGATCGAAGTAAAAGGAATCAGCGCCGCTAGCGGTGATAGCGGCGGCCCGTTCTTCTCCTATGTCGGCGGAGACAACCCGAACCACGAAGTGTTCATGGAAGGGATCTTGACCGCCGGTCAACCCAGTGAAGTCGACTTCGAGCCGCTGCTCAAGCCCGCCGGCCAAACGATCAAGGGGGCACTTGAACTCTTGGGACTGAAACTGATCACGAAAAGGACCGAAGGCCCCGGGGAATGCGTCGAGTTCAAGGATGGCGGATATTCCGATGCGAGCTGCAACACCGAAGACTTCGACAAGGGCAAGCCCAAGGGCAAGCACGAATGGGAGAGCGCCGGCAGCTGCTACGAAAAGAAGAAGGGTATGTACTCCGAATCGAAATGCGAAACCCTCGAGGTGAAGCACGGCAAGCCGGACGGCAAGTGGGAACTCGCGGGCAGTAAATAGCAGCCGACCGCTCGTCGAGGGCAGCCCGTCCCCGGCGTCGGCGGTTTTCTTTCAGCCTCTACTTCACGACAAGTGACTGGCCGGGGTACTTGCCTTCGATTCGCGACATAGGCTCGTACCACATGAGTTCCTTGTGGCCAATCGTCACCCCGACGGGGTTACCGGGCGGGGTCGTCGTGGCGCCCTTGCTCATTGAGACGGTCGCCAAGAAGTTCTTCACCTCACACCCCGTCGCCGTCGTCTTCGGCGGGATCCCGGGGCCTTCGACCGGCACGCGGACACTCTTCGGCGCGTCTTTCCATCTGGCTTCCATTTCCATGAATACTTTGCAGACGTTTTCTGGAAGCGCGGTGATCTTGCTGCTCCCCTCGTCAACATACCCTTTGGCACCATCGGTAAATGCTCCTCCATCCGTCAGGATGCCTTGTATGTCCACGCCCCCCTTTCCCTGTTTGAAGACCGGTGCACCGCTGTCTCCAGACACAGCTGACGCTGAGGTTTCGACCAGATTCCCGGTGCCTTCGCTATCTTTCGCAGGCGAAGCCAAGATCACGCCGCAGTGCAGACCGCTTTTGGCCCCCGACTGGCACGATTCTTCACCGACCTTGCTCGTTCCCCTCCCCACGACCTGAACGATCTTCGGCTTCGCACCCCCGTCTGCCCATTCAACCAGTTCGGTGGGAGCCACGTTGTTCCGCAGAAGCCATTCCGAGTTCGGCTTGTCGATCTTGATCTCGCCAACATCGTATTCCTCGTTATGGAAGTATGTGTCGTGTTCGCCGACCAGTTTTTCTGTTTTTGCCGCCAGTTCTTTCGGATAGGCCGAGAATGCTTTCTGAGTGATTGGCCCTTCGCCTTCTTCTTTTTCGTTGAAGCAGTGACCGGCCGTGAGCAAGAACACTTCTGCTCCCTTTGTCACCAGAGGGCCCGCTGTGCAGGTGTTGTACGGCGCACTCCCCTCGAGATCCCAGACGGTGAGTTGAACACCCGGAGTGATAGTCGGTTCGCAGAACGCGAACTTGTTGCAGATCAGGCCTGGCTTGCAGTTGTCGAGGGGTGCGTCCTGCCTGACGCCCGATCGGATTTCGGTCGCAGCACAGACTTCGGTCGGCGTTTCATCTCTGACCGTCAACACGCCAGCTTCCTCGATCGACGGAGCGGGACCCACCCAACCAGCTTCCGTGAGCGCTTCGCTGAGCAGCCCATCCGCGCCACGACCGGCCTCGAACGCGATCTCGTGCGTAAGGGTGAGGTCGTTCACGCTGTCGCCTTCGACCACGCCCGTGTCCTCTCCTTGAACGCGTAGGAACACGATGCCGCCACAAGCGAATTCGGCGAGGTACGGTTCGTGTTCGAAGCTCTTCAGTTCCTCCCACACCTCGCCGACCGCAGGGCCTCTCGTTTCGAGGTCGTTGGTTTCGGCGTTCAGAAAAGAGATCGTTTCAGGGCTGTCGACGAGCCGGCTGACCAGCAAGCTCGTGATGATCACGCCCGCTTGACCCGACGGCGTGCTGTTCGGTCCCGCGCTTTCGCACGTAAGGCCTTCGAACGAGCAGCCGGTGAAGGTGAGGCGGTAGACGCCGGTCTTGGGACCGGTGATTTCGCCGGCGCCGGCGCTGGCGGTACAGACCACAGCTCCGCTGCCGAACGCGGGGGTCGAGACTCGGCGCTGCCGCCGGTCGAGGTGTATGCGCGACCGCCAGTCGTTTCGTAGGTGCCCTTGTGCGGCGTGGAGGAGAGTTCCGTGCACGAGCTGCTCGTGTAGTCGCCCCGCTTCTCGGCTTCGCACGTGGCGACGAGTTTCAGTTCGTACTTCCCCTTCTCGTGCTTTGCCGATTTGGTCGAGCACGTGGAGTTGAGGTATTCGCCTTTCTTCGCCGGCCTGCACCAGTAGTACGTACCCGCGCGCGACACCGACGCGAACGCACAAGCCGCGAGAACGAGCACAGCAACTGCGGCCGGCCCCGCGATCCGGATCTGCGCTGTCGGCCCCATAGCCCTCCCCCGAAAGTCGCCTCGGCGTCCGAGCCAGATCAGTGGGCGACGGACGCCCATGTCGATCCGTGACCTACTGGCGGACTATACGCTCGTTGACGTTGAGCCCGGCGTCCGGGGAGTCTCTCTCGCGGACGGACGTGAGCAGCCCCGCTCGATCGGAGCTCGAACGCCCGATCGTTCGGCCCCCCGCGGACCGCAAGCGCCCGATATCCGGCTCTGGAGCGCCGTTTTTGAGACCTTTCCGAACTACTTGCGCGCGCAACCAACTCGCGCTATACTAACTAAACTTTCGTAAGCTCATATGGAGCGAATACCTATGGCCTCTTCAACATCCAGTTCGCAGTCACCCCCAACCACACCCTCCGAGCCCACCCCGCGCCTGCGGCTGATCCCGCTCGATGACACGGTCGTGTTCCCCAACATGGGGATCACGCTCACGGTCGACGTGGGCGAGGACGAGCGCGTGGTGCTCGTGCCCCGCCACGACAACGAGTTCCTCGAGGTGGGCACGATCGCGGAGGTCTCGGAGAAGATCCGCCTGCCCGGCGGTGGGCGCGCCGTGTCGCTGTCAGGCGAGCACCGTGCGCTGATCGGCGCAGCGCAGACGGGCCCCAGCGGCGAGCTGCGCGTGGAGGTGGACGAGCGTCCGGATGAGGTGCCCCACGACAAACGCACGCGTGAGCTCGAGCGCGAGTATCGCGCCACGGTCGAGGAGATCCTGGAGCTGCGCGGTGACGATGGCCGTATCGCGGCGTTCTTGCGGGCGATCGCCGAGCCGGGTGCGCTGGCGGACTCGGCCGGCTACTCGCCGAGCATCTCCTATGAGCAGAAGGTCGAGCTGCTGCGTACGCTCGACGTGACCGACCGCCTCGAGGTGGCCGTCAAGCTCCAGCGGGAGAGCCTTGCAGAGTTGCAGGTGCGTAAGCGTATCCGCGAGGACGTGCAGGAGGGCGCTGAGAAGCAGCAGCGCGAGTACTTCCTGCGCAAGCAGATGGAGTCGATCCGTAAGGAGCTGGGTGACGATGACGCGTCGGTGGCGGAGGAGTACCGCACCAAGATCGAGGACGCAGCTATGCCTGAGGCCGGTCAAGGAGCAGGCGCTGAAGGAGCTTTCGCGCCTGGAGCGGATGGGTGAGCAGACGGGCGAGTCGAGCATGATCCGTACGTATCTGGACTGGTTGATCGCTGTGCCGTGGGGCAAGCGCTCTGATGAGCATCTTGACCCGGTCGCGGCGCGGGCGGTGCTGGACTCAGACCATGCGGGCCTGGAGGATGTCAAGGACCGTGTGACCGAGTACCTGGCGGTGCGTAAGCTGCGCCAGGACCGTGGCATCGAGGTCGACCCCAAGTCCGGGGCGATCCTGACGCTGATCGGGCCGCCGGGCACCGGCAAGACATCGATCGGCGAGTCGATCGCGCGGGCAACCGGACGCGAGTTCGTGCGGATGTCGCTGGGTGGCGTCCGCGACGAGGCCGAGATCCGCGGGCACCGGCGCACCTATATCGGCGCGCTGCCAGGACGTCTGGTCAGGGCGCTCAGGGACGCGGGCACGATGAACCCGGTGATCCTGCTCGACGAGGTCGACAAGGTCGGCGCGGACTGGCGCGGGGACCCCTCCGCGGCGCTGCTCGAGGTCCTTGACCCCGCGCAGAACCACTCCTTCAGAGACCACTACCTCGACGTCGAGCTCGATCTATCGCAGGTCATGTTCCTGGCCACCGCCAACGTCGCCGACACGATCCCCGGACCGCTTCTGGACCGCATGGAGGTAATCCGCTTCGACGGCTACACCACCGAGGAGAAGCTCGCGATCGCCAAGGGCTACCTATGGCCCCGCCAGCGCGACCGCAACGGCCTACGCGAGGACGAGGTCGAGGTCACCGACGAAGTCCTACGCACAATCATCTCCGACTACACCCGCGAGGCCGGCGTACGCAACCTCGAGCGCGAGCTCGGCACCGTACTACGCAAGACCGCCACCAAGATCGCCTCAGAGCAGAGCGAGAACGGCGCCGCCAAGGCGAGCGCCGACGCAGGCCCTGCGAAGGACGAGCTGGGCAGCGACGAGGCCAAGCCCGCAAAGGCCGCCAAGCCGAAGAAGCGCAAGCCGGTGAAGATCGACGTGGAGGCCGTGCGCGACGCGCTCGGTCGCCAGAAGTTCTTCCAGGAGTCTGCGGCGCGGACCGCCACGCCTGGCGTGGCCACCGGCCTGGCCGTGACCGGGACGGGCGGCGATGTGCTGTTCGTCGAGGCCACAGCGATGAAGGGCAGCGGCTCCGGCAACGGCCTGGTGCTGACCGGCCAGCTCGGTGACGTGATGAAGGAGTCGGCGCGCATCGCCCTCTCCTACGTGCGCGGCCACGCCGAGGAGCTGGGCATCGAGGAGAGCGCGTTCGAGAACCGCGAGTTCCACGTGCACGTGCCCGCCGGTGCGATCCCCAAGGACGGCCCCAGCGCGGGCGTGACGATGGTCACCGCGCTCGCCTCGCTGCTGTCCGGACGCCCGGTCAAGCACACCGTCGGCATGACAGGTGAGGTCACGCTGCAAGGACGCGTGCTGCCGATCGGCGGCTTCAAGCAGAAGGCGCTGGCCGCCCACGCCGCGGGCCTGACCGACGTGATCCTGCCGGAGCGAAACCGCGGCGACCTCGACGACATCCCCGAGGAGGTGCGCGAGCAGATGACCTTCCACCCGGTGATGACCGTCCAGGAGGTCCTCGACCGCGCCCTGGAGCCCGCACGCGATGTCGCGCACGCCTAGTTCGCGAGGGGCAGCCATGTCACGCGTCCGCCGCAGGTGTGAGCCGGTGCCCGAGGAGGTCCGCGAGGCCGCGGACCTCCTCGAGCGGCGCTGGCAGCTCTCGATCCTGTACGCCGCGCTCACCGGAGCCCTGCGTTTCAACGAGTTCGCCGACGCCGTCGCGGGCATCTCCCCACGCATGCTCTCCGAGCGCCTGCGCGACCTTGAGGCCGCAGGGCTGGTGCAGCGCACCGTGATCCCCTCGAGCCCCCCCACCGTCGAGTATCGGCTGACCGAACGCGGACGCCGCCTCGGGCCGGTGATCGAGGCGATGCGCGACTACGCGCGCGAACCGGTCTAGCTCCCGCGGCTACGCATGATCGGGGCTGCTTACCCCGACCAGCTGCCCGCCCGCGCAGTCAGCGGCGCGCAGATGGTCGCGCCTGCGCGGGTTGCGAACGCCCGCCACACCGACCAGACCGCCGATCGCCACCAGCGCCGCAGCGATCGCCATGCCGAAGTGAAAGGCGTGCAGCGAGGCCGCTTGCGCGGCCGTGCTGACCGCGTGCGCCTGGACGCTCGGCAGACCATGCACGTCGGGGCGCCCCAGCGGTAGACGCTTGGCCTGGTCGACCGCCCCGCGCGCGGCACCGCCGAGCGTGGTGCCCGAGAGCCGCTGCTCCAGCGTCCGCGCGAACGAGGCGGAGATCGCCGCGCCGACCGACGCGGTGCCGAGCAGGCCGGCGACGCGCGCGACCGCGTTGTTCACGCCCGAGGCGATCCCCGCCTCGTGCTCGGAGCCGGCGAGCACCGCCGCGGTCAGCGGCGCGACGGTCATCGACAGCCCGAGCGCGAACACCAGCAGCGGCGGCATCACTTCCGAGACGTAGTCGGCGTTCGTGCCCGTGCGCTGGAACAGCGTCAGCCCGGCTGCCGCCACCAGCGGCCCGGCGCCCATGAAGAAGCGTGGCCCGTAGCGGTCGGCCAGCGCCCCGAAGCGCCGCGAGAGTGCGAACATGATGATCGTCACCGGCAGCGTCGCCAGGCCGCTTTGCAGCGGCGTGTAGCCGCCGATCTGCTGGAGGAACAGGACGAGGAAGAAGAACAGGATCGCCAGGCCCGCGTACATCGCGAACGTCTCGACGTTACCGGCCGAGAAGTTGCGCCTGCGAAACAGCCGCAGCGGCAGCATCGGGTCCTCGGTGTGCGCCTCGAACGCGGTGAACAGCGCCAGCAACGCGATACCGAGCACGAGCGGAACGATCACCGCGGGGCTCGACCAGCCCAGGCGAGGCTGCTCGATCAGCGCGAACACCGGACCGGCGAGCCCTGTCGCGCAGAGGATCGCGCCGGTGACGTCCACCCGCCGCGCGCCGCGTGGGTGCGGCGCGCTGGGGGGTATCGCGGTCATGATCAGCGCCACGCACACGATCGCCAGCGGCACGTTCATCAGGAAGATCCAGCGCCACGAGGCGATCGCGAGCAGCTCGCCGCCGGCAAGCGGGCCCAGCACCCCCGCGATCGAGCCCCATGCGGTCCAGCTGCCGATCGCCTTGCCGCGCTCGGCCTCGCTGAAGGTGTTGACGATCACCGCCAGCGAGCTGGGCACGAGCAGCGCGCCCGCCACACCCTGGAGGGCGCGCGCCGCTACCAGCACACCGATCGACGGCGAGGCCGCGCACGCCGCCGACGCGGCCCCGAAGCCCGCCACGCCGATCGCGAACACGCGCCGCTCACCGAAGACATCGCCCAGCGATCCCCCGACCAGGATCAGCGAGCCGAGCGTCAGCAGATACCCGTTGACCGTCCACTGCTGCGCCGCGAGCCCGCCGCCGAGGGCTCGCTGGATCGTCGGCAGCGCGACGTTGACGACCGTGCCGTCGAGCAGCACGATCCCGGATCCGAGGATGCAGGCCACCAGCGTCAGCCGCTTGTTCGATGCCTCCCCGCGGCTCCCCGCCCCCTCGCCGGCACGCTTGGCCGAGGCCTCGGTGCCGGCGGGCATGCCGCCGTGCTCAGCCCGCTCGCCGCAGCGCGGAGCGCTCGACCTGAGCGATCTCGGTCAAGCCACTCAGCGCGAGCGTGAGATCGAGGTCGGCGAGCAGGCAGCGCAGTACCTGCTCCACCCCCGCCTGGCCGTCGATTGCCAGGCCCCACACGTAGGGGCGCCCGAGGCAGACCGCATCGGCGCCGAGCGCCAGCGCCTTGAACACGTCCGCGCCGGTCCTGACGCCGCTGTCGAACAGCACCGGGAAGTGATCGCCGACCGCAGCGCGCACCTCCGGCAGGGCATCGAGCGCCGCCAGCGCGCCGTCCACCTGGCGACCGCCGTGGTTGGAGACGATCACGGCGTCGACGCCGGCATCGAGCGCGAGCTGTGCGTCCTGCGCGTGCAGAATTCCCTTGAGCACGATCGGCAGCGGCGTCTGCTCGCGCAGCCACGCGAGGTCCGCCCACGTCACGCGGGGATTGGAGAACTGGTAGGCCCAGTGCCCGATCGCCGCCTCCGGGGCTTGCTCGGGCGTTTGCTCGAGCGCGGCGCGGAACACCGGGTCACCGAAGTAGTTGGCGACCCCCTCGCCTTTCAGGAACGGAAGGTAGGCATTGCCCAGATCGCGCGGGCGCCAGCCGAGCAGCCAAGTGTCGAGCGTGACGACGATCGCTTCATAGCCGGCGTCGCCAGCGCGCTCGACGAAGCTCGCCGCCAGATCGCGATCGGTTGGCCAGTACAGCTGATACCAGCGGCTGCTCTCCCCCGCCGCCTGCGCCACCTCCTCGATCGAGTGCGAGGCCGCCGTGCTGAGGATGAACGGCACGCCCTGTGCGGCAGCCGCGCGCGCGACCGCCAGCTCGGCCTCGGGATGGACGATCGACTGCACGCCGATCGGCGCGAGCATCACCGGGGCCGGCATGCTGGTGGCGAGAATCGACGTGCTGAGGGCGCGCTCGGAGACGTCACGCAGCATCCGCGGAACGATCTGCCAGCGCTCGAACGCCGCGAGGTTCGCGCCCATCGTCTGCTCCGCCCCAGCGCCGCCGGCGACGTAGCCGAACGCCTGCTCGGACATCACCTCGCGCGCGCGATGTTCAAGCGCGAGCGGCGTGAACGGCAGCGCGGGCCGCTCACCGGTGAGGCCCTGGAGGTAGATCTCGAACTGGAAGTTGGCGTATACCTGCTGCTGTTGCTGCGCGGGATCGATCTCGGCCATGGCTAGGCTAGACCCTAGCTCGATTGACCCGGCCGGCGTTCGTGCCCCTGGCGTCCGGGCGTGCTGCACGGGCGTCCTTGCAGCTTTCTTCGCCGCGCTTGAAGTGGGCGTGAGACCGTGCTCAGGAAGGATTTGCCGGCGTGTGGATTTATGAGGAGTGCAGATGGCAGTGACGAGCCGATCGATCACCCGCAGACAGTTGCTGCGTTCAGCTGGCGCCGGCGTCGCCGGGCTCGCGCTGACGGGCACCGTCGGCGAGCTGCTGAGCGGCGCGCTCGCCTCCTCGCGCTCGCTCGCCCCGCCGCGCACGCCGAGCTGGCACAGCCGGCCGGACCTGCGGATACCAGCGCTGACCGTCACCCGGCGCGAGAGCGGCGCGAGCAGCGACGCGATCTTCATCGCCCCCTACAACGCGCCGGTCGGACAGGCGGGTGCGGTGATCGCGGACGCCGCCGGCGAACCGATCTGGGAGAACCCCCTGAGCGACCGCGTGACCACCAACTTCCGCGTGCAGCGCTATCGCGCCAGCCCCGTGCTCACCTGGTGGGAGGGCGACATCGAACTCGGCCACGGCGTCGGCGAATACGTGATCACCGACACCGCCTACCGCACGATCCGCCGCGTTCAGGCCGCGCACGGTCTGCGCGGCGACCTGCACGAGTTCGTGATCACGCCACACGACACCGCGCTGCTCACCAGCTACGTCGTGCGCGACGCCGATCTCTCCGCCGTGGGCGGTTCCACCAAGGGCACGATCCAGGACGCGATCTTCCAGGAGATCGACCTCGCGAGCGGCCAGCTGCTGCTCGAGTGGCACAGCCTCGACCACATCGCTCTCGAGGAGTCCTACGCGCCGGTGGAAGCGAACTGGGACTTCTTCCACATCAACTCCGTGGACCTCGGCGGCGACGGCAACCTGCTCGTGTCCGGCCGCAGCACCCACACGATCTACAAGATCGCGCGCAGCGGCGAGGTCATCTGGCGCCTGGGCGGCAAGCGCAGCGACTTCCAGATGGGCTCGGGCGCGAGCTTCGCGTGGCAGCACGACGCCCGCCGCCAGCCCGACGGCACGCTCACGGTGTTCGACAACGGCGCCACCCCCGCCGTGGAGAAGCTCTCGCGCGGCCTGATCCTCGACGTCGACGAGCACGCGATGACAGCCTCGCTGCTGCGCCAGTACACGCATCCGAAGGTGCTGTCCGGCAGCCAGGGCAACGTCCAGCTGCTCCCCGACGGGAACGTGTTCGTCGGCTGGGGGGAAGCGCCGCGCGTCTCCGAATTCAGCCACGACGGCGAGATCGTCTTCGACGCGATCCTCGGCGAGCGCTACGAGTGCTACAGGGCGTTCCGCATGCCGTGGAGCGCGCAGCCCGCGGATTCCCCGGCGATCGCGCTCGCGGGCAGCGGCTCCGCCCGCGCTGTATACGCGAGCTGGAACGGCGCGACCGCCGTGCACAGCTGGCAGCTGCTCGCTGGTGAAGGCGAAGACACGTTGCGTGCGGTCGCGCAAACGCGCTCGCTCGGCTTCGAGAGCTCGCTGCGCGTCGGCGCCGCCGGTCCACTCGTGGCGGTGGTGGCGCTCGACGCCGGCGGCCGGGCGCTCGGGCGCTCGCCCGTGGTGAGCGTCGCCTGATCAGCCGAGCACGAGCTCGGCGGCGTCGCGCAGCGTGGCGACATCGCCGGAGACGAGCAGCGTCGTGACAGCCGAGTCGCGCCACTTGTGCAGGTCGTCGCGGATCTTCTCGCGCGAGCCGATCAGCGACAGCTGTTCGATCAGGGCCGTCGGGATCTTGGCGCCGGCCTCGTCCTTCTTGCCGCTCAAGTACAGCTCCTGAATCTCCGCCACCTCGCGCTCGTAGCCCATCCGGATCGGCACGTTGGCGTGGAAGTTGGCGCCTTTGGCCCCCATGCCGCCGAAGTACAGCGCGTAGAACGGACGCAGCGCGTCGGCGGCCGCGTCGAGGTCGTCGGTCACGATCAGCGGCACGGTGGCGCACAGCTCGAAGTCCTCGACGTTGCGCGAGGAGCCATGCCCGTCCGCCCGGCGCGCGAAGCCTTCCTCGAGCGAGGGCCTGTACAGCTCGTCGAACACGCTGGGAGAGAACAGCATCGCCAGCCACCCGTCGCACAGCTCCGCGCACAGCGCGATGTTCTTTGGCCCCTCGGCGCCGAGGTAGATGGGGATGTCCTCGCGCAGCGGGTGGATCGAGGACTTCAGCGGCTTGCCCAAGCCGGTGCCGTCGGGCAGCGGCAGCGGGTAGTGCGGCCCAGGCGCCTCCAGGCGGTCCTTGCGCGCCCACACGTCGCGCAGGATCGCGATGTACTCGCGGGTGCGCGCCAGCGGCTTGGCAAAAGGCATCCCGTACCAGCCCTCGACGACCTGCGGTCCCGATACGCCGAGCCCGAGGATGAAGCGCCCGTTCGAGAGGTGGTCCATGGTCATCGCCGCCATCGCCGTCGCCGCCGGCTGGCGCGCGGACATCTGCACGATCGCGGTCCCCAGCTTGATGCGCTCGGTGGCGGCGCCCCACCACGCCAGCGGCGTGAGGCAGTCAGACCCGTACGCCTCCGCCGTCCAGATCGAGTCGAAGCCCAGCCGCTCGGCCTCCGCCACCGACTCCGCGGCTCCAGGGGGCGGTCCCCCCGCCCAGTAGCCGGTGTTCAACCCCAGCTTCAGCTCTGCGCCCACGGGGCGAGCCTATCGCTTAGCGCTCGACGAGCGCCAGCGTGAAGCCGTCGTAGCCCTTGCTGCCGACCGTCTGGATCGTGGTCGCGCTGACACGATGCTCGCTTTGCTCGCGGGCGAGAAGCTCGTGGAAGCGGCGCATCCCCTGTGCCCGCGGATCCTCGCCGTCGGCCTCCAGAATCGCGCCAGCGCGGACGACGTTGTCGACGACGATCACCCCGCCCGGCCGCGAAAGCTCGAGCGCGTACGTGAAGTACTCGGGCGTCCCCTGCTTGTCGGCGTCGATGAAGATCAGGTCGAACGGCCCGGCGCGCTCGTCGATCAAGGCGCGCATGCTCTCGAGCGCGCGACCGACGCGGATCGCGACGACGTCTGCGAGCCCCGCGCGCTCGATGTTGGCGGCCGCGAGCTCGGCGTAGTCGGGGTCGAGCTCGAGCGTGACCAGGTGCCCCCCGGGCGGCAGCGCCCGGGCAAGCCAGATCGTGCTGTAGCCACCGAGGGTGCCCAGCTCGAGGATGCTGCGCGCGCCGTGGATGCGAGCGAGCAGGTGCAGCAGCTTAGCCTGTGGCGGCGACAGCGCGATCGCCGGCAAGCCCGCGTCGGCGCTCGAGCGCAGCGCCTGCGCGAGCGCGTCGTCGGCTCCCACCAGGAGCTCGTCTATGTAGCTGTCGACGTCACTCCACAGCTGCTCGCTCACCGACCGTCTCCCGCTTCGTGGTGGTCGCGCAAGTCTTGCCGATCCGGCGCGTCGCCGTGGCGGCGCTCGTCTCTGCTCATCAACGCAAGCGGCACCGCCAGCCCGGCCGAGCGCCGCACGGTCGCGATCCGCCTGCCGGGCTGCACCGCCGCGCGCGTCTCGCCAGCGTGGGGGGCGAGCGCCGCGACGCTGCGCTCGAGATCCTCGACCACCAGCGCGAGCCCCCAGAAACGCGCCGGGCGCCGCGTCCCTCCTTCGCGCTCGATGACCGCGGGTGGCTCCTGGACGAGCTCGAGGATCGCCTCACCGACACGAAAGAACGCCTGGCGCGGCGCGCCCGCAGGCGTCGGCTGCTCGCGCACCCGCCGCAGGTCCAGGCCGGCCGCACGCAGGGCGCCGACGCTGCGGTCGAGGTCGGGTGAGACCGCGACGACGTGGTCGATCGCCGCCACGCCGTTGGGGTGGACGACCGGCGCCGTCGCCGCCTTCGCGCGCGCCCGGGCTGGCTCCTGCGAGATCGTCGTGGGCAACCCGTCGAGCTCGACGCCCATCGCATCGCGCAGCGACCAGCCGACGATGCCCGCCGAGCCGCAGCTCCCATCGAGATCGGAAAAACGCAGCCGCACTGCGCCGATCTGGCATTCGTCGTCGGCGAGCGCGAAGCCGAGGGCGGCCCAGCGCGCAGGGTCATCGGCGAGCTCGAGCTGATCGATCGTCGGTGCGGGCATCACGGGTTCTGTTCTCACGGCGAGCTCGGCTCTCTCGGGGTCGCGCTCCGGGAGCCCGCACTCGCGACGCTAGAACTACTGAGGTGAACGCTACACCCCAGCTGAGCGACCGCCGGCGTCTGACGATCCTCGCGATCTGCTGTATGAGCCTGCTGATCGTGGCGATGGACAACACGATCGTGAACGTCGCGCTGCCGTCGATCCGCCGCGACCTGCACGCGTCGCTGTCCGGGCTTCAGTGGACGATCGATGCCTACGTGATCGTGATCGCGAGCCTGCTGCTGCTGTCGGGCTCGACCGCCGACCGGCTGGGGCGCCGACGCGTGTTCCAGATCGGACTGTCGCTGTTCGTCGCCGGCTCGCTGCTGTGCAGCCTCGCTCCCACGCTCGGCTGGCTGATCGCCGCGAGAGCCCTCCAGGGCATCGGCGGCTCGATGCTCAACCCGGTGGCGATGTCGATCATCACCAACGTTTTCACCGAGCCCCGCGAACGCGCCCGTGCGATCGGTGTGTGGGGCGCGGTCGTGGGCATCAGCCTGGCGCTCGGGCCGATCGTCGGCGGGGCTCTGACCGAGAGCGTCGGCTGGCGGGCGATCTTTTGGATCAACGTGCCGATCGGCCTCGCCGCCGTGATCCTCAGCGCGATGTTCGTGCCCGAGTCGCGCGCGGCGCGTCCGCGCGGTCTCGATCCTGTCGGGCAGATCCTCGTGATCGTCGCGCTCGCGTCGTTGACGTACGCGATCATCGAGGCCCCGGGCGCGGGCTGGTCCTCGTTGCAGACCGTGGGGCTGTTCGTGCTGTCGGCGCTCGCGGTGGCGGCGTTGATCGCCTACGAGCCACGCCGTGAGGACCCGCTGATCGAGCTGCGCTTCTTCCGCAGCCCGCCGTTCTCGGGCGCGACCCTGATCGCGGTGAGCGCGTTCGCCGGCTTCAGCGGGTTCCTGTTCATCAACACGCTGTACCTCCAGGACGCGCGCGGCTACTCGGCGCTGGACGCAGGGCTGTGCACGGTGCCGATGGCGCTGGGCGCGTTGACGCTCAGCCCACTGTCGGGACGGCTCGTCGGCACCCGTGGGCCGCGCCTGCCGCTGTTCGTCGCAGGCGCGTGCATGACCGCCAGCGCAGTGGTGATGACCACGCTCTCGGTGGGCACACCGCTAGCGCTACTGCTGTGCATGTACGCGCTGTTCGGCGTCGGCTTCGGCATGGTCAACGCGCCGATCACCTACACCGCGGTCTCGGGTATGCCGAACAACCAGGCGGGCGTGGCGGCGGCGGTCGCCTCGACCAGCCGCCAGGTCGGCCAGGCGCTGGGCGTGGCCGTGACGGGCTCGATCCTCGGGGCGGTCGCGGCCGGAGGCGCGACCGGCACGGAACTCGCCTCCGCCAGCCATGCAGCGTGGTGGGTGATCGCCGGCTGCGGCGCGAGTGTGCTCGCGCTCGCGGCGGCGAGCACCGGCCAGTGGGCGCAGCGCCGCGCTCGCGCGAGCTTGGCGGTCGATCTCGACCAGGACACGACCGCACGGGCGCTGGCGGCATGAGCGCGCAGGCGAACGGCGGGCTGAAGGCGCGGCTGCTGTTCGGCCTGCGCTACGTGCTGCCCGCGTTGGTCACGCTCGGCGGCGTGGTGATCATGAGCTTCGGCAGCGAAACCGACCTCGAGGGCGGCGCCAGCATCGTCAGCGCTGGCCTGGCGATCTACTTCGTCAACTGGCTGTATCGCATCGGCGTCGCGGGAGACCGCGAGCGCGATGCCGAGGACGCCGCGCGCGAGTACTTCGACAGGCACGGACGCTGGCCGCGCTGAGCGGGCCCGCAACGCGCACCACGAGGGGCTGAATCGGCTGTGACAGATGAGCACCGACGCGACCGCGGCTTTGTCCATCCGTCGAAGGTGAGGGCGGACTCAGCGCGGGAGAATGCCGTGGTGAGCTCGGGGGTGCAGACGTCGGGCGCGCCGCCGCGCGCCGAGCACGTGCCGGCGATCGACGGGTACCGCCCGCAGGCGCCGTTCCTGGACGAGCTGTTCGAGCACGACGGAACGCCGCGGCCGGCGGCGCGCGCGCTCGTCGAGGGCCTACGGCGCCTGGGCGCGGATGGGCTGCTCGAGGCCGGGCGCCGGCGCGACGCGATCTTCATGCAGCAGGGCATCACCTTCGAGACCAGTGGCGGCGGCGGGCCGACCCACGAACGTCCCTTCCCGCTCGACCTCGTCCCGCGCGTGCTCAGCGGCGAGGAATGGCGGGCGATCAAGCGTGGCCTGGCGCAACGCATCCGCGCGCTCAACCACTTCGTCGACGACGTCTACCACGCGCGCGAGATCGTGCGAGAGGGCCTCGTGCCGTGGCGACTGGTGGCGTCGTGCTCGCACTTCGCGCGCGCCGTCCACGGCATCCGCCCGCCGGGGGGCGTGTACACGCACGTCGCCGGCTGCGACCTGGTGCGCCACAGCGACGGCACGTGGAAGGTGATCGAGGACAACGTGCGCATCCCCTCGGGGATCTCCTACGTGCTGGAGAACCGCGCCGCGATGGCGCGCCTCGTGCCCGAGCTGTTCGCCTCCTACCGCGTGCGCCCCGTGGACCACTACCCGCAGCTGCTGCTGCACGCGCTGCGCTCGGTGGCCCCGTCGGCCGAGAGCGAGGCGACCGTCGTCGTGTGGACGCCCGGGCCGGCCAACCCCGCGTACTTCGAGCACGCGTTCCTCGCACGTCAGATGGGGGTCGAGCTGGTCGAGGCCTCCGACTTGGTCGTACGCGACGACGTGCTGTACATGCGCACGACGCGGGGGCTCGAGCGCGCACACGCCGTGTACCGCCGCCTCGACGATGACTTCGTGGACCCGCTGGAGTTCCGCGCGGACTCGCTGCTCGGCGTGCCCGGCCTTGTGCGCGCCTACCGTGCGGGCAGCGTGGCAGTGGCAAACGCGTTCGGGACGGGGGTCGCTGACGACAAGGCGATCTACTACTTCGTGCCGGAGATGATCCGCTTCTACCTCGGCGAGGAGCCGATCCTCGAAAACGTTCGCACCTACCTGCTGTCTGACCCGGAAGTGCTCGAGCACGTGCTCGCGCGCCTCGGGGAGCTCGTCATCAAGCCGACCGGGGAGTCCGGTGGGCGCGGCGTGATGATCGGCCCGCACGCCGACGAGCAGGAGCTGGCGCGGATGCGCGAGGTGATCAGCGCCAGCCCCGACGGCTGGATCGCGCAGGACGTCGTGCGCCTTTCGACGGTGCCTACGGTCGGCGCGGACACGGCGCTGGTGCCGCGACACGTGGACCTGCGTCCGTTCGCGGTGTTCGGCGAGCGCATCGACATCGTGCCCGGCGGGCTCACGCGCGTGGCGCTCGAGGCGGGCTCGCTGATCGTCAACTCCTCGCGCGGGGGTGGCTCGAAGGACACGTGGGTGCTGGAGGAGGGCGATGACTCCGATCGCGCGGGGCCGCCGATCGCCGACACCCAGCCGCCGGCGCTCCCCGACCTGCGCTACGGCGCGTGGACCGGCCAGCAGCAACAGCAGCAGCAACAGCGCCGGACCGGCTGATGCTCGCACGGATCGCGCACGAGCTGTACTGGCTGGGGCGCAACCTCGCGCGGGCGGAGTTCACCGCGCGCGCGGTCGAGGCGGTGTTCCAGGCCGAGCTCCAGGGCACCTCCGAGACAACCCCGGGCGTGAGCTTTGGCTCGGGTGGCCTGTTGGCGATGTTCGGCGACGTTCACGAGGACCCCCGCAGCACGCAGGCGCTCGGCCAGCTGACGCTCGACGCGGAGCGGCCTGGCTCGATGCTCGCGAGCATCGAGCGCGCGCGCGAGGGCGCGCACACCGTGCGCGACGTGATCAGCGCCGACATGTGGGAGGCGATCAACACCACCGCGCTCGGCCTGCGCCGCGGCGGCTACGGGTGGGCGCAGACCAATCCCTCGGCGCCTGCTGGTCCATCTCTGGCCTCGCAGTACGTCAAGGAGCGCACGGCGCTGATCTGGGGGGTGGCCAACCGCTCGATGCTGCGCGACGAGGCCAAGTGCTTCCTGGACGCCGGCGGCCTGATCGAGATCGCGGACATGGTGCTGCGCATGCTGCGGGTGGCACTGCCCGTCGGAGACTCTGCGTCAGCGGACGGGCACGCGCTGATCCTGCTGCAAGCGGTGGGCGGCTTTCACGCCTACCTGCGGGCCGTCACCACGCCCCCCAACGCCCATCCGGTGGGGCGCTTCCTGCTGTTCGAGCGCGCCTACCCCGACAGCGTGGCCGCGTGCGTGGACTCGATGCACGAGGCGTTCGCGATGGCCGACGCCGGGCCGCGCAACTCAAAGCCCGTGCTGCGGGTGAGCCGACTGGCGGCCGACCTAGACTTCCAGCGTCGAGCCCTGCCCGACGGGGCAGAGCTGACAGGCATATGCGAACAGACCCAGCAAGAGCTCAACCGCATCGATCAGGACGTCGCGGAGCGTTACTTCGCAGGCGCGGCGATGGCGGGGCTGAGGAGGTGACTCGACCGTGCATTTTGCGATCCGCTTCCTGACCGAATACCAGTACGACACGACCGTCACCGACAACCTCAACGCCCTGCGCGTGCGCCCGGCGACCACCTCAACGCAGCGCTGCGACGAGTTCCACACGCGCATCGAGCCCGAGGCGCGGGTCAGCCGCCACCTCGACTACTTCGGCACCGAGGTGCTCGAGTTCGGCATTCCCACCGGTCACGAGCACCTGGTGATCGACGTTCGCGCGCGCGTGGTCACGTCCTCACCGCCCGACCCCCCAGACGGCTCGTGGGAGGACCTGCGCAGCGCCGCGTACGTGGACGCCGCAGGCGAGTTCGCGCTGCCGTGGCTCGACCAGCCGCGCATCGCCGGGCTCCAGGGCCTGGACGATGCGCTCGAGACGGGCACGCCGCTGCAAACGCTGCAAGCGCTGTGCGAGCTGATCCCCGACCGCTTCGAGTATCGGCCGGGCGCGACGTACGTGGGCTCGACGGTGCGCGACCTGCTGGAGACGCAGGCCGGCGTCTGCCAGGACTTCGCGCACCTGTCGCTCGTGCTGCTGCGCCGCCGCGGCATCGCCGCGCGCTACGTCTCCGGCTATCTGTGGGCGGCCCCCGACGATGACAGCGTGGACTCGCTCAACAGCGACTCGCTCGAGCTGAACACGCACGCGTGGGTGGAGGCGCTGCTGCCGAGCAGCGACGGTCGCGGCGAGCCCGTGTGGGTGAGCGCGGATCCCACCAACCGCCGCCTGGCCGACGGTGAGACGCACGTGAAGATCGGCCACGGGCGCTCCTACTCGGACGTGCCCCCGGTCAAGGGCCTCTACATGGGCGGCGCCAACTCGGAGCTGAGCGCGGCGGTGACGATGTCGCGACTGGACCCGCAGGCGAGCGCTCGCGCCTGAGCGCTCAAAAACGCGCGTCCACGTCGGTGAACGCGTACGGCTGCTGGGCGATGCCGCTGCAATCTTCGCCCGGCGTCTCCCCCTCGCTGCAGGCTCGGTCGCGGTTGACCGCCCAGAAAGTGAACCTGGCCAGGTGTTGGCTCTGGGCGAACACGAGCATCGCTTCGAAGTCTTCGACGCTGACCGTCTCGTCCTTTTCATCGGTGTCCCCGTCCATCGAGGAGATGCCCGCGTGCTCGTAGGCGTCGGCCGCTGAGATGCGGTAGGCGTCCACCAAGTCCGCCGCCAGCCCTTCCACCGCCCTGATCGACGCGGCACCCATGTTCGTCAGCGCAGCGCCGAAGTCGAACGGCATGATCGTCCAGACAGACGGTTGAAAGCCGATCGCGGCCGCGTCGGCGATCAGGCTGCGGCCGTCGGCTTCGGGGCCGTCTTCCTCGCTTGCGAACGTCACCGAGATCTCGATGCCGGGATCCTCGCGCTGCACGATCGCCAGCGCTTCGATCACGCGTTTTCGCACCTTCTTGTTGGTGTACTCGCCGTGCTCGATGTCTATGTCGATCGCGTTCAGCGCGTAGGCGTCGATCACCTTCTGATAGGCGCCGGCCAGCGCGGCCGGCGACGAGCACGAGTTGCCGAGCTTCTTCCCGCTCCAGCCACCGAACGACACGTCCACTTCGCCCCCCGCCGCGCGGATGGCTTCGATCGCCGCCTGGTCTGAGCCCCCCAGGAGCGGGCGTCCGCCATCCCACTCGGGGTTGCACTTGCCGTGAGTGAGAATGAAGGCGAGCGTCAGGTCCTGGATGCCGGCGGCCGCCATCACGCTCGTGGGGGGCTGCGGATCGCCCCAGCCGAGATACTCGTAGGGGGCGGCCATCTCGACGGGCTGGGCAGAAGCGAGCACGGGCGAGAGCGCAACCGCAGCGCAGGCCACACAGAAGGCGCCCGCGATTCGGCTCCAGGCACCGGCCACGGCGGCTACGCCTGTGCCACCGCCGCGCCCACCACCAGGTTGCTGTCCCCGACGCGCGAGCACGCTTCGAAGGGGAACGGCACGACCTTCGCGGCCGTCTGACCCGGCGGAAAGACGCGCAGCCCGGCGGCGATCGCCGGACGGCAGCCGCTGATCGCGCCGGCGTCGAGGATGCGTAGCACCGCAGACGCCTCGCCGCCATCCGCCAGCGTCACCAGCCGGGGACTGCGCGATGCTTCGTGGGAGGAGCCGCCGCCGATCTGGCGTCCGCCCAGGTCGACCGCGGAGACCCCGGGGTAGCCGCGCAGCGTGCACGCGTGTCCGGACAGGTTGGTGAGCTCGAGCTTGTAGTAGATGCTCCCAGCGGTGCCGCCGCCCGGTTCGTCCTGGAGCCAGATCACGAGGCCGGCGGTCTTGCACTGCGGCGCGGCGGTCGCCGACGCGCTCGCGAGCTGTGCCGAGGTGACTGACGCGGCAATCGCGAGCAGCCCGGCAAGTGCCACCAGGACACACCTGCTCACCCCACTCGGCAATCGGCCTACGGTCACGGCGCTTGCCCTCCGCTTCGATCGTCGCGCGATGAGCGTGATCATACGCGCCGCGTAGGCCGTGGTGGACGGGAGCTGGCACACGTGGCCGGGGCCAGCCGAGACGCCCGCGCCTAAAGCCCGCGCGACGCGAACCCGATATCTCGAGTGTGCGTGTAAACGCCGAAATCGGCCTGGCGCCAGCCGGCGTGGGAGGCGCTGGAGGCCTCGGCGATGCCTGACCCCGTCGCCGAGCAGGGGCCGCCCGAGCCCGACGCGTGGACGACGGCCCCGCCGACGTCGCGCAGCCGGCGCTGGCTGCTCGCGGTCGCGGCGATCCTCGTGCTCGGCGTGGCCGCGTCGGTGACCGCCTCGCTGATGTGGCGTTCCAGCGTTCGCGCACGAGAAAAAGACACGTTCGAGACCTCAGCTGCGAACGTGAGCGGCACGCTGGGCACGCTGATGCGACGCGACACCGACTTCGTGAAGTCGGTGCGGGCGGTGCTGACCGTGCAGCCCAACCTCGGCGCGAGCGGCTTCGACCGCTGGCTGTCGCTGCTCGAAGACCGCCAGGACGAGCCCGCGGGCTACGGAGCCCTGATCGTGAAAGCGATTCCCGCCGGGCAGCTGTCCGTGTTCCAGGCGCGGCGCAACGCCGAACCGGCATTTCGGGCGCTCGTCGGCAGGCACGTCGAAGCGATCACCCCATCAGGGCGCCCCTACTACTGCCTGCTGTCGGGCGGCAGCGCCGACCTGCTGTACGACCCCGAAGTGGCGCTGCTGCTCCAGGGCGACTGGTGCGATCCGAACTCTTTGATCGGCGGCTACCAGCACAACGGCACCACCCGCGCGCAGTTCTCGCGGGCGCTCAGCGAAAGCGGCGGCTACGGGGTCTACTCGGTGACCCTGTCGAACGTCACCAGCTTGATCATCGAAGTCGCCGCCTACCGTCAGGGCGTGCCGTTGAGCACACCCGGGCAGCGCCGCGCGGGGCTGGTCGGCTTCGTGCTCGGGTCCTTCGACATCAGCTCGCTGATGCAGGCGTCGCTCGGCAAGGCCCGACACATGGCGGTGACGCTGTACCACTCCAACCCTGGGCTCGGGCCGGAATTCATCGGTCGCACGGGCACGATCACCGGCGCGGGCGTGCTCACGCAGCGCTCGACGCTCCAGGCGGACGGCACCTGGATCGTGCAGGTCAGCGGCATCCCCGCGGTCAGCGGGCCGTCGGCGTCCGAGCAGGCGTTGGTGGTGCTGCTGGCGGGCCTCGTCGCGACGCTGCTCCTGGCGGCGCTGGTGCTGGTGCTGACGCGGGCGCGCGAGCGCGCGATGGCGATGGTGCGCGAGCGCACTGGCCAGCTGCGCCATCAGGCGATGCACGACGCGCTCACGGGCCTTCCCAACCGGCTGCTTGCGCTCGATCGCGTCGAGCAGATGCTCGCGCGAGCGCGCCGCCGCGAGCTCCCCGTCGCCGCGCTGTACGTCGACATCGACGGCTTCAAGACCGTCAACGACACGTTCGGCCACGCCGCCGGCGACGACTCCTGCGGATCGTCGGCGCGCGCCTGGAAAGCGTCGTTCGCGAGGGTGACACGGCCGCGCGCCTGGCGGGCGACGAGTTCGTGGTGCTCGTCGAGGGCTCGACGCTCGACGCCGGTCCCGAGTTGGTGGCCGAGCGCCTGCTGGAGGTCCTTCGCCAGCCATACGACATGAGCGATGCGGGCGGCCGCGAGTTGTCGGTGACGGCGAGCATCGGCGTCGCGCTCGGCCTGCGCGCCAGCGCCGATGAGCTGCTGCGCGACGCGGACGTCGCTTTGTACGAGGCGAAGGCGGCGGGACGCAACCGCTACGTGCTGTTCCAGTCGGCGATGCAGACGGCCGTGCAGGATCGCCTGACGCTTCAGATGGACCTCGCCGACGCGCTCGAGCAAGACGAGCTGTTCCTCCTCTACCAGCCGACCTTCGACCTGCGATCCGAACACATCATCGGCGTCGAGGCGCTGATCCGCTGGCGTCACCCCGAGCGTGGGGTCGTGCCGCCGATGGAGTTCATCCCGATCGCAGAGGCCACCGGCCTGATCGTGCCGATCGGCCGCTGGGTGCTGCGCGAGGCCTGCCACCAGGCCGCCTGCTGGCACGCGCAGGGATACGAGCTCGGCATGTCGGTGAACATCTCCGCGCGCCAGCTCGACACCGACGAGCTGATCGCAGACGTGAGGACGGCGCTGCTCGACAGCGGCCTGGAGGCCGCGGCGCTGACGCTCGAGGTCACCGAGACGGCGCTGATGCGCGACCCGGAGGCGACGGCGAGCAGGGTGCGCAGGCTCAAGCAGCTGGGCGTGCGCATCGCGATCGACGACTTCGGCACCGGCTACAGCTCGCTCGCCTACCTGCGCCAGTTCCCCGCCGACGTGGTCAAGATCGACCGCTCGTTCATCAGCGCGCTGGCCGACTCCAAGCAGGCGAAGGCGCTGATCCACACGCTCGTGCAGCTCGGCAAAGCGCTCGAGATCGAGACCCTGGCGGAGGGCATCGAGGACCGCGTCCAGCTCGAGACGTTGCAGCGCGAACAGTGCGACCACGGGCAGGGCTTCCTGTTCTCGCGCCCGCTCGAGGTCGAGGCGGTGGAAGCCTTCGTGCGCTCCACCGACGCGCGCGCGGCCGCCGGCGCTCAGCACTCGACGACGTAGGAGCCCCGCTGCGGCGCTCAGCGCCCGGCCAGCGGCGCGACGTAGCCCAGGAACGGCTCGATCTCCAGGGCTCTGCCCGTCGCAAGCTCGACCAGCGGCCCGGTGTCCAGGCGGCGCCCGAAGCGGTGCACGCGCTCGGCCAGCCAGCGCTTTACGGGCTCGACCTCGCCGCGGCGCAGATCCTCCTCGCGCGGGCCCAGCTCGGCCTCCATCGCCTGCCACAGCTGGGCGGCGATCAGGCAGCCGAGCGCGTAGCTCGGGAAGTAGCCGAAGCTCCCGGCGCCCCAGTGCACATCCTGGAGGCAGCCGAGCGCGTCGGATGGGACCTCCAGGCCCAGCAGGCGGCGCATCCCCTCGCGCCAGGCGCCCGGCAGGTCGGTGACCGCAAGGTCGCCTTCGATCAGAGCGAGCTCGAGCTCGAAGCGCAGGATGATGTGCAGTGGGTAGGTGAGCGGATCGGCGGATACGCGGATCAGCGTTGGCGCCACCCCGACGAGGGCGCCGTGCAGCTCGGCGGCGTCGATCTGGAAGCCGCCGAGCTCGAGCTCTGCGGCCAGCACCGCGGCGAACGCGGGGCTGCGCGCGACGTGATTCTCCCACAGCTTGCTTTGCGACTCGTGCACCGACATCGAAGTTCCGCGCCCGAGGTTGGTGCGCGCGAGCGCTGGGTCCACCTGACGCTCGTACAGCGCGTGTCCGTACTCGTGCAGCGAGCTCAGCAGCGACTCGACGTTGCCCTCCTCATAACGCGTGGTGACGCGCGTGTCGTCGGTGCCGATCCATGCCGTGAACGGGTGCGCGGAGACGTCCACGCGCCAGCTGTCGGGCTCCACACCCAACCTGCGCAGCGTCCCAGCCACCGCCGCCTGCTGGGCGCTCACGGGCACCGCGAGCGCGCGCGGCGGCGAATGGCGCTGGGCCTCCGGTATCAGCGGCGGCAGCGCCCGGGCGAGAGCACCGAACACGCGCTCCAGCTCGCTCGTGCGCAGGCCGAAGTCGTAGTCGGCGAGCAGCGCCTCGTAGGCACCCTGGCCCTCGTCGGCGACACACTGCGCGTAGGAGCGCGCGAGCTCGACGTTGCGCGAGAGCGCGGGGACGAACGCGGCGAAATCGTCGTTCGCGCGCGCCTCGCGCCAGCTCTCCTGCCCCGCTGCGCTCGCCTGCGCCAGCTGCGCGGCCAGCTCGTCGGGGACGCGGCGCGCGCGCTGCCAGTCGCGGCGTGCAAGGCGAACGCTGTCGCGATCGAGCTCGTCGAGCTCCTGCCCGTCAAGCTCCTCCAGCCACGCCCCGATCTCGGCGGCGGTCGAGCGCTCGTGCGTCAGACGCGCGAGCGCACCCAGCTGGCTAGCGCGGGTGCCGGCGCCGGCGCCGGGCATCATCACCAGCTGATCCCATCCCAGCAGCATCTCCACGCCGGACAGGTCGCTGAGCTCGGCCAAACGCGCGCGCAGTTGCTCGAGGGCGGACATGACGCGCCAGTTTGACGGGTGCTGAGCCGATCCGGTACGCTCGCGGCCTCCGTACGACCGACCAGGGGGGCCGCGATGACGCCAGACTCCGTAGACGAGCAGACAGCCGAGCCGCAGATCCGCGCGGTCGACGAGGCCCCCGCGGACACCCGGCGCGGCGGCGACGTGCGCACGCTGCTGAGCCCCAAAACGGTCGGCTCGACGTCCGGCTTCATGGGGGTCGCGACGATCGGCCCGGGTGAACGCATCAGCGAGCACTACCACCCCTACTCCGAGGAGTTCATCTACCTCGTCAGCGGCAAGATCGACGCGCAGCTGGATGGCCAGTCAACCCCGCTTCACGCGCGCCACGGCCTGATGATCCCGATCAACGTCAAGCACCGGCTGGTGAACGACGGCGAGGAGGACGCGTTCCTGGTGTTCCACCTCGGTCCGCTCGCGCCGCGGCCGGACGCGGGGCACGTGGACACCGAGTAGCGTGAGGAGAACCGCGATCACAGGGATCGGGGTCGTCGCTCCCGGGGGGGTCACGCGCGAGAGCTTCTGGCACCAGATCACCTCCGGTCGCACCGGCACGCGCAAGATCAGCTTCTTCGACCCGAGCGGCTTTCGCTCGCAGATCGCCGCGGAGGCCGACTTCGACCCGACGCAGGCGGGCCTGGACGAGCACGAGCAGCGCCGCCAGGACCGCTACGTGCAGTTCGCGACCGCCGCGGCGATCGAGGCCACGGACGACTCGGGTCTCGACCTCGAGGCGATCGACCACGACCGCATGGGCGTGGCCCTCGGCTCGGCGGTGGGCGGCACGATGGCGCTGGAGGACGGCTACGTGGCGGTGTCAAACCACGGCAAGGACTGGCTGGTCGATCCCGCATACGTCCCGCCGTTCGCCTACAACCGCGGTCTCATCCCCAGCTCGCTCGCGAGCGAGGTGGCGCTGAGGTTCGAGGCGCACGGCCCGGCGGTCGTGATCTCCACCGGCTGCACGTCCGGCATCGACGCGCTCGGCTACGCCCACCAGATGATTCAGGAAGGCGAGGCCGACATCGTCATCTCGGGGGCCTCCGAGTCGCCGATCTCGCCGATCTCGATGGCGTGCTTCGACCCGATCAAGGCGACCTCGCAGCGCAACGACGACGCCGCGCACGCCTCGCGTCCGTTCGACCTCGACCGCGACGGCTTCGTGATGGGCGAGGGCGGGGCGGTGCTGATCCTGGAGGAGTTCGACGCGGCGCACGCGCGCGGTGCGCACATCTACTGCGAGATCGTCGGCTACGGCACGCGCGGCAACGCCTACCACATGACCGGCCTGCGCCCCGAGGCGTACGCGATGACCGAGGCGATCCTCGACGCGATGCGCCAGGCGCAGATCAAGCCGGAGGACATCGACTACATCAACGCCCACGGCTCGGGCACCAAGCAGAACGACCGTCACGAGACGGCCGCGTACAAGAAGACGCTGGGCGAGCACGCGTACAAGGTGCCGATCAGCTCGATCAAGTCGATGATCGGCCACTCGCTGGGTGCGATTGGGTCTATAGAGATGGCGGCGTGCGCGCTGGCGATCGATCGCGGGGTGGTGCCACCGACGGCAAACTGGGAGACCCGCGACCCGGAATGCGACCTCGACTACACGCCGAACGTGGCGGTGCGAAAGACCGTGCGCACGGCCCTGTCCACGGGCAGCGGCTTCGGTGGCTTCCAGTCGGCGATGATCCTGTCGCTGCCCGAGGAGCTGCGCGAGGTCTCGGCGTGAGCTACACGATGATCCCCGAGCCCACGCGCCGGTCGCTGATCACGGGCGTGGGCGTGGTTGCCGCCAACGGCATCGGCACCGAGGACTGGTGGAAGGCGACGCAGGCGGGAACGAGCGGGATCGGCCGGATCGAGCGCTTCGACCCCTCCCTCTACCCCACCCAGCTCGCCGGCGAAGTCAGCGCCTTTGACGCCGACGACTGGATCGAGCGCCGCCTCCAGGTGCAGACAGACCGCTGGACGCACATGGCGCTGGCGGCAACGCAGATGGCGTTCGCCGACGCGAACTTCGACCCGAGCGAGTTCGACGAGTGGTCGACGGGCGCGATCACCGCGAGCTCGTCCGGGGGCAACGAATTCGGCCAGAAGGAGATCCAGGCGCTGTGGGGCAAGGGCCCGAAGTTCGTCGGCGCCTACCAGTCGATCGCGTGGTTCTACGCGGCAACGACGGGGCAGATCTCGATCAAGTACGGGCTCAAGGGCCCGTGCGGCGTGATCGTCGCCGAGGGCGCCGGCGGCCTCGAGGCGCTGGCACACGCGCGGCGGACGATTCGCCGCGGCGTCGACACGATCGTCGGCGGCGGCCTGGAGGCCCCGATCGGGCCATACGCGCTGACCTGCCAGCTCGGCACCGGCTACCTGAGCACGGCCAGCGACCCGCAGCAGGCCTACCGGCCGTTCGACAGGGCCGCAAACGGCTACGTCCCCGGCGAGGGCGGCGCGATCCTGCTGGTCGAGAGCAGCGACCGCGTCGAGCAGCGCGGCGTGCCGCAGGTGTATGCGGAGATCGCGGGCTACGGCGCGACCCAGGACGCCTACCACTGGGGCCGCCCAGCGCCCGACGGGCGCCAGCTCGCGCGCGCGATCACGATCGCGCTCGAGGACGCGGGCACCGCCGCCGAGGACCTCGACGCCGTATACGCGGACGCCTTCGGGGTGCCCGAGTGGGACGCGATCGAGGTCGCGGCGTTGAAGCAGGCATTGGGCGCGCATGCGACCAAGGTGCCCGTCACCGCGCCGAAGTCCACGGTCGGGCGACTGTATGCCGGGGGCGCGTCGCTCGACGTGGCCACTGCGGCGCTGGGCCTGCGCGACGGCATGATCGCGCCGACCGTCAACCTCGAGGATCCCGCCGACGGCTTCGACCTCGACTTCGTGACCAGCGCGCGCGAGGCGCAGCTGCGCTCCGTACTGGTGGTGGCTCGCGGCTACGGCGGCTTCAACGCAGCGGTGGTGCTGCGCCGCTGGGAGTAGCGGCCACGTCGGACCTCGCTGCGCTGCTGTCCGACGCTGTACGCGAGCGTCCAAGCGACGTCGCGCTCACCCACGGCGGCGAGACCCTCAGCTTCCTGGATCTGCGGGCTGCGAGCGAACGCCTGGCAGCACGACTCGACGCCCAGCCCGGAGAGCCAGTGGCGGTCCTCGCGCCGAACGTCCCGGCGCTGGCGGTGGCGCTGTTCGCGGTGTGGCGCGCCGGGGCGGTGGCGGTGCCGCTGAGCGCGCGGCTGCGGCGCTTCGAGCTCGAGCGCGCGTTCGCCGACGCGCGGCCTGCGGCGGCTGTGACGGTGGCCGCACACGCAGGGTTCGACCTCGGCGCGCACGTGCGCGCGCTCGCCGCGCAGACGCCGAGCGTGCGCACATGCCTGCTCGTGGACGATCTCGGCGCCGTACGGGAGGTGGCGAGCTCGCCCGCGACGGAGCCGGTCCCCGCGCTCGCGCAGGAGCTCGCGGCGATCATGTACACCTCGGGGACCACCGGCGAGCCGAAGGGGGCGCTCGTGCCGCACGCCCTCGCCGAGGCCACAGCCCGCAACCTCGCCGAGCTGCTCGGCGACGCCGCGGACGCGCCCTACGGCCTGATCGTGCCCGCCTCGCACGTGTTCGGGCTCGGCTGCCTGCTATGCGGCTTGGTGGGCGGCGCGAACGCCGTGCTCGTCGACGCGACCGCCTCGCTCGAGCCGCTGGCGCGCGCGCTGGTCGAGCACCGCGCGCGCGTCCTGCACGGCACTCCCGCGCTGTGGGCAGCGGCGCTGCGCATGGGTGCCGAGCTGCCGATCCGCGCCGGCTTCACCGCCGGCTCCTCGTGCCCGCCGGACGTGCTGCGCGCGCTGGAGGAGCGCGGCGTACGGCTGCTGAACGTGTACGGCATGAGCGAGATCGGCGCCGCCAGCGCGTGCCGGGCAGAGGACCCCGCGACGGTGCGCCACACGAGCGTCGGCCGCGCGCTGGCGGGCTACGAGCTGCGGATCGCCCCCGGCGCGCCAGGGGAGATACAGGTGCGCAGCGGCTACCTGCCGCGCGGATACCACGGCCTGCCTTGGAGCGAGGAGGAGCTGACCGACAACGGCTGGTTTCGCACGGGCGACCTCGGGACGCTCGACGTCGCGGGCAACCTCACGATCGCCGGCCGCGCCAAGGAGGTGGTGCACGTGGGCGGCTTCAACGTGTTCCCCGCGGAAGTGGAGAGCTTCCTGGTGACCCACCCGGCGATCGCGCAGGTGGCGGTGCTCGGGGTGCCCCACCGCGCGCTCGGCGAGACGCTGGAGGCCTTCGTCGTGGCGGCTCCCGGCGCGACGATCGAGCCGCGCGAGCTGATTCGCTTCGCGCGCGAGGGGATCGCGGGCTACAAGGTGCCGTATGCGGTGACGGTGCTCGACGAGCTGCCGCTGCTGGCCTCGGGCAAGCCCGACCGGCGCGCGCTGAGGCAGGCCGCGGATCGGAAGGCCGGGCGCTCGGGCCCGGACGAGGGGCGCGCCGTGCCGGCGCCAGCGCGGGCCGACGCGAGCCGATGAGCGTCGACGCCTCCGCGCTGGCGCGCAGCTCGCTGTTCGCCGGGCTCTCGCCCGGGGATATCGAGATGGTCGCCCGGCGCGCGCGCGTGCGAGAGTTCCAGGCGGGCGAGGCGCTGTGCGCGGCCGGCGACGCGGGCGAGCGCTGCTGGGTGATCACCGCGGGCCTGGTCGACGTGCTGGGACGGCGACGGCGACGGCGAGGGCGAGGGGCGGCAGATCCTCGCGCGCCACCGCAAGGGCGCAACGGTGGGCGAGGTCGGCGCGATCCTCGGCGAGCCCCAGCACGAGTCGCTGGTGGCGAGCATCCCCACGAGCACGCTGGAGCTCGACGCCGACGATCTGGGCGAGCTGGTGCGCCGCCTCCCCGCGATCTTGGCGAACGCGCTGCGCACGCTGCACGGGAGCCTCGCGCACGCGCGGGCGCGCAGCGCGGAGCGCGAGCGCGGCGAGACGGTGGCGCTGGTGATCGGGCCGTCGCTGCGCGCGGCGCAGGTGCCGCTGCTGGCAGCCGCGCGCGCGGCGACGCCGCGCTCGGTGATCGCGCTCGACCGCCAGCACTCCTTCGCGGGCGCGCTGACCGCGGCGGACGAGCTGGTCTTCGCGCACGCGACCGTGGTGCTCCCCGGCGAGCTCGACGCGGGGCTGCTGCGAGCGCATCTGCGCGAGGCCGACCGTGTGGTGGCGCTCGCGGGCAGCGCCGAGGACGCGCGCGCGCTTGGCGCGCTTGGCGCCGACGCACACGCATCGGAGCAGGTGGAGGTGTTGATCGCCGGCGCGCAGGCAGCCGCTGCCAGCCACGAATGGCCCGCGGACGCGCCGTTGCGCGTGATCCGCAGATGCGAGCTGACAAGCGCCGGCACGCTCGGCGAGCGCGACCTGGAGTGGCTTGCGCGCCACCTCACGCGCACGAAGCTCGGGCTCGCGCTCGGCGCGGGCGGCGCCAAGGGCTACGCGCACGTGGGCGTGCTCCAGGTGCTCGAGGAGGCCGGGCACACGATCGACTGCGTGTCGGGCTCGAGCATCGGTGCGATCGTCGCGTGCTACCTCGCGCTCGGCGCGAATGCCGCGCAGGTCGACACGACGCTGCGCGACAGCTTCGACGCCGAGGCGGTGGGCGAGATCTTCAAAACCTCGCTGGCGGGCCGCGGCGGCGGCCTCGAGGTGATGACGCGACTGCTGCGCGAGACGACCGAGGAGAAGACGTTCGCGGATGCGCTGATCCCGCTGACGGTGATGGCCGTGGACATGACAGAGCGCGCTCCAGCGCCGCTACGCGAGGGGCCGCTGTGGGAAGCGCTGCTGGCGGCCACCGCGCTCGCCGGCGTGTTCCCGCCGCACGAGCGCGACGGGCACCGGCTCGTCGACGGGCTCGCGCTCGTGCCGGTGCCCACCAGCGCGGTCGAGCAGGACGGCGCGGACGTGACCGTGTCGGTGAACCTGATCGGCCGCCACACGCTGGCGAGCTGGCCCGGAGGGCCCCCGCCCAAGCCGCCGCCGCAGGGACGCCGCCGGGGTGTGCTCGATAATCTGCTTGAGGTCATGGACCTGAGCCAGCTCTCGGAGAGCGTACGCAACGCGGAGCTGGCGGATGTCGTGATCACGCCCCGCTTCGGACCGGGCGGGTGGCGCGACTTTCACCTGGCGGACCTGTTCCTCGCCGCGGGTCGCGCGGCGGCCGAGGAGCAGCTGCCGATACTCGCCTCGCTGGCCCTGCCAGCCGGCGCGCACGGCTAAATCGATCGACAAGGGAGGCGCAATTGACTGACCAGAGCTTCGGCTTCGAGGACCTCAAGCGGATCCTCGTGGACCGCGTCGGGTTGCCAGAGGACGTCGTCAAGGACGAGCCCGAGCTGACATTCGAAGACATGGGTCTCGACTCGTTGGCGCTGGTGGAGATCCAGCTCGCGATGGAGCAGGAATACGGCTTCTCGGTCGCCGACGAGGACGCCGAGCGGATCCTCAACGTCGGCGAAGCGATCAGCTACGTCAACGAGCGCCTCGCCGCGCAGGCGTGATGTGATGGCTGCGCACACCGACAACTCAGTCGAGATCGCCGCGCCACTCGAGTTCGTGTGGGACCGCATGATGGACATCGAGAGCTGGCCGCAGCTGTTCAGCGAGTACGCGGGCGCGGAGGTGATCGAGCGTGACGGGGACCGCGTGGTGTTTCGCCTGACGACGCATCCGGACCCGGAGTACGACGGTCAGGTGTGGAGCTGGACCTCGGAGCGGATCGCCGATCCGACGAGCCGCAGCTCCAAGTCGCGGCGCATCGAGACGGGCCCGTTCGAGTACATGAACATCGAGTGGTACTTCGAGGACGCGGACAGCGGCACGCTCATGCGCTGGGTGCAGGACTTCTCGATGAAGCCCGAGGCGCCCGCCGACGACGAGCACGCCGAGCAGTACATGAACAAGAACACCAAGGAGCAGATGAGCGTCATCAAGGAGCGCCTGGAGTCGATGGCTGCGGGGTCCGCGGAGACCTCTTGAGATGGGGTCCGAGGAGGCCGCCACAGATGAGGAGCATCGTCGAGCGCTGATCATCGGCGGCGGGCCGGCCGGGCTCGCCGCCGCGATCGCGCTGGCACGCATCGGCGTCGACGTGCGCCTGTTCGAGCGCCAGTCGCAGCTGCGGCGGACGGGCGCCGGGCTCGGTGTCCAGAGCAACGCGCTGCGCGCGCTCCAGAAGCTCGGCGTCGGAGAGCGGATCGTCGCGTCGGGCACGGAGCTGCGCGAGCAGGAAATCTGCGACATCCACGGGCGGCGGATGTTCAGCTTCCCGCAGGGCGAGGTCGCCGACGAGTACGGCACGCCGACGATCAGCCTGCTGCGCTGGGAAGTGCAGCGCGCCCTACTCGACGCCGTCCCCGACGGCGTCCTGCGCATGAGCTCGGAGTGCGTGGCGGTCGAGCAGGACGCCGACAGCGTGACCGCGCGCTTTGCCGACGGCAGCGTCGAGCGTGGCGCCCTCTTGATCGGCGCTGACGGCGGTCACTCGGCGGTGCGCAAGCACGTGTATGGAGCGATGGACAGGCCGCCGCGCTACTCGGGGTTCAGCAGCTGGCGCGCGTTGGTCGACATCGGCCCGGACGTGCTGCCGAGCGGGACAGCGCGCACGTTCCTGGGCGCGGGCAAGCAGTTCGTGATGTTCCCCGTGGGCGGCGACCAGGTCTACTGGGGGCTGATGAAGCGCGAACCGGAGGGCGCCAGCGAGCAGCCGGGCGAGCTGCATGCGCTGCTGCTCGGGCATCTACGCGAGTTTCCCGAGGTGACGCGCAGGTTGGTGGCGGCGACCGACCCGGCGGAGATCGCCAGAGCCGACGTGTACGACCGCGACCCCGAGCGAACCTGGCACAGGGGCAGGGTGCTGGTGATCGGCGACGCGGCGCACATGACCACGCCGTTCGCCGGCCAGGGCGCGGGGATCTCGATGGAGGACGCGGTCGTGCTCGCCAAGGAGCTGGCTCTCACGCAGGGACTACGCGATCAGCGAATGCTCGGCCTCACGCTCGATTCCTTCGAGCGGGCGCGGTTGCCGCGTTGCACCAAGATCGTGCTCACCTCCAGGCGTAGAGGGCAGGTCTTCTCGTGGTCGAATCCGGTCGTGGTCGCGGTGCGCAACGCGGCTCTACGCGCCGTTCCGGCGCGCTTCTGGCGGGGCGAAGTCGCCAACAGCATCGAGTACGACATCTGAGCGCTACGGGCGCTTGAAGTTGACGCCGGAGCTCTGCATCGCAGAGCGTACGACCGCCGACATCGCTTCGCCTTCCTGCGGCTCGTCGCCGCTCACAGGTTCCTCGTGTGAGTAGCGATGTTCTGTCAGCGTCAGGTAGATCGCGTCGAGGCTTGGGCGCACCAGCTCGACGTTGCGCAGTCGGATCGCGTTGACGCCGAGCTGAGCGAGCACGGCGGCCGCGGTCTCGGCGGCGCTGTCGGTGGCGATGCGCAGCCGCGAGCCTTCCACGGTGGTCTCACCGCCGCGCACAACGATGTCGGGGGCGGGACCCTCGAACGTCAGCTCGACCGCCTGCTTGGAGTACCTCGAAACGAGCTCGGCGATCGAGCCCCGCGCGATTATCTGGCCACCTTGTAGCAGCGCGACCGAGGCGCCGAGGTTTTCGATCTCGGGCAGGTAGTGCGTCGAGTAGCAGATCGCATGGCCTTCGTCGGCGAGCTTGCGCACCGCGTCGAGGATCTCCTGGCGGGTGCGGATGTCCGCGCCGACCGTCGGCTCGTCGAGGATCAACAGCGAGGGCTTGTAGACGATCGCCATCGCCGTGTGCAGTCGCCGCTGCTGCCCGCCGGACAGCGTGCCCGCGGCGGCGTCGAACTTCGGCGTCAGGCTCAACGCCTCGCCGACCTCCTCGACGTTCGACCGAATCTCGCTCCTGCTCAATCCGGCCAGCTCGGCGAACAGCTCGAGGTTGCGCCTCACGGTCAGCGTCGGGTAGATGCCGAGATCCTGGGGAGCGATGCCGAGATGGCGACGCGCCTTCAACGGTTCCACCAGCGCGTCGACGCCGTTGACCAGCACGGTCCCGGAGTCCGCGCGCCGCAGCCCGGCGACACACGAGACGAACGTCGTCTTGCCCGCTCCGTTGTGCCCCAGCAGACCTGCGATCTCGCCGGGTTCGATCTCGAGATCGACGCCTTTGAGCACGTCCAGGCCGCCGTAGGACTTGCACACACCGCTCGCAAAAAGCGTCGCCTGTGCCTTCGGTGTGCGCCGCTGCTCAGCATCGGGCGACCCCGCGAGGATCACCTGCCGGCGCCGCCGCGCATCGCTCACCTGTGACGCCGGCGGCAGCTCCACCTCCAGCTCCGTCCCCCCCACCTGGATGCGATCGCCGCCGCTGAGCAGCTGCGTGGAGGGAATCCGCCAGCCGTTCAGGTAAGTGCCGTTGGTCGAGCCGGAATCCTCGAGCGCGTAGGAGCCAGGCGAGAGCATCACGACGCGCGCGTGGCTGCGCGAGAGCTCGTGGTCGTTGGGCAGGTTGCCCTCACCCTCGACCGCGCGCCCGATCGCGACGTTGCGCCCGAGCGGTATCTCGGTGCCGGCGGCTGGGCCGGCGATCACGCGCAGCATTTCGCGGACCCCTGCGCGGGGCTCGCCGCCAGAGCTCAAGCGATCGATTTGTGGTCGGTGGGGCGAAAGCGGATCAGGCCGAGCCCCGCGAACACGAGCGCGAACCCCAGCAGTACCGCGGTGGGCCCAATCACCGAGCCGATCCCCTCGCCCTTGAGGATCACATCAGTCGAGGCCTGCATCGCCCAGTGGCTGGGGATCGCGGGCGAGATCGTCTGTGCCCATTGCGGCAACGCGGTGGTCAGCGCGAGCGCGCCGCCGAGCGCGGCGAAGACCAGCATCAGAAGATTCGAGACCGCGTCGGTCGCGCTCAGCGTCTGACAGAAGGAGACGATCGCGAAAGTGAGTGAGAGCACGCATACGGCCATGGCCGGCGCGACGATCACGAGCGACAGCAACGGCCCCTTCGAGTTCATGCCCAGCGCAAGACCGCCGATCGCGAACAGCAGGATCATCTGCGCGGTGACCACGATGAACCCCGGCAGCAGCTTGCCGACGACGACCTCGGGCGTCGAGGCCATCGCCTGCAAGCGCTCCCAGGTGCCCCAGCCGTGCTCGGCGAAGAACGTGCGCCCGACGAACACGAGCCAGAAGAACGCGAACATGACCGTGAACCCGGGCACCGCCTGCTCGGAGCCGTTGACGTCGTGATAGCCGGCGGCGAGCAGCGCCGCCTTCTGCGTGCTCTTCATGATCACCATCGTCAGCAGCGGGATGATCACGAACAGCACGAGCGCCCCGGGGTCGCCCAGCAGGAGTCTCGTTTGGTGGCGGGAGATGACGAGCAGGCGCTTGCCGGACATGGCGACCGGCGCGAACTCTACTGACCACGATCGCCTATGCTTCGGCGCGCCGAGCGAGCCGAGAGGAGGCAGCCATAATCAAGCGAGGCGCAATCGTCGCACGAATCAAGCCCGGTTCCGAGGAGGAGGTCGCGCGCATCTTCGCCGAGTCCGACGCGACCGAGCTACCGCAGATAACCGGGGTCAGGCATCGCAGCCTGTTCGTGCTCGACGACATCTACATCCACCTGGTGGAGAAAGACGACGACTTCGCCGAGACGGTGGACCGGGTCCGCGACCACGACCTGTTCAAGGACATCAGCGAAAAGCTCGACCCCTACATCCAGCCGTACAATCCCGAGACCTGGCGCTCGCCCAAGGACGCGCAGGCGCGGGAGTTCTATACCTGGGACCCGCCCGCCGAGGACTAGCGTTGTCGCTCGCGTTCGTGTTCCCCGGGCAGGGGTCGCAGAAGGTCGGGATGGGCGCCGAGCTGAAGGAGGAGCGTCCGCAGCTGTTCGAGCGATACCTGTCGCTCGCGGACGAGACCTCCGGGCTGCCGGTCACGCGCCTGTGCCTGGAGGGTCCGATCGAGGAGCTGACGCGCACCGACGTCGCCCAGCCGGCGCTGTTCGCGGTAGGGCTCGCGGTGGCCGACGCCGCCGCGGAGCTCGGGCTGCGTCCCGACTTCGTGGCCGGGCACAGCCTCGGCGAGTACACCGCCGCGGTCGTCGCGGGGGCGTTGAGCACCGAGGACGGGATGCGCGTGGTGTGCGAACGCGGCCGTCTGATGGCGGCGATCCAGTCCGAGCGCCCGGGCGCGATGGCGGCGATCATCGGCCTGCCCCAGGACCAGCTGGAAGCCCTCTGCGAGCAGGCGAGCGCCGACGGGCTGGTGTCGGTCGCGAACCTCAACTCGCCGACGCAGATCGTCGTCTCGGGGGAGGAGAGCGGCGTGGTGGCGTTGCTCGCGTTGGCCGAACAGGCCGGCGCCAAGCGCGCGATCCGACTCCAGGTCGGTGCCGCCTTCCACAGCGAGCTGATGGTCCCCGTCTACGAGCGCCTGACGCAAACGCTCGACGGGGTGTCGCTGTCGGACCCGCACACGCCGCTGGTGGCGATCTACTCGGCGAAGTCGCTGCGATCCGCGGCGGAGGTGCGTGAGGCGCTGCTCGAGCAGATCATCAGCCCGGTGCGCTGGGTGGAGGTCGTGCAGACGCTCGTCGGTGCCGGCTGCGAGAGCTTCCTGGAGCTCGGGCCGGGGCGCGTGCTGGGCGGGCTGATCCGCCAGATCGATCCACAGGCGACGCTCACGGCCGCCGACAGCGTGGACAAGCTCCAGGAGTTCGTGGCCGCGCGATGATGCGGGTGCAGCGCCGATGAGCGTGAAGATGATCGTCGATGTGCGCGTCAAGCCCGGCTCCGAGGATGAGCTGGCGCGCGCGTACGGCGCGCTGCGCGAGCGCGCTCAGCATGAGCCTGAGCTGATCAGCCACCAGCTGTGCCAGTCGAGCGAGGACCCCGAGCGCTTCCTCGTGGTCAGCGAGTGGCAGAGCGCGGAGGCGTCGAGCGCGTGGGACCGCTCGGAGGACCATGCGCGCCTACTCGCGCCGATGCGCGCGTGCTTCGCGCAGGCCAGCCGTGCGGGCTTTCAGGTCCGCGATGGGGTCACCAAGTAGAGGCGCCGGCGAGCGGCCACGCGCGGGGGCTTGACACCAGCCGCCCCCGCGGTTGGAGCTGCGCGGCTATGCCTGGGCGCCGGATCCGTCGCTCTGGAGCTGGGCGCCGCCCCGCCTGGGACCGCGGGCGCGGGGCCCGCGCCCGGAGCTGCCCGGGCCTCGCTCGGCCTTGCGCATGCCGGTGATCGCCCACAAGCTGAACAGCACCAGCAGGCCCGCGATCGCCGCAAACGCGAGCCCGACCTTGACCGGGTCGCCGGCGAGAAACCCACGCGCCGATTCGAGCACCGGCGTAAGCGGGTTGACGTCGGCGGCGTCACGCAGCCAGCCGCTGAGCTGGTGGCGCGGAATGAAGATCGGCGACAGGAAGAACACCATGAACGTCGGGATCAGGACCAGCACGCCCGCAGCGGTGCTCTGAAAGCGCAGCGCCACGCCTGCACCGTAAAGCATCACCACCACGTTCAGCAGCATCACCAGCGCGAGCATCGCGACGATTTCCAAAGCGCTGCCGCGGACCGACATGCCCGTCGCCAAGGCGATCGCGAACACTATGGCGACGTTCAGCAGGCCGCGCCAGAACGCCACGATCACGTAGCCGCCGACGATCGCCAATCGCCTCGGGGCGGCGAGCATCATGCGGTGCCCGAACCCACTCTCGTAGTCGGCGGCCACATCGAAGGCGGTGAACACCGCCGAGAAGGTCGAGGCCATGAACAGAACGAACACGAACACGAAGGCGGTGTAGCTGTAGTAGCCGAACCCCTTGGTGCTGCCCACCGCCCCGAGCGCGCCGCTGAAGGCCGCGAACATGAACAGCGGCAGCAGCAGCGCCGGCAGCAGCTTCGGCGGCACGCGGATCAGCTTGTGGCTGCACTGGTAGGCGACGCCGCGCGCGACGGACACGGAGCGGGCGCTCATCCGAGGACCTTCCTGCTGAGGCTGCGCGTCGATGCGCTCAGAAAGATGACCAGAATCACTGCCGCGATGCCGCCGCCGAGCGCGAGCGCCTGCGCGTCCCAGCCGGTGATGAACAGGCTGCGGGGCGCCTCCACGAGGTAGGACATCGGGTTGTAGGTGGCCACCGTTTTGAACCAGCTCGAGGTGATCAGGTTGCGGGGCATGATCATCGAAGACATGAACAACAGGCCCAGCGCGATCACGAACACCCCTTGCGCCTGCTGGGCGGAGCCGGTCAGCACCGCCGCGAGCAGGCCGACCGAGCCGAAGGCGAGGCTCACGAGCAGCACGAACGCGAGCACGACGAACACGCCCCCGACCCCGGCCTTGATGCTGGCACCGCCGGCGAAGCCAACCGCCAGGTACAGGAGCCCTTGGAGCATGCCCAACACCGCCACGCCTGCGAGCTGGGAGGCGACGAGCGCCGGCACCTTCACAGGCGTCAGCGCGATGCGGCGCAGGAAGCCCGTCTCGATGTCGTTCCCCAGCGCGTTGCCCGCGAGCGTGGTCGCGCCGGCCGCCCCCTGGATCAGCGTGGCGGAGATGATGAACGTGATGTAGGACGTGGTGGGAAACCCTTTGACGTGGGTGATCTCCTTGCCGGCCGAGGACAACACGGCGAGCATGAACAGCGGGAAGATCACGCTCGGCACCACCAGCACGGGCTGGCGCAGCGTCCGCCTGATCGAGCGCCGCGCGAGCGTGACCACCTGCGTGTTCAACGACGAGGAGCCACCGCCGCGTGAGGACCGGGCCACCGAGCCGGCCGAGACGCCCACCGGAGGCGCGGAGACGCTCACCGCGCGGCGTCCGCCGGGGCCATCGCGGCGCCCGCGCTCAGCTGCTCGAGCAGGCCGTCCTGCTCTTCCGAGGCTTCCTCCTCGGCCGCGCCTGCGAGCGAGCGACCGGTCTTGATCAGGAAGACGTCGTCGAGGGTCGGGGCGTGAAGCTGCACGTTGGTGACCTTGATCGAGGCCTGGTCGAGCGCGCGGATCACGTCGGCGAGGTCTTCGACCCCGGGACGCAGCCGCGCGGCGACCCCGCCGTGGGCCGACGTGGCGAGCTCGCCAAAACGGGTGAGCACCTCGCTCGCGGCGGCGAAGTCCGAGCGCTCGACGGGGATCACCTCGACGGTCGGGCGCCCGATCTCCGCCTTCAGCGCCGACGGCGTGTCCTCGGCGACCATCTCGCCGTGGTCGATGATGCCAACGCGGTCGGCCATCACATCGGCCTCCTCGAGGTATTGAGTCGTGAGGAACACGGTCATGCCTTCCTCCCGCACGAGCCGCGCGACCTCCTCCCACAGCGCGGTGCGGCTCTGCGGGTCAAGGCCCGTGGTGGGCTCGTCGAGGAACAGCACGCGCGGGCTGTGCACGAGCGCGAGCGCCAGGTCCAAGCGGCGCTTCATGCCGCCGGAGTAGCCGCCCACGAGACGACCCGCGGCGTCGAGCAGGTCCACACGCCCGAGCAGTTCCTCCGCGATCTTGCGCCGCTCAGATTTGCGGATCCCGTGCAGCGCCGTCTGCATCTCCATGTGCTCCCACGCATTCAGGTGCATGTCCAGCGCGGCCGCCTGGAGCGCGACCCCGATCGTCTCACGCACGCGCGCGCCGTCGCGCATCACGTCGAGGCCGGCGATCTGTGCGGCCCCCGAGGTAACCGGCAGCAGCGTGGTGAGCATGTGCACGGTGGTCGACTTTCCGGCCCCGTTGGGTCCGAGGAAGCCATAGATTTCACCCGGGTTGACGAACAGGTTGATGCCGTCGACCGCGCGATGCCCGGGGTATTCCTTGACGAGGTCGACAACCTCGATCGTGTTTGGATGCTCGCCCGCAGACTGCACCGGCGCCGGCGCGCTCACCGGCTCGACCGCGCGGTCCGCCGGAAGCTGCACTTCGATGACCGTGTCGCCGATCTGCACTCGATCGCCGTTTTGGAGCGCCGCCGTGCCGGTCAGCCGCTGGCCGTTGACGAGCGTGCCGTTGGTCGAGCCCATGTCCTGAACGGTCAGGCCGCCGCCGGCGGGCGAGAACGCGGCGTGGCGGCGCGAGATGCCGCTGTCCTGGTCGAGGATCACGTCCGCGGCACCGGGCTCGCGTCCGAGCACCAGCTGGGCGCCCACCGGCAGCCTGTTGCCCTTGAGCTGGCCCGCGAGGAACACGAGCATCGGCAGCGTGGGGATCTGCTTGACCTGCGTCACCTGGATCTCGGGGAACGCCGCCGGCGCGGGAGCGGCCTGGGCGGCGGGCGGCGGCGACGGTGCGGCGGCGGGCGGCGGGGTCGGCGCGGCGGGCGGCGGAGTCGGCGCGCGTGCGGGCGGCGGGGGCGCGGCCACGCCGCGCGCCTCCATCACTGTGCCGCCGAGCTGGATGCGATCACCCGGCTTGACCTCGTGCACGGCGCTGATGCGCTGGCCGTTGACGAACGTGCCGTTGGTCGATCCGAGGTCTTCGATCGCGCAGCCGGCATCGCGCGGCGTGACCGACGCGTGGCGCGCGGACACGTCCGAGTCTGGGATCACGAAGTCCACCGCCGGGTCACGTCCGATCACGGCGGCGCTGACCACTGCAAGCTCGCGCCCAGCTTCGCCCCCCTCGATGATCGCGAGCGTCATCTGCTGCACAGCGGGCATCGTAGTGATCGCGCGCGCTGCCCGCCATTCGGTCACTCGATGCTGTTCGCGACCCGCGCGTGTGTCCTCGAACTCGACCGCTGCCGCGGCGGGTTTGCGAGCTTGCATCGCCCCCACGCATCACATAGCATGCCGCCACTGTTGTGTGTTGGGGGGCGATGCGCCAGAGCATCGGTTTGGCCTCCAGCCCGGATCAAAGGAGAATGGGAGCCGTGAGCACCGAGCGAGGCGACTCCATAGTCGAGGTCGGGACCCTTCGTCCGGCCGCCGAGCACTACGACGTGGCGATCCTCGGCGGTGGCTTGGCCGGCCTCACGCTGGCGATCCAGATCAAGCAGCGACGTCCGCAGACCAGCGTGGTGGTGTTCGAGAAACGCGAGGGTCCCGCGCCGCTGGCGGCGTTCAAGGTCGGTGAGTCGACTGTTCCCTCGGGGGCGCATTACTTCGCCGACGTGGTCGGGATGAAGGAGCACCTGGACTCCGAACAGATCGTGAAGTGCGGCTTGCGCTACTTCCCACCGACGGAGACCAACGCGGACATCACCCAGCGGGTGGAGCTGGGTCCTCCGATCTATCCCCCGCATGACAACTACCAGGTGGACCGGGGGCTGTTCGAGAACAAGCTGGCGGCGCGTGCGAGAGCGCTCGGCGTGGACGTACAGCAGGGGACGCGCGTGGGAGAGGTGACGCTTGGCGATCCGCATCGCATCGACTTCGAGCAGTTCGGCACGGAGTCCACGACCACGACGCGCTGGGTGATCGACGCGTCGGGGCGTGCGAGCATCATTAAGCGCAAACTGGAGCTTGCGACCGACTGCGGGCATCACATCAACTCGGCCTGGTTCCGCCTCGCCGGCGGCCTGGACCTCGAGGACTGGGGACGGGAGAGTTCCGAGTGGATGGGTCGCATGCCCGAACCCGGCGTGCGCCGCTTCAGCACCAACCACCTGATGGGCGAGGGCTACTGGGTGTGGCTGATCCCGCTCGCAACGGGGCCGATCAGCATCGGCGTGTGCGCCGACCCGCGCTTTCACCCCTTCGAGGAGATCAACGAGTTCGACAAGCTGCTCGACTGGCTGCGCCGGCACGAGCCACAGCTCGCGGCGTCGGTGGAGAATCGCCTAGAGGACGTCGAGGACTTCCTGCGCGTGCGTGACTTCGCCTACGGTGTCAAGCAGGCCTTCTCCAAGGACCGCTGGGCGCTGGTGGGAGAGGCGGCTGCGTTCGCGGACCCCTTCTACTCCCCCGGTTCCGACTTCATTGGCTACAGCAACACGTTCGCCTCCGACCTCGCGATCCGCGATCTCGACGGCGAGGACATCGGCGAGCGCGTCGGCATCTACAACGAGCGCTACCAGAAGCAGTTCGACCACGTGATCTCGCGCTACCGCGACACGTATGAGGTGTTCGGCAACCCGTGGGTGGTGATCGGCCTGCTGTCGTGGGACTTCTACCTGAACCACGTCGCCGGCGTGCTGGCGTTCGTCCAGAACAAGCTCACCGACCTGGACTTCATGACGCGCGCGGAAGGCCTGATCGACCGTATGCAGGGGATCAGCATCAACATGCACCGGCTGTTCCGCGAATGGCACGAGATCGAGCGCAGGCAGCTCGATCCCTCGTTCCCGCCGAGCCTGCCCGTGCAGATCCAGGGGCTGATCGGCTTGGTCAAGGAGTACCCCGACGACGACGCGCTGCTGGAGGAGTTGAGCACCGAGCTTCGCAACGTGGAAGCAACGGCGCTTGCGATCTTCAACCAGGCGGCGAAGGCGTTGCCGCAGCAGCCGCCCACCGACCGGCCGCTCGATCCGATGGCGGTGAGCATGGACCCGTCTCGCTGGGAGGCCGACGGCCTGTACGCGGACTCGGGCATGACGATCGACGAGGCGCGGGAGATCATGAACGGCATCGACGTGCTGTGGGACCCGTCGCTGCCCTCGCCGTTCCCCGGGCCACCTCCCGGCGCGGGCGGCCCGCCGCGCAACACGCACGCTCCGCCGGTCAAGAGCAGCGCGACGGTCGCGGGCTAGCGCGGACGCGGCCAGCGCGGCTCGTGGGCCGCGCGCGAGGAGCAGCCGCGCACGAGGCGAGGAGCGCGTGTCAGTCGGCGGGCGCGAAGCGCTGCGCGAGCTCCTCGGCGACCTCCCCCGGCGCCGGCATCCCCGCGATCTCGCCTGCGAGCCGCGCGGCGGCCTCCCTGATCGCAGAGTCGTCGACTAGCTTTCGCACGGCCGCGCCGACGGCCTCCTCGGTGACATCCTCAGCTGATAGCTCCAAGCCGGCGCCCGCCTGCGCGCAGGCTTGCGCGTTTTGGAACTGGTCGGCCGCCTGCGGTAGGCACAGCTGCGGCACGCCACGCGCGAGCGAGGCAAACAGGGTTCCCGATCCGGCGTGCGAGACCACAACCGCGCAGTCGCCGAGCAGCTCGGTCTGAGGGATGTAGCGCGAGACGTGGACGTTGGGCGGCTGCGCACCGAGCGCCGCTGGATCGCCGTCGGGTCCGACGGTCACCAGCAGGCGCACCGGCAGCTCGCTGATGGCGCGCACGACCGTCGCGACCGGCGCCGTGCGCGAGGCGAACGTTGTGCCGAAGGTGACGTACACGAGCGGGCGCTCACGAACGGCCGCGTCCCACGAGGGCAGCGCGTCCTCGCCACCGCTGGCGAAAGTGATCGGCCGCAGCTGCTGGATGCGGGGAACGTGATCGGTGTCGGCGCTCTGTAGGCTCGGCGGGCAGATGTCGAGGTAGAGGTGCTCGTAGCTGCCCGCGAACGGCGCCGGCTCGAGGCCGAACTCCTCCCACAGCCCGGCGACCTGCTCGCCGACCGCGGACATCTGCGCGGCCGGCATGACCCTGCCGAGGGCGTGGGTGACGCTTGGCACGCCTGCCGCGGCAGCGGCGATCGCGGCGGCGAACTCGGCCACCTCGTGGACGACCAGCGTCGGTTCGAAGCGCTCGACGATCGGCACCAGGTCGGCGAGCATCGGCGGCACCAGCACACCCGCGAACACGCTGCTGAAGATGAACGTCGAGCGCTCCCTCGCGGGCAGGCTCGCCAGCTGGCTGGGATCGAACGGCGGGGGGCCCTCGCCGATCGCGATGCCTGCCGGCTGCGCCTGGAAGCCCGCTCGCTGGAGCGCCGGGTGCAGCTTCTCCGCGCACGCCCACAGCACCTCGTCGCCGCGCTCGCGCAGTGCCCGCGCGAGCGGCACCAGAGGGTGTACGTGTCCCCATCCGGGAGTCGTCGTGAACAGGACCCGCGCGGGGCCGCTCATCACAGTCCGAACAGGCGGCGCGCGTTGTCCCCGAGGATCCCCCGCTGCTCCTCTACGGAGATCGGCAGCCCTTCGACCATCGCCGTCGCCTCGCCGAGCGGCGTCGACAGCGGCGGCGAGTCGGTGCCGAACAGCAGATGGTCGGCACCCATCAGCTCGATGTTGGCGATGTGGCTGAGCACGTTCGAGTTGGCCGTGTCCACGTAGACCCTGCGCAGGTAGGTGCTCGGTGGCTGTGTGATCTTGTTCGTGTACTGGGCCATCGGCGGCGGTCCCGCGGGAGCGCCGCCAGGAGGGCCGCCGCGAGGGGGGACCGCCGCCGCTAGCGGGACCGCCGCCGCCAGCGGGACCACCGCCGCTAGCGGGACCGCCGCCGCCAGCGGGACCACCGCCGCTAGCGGGACCGCCGCCGCCAGCGGGACCACCGCCGCTAGGGGGGCCGCCGCCACCAGGCGGACCGCCGGCGCCCCAGTGCCGCGGCGCGTAGGCCGAGTCCATCCGGCCCGCAAGCAGCGCGATCGCGCCGCCGGCCGTTGCAGCGATGATCTCGAGCTCCGGGTAGCGCTCGAGTCGGCCTGAGAAGACGATCGCGGCGAGGCCGGCGGTGACGTCCATGAAGCGGCCGACCTGCTCGACCAGGCGGAAGTCCTCGATGCTGTCGCTGCCGACCGGCTCGGCGGGCGGGTGCAGGAACACCGGCTTGCCCAGCTCGGCAGCCATCTCGAAGAAGGGATCGGCGCGCGGTGAGTCCAGGTACTCGCCGTTGACGCTGGTGTTGACGATCAAGCCGACGAACCCGCCATCGGTGACCGTCTGCGCGGTCTGTTCAAGCAGCGCCTGATCGCCGAACGGGTTGGTGTAGGCGTAGGCGGCCAGCCGCGGCAAGTGCTCGCGCACCGTGTCGGCCAGCCACTCGTGGAAGGAGGCCAGCTCGTCGGCTCCCTGGGCGTAGTTGTCGTGCCCGCGCTTGCTCATCGTGCCGAAGCCCACCGGGCTGCCGACGATCGTGAGCTCGATCCCAGCCTCGGACTTGCGGTCGAGCATCCCCTGGATGTCCGCGAGCGCGGGCGGCATCGGGTAGCGCTTGAACAGCTCTGGGTGCGTGATGTGGCCGTGAACGTCGATCGTCACGAGCCGGCCCCGCCGAGGCCGGCGGCCGCGGACTGCGCCCTGGCGCTGGCGCTGGCGCTCACGCGGCGTCTCCGCCGCCGTCGGCGGCTTGCTCGCCCGGCCACGGATAGCGCTCCACGCCGGACATACGCTCCTGGAAGGCGAGCATCGCCGCTACATCGAGGTCCCCGAGGCCCTGCTGCTGAGCGGCGGTGAGCATCGCGTGGGCGCTCTCGGTGACCGGCATCGGTACGCCGACCTTTTGCGCCTGCCCGAGCACGAGCGTCATGTCCTTGCGCATCAGGCCCAGCTTGAAGGCCGCCAGCTCGAAGTTGCGCTGACCCATGATCGCGCAGCGAAAGCCCATCACCGGCGAGCTGTAGCCGCTCTTGGAGATCATCTCGAGGATCGTCGCGCGCTCCAGTCCAGCCTGTTCGCCGAACACCACGGCCTCGGCCAGCGCCGGCATCTGCACGCCCATGAGCATGTTCAGCACGAGCTTCATCGTCGCCCCCATGCCGCTGCCACCGAGGTAGGTGACCTCCTTGCCGACCGCTTCCAGCAGCGGCTCCATCGCCTTGAATGCCTGCTCGTCGCCTCCGGCCATCACGCGTAGTTCGCCCTGCCTGGAGTGCAGGGGGTTGCCGAGCACGCATGCGTCGAGCGCGTGGATGCCGTGCTCGAGCGCGCGCTGCGCGACCTCGCGCGGGAACTCCGGCGGCACCGTGCTCATGTCGAGGATGAAGGAGCCCTCGCCGAGCGTCTCGAACACGCCATCAGCGTCGAACAGCATCCGCGCGACGACGTCCTGGTTGGCGAGGCTCAGCATCACCACGTCGGCTTCGCGCGCGGCATCCGCTGGGGTCTCGGCGACGCGGGCGCCGAGCTTCTCGACCTCCTCGGCCTTCTCGCGCGTGCGGTTGTACACCGCCACCGGGTACCCCGACTCGACGAGCCGGCAGGCCATCCCGTTGCCCATCACGCCGAGCCCGATGAACGCGATCCGCTGCTTGTCCGCGTCGGCCGCCACGTCAGGAGCTCGCGGTCACGCCACCGTCGACGAACAGCACCTGGCCGGTGACGAAGCTCGCCGCCGGCGAGGCGAGGAACAGCGTCGCGCTAGCCAGCTCGACCGGCTCACCGAAGCGACCGAATGGGATCCGCCCGAGCATCATCGCGACGAACCTATCATCCGCCGCCGCGTCGCGCACGAGCTCGGTGGGAACAAACCCGGGGGCGACCGCGTTGACCGTGATCCGGTACTTACCCCACTCCGTCGCGAGCTGGCGGATCAGCCCGTTCAGACCCGCCTTGCTGGCGGCGTAGCCGGCGAAGCCCCTACGCCCGCCCGCCACGCTGCGGGTGGTGGAGTAGTGGATGATGCGACCGCCGCGCTTGGCGCCGATCATCGCCTCGCCCGCCGCCTGTGAGAGCCAGAACGCACCCGAAAGGTTGACGTCCAGCAGCGACTCCCACGCGTCCGGCTCGAAGCGCTCGGCCGGCGCCTCGATGTCGATCCCGGCGAGGTTCACAAGCACGTCGATCCCCCCCAGCTCGCTCGTGCAGCGCTCGATCAGCTCGCGCGCGCTATCGCGGCTGGCGATGTCCACGCGCGTGCCGTGCACCACGTGCCCTGCGGAGGACAGCTCCTTGGCGAGCGCGTGCGCCTTCTCCTGCGAGCGCCCCGCGACCACGATCTGCGCGCCGCACTCGGCGAACAGGCGGGTGGTGACCTCCCCGATGCCGCCGTATCCGCCAACGATCGCCACGCGCCGGCCGTCGAGGCGAAACAGCGCGGCGAAGTCCGCCGCGCGCGGCTCATCGACATGTATCGGCGGCCCCGGAGGCCCCCCTGGGGGTCCCGGCGGCCCGCCGCTCGCGCCCGGCGCGCCGCTTGGCGGCCCCGCCGTCATTCGTCGTGTTTGCGCGTTACGAGCAGCTCCATGGTGCTCTTGATGAAGAACGCGCGGGCGCCGTCGCTGGTGGACATGTCGCGCGGCTCAGCGACGAGCTCGTCGAGCTTGTCCTCCAGCTCGCGGATCGCCGGCTGGCGACCCATGTGCGCTCCCAGCACCGGCAGCGGCACGTCATCGGTCGTCTCCACGACACGGATCACGCTGTTGTCCTTCATGAACACCTGCGTGCTCAGAAGCGTGCCGACCTCGTTGCCGTCGTCGTCGCGAATCGTGTGGTCGGGCCGGCCGTATTCCTTGAACGCCTGGCGCACGTCGTCCTGCGACCCCGGCTTGATGTCCCACATGAGCGCCCAATATTGCGCCATCGCAACCCCCTTCTCTATAAAAATCGTGAAAGCGCGACGCTATCCCAATCGCTACGGCGGTGCGGCTCGCCCGCCTTCCCTACCCCTGCACGAAGAAGCGGACGTCGTACTGATCGGTTTTGGGCGGTGCCTGGAGCACGTCCTTCAGCTCGCCCACCATCGCGCGCGCGATCCCGGCGCTCGATTCGCGATTCTCCTCGCTGTCCCACAGGGTGATCGCGATCGCGTGCGGGCCGCCCTCGGGCTCGGTCAGCAGGATGTAGCCGCGAAAGCCCGGGTGCTCCTGATAGGAGGGGATGATCTTCTCCTCCGTCAGCTGCATGCCCGCGTCGACTTTCTCGGGGTTCCACTCGGTTGCGTTGACTCGCGCGTACATCGGACCCCCTTCAGGAGCTCGGCTGGATGGAGTGGGCGACGTCGTAGACGATGCGTTCGTTGGTGCCCGCCCAGTACGGGTGCATGGGCGAGCGCTTGGCGATGTGCGCCGTCGACTCCTCCCACGTCAGGAACGCGTCCTTGCTGTCCCATTCGCTCAGCAGGATGTAGCTGAGCGGCTGCCCTTCGTCGTCGGGCGGCTCGTTGCGGCGCAGCAGTTCGTCGCGGATGTGTCCGGCGGTGCCCTTCACGTTGGCCGTCACCTGTGCATAAGCCGCCTCGAACGCGTCTGCGTCCTCGCGGTTGATCTTGGCGAACACCATCACGCGTGCTGCCATCAGCTGCCCCCTCCCGGTATGTCGATGAGAATGTCGTGGACGGTCATGCTCGCGGAGGAGCGCAGCTCGCGCAGCGGCGCCGTCAAGTCGTCCTGCTCGGGGCTGCGCTCGAACTCGCCGAACACCTCCCTGCTCTGCCAGTCGCTGGTGACCACGAAGCTGTCCGCGTCCTCGGGGTCGCGCGTGAGCGTCTGGCGGACGTTGCCGGGGACCTTGCGCACCTGCTCCGCGATCGCCTGCCAGGCCCGTTCGAAGTCCGGTCCACGCCCGTCCTTGACCTTCATTTGAAGCGTCGCCCGCACCATCGGCGCCATCCTAGAGCTGGTAGGTGTGCTCGTGCTCGTAGGTGCGCAGCCACAAGCTCTCGGGCACCGCGCTGATCATGACGTCGCGCGCGGCCACCAGCGGGGGGCTCTTCCAGGCGCACATCCGCGCCATCTTGCGGGCGCGGTCCACGATCGCGGCCGTGCGCGGCACGCGTTGGCCTTCGTAGCGCTCGTACGCCGCCCCCAGCGCCGCAGCGTCGCCGATGTCATCCGCGGCACCGAGCTCGCGCGATAGCACCGCAGCGTCCTCGATCGCCATCCCCGCACCCTGCCCGAACGCGGGCATCGTGGGATGGGCGGCGTCGCCGAGCAGCACCACGCGCCCCAGCCGCCAGCTCTTGACCGGCCGGCGGTGGTAGAGGTCGCCGCGGAAGATCTGCTCTTCGGGCGTCGCCTCGATCACCTCGGGGATGCTCTCCGGCCAGCCGGCGAAGGTGTCGAGCAGGTCCTGCTTACGGCCCGCCGGCGGGTCTCCCTGGCCCTCCGGTCGGACCTCGCTGGCCCACCAGAACAGACGCTCGTTGCACGGGAACAGGCCGAAGATCGCCTGCGGGCCGAAGACCTGCTCGGAGATGTTCAGCGGCAGCGTGGGATGCGTGTACACCGGCATCCCGCGCCACGCCGTCTGCGTCGAGTACACCGGCGGCCCGTCGCCAAGGACCGTCGAGCGGATCACCGAGCGCACGCCGTCCGCTCCGATCAGCGCCGCGCCGCGCTCGCTGCTGCCGTCGGCGAACTTCGCGCTCACACCCTCAGCGTCCTGCTCGAAGCCCACACACTGGGAGTCGCAGCGGACCACGCTCATGTCGCCGAGCTCGCGCTTGAGAACCTCGAGCAGCTCGCCGCGGTGCACTACGAACGCCTCGCCGCGGCGCGGGATCGCGGCCATCGTGCGGCCCTTGCGGCGCGACTTCAGCCGCAGCTCCTCGAAGCCCTGCCCGCCGATCTCACGGATCGCATCGGTCAGGCCCAGCATTTCCAGGCCCTGCTGCGCCACACGCTGGATCCCCGTGCCGGTGCCGATCTCCTTGACCTCGCTCGCGCGCTCGTGCACCGAGATCGGCACGCCCTGGCGTTTGAGGCCGACCGCCAGGCTGAGACCGCCGATTCCGGCGCCGACAATTATCACCGCGTTATCGGCCATCTACCCAGGTCCCCCTTAGGTCATCACCGGACGAAGGCGGCAGTCTCTCACATAGCCCGCCAGCGCCGCGCAAGACACGGCAGCTCGATCCGTGCGCGCGCCGATCGCGAGGGCGCGCCAGCACGCAGACACTCAGGCCGCAGCCAACGAGCCCGAGCTGACGCGCTCGCGCAGCACGGCGCGCGCGCCCTGCTTGGGGCTGAACATGATCCCGCGGCGGGTGATCTGCTCGTCGGGCTCCACGCTGGTGGCCAGGCGCGCCTGGCGCGCGAGCGTGCGCAGCACGGTCTTGATCTCCATCATCGCGAAGCTGCGACCGATGCAGTGGCGCTGCCCGCCGCCAAACGGGATCCACGTATACGTGCCCGCGGGTTGCTCGAGGAAGCGCTCCGGAAGGAAACGCTCCGGCTCGGGGTACAGGTCCGGCCGGCGGTGGACCATGAACATGCACGGCGCCAGCAGCATCCCCGGCCGCACCTCGTAGCCGCCGATCTCGTAGGGCTCCTTGACGAGGCGCATCGCCAAGCCAACAGGTGGACGCACACGCATCGCCTCCTTCACGACCGCATCGAGGTACTCCTCGCCCTCGCCGTCGCCCTCGACCTCCGCAGCCAGCCGCTCGAACACCTGTGGGTGACGCGTGAGGCGCTCCAGAGCCCATGCCAGCGCAGTACCCGTGGACATGTGACCCTGCATCAGGAGGGTCACGAGCACGTCGCGCAGCTCGCGGTCCGCCAGCGGGCTTCCGTCCTCGTGCGTGGTCCTCAGCAGCATCGCGAGCACGTCCTCGCGCTCGTCCAGCCGCGGGTCGCGGCGTGCCGTCTCGATCACCTCGAACAGCACCGTGTCCAGCGGATCGCGCACCCGCAGGAACGAGCGCGGCAGCCGTCCCAGACGCCCGGCTACGTGCATGAACCCGATTCGCCACTCGCTCGAGGAGAACGCCACGAGGTCGATGACGCGCGCGCGCAGCCGCTCGAGATCGTAGCCGCTGACGCCGAACACGCATGCCATGATCGTGTCGAGCGTGATCTCCTGCATGCGCGGGAGCAGCTCGATCGGAGTGTCCAGCGGCCAGGTCGCCAGGCTCTGTTCGCACGCTCGCGCGACGTGCTCGCGGTAGCGTTCGACGCTCTCGCCATGGAACGGGGGCAGCAACAGCTTGCGCGCCGTCAAGTGCTCGTCCTCGTCCATCAGGATCACCGAGTGCCGGCCCATCAGCGCGGTGCCGATCTGCGCGTTGGCCTCGCCGCCGCGCAGCACCGCAGGGTCCGCCAGGAACACCTGCTTGACGAGGTCCGCATCGTTGACCAGCACGAACGCGGTGTCGCGCTGCATGTCGAGCAGCCACACATCGCCGTAGCGCTCGTAGCCGTCCTGCATCACAGCCGCGGGCTCCCGGAACCAGTTCATGCTGGTCCGCATCGACTTGTTCGGGCCGGGTGGCAGGTTCAACGTCACGCGCACACCCTATGCGGGGGGCTCGATGGTCGGGACGATCAACGACTCGGCGATGATCTCAGAGCCGCGAGGGGCGTCTGCCTCGGAGGCCGCGGGCGCGCCGCCCTGCGCGCTCTCGAAGCGCTCGCGCTGGCGACGAAACACCACCACCGCGACGACCAGCCCGACCAGCACCACGAGGATGCCGAACACGCCCAGCTGGCTCAGCACTTTTTTGGCGCTCGCGCCCACGAAGTAGCCGAACAGCCCGATGCTCACCGCCCACGCAATGCCGCCGGCGGCGTTCCAGAACGCGAACGTGCGCCACGGCATTTCAGAGCCCCCCGCCAACCATGACGAGTACACACGCAGCACCGGCAGCCAGCGGCCGATGAACACCGCCTTGGGACCGTGGCGGTCGAAGAACCAATCCGCCATGCCCAGCACCTTCGAGCGTTGGCGGTAAAACAGGCCCGGTCGTTCGAGCAGCCAGCGACCACCCTTTTTGCCGACCACGTAGCCGATGTTGTCGCCGATGATCGCCGCCACTGCCCCTACCGCAATCACCGCCTCGATGTTCAGTTTGCCCGCCGCTGCCGCGATCCCGCCCGTCAGCACCGCTATTTCGCCGGGCGCCACCGGCACGCCGCACCCGGTCTCGATCACCACGATCGCGAAGATCAGTGGATATCCGATGTTGGTGGCGACTGAGAAGATGGAGGCAAACTCGATCATTGGCGCCGGACCGAAGGTCCCCCTGTTGACCGCAGCGACCTTAGCATGCGCCCACCTCGTGAGAGCGGCCACTCGTGCGGCAACCAGACCGGTTTGACGCGGCCACGCGCTACCACTACGCTCCCGCCGAACACGATGTCCAGGTTGAGCATAACCTCCGGCCCGTCACAGGGACAGAGCTTCGATTGCGACCGCGAGCTGGTCGTCGGTCGCGAGGGCGCAGATCTGGTGATCGAGGACTGGGAGATGTCGCGCCGGCACGCGGTCATACGTCCAGTTCCGGCTGGGCTCGAGGTCGAGGATCTGGGCTCTCTCAACGGCACCTTCGTCGACGGCGAGCGGATCACCGCCGTCACGCTCGTGACCGCCGCCGCAACCATGAAGATGGGGATCACCAACTTCGCCGTCGAGGTCGCAAGCAGCGACGCGCCGCTGCTCGAGACGCAGCGAACCGTCATCAAGCAGGCCGAGCCCGACGAGCCGGTGGCCGATGTCTCCGAGCGCACCACCATCCGCGCCGTCCCCGACGAGACGCCCTCCGCCGAGCCCATCGCCGAGGTCTCCGAGCGCACCACCATCCGCAACGTCCCCGACGAGACGCCCTCCGCCGAGCCCATCGCCGAGGTCTCCGACCACACCACCATCCGCAACGTACCCAGCGAGACGCCCTCACCCGAGCCCATCGCCGAGGCCTCCGACCACACCAGCATCCGCAACGTCCCCGACGAGACGCCCTCACCCGAGCCCATCGCCGAGGCCTCCGACCACACCAGCATCCGCAACGTCCCCGACGAGACGCCCTCACCCGAGCCCATCGACGAGGTCTCCGACCACACCACTGCCAGCGACAAGCCGATCATCGACCTCGTCGATAGGACCGTTGTGCGCGACGTCGTTCCACACGCGCTCGCAAAGCCCGCCGATAGACCGTCGCCGGGCGTGGATGCGCCCGCCGGGCCCCCCGCCGCTGGCCCCGCGGCTGGCCCCCCGCCAGCAGGCGGGCCTCCCGCTGGCTTCCCACCAGGCGGCCTCCCCCCCGGCTTGCCGCCAGGCGGGCCCCCGGCGCCGGTGCGGCTGCTCATGAAAACGCCCTTTGGCAAGCGCCTGATGCCGTTCATGTTGAAGATGCGCCAGCGCCGCGAACGCCCGCGCTGACGGACGCCGGTAGCGACGGCGCCGATCAGCGCTGCGATGGTCGCGGTGGTGCTGGAAGCGCTCGGCGCACACGCAGCCGCCGGCCCGGTCCGGGGCCGGCCGCCACGTTCGCGTCGCGGGCGATACGATCCGCATTCTGGATCTCGTTCAACGTCAGCCGAAAGGGGGCTCGCGTGTTCTGTCGCGTAACCCACGTTCAGTCGCCCGAGGGCCGGGTGCATGAAGGATTGAAGCTCTGGTATGACAACGTGCTGCCGGTCACCAAAGCGCGCGAGGGGTTCAAGGGCGCGCTGTCGCTCGTGGACTACGAGTCGGGCAAGGCCCTGTCGATCACCTTCTGGGAGGGCAGCGAAGACCTGATTGCGAGCACCGAGGCCGAGTACCACAAGAAGGCGATCGAGCGCTTCGGCGACTTCTTCGAGAACGCGCATGAGCCGGAGAACTTCCAGCTGAACCTGTTCGCCGGGGACATCTTCAACGGCACGTTCTCGATGGACGAGTCCGGCGAGCAAGTCGCGAAGGCCTAGCGGCTCGCCGGCGCCGGACAGGCGGGAGGGCGGCCCGCGGTCAACACCGATGAAACGGGGGGACCATGCAAACGCAGTTGCCACCGGGGCCCGGACTGCCACGCCTCCTTCAGTCGTTTAAATGGGCGCGCCGACCCACGGACTTGATGGAGAGCGCGCGCGAGCGCTGGGGCGAGATCTGGACGCTGCGGCTGCTGGGGCCGGTGACGTTCGTGCTCGTCTCCAACCCGGAGTTGATCGAAGAGGTGTTCGCCGCAGACCCCGCGCGGTTGCGCGCGGGTGAGGCCAACGGCATCATCGGCGAGGGGCTGCTCGGGCACAACTCGCTGCTGCTGCTCGACGAACAGCCGCACGCGGCCAAGCGCAAGCTGCTGGCACCTCCGTTCCATCGCGACCACGTGGACCGCTACCACGAGGCGATCGCGGGCATCTGCGAGGAGGAGATCGCCAGCTGGCCACCGGGCGAGCCGATCGAGCTGCTGCCGCGGATGCAGGCGATCACGCTCAAGTCGATCATGAGCGTGGTGTTCGGCGTCACCGGCGGGCCCGCGCAGGAGCGCCTGCACGCGCGCATCGCCGACATCTTCGCGTGGGCCTCCAATCCGCTGCACATGGTGAGCCTGCACGTTGCCCACCGTCGCGACTCGGATCTGCCGAAGGGGTTCCTGGCGGCCCGCGACCCGTTCGACACGGTGCTATTCGAGGAGATCGAAAAGGCGCGCAACGATCCGCTCCTAGCGCAGCGAAACGACGTGCTGGCGATGCTGCTGAAGACCCGCTACGAAGACGGCAGCCCGATCGAGGACCGCGACCTACGCGATCAGATGGTGACGCTCCTGATCCAGGGCCACCAGACGACGGCCGCCGCGCTGGCTTGGTCGCTGGAGCGCCTGATGCGCCATCCGGACGCCTACGAACGTCTCAGCGCCGAGGCGCAAGGCTCGGGCGAGGAGTATCTGGACGCGGTGTTCAAGGAGACGTTGCGCGTGCGCCCGCCGCTGCCGATGATCCCGCGGGCGGTGGCGCGAGAGCCCTATCGGCTCGGCGAATACGAGCTGCCGGTCGGCGCGATGGTCGCCCCTTCGATCTACATGGTGCAGCGGCGCGAGGACGCATATCCGGAGCCCGCACGGTTTCGTCCGGAGCGCTTCCTGGAAGGCGCGGATGACCGTTACACGTGGATCGCGTTCGGCGGTGGAAGCCGACACTGCATCGGGCGCAGCTTTGCCACGGCCGAGTTCAAGCAGGTGCTGAGGATGATCGTGGGGCGGATGAGCCTGAAGCCGGTGGACGGAGCCGACGAGCGCATCGTCCGCCGAGGGATCCTGTTCGCGCCCGCTGCTGGGGCGCGAACGATCGTGCAGGAGCGCGCTCCGGCGCCCTCGCCCCTGGCAGTGTGAACGAGCACTCGCGGCGGCGAGCTCGGCAGGTCGAGCTTGCCGCGTGCGCACAGTGCTCGCCAAGCGTCTCCAGCCGGCCCGGGGCCGCATGACTAACGCTGAAGCTAGATCCCGCCGTCGACGTTGAGCGTCACGCCGGAGACGAAGCTCGCGTGCGGGCTCGCGAGAAACAGCACCACGTCGGCGATCTCCTCTGGTCCGCCGAGCCGGTTGAGCGCGGCCAGGCCGGCGTAGCGCTGGCGTCCGGCCTCGTCCAGATCGGATGTCTGGTCGGTCTCGATGATGCCGGGAGCGAGCGCGTTCACGCGGATGCCGCGGCGGCCGACCTCCTTGCACAGCGCGCGCGTCATCCCGATCACGCCGGCCTTCGAAGAGATGTAGTGCGTGCGCCCGGGCATGCCGCGCATGGCGACCGCCGAGGTGATGTTGACGATCGAGCCGCCGTCGCTCATCAACGGAACCGCAGCCTTGGCGAGGAGGTACACAGCGGTGAGGTTGGTGTCGATCACGCGATGCCACTCGTCGAGCTCGAGCTGGTCGAGCATGCGGTGGCTGACGACGCCAGCGTTGTTGATCAAGATGTCGATCCCGCCGAACTGCTCGTTGGCCTCGGCCACGAACCTCTCGACGGACGCCGGGTCTGAGATGTCCGCCTGTGTCAGGTAGCTCTCGCCATCGATCTCGCCCAGCTCGCCGCGCAGGCGCTCGACGTCCTCGGACTCGCGGTTGTAACACGCCGCGACCCTGGCGCCGCCCTGCGCCAAGCCCAGCACTATCGCCCGCCCGATGCCGCGCGAGCCGCCGGTCACGAGCGCGCGCTTTCCCCCAAGGTCCAGATCCAAGACCGCCTCCTTCGAGTCGCGTGAGCGGCAAGCGTATTGGAACGGACGCCAGTGGCGCCGCCCGCGGCCGCATGCGTCTCAGCCAGAGTCGCGCTCCCGGGTGGCGGCGTCCTCAGCCGCGCGCCAGACCCCGTCCTCGCAGACGAGCAGCAGAGGCTCGCTGGCGTCGTTCACGCGCAGCCACACCTCCTGCGCGGAGAAGTCGACCTCCAGCCGCAGCGAAAGCGAGCCGCTCGGCGGGGCGGGCGCCGCCACCACCGCGGACCCCGGTTGGGGCGGCGTCACCGCGGGCTCCTCCGCGGGCGGCGCCGGGCTCGAGAGCTGGACGACCCCGGAGCGGGCCGTGTCCTGCGTGCGGGTGGGAATGTCGCGCACCACGAGCGTGGTTCCGCCGAGCTCGATGGTGTCGCCTGCGGAGAGCGTCTGCGGCGTGGTGATGCGCAGCCCGTTGACGAACGTGCCGTTGGTCGAGCCGAGGTCCTCGACCGCGCAGAACCCGTTGCCGTCGATCGCGATCCGCGCGTGAGAGCGTGAGAGCTCGCCATCTTCGGCGAGCCTTCCAGCGCCTTCCGCGTTGCGCCCGACCACCAGCTCGTCGTCGACCACGATCGACATTCCCGCAGCCCTGCCGGCCACGACCTCCAACAGTGCGCTTGGCGCCGCCATGCCGGCACTCTAGCGACAATGATCGCCCGCCCGTGCAGCCGCGGCGAGCGGGCGAACACGACCAGATCGAGCTGCGATCGCTGGGGCTAGCCGGTCGCGGTTGGCGAGCCCGCGGCGCGCGCTGAGCCCAGCCGCGCGGGCTTCTTGGAGGCGAGCGTGGCGGCAGCGATCACGCCGCCGATACCGCCGAACAGGTGCGCCTGCCAGGAGATCCCGCTGTGCGGGACGAGGTCGTAGATGAGGGCACCGCCGAACACAACCGCGACGACCACACCCAGCGCTATCTCGAGGATCCGCCGGTCGAAGATCCCGCGGGTGATGAGGTAGGTGGCGTAGCCGAACACGACGCCGCTTGCGCCGACGGTGACCGTCCCAGCGGGGGCAATCAACCATGTGCCAAGGCCGCTGACGAGCGCCACGATCAGCGTCACCCGCAGCAGCTGCGCGGCCCCGGCGAGCGCGATCGCCAAGCCGAGGATCAGGAACGGCACGGTGTTTCCCAGCAGGTGTGAGAAGCTCGCGTGCAAGAACGGCGCGAAGGCGATGCCATCGAGGTGAGCGAAGCTTCGCGGCACGATGCCGTCGCTGTCCAAGCGATAGCTGTCGAGCGCGTTGACGATCTCGACGACCCACATGATCGCGACCAGCACGAGCAACGTGAGGATCCCCTCGGCCTGGGGCTGGAAGCGCTCGCGAACCCGCACGCCTCCAGCATGGCAGCTCGACCCGTTGCTCATGCACGGCAGCTCGCGCTGAGGGGGACTTCCAGCGGCGCGCCTGGGGTCGGCGGCGGGTCGACCTTGCACCACGTCAGCCGCTTCGTGCGTTCGTCAGCGACAGCCATGAACGGATAGGAGATGCCGGCGCTCTGCACGGTGCAGCGAAACGGGCGGCGGCCACCGCGCGAGGCGCCCGCGGAGGAGCAGCGCACGCTTTGCAGCGGCCCCGTCAGCTGCCCGTGAGCGACGCGCGCACGCGCATCGGTCGCGATCGCGCGTTCGAGCGCGCCCTGCTCGCTCACACCGGCAGCCAGCGCTGCCACGTGCGGCGCCTCGTCCTGCCTGATCGCGATCTGTCCCTCGCGGTTGGCTTCCGCTTCGGCGTCGGCTTCAGAGCGCGACGCGCTGCTGCTGGTGTTGACGTCGTGGATCAGCACGATCACCGCCACCACCACGAGCGCCCAGGCGAGCCCGGTGAGCAGCCAACGAGCCCATAGCGGCAGCGCTCGCAACGCCCGCAGCGGGCCGCGCGGGGAGCTACGCGGCACCGTGTCCCTCGGCCAGCACGTGGGCGGCCGCAGGCAGTTGGTCATCTCCCCAGAACAGCGCCTCACCGACGGCGACGGTGGGCACACCGATGACGCCGCGGCGGATCGCGCCGTCGGTGGCGGCGCGTAGGCGGTCCTTGATGTCTTGCCTTTGCAGTCCAGCCTGAATCTGAGCTCGGTCCATCCCTGCACGCTCGAGGGCGTCGAGCGTCGTGTTGACGTCCGCGAAGTCCCGTCGATCGACGAACATCGCGCGAAACAGCTCGAGCGAGACCTCACGAAGGACGCCAGCCTCAGCGGCAAGCTGGGCGGCCAGCAGCGGCGTCAGCGAGTAGGTCTGGAGCGGCCAGCCTTGCGGATAGCGAAGCGGCTGGAGTCCGCGCGCGCTCGCGCGCCGGTCGATCTCCTCGAAGTGCGCGCGGCGGTCCTCGGCGAACGACCATGGGACCTTGCCCGCTCGCTGCACGATCACCCCGAACGCGATCGGTTGCCACAGCGGCCGGACGGGAAGGACATCATCGACGCGCAGCGCCGCGAGGTAGGAGTACGGCGACGAGAAGTCGTAGAAGAAATGGCACGCTGCCGGGCCGATGAGGACCAGCATAATTGGGGTGTGGGAGAGCCGACCTCGCGATGCCCCAGCTAACTCCGGAACGGGGGGCGTGCGAGCAACGGCCTCGCGCAGTCATCAAGCGTGCCCTGGTCGTGGCGCTCGGCGCACTTGCTGCGCTCACCGGATGCGCGGCCACACCGGCCACCAACGGCGCCCACCACGCGTCGTCCGCTCAGCAGCTGCACATCGGCGACAGCGCGACGGTCACACGCGATCACGGCGGCGAACGGATGCGGGTGACGCTGCTCGAGTTCATGCCCGACATCGCCGGCGAGCCCAACGACCACCCCGAATTCGACATGCAGTACGTGGGAGCACAGCTGAGGCTGACGAACCTCGGCGCCACCGCCTGGAGCGGCGCTCCCGCCGAAGACGTCACCGTCTTCACCAACGAAGGGCAGAAGAGCAGGCGGGCGGTGCTCAGCGAAGGCGTGTGCTCCGAACGCTTCGCACGTGAAGTGCAGATCGCGCCAGGGCACTCGCAACAGGGCTGTGTGCCGGCGCAGATCCCCGTGGTCGCCACCGCTACGAGGCTGAGGTTCCTGGCGAACGCCGGCGCGGAGCCGGCCGAATGGTCGCTGGCCAAGGCGCGGACGGCCGCTCATTAACCATCCAACGAGGTCACTTGCGTGAGGGCAGGCTTGCGTGGCGGGCGCTAGGAAGGATCCTGCGAGGAGTACGGCTCGTCCGCTCCACGCAGGTCACGGTAGCGGCGGTCGAACAGCTCCAGCGCGGCTGTCACGTCGGATGGCCCACGGACGTAGTGGCTCACAACCTCCCCTTGGAAAACGGGTGCCGCTGGCTCAGCCTCCCCCTGTTCGACCAAGGCGTCGCGCTCCTGTGGCGAGAACCCCAGCTCGACGACGCCGCGGTCGCGGTCGAGCACGCCCAGCTCCAACGTCTCGTAGCGGGCTATCACGACGGTGGGCGAGCGACGCTCGATGCTCACCCCTGGCCACGTCAGCAGCTCGTTGGCGATCTCATCGACAAGCTCAGGGTGGGGCACGGGGTGAGTCTAGCTCCGGCATGCCCGGCGACGCACGATTGGGAGCCGACTTCAGTTCGACTTTGCAGCAACCGATGATTGCGTGCATGACCATGAGCACACGCCAAGAGCTCGAGCGAGTCATCGCGCAGCATGCCCGCGAACACGAGGCGGTCGCTCGCCTCGGCCAGCTCGCGTTGCGCGAGCGCGAGCTGGGGAGACTGTTCGACGAGGTGGTCGTGACCGTGATCGATGTGCTCGACCTCCAGCTCTGCGGCGTATCGCGGCTACGCGAGGACGAGACGGCGCTCGACATCCTCGTCTCGATCGGCCAGCCGAACCCCCCCAAGGTCCTGCCGGCTGGCCAGAGAACCCAGGCCGGATACGCGTTGCACACCCAAAAGCCGGTGGTCAGCGAGGATCTCCGTACCGAGACACGGTTTGACAGTGGGCCGCTCCAGAGCATGGGCATGTTGAGCGGGATGAGCGCGATCATCGAGGGTCACGAGCGGCCCTTCGGGGTGTTGAGCGCGCACACGCGACGGGCTCGGCGCTTCAGCGCCGAGGATGTGAACTTTCTCGTCGCCGTCGCCAACGTGCTGTCAGCTGCCGTGGAGAGCAATCGCAAAGAGGCACAAGCAAGGCACGCGGCCCTGCACGACTCGCTGACTGGCCTTCCCAACCGCACGCTCGCGCTGGACCGTCTCGACCTCGCGCTCGCCCGGCGCTCGCGGGACGGCAGCACGGTCGGGCTATTGCTGCTCGACCTCGATCACTTCACCAGCTTCAACGACTCGCTCGGACATCGCGCCGGCGACGAGGTGCTGGTGGCGCTGGTCGCGCGCTTGCGCGAGATGTCGCGGGTCAGCGACACGCTGGCGCGTATCGGCGCCGACGAGTTCGCCCTGATCTGCGAGTGCGACGGCGATGTACACGACGTCGTCGAGCTGGCCGGACGCATCGGCGCGGCGCTCGCTCGACCGTTTCCGTTTCAAGACGGTGAAAAGGCATTCACGGCGAGCATCGGGATCGCGGTCGCCGACGGTCCTGGGGACTCCTCGGCATCGATGCTGCGTGACGCCGACGCGGCGATGTACCGCGCGAAGCGGCGCGGCCCGGGCCGCTTTGAGATGTTCGACGTGGAGATGCGCACGCAGGTGCTGTTGAGGCATCGTGCCGAGACCGAGCTGCGCCGGGCGATCACTGGCGGTCAGCTGTGCATCCACTACCAGCCGATCCTCGAGGTTGACAGCGGTCGACCGATCGCCACGGAGGCCCTCGTGCGCTGGCAGCACCCCGAGCATGGGCTGATCCCGCCGCTGGACTTCATCCCCGTCGCGGAGGAGACCGGGCTAATCATCGAGCTCGGCAGGTACGTGCTCGAGCAGGCCTGCAAGCAGGCGGCGGCGTGGCAGCGGCGCTTCCGGACACCGCTGAAGATGTTCGTCAACGTCTCAGGACTCCAGATCACGAACCCGACGTTCCCGCAAGAGGTCGCGGAGGTCACCAGGCGCAGCGGGCTGGTGCCGGGGAGCCTAGGCCTCGAGGTGACCGAGAGCGTCCTCATCCAAGAGAAGGGCTCGGCATTGAACGTGCTCGCCGACCTCCACGAGCAGGGCACGCGCCTGGTGCTAGACGACTTCGGCACCGGCTATTCCTCGCTGAGCTACCTCAGGAGCTTTCCGCTCCAGGAGGTCAAGATCGACCGATCCTTCGTCGACGGCCTGGCCGACGGGCGCAGCGACAGCGCGATCATCACGGCGATCATCGACATTTGCAGCGCGTTGGAGCTCGGGACGGTGGCCGAGGGCGTCGAGTCCAAGGCACAGCTCACGCTGCTGCGTGAGCTCGGCTGCAAGCACGTGCAGGGTTATCTCCTGTGCCATCCGATGGACGCGCGCGGCATCAGCTCCTACCTCGCGCGCCATCTGTCGGGCGGTGACGGGCGGACTGTCAAGGCGGCGCCGTCCGCGCGTTCGGCGGACCCGATTACTCGCTAGCGCTACATCAGGAGGGTTGTTGATCTGACCCTGGTTTAGCGGAGTCGCGTTTCTGGAGTCCTCCGACGCGGCGGCGCTGGGGGCGTAGCCACTCGACTCGCTGAACAAGGGCATCTTCATCAGCGTGGCAAGCCGCCGGGCCGCCAGCGTGATCTACGAGACCTATCTCCTCGCCTGAGCGGAGCGCCGCAGCCTGGTCACTTTGCAGCCACCGAGACCGCGAACAGCGATGGCTCTGGGGAGAAGCCGCCCGCCACAGCCTCACGGGGGCCTTCTGTACAGTCCGCGCGAGAATGACGGGCTACAGGCTGCGGGTGCTTGCCGGCGTGGGGAGCGGAATGGAGATCGCGGTCTCGCACGAGCTGGTCATCGGCCGTGAGGAGCAGGGTGCGGGCAATCTGCGCGGAGATCGCGAGATCTCGCGCCGCCACGCTCGCGTGTCGATCAACGAGGCCGGCGTGTTGCTGGTGGAGGACCTCGGGTCCACGAACGGCACGTTCGTCAACGACCGACGCCTGACCGGCCAGCGCGTCCTGCGCGCGGGCGACAGGGTCCATGTCGGCGAGACCACGATCGAGGTACTCGTCGGCGAGCGGGCGGATGCGGGTGCGACGCGGCCGCGGCCGGTGCTGCGGACCGGGGCCGGAGCGCCGCTCGCCACGCCGCCCACGAGCCCGTTTCCCCCGCGGCGAGCGGACCAGCGCCGGCCGCGCTCGAACGGCCCGATCATCGCCGCCGGCCTCTTTGGGGCCCTGGTGCTGCTCGCCCTGGGCTATCTCGTTGGCCACGAGAGCGGCGGCTCGAGCAGCGTGTCGGCAGCCGCAGAAGGCGCTCCGACGGCCGGCGTCGTCTACGTGGAGTCGAACGTCGCGATGCCTGATGCGAACAGCGTTCTCGCGCTCCGCTATGCGTCCAACGGAGACCTCCATCCCCTGCGGGTCGCCGAATATCCGACGGGAGGCGCGGGCTCGGAAGACCTGACGGACTCCGGCGTGCTGGACGCCGACGGGCAGGTGACGCTCGATCAGGCCCACCGGCTGCTGTTTGCCGTCAACCAGGGCTCAGACTCGATCGCCGTCTTTCACGTCCACGCCGACGGCGAGCTATCGGCAGTGCAGGGTTCGCCGTTTCCCTCCGGAGGCATGGCCCCCGCGAGTGTGGGCGTCTCGGGCAACACGGCGATCGTCGCCAACAAGGCGCAGGACGGTGTGCGCGACCTGTCGACCGTCGCGCCAACATATGTCACGTTTCACATCAACGGAGACGGCTCGCTGAGCCAGTTCGGACCGACGATCGACGCCGCGCCCGCCAGCTCGCCCACAGACGCGTTCGTGGCTCCCAAATACAACTTCGTCATGAGCACCGAGGAGGGCGGCCCGTTTCGCGGGTTCATCCTCGACTCCGGCGGGCTTACACAGGGCGCCAACTCGCCGCTCGATCCCGATCCCTCGATCTTTCCGGCCAATCTGAGTGTCCTCAAGAGGTGGGGGTTGGGGATCAGCGCCAACCCGAACCAGCCGATCGTCTACATCGGCATGGCCACGGTCGACAAGATCGCCGTGTACACGTATGACCGCAACGGCGCGTTGAGGTTCGAACGGTCGGTCGAAGCACCAGGCAGCGACCTGCCGTGCTGGACGCATGTGAATGCGGCTGGGACGCGTCTATACACGGCCAACGCCGGGAACAACACGATGTCTGTGTTCGATACCAGCGACGCGCTGCACCCGAAGTGGATTCAGACGATCAAGCTCAGCGGCGAAGGCAACCCCTGGAACTTCCAGATCGATCCCAGCGGCAAGATGATCTTCCTGATCGACCCCCGCGCGCGGATGAACGTGGCGCCCGGCGAGGGGCAGGCCGTCCACACGCTCATCATCGCCTCCGACGGACGCCTGAGCGAGCCGAGCTACTCGCCGGTCGTGCTCCCCGTCGCCCTGAACGTGAACCCCTTCGGCCTGGCCGTGATGGCGACCTCGTGACGGTGCCGTATATCAGCCCGCCGACGGTGGCCTTCGTGGCGTGCGTCGCTTACTGACCCTGCGGTTCACCCTGCACGACAGCGTGACCGCGCTTGCACGTCGTACGGAACGACGCCAACGTGCAGCGCCAGCCCCCGTCCACGGTCGCGTGGCCGCTCGCGTGGCCGGCGCCGACGTGCCGGGCGAAGTCCTTGACCACCGTGCGGGCCGTCGAGCACGAAGCCCCGGAGGAGATGATGTGAGCCGGCACCCCGCCCGGCCCGGTCAGCGAGCCACAACTGGTGCTCGCCGTGGCGGTTGTGCCCGACGCGCTCGTGGTCCCCGCCGCAAGCGCAAGCGTTGCAGCGCTCGCGCCAAGAATTATCATCCGCCTCATGTCATCCCCCGGGTCCGTGGCTCGCTTTCGACGCATGCTACAGCAGGGCCGTGGAATCACTCACCTCGGCCCGGCGGCACCCGATGCACACCGGACAGCGACGGGGCATCGCGCAGCTCCTGCGGGATCTCGATCGCGCTCGAGGAGAACTTGCGCGCGAGCGCGGGCGGCCCACCGGACGCCGTCTGGACAGCGAACACGGTGACAGGCAGCGGCTGGTAGTTGGGTGCGACCGACCAGTCCGTGGCGCGAAACTCCCCGCCGTCCTCGATCCAGCTCAGTGACAGGAGCGGCAGCACGACGACCTTCGTCCAGATCGCGATCCACCACGCCACCCAGTACTCGAGGACCGCATCGAGATCGGATAGCCCGACCTTCAGGACGCGTGCGGCGATGAAGACGAGCACGAACTCACCGAGCGCAAGGGTGAACGTGAGCCACGGCGGCTGCCACCGGATGACGAGCGCATACAGCGTCGTGTCGAGCGCCACGCCGATGATGAAGTACACCCCAATCAGCACGACCCACCCCTCGTTGCCCGTGGCGAGCGAGATGATCGCGGCAACGATCGCGGGGACGATCAGGATCGCCCATCTGGTCTGCACGCGGCCGAGGACAGTGGGGCACATCGCGGCTCGCAGCTAGGCCAGCTGCTCGGTCGCGGAGAAGGCGCGCAGCGCGTGCACGACGTCGCGCGCCATCGAGAACTGCAGCGCGAGCCGCGATCGAAAGGGCCGCAGACCCAGCCGCTCGGCCCGCGCGCAGTCAGCGACGAACCGCCGGGCGATGTACTTCAACCCCGAGATCGTGTCGCCGTGCGGAATCACGTTGTTGGCGATCAGGCCCATGCAGCAAAGACGCGAAGCGGGCAGGTCGAGGCCCGGAATGCCGCAGTTCGACTTCAGTCTGATGCGACCGTCCGCGACCGGCACCCCGTAGTGCTGGACCAGCCGGCGCAGCAGCGGGATCGCCAGCGCCGACTTGTTGAACCCCGTGCCCGCGACGATGCCGGTCACGTCCAGCCAGCCTGGATCCTCGCCTTCGCGGCTGGTGAGGTGGACCCGAAGCCCCGCACGCCCCGGCGCGATCTCGTCGATCTCGCCGACCAGCGCGTCAAAGCGGCCCTCCCGGCGGCCCGCTTCGATCGTCGCGAGCCACTGCCTGCGCTTCGGGTGCGTACCCCGCAGGACCTCGCCGAGGAACTGGACGCGCTGCTCGAAGGGCATCGACACGTAGGCGTCGATCCCGATCGACTCGAACAGGCAGCGGGGCACGTTGAGATCCTGCGTCTCGGGCTCAGGACTGCGCGTGATGGCCAGCGCAGAGCCCCCGAAATCGAGGATGTTCGCCCACTCGTTCACCGAGGCGATGCCCGCCCCAATCACGATGTAGCGACCGCCGGGCAGGTACTGCTTGGGCTCATATGCGTGCACGATCCGGTCGGCCAGCGTGGTGTCCTCGCGTGCCTTCGCGAGCGTCGGCGGGAACGACAGCGGGCCGTGCCCGGGGGCGAGCATCACGTGCTTGGCGCGCCCGATGAAGCTCGCCTGCTCGTCGTAGAGGACGAAATGGGGCATCGGATGGACCTCGCGCTGGAGCCACCCGACCCGCAGCGGCACACGCACGTCCTCCCATGCCGTGCGCTCCTTGACAACGGCTGCCTCCGTAAGGATCTCGGCGACGCCGGGGTTGTATGTGCGCCGGCTCGTGCGCCACAGGGCTGCCGGCGACCGTCGTGCCCAGGCCTCGAGCTGGGCGAACGTCGGCCAGTCGGGCGCGAGGAAATGCGACTCGGACTCAGAGCGGAGAACGGTCTGCCCGAGGTTGTAGGCGAACTGCTCGTAGGTGCCCACAGGGTCCTTGCTCGGCCCAAAGATCGCCATCTCGTCGTTCGTGAAGCCGAGATAGCGCGCCGTGCAATGCACCATCAGCGATCCCAGCCCGTCCCCCACGACGGCTATCAGCGCGTCACGCGGGGCAGTGGCCGCCATCACTCACCTCGCAGTCCGTGCGAGCGGTTGGAACACCGAGCGACGCTGAGCGCGAGTGACGATGCGGCAGCGTAGCGCCGGGCAAACGACCTTGCAAGGGCCGCTCTCTTCGATCGAGAGACCCGCCGCGGCGCTTCGGGGGGCCGTTTGTCCCCAGCGGTATGCTCGCGCCGTGGGAGTCGACGATCTGACGCTCGAAATCGTCGAAGGCGCGGGGGCCGGACGCCGGCTCCTCCTCAAGGCTCCTGTCGTCCTCGGTCGCGCGGCGGACGCCGACCTCGTGCTCGAGGACGAGCAGGTCTCCGGACATCACGCGCGCGTCAGCCCAACGGCGGCCGGGAGCGCGATCGTCGAGGACCTCGGCTCGACGAACGGGACGTTCGTCAACGACCACGAAGTCCAAGGTTCCGCCACGATCGATCCGGATGACGAGCTGCTCCTCGGCGTCACCCTGCTGCAGGTGCGCACGCGCCGCCAACTCGAGAATCAGCCGTCCGCGGTGCGCGTTGTGCCGCCGCCCCTGGCGACCGCGCAGGGCGTTCCCGACTACGTGAGCCAAGGTGTGCTTGGCGCGGGCAGCGGCGCCCCGCCGGGCCCGCGACCGTCGGAGCTCGATAGGTACCTCGACGTCCACGTCCGTCGCCGGGCACAGCTGGCGCCGCTGGCGCTGTTCGTGCTGGTCGCTCTCGCGCTGATGGTCTACTTCGCGGCCCATTAGCCCCGAGGGAATCGCGCCCGCGACCGAGGGCGTCAACGGGTGGCGAAGTAGATGACGAGCGCGACCGCGACTAGCACCACGGTTCCGAACGACAGCAGGACGGGAGCCCACCGGCGCGAGGCGGCTCCGCGTCGATGCCGCCGTTCGGGTGCAGTGAAGACACCGACGGGGAGCACGGGGGAAGCGCTCTTCTGTGCGCCCTGCCGGGGCTCGTGGATGCGCGCCGCAGGACGCATCCGCACGTCGGACACAATCGTGACCTCGCGGGCGGTCGCGACGGTCGGCTGCGCTGCTGAGACGCCCTCCACCTCGAGGACAGTGCCGCCGAGCTGTATTCGCGCACCGTCGGCCACCCGGATTGCCCCTTCGATCCTCTCACCGTCGATGAAGGTCCCGTTCGAGGAGCCGAGGTCTTCCACCTCGAGCGCCCCGGGGAGTTGCCGAACGGCCGTGTGCCGGCGGGACACCTCGGCGTCGTCGATCACCACGTCGACATCCTCGCGGCCGATCACGACTTCATCCCGCACCTCGATCGTGTGGCCGGCGAACGGCCCGGCCGCTATGCGCAGGGCGGCCATCCGGTCGTAGGGTAGCGTGGGCACCGGCGCGCCCGAGCGCGCCCCGCTACAAGAGTCGAGCGCAGGAACGGTCATCGTCGAGGCCAGGAGGCATCTGTTGGATTTCGGCGACATGACGCCAACCGAGAGTGCTGAGCTCGGTTCCGTTCTGCATCGGCTCGTTCCGGCGATCAAGGCTGCCACGGACGTCGAGCGCCTCTTCTACCTGGCGGTGATGGAGCGAGCGGCCCACTTCCATCTCTGGCTCGTGCCACAGAAGGGGGAGGGAGACCCTCGCGGAGTACTCTACCTGGCCCAGCAGCCCCCTCTTACGGCCACGCACAGCGATGCAGAACCGATGTCGCAGAAGATCCGAGCTGAGCTCGAGCCGTCTTGAGGACGGCCATGAGATAAGAAATCGGGTTCCGGCACGAACGGCAAACAGATGATCCACACTGGGCTCACACCCACCGGGCAGGCTGACCGCCCGGCGACCCGCGAGCTCAAACGGCGAGAACAGAGGAGGAAGCAGGCAATGGGCACGATCACCACTCAAGACGGCAGGGAGATCTTCTACAAGGATTGGGGTTCGGGCCAGCCGATCGTGTTCAGCCATGGCTGGCCGCTTTCGGCGGACGACTGGGCGTTGCTCACAGACAAACCGTTCGGCGAAGTGACCGAACGCAGGCGCTCGAGGAGATCGACCGGTGGGTCCGCGGCGCTCGCGGCGCGTCGTGCGGGGCAGCGCCGTGAACTGACCCGACACTTCTAGCGTGCCCGGAAACGACTGAGGCCCGCCGGCAAAACCCGACGGGCCTCATGGGCGGCCGTTGTTGTTCGGTCGCACGCTTACAGCGTGCCGATCACCTTGGCCACGGCCGCCGGCATCATGTGCTTGGTTTCATTCGCGAGGTGGTCCCACTCGCTGAAGAAGGCACGCTTGCCCTCGTAGCGGTGGTTGCTGCGTCGGCCAAGCGCCCCGAGCATCCCTGCGAGCGATTTGTTGCCGCCAGAGAGTTCCAGGTCCTTCGCGAGCTGGCCCGCGAAGATCCACTCATCGGGGCTTTCGGCGAGGCGCTTTAGAAGCCGCCGGTGCGCCTCGTGGCTCTCGTTGTAGATCCGGCGGATCAGGTCCTCGTCGGTCGTGACCGGGCCGGCTGCCTCCTCGGCGACGACGGCTTCCCCGGCGACCTCGACCTCGGTCGTTCCCATCAGACGCGCCAGAAGCGCATAGACCTCGCCGACGAACTGTCGGGGGGTGGGGACCGGCTCGTATTGGATGGCTGTTGTAGACATTTTGCTGCTCCTTTTGTTAGTAGTTTGCTGCTGTATGGCACATCATAGCACTGTAAAGTTCTCGTTGTCAAGAGTAGATCCATACATGTCTTTGTGAGCCACATCGAGACCATGCAAGACTCACCGATAGCACTCCAAGGCGCTGCCGGGCAGCGCTCGGCTGGCCGACGAGAGCGCGGCGGCGCTGTTGGGTTGGCCGCGTGCTAAGCGGCAGGGAAAAGGTCGCCCCAGGCGCGAACAGCAGCCTGGGTCACCTCAATCTCTTCAAGCCGCGCGAGCATATGGCGCGGGAAATCTGTTAGGACGACATCAAGCGGCGAGCCGGACCAGACTGAAGCGGGAATCAGGATGTCAGCGACCCCGTAGGCGACTGAGAGGAAGACGCCGTAAGTCGTCTCTGCGTCCTCCATCACGGCGCGCTCGTCTAGGTCCCCCTGGCCAGGGTCCAGCATCGCGACGAGGCCGGCGGCCACCCCGCCTTTCCGCAGGGCTTCAGCGAAGTGCATCGTGTCCTGATGCGAGACGATCTTCTGCCGGACCTCAATCGCCAGCACCGCGGCGCCTCTCTCCAACACCTGAACATCACCCGGCATCCGCCTGCTCGGATCGTTTACCCGGCTGCTCCTGATGGCGTCAAATGCGAGGTCAAAGGCGGCGGCGACGAACGCTTGGCCTCTACGCCCCTCTTCAGGGTCGTCTGTCACGAAGGCCTCCGTCTTCTCCATCAGGTCGGTCATTGACAAGCCGCTCCCCCGCAGGTCAATCGCCTGCCGTTCGTTTGCGGCGGCGATGCGGACCCGGAGGAAAGCTGCGAGCGCGGCCTTCGCCCTGCGGGCGCTCAAAGCATTGATCGCATGCCCGGCGGCGATCAGTTCCGGGAGATAGGGCCGGGCACTTGCGTGGATGCGGTCAATCTCGTCTATCCGGTCGTAGCGAAAGAACGGTTGGTTGTTCAGGGGCTCGCGCCCCGTGGCACGCAGGTCGTAGCCGTGTTCCACCGCGCCCGGCACGAGAACCCCGTGAGCGACTGAGCGCGCCGAGTAGGCATCGTCGCCAGATGTGGCCCTAAGCGCCAAGGCGTCGATCGCCGGATTCGTCGCCTTCGCGAGCAGCGCGGTCCCGAGAGCGACCGTGAAGGTCTTTGATGGGGACTCGTCTATCCGCCGTGTCCAGTCTGTCCATTCGCGGCACACAGCGCGATCTGAGACTGCCCGCTCCACGGCATCCGCAAGGATCGCCTTGGCCTTCGCCTGATCAACGCCGAGGCCCATACGCGCGGTGTTCGCCGCGCGCGCGGGCTGCTCCTTCTACGCGGCTTGAAGGAGTGGCTCCGATGCACCGAGCCGCACAAGCTCTCCGGCGATGCGGTTGGCGATGATGTGGGCGAGCTGGGCGGGCACACCATTCCCTAGCTGAAGCTGCTGGTCCCGGCGGCTCCCGCAGACGATGAAATCGTCGGGAAACGTCATCAGGCGCTTGAGCTCGGCCACGCGCAACCGCCGGTCATTCCAATGAAATGGGCCAACCCACGGCCCTGGCTGTCCCTGAATAGTCGGCGCAGGCCGGTCAGGATGGAGCTTCAACAAGAAGGTCCAGTAGCGCTTGCGCCACTCAAAGCGCGGGGCCGGATGGCCCCGATGCGCGGTCCAGAACAGGTAGTTATCGCCCGGCGGCACGCCGCGAAGCTCCTCGGCGTAAGTGCCCGTGACGGTCTCCTCCGTCTCCGCAGGGTTGTCGGCTTCCGCGAGTCCCGCGAATGCCTCGGCGGCTGTCACGTGCGGCTTCAGCGTCCGGTCGTAGTTCGTGCGCGTCTCGTGCGGGCCTGAGTGGGTCGGTGCAGGCCACGGGAACCGATAGAACTCGCGCGGCATGTCCAGGATGTCCTCGCGAATACCGACGCAGAAGAGCCTCTGCCGTAGCTGCGGCACGCCGTAGTCGGCGGCGATGAGGGTCTCGCGATCAAACGAGTAGCCAGCAGCGTCCACCGAAGCGATGAACCGCTCCAATACGGGGCGGTTTTGGTTCCGATAGCCGAGCGCGAAGACGTTCTCCATCAGGAAGGCCTTCGGGCGGATCGCCGCGACTGCCTCGGCATAGCTGTCCAGCAGTGAGGCCTTGGGATCGCGACCAGCACGCTTGTACTCCAGCCAGTAGCCGCTCTTAGAGAATGGGGTGCAAGGTGGGCCGCCGTGAACGAGATCAGCCGCGCCGGGCTCAATCCCAGCGGCGGAGAGAAGCTCGTCGTGGTCGAGCTCGAGGATGTCGGAGAAGATGCTCGCCTCGTCAAGCAGTGGGAAATAGCGCTCGCGATTAGCAAGAAGGGTCTCCTGCGCCCGGTCGTTGAACTCAACGGCGGCGCGCGTCATGAACCCGGCTGCCTCACAGCCGAGATCCAAGCCGCCTGCTCCGGTGAAGAGGCTTACCGCGTCCATTGCTCAGGCACAATATGCGGCTGAGGTGATGGCTTAGTTGCTTCCATCAGCCGCGGCTCCCGCGATCCAAGTTCCGGCGGCTCCGGCGCCTAGCTCTCCCGCGGCGACGGCCGCCATGCAGGGGAATCGGGGCGCCGATACTCGCGCGGAGGTCGCTCTGCGGTCTGCCCTGCACGGGAGGGGGCTGCGATTCCTCAAGAACGCGCGACCGATCCCAAGCATCCGCTGTCGTGCCGATATCGTCTTTCGGGGCCCGCGCGTCGCGGTGTTTTGCGACGGCTGTTTCTGGCATCGGTGCCCAGACCACGGGCGGCTCCCGCGCACAAACGAGTCGTATTGGCGGGCCAAGCTAGACCGAAACGTCCAGCGCGATCGTCGGAACGACGGCGCGCTCCAAGAGGCCGGCTGGCACGTCATACGCGTCTGGGAGCACGAGAGCGCGACAGTCGCCGCGACTCGTGTTGAGACAGCTCTGCGCGCCGCGCGCAAGGCCCGAGCGGCGTCGGCGCAATCGGCGACGAGCTAATGGTGGCTGCTAGCGAGATTGACCGGCGCCTGCGCGAGGCGGGCAGCAAGTTCATCAAGTCGCACGACGAGGCCGAAGCCGCCATTCGGGAAGCGGCTAGGAACGAGATGGCTCCCGAGACGATCTCGCGAGTTAGCGGACTGTCGCCCGAGACCGTTGCTGCCTTCTTGCGGCATATTGGCGATACGCCCGAGCGGAAGTAGCTTAGACCGCCTCGTCTCAGACCGCTCAATTTGCTACCGGCGGAGAGGATGTTTGCTACTCGCTTGCTACCTAGCGGGTCGCTTCGTCGTTTCGCCTCGGTGCGCGGTGGTGCGCAGTGGTGCGCCCGAAACTCCAATCCCAGAGCCAAATCTGCGCTATGGTGCGCGCGTGTGCGCTCTAAGCATTTCAGTCGGGGAGACAGGTACAGGTTAGCTTTCCTATGCGGTTTTCGGCACCTCTGCGGTCTTTTTGCGGTCCCAAACCACGAGCCCCGTCCGGCGCGGCCTCATCTAGCAGCGCTTTGGCCCAGCTACAGGCGCTGTTGGCGGCGGCGGGCTCGTCGTCGCGCAATGCGAACGCCCATCGAGTCAGCCAATCGACGCTGGCAAGCTCGTTGGGCAACGGCGCTTGAGCGGCGGCTTGCTCGGCAAGCATTCAAGGTCGTGGCTGCGCGGGAGTTCGACTTCGGCGAGAACGATCGCCCCTCGAGCTCCTTCTCGACGGCCTGTTGCGTGTAGGAGCCGACAGCGCCATCGGCAACATTGCCGCGGTCGGCGAGCACCCGGCAGGGGTACAGGTGCGCGTGAGCGAGCCGCGGCAGCGTCGCCGCGTACTCGACGTGCTCAGGACTCGGCGACAACGCGACCCTCACGTAGCGCGCGCTCGACCATCGTGCCCCGAACCTTCGCGCGGCGCTGCGCAAGCGTCTCGTCAATCACGATCACGTCCTACGGAGCGCCAAAGCCTCGCACCGCTCGTCGTAGGCGGACGGACTCGGCGCCTCGGTCGTCGACCTCGCGCCCGATGACGAGGAAGTCCAGATCGCTGCCGTCGCGCGCATCGCGGCGAGGGTGCGAGCCGAAGAGGATCACCCGCGCTAGACAGTATGGGCGGCGGCGTCCTCGCCGGCTCCTGAGCTGATTTCGTCGACGCTCCCGCGCATCGTATGGCGCGGGCTGGTTACCGCATCGATGGAAAGAGAGCGTCGACATGGCTGAAGGTATCTGTTTCGCGGGGCTGGATGTGCACGCGCGGAAGACGGCTGCTGCGGCTGTGCAGCTGGGCTCAGGCGAGGTATGGAAGGCGCAGTTGCCGGGATCGTCAGCCGCTGCGATCGAGTGGTTGCAGTCCCTCCCAGGGGAGGTGCGTGCGGTCTATGAGGCCGGGCCCACGGGGTTCGAGCTGGCGCGGGCAGCCCGGGTGGCTGGTTTTCAGGTGATGGTGTGTGCGCCTGGTGCGATCCCGCGTCAGCCGGGTGACCGGATCAAGACAGACACGCGTGACGCGTTGAAGCTCGCCAGGTTGCATGCCGCGGGTCAGCTGCGCCCGGTCGTTGTGCCTGCGCCTGAGCTGGAGGCGTTGCGGGACCTGGTGCGTGCGCGTGAGGATCTGCGCGGGGATCTGATGAGTGCCCGGCACAGGATCAGCAAGCTCCTCTTGCGCCAGGGGTTCCTCTGGACGGGCCCCGGCGAGGCATGGGCCGATCGCCACGTGAAGTGGCTCGGCAAGACCCGCTTTGAGCAACCACTGCTTGAGGTCGTCTTCGGTGAGTACCTGGCGCATCACGAGGTGCTGCTCGCTAGACGCGATCGCCTCGACGCCCTGATCCTCGAACAGTCTGTTCAGAGTCCGTGGGCGCCGATGATCGCGCGGCTGCGCTGCCTGCGAGGTATCGACACGCTGACCGCTGTCGGCCTCGTCGCCGAGATCGGGGACATCACCGCGTTCGCGCACCCCAAGCAGTTGGCGAGCTATCTCGGTCTGGTCCCGTCCGAGCGCTCCTCCGGGACGAGGCGCACCCAGGGGTCGATCACGAAAGCCGGCTCGAGCCACGCCCGCAGGCTGCTCGTCGAGGCAGCCTGGCACTACCGGCGCAGACCAGCCCTCTCGCTGGCACTCAAGCGCCGCCAGCATGGTCAGCCGCCTGCCGCGATCGAGGCTGCTTGGCGGGCACAGCTACGGCTACACCGCCGCTGGTCACACCTCGACGGGGAACGCGCGAAGAAACGCACGACCGTCGCGGTCGCGGTCGCCCGCGAGCTCGCTTGTTTCGTCTGGGAGATCTCAAACCAGCCGACTGACCGGACCCCACCAATCCCGTTCGGAGTGGGGTGGCGGCCGGGCGCCGTGCCACACGGGGTCCGCGATCCGGCTATGAGCACCAACCCCGGTTGGCGCGCTCGTTCCTAGACAGCGGCCCAGGCGCAGCGAAGAACCGTCTTGAGGTACCCAGCCCTCGCATATCAGCCTGACTGCCCTCGCAGCCCCGGCCGCCACCCGCACCCCGAGCCACAGCCCCACCAAACAGCGGCTCAACAAAGTCCCGCTCCCCACAACCCCTCCCCCTACTTGACAAGACCGCCCATATCAGCCGGTGGCGCCACTCAGCGGCGGGCAAGCTGGGTGCGCCCGACCCTGTCGACACTTTGATCAGTTGTTACGAGATATAGTGCGCTCCACGAGTTCGCAAACTCGCCGTCGCAAACCCGCCTTTGCGCACGCCTGATGGCGCTTGCCCTGCCAGGCTCGTCGGCGCGCTCCAAGAGGAGTTCTGCAGCACGAAGGCTCGCTGTCTGAGGAAGGCTGTGAACGCCCAAGTTCACCTGACTCGCTGCGATTCCAAGCGCTGCGCGAAAGCGCTCCGCGCGCTCCTCTTCCGCCGCCTCTAGGCCAGGCAGAACCGTGACCGTCCGATCGACCAGACCGACCCCCCTGGATGCCACGAACTTCTCCATCCATTCTGTGTGCTCGCCAGGGTGACCGAATATGCTTTGGGCCGCTAGGAAGAGAAGAACATCGAACCTCGGCCCGGGCCAGTCGCGATCAAGCGCCAGACGTTCAACGGTAAATCCCACACGAGACTCCAACCCGAGACACCGCGCACGAGCGCGAGCAAGCGACACCACGTCCGCCTCCGCATCCACGCCCGTGACAACGGAGTTTGGAAACCTCCTCGCGATCGCGCAGGATCCGTGACCAAAACCGCATCCTGCGTCCAACACGGTGACTGAGGCATTCAGAGGAAAGATGGACTCCAGCGCCGCAACCACCGCCAAGACGGGGTGACCAAGGTGAGGTTGGCTATCGAGCACGTCGGTGACGCTGTCACCGTTGCGCGAGTTGCTACGCACTTGAACCGTGTCCAGCAGGGAAGAACGCCAGACTTAGATGGACTGACTTGGCGATCGTGCGCGGCCGATGCTGAACATCTTCGGGCAAGAAAAGCGCATCTCCAGCTTCGAGCTCCATTGTCAAGCCACCCTCGATGTCAAACACCTTCCGACCTTGCGCTTGAACGACAACGTTGTCCCACTTATCAACGTGCCATGAGAATGCCCTGGAGTGGACGTCCGACACATAGGCAGAAACCGACACGAGTCGAGTAGTGCTGCGGCTGAGATCGGACATCACTTTGCCAAACACAGGATCGCCTCTCTCCAGCCGCTGCACGATCGCAGTGTTGCGGCTCGTCAGGCTCTGGGCCTCTGCAGCAGTCTTGGGATATGAAATCGCGTCCCCCAGCGCGAAGGCGATGCGATTGTTGGCAACAAACCCGTCAAAGCCAGAGGAGGACAAGGCACGCCCTAGCGCCTCGGACAACGAGATAAGCTCGGCGTCCGTGACCCGCCACCGCATTATCTCCGGATCGCGATCTCCCCGGAGTTGAGCCATGACGTTGCTCGGGAGTGCTAGCACAGACGGCGCGGATGCAGGGTCTATTCGCCGATGAACTGGTGCTCGTGCGCACCGTGCGGACCCGAATTGATGTATGCGTACGTACGACCTTCCCGAATCATCTGAACATCGGGATCAATCGGCTGCTCGGCTTCGCCCCGTAGGTCCGTGGCGGGCAAATCCAGCTTCAGGCTGTCGAGGAGGCTAGGAGCGTCAGTAGGCACGATCTATCGATCCTTTCTGTAGCTTGACCACCAGCGGACCAGGGCCGCAGAGTCAATGTACACGATTCTGCCCGTATCTCTGTAGTCCGCGGCTCGCGAGATCCCGCGCGCCAAAGGGCGACAATGGGACCGCCCACATACTCTGCGTAGATCGCGGTCAAGTCCATCTCCGCGAGCGCGTTCAGGACACGCCAAGGCGAGCACCCGCCCGCGAGCTGTGCACCATTTGACGTGCGCCGCTACCGTTGCCTGCCGTGGCGGTGCGCGCGGTGATCTTCGACCTCGATGACACGCTGGTGGATTCCAGTGCGCTTCAGGCCGATCGCGACGCACGCCGCTGGCAGCAGGTGTTCCAGCGTCTGGATGAGGTCAAACCGTTCGCCGTCGCCGATATCGGAGTCGCCGTGGCCGATCTGCCGCATCTGGTCGGGGAGCGAGGGCTGAAAGTCGGGCTGCTGACCCACTCTCCGGCCGACTATGCAACCCAACTGCTCGACGCCTATGGCATCTCAGTGCAGGCGAGCGTCAGCGGCTCGGATGGCTATGAGCCAAAGCCCGACCCCGCCGGCTTGCGTGCAGTGCTGGCTGGACTCGACGTCGAGCCAGAGGATGCCCTGTATGTCGGTGACAGCATCGCCGACTTCGGCGCAGCGGCAGCTGCGGGCGTCAGCTCGGTCGGGGTCTCTTGGGATGAGTCCTCGCGCGCGAGCTGGCGACACGTCTGGCCTGACTTTGCCGTTGGCGAGCCTCGCCGGCTGCTTGAGCTGATCGACGGGTGCAGCGAGCTTGCCAGCTGGGCTGAGGTGTTCGCCGACGGGCATACGCCAGCGGTCCACTGGGGCTCGCTGCTTCGCCTCGGCGCTGGCGTGTATGGCCTGGGACGCTACTTCCCTCTGAGCGACCAGCGATACCCCGGTCACGCGCTCAGCCACCTCGTTCTGGCCGCCAAGGAGGATCAGCAGGCCGCTGAGCAGGTTGCAGACATCTTCAAAGCGGTGGCCGAGCACGCCACGACCGGCCATATTCCGCAGCTGATCCTTTCGGTGCCGCCAGAGCAAGGGAATTATGACCGCTTCGCCCCTGCACGAAGCGCCCTGGCAGAGGCGTGGGAGGCGCGCGACGGCGGCGGCTTGCTGAGGATGAACTTCGCCGTGGAGGACTACAAGCAGATGCCTCATGACCAGCGAATCGCCGAGTGCGCAGAGCGCTTTAGCTGCGAGCCGCTAAACGGCGAGCGCTCGGTTCTGATCGACGACGTGCTGACCAGCGGCGCTCAGAGCGAGGCGTGCCGGGCGGCGATCAAGGCCGCCGCCGGCGGCCCCGTGACGATCCTTGTCCTGAGCGTCGCTCAAGAACCGCTCACCGAGCAGTGCCCGCGCTGTAACTCAAATCTGAAGACGCGCACGCGCCACAGCGACGGCAAGCAGTTCATCGGCTGCAGCGGGTTCTTTCGCATCGGCTGCACCTACACGCGCGACATCCCATAGTCGCCTCGGGGCTCAGCCAGCAAAGGCAAACGCCGGGGATTCGGCGCCGTCTCGTGAGACCTCAGGGGCGTCAGCGTAGGTGGAGATCAACACGGGCCAGGAACGCTCGCCGGAAGGCCGTGAGTCTTCGAGGAGCATCTCAAGCGCGTCGAGAAAGCCATCCAGCTGATCTTTTTCAATCGGGCGGGCTAGCGGATGGCTACCGAGGCGAGCGCAAAGCGCACCGGCCGCTTTCCAGGCCGGCACCTGCGCGCACAGCTCGCAAGCCGGCAGCGAGAGCAGCAGTTTCAGACCCTCGCTCTGCTCGTGGGCGGCATGTGGCACCGGAGCAAAGATCGGTCTGCCCTGGCTCGCGGCGTGGCGAACGGTGTGCATCGAGCCCCCCGCACGCCGGTCTGCGCGACGATCACTGCGGCAGCCAAGCCCGACTGCAGGCGATTGCGCGCGATCAGGTTGCCGGCGTTTGGGCGTGCGCCGAAGGGTTGCTCAGAGACCAGCGCGCCGCCTTTGTCGATGATCGCTGCCGCGAGCTCACGATTCGCAGCGGGATAGACCGAGTCAAGGCCGCCGCCCATCACTGCGACGGTTTGGGTGTGGTGCTTTAGCGCCGCGCCGTGCGCGAGCGTGTCGATCCCCTTGGCAAGACCTGAAACCACCAGCCAGCTGGCTTCGGCCAAGGCACGGGTGATCTGCTCCACAGCGCTTATCCCGAACTTCGTCGGCGCGCGCGTTCCGATCACAGCGACGCTCCGCGACTGCTCAAGCGCCTCGAGGTTGCCATGCACGAACAGCAGCGGCGGCGGGCTATGGATCGCTCGCAGCCGAGCGGGATAGCGCTCATCAAAGAAGTCGATGACCTGAATGTCCGCACGCGCATAGCGCTCGAGATCCTCGCGCGCGTTCTCAAGCTCTCCGTGCCAGCGCTCAAGCATATCCTCGGCGAGGCTGTCGTAGTTGACCGTCATCGCGGTCCGCAAGGCGCGCTGCGGACCGATCCGCGCCAAGCGTTGCAAGGCGAGCAATCCGAGAGCTGAGCGAAGCTGGCGCATCACGGCGCCCGGTGCCCTGGTGTCGCTGTCCACCCTGCATATTCAACACCACCACGCCGTCGGCACCGAGGTTGCCTGCCGCTCCTCAACGATTCCCCGCAGAGGAGCCCGACTTCTCGCACCGGCGCCTGCGCCCCAAGCGGCAGCAAGGCTATCGCTGCACGGCGCCTCGCCCTGCTAGCGCGCTCGCCCAGCGGCACGACACGCCGACGTGTGCAGCAGCAGGCGCGCCGCGCGTGCGTATTGGCAAGGTCAGCGACCGGCGACGCCACGGACGTTCGCAGGGAACGCCCGGGCAGGTCCGAGCAGGGCTTGTCATCAACCAGCCAGTCGATGGCACAACGTTCTAGCTACCGGGACTTTGCTTACGATTCGCGTTGATAAGCATCGGTTCGAATGATTAGGAGCTATCTCCCTTGCTGTGTCAGCGGAGCGCGCACGAGTTCTCGAGCATGGGTGGTCCAAGATCGTCGGACTTGCATGATCCTGCCGCTCTCTACGACGGTGCACCTTCGCCTCCTGCTTGGGCCGGATGCCGTAGTCATCGAACCGGCGCGCAGCAAGCACGATCCCGCCGCCACGTCCAAAAGCGCCTCGTGAGACAGATCAGATGAGCGGCCCCCCAAGGCTCCGGCTGACCTGGTTTCTGCTGAAGAGCGACGTCGACCCCAACGATGCGGCACAGATCATCGAAGCGCCCAAGAGCGGGCAGCTCACCGGCTACCGTGTCCCCGTCCTGCACACCACCCGCGAGAGCCTGTTCATCAAGTCGACGCCGCCGCTACCGCCGAAATGGCTCGGCTATGTACAGCAGCACCTCGACGGCGGCCAGCTACCGAGGATTCTCGGTGCCTCGAGTTCGGGGCTACTGATCATCGCCGCCGGAAAACGGCTGTTCGCCGTCAGTTTCGGCTACGGACGCTGGCTTCTGCGCGAGGAGACCGTCGTGCAAGACTTCGGCCTGAGAGTGGTTGTGAACAGTGTGAACCCGGCGCAGATCCGAAGCGTCGACGCCCGCACGTTCGACGAGCTAACCGTTCACACCCGCCGCGGCGTCAGCCACAGCAGCCCGCTGAACGCGTTCGAGCTCGACGTCACCCGAAACCTGCTCCGCGGCATCACCGGAACCTCAGAGACCTCGGAGCTACCCGGGCAGATCACGGGCTCCAACTCGCTGGCGATGAACACGGACCACGCGCTACCCGAGCTACCGGCGCTCGCCGCGACGCTCCTTCAGACCTATAAAGCGCGCCGCTACCGTACGCACTTCCGCTTCATCGACGACATGCGCGTGGAGCGCGACCCCACAACGATCGCAACCCTCGATCAGAAGATGCTCGAAGCGTTGCAGGCGGGCGAGCTCACCGACATGCACCTGGCGATCCCCGAAGCCGTTGACTGGCAGAAGATTGCCGGCGTGCGCTTCTCGATCAAACAGCGACACCATCAACCCACGCCCGACCCGAGCATCGCGACCTACCGCAGCCTGCGCGACCCCTCCAAGCTCACAGTCGAGCTTCTGAAGAGCGACAAGGTCGAAGCGCTAAGCGCCCTGGATGAAACCCAGCTCGACGGGAGGTGGCGCGTGTATGAGTGCGTCGTCTATGAGATCCAGTACGACAGCTACCTCTACGTGCTCTCCGGCGGGGACTGGTACCGGATCAACCCGAGCTACCGCGGACGCGTCGAAGACTTCATCCGGACACTCCCCGAGCTCGACATCGGCCTGCCTGGCGCGCGGCCGACGGACGACGAGGACGCCTACAACCGCCGCGCCGCAGAATCTGTCGCCGCGCTCTGCCTCGACAAGAAGCTGATTCGCACGGGCGGCCCCGACAGCGTCGAGCTGTGCGACATCCTGACCGCCGACGGGACCTACATCCATGTCAAGAAGCGCGGCCGCAGCTCCACACTCAGCCACCTGTTCGCCCAGGGCGTCACCTCAGCCGAACTGCTGCTGCACGACGACACGTTCCGTACCGACGCACGCGCAATCGTGCGCGGGCTCGATGCGACGTTCGCCTCGGCGGTGCCCAGCCACCCCCAGGCCCGCGATCAGATCCGCGTCGCCTACGTCGTGCTGAGCCGCAGCCGACGGACAGACACGCCGCACGGCCTGCCGTTCTTTAGCCTCGTCAGCCTGCAGGCCGCGGCCCGGCACCTCGGCGACGCCGGCATCCACGTGAGCGTCCAACAGATTAAAGAGATCCCGCCGAGCGAGCCGTGAGAGGCTCGGCCGACCGATCTGCCGCTTGGACTGCCGCCGCTTGCGGTCCCTTTCGCCCGTCGCTGCGGTCCTTCTGCGGTCCCACGTGCCGTGAACAGCCGGGAACACGCGAGAACAGCCGGCCACGAACCCCCGTTTTTTCGCGACTTTTGCTCCTGTCCGTGGATCTCTGGCAGGTTCTGAACCTGCAACTTTCATCGGGGAGACAGGATTTGAACCTGCGACCGCCCGGCCCCCAGCCGGGTGCGCTACCAGACTGCGCCACTCCCCGTGGCCTACAAGCGGGCGACGGGAATCGAACCCGCCCTAGAAGCTTGGAAGGCTTCTGTGCAGCCACAACACTTCGCCCGCACGCCCTAGCCCATGCTACCGCCGCTCCTCCACCGGCACCTCGCCCGCCTCGTCGGCCAACCCCTCCGGCGGCCACGGCCCACACCAGTTGTCGCGGGCTCCGTCGAGCGTGACCGTTGAGCCGTTGAACGCCCGGGCGAGCGGCGAGGCGAGCAGCGCGATCAGCCACGCGTGCTCGCGGGGGTCCCCCAGCCGCTGGAGCGGCACGGTGCGCGCTGCGCCCGCACGCACGCTGTCTGGGTACTTGGCGAGTACCTCCGTGTTGAAGTGCCCGGCGGCGACAGCGGTGACGAACACACCGTGCTCGCGCCAGCGCGCGGCGAGCTCCCGCGTAAGCGCCTCCACGGCTGCGCGCGCGGCGCCCGAATGAGCCATCCCGGGCATGCCGTTGTGCGGCGACAGCGTCACGTTCACCACGGTCCCGCCGCCGGCGGGCGCGAATGCCAGCTCAAAGGCAGCCTCGGACATGTTCAGCGCGCCGTCCACGTTCAGCCGCCACACCGCCCGCCAGCCCTTCTCGGCGATCAGCTCAGCGGGGCTGAAGAACTGGCCGCCGGCGTTGTTCACGAGCAGATCCAGCCGCCCGTTGCGCTCGAGCGTCGTCCTCACGAGCCGCTGGGCCTCGGCGGGCTGGCGTACATCGCCGCCGATCCAGTCGATCGCCCGCTCGGGCGCGTCCGCGCCGCCGACGTCTCGCTCGCTCCCGCCAGCCACCAGCTCACGGATCTCTCCGGCGGCCTGCTCCAGCACGTGCTCGCGCCTGCCGAGGATCGTCACGGCGGCGCCGCAGCGGGCGAGCTCGAGCGCGGTGGCCTTCCCGAGGCCGGTCCCTCCGCCCGTCACCATCGCCACCTGGCCGCTCAGCAGCCCGGGCGCGAACACCTCCGACCGGCGCTCGCAGCCCTGCGACTCCCCGTCCTGGCCGCTCATTGCGAGCGATCATAGGCGCCGCTGTGGCGTCCGTCCCCGAACACGTCTAGGGTTTGCTCGTGTCCCACAGGCTTCCGGCCTTCGTTTGCGGGCTCACCGCGGGCGACTATCTGCTGTGGATCTGGTCCTCCAGCGGCAACCACGCAGCGCTTGCGCTGGTCTCGGGGCTGACCCTGCCCCCCTTGGCGGCGGTGTGTCTGTGTTGGCTGGCGCTGACGCTCGTTCGCCTGATCGCCAGCACCGCGCGCCGCGCGCCCGCGGGCGCTCTCGGCCGAGCGATCGCACGCGATCGAGACCTGCGCACGCGGGTCTCGCAAGGCGGCACCGCCGCCAAGCGAGCCGGCGCCGCCTCCGCAGCGGCTTCCGCTGAGCGCGAGGAGTCGCTGGCTACGACCCCGGTGGCCTCCTCCGAACCGGCGTCGCGCACGCTGGCGGCTTGAGCAGGTCGCCTTCAGCCGGTCAGACTGCACCTACGACCAGTGAACCAGCGACGCAGGCGCGCGCTTCCCGGATCCAGGCGCGTTCGGCTCGTGCTCGCCGTCCTCGTGCTGGCGTTGGCCGCGGCAGCGCTCGCCGGCTACCTGTACGAGCGCAACCGCACGGGCAACATCTACCATCCGCACGCGCGCTTCGTCGTCCAGCCGACGCCCAAGCTGCCCACCGTCGCTGCCAGTCGCTTCTCGTGGCCGCTGTACGGCTACAACGTCGAGCACACGCGCTTCTTCCCTGCGCCCGCCGACGTGCACGCGCCGTTCAAGCAGCTGTGGGTGCACAACGAGGGTGCGCTGCTCGAGTTCCCGCCGGTGATCTACGGCGAACAGATCTTCCAGCTCGCAGACAACGCCGTACTGACCGCTTTCAACAAGCGCACTGGCCACGTCGTGTGGTCCCGGCGTCTGGGCCAGCAGTCGGCGTCATCGCCGGCGGTGACCTCCAACACGGTGTACGTGACGATCCTCTACAGCGGCCACCCGCGCAGCCCTGGCCGCATCATTGCCCTGGACAGCGCCAACGGCGCCGTGCGCTGGTGGCGCGGGTTGCCGAGCGCCAGCGAGTCCTCGCCGCTGCTGGACGACGGGCGTGTGTTCTTCGGCACACAGAGCGGGCTCGTATACGCGCTGGACGACCGCACCGGGGAGGTCCTCTGGACCTACAAGGCGGCGGCGGCGGTCAAGGCGAGCCCCACGCTGTCCGGCGGGGTCCTGTACTTCGGTGACTACTCCGGCCGCCTCCAGGCGATCTCCGAGCGCACGGGCAGGCGCGTGTGGGTGAGCAACTCCGAAGGCGCGCTGTTGGGCAGCGGCACCTTCTACTCGACCGCAGCGGTCGTCTACGGGCGCGTGTTCCTGGGCAACACCGACGGGCGCATATACGCGTACGACGCCGCCACCGGGAAGCTCGACTGGGCGGTGCAGACCGGCGACTACGTGTATTCCTCGCCGGCGGTCACCAACGCCCCGGGTCTCGGGCCGACGCTGTACACGGGCTCCTACGACGGCACCTTCTACGCGTTGAGCGCCCGCTCGGGACACATCAGCTGGAGCTTCAACGGGCACGGGCGCATCTCCGGGTCGGCCACGATCGTGGGACGCACCGTGTACTTCTCCGACCTCGGCCAGCACCGCACGTACGGCCTGGGCATCTCCACCGGGCGCATGCTGTTCGAGAAGGACACTGGCGCGTTCGACCCGGTGATCAGCGACGGTGTCGACATCTACCTGAGCGGCGTCACCGGCCTGTATGCGCTGGCGCCCGTGGGCAGCTCCGCGAGCGCGCCTAAGCATGCCTCGCCGTCGAAGACCGCTGCGTCATCCGCTTCCTAGCGGGCGTCCGACCGGGTTGCCGTGCACGAACCGTCGCCGAACGCGCGCGAGAGCGAGAAGCGCGCCGCCACGGTCGCGCTGCCGGCCTCGTCCAAGCGCACCGTTGTCCAGCCCCCCGCCGCTGGCTCCACGCAGCCGCTGCCGCGCACGATCGTCATGTAGCGCGTGAAGTGCACGCGCACGAGGAAGGTGCCTGGCGAGCGCGCGTCGAGCGTGAAGGCGTCGTGTCCCAGCGAGCTCAGCCGCCCGGGGCCGGATGCGATGGGCGTGGGCGCGCGCACCCTGTACACGCGCCAGTGCGCGCTCGCGAACACCTCGCGCAGATAAGCCAGGCCGCCGCGGATCAGGCGTCCCTCCTCGGCGCTCGACGGATCGAGCGCCGCGTCCGGCAGCGCCACGTAGGACACCGCCTGTTCGTGCAGCCAGCGCTGATAGCTCGACGCGGTCAGCGCCCCGCCGATCAGCACATGGTCGTAGCGCGTTTCCATCTGCTTCTCCCAGCCGCGCGCGAGCGACACCTTCGGCGCCAGCAGCGCCGCCTCCCAGTGCGAGCGCGTCAGCGGCACCTCCACGCGCACCGGTTCCCCGGACGCCCCGCCACGCCCGCCCACGCGCGCCAGGAAGCGCTCCACCGGCCTGTAGTAGGCCGCGCTCGTGGCTTCGCTGCCGGCGACCGCCAGCGTCTCGCGTACGGGCCCCCACACCACCCACACGGCGATCACGCACAGCGCCAGCGCGGCAAGCCATGTTCGACCCGCTGGCGCAACGGCATTCGGCGCGGCTCGCGGAGCATCGCGGGAGGCGAGCTCGCACAGCAGCAGCGGCCCGGCCAGCAGCACGCCGTAGCGCTCGATGTTGCTGCCGATCGGCGAGTGCACGAGCACGCACACCAGGCACGCGAGCAGGTAGATCCACGCGCCCATACGCAGCAGCCGCGCCCGGCGGGGCAGCGCGCACAGGAACGCGAGCACGACCGCCACGGTCGCGGCGAACGACAGGATCGGATACGGCTCCCAGCCGCCTTCCGCGAACAGCGCCACCGTCACCAGCACGAGCAGCGCCGCCGGGCCAGCCAGCGTCAGCAACGCACGCGGCGAGCGCTGGGCGAGCGACAGCGTCAGCGCACCCAGCCCGAGCAGCGCCCCAGCGATGGGGCTCGCGGCCGCGCACGTCAGCGCGAGCACAGCCGCCCACGCTCCTCGCCCACGCGCGAACGCCAGCGCGGCGCCCAGCGCCAGCGCCACGCCCAGCGCGAACGTCATGCGCCCGCTCCACACGTCGCCGACAGCGGCCACCGCGAAGCACGCCGCCCCCCAGCGCGCGGCGCTGCCGTACGCGTCGCGCACGAGCAGCGCGAACAGCACGCTCGACGCGAGCACCGACGCCACCGCCAACGGCCTGATCCCCAGCAGCGCCGCGAGCGGCGGGTACAGCAGGCTGTAGCCGGGCAGCTGGTGGCCCGCGTACCAGTTCTCGTCCCACACCGCAAAGCCGATCTGCTTGAACAGGCCGACGCGGTACACCTGCGCCGCCAGGTCGGGCGTGCGTGGGTCGACCACCAGCCACACCACGAGCAGGGCCAAGGTGAACGCCGCGATCGCCAGGGGCAGGCCGCCCACAGCCGCAACCCGTCCGTCAGACCCCGCCCGGCGCGGAGGCGGGAGCGGATGGGCACGGGCGCTGCGAGAATCAACCGGGGTCCGGTGTGCTATCTCACCGGACCCCGGCTCATCCGTCGTGTGACCCGGCTGCGCCGGAGCATCGACGGGATTGCACGACCTTGAACCCTCGAGCGACCCGGAAGTAGCTGTGTCCCTGCGCACGCGAAGATAATGACGGCGATGTCAGCCAGAGCACGCAAGCTGCGAGCAGCGGCGATCCCCGCTGTCGTGTGCGCAGCGCTGGCGCTCGGCGGCTGCGGCACCGACAGCCCCAAGCCAATCGCCGCTGACGCGCTCGCCGAAGCGCAGACGTTCCCGTACTACCGCGTGTACTGGGCCGGTCCGAGCTTCGACGGACACCGGCTGATCAGCGCTGACGGGCTGCGTGCGTACGTGTCCACGGTCGGCGACAGCGTCTACTACGGCGACTGCGTCGAACGCAAAGGCATCTTCGGCGGCGGCAGCTGTCAGCTCCCGCTCCAGGTCACCACGGTCGTCTACGTGCTGCATTCGAACGCCACGCTGGGCACGCAGCGCAACGTGCTCGTGCGGGGCGTGCCCGCGACGGTCTATGACGAAGGCCATTCGATCGAGATCTACAGCGGCCGCGTGGCGATCGACATCTTCTCAGACTCCTACGCACACGCGCTTCAGGCCACGCGCGAGTTGCGCCCGATGAACGCGCCCGGGTCCGCCGCCGGCAACCTTCCCGCGCCCGTGTTCTGCCCCGGGCTGTCGGGGCCGGTGGGCCCGCAGCTTGCGCGCGTGATGGCCTCGCTCCCCGGCCGCGTCTGCCAGCACACGCAGGCGGAGGAGGCGTACATCAAGGCCGTCACCGGCCGCTCAGCGCTGCCCGGTAGCTAGCCCTGCACGGCTGGGGCCACCGGCCGGGTGAGCTCGCGGCGCAGGCTCAGGAACGCCACCGAGCCGATCACCGCCGGCACCCACAGGGAGATCGCCCGATACACGATCACCGCCGCGATCACCATCGACGCGGGGCGCACGTGGAACAGCAGCAGCATGCCCACGAGGCCGCCTTCGACGGCGATCAGGCCCGCCGGAATCGGCACTGAGTTGGCGATCATGCCGACCAGGTAGGCCATCGCCACCACCCCCAGCGAAGGCGCGTGCCCGAACGCCGCCAGGCATGCGTACAGCACGAGGTTGTCGAACAGCCAGTAGCCGACCGCGCCAAGCAGCCTCCAGTCGCGCTCGCCTATTAGCTGGAGCGTGTCGTATACGCCGCCGCCCACCGCCACCAGCACCACCCGCAAGCGCCCGCGCGCCGCCCCCGCCGCGGTGCGCCGCGCCCACCGTGCGGCGAGGAGCGTCGCCACCAGCGTCGCCAGCGCGGCCGCGGCCGGCAGCAGCGTGAGCAGCGGGTTTCGCGACCCGGGAATCAGACCCAGCCACATCGGTACGCCGATCACGATCACTGCGACGAGGTTCACGGCGCTGGTGATCGCGAAGATCAGCACCGAGCGCTTGGCGATCCGCTCGGTGGAGAATCCCTTGGCACGCAGCACCCACGCCCCCAGCGCGATGCCCGCCAGCCCGCTGACCGACACGACCGAGTTGACCGCCAGCTCCGCGAGCGAAAGGCGCGAGCTGAGGCTGCGCCCAAGGCGGCCGAACACGAGGTCGAACAGCACCACGTAGCTGAGGCACGAGAGCAGCTCCAAGACCACACCCGCCAGCACCCAGCCGAGGCTCGCGTGGGCGATGCGATCGGCGGCGGCGTCCAGACTGGGCACCGCGAACAGCAGGCCCGCGACCAGCGCGAAGAACACCGCCAGGCTGATGATGCTGTTGCGCAGCGTGCGCGACTGCGTAGCGAGCACGTCTTCCTCGTCGGGGCGCTCCCGACTGCGCTCTCGCCTGGCGATTCTTAGCATTCTCTTCGCAGTTCCTTAATCGGATATCGCCCCTGCCGGTCACGCTAGCCTGGTAATCGCCCGTTTCCCCACCGAACCGTCGCACACGACGGGGCGGACCGCCCGAGACGAGTCCAGCCAATGGCCGAGCAAGCACGCATACTGGTCGTCGACGACGAGCCCGCCGTACAGAACGCGCTGCTCCGAGCGCTGACACTCGAACACTACGACGTCGTCAACGCCAGCGACGGGCGTGAGGCGCTCGAGCGGCTGGAGACGACGGCCTACGAGGCGATCATCCTCGACATCGCGATGCCGTACGTGAACGGCCTGGAAGTGTGCGCGCGCCTGCGCGAGGGCGGCGACACCACACCCGTGCTGATGCTCACCGCGCGCGGCGAGGTCGATGACCGCGTCGCCGGTCTGGACGCAGGCGCAGACGACTACCTGGTGAAGCCGTTCGCGCTGCGCGAGCTGCTCGCGCGCGTGCGTGCACTGCTGCGCCGGGCGGGCGAGGAGGACGACAAGCAGGAGGCGCTCACGTTCGAGGACCTGCGCCTGGACGTGCCCGCGCACGAGGCCTGGCGTGGCGAGCGGCTGCTGGCGCTGACCCGCACGGAGTTCCTGCTGCTCGAGCTGTTCATGCGCCACCCGCGTCAGGTGCTCACACGCTCGACGATCTTCGAGGCGGTGTGGGGCTATGACTTCGGGTCGAGCTCCAACTCGCTCGGCGTTTACATGGGCTACCTGCGCCGCAAGCTCGAGTCCGACGAGGAGCCGCGCCTGCTGCACACGGTGCGTGGCGTGGGCTACGTGCTGCGCACCTCGCCATGAGCTTTCGCCGGCGGATCGCGATCGTGGCGGCCGCCGCTGTGGCGATCGCCGTGGTGCTCGCGTCTGTTCTGATCTACGTGCTCACCTCACACCAGCTGCACGGTCAGGTGGATACACAGCTGCGCCATCGCGGAGTGGACGCGGGCGCGGTCCAGCGCGCGCTCGACCTCGACGCCAACAGCGACAGCACGCGGGCCCTGCGCAGGCGCGCGCGTCTGCGGATCGCCGCCGAACGCGCCCTCAACCCTCCTGCAACGCGCCCGGATATCCGCAACGGCACCCCCAGCAGAGCGATCGCGGGGGGCGGCAACATCTTCGGCGGGCTGCCCGGGGGACCCAATCAGGTTCGCGGCTACCAGCAGGTGGTCAACTCGAGCGGCAAGATCGTGGTGCGCTCAGCCAAAGGCGTGTCGCTGCCGATCGACGCCAAGACGCGCGCGCTGGCGGCTCACGGCGGCGAGCCTCTGTTCTCGGACGCCGAAGTCAACGGCATCCACCTGCGCATACTCGCGCAGTCGCTCGGCAAGGGCGAGGCCGTGCAGTTCGCGCAGCCCCTGACCGAAGTCGACAGCCTGCTCGGCCGGCTGCGTCTGATCCTGGCGCTGGTGCTCGTGGGTGGCATCGCGCTGGCCGCGCTGCTCGGGCGGCTGGTGGCCGGCGCCGCCGTGCAGCCGCTCAGGCGGCTTACTGAGGCCACCGAGCACGTCGCCTTGACGCAGGACCTGAGCGGACGCATTGCGCCATCGGGCGGAGACGAGCTGGGGCGCCTGGCGCGGAGCTTCAACTCGATGCTCGACGCGCTCGAGCGCTCGATGAGCGCGCTCGACGAGTCGGTGCACGCGCAGCGCCAGCTGGTGGCGGACGCCTCCCACGAGCTTCGTACGCCGATCACCAGCCTGCGCACGAACATCGAGATCCTCCAGCACCAGGGCGAGTTCATGGAGCCCGAGGAGAGCCGCCGGCTGCTCGAGGACGTGGTCGAGCAGATCGAGGAGCTGACCATGCTGATGAACGATCTGATCGACCTCGCGCGCGGCGACGAGCCGCCCGCGGACGTGGAGGAGCTGCGCTTGGACGTGCTCACGCAGGAGGTCGTCGAGCGCGTCAGCCGGCCGCGCCAGCCGGGCTCGCTCGCTCCCGCCACGCCGCTGAACGCGGAGCTCGAGCCGACGATCGTCGCAGGCGTGCCAGCCAGGCTCCAGCGGGCGGTCGGCAACCTCGTCGACAACGCAATCAAGTACAGCCCGCCGGGCGAGCCCGTCGAGGTGCGGCTGCGCGCGGGCGAGCTGTCGGTGCGCGACCACGGTCCTGGCATCTCAGCCGCGGACCTCCCGCACATCTTCGACCGCTTCTATCGCGGCGCCGAGGCGCGCGGCCGACCCGGCTCGGGGCTGGGCCTGGCGATCGTGCGTCAGGTCGCCCACCAGCACGGCGGTACCGTCACCGCCGAGCCCGCACCCGGCGGTGGCACGCTGATGCGCCTGCGCCTGCCCGGAGCGGAGGCGCTCACACCGTCCCCGCACGGTGAGCCGGACGCGATCTACGAGCGCTCCTCCGCCTAAAGCGCCGGCGCGCGCCGACCGCCCTGCCTGCCTGTCCTGCCGAAGGGAGGGCCCGCCCTCCAGGCGGGAGCGTCCTGCCGGAGGGACGGCGCCGCGCTCGCCCGCGCTGCGATCCGGCGAAAGCGGGCAGGTGACATGCCGTAGCGACGACCGAAGGCACGCGCGAAATGCGGTCCCTGGCTGTAGCCCACCAGGCGCGCGACGTCAGCGACTGGGATCGAGCGCTGCTCGACCAGCAGCTGTGCCCCGACCGCCATCCTCCGCGAGAGCAGGTCCTCGCTAAACGTCGTATCGCCGAACTGCGCATACGCGCGCTGGAGCTGGCGCGGCGAGCTGGCGAGGGCGCGGGCGACCGCCGCGAGCGTCAGCTCTTGGCGGTAGTGGCGCGCGACCACCACCCGCGAGAGCAGGTACAGCCGCCGCCGCGCTGAGGCAGTATCGGAACGCACACCTTCCACTCCGACCCCGCTTGCCCGGGCGGACATCTGAGCGCCCGCTCACGCGTAGCGCGCTGCCACGCGCTGGGCCGCCGCGACATAGGAGCCGCCGAACAGCAGCGCGTGCACCAGCAGCGCCAGCAGCTGGTAGAGCTCGACCCGCGCCCGCCACCCATCGGCCAGCGGCGCGACCTCCTCGTATGCGGCGAACACGCGCGGCGAGGGCGCGCCGAACAGCCGCAGCATCGCCAGGTCGACCTCGCGGTGCCCACCATAGGCAGACGGGTCGACCAGCCACGGGCGTCCGCTGCCGTCCGCCAGCACGTTGCCCGACCACAGGTCGCCGTGCAGCCGCGCGGGCGGCTCCGCCGGCCCGCACAGCTCCCCCAGGCGCGCGCACACGCGCTCGACCGCCTCGCTCGCGCTGCGCGGCAGGGCTCCCCGCTCAAGCCCGAGCGCCGCCAGCGGGCGCAGCCTGCGGTTCGCGTAGAAGCTCGGCCAGTCCTCGGCCGGCTCGTTAGACAGCTGCAACCAGCCGAAGCGGGCGCCTGTCGCGCCCGGCATCCCGAAGCACGCTGCCCCCGCCGCGTGGACCGCCGCGAGCCCGCGGCCGAGCTCCTCCGCACCCGCGCCACTCAGGCGTGCGGAGTTGGCGCCGCCGATCCACTCGAGCGCGAGGTAGCGCTCGGCGACCTCCAGCACGCGCGGCACGCACAGGGCGCCCGCGTCGGCCAGCCAGCACAGGCCGGCTGCCTCCGCCGCGTACTCGCCGGCGGCGGCGTCCGCGCGCGTCTTCACGAACGCGTCGCCGCCGTCCGCGAGCGTCACCCGCCAAGCCTCGTTGATGTCCCCGCCGCCGACGCGGCGTGCGTCGCTCGCGCCAGCCGGCAGCGTCACAACCCCGACCGCGGCGCTCGCGTCGCTGATGCCGCGCCGCCGCGACCGGGTCGGGGCGACACGGCCGCGACCCGGCCGGCGCGGCTCGCGGACGGATCGCTAGAGCTCGCCACGCCACCGGCGCGCACCTGCTCGAGCAGGCCCCTACAAGCCGCCTGCACCAGCTCGAACACCTCGTCAAAGCCGCCCTCGGCGCCGTAGTAGGGATCGGGCACGTCGAGATCGCCGGCCGCCACAGCCGCGGGGTCGAACTCGCGCAGCAGCCTCACCTTGCCGCGCTCGTCAGGACCCGCTGCCAGGCGCCGCAGCTCGCTCGCGTTGACGCTGTCCATCGCCAGCAGCAGGTCGAACTCGAGGAAGTCCTCCGCGCCGACCTGCCGCGCTTGGCCCTCGAGCTCAAGCCCACGCGCACGGGCGGCGGCGGTAGCGCGCCGATCCGGCGCGCTACCGACGTGCCACCCACCTGTCCCAGCCGAATCAATAAAAAAGTCGTCCTCCAGCCCGGCTTGCGCAACGAGCGCGCGCATCACGCCCTCGGCCGTGGGCGAGCGGCAGATGTTGCCAAGGCACACGAACAGCACCCTGAACGGCTCAGGCCGCACGCTACTCCTCGCCCAGCTCCAGGACCGCCAGGAAGGCCTCCTGAGGCACCTCCACACGCCCCACCTGCTTCATGCGCTTCTTTCCCTCCTTCTGTTTGGCCAGCAGCTTTTTCTTGCGCGTGATGTCGCCGCCGTAGCACCCTGAGATCACGTCCTTGCGAAACGCCTTCACCGTCTCGCGCGCGATCACGTGCGAGCCGATCGCCGCCTGGATCGGCACGTCGTACTGCTGGCGCGGGATGCGTTTGCGCAGCTTGTCCGTCAGCGCGCGGCCCATCTCGTACGCCTTGTCACGGTGCACAACCAGCGACAGCGCGTCCACAGGGTCACCCGCCAGCAGCACGTCCAGCTTGACCAGGTCCGACGGCCTCATGCCGCTGATCTCGTAGTCGAGCGACGCGTACCCGCGCGTGCGCGACTTCAGCTGGTCGAAGAAGTCCAGCACGATTTCCGCGAGCGGCAGGTCGTATGTAAGCTGCACGCGCTCGGGCGACAGGTAGTGCATGCCCGCGTGCTCGCCGCGACGCTCCTGGCAGAGCTCCATCACCGCCCCCACGAACTCTTTCGGCGCGATCACCGACGCGCGGATGAACGGCTCGCGGATCTCCTGGATGTGCCCCGGGTCGGGCATGTCCGAGGGGTTGTGGACGACCAGCTCCTCGCCGTTGGTCAACGTCACGTCGAACTCCACCGACGGCATCGTCGCCAGCAGCTCCAGGTCGTACTCGCGCTCCAGGCGCTCGCGCACGATGTCCATGTGCAAGAGGCCCAGGAAGCCGCAGCGAAAGCCGAAGCCCAGCGCGTCAGAGGTCTCCGGCTCCCAGGACAGCGCCGCGTCGTTCAGCGTCAGCTTCTCCAGCGCGTCGCGCAGGTCCGGGTAGTCGTCGGAGTCGATCGGGAACAGGCCACAGAAGACCATCGGCTTGACCTCCCTGTAGCCCGGCAGCGCCTCGCTCGCCTCCCCGCGCGCGCCGGACGGGTGCGAGCCCGATCCCGCGCCCGCCCGCGCCCGCGTGGTGAGCGTGTCGCCCACGCGCAGCTGCGTCACGTCCTTCAGGCCAGTGATCAGGTAGCCGACCTCGCCGGCAGCCAGCTGGTCGGTGGGCATCATCTGCGGGCTGAAGAAGCCGATGTCGTCGATGTCCGCCTGCGTGCCGGTGGCCATCGCGCGGATCGCCTCGCCCTTGCGGAAGGTGCCATCGACCACGCGTATGTAGGCGATCACGCCGCGGTACTGGTCGAACTCCGAGTCGAAGATCAGCGCGCGCGGCGGGCCGTCCGGGTCGCCCGCCGGCGCTGGCACGCGCGCGATCAGCTCCTCCAGCACCTCGCCCACGCCCGCGCCCGTCTTGCCGCTGATCCGCAGGATCGAGTCGGGCGGCTCGCCGATCAGCTCGCTGACTTCGCCCGCCACCCGCTCGGGCTCCGCACCTGGCAGGTCGATCTTGTTCAAGCACGGGATCAGCTCCAGGCCGGACTCCACCGCCAGGTAGGTATTGGCGACGGTCTGCGCCTCCACACCCTGCGCGGCGTCCACCACCAGCAGCGCCCCCTCGCACGCCGCCATCGAGCGCGACACCTCATACGTGAAGTCCACGTGCCCGGGCGTGTCGATCAGGTGCAGCTGATAGGTCTCGCCGTCGAGCGCGGTGTAGAACACCCGCACGGCCTGTGCCTTGATCGTGATGCCGCGCTCGCGCTCGAGGTCCATCGAGTCCAGCAGCTGGGCGCGCATCTCCCTCGCCGCGACAGTGTGCGTCAGCTCGAGGATGCGGTCGGCGAGCGTCGACTTGCCGTGGTCGATGTGCGCGATGATGCAGAAGTTGCGGATGTGGGCCTGGTCCATCTGCGGCTACAGCGTAGAGGGACCGCCCCCAGCCCCCATCTCGCCGTATGTGCGCTCAGCGCGCGTGCTTGACCTGGCGCGCGATCAGCTTCGCCGACTCCGTCTCCACCTGCGCGCTCATCCTCTGCTTGAACACCGCCAGCAGCGCCTCCGAGGCGATCGCCCGCAGCGCGCCGATCGCGTCGATCAACTCGTCCCAGCCGTCCTCCGGCTGGCCGGCCTGCGCGAACGGCTCCCACAGCTCCTTCAAATACAAGCGCACGAACGCGCGCGCGATCGACTCGCAGTCGCGGCTCACTCGCTCGATCAGGCCGATAGCCGCGTGCAGGGGGATGCCGAGCTCGGTCACCTCCTCGGCCGCTCGCATCAGCGCCGGGCTTGGCACCTCGAAGCGCCCATCGCCCAGCGGGATCAGCAGCTTCAGCTTGCGCACACGCTCGATATCCCTGTCCTCGACGTCGCCGAATCGCTCCTGGAGCTCCTGCGCCGTCACCAGCTCCGGTGTCTCGCTCTCGAACGGCGCCGCCAGCGCGTCGCGCAGGTTCATCAGCCGCGCCGCCGAGCCGCGCGACCCGTTCAGCAACCGCTCGATCGCCGTCAGGTTGAAGCCGTCGGCCTGGAGGTCGAGGATCAGGCGCAGACGCTCCACGTGCTCGGAGCTGTAATAGCCCACACGCGCGCGCACCTCCGGCGCCGGCAGCAGGCCGCGCGAGTGGTGGTTGCGGATGTTGCGCACCGACATCCCCACCTCCGCCGCCAGCTGCTCGATCGTCAGGTTCGCCGGGGGCGCCTCGCGCGGCGTCGCCTCCAGCTGCTGCCCTCGCTCCGTGTCCAAGCTCACACTTGCCATCTCCATCTCAGGATACCGTGTTTGATGTAACCTCAAACGAGGTAACATCAGATCAGGTCATCGTGCTCTCCCGCGCCCCACACCCCGTCCGCGCCCCCAGCGCCGCTGCCACCCGTGCCTGAACGGGGTGCCGTCCCGCAGGTCTCCCCCGTACGCCGCCGCGCGCTGCGCCTGATCGGCTCCTTCACCTCGCCGCTCGCGCCCGACGACTACCTGGAGCTGGTCAACCCGCTGTGGTCCACGCGCGAGCTGCGCGGGCGCGTTGAGCGCATCGAGCGCCAGGGTGCCGTGGCCGTCACCGTGTGGATCAGACCCGGCTGGGAATGGCCGGGACACCTGCCCGGACAGTACGTTCGCCTAGGTCTGGACGTCGACGGCGTGCACCACTGGCGCGCCTACTCGCTCACCTCCGACCCGCTGGGCGGCGACGGCTGCATCGCAATCACCCCCAAGCTCGTGCCCGCAGGGAAGGTCTCGCCATACCTGTGCAACCGCCTGGAACCCGGCACCGTCGTGCGCCTGGGCGGCGTCGAAGGCACGTTCGTGCTGCCCGAGCCGCTGCCGCGGCGGCTGCTGTTCGTGAGCGCCGGCAGCGGCATCACGCCGATCATCAGCATGCTGCTCAGCCTCGCACGGCGCGAGGCGCTGGAGGACGTCGTCCACATCCACTGCGCACGCGAGCCACAGCAGGTGATCTTCGACCGCGAGCTGCGCCAGCTAGACGAGCACCACCGCGGCTACCGCCCGCACATGCGGCTGACGGGCGGCGCCAGGCGCCTGGCCCCGCGCGAGCTGGACCACCTGTGCGCCGACTGGCGCGAGCGCGAGACGTTCGCATGCGGCCCCGCGGGCCTGCTGGAGACGCTCGGCGAGCACTGGCGCAGCGAGGGCGAGCCGGCACGAATGCACGTGGAGCGCTTGGGGTGGGTGGGGACGGGATCGCCGTCGGTGCTGGCGAGCGCGGCTGCGGCGGCACGATCGACTTTCGCGCCAGCGGCGTGAGCGCGAGCAGCGACGGCACGCAGCCGATCCTGCTGGCCGGCGAGAGCGCCGGCGCGCGGCTGCCGTTCGGGTGCCGCATGGGGATCTGCCACAGCTGCGTCGGGCGCCTGTGCTCCGGGCAGGTGCGCGACCTGCGCACGGGCCAGGTGCACGGCCAGCGCGGAGAACTGCTGCGCACCTGCATCAACGCGCCCGAGGGCGCCGTCGAGATCGACCTGTAAACAGCCGAGGAGGAGCCATGTCAGCCACAGCCAGCGAGCCCGCCCGCGCATTCACCGCCGAGGAGCCCACGCCCGACGCCCTCGCCGGCGAGCTCGCATCGGAAGACAGCCCGCTGGCCCGCCTCAACGCCGAGCAGATCGAGCAGCTCGGGCGCGAGCTGGACGCGATCCACGAGCAGGTGTACGCGGCGCTGGGCGAGCGCGACGCGCGCTACATCCGCAGTGTCATCAGGGCGCACCGCCAACTCGTGCTCGGCGCCCGCGCGGTGCTCGCCGGCTCGCCCTTCACGCCGCTGTGGCTGGCCGGCACGGCGGCGCTGTCGATCGCGAAGATCCTCGAGAACATGGAGATCGGCCACAACGTGATGCACGGCCAGTGGGACTGGATGAACGACCCGGACATCAACTCCCAGTCCTGGGACTGGGACACCGCCTCGCCGGCGGACGCCTGGCGTCACTCGCACAACTACGAGCACCACACGTTCACCAACATCCGCGGCAAGGACCGCGACCTGGGCTACGAGATCATGCGCATCGACCCCCACCAGAAATGGCACCCGATCTACATGCTCCAGCCGCTGTACAACCTCGTGCTGATGGGCTTCTTCGAGTGGGGTGTGGCGCTGCACGACATGAACTTCGATGCGATCCGCTCGGGCGAGAAGCCCAAGCGCCAAGCGCTCGAGGAGCTGAAGGCGATCGGCGAGAAGGCGCGCAGGCAGATCGTCAAGGACTACGTGGCGTTCCCAGCGCTGTCCGCCGCGCTGGCCGCCGCCGTCTCCGGGGCTCGCTCGGGCCGGCGAGCGGCCGCCAGCTCGGGCTGGCGCACGTTCAAGGCCACGCTCGCGGCGGACTTCACCGCCAACATCGTGCGCAACGTGTGGGCGCACTCGATCATCTTCTGCGGGCACTTCCCCGACCAGACGTACACGTTCAGCGAGGACGAGGTGGCGGAGGAGACGCGCGGCGCGTGGTACGTGCGCCAGCTACTCGGCTCCGCCAACATCGAGGGCAGCGCGCTGTTCCACCTGCTCAGCGGCAACCTCAGCTTCCAGGTCGAGCACCACCTGTACCCGGACATGCCCTCCAGCCGCTACGCGGAGATCGCGCCGCGCGTGCAGGACGTGTGCCGCCGCTACGAGCTTCCCTACAACACCGGGCCGCTGCGCAAGCAGCTCGGCAGCGTGCACCGCACGATCCTGCGCCTGGCGTTTCCGGGTGGGCGCCCGCGGCCGAAGCCCGCGCCAGCCGTCCAATAGGGCCGATCGCCCGCCGAGGATGCTCTAGGCTTGACGCTCCGGCGGATCGCCAACTCGACTACGGGCCTTCGAGGCTCAACCGCGGCAACGCGTCAGGCGCAAGCCTGACGGCCTGTCCAGGTGTCGGGAGTGTCACGCCGCCCAGGCATATGACACAAGTCCTGGGACGTATGTAGTAAGCGGCGATCTCTGGCCGGGCGCAAGCCGGGTGGGCTTCGGTCCACCCGGCCTCTGCTCGGCGCGGCGGCGATGCCGCGAGCACGTGTGCAACCTCACACACGCGGGCAGCGACACGGTGCATTGTGGGCACAGCGCCATCAAAAGCGCCGCCACGGGGCGGTTGTGGCTGCAACCACGATGCATGGAGACGAGCTGATGAGAATCAACGACCTGACGAGAATGATCACAGCCCAGGCAGGCATATTGCTCGGGCTCGTTGGCCGTGCGGTGACAGCATCGAGCGGTGGCGGAAGCTGCAGCTGTGATGCCACGCCAGCGGCTGTGAAAAACCTCAGCGACGCCACGGACATCTCGGCAGGCACATACCACGCGCTCGCGGTCGAAGGCGGCGTAGCCCAAGCCTGGGGCTTCAACGACTACGGCGAGCTCGGGAACGGCAGCTACGGCGGCGGCTCGTGCAATTGCGATCCCACGCCAGCCCCGGTGAAGAAATTGACCAAAGTCACAGCGGTCGCGGCTGGCGAGGTTCACAGCTTGGCGCTACAGGAAAGCGGCGCCGTATCGGCCTGGGGCTATAACAACTACGATGCACTCGGCAACGGTATAGTGACCATGGCCGACGAACCAGAACCAGTCAACGGGCTCCCGAGCGGGGTCGTCGCCCTCTCAGCTGGCCAAGAAGACAGCATGGCCCTCACCCAGAGTGCGCCAACGATCGTCTTCAAACCCGTGAAAATCGAACTCTCTGGCCTCTACTGGTTTGCGAGGTTCTCCGGTACGGTGGACCCGGAAGGGGCAGAAGTGAGTGCCTGCAAGGTCGAATACGGCCTCACAACGGAATACGGTCATAGCGCACCGTGCTCGCCGTCGCCAGGATCCGGCGAAACCCCAGTAGAAATATCTGCCTTCGCCGAAGGTCTGGCTTCGAATACTACATATCACTACCGGCTGGTCGCGACCAATGCGGGTGGCACCACACGGAGCAGCGATGAGACTCTTACGACGGACCTGCCGACGGCAACGATCAGCTCCCCCGCGAGCGGAGGAAGCTACGTGGCTGGCACGGTCGTCGATACCAGGTTCTCGTGTGCCGAAGCTCCAGGCGGGCCGGGACTCGAATCGTGCACCGACTCGAACGGTACGTCTAGCGGCTCGGGCACGCTCGCCACGTCGCTCCTCGGGGCCCACACGTATACCGTGACGGCTAAAAGCAAAGACGGTCAGGTGGGAACAGCGCAGATCAGCTACAGGGTCACCCCAAAGAAATACAAGGGCGGCAAGGTCTACGACTTCTGTGGCAGCGCGACCGGATGCGGGTATGAACTCGTGGTCTACTCGAAAGCGAAAACGTGGACGATCGCGGGCTTCGACGAATCGGGGACGGTGCAGACGGTAAAGATAGGCAAGACGAAGTACACCGATTTCCACGACGGCGGCTGCGTCTATATAGGCGCGAAGACAAAGGCCGGCTTCAACTCGAAAGCGGCCCCGGGAAACTGGGAGTGCGAAGGCGAGGTCGAGGAAACGTGGTACGCAGTCAAACTGTGAGGCCGGTCAGGGGTCGGGCGAGCAACCCTCGCTCGGCCCCTTCCTCAGCACCCGCCGCGTTCGCTCACGCGCGCCCGAGCCGTGCGCGGATCAGGTTGCCGACCTGATGGGCCTCGGGGATGCGCATCGCCAGCACCGCGCGCGAGTACACGAGCACGCCAGCCACCCCCGCGCCGCCGATGCTGACGATCTGCGCGCCCAGCGAGCCGCCAAGCAGCTCGTCGAGCAGCTTCCAGACCACCCAAGAGACCCCCGCCAGCAGCGCTGACGCGACCAGGATGCGGGCGGTGATCTTCACCGTCTGCGCCCCTTCCAGGCGGCCATTCAGGCCGGCGCGCAGCCGCTGGAGCTGAAGCCCGGTCATCACGATGTTGGCGGCGATCGTGCCGATGATCAGCCCGGCGATCCCCAGTGGCTTGTACAGGGCGACGCTGACTATCACGTCGACAACGATGTTCATCGCCGCCAGACGGGTGGGAATCCACGGGCGCTGAACGGCGAAGAAGGTGCGCGTGAGCAGCAGGTTGAGGCCGCCGAAGGGCAGGCTGAACGCGAACCAGAACAGCGCGATCGACACCAGTTCGGTCGAGCGCGCGTTGAATTCGCCCCGCTCGAACAGCACTTTCACGATCGGCGTGGGCAGCGTGATCATGAACGCAGCCGCCGGTATCAGCATCAGGTTGATCTGGCGCATGCCGTTGCCCACCGTGCGGCGCATGGCGGACGGTTCGCGGCGCGCGGCCATGCGGCTGAGCGCAGGGAACAGCACGGTGGCGACCGCAACGCTGAACACTCCCTGGGGCAGCATGTACACACGAAACGCGTTGTCGATCGCTCGCGGCGCTTCTTCGGAGACGAGGCTGCCGAAGGCCGAGTTGATCAGCTGATCGAGGTTCACGATCCCCAGGCCGAGCATCACCGGCGGCATCAGCGCGAACACGTGGCGCACGCGCGGGTCGTGCCAGTCGATCTGCACGCGTAGGCGAAAGTCGATGCGCCCGAGCGCGCCGAACGCGAGCAGCACCTGCACGATCGTCGCCACCAGAATCCCCAACGCGAACGCGTAGATCCTGTTTTCGCCGTGGAAGTGCGGCGCTAGCACCACCAGCAGCACCATGATCACGACGTTCCAGATGGCGGGCGACAGCGCCGGGATCGTGAAGTGGTCGTAGGACTGAAGGATCCCCACGAGCAGGCCGTTGAGCCCCAACAGCAGGATCACCGGGAACAGCACACGTGAGAGCCCGACCGTCAGGTCGTTCAGGTCCTGGCTGAACTTTGGTCCGATGAACAGCGGCATCAGCACGCCGGCGGCGAGGATGAACACCGCCGTGAGCGCCCCCAGGACGATCAGGATAATCCAGAAGAGCGTCGAGGCCAGCCGCACCGCCTCCTTGCGCCTGCCCTTCTGGAGCAGGTCCGTGAACACCGGCACGAACGCCGCCGACAGCGCCGACTGTGCGAACAGCTGCGCGATGTAGTTGGGCACCTGATAGGCGATCGTGTACGCGGACGCGTAGCCGGTAGTCCCGAAGTAGCTCGCGAACAGGATTTCGCGCGCGAGCCCCGCGATCCGCGAGAGGCCCGTGAAGATCGAGAAGATCGCCGTATTGCGCGCCACGCCGCCGGCGCCCGGCGGCGCCGGGGCGACCGGCTCCTCGGCGAAGGCTTCGGCGCTGGCGGACAAGGCCGCTATAGTACGGCGCTGCCCGGCGCGCCCGGGTCGTTTGTTTGCGCGCCGGACCCACGCTATGGCCAACATCCACTCCCAGAAGAAGCGCATCCTGCGCTCCGAGCGCGAGCGGCTCGAGAACCGCCGCTACACCTCCGCCATAAAGACTTACTTCCGGCGTCTGGAGTCGTCGGTTGCCGAGAGCGACCAGGCGGCCACAGACAGCACCCACCGCGAGCTGGTCAGCACGATCGACAAGGCCGTCAAGCGCGGCGCGCTGCACCGCAACACCGGAGCGCGCAAGAAGTCCCGCGCAGCTCGCCTGATAGCCGGTCGATAGGCAAGCCAGGCAAGGACGCACCCGCCGGCGCAGGATGGCGCAGCCTAGCGGCCGGCTATCGCTTCGATCGCGCGGACGGCGAGCGTGTCCTCGCCGAGGCCGCTGATCCTGCTGCGGCTGCTGGAGAGCGGCGCACCGCCACGGCTGTCGAGCTCGAGCTCAGCGAGCGCTGACAGCGCCGCGCGCAGCCGCTCGGGGTCGCTGCGGGCGACGTCTGCGACGAAGCGCTCGGCGGCGCGGGAGGGCATGCGCAGCGAGCGCTTGACCTCCGCCACCGACTCGCCCGCGCTCAGGCGCAAGGCCACCGCCAGCGCGTCTCGCAGCCGCCCGGCGATCAGGTACACGAGGCCCGACAGGCGCTCGCCCTGCTGGCGCAGCCGCAGGTAGGAGAGCGTCGCCTCGCGCGTGTCCGCGCCGACGAGCGCGTCGGCGAGCGCGTACGCCCGCCACTCGCTGGAGTGCGCCGCGCGGTCCTCGATGTCCTGCGCGCTCACCCGGATCGGCGCTTGGCCGCGATCCTGTGCCAGGCCGGGCGCGACAGGCTCGGCCTTCCCGTCCGGAGACGATGCGAGCGCCAGCTTCTCGATCTCGCGCAACAGCCGCTGCTGGCGCTCCCCGACCTGGGCGACCAGCGCCTTGGCCGCGGCGTCGTCGAGCACGACGCCGAACCTTGAAGCCTGCTCGCGCGCCCACTTGGGCAGCTCCCACGGCTTGACCGTGGCCTGCACGAGCACCTGTCCGCCTGCCCGTTCGACCGCCTGGTGCAGCGACGCAGGCGCCTTCACGCGCGCCTCCTCGCGCGCGAACAGCGCGAGCGTGGTATCCGGCGGCATCTGCGCGAGCGCGCTCGCCACGTGCTCCTGGACATCCGCGTCACGCCAGCGCTCGACGCCTTCCACGATGACCACGCGCCGGCCGACGGCGAGCGTCATCGTGGCGAGCGCATAGGCCACGCTCTCGGGGGTGGCGGCATCGCCCTCCAGCAGCTCCACGCTCGCGCCTCCCCCCTCTCCACCTTCGGCCAGCGCCCGCAGACCCGCGCGCCGCGCCGCCACCGCCCCGTGGTCGTCGCCGTGGATCAGGTACGCGGGCTTGAGCTCGGCCATGACGCCTAGCGCACGACCAGGTTCACGAGCTTGCCGGGCACGACTATCTCCTTGACGATCTCCTTGCCGTCGACGTGCGCGATCACGTTGGGCGCGGCACGGCACAGGTCCTTGAGGTCCTGCGGCCCGGTGTTGGCACTGACCTGCACGCGGTCGCGCACCTTGCCGTTGACCTGGCACACCAGCTCGTAGGACTCGCTCTCCAGCAGCGCCTCCTCGGCCTGCGGCCACGGCTGCTCCCACACGCGCGCTCCGGTCAGGCGCTCGTACACGTCGGCGCTGACGTGAGGGGCGAACGGGAACAGCAGCGAGGCGGCGGTGGCGAGCGCGAAGCGCAGCGTCTCCTCGCCCGCGGTGTCGCGCAGACGCGAGACGTCGTTGATCAGCTCCATGACCGCTGCGATCGCGGTGTTGAACGCGAAGCGGCGCAGGTCGCCGCCGACCTTGTCGATCGCCCAATGCGCCTTGCGCACGAGCACGAGATCATCGCCCTCGGCCGCAGCCGGGGTGACGAGCTCGCCCGTGCTGGCGCCGGCGCGCTCGGCGGTGTCCGCGGCCAGCCGCCACAGTCGCGAGAGGAAGCGATAGACGCCGTCCACGCCCTCGTCGGACCAGTCGGCATCCTGGTCGGGCGGCCCGACGAACAGGATGTAGCAGCGCGCGGTGTCCGCGCCCACGCGCTCGATGATCGACGCGGGCGAGACGACGTTGCCGCGGGACTTGCTCATCTTCGCTCCGTCGTTGGTGACCATGCCCTGCGTGAACAGCGCCTGGAAGGGCTCCTGGAAGTCGAGGTGGCCGAGGTCGGCGAGCGCCTTGGTGAAGAAGCGCGCGTACATCAGGTGCAGGATCGCGTGCTCGACCCCGCCGATGTACTGGTCGACCGGCATCCACCGGCGCAGCGCCGCACGGTCCCACGCGGCGTGTTCGTTGCGCGCGTCGCAGTAGCGCAGGAAGTACCAGGAGGAGTCGACGAACGTGTCCATCGTGTCGGTCTCGCGACGGGCCGGCTCACCGCACGCCGGGCACTGCACGTTCACCCACTCCTCCGCGCCCGCCAGCGGCGAGCGGCCCTTGGGGGTGTAGTCGGCGATGTCGGGCAGCAGCACCGGCAGCTGCTCGTCGGGTACGGGCACCATGCCGCACTCGGGGCAGTGCACGATCGGGATCGGAGCACCCCAGTAGCGCTGGCGCGAGACCAGCCAGTCGCGCAGTTTGTAGTTGACCGAGGCGTGGCCCTTGCCTTCACGGTCGAGCCAGCCGACGATCGCGGCGAGCGCCTCGCGATTGGGCATGCCGTCGAAGTCGGGATGGGAGTCGATCAGGAGGCCGTCGCCCGTATACGGCAGGCCGTCCTCGCCGGGCGCCGCCTCGACGGTGTCGAGCGCGTTCGGCGGCACGATCACGCGCCGTACGGGCAGCCCGTACACGCGCGCGAACGCGTAGTCGCGCTCGTCGTGGGCGGGTACCGCCATGATCGCACCGGTGCCGTACTCCATCATCACGTAGTCGGCCACGTACATCGGGATCTGCTCCCCGTTGACGGGGTTGGTGACGGTGCGTCCCAGGGGCACGCCCGCCTTCGGGCGCTCGGCGTCACCGCGTTCCTCGTTGGACTCCGTGAGCGCGCGGTTGACGTAGTCGTGCACCGACCGCTCGCGCTCGCTGCCCCGTGCCAGGCGCATCACGTCGGGGTGCTCGGGCGCGAGCACGAAGAACGTGGCTCCGAACAGGGTGTCGGGACGCGTCGTGAACACGGGGTAGTCGACGCCGAGCTCCTCGCAGCGGAACGTCACCTCCGCGCCCTCGCTGCGACCGATCCAGTTGCGCTGCATGGTCTTGACGTGCTCGGGCCAGTCGATGTCCTCCAGGTCGTTCAGCAGCCGCTCGGCGTAATCGGTGATGCGGAAGAACCACTGCTCGAGCTGGCGGACTTCCACGAGCGCACCGCAGCGCTCGCAGTGGCCCTCGGCGTCGACCTGCTCGTTGGCGAGCACCGTCTGGTCTTTGGGGCACCACTTGACCGCCGCCTCCTTGCGGTAGGCCAAACCCGCGCGAAACAGCTCCAGGAAGATCCACTGCGTCCAGCGGTAGTAGGACGGTTCGTCGGTGGCGAGCTCGCGCGACCAATCGATCGATATCCCCCACGAGTGGAACTGGCGACGGAACGACGCGATCGACTCCGCGGTCGAGTCGCGCGGGTGCACGCCCGTCTTGATCGCATGGTTCTCCGCGGGCAGCCCGAACGCGTCGTAGCCCATCGGATGCAGCACGCGCTCGCCCAGGCGGCGGTGGAAGTGCGCGATCGCATCGCCGACCGAGTAGCACTTCAGGTGTCCGATGTGCGGCTCGCCGCTGGGGTACGGGAGCATCTCCAGGATATAGGAGTTGAACGCCTTGGCGCCGGTCCTGCCGTGCGCGTCGCGCGCTCCCCTGCGCCCCTGGCCGTCCTGCTCGTTGGAGACCTCCCAGGTGCGCTCGCCGGCCCACACGGCCTGCCAGCGAGGCTCGATCTCGTGTGGGTCATAGCGGCGCTCTGCCATCGGGGATTCGCAGGTTAGCGGGCGACCTCCTCCTGCACGCGCGGGCTGCGGCTGCGCAGCAGCTCGACGACCTCGGCCGGCGCCTTGCTGGGCGAGCCCGCGTCGAACGGTGGTTGCGGGTCGTACTCGATGCTGAGCTGGATCGCCTGCGCGACCGTGTCGCCGGCGACGCGCGCGGCCAGCATCAGCGCCATGTCGATGCCCGCGGAGACGCCTGCGGCGGTGACGAGCTTGCCGTCGAACACCACGCGCTCGTTGACTGGCGTCGCGCCCAGGCGGCGCAGCTCCTCGATCGCCAGCCAGTGGCTTGTGGCGCGGCGGCCGTCGAGCAGCCCCGCCGCCGCGAGCACCAGCGAGCCCGTGCACACCGATGTCGTCCAAGTGCTCGTGCGGTCGGCCTTGGTGAGCCACTCGAGCACGCCAGGACCGGCGTGGGCCACCACGTCGCCGGGGCCGCCGGGAACGAGCACGATGTCCGGCTCGGGCAGGTCCTCGAGCGAGCGCTCGGCGAGCACCGTGAGCGCGCCGGTGTCGGTGCTCACGGGACCCGGCTCGGCGGCCGCGAACGTGACGCTCGCGCCAGGTAGCCGGCTGAGCACCTCGTAGGGCCCGATCGCGTCGAGCGCGGTGAAGCGTTCGTACAGGACGATGGCGATGTTCATGTGACTGCCTCCTCGATCGTGTGTTGTGTGACGGCGGACGCTCGACGGTGGCGGCGGGCCCGGCGAGCCGTGCGAAAGCGCCGGCGGTACTCGGCGGGGCCGACGTGCAGCGTGCGCAGGAACACGCGCCGCATCGTCTCGGCGCTGGCGAAGCCGCAGGCCAAGGCGATCGCCGCCAGTGGCTCGGAGGTGTCCTCCAGGCGCCGGCGCGCCGCTTCCAGGCGCACGCGCTCGACGTGGCGCGCAGGCGTGATCCCCGTCTCGGCGCGAAACGCACGCGCGAAGTGGCGCGGGCTCATGTGCGCACGCGCGGCCATCGCCTCGACCGAGTGGTCGCCGCCGATGTCCTCGAGCAGCGCGCGCTGGATCTCGCGCAGCGGCTCGCGCCGGGCGCGCTGGGCGGCGAGCGTGGCGCTGAACTGCGACTGGTTGCCGGGCCGGCGCAGGAACAGCACCAGGTGGCGGGCGATCGTGAGCGCCGCCTCGCGATCGAGGTCCTCCTCCACCAGCGCCAGCGCAAGGTCCATGCCCGCGGTGACGCCGGCGGAGGTCCAGATGTCGCCGTCGCGCGTGAAGATCGGCTCTGGGTCCACGCGCACGTCGGGGTACTGGCGTTGGAGCTCCCGCGCCGAGGCCCAGTGCGTGGTCGCACGGCGGCGGTCGAGCAGGCCGGCGGCGGCCAGCAGGAACGCGCCGGTGCATACCGACGCCGTCCTCCTCGATCTCGCTGAGGCCTCGACGATCCAATCGAGCAGGCGCTCGTCGCTCGCCGCCTCGACGTATCCGGCGCCCCCGGCGAGGATCAGCGTGTCGATCGGGTCGGGCGCGTCGCGCAGGCTGGCGTGCGGGGTGATCGTGAGGCCGCTGGAGGTGCGTAGCGGCCGTCCGTCGGGGCTGACGACCAGCACGCGGTAGCCGCGCTGTGAGCGGCGCTCGGCGTCGATCAGGCGCTGAGCACCGCTGAACACCTCGAGCGGACCGCTGACGTCCAGGCTCTGCACTCCCGGGTAGGCGACGATCGCGATCGCGCGTGGCTGGTGGCGAGCACGAGCAGCTGCGGTGGTCCTCCATGCCACGATCATCCTCCGTCGCAGTCCCGTCCGCAAGGACAGATTTCCAACAATTCCTGCCATAGGCCGCGGCTGGGGACACGCATGCGCGCCGCGGTTTACGATGGCCGGATGGAGGAGCCTCACACCGAGGAACACGAGCTGGTCGGCGGGCAGCCCGCGGACGACTCGGACCCAGACACGCTGGACGCGGCGGCCGGTCGCGTGGCGAGCATCGTGGGCGCAGCTGAACGGGCCGCCGCGGAGCTGCGCGAGCAGGCTGAGGTGCGCGCACGCGAGCGGATCGAGGAAGCCGACCGCGCCGCCGAGAACCGTGTACAGGCGGCCGAGGAGGAGGCAAGCGAGCTGCTCGAGGGCGCGCGCAAGCAGGCGGACGGCACGCGCGAGGAGGCGCAGTCCGCTGCCGCGCGGCTGCGTGACGAGGCCCAGAGCGCACGCGAGGACGCCGCCCGCGCGCTCGAGCAGGCGCGCGAGCAGGTCGACCGACTCCTCGAGGAGGCGCGCAGGGACGCCGAACAGACATGGGCCACCGCGCAGCGGGAGTCCGAGCAGGTGCGCACCAGCGCGCGCGAGGAGCACGAGCGTCAACAGGCGGCGGCGGAGGCGCACTCGACGCAGCTGCGCGCCGCCGCCGAGGCCGAGTCTCAGCGGCTGCTCGGGGACGCGCGCCAGCACGCAGAGCGGACAGCGAAGGAGACGCAAGAGCAGACCGAGAGCGCGCTCGCCTCCCGCCGCGAGGAGCTGGCCCGGCTTGAGAGCGAGGCAGAGGATCAAGCGAGGAAGATCCGCGCGAAAGCGCGCGACGAGGCCCGCGGGATCACGAGCGAGGCGCACGTGGTGGCGCGCGAGATCCTCGGCGAGGGGACCGAGGTATCGCGCAACATGCGCGAGCTGTCCTCGTCGCTGCGCAAGAACGCCGAGCGCCTGCTGCGCGACGTACGCCTGACCCACGGCGCCATGACCGCGCGACTCGACCAGGTGGACAGCAACGGCGACCGCGCGTCGCGGGCGAGCGCAGTCGAGGACAACGGCCAGGAGCCCACGGGCACGCGCGCGCGCAGGCGACGGGGCGGCGACGAGCCGAACGACGACCTGGATGTGCCTGAGTTCATTCCGCGGGGGTAGGCGCTCCCGCTGGCGCGGGTTGGTCGCAAGCGGCCCTGGGTCTCGACGGTGGCCGCACCGGGACCGCGCGGCTACACTTACTCGACCTGACTTTTGGGGCTATAGCTCAGCTGGGAGAGCGCATCGCTGGCAGCGATGAGGTCGTCGGTTCGAGCCCGACTAGCTCCACTTTGTCGTAGGCAAACTCCCAGGGTGTCGGCGCTGATGGCCCGGGCTCAGAGCTTGTCGATGGCGCGGTGAAGGTCACGACGATCGATGATTCGTGCCACCAGATAGCGCGCGTCGGCCTTATCGGCGAGCTCGCGGTAGAGCACCCGATGCTCGCCAACTCGCAAACGACACCAAGGAGCATGTCCAGCCACCGGCTTGATGTCGAGGTTCGCGGCATCTGGCCCCAAAGCCTCGAATGCCTTCTGCACCCGCTTGCGGCTCTGGCGGTCCAAGCCCTTGAGGTCGCGGATCGCACGCGGAGCGAGCTTGATGTTGCTCAGAGGGCCCGTCATCTACTACGACCCGTCTTCCTGCACGTAGCCGCTACTGCTCGGCGTCTTGCGCTTCAATCTCCGCGAACACGTCAGCAGCTGAGCGAGCTTCGCCATGTGCATGAGCCTGATCGGCAGCAGCCATATCCTCGGCAAAGCCCGGTACCTTCGAGAGCAGGTAATCCTCGAGATCCTGGGCATCGATCGGCACCAACGCAGCAATGGGCTCGCCGTGTCGCGTGACGAGGGCGGTGTGCTTGGAATCGGCCACATCAGCGATGACGCCACTCGTGTTGCGCTGTAGATCACGGATGCTGATTGTGCTCATTGTGTGCCCGCGGCCTTCCCAGAAGATGTCCGACAAGTATACGTACATTTCGTGCCCGGGGTCAAGGCTTCGCGCTCGCCCGCGCGGGCTGCCTACCTCTCGGGCACTCGCGCCTCATCCGCTCCGATCTTTTGAGCGCTGCTTGAGCAGCTCGCGCCGGCGCGCCACGAAGGCTGCGCCCTTGGCGGCGTTTCCGCAATCGTCCATGGAGCACCAACGGCGTCGCCCGCTGCGCGATTCATCGACGAAGTAAATCGTGCAACCGGTGCCGGCGCACTGCTTGATCTTCGAGCTCGAGGGTCCGCTCAACAGCGTGATCGCGTCTGCGGCGACGGTGCTCAATGCGCGGTGAACCGTTCGCGCCTCCTTCCAGCGCGACTGGCGAGCTGTGGAGATCTGCGGTGCCAGACACGGCTCGGCCGCCCAACGGTTGAGGACGCGCACCGCCGCGCGCGGGAGCTGGGGGTCGTGCCTGGCGCTCACCGCACGGTTGATCGCTTCTCGGAGCTCCAGCGCGTCACGAAGGTCGGCAGGCTGGGCCCGTGCTGTCGCTCCGATCAGGCCCGCCTGGTGCAGCCACCTGGCCAGATCTCGCGTGTCTCGAAGGCGCTCTATGTCCAAGATCCCACGGGATCCCAGCGTCGCTACGAGATCGAGCGACAGGCGCCCACTGTGGAACTTGAACTCGTCGAGGCTTCGGTGCTGCTTCGGTTGGCTCATTCGACTCCCTCGAGCTTAAGCTTGACGCCTAATTATGTTACCAGTATAGTCGGTAACACCGCAGGCCAACAGACGCAGAAAGGGACTGGTATGAGCGTTGGGATCCGAGAAGGCAACGTTGAGGCGAACGGAATCTCGTTTGCGATCCTCGAGGCGGGCGAGGGGCCCTTGGTGCTGCTCCTGCACGGCTTCCCCGATAACGCTTGGACGTGGGAGCACCAGCTGTCCTCGCTAGCACAGGAGGGGTACCGCGCTGTCGCACCGTTCCTGCGTGGCTACGCGCCGACCGAGGTCCCTTCAGAGCCGTTCGACACAGCTGACATGACCGCTGATATTCGGGCTTTGGTAGGAGCGCTGGGCGAGCGCTCGGCACGCATCGTGGGACACGACTGGGGCGCCCTCGCGCTGATGAGTGCCGCCGCCCTGTACCCCGAGTGCATCCTTCGTGGCGTTTCCATCGGCGCTGGGCACCCACGCACGCTGCCCAACATCTTCTCCTCGCCCGAGCAGCTGCACTACGCCTTTCACGTCTGGCTTCTCCAGGTCGAGGGCTACGCGGAGTCTGCCTTGCGCGCGAATGACTTTGCCCTCGTGGACTATCTCTGGCGGCACTGGTCCTCGCAGGCGCCCGACCCGGATCACCTTGCTCGCGTCAAGCGTACGATGAGCGAGCCCGGCGTCGTGGAGGCAGTGCTCGGCTACTACAGCGGGCTGGTGCGAATCCGCAGGGACAAGCCACGCTTCTTCGAGGACGCGTGGACGCAGAACATAACCGTCCCGATGCTGGTCGTTTACGGGGAAGACGACCCGGCGCGTGCCCTGTCGGAGAATGAGCATCCCTTCTACGACGGCGAGTACCACCGTGAGATCGTGCCCCACGCCGGCCACTTCGTCCACCGCGAGCAGCCCGAGCAGGTCACGCGGCTTCTGCTCGAACACCTCTCTGGGCCAGCTGAGGCGGCTGCGTCGACAGCCAGCGGACTTGTCTAACCGAGCTGACTGCCAACATCGCGCGGACGAACATGGCCAGGGTCTTGATCGCCACGCCCGTCTTGGCCGGGTGCGTGGACCAGCTCAGCGAGCACGACCTGATCGAGGGTCCCCCGGGATCCGATGCGCACGCTCAGGCACTGATCTGCGACCCCACCCAAGTCGTCGATCTCGCAACACAGCAACAGATGCCGGCGCTGCGCCTGATCGCGGTCGCGGGCGCCGGCACCGACGCGATCGACCTTCGCACCGCTGAGGCGCGCGAGATCACCGTCGTCAACGTCGGTGATGTTCTCGCTGAGACCACCGCCGATGTCGCTTTCGGCTTGATCATCTCCGCCTCGCGTCTGATGCACGACGCGGAGCTGGCGCTGCGCAAAGGACAGTGGCAGGGCTGGCGTTTCACCGAGCAGTTCGGGCAGGACGTCCACGGCGCCACGCTGGGGCTGGTGGGCTTCGGCTCGATCGGGCAGGCGGTGGCGCGGCGCGCGAGCGGGTTCCAAATGCGCGTTCTACACCATGCCCGACGGCCAACACGACGACCTGGCTGGGTCGCGGATCTCGACGAGCTGCTCGCGCGCAGTGACATCGTGAGCGTTCATGTGCCGCTGAACGAGCAGACGCGTGACCTGATCGACAGCCGACGAGTTGCCTTGCTCAAGCCAACGGCGGTGCTCGTCAACACCTCGCGTGGAGGAGTCCTCGACGAGGACGCCGTCGCTGCGGCACTGAGCGCGGGCCGGCTGTTTGCCGCTGGGTTGGACGTCTACGAGAGCGAGCCCCATGTCTCTGCTCGCCTTCTCGACGCTCCACGAGCCGTGCTTCTCCCGCATATCGGAAGCTCGACTCTGAGGACACGGCAGGCGATGCTGCGCGGCGCGGCAGGCAAGGTCAAGGAGTTCTTCGACCGTGCGCCAGCGGCTAACTGACGAAGTCTCCGTTCTCGGGGACGAACTTGCTTGCGATGAAGCTCGCGCCTTGCGGATCGGTGATCACGGTCATCCTGACCCAGGGAGCGTCAAACGGTGGCACCACGATCTCGCCGCCGAGCTGTGCGGCCCTGGCGGCGGTCGCGTCGGCGTCATCGACGGCGATCGTCACGCTCCAATCAGGCGACACATCGAGTTGCTCGTCGGCGATCGGGCTCAGAGCCGCCACGACATCCTCGAAGCCCTTCGGACCGCCGCTCTGCGCTATCCGCTCGCGGAGCCCGGGATCCCGCTGCTGAAGGTGGTCGCCGTAGCCCGGCAGCCGCCACAGTCTTTCACCACCTCGCAGGTCGAGCGTCTCCCATCCGAACACCGTGCCATAGAAAGAGGACGCGCCCGCAAAGTCGCGGCTGTTCAAAGTGTTGAAGTTCAGCGAACCGGGCTCGTTGACGATCTGCGCGCCCCTATGTTGCTTCGCCTGCCAGATGCAGAACCTCGCTCCCTCGGGATCGGCGCAGAGCGCCATCCGACCGGCCTGCATGACATCGAAGGGATCGGTCAGGACGCGCCCGCCGGCATCGAGCACACGCGACGAGGTCTCGTCGGCGCTCTGCACCCAGATGTACGTGTTCCAGCTCGCCGCTGGCGGGGCGCTCTCGGGCAGTGAGCCGACGGCAGCCACGTCGCCACCGTCCAGTCGGGCGATGAAGTATCTACCGGGCGACTCCGGCGGCATCACATCCTCGAAATCCCACCCGAGAAGCCCGCCGTAGAAGACGACAGCGGCCTGCGGATCGGGCTGACTGGTGTCGATCCAACAGGGGACTCCAGGCGGGTATCCGTCTCGCTTGCGCATCGATGCTCCCTCGTTTTGTGGACTCGCGATGCACGCTAGCCCGGATCGTGCATGAAGCTGTGTGATGTGCGTGTTTTGGGTGGGGGGTGAGGGCTGGTGCGTGGTGGGCGTCGTCCGGGAGGCGTCGGTCGCTTGTGGTTTTGTGCGCCCGAGGCGCTGATGGCGGTTGAGACCGGCATTCGGGCACGCTTCGCGGGGCGCGTGGTGGTGGAGGTGAGGCTGGGTTCGGGGGCCGGCGGCTGGGGTTAGCCGGGCGGGGTGGGGAGCGCTCTGAGGCGAGCGAACGCGGTGGTGAGATCGTCGGCCCAGGGCCAGCTGGCTTGGATTCGTAGCGTTGCTGTGCGGGCGTGGAATGCGAGACGCGCGGCGACGTGCATCAGCCGGTAGCGCAGGCGCTTGGGCTCACAGCGGGCGAGTTCGCCGGTGAGCAGCAGGCGCTGGGTCCAGCAGAGCAGGTCGTGTGCGATCCGCACGAGCTCAAGCCAGACACGGTTGTGCTCGAAATCGCGGAATGGCAGGTTGCGCATGCCGGTGTCCTTGTCGTTGCGGATGTGATCCTCGACTCGTGCGCGGCCGCGGTGCTCGCGCTCGAGATGGGCGATATCGCCGGCCTGGTCGGTGAGGATCGCTTGGAAGCGGTGCCCGTCGTGGTCGGTGAACGACAGTTGCGCGCCGGGGTGCGCGCGCTCGCGGCGGACGATCACCCGCGACCCGGCCGGCCAGCCCTCCAGATCGAGGTGGCCGGTGATCTCGGCGACCTGTCCGTTGGGGCGCGGGCTCCCGTCCTGCTCAAGCGCCGGGACCCAGTCAGTGTCGGGGATTTCGAGGATCGCGGTGCGCACCGTCTCGGTCAGGTCATAGCCCACGGAGAAGCTGATCCGGCCCTCGCGGCACCAGTCCAGCAGCTCGTGGCTGGCGCCAGCGGAGTCGACGCGCAACAGCAGTCCGATGGTCTGGATGTGCTCGGCGGGGATCTGCTGGATGGCCTGCTCGGCCACCGCGATCTGGTCAGCCGCAGTGTTCGCGCCCGCGTTTCCCGGCCGCAGCTCACCAGCCAGCGATTCGCTTGTCTGATCGGCGTAGGCGAGCATCGGGTGAAACCCGTAGCCGCCCTTGAAGGTTCCCGCCGCGCTCTCCTTCTCCGAGTGCGAGCCGATGAGCGTGGCGTCGAGGTCGACCGTCAGACATTTCGGAGCGCCGGTCAACCTCCACACACGCGCCCGTGCCCGCGCATGAGCGTCGCGCAGCCGCTCCACGCCCGCCGGGTCACTCGCGATCCGATCGATCAGCCGGAACGCCGTGGAAGCAGAGGCGACATCGCCGAATAGCGACTGCTGATCGCCGAGCGCGCCGAGGTCTGACAGGCAGTCGCCGCCATCGCCGAGCATCACCGCGAGATCCCGGATCACGCGGCCCTGATCGTGCCCGGACTGCCGCTGCTTCAGACCCGCCAACTCGAGCGACAGCGCTCGCGTCAGCCCCGTCTTGTCGGCCACTCGAGCCAGCAACGCGCTGCCCGCGTGCGACACCAGCCCCTCTCCGTCCGGCACGACATCTACCTTAATCTGGCGCCCATCGCGTGTCACCTTCAAGGTGATCCCCCAAAGCTCGATTCCAAGGTCTCGACAACCCCAGAATCCCAGCCCAGGCGGACAGTCAGCGGCCCCGACCACCGGGGCCGCAACTGCTTAACGCAAAGTCCGGGCTAGACGGCGTTTAGGTCGATATCTGTCCTCGAAGCTGACGTGTGTGCCACCGCACACCCCGCCACCGAGGCGCGCGATAGCTTGCCGGGTGACGCTGCGGTTGCGCTCTGACGCAGGTCACCGAAAAAACGGCCACGAGCGAAAGCGACAGGCCGACGGCTCGAGGGAGGCAGACTGCGATGAGACGCGTTCGAGTTCTGAGCTTGGCCCTAGTAGTGCTTTGTTAGTTTTGTTGTAGGGTTTGTGGGTGGTTTGGCGAATCTTCTTGTGTCTGGGTTTCGATGCGAGGAGGGTGTCGTGGCGGTGATGGAGACGGTGGTGGATGGGCCTGTGGTGGTGCGTGAGCGTTTGGGGGTGTTCGCGCGGGAGGTGTTGGGGGAGGCGGTGAACCGGCAGGTGCAGCTGGTGAACGGGGAGCGGTATTTGCGGGGGTTGTTGGAGGAGGGGCCGCGGAAGTCGCTTGAGCCGATGGTCGCGCGGCTTGGGGGCGAGGCTGACTATGAGAGTTTGCAGCAGTTCTTGGCGGTGAGCCCGTGGGATCCGGGGCTTGTGGTGAGGGCTGTTGCTGAGCGTGTGGCGCCGCGGATAGCTGTTGAGGCGTGGGTGCTTGACGACACGGGGTTCCCGAAGGACGGGAAGCATTCGCCGGGCGTCAAGCGTCAGTACTCGGGGACCTTGGGGAAGATCGGTAACTGCCAGATCGGTGTGTCCGTGCACGCGGTGGGCGCGAACGGGACGGTGCCGTTGGGGTGGGCATTGTATCTGCCCGAGGACTGGTGCGAGGACCCCGAGCGCCGCCGTGCGGCAAAGATCCCCGAGGAGATCGAGTTCAAGACCAAGCCACAACTCGGGAGGCAGCTGATCGAACGCGCCGGCGGCTGGGATATCACCCGGGCCCCTGTCTTGGGTGATGAGGCATATGGCGAGAACACCCAGCTGCGCCAGGATCTCGATGACGCTGGCTTCCAGTACGTGTTCTCGATCGATAAGGCCGCGAGCGTGTTCGCCCCGGACACGGTATTCGCGGTTCCCGAGCGCGCCGGGAAGACCGGGCGGGCTCGTGCACGGCTGCGTCCCGACCGCAAGCCCGAGCCGGTCCACAAGCTCATCGAACGCCTAGCGCCAGAGCATCTGCAGACCGTCACCTTCCGCGACGGGCCCGATGGGCAGCCCGTCACCTCGCAGTTCGTGTTCCTGCGTGTCCGCGTGCTCAAGCGCTGGGAAAACGGGGCCAAGCAAGAGCCTCGTGAAGAGTGGCTGATCAGCGAGTGGCCCGAAGGCCACGAGAAGCCAACTGACTACTGGATCTCAAACATGCCCGCCGACACCCAACCCGAACAGCTCGCACGGCTCGCGAGAATGCGCTGGAAGATCGAGCTCGACTACAAACAGCTCAAGGGCGAACTCGGCCTAGACCACTACGAGGGCCGCTCCTGGCTCGGCTGGTACCACCACACCGCGCTCGTCACCGCCGCACACGGGTTCCTCACCCTGGAGCGCCTGCACCCAAAAGCCCAGCGGCCGGCCTGACCCTCCCACAGGCAGTACTCCTGTTCCAGCCCCTATTCAAATGCTGGACCGGCCGCTGCGCCACCTGCCACCAAACAATCACCCCCACCAACACACCCCTCCACCCACCACCACACACACTACAAAACTAACAAAGCACTACTAGGCATCCTGCTTGGCATCGGCGCGATGTCGGCGAGCGGCGCGGCGGCAGCAGATCTGTTCGTGACCGAAGCGGGTCTGCCGCTCTCCTCAGGAACCCCGGTTTTCTCACACGTGTCGTTTGGCATAGCCCATGACAACAACTTCAACGAGGGCGTGTTCGGTGACCTCGTCACCAACGGCAAGCCGACCGACAAGGTCACTTACGGTGCAGCACGTGAATTCGCCTGCGACGGCGATTACACGGGCTGTCCGCCCGGGTGGTCGCTGGCGGGAGGCGGCGTCAGCGAGGTCAAGATGACGAGCGCCGCTGCGGCCACCGTGACCTTCAAGCCGAAGGTGCTCTTCTCGGAACCGGCGACGCCCGGGCCGTGCGTATATGCGTTCTCGAAGGCCGAGGCGAGGTTCACGATCGGGACGTTCTTCGGCTTCAACGAAGGGGTGGCGCGCGGGAAGCTCGAATCGCACAGGAGTCAGGCAACGTGCGCGAAAACGGCCCGAGTGCTGGTGTCGGTCGACCTCGAGCCAGCGGGTAGCTCGAGCGTCGAATACCTCGAAACGCGACTCGGGCCGTGAGCCACTCGGCGCCCGCGGAACTGGGGAATCCGCGGGCGCGCGGGTTTGCGCGGGCGCCCTGAGGAATCACGGCCCCGTAGTCTGCCGGCATGCGGGGGACCTGGGAGGGCGCCGGTGACGGCGAGCGCGCAGGGACGAACGCTGCTCTGACGGCGACATCCGCCGAGCGGCCACAGCGGCCGATGGGGCCGATCGGGCGCTTTCGCAGCGTCACGCGCCTCGTCGGCGAGAACACCGCCCTGAGTCGGCTCCAGGGCGCCTTCCTGGTGATGACCCTCGCCGAGTACGGCGAGTGGATCACGCTGCTCGTCTACGCCTACAAACAGGGGGGTGCGACCGCCGCGGGGCTGGTCGCCTTGGCACAGCTGATCCCCTCGATCGTGCTCGCACCGATCGTCAGCGCTCACGCCTCGCGAATCGGCCCGGTCCGGCTCCTGGTCCTCTGCTACGCGACCTCCGCGTTGACGCTCGTGGGCGCCGGCGTCGCGATCCTGCTGAACGGCTCCCCGCTTCTGGTGTATGCGGCCGCGATTCTGTTCACGGTGCCGCTCGGGGTCGGCACGCCGCTGCTGAACGTCCTGACCCCGCTCGTGGTGCGCCATCCCGACGAGCTCACCGCCGCCAACGTCGCCACCGGCTGGAGCAAAGGCGCGGGCGCGCTCGCCGGCCCGACGCTCGCGGGCGCGATGATCGCGCTGGGAGGGCCTGGCCTGGCATGTGTGGTCCTGGGTGTCCTGTGCGCGTTTGCTCCGCTGCTCGCCCGCATCCACCTGCCACGAGGCGACGCAGGCGCCGGCGCGCGTGAGGAGGAGGGAGGCCTGCACGAGCTGATCGCGGCCGCGAGGGTGATCGCGGCGCGGCCAAACACCCGAGCCCTGATGGCCTACCGAGCAGGATCCGCGGCGATCGAGGGCGCCATCGATCTGCTGGTCGTGCTGACAGCCATCAGGATCCTGCTGCTCGGGCCGGCCGCCGCCGGATACCTGAGCGCTGCCTTCGGCGCTGGAGGCCTCGTCGGCGCGAGCGTGGCGGTGCTGCTCGTCGGGCGCCACCTCGCGGCTCCACTTGTCGCCGCCGCCCTGATCGCGGCCGCCGCGCTCGCGACGCTCACGCTCGCCACGACGATCCCGCTCGCGGTGGGGCTGCTGGTGATCGTCGGCGCGGCGCGCTCGGTGCAGTCGGTGGCAGCTCAGACGCTGATGCAACGCTCGACACCGCTCGAGGTGATGGTCTGTGCGTTCGTCCTGATCGAATCGATCCGCGACGCGGGCCTGGCGTTCGGCTCGCTCGCCGTGCCGCTGCTCGTCGGTCTCGGCGGCACCAACGCAGCCTTCCTGGGGATCGCCGCGCTGCCCCCGATCGCGGTGCTGTTCACGATCCGACGCGTGCGTGACATCGACCACGAAGCCGACATCCCGGTCGTCGAGATGGGGCTCCTGCGCAGCGTCGAGATCTTCGCCGCCCTGCCCGCCGCCCCGCTGGAAACGCTCGCGCGCGAGACCTCCTACCTGACCGTCCCTTCCGGCGCGACGATCATCCGCGAAGGGCAGGAGGGGGATCTCTTCTACGCGATCACGCACGGACGCGTCGCGATCACCAAGGGCTCGACCCCAATCACGCGCATGGGCCGCGGCGAGGGCTTCGGCGAGATCGCACTGCTGTATCGAGTCAGGCGTACCGCGACGGTAACGGCCCTCACCGATACGACCCTGCTGAGCGTCGAGCGTGAGGCGTTCCTGACGGCGCTGGGGGCCGGAACGCACATCCACGAGCGCTCACGAGCGCCTGATTCCTCGCACGAGTAGCCGACCAGCGACGGTCGGCGCTCAGGTCGCAACCCAGTCGCGCCGGGCGCTGCCCAGTCGCGCCGGCTACTGTCTAGGCGAGCCGATCTGCCAGGAGAACGCGAGCATCGAGGAGGCGGTGAGGTCGATCGCGGGCTCGGTGTTGGTGAAGGCCTGCACGTTGTCCTCGTATTTGGCCGCGGTGCTGTTGAACACGGCGAACGCGTCGCCAGCCTGCGGACAGGGTCGCATGCCGGGTAGCGAGCCCGAGCTGGTTTCGTTGCTCGGCCCCTCCACCACCGCGCCCGCGAGCACCGGTGGCGACCCGTTCAGCGAGCCGACGATGTTGGCGACCTGGTGTTGGAGGCAGTCGGGAAAGGTGCTGCCGTCGCCGACGATGAACGACGAGCCCCATGCGTTGGCGCCGAGCACGTTGCCGAGCCAGCGTGCGGCGTACGCTTCGTAGGTGGACCCGCCTGTCAGGTAGTCGTACTCGGAGGCCATCACCGACAGCCCGTCGCCGTGCGAGACGGTGTCGGATTCAGCCCACGGGAAGCCGAAGCCGAAGGGATCGCGCCTTGCCTGTTCGAGCGCCGCTTCCAGTTTCTGCCCGAGGCCGGCGGTCAGCTGCGCTTCGGAGAGCGCCAGGCCGGGCGGATCGCCGGCCGTGCGCAGCGCGCGCACGAGCTCGAAGTCGGCCAGCCCGCTGACGTCGTACAGGTTCAGACCTTCGCCCCCTTCGGGGTTGTGCGCCAGGTATTCGCTGGCCCAGTGGGTCGCGTCTTCGAGGTAGTACAGCGCCTGGGTGTGAGGGAGCCCGGCCGGCAGCTGCGCTCCGGATGACAGCGCTACCGCCAGCTCCGTGGCGCCGAGCTCCAGGTCATCGCGCCATTCGGTCTCGGGATAGAAGTCGAACGGGATCGTCGTCAGCAGGTTGCCGTGGGGATCGGTGTCTGCCAGTTCGAACACGTGCTCGGCCGAAAGCAGACAGCGTTCGGCGAGTTCCGGGCGCGTCTGGTGAAAGACCTGGAAGCACTCCGCGAACGCCGCCGCGTCGCGGCCTGCGAGGTTCGGGCTGACCGGCGAGCCCGGCGGCCCCGCGCGGAACACGGGACGGTTGCGGATGAAGCGGTAGCGGGGGTTTTCGCCGCCGTAGGTGTCGTCTTCTTGGGGCAAGCGCCAGACGTCATGGTCGCCGACCGTGTTCGCGTTGCCCTCGCCGATGCCCACCTGGTAGTACAGCGTGCGCGTGTCGTCGTTCCACATGCGCAGCAGCCATTCCACGCCGAAGCGCGCCTCTTCGGTGAAGTCCGAGTGCGCCGCATCCGCGCCCATCTGCGACGGGAAGTCGCGCACGCCGATCAGCTGAAGGTCGACCGCATAGCTGGTCGTCTGCACGAACTTCAGGTAGTCGCCGGCGTCCCACCAGCCGCCTGACGCGTCGATCGTTTCGCCGAGGCTCGTGAGTTCGCCCTTGAATTCGCCTTCGTCGTTGACCGTCGGCGTCAGGTAGGTCATGGCGTGCTCGTCGTTGAGGTGCGCGGGCGCGGTCCGCAGCGCCGAGGGGATGTATTCCGGGCCGTCGCGCTCGTTCTGGTAGAAGGACAGCGCGTTGGCCAGAGGGGCTTCGTAGAGCGACAGTGCCGGCTCGATCGAGAACGTCGGCGAGGACGTCGGCGTGCGTCCCTGCACCGACAGCGTGTACGCACCTGGAGCCTGCACGGTGTTGAAGTCGAGCGCGTACACGTACTTGAAGCGCTTGCTCCAAGCGCCAAGCGACGCGCCGACGGTGCCGGCCAGCACGGTCGCCCCTTCGCTGGAGCGGACGGTGAACGGCTCGCCGGTCTCGCTCTTTCGCGACATCAGGTACGCGCGCTTGGCGGCGCTCGTCGGGTAGCCCACCTGGTTGACGCGGATGAACGCCTTGCGCGCGCGCGTGTTCGCGGCCGCGCTGGGCGCGAGCGAGCACGGCGCCACCAGCGCCAGCCCCGCCGCGATCGCCACCGCACTCCTCACCTTGCCAACCATAGCCAAGCCCTTTTCGCCGATCGCCAAGCCCGCGCCGCGCCATCGCCAAGCGCTCGCGCCCTCGTGGGGCGGCGATCACGCGCCAGGCGATCGGCCTATATTGATGTTCATGGCGACCAACACTCGCGAGATCGCGCGTACCGAGTGGAGCAGCTACTTCGACGACTTCAGCCGCGATATCTCCGACTACGTCGCGAGCGTGGAAGTGGTGGGACAGGAGGTCGGCGCGCAGGTGGAGGCAGAGCGGCCGAGCCTGCGAGGCATCACCTACGACCGCGGCGACGACATCGTCGTGATCGGGCTGGAGGCGCCCGCTGACGAACACGAGGATCTCGAGCACATCGTCTACCACCCGGGCAAGATCGAGGTTGCCGAAAAGGACGGCAGCACGATCTTCAACTTCGAGGACTCCGAAGGCGTGCAGACGCTCCTGCGTCTCGAGCCGGCGCCGTAGCCGATCGCTTCTCCGCCGCGGCGCGTCCGCGACGATAGCTTTGGCTATCGATTGATATCTGCTTCAGGCCTTGCGATCGCGGGCATCCATAACCAGACATGCCCCTCGTTGTCCAGCGACCGGACCTGGCGGTGGAGCTGCGGCTGAACCCGTATGCGCCACGCGCCGCGCGCCACCAGGTCGCGCAGGTCGATCGTCCGTCTCCGGATCTGCGCGACACCGTGCTGCTGCTCGTCAGCGACGTGGTGACTGGCGCGGTCGAAGCCTCCACGCAGGAGACGATCGAGCTGCGGGTGTGGATGCCGAGCGACATCGTCCGGATCGAGGTGGAAGGCCGTAGCGAGACGATCCAGCGCGGCCTGCGCCATCCGCAGACCTACGTGTCGCTACTGCTCGACCAGCTCGCCGATCGATGGCAGTTGGAGCACACGGACGGCGGCGCATGCATCTGGTTCGAGATCGACCGTCACCCGATACCGGCCGCGGCGCCCGCGGCAAACTGCGACGGGCCGCCCGAGCCGCAGGCCACGGCCGTCTCAGCGTCCGTCACGGTCTGCCAGTCTGTTGCCATGCACACGCGTCGAGCCGACCGCGATGCGGCCCGTCGCCTGGTGGGACCCTCGTTCGGAATTCGCGACATGGCGATCGATCTCGGGACGGCCAACACGCTCGTCTACGTCGAGGGCCGCGGGATCGTCGTCTCCGAGCCGTCGGTGGTCGCCTCCGACGTGTCCTCCGGGCAAGTGCACGCTGTCGGAGCAGACGCACAGCGGATGATCGGGCGCACGCCTGCGACGATCTCGGCGACGCGACCGTTGCGTCACGGCGTGATCGCGGACTTCGCCGTGACCGAGGCGATGCTGCGCTACTTCATTCGCAAGGTGCTCGATCGGCACAGAGCCCATCCGCGCCTGATCGTGTGCGCGCCTTCGGGGATCACCCAGGTCGAGCAGCGAGCGGTCGAGGAGGCCTCGCTCGCCGCCGGCGCGCGCCGCGTGCACTTGATCGAGGAGCCGATCGCTGCCGCGATCGGCGCTGGCCTGGAGATCGAGGAACCGATTGGGCGCATGGTCGTGGATGTCGGCGGCGGCACCAGCGAGATGGCGATCATCTCGCTCGGGGGCATCGTGCTGTCGCGCTCGCTGCGCGTCGGCGGCTACGAGATGGATGAGGCGATCGCCCGCTACATGCGCGCCGAGCACTCGCTGGCGATCGGCGCGCCCACGGCGGAGGCGATCAAGATCGCGATCGGCGCGGCCGTGCCGCTGGTGCCCGAAGAGGCCTACGAGGTTCGCGGCCGGCACCTGCTGACAGGCCTGCCGACAGAGGTCCTGCTTCGCAGCGGCGAGGTGCTCGCGGCGATTCGCTCGCCGCTGGGCGAAATCGTGGGCGCGGTCAAGGACACGCTCGAGCAGACCCCGCCGGAGCTCACCGGAGACATCGCCCGCGACGGCATCCTGTTGGCGGGCGGCGGCGTCCTCCTGCGCAGCTTTCGCGAGCTGCTCTCACGCGAGACCGGCCTGCCCGTGTCGCTGAGCTCCTCTCCCCTCACCTGTGTGGCACTCGGCTCCGGAGGAGCCCTGTCGCATTTCGACGACCTGTCGCGGCCGGCGAACAGGAGCCGGCTGAGGTTTGCGCGCGGCATCCGCTAGCCGCTCCTGACATACGTGTCAGGCTGCGGGAATGGCCGATGAGCTTCCCCACCTGCTGGTCGCCGACGCGGCCGCGTGGCGCGCGTGGCTCGGCGATCACCACGAGCAATCGCGCGGGGTCTGGCTGCGACTGGCGAAGAAGGGCACGGCCGAGCCGACGGCGCTCGGCTACGCCCAGGCACTCGAGGAGGCGCTCTGTCACGGCTGGATCGATGGCCAGGTCCGTCGGTTCGATGAGGCCACCTACGCGCAGCGCTTCACGCCGCGCCGCCCTCGCAGCGCGTGGTCGAAGAACAACGTGGAGAAGGTACGCGGGCTGATCGCGCAGGGGCGCATGCGCCCAGCCGGGTTGGTCGCCTTCGAGCGCGCCAGCGAGGACGGTCGCGTGGCGGAGGCCTACCCGGGACAGGCGAGCATCGAGGTCCCGGCCGACCTGTCGGCGGCGCTCGAGGCCGAGCCCGCGGCGATGGCGATGTTCCAGGCGCTCACCGGCCAGAACCGCTACTCGGTGCTGCTGCGGATCAGCCAGGCAAAGCGAGCCGACACGCGTGCCCGGCGCATCGAGCGGTTCGTGGCGATGCTCGCCCGTGGTGAGACGCTGCACCCACAGAAGCGACGGCTGTGAGCGTCAGCTGGCCGCTCCCAGCGCGTCATACACGGCGTCGATCAGCGCGCGGTTGCGGGGGTCTTGCCACTGCGGCCCGCCATGGTTCATCACATACGCGAACGCCACGCGCGCGTGTGGATCGGCGAACGCGAGCGAGCCGCCGGCTCCGAAGTGGCCGAAGCCGGCGCCGCCCACACCGAGCGGGCGCTCGGGCTGACTGAGCTGGAAGCCGAGCCCGAAGCGCGAGGGCCGGCCGAGCACGAGGTCATCGCCGACGGAAGCCTCGCTGGTGGCCTCGCGCAGGACGTCGGGATCGAGCAGCGCCTGCCCACAGCCGAGCAGCGCGTCGTAGACGCGAGCAAGCCCGCGCGCGTCCGCGTGCAGGTTCGCCGACGGCAGTTCCGCGTCCTGCCAGGCGGCGGTGTTGACCGTTCCAAGCCCCATCGCTCCGGGCGGGTTCAGATACGCGCGCTCGCGCAGGCTCGCATCGCGCGAGCCCAGGCGAGCGGCTGCCATGCCCGAGCTGCGCGCGGGGTCGAACGCGTATTCGGCGCGACGCGGGCGCTTGGCGCGCACGAGCCCGAAGCTCAGCTCGACGCCAAGCGGGTCGGCGACCTGATGACGCAGGAACGAGCCGATCGGCTCGCCGCTGACGCGGCGCACGAGCTCGCCGGCGAGGAAGCCGAAGGTGTGCACGTGATAGCCGTGACCGGCGCCCGGCGTCCACCACGGCTCCTGCTCGGCGAGCGCGCTGGTGACGGTCTCCCAGCGATACAGCGCCCCCTCGGGAAGCTCGCGCCCGATAGCGGCGAGCCCTGCACGATGAGCGAGCACCTGACGCACGGTGACAGCCTGCTTGCCCGCGGCGCCGAACTCCGGCCAGCGTCCAGACACCGCCTCGTCGAGATCCAGTTGCCCACGCGAGACGAGCACCAGCACGCACAGCCCAGCGAGCGCCTTGCCGACGGAGAAGGCGTTGACGAGCGTGTCCGCGCGCCACGGGCGAGTGCGCTGCGCGTCGGCCCAACCGCACCACAGATCCACGACGGGACGCCCGTCGACGATCACGGCCACCGCCGCGCCCACCTCACCCCGCCGCGCGAGGTTCTCGCGGACAGCCTCGCGCACGAGCGCGAAGCGCGCGTCGCAGCTGCCCGCCACCTGCGCAGCGGCGCTCATGCGCTGCGGCCAGCTCTCGCGGGCGACCGTGTGCGGTACACGACCCGCGTCAACCCGACGGCGGGACCGATGCGAGGAGCGTGTCTGGATCGGCGAGCAGCTCACGCGCCTGCGCGCTCGACTCGACGGCGCGAATCAGCACCGACAGCACGGCACCGAGCAACGAGTCGGGAACGGCGCCGGGATCGATCAGCTTGAGCATCGGCAGGCCAAGACCGAGCCCGAGCATGACGTTGGCGAACTGCTCGCCGGCGCCGGCGGACGGCGCCAGGCCAGCGTCCAGCGCGCTGTCGGTGGCGAAGCGCGCGAACGTATCCCGGAGCGCGCCGAGGCCGTCGGCCAAGCGCGCGCGCAGACGCTCGTCGCGCTGCGCGTAGGTCCACAGCTCGACGAACAGACGGAACGGGTCGGGGTCCTCGTCGAGGCCCTGCATCCAGCGCTCGCTGCCGGCCAGTGGGCGCTCCCAGGTGGTGCGCTCGCGATCGAACAGCGCCACCTGGTCGATCACCTGCTGGGTCAGATGCTCCTCCATCAGCGCCATCAGCAGGTTCTCCTTGCTGCCGAAGTGACCGTACACGGCGCCCTTCGTGAAGCCGGCCTCGCCAGCGACCTCGTCGAGCGTGGCACCGCCAAAGCCGCGCCGTGCGTACACCCGCGCCGCCGCTTGCAGCAGCCGCGCGCGCGTGTCGGCCCTGCGCGCGCTGCGATCGAAGTCCCCCCGCGGCATCAGTCGCGCTGCCCGCGCGCGCTTGACATATACTCGACAGTAGATATACTCCTCAGTATAACATCACCCCGGCTGAAACGAGGACGCTGATGAACGATGCTTCGCTGGGCCGCAACGACCTCCCCCCCGGCCCGCGCATGCCCGCCGTGCTCCAGACGCTCGGCATGTGGAGCCGACCGACGGCCTTCCTCGAGCGCGCGCGCCAGCGCTACGGAACCCCGTTCACCGTGCGCATGTTCGCGCAGCCGCCGTTCGTGATCATCTCCGACCCGGGGGCGATCAAGCAGATGTTCCTGGCGCCACCGGACGTTCTGCACCCGGGCGAGGGCGCGAAAATCCTGGAACCGATCGTCGGCGCCAACTCGGTGATCCTGCTCGACGAGGCTGCGCACATGGAGCAGCGCAAGCTGCTCTTGCCGGCATTCCACGGCGAGCGCATGCAGCGGCTGTCGGGCCTGATGCGAGAGCTGGCCGTGGGCGAGGTCGAATCGTGGCCGCGCGAGCAGCCGATTGCGCTGCATCCGCGCCTCCAGCGGCTCACGCTGGAGATCATCCTGCGCGCCGTCTTCGGCCTGGAGCGCGGCGCGCAGCTCGACGCCCTGCGCGAGCTGATGGCGAACGTGCTGGCGTTCGGCGAGAGCCCGCTGTCGCTGATGCCGCCACCGCCGCGCTGGCTGAGGCCGCTGACGCCGATGCCGACGCTGGAACGGCGGCTGGCACGCGTCGACGAGCTGATCTTCGAGCTGATCGACGAGCGCCGCCGACAGCCGCAGGGTGATGACGTGCTCGCGCTGCTGCTCGAGGCCAGGCACGAAGACGGCTCGCCAATGAGCGCACAGGAGCTGCGCGACGAGCTGATGACGGCGCTGGTTGCCGGGCACGAGACGACCGCGTCGCAGCTGGCATGGACGTTCGAGCGCCTTGCCCACGAGCCGGCGGTGCTCGCGCGGCTGTATCGCGAGATCGATGCCGACGACGGCGAAGGCGGCGATGAGTACCTGGTGGCGACGGTCAACGAGGTGATGCGACACCGGCCGGTGCTGCCCAACGCGGAGCCTCGTCTGGTGATGGCGCCCGTGCAGATCGGCGGTCTGCTCTACCCGAAGGGCGTGGCGCTGTTCGCGAGCGCCTACCTGCTGCACCACGATCCAGCGATCTACCCCGAGCCCTACGCGTTTCGCCCGGAGAGGTTCATCGAGCGTGAGGGGGGACGAGCGCCGGGCACCTACACGTGGATCCCCTTCGGCGGCGGGCGCCGGCGCTGCCTCGGCGCCAGCTTCGCGCTGCTGGAGATGAAGATCGCGCTGCGCGCGGTGCTCGAGCGCTGCGAGCTGAGCGCTGCCGGTGCGCGGCCGGAGTCCGCGCGCAGGCGCAGCATCACGATCAGCCCGGCAGGCGGCAGCACGCTGGTACTGCGCGAGCGGCGCCGACCCGGCTACGACGAGCCCGCGACTGTACCGGCAGACGAGCCGCTCGCGGCCCTCGCCTGAGCTCGCGCACGCGCGCCGCCGCGGCCGGCGCGGCGCGGGTGCGCGATCATGAGAGCATGGCGCTGCTCGCGGTCAAGCTGCTGCTCGCCCCCAGCTTCGTCGTGGGGGCGTCGCTGGTGGCGCGCCGCTTCGGGCCGCGAGTGGGCGGGCTGGTCGCCGGGCTCCCCGTCGTTGCTGGCCCGGTCCTGCTCGCGTACGCGCTCGCGCACGGGCGCGCGTTCGCCGCGGACGCGGCGGCGGGAACGCTGCTGGGACTGGTGTCGCTGATCGCGTTCGTGGTCGTCTACGCGCGCTTGGCGCGACGCGCGCCATGGACCGTGTGCATGCTCGCTGGCTGGGCGGCGTTCGCGGTAGGGACGGTCCTCTTCAGCGCGCTCTCGCCGCCGCTGGGCGTCGCGCTGGGGCTGGGGGCGATTGCGCTGGCGCTCGGGCTGGCGTGGCTGCCGCGTCCGCTCGGCCCCCCGCGCGCGTACCCGCCTGCGCCACGCTGGGACCTGCCCCTGCGCGCCGCGTGCGCGGCGGCACTGGTGTTGACGCTGACAGCGGTCTCGGGCTGGTTGGGCCCACAGCTCAGTGGGCTGCTGGCGCCGTTCCCGATCATCGCGACGGTGCTCGCGACCTTCACCCACGCCCAGCGCGGCTTGGATGAGCTGCTGCGGCTGCTGCGGGGGATGGTCACGGGCTTTGGCGCGTTTGCGCTGTTCTGCTTCGTGCTGTCGCTGTCGTTGCGCCACCTCGACACCGGTTCGGCGTTCGCGCTGGCGACGGCGCTGGCGCTGCTCACCCAGGCAGGCGTGCTGGCGCTGGTGTGCGGCTACGTGGAGGTACCCTCGCCCACTGGCTGGTGGCGCACGCGCTCGCGGACGTCGGCATAGCGCACGGCCTCGTAGGCGATCAGCGCGACGAGCACGGCAGCGAGCATCGCCAGCGTGGCGAGCGCGGACAGCGACGCGCCGAGCGGCACCAACGCGAGCAGCACCAGCGCGCACACGAGCCGGCGCAGGCTGAGCGAGTGCATGTTGCGCAGGCGAAAGGCGACGTGCGCGAGCAGGTACATGGCGGCGCCGCCGAGCAGCGCGACCGCGAACACGAGCTTCAGCGGGCGATCGAGATGCAGCAGCGTGCGCTCGATCCCGACGGCGATCAGCGCGATGCCGGCAACCATCGGAAAGTGCAGATAGGAGTAGGAGTCGCGTGCGATCTCGTTGCGCTCGCGTCCCTCGGCCGCGCTTGCCAGCCGCCGCGCGGCGATGATCGCTGACACGTCGAAGTACGCCCACCACAGCGCGGCGGCGATCACCACCCCGAGCACGGCGGCGAGCACGACGCCGGCGCCGATCGTGGCTCGCGCGGCGATCCCGACCGCGACGATCGACTCGCCCAGGGCGATGATCACGACGGCACCGTGACGCTCGGCGAAGTGCCCCGGCACGAGCTTCCAGCCCTCGGCGCCGAACAGGTAGGGCCCGCCGAAGTCGAGCACCAGCGCGAGACCCCACAGCGCCAGTCGCGCCGTCCCGCCGGCGAACGCGGCCGCGAACAGCAGCGCGACGCCGATGGCGGTGCTGCCCGATAGCCCGAGCACCGAGTGGCGCAGCTGGGGATCCTCACGGCTTGCGATCAGGAACAGCACGATGTGCGCGGCGCGCACGGCCGCGTACGCGCACGCGAACAGCAGCGCCTCCGAGCCGAACGCGCCGGGAACGCACAGCGCGGCGACGAGGAATGCCGCCATCGCGGCGAACATCGCCAGGCGCACCGCGCCCTCCTCGGGGTCGACCACGCTGGTCAGCCACGCGTATCCGCCCCACGACCACCACAGCATTCCGAGCACGAGCAGCGCCTTGAGCATCCCTTCCCATGTGGGCGTGCGCGTGAGCAGCGTGGTGCACTGCGTGAGCGCGAGCACGAACACGAGGTCGAAGAACAGCTCGAGCGGCGTCACCCGCTCGCCTTCGCGCATCACCGCGCTGACGCGCGGGACATGGCTGCGGGCCGGCGTGCTCGCGCTCACCGCCCAAATCCTCGCAACAGGCCGCTAGCCACCCTCGCCGGCGGCCTGGGCGGCGCCTGCCGTGGGGCGTGCCGGCGCCTCGCCCCACAGCTGCTCGAGGCGATAGAACTCGCGCACCTCTGGCGTGAAGATGTGGACCACCACGTCCAGGTAGTCCATCAGAATCCAGCCGGCCTGCGCCGAGCCCTCGACCCGCCTGGGCAGCGTCGCGTGCTCGTGCTTGAGCCCTTCGAGGATGCCGTCGTGGATCGCTTTGGCCTGGCGGCCGGTGTTGCCGGAGCAGATGATGAAGTAGTCGGTGTAGCCGAGCACGCCGCGCAGGTCGAGCTCGACGACGTCGATCGCCTTCTTGTCGGCGGCGTAGCGGGCGATCTCTGCGACGAGCTGCTCGCCGGGCATCGCCGCACGTGCGCCGGCGGCCGGACGCTCGGCCATCAGTCGCCCTCTGGGCGGTACAGCCGCCGCTCGGCGATGTAGCTGGCGACGGGCCCGCCCACGAGCTCCTCGATCGGCTCGCCGCGCGCTACGCGCTCGCGCACGAGCGAGGATGAGATCTCCACAGCGGGCATCTCCACGAAGCTCACGCGCGCGCAGCCGGCGCCGGACGATGCGGGGCCGAGCTCGGCGAGCGCGGCCAGGACACCCCCGCGTTGCGTTCCCGGGCGCTCGGCGACAGCCACACGCGCCAGCTCGAGCACCCGCGCGGGCTCACGCCACGAGCCCAGCGTACGGGCCACGTCGGCTCCGACGATCAACGTCAGCTGCGCGTGGGGATGGCGTGCATGCAGTGAGCTCAGGGTATCGACCGTGTACGACAGCCCACCGCGCTCGATCTCCAGGGCGCATGCGCGCAGCCCGAGCGCCTCGCAGCTGCCCTCGACCGCCAGGCGGCACATCAGCAGGCGCTGCGCGGGACCCGGATCTTGCTCGGCGCGCGGCCGATCGGCCTTGTACGGCGCGGTGTGCGCTGGCATCAGCAGCACGCGCTCCAGCCCGAGCTGATCGCGCGCGTGGCGGGCGAGCGCGAGATGTCCGAGGTGGGGTGGGTTGAACGTCCCTCCGAGGACGCCGAGCGAGGGCGGGGAGCTCAAGCGCGAACGTGCCCGTCGCCCTCGACGAGGTACTTGAACGTGCACAGCTCGCGCAGCCCGATCGGGCCGCGCGCGTGCAGCTTCTGGGTCGAGTTCCCGATCTCCGCTCCCATCCCGAACTCGCCCCCGTCGGTGAAGCGGGTGGACGCGTTGACGTACACGCAGGCGGCGTCGACACCGAGCTGGAAGGCGCGCGCGGCGCTGGTGTCGCGCGTGACGATCGCCTCGGAGTGGCCGCTGCCGTAGCGCGCGATGTGCTCGATCGCCTCGTCGAGGGAATCGACGACGCCGACGGCCAGCACGGGCGCGAGGTACTCGCTGGCCCAGTCTTCCTCGTCGGCGTCTTCGATGATTAGTTGGGGGGTCGCGTGCTGCTGGGCGAAGGCGTCGCGTGCTCGCGCGTCGGCGCGGATCGACACGCCGGCGTCGGCGAGCGCGCTCAGCACCCGTGGAAGGAACGCATCAGCGGCGTGTGCGTGCACGAGCAGCGTCTCGGCGGCGTTGCACACGCCCGGGCGCTGGGTCTTGGCGTTGAGCACGATCGCATGCGCTTGGTCGAGGTCGGCGCTTGCGTCTACGTACACGTGGCAGTTGCCGGAGGCGGCGTAGATCACTGGGACGGTGGCCAGCGCTTGCAAGGCCTGCTTGAGCCCCTCGCCGCCCCGGGGGATGATCAGGTCGACGGTCTCGTTCTGCGTTGCGAGCTCGCCGAGCTCCTCGCGGCCGCCACCGGCGACAAGGCTCACGCAGCCCTCGGGCAGCCCGGCTGCGACGGCGGCCTCGGCGGCGATCCCGGCGAGCACGGCGTTGGAGTGCGCCGCGGAGGAGGAGCCGCGCAGCACGATCGCGTTCCCCGACTTCAAGCACAGCGCGGCGGCGTCGATGGTGACGTTGGGACGCGCCTCGTAGACGACCGCGATCACGCCCAGCGGCACGCGCACCTTGCGCACGTCGAGGCCGTTCGCCAGCCGCCGCCCGTCGATCAGCTCGCCGACGGGATCGGCGAGCGCGGCGATCTGGCGCACCGCCAGCGCGATCGCGGCGACGCGTCCGGCGTCCAAGCGCAGGCGGTCGAGCAGCGCCTCGCCGATCTGATCGCGGCGCGCGGCGCGCATGTCGCGCTCGTTGGCGGCAAGGATCTCATCCAGGCGCGCCTCGAGCGCGATCGCGATCGCCTCCAGCGCGGCATCCTTGACGGCGGTGTCCAGGCGCGCGAGCTCGCGCGCGGCGCGCCTTGCGGCGGCGCACGTGTCGGCGACGCTGGATACGGCTACGGCCATGCCCCACAGGGTAGAGCCATCACTCGAGCACGAGGTAGTCGCGGTGTACGGCCTCGTCGCTCGCGCGCGGCAGCACGTCGCGCACGGCGCCTGACTTCAGCCCTTGTACGCTGCGCAGCTCATCGGCGGAGTAGCTGCAAATGCCCTTTGCGACGCTCCGCTCAGCGCCGCCCGCCGACCCGTCGCGCTCGACGATCTCGACCGCGTCGCCGGCGTCGAACTCGCCTGTGACCTCGGTGACGCCCACGGGCAGCAAGCTTGCGCTGCCGTCGCGCAGCGCGCGGGCGGCACCGTTGTCGACGACGATCACACCGCGCGCGGGCTTGGCGTACTTCAGCCACAGCTTGAAGCTCGAGTAGCGGGCCTCACGGGCGGCGAAGTGCGTGCCCTCGCGCTCGCCCGCGAGCACGGCGGCGAGCGCGTCCGCGCGCAGGCCGTTGCAGATCACGGTGGGGATGCCGGCGGCGGTGGCCATCTCGGCGGCGACGACCTTCGAGCGCATCCCTCCAGATCCGAGCGGCGAGGTCGTGTGCCCGATCTCGAGATCCTCGAGCGCGGCGAAGTCGCTGACCTCGGTGACGACGCGCGCGTCTGGATGCAGCCGCGGGTCGGCGGTGAACAGGCCGTCGATGTCCGTCAGCAGGATCAGCTGGTCGGCGGCGATCAGCACGGCGACCTGTGCGGCCAGGAAGTCGTTGTCGCCGAAGGAGATCTCGTCGGTGGCGGTGGTGTCGTTCTCGTTGATCACCGGCAGGACCCGCCACTCGAGCAGCGTGCTGAGCGTCTGGCGTGCGTTCAGGTAGTGCGTGCGCGCGCTCATGTCGAAGAACGTCAGCAGCACCTGCGCGCTGGTCACGCCGCGCTCGCGCAGGAGCTCGTCGTAGACGCGGTAGAGCTTTCCCTGGCCGACGGCGCTTGCAGCCTGGAGCGCGCCGGTCGAGCTCGGGCGCTGCGGCAGCGCCATCACGCGCATCCCGCGCGCGATCGCGCCGCTGGTGACGACGAGCACCTCCCCACCGCCGCGGTGCTGGGCGGCGACGGCATCGCACACGTGGGCGAGCGTGTGCTCGCGCAGCTCGCCGTCGGCGTCGGCGACGACGCTGGAGCCGAGCTTGATGACCACCCGCTTCATTGGCGTAGGCAGCGTAGACGCTCGCCGTCCGGCTGCCCGCTCAGCCAGGGTCGAGCTCGAACGTCACGCCCGCGATCTCGATCTCGTCGCCGGGCTGGAAGCCCTCGGCCTGCAACGCCTTGATCACGCCGATCCTGCGCAGCCTGCCCTCGAGGTAGGCCATCGCGTCGTCGTTGTCGACGTCGAAGCGCGCGAGCAGGCGCTCGATGCCGCTGCCGCGGACGGCGAACGCGCCCGGCCCCAGTCGCTCGACCTGAAAGCCGGCTGCGGGAGCTGGGCGGAAGACCATGTGCTCGGCCAGCTCGGGCTCGTCGGTCGGTGGCGCGCCTGGCCGCATCGAACCGGCAGCGGGCGCGAGGTCCGCGATGACGAGGCTACCCGGACGCGGGCTGGCCGCCGCGGTGGCGTGGAGCGCGCGCGGCGTCTCGCGCTCGCGGAGCTCGTCGGCGTCGATCTCCGCGAAGCGCCGCAGCAGCTCGCTGCGCAGCTGCGCCAATCCGGCGCCGGTGGCGCTCGAGGTGGCGATCACGGAGACTTCCGGGCCAAGACGCCGACGCCACTCCTCCACGCGCTCGCGAGCACGTGCCTCGGTGAGCAGGTCAGTCTTCGTGAGCGCGAGCACGCGCGGCAGCCGTGCCAGGCGCTGGTCGTGGGCCGCGAGCTCGCGCTCGATCGTCGCGTGGTTGGCGAGCGCGTCGGCATCCTCGCCCATCGATAGCTCCGGCGCGATGTCGAGCACGTGCACCAGCAGGCGCGTGCGCTCGACGTGTGCGAGGAAGTCGTGGCCCAGGCCCGCACCTTCGCTCGCCCCGGCGATCAGCCCCGGTATGTCGGCGAGCACGAGCTGGCGTTCGGAGCTGGAGCCGGCATCCGACGGGGCGTCCAGCACCCCGAGCACCGGCGAGAGCGTCGTGAACGGATAGTCGGCGACCTTCGGTGCGGCGCGCGTTAGGCGCGCCAGCAGCGAGGACTTGCCGGCGTTCGGCAGCCCCACGAGACCCACATCAGCCAGCAGCTTGAGCCTCAGCTCCAGCCAGCCTTCCTCGCCCGGCAGGCCGCGCTCTGAGAAGCGTGGAGCCTGGTGGGTGGGCGTGGCGAAGCGCTTGTTGCCCCTCCCGCCCGCGCCCGCGCGCGCGAGCGTCGCACGTTGTCCGCCGGCTAGCAGCTCCCAGCGGTGCCCCAGCAGGTCGCCGGGCTGCTCGTCGTCGGCGAGGATCTGGGTCCCCGGCGGCACGCCGACCACGAGCGGCTTGCCGTCGGCGCCGTGTCGCAGGGCGCCCTCGCCCGGGCCTCCGCGTCCTGCGCGGTAGTGGGTGCGGCGCTTGACGCCCTGAAGGTCGCGAAGCGACTCGTCGCAGACGACGATCACGTCTCCCCCGCGCCCGCCGTCGCCGCCGTCGGGGCCGCCGCGGGGCACGTGTGCTTCGCGGCGGAAGCTCACGCAGCCGTCGCCGCCGGCGCCCGCCTGGATGTGGATCTTGGCGCGGTCGTCGAGCATTGACGGCCATCGTGACAGCAGACGCACGAAGATCGGATATGGGTAGGTGCTGCGAGCAGCGTCCACACCTGAGCGAAGGAGCAAACAGCGATGAGCAACGAGATCCCTGCGGCAGGCCGCGTCCTGCTGATCACCGGCGCCTCGTCGGGCATCGGCGCGGCCACCGCGCGACACGCGAGCGCGGACGGATGGCGCGTGGTCCTGGCGGCGCGCTCACAGGAGCGCCTGCGTGAGCTCGCGCAGGAGCTGGGCGGCACACAGCGTGCGCTGGCGCTGTGCTGCGACGTGACCGAGTGGGAGCAGCAGCAGCGCATGGTCGCAGACGCGCTGGAGCACTTCGGGCGCGTCGACGCGGCGTTCGCGAACGCCGGCTTCGGCGGCGCGCGCGGGTTTCTGGCAGACACGCCCGAGCACTGGCGCGAGATGGTACTGACGAACGTGTACGGCGCGGCGCTGACGATCCGCGCGAGCGTCCCCGTGCTGAAGCAGACGCGCGGGCACCTGCTGCTGACCTCGAGCGTCGCCGGCCGGCGCCCGCTGCCCGGCTCGCTGTACTCGTGCACCAAGCACGCGGTCACCGCGATGGGCGAGGCCGCCCGCCAGGACCTGCACGGCACGGGCATCCGCGTGACGTTGATCGAGCCGGGCATGACCGACACGCCGTTCTTCGACGAGCGACCGACCGACGCGCTAGCAGACGAGGACATCGCGCGAGCGGTGATCTACGCGCTCTCCCAGCCGTCGCACGTGGACGTCAACGAGATCCTGATTCGGCCGACGGCGCAGCAGGGGTAGTCAGGCTCGCGGGATCTGCGCTGTTGCGCAGAGTCACGCCTTGACATCGAAACGCAGCTGGACGGGCGCGGAGCGCCCGTTTGCGTTGTCGGCCGTAACGAGCGCACGGTAGTAGCCGGCAACGAGCCTCGTGCGCCCGAGCACACCGCTGAACGGTATCGCGTCGTGGCCTGCAGCCTCCTGCACAACGACGGACGGGTCGACTGCGACACTGCGCGTGCAGCGTCGTGCGCGCGCAGGGACGCCGCCGGCGCGTGTCGGCTCGCAATCGCGCCCGTGAGCGACGCCCGGCAGCAGTCGGGCGATCGCGATCGTGACCGTCGCCGGCTGAGACAGGGAGAATCGCACGGTCGTGCCTGTCGGCACGCGCGCGGTGCGTCGCGATCCACCGACCCCCACGCGGAACAGACGATTGCTGATGCCCACGCCGCTCAGCGCCGGCCTGGGCGCTTCGGCACGCGGCTGATTCGCAGGCCGGGGCGCTTCGAGGGCAGGGGTTTGTACCGAGAAGTCGATGCTGCCGACCTCGTACGGGCGCTTGAGGTACATGAGCGCTGTCGGCGTCGGCGACAGAAAAGCGCAGATCTCATACGACCCTGGCTCGGCGGCGAGGAAAGCGTAGGGGACCGTGAACGGCCCGCCCGCGACCGTGTCGGTGCTGCCCGGGCGTACGGCGAGCGGCTGGCCGGCAAGCTCGCCGTCGGCGAGCGCGCACGGCATGCCCGGTTCCTGAATGCTCGCGCTCACCGCGCTGGGCACCACCGCTTCGCCTTCGACGCTCACGATCATCCGTTGGGGAGCGTTGGGTTCCGCAGTGACGCCGAGCGAAAGCCGTCCGGGCGCGGGGCGAGCGCTGAGCTGTACGAAGTTGATCGCCGCCGGAGGATCGGCCGCAGCGGCGTCCAGGTAGGCGCAAAGGGTGTATTCGCCGACTTCGGTAGGCGTCCATGCGTAGGTCTGCGAGTACTGCGGCGTGGGGCTTGGCGGTTCGCCTTGCGGTTGCGTCAGCTCGACCGCAATGTCTTCGAGCGAGGCGGGCGTTTCCGCGCAGTACGGTCCATCCTGGAGGCGACGCTGGATGAACGCGAAGACACGGTCTGGCCCGCTGTATTCCCCGGTCAGCTGGAATGGCATCGGAGCGCCGACGATGCCGATCGGTCCGCGGGCGGAGGGTTCCGTGATGATGACCGCATTCGACACCGCGAAGGGGCCCGCGCCACCGCCTTCGATCCCTCCCTCATCCTTTCAGGAACTCCAACATACGATACTGCTGGCTGGCGAAGAGCGTCGACGGCGCACAGACCAGCATGCTGCGCACGCCGCGGCCGCGGGCGGCGATCCGGCGCTCAGCTCTGCTCGGTGCCAGGCAGCACGCTGACCACGCGACCGCGACGTCCACTGGTGAACTGCACGGTGCCGGCTGCGCGGGCGTACAGCGTGTCGTCCTTGCCGATGCCTACGCCGGTTCCCGGCTTGAAGCGCGTCCCGCGCTGGCGCACGATGATCTCGCCGCCGCTAACGGCCTGACCGGCGAACGTCTTCACGCCCAGGCGCTGGGCGTTGGAGTCGCGGCCGTTGCGGCTCGATCCGAGCCCCTTCTTATGCGCCATCGTGGGTCTCCTCAGGCTTCGGTTTTGCAGCTTTCGCTTTTGCCGGTTTCCTCGCCTGCGTCGCTTGCGCGTCGGGCGTGTCGGGCGCGTCGGGCGCCTTGGCGGCTGCTTTGGCACGGCTCGCTTTGGCGCCCGCGGCGATCTCCGTGACCTCGATCTGCGTCAGCTCCTGACGATGTCCGGTGCGGCGTTTGTATCCCCGCTTGGGCTTGAACTTGAACACGCGCAGCTTCTCACCACGCACGTGGGCGATCACCTTTGCGGTGACCTTCACGTTCGCCAACCCGGCCGCGTCGAAGACCGCCTCGTCGGAGCGGTAGAGCATCGGCTCCAGCGTCACGTCGGCGCCCTCGGCGGCGGCCAGGCGCTCGACCAGCAGCCTCTGGCCGCGCTCGACGCGGTACTGCTTGCCGCCGGTCTTCACGATCGCGTACATGGTGCTCGGGTCTCGATTCTGTGGTGGTCGGCGCGACTGTTGCCGGTCAGGTCCCGCCGACTGCTGTTGACTACTCGGTTGCGTTGGCCTTGGCAGCCGAACGGCGCCGTCCGCCCCTGCGGCCACGACGCCGAGGTTTCGATTGTAGGCCATCCTCAGCAGCCTCGTCCTGCGGAGCCTGCTCGCCGGCCGCCGGGGACGCGGTCGTCCGTGGGGACCCGGATCGGGTCGCGAGCGCGACGACCGCCGCCTCCTCGGGCTCGGCATCGATGCCGGCGGGAGCGTCGCCAAGACCGGCTTCGCGGCGCACCTCCTCGTCCTCGCTCTCGATCGGCGCGCGCCGGCGGCGCCCAGGGTTCTCGCGCACTGGCGTGCCGTCCTCGCCGGCGGCGGAGCTGCGCGCGGGAGCGCGGCGTCCGTTGCGGGGGCCGGAGCGAGTCGCGCTCGGGCGCGCGGGCGCGGCGACCACCTCCCCTGACTCGTCCAGCAGCAACGCGCTGGCGGCGGTGCGGCCGACCTGGTCGATGCGCACCATCCGCTTCTCCCCCACATACGCCGAGGCGCCTGCGATCGAGATGATGTAGCCGTCGATTTTGGCGACGGCGTCGTCGACGTCGTACATGTGCGGCTCGACGATCTCGACGAGCACCTCGTCGCCCTGGCGGAACGGCAGCGCACGCTCCTCGACCTGCTCGCGTGTGCCCATGAACGTGATCGCGAAGTGCTCCAGCGCGAGCCCTTCCGAGCCCTCGAACAGGAACGACTTGCCGGTCTGCGCCTCCAGCGCATGCAGCACGCGCGAGCCGTGCCCGGTGAACTGCGTGCTCACGCGCGGGTTGGCCTGGATCAGGAAGGCCTCTGCCTCGGGGTGCTCGGCGGCGACGTCGCGCAGCCTGCGCTCGAATTCGATCGCGATCGTCTCCTCTGAGCGGATCACGCCCTCGCCCTCGCACGTGGGGCACGAGCGCGTCATGATCTCGCGCACCCCCTCGGTGACGTTCTGGCGAGTCATCTCGACGAGGCCGAGCTTGGAGATCTCGGCGGTGAACGTCTTCGTGCGGTCCTCGTCGAGCGTCTTGCGCAGCGTCTTCATGACCGCGTCGCGGTTGCGCGCGCGGGCCATGTCGATGAAGTCGATCACGATGATGCCGCCGATGTCGCGCAGGCGCAGCTGGTTCACGACCTCCTCGGCTGCCTCGAGGTTGGTCTTGGTGATCGTGTCCTCCAGGCCGGCGCCCTTGCCGCGGCCGATGAAGCTCCCCGAGTTGACGTCGATCACGGTCAGCGCCTCGGCGTAGTCGATGATCAGATATCCACCGCTCGGCAGGTCGACGCGGCGCGAGAGCACGCCTTCGATCGCCTTGTCGACCTCGTAGGCCTCGAACAGCGGCACGGGCTCCTGCCACAGCTCGACGCGCTCGACCAGCTCGGGGGCGGTGCGCGTGAAGAACGAGACGAGCCGGTGGTACTGCTGCTCGTCGTCGACGATCGCCCGCTCGAAGTGCGCGGAGAAGATGTCGCGCACGACACGCACGGAAAGATCTGCCTCCTGGAAGACCAATCCCGGGGCGACGGTCTCCTGGACGCGCTTGTCGAGCACCTCGTGGAGCTTGTGCAGGTACTTGAGCTCGCGCTCGAAGTCCTCGCGCTTGGCGCCGTGAGCGGCGGTCCGCACGATCACGCCGCCGCCGTCGAGAGACAGGTTCGCCGTCTGGCGGCGCAAGCGCTCGCGCTCGCGATCCTCGAGGCGCCGCGAGACGCCGACGCCCTCGCCGGTGGGCGCATAGACCATGTAGCGCCCGGCTATGGTGAGCTCCATCGACAGGCGCGCGCCCTTCGTCTTGAGCGGGTCCTTGACGACCTGCACGACGATCTCCTGGCCGGGCTTGAGCAGGTCGGAGATCTTGCGCCCGCCGCCTCCACGTCCGCGTCTGAGCGTCTCCACGCCTGGCAGGACGATCTCGTCGACGTGAAGGAACCCGTTCTTCTCGAGGCCGATGTCCACGAACGCCGCCTCCAGGCCGGGCAGCACATTGTCGACCTTGCCCTTGTAGATGTTGCCGACGATCGAGCGCCCGCCGCGGCGCTCTATGTAGAGCTCAGCGACGCGGTAGCCGTCGAGCAGGCCCTTAGCGCTCTTGCGAGCGGCTGCTCCTCGGCGCGCGGCCGACGAGCGCGCTGTGGTGCCTCGCTCGGCGGAAGCGGATGAGCGTGAGGCGGCGGGGGTTCCGCTCGCCTCCAGAAGCGCCACGCGCGTCTCCGCGCGGTCGACGCTGACAAGCACTTGCTTTTTCAATTTGATCCAGTCTTTCGGTATGGAGATGGGCCGAGCGCGGGGCGCGGTGGCGCCGCCAGAAGGTGCCTGCGCGCATCTGGAGCACCCGCTGCGGGGCGTCCGAGGCGGTCGGGCGGGGAGCCCGGTGAGGCTGACGATCTGGGGAGTGTTGCCGCTCGGCTGACATTTAAGAGTTCTACGCTCGCAGCACGCGGTCCTTCAACGCGGCAGAGGCACGCGCCTGGACGTAGATCGATTGCAGCAGGCCAACGCCTAGAAGCGTGGCGATGACCGACGAGCCCCCGTAACTCATGAGCGGGAGCGTTACGCCGGTGATGGGCATGATGCCAATTGTCATCCCTACGTTGACGAAGACCTGAAACATGAGCATAGCCGCTACTCCGGCGGCGATCAGCGAGCCGAACAGATCCTTGGACATCACCAGCACGCGCAGAGTGCGCGATATCAACAAGGCGTACAGCAGCAGCACGAGGCCCGCGCCGACGAAGCCGTAGCGTTCGCCCACCGCCGCGAACACGAAGTCGGTGTCGCTCTCCGGGACGAACCCGTAGGGCACCTGGCTTGCGTTGGCGCCGCGGCCGGCCTTACCTCCGGAGCCGATCGCGATCTTCGACTCCTGCTGCTGGTAGGAGGGGTCGGTCGAGGTCTCGCCTTCCTTGACGGTGTTCGACGAGGGATGGATGAACGCCGTCAGTCGTTCCACCTGGTAGGGCTGGAGCACGTGCACGCCGGCGGCGGGCGCCGCGACGAGCACGAACGCGATCGACACGCTCACGAGCATGGCAAGCGCGGCCAGGTGCCGCCACGAGGTGCCGGCGATGAACAGCAGCATGCAGGCGATCGTCATGTACACCAGGCCGGAGCCGAGGTCGGGCTGGGCGATCACGAACATCGTGGGCACCAGCGCGGCGATCAACACGCGGATGGTGGTGTCGCGCTCGCGTAGGTGACGCGAGCGCTCGACTATGAACGCCGCGAGCGCGAGGATCAACAGGATCTTGCCGAGCTCGGAGGCTTGGAACGAGAACAGCGGCAGGTTGATCGCGCGCTGCGCGCCGTTGGCGGAGTGACCAAGTCCGAGGACGGCGAGGATGCTGAGCAGCAGCGTCACGTAGATCGCGGTTTTGTAGCGGCGCAGCAGCGCGTAGTCCAGGCGTGAGAGCGCGAGCATGAAGACGAAGCCGGTCGCAAGGTAGATGCTCTGGCGCTCGACGTAGTAGTGGGCGCCGCCGGCGAGGTTGCGCGTTGCGACTTTGAGCGTGAGCACCGAGCAGACGCCGAGCCCGATGACCGCGAGCGTCAGCAGCGGGTCCAGCGGCAGGCGCAGGTTTCGCGCGGGCGCCACCGGCGCCTCGTCGGGGGGCTTGATCGGGCTGAGCGGCATCAGAAGGTCTTGGATGTCCCAGCCACGAAGCGCTTTTCCACGCCGAACCACTGCGATGCGATCAGGCGCGCGATCGGCGCGGCGGTTTCAGCGCCGAAGCCGCCTTCTTCGACGGTCACGGCGATCACGATCGGACGCTTGGGGTCCGCGAGATAGCACATGTACCAGGACTGTTCCACGTGGCCCGCGCGTTCGGCGGTGCCGGTCTTCCCGTACACGGGGTGCTGTTCCTGGTTCCAACCCTGCCACACGTCCGCCGAGGTCCCTCCCGCCTCGCTGGCCGCCTCGTGGATGCCTTCCATCACGAGGCTCAGGTCTTCGTCGTTGAGGTGCACATGGCGCGAGGGGAAGTGCAGCGTTTGCAACAGGCTGCCGTTGCCTTCGTCGATCTGCTTGCCCAGATGCGGGGTCACGACGGTGCCTTCGCCACCGTTGCGGTAGGCGTTGGCGAGCGTCGAGTAGACGACGGCCATCTGCAGCGGGTCGGTCAACAGCGCCCCCTGCCCGACGGCCAGGTCCATGTTGTAGCCCACCGTCCACGGGGCACCGGGTTCGGCAACGATGTAGCAGGGGTGCCCGTGGTGTTCGCGTTGGCATTTGAATTCGAGCGCGTTCTGTTCGGCCAGCCACTTGCGGTCGGGCACAACGCCCTGGAACTCGTTCGGCAGGTCGATCCCGGTGACCTGCCCGACCCCGAGCTTATGCGCCATGTTCTGGATGATGTTGCCGTAGGCGTTGGCGCGCTCGCCGACTTCGAAGAAGTAGGTGTCAGAGGAGACCTTCAGCGCTTCCACGAGGCCCACGGCTCCGTAGTCGGCGTGGCCGGCGTTGCAGAACGGCTCGGTCGAGACGTAGATGCACTGCCCCGCACCGAGTCCTTCGTCGGGCGAGATCGCTCCCGCTTCCAGGGCGGCCATCGCGGTGATCGGCTTGAACGTCGAGCCCGTCGGGTAGGCGCCTTCGTCGGCGCGGTCGGTGAGACGGCTCGGGCCGCCTTCGCCTTCGCCGGTGAGCGCGCGGTATTCGCCGGGCGTGAGAGGTTTGGCGAACTTGTTGGGGTCGAAGCTCGGGTTGGAGCCCATCGCGAGCACTTCGCCGTTCAGCGGGTTGAGCGCCACGAACGCGCCGGCGATCGCAGGTTTGCCCCCCGCGCGCGCGCGTTCCATGCCTTCGAGCATCGCCTTTTCAGCCGCCCGCTGCAAGCCCATGTTGAGCGTCAGCTGGAGGCTGTGACCGGCGTGCGGCGGCGTCGGCGCAAGCTTGCTGGGTACGGGCTGGCCTTCGGCGTTGACCGCCACGCGTTCCACGCCCGGCACGCCGCGCAGGTAGTGGTCGTATGTGTACTCGAGCCCGTACTGGCCGACGATCGTGCCCTGCTTGACGCCGCGGAAGGCCGGTAGCCCGAGCTCTTCTTTGGTGACCTGGCCGACGTAGCCGAGGACCTGGGCGGCCATTTCTCCGTACGGGTAGGTGCGCGTCGAGACCGGCCGCTGCTCGACGCCCGGATATTCGCTCTGGCGCTCGCCGAGCTCGGTCAGCACACCACGCCCGGCGTCGGTCTTGATCGTCACCGGCGCATATGGCGTGGTCGCGATCCCCTCGACCACGCGTTCGTCGATCGTCCTCGCGCTGAGACCGATCACTCGGCCGAGACGGTCGAACAGGCTGCGCGCGTCCACGGCCGAGCGCGGCAGCGGCGGCACGCGCAGGACGGGCGCACGCGCGGCGTGGCGCAGGTCGATCAGTTCGCGGCGCAGGCCGCCCTTCAGACGGGCGGCACGGTCGCCGTGCACGACCTCGAAGCCGCGCAGGCGGTCGCCGGCTTCACGGTAGGCGAGTTCCGCCGTGACCGCCGCTTCCCGGTACGCGGTGGCCTGTTCGGCGATTGCCGCGGGCATCAGGCTCGGCAGGATCTGCACGGCGTTGGTGGTGGCGGATGACACGATCGGCTGGCCTTCGCTGTCGAGGATTTCGCCGCGCGGTGCCGGTATCGGCAGTTCGCGCGCGCGGTTGGCGTTGGCCTGTGCGACGTACTGTTCGCTGGAGAGGACTTGAAGGAACCACAGGCGGAAGAAGATCACGCCGAACAGCACCATCGCCACCCCGCCGATGATCGCCACGCGCAGCGCCAGCTGCGGCGAGACCGGCATGCGCGGATCGCGCCGCCGGACGGGCTCGATTGCACTCATGTGGCCTGCGCGTTCACGTTGATTTGGTCAGCGGGCTCAAGCCACCGGTCGTGTACGTTCGGCGACGCCGGCGCCGGCGCGGATCCTCGGGCAGCGCGCCCTCGAGCGCGCGCCGCGTCAGGGCCCACATCGGCAACGCGACGATCGCGTTGACGACCACGCCGAGGACGATCTGGCGCAGCAGCTCGAAGCTGACCGGCGCGTCGACCCCGAGCATGAACTCCATCGCCGAGTAGCCGACCAGCGAGAGCAGCGATGCGCCGGCGCCGACCACCAGCGGCGTCAGCGCCGCCTGCGGGTCGCGCAGCTCCCGCAGCCGCCCGCACCAGTAGCCCACCAGCGTGAACACGAGCGATGTCAGGCCGAGCGTTTGCAGCAGCGCGAGGTCGATCAGCAGCCCAACCGCGAACCCGCAGGCGGCGCCCACAGTGGAGCCGCACAGCAGGCCGACGAACGCGACCAGCAAAGAGGCGAGTTCGACGTTCACGCCGAACACCGGCACCTCGGAGACGACGCCTATCTGGAAGAACACGACGAGCACGGCGAACACGCTCACGCGCAGCACCAGCGCGCCCGAGGACGCGCCCGTCATTCGCCCACCTGCGTGGAGGCCAGCTGTTCCCCCGCCGCGCCGCCGCTCTGGCCGGCCGGAAGATTGGTGAGCAGCGTCGTCAGCTGCGACGGGCGCGTGCCCGCGCCGGCGGTCAGCACCTGCACGATGTCGAGGTCGTGCAGGTTCGCAAGCGGGTGCACGTTGACCGAGGTGTACCCGCTTTCTTCGTTGACCGAGGTGACCTGCCCGATCACGATGCCCGGCGGGTACAGCGATTCGTCGCCGCCGACGGTGCCCGAGGTGACCACGTATTCGCCGCTGTTGGCGTGTGTGTTCGCCGGCAGGTACTGGAGCAGCAGATCGTTGGGTTCGCCCACTTTCGGCTGAAGCAGCCCCGTCGCGTGGCTCGTGCCGATCCGCGCGGAGACCCCCATCGAGCTATCGGTGATCAGGTCGACGAGCGCGCCGTCACCCGCGACCTGGGCGACCTTGCCGACGAGGCCTTCGCCGTTGATGACGGGATCGTTGAGCTGCACGCCCGCGGATGAGCCCTTGTCGATCGTGACAGTCGAGTACCAGATGTTCGGCGTTTTGCCGACCACGGTGGCAGTCACCGGGTGGTAGTCATCGACGCCGAGCTGATCGACGTGGTACAGCGAGATCAGCTCGCGGTAGGCGCGTTTTTCGGCCTGATCGGAGACCAGCTCGCGGCGCAGCGTCTCGTTCTGCTTGAGCAGTTCGCCCCGCTGGCCTTTGGCGTGCAGGGTTTCGCCGAACCACCCGAAGATGTCGCGTACGGGCTTCAGCGCCTTGTTCGCACCGTTCTGGATCGGAGAGACGACGGCCAGGAAGTCGCGCTGCACGGCGTGCAGGCGACCACTCGGCGCCTCGCCGAAGTAGGCCGTCAGGAGCAGCAGGGAGAGCACCACGAGCAGCGCGAGCACCGCCCGTCGACGCCTTACCGTCTTGTCGTACACCGATGTCTACCTTCCGAAGCGTTCGTCCGACAGCGGAGCGTTCGCCCGACAGAGTACCCACGAAGCAGGCGGCCCGTCACACACCTAGCGGCGGCGGCGATTGCGCGATGTGCGATTGGAGCGGTGGATCGCCTCGAACTCCTCGAGCGAGCGTCCGGAGCCTACGGCCACACACGTTAGCGGCGACTCGGCGAGGTGAGCGGGCATCTGCGTCTCCTCGCGCAGGCGCTCGTCGAGGCCCTGAAGCAGCGAGCCCCCGCCCGCCAGCATGATCCCCCGGTCCATGATGTCCGATGCGAGCTCCGGCGGCGTGCGGTCGAGCGTCTCCTTGACCGCGTCGATGATCTGGTTGAGCGGTTCCGCCAGCGCCTGGCGGATCTCCTCGCTGGTAAGCACAACCGTCTTGGGCAGGCCCGCCACCATGTCGCGGCCGCGGATCTCCGCCTGGAGCTCCTCCGACATCGGGCACGCTGAGCCGATCTCGAGCTTCAGCTCCTCGGCGGTCTGCTGCCCGATCAGCAGCTTGTACTCCTTCTTGGCGTAGTTGATGATCGCCTCGTCCATCTCATCACCGCCGACGCGTATCGACTGCGAGACGACGATCCCGCCGAGCGAGATCACCGCCACCTCAGAGGTGCCGCCGCCGATGTCGACGACCATCGAGCCCGTGGGCTCGCCGACGGGAAGCCCGGCGCCGATGGCGGCGGCCATCGGCTCCTCGATCAGGTAGGCCGTGCGGGCGCCCGCCGACAGGCACGCCTCCTCGACAGCCCGCTTCTCCACTCCGGTGACCCCGGACGGCACGCACACGACCACGCGCGGATGCGCCCAGCGGTTCTGGTGGACCTTCTGGATGAAGTGCCTGAGCATCTGCTCGGTGACGTCGAAATCGGCGATCACGCCGTCCTTCAGCGGGCGGATCGCCTGGATCGTGCCCGGGGTGCGCCCGAGCATGCGCTTGGCCTCGATGCCGACAGCGTGCACTTCGCCCGAGCGCGAGTCGATCGCCACCACGCTCGGCTCCGACAGCACGATTCCCCGCCCACGAACGTACACGAGGGTGTTGGCCGTTCCCAGGTCGACCGCCATGTCGCGGCCGCCGAAGCCTGTCAGATAGCTGAAGATGCTCATGGATGGAGGCAGGCACGCTTTGGGTCCAGCGCCACAGCGATGCTGCGGCCAGCTTGGCGCCTGCGGCGCTACCGCGGCATGCCCGCGCGCCAGTCTAGCGAACGCCAATCGGCGGGCAACACGCGTGGCAGTGCATTTGCAGGGAAAACGCGCCGCCGGGGAGTGCGCGGCCGGCGCGCGCGCCTCGACACCCGATCCGAGCGCTCGCTGTATAGCCATCGTTATACAGCGAGTCGCGAACGGATACCGCCGCCGCCTCTACGGGCTAGCGCCCAGCTCGGGATACAGCGCGAGCAGCGTGGCCAGCGGCAGCCCCACCACGTTGTCCTCGTCGCCGTCCACCGCCAGCGCCAGGCGCGCGCCGGTCGCTCCCTGGATCGCGTAGCCGCCTGAGCGCCCGCGCCACTCCTCGGTGGCCACGTACCAGTCGAGCAGCTCGGCGTCGAGCTGACGGAAGCTCACGCGCGTGCGCGCGAGCGCCGTGCGCTCCTCGCCCGGGAGCACCACAGCCAGGCCGCTCAGCACCTCGTGCGTCCTGCCGCCGAGCGCAGTCAGCGTGGCGCGCGCGGCGTCCGCGTCGGGCGGCTTGCCGTAGATGAGGCCGTCGACCACGACGATCGTGTCGCAGCCGATGACCGCCTCGCGCGCGCCCGCGCGGCTCGCGCCGCGCGCCTTGCGCAGCGCGTTCTCCACCGCCACGGCCGCGGGGTCGTCCCCTTGCTCGATCTCGGGCGCGTCGCTGGCGCGCACGGTGAACGCCACGCCCAGCCTCGCCAGCAGGTCCTTGCGCTGAGGCGAGCGCGAGGCGAGCACGACGGGCAGACGCTGCGCCATCGGCGACGACGCGGACAGCTAGGCAAGCTCCCCGAAGAACAGGGCGGCCTCACGAGCGGCGGACTCCGGCGCGTCCGACCCGTGAACCATGTTCGCGCCCATCTCGATCGCGAAATCGCCGCGGATCGAGCCCGGAGCGGCCTCCAGCGGGTTGGTCGCGCCGATCAGCTGGCGCGCGGCCTTGACCGCGTCGACGCCCTCCAGCACCATCGCAACGATCGGACCCGAGGTGATGAACTCCACCAGCTCGCCGAAGAACGGCCGCTCGGCGTGCTCGGCGTAGTGTCGCTCCGCGAGCTCGCGGGCGACGGTCATGTGGCGGAGCGCCACGATGCGCAGCCCCTTGCGCTCGAAGCGGGCGATGATCTCGCCGCTCAGGCCGCGTGCGAAGGCGTCGGGCTTTACGAGTATCAGCGTTCGGTCCATGCGCTCACTTTCGTGGTCGGGGAGGGCAGATGTGCTCTAGGAGCTCGGGCGTGAGCGCGAGGAACGGCCCACGTGCGAGGAGCGGCGCGGAGCGATCGCGGGATCGGACGCGAGCGTGGACTCCGAGCTGCGCGCCGACTCTGAGGCGATCGTCGGCGGGGAGGATTCCGGCGCCGGCCCGTCCTCTGCGCGGCGCTTTGGCTCGGCGTCGAGGTCGTGGATGTCGCTCTCCAGCGTGGCGGCGCCGAGCGCGTCGACCGAGCTGCGACGACGACGCGATCTCGCCGGCGCGAGCCCGGGAACGTCGGCCTCGCAGTAGGGACAGATCGTCCACGTCTGGTCCAGCGGGCGCGAGCAGTTCACGCACGGCTCCTTGAGCTTTCGCAGGCAGCTCGGACAGCGGATGAAGTCGCTTTCGACGCGGTAGCTGCAATACGGGCACAGCGACTGCTCAAGCTGGCTGATGCGCGCCTGCGCGGCCTGCGTCTCGAGCTTCGCGCTCGCGCACGTCGTCCAGGTACTCGGGTGGACGCACGACGGCGTAGATGATCGGACCTACGAACGGGAACAGCGAGGCGACGAAGGCGCACCCGACGAGCATCGGATCTTCGATGCGCCGGCGCGCGTCGGCGTAAGTCCAATAGATCGAGGCGAAGTACAGGACGACGACGAACAGGATCAGCAGATCGACAACGAGATTCACGCCGCTGCTTTCGATTCCGAAATATGCAAGGGGAAGCATCGGCCGGCTGAGTTTAGAGAAACAGACGGCCGAATCCATAGCCAGCAGCGAAAAATACGAGGATCACGAGCGCCACGAACACGGCCACTCCGCCGATCATCGTGAGCACCGACGGGGGGGCCGGCGGGTCCTCGTCCTTCATCCGCCGAGGCTTTGCAGGGGGGTGGCCTGGAACGAGCTGGCGGCCGTGTCGTGCAGCTGCGCGAGCAGGTCCCCGACGAGGTAGACGGAGCCGGTGGCGAGCACCGCGCCCTCGCGCGCGAGCGCCCAGCGCCGTGCCTGCTCGAGCGCGCGCGCGGGCTTTGGCTCGCACTCGCTGGTCTCGTAGTGAAGCTGACGCGCCAGCGAGTGCAGCGCCGCGGGCGGAAGCGCACGGCTGCTCGGCGGCGCGGTGAACCACGCGCGCGCGCTGACGGGCAACAGCTGAGCGAGCATGCCGGCCGCGTCCTTGTCCTCGAGCACGCCGAGCACGAGCGCGAGCGGCGCACCCGCCGGGAGCACCTCCGGCAGCGACTCCACGAGCGCCGCCACGGCGTCGGGGTTGTGCGCGCCGTCGAGGATCGTGAACGGCCGTCCGCCGACGATCTGGAGGCGCCCGGGTACGCACGTGCCCGCCGCCGCCTGCGCGACCGCCTGCGCGCTCAGCTCGATTCCGGCCGCATCGAGGTAGGCCTCCGCGGCGGCACGCGCGAGCGCGAAGTTACGCCGCTGGAAGACACCCCGCGCGCGCAGCTCGCCAACGTCGCCGGCGTCGAGCGCGCGCACGATGCGTGCGTGGCGTTCATGCGCGACCCGCTCGGCGACGGAGCGCGCGTGCGGGTCGAGGTCCTCGCCCAACACGAGCGTGGCGCCCGGCTTCACCGCCGCGAGCTTCTCCTCGGCGATGTCCGTGACGGTCGGCCCCAGCCAGCGGGTGTGCTCGAGCCCGACGTTGGTCAGGACGGTGATCGCCGACTCGATCACGCTGGTGGCGTCGTAGCGGCCACCGAGGCCCGCCTCGACGACCGCCACGTCCACGCGTTCGCGCGCCATCTCCCACAACGCGGCCGCTGTGAGCAGTTCGAACTGCGTGACGTGATCGCCCTCGGCGAGCGTATGGTTGACGTGCTCCGCCGCCCACGAGGCTCGGGCGACGGCCGCGGCGAACGAGTCCGCGTCCAGCTCGCGGCCCTCGAGCAGCACACGCTCGCGCCAGGAGACAAGATGCGGAGACAGGTACGCGCCGACCTTCAGCCCGTGGCCTTCGAGGATCGCAGCGATCATGCGCGTGGTCGAGGACTTGCCGTTGGTGCCGAGCACGTGGATCGAGCCGAAGCTCCGCTCAGGCGAGCCCAGCGCGGTCGTCATCCGCCGCATCCTGTCCAGGCCGAAGCGCATCCCAAACAGCTCGAGCGAGCGCAGCTGGCGCTCGGCCTGCGCCTCGGTCCAGCGTGTGGGCTTGTTGTCTTGCATCGTGCTGCCGTGCGCGCGCCGCCCGGACCCCTTACGCGTAGGGTTGCGCGCGCAGGTAGTCGATGAACGCCGGGCGCAGCGCCTCGGCTTGGCCGCCGCGTCTCACCACGCTCGGCTGCGCTTGCGCCCACGGCGCCCGCTGCGCGCGAGCGCGGCCAGCTCGCTGCCCATGCCCCTGGGGTCGAGCTTGCCCGTCAGCTTGCGCAGCTCTGCGCGCTCCTTCTCGCTGAGGTTGCCGAGCCTTCCGCGAGACCTGCGGACGAGGCTGCTCAGATGCGAGCGGTCCTTCGCCGACAGCGCGTGCCAGCGTCGCCCGACCACGAACGCGGCTTGCAGCAGCGCCGCCCACGGGAGCGCCCGCAGGCGCTCCGAGACCGACTTCGACGCTGTCGATGACCGGGGCACAACCGCGATGGTAGCGGTCGGCCGCTAGCGAGCGGCGGCTATGCGGACTCCTCCCGCAGCGAGGCGTCCTCGGCCTCGTCGGGTGCGGCTTCGGTGACGAGCGTCGGCGTGAGCCCGCGCTCCACGGTCTCCTTGGTCACCACGCACTTCTTCACGTCGCGGCGCGAAGGCAGCTCGAACTGCACCTCGAGCAATATCTCCTCGATGATCGAGCGCAGGCCGCGCGCGCCGGTTTCCCGCTCGAGGCCCTTCTCGGCGACCGCGACGAGCGAGTCCTCGGAGAACACCAGCTCGATCCCGTCGAACGCGAAGAAGCGCTGAAACTGCTTGACGAGCGCGTTGCGCGGCTCCACGAGGATCGAGACGAGATCATCGCGCGTGAGCTGATGCACCGCGGACATCACCGGCAGGCGCCCGATGAACTCGGGGATCAGCCCGTACTCGATCAGGTCCTCTGGCAGGCAGTGCTCGAACACCTCGCCGGTGTCGCGCTCGGCCTTGGCCTCGATCGCGGCGGCGAAGCCGACGCCTTTGTGCCCGATGCGCCGGTCGATCACCTTGTCGAGGTTGGCGAACGCGCCGCCGCACACGAACAGCACGTTGGTCGTGTCGATCGTCAGGAACTCCTGGTGGGGATGCTTGCGCCCGCCCTGGGGGGGACCGAGGCCTGGGTGCCCTCGAGGATCTTCAGGAGCGCCTGCTGAACCCCCTCGCCGGAGACGTCGCGCGTGATCGACGGGTTGTCGGCCTTGCGCGCGATCTTGTCGACCTCGTCGATGTAGATAATCCCCGTTTCCGCCTTCTTGACGTCGTAGTCGGCCGCCTGGATCAGCTTCAGCAGGATGTTCTCCACGTCCTCGCCGACATAGCCGGCCTCCGTCAGCGCGGTCGCGTCGGCGATCGCGAAGGGGACGTTGAGAATCCGCGCGAGCGTCTGCGCGAGCAGCGTCTTTCCGCAGCCGGTGGGACCGAGCAGCAGGATGTTTGACTTCTGAAGCTCGATGTCGGTGTCCCCCGACATCATCATCTGGACGCGCTTGTAGTGGTTGTAGACGGCGACCGACAGCGTGCGCTTGGAGGGGTCCTGCCCAACCACGTACTCGTCGAGCACCTCGTAGATCTCGCGCGGCTTGGGCAGGCTCTCGATGTCGAACGCCGGCGGCGCCGAGAGCTCCTCGTCGATGATCTCGTTGCAGAGGTCGATGCACTCGTCGCATATGTAGACGCCGGGACCGGCGATCAGCTTCTTGACCTGCCGCTGGGACTTGCCGCAGAAGCTGCAAAGCAGCTGCTCGTTTGAATCGGTAGGTCTCGCCATATCCCTTGGTCTCCCCGAGTCAGTCTCCTCTGCGTGATACCCAGCTAATGCTCGGAGATCACACGATCGATGATGCCATACTCCTTGGCCTCCTCCGAGCTCATGAAGTAGTCGCGCTCGGTGTCCGTGCGAACCTGCTCGAGATCACGATGGGTGTGCTTGGCGATGATCTCGTCCAGCCGCCGGCGCACGTCGATGATCTCTTTGGCGTGGATCTCGATGTCCGTCGCCTGGCCTTCGAAGCTGGAGGAGACCTGGTGGATCAGGATCTTCGCGTTCGGCAGCGCCATGCGCTTGCCCTCTGCCCCTCCCGCCAGCAGCAGCGCGCCCATCGACATCGCGATCCCGACGCAGATCGTCTGCACGTCGGGCTTGATGAACTGCATCGTGTCGTAGATCGCCAACCCCGCGTACACCGAGCCGCCGGGCGAGTTGACGTACAGCGAGACGTCCTTCTCCGGGTCCTCGGACTCCAGGTGCAGCAGCTGCGCCACGATCAGGTTCGCGATCTGATCGTCCACGGGCGTGCCGAGGAAGATGATCCGCTCGTTGAGCAGGCGGCTGTAGATGTCGAACGCGCGCTCGCCACGCGAAGTCTGCTCAACGACCATCGGCACCAGTGGGCTCATCGTCCTCGCCTTCCGCTCATAGTCCCGCCTTTGTTTCGCCTCGCCGACCGGAATCCTTTAGAAGGCTAGCTTGCATGGGTCTCATCGGTCGGGGTCCACAGCCGCGGCGGGGCCTGCTCGGGCGCCTGCTGCGCACCGGCCAGAGCCTGCTCGGCTTTCTCCGGTGTCCACAGCTGCTCGCGCGCCTGGGCCTGGGCCTGCGGGATCGGCTTGGCTGCTGCGGCGATCAGGTCGATCGCTTGACGCGCCGCCACCTCCTCGCGCAGCTCCTCGAGCCGTCCAGCGCTACGCAGCTGCTCGAGCAGCTTGTGCGGCTCGATCCCCTCGCGCTCGGCGGTCGGGGCGAGCGCGTCGAGCACGTCCTGCTCGGAGGGGGCGATGCCCTCGGTGCCCACGATCGCGGTGATCACGGCCTCGCGGCGGAGCGCCTGCTCGGCTTCCGGCTCCATCTCCAGCAGGATGTCCGCCTCCTCGCGTCCGATCAGCTGAAGGTAGGTCTCACGCGTGATCCCGCGGTGTGAGAGCGAGTGCAGCATCCGCTCCCACATCTCGCGCGCCCTCGCCTTGACCAGATCGGGGGTGAGCGCCACGCGCGCGTTGGCGACAACCGCGTCGAGCGCGGCCTGACGAAACTCGACCTCGATCCGTGCGCGGTCGAGCTCGGACAGGCGACGGCGGATGTCCGCGTCCAGCTCCTGGAGATCGTCGAACCCGGCATCGATCGCGAAGTCCTCGTCGAGCTCCGGCAGCTCCTTGAGCTTGACCTCCTTGACGCTCACCGCGAACGAGGCCTGGCGACCAGCGAGCTGCTCGTTGTCGTAGTCGTCGGGGAAGCGCACGTCAACCGTGCGTGTGTCGCCGGCTCCGGCTCCGAGCAGGGCCTCCTCGAAGCCCGGGATCAGGTTGCCGGTGCCGAGCTCGATCAGCTGGTCGCGCCCCTCGCCCCCGTCAAACGGCGTCGGCGAGACGCCCGTGCCCTGCTCGCCGTCGGTCTCGGGCAGCAGCGAGCCGACGTAGTCGACCACCACGAAGTCGCCCGTCTCGGCCGGCCGCTCGGCCGTCTGCAAGCGCGCGAGCCGCTCGCGCATCTCGTCGATCTCGCGCTGCACCTGCTCGTCGCTGACCTCGGGCTCGCGGCGTCCGACCTCGACGCCCCTGTACTCCCCCAGCTCGGCCGCCGGGAGCACGCCGATCTCGATCGAGAACTCGAGCGCTTGACCCTGCCCGGGGAGCTCGCCGAGGTCGAGCTGCGGGTCGCCGACCGGCACGATGCCGGCGGTGGCGATCGCGTCCGAGTACCAGCTGGACAGGGTGTCGCGCACCGTCTCCTCGAGCACCACCTCGCGCCCGATCCGCTGGATCACGAGCGGCGCGGGAACCTTGCCGCGACGAAAGCCCGGCAGCTTCAGCTCCTGGCCAAGCTGGCGAGCCTTGCGCTCCAGACGCCCCTGGACCTCGCCCGCCGGCACCTCGACCTGAAGGCGCACACGCGAGTCGCCGAGCTCGGTGACGGTGGTCTTCAGCGCAACTGACACGCCCGCCACGATACCGTGCAGCTCGATGACGAGCTCGTGCCGCGATCGTCGATCGGCCGGCCTCACCGGCCGGCGCTCGACGCGCATGCAGGCGTGGTTGTGGACCGGTCCGCTCGGGCACTTGCTCGGTGGCGCGCTCGACGTTCTCGCGGCGCTCGCGCAACACCGGCTCGCACAGACGCGCGGCCGGATCCCCGCGCCGGGATCCCGCTCGCGCGTAGGTGCGAGACGCTGAGCCGGTCGCTACGCGGCGACTGCTGCGCCCGTACGGGCGAACGACAGCCGCACGCCGCGCGGCAACACGAGCACCGGGCAGCGCGACGTCTCGATCAGGTGCGCCGCCGATGAGCTGAGCGACACGCGCCCGGCCTGGGCGTCGGCGCGCGAGTCGATGATCAGCAGGTCCGCAGCGTCGTTGGCGACCGGCGCGACCTCCGCCCCGAGCGCGTCAGCGAGAGCGTCGGCCGTCTCACGCGCACCGCCGTCGGCGTCGCTGACCGCGACGATCTGGCGGATCGCGTCACCGTCCGCGCGCTCGGCCAGGTCCACCGAGGCGATCGCGATCGCAGTCGTGGCGCCTTCGAGCAGGCGCTCGGCCGATTTGCCGATCGAGACGTGGCCTTTGGCCGTGTGCGAGTCCGAGCAGAACACGATCACGTCGGCTCCCTCGTTCGCGGCGAGCGAACGCAGGCCCTCGGGCGTGGAGCGGTCGGTGACCACGTGCAGCTGGGCGTTGGGGTCGCCGAGCAGCTCGACGCCGCCCTCGAGCAGGCCGTGTGCCTGCGCTTCGACGGCGCGCTCGCGGTCGACGTCGGGCTCGTGCGCGTGACGGACGTAGGCGAGGGACACCTCCGCTCCCGCGCGGCCGAAGACGCGGCCGAGGGCGATCGCGTCGTCCTCGTTGGCGGTGCCGTCGTAGGAAACGATGACCTTCGTAGACATTGCTGACCTCTTTCAGATGGGTGCCCCACCAGCGCCGTAGGCGGTGCCAGTGGCTGGGTTTCGGATGGTTGCTTGCTCTCATGGTGGCAGGCTCCTGCCATCAGTGCCGATGATTGTTTTGATCACTGATATAAGTATATCTTATGCTAAGCGTGGGGCGGTTGAAGGTTCTCAAGGAGGTCGCCTATCGCGGCTCGTTCTCGGCCGCTGCGGAGGCGCTTTCCTACTCGCAGTCGGCGGTCAGCCAGCAGATCGCCGCGCTCGAGCGCGAAACCGGCATGGCGCTGGTCGAGCGCCACCCGCGCGGGGTGAGCCTGACCGCCGCCGGACAGTCGCTCGTGGGGCACGCCGAGGGCATCCTCGCGCGGCTGGAGGTGGCGCAGGCATCGCTGGCGGCGATCGCGGGACTGCGCGGTGGGCGGCTGCGCGTCGCCTCGTTCTCGACGGCGGGGGCGACGCTGATGCCGCTCGCGATCGCCGGCTTTCGCGCGGCCTACCCGCTGGTCGAGCTGACGCTCGCGGAGGGCGAGCCGGAGGAGATCATCCCGCGCCTGCGCGCGGGCGAGCTCGACCTCGCGCTGCTGTTCGAGTTCGCGGGCGGGAGCCCGCTGGGGCGGGAGATGACGCGCACCGAGCTGCTGGCCGACCCCATGTACCTGGCGCTGCCGCGCGCACACCGGCTCGCTGGCAGGGCGCGCATCCGCCTCGCCGACCTGTCCGAGGAAGCGTGGGTGCAGACCTCAGCGCCGAGCCCCTGCGCCCGACACGTCGTGCGCAGCTGCCACGCGGCGGGGTTCGAGCCGAACGTGGCGTTCGAAAGCGACGACTACCAGACCGTCCAGGGTCTGGTGGCCGCGGGCGTCGGTGTCGCCCTGATCCCCGAGCTCGCGCTGTCGGTGGTGCGCGACGACGTCGTCACGCGCGAGCTGTCACCCGCATCGCCGGTGCGCCAGGTGATCGCCGCGACGCCAGCGGGTGCGCGCCTGGTGCCGGCGGCCCCGGCGATGCTGGGGATGCTGGAACAGGCCGCGCGACAGATAAACAGCTCGGGGCGCCCGGCCGAGTAGGCCGCGCGCCCCGAGCTTGCCCTCACCCTCCTACCGGAGGGTCAGCTTGTTCTGCCTAGAACTTGCAGGTGTTGTTGATCTGTTTTGCCATCTCTTCGTAGCCAACCGGCGTGGCGTGAATGTCAGGCCCGTTGCTTTTGCCTTCGAACGTGGTGAAGTTAGCCATGTTGGTCCACTCCTCCATGCGTTCCGTTTCCGACGGCTCGGTCCGCGTGTTGAACAGCGTCTGAGCATCGGAGTAGCACGCCTTCAAGGGTCCTTTCTTGAAGGTTTTCTTCTCTTCTGTGTTGAGCGCCGCGAGCAGCGCGTTCGAGCCGGGCAGCAGTTCGCCCGTGCCGTAGTCGTTTCCGTAGGCGTCATAGGTGCCCTCGAGGATCAGCTTGCCTTTGAATCCGGCGCCCTTGATCGCGGTGAAGACACCCGTGATGTTGGTGATGATCTGCTCACCGACTGCGGGAGCGGTGCGTGCGATTCCTTCGATCACTTCCCTTTCGCCGCGTTCGTGGAGTTCAGCACCGTGTTCCGCCTCGAATTTGGCGGCCTGTTCGCCACCGATTTTTTCGCCTTCTTTGGCCAGTTCTTCAGCGTGTTCGGCCGAGTAGATCGCGATGTCTTCGCCGACCTTCGCAGCGAGTTCTCCCGCGTGTTCCGCCGAGTATTTGGCGGCGTCTTTGGCGATATCTTCGTCGAGCGCCGGCTGTTCGCCACCGCTTTCCGCGTACGCTTCGGGAGCGACCTGTTCGATCACGTAGGTTTCGACCTCTTTTTCGGCGATCGCTTTGAGTTTGTCGAAGATGATCGTTTTCGTGATCGCGCTGACTTCTTCGGTCACGTATTTCGTGATCCCGGCCGTGACTTCTGCTTCGATTTTGGCGATCTCGTGAAGCTGGTCGTTGGCGCCGATGTCGAGCGTGATCGCTTTCACCGGCTTACGAGCGGCCTGGTCGACTGCGATCGTTTCCAGCACGCTTTCCAGCTGTGATTTCGTGCCGCCGTATTCGTGGTGCAGCGGCAGCCCGTCGACGTCGTGGTAGGCGCACGGGGCTTCGCCCGTGACCGGCTCGGGGATTTTGCCCGCGAGCGCGGCGTTCAATCCGGCGAGCAGCGTCGGGTTGTCGCCGATCAGCGACGCCGTCGTCTCACCCGGGCAGCCGTCGTTGACGTAGGCGATCATGCCCCGTTTGTTGACCAGTTTGTAGTAATCGCTGGCATAGCCGTGTTCGAACCCTGCTGGGTTCTCGAACGTCGCTTCGTTTTCGTTGAACAGCTGCTGGGAGTACCCGAAGGCGAGCGAGTCGCCAAGCGCTACGTAGGTCTCCTTGATCTTCGGCGGCTTTTTCGCGGCGGCCACCGACGGCAGGGCCATCGCCGCGAGCGCGAGCAGCGCGGCCATGGATCCGAGCAGCCGACAGTAACGCCGGAGTCCCACCCGACTGAAGCCATTCATGGCTTGCATCTCATCCTCCTAGTTCACGGCGGGACCGGCAACAAAGCGAGCGCCCGAGACGCCACAACTCTGAAGCGCAGGCCCCCTCTCTCGCAGCCCCATCTCTTTATATTCCCTCACTGTGGAGCGGCTCACGGAGCGTCAAACCCGCGAGACGGTCCCACGAACATAGCCAGGCGAGGTCCAGATGTCAAGCCTGAGCCGAGGCGTCGCGTCCGCGCCGGATGCCAAGGTTTTGCAGGCATGAGCCCCTCGATCGTGACCCTCGCAGCGCTGTTCATCGCCCTCGTCGCCGCTTGCGCCGGGGCGATGACGCGCCGCAGCCGCGAGCGCATGCGCGACGAGCTGAAGGCAATCTCCGCGGACGTGCTGGCCCAGACCGGAGAGTCGCTGGCGCAGCGCCTGGCGGAGACCGGCCGCGCCGAACAGGAGCGCGCGAACGGAGAGATGGCCAGGCGCGCGGAGGAGATCAAGGGCGTGGTGCGTCCCGTTCAGGAGAAGCTCGGCCGGATGCAGAGCGAGATCGCGCGTCTGGAGCGCGAGCGCACGCGCGCGCAGGGCGAGCTCGCCCAGATGATCCGACAGCTCGGCGAGGGCGTCGGCACGCTGCGCCAGGAGACCGGCAACCTCGTGACCGCGCTCAAGCGGCCCGCGACGCGCGGCTCGTGGGGCGAGATCCAGCTGCGCAACGTGGTCGAGATGGCGGGGATGGTCTCTCACTGCGACTTTCGCGAGCAGAGCACGGTCGAGACCGCCGAGGGGACGTTGCGACCCGACATGCTCGTGCGGCTTCCCGGAGGCAAGCTCGTGGTCGTCGACTCCAAGGTACCGCTCGACGCATACCTGTCCTCGCTCGAGAGCCCGCGCGAGGACGAGCGCCAGCTGCACGCCACACGCCACGCACGCCAGACGCGCGAGCACATCGCCAAGCTCGCGTCCAAGGGCTACCAGCGCCAGTTCGACTCGACGCCCGAGTTCGTCGTCATGTTCGTGCCCTCCGATGGGATCTACCAGGCCGCGCTCGCGGAGGACCCGGCGCTGATCGAGTACGGCGTCCAGCAGCAGGTGCTGATGGCGACGCCTACCACGCTCATCGGCCTGCTGTGGGCAGTCCACTACGGCTGGCGTCAGGAGCTGATAGCGGAGTCGGCGCGTGAGATCGCGGAGTCAGCGCGCGAGCTGCACAGTCGCCTCGGACGCTTCGTCGAACCCCTGTCGAAGGTCGGCCGCCAGCTCGATTCGGCGGTCGGCGCCTACAACGAGGCGGTCGGCTCCTTCGACCACCGCGTGATCCCACAGGTGCGACGCATCGAGCAGGCCGGCGCATCCTCGGAGCGTGACGTGCTCGCGCCTGGAGCGATCGAGATCACCGCCAGAGCGATCACGGCGCGGCCGGAGCTCGCGTCGGACCCGGCTCGTGAACCGCCACCGCCGCCGCCGGGCGAGTTCCCCGACCTGCCCCCTCGGAGGCGAATCTCAGGCGGCGCGTGAGCAGAGCGATCACCAGCGCGAGCGCGACCGGCACCGTCGCCGGGAGCTCATCGATCACGAAGAACAGCAGGTCGAAGCCGAGCGCAAGCGCGGCAACGAGTGCGGCCGTGCGCAGTTGCAGCGAGCGCGCGGCGGTGGCCGCGAGCAGGCCGCCGAGCGCGGCGGCGACGAACAGGTCGCCGTAGCCCATCACCGCCGAGCCGAACACCGCGCTCTGAAGCTGGGGCAGGCCGGCCACCGGGCGCGCAGCGTTGAGCGCGTTGTTGGGTTTTTGCAGCAGGTCTGAGATCACGAGCGCGCTGTCCGCGAGCGCCATCGCGACGATCCCCGCCGCCAACCAGCGCGGCGGCGTCACGGTCGCGAGCAGCACCCCCAACGCCACGCAGCTGAGCCCCGAGAGCACGAGCGCCGCGGCCTCGCCGGCGAGCCCGCCGCGATCGGCCCACGCCACAGCGAACAGCGGCAGCACGAGCAGGCTGCGCCACGCCCGCGCGCCCCACGTCAGCCAGCCGAGCGCGAGCGCCGCGAGCGCCGGCACCGCCACCAGCGCGAGGTAGGTGAGCCCCTGCGCGCTGGCGTGTTCGGCCGCACGCGTCACAAACACGAAGGCGATCACCGACAGCGGCGGGATCACCGCCCAGCGCCGGCCGCGCAGGCGCCCGTGCAGCAGCGCCGGCGGGCTCGCGCCGAGCGCGCGCGGCAACGCGACCAGCGCGCCCTGCGCGAGCGACAGCAGCGCGATCGATATCCAAAACGGGAGCACCACAGGCAGCGTACGATGAGCGCCGTGAGCTCGCCGGCCGCTGCCGCTCCCCCGATCCTGCACCTCTCGCAGGTCGTCGGCAGCGCCTTGCGCGACGCCGACGGCAGCCGGCTCGGCAAGGTCGAAGACCTGATCGTGCGGCTCGGCGGCGCCGGCTATCCGCCGATCACCGGCTTTCTGGTGAGCGTCGCCGGACGTCCCTCCTACCTCGGCGCCGACCGTGTGTCTGAGATCGGCACCGACGGCGTGGTCATGCACAAGGCCAAGCTCGACCTCCGTCACTTCGAGCGGCGCCCAGAGGAGGTGTTGCTGCGAGGCGACCTGCTCGACCGCCAGCTGATCAACGTCGAGGGCGCCCGGCTGGTGCGCGCCAACGAGATCGAGCTCGCGCTTGTCGGCGGCTCCTGGCGCGTGGTGGGTGTCGACACGGGCCCCCGCGGCGGCCTGCGCCGTCTGCTTCCCAAGGGCCTCGGCTCGCACATCGCGACCGGAGAGTTCCTCGACTGGGCGGGCGTGGAGCCGTTCGTCGGGCACGTTCCGACGGTGCGCCTGCGCGTGCCCCACCCCAAGCTCGCCAAGCTTCACCCAGCGCAGATCGCCGATCTCGTGGAGGCGGCCTCACGACGCGAGGGCGAGGAGATCATCCAGGCGGTAGGCGACGATGACCGCGAGCTCGAGGCGGACGTGTTCGAGGAGCTCGACGACCAGCACCAGCGCGAGTTCCTGGAGGACCGGCCGGATTCGCAGGTCGCTGCGATCCTCGCGCGGATGGCGCCGGACGACGCGGCCGACATCGTCGGTGAGCTCGACGAGCACAGGCGCGAGCCGCTGCTCGCGCTGCTGCCGGTCAGCCATCGCATCAAGGTCCGCGCGCTGCTGGGCTTCGACCCGGCGGAGGCCGGCGGTCTGATGAGCCCTGATTTCGTGTTGCTGGCGGGCTCGACCTCAGCAGGCGACGCGCTCCAGGCCGTGCGCGCCAGCACGGTCGCGCCCGAGCTGCTGAGCACCGTGTTCGTCGGCAGCCGCGAAGGCCCGCTCGAAGGGGGCGTGGCCGTGACCGCCCTGCTGCGCGCCGACCCGGGACGCCGGCTGTCCACGATCGTCAAGCACGAGACCCCCTGCCTGACCACCCACGCGTCGTTCGATGAGGTCGCGCGCCAGATGGCCGACTACAACCTCACAGCGATACCCGTCGTCGACGAGCACAAGCGAATGCTCGGCGTGGTCACCGTCGACGACGTGCTCGAGGCGATGCTCCCGCGCGGCTGGCGCCGGCGCTTCGGTCTGCTCGGCGAGGACTGAGAGGCTGCTCCACGGCTGCGTCCGGGGGGCTGGGCCGCTACGGCAGCGACCCAATAGACTCACCTACGTGATGCCTGCAAACGGGCAGTTTGATGGCGGTCCGAGTACCGCCCGTCATGCGTCGGATCCGGTCGGCCACCCGTGGCCGACCGCGTCTGCCTGCCCGGCTTAGCCATCGCCGAACCCGCATCTTTGCCGTCCTCGGCCTGCTCGGCCCGGGTCTGATCGCCGCCAACGCCGGCAACGACGCGGGCGGTATCGCCACCTACTCCGCGGTTGGCGCCAAGTACGGCTACGAGCTGCTGTGGACGATGGTGCTGATCACGATCTCGCTCGCGCTCGTGCAGATGCTCGCCGCGCGCATGGGCGTCGTCACCGGCAAGGGGTTGGCAGAGCTCGTGCGCGAGGAGTACGGCATCCGCTGGTCGGTGCTCGCCACGAGCGCCGTGCTCGTCGCCAACACCGGCATCTGCATCTCGGACTTCGTCGGGATCGGCGCTGCGCTGGGGTTGGCGGGCGTGCCGGCGCAGCTGTCGGTGCCGATCGCCGCGGTCGGCATCTGGCTGATTATCGTGCGGGGCTCGTATCGCTCGGCCGAGCGCATCTTCATCTGGTTCACGATCCCGTTCTTCGCCTACCCGATCGCGGCGGTGCTCGCGCATCCCGACTGGGCCGCGGTCGGCAAGGCGCTGGTCGTGCCTCAGCTGCACACGAACCCCGCTTTCCTGGTGCTGTTGATCGCCACCACCGGGACGACCATCACGCCCTACATGCAGCTCTACCTTCAGTCGGCGGTGGTCGAGCGCGGCGTGCGCGAGGACGAGCTGCCAGGCGAGGAACGCGAGGCGATCGCGGGCGCCGTGTTCGCGAACGTGATCGCGTCGTTCATCATCATCGCCACCGGCGCCACGCTGTTCACGCACGGCATCCACAGCATCTCATCCGCCGCCGATGCAGCACGCGCGTTGGCGCCCTTCGCCGGGCACTACGCAGAGGCCCTGTTCGGGATCGGCCTGCTCGGTGCGAGCCTGCTGGCAGCAGCGATCCTGCCGATCGCAACCTCCTACGTGGTGTCCGAGTCCCTCGGCTATGAGAAGGGCATCGGCCGACGACGTGAGGAGGCGCCGGTGTTCGTGAACATCATCACCGCGATGATCATGCTCAGCGCCTTCGTGGCGATCATCCCGGGCCTGCCGGTGATCTCCCTGCTCATCGGCGTGCAGGTCGTCAACGGCTTTCTGCTGCCGATCAACCTGTTCTTCATCTGGCGGCTGTCGCGCTCGGCTCACGTCATGGGCGAGCGCCGCAACCGCGGACTGCTCGACGGAGCCGCCGCCGTCACCGTCGCGGTCAGCTCGACGCTGTCGATCGCGCTAGTGGTGATCACGCTCGCGAGCCTCTAGCGAGGCGAGCATCCGCCTCGATCGTCCGCCCGTTCGCGGTCGAACATAAACGCGCAGCTGGCATCCGCTTTAGGCGAATTTAAGGCTTGCTTGCAAGGTTTCTTCGGCCCCTCTTACAGCTTCGGCCGACTATCTAAGTGAGCGAAATGAGCGACCGCACCGGGGCATCCTGGATCGTCTACGTACTGGGGGCTCTCTGCGCCGGCGCGATCGTCGCCGCGATCCTGCTCGTCGGACCCGCCTCCAGCAGCCAGGCGACGATCACACGCACGGCCACCGTCGCGCAGGGGGTCGTGCAGTCGACCGTCTCCGGCAGCGGCAATCTCCAGGCCGCGAGCCAGTTGAACCTCGGCTTCAAGACGAGCGGCACGGTCACGCACATCTATGTGACGCAGGGACAGCAGGTCGCGCAGGGGCAGTTGCTCGCCACGCTCGACCCCCAGAGCGCGGAAGTCACGCTCGAACAGGCCAAGGCCGCGCTCCAGTCCGCCGAAGCGAACCTCGCCAAGGAGCAAGAAACCGACGGCGAAGGATCGAGCTCGGGGGGCTCCAGCGGCGCGAGCGCCCCCGCGAGCGCCTCGGCCGCGTCGGTCAGCGACCAGGACGACTCTGCAAGCGCCACCGCAGCGCCGGCCAGTGCGTCGGCCCAAGCTGTTGACGCCGCGTACGCGGGCGAGCCGCCGGGAGCGAGCACCACGCCGGGCATCACGACCACCCCGGCGACGGGGACACCGACCACGACGACCACCACCACGACGCCGAGCGCCACGACCACGCCCGCGGCAACGACGCCGGGCGCGACCACGCCGAGCACGCGCACCACGCCCACGGTGCGAAACGCGCCGAGCACACGGACCGCGCCGAGCGTCACGAGCACGACCAAGGCGACGCAGACCGAGGCCACGCAATCTGAAAAGGCGGCCACCAAGGAAAAGGAAACGATCAGCACGGCAACGCGCGAAGCTAACCTCGCCTCCGCCCGGGCGGCGGTCAGGAGCGCCTCGCTGACGGTCCAAAGCGACGAACAGGCCGTCCAGAACACCAAGCTATACGCGCCGCAGAGCGGCACGGTGGTCTCGCTGTCGGGTCAGGTCGGGGAAGTCGTGTCCGCCAGCGGCACCACCAAGGCGTCGAGCGCGAGCAGCTCTTCTGGCGCCTCCAGCACCGGGGCGACCGGCACCTCTGCGGCGAGCCGCACGGGCGCCGATGCGTCCAGCTCCAGCGGGTCGGGCGCCTCGACCGGCTCCGGCTCCTCGTCGTTCGCGGTCCTCAGCGATCTCAGCTCGATGCAGCTGGTGGTGGCACTGAGCGAATCTGAAATCGGCAAGGTCAAAGCCGGTCAGATCGCGACGGTCACAGTCGAAGCGCTGGAAGGACGCAAGCTCGCCGCGCACGTCAGCGAAGTCGCGCTGACGCCCACAAGCAGCAGCGGCGCGGTCAGCTACGACGTCACCTTCCAGCTCGATCAGATGGAAAGCGCGCTGAAGGTCGGGATGAGCGCGACCGCGGAAGTCGTGGTCCAGCAGGCTGAAGGCCTGAGCGTCCCCAGCAGCGCGATCTCCGCCGGCAGCGTGACCGTGGAGCGCGGCGGCAAGCAGGTGCGCCAGGCGGTCGCGACGGGCCTGGCCGGCGACGCCTCGACGATCGTCTCGAGCGGCTTGAAGGCCGGGGAAACGGTCGTGCTGCCGTCGGTCAGCAGCACGAGCTCTGTCACCAGCGGCCTCACCTCGAAACTGGGCAGCCGGCTGGGCGGCGCGGGCCTCGGGGGCGGCGCGTTCCCAGGCGGCGGAGCGGCGTTCTTCAGAGGCGGCGGCTGATGCGACGGATCGCGCGCGCCCACCGCACCGCGGTGGAGCAGACACGAGCCCCACGCGATCGTCCGCTTGTCCGCCGCGTGGCGTTCCCGAGGGACGACGCGAGCGCCGGCGGCCGGCCGCGGCATCCCGTGATTGACGTTCGCGACGTCTCCAAGGTGTTCGCGCTGGGCCAGATCCGCGTGCGCGCGCTGCGCGACGTGTCGCTGCGGATCGACACCGGCGACCTGGTGGCGATCATGGGTAGCTCGGGCAGCGGCAAGAGCACGCTGATGAACATCCTCGGCTGCCTGGACGTGCCCACCAGCGGCCGCTATCTGATCGACGGCGTCGACATCAGCCACATGGACGAGGACGACCTCGCCGACCTGCGCAACCGCAAGATCGGGTTCATCTTCCAAAGCTTCAACCTCGTACCGCGAACCAGCGCGCTGGTAAACGTAGAGTTGCCGCTCGCCTACGCGGGCCTGCGCGGCGCCGCTCGCAGGCAGCGCGCCGAACGCGCGTTGCGCTCGGTGGGCATGGCTCACCGCCTGCGTCACCATCCCTCAGAAGCTCTCCGGTGGCCAGCAACAGCGCGTGGCGGTGGCGCGCGCGATCGTGACCAACCCATCGCTGATCCTCGCCGACGAGCCGACCGGCAACCTCGACTCGCGCTCCACCGAGGACGTGCTCGCGATCTTCGCGCGCCTGAACGAAGAAGGCCGCACGGTCGTGCTGATCACGCACGAGCCGGACGTGGCAGCGCAGAGCAAGCGTGTGATTCGCTTGAGCGACGGCCAGGTCGTCGGCGACGATCGCACGCTCGGCGTGCACGACCCCCCTCCCGCACCAAGCGGCCTGAAGTCCGCCCACACCCGCCGCGACGCAGGCCCGGTGGAGGCGGCGACATGATCGGCGCCGAGATGCTGCGTATCGCCTGGAGCGGGATCACCGCCAACAAGCTCCGCTCTGGCCTGACGATCCTCGGCATGACGATCGGTGTCGCGTCGGTGATCGTCCTGATCGCCGTCGGCAACGGCTCCTCCAAGGCCGTGCAGTCGACGATTCAGAGCCTGGGCACGAACGTGCTCGTGGTGCAGTCCAGCGGCGGCTTCCGCTTCGGCCCGAGCGCGAGCACGGCGACCAGCGTGTCGCTGACGAAAGCGGACGCCGAAGCGCTGGAGAACCACAGCCTGGCGCCCGCCGTCGAGAGCGCGTCCCCGGTCGTCGACGCGAACGACGTCTCGCTCGTATACAACGGCACCAGCTTCGAACCGTCCTCGTTCGTCGGCACGACACCCTCGTACCTGAGCGCCCACAGCTACAAGCTCGCCGAAGGCGCGTCGTTCACCTCCGAAGACGTCAGCAAGCACAGGCGCGTGGCGGTGATCGGCCAGGAAGTCGTCAAGGAACTTTTCGGCGGCTCGAGCGCCGTCGGGCAGAGCATGAAGGTCAGCGGCATCAACTACGAAGTCGTGGGCGTTCTCGCCAAAAAGGGCACCAACGGCACGACCAACGAGGACGATGTCGTGATGGCGCCGATCACGACCGTGCAGGACTCGTTGACCGGCCATGGGCCGATCGACTCGATCACCGTCCAGGCCACCTCCGAATCCTCGCTGAACGCCGCCGAAGCAGAGGTGACCTCGATCCTCGAGGAACGCCACCAGATCAAGGACACCGCCGAACCCGGCTTCAGCGTGCTGAACCAGGGCTCGCTGCTCGAAACCTCGAGCTCCACCAGCAGCGTCTTCACCACGCTTTTGGGAGAGGTCGCCGCGATCTCGCTGCTGGTGGGCGGTATCGGCGTGATGAACATCATGCTCGTGAGCGTCACCGAGCGCACACGCGAGATCGGCATCCGCAAGGCGGTCGGCGCCCGCCGCTCTGACATCCTCAGGCAGTTCCTGACCGAGGCGGTCCTGGTGTCGCTGTTCGGCGGCATCGTGGGCGTGGTGGTCGGCGTCGTCGGCAGCCAGTTCGAGATCGCCGGGGTGCACCCGCAGATCGCGACCTACTCGATCTTCCTGGCCTTCGGCGCGGCACTCGCCTCGGGCCTTTTCTTCGGCACCTACCCCGCCGCCCGTGCAGCCGCGTTGCGACCGATCGAGGCGCTGCGCTTTGAGTGATCTACCTTCCCCCCAGGAGCCCACGATGCCACAACAGCCACCCACCAGCGCCGATGCAGTCTCGGAGCGACCACCCGCCTACGTGGCGGTCGATGAGCAGGACGACTGGTCCCAGGACGAGGAGCTGCCCACCAGGCCGCGCCGGCGACTGCTCGGTGTGGGCGCCAACCGGCTCGAGCTATCGCTGCTTTGCGTGCTGCTGATCGCGTGCGGGTTCGTCGGTGGCGTGCTCGTCGAGAAGGGCCAGGGGAGCTCGAGCTCCGCCGGCGCGGGCGCGGGCGCCGGCGCCGGCGGCTTCGCGTCGCGGCTACGAGCGCTGCGCGCCAGCGCGGGCTCGGGGAGCGGCTCGAGCCCGGCGAGCGCGGCCTCGCCGAGCGGGGCCGGCTTCACGCGACCGACCGCCGGAACCGTCGCGTATCTGGCCGGCGACACGCTGTATCTGACGACGTCCGAAGGCAACACGGTCAAGGTCACAACCTCGCCCTCCACGAGCGTGACCAAGACGGTGAAGACGAGCGTCGACGGGATCCATCCTGGCGAAGCGGTCACGATCACCGGCGCCACCGCCGCGAACGGGAGCGTCAGCGCCGAAACGATCACCGTCGGCTCGAGCGGCGGCCTGGCGGCGCTGTTCGGCGCAGGCGGCGGTACGGGTGCCAGCCGAAGCGGCTCGAAAGCCGCCAGCGGCGGCGAACCGGCGCTGTTCGGAGGTTGAGCAGCTCGCGCTGGGAGCGCGTCGGCGGGCACGAAATCTGACAACGAGTTCACAACAAAGGAAGTCCATGCCTCGAAATTCACAACAGCTTCAGCAAAGCCATGACCGCGGTGCTCGTGCTGGCGATCGCCAGCATCGTGCTGAGCGCCTGCGGAAGCTCGTCGAAGAGCTCGACCGCCACCAGCGCGAGCGCATCGAGCTCCGTCGCCGGCGCGGCCAGAGGACCGGGGCGCTTTGCGGCCTTGCGCGAATGCCTCCAGAAGAACGGCGTCACCACGCCCAAGTTCACCCCCGGCCAACGGCCTCCTGGCGCGGGCGGCTTTCTCGGCGCCAGCGGAGGCGCCGGCGGCCCGCAACTGCCCAAGGGCATGACGCGTTCGCAGTATGAAGCCGTCCTGAAGAAGTGCGGCGCCGACTTCTCGCATGCTGGCGGCTTCTCCGGTCTCGGCTCGCGGTTCAACAGCACGGCCGTCAAGGCCGCGCTCAACAAGTTCGCCTCGTGTATGCGCGAAAACGGCGTCAACGTCCCCTCCCCCAACACCTCCGGCAAAGGGCCCGTTTTCGACACCAAAGGACTGGACCCGACGGGCACCAAGTTCAAAGAAGCCGAGAGCAAGTGCCGGCCCAACCTCCAGGGTGCGTTCCGCGCGCGCCCGGGCGCCGGCCAGGCGCCGGCGACGCCCCCAGCCAGCGGCTGAGGCGGCCCTTCGCGCCACGCGTGCGCTACCCGCCCCTGCTGCTGGCAAGGTCGGGTAGCGCCCGCGGGGCTAGCCGCGCTTGGGATCCGGGATCGCGGCCGAGCTCGGCTTGGCGGCTACGTTCGGCATCGGCAGCGCCGACACCCGCAGCATCAGCTGGTTCCACTGCGCGGCGCTCAGCGCGCTCGTGCTGACGAACGGTGCGGGCGCGGTCCTGCCGCGGCCGGCGGAGTGCGCGGCGGTGGCGGTGGCGGAAGCGCTGAGCGCGGTGGTGGCGGCGGGCGGGGCGAACTCGAGGTGCAGTCGATCCCAGTAGCTGGCCAGCGCCTGGGTGTTGGTCGAACCGGGGAAGCGCATCAGGCTCACGATCTTCGCCGGCACGAATTCGCGCGGCAGGCTCAACAGCGTGCGGATCGTCAGCTCGGTGATCGTTCCCAGCCCCTGGTGACCGGCGATCGTGGTGCCGTTGATCGCGGTGATGTCCAGGTCATCCGCGGGCAGCGGCGTGCCGGCGGGCGTGTACTGGCGCGCACCGCAGCTCATCGCGCCGACGGTTGGCGTCAGACCGCTGCGCGAGAGGAACGCGAGCACCGCCAGCAGGCGCCGGTCCACGAGCCCGGCGGCGATTTCGTGCCGAGCGCATGTCGCGAGCGTGATCCCGGGGTCCGACAGGACGGCGCGCTCGAGCTGCGCTTTGGAGAGCAGGAACACGTCGCTCGCGGTCGCTCCGAGCAGCGCGTCGGCCGCACGCGCGCCACGCGGGTGAAGCGCCCTTTGAAGCTGCGCCCAGTTGGACAACACCGGGCCGGGGTTGACGGTCTGCTGGTCGCCGGCAGGGCGGATCGCAAAACGCAGGTGCCCGTCGTGCGCCCCCGGCGGGACGCTCACGCGTCCGAGCACGGTGCCGGTCGCCACCACCGAGCCGGTGCGAAGCGGCAGGCGCTGACCCGCGTCGTTGCGGCGAGTCCGCCTCTTGGCGACCGCGGCGAGCGCGGCGCGCGCGTCGGGGTTGCCCGGGTGGGCGAACAGGCGGGCTTTGTCCATGCCCGCCGGCGCCGTTTCCTGCTGCTGACCGGGGATCGACACTTCGCCGTGCGAAAGGGCGCTCGGCTGAGCTGGCGTCTTAACTTTGAGCGTGACCGGCGACTGGCTCCCGGCGCTGGCGGCCTGCGACGGGGCCGGGGCGCGCGTGCTCGCGGCTTCCACCGCTGGGGATTTGGGCTGGATGCTGGGCGCCTTGGGCAGCACGTACGTGGGCGCGATGCTGCCGATCCCGGCGTAGGTGAACACGTCGCCGTAGACGTCGCGCAGCACGATGTACTTACCGAGCTTGCGCGACTCGCCGATCTTCACGATGCGACCGTCCTGTACCGCGACCACGGAAGCGTTCGGCGAGCTCATCAGTTCGATCAGCTCAAGGGCCCGTGCCGTTACGCTGGCGTCGTGCGCCGTCGCCGCGCCGGCGGCCGCGGCCGGGGACGGTGCCGCCGATGAGCCGGGCGTGCTCGCCGCCGCGCTACCGGCGCCCTCGCCCGCGTCACTCCCCGCCGTCGCCGCCTGCTCGGGAAGCGCGGCCGCACCGGCGGTGGCGCTGGAGCTCGACTGCGCCAGCGGGCTCCACGCCACGTGCCCGCCGGTGACCGGCAGACGACCGTCGATCAGGCCGGTCAACGTGGCGATCACCGCCTTTGGGTAGCTCGCGATCAGCTTCGCGCGCAGCAGCACCGATTCGGCATATTCTTCGGAGTGGTTGTACGCGAGTATCGCCCCGCGCAGGTCGGTTGCGGCGCCGGCGGCGCGCAGGTAGCGGGCGGCCGCGAAGATCGCGTCGACGGGGTTGTATGGATCTGCGTAGCCGGCGTTGAGGGCGTCCACGCCGTACTGAAGCCACGTGCTCGGCATGAACTGCATCCAGCCGACGGCGCCGGCTGTGGACACGGACAGGTCGTTGCCGTAGTCGGTCTCGATTTCGTTGATCGCAGCGAGGATCTGCCACGGCACGCCGTACTGGACCGCCGCCGCCTTGTAGATCGGCAGCAGGAACAGCGGGATCCGGTAGAACGCCAGCGCCTGGTCTGACGCTTCGGTTGAGGCCAGGATCGCTGCGAGCGCCCCGGCTTCGAGAGCGACAGCCTGCGGCGAGCGCGCCACGTTGTTCGGACCCGAGGCCTTCTTCGAGCTCTTGGTCGACTTCTCGCCGCCCACCTTGGGAGCGGTACTGGTCTGCTTCCTGTTCGGGGCGGCGCTCGCACTCGGCCGTTGCTTGCGTTTCAACACCACCGTCGGCGCTTCCGTGCTCGCCGGCGCGGAGGCGCCGGTCTCGGGGGTGCTCGCGGTGGGCGCGGCGGCCGGCGTGGTGCTTGGCGCGGCGGCGCTTGGCGTGGCGGGCGCGCTCGTAGTTTCCGTCGTCGTGGTGGTCGGGGAGCTCGCCGCCGGCGCCGTAGTCGTTTCCGTCGGCGTAGTGCTCGTTTCCGAGCTGCTGGGGGTCGTGCTGGTCGGCCCGGTTTCCGTCTGAGCAGAGCCGGAACCGGATTCCGCGCTGGACGCTGAGGAGCCATCGCCGTTCGCGCCGCTCGCCCCGAGCGCGGCTCCCGCGAGCGGGCCGCCGAGGCCAGCCGCCGTCAATCCGCCGCCGGCCAGGGCGGAGAGCAGGGCACGCAAAGCCCGGCGCCTGGCGCTAGTCAGTGGCGGCATACGTAAATGTCGGTCATCTCGGGGGCGTCCCTTTTCCGTGGTCGGCGCAGCCGGCCCGCACGCGCGGAGGGCGCCCACCGGGATTCTTATCGGCAGCCAACCATGAATCCGTAAAGGATTCGTAATCGCTTTGGCAATTTCTCGACATCCTGTCGCAGTCCTGCGAGCAGGCCGTCCAGGGTAACGATCCCCGCCGAGATCGGCGCCTCTAGGCGCGCGGACGCGATAACCTGACGCAATGGAAGCGTTCCTTTCGACCGTCCAGGTCGCGTTCTCGGTGATCCTGATCTTCCTGGTGCTGATGCATTCGGGCAAGGACTCCGGGCTGTCCGGAGCGTTCGGGGTCGGCAGCGGCACCGGTCCGCTGGGCGGTGGATCGCTGGTCGAGCGCAACCTCAACCGTTGGACGATCTTCTTCGCGGTGCTGTTCTTCCTCAACGCGTTCGTGCTGCTGAAGATCAGCTGAGCCGTTCCAGTCGGTCGAGGATCTCGATCGCCTCGGCGCGCAGGGCGGCGTTGATCGTGTCGTAGTCCTCGCGTGAGAGCTTGCCGGTGCGGTAGTCGAGCTCGGCGTCGCGGATCTCCCGGTACTTCGCCTCACGCGCCGCCTCGAGCTCGCCGCGTTCGCTCGCACTCGCCAACGCAGCGCCATCTCGGTGCCCTGCATCGCCCGCGCGCGAGGACGAACCGCCACGACGCGCGCGGCGCAGCGGCGCAGCGAGGATCAGCACCACGCACGCCGCCAGCGCCAGGATCAGGATCGCGCTCAGCAGGCCCATGCCCGAGGGTCCCTGATCGCCGCGCGTCAGACGCGCGCCAGGCCGTGCGCGGCCTCGGCGCGCGAGCGCGCCGCGACGCGGCGGCGCAGTGCGTACGTGGCCAGCCCGCCGGCGGGCCACAATGCGATCAGCCCGCCAGTGAAGACGATCACACCGCCGAGCCAGATCCACATCACCAACGGCGAGACGAGCAGGTTGAACTGTGCCGGCGGCGGGTTCTTGAGGTATTCGCGCGCCAGATAGGCGACTCCCACGAGCGCCTCTTCAGGCGGCAGCGTGCTGTTGCCATCCTTGACGATTCGCTTGAGCTGATGGGCTTCGATGTCGGGTTCGATCGCGCTCCACACGTTGCGCGTGAGCCCCACGTTCATCGAGATGTGGCTGACGGGCTGACCCCCGATCAGGCTGCTGACCGAGCCCTGGCTGGGTTCGTCGGAAGCGTAGTAGCCCTCGCTGGGGTACAGCGTGGCGACGTGACGGCCGTTCTTGGTCACGTCCAGCACAGCGCCCAGGCTGAGCGTCGATCCGGTGTGGGCCGTGTCGTACTTGGGCGTGATCGTCGCGGTCGGACGCACGTAGCGGACCGTGTAGGAGCCCACGCGCGTCGAGCGGCCGGGCGTGAGCTCGAGCTGGCTGGCGTGCTCGAACGACGAGGAAGCGGCGACGCCGATGAAAAGCACGGCCATGCCGAGATGGACGATGTAGCCGCCATAGCGCCGGCGGTTGCGGCGGACCAGCGCGACCAACGCCAGCGGCGCGGGCTCTCCCGCCATCGCGCGGCGGGCGCGCACGCCGCGGAAGAACTCCTGCCCGAGGCTTCCGAAAACGAACGCCGCGCAGCAGAACAACGCGAGCGCGAGCGGCTTCTGCGTGACGTTCGCCGGGAACCCGAGCAGCAGCGATCCAAGCACGACGGCAGCGCAGGCGCACGGGACGCGGAAGTTGCGTCGCGCGTTGGCGAACGTCGCACGCCGCCATGCGATCACCGGCCCGACGCCGCTGAGCAGCACCAGCACGAGCGCCAACGGCACCGTGTAGCGGTCAAACCACGGCGCACCCACAGACGCTTCGTGTCCGGTCAGCGCCTCGGAGATCAGCGGGAAGTAGGTGCCCCAGAAGATCACGAAGCAGAGGCCGACCAGCACCAGGTTGTTGGCGAGGAAGATCGACTCGCGCGAGAGCAGCGAGTCGAGGCGATGCTCGGAGCGCAGCATCTCGCGCCGCGAGACGACCAGATAGATCGAGCCGCCGATCAGCAACGCGATCAGGCATACGAACGGAACGCCCAGCGTGTGTCCGCCGAATGCGTGGATCGAGTCGAGGATGCCGCTGCGCACCAGGAACGTGCCCATGATCGCGAGCGTGCCCGTGGCCAACACGAGCGACACGTTCCACACCTTCAGCATCCCCCGCTTCTCCTGGATCATCAGCGAGTGCAGGAACGCAGTGGCGGTGAGCCACGGCATCAGCGACGCGTTCTCCACCGCGTCCCACCCCCAGTAGCCGCCCCAGCCGAGCTCCGAGTAGGACCACAGCGCCCCCAGCATGATCCCAGCGCCGAGGAACAGCCACGCGGCGAACGCGAAACGACGGACCGCTTTGATCCAGTCTGCGTCCACCCGGCGCGCCAGCAGCGCGCCCATGCCGAACGCCAGCGGGATCGTGCACAGCGTGTAGCCGGAGTACAGCATCGGCGGGTGGATGATCATCGTCGGGAAGCGCAGCAGCGGGTCGAGCCCGGCTCCTTCGGCGGGCGCGGGGTGAGTCGTGGCGAACGGGTCGGCGTAGAACACCATCAACGCCACGAAGAAGCCACCGAAGCCGAGCAGGATCGCCGTGGCGTAGGCGGACACGTCGCGCAGGCGCTTGCGCGTGAGGAACAGCGCGAGGCTCGACCACAGCGACATCAGCCACGCCCACAGCAGCAGCGAGCCTTCCTGCGAGGACCACACCGCGGCCGCCTTGTACAGCCCGGGCGTCGTACGGCTGGAGGTGTCGGCGACGGTGTCGAAGGCGAAGTCGTTGCTCAGGAACGCGATCTCGAGCACGATGAACGCGACGGTCAGGATCGCTGCAAGCGCGTACACCGAGCGCCGGCCGGACTCAGAGAACTCGACTCGTCCGCTGCGCACGCCGTACAGCGACGCGCCGATGCCGTACGCGCACACGGCCAGCGCCAGCAGCAGGCACGCGTATCCGAGGCCGGCCATCAGTCAGCGCCTTCGATCGGGCTGTGAGGCTGCGCCATCCGAAGCGGCACTCAGGAGTTCTGGTTCTCGCTAGGAGGAGCCGTCTTGTACTTGGACGGGCACTTGGTGATCAGCGAGTTGCGTTCGCCGATGAAGCGCCCGCCCTGCTTCTCGACGGTCACGATCACCTCACGCCCTTCGCGGAAGGGGTCCGGCACGGTCCCGGTGTATGCGAGCGCGACCGCCGCTGCGCCGGCGCGGTCGGCGACGCTGAAGTCGAGCACGGCACCTTCGCGGTGGACCGAGCCCTTGGCCACGGTCCCGGTCACCTGGTAGCTGCGGCCAGGCTGCGCCTGGCGCAGCAGTTGGCTGGGCGTGAGCGCTGGGCTGGCTGCGCTGAAGCTCGTGTAGATCAGAGCGCTGGCCAGCAGCACCGCGGCGCTCAGCGCCACAACCAGGCGCACCGTCCGCTTGCGCGAGGGGTTCATCGCCAGCAAGTATCGCAAACGCGGTTTTCGCCCGCGCAAGCGCGCGCAGACGCGCGCCGGCGATGCCGCCGCGCCCGTTCCCGACCAGGAAACATAGGTTGCACAGCGAAACCTTTGACCGTGAATGACGTTGTAGAGAGCGAGCGCGCACGATGAGACCCAGCCTTCTGCACCCCCGCGGGGAACCTCGACACTCGCGCCGCCACCGGCGCGGTCGCAGGCGCGCGGCATCGGCGCCGGCGCCAACAACCAGGCCGGCACCGGGGCGGGCGCCGGCTATGGGCGCCGTGGACCCAGCCGTGAGCCGCGTGCGCGAGGCTGGAGGGCCGACCGACCGGGCCTCCTACGTGTGCGAATGCGGCCTGCTGTTCAGCGCGGAGGTCTCGACGACGGTCACTTGCCCGCACTGCGGCAGCGGCCAGGCCTGGTAGCAGCTCCCCGTCGGCTGGCTTTGACGCGAGCAGCATCAGAGGCCCTGCGCTTAGGCAGGGCCTCCGACACCGCGCTTGATCGCTGAAGCGCCGGGCTTCAGCCCGAGGCTGAGACCTTGATCACCGGCTGGTAGCCGCCCTCTTCGCCCCAGCACGTACCCGCGAACGCGAACGTGTCCAGCGAGGAGTTGCTGCCGCAGTACATTTCGTTGTAGTTGGAGTTGACGTACAGCCCTTCCGAGGGGTGCGCGCCACGCGAGAGCGTGCCTTCCCACGATTCGCTGAGCGCGACGTTCAGGGCGTTCTCGGGCCCTTCTTCGCCGGTCGGGTGCGCCCCGTAGGTCTCGGTGTTGTACGCCAGGCTGACGATCAGCTTCTTCGGCACCGGTGCCGACACCGTCAGCGGTGCGAAGGCGATCGGCGTCGCGAGCCCGTTGGCACACGCGTGGACCGCGTGCTTGCCCGATCCGTGGGTGTACAGCCACGTGCCGGCGAGTTCGCCCCTGCATTCCGGGCTGGCAGACGGCCGGTAGGGGATGTTGAACGTCTGCGTCTCTTCCGCGATCGGGCCGACCGGTTCGCCGCCGCCGCCAACGCCGTACAGCTTGAGCGTGATCGGCCATGTGAACTTCGCGCCACGCGTCGTAACGCAGTTGTCAGCACTCCAGCTCCCGCTCTCGCAGGTCCAGCTGCTCATCACGGCGGTGACCCCCAGCCGCTGGGCGTGCTTGGCGGATACCTTCGTGAGTTCCACCTCGCCCCCCAGCTCCGCGGTCGATGTCGCCTCGAAGCTGATCGACGCGAAGTTCGCGGGCAGCGTCTTGGGGATGTTGTTGTAGACCACCTTGGCGCTGGCAGCGCCCGCGCCGATCGCCGATGCACATGCCAGCAGGAGGCTCGCAGCCAGCAACGTGGCGAGCCTTCCTGGAATCCTTCCAGTCATCCGTGTCTCCATTCTCGGTCGAAAAGCTCCAGGCTCCCTCTGCCCGCAGCATCCAGTGATTGCTCGCGACGCGGACACGCGAGAGCCGGGCGCGCGGCCACTGGACCGCCCTCTTCGACGTGTGCGCATCGGCCATGCTTGGCGGTTGCGCGTCCAGTGGCTCCCTCGTCCGGTCCCCCTGCCCCGTTGTCGCGCAAGCTATTGCTAATCACGACTGTTGTCAAGTCCGTGGCGCGAGGCCGTGGCTGTTCGCGCCCGGCCTCGCCCGACGGTGCGTCTGGCGTGCTACAGCACGATCTCCACGATGATTCCGTGAAGTTACCGCCCTTGCCGACGCCAACGCACGCGTTGAACGATGCCGCTCCGGCGCCCGATGCGTATGTACCCTGTTTGCGACCTTGTTATTGATCGCGCACCGGCAACGCCTCCGCAGTCACCGTGAAGTGACACCCAGCGGGAGGGCGGCGGCGCGGCGGGGCTACTTGATGTGCATCCCCGAGATCGCGCGTGCGATCACGAGCTGCTGGATCTCCGCGGTGCCCTCGAAGATGTCGTAGATCTTCGCGTCGCGGTGCCAACGCTCCACGGGGAACTCGCGCGTGTAGCCGTTGCCGCCGAGGATCTGGATCGCGCGCTCGGTCACCCACACGGCGACCTCGCCCGCCTTGAGCTTGCTCATCGAGCCCTCGGCGTTTTCGAAGTGCACGCCGCTGCGCCCCATCCACGATGCGCGCCACACGAGCAGCCGTGCCGCGTCGATCTCCATCTTCATGCGCGCCAGCGTGAACGCCACTGCCTGGTTCTCCACGATCTTGCGTCCGAACTGCTCGCGCTCCTTGGAGTAATCGAGCGCGTACTCGTAGGCAGCCCGGGCGATTCCCAGCGCCTGCGCTCCGACCGTCGGACGCGAGGACTCGAACGTCTGCATCGCTGCCTGGGAGTTGCCCTTCTTGCCCTCGCGCACACGCGCGACGCGCTCGTCGAGCTTGTCCTTGCCCCCCAGCACGTTGGCGGCGGGAACGCGGCAGTCGTCGAGGAACACGTCGGCGGTGTGTGAGGCGCGCAGGCCGTGCTTGGAGACCTTGCTGCCCTGGGAGATCCCCGTCGCTTCGCTCATCGGCACCACGAACGCCGCGTGTCCGCGGGCACCCAACTCGGGGTCAACCGTCGCGATCACCACGTGCACGTCGGCGATGCCCCCGTTCGTGGCCCACGCCTTCTGGCCGTTGATGACCCACTCGCCCTTGGCCTCGTCGAACTTGGCGCGCGTACGCACCGCCGAGACGTCCGAGCCCGCGTTGGGCTCCGACGCGCAGAAGGCAGCGACCTTGACCTCGTCCTCGGTCCCGAAGCAGCGCGGGATCCACTCGCCGATCTGCTCGCCCGAGCCCTGGCCGAAGATGGCTGCGACGGCGAGCGCCGTGCCCATGATCGACATGCCGATTCCCGCGTCTCCCCAAAACAGCTCTTCGTTGACGATCGGCAGCGTCAGGCCGGTCGGGTCGGCGAAGAACTGCGCGAGCCCTTCAAAGCCGTACAGGCCAATCTTCGCGGCCTCCTGGATGATCGGCCACGGCGTCTGCTCCTTCTCGTCCCACTCGTGCGCCGCTGGGCGCACCACGTCCGCGGCAAACCCGTGAACCCAGTCGCGAAGGTCCTTCTGGTCCTGCGTCAAGGCAAGCGAGAAGCTCACGTCCTGTCCGGCCGCGCCCGTGATCGCCTCCACGGCCGCTTCGGCCGCGCTCGCGTTGACGGCCTTGGAATCGGACGAGACTGCTGTCGGGGAGGCTGACATGAGGCGGGGATCTCCTTTTTGCGTGAGGGCGGCGTGGCTCGGCGATGACTTCGACGGCTGCGGTGACGTGAATCGCGGGGCAGCGACGGCGTTGACAGTGACCCGCACCGGCCCTTGACAGGGTACTGAACGAGGAGCCTGTTTGCGCCTGACGCTTCGATTACCTCATAAAACCAATTTGACCTATATCTGCGGCGCTGGCGCCGGCGCGCGCCGGCGAATTCACACACACATTCACCCGCAGCGGGAGGCGACGCCGAGCGCGCCGAGACCTAGCGTGTGTGCCACGCCTGCTCCTCACGGGTGAGCGCCAGCACATCGCTTGGCAGCTTACCGGCGGCGACGTCTGCGACCGTCACTTGCTCCAGGACTTTTCGCAGATTGGCTCGCAGCGCGACCCACACCTGCTGAAGGCTCTCGGCCGACCCCGCGTACGCGACCTCCTCCGGACGCTGCCCGCGCACCCCCACGAGCGGGCCCTCGACCGCGCGGATGATCTGCGCGAGGTTGACCTCGTCGGCCGGCTGCGCGAGCCAGTAGCCGCCCTCCGGGCCGCGCTGGCTGCGCACGATCCCCGAGGAGCGCAGCTGCGTGAGGATGTTCTCGAGGAACGACACGGGGATGCTCTGCGCCTGGGCGAGTTCGTCGACCTTGCGCGGCGAGTCCTGTGCGCTGCCCGCGAGCTCGACGACCGCTCGTACGGCGTAATCGGCCTTGGCTGTCACGTGCATGGCGTGATTCTCACGTATTCGGCGGCGAATGAGCGCGCTGACGGCCCATTTAGGCAACCCTAACCGTATGCTACGGTTGGTTTTGCCCCATCCCGACCGTGAAGCTCGGATTTCCACGATGAACCGCGGCAAGCCCTCCCCTCCCAGCACGCTCGCACGCGGGGAGCCGGCCACGTGAGCAGCCTGTCGGTGCGCGACGTGTGGAAGGGCTACGCGCGGGAGCCCGTCCTGCGGGGCGTCGCGCTCGAGGTGCCCGCGGGCTCGCTGACAGCCGTGCTCGGGCTCTCCGGCTGCGGCAAGACGACGCTCCTACGGGTGATCGCGGGCTTTGAGCGCCCCGACCGAGGCGAGGTGTCACTGGATGGCCGGACGCTCGATGACGAACGCACCTACATCGCACCCGAGCGGCGCGGCATCGGCTACGTGCCGCAGGAGGGCGCGCTGTTCCCGCATCTGAGCGTGCACGACAACGTCGCGTTCGGACTCCCCCGCCGCGAACGACGCAGCGGCGCGATCAGCGGGCTGCTCGAGATGGTCGGGATCGCGCCCCTGGCAAAGCGCCTGCCACACGAGCTCTCCGGGGGCGAGCAGCAGCGAGTCGCGCTCGCCCGTGCGCTCGCCGGCCGCCCGCATGCGCTACTGCTCGACGAGCCGTTCTCCTCGCTGGATGCATCTCTGCGCAGCCACGTGCGCGAGGAGGTCCAGGCGCTCTTGCGCGAGCAGCGCGTGACGACCGTGATGGTCACCCACGATCAGGAGGAGGCGCTGTCGCTGGCCGACGTCGTGGCGGTGCTGCGCGACGGGCTGATCGTCCAGCAGGACACGCCGTCGGAGCTCTATGAGCGCCCGCTCGACGAGCGCCTGGCGCGGTTCCTCGGCGCCGTCAACGTGATCGACGCGCGGTTCGAGGACGGCATCGCGCACACCCCATTGGGCGCTCTGGAGCTGCGCCGCGCCCCGAGTAACGCGCCTCAGGCGTCTGCGACACGAACAGGGGTCGTGATGATCCGCCCCGAGCAACTCGATGTGTGCTCGCGTGAGCACCGCGCCATCGGCTCGAACGCTCGTGTGGGGGTACACGGCCGGGTCGAGCAGTGTCGCTACTACGGCCATGACGCGCTGCTGCACATCCGCCCGGAGGAGCCGGAGGGGACCGAGATGCTGCTGGCGCGCGTCCACGGCGAGCAGGCGCTGGCGGTGGGCACGCCCGTGAGCGTGGCAGCCCACGGCCCGGTCGCGCAGCTGGGCCAACCAGGAGGGCGAGCGGATCAGCCGACATCACCGCCGCAGCGATCCGCTGTGCCAGTGCGCCAGCCGCTGGCGCCGCGGGACTAAGGTGCAGACGATGGACGACCGTCAACAGCAGACCTACAACGTGACGGGCATGTCCTGCGAGCATTGCGCCGCGGCGGTCGAGCAGGAGGTCGGCGTCGTTGCCGGTGTCAGCGCGGTCGACGTCGACCTCGCCAGCGGCGCTCTCGTCGTGCACGGGCGTGGCGTCAGCGGCGACGCGGTTCGGGCAGCCGTCGAGACGGCCGGATACAGCCTCGCCCCGGGCGCATAGCGGTCGCTCACCGCCGCCCGCGCCGGCGCTCGACTCGCAGCCGCGGCAGCGTAGCTCGATCAGCCCCCCGCGTCCGGCCGAGGCGTCGGTATTAGGGTGCCCTAAGTTGTGCTACGGTCCGCGATACCCGAGTCCTCCAGTCGGATTTCCAACGGACGGTCGCCCATTGCTCCGTACCCATCTCCCCCATATCCATCGCCGCTCGCCTGAGCACGAGGCCGCTCGCACGCGGTGGCCCCCAGCTGGAGCGATCGTCGTGGCGGTACTGCTCGTCTCGGCGCTGCTCGACGCCTGTGGATCGTCTTCCTCGACGGCCGCGAACGTCGCGGTCAAGCGGACCTGCAAGGAAGTTGAAGCCGTGCTCAGCGACGGCCCCGAAGCGGCTGCCGATCCGGTGGGCTATGCGCAGGCGCAGGTTCTACCCCTGCGCCAGATCCGCACGTCCAACCGCGGGCTGCGCGAGGCGATCGACAGGCTGGCATCCGCGTATCAGACCGTCTACGTCGAGGGGCGGATGGAGCCCGCGGCCAAACGCGCGGTCAGCTCCGCGGCCGCCGGCCTCGATCGGGTGTGCCCGGGAGCCGCAGCGTGATCGCGGTGCGCGGCGTGGCGGCTGCGGCGCTCGTGCTCACGCTCGCGCTGCTCAGCGGCTGCGGCGGGTCCGGCGGCCGATCGATCACGCTCTACAACGGCCAGCACGAGCAGACCACCGACGCGCTCGTCGCCGGCTTTGAAAAGGAAACCGGCATCGGGGTCAACGTGCGCAACGACGACGAGGACACGCTCACCGATGAGATCGTGACCGAGGGCTCGAGCTCGCCGGCCGACGTGATCTACACCGAGAACTCGCCCGCGCTGGAATACCTCCACGGCAAGGGCCTGCTCGCCCCGGTGCTCCCGTCGACGCTCGCGCGCACGCCGAGCCGCTATGACTCGCCCCACGGCGACTGGGTGGGCGTGTCGGCTCGCGTGAGCGTGCTGATCTACAACCCGAGCCTAATCGCAGCGAGCGAGCTTCCGCGCAGCGTGCTCGCGCTCGCCGAACCTCGCTATCGCGGCAAGCTCGCGTTCGCCGCAGGCGAGACGGACTTCCAGCCGATCGTGACCTCGGTGGTGCACACCTACGGTGAAGCGGCGGCTTTGAGCTGGCTGCGGGGCATCAACGCGAACGCCGCCAGCCACATCTATCCGGACAACGAGACGATCGCCGACGAGGTCAATCGCGGCGCGGTCGCCTTTGGCGTGATCAACCAGTACTACTGGTATCGCCTGCGGGCCGAGCTTGGTGCGTCGAGCGTGCACTCGCGTATCGCCTACTTTGCAGCTCACGATCCCGGCTACGTGATCGACGTGTCAGGTGCCGCGATCCTCAGGTCCTCGACGCACCAGGCGCTCGCCCAGAAGTTCCTTGCGTTCCTCGTGAGCAAGCAGGGACAGGAGATCATCGCGCACTCGATCAGCTTTGAGTATCCGCTCGCATCCGGGGTCGCCACGACGGCGCCGGAGACCCCCTTCGATCAGTTGCAGCCGAACTCGATCACGGTCCCCGAGCTAGGCGACGGCGCGAGCGCGATCGCGCTGCTGCGCAAGGCCGGGCTGCTGTGACGCGCCCCGGACAAGCGACGCGCTAGCGTGGCAGGGCCGGCGCCGATCACCGTTGGGGCCTCGCCGGCGCCCGATCGCAGCAGCTTCAGGTACGGTCGGCGGGCCCGCCGACCGTGGGCGCTGATCGCGCTGAGCACGAGCGTGGCCGTGATCCTCGCTCTGCCGCTCGTGTTCCTGCTGATCGAGGCGCACGGCGCGGGGAGCTCGACGATCGTGAACCTGATCTTCAGGCCGCTGACGGCCACGCTGCTGTGGAACACGATACGCCTGACCGTCGTGGTGACCGTGCTGTGCGCGATCATCGGCACAGCCGCCGCCTGGTTCGTGGAGCGGACCGACCTGCCGGGCCGGCGCGTGTGGGCGGTGCTCGTGGTTGTGCCGCTGGCGATCCCGGACTTCGTCGTGAGCTTCGGCTGGGCGTCGCTGAGCACGTGGGTGCAGGGCTTCCGTGGAGCCGTGCTCGTGATGACGCTGGCGGTCTACCCGCTCGTGTACTTGCCGGTAGCTGCCAGCTTTCGCGGCGCGGACCCCGGCCAGGAGGAGGTGGCGCGCAGCCTCGGCGTCGGGCGCCTGCACACGTTCTGGCGAATCACGCTGGGACAGGCGCGCGTGGCGATCCTCGGCGGCTGCCTGCTCGTCACGCTCGTCGTGCTAGCCGAGTACGGCGCGTTTGAGATCCTCGGCTACCAGACGTTCACGACGGAGATCTTCACCGAGTTCAACGTCTCCTTCAACATTCCTACGGCCTGCGCGCTCGCGCTCGTGCTCGTGCTCGTCAGCCTGGTGGCGCTGTCAGGTGAGAGGCTGGCACGCGGTCGCGGGCGCATCAGCAGGTCGGGGCCGCTCGCCCAGCGGCGCCCTCGTCCGCAGCGGCTGGGACGCGCGAAGCCCGCTGTGCTCGCCGGCTTCGCCCTGCTCGTCGGGCTGGCGCTCGGCGTGCCCGTCGGCGCCAGCGTGTATTGGATGCTCGACGCCGGGCACGCGTATCTCACCGGCGTCTCGCTGCTGGATGCCGCTTGGCACACCGCCCTCTACGGGGGGCTCGCCGCGCTGCTTGCCACGCTCATGGCGCTGCCCGTGGCCCTGCTCGCCGTCCGCCACCGCGGCCGCGTCTACCAGCTGCTGGAACGCAGCACGTACGTAGTGCTGGCGCTGCCGGGCCTGGTGATCGCGCTGGCGTTCTCCTACTTCACCGAGCGCTACGCCGACGGGTTCCTTTACCAGAGCGCCCCGCTGCTGGTGATCGCCTACGCGGTCCTGTTCTTCCCGCTCGCGCTCGTCGGGGTGAAGGCCTCGGTCGCGCAGGCGCCGGTCCGCCTGGATGAGGTCGCTCGCTCGCTCGGGCAGCGGCGCCTGGCGGCGCTGTGGCGGGTCACGCTTCCGCTCGTCGGCCCGGGCCTCGCCGCCGCCTTCTGCCTGGTGTTCCTCTCGGCCGTGACCGAGCTCACCGCCACCCTGATCCTGATCCCCACCGGCGTGCAGACGCTCGCCACCCAGTTCTGGGCCTATCAGCAGAACCTCGCCTACGGACAGGCCGCACCGTTCGCGCTGGCGATCATCGCCGTTGCCGCCGTCCCAAGCTACGTGCTGGGCCGCTTCTTCGATCGGCTGCCCGCCCGCACGGCAGCCGACGCGCCCCCGCCGCCGGGCGCCGACCCCGGCGTCCGGTAGGGACTCGCCGCCTTCGCCGGTGAGGAGCGTGGGAGGCGGGCTCTAGTGTCGTGAGTCAAGCCACGCCCACCTCGGGCGCGGCCGCGCTCGCCTCGGCGACGGACGCAGCCGGCGGCTGTGCGGCGGTCGGCGCCTGCGCGATCGGGAACAGCGCGACCGCGAGCAGCACGAACAGCGGCGCGGCGTTCACGTCGGTGGCGCCTTCGGCCCAGAACGGGCCGCCAAGGCTCTGCCCGAACAGCCAGTAGGCGAGCGACAGCACGATCCCCGCCACGAGCGCCGCCCAGCGCAGGCGCGTCCACACGCAGGCAGCGATCGCGAGCGAGACGATCGCCAGCACGATCGCGATCGTGCTGCCGTGGCCTAGCGCGTGGTGGACGCCCCACTCCTGGATCTTGGCGAGCCAGTGGGGCGAGGCTTCGGCCATCGACCTGATCATCGCCGAGGTCGCGCCGCTCGCGCGGTTGACGTTCGCCAGCCATAGCAGCGCGGACACAGCCCACAGGCCCGACCAGGCCCATAAGGCGCCGCGTTCGCCGAGCGGCCCCGCACCCGCCGCCGAGCGCGCCCCACGATCTGGCGCTCCGCCCTGCCTGCGCTCCGTGGGCCAGACCAGAAGGCCGATCAGCGCGTACAGGATCACCGCGCCGGGCGCCCCCATCAGCGGCGCGGGCAGCGTGTTCGAGGTCAGCCCCCCGAAGCCCTCGCCGAACCACCACACCAGCGGAGCCCACACGAACGACACGATCAACGCGGGCTTGACCGTCCTGCGACTGACGATCAGGCCGAGACCGATGGCGCACTGAATCTCGGCGGCGAGCGTGTTCCACAGCGTCAGATCGCGACCGTAGAAGTCGTCGATCGTCCGCATCGGCTCGACGACCCAGGCCGGCTGTCTTTCCATCGCTTCGCCGAACACTTCGGTGACCAGGTTGTGCGTGTACATGAAGCTCTTGAACTGGAAGAGTCCTGCGAGCAGCCAGATCACGCCGAGCGCGATCTGGATTCCGCGCGTGGTCACGCGCATGCGCGCGCGCCACGGTACGCCCTCCGTTGTGACGCCCCGCGCGAGGTCGCGCCTGCGGGTCTGTGCTGTGTGCATTGAAGGCGACTCCTTGGTCGCTGGCAACGTGGCGCCCGCCGCGCCGCGGCAGACGTCTGGGGTTCGCCCCGGTTGCTGGGGCCGGCTGTGGAGAACGCGCGCCGCCGCGGCCAGTGGCTAGCGGCAGCAGGCGAGCACAGCGGGCGGCGCGCGACCGGCCAGCGCTGAGGCGATCAGCCGCCCGCCGCGAACAAGCGCTCGCCCTGGGCGCCCGCTGGGAGAGATCGGCTGCACCGGCACGGAGCGAGGCTCGGGTGCTCGGCGAAGCGTGCGAAGGCGGGCGATCGTCCGCTCCCCCGGGTAGGGGCGGATGAGCATCACCGCCACCAGCAGCAGCGCCGGCAGCATCGTCAGCAGCGCCGAGGAGCAGGAGCCGAGCCGAGCGCTGAGCTCGCCGGCCGCGAGCAGGGCCACGGCAAGCACCAGCCCCAGCCGCGCTGCGCCCGCCGCCGCTCGTCCTGCGCGCACATCCCAGATGCCGCTCATGGTGCCCGCCAATACTACTCCCACCGTGGGGCGCACACGCCTGCTGCGCAGGCTGCGCGAGCGGCGCACGCGCGTGCTACCTTCACGCTCGATGGACAGCAGCATGAGCATGGCCGCAGGCGCGAGCTCCAGTCACGCGTCGACGATGTCCGGGGGCATGAGCATGGCGCACACCGGCGGTGCGAGCCACATGTCGATGTCCGTCGGCGGCATGACGATGAGCGCCGGCGCACACGGCACGAACATCCTCCCCTCGTGGCTGGCCGTGATCTGGACGCTCGCGTTCATCGCGATCCTCGTGATCCACGCGCGCCACGTGCTCGACAGCGATGGCCAGCGGCGAATCTGGCACTCAGGCCACGTGCTGATGGCGCTCGGCATGACGTTCATGTTCGCGCCCGCTTCGCTCGATCACTTCAACATCCCCAACGGCTTCTGGCAGCTCGTGTTCGCAAACGGCGCGATCGCGGTCGTGCTGTGGATGCTCGCGCAGGTGCTCATCGGGCGCGCTATCAACGTGCTGTGGGCGGTGATGGCGATCGACCTCGCGGCGATGGCGTACATGTGGTCCCCGAGCGGCTTTCAGGCGCCGATCACCTGGCTGCTGGTGGCGTACTTCGTTTGGCAATCTTTGATGTGGCTCAGCGACCGCATGCGCAGCGTCGACCACAAGACGCTGTGGGCAGGCAGCGCGTCCGTGACCCCGGACGGCGCGGTTGCGATCGACGCAGCCGAGCCGCTCGTATGCTTCCGCGATCTACGCGTCTCGATGTTCGCGATGACGCTCGGCATGGCCTATATGTTCGCCGCCATGCAGCTGGCGACATAGGAGTCGCGCCGAGTCGCGCCGCCCGCGCCGGGCGAGGTTCTCGCGGGTGTTGGCCGGCGCGCGGCGTTGGGTCAGTTGATCTGCACGGCGAACGAGCCGCCAAGCGGGCGCCCGGCACCATCCGTGCCGGCGACGTGGAAGTCCCACACGCCGCGCGTCAGGCGAGCTTCGGCGATGTCGTGTCCGGTGCCCGCCACGTAGAACTTGACCGGCGCGCGGCCGTCGCTCGCAGAGCTTGCCTGCATGGCGATCGAGTGGAACGCGACGCGCGCGCTGGTGGTGCCCTCGAGGTACAGGTGCAGGTTGACCTGCCCCGGGCGCAGCGGCAGGACGTACACCTCGAGCGTCTCGCCAGCGGGCTCGGCGAGCGTGAACGACGCGGTGCGCGGGACGGCGAACGAGTCCGGGTCGCCCAGCACCAGGCCCGCCAGCAGCACCGCTGGGATCGTGGCGGCCGCCGCGACGCTCAGCGCCCGCTGGCGGTATGAGCGGACGGGGGTCGGATGGCCCGGGCGTCCGAAGCGGCGCAAGCGCAGGCTGTTGGCGACCACGGTGATGCTGGAGATCCCCATCGCGACGGCGGCGAGCACCGGGCTCAGCAGCCCCGTCATCGCCAGCGGGATCGCTACCACGTTGTAGCCGAACGCCCAGCCGAGGTTCTGCAAGATGATCGTGTAGGTCTCCCCCGCGAGCCGCAGCGCGCGCGCAACGCCGCGCAGGTCGCCGGACAGCACGCTGATGTCGGCGGCCTCGATCGCCGCGCCAACGCCCGTGCCCATCGCGATCCCGAGGTCGGCCTGTGCGAGCGCGGCCGCGTCGTTGACGCCGTCGCCGACCATGCCGACACGGTGGCCTTCGCGCTGGAGCTGCGCGATCTCCTCGAGCTTGGCGGCGGGGCTGACGCCGGCAAGCACCTTGTCGATCCCCACAGCGCTCGCGACCGCGCGCGCCGCGCGCTCGTTGTCGCCGGTCAGCAGCTCGACCTCGATGCCCATCCGCCGCAGGCCGGCGATCGCTTCGCCGGCCTCCGGCTTGATCGTGTCCGCGAGCGCCAGCGCGCCGAGCACACCTCGATCGACCTCGACCACGACGGCCGTGCGCCCTTCGCCCTCCCACCGTGACAGCACGGCGTCGAGCTCGGCGGGGTGCGCATCGGTCGCCGTCGGCCGATCCGCATCGTCGTGAGCGCGCCCCACCCAAACCTCGCTGCCGTCGATCCTCGCGCGCACGCCGCGGCCGGGCGTCGAGCGAAACTCCTCGGCGGCGCGAGGGCGCAGGCCGCGCGTGCGCGCCTGCTCGACGATCGCCACGGCCACAGGATGCTCCGAGCCGGCCTCCGCGGCGGCCGCGAGCGTGATCAGACGCTCAGGATCCACGCCGGAAGTGGTCCACACCTCCGCCACGGACAGCTCGCCGCTGGTCACGGTGCCGGTCTTGTCGAGCACGATCGTGTCCAGCTCGCGGCTGCGCTCGAGCGTCTGTGCGTTGCCGATCAGCAGCCCCAGACGCGCGCCGCGGCCGGTGCCGACGAGCAGCGCAACCGGCGTCGCCAGGCCGAGCGCGCACGGGCACGCGACGATCAAGACGGAGATCGTCGCGTCGATACCGCGCTGGAGGTGCATCGAGGCGAACATCCCCTGGAGGCCCTCGCCAGTGAGCACCCACGCCAGCGCGGTGAGCGCCGCCAGCACCAGCACCACCGGCACGAACACGCGCGCGACTTCGTCCGCGAGTCGCTGGATCTTCGGCTTGGAGGCCTGGGCGCGCTCGACGAGCGCGATCAGGCGCGAGAGCGCGGTGTCCGCGCCGACTGCGGTCGCGCGCGCCAACAGCACCCCGTCGAGGTTGACCGTGGCGCCCGTCAGCAGCGCGCCCACGACCTTCTCCACGGGCAGGGACTCACCGGTGAGCATCGACTCGTCGACCGCGGATGCTCCGTCGATGACGATCCCGTCCACCGGAACGGAGTCGCCGGGACGCACGCGGAAGACATCGCCCCGGCGCACTCGCTCGACGGCCACCATCCGCTCGGGGGCGTGGACGTCCTCGAGGTCCACCAGGCGCGCCTGGGTCGCGCCCAACTGCGCCAGCTCGCGGATCGCACGGCCTGAGCTAGCGCGCGCCCGCGCCTCACACCAGCGCGAGATCAGCAGCGCGGCGACGATGATCGCGCCCATGTCGTAGCACAGCGGCATGTCGAACTTGCCGACGGGAACGCCGTTCTCGTAGACGCGGTCCGCCGTCAACAGCATCACGGTCGAGTACACGAACGCCGCGAGCGTGCTCAGCGCGATCAGCGTGTCCATGTTGGTGGAGCGTGCGCGTGCGCGCGCGAACGCGGAGCTGAGGAACGGCCAGCCGCACCAGAACTGCACGGGCACCGCCAGGCCGGCGACCACCCAGCGCGCGGTCCTGTCGTGCGGCGCCGTGTACGTGAGCACGGTGATCACCGTGGCGAGCGGTACCGCGACCGCGATCCGCCACAGCAGGCTCCGCTGTTCGCGCGCCTCGTCTCGCTCGAGCTTCTCGAGCACGCGCGCCTGCTCGCGGGCGCTGGAGGCGGCCGGCGAGGCCTCGTAGCCGGCATCGTGAACCGCCGCGACAAGCTCATCGACGTCAACCGCGCCCGGTTCGAGCTCGAGCGTCGCCCGACCCGTGGCGTAGTTGACGCTCGCGTCGTTGACCCCCGCCTGGCGAGCGAGCGCGCGCTGCACCCGCGCGGCGCACGAGCCGCATGTCATCCCAGCGATGTCGAGCTCGAGCGTGTCTCTACCGTCATCCGACGGACGGACGGCTGCGGTCGGCTCTGCGATCTGGCTCGTGCTCATACTCGGGGGACGGTCGCTGTCACCAAGATAGCGACGAGACCACGGGCGGGAGTCCGGGAGAATGCCGGGGTGCTCCTCCGGCGAAGGACGCAGCGCTCACCACAGGCGCGCCGCTACAAGCGGGCGGTGGGCGTCGCAGTGGCGGGCGCGCTCATGGCGGCGCTGTCCGCGTGCGGCTCGGGCACGACCTCCAACGACCAGGGCTCGAGCCCCGGCATTCCCAAATACGTCACTGAACCGTTCACCCAGGAGCAGCGCCTGGTCGAGCAGGGAGCTCCTCTGATCGTCCGCGACGGCTGCGCCTCGTGCCACTTGGCGGCGAGCGCGCGAGCGATCGCGCCGAGCTTCTCGAGCTTCGCCGGCCACCGCGTGAGGCTCGCCGACGGGCGCAGCGTGCTGGTAGACGAACGCTTCGTGCGCGAAGGCCTGCGCGATCCCGGCGCCAACGAGCTCGAGGGGTATGACCCTGCCGCGATGCTCGCCGCGGTCAAACGGGCGCACCTGGAAAGCCATCCCCAGCAGGTTGCAGCGCTGGCGGCGTTCATCGAGCAGGTAGGCCCCGAAGCGGAATAACGCACGACACTCGCTCGCGCGCCCGGCACGCTGCCGCGGCGACGGCCTCTAGCATCTGCCCATGCTGAGGCGCTGGAGTTGGGATTTCGACGATCACCGTCGGGCCGAGAGCCCGCCCGCTGCGTCGCAGCCTGAGAGCGCCCCTGACGGGGATGCCCCTGCCACGCTGGTACGGGTGCGCCGACGCCGCGCCGGCGCGGCCGCGATCGCCGTCGTGAGCGCGGTCGCGCTCGGCGTCGGCCTGCTCACCGGCTCGCGCCACGCGGGCGCCGCGTCGGGGGCGGCGAGTCGGCGAACTGCGACGCCGGCGCACGACTCCAAGACCGTCGAGGACTCCACGGGCTCCGACGCCAGACGCCCTGAAGACGACCAGAACGCGGCCGTCAGCGCGGTCCTCGCGTACACGCCGTTCGTCAAAGAAGGCGCCGATCGCGGGCGCGACATCGCGCTCACGTTCGACGACGGACCGGGGCCTTACACGCCCGGGGTGCTGAGCGTGCTCGAGCGCTACCACGTACACGCGACCTTCTTTGAGATCGGCGAGATGCTTCGCTATTTCAGCGCCTCGACGGTACGCGAGATCAAGGACGGCGACGTGATCGGCGACCACACCGAGACCCACCCGGAGATGGCGCTGCTGTCCGCCCACGAGCAACACGAACAGCTGCTCGAACAGATCGCCCGCATCGAACTGGCGGGCGGCCCGCGTCCGGTTCTGTTCCGTCCTCCCTACGGCTCCTACGACGCGACCACCATGCGTGAGCTTCACAAGCTGCATCTGCTGATGGTGCTGTGGTCGGTCGACACCGCGGACTACACACTGCCGGGGGCTTCGGTGATCGTGCAGCGGGCGCTCGCCGGTGCCCGTCCGGGGGCGATCATCCTGATGCACGACGCAGGCGGCACGCGCACGCAGACGATTCAAGCGTTGCCGAGGATAATCCGCGACCTGCGCGCGCGCGGCTATCGCCTAGTGACCGTGCCACAGCTGCTGCACGACGACCCGCCAGCGCCCGGACAGCCGCTACCGCAGAACCTCAGCGGTGACTGATGGACAGCGGGACGCTGCACGCGCGGCGTGAGGCGCGCCGGCGGGCGATCCGTCGACGCCGACGAGTCGTCGCCGGGACGCTCGCGGTCGTGGCCGTGGCGGCCGTGGCGGCCGTGGCGGCGATGCTCGCGGGCGGCACGAGCGGGAGCTCTTCGAGCAGCGGCGTGCCGGCCCGCCAGGTGAGCGTAGGCGCGTCCTCGAGCACCGGGCGGACGGCTTCCACGAGCACGCGCGCCCGCGTCGGCACACCCGGCAAAGACCCCGTTCCGATCCTGATGTACCACGTGATCGCGCCCGCGCCCGCGGGCGCCCCCTACCCCGGGCTGTACGTGCCCCCCATGGAGTTCGCCGAACAGATGCAGGCGTTGAAGGACGCCGGTTGGCACGCGGTGACGCTCGATCAGGTGCTCGCGTACTGGCGTCGGGGCGCCTCGCTCGGGCCGGGCAAGCCGATCGTGATCAGCTTCGACAACGGCTACAACTCCCAGTACACGCAGGCGCTGCCCGTGCTGCAACGGCTCGGTTGGGTGGGCGACGAGAACATCCAGCTGACGGGTCTGCCGCCGTCGCAGGGCGGGCTCGGCGCGGGACAGGTACGCGGGCTGCTCGCGGCAGGCTGGGAGCTCGACACGCAGGGCATCAGCCACGCCGACCTGATCACGTTGGACGCCGAACAGCTACACGAACAAGTGGCCGTCGCACGACAGACGCTTCAGCAGCGCTACCACGTCCCGGTCGACTGGTTCTGCTACCCCTCCGGCGACTACGACGCGACCGTGATCGCCGCCGTCAGAGCCGCGGGCTTCGTCGGGTCAACGACCGTGGTACCCGGCTGGGCGCATCCCGGCGACGATCCGTATCGCCTGCACCGCCTGCGCGTGCTCGGCGGCACGAGCGGCGCCCAACTGCTGGAGCTGCTGGCGGCCACACGCGAAAACACGTCCGCGCCCGCGTCCTACAGCGCCTAGCCGAAAGCCCGCCGCGTGCTCAGTGCATGCGCGGGTCGACGAACACGTCGTCGATCTGCGAGCTGCCGGTGAGCTCTGTGAACCGCAGGGCGACCTCGGCGGTGCCGCCGGATAGCGCCCCGGTGACGATCGAGCCGGTGAGCATCGGCAGCGTGGGCTCCCAAGCGCCGTCGAGCGCGACCGCTCCCAGCGGTAGGTCGACGGTCCCGAGCAGGGTGCGGTAGACGACCTGCACGACGAGCGCCGAGGTGAGGCTGGCGTTGCGCGCGAAGAAGCGAAACGTCGGGTAGGCGGCGTCGACGCAGGTGAACGGCGATTGCACCGAGGCACCCGCGGGGAGGCCGAGCGAATAGGCGCCGACCGAGCCGGTGACGCCGTAGGGCTCGCTGCCAGCGACCCGCTGCGCGCCGTCGCTGACCGTCCAGCCCGCGAGCGACCCCTCGAAATCGCCGCCTGGAACGAGCTCGTAGGAGCTCGTGTCGCCCCACTGCGCAAACGGCTGGGACAGAGCGGATTCGTTGCACGCGCTGGTGCTGATCAGTGCGGCTTGGGCCGGCGTGGCGCTGGCGGCGCCCACGATCGACGTGGCGAGCGCGAGCGCCGAGCCGAGCAGGTGGCGCCGGCGGCGGGCAAGTCTGGGTCGGGCTGCTTTGGGGAGTGCGAGGGTCGAGAACACGGGAGCCTCCATGCGTGAGCTGGCGGCTGAGCTATCTCGTGGGCGAGACCTCTCGCTTTGCGTCCCCACCTCGCGGTGGGTTTGCCTTTTCAGTCTTGGTTGTGCGGGTCGACGAGCATCATGCAACGAGGGTCACTCGACGGCAAGCCCGACGGACGCCTGTTCGAGCGCGGTCGCCAAAATGCGGTGGATAGTTCCAACATACGGACTTTATGCGCCGCAGTAGGTCCGCTCCGGTGCGAATCGCTTGGTTTGTTGCCGGTTCTTGACGATACCCGCGGCGAGAGAGGCACATGTCCGCGCACGCCTTCACCGAATCGGAGCGCCTGCGCGCATCGTTCGCGGTGCGCGAGCAGCGCCTGGTCGACGCCGAGCGCCGCTCCGCTGTGATCGTCGGCTGTGGCTTCCTGGCCGCCGCCTGCGCGCTGGCGCTGCTCGCCAGCGGACAGGGACGACTGTCGCTTGCGCTCGCCGCGCTGTACGTGCTCGGCTTCGCCGCTGCGAGCGACGTCCGCGTCGAGATCGGCGCCGGTTTCACGGTGCCGACCCAGGCGATCTTCGTACCGATGATCTTCGCCGTGCCGGCCTCGCTCGCGCCGCTGCTCGTGGCGCTGTCGCTGTCGCTGGCGATGCTGCCCTCGATCCTCGCCGGACGCGCACCCATCAGCCGCATCCTGACCGCGCCCGGCAACAGCTGGTTCGCGATCGGGCCCGCGCTCGTGCTGGTGGTGGCGCATGACCACGACCCCAACGGGCGCTGGGGCGTGCTCGCGCTGGCTCTGCTCGCCCAGTTCGCTTGCGACTTCGGCTCCAACGCCGCCTGGGAACGCCTGCGCAAAGGAGTCACGGTCGCGGAGATGACGGCGGAGATGGTCAAGGTGTACGTGATCGACCTCGCGCTCGCGCCGCTCGGACTGCTCGTCGCGATCGCCGCCGTCCAGCATCCGTGGGCACTCGTGCTGATAGCGCCGCTGTTCGCCGTGCTCAGCTGGTTCTCGAAAGAGCGACGCGCGCGGCTGGAGCAGCTGATCGAGCTCAACGACGCCTACCGCGGGACGGCGCTTCTGCTGGGCGAGGTGGTCGAGGCCGACGACGCGTACACGGGCGAGCACTGCCGGGACGTGGTGCACCTCGCGCTCGATGTCGCACGCGAGCTGAAGCTGGACATGGAGGAGCAGCGCACGGTCGAGTTCGGAGCGTTGCTGCACGACATCGGCAAGATCGCCGTGCCCAAGGAGATAGTCAACAAGCCGAGCAGGCTCGACCCGCGCGAGTGGGAGATCATCAAGACCCACACCGTGGAGGGGCAGAGGATGCTCGACCGCGTGGGCGGGTTCATGGGCAACGTCGGCAGGATCGTGCGCTCGCACCACGAGCGCTGGGACGGCCGTGGCTATCCCGACGGCCTCGCGGGTCGCGAGATCCCGCTGGCGGCGCGCATCATCTCGTGCTGCGACGCGTTCAACGCGATGACCACCGACCGGCCATACCGCCGCGCGCTGCCGACCTCGGTCGCGCTCGCGGAGCTCCACGAGCACGCAGGCGCTCAGTTCGACCCGCAGGTCGTCGACGCGCTCAGCGCGGTCGTGGTGCGCTCTAGCGGCTCGATCGAGCGTGCTCACAGCCCGGTATTCCAGCCGGCGCTGCGTCGCTAGACGGCACGTCCCCACGCTTGGCGGCTGGAGACTGTCAGGGCCATGTCGACAACGGATTAAGTAGGCGACGTCCGATGTCGATCTGCTGCATTGATGTCGGCCGCCTCATCCAATCTCACCGGCCAGAGCCTGCGTCGGCTCGGAGAAGCCGTAGGCGCGCGCACCGACGACGTCGTCGTCGCGATGCGCCGCCGCACCGACGAATCCGAGCACCGGCTCGACGCCGCCGTCGAGGAGCGCTTCGAGCGCGTCGGCACGGTCTCGACCGCCGCCGTCACGCGATGGATGGCTGGCGAGAGCGTGGAGAGGACCCGCGAGGTCGGCCGCGAGGCGTGGCAGATCTTCGGCCAGCTCGCCTCCCAGCGCGCCGCCCCCCTGAACGAGGTCACCAAGCGCTGTCTGCGCTGGGCCGACGCTACGCGCGAGGTGCTGCTCGAGTGCGCGCACGAGCTCGACGTCGGACCAGAGGTGCTGGCCGACGCGATCGCGATGTTGCAGCGCAGCCTCAACGTGACGCTCGTGCGGATGTGCGAGTCGTTCGAGGCCGCGCGCCGGCGCGCCGACGAGGAGCTTGGGCACCGTCAGCGCGAGCTGGCCTTCCTGGCCACGCACGACGAGCTCACGGGCCTGCCGAACCGTACGTTGATCCTCGATCGGGTCACGCAGCTGATGATGCGCGCGCGCCGCGAGCAGGCGCCGCTCGCGGCGCTGTTCATCGACCTCGACAACTTCAAGTCGATCAACGACACGCTCGGCCATGGGGTCGGCGATGCGCTCCTGCGCGCGGTTGCCGCGCGACTGACCGCGGTCGTGCGGGAGAGCGATGCCGTGGGTCGGCTGGGCGGGGACGAGTTCGTGGTGATCACGAGCGACCTGTCGTTCGCCGCCGGGCCGGAGCTGATCGCCGAGCGGCTGTTGGAAGCGCTCGATCAGCCTTTCAAGCCCAGCGGCGACAACGACGCCCCGTTGAAGATGAGCGCGAGCATCGGCATCGCGGCGGGTGAACGGACCTGCCCGGAGGAACTGCTGCGCGATGCGGACATCGCGATGTACCAGGCCAAGTGGGACGGAGGCCATCGCTACGTGCTGTTCGAGTCAGGGATGCAGACTGCGGTGCAGACGCGGATGGAGCTCGAGATGGACCTCCGCATGGCACTCGAGAACGACGAGTTCTTCGTCGTCTACCAGCCGACGTTCAACCTCCAGGCGATGCGGCCCACGGGCATGGAGGCGCTGCTGCGCTGGAAGCACGCCACGCGGGGCATCGTGCAGCCGAACGACTTCATACCGCTGCTCGAGGAGACGGGGCTGATAGTGGAAGTCGGCAGGTGGGTGTTGACGGAGTCGTGCCGGCAGGCCGTGCGCTGGCGCGAGTGCGGTCACCCGGTGGGCGTCGCCGTCAACGTCTCCGCGCGCCAGCTCGACACCGACGCCTTCGTATCAGAGGTGGCGCGCATTCTCCAGGACACGGGACTCGACCCGGACTCGCTGACGATCGAGATCACCGAGACCGCGCTCATGCGCGACATCGAGCAGGCGGTGATGCGCCTCGCCTCCGTCAAGGAGCTCGGCGTGCGGATCGCGATCGACGACTTCGGAACCGGTTACTCCTCGATGGCGCACCTCCAGCGGTTCCCCGTCGACGCGCTGAAGATCGACCGCTCGTTCATCATGAGGATGACCGACAACCGGGAGGGCGAGACGATCATCCGCACGCTCGTCAAGCTCGGCAAGGCGCTCTCGATCGAGACCTTCGCCGAGGGCATCGAGCAGCTGCACGAGCTGACGCTGCTTCAGGGCGAGGAGTGCGACAGCGGGCAGGGCTTCCTGTTCGCGCGACCGCTGGAGGCGCAGGACACCGCGCCCTTCCTGGAGAGCTGGGCCGCCGGGAAGCTCCTGGCCACCGGTTAGCGCAGGCGCACACTCGCTCACAGCCGCATCCGGTCCTCACGCCCGCGTCGCGGAGGCGGGCCATGCCCGATCCCAGGCTAGGCCCGCCCCGCCACGAAACGACGCCCGTGCCGCGTTTCGCCGAGAGTCCGGCTTCAACAGACGAGAGCCATGCTCAACCGATCAGAGCCTTCTCCATTCGGTCGCTTCGACTTCGTTGCCTTCGCAATACTCCGTACCTGTGTAGCGCTTCCTCACCTTTGTCATCCGTAGTTGGCACGATTCCGCGCTTGCGTTCTGGAAGTCAAAGCGCCAGAGCCCACCTGATTTCGTGAAGGTGCCGTGGTCTGCCACGGTCATGCCGACACGGTAAGTCCAGGTCTTGCTCGATTTCGTGATGTTCACGACCCCGAAGCAGGTCCTGTTTGCGTAACACCATTCATAGGTTTTGCGACTGATCGCGCCCGCGCTCGCTGCCATTACTCCGAACATCGCGACCACGACCACCAAGCTCACACCCCACAACAACACTATCTTCCTCATTGTCTCCCTCCGTGTCTTTCGTTTGCACACCGCACTCGCACCGTGCACGCCTCTGTTGCGATCGCGGAGACCGTTGACGGCGTTACCGCCGGAGGGACCTTTCGAGTCCCCCCGGCGGCAATAGCCCATGTCAATGCCCGATGTGCGTTTTATCGTCGGTCAGCACGTCACCCGAGCGGCAGATAGAGAGTGAACAGGCTTTCTAGCTGCGCGTTCGTGGTCACGCCCCATTTCTTCCCAGCGGGCACGATGAACGTGTAGACCGTCCCTTCTTTGGCCACGTTGGCTTTGAACACGTTGATGATTTCCGAACCCGGACCGCCGCCCACCTGCACGTCGATCGTCGTTTCTTTCGTTCCGTCCGTCTTTGCTTCGAGAATCACCTCGACCGGTTCGGTGGCGGATGGTTCGTACATCGTGCCAGCCGCGCGTTCGGTCCTGGGCCCGTAGGCACCGACCGAGAACGCTTTGCCTTCCGGCCCTGCCGGCCCGGCTTTCCCTTCTTTTCCTTCGGCTCCCGCAGGACCCGCAGCACCCGTCTTTCCTTCTTTGCCTTCCGCTCCAGCCGGTCCGATCGGTCCCACCTTGCCTTCGGCCCCAGCCGGCCCTTCCTTGCCTTCCTTGCCTTCGGCCCCAGCGGAACCTTCTTTGCCGGCGGTGCCTTCTTTGCCGGCGGACCCTTCGTTTCCGGCGGTGCCTTCTTTGCCGGCGGACCCTTCTTTGCCGGCGGACCCTTCCTTGCCTTCTTTGCCTTCTGCGCCGGTCGCGCCCGCGACTCCAGCGACGCCTTCTTTACCTTCTTTGCCTTCTTTTCCTTCTTTACCTTCTTTTCCTTCTTTGCCTTCTTTTCCTTCCTTGCCTTCCGTTCCTTCTTTTCCTTCCCCACCTTCGGCGCCATTGGTGCCGGCGACTCCAGCGACCCCTTCGTTGCCTTCTTTACCTTCTTTACCTTCTTTGCCTTCTTTGCCTTCTTTGCCTTCTTTCCCTTCTTTACCTTCGGTGCCCGCAGCGCCTGCGGCGCCGGTCACCCCTGCCGCACCTTCTTTACCTTCTTTCCCTTCTTTCCCTTCTTTACCTTCTTTCCCTTCTTTACCTTCTTTACCTTCTTTCCCTTCGACGCCTTCCGCGCCTTCCGCGCCTTCGGCGCCTTCCTGACCTTCCGCGCCTTCTTTTCCTTCCTTTCCTTCAGCGCCCTGTTTGCCTTCTTTACCTTCTTTGCCTTCTGCTCCCGCTTTCCCTTCTTTGCCTTCTGCTCCGGCTTTACCTTCTTTGCCTTCCGCTCCCGCTTTGCCTTCTTTACCTTCCAAGCACACGAGCAAGTTGGTGTACGTGAAGGTTGGTTGCCACACGCTGCCATCCCAACCCATGAAGCTCATTTTGCCGGTGCCGTTACCGGAGGTCTGTAGGATCAGCGGTACGGTCGCCGTCGCTTCTGTTTCGCTCTTGATCGTCACAGAGCTTGGTTCGACACCGAAGGAGCCGTCGTTCCAGCTGAGCTGCGACGTGCCCGGATAGTGGAAGCCGGTCGGCTCCAGGTGTTTGCCGATGATCACCACGACCGTCCCCGGACAGCCGGAAGACGGCGTCACTTTCGTGACTTCAAACCCAGTATTGGCTTGTGCGGCGCCGGCGAACACGAACAGGCTCATCGTGGCGGCGAGAATCCCAGCTACGCCGATCAGTCCCCTCGCGCGCGTCCTTACCCAAGGCCGACCGCGCACGGTGGCCCACCGATATTGGTGCATTCCCCTTCCCCCTCCAATGTAAATGCGCTTCCTAGCGCGTTTATGGCCCTCTGCTCGAGCGCGCGGTCGTCAACCGCTCGCGACGGCAAAACGCCGATTTCGGTGGCGCACCTTAGCATAGGAGCCAGAAACGTGCACTGAGCGGGCGATCCAGCCCTCGAGATGTCCTCCGCGGTGGGCGATCGGGGCTCGTGCCCGTCGCGGGCACCCCGACGTCGCTAGCCACGTGCCGGCGGCTTGATAGCCTCCGCCCGATGTACGGGGGGCAGGCCACGGTGGTGCGCGAGCGGGCGAGCTGGTTGAGTCTCGCGGCCGCGACGCTTCTGGCTTGCGCGGTGACCATCGGCGGCTGCGGAGGCTCCGGCGACTCGACCGCCAAGTACTTGGACATGGCGCGGGTCGAACGCGCGATCGAACGGAGCATCTACTCCCAGCGTCACCTCAAGTCCACGATCGTGTGCCCCAAGAAGGTGCCACAGAAGCCCGGCAAGTTCGCCTGTATCGCCACGACCACAAGCACCAAGAAGCCACACAAGAAGATCAAGACGCCGTTTGTGGTGACGGTTCACAACACCAGCGGCTACGTCACCTACATCGGCAAGTAACGCCTGCCCAACCCGCCCGAGACGTGAGCGCCCGCCGCCGCGCGCGCGCAGCTGTGGGATCCTCGCTGACGGCGATGGCGAGCCCAGATCCACACGCTTTGCCCCGGCGGGATCGCATCGAGCGACTGGTGCGTGCGATCCAAGACGATGACGAACCGACGGTCGAGGCGATCCTGCGCTTCAGCCGCTCGCGACGGGCGTTCGCTCCGCTTGCGCTCGCGGTCGGCGCGTTCGCGATGCTCCTGGATGGGCTGAGGCTGCTGCTGTTCAACTGGCGCCTGATGCTGGTCGAGCTGCCGGCGGCGCTGTGGCTCGAGTTTTCGATGTTGGACCTGAAGGCCAACCTGCTCGGCGGCAACTCGCTCCCTAGGCTGCGCGGCCCCGTTCTGATACCGATCGCGCTGGCGGTGGTGCTGGTCACCGCCTCCTGCTTCTTCCTCAACGCCGTGTTCGCGTTCGCCACCGTGCAGTCGCGTCCACCGGCCGTCCGCGCGGCGATCGCGGCAGCGCGGCTTCGGCTCGCGCCGATACTGGCCTCGGGAGCGGCGATCGGCGTGCTGCTGGCGTTCTCGACGACGGTCGCACCGCGTCTGCCATCGCCGTGGTTCACGTTGTCGCTGGGGATCGTGGTGGGCGTCATGATGGTCTGCTACGTCACGGTGCCCTCGCGAATCATCGGACTCAAAGCCACTTACTCCAAGCGCGACAAACTGACGGTGACGCTGCTCGTGGCCGCGGTCGCGACGGCGCTCTGCGCGCCCCCCTACCTGCTGGGGCGCCTGGGCATATTGATGATCGGATCGCGCGCCCTGCTGATCCCCGGCATCCTGGTTCTCGCCGTCGGTTTCGCGCTCGAGGCGGGCGTCACCGGAGGCGTCCGCGCGATCAAGATGAGCGCCGTCTTCACCGCCGGCTCCTCGCCCAACCGCTCACAGGCCGCAGGACATCTCGAGCAGGCTAGGGACGGTCGTTGAGCTCGCGCGCGAGGTTGACCACCGACGTGCGCTGGTAGAAGTCGACGGCGACGACCGCGCCCTTGAACCCACGCTCTTTCAGGCAGCGCTCGACGCGCCTGCGCAGAAAGCCTTCCCGCCCGATCGTCGTGTTCAGCGAGAGGCTCGGCGGGAACGGCGGGATCCAATGGTTGATGAGCAACAGTGGGCTGTGCTGCTCGCCCCGATAGCGCTTGCAGCTCAGTCGGTCCGGGCGTGTGGCGCCGAGCGGCGTGTCCTGGATGAAGGAGAACGCGGGCATGTACCAGGCCGGCGATCCACCCTCGTCCTCGGCGAACACCACCAGACGCCGCCCGCTCGCGATCAACGTCCCGAGCGTGGGGAGCTGCTCGTCGCGATCGAGCGTGGCCACGTAGCGGGTCAGCCCGGCCCGCTCGAACGCCTGCTCGATAGCCGCCGGCGGGACGTAGTCCTCGACGATCACGATCACAACCTGGTCTCGGTGTCGAGCCAGGAAATCCCTGATCACATCGAGTTCCTGGCCCAGCGGCTCAGCTCCCAGCTCGCAGAGCGTATGGCACAGGTACAGCTCCGGCGTGCCGTGCAGCGTGCCAACGCCGACGCGACCAGCGAGGCGGTCGGCAACACGAAGCGCGGCGGCAGGGACCTGCTGAGCGACCTTGTTGCGATCGGAGCCCTCGGCGCTCAGATCCGTCCGCACCCGCCCGCTGGCCGCGTCGTAGACGCCGTAGTGAACGTCGATCAGCAGCGCCCGGATCCCGTCGTCGAGCTGGCGCGAGATCCCGTAGGTCTGATTGGCGAAGTACCAGCCGGGCTCTGCCGATGCGGCGAACGAGTTGTGCGTGCCGGGAAACACGACTTCGTCGAGGCGCCGCCCACACAGCGCCGCGGCGCCGTTGCAGCTCGAGGCCGCCGACCCGGACCCGGACCGGTTGACGAACAGCAGCACCACCAGCCCGAGGCCGACGAGCGCCAGCACAGCCGCAACGACCACACCCGCGAGCCTGCGCCAGGACCCAGACCTGGCGGGCGGCGGGTCCGTCGCGGGCTCCTTCAAGAGCGGCGAACGGGTCTCGAACCCGCGACCTCAAGCTTGGGAAGC
>CAWJSW010000005.1:0-289894 GCA_963845635.1 uncultured Solirubrobacteraceae bacterium
GGTTGCCTTCTGCGCCTGGGCCACCGCCCGGTAGCAGCTTCTTGCACGCCTGCTGCGCCGACTTGAAATGAGGATTGCTCGAGATCGAAGGATTGATCGCTATCGCCACGCTACCCCCGTTGCCGTTGGTGGTGATTTTTGGGTCGGGGAAGTTGGGCACGCCGTGTGCGCGCACGCACGCCGAGTACGCCACAGCCTGGCTCCCGGGCGAGGATTCGCCACCGCCCGTCGAACCGGCCGCCGTCGAGCTCGTCGTGGACGTTTTCGACGCGTGCGACCCGAGACTCGCCACACCATTGTTCGGCGAGCTACCACCGCAACCCGCCACGAGCACACCGAGAGCGATCAGGGCGGCGGCCAGAGCAGCCGCTCCCAGTCCCTGGACGGTCGTCGTGCTCCGGTCACCGCTGTGTTTGGCGTGCCGTTGCATGTCGTCTCCTTTGCGGCTCGCGAGGTTCGTGCTCTCGGCTGTTGTACGACATCGACGGTTTCGGGAAGGTATCGCCGCTCAGGTGGTGGACTTCTCCGTCGGCGAAACCGTGCTGAAACCGCCGAGAAGTAGCCTGGTAAATGTGCGGGTGCTTGTGATCGAGGACGACGAGGAGATGGCCGAGGCGATCGCGTTCGGTCTGCGTCAGACGGGCATGGCCGTGGACGTCGCGCTCGATGGCCCGGCCGGTTTCGCGCGCGCCACGGTCAACGACTACGACGTGATCGTGCTCGACCGCGACCTGCCGGGCATGCACGGCGATGAGCTCTGCGCGAGGCTCGTGGACAGCGAGTGTCGCAGCCGCGTGCTGATGCTGACCGCGGCGGCGATGATCGACGACCTGGTGGAGGGGCTCGGCCTCGGCGCGGATGACTATCTGCCAAAGCCGTTCGATTTCCCCGTGCTGGTGGCGCGGATCGGTGCGTTGGCGCGCCGTGCCCAGCCCGCGATCCCGCCGCTGCTGCGCTGTGAGGATCTCGTGCTCGACACCGTGCAGCACCGTGTGTCTCGTGCCGGCAAGGAGATCGAGCTCGCGCCGAAGGAGTTCGGTGTGCTCGAGCTGCTGCTCGCCTCGCAGGGTCGCAGCGTCTCGGCGGAGGAGCTCCTCGCGCGGGTGTGGGACGACGCCGCCGACCCGTTCACGAACGCGGTCAAGATCACCATCAGCCGGTTGCGCTCAAAGCTCGGTGATCCCCCGGTCATCGAGACGGTCGCCAAGTCCGGCTACCGGATCTGAGTGCACGCCGTGGGCTTCAGCCGACTGACTCTCCTCGCGCGGTGGCTGCCCTTGCCGCGGCGCACGATCCGCCTGCGTCTGGGCTCTACGGTGGCCTGTTCTTCATCTCGGGCGCGGCGCTGCTGACGATCACCTACACCGTCGTATCGCACACCCATGGCGACTATTCGCAGGTCATCCCAGTCCAGTTCGGGCACTCGAGCTCGAGCGCCAAGGCATCCGGCCCCCCTCCCCTGGGGCTCGTCGGGCCCGGCGAAGAGGGTATGCAGTCAACGCTGCACGCACGTCCTGGCGGAGCCTCGGTGCAGGTGTTCAATCCCGGCCAGCACGGCGCCGACCTGCGGGTGCTCGCATTCGTGTCGCTGATCGCGCTGGCGGTGATGGCGGCCGTCTCGATGGGGCTCGGGTGGCTTATGGCAGGACGTGTGCTGCGCCCGCTGAGCACGATCACGAGCGCGGCCCGCGATATATCTGCCACAGACCTGCACCGGCGGCTTGCGCTCGAGGGTCCCGACGACGAGTTCAAGGAGCTCGGAGACACCTTCGACGGGCTGCTCGCGCGACTCGACGTGTCCTTCAACGCCCAGCGCCAGTTCGTCGCCAACGCCTCCCACGAGCTGCGCACCCCGCTCGCCCGGCTCAAGACGCTGGTGCAGGTCACGTTGGCGGACCCCAACGCCCCGTCCGAGGCGCTGCGCGCCGCCCACTAACGCGTGCTCGCCTCCGAGGAGCAGCTCGAGCGGCTGATCGAGGCGCTCCTCAGCCTCGCCGGCGGCGAGCGGGCCCTCGACCGGCGCGAGCCGGTCGACCTGACGGCGGTGACCGAGCAGGCGCTCGCCGTTCGCCGTCCCGAGATCGAGCGCCACGGTCTGCTTCTGAACGCCACGCTCGATCGCGCCGGGCTGGAGGGCAACCCGCAACTCGTCGAGCGTCTCGTGGCGAACCTCGTCGACAACGCGATCGCGCACAACCTGGCCGGCGGTAGCATTGCCGTCACGGCGGCAACCGGGGCAGGACAGGCCGTCCTGTCGGTAGCCAACGACGGCCCCGTAATCGCAGCCGAGGAGCTGGACCGCCTACAGCAACCCTTCCAGCGACTCGGACCAGCGCGCACCAGCCACGGCGACGGACACGGCCTCGGGCTCTCGATCGTCCACGCGATCGCTGGCGCTCACGGGGCAACGCTGGCCCTCCACGCAGAGCCCGCGGGCGGCCTGCACGTGACGGTTCGCTTCCCAAATCCGAGCTGGCGCCCGCCCACGATCCCAAACCGCTAAGCCACGATATAGCTGGCCTTCATATGTCGGGGGTTTTGGGCGCGGGCGGACGAGCGAGCTGGTCGGCCGGCGTGCGCCGCGCGAGGCCACGTCACCGTGAAGGCGGATCGTGCTCAGCCTCCTGACCGGCTGTCGGGGAGTCCGGGGGGGATCAGCTTTTGGCAGGTCTGGTAGGCCTGGGTGAACTGCGTTGAGTGAATATCGACGAGGTGCTCGAGCATCGGGAACTCCACCTGGCCGCGCGAGAAGCTGGGGTCGGGGAAGTTGGTGATGCCGTGTGAACGCATGCAGGCGGCCGCTTTGAGGTAGTACTGCTGCTGTTGGGCGGTGACCGTCTGGCTGTCCCGGCCACTCAGCGAGCCTCCGGAGGGGAGCGGGTGTTTGCAGGCGTTCCCGGCCGCTTCGAACTGGGAGTTACTGACCTCTTTCAGCGCGCTGATAACGGCTGACTTGGGGATCCCTTCGTCGCCGGTGGGGTCGGGGAAGTTCGCACGCCGTGCGAGCGCATGCAGGAGGCGTACGCCAGGAGTCCCGTTGCTTGCGTACCGCCGTCGGCCGAGGGGCTGGTCGTGGTCGTCGAGTTCGTGGCCACGCCTGGCGTCGATGAGCCGCCACCGCAGCCGGCCGCGAGCAGCGAGAGCGCGGCCAGCGCGACGACGAATGTGGGGGTGAGTGGACGGCAACGCATGATGTTGGTTCCTTTCAGTCCAAAGGCGGGGGAAGCCCTGTCAATTCCGAGGCTGCGGCTGGTTCGGGCTCGTGCTGTGACGGTAGTGTCGTGTGCTCTTCTCGTCAGTGGTTGTGCAGTGGGAATGCGCATGCTGCAGACGCTTGCGTGAACACCGGCGACTGCTTGTTGATCGAGCTTGGGAACAGAAGGATCACTCCTTCGATGTCGCTGAGTTCGCGGATGCCGGACGCGAGCGGGTTGGGTGAGGCCGAGGTGCGAGGGTCGGGGAATTCGGGGACGCCGTGCCGGCGCATGCAACGCGCGATCTTCAGAAAGCGCGCGAGCGTCCGTGCCGAGGGCGGGGGCCCCGAGCCGGGACCACCTTCGGGCAGGAGGTTGTGGCACTTCGCTTGCGCCGCCTTGAACAACGGCGAATTGATCAGTCCAGCATGCGCGTGGAAGAGGAGGCCCCCGCCGGCGTTCGGGTCTGGGAAGTTGGGCACGCCGCTTGCGCGCATGCACTTGGCGTAGGCGAGCCCCACCTGTTCGGGGCTCGCCGGGCTTTCAGGTGAGGAGCCGCCGCTTTCGGAGCTTGCCGCCGAGGCGCCCTGCGATGAGGCGCCTTCTGACGAGGCGCCCTTTCCGGAGGAGAGATGGGCGACGCCGGGGCTGGACGAGCCCCCGCAGCCGGCGAGCGTCAGCGCGACGGCCAGGAGAGCCGCGACGATCAGCGATTGCGCGCGCCGCGGGGTCAGTCGCTCGGTAGGGATGGTGTGCGCATGACCGCGACAAGCGGGACGCCCATCACTTCGGTTTCGGCAGCTCACCCGAGGCTCACCGGAGGTTGCATGTGGCCGCCGCCTGCTTGAACGCCGGCGATTGCATGATCGTGGCGGAGAGCGCAAAGATCGCTCCTTCGTGATCGATCGCCACGCCGTTGGCGCTGCCGCCGGACTTGGATGGTCCCGAGGTCGCAGGGTCGGGGAAGGCGGAGACGCCGTGCGTGCGCATGCACTGCGAGACCTTCAGCCAGTGCGCCATCGTCTGTGCAGAGGGCGGGGACCCCGAGCCGGGGGGGCCGCCGCCGCCCGGCATGAGCTTCTGGCATTTCGCCTGCGCCGCCTTGAAGGCAGGTGATGATTCGGTTCCAGCACCCACGTGCATCGGGGCGCCGGGGTTCGGGTCTGGGAAGCTGGGCACGCCATGCGAGCGCATGCAGTTGGCGTAAGCGATCAGCGCCTGTCCGATCGCCTGCCCCTTGCTTTCAGGCGAGGAGCCGCCGCTTTCGGAGCTTGCCGCCGAGGCGCCCTGCGATGAGGCGCCTTCTGACGAGGCGCCCTTTCCGGAGGAGAGATGGGCGACGCCGGGGCTGGACGAGCTCCCGCAGCCGGCGGCCGTCAGCGCGACGCTCAGGATGGCTGCGGCGGTGAGCAGCCAGGCTCGCGGCGGGGTGAGCCTCTTGGTATGGATGCTGTCCGGCATCTGATCTCCAGGGCCTGCTTTCCGGGGTTTGCGTCCCGTACCGGACCGGTTCTACGCGGTCGGTTGTTTCGGCGCTGTTTCGCTCTCCGAGGCAGTCAGCAGTTGAGCGGCCCGACTTGCTACGTAGGGCCGGTTCGGCCCTATCCGACGAGCCGTCGAGGCTCGGGTTGCCCGCGATCTGCCCGGAGACACTCGGTCGAGGTGAGGCATCCGCCCATTCTCTGTCCGCAGCGACGCTCATGATGGCGCGCCCTGCCCCGCATCAGCTTCTTCTACGGAATCGTGGTCACGATGTACTTCTATGACCACAATCCGCCCCACTTCCACGCCGAGTACGCCGAGTACGCCGAGCATCATGCGGCGATCGTGATCGGCAGCAATGAGGTGCTTGTGGGCAGTCTTCCCAACCGCGCGCTCAAGCTCGTGATCGAGTGGGCGAGTCTCCACCGTGAGGAATTGGAAGCCGACTGGCAGCGAGCCAAGGACGGGAGTCCTCCCGAGCCCATCGACCCGTTGCCGTAAGCTGAGCGCATGGAGTTTGTTCGCGTCACCTCTGTAGGCGTGCTTGGCCACTACAGGCTCAGGCTTGGCTTCAGCGACGGCAGCACACGCGACGTCGATCTCACCGGAGAACTGCACGGACCTGTGTTCGAGCCTCTGGCCGATCCGGGCTACTTCGCGCAGGTGCGAGTGGATGACCAGTTGGGCACCGTGGTGTGGCCCAACGGAGCCGACCTCGATCCCCTTGTTTTGCATGGAGACTTTGAGCCAGCTTCGCGTCTCGTCCATCGCTGAACGACGGCCGGCAGGGCCACACCGCCGGCACCGCTGAGCGAAACAGCGTTGAAACACCGCGGCGCTACCTTCACGAGAAGGAGCTATCGATGCGTGTGCTTTTGATCGAGGACGACGAGGAGCTGGCCGGCACGGTTGCCGCCGGCTTGCGCCACGCGCGGATGGCGGTCGATGTCGCGCTCGACGGCGAGGCTGGTTTGACGCGCGCACTGGTCAATGATTACGACGTGATCGTGCTCGACCGCGACCTTCCCGCGCTCCATGGTGATGAGGTGTGTGCGAAGCTCGTCGCCGCCGGCGGACGCGGTCGGGTGCTGATGCTCACCGGAGCGGCGGAGAACGAGGATCTCATCGACGGGCTGGGGCTCGGCGCGGATGACTACCTGGGAAAGCCGTTTGACTTCCCGGTGTTGGTGGCGCGCGTCGGCGCTCTGGCGCGCCGCGCGCAGCCGAGTATCCCGCCGGTGCTGGAGCACGGCGACGTCGTGCTCGATACGGCCAAGCGCCGCGCGCAGCGCTCTGGGCGTGATCTCGAGCTGACGCCGAAGGAGTTCGGGGCGCTGGAGTTGCTGCTCGCGGCGCAGGGCCGGGTCGTCTCGGCCGAGGAGTTGCTCGCCCGTGTGTGGGACGAGAACGCCGATCCGTTCACGGGCGCGGTGAGGATCACGATCAGCCGGCTGCGCGCCAAGCTCGGTGATCCCCCCGTGATCGAGACGGTCGCGAAGGCGGGCTACCGCATCGGCGGTCGGTGATGGGCGTCGCGCACCCCCGGCTGACGCCATCCTCGTGGCTGCGATTGCCTCGCCGTACTGCGCGGCTGCGGCTCACCGCGCTCTACGGTGGCCTGTTCCTCCTCTCGGGCGTCGCGTTGGTCACTGTCACCTACGTCCTTTTTGAGCGGGCGACCGAATACAGAGCGCCACACCTGCCCACGATTCCTCACACTCCCGCCATCCAGCACCTCAGGCTTACGGTTCCGCCTGGCTACGCTCTGCCTCAGGGCCAATCCGTCGTTATCAAGAATCCGTATCCGCTGGCGCAGGCACAGCAGGAACTGGGGCAGGCTCGTCAGGAGCTGGTACATGCTCGGCCCCGGCTGATACTGGGTGTGCCGACCGAGCTGACACGGGTACAGCATCAGGTGGCAGCGGCCCAGCATCAGCTGGCAGCGGACCACTGCCGCCAGCATCAGCTGGCAGCGGACCAGCATCAGCTGGCAGCGGACCAGCGTCAGCTGGCAGACGCTGTACATCAGCTGGCACGGGTGGGGCCCATCCAGGCCGCGCAGCGCGCTGCCGACTCGCACGAGCTGCTGGTCAACTCTGCGATCGCCCTGGCGATCGTGGGGGTACTCGCCGTCCTGGCTGGCTGGTTTGTTGCCGGCAGGATGCTGCGACCGATCCGAACGATCACCCGCAAGGCCCGACGGATCTCCTCCACCAGCCTGCACGAGCGCCTGGCCCTCGACGGCCCGCAGGACGAGCTCAAGGAACTCGGCGACACCCTCGATGACCTGTTCGGGCGGCTCGACGCCGCTTTCGACGCGCAACGCCAGTTCGTCGCCAACGCCTCGCACGAGCTGCGCGCGCCGCTGACGCGCCAGCGAGCGCTAATCCAGGTCGCGCTCGGCGACCCGGACGCGAACTTCGCCTCGCTGCGTGCAGCGCACGAGCGCGTGCTCGCCTCCGAGCAGCACCTGGAGCAGATGATCGATGGGCTGCTGGCGCTCACGCGCGGCCAAGCGGGACTGGAGCGCCGCGAGCGCCTCGACCTCGCGACCCTCGCCGCCCAAGTCCTGCGGATACGGAACTCGGACCTCGATGTCCGCGCAACGCTCGCGCCAGCACCAACGGTTGGCGATCCGCGGCTGCTGGAGCGCCTGATCGCCAACCTCCTCGACAACGCGATCCACCACAACATCCCTGAAGGACACGTCGAGATCACGACCGGCGCCCGCCAGGAGCACGCATTCCTGACGGTCACCAACAGCGGCCCAACGATCCCCCCCGAGGAGATACCGCGCCTGCTGCAACCCTTCCAACGCCTTCACGGAACCCGCACCACCCACGCCAGCGGGAACGGGCTCGGCCTCGCGATCGTCGACGCGATCGCCGCCGCCCATCGCGCCACGCTAACCGCCCAACCGCGCCCAGACGGCGGGCTGACCGTCGAAGTCACGTTTCCCTTCAAGCCTCCAAGCATGAGACCGGCGCCGATCACGGAACTCATCGCGGCCGATCAATCGCAGAAGTGATGCCCCGCTCGGTACAGCGATAAGTTTCGGCCGAGCCAGGGGTCTCAGCAGATGTAATCCAACCCAGGGAGGATGTCATGCCCAGCATCAAGCCTCATGTCAACAAGATCACCCGCTTCGCCACGCACGATGGCATCCCCGCTGTCTCGCCTCGCTAGCGATCCGCGATGAGGTTTGATGTATCGCGCAGTCTGTACGGAGCAGGAGTCACGTTGTGTCGTCCTGCCCCCACGGCTTTCCCTCCTCGCGTTCGTGGCGTTCCCACAGTCTCGGGGCTTTCCACTGCTCGCGCCAAACTCGCGCCAGTCCTGACACAATGAACTGGCGCGAGTCAGCTCCAGACCCTTACGGAAGGGGGGGGATTCGAACCCCCGAGACGGGGGTTGCCCGCCTGCCGGTTTTCAAGACCGGTGCATTCAACCGCTCTGCCACCCTTCCACGATCACGGCGAGAAGACTAGACGATCCGCCGGGGCCTGCTCAGGCCGCTGGTGCCTGCCCGCGATGAGGATCATCCAACGGTGGGGCGCGGCCGTGGATCTCGGTGACGAGCCTCCGGCGCCATCGGTTTCGCTTCCCAGAAGCCGCCAGGGCTGCGCAGCAGGAGCGTCACACTCCGAGGTATCGGACGTGGCCCTTCCCGTCGACCTCAGTCACGGCGAACGGATAACGCTTGGATGGGGAGGCTCAGCCGAGGGTCGCGAGCTCCGCTCAGGCGAGCTTCTCGCACCGGAGCATCACTGGAGATAGGAGGTCGTCAGTTTGCCTTTGCTTTCGGTCGTGGTGATCTTCCACTTCTTGCCGGCGGGTACGGTGAAGCTGTAGAAGCGCGTTTCCCCTGCGGTGTTCGATTTGAATGTTGCGCTCAGGACTTCAGTGCCACCTACCGACACTGCGAGTGTCGTTTCGGTCGTGGCTTCCCGATCGTACATCGCCAGCACCTCTGTCTGTTTGGTGACTTCGAATTCGGTTGCGATCGTGCGCGCCGCTTTCGCTTCGACGTATTCTTTGTATTCACCCAGCCCTCCTTTGCCTTCGGCCCCGGTGGTGCCTTTGGCGCCTTCTTTGCCTTCTTTGCCTTCGGCCCCGCTGGTGCCTTTGGCGCCTTCTTTGCCTTCTTTGCCTTCGGCCCCGCTGGTGCCTTTGGCGCCTTCTTTGCCTTCTTTGCCTTCGGCCCCGCTGGTGCCTTTGGCGCCTTCTTTGCCTTCTTTGCCTTCGGCCCCGCTGGTGCCTTTGGCGCCTTCTTTGCCTTCTTTGCCTTCGGCCCCGCTGGTGCCTTTGGCGCCTTCTTTGCCTTCTTTGCCTTCGGGTCCTTCGGCCCCGGTGGTGCCTTTGAGGCCTTCTTTGCCTTCGGCCCCGGTCGTGCCTTTGGCGCCTTCTTTGCCTTCTGCTCCGGCACCGCCTTTGGCGCCTTCTTTGCCTTCAGCGCCGGTTTCGCCTTTTACGCCCTGGAGGCCCTGTTCGCCGTTGGCTCCCTGTTTGCCTTCGGGTCCTTCGGCCCCGGTGGTGCCTTTGAGGCCTTCTTTGCCTTCAGCCCCGGTCGTGCCTTTGGCGCCTTCTTTGCCTTCCGGGCCGGTTTCACCTTTTACGCCCTGGAGGCCCTGTTCGCCGTTGGCTCCCCGTTTGCCTTCGGGTCCCGTCGCGCCAGCTTCGCCTTTTGGTCCCTGTTTGCCTTCCGGGCCGGTTGCGCCGGTTTCGCCTTTTACGCCTTGAGGCCCTCCTTTGCCTTCAGGCCCAGTGGACCCCTGTGGGCCGCCGGCTTCGCCTTTGGAGCCTTCTTTGCCGTCCCCGCCTTCAGCGCCGGTTGGTCCTTCTTTGCCGGGCGCTCCGGGCGCTCCGTTTTCGCCCTTGGCACCCTGTTTCCCTTCCAGTCCTGGAGTGCCGGCTTCGCCCTTCGGGCCAGAGGGGCCGGCCGCTCCCCTGGGTCCGCGTGCGCCTGCGAGGTCGTTGGCGCTTTGCTTGCGCCGCGGGCTGGCGGCGGTGTTGGGCGCTTCCTTGCCGCCCATACGGGGAGCGACGACTTCGGCTGTGAGGCTATGCGAGCCGGTGCTGGGGGTGGCGGGCGCTTCGGTTTCGCCGCCTGCGGGACCGTGGGAGACGATTGCGCTCACGCGCGCTGCCACGCGCCCTGTGCTCGCTTGCGGTTCGTCAGTTGGGATCGGCCGGCGTATGCTTCCCGACGCGTTCGGACTGGGCCGCTTGCGCGCGGCATGCGCTGTGGCGCCGTCTGAGCTGTTGGTGGCGAGGTGAAGAGTTGAAAGGTGACTGTGTTCTGAGTTCGAGAACAGATCGGTGGTGGCGATCATCGCGCCGGCTCCCACGGGAAGTCCGACCGCGACTGCGGTGAGGAGGGAACGACGTGCGAATAGGTGAAGCATTACGAAAGACCCCTGCAGTTTGAAAGATGCCCCCGGAGGCTGGCAGCGTCGGCAGACGCACTCCGGTACCCGCCCGCCAGTACGATCGGCCGCGCGGCTTGGTTCTTTAGCTCTGACGCTGATCTTTCGCAGCCGAATGGCGCCGGCCAGCGGTGGGGGTGCCGTTGACGATCTTCGGCGCGCTGGCCTGTGGTGATACTTCGGTGGGCGGGAGCCTGAGCATGCCGGTGGGTGTTTCGAGCGCGAGTTCGCCCGGGGTCTGGTTGGCGAGCGACGATTCTGTGAGCGTGCTGGTCGAGGCGATCGCTTCGCCTGCATCAGTCGCGCTCGGGGTGATGTGCTGTTCTTCGACGGTACCGGTTCGGCGGGGGCGAGCAACGAGGGTCGGTGGCCTGTACTAGTTCGGTCGCTTGCGTCGTGCTCGCCTGGCTCGTCGGAATCACGGTGGCCGTGGGGGCCAGAGAATCCGGTGCGGCGAGTTCGTTGGCCGCGGTAACCCTCACGCGGAGGGTGTGCCCGACGTCAGCGCTCGTGGGCATGTAGCGCGAGCTGGTAGCGCCGGCGATCGCGTTGCAGTCGTGGCCTTCTTCGCCGGAGCCTGAGCCCACCCCAGCGCAGCTTCGTCGAGTAGAACTCCGCTTGGTGCATGCTGTTCGCGCCGCCGGCCAGCACGAGGTCCGTCGCGCCCGTCTATACCTCCATGCACGCGTACAGAACAGCCTGCCAGCCCCCGGGCCGCAGCGGCGGTCGATCTGCACGCCCGGCACCTCCGCCCCCAGCCCTGTCATCGTCGCGGCGCGACTCGACGCTCTGGTACCTCGAGGATGTCGGACGCGCCGGCCTGCGGCTTCTCAAAGGCCACGACCCTGCCACACAAGCCACGCGTGTGGCGGTGAGCTTGCCCTCCGGCGTCACGGTCACGGCCGTCTCAGCCGCCGGGAATGAAAGGCGACGAAGGGAAAGCTTCATTCGGACACAGCCTGGCCCTACTGAGCAACGGCACAGTTCTAGCCTGGGGCAACAATCGAGACGGGGAGCTGGGCGACGGGTCCACTGGCCCTGAAACCTGCGGCGTGGCCCGGCGGGGCGGTCGCGTCGGCATGAGTCGTTCAGGAGGGCGGCGGTGTCGTTCATGCGTTGGCAGGCAGCTCGGGGGGTCCTCCGTCCCGTTGATGCAAGCCCTCCGGGCAGTCGCTGGTGGCGGGCGGTCAACGAGCGGCTGCTGCTGGATGGCTGCGAGGCGGTGGCGCGCTCGGGTGGTCTTCGCGGTGACGCGTCCTCACACACGATCGGGCACTGGATGTCGTTCATCGCAACCCCCACGCCCCACTCGTGGTATCGCGCCCACAACGCAACCGTCGTTTCCGCGTATCTCGAGAATCGTGATCTGGCCGAGCTGGAGTCCGTAGCTGAGCGCTTCTTCTGCAACGTGGCCTTGCTTCGCGTGCTCTACGCACATGCACTGGTTGCAGCGCCGCGGCTGTCGCTCGGGAGATTTGCCGTGCTGGGACCGATCCTCGGCGATCCCAGGCTCGGGATGGCGGGGGCGTTCCTGTCCCTGCGCCTCGTGCTTCCCGATCGCTACCCGCTCGATGATGCGGTGGAGGCGCATCTCGCGAACGAGAACCGTCTCGGGCGAATGCTGGACTACGGCGTGATCGGGTCCCGCCTCCAGGCTCTGTATGACTGGTCTGCACGGGAGCTTGGTATTTGCCGCCTACGTGAGCTGGTTCGTGACGGCAGCCCGACCTACGCCTGGTCCTACGCAGACCGCCACGTGTGGAGGCTGGCGCGCGAACCCGTGCCCGTGCGCGTGCTCAGGCGCGCAACAGCAGCGCGTTAGAAGCTCTCGACGCGCTGACTGCTCGCGAACGCGCCGAGCGGGCCGGCAAACGCCGAGGCCGACGATGTCGCCCGTGACATGGCAAGATCGTCGTGCTGGCATCGTCTGACAGTGCATCGAACGAGAGGGATCCATGAACCTCGAAGAGACGTTGGAGAAGGTCGTCGAGCACGCTCGCGAGGAGCTTCACATCGTCCGCAAGCGCGCGGAGGAGAAGACGCCGGCTCGCGACCACGGCAGGGACTATCACGAGGCGCAGAATGCCGCCGATCGGCTGGACCACTACGCGCACCAGCTCCACCGCCTGCACGACGCCGAGTATCAAAGCGGCTGGAGGCACATGAGCGCCCACGACCGTCAATGATCTTGATCTCGGGCGAGCTTGGTGGCGCGTCGGGCGTTGCGCCGAAGCCGGCCGACCCCTTGGGGGGTTGTCAGCGTCATCGCAGTCGGCGGGAGCGCTTGGAAAGGAGAGCATCATGGAGTTCCTGGTCGAGTTCGACGTCAAGATCCCGGACGGGACGCAGGCATCCGAGGTCGAGGAGCGCGAGCACGCAGAGGCCTCCGCGGCGGCCAAGCTGGCGCACGAAGGCCATCTGCTGCGACTGTGGAAAGCGCCCCCCGTGTCTGGTGGGAGCAGGGCCGTCGGCGTCTGCGTCGCTGACAGCGAGACTGAGCCAGAGAACCTGCTCGGCGCGCTACCACTGGCGGACTGGATGCGCGTCACAGTGACGCCGCTCGCGCCCCACCCCAACGACCCGGTGACGGCAGGAGCGCGCGCGACGGGCAGCCAGCTTCCAGACCCCCGCCTGACGTTCGTGTATCGCTTGGAGGCCGCCCTCGGCGAGCCACTAGACCTCGGCGACATCGCCCAGGGCCACCGCCGGATCGTGCCCCAGACCGGCGGGACCTTCACCGGCCCCGAGCTGGGCGGCAAGCTGCTCCCCGGCACGAGCGCCGATTGGCAGCTGGTTCTGCCCGACGGCACCGCGCTCGGCGACGTCCGCTACACGCTCCAGACCGACGCCGGCGATCTGCTGTACGTGCAGTCGCGCGGCGTGCGTCACGGCAGCGCCGGGGTCCTGGCCCGTTTGGCGCGCGGCGAGGAGGTCGACGCCAGCGAGTACACGTTCCGCACCTCCACGCAGATCGAGACCGCAGCGCCCGCCCTGGACTGGATGAACAAGGGCATCTTCATCAGCGTCGCCGGCCGCGAGGCCGCCGGCGTGATCTACGAGACCTACCTCGTCGCATGAGCACCCACCGCCACCCCAAACAAACGGCCACGGCGTCCGGCCCGGGCGCGGGCGCACGCAAGGTCGCGATCATCACCGGTGCCTCACAGGGCATCGGCGCCGGCCTGGCTACGGCGTTTCGTCGTGACGGCTACGCCGTCGTGGGCACCGCATTAACGATGCCGCCTTCGCAGGAGACCGACTTCCTCACGGTGCAGGGTGACATCACCGAAGTGGCGACCGCCGAACGCGTTGTGGGGCAGGCACTCGAGCGGTTCGGGCGGATCGACAGCCTGATCAACAACGCTGGGATCTTCATCGGCAAGCCCTTCACGGAGTACACACCCGAGGACTTCGCCGCGATCACCGCAGTGAACCTGGCCGGGTTCTTCCACATCACCCAGCGCGCCATCGCCCAGATGGTCGAGCAGGGCGTCGGTCACGTCGTCAACATCTCCACCAGCCTCGTCGACCAGGCCGACAGCACCAGGCCCTCCGCGCTGGCCGTCCTGACCAAGGGCGGACTGGCTGCCGTGGCGCGCTCGCTGGCGATCGAGTACGCGTCAAGCGGCGTACGCGTCAACGCCGTATCGCTCGGGGTCATCCAGACGCCGATTCACGACCCTTCCTCCTATGCCGGAATGGCTGCCCTGCACCCCCTCGGTCGCCTCGGGCAGGTCAGCGATGTCGTCGACGGGATCCTCTACCTCGAGAAGGCCACGTTCGTCACCGGCGAGATCCTGCACATCGACGGCGGCCAGACCGCTGGACACTGACGCCTCCACTGGCTTTGCGCAGCGTGCGATTGACGGCTGGTCCGCAGCCTGAGAGAGTGTGTCTGATGCCGGTCCGTGTCTGGGTCCTAGGGGGAGCGCTGGCGGCGATCGTGCTTGCCGGCTGTGGCGGCTCTGGCCACAACTCGGCAACCAGCACCGCGGCCACGTCGACGAGTGCTCAGCCTCCGGCGCCCGCGGGCGACATTCAGAGCCGAGCGCTAGCGGAAGGCGAACTCTCGGGCGTCGCGGTCGGCAGCCCGGTGCTCGCCGACAGCGCGGAAAGCTGGGTGGTGGCGGACGACCTACCAGCGAGCAAGAGGACATCTGAAGCGGAAAGGCTGCGAAGGCTTGGATTCGTCGCCGCAGTTCGTGAGCCTCTGGTCGCCTCGACGGGGAGCCAGACGGCAGGACTCTCGGTCGTCGAGCAGTTCCGATCATCGAGCTCAGCGCGGTCACAGCTCACCGCCGAATACCGGCAGAACACGGCATCCGGCGGCCACGTGACCGTGTTCGCCGTCCCGGGTATCGCAGGAGCACGCGGCTTCGAACTCTCGTCGAGTGGCTTCTCCGGCAGCAACGTCGTGTTCACCAAGGGACCGTATTTCTACCTCGTCGGTGAGCAGGCAGAAGCCCCTTCGCGCGCCAACGTGACGGCCGCCGCGCAGCATCTCTTTGACCGCGTGTCCGAGTAGCGCGCCAGCTCCTCTGGCGCCACCTTGGACGTGCTCTTTGTAACAAGTGGCAACTTGTTACAAGGTGCTATGCTCCCCTGCTGTCGGGAACCTGAGCGATCGCGATGATCGTGCCGCCAGAGCGAGGGAGCTGATGCCTCAGTCGCCGAGCATCACCGTGCAGGGGACGGCCCCATCCGCCCCTGCTCGCGGATCGGACCCCAAGCCGGGTCTGCCGCCCGGCTCGCGTTGGCCGTCGATCGTGCAGACGATCGCGCTGCTGTGGTTCGCCGAGCCGTGGATACGGCTGGGCCATCGTCGCTTCGAATCGATGGCAACGGCTCGACCCTTGGGCTTCGGCGAGGTTGTCTCAGTCTGGGACCCGAAGCTGATCAAGGAGATGTTCACCGGCGATCGCGACGTCCTCCAGGCCGGGGAGGCAAACACGCGCGTGCTCGGGCGTGTCTCGCCGGGCTCCCTATTGACGCTTGACGGCGCGCGTCACGTGAGGATGCGCCGGCTGATGTCGCCGCCCTTCCACGGCGAGGCGGTGCGCAGGTACGCGCAGCTGATCGAGGAGCTCACCGCCGCGGAGGTGCAGCGGTGGCCCATCAACAAGCAGTTCGCGATTCATCCGCGGATGCAGGGAATCGCGCTCGAGACGATTCTGCGCGCAGTAGTGGGAGTGCGCGACCCGCTGCGGATGGCTCGCCTGCGCAAGCTCGTGCCCCAGATCGCGCAGGCGAGCCCGCTGGCCTTCATCGTCGAGGCGAACAACCCGCGGCTTGCCGATAGCTGGATCGGCGCTCGCTTGGGCTGGGTGCGCGCACGCCGAGCCGCCGACGTGCTGCTCTACGAGGAGATCGCCGCGCACCGCAGCGAGCCCGAGCCTCGTGAGGACATCCTCGCCCTGCTGATGCAAGCGCGCGACGAGAACGGTGAGCCGCTCACCGACGAGGAACTGCGCGACCAGCTGCTGACGCTGCTGATAGCCGGGCAGGAGACGACGGCGACGGCTCTCACGTGGTGCTTCGAGCGGCTGCTGCGCCACCCGGCCGCGCTCGCGCGACTCGAGCGCGAGCTGAGTGGTGATCAGGGGGACGCGTACATCGACGCCGTCATCAAGGAGACGCTGCGCGTTCGCCCCCCGCTCGATGGCGCGTGGCGCAAACTAACGAGCCCGCTCGAGCTCGGCGGCTATCTGCTCCCCGCCGGGACCGTCGTCGTGGCCTCGATCATCGGCTCGCACCTGTCCGAGACGTTCACTGAAGCTGAGCAGTTTCGTCCCGAGCGCTTCCTCGAGCAGCAGACGCCGGCGTACGCGCTGATCCCGTTTGGCGGCGGGCCGCGCCGATGCATCGGCGCAAGCTTCGCGGTCATGGAGATGAAGACGATCCTGCGCACGGTGATCGAACGCGTCGAGCTGCGCGCGCCAACCCAGCGGCCCGAGCGACCGGTGCGTACACGTCGGATAACCACCGTCCCGGCACGAGGGGGACGCGTGATCGTCACATCAAGGCGCCCCGCTGCCGATCGCCCAGGAGATCGAGGAGCCTACGCCGCGTAGTTGGAACCGACGGCGCGTTGGAGACTCGAACGCTCGAGCTCGTCCGCGATCACGCTCACGCCGTCACTGCGGGCGAGGGCGTCGGCCATCGCGCGAGCACCCTGTTTGATCGACTGGTCCTCTAGGGCCTTTGCGATCACGCTGCGCAGCTTGGCCGGGGAACTCTTCTTGCTGGTTCGTACGCCCGCGTTCACGAACACAACGCGCGCAGCGTTATCGGGCTGGTCGCGTGCATCGGGGATGCACACCAGCGGAACGCCATCAGCGAGCGCGGCGTTGACCGTCTGCCAGCCCGCGTGGGTGATCACGAGCGACGCGTGCGGCAGCACGGTTCGATGGGGGACGAAGGCCACGCTGCGCGCGTTGCCGGGGATACGCAGGCGACTGGTGTCGAGCGCGGGGCCAGCCGTCAGCAGCGCACGCACCCGCAAGCCGGCGACCGCGTCGAGCACCCGCTGGGCGAGATCGCCCTGGTCCATATAGCTGGTGCTGAAGCTGATCAGCACGAGCGGATCGGTGTTCTCCTCGGGCCACGGCGACTCCCAGTCGTTCGGGAACGGCTCGAACGCGGGGCCGACGTAGTGGACGTTGGCGGGGAGCTGGGCTTTGCTCGAGAAGTCGAGCTCCGGCGCGGTCATCACATAGATGGCGTGCACGCCGAGGAGCTGGTCCTCCCAGCTGTCCAGCGGCGTGAGCCCATGCTCGGCACGCACCTGGTTGAGCACCGGTAGCCCCACCGCTGTGAAGCGACGGGACATCCCATCGAACAATCGATCGCGCGCGGCACCCAACGGACCGGCCATCGGCTTCAGGCCGGTGAACAGCGGCGGCGCTCCGCGGACGGGAAGCGGATAGGGACAGTGCACGAGCGCGACCGCGGGCACACCCGTGACCTCGGACGCGATCGCTGCGCCATTGAAGAGCCAATCGAACACGATTACGTCGGCGCCCCGTTCGCCGAGCAGCTCGATCATCTCGCGTGTCGCATCGGGCAGCGGCGAGATCAACCCGTCACGCATTCGTTTCGCTGCGCCGAGCGACGTGCGCGCCTCCCAGTCGCGTACCGAATCGGTCTCCCGCCGGGTGAGGTCGAGGTCGGGGAGCATCCGCCGGAACTCGACGAACTCTGCTCCGGTGTGCTCGATCCGCTCGCGTGCGGCGCGATGGGCGAGCACGCGCACCTCGTGGCCCCGGTCGACGAGCTCCCGCGTTAGCGCGAGCTGCGGTGGAGCGTTACCGCTGAACGCAAGAAGCGTCTGGAAGACTCGCATATACTTCATCTTAGTATGACCAAGATGAAAAAGTCAAGCGCCCCGCCGAAGAAGCGCGCCTACCGGATGTCCGCTCGGGCCGACGCGGCCGCCGCGACCGCTGAGCGGCTGCTCGCGGCAGCGTGGAGGCACTTCGGCTCGCGACCGTACGAGGAGGTCCGCCTGCGTGACATCGCCGCCGACGCGCTCGTCACCGAACAGACGCTGCTCGCGCGCTTTCACTCCAAGGACGCGCTGCTCGCCGCCGCATACAAGTGGTGGGGGATGGCGGAGGCGCAGCGCCGCGACGCGGCTCCCGTCGGCCTCTTCTCCGAGGCGGTCGCCAACGTGTTCGACCACTACGAGGCGCACGGAACCGCGATCCTGCGCATGCTCTCCCAGGAGGACCGCATCCTCGCCGTCCGCGTACTGACAGAAGAGGGACGCGCCTACCACCGCGCGTGGACCGACAGGGTCTTCCAGCCACTGCTCGCCGACCTAGGGCGCACGTCGAGGGACCGCCGGCACGCAGCACTCGAGATCGCCACAGATGTGCTCGTGTGGAAGCTCCTGCGACTCGACATGCGGCTCAGCCGCTCCCAGGCCGAAAAGACCGTCCTGGAGATGATCGAGTCCTACGCGAGACCAGCGGAATGAAAGATCAGCCGGCCATGACAGCAGCGGGCACTTGCTGAGTGATGCAGTGGATGTTGCCTCCGCCGAGCAGGATCTCGCGCGCCGGCACTCCCACCACCTCGCGTTCGGGAAAGCACCCGCTCAGTACGTCGGCGGCCTGATCGTCGTAACGCGCGTCGAGCAGCGGGAACACCACGCGTGAGGTTCCCAGGTAGAAGTTCACATACGAAGCAGCCAGCCGATCGCCAGCCAGTCTCGGCTGGCTCGTGTCGAGCGCGTCCACGCCCGCCGCCTCCTCCTCGGTGATCGTGATCGGACCGGGAGACGGGAGATGCACCACCTCGAGCGCTCGTCCGCGGGCGTCGGTCGCCGCCTCGAGGCGCTGCTGCGCGTCTCGCGACACGGCCGATTGTGGATCGGACTCGTCCTCGGTGTATGTCAGCAGCACGAGCCCAGGCCGGGCAAAGCACGCGAGGTTGTCGACGTGACCGTCGGTCTCGTCGTTGAAGAGGCCCTCCCCCAGCCAGATCAGCTTGTCTGCGCCGAGGTACGCCAACAGCACCTGCTCGAGCTGCCCGCGCGCGAGCTCGGGGTTGCGATTGGGGTTCAGCAGGCACTGTTCCGTGGCGATCACGGTGCCCTGACCATCGACGTGGATCGAGCCACCCTCCAGCACGATCGGCGCCCGGTAGCGCTCGGCGCCTTCGATCTCGAGCACCTTGCCTGCCACCCGCTCGTCGCGATCCCAGGGGAAGTACAGCCCGCCGTCGAGGCCGCCCCACGCGTTGAAATGCCAGTCCACGCCGCGGCGCCCACCGTTGCCGTCGGTCACGAACGTGGGGCCGATATCGCGCATCCAGGCGTCGTCGCTGGAGATCTCGACCACACGGATCGATGGTGGGAGCACTGCGCGGCAATGCGCGAACTGCGAGTCGGACACAGCCATCGTGACGGGGTCCGACGCGTTGATCGCCTCTGCCACGGCAGCGTAGGCCGCCTGTGCGGGCTTGCCTCCCAGACGCCAGTTGTCGGGGCGCTCGGGCCAAGCCATCCAGCAGCCCGAGTGCGGCTCGAACTCGCCCGGCATGCGGTAGCCGTCGGCTGACGGCGTGGAGGACAGCGTCTTGCTCACGGCCACGTGCGGTTGCGCTCGCTGGAGCGTATCGACTGGCGTATCGTGGGGGAGGATGCCGGCCAACGAGCGCGTGCGGGTCCTGTCGATCGACGGTGGCGGCATCCGCGGCGTGATCCCGGCTCTGGTGCTCGCCGAGATCGAGAGGCTGAGCGGACGGCCCGTAGCCGCGCTGTTCGACTTGATCGCCGGCACCTCGACCGGCGGCATCATCGCGCTTGGCGTCACCGTCCCCGACCCGAGTGCGAGCGAGCATCCGCGGTGGAGCGCGCAGGAGCTGGCCCGTCTATATGAAGAGGAAGGGCCGAAGATCTTTCACCATTCGCTGCTGCGCACGGTCGAGACCGCCGATGGGCTGCTGGTGGAGAAGTACGCGGCAAGCGGGCTCGAAGCGGCGCTCGAGCGCTACATGGGAGAAGCGCGCCTGCCGGAAGCTCTGACCGACGTGCTCGTCACCTCCTACGACATCCAGCGCCACGAACCGTTCTTCTTCAAGAGCTTCTCGCCGCGGCCCCACGCCACGCCCGATCCGAGCGCCGATCGCGGCGAAAGCCCCGCCGAGCCAGCCCAGCCCGCGGACTATCCGATGAAGCTCGTCGCACGCGCGACCTCCGCCGCGCCCGACCTACTTCGAGCCCGAGGACCTGCGCGCTGTTCCTCCAGCGCGCAGCGGCTCGCCCGCGGACTTCGCGCTCGTCGACGGCGGCACGTTCGCCAACAATCCCGCGATGTGCGCCTACGCGGAGGTGGCGCGCAACCATCCGGGTAGCGAGCCTCTGATCGTCTCGCTCGGGACCGGGCGCCCGACGGGGTCGATCTCCTACCGAGAAGCCAAGGACTGGGGGCTCGTGCAGTGGGCGCACCCGCTGCTCGGGGTGATCATGGACGGCGCCAGCGTCGCGATCGACTATCAGCTCAACGAGCTGCTCGGCCCCGATCGAGGCCATTTCCGCTTTCAATCAGTGCTCGAAGGGGTCAGCGACAGCCTCGACGACGCCAGCCCCGCCAACATCGAGGGGCTTTGCCAGCTCGCGCAGCGATTCATCGCGAGCAACGCCGACAGGCTCGAGCGCGTTTGCGCGCTGCTGACAGCATCCGGCGACGACGCGAGCTAGCCGGCTCGCGGCTCGCGGGTCGCGGGTCGGCCCCGGCGAGGTGCGCTCAGACCGCCTGGCGCGCGCGATCAGCGCTGCGCGCTCGCGTCCCGACAGGCTCTACACTGACGTGCCGACCTCAGGGAGAGGTGGCCGAGTGGCTGAAGGCACTCGCCTGCTAAGCGAGTATGGGGATCAAACTCCATCGCGGGTTCGAATCCCGCCCTCTCCGTTACCGACACGGCCCGCAAACGTCGTGAGCCGAATCTCGCGGACGCCGCGCTCGATGCGCGATATCTGGACGGTCGCGAGGCCGGTCTGATGAGCGACGTCTCCCTGTCTGCAAGCACTGCGGTGACGCCCAAGGTCGCACACCAACACGGTGCCCGCCGGCTCATCGGCCCTGTTGACCGCTCGATGCACCGTTCCTCTTGCCGTCCATTGGCCGGGAGGGAGGTAGTCGGACATCGGGCGTCGGGACGCTTCCCAGGGGTCGCTAGTGCCCATAAACATGCCGCCCGAGCGCGCGCTCGGCGCTGGTGATCGATCTGGTCCTCTATATCTGCCGACGGCGGCACGGGCGGTCGCTACGTTCGCACACGGACACGCCGTCAGGTGGACCGTCTATAGGATCTCACCCCCGCGGACGATAGTTAGGCGGGTTCGCGGGCTACGTGCCGGAGTGCTCGCTCGGCGACCGATACGCCGTAACAAACGAGATCGCATGGACAGGCAAGAACAGTGGCACCGCGCAGGTCCTCATAGCGGAGGAAGGTTGTGTGTGCTCGCGCGGCACTCCGCGCGGCGCCGGAGGCTGGGCCTGATGGTCGTTGCAATCAGCCTGAGCACGTTCGCATCAGTCGTCGTTCTCACGGGCTCGTACGCGGCGAGCAGGGTCCAGCGACCTCAAGCCAGTTTTGTCTCACGCAGTACGGCTATTACAGCGCGCCGCCGCAAAACCCGTGGAACCGGGACCACGCGTCGCCACGGTCCGCTGCGCCTGGCCGTGCATGTTGAGAGCAACGAGCTGGCCAACGCAGCCGACGAACCGATCCGTCTCGTCGGCGTCAACAGATCGGGCACGCAGTACATGTGCGTTCTCGGTCGCGGGATCTTCGATGGACCAACGGACCCGGCGTCGATCGCCGCCATGAAGTCATGGCGCATCAATGCTGTGCGCGTACCAGTCAATGAGGACTGCTGGCTAGGAATTAACGGCGTCACGCCGGAGTTCTCCGGGTCCGTGTACCGTGCGGCTATAGGGGCCTATATCTCCGCGCTGAACGATGCTGGTCTCTATGTGATTCTTGATGTTCATTGGAGCGCGCCCGGCGGCGAACAAGCGCTTGGTCAACAGGACATGCTGGATGCGAGTCACGGCTACGCGCTCTGGCGCAGCCTGGCGCTCGCGTTCAAGAGCGACCCCGCCGTGCTGTTCGATCTCTACAACGAGCCACACAGCCTCGGGGCGACGCCGACGGAACAGTGGCGATGCTGGGCGAGAGGCTGTGGGGTCTACGCGGGCATGGACGGGCTGGTATCAACGATTCGCGCGATGGGAGCTCGCAATGTTATTCTCCTGGCCGGGCTCGACTGGGCATCCGACGATTCCGACTGGCTAAGCAACGAGCCGCACGACCCCCTACACCAGCTCGCCGCGGCCTTTCATCTCTACCGGGCGCACACCGTTTGCACCACCGAATCGTGTTGGAATCAGACTCTCGTTCCCCTGGCCGCGCATGTGCCCATAGTCGATGACGAGTTTGGGGAGATGGAATGCGGCGAACCGTCCGCGCTCGCATGGCTGCGCGCCTGGATGTCGTACGCTACTCGACACGAGTTCTCGATACTCGCCTGGAGCTGGAACGTGAAACAAGACGAGTGCTCACAGGGCCCACTTCTGATCGCTGGGTACAACGGCACCCCGACACCGTATGGCGCCACGGTGATGACGTTCTTCCTCGAACACGAGAACGTTCCGTAGCTGTGGCACCCCTTGAGGCGTTACCTGATCTCGTGCCGTGCTGCCTGCTCGATCTCCTGACCGCGGAGTGTGAGATGCCAGCAATTGGGCGTGCCGCCGCCTAGCCCGGAGTTGCGAATCAGGGCGAGTCCACTGAGTCTGGCGAGGAGACGAGAGGTCTGAGCCTGGTCAGTAATACCGGCGGTATCAGCGATCACACGGTTGGGCGCGCCAGGATTCGCCGCAATCGCCGAGAGCACCCTGAGGGTGCGGTAAGTGATCCGCATCGGCACCGCCGCGAGCACTCCGCTCGGGGTTGATGCCATCCCAGGCCGCCCGGCTCGGACAGGATCAGGGAGCGCGTACTCGAGCTCCTTCGCCGCGGCCTCTGGACCAAGATAGGAGTAGGCGACCACGCTCATCAGAGAGTTGAGCAGACCGGTCAGGGGCGCCTGCTCCGGCTGCGAGAGACGGGACGAGATGGCGCCGAGCGCGCCCTCAACCATGATTTCGTTCGTCAGGCTCGGGGGTAGGACTTCAAGCTTGCTCTCAGAGCGACCGGCGTCAACGATGACGCACAGGATCTCAACGACGCGCTGACGACGCTCACGCGCACCCGGGCCCGCCTTCGGCGCCTCGAGAAAGACGAACGTGGCGGTAGCCGGGTCTTCCGAGAGGAAGACGAGGAGCGCCTCGAGCGCCGCGCGGACACGACCCGCCCAGCACCCCGGGCGTTGATACGCCCGTCCAACCACGGTCTTGAGCTCCCATAGGCATTCGTCGAATGTGGCGAGAAAGCAATCCTCGCAGCCGTCGAAGTGCTTGTAGAACGTCTTGCTTGAGACCCGAGCACGGCCAATGAGGCTGGTCGCGGAGACGCTCGAGTAGCCCTCCTCGGAGACCAAATCAAGCATCGCTTTGATGAGCAGCGCCCGCGGCGCCTGACCGCCGTTACGGCTGCCGGCCCGGCGCACCCCCACGGCCGCTTTTTTGGGCTCAGAAGCATTGACGGTGGGCCGTCGCAACGACGCTCCCGGGCGTGCGATGGCGGAGGCGTTGCGACGCCATCTCGCTGTGTTGTGGTCACGTAGCGGCAAGCTCATCGCTCTTGTTGTGCGTCGCGTCTGGCGAGCCAGGCGCGCTGGTCAACCTCCCGACGCACCGTGACGTCGGGTTCGTAGTCGAAGGCAGACTAAACGTTCGTGGTCGCTCTTGCAAGGGGCTGTCACGGCACGGCGCCGCGGTCATAGCATTCAGTAAACATCGGGCCTCTTGCTTCCGCACGAGGCTCTTCGGACATCGTCAGAGCGACTCCGCATGGCCACGAGAAACGTAAGCTATGGCTGCCAATCGCCCGCCGACGCCGGATCGTGTGCGCCCGGCAGCCTCAGCGCAGCGACGAGACGTCAGACGAAGCAAGCGCTTGTGGCCGATCTGGACAACCGCCGCCATAAACGTTGTCCGCAGCTCTATATGAGACATCCCGTCAAGAACCTATGATTACGGCTCCGCAAACAGAGGAACGGATGAGGGGAAATGATCAACGCCGCTTGTGGGGCTGGGGCAACGCGGAGCCGCGGTCGCCAGCAATCCTCCGCGGCATACGCGGATGACGAAAGCGACGTGATCGCCGTAAACACGGGGCTGTCGGGTAGGGTTGACGCCTCATCAATGGCGCGTTCCGATCAACCCAGCCCGGGAAACACCGAGAGTCAGAGGAGGCCGAAGCCAACACAGCTCGAACGGCTCCTCGCCGGAATGGTCGCCGCGGCGAACCAAAACGGATATGCCGGCGCAAACGTCTCCGAGGTGATCGCCGAGGCGGGGGTGTCCCGCCCGACGTTCTACGAGTACTTCGCTGATAAGGATGAATGCTTCCGTGCAACCGTTGACGATACGTCGGCGCGGCTGTTGGAGCGGGTCCGCTCGCGTGTGCGCGAGTCTGCGCCTGAGGGAGCGCTCTACGCGAGCATCGAGGCCCTAATCAACTTCGCGAGCGACGAGCCCGCGCACGCGCGCTTCCTCGTGAACGAGCCGATGGGAGGCGGAAGCCCAGCACTAGACGCGCGTGATCGCGGCATCGCCCAGATCGAGCGCCTCGTGAAGGCGCGGTATAAAGCGGCTCGACGCGACGCGCCTGCACCAGACTTTTCCCCGCGGACAATTATCGGCGGCGTTTACCGTCTCCTCGCGCCGCGACTGAGACGAGCCGAGCCAAAGATATCGGCCTTGCTACCGGACCTCCTGCACTGGGTCGCGGCCTACGAGCAGCCACTGAACGAGCACCGCTGGCGCACACTAAAGCTTTCGCCGCGGCCGCTGCTGTCCCCCTTTCTCCCCGAGAGCCCACTTCAACCACCGCCGCCGTTTCCTCGTGGGAGGTTGCGACTGAGCGAGGACGAGATCGCGGAGAACCAGCGCCAGCGGATTCTGTTCGCTGCAGCGCGCCTCGCCGACGCGAAGGGCTACAACGCCACGACGATGAACGACATCACGAAACGCGCCGGTGTTGACGGCCGCGCGTTCTACGCGATGTTCACCGACAAGCAGGATGCGTTCATGGCGATGCACGAGCTCGGGTTCCAACACGTGATGGAGGTCACGGCCGAAGCGTTCTTCTCGGGCGACAGTTGGCCCGAGCGCAACTGGGAGGCCGGGCGCGCCTTTACACAATTCCTGGAGATGAACCCGCTTGTCGCCAACGTCGGATTCATCGAGGCCTATGCCGTCGGCCCCGGCGCGGTACAGCGTGTCGAGGATAGCCACTCGGCGTTCGCGATGTTGTTGCAGGAGGGGTATCGCTATGTTTCGCGGGAGGCTCGCCCGGCACACGTCGTCTTGGAGACAATCATCGCGACGATTTTCGAGGTCGTGTACTCGAAGGTGCGCAGCCGCGGCACGGAGCGCTTGAGTGGACTCCTACCCCATCTCACGTTCTTGGTGCTCGCACCGTTCGTGGGCGCGGAGGCGGCAAACGCGTTTATCGTCGTGAAGCTCGCGGCCGCCACCACCTAGCCGCGCGGCCGTCGAATACAACCGGTCCGCGGCTAGATGGACCTCGAGGAGATGCGGCGAAGTCGTGGACGCAACGATCCGTTCGTGAGCGGGCGCCAGCGGGCAACCACCACTCGTCACCGAGAGAGATGACTATCCTGCCTCGCAGGTTGTAAAGGATCTCGCCGAATCGTCCGATCGCTGGCAGTGCGACGTCACTGTTTAGAAACGGACCCGGTAGCGAGATCGCCATGAGGCTGTCGGTGTTGTGACGACGGCTCATGTCAGGCGGCAACTTCACAATTCGCTCGAGCATCTCCGGCAGCACGGCCACCGCAGAAACACCATGCTGCTCGACCTTGCTGAGCACCGCTTCCGGGTCCGATCGGCGCGTTAGCACGAGAGTGGACGCGGAACGCAGTCCGAGCGTGAGGTGCAGAAAGCCCCAACGGCCCGTGATCGGCGCCGCAATCAGGAGGACGCCTCGCCTTGGCAGGGGGAGCCGTGCCTGCGCGGTGCCAGGCGGTACCAGCGAACAGGGAAGCTTCCGATCGGCTACACGTGCCGCGCGCTCACACCTCACAACGACAGTGCTTGTCGTCGACGCGCGCTGCAAGGGCAGGTCTGAGGACGTTACCATGAGCTCGTCGAGTGTGGAACATGTAGGGTCGCCGCCGGGATCCGACCAGGCGATAAGACGGCACGTGCCGGGTGCAACTGCGCGGAGCCGCTCTGTGCAATCGGCGTCGTGGATGAGGGCCCGTACCGGTCTTCTCCATACGGTCTCCGCGACCACGGATGGCAAATCGTCTGGGTCTAGATAGACGACGTCGGCACCGACCTTGGCGCAGGCTACGGTCGCTTCGATCAGACCCCGGTGGTTGCGACACATCAGCCCGACCGTGGTGTCGGCGACAATGCCGAGCGCTTCGAGGGATCGCGCGAGAGCGTTAGTTCGGCGCTCCACGTCGGCAAAGGTGATGGAGCCAGAATCGTCGATGATCGCGACCTGGTTCGGATAGCGGATCGCCCAGAGGCCGTAGGCGGCGGGAGGCGTAAGCCCCCAATGTCGCGCCACAGATCGAGCTCGGATATGACGGTCGAGCCGCTCGTGCGGAATCAATCCAGTGCCGAGCTGACGCGTGACGGCCTTCTCTCGACGTCTACGCCGGAACATCGTCGGAGTGCTGCATCGCTGCGTGGCGGGACGAGGGGTGGGCGCCACGGCCGGAGAATGAGTAGCCGCGGCGCCCACTCGGGCGCGCTATTGGATTGGTCACGACACCCGAGTCTCTGCGAGCGCGCCGCCAAGGGTCAGCCGTCGCGCTCGCACAGAACCAGAACGATGGAGATCGCCGGTGGCCACTCCTCCCGAACGCGGATTTGACCAGTACGCACCCCTGCACTCCGCCCCCTTCATAACCTGCCGGATCGCATCGCCGTCACGATCCTGGCCCCAGGCGATCACGACAACTAAACGTTGGTGCTGAGCCTACAGCATCCGCTACATCCCCGCAACCGCGGCTTTACACGACGGCAGCATGGCAGATATTGACAGTGATTACACCCTCCGGAGGCTTCGTGTCAAGGGATGTGGGTCAGGACTCATAAACGCTACGTGTGTTGCTATGCTCGCTGACCTCACACGTGCTGGAGGTGCGCAGCGTTGCCGCTCACGAGGCTCAGAGTGCTCTATGGCTTGACTAGGCGAGGACGCGTTTCCGGTCCAATATGGGGCACGTATGCTTCGAGATAAAGGGGAAGACAGTGGTGTCGCTGGGGCGGGAAAGTCGGTCAGCGTGCTGCCAGATCGAGGTGTCGAGGAGAACTCGAGGGATGAGGTGCAACGCTACATCGTCGTAAACAGCTCGCGCCGCCAGAAGAGGGACACCCAACGCGAACGGATGCTGGAGGGGATGATCGGGGTCGTGGCTGAGCGCGGCTACGCCGCCGCGACGATCGCCGAAGTGATCTCGAGCGCTGGAGTATCTCGGCCAACGTTTTATGAGTATTTCAGCGACAAGAACGACTGCTTCGTGGCGACACTGAGAACGATCCGGGACGAGCTGCTGGCCGAAGCCGCAGCAACGCTAGAGGCAAGTCAGCCGTCCCGGGCGCTTTACGCTGCCGTCGAGCTCTTGCAGAGGTTCGCTTCGTCGCAGCGAGCACGGGCCCGGGTCATGTTCAGCGACGCGATGGGTGCCGGCGAGGCCGCCCTTGACGTTCGTGACGACAGCCTCATCGCGCTCGCAAGCCTGGTCGACGAGCGCTATAGCGCTACACCCGAGGCCGTGGCTCCGGACGTGCCGTCGAGGCCATTGCTCGGCGGGGTCTACCGACTACTTGCCTCGCGGCTTCGCCGAGACTGCAACGCTTCTGCTGAGCTCACCGCTGACCTCCTCGCCGAATGGCTGGATCGATATCAGATGCCGATATCCGAGCACCAATGGAGGCAGCTACGGCCTGTCGCGTGTAAGGCACCCGCGCTGATCGTGGAGCCGCCGCTGAGGGAAAGGTCCGCTGACGCGGCGAACCGTCGGCCGACATCGAGACGGACACCACGCGAGGACTACCAGCACCGTATCCTCTCAGCCGCGGCACAGCTCGTCACTGACAACGGAGCGGCAGCGACGACGATCAAAGACCTCATGCGCGGCGCGGGGATCGACAGCCGCATCTTCTACAGGCAGTTCAAGACCAAGCAAGAGGTCTTCCGTGCGCTCCACGAACTCCTGTTTCGACGCTTGCTGGCAGCCACGGCCGGTGGGTTCGCCGCCACCGACGCTTGGCCGGCCAAAGTCTGGGAGGCAGGCCGCACGTTCGCCCGCTACGTAGAGCAGCACCCACGACTCTCCCAAGCGATGTTCGTGGACAGCTACACATGCGACATTGAGGTTGTCGATCGCGTCGAGCAGCTCGTAAACAGCTTCACGATCTTCCTCCAGGAGGGCTTCACATACGAGGGCACGACGGCTCCCCCCTCCCCCGCCTCTCTGGAATCGATCGCCGCGACGCTGTTCGAGCTAGCCTACATACAGGTGCGCGAGAACCGATTCGCGGAGCTGCCCGGCGTCGTGCCCCACGCGACGTTCATCTGCCTAACACCCTTCATCGGCGTCAGGGCGTCAAACGAGCTGATTGATGGGATGTTGGAGGAACAACGCGCCTCAGCCGCAATGCCACATGAACCAGCGAAGGCGCTCCCAGTTGGCGCGATAAACACAGGTGCCGGCACATCCACGTGAGCCGAGCGCTAGATATTTGGGCGCAAGATATGTACGATACACCGCGCGGACACGGACGTCCGCGCCCACGCGAGCCATGACGACGGATCGTACAAATAAACGCGGTGCCACGGCAGTCCGGGGGGCAGACGAATCACAGGGACACGGCCGGCGTCGCTGGGGAGCAAGGACGAGTTAGATGCGTGAACGACAGACCTCGGGCATCTCAGTAGTGCTGTGCGCGTACACCGCCGAGCGCTGGGACGATCTCGTTGCCGCAGTCGACTCGATCCGGGAGCAGTCGTTCGCAGCCAAGGAGATCGTTGTCGTGATCGACAACAACACCGAGCTGCTGGAGCGCGTCCAGCACGAGATGACCGACGTCGTGGCGATCGGGAACGACGGGCCGCGAGGCGCCGGCGAAGCCCGGAACCGTGGTGTCGCTGCGGCGACGGGAGCGTGCATCGGGTTCCTCGACGACGACGCGGTCGCGGACCCCGACTGGATCAGACGCGCAAACCGCGCCTTTGGGGATGCGAGCGTCATCGGTGTGGGCGGCCGGATTGAGCCCGCTTGGGACGACAGAAAGCCTCGGTGGATGGCGGAGGAGTTCTACTGGACCGTCGGCTGCACATACCCAGGCCTCCCCACCTCAGGAGCGCCGGTCAGGAACCTGATCGCGACGAACATGTTTGTACGCCGCAACCTGCTCCTCGAGCTCGGAGGCTTCCGGGCGGGGTTCGGCAAGACCGGGACGCGTTCCGGCACCGAGGAGACCGACCTCTGTATCCGGGCGGGACAGAGGTGGCCGGACAGAATCTGGCTCTATGACCCCGCGATCAGCGTGACACACCGCGTTCCCCGCACGCGGTCTGGACTCAAATACTTCGTGTCGCGATGCTACGACGAGGGCCTCGCGAAGGCATCGATCGTGAAGTTCGTCGGTTGGCGGGACGGGCTTGCGACCGAGCGCTTGTATACGACCCGTACGTTGCCAAGGGGCTTCTTTCGGGGATTGGCGGCGGTAGTAGCGGATCTAGATCCTTTTGGCGCGGCGCGCAGCGCCTCGATCGTTGTTGGCCTCGCGGCGACGACCGCCGGATACGTCGTCGGCGAGCAACGTCGGTGGAGCCGAGTAGGAACCCCCGCGACGACCGCTTCGGGCGAGGATCGACTCGACAGCCTCGCGCGCAGCAACGGTAACGGGCGGCGCCCCCATGGTTCTCCCGAGCGGAATGGACACGCCCAACCCACAACGGAGGACCGATCGCGGAGTACGAAGCCGGAGGGCATCCTCATCGTCGGCTCGGGTACCCGCTTCATCAGCGGCGTCAGCCACTACACGCGGTACGTTGCGATCGCGCTCGCGGAGTGCACGCCGACGTCGGTGATTCTTATGCGCCGGCTGATCCCGCGGTCCTTCTACCCAGGCCGCGCCCGCGTCGGCGAGCTGCTAACCGATGAGCGCTACCCGCCCGAGATGCCGGTGTACGACGGCGTCGACTGGTACTGGCTTCCCACGATCATCGGAGCGGTTCGCTTCCTGCGTCGACATCGCCCCGAGGCCGTGGTGTTTCAGTGGTGGACCGGCGCGGTTCTGCACTCCTACGTTCTGCTGGCGCTCGTCGCCCGCGGGCTCGGGGCTCGGGTGATCATTGAGATCCACGAGATCCAGGACACAGGCGAGGCCGCGATGACCCCGGCGCGCACCTACGTCAAAAGATTCGGTCGCTGGCTGATGGAGATGGCCGACGGCTACCTGGTGCACTCCCAGTTCGACCGTGACGAGCTCAGACGCAGTTTCGGTGTTGACGAACGCCACGTCAAAGTTGTCCGACACGGGCCATTCTCCCACTACGCCGTCGGCGAGTCCGAGCCGAAAAGGGAGGCGCCAGCAGATGCTCTCAACGTTTTCTTCTTCGGCACAATACGGCCATACAAGGGCCTGGAGGATCTCGTAGCCGCCTTCGAGGTGCTAGCCGATGAAGACAAGCGCTGGTGGCTCACGGTGGTCGGGGAGACATGGGAAGAGTGGGTGACGCCGCTGAAACTGATCAGTCGCTCCTCACACCGAGACCGGATCACGCTCGTGAACCATTACGTCTCAGACGCCGAGGCGAGCCAGTGGTTCGCAGGCGCCGACATCGTTGCGCTGCCATACCGCCGGTCCTCCGCGAGCGGCCCGCTGCATCTAACGATGGACGCGGGACTGCCCGTAGTCGTCACCGACGTCGGCGGCCTGGGCGAAGCGACACGCGAGTACGCGGGAGCGATCCTCGTACCTGCGGCCGACCACACCGCGTTGGCGGCTGGGCTGCGCGAGGCCGTCGCTTTGTGCGGGCGCCGCTTCGAGGACTCGGGAAGCTGGGCGAGCAACGCGAACGCGGTGCTCGAGGCTCCTAGGAACGATCGAGGCTGAGCCGCGGAAGGTTATCTGAACGGATGGCGGTAGCGGGTGAGTTGACGCCGATCTTCATCTTCTCAATCCAGAGGAGCGGCTCGACGCTGGTCCAGAAGATCATCGGTGCGCACCCGAATGTTTCAACAGTGTCCGAGCCATGGCTGCTTCTACCCCTTCTCTACACGCTGCGCGCGCGAGGCGTGGACGCCGAGTACCAGCACGCGCTCATGGTGACCGCGGTCGAAGATTTTTACCGCGAGCTGCCTCGCGGCCGCGAGGACTACGAACACGAGCTACACGACTTCGTGATGCGCTTGTACTCGAAGGTGGCCGGTAGTGACGCGCAGTTCTTCCTAGACAAGACGCCAAACTACAACCTGATCGCCGCTGAGATCATCGAGCTCTTCCCGGAGGCCAAGTTCGTGTTCCTGTGGCGCAATCCGCTGGGCATTCTGAGCTCGATCGTCGAGACTTGGCAGAAGGGCCAGTGGCATCCGACGATCTACCGCGAGGACCTCTTCATCGGCCTACCGCGACTGATCACGGCCTTCCAGGAGCACGGCGCGAAGTCACACGCGGTCCGCTACGAGGACCTGGTCGGCGACGACGAAGATCATTGGCGAGCGCTCATGGGGTACATCGGAATCGATTTCGACCCTGCGGCGCTGCATCGGTTCGGCAAGACAGCACTCAGAGGTCGCCTCGGCGATCCCACGGGCAGCCAACGCTACGCGACCGTCAGTACGGAGCCGGTAGAGAAGTGGAAGCAAACGATCTGCAACCCGCTCCGACGCGAGTGGGCGTTGCGTTACCTGCGCTTCCTCGGTCATGAGAACCTGGCGACGATGGGCTACGACGCGGAGGAGCTGCTGAGCGCACTAGCGAGCGAGGGGAGGCAAACAACGGCGCTCCTCCCCGACCTCGCGTGGTTGATCTCTGACCTGGCACGAGAGCCCCTCAGGATCGTGATGCGACACTACGGGGTCGGCGGGCCTAGCGTCGGCTGGGGAGCTCCTCAAGCCAGGCCGACGATGTCGGAGCTAAACGCCGCCAGCGGCCCTGGGGCGAGCACGCGTGACGCGACTAACCCCTTGGCCGAGAAGCTGACAGATGGACACCTTCCCGTGGCTGCGTTCGCGCACCTCGAGGCCACGGCGATTGGCTGCGTTGACGTCGATCGAGGAATGACCGTCACCCCACCCGACGGGCGCAAGTTGGGCGGGCAGCGCGACGGACTAATCCTCGTTCGCTTGCACAGCGAGCCGCTGAAGGTCCTGTACGTCGATCGTGATCCCTCAACGTTGAGCGCGACCGAACTCGCGGCAAGGGCGTGGAGCGGGACGCGTCGCGAGCTGTGCGCACACGTCGCCGAGCACTGTTGCACCGACGCGCTGGTCGGCCCACAGTCATTGCTGGAGTTGAGCGTCAACGGCAAACAGAGCTGTCCGAGTCACGAATGCGAGGGCGCGGACCCATCGGTTGCCGTGATCATCTCCACGTTCGGCCGCGAGGCCCAGCTGACCCGGTGCGTCCAGTCCGTGCTCGCACAGCGGCACGAGAACATGGAGATCATCGTCGTCGACAACGACCCGGAGAGCGGGAAGGCGCTGGCAGCAGTCGGCCGTTTCATCGCCTTCGGCGACCGAGTGAGGTATGTGCAGGAGCCGCGCCGCGGCCTCTCCGTCGCGCGCAACCGCGGCGTGGCCGAGACCAACGCGGAGATCGTGGCGTTCACCGACGACGACGTCGTCGCCGACCCGGATTGGCTGGAGAGGCTAGTCGCGCCGTTCGCCGACGCGACAGTGCGCGTCTCGTGCGGGATGGTCTTGCCGCTCGAGCTGGAGACGCCGTCGCAAAAGCGCTTCGAGGAGTACGCAGGTTTCTGCAAGGGCATGGCGCGTTACGTCTACGGGCCCGAGAGCGGCCCTCGCCCTGGACTGTTGCTCTACCCGTTCATCAACGGCCTGATCGGCGTTGGCAACAACATGGCGTTCCGTCGCGCCGAGCTCCTCGCCACCGGAGCGTTCGATGCTGCACTCGGCGCGGGAAGCCCCACAGGGTCATGCGAGGAGACGCGCGCGTTCGCTACCACCATACTGCGCGGAGGACGGATCGCCTACGAACCACGAGCGCTTTGTTGGCACGAACACCGCCGAGACGGCGCCTCGCTCTACGGCCAGGTCTACGGGTACGGCAGCGGCCTCGGAGCCGTACTCGCGCGTGCGCTACTCACGCAGCCGCGCTTCTACATAAGCGCGGCTCAATCGCTGCGCATCGCGTTGAAAATGCGTCGCTCGCGCGACGTCGAAATGGCTGAGAGGCACGCGGGGACCGCCAAGCCCGGCGAATTGCTGCGCGCACGGCGTCGCGGCGTCATCAACGGTCCGTGGCTGTACGCGATCAGCATGCTACGCGCGCGGCGCCTCGGTCTCTACCAGGCGCAGCCGACAAACGACGCGCGGCTTCACCTCGACCGCTGAGAGATCACGACGCGCGGTTGCGACGTCGGGACCCTCCCGCGAGCTCGGACAGCCGCCCAACTCACCGCGAAGAGGACGACGAGGCCAACCGGGCACACGAGCCACGGCAAGCCGTTGGGGTGCCGCAGCGGATAGAGGATCAGCTCATCGCCGCCGGCCGCGTCGAACAGCAGATGGGCAGCGATCACAGCAAACACCGACCACGCCGCGAGACGGCTGCGCGTGAGCAGAAACGCAATGAGAGTCAGGGCGAGGGCGAAGATCAGGCTGTGCGTGTACGGTCGATGAGCGAGGGTCTCGATCGCCCTCGGGTTAAGACTGCCGGCGGCCACCGCATGGTCGAGATCGAGGGCTGGGCCGCCCGCGAACGCGAGCGCGCCGTACACCAGGCGTCTGTTGCTCGCAAGCACGATCGGCAAAACAACTCCGAGGCTGACCACACCATGAATGACAACCGCCCACGCAGCCGAGAGCAGCGCATGGTGCGGGTCAGAGACGAACGGCCAATGGGGATAGGCATGCACGGTCGTCGCTAGGGTTCGAGGATCGCGTAGTCTCGCGACAGCGGCGGACGATGTGAAGGCTTACAGTACGCCGTCGTGATCATGCTCAACGGGCGAGGCGCCGGGTTGTGAAGAACGACGCGCGGATACCCAGCTTGCGACGGACGAGCCAATAAAGCGATCCGTTCCAAAGCAGGAAGCCGACGCTGGAGCCGAGCGCGGCACCGATCAGACCGAACGCGGCGACGCCGGCGACGGCGAGCGCGATGCACGCCACAGCGCTGAGACCGAGCGCCCACGTGGCCTCGCGGTGATAACCGGTCAGAGTGAGCAGGTATCCCACGGAGCCGGCGGCAGCGTTGATCATCTGGCCGACGAGGAGCACAAGCAGCGATGCTTGCGCCGCCCTGAAGCCGGGCCCGAAGAGTTCGAGGAGAGGACCCGAGAGCGCAGCGATTCCCGCCGAAATTGCGAGCGACGGCCAGAAGATGACGCTGGCCAGTTTTGTGACCAGGCGCTGTAGCTCCTCGACACGCCCAAGCGCCCATAGGGACGAGAAGTGTGGGGTCGCCGCCGCGTTGACGGCGATGATCACGAACGAGACGAGCGTCGCGGTCTTGCTCGCGGCCGCGTAAATCCCGGCGTCGCGGGAACCCAGCATCGCGCCGACAATGACGATGTCGACCTGCATCAGCGTGATCGTGAACGCGCCAGCGGCGAGCAACGTCACGCCGACGCCGAGCCATTCGCGTCGCTCGAGCATGGGGCGATGCTGCGAGGTGGGGGCGACGAAGAGGCGGCGTGTGAGCACGTACTGAGCGAGCAAGACGATGTAAGAGGCGACGACGGTGATGGCGATAGCGGCGCTGGTTGTGAGCATTCCGCGAGAGACGTAGAGAACGGTGGCGCCTACGGCGATCAAGGCAGGGCGCGCGATCATGGGTGGTGCAAACGCCGCACCGACCCTGTGACCGGCCCGGGCGACTTCCGTAAACAACATCGACCCCGCGAACGCGGGGACCAGGACGGCGCCGAGGAGAAGCGTTGACGGGTGGGACAGACGGCCCAACGCATGGAGCAACAGCGCGACGCCGCATGCCGCAGCGGCCATGGCGATCGCGGCTGCGAAAGTCGCGCGTGAGATCGTTCGCATAAAACCGTGAATCCTCGCCCAATCGCCCGTGGACTTGTACATGGGCAGGAACCGGAGGCTTGCGGCGGGTAGGCCGAGGCTGGCGACGAGCGCGGCGAAACCAATCCAAACGATCAGATACGCGTAAACGCCGTAATGCGAAACCCCTAGGAAACGAGCGAGCAACACCTGGACGGCATACGAAAGACCGGCACCGACGACCTGAACGACGAAAACTATCCCGACGTTGCGCATGAGCTGCACGAACCCAGCGAGCACGCCGTCGTCGAACGCGCCACTCGGTGCGGCGGCCGTGCCCTCTTCCTCGCTGGTGACTGGTGTCGCGCTCAAGTGGGTCCGTCCGCGTAGTCAGTGACGCGTCGCGACGTTCTCGGGTACGTAGCAGAAGTCACCGTGATCGGCGATCAGCATCAGCTGCAGCAGGTGGAAAAACGGCGCCACCGGCGTAAGTATACTTACGGACGCCCCTATGTGGCTGACCTTAGAGGAGCCCGATGCGCCCAAATAAACGCGTGCCCATTCGAACTGCGACTGCCGGCAGCCGCCGTGGCGTCATCGCCGGGAGGCTTCGTGAGCGATTGTGTCACTGGAGCGAGAAACGGCCCACGCCGCGGGCGATCATTCGACGCGCGGCTGCCTGCCCGCCGCGGCGTTTGAGGAGCTCGCGCCGACGAGCCGTCGTCGGGCGCGCAGCATCACGCGCGCTGATTTTGACGCGGCTACGCGGCGAGCCAACGCGAGCCGTGCATATCACGACACGCCCGGCGCCCCTGGCCATGCAAGCAACCTACTTGGCGTTGCTGGATCTCGCCGTCGGAGGCCAACGGCCTGGCTCAGCGACGCCTCCGCCCCACTTCCGCGCACAGATGTCGTCGACTGGGTGCACGTCTGGCAGTGACTCGTATAGGGTCGCTGCACTCTTATGAGTGACGATCAAATCAGGAGGCACACTAACGGCTACCTCCCCATCACCGCGTTCCAGCATCTGGAGGCGACCGCCGTTGGGGTGGTGGACCTGGACCAGTCGATCATGCCGAGCACTCCAGACGGGCGCGCGTGGGACGCTGGTCAACGTGACACCCTGCTGCTGGTCCGCTTGCATGGAGATCCGCTCGCGGTCGTATACATCGATCGCAACCTCAACGACGTCACCGATGAAGAACTCGGGGCCGCGATATGGGGATCGGCAGCTCGGGAGATCCGCAGACACGTAGAACGCTTCGGGTGCACTCGGATACCAGATGGCCCCGATGCGTTGGTCGGTGGATTTTATTCGTCCATAGACGTGTTTCCGTGCGGTGAGCCTACGAAGGTGGGTAGGTCGGTCGCGGTGATTCTCTGCACCGTGGGTCGCGAGGAGCAGCTCGGGCGCTGCCTACGCTCGCTGCTAGCGCAGCGACAAACGGAGCTCGAGGTGGTGGTGGTAGACAATCGACCAGCCACGGGGCAGGTGTGGCGGACGGTGAGCCCGATCGCGGAAGCCGACGGCCGCGTGCGCTACGTGCCTGAGGGGCGAGAGGGACTCTCGGTGGCTCGCAACCGCGGGATCAACGAGACGAACGCCGAACTGGTGGCCTTTACCGATGATGACGTGGTCGTCGACCGGTGCTGGTTGGAGTGGCTGGTGGCACCGTTCGCCGAACCGGAGGTGATGGCTACTTGTGGGATGGTGTTGCCGCTCGAGCTTCCAGACGGAGGCGCAGAAGCGCTTCGAGCAGTACATGGGGTTCTCCAAGGGGGTACAGCGCCGCTTATACGACCTGCGGTCCGGGCGAGCTGAACGGCGCCTCTTGTACCCATTCTTGGGCGACGTCTTTGGCAGTGGCAACAGCATGGCCTTCCGACGTGCGGAGTCGTCGCGGACGGTGGCTTCGACCCGGCACTCGGCGCGGGCAGTCCCGCTGGTGGTGGCGAGGACATATACGCGTTGAGTACGGCAATTCTGCGCGGCGGCCAGATCGTGTATGAGCCGCGCGCACTGTGCTGGCATGAGCATCGCAAAGACGGTGGTGCGCTGCGCGGACAGCTCTCCAGCTACGGCGTGGGTCTCGGCGCGATCATGACCAAGGCGCTGACCAGTGACCCGCGCTTCTGCGCAGCGGCGGCGAGATCTCTTCCGGTCGCGCTCGGGCTACGCCGGCGCGGGCGTGGCTCAGTCGACGAGGACGAGGCGACGTTTCCGCCGGCGCTGGTGCGGGTGCACCGCGCGGGCATCGTGCGCGGGCCGCTTCGATATGCCGAAGGCCTCGCGCGGTCACGCAGGCTCGATCTCGGCGATGTGATCCGGGGAGGGTGAAATCGGTGAAGAAACGGTCTGTGGGACGAACCTGGGTATACCTTTGGCTGTGATCGTCTACGGCTGGTCCACGTACTGCATGTGCGCGATCAAGGCGAGTTGTTCGTGACTCGCGAGGTGCTTTGCAACGAGGAGCTGGATCTAGTGGTTCGTCTGTGAAGTTCGTGGGTTATGCCTCGAGGACCTTGCCGGTGTAGGTCCAGTTGAATGGTTTGGCGGTCTGGTTGTAGGTCTCGATAAACGCGAGCATTTGCTCGGCGTGGTCTTCCTCGCTGAAGAAGATGCCGTGCTTGAGCAGTCGGCGGTAGAGGATCGAGAAGAAGATCTCGACCTGATTCAGCCACGAGGCGTGGGTGGGGGTGAATTGGAAGCTCCAGCGGGGGTGAGCGGCGAGCCATTCCTGTACCTCTTGGGTGCCGCGGGTGGAGAGGTTGTCGCTGACCGCGATGATCTGCTGCCCCTCGACGACGGGGATCTCGCTGTCGAGCTGGTCGAGGAAGCGGATCAGATCGAAGCGGTTGCGGGTCTTCGAGGTCATCGCGAGCACGTCACCCTCGTGGACCTTCAGACACGCGAACAGGCACTGCGTGCCGTCGCGGATGTATTCGTGCTCGCGGCGTGTCGGTCGCCCAGGAGCAGGAAGCGTGTCTGGCTTGGTCGGTGCCTTGGCCTGGATCCCGGTCTTTTCGTCGATCGAGACGACCAGCACGTTCTCTGGCGGATTCACGTACAGGCCGCAGACACCTTTCAGGCGCTCCTCGAACTCGGGGTCGGAGAAGTCGCTCATCACCCAGTAGTCGGTCAGGTGCGGCTTGATGTCGGCGCGCGCGAGAATCGTGTGTGCCTGGGCGCGCGACATTGCCACCGCCTGCCCGAGCTGCTCATAGGTCCAGCGTTCCTGCTGAGCCCCCTCTGGTGTCTCCGGTGGACGCGTGCACGCCTTGGCGATCAGCCTCGCCCTGTCCGCCTGCGAATAGATCAGAGGTTTACCCGAGCGCGGCAAGTCACGGAGCCCGGTGATCCCATCCTGCTCATAGCGCGCCCGCCACTTCTGCGCCGTGTTCGTCGAACACCCCACCAGCCGGCCGATCTCCGCAGCAGAACGACCCTCCGCGGCACAAAGCACGATCTGGGCGCGCTCGACCATACGCACCTCAGCGGTGCTCGAGCGCACAATCCGTTCAAGCTCCGCTTGATCGTCCGCTGCGATCTCAACGCTCTTCGCCAACGCAGGCATACCGAACCTCCATCATCGCTGGACCCAACCAGCGACGAGTTCGGCAAAGACTACGACACCCCTTCAACCACCACCGAACTTCACAGACGAACCACTAGGTGCGCATATTGGCGTTTCGGCGAACTACTGGGTGAGCGGCTTTGCGGGACTGCTAGCGAGTTCACGATCCTGAGGACGGCGACGGGGTCAACCGCTTCAGTGCGCAGTTCGAACGCCTCCCGTAAGTTGCTGAGCTATCCGCGGAGAGCGAACAAATTAACGGCTGACTACACGGCCACGGCGTGCTCACTCCCCGTCCTTGCCCGGATAGCGCGTCAAGTTCGTGCCGGCCTAGAGAGCCGGAGCGTCGTGAGCTCGCAGCGATGTCTGCGCGGAGCCGCGTGCTCGAGGCGGCTCGGGCTCAGTGGCAGTACTCGCGGCGAGCGACGTTGCGACTACTGCCACACGCGCACCCAATCCACAAGCATCTCCGCGGGGAAGTGGGTTTTGGTATTCGGTGACCCCGGCCATTCGCCGCCGACCGCGAGGTCGAGGAGGAAAAAGAACGGGTGGTCGAACGGCCACGCCGCGCCTGCGGGCAGATCGCTTGGCGTGATCGTCTCGTAGACGGTGCCGTCGAGGAGGAAGCTGATGCGTTCGGGTTCCCATTCGACGCCGTAGGTGTGGAAGCCCGCTGAGAGCGCCGTCGCGGCTTCTGCGGAGCCCTGGACGCCGGTCGGGGCCCATGGCCATGGAGCGTGCAGCGTTCCGTCGACGGTGTTGGGTTCCGATCCGAGCACCTCGGCGATATCGATCTCACCACAGCCCGGCCAGGCGTCTTCGGATTCGTAGGCTTCGGAGCCGAGCATCCAGAACTGCCCGACGAGGCCCTGCCCGGCCGGCACCTGAATCCTTGCCTCGGCGAGGCCGTACTTGAACTCGAACTTGTTCAGCGTCTGCAGCCTCGCCGACGTGTAACCGCGGTGGATGCCGTCCGCGCCGGTGAACGATTCCTCACGTGCGGTGATCGCAAGGTCCCCGGCGCCGTTGAGCTCGGCGTTCGCCGGGCGTGAGGTGTATGACTCGAGCTCTTCGTTGCCCCAGCCGTCGCCGCCGATGTCGAAGTTCCAGTTCGCGGTGTCCGGGGAAGTGCCCGCGGAACCGTTGAATTCGTCCGCCCAGACGAGCGTGCGCGCAGCCGCCGGCGCTTCGGGTGCGGACGGCGTGGGCGACAGCGTCGTCGACGCCGGGCCTTCGCTGGGCGTGCTCGGCTCCGGCGAGGAATTGAGGCCGTTGCCCCGGGCTGGATCTGTGACGGCGATCTCGGGGTTAGCGCTCTTGCTCGGCTTCCGCTGATGCTTTAGGGCTTGCTTCACGCGCCTAGCCGATGACCTGCAGCTGGCGGAATGCCCGCGCTGATGCGGATGCGCTCGGGATGAGCACGCCACGCGCCGGCCGTGCCGGCGCGTGGCGTATCCAAGCGCGGTTGCGGGCACGACGGTGGCGAGGAGCAAACAAGCGCAGAAAGCTGAACGGCGCAGCATCCATAACAACGTCGATGAAACGGCAGACGCGGGTTAGCGGGAGCCGTGGCATTGGACACATCGCAGGGGCGACGCGTCCAGAAGTTAGCGCGGGGGCGCCCCGGAATACGGTCTAGGCCCAACTACGATCTGTCGCGGAGGTCCGAGAGCACCATCGGGATGACCGCGACCGCGACCACAGCGTTGGCGAGGAGCCAGGCCTCGGCAACGCCGACGATGCCGTGGGACGGGGCGAGCGCGAGCGCGCCGCCCAGCGCGAGAACGAAGAGGATGAACTCGACTACGCCCAAGCGGAAACCGCGCGCGTGGATGCGCGAGAGCGCCGAAAACAACGCCGTGACGATCCGAAAAACGCTCGCGCACAGCAACAGTTGGAGCACGGTCGTTCCGTGCTCAGCGTAGATGTGGCCGAAGGGAAGCATTACGATCGGCGCAGCCGCGGCGAGCACCAAGGCCGCTGGGACCAGAAGCACGAGGACGCGGCGGACAAAAACGCGGACGAGAGAAGCGAGCTGCGTCGGTTGAAGAGTCGCCTCAACGACGAGCGCGGTGCATGAGCTGTAGGCAAAGGTGTCGAAGGCAACGACGATCGTGAACGGCATCGCGAAGTACGCGCTCTGGTGGGGCCCGAGCTTCGCGATCACGAGCAGCGGCAGCACCGTGAGCGTGGCCTGCGTGAACACCGAGGCGAGATAGTCCTGGCTGAGGAAGCGGAGAACGCGTCGCGGCCCGAGAGTCGTCAGGGCGGCAGTCGGCCTCTCGGTCACCGCATGCGCGGGAAGAACGCGGCCGAAAATGAAATAATTGACGGGGACGACCAGCACCGCCATCGGGACAACCCAGGCGACAAAGACGCCGTTGCTCGCGCCAAGCGCGAGGAGCAGTGGCAGCGCCGCGAGCTTCAGTGCCCCAAAGGAAGCGTTCTCGACCGGGATCCACGGCGTTTGCCGGGTCGCGGTGAGTGCGGCGTCCTGCAAAACGAAGACGCCCGAGAAGACGAGCGCCGCAACGAGCACAGCACCGAGGAGGGCGTCGTCGCCAAGGTAGCGAAGTTGACCGGAGAGGTCTGGGGCGAGCAGAACAAAGAGCATGCCGAGTGCCAGGGCGGCCGCCGCGGTGACGGCGTAGACGCCGACGAGCGCCCGCGCGCTCCGCGAGCCGAGGTCGGGGAGGAAGCGCACGATGCCGTTGCCGAGGTTGAGCTGGCAAAGGGTGGAGAGCTCGATCATGACCGAGATCAGAACGCTGTCGCGACCAACAGTGGTCTCGGGGAACAGGCGCGCCGCGGCAACCCAAAAGGCCATGCCGAGAACAGCCGTGACAGCGGTGTTCGCGAACAGGCTGTACCCGCCGCGCAACAAATGGCCCGAGCCATCGGGGGCCTGGACACGGCTGACTACGCTCGACAAGGATTCCCCAGTTCCTCGCACGCGTCAGCGGGTCCCGTCGGCGCCTAGCTGCCGAGATTCGCGATCGGGCGGGACGGCGTAGGTTCTCGCCGGCAGACCCGTGCGAAGTGGACGATGATTTCCTGGGCGCAATGTCGCGTGGTGTTGTTGTTGACTCGATGCTCTTTCGGAGTCGCGCCGCGCCGGGCGTGGTCATGCGCGCTGCGGACGCTGACGGTGGCCCTCGCCTTACTCAGAGCTGAGGGCGACAACCGGAGAGGGTTGTTCTTCGCTTCGGCAACAGCTTCGGCCGAGGTGACCCAGGGGCCGGCGATGAGTTCGAAAATCTTCGCGTCACCGGAGCTGTACCAGAGACGGAAGTAGGGCGATTTTTCGACCGCGGCCTCGAGGTGGTACAACGCGCGCGGCGGGGTGACGCCCAGGACTTCGGCGTACCGCGCCTCGTCTTTCGTGAACGCGACGTAGCCCCGATGAGAGTATTCGGTGATCCGCCTGACGATGCCAGGGATCTCTGCCGCGCCGAGCTGGCGCCCCTGGAAGCCCCGATTCGTGAGCAGGTTCGGGTTCGCGTCACCTTCCGGGCCACTGTAGTTCGGGTAGGTGCCGCCGTAGCGGTAGGGGAACCCGGGGGCGCCGAGGACGAGGACCGCCCCGGCACGGCCATGCGAGTAGAAGTATTCGCTGGCTTGTACTTCGGAGGGGGAGACGATGTTCAGCTCTTCCTGACCAAGAAACGACGGGACAAAGAGCGCTGCGAAGACGACCGCGATCGTGGTGGCGAGCGCCCATTTCAGACGCGGCCGATCGAGCGTCGCGAGTCCCCAAGCACTGAGGGCTCCGGTCCAGGGACTCGAGAACAAGATGATGCGGAGGGAGGCCTCGCCACCGTAGTTCTGCCCGAACACGAGCGCGAACGGCGCGATCGCAAGAACCACGAACGGCAGCGCTCGCAGCAGGAGCCCGCGGAGAAGCAACCTCACCGTGCAAACGAGCGCAACCCCGAGCTCGGCCGCGATCAGCAGAAGCTGCACATGCGTGTTGAAGTCCTTGCCGGCGGTGGGCACCGATGGATACTTTTCGACGTAGAGGTTGTTGAACGGGTCGATGCTGGTGAACAAGCCGTAGTGGCGCTGAATGAAGCCGAAATTGATGGCGAGGTACGCGAACGTCATCGCCGCCATCGCGAGGAGCACCCACCACGGCCGGACAATCCCGCTCAGCATCAGCAACGCCACGCTGACGAGCAACATGTACGGGGTCAGCTGATGACTCGCCACGATGACGGCGTCGAGCGCGAGCACGGAGACGATCGCGGCCCAGCGCGGCCAACGCACGATGTCGTCGGACTCGGGCGGCAACTGGCGCCTGCGAAAGATCTTCTCAAGCCAGCGTCCGAGTCGGCGCGAGTAACCCGCCGGCGATCCGAGCTGACGCAGGAGGATGCTGAGGAGTACGAGCCCCAGGAGGAAGGCAAACGCCTGCGGCGAGTAATACGTCTGCCCCACCCAGTTCGTGAGAACGAAGAAGAGCGCCCCGGCGACCGCGATGCGGGCGTTGCGGGTCACAACTTTGATCGCGACGATCACGGCAACGGCGTCGAACAGGAGGAAGAACAGCTCAGCCCAGCCGGCGTAGCTCTCCGGATTCGCGCGACCGACAACGCTCGAGAACACGGCGCCAAGCGCGAAGAAACCCGGCCAACGGTTGTAGATATCGACGTGTGTGTCCACGCGGCCGTGGATCTCCAGATAACGCACTACGCCGATGTGCTTGTACACCCATGCGTAGTGGGGCTGGGCTGAGAGCACAGGCACCGTGCCGTAGAGCACGAAGATCACGACGACGAGGTAGAGGAACATGATCGCCGGACTGACGCGCCTCGCCGTGGTTGCGCCGATCGTGCCGAGCACGCCGACAGCAAGAGCTAGGTACCAGCCCAAAGGAAGCGCTGGCGGCAGTCCGTAGTCGGTGAGGTTCCCGACGTTGACGTGAACCAGAGACAGGCGCCAGCTCACAAGCGCAACGATCGCCGGCGCCGACCATAGGAGCGAGCGGATCCGCGGGCCCGAAAGCCGCGCGAGCGCGCTACCGCTCAAGCCGCGCTGGTGCTCATGCTGCGCGGACTCGAGCAACGCACTCATGACCTAGCGACCCCGCCCTCAGCGGGGGACGACGGCCGCGTCGCGACGACAATGCGGCGAACGTCGAGCAGAAGAACACAGGCCGAACCAACGAGCAGCACGAGCGCCCACGCGAGCGGATGCCACCACCCAGTCCAAACCATCACGGTGGCGCCGGCCGCCTCGAGGCAGAAGCCAAGCCCGAGCGCGATCGCGACAGCCTCGAACAGGTCCTCCACGGCGAGACGTGTGAGCAGCGCCGACCCCGGGATCAGACACGCCGCCGCGAGTACGAGCAGGAGTCGGGCTACCCCGTGGGGCTTGGCGACGCTGACCGCGGATACAGCGACTGCGAGCACGAGCAGCGCGCAGTCGACGCCAGCAGAGAGCCGCTCCTGCCCCATCCACCCGCGTACCCTGACGCTAGGAGTATTCCCGGATCCGTCGAGATGCTGCGTCGCGCCAAGCGCTGGCGCATGACCGCGCAGCAACGCCGCAAACAGAAGCAGATCAGTGACAAGGCCGCCCTGGGCTGGCTCCGCCTCCGCGCCGCTCTGTGGGCTAGGCGAGCTCAACGCGACCCCACGAACCTGCTGATCAGGTACGCGAATGGGCCGTAGAGAAGACCAAGCCTCTCCAACCACACGAGCCTCGCGGGGAACCCGGGGCCCCTCGAAGCGTTCTTGCGGGAGTTCGGGTCGAGGAGGTAGCGAACCCCCCCGGGAACGCGAGAGACGATCGCCCAACGGTGCGGTTCCATCAGCACATGCTTGCCTACGAGCGAGCCGAGGGCAACGCCGTAGTCGAAGGCGCGCTGGCGAAGCCCAGCCTCCGTGTCCGGGTGGCGATGCCACACGATCGCACGCGGCTCGTAGACGAGCTGCGCGCCAGCCCGGAGGGTGCGGATGCAGACGTCGAGGTCCTCGGAGCCACGGGAGGGCGTGCCCGTGCCGAGGGCGGGGTCGAAGCCGCCGAGGCGACGCAGCTCGGCCGTGCGGAAGGCGATGTTTGCTCCGGAGACAAAATGGCCCGCGGTGTACGGGAAGAGCGGCTGATCACGGGGCGGATCTCGCAACGAGTACACGCGCGACGCGAATCCCTTGCCATAGTTCGCGAAGCGCTCGAGCGAGACCTGCTCGGGGGTCTCCAGCTCCAGAGGCGCGATAAGCCCGGCAACGCAACTGGCCTCTGGGTGTGCGGCGAACGCCCGGCGCAGCGCCGGGATCCAGGCCGCGTCCACGGTCACGTCGTCGTCTGTGAAAGCAACAAGGGTGCCCGTGGCAGCGCGCAAACCGGCGTTCCGCGCTCGACCGAGACCCGGCGCGGCCTCGTTGACGCAGCGAATCCGCGGGTCGCCCGCGAAACGCTGCGACAACGCGTCTGCAACCGTTGAGCCGCGAGGCCGATTCTCCACGACGATCACCTCGAGGGGGCCGGCGTTTGCAAGAATCGCTTCGACGCAGCCAATCACTGACTCGACCTGAGCGCAGGTGCAGACCACAACCGTGAGGGGCAACTCATCCGCGGCTCTTGCGGCTGGGGCGTGCCAACCGTTGAGGTACTCGGCGGGAGGCCCCGGGATGGGCGTGCGCTCGGCAAGGGCGTGGATGGGAGTGAGTGACACGGCGTCGTCGGCGGAGACGCGAATGCTTACCCAGCCGATCGGGCAGCCGTGACGGCGCACGAGCGCGAGCAGGCGTTGGTAGGACTCACCGCTACGGCTTGCCTGCAGCTGCAAACGGTCGACGCGCTGCTCCACATCGACGATCCGAATCGCGAACGGCCCGTCGTCGTCGAGGCACTCTGAGAGCGTCCTGAACGAGACCGCCGGCGATGTCGTCACGACCACGACGATCTCCTCGCGACGAAGCGCAATCGTCGCCGTGCGCGGCGCCAACGCCGGTAGCCCCGAGTTCGCAGCCGTTCATGCCGCCAGGCGACCGGGACACAATGGCCCTCCAAGGCCTCGGCGATCCGACGCGCCGTGGTCGAGGCGTCGACGGTCCAGCGCGCGATCGCCCACGGATCGTCGTGGTGGTGTGAAAGCGCATTCTTCACCGCGGCGGCGGACGAAAAGCCCGCATCGACGACGGCCTGGCGTACCCGCTCGTCGTACGCGCCGTACGGGTAGGCGAACGTGTCGACGCTACGCTGCAATGCTTGCTCGAGCATCTCCTTGCTCTGCGAAAGCTCGAGGTTGACCGCGGGAGTCGGGAGCTCGTCGAGGTGCGGGTGCGTGACGGTGTGTGCGCCGATCTCGACGTGAGTCCTCCAGCCCCCGAGCGTCTGCAGGTGCTCGTGGCCGATCATGGACGGCGCGCCGATCTGGCCGGTTGTGACATACAGCGTGGTCCGGAGCCCGCGTTCACAGAGCAGCTCGATCGCCGCGAGCGTGTCGTCGTAGCCGTCGTCGAACGTGATCGCGACGGCGCGCTCGGGGAAAGCGTGGCCGCCGCGCAAGACCTCGGCGACCTCTCCGACCGTCAACGCCAGCCTCCCGCTGTCGACAATGACGTCAAGGTGTTCGGCGAACCGCTCGACGGGTACGGCAAGGCCATCCCCGCCGCTCTCGCCCGAACGGGGTACGCCGTGGTAGAGGAGGATGGGAATCGTCGCGAGCAAGGGTTCCCCTAATCGGTTTGTCAACGCCACGAATCAGCGAGCCTCCTCGAGCTTACTTGCCGGCGCGAAGATCGAGCGGGTGTTGAACAGTGAAGACTGTGTGGTGTCGCCAGATGACAAGCCGATAGCGGGTCAAGCGCCAGCCGGGCCAATCCACTGGAGGCCCGCCCGAGTTCGTGGCCTAGGTCGCCTCAGTGCACGAACGCCCCGGACAACAAAGGACACGCGGCCCAGCAGCGATCGTCGCTTGGTCATGCGGTCTCCCAGGGGACGGTCTCGAGCTCAGCGCCGATCGGGTTCACTTGTGTGTGCGGAGGTGGCATGGAGCGCAGACGCTCACGGACGATCGTCCGCAGCACCCGCGAGCCGTCGCGGAAGGTGCGGAGGTTGCTTTTGCCGTGGATGCGCTCGCTCTCGTAGCTAGGCACCTCACGGGTCACGAGTCCCGCTCGGGCTATACGGATATTGATCAGCGTCTCAACCTCGAAGCCGGTGCAGTCGACGCTCATGGCATCGAGGCAGTGGCGCCAGAAGGCGTTGTAGCCGTAACACAGGTCGGAGTAGGACGTGCCGAACAGCAGGTTGACGACACCGTTCAAGGCGCGGTTCCCGAGCCTGCGGAGCGTCGTGATGTCAGCACTGCCCCCACCGGCGCGAAAGCGAGTGCCCTTCGCGAAATCGGCGCCGGCGACGAGCGCGGCGACGAAGTCGGGGATCTCCGCCGGGTCTGCTGACCCGTCGGCGTCCAACATCACAATCACGTCCCCGCTGGCGGCAGCGAAGCCACAACGCAGCGCGTCGCCCTTACCCGGCTGCTCCTGCATCACAACTCTCGTCTCGGGGCGCAGAAAGCGCGCGACATCCACGGTGTTGTCGGTCGAGAAACCGTCCACCACGATCACCTCGTGAAGACGATGTGGGAGACGACCGAAGACGTGCGGAAGGTTCTTCTCCTCGTTAAGCGTTGGGATGACCACGCTAACTCGCGGCCACGAAGCCATCGTCGCACCGCGTCCAGCGAGGCGGAACTCGCCAGCCGGCTGCGGGATCACCCGCATAGGCCGGCGCTCAATTGAACTCAGGTTAAGTCGCGGTCCAGAACCGGCGTCGAACTCCGTCCGACCTGTGATTTCCTGGTTCGTGGCGCGCCACTCCCCAGAGCCGTCCGACAATAGTGCGAGTGGTGTGCCCCCGTCTGGCGCCTCCATGCAAACCCCCATCCGTGCGTTTCGTGCTCATGAATAAACGACGGTGGCGGACCCTAATACAGCCGTCCAGTTCCGTCAAGAGTGCCGCCAGTGGGGGATAAAATGGGCGCGCCGTAGAACGCGACGAGGGCAGCGGTTTATAGTCCTGGGGCATTCGTAAACGAGTTGTGTGTGACTAGACTGGCGTCGCTGAAGGCTGGCGCTAGCGGGCATCGTCGTTTTCCAAGAGAGTCCTGCGTCTGATCTGCTAGCCAGCCCTAGGAAATGAGCGTTTCCGGCAGCTAGTCGTCCTCGCCAACGAATACGCGCACCACGGATGCCGCCTTCACAGTCATAAACACCGTGGACACAAAAAGCGCATTTGCGAGAGAGCTCTCAGTCCCAGACAGGTCGTCCCGCGACCGTGTCCTTCACGTGGCCACATCGCCCTTTTTTTTCGCGATTCGCATCAAAGCGGCGTGGTAAAGCGACGAAAAGGCCAGTGCATAAATAAAACTGATTAAGTGAGGAAAGCCGGATTAGGTGACCGTACAATTGGCGCGGCGACACACCTACGTCACGCTCAGGTGTTCGGCATAGACTGACCTGCGGGGCGTCGCCCCGCTATGGGCTTGAGCATTGGATGCCAGCCAAGGACCGCAATGTCCCGACCAACGGGCCCGCTCGCGGCACGGCTTGCTCGGGCTCGGAACCTGGCTTCCAAGTCCGACCGATACGCTCCGTGGTCTGGTGTGTTGCGAACGCGTTGTCGATCGCAACCTCGGTGATCACAGCGTCCAATGCCGTGTGACGTCGCAGCGCCAGCGCTCGCTGTCATCCGCCAGCAGCACGAACCTCGTGATCGTGGGCTGGCCGCCGTCGTGATCGGTGTAGAGCACATCGACGGTCACCCTGCCCCGTGTGTCGATCGCCAGGTCCAGGTCGCGATGCAGCTGAGCCTGGGGGTCGCGCACCGCGACCTGCCAGAACCCCAGTTCGCCGGAGGGCACATAGAGGTCGCGCCGCTGCTCGGCGCGCAGCCCAGTCCGTCATCGTCGAGAGCGTAATCGGCTGAGACCGGCGCTCCAACCTCCGCCCTTGACATACATCAGAAGATGATGTATCGTTTTGTGATGTGAATGCTACCGAACTGTTTCTGCTTGGCCGCAAGCTCATGCAGATCGCCGAGGGGTCGCTGCCCCAGCGCAAGATCGCTACCAGCGTGCGGCTGGTGCTGGCCGACGTCGCCTACCACCCGAACAGCTCGATCACCGAGATAACCGACCGCACAGGCTTTCCCCAGAGCCTCGTGTCGACCGCGGTGGCGAAGCTTCGAGCGCTCGGGGTGGTGGAGAGCGAGCGTGATCCCCACGACGGCCGCCGCACGCTTGTCCGCGCGACTCCGCGCATGGGGGAGCGGGCAGAGCGTGCCGGCGCAACGTCGATCGACCCCGTGCTCGCGGAGCTGGCCGGCGAGCATCGCGACCGTGTGCCCGAGGCCCTCGCCGCACTCGAGCTGCTGGCGGGCCTGCTGACGCCCGAGCTGTCTGCGCATCACCCAGAGCTTTCGCCGAGCGACGTCCACCAACCCTAGAGGAGGCCCAACGATGAGCAGCGACGCAAACACCCCCGAGCTGACCCCGTCCATGCAGGGCCTGCCGGCGAACAGGCGTCGGCAGATGCGCCATGCGGCGCTGCTCATGCTCCTGCCCGTGCTCGTCTACGCCGCGGTTCGCCCGTTGGTCTCCTCGGACGCGCTGGGCCTCGCGATCGCCGGCGGCGTGCCGACCCTTTACAGCCTCGCGCTGGCGCTCGCGCGTCGGCAGGTCGACCCGGTCGCCCTGGTCTCCGCGCTCGGCTTCGCGGTCGCATGCGCCGTCACGTTGCTGAGCGGCGGCAGCTCACTGCCAATGAAGCTTCAGGAGGCGCCGATCACGTTCGGCCTCGGCAGCGTGATGCTCGTGGCCGTGCTGATCCGCAGGCCGTTTGCGGTCGGGCGGCTGCTCCGCATCCCGTCGGCGAGCAAGCGCATCGACAGCTCGCTGGGAGCTGTGATCGGGGTGTTCCTGATGCTTCACGCGCTGGTGCACGTGGTGCTGGCCGTATCGCTGAGCACCAGCGGCTACCTCGTGACCTCGCGGATCCTCGACACGGGCACCCTCGTCGCCGGCCTGGTCGCGCTGAACGTGTACGTCCGCCGCATACGCGCCTCGCTGCCTGAGTAGAACCCACCGTTCGATAGATTGGCTGCTACGACTTCGTGTTCTCCTCGCACGTGATCGAGCACTTCCCCGACCCGTTGAAGGCGCTATACGAGTGGGTCCGGGTGGCGCGGCGCTACGTCGTGGTGATCGCTCCTCATCGCGATCGCACCTTCGACGTCGACCGCCCGCTGACCACCGTCCAGGAGCTGCTGGAGCGCCACCGCGACGCTTTGCCAGCGAGGAGGATCGACACTGGAGCGTGTGGACGTGCGAGAGCTTCCTCGAGATGTGCGCGGCGGCCGGCCTGAAGGTGCTCGATCATCAAGATCCCGACGACAAGGTCGGCAACGGCTTCACCGTCGTACTCGACGCCGCAACGCCCTGACCCGCCGCCTCCCGGCCTAGGCTTCCTCGCCGTTGCCCGCGAACGCTTCGCGTGCTCCCTCGTAGAAGCCGAGCCGGGCCAGCGCGAGATAGTCGTACGTGCCCGTCTCCAGAAGCTCGCGCCCAGCGCCGAGCAGGGCGCCGTAGGCGGCGAACGCGAACGAGCTGCCGACCGAGACACGGCTCACGCCTGCCTCGGCGAGCTCCGCGATGGGTGGCAGCGACGGCCATACGAGCACGTTCAGCGGCCGCTCGATCGCCTCGAGCACGGTGCGGATCTGCTCGATGCCGCCCACCCGCGGCGCGAACAGCACGTCCGCGCCGGCCTGCTGGTAGGCCAGCAGGCGTTCGATCGTGTCGTCGAGGTCATCGACGCCGTGCACGTGGTTCTCGGCGCGCGCCGTCAGCACCATCGCAGCCGGGCCGGCGTGGGCTGCCTGCGCGGCGGCCGCCACGCGCTCGCTCGCCAGGCCGCGCCCGTAGATCTCGCCGCCGCTCCAATCCTCGACCGAGCAGCCCGCGATGCCCGCCTCGCGAGCGATCGCAACCGTCTCCGCGACCCCCGCCGGATCATCCGCGAAGCACTTCTCCAGGTCGGCGCTCACCGGCAGGCCGGTGGCCTGTGTGACGAGCGCGGCGTGCGCGATTGCCTCGTCGCGGCGGACGTTGCCGTCGAGGCGGCCGAGCGAGGCAGCGAAGCCGCCGCTGGTGGTGGCGAGCGCCTTGAACCCCATCCACGCCAGCAGCCGCGCAGACCCGATGTCCCATGGGTTCGGCAGCAGCAGCGGACGCTCGGAGGTATGGAGCTCGAGGAAATCATCCGCGAGCTCGGCCGCATCGCTCATGCTTGCCCCTGTTCGCCGACCGTCGCAGTCGAGAGCGTACAGCTCATCGGCGCTACCCGGCCCCCGGCTCGGAGGCCACCGCCGAGCTAGCGAGCACTTCTTCGCCCGCACCCAGCGCCTGGACGGCCATGTAGGAGCCGTTGAATCCGCCCGGCAACGGCACCGCCGTCTCGAAGCCGCTGCGCGGAGCCTGTGCCACGGCCGCGAGGCTCGACGGGCTCGCACCCGCGAGCACTCGCCACCAGGACACCTGCGTGGCGCCGTTCCAGCTCGCGTACACCACGCTCGGACCGCTGCTGCCGGGGACGAGCGCAAAGGCGGGCACGTGCGCCGGCGTACCCGTCCACTGAAAGCGGAACGCGCGATATGACTCGTCGTGCGCCGGGAAGTGCGCGTCGAACAGCAGCGTGCCTTCGGGGCCGAACTCCGAGAAGTACGGTTCCTGGCCCCAACCCACGAACCAGTCGCCGTTGGCCAGCGCCTGAACGCTGCCCTGGCTTTCGGAGACCAGCGGCGGCGTGTGCGTGAGGCGCTCTACCAGCGTGGCCGTGCCGCTCGGATCGTCCAGGCTCACGACGATCCCGCGCGACTGGCTGTGCACCTTCGGCGAGGCGCCGTTGTCGAACATGCTGATCGCGCCGTCGGGCAGTTCACGCGGGTCGTGCTGCCACGCGGTGCCGGTGCCGGCGCCCATCTTGAAGCTGCTGTGCCTGCCGCCGAGGCGCCAGCGGATCTTGCCGGTCGACGCTTCCATGTCGTAGACCGTCCACGTGTTGCGGCTGGACAACAGCAGGCTGCCGTCGCGGTCGACGCCGATCGAGTTCAGGTGAAAGAAGTCGAACGGATAAGCCGTGCTCGCGGTGCTCGCTCGTTCGAAGGATTCCCCAAGCGCCACGTGGTCCACGCTCGTCCATTCGTACATCACCAGGCCCGTCCGCACGTCGATCTCCTGCATCACGCTATCGGTGACGGCGCCCACCGCGGGACCGCCGACCGACGAGAGATCGCACATGATCGGCTCATAGGCGGTGATCAGCGCCGTTCCCTGCGGCGTCAGCTGGAATTCGTGCAGGTCTGCCTGGAGCCCGTTCCCGGCGCGCACGTGGGCGATGTCGGTGTAGGTCTGATCGGCGATCACGTCTTCGCCGAGACCAAAGCCGTGCGAGGTGATGTTGCCCTGCCACCACGTCAGCACCGGTTTGCCCTCGTATTCCTGGACCTGGAGGTTGGTCGCCTCGGTGTGCGTGGGCAGCGGCTTGAACCACACCACCGCGCCGTCCGGTTCGACGATCATCGGGCCGGCCTGCCCGGGCCCTCCGTACGGCGCCACGAACTCGTCGCCGGGAGCGGCCGCGCTCGCCGAGACGGTTACCGCGAGCACCGGCGGGTGCAGTTCCGGGCGCGAGTGAAAGCTCTGTTCTTCGGCGGGCGTGCCCGGCCTTATCGTCCGCGGGGTCGTGCTGATCGGATCCTCGTATGCGATCGCGAACTCGTCCAGCAGCGCGCTCGCCCGCCCCCCCGCCCGCAGCCGCGCGCGCACGGTCACGCGCTCGCCTTCGGCGAACGGTCGCGACGGCACGAAGCTCGCGCCGTCACCCTGGGAGTAGCCGAGCAGGCGCCCGCTGTGGGCGCCCGTGCGCGAGCCGACCACGCTGATCGCGCTGAGCTCGCCGGCGGGCACCCCGAGAAAGCTGATCTGGGTCTGCGGCGAGGCGTCGCGACTGCCCGCGAGCGGCGAGACCGTCACCGAGCCGCCTTGCAGCGCCGAGTTATCGAGCGTGCTCGGAGCGCACGCCGGGCCCGCCTGGGCCGCGCCAGCCGCGTGCGCGGAGAACCCCAAACCCAGGGCCACCGCAGGCCCTAGGATGAGAGCGCGCATGGACGGCATCGACCCGAGAGAGCATAGGAAAGTCGACCGGCGCACGTTCCTCAAGGCCGGGCTGATCGCCGGTGGAGCCCTCACCGGCGCGGGCGTCGCGATCGCCGCAACCGCAAACGGCCACTCGAGCTCGGCGTCTGACACCGACTCCTCCCCCAGCTCCCAGCCGAGCACCAGCGCACGTACGCGCGCGACCAGCTCGGCGCGGCCGAACATCCTCGTGATCGTCGTCGACCAGCTGCGCTTCCCCGTGTGGTTCTCGCCCGATCCCGCCGGCGGCGGCCTGCCCCCGAACATCAGCCGCCTGCGCCAGGGGGCGGTCTCGTTCGCCAGGCACTACACGGCCTCCAACGACTGCACGCCCGCGCGCTCGACGCTCCTGACCGGCCTGTACACGCATCAGACCGGCTGCATGATCACCGGCGGCAGCACGCTCGACCCAGGGTTTCCGACGTGGGGGACGATGCTGCGCGAGCAGGGCTATCGCACGCACTGGTTCGGCAAGTGGCACCTGACACACGAGGACAACCACTGGACGGCGCTGACCGGCGGACCCGCGCTCGAGCGCTACGGCTTCACCGGCGGCGTCTATCCGTCACCCGACGGCGCCCCCGGCCAGGGCTGGCGCGTGGACCCGCTGATCGCGACCACGTTCTCGGACTGGCTCGCCGAACAGGCGGGCTCGCAGCCGTGGTCCACGACGGTCTCGTTCGTCAACCCCCACGACATCGCCTGGTGGTACAAGTGGACCGACCGCGTCGCCGCCGAGGCGAGCGCCAGGCCGACGGTGAACCGCCTGCCACCCAACTACGAGACCCCCGAGCTCCTGCTCGAGCGCCGCAAGCCGCGTCTCCAGCGCTCCTTCCAGGAGACCGCCGCCGCCTCGTTCGGGCCGGTGCCCTTCAGCGGCCCCGAAGCCCGCGAACGCTGGCTCGAATTCCTCGACCTGTACGTCAAGATCCAGCTCGACGTGGATCGCAACATCGGCCACGTGCTGCGGGCCCTCGAAAGCCGGCCGGAGGTCGCGCAGAACACCGTCATCGTGTTCACCTCCGACCACGGCGAGTACGGCGCATCGCACGGCCTTCGCGGCAAGGGCGCCAGCGCCTACGAGGAGGGCATCCGCGTGCCCTTGATCGTGAAGGACCCGCGCGGGGTGTTGAGCAGCGAAACCGAAGTGCAGCGCACGCAGCTGACATCCAGCGTCGACGTCGCGCCGCTGCTGCTCACGATCGCCACCGGCTCCGAGGACTGGCGGCGCGAGCCGCACTACGCCCACATCGCGCACCGGCTCGAGCTCGCGAGCATCCTCGCCGACCCCTCCGCTGCCGGCCGCCCGTATGTGCTGCACGCCACCGACGAGACCGTCACCGAGTTCGCGATCGAGCCGTACGCGGCCAACGCGCCACTGCACATAATCGCGATGCGCACCCCCCAGGCGAAGTTCGCCACCTACTCCAACTGGGGCGAAACGGGTGTCGCGGCACTGCCCGCGGGCCAAGAAGCCGAGCTGTACGACTACCGCACCCAGAGCGGCCGCCTGGAGCTGCACAACAGCGCCGGACAGAGCCCGCTGGAGGAACCGCTGCGCGAGGAATACGACAGCGCGGTCCGCGATGAGCTGCGCGGGCCGCTGCCTCCGCGCCTGGTCGAAGCCCACGCACGCGGCTTCGCCGACTACTTCTCGAGCGCCAGGCACGCCGCCGCGAGCGCCGCCGCACACCGCAGGCGGCGCGCCGAACGCGAAGCCGAGGGAGTGCCGAGCGCACCTGGCGCCACGCAGGAGCGGGGCCGACTGGAACCCGGCTCGGGGCTCGGCGGGCAGCCGCTGGGGGGCGGCTTGGCTAGTCCTTGACGGTCGCCGAGGCGCCGATCACCGCGCCGGAGGCGTTCAGCGCCTGGACCTGCACGTACGGGCCGGCGGAGGGCACGGAGATAGTCGTCTGAAAGCCCGCCTTGGCGCCCGTCGCGAGGGCCGCGAGCGCGCTCGGCGATGTCCCCGCGAGCACGCGCCACGACGCCACTTCCGTCGCGCCGTTCCAGCTCACCGACACCGAGATCGTGCCGCCCGCCGCGGCCGTGGCGAGCACCGACGGCCCGCCCGGCGCGGTCCCGTTCCACGGAGATAGGTAGGTCCTGAAGTCCTGCACGCTCTCGCCGAGCGTGCCGTCGAGCAGCACGTGCCCGGCGGCGTCGTACTCGGTGAAGTTCGGCAGGCCGCCGTAGCCCATCAGCCAGTCACCGCCCGCGAGTGCGAGCATGTCACCCTGGCTCGAGGCGAGCAGCGTTTTCGTGGGGTTGGTGAACTGCTTGACCAGCGTGACCGTGTGGTTGGCGATGTTCGGGCGCAGCACCAGGCCGCGCGACTGCTTCTCCTCGGGCGGGTCCGAGCCGTTGTCGAAGACCGAGATCAGGCCGCCCGGCTGCCATTCGGCGTCGTGCTGCCAGTAGGTGTGCGTGCCCGCGCCCATCCTGAAGCTGCTGTGATCGCCGCCCAAGCGCCAGCGCAAGTCGCCGCTTTGCATGTCGACGTCGTACAGCGTCCACGTGTTGCGCGAGGACAGCAGCACGTCGCCCTGATCGGTCGCTCCCGCAGGGTTCGTCGGATCGGGCGAGATCGAGTTGATGTGAACGTAGTCCCACGGCCAGCTCGAGGTCGGCGCCGGGTTGTGCGATTCGCCGATCGGGATGTGCCCGAGCGCGTGCCACTCCCACATCACGAGCCCCGTCTTGACGTCGATCTCCTGGATCACCGAGTCGGTGAGGATGCCGTCGGCCGGCCCGTGCCAGCGCGACAGGTTCGCCTCGATCGGGTCGAACGCGTCGACCCACGCGGTGCCTTCGCCCGTCAGCCTGATTTCGTGCAGGTCCGCGTGGTAGCCGTTGCCGGCGCGGATCGTCGCGACGTGCTGGTAGGAGGTGTTGTAGATCTCGTCTTCGCCCTGGCCGAAGCCGACTTCCAGGATGCGGCCCTGCCACCACGTCAGCACCGGCTTGCCTTCCCACTGCTGGACGTGGAAGTTGCTCGACTCCTCACCCGTGGGCAGCGGGTGAAACCACACGAGCTGGCCGTTCTGTTCGGCGATCATCGGCCCGGCCGTGCCGACCCCCTGGTAGGGGGCGAGGAACAGGTCGCCCGGCGCGGCGCCCGGCTTCGCCGGCGTGGTGATGGAGAGCGTGGAAGGGGTCAGCGAGGCAGCGGTCGTGTAGTGCTGGACCGCGTGCGCGTCGCCTCGATTGAGGGGGAACTCTTTCTGGCTGACCACCGCCTCGTGGGCGATCGTGAAGCTCGTGCGCGCCGCCTGGTTGGCGCCGGCGCTCTGCACGCTCGCCGTGACCGTCACCCGCTCGCCGGGCCTGAACGGATGCGCCGGCAGGAAGCTCTCGCCGGTGCCGGTCGAGTATGCCCGCAGCACCCCCGCGTGGGTGCCGCTCTGCGAGCCCACGACGTGAACGCTCGACACGCGCGTGCCCGCCGGGCCGAGAAAGCTGACCTGGGTGTCCGGCGAAGCGTCCGGTGTGCCCGGCTCCGGCGACACCGCCACCGGGTTGGCCGCCGCCGCGTGCACCGCGGTGTCGGCCGCGATCGTCGCAGTGTTCGCCGAGGAGGTCGATCCGCAGGCGCACAGGCCGGCGCAGATCGCCAGCGTCAGCAACGGCACGGTCGCACGCCTGATCACGTCGTCGAACCCGAGAACGGCCGTGAGGTTCCGATCACCCGCCCGCTCGCGTCGAGGGCCTGCACCTGGAAGCTGGCGGGGGTGCCGGGCACGCGGATCGCTGTCTCGAAGCCCGACTTGGGTGCGCTGGCCACGACCGCCAGGCGCGCGTCGCCGGGCCCGGCCAGCACCCTCCAGGAGGCGACCTGGGTGGCGCCGTTCCAGCTCACGTACACGGTGCTCGCGCCCGCTTTCTGTCGTACGGCGCCAAGCGGCGGGGAGAGCGGCAGGCCGACCCACTGGTCGACCGTCTCTCGGTAGCTGAGGTCATGACCCGGGAAGTTTCCCTCCAACAGCTGCCGACCCGAATGGCTGTACTCGGAGAAGTAGGGTTCCGAGCCCCAGCCCACGAACGCGCTGCCGTTCGCCAGCAGCTGGGTGTCGCCCATGTATTCGGTTTCGAACTGATCGCCGCCGCTGTACTGTGACTCCAGCGTGGCCGTGCGCGCGCCCTGGTCGAGCTTCAGCACGAGCCCACGAGAAGCGCCGGTCGCCGGCACCGATGTGCCCCCGCCGGTGAGCTGGCAGCAGTGATCGTCGAACATCGTCACCGTCGAGTCGGGCCCGATCGCCACATCGTGCTGCCACTGGAAGGCCGCGCCCGGCCCGAGCTTGAAGCTCGAGTGCTTGCCGCCGAGGGTCCACTCGATCTTGCCGGTGGCGATGTCGATCAGATACGCGCCCCAGGTGTTGCGCATCGACACCAGCAGCGTGCCGTTGCCGACCAGGTCGACCGCGTTGACGTGATAGGCGTCCCATGGGAAGCCGTTGGTCGGCACCGTGGCGTAGGAATCGCCGAGCGGGATACGGTCGAGCGCGTCCCACGTGCGCAGCAGCTTGCCGGTCCTGAGGTTGTACTCCTGCACCGCCGAGTCGATCAGCGCGCCGTTGTAGGCGCCGCCGTAGCTGGAGAGGTTCCTGGCGATGTTCTTGTTGGCGGTCACCCACGCGTCTTCTCCGCTGATCACCAGCGCGTGCAGCGTGAGCTTCCAGCCGTCCTGGCCCCTCAACCTGGCGACCGTCTGGTAGTGCTGGTTGACGACCACGTCTTCGCCGCTTTCCGTCGCGCCGGTGTTCGTCACGACGCCCTGCCACCAGGCGAGCGCCGGCTTGCCATTATAGGTTTGCGCGCTTAGGTTGGACGCGACGACGTCTTCGGGCACCGGCTGGAACCACACGGGCTGGAGGTGGCTATCGAGGATCAGCGGTCCGCTCTGGCCGACCAGCGGCGGGTAGTTGAGGTTGTAGAAGTTGGCGGTGAGGATGTAGCCGGGCGCCAGCTTGCCGGTGAGCGTGGGACCATCGGAGTGCAGCTTGGGCGGGTGCAGTGACGGCTCGGTGAGGAAGCTGTAACTGCCGCTCTTGGTGTACGCGCCGACCGGAGCGCCGTGCGAGCCCGCGAACGCGAAGTCGACCGCGACGAACGTCGCCACCACGAGCGCGACCGCGAGCGCCAGCCGCCGCGCCGGCGCCACCCGCTCGCCGGCGGGCCGCTCGAGCGATGTGAACGTGACCAGCGCCGCCGCCGCGGTCAACCCGGCCCCGATCAGGTAGGCGAGGCGGAAGCCCGCGGTCAGCGACTCCGCGACCCCGTGGCCGTGGCCGATCAGAGCGCTGCTGCGCTGTGTGGCGAGCGTGACCAGCACCGCCAGCCCGAGCCCGCCGCCGACCTGGCGCGAGGTGTTCACGAGACCGGACGCGAGCCCAGCCTGGCCCTCCTTCGCACCCTGCGTGGCCGCGATCGTCGAGGGAACGATCGACATCGCGATCCCCGCCGCCACGAGCAGGCCAGGCAGCATCACGTACACGATCGGGCTGCCGCTGGGCCCGATTTTCGCCAGCAGCAGCAACCCCACCGTCAGCATGATCAGCCCGCCGCCGAGCACCGGGCGCACGCCGAAGCTGCTGACCAGCCCGCCCGCGCGTGAGGCGACCAGCATGATCATGAGCGTCATCGGCAGGAACACCAGGCCGGTGTCCAGCGGCGACAGGCCAAGCACCTGCTGGAGGTACAGCGAGCTCACGAACCACAGCGGAAACAGCGAGGCGCTGAACAGCAGCACGATGTTGTTGGCGATGCGCAGCGGCCTGGTCAGCTCCTTGAACGGGATCAGCGGTTCGGCCGTGCGTGTCTCGATCACGCCGAACACGCCCAGCAGCGCCAGGCCGGCGACGATCGGCCCGAGCGCGGCGAGCGTGTCCCAGCCGGCGAGCCCGGCTTCCACAACGCCGAACACGAGCACCATCTGTCCGATCGTCAACGTCAGCGCTCCGGCAAGATCGAACGTGCTGCCCGCCCTCGCGCGGCGTCGCTCGGTGACGACCGCGTAGGCGACGAGCGCGGTCACGATCCCGATCGGCGGGTTGATCAACAGCACCCAGCGCCAGCTGAGCTCCTGCGTGATGATCCCCCCGAACAGCATCCCCGCCGCGCCACCGAGCCCGTTCATCGCCGCCCACGCGCCGATCGCGCGATGCAGCGGCGCGCCAGGCGCGAACGACGAGGTGATGATCGCCAGCGAGCACGCCGCCATCAGGGCACCGCCGATGCCCTGCGCCGCGCGCGCCGCGATCAGCGTGTCGCGGTCGGTCGCGGCGCCGCCCGCCAGCGATGCGAGCGCGAACACCAGCAGCGCGATCACGAACATGCGGCGCTGCCCGAAGTGATCGGCCGCGCGGCCGCCGAGCATCAGAAAACCGGCGAACGTGATCGCGTACGCGTCCACGATCCACTGGAGTTCGGGCGAGGTGAATTCCAGTGACGACTGGATGTGCGGCAGCGCCACGTTGACGATGCTCAGGTCCAGGATCACCATGAACTGCGCGACACAGCAAACGACCAGCAGCCAGCGTGAACGCGAGGCGGGCGTGCTCTGGACTGGAGGTGCCTCGCTCACCCCCGGGCTAGCCGTCGCCTGCGCGCTCATCGACGCCCGACCAACCGCGATTGACGCCGCGGACGCCTGGTAGGGTGGGCGCCCGAGACCTCGAATGACACCTGGAGCCCTGCCCACGAAGAGAACGCCACTGGCAGCCATGCTAACGCTCCTGGCCGTCTTGGCGAGCAGCGTCGCGGTGGCAGGGTGCGGCGGTAAAGGGGGCGGCTCCACGGCCACGCAGACGACGAGCACGTCCACCACGACCACGACCACGGCCCCGCACAAGCACAACTCCAAACCCGCGTACTGAGCTTCATCCCGACCGCCGAGGGCTGGGCAGTGAAGCGGCGTAGCTGACGACGGTCATCGCCCGCGAGGTGCCGAGCACGCGCCCTCGAGAGTCGAGCGCCTGCACCACCACGCGCGCAAACCTCTTGGGCAGCGTCGTCGAGGTTTCGAATCCGGCCGCCGGGATCGTCGCCTGCGTCGAGACCGATCCCGAGCCCTTGCCCGCGAGCACGCGCCAGGCGGCCACGTCCGTCGCGCCGTTCCAGCTCGCGTGGACGATCGTCTCTTCGCTCGTGTCGTTGAGGCTGGCCAGCAGTGCCGGCGGGCTCAGCGGCTGCCCGCTCCAGGGGAAGCGAAAGGCGCGGTAGAAGGCCATGTCGTACGGTTGATGGGCGTCGAACAGCAGCGAGCCGTCCTCGGCGTACTCGCTGATCGCCGGCACGCCGCCGTAGCCGACGACGGTGTTGCCGTCCGCCAACGTCTGCATGTTGCCCTGGCTGGCAGCCAGCAGCGGCGGATCGCTGTGCGTGTATGCCGCGGCCAGGCGTGCTTGGTGGGTCTTGAAGTTCAGCGCGATGCGAACAGCACGCGACTGGGTGTGGATCGGCGGGTTGGAGCCGTCGTCGAAGAACGTGACCTCACCGCTCGCGAGCATCCGCCCGTCGTGTTGCCAGGCCACCTGCGTGCCCGGGCCCATCTTGAAGGAGCTGTCGAGTCCGCCCAGGCGCCACAGGATCTTGCCTGTGCCGCCTTCCAGCTGATACCCGGCCCAGGTGCTGCGCGCGGAGATGAAGATGTTGCCGTCAGGCTCGGGATCGATCGAGTTGAGGTGAAACCAGTCCCACGGACTCGCGCTCGCCGGCGCTTCGGTCTCTGACTCGGCCGCGCCGACGTGGTCGAGGCTGTGCCATTCCCAGCGGACGAGGCCGGTCTTCATGTCGATCTCCTCGATCGCCGTGTCCACGATCGTCCCGTCGCGCGCGCCTTTCAGCGACGAGAGGTTGCAGCGGATCGGGTTGAAGGCGGTTATGTAGGCGATGTCGTGTGGGGCGATCTGGAAGTCGTGGAGATCGGCCTTCAGGCCGTTGCCGGCGCGCACCGTGGCCACCGTCTCATAGTGCGAGTTCATGACCACGTCTTCGCCCTCGCCGAAACCGAGCGAGAGCACGCGCCCGCGCCACCAGGTGAGGTCGCGCTGGCCTTCGTAGGCCTGCTCGTTGAGGTCCTCCGCCGTTTCACCGCCTGGCAGCCTGTCGAACCACACGAGCTGGCCCTGGGGCGTGTAGATCAGCGGTCCGTACTGGCCGGGGCCGGGTCCGTTGGTCGTCAGGATGTCGCCTGCCGCGGGGTCGCGATCGGCCACCGTGACACTCATGATCGGGGCCTGCGCAGCGGGCAGCGTGTCGAAGCTCTGAAAGTCGGCGGGAGCCGCCGTCGGGTTGGGAAACTCGCTGACGCCGGCCGTCGGATACGGCGTGTCGACGCGAAAGCCGAACGTGGCCGTGCGCTCGCCCTTGGCGGTCGCGATCACGGCGTGCACGAGCACGCGCTCGCCCGCGTCAAACGGCTTGTCGGGAACGAAGCTGGCGCCGTCGCCCTGGGAGTATCGCTCGAGGTGCCCGGCGTGTGAGCCCGATTTGGAGCCGACTGCCGAGATCCCGTGGATGTTCGCGACCTGCGTGCCGAGAAAGCTGATCTGGGTGTGCGGGTTGGCCGTATCGGTACCCGGCTCGGGCGAGACGTCGACGCCGACACCGGCGAGGCTCGCGCTGTGGTTCAGCGTCGCCGGCAGGCACGATGGCGCCGTCTGGGTGTGCGCGGCGCTGGCGGTGAACAGACCGAGGCCCGGTGAGCCGCGCACGATCGCAGCCACCAGCCATGCGAGGACCGCAACCACCACGACGATGTATGCCTTGCGTTTCATGTGTGCGCTTGCGGCCCGGGCCGACGATACTGAGAACCCCACACGCGTCCAACCGGATGCTCGCGAGCTGCGCATCCTTACCAACTTCTTCGTGCGCCGGCGCCACGCGCAGCATCCGGCGCTGCCGGCGCGCCGGGCATCGGCTTCGCGTACGCTCTGGCCTGATGAGGGTGCGCGCACGTGTCTGCTCGCTGACGCTGCTCGCCGGCTTCGCGCTCGGCGCGACGGCGAACCTTGCGCTGGCGCCCGACGCGGCGCTCGCCGCCTCCGGCAACGTGAGCGCGACGCAGGCCTACGTGCAGGCCGGCTACGCCGCCCTGCGGGTTGCGGTCTCGCACCTGAACGTCTCCGAAGCGGGGCCGCTGCACGTGCTCGCGAAGGTGCAGGGCGAATGCCCGCAGGTCGGCGCCCAGTCCCCCCAGGACGCCGAATCGACGCAGATGAGCAACGAGGTGATCGGCGCGATGGTCGTGTCCGCGATCGCGCCCGACCTCGGGGCAATAAGGACGTTCGCCCACACTGTCGCCGGCCTGCGCTGGAGCAACGGCGCGCTCAACAGCTCGATCCACGCTTACGCGAGCAAGTGGGACACGCTCACGACCCTGTCCGCGCCCGACCTCTGCGCCGACGTGAAGGCGTGGGGCGCCGGCGGATACCGCGCGCTGCCCGCGGACACCGTCAGCTTCGTCGCCAAGTTCATCCCGTCGTGGGTGGGCGCGGGATATATGCCCGCGCAGCTGAGCCGCTACGAGAGCGGCGCGACGCGCGCGCTGGCCAAGCGCACCGTCGGGCTGGAAGAACAGGTCACCGAACTCGAAGCGCGCGAGGTCGCGCACTACAGCGAAATCATGGACGCGCTCGCGATCTGGCCCTGAGCCGGCTCGCTCAGGCGACGGCTCGCAAGTGCCGGTAGGGCGCGCCGCGCAACTCGCGTACGAGCCCGTCCAGGACCCCGTCCTGATCCTCGCAGCGACCGTCGGTGACGGCGCCGATCACCGCGCGCTTGCGCTCGAGCAGCGTCGAGATCGTCTCGTCGATCGTGTCCGCCGCCAGCAGGTAGTAGGCGTTGACCGCGTCCTGCTGGCCGATCCGATGGCAGCGATCCTCGGCCTGGTCGTGCTTGGCAGGGGTCCAGGCGAGCTCGAGGAAGGCGACGTTGGACGAGCGCGTGAGCGTCAGGCCATGGCCTGCGACGTCGGTGGAGCACACGATCAGCTGGTTGGAGCCGTCGGCGTCCGCTGCCTGAAACGCCTCCAGCGCCTGCTCACGCGCGAGCGCGCTGTCCTGGCCGAGTATGTGCAGGGCGTTGGGGAACCGCGCGCACACCGCCCGCTGGATCTCCTTGTGCCCGGCGAACACCACCAGGCGCTCGCCCGAGGAGCAGAAGTCGTGGATCCACGCGAGCGCCGCGGTTAGCTTGCCGCGCGCCGCGAGCAGCTTGAGCGCGTTGCAGCGCACGAGGCGCTCGGCGCGCAGCGCCGCGGCCACCTTCGCGTCGAGCTCTCGCAGGTCCAGCGGCTGGCTGCGCAGCCACGCCACGAGGTCGCGCTCGGCGAGCCGGTACTCGGCCTCGTTGTCGAGCTCGACCGGCACGATCGCCCGCGTCTTGGCCGGCAGCTGCGGCAGCACGTCGGCCTTCAGGCGGCGCACGAAGCAGCGCGCACGCAGATGCCAGTGCAGGCGCAGGTGGGCGTCCGCGCCGCGGAAGCGCTGACCGAAGCGCGCGCCCGAGCCGAAGTCCTCGAGGCGCCCGAGGATGCGAAGCTGCGAGATCAGCTCGGCGGGCCGGTTGGTCACGGGCGTGCCGCTCAGCGCCAGCACGAGCCCGTCGCGCGGCACCGCCGCGGACAGCCGCTGCACCGCCTGGGTGCGCTTGGCGGCCGCGTTCTTGCAGTAGTGGGACTCGTCGAGCACCAGCGCGCGCGGGCCCAGATCGCGCAGCTCATCCACACGCGCCGCCACGATGTCGTAGTTGACGAGCGTCAGATCCGCGGGCGTGTCGGCCTCGGCGCGGTTGCCCGACAGCAGGCGCACGCTGCGCCCGGGCAGCCAGCGCACGATCTCGCGCCGCCAGTTGAGCTTGAGGCTCGCGGGACAAACGACCACAGCCGGGTACGCGCCAACCGCCTCGAGCGCGGCGAGCGCCTCGATCGTCTTGCCGAGACCCTGCTCGTCGGCGAGGAACGCACGCCTGCGCGCGAGCAGGTAGTCGACGCCCGCACGCTGGAACGGCTTCAGCTCGCCACCGAGACCGGCGACGTGCAGGCGCGCGTCCGTGGCTGCCGAGAGCGCCACCAGGCCGGCGCCTCGAGCGTGCTGCTCGCGAATCTCCTGGAGCAGCTCGAGCGCGTCCGGCTCGACCCACACCTGCCCGTCGGCCAGGAAGGCGTCGAGCTGCGGCACGCAGAAGGGGTCGGCATGGATCGCGGGAAGCCCGGCGTGCTCGCCGCGCCCGCTGGGCGCCAGCGCACCGCGCAGCGCCGCGAACTCGCGCACGCGCGTCGGATCGTGACCGGCGGCCAGCACGAACGTCGGCTGCTCGTGCGTTTGCGAGCGTTCGAGCACCGCCGGAGGCGCCGGGCGGCCGGCTTGCAGCGCGGCCACGCACCGCCGCGCGGCCGGGCTGATCCAGGCGTCGAGCTCGCCCATCAGCCGCCAGCACGCGAGCGTCAGCGGCACGGTGACCCCACCGGGCACGCTCGTGGCGCGCTCGCGCAGCGCCGGCGGTAGGCGCGACTCCTCGCCCAGCAGCACGAACACTGGCGACTCGGCGGCGCGCTCCACCTCGACGTTTCCGCGCCACGTTCTAGCGCGCCTCAGCCACGCCGTCACGCGGGGGTCGACGCTGACGTCCTCGATCTGATCGAGCAGCTGCGCGAGCGCTTCGCCATGCTCCTCCACGGCTGCAAGCCCGAGCGTCCCAGCAGGCCCATCGAGGGCGGTGAGTCCCGCCCTGGCCGCCAGCGCACGGGCGAGCGTCGCGCGCTCGGCCGTGATCAGGATCCAGTGCTCGCCGCGACGGTCGCGGCGGAGCTCGATGTCGTGAGCGCCCGCGAGCGCTTGGCCATGTGAGCCCGCCGCCGCCCGGCGCTCGCGCGCCAGGTCCTCGAGCGCGGCGCGCGCGTGGCCGCTGACGTGCACCCGCTGCGTACTGCGCGTGAGCGCGTCGAGCATCTCGGCCGCGCGCTCGTCGAGCGGAACCAGCGCGCGGCCGATGCTCGCCAGCGTGCGCGCCTCGGGGTGCTCGAGCAGCTCGGCGACGATCTCCGGCGCGGCGTCGGTGGCGATGCTCAGCCACCGGCGCTCATCGGGGCGGCACAGCTCGACGACACACTCCCCGCGCTGGCGGCGCGCGCGCCGGCGCGAGATCGCGCGCGCAAGCTCGTCGCTGACCTGCGCGCGGCCCGCCAGCCCGCTGAGCAGGCGCGCGAGCGCCTCGGCCTGCTCGGGGCCGAGCGGGATGCACCATGCTCGCCCGACGGGATCCCAGCGGCGCCCGGGGATCGCGCGCAGCAGCTGGCGCAGGCGCTCGTCGTAGGGGAAGCGCAGCACGGCCTCGTCATTGGCCAGCTCGGCTGAGAACGGCAGGGCGGACACGGGTCCCGCACGATATGCGCCCGCGGGGATGACCCGGCCGCCGAGCAACTGGTATAAACGGGCGGCGACGACTTCCGTAGACGCGCGGCTAGGTGGATCGGGCTTCGGCGCACGATGGGGTATGCGTCGACAGAGAGCCTGGGGGGCGATCATGCAAGGAAGCCGCGTTCGCGTACAAGCAGCGACGAAGCGCTCACGCGTCCGCGCGCGATGGCTCGGGCGCCCCTCTGCACTCGGGGGCTCCTCTGCCCGGTTGCTGCTCGCGGCGCTGACGGCGACCGTCGCGGCCGCGCTCGCCCCGTCCTCCGCGCTCGCCGCCGGGTGCACCGACTCCTGGACGAACACCGCCGGGGGCAGCTGGTATGAAGCCGCGAACTGGAGCACGCACGAAGTGCCCAGCTCCAGCGACGAAGCGTGCATCACGGCGCCCGGGAGCTACGAGGTCACGCTCGAACCGACCGCCTCCGCATACGTGGAAGTCAAGACGCTCCGCGTCGGCGGCGCGTCGGGCGCGCAGAAGCTGCGGATCGCGAGCACGAGCGGAGCCGGCGGGGCCTATGTTCGCGCCTATGAAGAAGTCGACGTCGCCGCGAGGGGCACCGTCGCGCTGACGAGCTCCGGCGCCTATGAATCGAGCCTCGAAACAGAGTCGGGCAACGGGCTGGAGAACTCCGGCGCGATCGATGTGGAAGCGGGCGCCGGCGGCGAACGACGCCTGCGCGGCACGGTCACCAACGAAGGCACGGTCAACGTCGCCAACGACACCGCGCTCCTGTTCGACTCCGGCGTCTTCACCAACGCCGCCGGCGGCAAGGTGGCAGGCGCAGGCTCAGGGCATCTCGCGGTCACGGGCACGACCTTCGTCGAGGGCGCAGGGACCACGAGCGGATCAGCTCCGGTGGTCTCCGAAGACGACGCCACCGTGGAATACACGGGGGCGGGCGCCAGCCGGATCGTGGCCGAGGGCTACTACACGTATCTGAAGGGAGCCAGCTCACCGGGCCAGACCTTCGCGATCGAAGCTGGCTGCAACGCCGAGCAGTACGCCGCCGCGAGCACGGATGGGAGCTTCACCAACGGCGGCACGATCACGATGAGCAGCAGCGGATGCGACGCCGAAGCCTATCTGCAAGCGGACGAACCGGCGACGCTCACGAACAAGGGCGCGATCGACGTGGAAGCGGGCGCCGGCGGCGAACGACGCCTGCGCGGCACGGTCACCAACGAAGGCACGATCAACGTCGCCAACAACACCGCGCTCCTGTTCGACTCCGGCGCCTTCACCAATGCCGCCGGCGGCAAGGTGGCAGGCGTGGGCTCAGGGCATCTCGCGGTCACGGGCACGACCTTCGTCGAGGGAGCCGGGACCACCAGCGGATCGGCTCCAGTGGTCTCCGAAGACAACGCCACCGTGGAATACACAGGAGCGGGCGCCAGCCGGATCGTGGCTGAGGGCTACTACACGTACCTGAAGGGAGCCAGCTCACCGGGCCAGACCTTCGTGATCGAAGGTGGCTGCGGCGACGAGCAGTACGCGGCCGTGACCACGCAGGCGAGCTTCACCAACGGCGGCACGATCGCGATGAGCAGCAGCGGATGCGAAGCCGAAGCCTTCCTGCAAGCGGAAGGCGCGACGACGCTCACGAACAAGGGCACGATCGACGTGGAAGCGGGCGCCGGCGGCGAACGACGCCTGCGCGGCACGGTCACCAACGAAGGCACGATCAACGTCGCCAACAACACCGCGCTCCTGTTCGACTCGGGCGTCTTCACCAACGCGGCCGGCGGCTCGGTGGCGGGCGTAGGCTCAGGGCATCTCGAGGTATCCGCGACGTTCGTCGAGGACGGAGGGACGACGAGCGGCGGCGCGCCTGTGGTGTCGGGGACGGACGGGACGGTGGAATACACGGGCGCGGGCGCGAGCCGAATCGTGGCGCACGGCTACGACACCCATTTGCGGGGCGACCTGTCGGCCGGGCAGACGTTCGCGATCGAAGCCGAATGCAACTTCCCCTACGCCTACGTGATCGCCGAAGGCAACGTCAGCAACGGCGGCACGATCGCGATGACCAGCAGCGGATGCGCCCACGAAGACGAACTACGCGTCGAATCCGAAAGCACGCTCACCAACACGGGGACGATCAGCGTCGAAGCCGGCGCGGGCGGCCAACGGGATCTGGAGGGCGGCGAAGTCCTCAACACGGGCGCCGTGCAGATCGCGGACGCAGTTGCGCTCGGCATGTACTCCGGCTCGTTCAAGAACGGCTCCGGCGGCTCGGTGGTCGGCACGGGCTCCGGTCACCTGTCGCTCCCCGGCGGCAAGTTCGTGGAGGGCGCTGGAACCACGAGCGGGTCAGCTCCAGTGGTCTCCGAAGACAACGCCACGGTGGAATACGCGGGGCCGGGCGCGAGCCGGATCGTGGCGCACGGCTACGACACCCGCTTGCGAGGCCAGCTGTCGGCCGGGCAGACGTTCGCGATCGAAGCCGAATGCAACTTCCCCTACGCCTACGTGATCACCGAAGGCAACGTCACCAACGGCGGCACGATCGCGATGACCAGCAGCGGATGCGCCGACGAAGACGAGCTACGCGTCGAATCCGAAACCACGCTCACCAACACGGGCACGATCAGCGTGGAAGCCGGCGCGGGCGGAGAACGGGAGCTGAGCACGTCGGGCACGCTGCTCAACAGCGGGTCGCTGTCGATCGCGGCGGGCGTGCAGCTCAACGTGTTCGGCCCCTACGACCAGGGCAAGGCCGGGAGCCTGCGCTCGGCGATCGCCTCGAGCTCGAGCTTCGGCTCGCTCGCCGTCCACGGCACGGCGACGCTGGCGGGAACCGTGGAAGCGGCCCCGGTTGCCGGCTTGGAAGCCTCGGCAGGGCAGAAACTCGCGATCGTGACCGCCACCAGCCGCGCGGGCGTGTTCGAATTCGAGCGGGGCGGCGCGATCGGCGGCGGGCTGTACTACCGGCCGGTCTACTCGCCGACGGAAGTGACGCTGGAAGCGAGCGAAGTCCCGCCCGAAGGAATCCCGGTCAACAGCTCCGCGCCGCGCGTGTACGGGACCCCGAAACAGGGCCAGACGCTGGTCCTGACGCACGGCGCGTGGAGCCACGAACCGTTCGAATACAGCGATCAGTGGCTGCGCTGCAACGGCTCGGGCGCCAGCTGCCAGCCGATCGCGGGGGCCACGGGCAGCAGCTACCTGCTCACCGCGGCCGACGTCGGCCACACGATCCGCGCACAGGAGACCGCCACCGACGGCGGCGGCGAAGGCGAGCCAGCGCAGTCCGCGGCGACGGCGCTCGTGACGGTGCTCGAGCTGCACGCCAACGCCGGTGAGAACCTGACGGCGGTGGCCGGGCAGGCCGTCGCGCTCGATGGCTCGGGCAGCACCCCGATCTCGGAAATAACGAGCTATCGCTGGGAATTCGGTGACACGCAAGCCTCCGAAGGCGCACAGGCAGTCGCCTACCACACCTATGCCGACCCGACGGCGGCCGGCAAACCCGACCTCGCCACGCTGACCGTCAAGCACGGCGAAGAAACAAGCGCCCCCGCCACCGTCCAGGTGACCGTGCTGCCGGCGCCCAGCGCCGGCGAAGAGCTGACCGTGACGGTCGAGGACGCTGGCGGCAGCCCGCTCGAAGGCGCGGAAGTCGTGTACATGGCAAGCGACGGCGCCAAGACGCAGGCGACGGCCGACGCGGAAGGCAACGCGCTGCTCGCCGACCTGCCCGCGGGCACCGACACGGTGTACGTGTACGCGCGCGAACACCAGCCGCAGGCCGTGCAGGCGAGCGTCGACGCACACCACCACGGCACGGTGACGGTCAAGCTCAACAGCGGGCAGCTGACGGAAGCCAAGGTCAAGGCGCACGAAATGACGCTGGCGGAAATCGAAGCAGCCGGCATCGACACGAGCGACCCGGCCAACAAGAACGTCTACGAATTCGAACTGCGCCTGGCGTTCTTCAAAGTGACTCCGATCGTGCTGCACGGCTCGGTCAACGGCGAAGGCGAGCTCGTCGGCGAATACGGCGCCAGCGGTGGCGGTGGTGGTGGCGGCGGCGGTGGCGGCGGCGGCGGCGAATGGGGCTGCTCGCCGAGCCAGTGCGAATACACGCCGGGCGAAGAAGGGGAAGCGGGCGAATACCACATCGTCGCCCACCCGATCGTGGTCGAAGGTCACCCGCTGATCGAGTGGCTGATCCTGAAGGGCAAGGCGACCGTGCTCAAGCAGTTCTTCGAAGTCAGCATGGTCATGCAGAACCTGTCTCCCGAACCGTTCCAGCTGAGCGCCGGACACGCCACGCTGAACGTGCCGGCGGGGCTCAGCCTCGCGCCCACGCCGGAACCTCAGAGCGCCACCCAGGGCGTCGCCGCGATCCCCGGCGAAGGCAGCGCGACGACCAGCTGGATCGTGCGCGGCGACGAAGAAGGCGAGTACTACCTGTCGGCCGGCTACGAAGCGACGCTGGAGCCGTTCGGGGCTCCGGTGACCGCGCAGGCCGCGCTCGCCGAACCGCTGCACGTGTGGGGCAAGGGAGCGCTGAAGCTGAAAGTGGAGGGCGATGAAGAAGGGCTCGAAGAAGGCGTGCCGTGGCACTTCCTGCTCGGCGTCACCAACGTCGCCAACGTGCCGCTGTACAACGTGGAACTGGCGATCGACGAAGAACCCCATGCGAACTTCGACTTCCAGCCAGACCAGCAGTACGCGGAAATGCTGGGCGAACTGAAGCCCCAGCAGACCACCTACGTCAAGAGCCCGTACATTCTCGTGCCCGACGCAAACAGCGTCGAAAAATTCAACCCCGCCCTCTCCAGCGCGACGTTCGTCGGCGAAGAAGTGAAACCGGGCGAAGGCATCAGCGAAGTCCCGCGCATCGTGCCCGTGTACAGCGCCTCCGCTGTCGGCGACACACCCGGCGCGGTCCACCTGCACTGGCAGGCGGCGCCGGGCGCGGAAGGCTACGAGGTGTTCTCCACGCCGAAACTGACGACGGACTTCAACCACACACCCGACCACGTCTCGGCGACGCCAGGTGGCACCCAGGTCACCACGCTTCCCGCCAGCGCGACCGACGCGTATGTCACGGGCGAGGGCGGCGAAGCGCGCTGGTATGCGATCAGCGCGATCGTCGACGGAGCACCCGTGCTGGACCACCCCGTGCTCAAGGCAACCCCCGCTCCCGGCGCGCCGCTGGGTATCACCACCACGAGCCTGCCGGAAGGCCAGGCGCGCAAAGGCTACGCCCAGACGCTGGCGGCGAGCGGCGGCGACACTCCTTACAACTGGTCGCTGAGCTCGGGCTCACTGCCGGCGGGCCTGCACCTGAACGCTCAGACCGGCGCGATCCTGGGCACGCCGAGCGCAGCCGGCAAATCGAGCTTCACGGTGCAGGTCAGCGACTCGAGCTCGCCGACGCCCCAGACCGCCAGCGCCAGCCTGTCGATCACCGTGGCTGCGCCCGCGGCACAGGCCGCGCAGTTCGGTCAGTGTGTCGCCCAGAAGAAGGGCGAATACACCGAAGCGAACTGTCAGACCAAATCGGCGAAGGCCAAGAAGGGCAAATTCGAATTCAAGCCCGGCGCCGCAGCGAGCTGCGTGGCGCAGAAGAAGGGCGAATACACGAACTCGGCCTGCACGGTCAAATCGGCGAAGGCCAAGAAGGGCAAATTCGAAAAGGCGCCGGGCCCGGGCTTCACGTCGAGCACCGGGGCGCTGACCCTGTCGGCGAGCGAACTGGGGTACACCGTGGTGTGTGCGGCGGGAACTGGCAAAGGCGAAGTCACGGGCACCCAGACCGGCGTCGAGCGGCTCACGTTCACCGGCTGTGAAAGCTCCGGGAGGCACTGCGCCAGCGAAGGAGCCGACGGCACGCCATCGGGCAAAGCGGGGGTGATCGTCACGAACCTGCTGGAGACGAGGCTCGTGGGGCCGGTCTCGGGCAAGGTGTGGGTGCAGCTGGTCAGCTCAGAACACGAACCGTATGCGCTCGAGTACGGCTGCGAAGGGCCGCTGCTGAGGACGATCGGCTCGCTTGCGGGCGTACAGACCGGCGACGTGGGCGTGTCGAGCTTTTCCAGCACGACCACGTTCGCAAGCGCAGAAGGCGAACAGGCGCTGGCCAGCGAACTCTCCGAAGACGCGGGCGCGAAATGGCTAGGGCCGGATGCCTCCAGCGCGGTCACGGTCGCGACCAGCACCGCCGCCTCGAAGACCGAGATCAGACCCTAGCCGCGCGTGCGCACGGCCGCCAGCAGCTCCTCGAGCCGCTCGAGCGTGCTCGGCGTGCCCATCGCGATGATCACGTCGCCGCCGAGCAGCTGCGTGTCGGCAGCGGGCTGGGGCTGAAACTCGGCGCCGCGGCGCAGGCCGACGATCATCGACGCGCCGCGGATGTCGCCGACGGTCTGCCCCACCCCCTCACAGCCCTCGCCCACGGGGATCTCCTCCAGGCGATATTCCGCGTCGACGTCCACCACGCCGCTCAGCTGCGGGTGCAGGGCGAGCCGCGCCATTTCGGTGCCGCTGGTCTTGTACGGGGAGATCACGCGGTCGGCTCCCGCGCGCTTGAGCTTCTTCTCGGTGTCCTCGATCGCGGCCCTGGCGACGATCGGGATGTCGGCCCGCAGCTCGCGCGCGGTGAGCGTTATGAACACGTTGTCGGCGTCGGAGTCCGCACACGCGATGATCGAACGGGCGCGCGCGATGCCGGCCTGCACGAGCACGCTGTCGTCGGCGGCGTCACCCTCGATGAAGCACATGCCGGACATCTCGGCGAGCGGGTGGTTGGCGGAGGTCGCGTCCACCACCACGTAAGGGGCGCGCGCGCCCTCCAGATCGCGCGCGACCTGGCGCCCGACGCGACCGAAGCCGCAGATGATGTGATGGTCGGTGAGCGAGTCGATCGTTCGCTGCATGCGCCTGATCGCGAGTAGTTCGCCGAGGTGCCCGGCGACGAAGAACTCGGCGACGGTGGCGAGCGCGTAGAAGAGCGTACCGACGCCGAGCAGCACGAGCGCGACCTGGACGACCTGGCCGCCGACGGTGTGCGGCTGGGGAAAGCCGCCGACGGTGGCGGCCGTGTCTAGCGCCCAGCGAAAGCCGTACCACAGGCCGACCCCTTCGCTCAACGCGAGCGCGATCGCACCGAGCACCAGCAACCCGAGGACGACCAGGGCGAGCAGCGCGATGCGCCGCGCGAACACGCTCACCTGGAGGTGCGTGGCCGCATCGGGGCGGTCGGGCGTGCTGTGACGCAGCCGGTCGAGGTCCGACACCGGGCGGACTCTTACACAACTCCTACGCCTCGCCCATGCCAGCGCTTAGCAAGCGCGATGGATAATGCTCGCAGCACTCCTGCACCGACCGACTGGAGGCTCCACAGATGCACATCTCAAAGACTCTCAGGGCGGCGATCGTGTTCGGCGCGCTCGCGGCTGGCGGCGCCGTGGCCGGCATCGCTGGCGCCGCAGCGGCTCCGACGAGCTCGACGCCGACGACCTCGACGCCGCAGAGCACCCCCGCCACCCCCGCGACTCCGGCCCCCTCGCCGAAGTCGAACACGCCGATGAAGGGCCCGTGCCCGAACATGGGCTCGGGCAGCCCGGGCGCCAGCGGCGGCTCCTACTCGGGCCCGCCTGCGGGCGCGAGCTCGGCCACCGGCTATGAAGCTCCCGGCCCTCCAGTGACCTACCAGTGACGGGCAGTTGAGCGCCGGGCCTCCGGCGCTCGCCCGCCTGCCGCTCGCGTGCGCCCTGCTCGCGTGCGTGTCGCTCGCGGGATGTGGCTCGACGGCAAAAAGCACCACGAGCAGCGCGCTGGTGCCGATCGGAGCGGGCCTGCGCGGCCCGGCTGGCCTGCGCGCGAGCGTGTACGCGCACGGTCCGTTGAACACGGCGGCGTTCGCGTTCGACGCGAGCGGGCGGCTGTGGCTCACCGCGGCCGGCCTGGAAGCGCACGCGCACGACGGCGTCTACATGATCGCCAAGCCGGGCGCGCCGGCGATGAAGGTCGTCTCGGGCCTCGATGACCCGCTGGGCCTGGCGTGGTACCGCGGCGAGCTGTACGTGGCGTCGGTGGGACGCGTGGACGAGTACGGCGGGTTCGACGGCAGGCGCTTCACCCAGCACGCGCGGATCCTCGACGGGCCCGTGCCCGGCGGCGAGAACAACCTTCTTTTGATGAATGGAGAGGGTCGCTTTGTGATGGGCATAACGGCGACCTGCGACCACTGCAAACCGGCCTCTCAGTTCGCGGGCTCGATCGTCACGTTCGCACCTGACGGGGGCGACCTGCGTATCTACGCGCGCCGTATCCGCGCACCGTTCGGGCTCGCCTACTTCCCGGGCACGAGCGAGCTGCTCGTGACGATGAACCAGCAGGACAACCTCGGCCTGCGCACCCCGGGCGACTGGTTGGCGCTCGTGCGCGAAGGGCAGAACTGGCGCTTCCCCGAATGCTACGGGCAGGGCGGCGAGGCGTGTGTGGGGGTGCCGGCGCCGACGGCGGTGCTCGACAAGCACGCGGCGGTCGGCGGCGTGGCGGTCGTGACCGGCCAGCTGGGGGCAAGCGTGGGCACCGCGGCGATCGTCCCCGAGTGGAACGTGGCGAAGGTCCAGCGCGTCGCGCTGACGCGCACCGGGTCGGGCTTCGAGGGAGCCGTCACGCCGTTCCTCACGGGCCTGCACAACCCGCTGGCGATCGCGCTGACCCCCGATCGCCAGTCGCTGCTCGTGGGCGATTGGGACACGGGCACGATCTACCGGCTCGAACGCGCGGCGCCGTAGGCGAGGACCACGGGAGCGACCACCCGCTAGGCTCAAACAGGTGGGGATCAGGCGCGTGATCGTGCTAGCCGTGCTGGCGGCGATGGTGGTGTCGGTAGCCGCTGCCGACGCCCAGCCACCGCCTGGGCGCGCGAGCAGCGTCGCGGACGCGTATCAGTACCTCGACCAGATGATGGACCGCTACGCGTCGGGATCGACACCGCGGCTGGTGCAGAGCTTCAGCGGCGGCGTGCTCGAACAGCAGCACCTGACCGACTCCTTCACCTACGACGACGCCGTGATCATCGACGCGTACCTCGCGCAGGGCACGCCCGAAGGACTGACGCGCGCGCAGACGATCGGCGATGCGCTGCTGTACGTGCAGGCAAACGACCCGGCCCACGACGGACGCATCCGCGCGGCCTACGCGCCGACGCCGCTGCTCGATCCCGGCGACGTGCACGCGACGGAAGCGACGAGCGACGTCGGCAGCATGGCGTGGGACGGCCAGGCGCTCGTGCAGCTGTACGACGCCACCGGCGAAACGGCCTACCTGGCCGGCGCGCAAGCAATCGGCAACTGGGTGCAGGCCCACTGCCGCGACACGCGCGGCGCGGGCGGCTACACCGGCGGGCTGACGGCGCGCGGCAAGCGCATCAAGTGGAAGTCCACCGAGCACAACATCGACCTGTACTCGCTGTTCACGCTGCTGGCGCAGGCGAGCGCCAACCCCGTTTGGTCGACGCGCGCGGCTTGGGCACAGCGCTTCGTGGAGGCGATGTGGGACGCGCGCGAAGGGCGCTTCTACGTGGGCACGGCCAACAACGGCAAGCGCATCAACAACGAAGTGCAGCCGGAGGACGTCAACAGCTGGTCCTACCTGGCGCTCCAGGATCCCACATACGCGTCCTCGCTCGACTGGGACGTGAGCAAGCTCGCGGTCGACAGCGAAGGCTTCAGCGGCGTCAGCTTCTGCGAGGGCGATCGCAGCGGCGTGTGGTTCGAGGGCACCGCGCACCTCGCCGACGCGCTCGAGCTGCGCGATCGCCCAGGCGACCCAGAACAGGCTGAAACGTACCTCTCAGACATCGAATACGCCCAGGCGAACGGCCTCAACAACGACGGTCTGGGCATCATCGCCGCGTCCAAGAACGGCCTCAGCGACTGCGAAGGGGAATCGTACTTCGCCTCCCTGCACACCGGCGCGACCTCGTGGTACGTGCTCGCCGCCCAGCACGTCGATCCGTTCACGGCGATCGATTGATCGCTGCTGGCGCGCGGACGAGCCGGCGACGGTGGGCGTCGGGGCCGGCGCCTGACCGGGCGCGCGGCGCCTAGCCGTAGGAGCGAGGCTCGCGCCTGTCGCCGTGCGCGGCCACCCGACAGGCCGTCACGACGAACGCCGCGACGGCCAGCCAGATGAGGGGGATGAGGAGAATCAGCATCACGATCGATGTACCTGTCGTCCTACACTCTGGCGCCCGTTGCTCAAGCGAGCCTTGCGCGTAGCTGAAGGCGAGCTAATTTCTGTCGCTTTGGTTTAGGCTGGCGCTATATGGCTGACGGGGAGGAGCTCCGCGGGCTCGCGCTGGGCCAGCGGCGATGAGTACGCCGACGCCCACGCCCTCGAGCGCGAGCGACTCGGTCTGGCGGCGCAGGCCGCTGCCCGTGACGGTCGCCGCGCTCGTGCTCGGGCTGGCGGTCACGGCGGCGTTTGCCGTGATCTCGCTGGCGCTGTACAACCAGAACGAAGACCGGCTGCTGCGACTGCGGGCGCATGAAGTCGGCTCGGTGCTGACGGCGGTGGTGCCCACGCTCCAGACACCGCTCGCCTCAGGCGCCGAGCTGGCGGACGCGACCGCAGGCAACGCGCAGAGGTTTCGCGCGTTCATCGCGCCCTACGTTGGACCTGGTCGGCAGTTCAGCTCCGCGTCGCTGTGGCGCCTGGGCACCAGCACACCGGCGCCGACGGTGGTCGTCGGGCGCACCCCGACGCTCGCGTCGCTGCCCGCAAAGGCCCGCGCGTTCTTCGCACACGCCGAACATTCCCCGCTCCTGAACGTGACGGGCGTCCTCGGCTCGAGCATGCCGAGCCTCGGCTACGCGTTCAGCACACCGGGCGTCGCGCACGGCTTCGCCGTGTACACGGAAACCCCAATCCCACAGGACCGGCGCTCGAAGCTGTCGGGCAACTCCGCGTTCTCCGATCTGAACTACGCCCTGTACCTGGGTCGCTCGCGCAGCCCGGCCAACCTGCTGGTGACGAACCTGCACCACTTCCCGATCAGCGGCCGCCAGAAGTCGGTGGCGGTCGCGTTTGGCGACAGCGCGTTCACGCTGGTGGTGACCCCGAGAGGGCCGCTCAGCGGCACGTTCTTCGCGGACCTGCCGTGGCTGATCGTGCTCGTCGGGGTGCTGATCTCGATCGCGGCGGCGCTGATGACCGAGCGGCTCGCGCGACGCAGACGGCACGCGGAGGAGCTGAGCGCGGTGCTCGACCGCGTCGCTGCGGAGAACCACAGGCTGTTCACCGAGCAGCGCAGCATCTCGCAGACGCTCCAGCACGCGCTGCTGCCCGAGCTGCCGCAGGTCGCCGGTCTTCAGGTGAGCGCGCGGTATGTCCCCGCCGCGACCGGGCTCGACGTGGGAGGAGACTGGTATGACGTGACGGCGACCGACGAGGGGCGGGTGCTGCTCGTGATCGGCGACATCTCCGGACACGGGCTGCCGGCTGCCACGACGATGGCCGCGCTGCGCTATGCGACGCTCGCCTACGCGACCGAGCGACCGAGTCCCGCGAGCGTCTTGAGCAAGCTCTCGGATTTCGTCAACCGCGGCCCGCACGACTACTTCGCGACCGTGATGTGTGTGCTGATCGACGTGCAGGCCCGCACGCTGACGCTGGCCAGCGCCGGGCATATGGCGCCGCTGCTGATCGAGGACGGGCAGGCTCGCTTCGTGGAGTTCGACGGGGACGTCCCGATCGGGGTCCCGCGTGCCTCGCCCTACCGCGAGAAGACGGTGACGGTCGGGCCGCAAACGACCCTGGTAGCCTTCACCGACGGTCTCGTTGAGAGGCGTGGGGAGATCTTGGACGTGGGTCTAGCGCGCCTTCGAGCGGCGGCCAGCGGGCAGCAAGCCTCGCTTGCGGCACTGCTCGCGAAGCTCGTGCACGATCTTGCGTTCGAGGGTCACACCGACGACACCGCCATACTTGGCATCCGATGGAACTAGACGGAGAGATTCGAGACCCGCAGTTGGTCACGGGCGCCGCTGAGATCGCGATCGAGACCGCGCCCGACGCGGGCGGCGTGCCGATCGTGACGCTCTCGGGGGAGCTCGACAGCTCGAACGCCGATTCGCTGCACGCGGCGATGACAAGCATCCTCGCCGAGCGCCCTGAGCGCGTGGTCTTCGACCTCGGCAACCTGCGCTTCATGGACAGCGCCGGGATCGCGGTCCTGATCGGCGTGTCCAAGGTGAGCGAGGTGCAGCTGCGCAACCCCTCGCCGGTCGTGCGCCGGGTGGTGGAGGTCACCGGCCTGTCCCACGTCCTGCCGGTCGAGTCGCGATGAGCGCGCGCAAGTTCCCGGCGTACCCGAGTCGGTGCCGGCCGCCCGCCGGTTCGTGCGCGACACGCTGAGCGATCAGCCGCGCGAGCTGATTCAGGCCGCCGAGCTGATGACCTCCGAGCTGGCGACGAACTGCATCCAGCACGCAAACACGGACTTCGAGCTGGCGATCGACGCGCGCGAGCAGATCCGCGTGGAAGTGCGTGACAGCCACCAGGGCCAGCCGCAGGTCCAGTTCCCCACCCCCGAAGACCAGTCTGGCCGGGGCCTGCGCATCGTCGAGGCGATGTCCGACGCGTGGGGCGTGATCCCCTCGCCACAAGGCAAGACCGTGTGGTTCGCCCTTCAAACGCAGGCGGATTCAGCCGACGAGACCCAGCGAAGCTCTGCCTCCGGTGGGCTTGAGAGCGAGGCGCAGACCCGCGCAGCGCCGGCCGGCGCTGGCGAGCGCGAGGCGCGGGTGCGCGAGCGAGCGCGCAGGCGACCGACAGCCCACCGCGCGGCCGGTCACGGCAGCGCCAGCCGCACCTGCACGTGCAGTCCACCGCCAGGCTGGGCTTCGAGGCTGACGGTGGCTTCGTGGGCGCTGGCGATCGCGTGCACGATCGACAGCCCGAGGCCGTGCCCCTCACCTTGATGCGTGCGATCGGCGCCCAGGCGCTCGAACGGTTGTAGCAGGCGGTCCAAGTCCTCGGAGGCGATCTCGGGGCCGCTGTTGGCGACCGACAGGACGGCCTGTCCGGCAGTGGTCGAGGTGCTGACCTCTACGCGGCCCGACGTGGTGTTGTGGCGGATCGCGTTGTCGATCAGGTTGGCCACCAGCCGCTCGAGCAGCTGGGCGTCGCCGACCGTGCGCGCAGGGTCGAGCCTCGCGCTCAGCTGAATGCCACGCTCCTCGATCTCCTGCTGGCGAGCGGCGAGCACCTCGCCGGTCAGCGCGGCGAGGTCGACCGCTTCGCGACGGTGAAGGCCGCGCTCGCCGCTCGCCAGGCCGAGCAGCGCATCGATCAGCCGCTCCAGTTCGCGCTCGGACGCGAGCACTCGCTCGTGCGCGGCGCGCAGCGACTGCGGCGTGGCGTCAGGATCGGCCAACGCGACCTGCACCAGGGTCTTGAGCCGTGCCAGCGGGGTGCGTAGCTCGTGCGAGGCGTTGGCTACGAACTGGCGTTGTGATTGGAAGGACGCGTCGAGCCGCGCGAGCAGCTCGTCGATCGTGTCCCCGAGCTCCTTGAACTCGTCGTCGGGTCCATCGAGCGCGAGCCGCCGGTGCAGGTTGGTCGCGGAGATGTCGCGTGCGGCGGTGGTGATCGTCCGCAGCGGACGCAGCACGCGGCCGGCGATCAGCCACCCGAGCCCCATCGACACGCCCGCCATGATCGCGAGCGCGATCAGCGACACGCCCGCGAGCACGTGCAGGTCCGCGTTGCGCTGGTCGGAGTCGATCACGGAGACTTTGACGACGGTGTGTGGCGGTGGGCGACCGGATGGGAGAGCCTTCGCCAGGTGTTCGCGCAGGAATGGCGCTGGCAGAGCCTGGGTGAAGGAGCCGTGGATGTGAGCGACCGCACCGTAGGTGAGCGCCAGCAACGCGGCGCCCGAGATGAAGAACACGCCGCCGTACAGGAGCGCGAGGCGCAGGCGAATCGTGCGACGCGGCAGACGCAGACGCTTGGCCACGCTCAGATCCGGTAGCCCGACTTGGCGACGGTCTCGATGATCGGCGGGTCGCCGAGCTTCGAGCGCAGGCGGCTGACCGTGATCTTGACCGCGTTCGTGAACGGATCCGCGGCCTCGTCCCATACCCGCGCCAGCAGCTCCTCGGCGGAGACACTGCGACCCTGCGCGGCGAGCAACAGCTCGAGCACGCCAAACTCCTTCGGAGCCAGCTCCAGCTGGCGGCCCCCTCGAAACGCGCGGTGCTTGGCCGTGTCGAGCACGACGTCCTGACTACGCAGGGTCGGCGGGATCGCCGGCTGGGCACGGCGCGTCAGCGCGCCGATGCGCGCGACCAGGACGGGGAAGTCGAACGGCTTGGCGAGGTAGTCGTCGGCACCGAGACCGAGACCGTCCACCAAGTCCTCGACCAGCGAAGCGGCGGTCAGCATCAGCACGCGGCTGCGACAGTCGCTGCCCGCGAGCTGGGCACAGATCTGATCGCCGTGCATGCCCGGAAGGTCGCGGTCGAGCACGATCACGTCGTAGTCGTTGACGAGCGAGCGCTGGAGCCCGCCGGGACCGTCGAGCGCCACGTCGACTGCGATGCCCGTCTGGCGCAGACCGAACGCGATCGCCTGCGCCATCTCCTCGTCGTCCTCGATCACAAGCACGCGCATGCTGACTCCCTTCCAAATGCCAGGCTCGATCCCGAGCCCCCAACGTGTTCTCCAGGCTACTTCCCAGTGGTTTCAGCACGGTTTCGCCGACGAGCTGGGCTGCGGGTCGCCCGATCGGCGATACGTCCCCGAAACCTTCGATGTCGTACAAGCGGCTCGGCGCACGACCCCTCGAGCTGTGAAGGAGACGACATGCAAGACGACCTCGAACGCTCCGACGATCGCCGCAGGATCACGCTCCCGGAGCGAGCGTCGGTCGGATCGAGCGCGATGCTGATCGCCGTCCTCGTGGCGCTGGCGGGCTGCGGCGGCAGCGATTCCCCGAGCTCGAGCGTGGCTCACCTGGGCACCCACACATCGACGAGCAGCCCAGCGGCAGCGAGCTCCGCCGACAGCGAAGCCTCGCCCGGCAGCCAGGCCGTCGCGTACGCGGCGTGCATGCGCGCGCACGGCGTCGCCAACTTCCCCGACCCACAGGTCTCGCGCCACGGCAGCGAAGTCAGCGTGAGGATGGCGGTCCCCGCGGGCGTCGGCGGAAACCCGCAGTTCGCAGGAGCCCAGCGAGCCTGCCGCAAGCTCTTGCCCGGCGGCGGTCCCGGCAGTCAGCCGGTCCTCAGCGCGGCCGAACAGGCGCAGTACCTGAAGGCGGCGGCGTGCATACGCGCGCACGGCGTGCCGAGCTTCCCGGACCCGACGTTCTCCGGCGGTGGCGTGCACATCCAGCACCAGGGCTTGAACGAGAGCTCGCCTGCGTTCGTGGCGGCCGTGCGCGCCTGCGAATCGTTGATCCCAGGCGGCGCGCACGGTGCCGGCTCCGGCTCCACGCGCGAAGCGGCGCCGTGATCGGGCTCTCCTCAGGTTCCTTTCAGGTTGACGTGCCAGCATCCGCTCATGCGTCTGCTGGTCGTTGACGACGACCCGTCCGTTCGCGAGGCGCTCGAGCTCGTGCTCGACCTCAACGGGTTTGGGGTGGCTACTGCGGCAGATGGCAAAGAGGCGATTCGCGCGCTGGCGATCGCCCCTCCCGACGCCGTGATCCTCGACGTGCTGATGCCCGGCCTGGACGGCCTGGAGGTCTGTCGGCGGATGCGCGCAATCGGCGATCGCACACCGGTGCTGATGCTCAGTGCGCGTGCAGAGGTGAGCGAGCGCGTGGCGGGCTTGGAGGCTGGCGCTGACGACTACCTGGTCAAGCCGTTCGCTAGCGAGGAGCTCGTGGCCAGGCTTCGCGCCCTGCTGCGCCGCACCGGCTGGGAGGGCGACGGCGAGATCCTGCGCTTCGAGGACCTCGAGCTCGACCCGCTCGCGCACGAGGCGCGTCGCGACGGACGCCCGCTCGGGCTGACACGCACGGAGTTCCTGCTGCTGGAACTGCTGATGCGCCACCCTCGTCAGGTGCTCTCCCGCACCAGGATCTTCGAGTGCGTATGGGGCTATGACTTCGGTCCCGCGTCGAACTCGCTGGAGGTCTACGTCGGCTACCTGCGCCGCAAGACCGAGGCCAACGGGGAGCGGCGGCTGGTGCACACGGTTCGCGGCGTGGGATACGTGTTGAGGGCCCCGCAGCGATGAGCTTCCGTCGGCGCATGGTGCTGCTGGCTGCCGGCGCTGTGGCGGCGGCGATCGTGATCGCTTCGGTGGTGGTGTATGTGGTGACGGGCAACGAGCTGCGCGGGCAGATCGATCAGAGCCTTCGCCAGAAGCTCACGCCGGGCCTGGCGGGGGCCGTCCAGATCCGCTCCGCGACGATCTCCGCCTCCGCGCTGGCACGGCTGCGACGAGAAGGGAAGCTGGCGCCCGAGCGTATGTCCCAATCCGGCTCGGGCGGACAAGCGCCCGACGGTCCGGCCCCCCACGGTGCGGGCTCGGCCGCGGGAGGGACGGCGCACGGCGGCGAAGCCCTCGTCTACGAAACGGTCACGGAGAACCTCCATGGCGGGGCGGTCTCGATCGAAGGCAACAGCGCTTTGCAGGCGAGCGGCCCACCCGCCCTGGAAGGATCGCCGCGCGCGGGGCTGGCCCGGCTGGAGAAGCTGGTGTTGCCCGTTCAGGCGCTCGGCGGCGCCACGGGCTACGTGCAGCTGTTCCAGTCCAACGGCCAGCTCCTTCGCTCCGAAGGCAAGGGGTCGCTGCTCCCGATCACCGCCGCCACCCACGCAGTTGCCGCCGGCCGACACGGTGCCTTCTTCAGCGACACGACCGTCGCCGGCACGCATGTGCGGATCCTGACCGAGCGCGCGCCAGAAGGTGGGGTGTGGCAGGCGGCGCTGCCGTTGACCGACGTGGACAGCACGCTCAGCCACCTGAAGCTGGTGCTGGCGTTGGTGAGCCTGGGCGGAGTCGCGCTCGCGGCCGCGCTCGGCCTGCTCGTATCACGCGCGGCGCTGGTCCCGGTGAGACGCCTGACGGGGGCGGCGGAGCGCGTTGCCCGCACACAGGATCTCGGCCATCGCATCGAGGCGGGCGAGGAGGACGAGCTTGCACGCCTGGCCGGCAGCTTCAACACGATGCTGGCCGCGCTGGAGCGCTCCCGCCTCGCACAGCGCCAGCTCGTCTCAGACGCCTCGCACGAGCTTCGTACACCGCTGACGAGCGTACAGGCGAACCTCGACGCGCTCGCCCTGGGCGAGGCGCTGCCCGCAAGCGAGCGTGCCCGCATCCTCGCGGCCGCGCAGGCGCAGCTGGGCGAGCTGACGGTGCTCGTGGGTGACCTCGTGGACCTTTCCAAGACCGAGGTCGAGGATCTCGAGGCTGAGGACGTGCGCCTGGACCTGGCTGCCGCCGCAGCGCTCGATCGCGCCCGCCTACACGCGCCCCAGTGCCGCTTTCTGCTCGATGCCGAGCCGTGTCTGGTGCGTGCCGCACCCGCGCGCCTGGATCGAGCGATCGCCAACCTGCTCGACAACGCCTGCAAATGGAGCACGCCCGCGGCGCTCGACGGCGCTCCCGTGGAAGTGCGTGTGCGGGCGGGCGCCTTGGAGGTACGCGACCACGGGCCGGGCATCGCCGCGGAGGACCTGCCGCGCGTGTTCGACCGCTTCTATCGTGCGCCCGGCGCGCGGGGGCGCCCTGGGTCGGGGCTGGGGCTCGCGATCGTGCGCCACATGGCAGAGGCTCACGGCGGAGCCGTGCATGCCGCCAACGATCCCCAGGGCGGAGCACGCTTGACGCTCGAGCTTCCGGCGCTCGAGCTAACCGACGCCGAGCTGACTGTGCCCGAGCGCGCTGCCGCAAGAGCGCCCGGCGTCCTTTAGCAAGCTCCTCGCGTTCTCTCAGCCAACGCTCAGGTCGTCTTCCACATGATGTCGGTGACTGGCGCTGGTGCCCCGGCGTGCGCGACTTAACACCCACCACGTGAACGTGAAGGAGACCAAGACATGATGAGAGTGAAGCTCAGCCTGGTCGTGCTCGGGAGCGCCGCGCTGCTGCTCGGCGGCTGCGCCAGCGGCTCCTCGAGCCCCGGCGTCGCCCACATCGACTCCAACACATCCACCAGCTCCGACCCGAGTGGCGCGGGCAGCTCACCCTCCCCGGAAAGCAGCGCGAGCGCCCAGCAGAAACTGGTCGCCTACTCGCAGTGCATGCGCACGCACGGGGTGCCTGAATTCCCCGAACCGAGCGAAGGCAGGCTGCTCCTCCACAGCGAAAGCCACAACGGCCACATCAGCGGCATCGATCCGCAGTCCTCGCAGTTCCAGGCGGCGAGCAAGGCGTGCAAGAAGCTGGCGCCAAACGGAGGGAGGGCCCCGAGCCCAGCAGAACAAACCAAGATGCAGGAAAAAGCGCTGAAGTTCTCCGAATGCATGCGCAGCCACGGAGTCCCCAGCTTCCCCGACCCTGAATTCTCCCACAGCGGTGGCGGTGTCGGAATACGAATCGGGGGCAAGGCAGGTGGCCCGAGCGCGATCGACCCCAACTCGCCCCAGTTCAAATCCGCGCAGAAATCCTGCCAGTCGGTTTTGGGCGGGCCGGCGATACGTTCCTGAAACCACGGGTGTCGTAGAAACGGCCCGGTGAGTGCTGCGTGGTGAGCGATCCCGTGTCTGGTGAGGCGGCGTCCGTGGCTCAGCCGCGTGTCGATGACACCCGAGATTCTCTCCCCCCAGGGCTCTCCGGCGAGCGATCGGGCACCGGCGCGCCGGTCGGCCGCGCCCGCCGCAGGACGCTCGCGGCCACGGGTCTGGTGCTGGTCGTTGCTGTCGTGGTGGTGATCGTCACCGACCCCTTTGGCGGCGCGAGCGCACCCGCCGGCGGGAACGCCAGCGCGACCTCGCTGACGACGGTGAGGCGGCGGTCGCTGTCCCAGCAGACGCAGGTGAGCGGCACGCTCGGCTATGCGGGCTCCGCGAGCATCCGCGTGCCGTCCGGGACCGCTCCCGCCGCGGTTCAGCAGGCCGGCCAGCAGCTCTCGAGCGCCGAAGCGATGCTGGCGACGGCGGTGGCGACGCTGGCCGCGGACACGCAGACGCTCGCGGGTCACCAGGCGACGCTGGCGGCGGCGCGGGCGAAGGAGCAGGTCGACTGCGCGGGCGCGGGCGCCGCCGAAGCGGCCTCCGCCAACCCCTCGCCCGCGAGCGAAGACGACTCGTCGTCTGCCGGCGCGAGCTCATGCTCCAGCGACGTGCAGACGGTGTCCGCGGCGCAGCAGAGCGCCACCGGCGCCGCCGCCAAGGTGGCCGCCGATCGCTCACAGGTCTCCTCGGCCGAAAGACAACTCGCGAGCGCGCAGTCGAGCCTGTCCACAGCGCGCTCGTCGGCGGCGCTCTACGGGCAGAGCTCGACGTTCACGGCGCTGCCGTCGGTCGGCCAGATCATCACGCGCGGGCAGAGCCTGTACGAGATCAGCGGCCAGCCGGTGCTGCTGCTGTACGGCTCGGTCGCGCCGACTCGAGCATTCGCGCCAGGGATGGCGCCCGGACAGGACGTGGCCGAGCTGAACGCAAACCTCGACGCGCTCGGCTATGGACAGGGGCTCGCCGGCGACGCGTTCACCGACGCCACAGCAGCAGCCATCCGTGCGCTCCAGCTCGCGCACGACGCCTCGGTGACCGGCGAGCTGCTGCTCGGGTCGGCCGTGTTCGAGCCCGGGCCGGTGCGCGTCACGAGCGTCACCCCTACCGTTGGCTCGACGGTCATGCCCGGGCCGGTGCTCGAGATCACCTCGACCGCTCGCCAGGTCAAGATCGCGCTCGACGCCTCCGAGCAGGCGAGCGTCAAGGCCGGCGACACGGTCGCGATCACGCTCCCGGACAACCAGACGACGCCGGGAAGGATCACATACGTCTCCACCGTTGCCACCACGCCCTCCACGGCGGGCCACGCCGGCGAAGAAGAAAGCGCGCCGACGGTCGAAGTGCTCGCGACCCCGACGGATCCTGCCGCGACCGGTCACCTGGACCAGGCGCCCGTGAACGTCGAGATCACGACCGAAAGCGTCGAAAACGTGCTGGCGGTGCCGGTCGACGCGTTGCTCGCGCTCGCCGGCGGGGGCTACGCGGTGGAAGTCGCCGAGGCTCGCGTGCACCGGCTCGTGGCGGTGACAGTGGGCCTGTTCGACGACGCCGAAGGGCTCGTGCAGGTCAGCGGCCAGCTGTCCGCAGGCGAGCGCGTGGTGGTGCCGGCGACATCATGAGCGGGCAACGAACGAGCGTCGCGTACGCGGACGGCGACGCGGGGCGGGCGGTACTGGAGCTGCGCGCGGTCAGCAAGGTCTACGGCGCCGAGCCTCCGGTGTATGCACTTCGGGACGTCAGCTTGGTGGTGGACGAGGGCGAGCTGGTGGCGATCGTCGGCCCCTCGGGCTCGGGCAAGACCACGCTGCTGCACGTGATCGGGACGCTCGAGCGCCCCACCTCAGGGGTGGTGTCGATCACGGGCCTCGACGCCGCACAGCTGTCCGACCGCGAGCTGGCCACGCTGCGCGCCACGCGCATCGGCTTTGTCTTCCAGCAGTTCTTCCTGGCCGAGCACTCCACGGCGCTGGAGAACGTCGCCGACGGCCTGCTCTACGCCGGCGTCGCCGTCGCCGAGCGCCGCGAGCGCGCCGCCGCGGCGCTCGCCCGTGTGGGGCTCGCCGCGCGCGCCCGCTTTCGTCCGAGCAAGCTCTCCGGGGGAGAGCGCCAGCGCGTCGCGATCGCCAGGGCACTGGTCGCACGTCCGGGCGATCCTGCTCGCCGACGAGCCCACCGGCAACCTCGACAGCGCCGCTGGCGCAGCGCTGCTGGAGCTGCTGGAAGAGCTGGGCGCGCAGGGCGCCACGATCGTCGTGATCACCCACGACACCGGTCTCGCCGCCCGCCTGCCCCGCCAGGTGCAGGTGCTCGACGGCCAGATCGTCGCCGACACGTCGGGGCTGGGCGCAGTCGGCCGATGACCGCACGACCCCCAGGACGATGGCGCTGCTGCTGGCGCTGGTCGCCGGCGTGGGCGGGATCCCGCTCGAGAAGAGCTCGGCCAGCGTCGGCGCCGACTACCGGCAGCCGCTGCGGGCCAGGGTCTTGGACGCCGCCGGCAACCCGGTCGCGGGCGCCACCGTCAGCTTCACGCTCGACTCGGCGAGCGCAGGCGCGTGCGGCGCGAGCGCCCCGGCGAGCGCGAGCTTCGCCGGCGGCGGCACCCAGGCGAACGCCACGACAGAAGCGAGCGGCATAGCCACCTCGCCCGCGCTAACCGCCAACGACGTCGCGGGCTCGTTCATCGCCACCGCCGCCGTCTCGGGCAGTGGCGGGGGCGGGACCGAAAACGCCGGCAAGGCCGGGGGGCCAACCGTCGCACCGGTCAGCTTCGCGCTCGTGAACCTCGCCGGCAAGCCAGCAAAGATCGCTCCCGGCGTCGGCTCCTCCCAGGTCGCCACCACGGGAGCCGCGTTCCCGATCCGGCTCGCGGTCACGGTCAGCGACGCCGACAGGAACCCCGTCGCGGGCGTGCCCGTCACGTTCGCCGCCCCGGCCACGGGGGCCAGCGGGCGCTTCACGATCCGTGCACACGGGTCCCACCGCCACCGCGCCCACGTCTCATACCTCCACACGGTCACCGTCAGGACGAGCGCCTGTGGGATCGCGGTGGCGCCCCCCTTTACCGCCAGCGGCCCGCCGGGTGGCTACATCGTCAAGGCCAACGCCAAGCCGGCGCGGGCGGCGGCGTTCGCGCTCGTCAACGAAGCCCCGTGAGGGCGCGGTGAGCGCGATCGCCGATCCCACCACAGACCACGCCGGGGTCGCGGACCTCACCCCGCGGCGACTGCGGCCGTCCGATCTGGCCCGGGTCGCCAGCGTCGGGCTGCGCACACGGCGCCTGCGCGCGGGATTGTCGGCGCTTGGGATCGCGATCGGCGTCGCAGCTATCGTCGCGGTGCTGGGCCTGTCCGCCTCCAGCCAGGCGGGGCTGCTGGAAGAGATCGACGAGCTGGGAACGAACCTGCTGACGGTCACCAACGGACAGAGCTTCACCGGCAAGACCGCGGAGCTGCCACTCGTGGCGCCGGCGATGATCGCCCGCATCGATCCCGTCGAAAGCGTGGCGGAGACCGGCAAGGTCGAAGGCAAGGTGTACCGCACCCCACTGATCCCAGAAGTCGACACCAACGCGCTCAGCGTCGAGGCGGCCAGCCTCGGCCTGCTGCACACGCTCAACGTCGCGGTCCGAGAGGGCCGCTACCTGAATGCCGCGACCGCGCAGGAGCCGGTGGCGGTGCTCGGTGCCACGGCCGCGCAGCGGCTGGGCATCGACCACATCTATCCCGGCGAGCGGATCTGGGTCGCCAACCAGTGGCTCTATCTCGTCGGCATCCTCGGCCCCGCCGTGCTCACACCTGAAATCGAAAGCGCGGTGCTAGTCGGCTTCAAGGCCGCCGAACGCTTCCTGCACTTCGACGGACACCCGGACAGCGTCTACGTGCGCGCCCAGAACAGCCAGGTCGGCGCCGTCCAGTCCGTGCTCGCCGCGACCCGCAGGCCCCCAACGAAGTCAACGTCAGCCAGCCGTCCGACACCCTCACCGCCCGCGCCGACGCCCAGAGCGCGCTGAACGGCCTGTTCCTCGGGCTCGGCGCAGTCGCGCTGCTGATCGGCGCCGTCGGCGTCGCCAACATCATGGTCATCTCGGTGCTCGAACGCCGCTCGGAGATCGGCCTGCGCCGCGCGCTCGGCGCCACCCGCGGGCAGATCCGCACGCAGTTCCTCTCAGAAGCGATCCTGCTCGCGCTCGGCGGCGGCGCCGTCGGCATCGCCGTGGGAGCGCTCGCCACGGCCATCTACGCGACCGCCAAGGACTGGACGATCGTCGTTCCCACAGTGGCGTGGGCCGGGGGGTTCGGGGCCGCGCTCGTGATCGGGGCCGTCGCCGGGCTCGCGCCAGCCCTGCGCGCCGCGCGCCGGTCGCCCACCGAAGCGCTGAGGACGGTGTGAACCGCGGCCGCGGGCGCCAGCGCGAGCACCGGTTCCTCGACTAGCTGCTAAGCGGCATCGACACGCCTGAGCGCGGCGAGGGTGGCGTCCGCGGATGTGGCTGTGATCTCATCGGCGAGCCCGGCCAGGTCTACACGGCGCACGAACTTCTCCGGTCCGCCGAGCGGGATGAAGAAGTCGTCGTAGTGGGTGGGCACGATCACGCGCGGGTCAAGGCGCGGCAGCACACGCTCCCAGTAGCGCGGGGTGACCTCGCGCCCGGCGACCCCGGCGAGGAACACATCGACGGGGTTGCAGGGCAGTTCGCTGTCATCGAGGTCCGCGCTTCCCTGGTGATAGAGGGAGGTGCCCGCGACCTCTATGCGGATGCCGTACACGGGACCGCAGCGGTAGGCGGTGGGGACGAGGCCGTCGAGGTGCTCGCACGTGAGCGGCCCGTCCATCGGCACCTTGCGACCGAGCAGCAGCTTCGAGTGCCGGCTAGGGATAAACGTGACGGCGAAGGGCCCGAGCTCGTACACATGGTGTGGCTCGACCTCGACCGCCAGCTCCCCTAGGCCGTGCAGGCGCATCAACTGCGCGAGCGAGCTCGAGCCGTACGCGGGCGCCTTGTGGCGCGCCGAGATCGCAGGCGCGTCTACGGCGTGGTCGAAGTGCGTGTGGCCGACCAGCGTCGCGGCGACCTCGCCGGGCGGGCGCGCGTAGGCATCGAGCATCGCCGGGTCCGGGAGCGCTTTACGCCGGAGCATCAGCGTGCGCAGCGGCACTCGCGACACGTATGGGTCGATGAAGATCGAAACGTCCTCGTAGGTCAGGCAGTAGCCGGAGACGCCCAGCCACGCGATCTCCAGCCCCGGCGGCAGCCCGACGGGCCGGGACTCGAAGGCTCTAATTGCCTGGGTGTCGTCGAGCAGCTCAGCCATCGGGCTCAGCAGCCGAGGATACGCGTGAGGGCGCCGCGCGGCGTTCGCCCCCGCGCCCGCCGACGGGGTGGTCACGCTCCACCAGCGCGTCGGAGGGTAGGCTGCTCGCGGATGGCCGATACGCCGGGATACCGGCTCATCACGCCAGATGAGTTCGCGTTCACCCCGCCCAGCAGGGGCGACCAGAGCGAGGGGGGTGATGCGTCTGTCCGCTTTCCTGGGGCACAGCCGCGGGAACATCTGGCGGATGCCTGCGTCCAGCCGGGGGCGCAGACATCGCGAGTCAAGCCAAGAGGAGATCTTCATCGCGCTGAACGGAACCGCGACGCTGCTGCTCGGAGAGCCAGCATCGGCAGTCGCGCTTCCCCCGGGTGCGATCGCGATAGTCAAGCCACACACGGCCGTCCAGCTGGCAAACCAAAGCGACGCCGACGCCGTTGTCTTGATCCTCGGCGCACCACCCACCACCGCTGACGCCGACTACCTTCCCGACGCGGGTTGCCCGTGCCTCAACGACGCCGGCGGGTGCCTTGAGCGTTCCTAGGCGTGCCGGCAAACCGTGCGACCACACGCGCTGCGCGCGCGGCCACACGGCTCCGTCCGGCCTCACTGCTGGAGTTTTGACTTCTTGGTCACTTCGTTGGGCGAGTCGATGACCGAGCCGCTATTGCCCGTGACCGTGAGGTTCCCGGCGACTTTGTTGTGGGTCACGGTCGCGCCGCCGGAGTTGCCCGTGACCGTGAGCGCGCCACCCACAGAGTTGCCGATGACCGAGACGCCTGCTTTGTTTTGCTCGACAGTCACCTTGCCGGCGACCGTGCTGTGACCGCAGCCGCTGCTTTCACCGATCACCACCGAGCCGCTCGAGCCCTTGACGGTGACGTGGCCGTCGACGGTGGCTGCGCAGACGCGTATCAGCGCCGCCCCAGACGAGCTCAGCGAACCCCCGATCACGCCTCCCTCGACGTCCAGCGCTCCGCCCGGCTTGACCTTCACGGAACCCTTGACTTTCGCTGTCGAGGTGAGCTCGACGGCTTCGCCCGCACGCACCTCGAGGTTGCCGTTGACGGGGCCTGACACCACAACGTAGTAGCCGACCATCGTCGTGCACGACCTCATCGTTTCAAACCCCACGTTGGAGACCGCGGTCGTGCTGACCGTCTTCGCTCCACCGGTGGATGTGTTGATCGGGATCGTCCCACTCGCTTTGCTCGCCAAACCGGAGTACGCGTCTGACGCTGTGTAGGTGGCGCTCGCCGAGCTTCCGATGGCGACCATTTCCGGGCATTTGATTTCAAGGCTCGGAGGGGTGGCGTCGACCTGCACCGTCAGACAGCCGGGGTTGGAGACATTGCCGGCGTAGTCTTCGTCTGTCCCGCACGCCGTGTGCGAGCCGGACGTGTCGAACGTCTGCGGCGAGGACAGCGTCGAGAGGTTGACGCCACTGCCGGGGCTGCCGTCAACGAGCGCCGGGTCGCCGGTCGAGGCAAAGGCAACTTCTACGCTGCCCTTGTACCAGCCACCGCCGTTCGCGTAGTCAGGTGGGCGAGATGCTTCGGCGGCGGGCGCGTTGGGCGCGGTCTCGTCGACCTTGACTTCGCCCGACGCGGGTGAGAATTCGCTTTCGGGACTTTCGTTGCTCGCGGAGACCCGGAAGGTCCACGTCCCTTCGGCCTCGGGACTACCGCCGGTGAAGGCGTATTCGGCACTCGTGAGACCGCTTGCGACCGTTTCCCAACCACCGCTCGCGTTCTTCTGCTGCAACGTGTAGGTGGTGGCCGTCGCTGCCTGCGCGGCTTCCCATGCGAGCGTGAACACGCCGGTGGCGTTGGGGGAGCTGCCGCTCGAGAGATGCGGTGTGGTCGGAGCGGCAGGGGTCACGTTGCGTGACAGCGTGTAGCCCGGCGGCAGGTACTTCGGCTGCGGTGCTTCGACGAGCCCACCGTCGCTGCCCGGTTTTTGGATCGTCGGCACGCGCAGTTCGAGGTTCCTGACCTCGATCGAGGCGGCACTCGAGGTCGCGCTCGAGGAGTTGCGCGCGTACCCCGAGTCCGAGATCAGCAATTGCAGCTTCAGGACGTGACCCGCCGCGACGGTCCACAGCTGCGGGTGCAGCTGGAAGACCTGCCTGGTGAAGCCGCCTTCGGGGTTGATCGGCCGGTAGATGGCGCGACCAACCAGCTGCTGTTCGCCCGCTTCGTTGACGTCCATCAGGCGCGCGATGACCTGGTCGTTCTTGATCGGCGTCGAGAATTCGCCGATCACGGTTGAGGAGCCCGCGATCGTGAAGCCTTCGGAGGGGGCCGGTCCCAGCTTGTAGGTGGCTGCGGAGGCATTTTCACCAGCGGCTTCCGTCGTGCACACCGTTCCCGACGTGAACGCCGTTTTCGGGGCGATGCCGGGGGCTTCGATCGTCTGTTCAGCCGCGCCCTGGAGGTTGATTTCACCTGGTGCGAGGCTCGCCCAGTTGGCCGCCTTGTATTCGGTCCCGGAGGTCGCAGCCGTGGCGGGACAGTGGCTGGAGATCGCGACCACACCGCCGCGTGCGCCTTCGGGTTCACTGCCCTGACCCTTGACGAAGTATTCGAACCACGCGTTCTGCGCCGCGGCGAGCTTGGCCAGATCGCTGGTCGAGGGGGTGCTCGCAGACCGCGGGTTGTGTCCGAGGTCCATGTCGAACAGCTTCAGCGCCGCGTTCGGGTAGAGCGCGCGGACCTTGTTGTAGTAATCGACCGTCTGGTCGACAGGGAATAGGTCATCGTTCCAGCCGTTCTCCATCAGCGCCGGCGCGGGCGCTTCAGACAGGTTCGTGTAGTAGGCGCCGTGGTTGGGCAGGTGTTCTTCCTCCTGGATGGCCAGCGCCTGACCGTTGTATGGGCCACCGGTGTTGGCGAAGTTGTACCATTCGGTGTTGTTGGCTTCAGGGTCGTTGATCGATGTCGGCGCGTAGTAGCCGAGCACCGCGCCGGCCTCGTAGAGCTCTTCGTTCCAGAACTTCTTCTGGATCCCGAATTCATGGTTGCCGAGGACACCGCTGTAAGGCGCTTCGGAGACGTAGTCCAAGTTGCTTCCGTTTGGCTGAAGCGACTGCGCCAGGTCCGACCAGGGGTATTCAGGCGCGATCGCCGCGGTTTTCATCGGGGTGCCGTTTTTCGTCGTCCACGGAATCAGTTCGCCATTGGTGAGCTGAACGCGGCCGTCCAGCGAGCCGAGCTGCATCGACATGCCGCCGCCGTTGCTGCCGCCGGTGGCGCCGATCTGCTGCGGATTGATCACGCCTTCTTCGGCGAGTAGGCCCAGCAGGTACTGGACGTCGCGCGGTTCATACTCCCTGCTCATCGTGTGGATGTACCCTTTTTCGCACGGCGGCGCCTTGAGCGTGTTCGCGGGTTTGGAAGGCCCGCCGCACGAGGAGCCCCAGCCGCGGTTGCTCTCGCTGAAGACCGCGTAGCCGAGTTTCAGCCACCGCTGTGCGGCCGCGCTCGACGGGAGGACCTTGGTGCTGCCCCACGGCGGGTAGATGCCGACGACCGGATAGTCGTTGTCAGAGCCCGTCGCAGGGGGAAACGCAACGGCCACGTCGATCGGCGTGACGCCATCCCAGGTTGTGACCGTGGTTCCCGCCGTGTTGCCACACCAGCGCTGCCCTTCCTCTCCGGCGGCGCTCTGGGTGGTGCAGGTGACGGTACCGCCGAACACCGACGCGATCGTGGCGCTGGCGCTGGCCGGAAGCAGCAAGGCGAGAATCACGCCCGACAGGACCAGCAGCCTGCGCGTGACAAAGCGATCGACCACCGCGGTCCCAGTGAACATATCCCCACTCCTCCTGACCAGGCCTGCCAACAGCCGGATAGATGCTTTACGCCGAGCCGACCCCTGGATCGACCGGTGGTACGTTTGGCCACGCTGCCAGTTTCGGTACTTTGAAGTCAACCCTCCCGTGCGCATTTCTTCCGCAATATGCGGGATTTCATCGCGACGGGGCTTTGTGCGGGAAGGCACCAGTGGGCTACGTGCCCCGAGACACCTCCGAGACGCGGTTGCGCGCGGGCGACCGCGGCTAGTCGAGCGAGCGGGGGAGCAAATCGACACCTTCGGCCACGCTGGCTTGATGGAGACGCCGGTCCCAGGTGGCAACGACGAGGCCGTCGCGTGGGAGCAGCAGCGCGGAGGCGAGGTGAAGCGCGTCCAGGCTCCGGAGCCCCCGCTTGACGGCGAGCCCCGATGCGCGTTCGACCAGCGTCTGGTCGAGCTCGATCACGGCAAACGCCGGCCACTCCCGCTCGAAGCCGCGCAGCGCTGCCCGACCAGCCGCCAGAGCCAGCGCGCGCGAAACCTCGACGAATCCGACACGCGACACGAACCACGCCTCGACGTCATCCATGGCGTCCCGGATCAGGTCACTTCCGGGCTCGGCCACGTAGCGCTTGACCAGAGCGCTTGCGTCCAGATACAGACTCAGCGCTCTGCTTCCCGATCTGAGAGCACGAGCGCTGAGGCGCTACGCCGAGCCTTGACCAGACGCGGCGCGCTCGAGGGCTGCGCACGCGACGGGGCGGCGACACGGCCTTCGGCGACGAGCTCCCGAACAGGATCATCCATCTGCGACGCGCCCGCTGGGACGATGTCGGCGATCGCCCGTCCCCGGAGCGTGACGCGCACCTGTTGGCCGCGTCCGACCGCCCGCAGCGTCTCGCTCAGCGACTGCTTCAGCTCGCGTACTCCGACTTCGCGCATGTGGGCACTTTAGCAAGATTGTGGCCACTTCGATCGTCAGGGCTCGCGCAGGTCGACCTCCGCCGCGATGATCTGGAAGTCCCTGACGTTGTAGGTCATCAAGGGCACGCCGTGGACGTTGGCGGTGGCTGCGATCGCAAGGTCCATCGCTCGACGCCGTGGCGCTCCTCCACGGTGCATCCCGGCGCTGCGGCGATACGATGCGGAGCATCAGGCCGACGTAGCTCAGATGGCCAGAGCACTCGCTTCGTAAGCGAGGGGTCCGGGGTTCGACTCCCCGCGTCGGCTCTCGTTTTTCTACGGCAGCGCTGCCAGCGCATCCAGCAGCGACTGCCCGTGCTTGGCGCAGAACGCGGGGCCGATTCCCCTGATCGCGGCCAGCTCGTGCGCGGTCCGAGGACGCCGGCGCAGCACCTCCTCGAGCACAGCGTTGGCGGCCACCGTGTACGCCGGCTTGCCCTCCGCGCGCTGCCAGCGCCACGCCCGCAGCTTCTCGAACTGGCCCTCATCGACGGCTGGCAGCTCTCGCAGCGACGCCTGTCCCGGCGCACCTGAACGCGCGCGCGCGACGCGCGCCGGCGCGACGCGCAGCGCCTCTGCGAGCGCCTCGTCGGGCTCGCATACGTCACAGCAGCGGCCCGTCGGCGCACCCGGCACGCGATCGTCGAAGTGGTCGAGGATCTGGCGCCTGCGGCAGGTCCGCCCGTCGGCGCTGTAGCGCTCGATCGAGCGGTAGGACTCCCACGCGCGATCCCTCGCGGCCTTGATCGCGGCATAGGCCCTGCTCGGGCTGCCCCTGCCGGTGAGCGTCACCAGCAGACCGTCCCCGCCGGGCTCGAGCTCGACCGCGCCGGCGCGCTCGGCGATCGAGAGCAGCACACGCTCGCGCTCAGCCAGCTCGCCGTGTCCGATCCTGGCGACGCCTTGATCGGCGCCCGCGCGCAAGCGCGCGACGTAGCGCTTGACGTCCTCGACGCTCGTGTCCCTGTCCTTGATGAACCTGATCAGCCGGCCCAGATCCATGCGCGAGGCGAGCAGCAGCGCACGCGCGGGCTGATCATCGCGCCCCGCCCTGCCCGCCTCCTGGTAGTAGGCCTCGAGGCTCGTGGGTAGCGCCCAGTGCGCCACCGTGCGCACGTCGGCCTTGTCCACGCCCATGCCGAACGCGTTGGTTGCGACCACCACCTGCGCGCCGCCCTCCATGAACGTCGCCTGGCTAGCTCGGCGGGCGTCCGGGCTCATGCCCGCGTGGTAGCGAACCGTGGCGATGCCCGTCTGCTCGATCGCCGCGGCCACCTCGTCGGTGTCCTTGCGCGTGCCGCAGTACACGATCGCGGGCAGCGTCGGCGGGCCGTCGGCCTCGGCGGCGCGCAGCACCTGCATCAGCGCCGCCCGCTTGCGCGCGATCGCACCCTTGCCCTCGACGCTCACGACGTCGAAGCTGATGTTCGGCCGGTCGAAGCCCGAGCGGATCGAGACCCACTCGCGCAGTCCCAGACGCGCCGCGATCTCCTGCGCCACGCGCGGTGTCGCCGTGGCGGTCGCCGCCATCACAGCCGGGCGTTGGCCGTCATGCTCGTGGCCGTCGCTCAGCGACGCGATCGCCTCGCGCAGGCGCAGGTAGTCGGGCCTGAAGTCATGCCCCCACTCGGCCACGCAGTGAGCCTCGTCCACCACGAACAACGACACCCGCCTGTGCGCCAGCGCCTGCCTGAACGCTGCGGACGCAAACCGCTCGGGCGCGACCAGCACCAGCTGCGTGACCCCGGCTTCCAGGTCACGAAGCGCGCGTGCGTTGTGACCGTCCTGCATGCCCGACGCGAGCATCGCCGCGCGCACGCCCGTCTGCTCCAGCCTGCGCCACTGGTCGCTCATCAGCGCGATCAGCGGGCTCACGACCACGACCACGGGAGCGCCCGGCAGGCAGTCGGTCGCCAGCGCGGGCAGCTGATAGCACAGCGACTTGCCGCCGCCGGTGGGCATTACCACCAGGCTGTCGCGGCCATCCAGCGCCGCCTGCACGGCCTCGCGCTGCCCGCGCCTGAAGCGCGTGAGGCCAAAGCGCGCCAGCAGCTCCTCGGGCGTGGGCGTCGACGTCTGCGTCTGCGTCATCGTCGGCATCCCAAGACGCTACGGGTCGCCCCGGCTGGTACCCGCGCGAAGGTCTGTATAACTATCGCTATACAGAGCTTTCCGCGCGGGTTGCTGCGCCCACCCCTCCGGGTACTGCGCCCACCCCCGGTCCCTCGGCACGCCCCCGCCGCTCCCACACGACACGCGCGCCAGCCCCCGGCACGAGCGTGATCGCGCGCCTGTGGATGCGCTCGCGGCGACGCCCGGCGCGACCGTCGGGGAGGCGCGGCGCCAGCTCGCTCAGCATCGTGCGCAGCATCACCTTCATCTCCAGCTGCGCGAACGACGCGCCGATGCAGCGGCGGATGCCGCCGCCGAAGGGGATCCAGGAGAACGTCTCGGGCGCGGCCTCCAGGAAGCGCTCGGGGCGAAACTCCGCGGGGTTCGGGTACACGCGCGCGCTGCGGTTGGTCAGGTAGATCGACGGCACCACCCGCGTCCCTGCGGGCACGCGGTAGCCGCCGACCTCCAGCTCGCTCTGGAGCATGCGCACGACGATGGGCACCACCGGGCGCACGCGCAGCGTCTCGTTGATTACGGCGGTCAGGTAGTCATCGCCTTCGCCCGCGTCGATCTCGGCGGTCAGCCGCGCGAGCTTGTGCGGGTGGCGCACGAGGCGCTCCAGCGCCCACGCCACGGATGTGGCGGTCGTCTCGTGGCCGGCCAGCAGTAGCGTCACGAGCTCGTCGCGAAGCTCGGCGTCGGTCATCGCCTCGCCGTCCTCGTCGCGCGCGCCGAGCAGCAGCGACATGATGTCCGTGCGGCGCTGCACCTCGCCGTCGGCGCGCCTGCGCGCGATCTCGGCGTACACGAGCGCGTCCAGGCGCTCGAGCGCCCGCCCGATGGCGCCGGTGGGGCGTTGGCCGCTGGGGCGACTGAGCGCTGCACGCAGCACGGTCAGCGTCTGCGCCGGCTGGAACAGATCGCCGATCGCGGCCTTCAGAGGCCCCATCCGCTCGGCCTCCACGCCGAACACCGCCCGCAGGATCACCTCCAGCGTGATCGCCCGAGTGTGAGGCTGCATGCGCATCGGTCGGCCTACGGGCCAGCTGGCCATGTCACGCCGCGTCGCCTCGACCATCACGTCCTCGTACTCGCGCATGCGGTCGCCGTGAAACGGCGGCAGCAGCAGCTTGCGCTGGCGCATGTGCTCGGCGCCGGTCAGCACGAGCACGGAGCTCTCGCCGACCACCGGTGTCACGGGCGACAGCCGCGCCGCCGACGGCGCCACCTCCGGCGGCGCCGTGAACACGGTCTTGACGGCCTCGCGCTCGCCGAACATCACCAGCTGGAGACCACTGGGCCAGAACGTCAGCGTGAACGCCCCGCCCAGCACCCGCGCGCAGCGGTCCATCAGCCACGTCGGCGCAAACGCCCATGCCAGGGTCTGCGCGAGCGCGGGCATCCGCGGACCGGGCGGGAGCCGGCCGTGCTCGGGCGCAAGCTCGCGCACCGGCGCCGCTGCCGGCTGTGCCCCGCTCGCTACGGGCGCGCTCGCCATCGGCTACAGGCTACTTCGCCGCGTGCGTCTTGGCGGCGTGCGTCTTGGCCGTGTGCGTCTTGACCGGCCTGGTGGCAGTGTGGTCGGGGTCGAGGACGTGGCCCACGGCGTGTTTGACGCTATGCGCCGCGTGCCCGACCGCGTGGCGCACGCCGGGTGACAGCGCGTAGGCCAGCAGTATGGCGGCGATGCCGACGGTTGCGATCGCCACCGCGAGGCGGGCGCGCCCCCGCTCGCTCCCCGCCGCGGGAGCCCGCCGCGCGTGAATCGGTGAGATGGTCATCGCCTGAACAGACGCTAGCGCGAGTGGTCGACCACGGCGCTGGCTAGCGTCCGCTGGGGCCGCGCACGAGCACGCGATCGTGAGCGAGCACACGGTGCCAGCGACCCGGGGCGGCGCTGCCGCGCGCGTGGTGTGCCAGCAGCGCCCGCGCCACCAGCTCGTGCGCCCGCCCGATCTCCTGGTCGGACAGCCTGCGCGGCAGCCTTCCCAGATAGCCCAGCAGCATCCGCGCGGGTACCACGCGCACGCCCTTTCTACGTGCCATCGGCCTGTCCACCCAGGCTCGGCTGAAGACGATCAGCGGCTCGACGGGCAGGCCGGTCACGCCTTCGACGGCTCGGCGCTGCGCGTGCGCCTGTGTGAGCGTGGCGCCGTGCAGGCGACCGACCCTCACCGGCCCTGGATGACTCTTGGTCTCGATCGTGAGGACCCCGGGCGGCCCGATCAGGATGTGGTCGACGTTGCCCCTGCCAAAGCTCGCGTCGTGGATCACGCGCCAGCCGCGCTCGGACATCCGCTCCAGCAGCGCCCCCACCTGCTCCTCGCCGCTGGCGCCGCGGTCACGGCGGTCGACCAGTGGCAGCACGTAGCGCGAGATCACGAACATGCTCGCCAGCAGCGCGATCTCCGACGCCAGGAAGCGCGGGTCGTGCAGACCGAACGTGCGACCCAACAGCGCGGTGGCGACGGCGAGCGCGCCGAGCGTCACCAGCGTGCGCAGGCGCAGCCGCCTCACCGTCGCGCGTGCGTACTGTCCGGCCGTTCGTGCAACGGGGTCGCTGTCGAGGACCAACATCTCTCTTTCCGGTCGGCTTTCCATGGCATTCATCGGCCCGAGCGCACACACTCCTTGAGCGAGGCCGAAAAGCCGCCAGGCGGCCGGAGAAGCGTGGAGAGCGACCCCTGAATCTAAAGCAGCGATTCCAGCGGGTCGAAGCCATCAACAGTCATGGTCGCGGATTCCGACACTGCTCATCCTCCCGATATCTGCCTGATTCTGCGGGCGCACGGCGAGCAGCGCTGGCTGGTCTCGAAGGTGGTGCCGATCGTGCGCCAGCTCGAGCGGCCGTGCGTGGTTCCCGACGACCAGGTGGGCGCGGCGCTGGCGTATCTGGAGGTCCTGTGGCTCGACGCCTGCAATCGCGCCGCGGAGACGGACGCCGCCCACGCGGAGCTCGACCGCCACAGCGTGGACGGGGACCGCATCCTCTACGACAAGGCACGTCGCTACTACGCGGCCGTGCGCCGGCTGCGCTGCGCGGTGGCCCGCCGCGTGACGGCGCTGACGGGCGCGCCGAGCCACGCGTTCCGCCACGCGCGCACGCTCGCCGACCGCTGATCGGCACGCGCGCGGCGCGCACGATGGCGTACGCTTGCGCGCCCGATGACCGCACGCCTGGACCTTCAGTCGCACTCCACCCACTCGGACGGCACGCTGCCGGCCGCGGAGGTCGTGCGGCTCGCCGGTGAAGCGGGCGTGGAGCTGCTGGCGCTGTCCGATCACGACACGGTCAGCGGCGTCTCGGAGGCGATCGCGGCGGGCGAGAGCCACGGCGTGCGCGTGGTGGCGGCGGTGGAGATCTCGGCGGTCGACGACGGCGCGCGCACGGCACGCGAACTGCACATCCTCGGCTACAACATCGACTACGCGGGCGCGACGATGACGGCGAGCTTGACGGAGTTCCTGAGCGATCGCGAGAAGCGCACGCTGCGCATGCGCGACGCGTTGCGCGAGGTGGGCTTCGATCTCGACGAAGCGGAGATCGAGCAGCGCATCGCGGAAGGCAAACCGATCGGGCGACCGCACCTGGCGGGCGCGGTGCTGCGCGCGCCGGCCAACGCCGAGCGCCTTCAGCGGGAGAGCATCGACGACGTCGGCTCGCTGATCCGCGGCTACCTGATCGAGGGCAAGCCGGCCTTCCGCCTTCGCCAGACGCCGACCGTGGGAGAGGCCATCGCTGCGATCCACGAGGCGGGCGGTGTGGCGGTGTGGGCGCACCCCTACTGGGACATCTCCGACGACGGCGAAGTGCTCGACAGCCTCGAGCGTTTCCACGCGCTCGGCATCGACGGCGTGGAGGCCTTCTACATCACGCACACGCGCGAGAACACCGAGCTGTTGGTCAAGCGCAGTGAACAGCTCGGCCTGTTGACGACCGCCTCGGCCGACTTCCACGGGCCCGAGAACCGCGATTTCTCGAGGTTCATGGCCTTTGACACCTACGGGCTGGAGCCCAACCTCGGCCCGATCGCCTGACGGCGATCGCCAACAGGATGTTTATGGGGCCGCCTAGCGGCGGCTGAGGGAGTGCTCAGCGCGCTGACGGGGCGCCATCGCCGAACACGGCCTGCATGCGGTAGGCCAGCGCCTCCAGGGCGAGCTCCTCCGATACGTTGGCCGCGAGGCTCAAGCGCGTGTCGGCGACCAGCTCGATCGCCCGCTCCAGTGCCTGCGGCGCGAGGCGCTGCGCGTCCTGCTCGAGCTGCGCGCGCTGGTCCAGCGCGTAGATCAGCTCGGGCGCGCCTTCGCGGACGCACAGCAGGTCGCGCAGCCACAGCTCCGCCAGGCGCAGCGCCTGCTCCAGCGTGCGCGTGCGCGCGCGGCGCTCGCCGCGACGCCGCGCCTCGGCGGCTTCGCGCTCGTAGCGTTTTCGCTCCTTGCGCGGGACCAGCTCCAGCTCGCTCTGCACCTGCTCCTGCGAGCGCTCTCCGGCGGCGGTCCCGGCGGCCTTGGCCGCCTCCAGCAGGCCGAGCCACGGACGCCGCTCGGTGGTGCCCGCGATCGCGCATCCCACCAGCTCCTGGGCCTGCGCACGCAGCCCGGAGCCCTGCTTGCTGGCAAGCCGCCGCGCCCAGCCGGCGTCGCCCAGCGCCAGCCGTGCGCACGCCAGCGCGTGCTCGCGCTCCACGCCGTCCAGGCCCTGCGCGATCAGCTCTGGCGCCAGCGGCTCGAAGCGCACGTGCTGGCAGCGCGAGGCGATCGTCGCCAGCACTTCCTGTGGATTGTCGGCCAGCAGCACCAGGTGCGTGAACGCGGGAGGCTCCTCCAGGATCTTCAGCATGCGGTTGGCCGCCTGGTCGTTCATCGCGTCAGCCGCCTCGATCACGAACACGCGCCGCGCGGACTCGAACGGCGTATGCGTGGCCGCCACCACCACCGGCTGCTCGATGTCCGCCACGAGCATCTCCGCCGCCCCCGACGGCCGCACCCAAGTCAGGTCCGGGTGGCAGTCGCGCGTCACACGTTCGGCAACGGTCTGCGGGCTGCGTGCCCCGTGCAGCAGCAGCGCCGCGGCAAACGCCCGCGCGGTTGCGCGCTTGCCGGTTCCGGCAGGGCCATGGAACAGGTACGCGTGCGAAGGGCTGCCGCCGGGGGCGAGCGCGGGCAGCAGCACGGCGCGCGCGTGCGGGTGGGCGTCGATGCCGGGAAGTGCTTGCGAGACGCTGCCCAGCGCGCCCGTGTCCGAGTCGCGGGCGTCGGCTGGTGGGGCGCTCGCGGGCATCTGTGGATCCTCATCCTAGAGCCAGCCGGACTGACCGCCCCCGCGCGTGTACCGTGCGCGCGTGGCGCGCGGCAAGCTGATCACGATCGAGGGCCTGGACGGGGCGGGCAAGTCGACGCTCGCGCGCGCGCTCCTGGACGACCTGCGCACGCGCGGCGCGGCGCGCGTGGAGCTGCTGCGCGAGCCCGGCGGCGTGGAGGTCTCCGAGCGAATCCGCGCGCTCGTCCAGGACCCCGCGCTGGACGTCTTGGCACGCACGGAGGCGCTCTTGTATGCGGCGGCGCGCGCGCAGCTCGTGGGGCAGCTGCTGGAGCCACTGCTCGAGGATGGCGCGACCGTGCTGCTCGACCGCTTCGTGGACTCCTCGCTCGCCTACCAGGGGGCGGGCCGCGGCCTCGGCGTGGAGGCTGTGCGCGCTGTCAATCTGTTCGCCACCGGGGGCCTGGAGCCGGACCGCACGCTGCTGCTGCGCGTGGCGCCGGCGGTGGGCCGCGCGCGCCAGCGCGGGCGCGAGCGCGAGCCCGATCGCCTCGAGCTCGAGAGCGAGGACTTCTTCACGGCGATCGCGGGCGCCTACGAGCAGCTGGCGCGCGCCGAGCCCGACCGCATCCGCGTGATCGACGCCGACCAGCCGGCGGAGCTGGTGCTGCGCGACGCGCTGGCGGCGCTCGACGGACTGGTGTAGGCCGGCGTGCGTGCGCACTAGCATTGCGCGCGCACAGCATGCTCGGCGCCTTGGTCCACCCGCACGCCCTGCATCCGGCCCACGCCGGCGGACTCTCCGCGGCCGGGATCGCGCTCGTGGCGCTCGGTGCAGTCGTGGCGCTCGGCTGCCTTGCGTGGGTCCTGGCGCGCACGCTGGCGCTCGAACCGCGGTGGACGCTGTCGCTGCGCCACGCGTTTGCTGAGGCCAGCTTTCGCGCGTCCGCCACGTGGGCGGAATTCAGCGACTGGGCACGGCTCGGGCGTTAGCTTCGAGGGCGTCCGAGGGCGTTTTCAGACCCCGTGATTGGGGTCCGTGCCGCTATCCTTGAAGGACCAGTTCTTTTCCTCGCTGGGGCTCCGAGAAGGTCCGTCCGACGGGAGGCGGATGATCCGGTGTTACCCCCAAAAGCACTGTGTTTTAGCCGCAAATTGGGGGTTTTGCGGCCGGATAGACGAGGAGACCGTTCAGATGGAAAGCGCCCCGCAGACAGCAGCACCCCACGAGCTTCCCTCCCGTCGGGCGCTTTCGATCGAACGCGTGTTCACGACGCCCGGCGTGCACCCGTTCGAGACCGTCGAGTGGGAGCTGCGCGACGCGCGCATCGGCCACGGCGATCGCGTGGCCTTCGAGCAGCGAAACGTCGAGTTTCCCAAGAGCTGGTCGCAGAACGCCACGAACATCGTCGCGCAGAAGTACTTCCGCGGGCAGGTCGGCTCGCCCGAACGCGAGAGCTCGGTCAAGGACATGATCGGCCGCGTGGCCGGCACGATCACCGGCTGGGGGCGCGCCGGCGGATACTTCTCGAGCGACGAGGACGCGACGGCGTTCGACCACGAGCTGACGCACATCCTGCTGCACCAGATGGCGGCATTCAACTCGCCCGTGTGGTTCAACGTGGGCTTCGAGGAGAGCCCGCAATGTAGTGCCTGCCTGCCCCACCACGCCTTGATCTCCACGCCGAACGGAATGGTCCCCATCGGCGAGATCGTCGAGAACGAGGAAGTCGGCCGACCGGTGTATGACTCCAGCGGAACGACTCGGGTGGTCGCGGTCAAGGACAACGGACGCAAGTCGGTCTGGCGGGTGGGGCTGCGCAACGGCAGTTTCATCGAAGCCACGGCCGACCACGTCGTCAAGGCCGTAGCAGAGCGTCGTATGGCGCCTGAGTGGCTGCGAGTAGATCAGCTTCGTCCGGGCATGCGTATGCACCTGCATCCGCATCGCTGCAAGGTGGCCGACCCTGTGCGAGTGGCGGTCGGGGCGAGCAGCATCGACGAGGCATTCGAGCTTCTCGGCGAGACAGACCGTGTCGCCGTCGCCGAAGCCGCGCTCGCCGGCTGGCTTCAGGCCGACGGATTCGTCGGTCAGTATGCGACCGGCACGAACCGCTCGCTGACGATCGAGTTCCAGGTCGCGAGTGATGATGAGTTCGATTGGATCACCGAGAATCTGGACATCGCCTTCCCAGGGGTCCACCGCAAGGTTCGAGAGGCAGACACTCAGGAGACTCGCGTACGCCGCATCCGGATGTATGGAGAGGTCCTCCGCGATTTCGTCGAGCGTTGGGGTCTGCTCGCACGGGGCACTGAGATGCGCGTTCCGCCACGACTTTTCACTGCCTCGTCTGACGAGATCGTCGCGTACCTGCGCAGCTTGTTCCAGGCAGACGGCTATGTGTCGATCCGTCGTGACGGTGGCTGTGAGAACGCACGCGTCGCATTTGCGGTCGTTGGGGAGAAATGGACGGAGGACGTGCAGTTGCTGCTGGGAACACTGGGTATTTACGCCCGCCGCCTCCGCAAGCAGGAGAAGCGCAGCGACCGTCATGACTTGCATGAGGTGACCGTCTCGATCGGCTCCGAGCGAGCTCGCTTTGCTGAGCTGGTCGGCTTCGTCGGCGCCGAGAAGCAAGAGAAGCTGCTGCAATCGCTCACGCTGCGCAATCCGAAGCGCTGCCCGGACCTGCGTGAGGAAGAGATCGTCTCGATCGAGACGCTCGGCGAGATGCAGGTCTATGACATTCAGACTGAGTCCAACGAGTTCCTCACAAACAACGTCGCAGTCCACAACTGCTTCATCCTCTCGGTTGAGGACACGATGGAGTCGATCCTCGCGTGGAATACCAAGGAGGGAATGATCTTTCGTGGGGGCTCCGGCTCGGGCATCAACCTGTCCAACATTCGCGGCTCGATGGAGCCTCTCGCAAAGGGTGGCACCGCCTCAGGCCCAGTCTCGTTCATGCGCGGCGCCGACTCCTGGGCAGGGACGATCAAGTCCGGTGGCAAGACGCGCCGCGCGGCCAAGATGGTCGTGCTCGATGTCGACCACCCCGACATCCGCGAGTTCATCTGGTGCAAGGCCAAGGAGGAGGACAAGGCGGCCGCGCTGCGCGACGCCGGCTTTGACATGTCGATCGACGGCGAGGGCTTCAAGTCGATCCAGTACCAGAACGCCAACAACTCGGTGCGCGTGACCGACGAGTTCATGCGCGCCGTAGAGGAAAATCGCGAGTGGCATCTGACCTCGCGCACGACCGGCCAGCCGATCGGCGAGCCGATCCCCGCGCGCGAGCTGATGCGCGAGATCGCGGAGGCCGCTTGGCGCTGTGCCGACCCGGGCGTGCAGTACGACACGACGATCAACCAGTGGCACACGAATCCCAACACGGGACGGATCACGGCATCTAACCCCTGTTCGGAGTATCTGAGTATTGATGACTCAGCCTGTAACCTCGCGTCACTTAACCTCATGAAGTTCCGCCGCGCCGACGGCACGCTGGACGCGAGCTCCTTCGAGCACGCCGTCGACATTGTTCTTCTCGCCCAGGAGATCATCGTTGACCCGTCGAGCTATCCGACCGGGCAGATCACCAAGAATGCTCACGCCTACCGGCAACTCGGGCTCGGCTATGCGAATCTCGGCGCGTACCTGATGGCCAACGGCGTCCCGTATGACTCAGACTCCGGTCGTGGTACCGCCGCCGCGATCACCGCGCTGATGACCGGTCGTGCTTACAGACGATCCGCGGAGGTCGCGGCTGTGCTCGGCCCCTACGAGGGATACGCCAGCAATCGCGAACCTCACAACAACGTCATGCGCATGCACCGCGACTCCTCCTACGCGATACCCGACGCGGCCTGCCTGGACGGCGAGCTACTCGCGGCCGCGAGGCGCTCGTGGGATCAAGCGGTGGAGCTCGGGGAGTCCTTCGGCTATCGCAACGCGCAGGCCACCGTGCTCGCGCCGACCGGCTGCCTCGTTTCCGGCAGCCTGGTTTCCACCAGTCGGGGGCTCGTGCGGTTGAGCGGCCTTGGAGATGTGGATGGCGCCGAGTGGCAGGATCTGGACATAGAGGTTGCCACAGACGAGGGACCACGACGGGCAACGAAGTTCTACGTCAATGGCATGGAGCACGTCGTGTCGGTCGAAACCGAGCGTGGCTACCGCATTCAGGGGACACCGACGCACCGGATCAAGGTGATCGACGAGCACGGGAACTGGACCTGGCGGCGGATGGCTGAGATAGCCGCGGGTGATCGCGTCCCGATGATGCTCGACGGCATGGTGGGCGATCCATGCGAGGTGCCTCTGCCACCGCTGGGTGACCTCCATTGGAACGCAGACCACCAGACGCGCGTGCCACGTCGCATCAGTGCGGAGCTCGCGGAGTTCGTCGGCTATTTCATGGGCGACGGCTCGCTGCACGCGAAGGGCATCCGGCTGTGCGTGACGGACGGCGACGATGAGGTCGCCGACAGGTTGGTTGCGCTCGGCCGTGAGCTGTTTGGGCTTGACGCTCATCTTCTTCCGCGCGAGGGGTACACAGAGGTTTCATTCCACTCGGTGCCGCTCACCATCTGGTGGGATGCGTGCGGCTTCGCCAAGCTCCAGCCGTACGAGGGACACAGCGGCAAGGGCTGGTCGCCTCACATTCCGGATGCAATCCTTCATTCCAACGATCGCGAGGTGTACTCAGCATTCGTCCGTGGCCTGTTTGAGGCAGACGGGAACGCAAACAATGGCTATGCCTATTGGACGACATCGCGCGAGGAGTTCTCGCGTGACGTCCAGACGCTCCTGCTGACGCTCGGATTCGTGACGACTCGCGACGTGAGCGACAGCCGCGAAAAGCTCGGCGGCCGATGCCATCGTGTTCGACTCCTCAACGCGAACTCTGCGGCACGGTTCGTCGAGGAGGTTGGCTTCATGTCTGCGCGGAAGAACGAGGGCCTTGAAGACAAGGACCATCCGCAGGCAGCACGGTATGACCACATTCCAGTGTCTCGCGCGGTGGTGGATCGCTTGGCACCCAGCAATGACCAGTTGCGGAAGGCTCTGTTGATGCAGCTTGCCCGTAGCGGGTCCGTATCGCGACGGTCAGCGACCGCGTTGCTCGAGCGCGGAGCCACCGCAGTCGACGACGAGGTGCTCGAGCCGGCCGCAGAGCTCGAAAGCATGCTCGGCTACTTCTACGACACGGTCGCCACGAGCGAGCTGCTCGAGGAGCAGCCGACGTTTGATCTGTCAGTGCCCGACAACGTGACATACGTCGCCAACGGGTTCGTCAGTCACAACACGATCTCGTTCCTGATGGACTGTGACACGACGGGAGTGGAGCCGGACTTCTCCCTGGTCAAGTTCAAGGAGCTGGTCGGCGGTGGGCAGATGACGATCGTCAACAAAACGGTGCCGCTTGCGCTTCAGACGCTCAGCTACACAGAGCAGCAGGTCGAGCAGATCGAGGCCCACCTGGCAGAGCACGGCACGATCGTCGGCGCGCCCGGGCTGGCGGAGGAGCACCTTGCGGTGTTCGACGTGGCCGTGGGCGAGCGCGCGATCTCGCACATGGGCCACCTGAAGATGATGGGCGCGGTTCAGCCGTTCATCTCGGGCGCCATCTCAAAGACCGTCAACCTGCCGCAGGAGGCGACCGTCGAGGACATCGCCGACGCCTACACGCAGGCGTGGCACCTGGGCATCAAGGCGCTCGCGATCTACCGCGACGGATCCAAGACCGCGCAGGCGCTGCGCACCGACGCGCAGCACTCAGACGAGCACGGGCAGGGCGCGGAGAATGTCGATGCGATCGTCGAGGCGGCCGTCAAGAAGGCGCTCGCCGAGGCGGGGCCCAAGCGCAAGCGCATGCCGCGCGAGCGCCAGTCGATCACGCACAAGTTCTCGATCGGCGGGCACGAGGGCTACATCACCGCGGGCATGTACGAGGACGGCTCGATAGGCGAGATCTTCCTGACGGACATCGGCAAGGAGGGCTCGACGCTGCGCGGAATGATGAACTCGTTTGCGACCGCCATCTCGATCGCGCTCCAGTACGGCGTGCCGCTGGAGACGCTCGTGCAGAAGTTCAGCTACATGCGCTTCGAGCCAGAGGGCATCACCGGCAACCCGGAGATCCCGTTCGCGAAGTCGATGCCCGACTACATCATGCGCTGGCTGGCCTCGCGCTTCCTCGACACGGACGCCCAAGAGGAGCTCGGCATCCTCACCCCCGAGGTGCGCGCACGCAAAGCCGCGCAGGACGCGGCACAGTCGGTGACCGCGTCTGACACGGCGAGCCCAGGCAACGGCGGCAACGGCGGCAACGGCCACGGCGAGCCCGCGAGCGCCAGCGCCCCCGAATCGCCTCACGCGTCCGCGCCAGACGCCGCCCAGCGCACTGGCGCGACAGCCGCGCTCACAGACTCTCCGCCGGTCCTGCCGGCGCGACTTCAGGGACTCGACCTCGGACCGGCGTGCAGCCAGTGCGGCGGGATGATGCAGCGGACCGGCTCTTGCTACACGTGCAGCAGCTGCGGCAACAACACCGGCTGCGGCTGATGCGCGAGGGCCGGCGCATCTCGGCGTCCTCGGTCGCTCGCGTGCACAGCACGCCACGCTCCGTGCGTCCTTGACCTGCTTGGCCCTCGCGCATCAGAGGGCATCGCAGGTTCGCTGCGGCTGATCAGGTCGGCAGGCCGTCGTGGTGCGAGCCTGCGGCGGCGTATTCGCCGAGGGTCATGCGGGAGTCGTCGCGGCCGAGGATGCTGATGAAGACGGCGGCGAAGGCGATGCCGAAGACGAGCGCCTCGATGAAGCACATGCTGGCTCCCGCCAGGTGCTGGTCGTTGATCGCGGATAGGCCATAGGCGCGAGGTGCGCTGGCGTACAGCGGGTACTCGGTGGTCGCGAGCCACGTCAACGGCAGGCACACGGCGGCGCTGGCCACGCGCGTGAAGCCGAGCAGCGCCAGGCGCTGGCCATTGGGGCGCAGGCGCGCGCGGGGCAGGGGGTCGATGATCAGCCACCACATCGCAAGGCCGGTGTAGAACAGCGTGGCGTGCTCCAGCGCATGCACGACCTGGTGCTGGGCGGCGAAGTCGAACACTGCTGGGATCGCCCACACCCAGGTGGCGATCACCCACAGCGGGATCGCGAGCCAGGGCGATGTCAGCCGCGCGAGCACACGCCCGCTGCGCCCGCCGGGCGCCACCGCGAGCAGCGCCTCGCGAGACAGGCCGAGAGGCAGGATCGGAGCGCGCAAGCCCAGTATCAGCAGCGCGGGCGCGATGTCCGACAGCAGCACGTGCTGCATCATGTGCGCCGAGAGCAGATAGCGGTCGCCGATCGGGTCGAGCGGCGACAGCAATGCCACGGCGATCACCAGCAGGCCAGCCGCGTACGGAACCCAGTAGCCGGCCCCCGGCGCGGACCCGGAGCACCTCGCGGCGGCGCGGCGGTATACGCGCGCATAGATCACCGCGGCGGCCAGCAGCGCAAGCACCACCACCGGCTGGAAGCTCCACGAGCCCCATCCCGGGTAAGAGGTCATGCGAGCCCTCCACGGGCGCCGGGCCGGCTGGCGAGGCTGTGGGCGTGTACAGCGCCGTTCATGCTCGCCGGGATCCTATCGATCCTCCCGAGCCGTGTGTGCACCGGCTTGGCGCACACGGCTCGCACTGGCTTGGCGCACGCGGCGATTGGGGGCGTCGAGCAGCGCACGCCGCCGGACGGACCGGCCGGCGACCTGCGCAGCGCGATCGTGGAGCGGTTCAGCCGTTGAGGCGCTTCTTCAATGCGCTGGCCGCGGAGAATTTTGCGGCCTTGGATGCGGCGATGTTGATCGTTGCGCCTGTCGAGGGGTTGCGCCCCTGGCGGGCAGCCCGCTGGCTGACGCTGAACTTGCCGAAGCCGGCAAGCGAGACCTCACCCCCGCCGGCAAGCTCGTCGGAGACCACCTCGATCGTCGCCTCGACCACCTGCCGCGCCTGGCTGGCGGCCATCCCTGTGCGCTCGGCGATCTGCTCGGCTAGCTCGTTCTTGGTCATTCCACTCCCTTCTCGAGTGTCGTTGCTGTGCGCAGGCTAACCGTTGGCAAGGACGACGACACGCGCGAGCACCATCCGGCGATCGCGAACAAGCCCTAATTTCCGGGACTTAAGCCGCGCGGGATGCCTGGAGCTGGCCCTCGACGGGGCGCTCGGCAGGCCTTCTGGCCCTGAACGGCGCGAGCGCGCCGGCCGCGCAGGCAGCCCACAGCACGCTCAGCCAGGCTGCGCTGGCGAGCGCCACGTGGACCCAAACCAGCTCCGTCGGCAGGTGCGTCTCGTACTGATCGAGCCCCACCGCGCCTTGCAGCGCGAGCAGCACGCACAGCACCGTCAACGGCCGCTGTACCGACGGACCGGCCTCACGACGACGTGCGAGCCACCACACGAACACTGCGGCCAGGCTGAACACGAACGCGATCTCGGCATGGCGATGGATCACGAAGTCCATCGTGGCGCGCCCGTCGAAGCTCAGGCGGTTGATCTTCTGCCCGGGCGAACCGCCCGCATGTGGCCCCGCTGCGGTCGCCGCGGTACCAGCGAAGATCGTCAGCGCACCCAACGCCAAGAGCCCGACCAGCCAACGCACGATCGCCGAATCGGCGCCGGGCGCCGTCCCCGAGCGCGCGATCGCGTCGCTGGGCTCGTGCGTGGCACGCCACACGAGCACCACCGCCGCGACGAGGATCAGCATCGACAGCGCGAAGTGAGCCATCACCCACCCGTAGTCGAGCTGCCCCCGCACGGTGAAGCCGCCGAGGATCGCCTGGCCGACCACGCCGAGCGGCAGCAGCGCACCCAGCCACACCAGGTCGCGCCGGTAGGGACGGCGCCGCAGCGCGGCCAGCCACGCCATCCCGGCGGCGATCGACACCGGCACCGTGATCAGCCTGTTGCTGAACTCGATCAGCGCGTGCGTCTGAAGCGGCGGGTACACGTTGCCGTAGCACTTCGGCCACGTGGGACAGCCGAGGCCCGACCCGGACAGACGCACGGCGGCTCCCGTGAGCACGATCAGCGTGAGCGCCCCCAGCGCGGTGTAGGCGAAGCCCACGTACTGCTGCGGCGTGACGGTGTAGTCGTTGGTGCGCTCGCGCAAGCGCTGCATACGACCGGACATCCTCCTAAGGATGCCACTCAAACGGGAGTTCCTCGGCGATCTCGCTGAGCCGCGGCGCGTCGGCATCGCGTGGGGAGACGACCAGCTCCGTTGATGGCAGCGGCCAGTCGATGCCGATGTCGGGATCGTCCCAGGCGATCCCGCGTTCCACCTCCGGGTCGTAGTAGGCGCTCTGCTTGTACAGCACGTCGGCGACGTCGCTGATCACGCAGAAGCCGTGAGCGAAGCCCACGGGCACGTACAGCTCGCGCATGCTGCGCTCGTCGAGCTCCACGCCCTCCCATCGCCCGTAAGTAGGTGAGCCTCTGCGCAGATCGACGGCCACGTCGAGGATCCGTCCGCGCGCGCAGCGCACCAGCTTTGCCACGCCGTCGCCGACCTGGAAGTGCAGGCCCCTGACCACCCCGCGCGTGGAGCGCGAGTGGTTGTCCTGTATGAACAGCTCGTGCTCGGGCAGGCCCAGCTCGGCGTGCCACGCGCGACGGTAGGTCTCGCTGAAGAAGCCGCGCTCGTCGGGGTGGACGGCCGGTTCGATCACCACCAGGCCAGGAAGATGCGCAGTGAGGGCACGCATAGGCGCAAGAGAGTAGCCGCCGACGCGCCAAGCGCGCCCAGCGAAGCGTCTAGATTGCCCGCTGATGCCCACGATCTCGCCAAACGAGTGGGCGCCGGGTCCGACCAGCCCGCTACTGCAAGCGGGCGCGGTGCACGTCTGGCAGGCGGACCTCAGGAGCGTCGATGAGCAGTTGAGCAGGCTGCTGTGCACGCGCGAGCGCGCTCGTGCTGAGCGCATATTGCGATCGAGCGATCGGCAGCGATGGATGCGCGCGCGAGGCTTGCTGCGGACGCTGCTCGGGCGCTACCTGCACGAGGACCCGCGCGCGCTGCGCTTCGCCGTCGGGCCGCACGGCAAGCCGATGCTCACCACCGGCGCCCGCGAGCCGGGCGCGCGGTCAAGCGGCCGACCCGCGGGCGCGAGACCGTCGTTCAACATGTCTCATTCCGCCCACCTCGCGCTGTACGCGTTCAGCGATGCGGGCGCCGTCGGCGTCGACGTGGAGGTGACGCGCCGCGCGATCGACGAGGTGGCGATCGCCGCGCGCGTGCTGGGTAGCGCGGAAGCCACGCGTCTCGAGGGCCTCGACCCGCAGGCCCGACGAGCAGAGTTCCGGCGGGCGTGGGTTCGCCACGAGGCGGTCGCCAAGTGCCTGGGTGTGGGCATCGGCGGCATCGAGGATGCGCAGGCACAGCAGCCGCAACCGTCGGTCCTCGAGCTGACGATGGCCGCAGGAGCGGCGGCGGCCGTCGCGACCGAGCGCCCGGCCCGTGAGCTGAGCTGCTGGTGCTGGTGCTAGTGGTGGTGGTGGTGGCCCTTGCGCTTGGGCCGCGCGTGGTACACGACGATGCTCACCGAGGAGACGTTGCGCTCTTTGTCATAAGCGAGGAACGTCAGCGTGATGCGCCCGAATGGGATGTGCTTGGCGCCCTGCCAGTCCAGCGCCCCGAAGAGGTAGTCGGGGAAGCTCGGGCCGTCGTAGTTGCGGATCAGTTTGCCGTCCCACTCGAGACGGATTCGGAACACGCCGATCGTGCTGGAGGCAGACACGCGGATCGGCAGCGGCCCGGAGTAGCGGACACGGTTGCTCGGAGAGGCGACGGAGATCTTCGGCCCTGTGAAGGCGCCGCATGCTTCGTGCAGCGTGTCGCCTTCGTGGGCGTAGGCGCGCATCGCTGCAAACGACGGCTTGCGTGACCCGTTGGCGCGCAGCAGACCCGAGAGCACCGCGCCTTCGTCCTCGAGCGGGAACCACAGCGCGACCTGCACGTACGGGTCTTCCGCCAGGCAGTGGTATGCCTGACGCAGGTAGGTCGCCTGCTGTTCTTCGCTGACGCCCTCCGGCTTCTGGCCCGCCCACGCTCCTTCCGAGCAGATCGCGCTGGTGGTGCGCCAGCTCAGCTCCGTCATCCAGATCGGCTTGTCATCGCCGTTGGCGAGCATCACCGCGTGCACTTCGCGGTAGGCAAGGAACGAGTCATCGACCATCCGGTTTTCAGGTCCGCGCAGGAAGTCGTAGGGCGAGAGCACGTCGCAGGCCGTGTCCGTGTGCACACCTACAGCGTCGAAGTAGCCCTTGCCTCCAGCCTGGTAGACGCCTTCGAGGAACTGGTAGTCGTTGCCGGTAAGTCCGCCGAGGACGACCGTGGCGTTCGGTTCGGCCGCCTTGATCGCGGGGTACGCAGCCTGGAGCAGGCGCGTGTACGCGGCGGGATCGGGCGCGCCCGTCCACCAGCGTCGGGGCGTCCTCCTCGTTCCAGATCTCATACGCGCTGACACGCGAGCCGAAGCGCTGAGCGAGCGCGCCGACGAACGCCGCGTAGTCCTGCGGGTTGGCCGGCGGCGTGTGTTCGTTGCTCGAGCCGGTCTCCCAGCTGGGCGAGCCGACCACGTCGAGGATCACTTTCGTGCCCGCCGGCAGCGAACGGAAGGTCTGTTCGTAGGAGGCCAGCCAGTTGGGGGCGAACACTCCCCGCTCGGGCTCGAGGTCGGGCCAGGTGGCAAACAGGCGCACCCAGTGGGTGCCGAGTGCCTGCGTGCTAGCGATCTGGGTCGAGCTGATGTTGAGCACGTTCACGCCGGGTTCGGCGGCCTGGGCCCCGGGCGAGCCACCCAGGGCGAGCAGCGCGGCGATCAGGCCGGCGAACCCGAGCACGCGGCTGCGCGCCGGCAGGAGGGTCGCGATCCTACGCGTTAGCGGATCCATGGCCTGGACATCGACAGGAGCGGCGCTGGGCTTGATCCGGAGCTGGCGAGTCGACCGACGCTTCGACAGATATTCGATGCAAGCGCGGGGGAGGACGGGATGACGGGCGACCGCTCTCGGGGGCCGCGTGCTCGGCTGGATCTCAACGGTAGGTGTGCAGCAGCGCGCGGCGCGCTGGTTTGAACGAGGCCTTTGGGCGAACGCCACTCCCCGCCTTCAGACCGTCCTCCGCCCCGCGACGTGCACGTACGACGAACACTTCGTGCGCCGCCGAGGTAAGGCTGCCCTCTGCGAGGTAGCTGTTCGCGAGACTCACCATGTCGTCCGCCGCGCCCCTGGTGACAGCTGCGATCTCCTCCTTGGACCGCATCGGCTGATGGCACTGCATCGCAAAGACGGCTCGGCAGTAGAGGCCTTGGTAGGGGTCGCGGATGCCCTGCCGGCTGTCCCGTTCCGCGTTGGGCGCGCGATGATGGCGGACGAGAACGTCCTCCACCAAGTGGATCCGGTGGTTTCGGTCGATCAAGCGAGAGCAGATCTCGACATCGTCGTAGTTGTAGCTGAGAAGCGAGTTGAACCCCCCCACCTCGTCCAATACCTGCCGCCGGAAGCTCATGTTACAGCCGGGCGTATAGGCGAGCGGGTCCGCAGCGGCCCCGGCGTAACGCCCGATCGGCCCCTCGCTCGCGGTATCGACCACGCCGAGCCGCGAGCAGGTACAAAGCGTCCAAACCACGCGGTTCAGCGGGACATCGAACACCGGGCCGCCAACGGCAGCAACGGTGCTGTTCTTGTAGGGCGCAACCAATGTCTCGATCCAGTCCGCGCGCGGGATCGCGTCGTCGTCGATGAAGGCCACGATCTCGCCGGACGCGATCGCCACTCCCGTGTTCCGTGAGAGTCCGAGGGATGCCTCCTGGCAAGCTGCCACGCGAACTCGCGTGTTCAGAGACTCGAGCATTTCGTCTGTGCCGTCAACGGACGGTCCGTTGACAACGATGACCTCAAATTCCCGGTAGGTCTGCTCACGGAGAGCGACTAGCGTCCGCTCCAGATGCTCACGGCGGTTAAGCGTACTGATTACCACACTCACCGCGTGCACGGACGTACGGGGTCGCCCGTTAGGCGGGTCGATACCAGTCGACCAGCTGGCCGCACGCGGCTTGCATCGGCACGACCCGCTCTGTGCCGACCCGTGTCGCTATGACGCCGAAACCCGGTGTGACGTCCGAGTCGGGCGTGAGCCAATAGCGATCAGAGTGAAACTGGACGACGACGTCAGTGGGCCGAGACAGGACGATCGTTCCTATCGGCCAGCGTGGCCCGGGGCGGTCGAGGTTGGGGGGGAGTGTCGTCTTCAGACCGAGGAGGGACACCTGAAGAGGCAACGGACTCTGATAAGGGCTCTCGAGCGCCCACTTGCCGCGGCCCAGCTCGAGCGTCACGCTGGCCCGACCGCCCGGTGGCAGCGGTGGGGCTGTGACTTCGACAGGCGGTTCTCTAATCGCAGCGACGCCACCGCCTTTGAGGAGGGAATGCCCGGTCGGCGTATTGCAGTCGAATGGCACGGCGGCGGCAGAACCCTCATCGAGGATGTCACGAGGTTGGACCGCCCCGCGCCGCTGCCACAGCTCGAACATACGTGTTGTCCTCACTAGATGCATCTGCGGCGGTGGTTCGCTTCCCGCAGCGTCGCGGGTAGTGATGACAAACTCGAATTCGTTCAGGACTGACGCCGGAGCGCTATCGAAATCCAACGTAGGGTATTCGACGGGCACCTTTTCAGATCGGAGAGCCACCTGTGGGACACCGCCAAAATCGGCAACAGTGACGTGAGCCCCAGCCAGCTCCCACGGGATGAAGTCATCGTCGTCGAGCACCAGAGTCCGTCGGTTACCGAGCAGCGGACGCAAGGCTCTCAGTTCCAAGAGATGGCTCGAGGAGCCAACTTTCCCATAGCGCAGCGCTTCCCAGCTCGAGTCCACGACTCGTGCGACCAGGATTAGCGCGAGCACTGGGGCCGCTAGCCACCACCAAGACGGTCGCTTCGGCGTACGCTCGACAAGCGGCTGCACAGCCAACAACAGCAGTAACGGTGAGGCTATAACCAGGGCCTTGGCGGATACGTAGGGTGACTGAGTATGCGACGTATAGGCCCATACCAGTATCGATATTCCAGCCGCCACCGGCAGCATCCACTGCCCACCGCGTAGGGACCAGAGCCCGCCAAAAAGCACCAGGGCGAGCACAAAGGCTGTCCACATGCCAGCGGTAAACGGCGAGGTGGACGGCAGCCGGAAGTCAGCTGTGTTCCACACCCCAAACGCCTCCCACACTGGGAGAGGACCTATCAGATTACCGATGTTCGTTTTGACGATACCGAAACTCGAGCCCTTCGAGACGAACCTCTCGACACGCGGTATCTGAGGCACGAGCACGAGTATCAGTACTGCAAGACCGATAGCTCCAGGAACTACCTCAGCGCGAAGCTCGCGCCAAGCGCCGCGCGCGCCGCTGCTCCACGCCCGCACGCCAGCACGGACAACAATCCATGCACCAACGAAGAGAGCGGGCCAAACCAGCCCCTGCAAGGAGTACACCGATACGGCTCCCGCCAAGACCAGTCCCAGCGGGATCCAACGTCGAGCACCAAGCCGCGGCTGAAAGCCGCCCAGCATGAGTGCGGTGGCCAGCACGAACACAGCCTCGAGCAGCTCCTTGAACGAGCCCTCAGCGTAGTACGCGGCGATCAGGAACGGCATTCCAACGACGGTGGCAACTGCTACTCGGCCAATCCAAGAGACGCGCCGCAGCGCCGCCAGGGAGGTCCACGCCAAGATGATCGGTATCGCCGCGGCAAGGCCCGTAAACGCGAGGTCACTGCGCACGCCGAGGCCTTCCACGATTGCCGCAACAAGCGCATGCGGACCAAGCGGATACGCTTCCCACGCTGGAGGAAAGCTCGAGAGGGCGGGAGGGGCGTGCGCAATCGCTTGCGAGCGATACGCTTCCGCGAGCAACAGATGCCCGCCCATGTCGTCATCGATCGACACGCCCAACACGCCAACCCGACCAGAGGCCGCGAACGGAACCAGGACGAGCAGCGTGACCGGCAGCGCGGCAGTCAGCTGGCCCAGCGGTGGTCGATGCATGGGACGGCGCACCCACAAGACCAAGCCCGCGACGATCAGCGCGGCAATCACCAGTGCAACCGTCATCGACCGGCCGGGGACGTGGAGCGCCGGCACAGCGAGAAGCATCATTACGGCGAACCTGACGGGAGCGGCCAGCCAGCTCCACTGCGTAGCACCACACATAGCCAGCGTCCCTGCCCGAGGGCCAGGGAACCGAGGCACGTGACGAAAGCGCTCAGCAGGAAGGCGAGCATGCGGCGGCAAGCATACGCGGCCGGGCCGTCGCCAAAGCGGCAGTTCGCTCAATGCGCTGAGTCGTGGTCCTCGCGCGATCGCCGCCCATTGGTGAGACTCGCGCGGGTCGGGTGAGACTCGCGCAGGTCGCGTCGCTCATAGGTCGTCTGAGTCGATCCACATCAGATGCCAGTCCCGCTCGTGTGAGATTTCCTCCACCGCAAGCTCGTCGCTGACCGACCGAACGATCAGCCTGAAGGTGAAGGGACTTCTGACGAATCCGCTCCGAACCAGGCGGTAGTCGCGCGCCCGGGTGCGAGACATCATCGTGGTGATCGCCTCGGCGCCCGCGCGTCTCGCGTTGCGCTGGATTTCATCGTAGAGCAACCTCAGCGCTCCCTCATGAGTCTTGAGAACCATGAGATCAAGCGGCGCAACGGACGGTACACCTTGGCTGCCGGTCCTGCGCGCTACAGCGACGGCAACAATCTCATCATTGCGACGGACCATAAAAGCCTCATAGTCTGCTCCGGGGGCTCCCAGGCGCCAGTCGTAGAACTCGGGACTCTTGACGAGATGGTTGGCGACTGATATCGACCACCTGTCGAGGAACGTCTCGAAGTCCGGGACGTGCAGGAGCTCGGCGGATGGCCCGCTCACACACGTATATTCCGGCGACGCTCGTCGCAATCTGAGCGTCGCTCGAACCGCGGCGATCGCGAGGTTCGCGACCGGCGCAAGCCAGCGCACCCCCTTGGACGCGAGCATTGAGTCAGCCCTCAGCGGCATCAGGTACATCGGCAGTGCGAAGGCCACCTGCCAGCCGGCGCGGAGGTGACCGCCCATCACCTCTGGGCGAATGGGATAGCCCGTCACAAAGGCCAAATCGGTTGCCTCCAGGCTCGAAAGCGCAAACCTGCCCAGCTCGGTGAACACGCCCCTCCCGCGAGCGTCCGAGTGTGTCATCACATCGCACACCATTCCCACCAGCAACCTGCGCCCGCCAATCTGATAAGGATACGGGATCGCGGCGTAGTAGCCCAGGATCCGCCCGTCCTCTATGGCCACGTACTCGTAAGAGTGAGGTCGGCTTGGCGAGCGATGGAACTTCCAGCGATAGTGGTCGACCGACGCCGTTAGGGTGCCGACATGCTCGGGAAATGCGTTCTCAAATAGCTGTCGTTGTTGAGCAATGCCGTCCTGGTCGTCAAACCCGGCGAACTCGATGCTCACCCGTACATGCCCCCGTTTATGTGAAGGACCTGTCCTGTGGTATACGCCGCGTCCACGCTCAGCAGTTGCGTGACCATGCCCCCGATCTCATCGACGGTCCCGAAGCGCGCCGCAGGTATCCGCTGGCGGATGCCCTCACGAAGGTCGTCCGGGATGGTATGAATCATCCCGTAATCGAAATATCCCCAGCGCAATCACGTTAGCCGTCACCTTACGTGCCGCGAGCTCGTGGCGATCGCCTTGGTGAAACCCACGATCCCTGCCTTGGCGGCGGCATAATGCGAAGCTCCGCTCACGCCGGTGAAGGCGACCACGCTCAAAATGTTGATGATCCTGCCGGCACGCTCGTCACGCATGCCCGGAACGAACTCCCGGCAGGTGAGAAACGTCGTAGTCAGGTTGTCGGCGAGCACGCGCTGAAAGTCATCCAGTGAGAGCTTCCAACTCATTGCATTTGAGCTTGCTCCTGCGAGGTTGATCAGGCCCCACACGCTTCCAAAGCTGTCGCGTACGTTCGCACCGAGCGCGCGCACAGCCTCCTCCTCTGAGAGGTCGGCGCGAAAGCAGTGTCGATCGGGGTCCAGCCCGTGCCTGCGCATGACGGCGAACAGATCGCTCCCGTCGGTCCGGTACTGACACACCAGTTGCGAGAGCCCGGCCGCGAGCAGATAGATGGTGAGCGCAACACCAACGCCACCACTGGCGCCGGTGAGGACGACGGTCTTATCGGTCAGATCAGTGTGGGGCAAGATTCGCGCGATGTGAGTGACCCAAACACGACAGTGCATCGCTTGCGATCTCGCTTGCCAGCCTCGCGAACGCGCCCGCCATCCTACTCAAGGCGCACCCTCGCGCGCCAAAGAGGTTGGAAGGTCGGCCCTACGCTTGTGCTGCAACTCGATAGCGATGAGCAGACGCAATACATACCACAGGCTCGCTAGCGATCCGGCGCTGCTGCTGCCGTGCGTCCTGGGTGTCATCGCGATCGGATGCTCGACGACCTCGCCCCAGCACAGCCGGCCTCGATCAGCGCCTCGACGGTGTCGCCGAGGTACTCCACCGGATAGTAGGCGGCGAATCGGTCGAGGAGGGGGCGACGGACGGCGCGGAAGCCAGAGCTTGAGTCAAGGATGTTCAGCCCGGCCACTCGCCTGACGCGCGCGGAGAGCAGGCGCATGGCAAGCCTGCGCAGGCCGTGGACCACGTAGGGAGCGGCACCTGTGACAAAGCGCGAGCCGATCACCATGTCCGCGCCGGTCTCGTCGAGCGCATCGAGCAGTGCCTGCACCTGCGCGGGGTCATGCTGTCCGTCCGCGTCCACCTGCACGACAACGTCGTATCCGTGGCTCAGCGCCCAGCGAAAGCCACATCGCAACGCCCCTCCGACGCCCAGGTTCACCGGCAGACGCAGCACCTGGGCGCCGGCTTCCGCCGCCCGCTCGGCCGTGCGGTCTACCGAGCCATCGTCGACCACGCACACGTCGTAGCCAAGGCGACAAGCGGCCGACACGACCGAGGATACGCTGCGCTCCTCGTCGAGCGCCGGCATCACGAGCAACACCCGGGGACAAGTCACGCGCGTGGTGCCATCGCTCGTGTGAGGACCTCCTGACGGTCATCCTCATCCTCGAGTCGCGCAGTCTTTGCTCCACCAGCGCCGCGTGCTCAGTCAGATCCTGGATGGCGCGGTGCAGTCCCGACAGGGAGATCGACAGCTGCAAGCAGATCAGCCCCAGGAACGCAATCAGGACGCCCAACGAGAAGCCCGTTGCGGTGAAGCCCAGATGGTGCACCTGCGAGGAGGCGATCCCCAGCAGGGGGGTGCCCACGAAGCCGACGATCGACACCGTCAGCCAACCCAACCCATAGCGTATCGAGAGCAGGCCTTTGCGCACGAGAACCACCGTCGAGATCATCAGTCCCACGGCGCCTGCCATCACGACCGCCGCCTCGGTGCTCATTGGGAGGCTGCCTTCAGCGCGGGGGTCAAGCCTCCGCGCATCAACAGGAACGCGCCCGGCAGGCTGGCGACGAACAAGGTTGCAACCGAGAGCACGGAGATGAGCGTTGCGTCGGTCGCGCCGATGCCCGCTCCGGCGAGCAGCACCACGTAGGTTCCCTCGCGGATGCCGAAGCCGCCGATGGAAATCGGAATCAGCGTCACGATCGTCACGAGCGTCAGGACCACCGCGGCCGTGGCGAACAAGAGTTGGACGTCGATGGAGTGCGCGAGCATCACGAGCTGCAACGAGATCAATGCCTGGTAGAGGAGACTTGAGCTTATAAGCACGAGTTGGGTGACGGGGTCGCCGGCGTAGGCTCGGACCAGCGATCTCGACTCGCGAGCGCTCGCGACCAGGCGGCTGGGGACTACAGCGCGTGCCAGTCGCGAACCACGAAAGACCGCCGCCAGCATCAACAGGAGTCCGATCGCCACCGCGACGGTTACCCAGATCAGAAAGACCTTGGCGTTCTCGGGTACATTCGCTGGCTTGATGGCGAGCGCGAGCCATGCCATTCCCAGCAGACCCACAAGGCCGCCCAGGCGGTCGATCACGATCGTCACAGCAACGCGCGTCAGAAGCGGCGGCCGACGCGCCACGAGCAGCCCTCGCGTGACGTCTCCGCCGACCGAGGTCGGCAAGAAGGTGTTCGAGAACGTCGCGACAGCATAGATGCGGCCCAACGACGGGGCGCCTATGTGCAGGTCGGCCTCGTGGAGCAGGCGCCACCAACGGCACGCGCCGACGATCAGCGCGGTGAACACGAGCGCAACTGCGGCGACGAAGTCGAGAGGATGACCGTGGCTTAGCCGGGTGGCCACTGGCTCCAGCTGATGCGAGTCGCCACGATCCCGAGCAGGCTGACCGTTACCGCGATTCGAAACGGCAGCGATCCTGCCAGCCTGCGCGCGCCGCGAAACACCCCGCGGCGGCGAGCCTCGACGGCCACTCAACCCGTCCCGATGGTCGGAAGCTCGACGGCCGCGAGGCTCTGCGCTATCTCCCCGAGCGGGCGCCCAGGGCCCTTGGCAGCAGCGAGCACGGTGCCCAAGCGGCCGAGGGTAGCGCCCCTACGCGTATGCACGATGCGACTCGTCAGCCATCCCGCATGGGGCATGACGAAGAACGGCTCATCGGGGTCGAGGTCGTACGGGTGCAGATAGCTCCACGGAACTGCGGCGGGTCCGAGACTGTCGAGGAAGCGTCGGATCAGCCACGGGGGAACGTAGCGCAAGTAGATACCGCCCAGGAACGGGATTTGGAGGCGACCAGCACCACCCACCGGGCACGGCAGCTCGAGCATGCCGTTCTCCCAGCGGCACGGCACGCGAGGAGCACCCGGCCATCCGTGCAAGGGATTGGCCGCAGGAAGAACGCTCGAGGAGTAGGCGAACCCGGCTTCGGCGATCTGCTCCACGGCCCACTTCGTAGCTGGAGTAAGCGAGAATATCGGAGCGCGGAAGCCAAGCACGGGCCTCTGCCCGACCTGCTCGAGCAGCTCGCGACCCTCACGGAGCTCGACGCGCAGGCGTGCCGGGCCTACCTCGCCCAAGGCGACGTGGCGCAACCCGTGCAGTGCGATCTCATGGCCGCCTTCCGCCACCCGGCGCACCAGATCGCCGTGGGTGCTCGCGAGGTTTCCAACGACGAACACCGTCGCGGAGATGCCGCGCTCCTCGATGAAGTCGAGAAAGCGGTAGCTCATCGGCGCAAATCGCGCATCCTGCGCGAGCGACCGCCGATTGTCCTCGAGATCGAAGGTGACCGTCAGCGCCACGGTCAATCGTCGGGCCGTTCAGCGATCACGTGGACGATGTCACTGAAATTGGGGCGGTTCAGCAAATCCGCCGCAGCGTACAGGCAGGCGAAGCCAAGAACGCTGGTGGGGCTCGGCCGCCGTACGGTATGCACACGATGCCATAGCCCCGTACGGGTGACGGCCGGCAGCGGACGAATGGTGCGTACCCGCAGTCCGCAGCTGCGGATCAGCTCTAGAAGTGCGTCGGTTGAGAAATAGTGCAGATGGGGACTAGCCAGCCCGTGTTGCCACAGGCGTCGATATGGTCCGCTGAACCCCACGGCCGCGAGCCCGCGGCGACACGGAAAGCGAGACCGTCGGCGGTCGGGATGTTCACGCTCAGCAGTCCGCGCGGTCGTAGATGCCTGCGACACGCTTCAAGAGCCCCCCGCGCATCTGGAATATGCTCCAGCACGTCGTTGAAGGTGATGATGTCGAAACGCTCCTCCAGCGAGACGACCTCTGGAAACCTGCGACCCGTACCTCCCCCACTGAACGAGCAGCCACGCGCTCGTCGGGCTCGATCCCGCTCGCGATCGCCCCGGCGCGGCTCGCCTCGTCGATGAACCAGCCGTATGCTGAGCCGACGTCGAGCACGTCGGCAGCTTGCAGTGGCCGCAAGCACGCGAGCCTGTCGAGAATCGCCCGAAAGTTCTCACGACGCAGGCTCTCATATCCCGCGATGCGCGTGTCCGTCTCCACCTCGTGGCCTCCCATCGGGAAGCCGCCGCCCACGAGCCACAACGGCCGCAGCGTGCCGTCCACTTGCCAACGCGCTGTCGTGGGTAGCCGCACACGATGCAGCTCTCTGGCAATGCGCTTGTCAGTGACTCAGCCGCGGGATTGTTGGCCATCGCAGGTGCTTGCGGGTCGACCTGAACCGCACCGGACGTACGGTACCCGATACGGGAGCACGCACCGCGACTTCCGGCTGGGAGGGCCTGGAGTACGCACCGGCAACAGCCCCGCGGGCCCTCGGGGCGAGCCGAGGGCCTAGACCCAGAGCAAGTCGGCCCGACGCGCGAGGCGCTGACCCGGCGAGCGCCGGCCCAGACGGGGGGTCGATTGCAGGGGCCTCCGGCGTCATCATGCGAGCTGGTCATCGAGGCTCTGGCCTCCTCCGCTCGTCAAGCCATCAGGCCGAGCAGGCAGCGAAGCGCAAATCTTTCCTGACGCTTCCGCTCAGCAAGCTGTGCGACCCGAGGCTCGTGCCTGCGTCAACTAGACTACGGGCGCCTTGACCCTGTCCGAGCAAACGTATCCATCCGTGCATCACGAGCATGCCTACGATGACCTGCCGGTGCCTCCACCTGAGATGCGAGCATTGGTGGGGACAATTGATGTCATGGGTTTCTCGAACCCCGGACACGTCCGTGTGTTCCCTTACCTGGACGCGGCTGCGTACAGGTCAGTGTTCGATTTTGGCTGTGGCTGCGGCCGCGTCGCGCGACAAATCCTCCAGCAGCGCGAGCAGCCCGAGCGTTACCTGGGAATCGACCTGCACGCGGGGATGATTCGCTGGTGTGCAGAGCACATTACCCCGCGCGCGCCCCATTTCAACTTTGTCCACCACGACGTCAGCGACGAAAACTTCAACCCGGGCACGGGCAAGCCGCGCGTCGCGCCCTTCCCGACGGGAGACGGGGAGTTCACGCTTGTCAACGCGATCTCGGTGTTCACGCATCTGACCGAAGACAAGGTGGCGCATTATCTGCGCGAGTCCGCCCGGATCCTCTCGGAGGATGGGGTGGTGCACGCGTCGTTCTTCCTGCTGGATAAGCGGGAGTTCCCGTTCATGCAAACCCATACCAACGCGCTGTACGTGAGCTGGGAGCATCCGGCTGCGGCTGTGGCGTTCGATCGATCGTGGGTACTCGCGCGGGCACGCGAGGCCGGGCTCACCGTCGTTGCCGCCCACCCGCCCTCGATCCGAGGCTACCAATGGGTGCTCGAGATGCGCCATCGCCACCTCGGGCTGACCGAGATTGAGCTGCCTCCCGACTCGGCGCCGATCGGCGAGGTCACGATCCCAGGGATGCCCGCCGACGCCGACAGGATCGGTGCTTGAGCGGCGCGAGACGCGCGCGAATCATGCACTAGCATCGCCTGGCTCACATGCGCATCTGCACGATTGTCGCTCGCAACTACCTAGCCTACGCCAGGGTCCTGGCCACCTCGTTCCGCGAGCAGCATCCCGCGGGCGAATGCTTCGTGCTCGTCATCGACGACGTGGCGGGCGAGGTCGATGACAGCACGGAGCCGTTTCGGATCGTGCGCCCGTCCGATCTGCCGCTCCAGCGCTTCGAGGCGATGGCCGCGATGTACGACGTCACCGAGCTGGCGACCGCGGTAAAGCCATGGCTGCTCGAGCACCTGCTAGCAGAGGGAGGGGAGGCTCCCATCAGCTACTTCGATCCAGACATTCGCTTCTACGCTCCCGTCGAGGAGATCGCACAGCAGGCGATCGACCACGAGCTGGTCCTCATCCCGCACATCACCGCCCCGCTTCCAGACGATGGCCAGCAGCCTGGAGAGCTCGTGCTCATGGCCTCCGGAACATACAACCTCGGCTTCATCGCGATGGCGCCGAGCGCACGTGTTCACGAGCTGCTCGGGTGGTGGCAGCGGCATCTGCGCTACGACTGCGTCGTCGACCACGCGCTTGGCTACTTCGTCGACCAGCGTTGGTTCGATCTCGTCCCCAACACGTTCGACGGTACAGCCGTGCTTCGCGACCCAGGCATGAACGTCGCTTACTGGAACCTGCACGAGCGCGAGCTGACACGCGATGCCACGGGAAGGTGGTTCGTCAACGACCAGCCGCTGCGGTTCTTTCACTTCAGCGGCTTCAATCCGCGCGAACCGCATCTGCTCAGCAAGCACCAGACGCGCACCCGCCTCAGCGATCATCCTGAGCTCGCGCGGCTGTGTGCGGACTTCGCTCGCGACGTCGAGGCTCACGAGCGCAAGCACGAGCGAGATGCGCCCTACGGCTGGGCCACGTTGGGCGACGGACGTATCTGGACCCAGCGTCTGCGTCGGCTCTACCGCGCGGGCGAGCGCGAAGGTGCGTTTCACCTCTCGCCGTTCGAGCCCGCCGGCGCCCGCGAGTTCCTCGACTGGCTCAACGAGCCGGCCCCGGACGATACGGGCGCGTCGACCGTGAGTCGCTACTGGCTCGACGTGTACAAGGAGCGCAAGGACCTTCAGATCGTGTTCCCCCGGCTCGGTGAGGAAGCAGCGGCGTTCGCGAAATGGGTCGAGAGCTTCGGCGGCGAGAGCGGCGATCTGCGCGGGTTATTGCCCAACGACAACGATCCCCTGGCGACGCTAGAGAAGGCAAAAGCGGTCCACTATGGGGTCAATGAGACAGAGCCGTGGGGCGTCAACGTCGGCGGCTTTCTCCAGTCCGAGCTCGGGATTGGAGAGGCCGCGCGGGGCCTCATCTCGGGTCTGGACGCAGCTCGCATTCCCGTGCTTCCCGTACACGGTTCGTGGCGACCCAACAGCCGCCAGGAGCATCGCTATGCGATGTTTGACACCGCCGACGCCGCCTTCCCGATCAACATCGTGTGTGTCAACGCCGACGTGCTCGAAGACTGGGCGGCACAGGCGGGCCATAGCTTCTTTGCCGAACGGTACACGATCGGTTTCTGGTGGTGGGAGGTGCTTGCCTTTCCACACGAGTGGCTAACGCGCTTCGATCTCGTCGACGAGGTGTGGGTGGCCAGCCAACACGTCGCAGATGCGCTCACGCCGGTGTCGAGCGTACCGGTCACGAAGGTTACGTTGCCCGTGAGCGTTCCCGCGGTCATGCCACGTTCTCGGTTCGAGCTGGGTCTTCCCGAGGGCTTTCTGTTCATGTTCCTGTTCGATCATCACAGCATCTTCGATCGCAAGAACCCGCTGGCCACGATCGAAGCATTCAAGCGGGCCTTCCCGCCTGGATCAGGAGCCAAGCTCGTGATCAAGTCCATCAATCACGAGTATCACCGCGACGAGCATGAGCGCCTGCTGCTCGCAGCCGACCACCCCGACGTTTACGTCATCGACCGCTACGTCAGCGCCAGCGAGAAGAACTCGATGATCGCCAGCGCCGACTGCTACGTATCTCTACATCGCAGCGAGGGGTTCGGGCTCACGCCGGCGGAGGCGTTGGGAATGGGAAAACCGGTACTAGCTACAAGATACGGCGGAAATCTCGATTTCATGAACGATCGCAACAGCTGGCTGGTGGACTACAGGCTGATGGCAATTGGGCCGGGGCAGGAGCCGTACCCGGCAGAGGGGGAGTGGGCGGACCCGGACATCGAGCAGGCAGCTCGATACATGCGCGAGATCTACGAGCGTCCGGTCGCGGCGCTCGAGCGTGCGCACCGCGGCGCCCGCGAAATGCGCGAGCGTCACTCGCCGCAGGCGGGCGGGCACACCATGCAGCGACGGTTGGAGCACATCTACGGACGCCGCGATCGCTGGCCGCGACGCGCCCCGCAAGAAGCTGCGCAGGAGCCCAATCTCGCGCAGCTCGAACAACTTGTTCAGGGCGGTCCGCGGCCACGGTCGCGCTCGCCGTTCGGTCTCCCAGCCCGGCTGCTGCGCCGCGTCGTGCTGCGTCTGATCAAGCCTTTCACCGCCTACCAGCAGATGGTCAACTCCGAGCTGCTCAAGGCTGCGCGCGAGATCGCGCGGAGCGCGGGCAAAGCGCGCCGGGATCTGCGGGCCGAGCGTGGGCGCACGGCCCTGCGAACCGCTGCACAGCTTGGCGAGTTGCGCCGACAGGCCGCCCACATCGAGGAGCTATCGGAGCAGCTGCTTGGCATGCGCTCTGTCAGTTCCGATGAAGCGATGACAGAGCACGTGATCGACGATCCGAGCGCGACGATCGGTGAGGCCAGGGAGGCACTAAGGGGTCTCGAGGGCTAATCGAGGTGGAAACGCCACGAGAGATCTATACGGCGTTGGCGTCCTTGAACACGCGCCACCGAGAGATCTCGCGGGAGCCCGCCGAGTCTCGACGGACACCGTGGGGTGCTCACGCCGTTCGAGGTACGGGTGTTCAGCCAGAACGGGGAGGACGGCGTGATCGCGGAGATCGCCGCGCGGATCGGCACGGGCGAACCGTTCTTCGTGGAGTTCGGCGTGGAGAGCGGACACGAGGGCAACTGCGTCTATCTCGCTGACGTCGCCGGATGGCCAGGCCTGTTCATAGAGGCAGACGCCGACTCGTTCGCTCTGCTGGAGGACAAATACCGCGGCAACGATCGCGTGCGCACCACGCACGCGAGCGTTACCGCCGATAACGTCCAGGCGCTGTTCGCCGCCGCGGGTGTGCCTACTGAGCCGACCGTGCTGTCGATCGATGTCGACGGCTGCGACTATTGGATCTGGGACTCGATCGTCGATTTTCGCCCGCGAATTGTCGTCATCGAGTACAACAGCGCCCTCGATCCGCGCCGCCGCCTCGTCCAACCTGCCGAGCACACCAAGGCATGGGACGGCAGCAACTATTACGGCGCCTCGCTGGGAGCGCTGAGGATGCTCGGCGAACGCAAAGGCTACCGGCTCGTGCATACCGATCTCTGCGCCGTCAACGCGTTCTTCGTGCGAGAGGATCTCGCCGGCGGGCGATTCCCCGCGTGTGAGGACGCACCCGTGAGATCGTTGCCCAATTACTTCCAAACTGGACGGGGTCATTCGCCGGACCTCGCCGAACGACGCTATCTCGACCTCGATACGAACAACCTTGTCAGCGTGCACACGCCCCAGAGCGCACCTACGCTTGCGGAAGAGGACGAGATCTCGCTGCTGCGAGAACGCATGCTTTCGGCTGAGATGCATCTTGCGCGATCAAGCCGCGAAATGGTGGACGCGAACACCGCATACGAGACGACCCGGCGCGCATACGAGTCCATTCAGGCCGCATACGAGTCCACTCACACCGCATACGAGGCGAGCGAGGCCGCCTACCAGGATACGCAGGTAACGCTGGAGGAGACCAAGCGTGAGCTCGACCGGCGGGAGCGGGCCGCGGACCGGGCAAACACGCTTCTCGCGGAGCGCAACGCCGCACTGCGTACGAGCGCTGACGCCGTCGCTGCGCTACAGGCCCAGGTCGGTGAGCTCGAGGCGAGGCTGGCTACGACGAGCGCCTCGTTGGCGACCGTCGTCGACTCCAAGAGCTGGCGCATCACACGGCCGCTGCGCGCCCTCGGTCGGGTCGCACGCCGCACATGAGCCGCTCAGGCGCCCGCGCGCGGAGGGTCATCCTCTGGCGAGCGGGGATCCGACGCCGAACCGCCGGACGACTTGGCCCGCACCGCGTCGACGCTACTACGAACCTCCATGAACTCGGCCTCGATCCGCCTGAGCACCGACAAGGTCTCGGCGTGCTGCGCCTGTTGCTCGTCCTTTAGCGTCTGCGCGACCTCACGTAGGCGGCCGTCGATACGGGCAAGCGCTTTGGACATCTCAGAGTCGACCCTGCGCTGGTGCTCCGCGTAGGCGCGTGACCAGCTGGCGACTGGGCGCAGGGCCCGCTGCCTGAGTCGCGCCAGGCGCCCGCTGCCCCAACCCACGACGGGTGCGTTGGCAATCAACGCGCCGAGTTCATTGTTGGCTGACCTCGGGACATGGGCGAGGCTCAGCCTGTGCACGCCGCTCTCTCGCAGACGCCCGCGGATCAACTCCAGCCGCCGTGCCATGAGCGCTCCCGCAAGCTTCGGTGAGTGATGCTCGAGCACGAACTGCCGTGCGCGCGCGCCACGCTCGCGGGCCTCCTCGGGCTCCGCGAACACGCGGCGCATGAGCGCGGCGGCGTGATCGAGGTCGGGCTCAGCCCAGATAGCGCCGCCGAGTATGGATAGGCGCCCTCCCCGACGGCGACAGGATCCCAGCGGACGAGGTAGGCGTTCTCGTCCGTGGTGAACTCGAGAGTCCCGCCGTAGCGGTCGCGATCACGGGCTTGCTCAGCAACATCGCCTCGGCGACGGTAGGCCGAAGCCCTCGGATCGGTGCAGCGACACGTAGCAGTCGCATGCCGCGATCATCGCGTTCTTCTCCGAGCTCGAACGTAGGAGTCGATCAGGGTGATGTCATCGTGCGTGCCAGCGAGGAGGGCGACGCGCTCATGCTCGTCCGGGCGGGTCTGAGCGTTGATCGACTTGATCACGAGCTTGACGCCGCTGGCTGGAGAAAACGCGCGCCTGAACGCGTCGATGACCCCGACGGGGTTCTTGCGAGCCGCGACCGAGTGGTAGTCGTGTACGTATAGAAACAGGAAGCCATCCTCGGGAAGACCGAGCTGCGCGCGGTCGGCTCGGCGGCTCCGGGGTCTGCGACCGGCAGCGGCACCCGAACAACGGGCACGGGCGAGGCCGGGCGAAAGGGCGTCATATATGTGCTGCGAGGCCGCCCACACCTCGTCCACGAACTCGTAGGCCGGCGTCCAGCTCGCCGGTGGATCGCCCACCTCCCACCACCACAACCCGACCGTGTAGCGGTCCTCGAAGAACGATCGGCCGGCTTCGCGCGCGAACACCGGCACGCCGTCGCCGTTGATGCACAGGATGTTGATCGGATATGCGGCCTCGTCGATCTGCGCGTAGGAGAAGTCGGCGCCGTGGCGGCTGGGCGGCATCAGACGCCCCTGTATGGGCAGCGCGGGCACTCGCTGCGCGTCGAGCCCGGCTGATGAGCAGCCGTGCGGCCTCTCCGACGCCGAGCTCGGCGGTGAAGAACCCGACGACGTTGACACCCCAGCGCGGCTCGTGCTGGTGGATATGCGGGATCGGCGTCGCGGTATGCGAGCGGGGGCGTCGGGGGCAGCAGCTCTCCCACCAGGCCCTCCTGCCGGGCCGTAGCGACACAGCCATCCAGCGAAGCCGGGGCCGTCGGGGCCGTCGATGTGCGGGTAGGCCGCCTGTAGATCAGGCCGCGACTGTCCCAGATCGCCATGTGCAGCCGTGTGAGGCCACAGGCGCGCCCGCGAGCGCCCGCGGCTGACATCAGGTATTCGTAGAGCCCTGCACGCCCTCGCGGCGTAAACGGCGAGCGCTTGAGGTCTCCGTCGCTGATCGCAGCGACGAGCAGCGTACGTAACGTAGGCGTGAGGCGCAAGCCATCGTCCAGATGGCTGAAGGGAGCTTCGTACGAGCGCGCGGCCTGCCAGCCCGCGTCCCGAAGATCTTGGGCGTGGCGCACGATCAGCTCGCGTATCGCCGGAGCTGACTGACCGGCACACGCTCCGCTCGATCCAGCCAGCGCGGGAGGTCGATCGGGATCAAGCTCCCTGAGGTCCAGCAGGCTGGCCTCCTGTCCACCCAGGCGTAGAGCGCTCGCCGGCTCGCCCTCGTCAAGGGCGCCGCGCGTCAGCGCCGCCGCGAGCGTGGGCAGGTCGACGATGAAGCCCGCAGCGCGCAGGATCCCCACATCCTGCGCGCGCGCCGGAACGCCGTCCAACCACGCGGACGCCGAGCCGTCCCATCCTCACGATCGCCCGCGAGGTAGCGAGGCCAAGCTTCAAGCAGGGCCGCGCTCGCAGCCCCGGAGCGCAACGCGAGGACACGGTAGCTGAAGGGCGCCCGTCGTCGCCGGCGCGTGAACTGCCGCCCGCGTCGGCACTGACTCGGGCGCGCCACGAGGAGCGACTCGATGAGCTGTCGAGAGCGCGAGCGGGTGCCAGATCGCCAAGCACACGTTGACCGGCGTCGATGTAGATGGCCGAACCGTCGCCAGACTCCATCACCTCGCGCGCCAACGGTGCGACCAGCGCGATCTCCAGCGCCGCGGGGGGGTTGCCCGCCGCCATCAGCCCGCCTTGCTCGCCAACCAGCTGCTCGAGAGTCAGGACCCGCACGCGTGGGGGGCCTTCCAGCTCGTCGGGATCGGCATCCAACAGCAGCACGGTCAACGAGAGCCTGGGCGTGGTGCTCGCGCAGCGTGTCTGCCATCACGCGAGCCCGAGCCAGTGAGCTGCGGCTCACGATCGTACAGACGTGCACACGCGGCATTTTACGGTCAGCCACGGGCCACCTGGCGGCCGCTCGCTGCTAGCTTCCCGCCGGTGCCGCCTCTCCAGAGCCTCAAGAGACGTCCGCGCGTACACCGCCTGGCTGAGCGCTTGGCCGCGGCGCGCGCTCGAGCATGGCGGCTCGCCGCTACTCGCTCGCCCTGCCAGCGCCGCCGCCACCTCCGCCTCCACCCCCTCCCGAGCCGCCGGCCCGGTGGCGGCAGACTTCGCGCGCGAGCTTCGTCCGCAGCAGCCCTCGTCCGAGGTCGCCCCGTCTCGCACCTGCTGTTCGAGCGTCTGAGCGAGGAGGACGTCGCCGAGGTGCAGCGTCGCCTGCCCGAGGCTCCCGAGCTGCAGGCCCACTACGAGCTCGCTCCACGCAGGCGCTGCGCGAGACCCTCACGCTGATCGCCGGGGCGTGGCTTGGCGTGCCGGCGGTCCTCGACAAGACGGGCCTGACTCCGACCAGCCACCGGATGACGTGCACGCGATGGCGCGCGGTCCGCTCGCGGCCGGTGGCGGCTTCTACGAGGCTGACCTGATCGCCGAAGCTCTGGAGCGCCGGGCGTCGAGCTCGACGACGTGCGCAGCGCGCTCGACTTCGGCTGCTCCTCCGGACGGGTGCTGCGTGCGCTCAGCGCGGCATATCCCGAGATCGCGTGGAAGGGATGCGACCCGAACGCGCGCCGCGGTCGCGTGGGCGAGCGAGCGGCTGCCCGGCGCCGAGCTGTTCGTCAACGACAGCGCCCCGCCGCTGCCGCTGCCCGACGCCTCGCGTGGATCTCGCCTACGCGATCTCGATCTGGTCGCACTTCGAGCCTGCGCTCGGCCTGCGCTGGTTCGAGGAGATGCGCCGCCTCCTGCGCCCCGGCGGGCACCTCGTGTGCACGACCCACGGGTGGACCTCGGTGGCGTTCTACGCGATGCTCGAGCTGCGCACGCCCGAGCAGTCGCGCGAGATCGCCGACGCCCTCTACGGCCGCGGCTGGTGGTACGCGGCGGAGTTCGGGGAGGAGGGCGACTGGGGCGTCGTCGACCCCGGCTGGGGAACCGCGTTCGTCTCCCCGGAGTGGATGCTCACGCAACTTTGCCCGCGCTGGAACGTTCTCGAGTTTGAACCCGGACGCAACCAGGACAACCAGGACGTGTACATCCTGCAACGCGTTTAGTCTCGCCCAGCCCCGTTGCTAGCGTTCATAGGCCCTTGTCGACCACTATTCCACGAGCTCCGGGCACGGCGGCGGCGATTCGGACGGCCTCATCAGCCGTCTCGATCCAGGGCGTCAGCAAGACCTTCCGGCTCCCCCACCAGCAGTACACGACGCTCAAGGAGCGCGCGCTGCATCCGCTGCGGCGCACCACCTACGACGAACTGCACGCCGTCAAGGACGTAAACCTCGAGATCGCCGATGGCGAATTCTTCGGGATCGTCGGGCGCAACGGCAGCGGCAAGAGCACGCTGCTCAAGTGCATCGCCGGCATCTACGGCGTCGACTGCGGCCGCATATCCGTCGCCGGGCGCCTGTCGCCGTTCATCGAGCTGGGTGTCGGTTTCAACGTCGACCTGAACGCGCGCGACAACGTGATCATCAACGCGATCATGCTCGGGCTCAGCCGTAGACAGGCGCTTGCGCGATTCGACGACGTGGTGGCTTTCGCCGAGCTCGAGGACTTCATGGACCTGCGGCTGAAGAACTACTCCTCGGGGATGCTCGTGCGGCTAGCGTTCGCTACCGCGATCCAGGTCGAAGCCGAGGTTCTACTGATCGACGAGGTGCTCGCCGTCGGCGACGCGGCCTTCCAGCAGAAGTGCTTCGAGGAGTTCTTCCGGCTCAAACGCGAGGGCCACACGATCGTGTTCGTCTCACACGACATGTACTCCGTCGAGCGCTTCTGCGACCGCGCGATGCTGATGGATCACGGCGACGTGATCCAGATCGGCGATCCGCGGACGATCGGACGCGCCTACCACGAGCTCAACTTCGGTCAGCTCGCCCACGACGCGCCCGTCGATAGCCATTGCGAGACCGGCACCACGATCGCCGACGCCTGGTTCGAGACCGACCGCGGCGAACGGGTCACGAGCGTCAGCCAGGAGGACGGCCTGCACATGTGCTTCGAGGCGCGGTTCGCCGAGGACCTCGTCGAGCCGGTGTTCGCCGTCACGCTGCGCACCGATCTCGGACACACGATCATCGTCGCGCGCTCAGATCAGCATGGCCGGTCGAGTGGCTCGTTCAAGGCCGGGGAGAACGTGGTGGCGAGGTTCGCGATCCCCAACTGGCTGACACCAAGCCGCTACCTGCTGACCCCCTCACTGGCGCGCGAGGGGACCGGCGAGAGCGCGCTCGCGCTGGTCGAGGACATGGCCTCGGTGATGGTTCACGGCTCGGCGAGCAGCGGCGGGATCCTGGAGCTGCCCGTCGACATGAACCTGGAGCGCATGTGAGCGCGATACCGGAGGTGGGATTGCCCGTGCCGCGGCCATCGCCGCCGCCGAGCCACCGCGTGTACGGGCCCTCCGCATTTGGCGGTGGCGCGCACCGCTTCTGGTCTCTGACCTTGATGCTCGCACGCACCGAATTCAAGCTGCGCTTCTTCGGTTCTGTGTTCGGCTACCTGTGGACGCTCGTACGGCCGCTGCTGTTCTTCGGGGTGCTGCTGTTCGTGTTCACCAAGGTGCTGAAGGTCGGCAACAAGGTCCCTCACTATCCCGAGTACCTGCTCACGTCGATCATCCTCTTCACGTACTTCTCAGGAAACCACCTCCGGCTCGGTTGCAAGTCTCGTCGGGCGTGAGAACCTGCTGCGCAGGGTGCGCTTCCCGCGTCTGGTGATCCCGATGTCGGTCGCGTTGTTCTGCTTCTTCAACCTGTGCATGAACCTGATCGTCGTGTTCATCTTCATCCTCGCCAGCGGCGTCGAGCCGCGCTGGAGCTGGCTCGAGCTGATGCCACTGCTGGCGGCGCTGGTGGCGCTATCCGCGGGCGTGGGCATGCTGCTCTCTGCGCTGTACGTGCGCTTCCGCGACATCCAGCCGATCTGGGAAGTGATCGCGCAGCTGCTGTGGTACGGCTCGCCGATCATCTACACGGTGCAGTCAGTCGAAGACAAACAAGTGCTCGGCATCTCCTTTGCCCACATCCTCGTGATCAACCCGATCGGCGCGATCGTCACCCAGGCGCGCAAGGCTCTGCTCGACCCGAGCGCTCCATCGGTCGCGGCAGTGCTCGGTAGCCAGGCGCGCGTGTTGATACCGATCGGCATCGTCGTGGTCATGTTCGCGCTCGGCCTGTGGTACTTCAACCGCGAGGCGCCGCTGATATCGGAGAAGCTCTAACGATGAGCGAGACACAGACATCCGCCGAGCAGGAGCTCCAGGCCGAGGTAGAGCGGCTGCGCGCACGTGTGGAGGAGCTCGAGTCCGAGCTCCTCGAGGTGCAGGCGCGTGCCAACGCGTCGGTCGCCGAGTGGCAGGAGCGCGCGTACTGGCTGGACCGCTGGCACCTCGACCTGAACGCTCTGATGCGCAGGCCAGGCGCCGCGGAGCTGCGGGCGGGCGTGCGCGCGGTGCGAGAAGTCGTACGGGCGTTCAGGCGCGTCAAGCGCAGCCTGAGCAGGTCGTGAGCGGGCAGCTCGAGAAGGCAGTATCCGCCGTCATCCCCGTGAAGGACGGCGAGCGCTACCTCGACGAGCTGCTCGACGCGCTCGCGCGCGAGGGCGTCGGGGAGATCCTCGTGATCGACTCCGGCTCGCGTGACGCCTCGCGCGAGATCGCCCGCTCGCGCGGCGTCGAGCTGCTCGAGATCGACCCTGGCGAGTTCGGCCACGGGCGCACACGCAACCTCGGCGCCGAACGCACGTCCGGCGAGCTGATCTGCTTCCTGACCCAGGACGCGACGCCGTGCCCGGGGTGGCTCGCCGCCTACCGCCAGGCGTTCGCCCTGGATCAGCGTGTCGGTGCCGCCTACGGACCACACCTCCCCCGTGCAGACACGAGCCCGATGATCGCGCGCGAGCTCTCAGAGTTCTTCGCAGGTTTCGAAGCGGACTCGCCGAGCGCGAACGCGAACGGGAGACTCGCCCGCCATCCGGTGCTCCAGCGTTCCGGCGACCCCAGCTTCCTGTCTAACGTCAACGCGTGCTACGGACGTGCATGCTGGGAGGAGATCCGCTTCCGCGACGTCGGCTACTCCGAGGACCAGGCCTTCGGTGCCGACCTGCTCGCCGCCGGCTGGCTCAAGGTCTACCAGCCCGCGGCCGCGGTGCTGCACGCCCACGACTACGGCGCCGTCGAGTTCATGCGCCGCTACTTCGACGAGTACCGCGGCCTGCGCGAGACGACCGGCCACGTCGAGCCCTTCGGTGTGCTCGACGCCGCGCGTTACGTGCGCCGCGAAGTGGCCGCGGACAGGCGCTGGATGGCCGAGCGCGAGCTCGACGCCGCGACACGCACGCGCTGGACCGCGCGCGCCGCCTCACACCACGCCGGACGCCGCGTGTTCTCGGCGCTCGGGTCGCGCTCGCAGGGGATGCCGGCACCGCTGTTGCGAGGGCTGTCGCTGGAGAAACGCGCGACGCAGCCCGCGGCCGGCGCCGCAGCGCGAAACGGCACCCGCGCCGGGCTCGAGGGTACGGACGCGCAGGGCGCGAGCGGTGAGGCGCATTCGCCTGTGCCGCCGGCGCGCCACATCGCGCGCAAGCTCTCGGGCGAGGTCTACGACGTTGTCGCGCAGGTCTGGCGCGACGGTCCCGCTCCACTGCTCGATCCCGTCGCCGGCATGGCCGATCGCGAGCGGCTGCGCCTGGCGATGGTGATCCCTCCGTTCAACCGTGGCAGCGGCGGGCACAACACGCTGTTTCAGATCTTCACGCGCCTGGAGCAGCGCGGGCACGCGTGCAGCGTGTGGCTGGCCGACTACTACGGCTACGCGCGCTCGCTGTGGCCGGCGGTGCTGCGCAGCGAGATCCAGGAGTTCTTCGCGCCGTTCCAGGGACCGGTGTACAAGGGCTTCGCCGACTGGCAGGGCGCCGACGTCGCGATCGCAACCGGCTGGCAGACCGTTCACGCGACGCTTCAGCTCGATCACTGTCGGGCGCGCGCCTACATCGTCAACGATCACGAGCCCGAGTTCTTCGCGGCCTCGACCGAGCACTCCCTGGCCGCCGACACGTACTCCTACGACCTACATTGCATCGCCGCCAGCCCGTGGCTGCGCGACCAGCTGATCGAGCGCTACGGCGCGAGCGCCGAGGCCTTCCAGCTCGGCGTCGACCACGCCACCTACCACCCACGGCCGGTCGCACGCCAACCGGCCACCGTCATCTACTACGCGCGCTACGTGACGCCCAGGCGCGCGGTGCCGATCGGGCTGATGGCGCTCGCGGAGCTCAAGCGCCGCCGGCCCGACGTGCGTGTGGTGCTGTTCGGCACGAGCGAAGTTCTCGACGCCTCCTTCGACCACGAGCACATCGAGGTGCTCAGCCCCGAGCAGCTGTCGTGGCTGTACTCCGAGGCGACCGTCGGCCTGTGCCTGTCGCTGACCAACTTCTCGCTGATGCCAAAGGAGATGCTCGCCTGCGGGCTGCCGTGCGTGGAGCTTGCGGGCATCAGCGCAGAGTCGATCTTCGGCTCCGACGGCCCGCTCGAGCTCGCGCCGCTCGATCCCAACCGCATCGCCGACGCGATGCAGCGACTGCTCGAGGATCCGCAGGCGTGGCAGCGGCGCTCACGCGAAGGCATCGAGTACGTCGCCTCACATACGTGGGAGCACGCCACCGACGAGGTCGAAGCCGGGCTTCGACACGCGCTGCGCGAGCGCGAACAAAAGGTCACGGCCATTGGTTGAAGGCGCTTCGGGTGCCGCCCAGGCGAGCGCGCGGGCGCGGACCACGAAAGCCCGCGGGAAGCTGAGGGCCTGGCCCGGCCGGGCCCGCGCCGCGGCGCAGCGCCCGGAAATGATCGCGCTCGCCGCCGTGTTCGTGGTGGGGCTCGCGCTGCGCCTGTACTTCTACGAGCGTTGGCGGCCTGCGCTGACCGGGTTTCCCGACAGCTCGATCTACATCCAGGACGCGATCAGCGGGATCTTCAACGACCCGTTGCGGGTCGGCGGCTACTCGGAGTTCCTGCGGCTGATGCACGGCATCCACCCGACGCTGTCGTTCGCGATCCTCGTGCAGCACCTGCTCGGGCTGTGCAGCGGGCTGCTGCTGTTCGGCGCCGTCCGTCGAGCGGGGTTCTCGGGATGGGTGGCGCTGGTGCCGGCGGCGGTGGTGATGCTGTCGGGCTCGGAGATCTTCGTCGAGCACGCTCCGCTCAGCGAGGCGGTGTTCATCTTCCTGGTCGACCTGGGCCTGTACGCGACCGTGCGCGCATGGACGCGATCGGGCTGGGCCGTGCTCGCCGGGTTGGCGCTCGGAGCAGCCGCGGACGTGCGCAGCGTCGGCCTGCTGCTAGTCGTGGCGATGGTGGCGCTGGCGCCGCTCACGGTACCCGGCGCGTGGCGGCGGCGAGCACTGGTAACCGTGCTGCTGGCGCTCGCGGCGGCGCTGCCGATCGGCGGCTTCCTGCGCGCGCACGAACAATCGCAGGGCTACGGTGGCTTCACCGGCGCGGGCTACTTCGACCTGTATGCGCGGGTCGCGCCGTTTGCCGACTGCGCCAAGTTCAGCCCGCCCGCGGGCACCCGCGACCTGTGCATCCACGTGCCGCGCGGGCAGCGACCGGGCCACGACTACTGGGAGTTCAGCGGCAGCTCGCCGGCCGTGCAAGCCTTCGGCGAGCCCGACGAGGTCGTCCCCAGGCCGGATGAGAACTCCAAGCTGCGCGCGTTCGCAGAGGCCGCGATCCTCGGTCAACCGCTTGAATACCTCGAATACGTCGGGCGTGACCTGGTGCGGATCGTGGACCCGTCGTTCCCGAGCTCGCCTTACGGCGACAAGGGCCCGACGGGCACCGAGTACGGCAACACGCCCGGGGAGCTGACCGACTACTACTTCAACGTCGGCAACCTGTACGCAATCCATCTGATGCTCGAGTCCTACTACCCAGGAGACGGCGAAGTCCACGAGAACATCTCCTTCCTGCTCGACTACGAGCGCGACACGCGTATCGAGGGACCGCTGATGGCGCTGCTGCTGGCGCTCGCGCTCGCGGCCCCGATCCTCACGAAGGGCCGCGAGCGACGCGCGGCGCTGTTCTTCCTCGCCGCCACAGTCGTTCTGCTCGCAGGCCCGGTGTTCACCTCCGAGTACGACTATCGCTTCACGATCCCCGCCTTCGGGCCTCTGGCGGCGACTGCCGCGATCGGCGCAATGGCCGCGGCGACGCGCATCCGCCCGCTTGTGAAGTCTCGGCGAAGGCGCGCCAAGCTGCCTCGCCCAGACGCCGCCTGAGCCGGGCGCCGCGCGTCAGGTGAAGAAGCTGCCCAGGGTGAGCAGCTGCGAGGCGTAGCTGAGGCCGATCATGGCGACCACCAGCGCGGTCGCCAACGGCACCTGCCAGCGCCGACCGAGACCGAATGTGCCGCCGATGGCGATCACCGCCAGCGCGGCGATCGCGGGGAAGATGTAGCGGCCCTGTTCGGCCACGACCGTGCGCCCGCCGTCGGGCGCGAAGAACGCCGCCTCGACCGCCACCAGCACGCACACGGGGAACAGCGCGATCACCAGCAGCTCGAAGACGCGGCGCTTGGCGGCGATGCGCTCGCGCACGGCGGCTGACAGCGCGAGCACGCCAACCGCGATCATCACCACCAGGATCGCGCCATAAACCCACTTGGGAAACGACCACGTGTACCAGCCGAACGACGCCCACCCACGCACGAGGTAGACAGCTTTGAAGGGCCAACCCGGCGGGAACAGGTTGCCCATGAAGCCCAGCTTCGGCAGGAACAGCTCCCACAGGTACTCGAGGAAGCGCCCGGGCATGTGCTCGGCGAGCGACAGCGAGCTGGCGGCGCTGACGCCGCCGCCACTGGGCTGCCCGGCAACGCTCGGATAGAACACCGGCTGGAGCAGCGACCATCCTCCTCGCACCGCCAGGAAGCCGGCGATCGTGGCGGCCCAGGCGGGCGCGACGCGGGCGCGATGATCGCGCCACAGGATCCCCAGCAGCCCGACGGCGACCGCCGGGTAGATCTCATACGCGGTCTCCTTCATGAACGGGGCGATCGCGAGCGTCGCGCCCAGGGCCAGCCCCACCCGCCAGTCAAGGCCGCGCCGCAGCGCGCGGATCACCAGATACAGCGACAGCGCGGCGGCGGCGTTGATGCCGTTGTCATTGTTGACAGCACCGGAGATGAAGCCGAACATCGGATGGAAGGCCACCAGCAGCCCGGCCGCCACCGCCGCCAGGCGCTGAGCGGGGAGCAGCTCGCGCACGATCCCGAACGCGCAGAAAGCCACCAACGCGCCCAACAGCGCCGAGACCAGGCGCATCGCGGTCAGCTGCGAGAAGGTCGACTGCGAGCTCACCGCCAGGTAGGCGGGCGCGAGCAGCGCGTAGTAGGCCGGCTGGTGTGGCGAGGCCGCTTCGGTGAAGCCCCCTCCGTTGTTCGCGGGGTGCGGCGTGGAGGCGAGTTCCCGCTCCCATTGGCGCTGCTGCACGGCCAGCCACGGCGGGCGTCCGAGAACGTTGGAGCTCTGCGAGTAGATGTCGACCGCATCGAGCGCGAGCGTCTGTTCGGAGGAGTACGCGGGCAGCGCGCTGGGCGAACGCGGTGGCGCGTGCCCGGTCTCCGCGAAGTACTGCGCATAGGCGAAGTGCGAGGGCTCGTCCGGCGCGTTGAAGGCCGGGGTGATCAGCGCCCACGAACCCGCGTTCAGGAACGCCACCAGCGCGATCGCAAACCCGGGGCGCAGGAACCGCAGGCGCGCGAACAGCGGCTTGTCCGACAGCGCGCGCACGAGCAGAAGCAGCGACAGAGCCCACGTCAGGGGCAGCAGCACGAACAGCAGGAACGGGTAGGTCCACGCTCCCACCACGCCGGGGCGAAACAGCGCCGCGCGTGAGAAGATCGCGCCGGCAGAGGCAAACAGCGAGCGCTCGCGACCGGCCGGCGGCAGGAACCACACGGCCACGCGGTTGGGCACTGGCGTGCCGTCGAGCTGGGCGGGCACCTGGTTACCCTGGAGGCCGATCATCCCGCCGAGCGCCAGCGGGCCGTTGAGCGGGGTGACGCAGACCGTCGCAGATGTCGAGGCCGGCGAGGAGGGCCTGGTGGGGATGGCCGCGTCAGCGAGCGCGAGCGAGGTCGGACCTGGAGTCCCGACCATCCTCGAGGCGCTCGTCACGCCGCCGGCGCTCACGCGCAGCTCGGCGATGAACTGGGGCATGTGTGCGAACACCGCCAGCTGCACGCGTCCAGTTTCCGCGGGCAGCTGAACGCGCGGCACGCACAGCGTCTGTCCCTTTTCCACGTTCGCCACCACGCTGCTGATGGCCACGCTGTCGGTTCCCGTGAAGTATTCGCGCGGGATCGCGAGCTGCCACACGATCAGCCCGAGCATCACCACACCCACGATCGCCGCCGGCCACCAGACTCCGCCGCTGCCTTCCAAGCGCGCCAGCAACCGGTCAAGGCCACGACCGGCGGAACGGCGCGGCGCGCGCGCCACCTGCCCGCGCGCCTGGAGCGGGCGCCACGCCGGTGGCGCCCTCGCTCACCGGCGGCGCAGCCCGAGGATGCTCAGCAGGAACGACGAGAAGAAGATCTGGATCCCGACGATCAACAGCGAGGCGGCGATCACCGCCAGGTGTTCGTCGGCGAGCGAGCCGAAGCCGTGCGAGATCCACGTCGCGAGGATCACGCCCCCCATGATCACGCCGACGAGCACGAACACGCCGCCCAGAAGCAGGCCGTGCTCGAGGCGAAAGCGTGCGCGCATGCGGTCGAACCACGGATCGCGCTCGCTCATGAAGTACGTGCCGTACGCGTGGGCGCACAGGCCCAGCGCCAGCACCTGCGTGCCGACGATCATCAGCAGCGCGCCCCCGATCAGCGCGTGCACGCCCCACGCGCGCCCGAAGAAGTCAAGCCCAGCACCGACGAACACCACGATCACGGTGCCCAGGCCGGCGAGCACGGCGCCGGGAAAGATGAACAGGTGGTTGGGGCTGTGCACGAGCAGGAAGCGCAGGTGGCGCCAGCCGTCGCGGAAGCTCGACAGCTTGCTCTCGCCGCCCCGGGGGTGGTAGCTGATCGGGAACTCGTCGATCCGCAGCTTCTCCTTGGATGCCCTGATCACCATCTCCGAGGCGAACTCCATGCCGGTCGTGCGCAGGTCCAGGCGATCCAGCACGTCGCGGCGCACGGCGCGCATGCCGCAGTGCGCGTCGCTGACGCCGGTGCGGAAGAACAGGTTGAGCAGGCCCGTGAGGATCGGGTTGCCGATGTAGCGGTGCAGCCACGGCATCGCACCCGGCTGGATGTTGTCCATGCGATCGCCGATCACCATCTCCGCGCCCTCCTCCAGGGACGCGACGAAACGCGGGATCTCCTCGAAGTCGTAGGTCATGTCGGCGTCGGCCATCACGATGTAGCGCCCCCGCGAGGCCTCGAAGCCGGCGAGATACGCGCTGCCGTAGCCGCGCCTGCGTGCCACGACCACGCGCGCACCCGCCCGCTCGGCAAGGCGCGCGGAGTCGTCCTCGGAGTCGTTGTCAGCGACCACGACCTCGCCGTCGACGCCCATGCGCACGATCGCTTCCAGTGCAGCGGTGACGCACGACTCGATGTTCTCGGCCTCGTTCAGGCACGGGATCACGACGGACACCAGCGGCGTGCCCGTATCCGGGAAGTCGCGCGCCAGGGTGGCGCTTGTGGGTTCAACGATGCTCATCGAGCGAAGCCGCCGCAGGTTCGGATTTCGCCCACCCGCTGCCGGCGACTGCGTTTATAACGCCTGAGAGGGCGGAAAGTGGCGCACGGACGTGGCGCGGTGATGAGATGAGATGCTAGCGGGATGCGCATATGCGTCGTGTACGACTGTCTTTACCCGTATACGGTGGGGGGCGGCGAGCGCTGGTACCGCAACCTCGCCGAGCGCTTGGCACGAGAGGGTCACGAGGTGACCTACCTGACGCTGCGCCAGTGGGGGCATGGCGAGGAGGCGAGCCTCGACGAGAACGTGCGCGTGATCGCGGTCGGGCCGCGGATGGCGCTGTACACGGACAGCGGACGCAGGCGCATCTTGCCGCCGCTGGTGTTCGGCGCCGGTGTCCTCTGGCATCTGCTTCGCTACGGCCGCAGCTACGAGGTCCTCGACACCGCTGCGTTTCCGTACTTCTCGCTGCTCGCGGCAGCGCTCGTGCGCCCGCTGACGGGCTTCGAGCTGGTGGTCGACTGGTTCGAGGTGTGGAGCGATGCCTACTGGCGCGAATACCTCGGCCCGCTCGGCGGCCGCGTGGGCGCGGCCGTGCAGCGGCTGTGCGCGGGCGTGCCCCAGCGCGCGTTCTGCCTCTCCGAGCTGCACGCGCGGCGCCTGCGCGAGCAGGGGTTGCGCGGCCAGGTGACGGTGCTGTCCGGGCTCTACGCGGGCGACCTGCGCGCGGCCCAGCCACGCCCGGCTGAGCGGCTGGTGCTGTTCGCCGGCCGGCTGATCCCCGAGAAGCACGTGACGCTCGCGGTGGCGGCGATCGCGTTGGCTGTCGAGCGCATCGACGGCTTGCGCGGCGAGATCCTCGGCGACGGTCCCGATCGCGCGGCGCTCGACGCGGCGATAGCCGAGCAAGGCCTGGTGGAGATCGTCTCAGCGCCGGGGTTCGTCGACGCCGACACGGTCGCGGCGGAGATGCAACGTGCGCTGTGCATGCTGGTGACCTCGCGCCGCGAGGGCTACGGTCTGGTGGTCGTGGAGGCAGCCGCGCACGGCACGCCGAGCGTGGTCGTCGCCGGCGAGGACAACGCGGCCACGGAGCTGATCGTCGAGGGCGTCAACGGCACGATCGTGCCCAGCTCCGATCCCCACGCGCTCGCGGAGGCGATCGTGCGCGTCCACGACGCCGGCATGGCGCTGCGCGAGAGCACGGCGCGCTGGTTTCGGAAAACGCCGAGCGCCTGTCGCTGGAGAGCTCGCTCAGGCGGGTGCTCGCGAGCTACGAAGCGAGCGCGCGGCGGCCTGGCAAGGACCAGGCGTCGGACTAAGCTAAGTCGGACTAGCTTGATAGGCTTGTGACATGCGCGTTGGCATGCACGAGGCCAAGACGCATCTGTCACGCCTGGTCGAGCGAGCCCGCCACGGCGAGGAGGTGATCGTCGAGCGCTCCGGCCATCCCGTCGCCAGGATCGTCGCGTTCGACGAGCAGCCGCGCGGCCTGCTCGCGCTCGAGGGCGTGTGGAAGGGCAGGGTGAAGATCGAGGAGGACTTCGATGAGCTGCCGGCGGACTTGCAACGCGCATTCGGCATCGCCGCCGAGTGAGGTTGCTCCTGGACACCCACGCTCTGCTTGCGCTGCTCTCGTCCGACTATGCCCTGTCTGACCGCGCGCGCGAAGCGATGGAGCGTCCGAGCTCCGAGCTGGTCGTCAGCGTCGTCAACGTCTGGGAGATGGCGATCAAGCGCTCGATAGGCAAGCTGGATGCGCCCGATGACCTGCTCGATCGCATCGACGAAGCTGGCGCTGAGATGCTCGCGATCAACGCGCGCCACGCGCACGCCACCGCCACGCTGCCGCTGCATCACCGCGACCCGTTCGATCGCCTGCTGATCGCTCAAGCCCAGCTGGAGGGCTGCACGATCGTCACCGGCGACAGCGCCTTCGCCGCCTACGACGTGCCGCTCGTCTGGTGATCGGTGGCGGCGCGCACTTGTCCCAACGCCAGCCTGTAGCTGTCGAGCGTGAGGCGCGCGGTGCGCGCCCAGGTGAACTCCCGCGCGCGCGCGCTGCCGCGCGCGATCAGCGTCTGGCGCAGCTGCTCGTCCTCCAGCAGGCGCGAGAGCGCACCGGCGATCTGGCGCTCGTCGCGCGGGTCGAACAGCAGCGCAGCCTCGCCGGCGACCTCGGGCAGTGAGGACGCGTCCGAGCAGGCGACGGGCACGCCGCGCGCCATCGCCTCGAGCACCGGCAGGCCGAACCCCTCGTACAGCGACGGGAACACGAACGCGCGCGCGATCGCCCACAGGCCCTCGAGCTCCGCGCTGGAGACCCAGGCGGGGAAGCGCACGTCCGCGCCCAGGCCGAGCGCGGTGGCGCGCGCGCGCAGCTCGGTCTCATACGCGGTCGCATAGCCCGGCAGCACGAGCACGGGGCGCCGCTCCGCGGGGATCAGCGCGAGCGCGCCGATCAGCGCGAGCAGGTTCTTGTGCGGGCGCTTGGCCGACAGGCTCAGCGCGACGCTGCGCTCGCCGAGCGCGAAGCGCTCGCGCACGTCGCGCTCCGCGGCTGGCTGCGCGCGCGCCAGCGCGCCGAGGCCGAGCGGCACGACGTCGATGCGCTCGGGGCTGAGGCCCAGCAGCGCGATCAGGTCCGCGCGCGTGCTCTGCGAGTCCGCGATCAGCCGCTGCGATCGGCGCGCAGCCCATGGCACGAGCACACGCATGCCCTTGTCGCGCATGCCCGCGTGCGCTTCGGGGAAGCGCGCGTAGATCAGGTCGTGCACGGTCACCACGCGGCGATAGCGCCCCCACAGCGGGGCGGTGCTCGCCAAGGCTGTGCACGAGCTCGACGCGTGCGCGCGCGGCCATCACCGGTAGCAGCGTCTGCTCGCCGAGCACCCACTGCCTGCGGTCGCGCGCGTTGACGGGCACGGTCACCGCCGGCAGCAGCTGGCCCCACGGCCCGTCCTTGGCGGCCGCGGCCTCACGGTTTACGAACGCGGTGAAGCGTGTGCCGACGGGCGCCTGCGCGAGCAGCTCGGGAATCACCTCACGCGCCGCGACCTCCATGCCGCCGGTCTCGCCGGGCACGAGGAAGATCAGGTTCAGGCCGATGTGCATCGTCGATTAAGCTCGATCATGTGACCTGTTCTATAGACGTGGTCATCCCCGCGTACAACCGCTGGGATCTGACGGCGAGCTGCCTACGCCACCTGTCCGCTCAGAGCGTCGCCCATCGCGTGATTGTCGTCGAGAACGGCTCGAGCGACGAGACACGCGAGGCGCTGCGCCGCGATTGGCCGCAGGTGACGGCTCTCGAGCTCGACCACAACCATCCGTTCACGCATGCGGTCAACCTGGGAGTGGACGCCGGGCACGGAGAATACGTGGTCCTGCTCAACAACGACGTCGAGCTGCGTCCCGATTGCCTGGAGCACCTGGTCGCACCGCTGGAAGCGGACGCCGCGGTCGGCTCCGTGGCGTCGGTCCTGTTACAGCCGGACGAACGTGCGATCGACAGCGTGGGCGTAACGACCGACGTCACCTTGGCAGGCTTCCCGCGCCTCCAGGGTCTCGCCCCGGAGCAGGCACAGGATCTCGAGCCGCTGCTGACTGGACCGGAGGGCACGGCGGCCGCGTACCGCCGCGTCGCGTGGGAGCAGGTGGGCGGGCTGGACGAGTCGATCGTCGCGTACATGGAGATCGTCGACCTGGCGTTGCGCCTGCGCGGTGCCGGCTGGTCGAGCGCGTGCGCCCTCGACGCCGTGGGCGTGCACCTGGGCTCGGCCACATTCGGTCGCCGCTCGGTCGAGCAGCGACGCCTGGCGGGGTTCAGCAGGGGCTACCTCTTGAGGCGCTATGGCGTGCTGCAGAGCCGCTTCGCGTTGCGCGCGCTGTTCACGGAGACGCTCGTCGTCGCGGGCGATGCGCTGCTGACGCGCGATCTCGCGGCGTTGCGCGGACGACTCGCCGGCTGGCGCGCGGCGCGGGGGCTCGACGCCCGCTCCCGGCCGCCGGCGGAGGCGATCGACGGCGAGATCTCGCTGCGCGAGTCGTTGGAGCTGCGGCGCGGCGCGGCGCGTCAGCGCGCCGGAGCGTAAGCGACGAGCGCTCGACTCACGCTCACATCCACTTCCCGGTGGGTGCGGGTGTGCGCCCCCAGGCGTCGCGCGTCAGAAGCCGGCGCTCGCGCGCCCCCGCCTGCAGGTAAGCGCGTGTTTGGTTGTCGGCTACGAGCAGGTTCTCCTGGTCGCCGCTTCGGAACGTGCGGCTAGCGGGCCAGTCCTCGACGTCGTAGGAGCGGCCGTCGCGGCCGACGACGACGGCGCGCAGGCCCTGTGCCTGGATGCTACGGGTGACGCTGTGACGGCCGCTCTCCAGCAGATAGGTCGCGCGCTTGCTCGATGCGTGCTCGAGGCCCATGCCCATCAAGCTGCGGCGCTCGACCATGAAAGTGTTGGTGCGGATGTGAGGGTTGGGGAAGCGTGGATGGTCGCGTCGAGAACGTGGCAGTTCGATGAGCTGCTGCGGCCAGCGCGAGAAGCCTCCGCGAAGCCACTCGCTTTGGCTCTCCCAGCTCCCGCTGGCGCCCACCAGCCCAACGTCCGGCTCGCGCAACGCATCCTCGAGCTGTCCCAGCCAGCCGTCGGCGAGGATTACGCTGTAGGAGTTCAGGAAGCAAAGTCGCTCGTGCTCGAGCATTTGAGCGGCCTGTCCGTAGGCTTGGAGGTCGAGCAGTGGGCGTTCGAGGTCGATCAAGCGATGCTCGGTGCCGTCCAGCTCGGCGAGCAGTTGCTGGCTTACTGAGGCGACCGCCGGTGCCGCTGCTGCGGCTCCGTTGAGGACGATCGTCAGCTCGTGCTCGACTCCAGATGGGTGGCGGTGGTAGGAGCGCAAGAACTCCCGAAGCGGATCGGGCCCAAGTGGAGGCCAAACGAGATGGACCAGCGCAATCACTCTGCGAACATGCCCGCGCCGCGCGGTGGTAGGGCCGGCAGTCGAGGGTCAGCGTGCGATCCCCACGCGAACGCGGACAGCAATCGCCGGCGATCGGCACCTCCCTCGGCATAGGAGCGAGTCTGGTTGTCGGCGACCAGCAGCCCCTCCTGATCACCCTGCCAGAACGTGCGGCTCGACGGCCATTGCTGCTCGTCGAAGGCGGCTCCGTCGCGGGCCACGACCAGCGTGCGCAGCCCCATGCGCTGAGCTTGGCGAGTCAGGTTGTGGCGACCGTTCTCCAGCGCGTAAGCGTCCATCTTGCTTCGGATCGTGCCTATTTGCAGGCGCTCGAGCACGGTTCGATCGAGCATGAACGCGTTGGTGCGCAGATGCGGAGCAGGGAAGCTCTCGAAGCCCAGGAGTTGCCTGGGTATGTCAGGGAGGGTGCGCCACTTGGCCCGCAACGAGTCGGCGAGGGATCGCGTCGGCGCCGCCGCGAGCGATTGCGTGAGCTCTCCGGCACGTTCCAGCTCGATGGCCAGGAACTGTTCGCGCGCCACTCTGCGCGAGGGCATCACAGCGCGATATGGCGTTGGTAGCAGGTAGGCGTGCATGACCCACGAGCGCGTGCTCGCCCAAGAGCCTGTAGCACCGACGAGCCCGGCACGAGGTCGGTCGAGCGCGTCGCTCAACTTTGCAAGCCAATCGGAGACCAGGATCTGGCTGTAGGAGTTCATAAAGCACAGCCGCTCGTGCTCCAAACGCTGTGCCGCCTGTACGTACGCTGCGAGGTCTTGCACGGGGCTTTCGGTTGTGAGGAGGCGATGCTCTACTTCCCTCAGCTCAGGCACCAGGCGGGAGCGTTGGCTCTCGCTGACGCCGTTCAACAAGATCACGAGCTCGTGCTTCGCGCCCGCCGGATGCGCGCGATATGAGCCCAGGAACGTACGCAGAGGCTCGGGCCCGAGCGGCCCCCACACCAAGTGCACGACTGCGATCAGCTCGCCCACTCCCGCACCTGCTGGCCAAGCTCGCGAGCCCCAATCCGCCTGCCCCGCTGGATGCGACGACGCGCACGCCACCAGACCGGCGCATGACGCAGTGCTTGCGTGTAGGCACGCAGATGCGCCCTCAGCAGCCCCTCGCGAGCGCTGTGAGCGAGGCTGTGCAGCTGCCTGGCGAGAATCGCACGGGAGCCCTCGATGAGGAAGGGCATGGGTGCGTCCTTGATCAGGACGGCGAGTGAGTTCCGCCTGAGCAGCAGGAAGTAGACCGGGTCCAGATCGCCTTTGGTGGTAGCGCCTCCCATGTGGTAGGCCACGGCACCAGGCACATAGCAGCAGCGGTGGCCGAGCAGCTGAGCGCGCAGGCCCCAATCGACGTCCTCGTAATAGGCGTGGAACGACTCGTCGAATGGCCCCACCTCCGATAGCACGCTGGCCCTGTACAGACCCGCACCAGCGCTGGGCGCAAACACATCCTCCTCGCGCTCGTATTGGCCGCGGTCCGCCTCGCCGTGGCCGCGCCTGTACGCTGCTCCGTCGGCGCGAAAGATGTCGCCGGCCCCGTCGATCTCGTCCCTGCGCCAGTAGTTGAGGAGCTTGCCCGAGGCGCTACCAGCTCGAGGATGGCGATCGAGCCCGGCCACCAGCTCGCCGAGCCAGCGAGGCTCGAGCTCGATGTCGTTGTTGAGCAGCGCCAGGAGCTCGCCGGTGGCCGCGGCAACCGCGCTGTTCAGCGCCGCCGCCACGCCGATGTTGACGGGACCGGTACGGACCACCCGAACCTGCGGCCAGCGCTCGCGCAGATAGGCGATCGAATCGTCGGTGGATCCGTTATCGACGACGATCGTCTCGAAATCACGGTACTCCTGCTCCGCCAGAGAGGGCAAGATGACCTCCAGCAGGCGACGCCCGTTGTAGTTGAGGACTGCGGCGCTGACTCGCGGCATGGAGCGGAGACCCTACGCCGAGCGTGCGCGCGGGACCAGGTCCAGGAGCTCGCGCGGAAGAGCGCGCATCACGAGCAGCGCAAAACCGAACAGCACACTCGAGATCAGCAGGCGAGCAATCGTCGGCACCCCGGCCAACAGCAGCGGGCTGAGGCCGAGCGCCGCCGCTGGCGCGACGCGCGGAAGGATGCGCAGCGAGGGACGCAATCTGGGTCGCTTTCGAACCAGGGCGACCGCCTGGACCACCGCAGCCGCGATCTCCGCCACGGCCGTCCCGATCGCGGCGCCACGCGCGCCATTCAGTGGAACCAGCGTTGCCACGAGCAGCGCATTGAAGAGCAGCAACGAGATGTTGAGCACAAGGATCTGCCGATACAGACCCAAGCTGAGCAGCCCGTAGGCCCACACCGAGCTCACGAACAGCGCGCCGAGCGTAATGCCCTGAATCGCGAGAATGGGGACAGCGGGCTTGAAATGCGGTCCGCCGATGAGCCCGATCGCCAGCGGCGCGCCCACGGCGATCGAGACGGCCACCCACGCTCCGACGATCACCGATACATCGAATACGCGTCCCAGGGCATACCCGAGGCGGTCGTGATCGCTACCGGCTGCGCGCGCAAAGATCGGAAACGCGGAGCCAGCGAGCAGTCCAGGGACGAGCATGAGAACTTCGGTGATCCGAAACGATGCGCTGAAGTATCCGAGTTGCGTAGCGCTGGACAGAGCGGAGACGATCAGAATCGAAACGCGCACGTATAGCGCCGCGGCGGCCACAGCGGCGGAGTAGGGAAGCATGGCCGCCGTAAAGGCGCGCCAACGCCGCGGGCTGAAGGTGGGCGTAAGCCTGCGCCCGCGCCGCACGAGCAGAACCGTTACGCCCAGCACCACGACTCCAACCGGGATCGACATCCCGAGGAACGGCAGCAATCTCGCGCCGAGCAGGACGAGGGTCACGGTCAGGACAACGGTGAGGAGCTGGCGCGTCAGATCCAGCGCGGCCACCCAGGCGAGTCGCAGCCCGACAACCAGTTCGATCACAAAATTGTCCTGCGTCGCTTGCAGCATCAGGCCGAACGCCGCTAGCGCGACGCCGGCGGCGAGCTCCCCGAGTACGCCACGGAGGCGATCGCCGTCACCGCGACGCCGCCGAGGAGGGTGAGCGTGATCCTCAGCCCGAGCAGGTCGCGCGCGAGCGCCGCGCGCTCCTGCGGCGGTCGCATCGCGAGCTCGCGCACCCCGACGGCGGTCAGGCCGAGGTCGGAGAACGCTCCCACGATCGCGACGAGCGAGAGCGCAGTGATGTAGCGCCCAACGTCGACCACGCCCAGATGACGGAACAGCAGCGAGGCCGACAGGGCGCTGGCGAGAACCCCGATCAGGTAGCCGCCTACGCGCAGGGCACCACCGCGCGCCGCCGACGGTCCGGCGGCTGGCGTGGAAAGAATGTCAGCGGACGTCCCCTCCGGGAGGCCGCCAGCAGCACTGGCAAATACTCGACGCTCGACCCGTCGCTCATCTCGCCCGCCACCACGCGATCGTGTCGGCAAGCCCCTCGGCCAGGCTCATCGGCTCGAGGAGGGGCAATGTCTCGCGCAGACGCCGGGCGTCCGCCACAAGCGACGGCGGATCGCCCTCGCGCGTGGGAAGCGCCCCGATCTGCAGCAGATCCTGCCCGCCGGTGCGCGCGGCGATCACGCGCGCGAGCTCGCGCAGCTCGACGCCTTCGCCGCTGGCGATGTTGACGGCTCCCTGCAGGTCGCAGTCGGCGAGCGCGGCGAAGGCGGCGCCGGCGTCGGCCACATGCATGAAGTCGCGCCTCTGCGAGCCCGCCGTCATCGGCGCCGGCTCGCCGGCGAGCAGCGCACGTGCCAGCGACGGCACGAAACGCTGCGGCGGCTCGCCGGGCCCGTAGAGGAAGAACAGGCGCCCCCATGCCAGCGACACGCCCACCTGCTCGGCGTACGCCGCTGCGACCGTGTGCAGCCCGTGCTTGGCGGCGCCGTACAGCGTGGCGGGCCCCAGCAACGCGTCCTCGGGGTACAGATCGCGCGACCACTCGTACTCAGCGCACGTCCCGGCGAGCACCGCGCGCCGTCCGTCGGTGTCGACGAACGCCTGCAGCAGCGCCAGCGACGCCTCCACCCAGCGCACGTTCAGCGGCGAGGACCAGAACTTGCCGTGCTCGGCGTACCACGCGAGGTGCACGAGAAGCTCGGGCCGAACCTCGATGACGAGCTGGCGCGCTGCGCCGTCGGCGAGCAGATCCGTCTCGTGCCACACCACGCCACCGACGTCCGGGCCCCGCCCTCGGGCGCTGGCGTGGACCTCGTGACCGCCCTCGGCCAGCGCGGCGAGCGCGTGGCGCCCGACGAAGCCGCTGGCGCCGGTGAGCAGCACGCGGCTCACGGCGTGTAGTCCGGGAACGCGCGGTCGCGCTCGGAGATCGTGCGCTCGATGTCGGGCGCGGGCCACCGGATGGCGAAGGCGGGGTCGTCCCAGCGCACGCCGCGCGCGGCGTCGGGCACGTAGCGGTGGCCCATCTGGTAGATCACCTCGCTGTCGTCAGCGAGCGTCTGGAAGCCGTGCGCTAGGCCGGCGGGGATGTAATAGGCGCGCGCGTTCTCCGCGCTCAGCTCCACGCCATGCCAGCGCAGCGGGTGGGCGAGTCCGCGCGCAAATCGACGGCCACGTCGAAGATCGCCCCCGCACGCAGCGCACGAGCTTGGACTCGCCGTGGGGCTCGGCCTGGTAGTGCAGGCCGCGCAGGTGCCGCGCCGCGCAATTGACGGACGCGTTGCACTGCACGACCACCGGGTCCAGACCGTGCGCGGCGAACTCGCTCGGTGTCGAAGCTGCGCGCGAACCACCCGCGCTCGTCGTCGAGCTGCTCGGACTCGATCACCCAGGCCCCGGCCAGCGGCGTCTGCTGGAAGCGCATCAGGAGATCAGCTTCAGCTCCGGCGTCGCGCGGCGAAGCGCCCGCCCCACTCGCGGATGAAGCCGAGCTGCTCGACGATCTCGTCCTGTCAGGTTCCAGGGCAGGATCAGCACCACGTCCGGCCGCTCTTCGCGGATCGCCTCCGGCGAGCGGATCGGGTATGTGGCTGCCGGGAAGGAAGTGCCCCTGCTTGTGCGGGTTCAGGTCGCAGGTGAAGTCGAGGAAGTCGCGGCGCACCCCGCAGTAGTTGAGCAGCGTGTTGCCCTTGGCCGGCGCGCCGTAGCCGGCGATGCGCAGGCCGTGCTGCTTGAGGTCGACGAGGAAGCTGAGGATCTGGCGCTTGTCGGCCTCCACGCGCTGGCCGTAGCCGAGGTAGGTGTCGAGCTGCTCGTAGCCGGCGGCGCGCTCGCGCTCGCGCAGCTCGCGCGCCGCCTCGGTCTCGGGCTTGCCGTGTCTTCCGCGTGGGCAGCCGAAGATGCGCAGCGAGCCGCCGTGCGTGGGCAGCTCCTGACGTCGTAGAGGCGCAGGCCGTGCGCCTCGAACACGCGGCTGACGGTGAGGAAGGAGAAGTAGGAGAAGTGCTCGTGGTAGATGGTGTCCCACTGGTTGTCCTCGATCAGGCGCATCAGATGAGGGAACTCCATCGTGATGACGCCGCCGGGCGCGAGCAGGATCTTCATGCCGGCGACGAAGTCGTTGAGGTCGGGGACGTGCGCGAGCACGTTGTTGCCTAGCAGCAGGTCGGCGGCGGACTCCTCAGCGAGCGAGCGCGCGGTCTCGCGCCCGAAGAACTCCACCAGCGTCGGGATGCCCTTCTGCAGCGCGACCTTGGCGACGTTGGCGGCCGGCTCGATCCCCAGCACGGGGATCTGGCGCTCGTGGAAGAACTGCAGCAGGTAGCCGTCGTTGGAGGCGATCTCCACCACGTGGCTGTCCTCGCCCAACGCCAGCGCTCGGTCATCTGCTCGGAGTAGGCGCGGCATGCTCGAGCCAGCTGGAGGAGTACGAGGAGAAGTACGCGTAGTCGGAGAAGATCTGCTCGGGTGTCTCGAACTCCTCGAGCTGCACCAGAAAGCAGCGCCCGCAGACGAGCGCGCGCAGCGGATAGAACGGCTCCATCGCGTTGACGCGCTCGGGCGGCAGGTAGGAGTTGGCAAGCGGCGAGGACCCGAGGTCGGCGAACACGCCTTCGAGGGTTGCGCCGCAGAAGCGGCACGCGGTGGCGCTCATGAGCGCGCGCCAGCGTAGCCAAAGCTCTCGATCTGGCCAAGCGTCACCGCGCGCATGTCCGCCCCCGCACGCAGTTGCTCGTACCAGTCGACGGTCGCCTCCAGCGCGTCCTCTAGGCCCAGCAGCGGGCGCCAGCCCAGCTGCGCGCGCGCGCGCGAGGAGTCGAGCTTCAGGTAGCACGCCTCGTGGGGATGGGGGCCCTCGTCGATGCTCCAGCGCAGCTCCCCGGGCCACAGCTCGCTGACACGCTCGACGAGCCATCCCACCGGACGCGCGTCCTCCTCGGGCGGCCCGAAGTTCCAGCCGCGTGCACACTCGGCGGAGTCCCACAGCGCCTGCGCGAGCACGAGGTAGCCGCTGAGCGGGTTGAGCACGTGCTGCCACGGGCGGATCGAGTTGGGGTTGCGCACGCGCGCAAGCTCGTCCGCGAGCGCCGCGCGCATCAGGTCCGGCAGCAGCCGATCCTCGCCCCAGTCGCCGCCGCCGATCACGTTGCCCGCGCGGGCGGATGCCAGCCTTGCACAGTGTCTGCCGGGCCCGGGCGTGTGGCCGGTATCACCGGCGGCGACGGAGAAGAACGAGCGGCGGAACGCGTCGGTGACCAGCTCTGCGCAGCCCTTGGAGCTCGAGTACGGGTCGTGCCCGCCCATCGGCTCGTCCTCGCGGTAGCCCCACTCCCACTCGCGGTTCTCGTAGCACTTGTCGGAGGTCACGTTGACGATCGCGCGCACGTGCGCGCCGTGCTGGCGTACGGCGTCGAGCACGTTGACGGTGCCCATCACGTTGGTCGCGTAGGTCTCCTGCGGCTGCGCGAAGGAGCGACGCACGAGCGACTGGGCGGCCATGTGGATGACGACCTCCGGATCGGCGGCGGCGATCGCCTCGGCGATGCGCGGCGTGCTCGCGGACGTCGCCGTGCACCCCGGTCATGCCCTGGCCGACGCGCGCGAGCTCATACAGCGACGGCTGCGTGGGAGCCTCCTCGAGCGCGAAGCCGGTGACGCTGGCGCCGAGCGACTGCAGCCACAGCGCGAGCCACGCGCCCTTGAAGCCCGTGTGCCCGGTCACGAGCACGCGGCGCTCGCGCCAGAAGCCCGTGTCTACGTCCACGTGCGCCACGGGGCCGTGCCGGAGCTCCACAGCTGCTCGAGCTGGTTGCGGTCGCGCAGCGTGTCCATCGCCTGCCAGAAGCCCTCGTGACGGTAGGCGGCGAGCTGGCCCTCGGCGGCGAGCGTGCGCATCGGCTCCTGCTCCCACACGGTGTGGTCGCCCGCGACGTAGCTGCCGATGTCGGGCGAGAGTACGAAGAAGCCGCCGTTGGTCCAGCCGCCGTCGCCGCGCGGCTTCTCCTCGAACTCGCGCACGCGCTCCCCGTCGAGCTCGAGCGCGCCGAAGCGGCCGGGCGGCTGCACGGCGGTGACGGTCGCCTTCCGGCCGCGCGCGCGGTGGAGCTGCGATGAGCGCCGCTGATGTCGACGTCGGCGAGGCCGTCGCCGTAGGTGAAACAGAACTCCTCCTCGCCGACGTACGGGAGCACGCGCTTGAGCCGGCCGCCGGTCATCGTGCCCTCGCCAGTGTCGACCAGCGTCACCCGCCACGGCTCGGCTTCCGAGCGGTGCACCTCCATGGCGCCTTCGGCCAGGTCGAACGACACGTCGCACGTGTGCAGGTAGTAGTTGGCGAAGTACTCCTTGATCAAGTAGCCCTTGTAGCCAAGGCAGATGACGAAGTCCTCGATCCCGTGGGCGGCATACATCTTCATGATGTGCCACAGCATCGGCTTGCCGCCGATCTCCACCATCGGCTTTGGGCGCAGGGCGGTCTCCTCGCTCAAGCGCGAGCCGAAGCCACCGGCCAGTATCACGGCCTTCACAGCTGCGCAGGGTAGTGGACGGCCGAGCGAGGACGAGGGGGCGTTCGCCGCAACTTGACGCGCGTGCACGTCACAGCTTGGCGGAGGCCGACGTGCGCAGCACCCGCCCTGCTGCGCCAAGAGCCTGCACGGCGAAGTACGCGTCGGAGCTGGGGAGCGCGATGGCCGTCTCGAAGCCAGTCGCCGGGACGGTCGCGAGCACGGACAGCGAGGACGGGCTCGAGCCACCGAGCGCCGTCCAGCCGCTCACGCCTGTGGCTCCGTTCCAGCTCGCGTACAAGGTCACGCCGCCCGCTGCGCTCGAGCGCACGGCCAGCGAGGGTGGCGCCGCGGGCGTGGCGCTCCAGGCGAAGCGATAGGCGCGATAGGACTGCCCCGGTGAGGGGATGTGCGCGTCGAACAGCGTTTCCCCGGCGGGGCCGTATTCGCTGAAGTAGGGCTCTTCGCCCCAGCCGACGAACGAGTCGCCGTCGGCGAGCAGCTGGTCGTTGCCCTGGCTGCCAGTGAGCAGCGGCGGGGTGTGCACGTAGCGACCGACGAGTTCGACGTTGTGATGCTGCCAGTTGATGCGCTCGCGGATGGCGCGCGACTGCGAGTGCGCCTTGGGGCTGGCGCCGTCATCGAAGATCGTGAGGGTGTGGTCTGGCTGCCAGCGGACGTCGTGCTGCCAGGCGAAACCGGTGCCGGCGCCCATGTGGAAGCTGGGGTGGTCGCCGCCGAGGCGCCACACGACAGCTCCGCTGGTGCGGTTGATCTCGTAGGCGGCCCACGTGTTGCGGGAGGAGACGATGAAGTTGCCGTCGCCCCACGGGTCTAGAGACACAGAGTTGACGTGGAAGAAGTCCCACGGGCGCCCGCCGTCGGGGCGGGTGCGCGAGTCGGCGAGCGCGACGTGACCGTCGGCGTGCCATTCGAACATGACCAGCCCGGTGGGAATGTCGATCTCCTGCAGGATCGCGTCCTGCAGGATGCCGTCGCGGGGTCCGCCGACGGAGGAGAGGTCAGCGTCGACGAGACTGTAAGCGGTGATGAACGCGGATCCCCGGGGTGTGATCTGGGCTTCGTGGAGGTCGGCCTGGTAGCCGTTGCCGGCGGAGATGGTGCCGATTGGCCGATAGGAGGAGCTGTACATCTCGTCGGTGCCGAAGCCGACGCCGAGTTCGCCGGAGATCCGGCCTTGCCACCACACGAGCACGGGGGCTCCGCGATAGCTCTCGCGCTGGAAGTCGGCCATGTCGTCGCCCTTGGGGGCGGGATGGAACCACACGAGCTGCCCGCGTTCGTCGATGATCATGGCGCCCGCCTGCCCCCAGCCGGCGGTGGGGGTGAGGAAGATGTCGCCGGGGGTGGCGGTGGGGGTGTGGGTGGTGACGAACACGACGGGGGGCTGGAGCTGGGGCTGGGAGACGAAGCTCTGGACGAGGCCAGGGCGGGTGCGATAGACGCCCTTGCCGAAGGCGATCGGGCGGTCGGGCGGGCGGGCGACGGTGAAGGTGGTGCTGACCGGCTGGGCGTGCCCCCGGGGACCGACGAGCGCGCTGGCGGTGACGCTCTCTCCGGGGGTGAACCCACGTGCTGGCAGGAAGCTCGCTCCGGGAGCGCTGACATAGGCCTTGAGACGGCCACTGTGGCGCCCGCTGCGCGAGCCCTTCACGAACACGTCGCTGATGTCCCTTGCGGGGGCGCCCAGGAAGCTGATCTGCGCCTGTGGCGAGGCGTCGGGGGTGCCGTTCAGCGGCGAGACGGCCACCGCTGGGGCCGCGTTGGCGGGCACCACGAACGCCAACTGCGCAACCGTGGCCGACAGCAGCGCGAGCAGCCACGCGCGCGCGTCCCGACCTCCAGCCGCCGCCACACCGAATCTGCGCATCCTGGCCGCCCTTTCAGCACGCCTCGTTGACATCGCGATAACAACGACGGTCCAACAATGTCGCGCTTGGACGACGCTTCCGTAGGAATTACAGCAGCCGCGGACCGGGTTCCTGCGTGTCGGTGGTCGGCACTCAGCGCTCGTGGACCCCCACCGTACGCGAGGAGCCGGTCGCGAAGGGATAGTCGGCCTCGGCCTGACACAGCACGCGGAACTGGTAGGCGGCGGGGCCTGGGAACTTGAAGCGGTAGCTCGCGTGATAGCGCCCGCGCGCGTCCGTTCGGACCACGTCGAACTCGAGCCATGCGCCGCCCGGCGATCGCGCCTCCAGCACCAGCAGCTTGCCGCCGCCGGGGATCGGGCCGCCTGGCAGTCGCCCAGAGAAATGGATGCTGTGGCCAACGCTGGTCGTGCGCGGCGCGATGCTCAGCGTCACGCCCGCTCGCACGGTCAGCGTGAGGGTCTTGGTGGCCACCGGTGCGCCGCCCAGCTGGTAGCTGTACTCGACCAGCAGCGTGCGCGAGGACGCGCCCGCCGGCAGCTCCAGCGTGAAGCGCCCGTCCGCGTCGGTGCGCGCGGCGGCCGCGCTCGCGGTCCTCGCGCCCAGGTAGCGCGGGGTCGCAAGCACGTCGAGCTGTGCCCCGGCGATCGGTGTCCCACTTGCGTCCGTCAGCCGCCCGATGACCGTCTGTGTGTGCCCGTAGCCGCTGGTCACGGTCGCGCCCTTCGCCCCGCTCCAGGTGGCGGTCAGGATCGCCTGCGACGAGGCGTTCGTGCCGTTCGGCCCGCCGAGCGTGCTCGGTCCGCCTGCACCGCCGGGCGCGATGTTCTCGATGGTGACGTTTCTGTCCAGCACGGTGGCTGTGTTTCCCGCTGCATCCGTCACGCTCACCACCAGATGATGGGTTCCATTGGCGACTCTCGCTGTATCGAAGCCCACGTCGGCGTTCACTGCCGCCGGGCACGGCTGCAAGTACAGGAACGCCGGCGGGCCGCCGTTAGCGTCTCCCACGGTCCTGCACCGACCGCCGTCTTCGTCAAGCACCGTCCGCTGCACGACCTGCCCGTCCACGCTGACCAGCGCCTCGTACACCCCTGAGCCAGGGTCGCTCGCGCTGAACACCACGTCGCTCGTACCGCTGAGCACCGACGCGCTCGCCAGTTCCCCGCTCACGTCAGACGCGGTCGGGGGCGCGGTCTGTTCGAGGGTCAGGTCCGCCGCGTACAGGTAGATCGCCGCGGCGTAGCCGTTGGGATCACCAAAGTCATCTTGGCATTCCGCTTCTTCTGGCAGGCCCGTCGCACATGCGACATTCATGGACAGCTGGGCACCGAGCCTTTCAACGGGGACTTCCAGGTGGTTTGCGACCGACGTAGGGTCTTCGACGTCGCCGCGCCCTGTGCAGCCGACTTTAAAAAGGCAGGAGTCGAAATAGCCTTTCGATGCTGGTTCGGCGAACCAAGATTGATACCAGGTGGCTTCTTCCGTGTTTCGACCATGCACGACGCTGGCGCGCGACAGCCTGGCTCCGACGAGGCTGTCGAAGCCTGGCGTTGTGAACGTCCACGTGGCCTGGTCAACGTTGGCTGCGTGGGTGATTTGGTCCCCTAGCCCCGCCACCAACCCTCCTCCAGCCTGTGAGCACGTGTCCTTGGTGACGGTGGCGGTGCCGGTCTTTGTGGGACTCCAGCCGTCGGTGGGCGCGGGCGCTCCGGAGGGCGTGCGGCACGAGTACACCTGATAGGTGCCGGCGAGTGCGCTGGCGGCGAGCACGGCGCTGAACGCGAAGGCGACGACGAGTGCTGCGTCACCTGGAGCCGCATCGTGCGCGCCCGGCATCTCGTACATCCGCTCGACCACCGCCATCTGACTGCTCCTGTGAGGCTCGTCTTTCGCCCCCGCCCAAATTGTTCCACCAAATGGGCTTTGCTGCGGTCAGGTCACGAGCGCGATGGGCAGTCGCGTGAGCCCGTAGATACCGGTGATGCTGCCGAGCTCCGGCTCGCCTTGGAGCTCAATGGTGCGAACGCGCCCGGCGAGGAACGACAGCGCCTCGCCCAGCTCTAGGCGTGCGAGGTTGGCACCGACGCAGTAGTGGACGCCGGCGCCGAACGTGAGCGGCCTGGCGCGGTGTCGGTCGGCGGCGATGTCGAAGCTGTCCGCCGCCCCCGGGCGGCCGCCCGCTCCCGCCCCGTCTGGCTCGGGCTGATCGTCGAGGTCGCGGTTGGCGGTGAACGCGCACACGATCACCACGGTCCCCTCGGGGAAGGTGACGTCGCGGAACTCGAGATCCTCGGTGGTGATGCGTGCGGTGAACGGCGTGATCGGCTCGAAGCGCAACGCCTCCTCCACGGCGGCTTCGGCGAGCGAGGGGTCCTGGACGAGCAGCTGCCACTGGTCGGGGTGTTCGGCGAGCAGCCGCACTGCGTGCGCGAGCTGGCTCTGGGTGGTGTCGACGCCCCCTGCGAGCACGTTGAACACGAGGTTGATGCACTCCACGTCGGATAGCCGCTCGCCGGCCTCTTCCGCTTGGATCAGCGATGAGATGAGGTCGTCGCGGGGTTCACGCCGGCGCACGCTCACCAGCCCGGCTGCGTATGCGTAGAACTCGTCGACCGCCTGCTCGATGTGCTCGCGCTCGGTGGCCATGCTGACGGCGTCGAACTGGCGCTGGATCCAGTTGGACCAGTGATGCAGGCGCGGCGCGTCCTCGAGCGGCGCGCCCATGACGGTTGCGATCACCTGCGACGGGAACGGCTTGGCGAACGCGTCGACGAAGTCACACGTGACGGTGCCATGCTCGCCCGCGCCGGGCGAGCGCGCGGCGGCCGCGGCCCACAGCTCCTCCAGGAAGCCGCGCATCAGCGGCCGGTAGCGCTCGACCGCGCGCGGGGAGAGCGCGGGGTTGACGAGGCTTCGCAGGCGGGCGTGATCGGGGCCGTTGACGTGCAGGATGTTGCGTCGCATCTGCTCGTACAGCGGCCCGTCCCCGACATCGAAGATCTCGGCGATCTTCATCCCGGGGAAGGTCGCCGCGCGGGTGCGCAGGAAGAACTCGCCGGCCTCGCGGTCGAGCACCATGTAGCCGAAGGGCGCCTGCGCGAGCCACCCCCGGCCCGCCAGCGCAGCCATCGCGTCGTGGAAGCGCTCGCCGCGCAGCGACGGCTCGGTGTAGTCGAAGGCGGGAAGCTCGAGCTCGCCGACGAGCGTCATCGCCGCGTGCGCGCTCGGTGGGGGGCCGGGATCTGCGTCTGTTCTATTTCTTCGGGCTCACCGCGTGCTTGAGCGCGGCGCCGGCGGAGAACTTGGGCGCCTTGGAGGCTTTGATTTTGACCCGCTCGCCGGTGCGCGGGTTGACGCCCTGGCGGGCTGCGCGTTTGACTACCGAGAACTTGCCGAAGCCGGAGATGCTGACCTCGTCGCCTTTTTTGAGCGTCTTGGTGACGGTGTCCAGCAACGAGTCCATCACGCGTGCGGAGTCGGCTTTGGTGAGCCCGCTGTCCGCTGCGATCGCGTCGATCAACTGCGACTTGTTCATGGGTGGTTCCTTTCAAGTAGATGTGGCCGGCGACCGCGCAGGGTAGCGCGCCAGCTTGGTTTCGGGGTTCAGGAGCCCCTTGGGATCGAACGCGCGCTTGATCTGCTCGTGCAGCTCGAGCGCCCTCGCATCCCACTGCGAGGCCAGGCGCCCGCGCTTGTGCCAGCCCACGCCGTGCTCCCCGGCGATCGACCCGCCGAGCTCGACCACCAGCGCGAACAGCTCCTCGCCGACGGCCTCCGCGCGATCGAGCTCGTCCTCTTGCTGCGGGTCCACGAGCACTGTGGCGTGCACGTTGCCCTCGCCACCGTGGCCCCACGCGCACGAGCGCATCCCCCGCGCGCTGGCGATCCGCTCGAACCGCTCGAGCCCCTCTGCCAGTCGCTCCAGCGGGAACACCACGTCCTCGCTGACCTTCCCGCCGCGCGCGGCGGTGACCGCGGGGTTGGCGCCGTCGCGCCAGCGCCACAGCGCACGCGCGTCCTGCGGCTCGTGCACGGCGATCGCGTCGGTGGCCAGCAGCTCGGTTACGGCGTCGCGCTGCGCGAGCGCATCGACGCGGGTGCCGTCGACCTCGCAGATCAGCGCGAAGCCCGCGTCGGCCGGCACAGCCTGGCCACCCGGATAAGCGGGCGCGAGGATCGCGAGCGTCGACCGCATCGACGAAGTCGAGCACCGACGGTCGCAGGCCCGCCGCGAACACCGCTTCAATCGCTTGGCAGCCATCCGCACGCGTGCGCATGAACACCACCAGCGGGATCGCTGCCTCCGGCGCGGGCAAAAGCCGCAGGCGCACGGCGGTGATCACGCCCAGCGTCCCCTCCGAGCCGATCAGCAGGCTCTTGAGGTCATAGCCAGCGACGTCCTTGCCGGCCCAGCCACCCACGCGCACGAGCTCGCCGGGCGCCAGCGCGACCTCCAGGCCGGCCACCCATGCGCCGGTGACGCCGTACTTCAGCGCGTGCGGGCCACCGGCGTTGGTGGCGACGTTGCCCGCGATCTGCGACTGCTCCGAGGCCCCGGGGTCAGGCGCGAAGAACAGGCCGTTCTCGCGCGCCAGGCGCTGCACGTCGCGCGTGCTGACGCCGGCATCCACGAACAGCCGCCACAGCCCCGGGTCGAGCTCGCGCACGCCGCGCAGGCGCTCGAGCGAGAGCACGAGGCCGCCGTGCGTGGGCACCGCGCCGCCGGTCAGCCCCGTGCCGCCGCCGCGGGGCACGAGCGGCAGGTCGTGGGCGTAGCACCAGGCGAGCACCGCGGCGACCTCGCGCGCGTCTCCCGGTAGCGCCACCGCGTCGGCGTGGCCCTCGATGCCGCGGCGGTTGGAGGAGTCGCGGTTGTACGGAGACCGCGGCGGCGCGTCGAGGACGTGCTCGGCGCCGATCAGGCGGCCGAGCTCCTTGGTGATCGCCCCGCGCTCGTGGACCATGCGCGAGCGAGCGTAGAGCACCCGGGCGAGCCCCGACACCCGCCGAGCGTGCGCGATCGCGCGTGCAGAGCCGAGTAGCATGGACGCGACATGGCAGTCAGCCCCAAGCCGTCCGCGCGCGCCCCTGAGCCGAGCCGCGACGGCGACTCGACGGAGGCGGACGCCCCCCCACCCAACGGCGACGAGCGCGTCTTCCGCACCCTCTCCGGTGAGCAGGTGCGTGAGTGCTACACGGCCGAGGACCTGGCCCCGGGCGCCGGCGCGGGCGGCCCGCAGGACCCGATCGGAAAGCCGGGCGAGTACCCCTTCACCCGCGGCATCCACAAGACGATGTACCGCGGGCGCCTGTGGACGATGCGCCAGTTCGCGGGCTTCGGCACCAGCGAGGAGACCAACGAGCGCTTCCACTACCTGCTCGAGCACGGCCAGACGGGGCTGTCGACGGCGTTTGACATGCCCTCGCTGATGGGACACGACTCCGACCACGCGCGCTCGCTCGGCGAGGTCGGGCGCGAGGGCGTGGCGGTGGACACGCTCGATGACATGCAGACGCTGTTCTCCGGCATCGACCTGGGACGGGTGTCGGTGTCGATGACGATCAACGCGCCCGCGGCGATCATGCTCGCCTACTTCGTGGCCGCCGCGGAGTCCGACGTTGGCGGCCGACGGCCGGTCCCGCCCGAGCAGCTGTCAGGGACGATCCAGGCGGACATACTCAAGGAGTACATCGCGCAGAAGGAGTGGTGCTTCCCGATCGATCCGGCGATGCGCCTGTGCGGCGACATGATCGAGTGGTGTACGCGGCGGATGCCGCGTTGGCACCCGATCTCGATCTCCGGCTACCACATCCGCGAGGCGGGCGCGACCGCTCAGCAGGAGCTTGCGTTCACGCTCAAGGACGGCCTCACCTACGTCGAGCAGGCGCTCGCGCGCGGCCTGGACATCGACGAGTTCGCGCCGCGGCTGTCGTTCTTCTTCAACGCGCAGATCGACTTCTTCGAGGAGATCGCCAAGTACCGCGCCGCGCGGCGCATCTGGGCTCGAGAGATGCGCGACACCTTCGCCGCCAAGGACCCCCGCTCGTGGCAGATGCGCTTTCACTCGCAGACAGCGGGCGTGTCGCTGACCGCACAGCAGCCGCTGAACAACATCGTGCGCACGACCGTGGAGGCGCTCGCGGCGGTGCTCGGCGGCACGCAATCTCTGCACACGAACTCATACGACGAGGCGCTGGCGCTGCCCACCGAGGACGCCGTGACGATCGCGCTGCGCACGCAGCAGATGCTCGCGCACGAGACCGGCGCCACCAACACCGTGGACCCGCTCGGCGGCTCCTATTTCGTGGAGGCGCTCACCGACCGCATGGAGCAGAGCGCCTACGAGTACTTCAAGAAGATCGACGAGCTCGGCGGGATGGTCGAGGCCGTCAAGCTCAACTACCCGCAGCGCGAGATCGCCGACGCGGCCTTCGAGCTCCAGCAGGAGATCGACTCCGGCCAGCGGATCGTGGTCGGCGTCAACAGCTACGTGGCAGCCGACGAGGAGCCGATCCCCACGCTGCGTGTGGACCCCGCGCTCGAGCCCAAGCAGATCGGGCGATTGAACGCGGCGCGGGCGCGGCGAGACGGCGCAGCGGTGGAGCGCACGCTGGCCGCCCTGCGCGAGGACGCCGCGCACGAGGACCGCAACCTGATGGAGCCGCTGCTGGCGTGCGCTCGCGCCCACGCCTCCGAGGGCGAGATCGTCGAGTCGCTGCAACGCGTGTTCGGTGACTACGCCGAGACGCCCGTGTTCTGAGGGTCACGCGGTCAGGCCGGCATGAACCTCGAAGCCCGCAAGAGTTAGCGGCCCAAACGAGGTGATCAGCGCGACGTCGATTGCGTCGCGACCGCGCCCGACGATCACACGCCCGATGCGTGGTTCGTTGTTGCGCGCGTCGAACGTATGCCAGCCGCCGTCGAGATAGGCCTCGAACCACGCTGCGAAGTCCATCGGCCCGAGGTCTCCTGCGACGCCGATGTCGGGGATGTAGCCGAATACGTAGCGGGCTGGAATGTTCAGGCCGCGACAGAACGTGATGGCCAGATGCGCGAAGTCGCGACAGACGCCCTGGCCGGCACGATAGGCGTCGGCGGCAGTCGTCCAGGGATTGGACGCTCCCGGAACGAACTCCAGATGAGTGTGGACGTAGTCGACGATCGCCTGTACTCGTCCCCATCCGGCTGTCAGGTCGCCGAACCGCTGCCAGGCCTCGTGACCGAGCTCGTCGGGCAGGCAGAAGCGGCTGGGCATGACAAAGCTGAGGACCTCGTCGGGCAGCGACGCTACCGGTACCTCCTGCGCGTCGGGCTCGATCACATCGGCGAAGCGCGCGAGCACCACCTGCGCCTCATAGCTGATGCGAGAGTCGCCGTTGGCCAACGCGAAGCGCTCGCAACGATTTCCGTAGTGGTCCACGTAGCGGTGGTGCTCGGCGTCGGTCTGCCATCGCTCGCTGCGAATCGCCATGCCGGGCGCAGGACACGGAGCGACCTGCATGATCGCCACGGACGGCTGAACGCAGTTCAGCGCGAACTCGCAGCCGACCGTCAGCTCCAGCCCCTGCTCACCTACGCCAGCGTAATCACCCTTAGGTTCACGATCGAGCATCTGACCCGTGAGGATGGCAGGTGGTGCGGGCTCGGCTATCCCACCGCCACGAACGAAGCCTGCCGCGACACCGGCGTCTTGCCCCACCTGGCCAGCCGCGCATACGCGATCAGCTGCGCGAGGTAGTCGCGCGGGTCGGGCTGCTCCACCCCGGCCCGCGCCAGCAGCTCGCTGGCGCGGTCGTCGGTGAAGCGGCAGCGTACGTCGAAGTACGGCACGAACGTCTCCGCTCCCGCTGGCAGCCCGTCGGCGGTGGGCACGAAACGCGCGGGCGGACGTCCCGTCAGCGACGAGTGCAGCTCGACCAGCTCGCCTGCGGTGAGCGCGCGCTCGGCCGCCACCAGGTTGTAGCTGCCGTGCGCATCGGGGTCGTCGAGCAGCGCGAGGATGCCGTCGGTGACGTAGTCGACGGGCACGAGGTCGACGATCGAGTCCTCGCGCGCGGGCACCTCCTTGAGCAGGCCGCGTTCGAACGCGCGCATCGGCCAATAGAGGACGTTGAAGACAGGCGTCCAGCCGCTGCGAGCGTGACCGACAACGATGCTCGGGCGCGCGACCGCCAGCGGCAGGCCCTCTGCGGCAGCTTCTGCGACCAGCAGCTCGGCCTCCAGCTTGGAGCGCTCGTAGGTGTTGCGGAACTCCTGACCGAGGTCGAGGTCGGCCTCGCCGAACTCGCCCTCGTGGCGACCGCTGACGTACGCCGTTGACACGTGCACGACGCGCCGCAGCGAGCCGCCTGCGGCGATCTGGCGCGCGAGCTCGAGCACGCGCACGGTGCCCTGGACGTTGATCTCGCGCGCCTGCGCGAGCGGCAGCTCGAAGGAGATCGAGGCGGCGCAGTGGACGATGCGATCGACCGAGCCGACGAGCTCGTGGCGATCGCGCTCGGACAGGCCGAGCGCGGGCTCGAGCAGGTCACCGCGCAGCGCGCGCACCTGCGCGGCAGCCGGCGGCGTGTCGTACAGGCTCGCCAGCACGCCCGCCAGGCGCTCGCGGGCGGCGCTGTCGTCCTCGGCGCGCACCAGCACGATCACGTGCTCGCCCCTGTCGATCAAGCGCGCGAGCGCGTCCATGCCGAGGAAGCCGGTCGCCCCGGTCAGCAGGATCGCGCCGCTCATGCGCCGGCTGAGACGGGTTCGGCGGAGGACGCGGCAACGGCCGGCGCCGGCGAGGCGCAGCCGATCGCGTGGTAGCCGCCGTCGACGTGCACGATCTCCGCTGTGATGGCGCGCGCGAGCGGCGAGAGCAGGAAGCACACGGCGTCGGCAACGGGCCCGGCGTCCTGCGCGTCCCACGCCAGCGGCGCGGTCTGCGACCACGCGTCTGCGAGCATCGAGAAGCCGGGGATGCCGCCCGCGGCGAGCGTCTCGATCGGCCCGGCGGAGACGAGGTTGACGCGCACGCCGCGTGCGCCCACATCGCGCGCTAGGTAGCGGGCGACGGCCTCGAGCGCCGCCTTGGCCACACCCATCCAGTCATACGATGGCCACGCCAGGCCCGCGTCGAAGTCGAGCCCGACCACGCCAGCGCCGTCGGGCGCGGCCTCCAGCAGCCCGAGCAGCCCGGCGACGAGCGCCTTCAGCGAGAACGCGCTCGTCTGGTAGGCGGTCACGGCGCTCTCCAGCGGCGTCTGCATGAAGCCGCCCCCGAGCGCGTCCGGCGGCGCGTAGGCGATCGCATGCAGCAACCCGTCGAGAGCTCCCCAGCGGCTGTCCAGCTCGGCGCGCAGGCGCTCCAGATCCTCGGCGCTGTTGACGTCCAGCTCGAGCACCTCCACCTCATCGGGCAGCGCCCGTGCGGCGCGTTCGGTCATCCGCCGGGTGCGCCCGAAGCCGGTCAGCAGCACCTGCGCGCCGAGCTCCTGCGCGCGCGCGGCGGTGGCGAACGCGATCGAGTGGCGGTCGAGCACGCCGGTGATGAGGATGCGTCGCCCGTCGAGCATCACAGCGGCAACGGCACGAACTCGTCGACGGGGGCCCCGCCGTGCACGGCCTGGACGCCTTCCCTGCTCCACAGCACCTGCACGTTCGCGCGCGCCACGAGCGCGTCGTCCTGGTTGCGAACCTGCCAGGCGAACTCGACCAGGCCGCCGCGCTCGTCGATCGGGCGCAGCGCTATCAGCTCACCGGCCACGTGCACGGCTTCGTTGAGCCGCACCGGGCGCTTGAACACGACGTCGCTGACGCGCCGCAGCGCGACCACGCGCTCGGGGTCGAGCGGCACCAGGCCGACGGCGAGCGAGAGGATCAGCATGCCGTGCGCGATGCGCTCGCCGAACGGGCCGCGTGCAGCCCACTCCGGGTCGCAGTGCTGTGGGTGCCAGTCGCCGGTGAGCGCGCTGAACACGATCACGTCGGTGTCGCGCACAGCGCGCTCGTCGCTGCGAAAGCGCTGGCCGACGGACAGGCTGTCGAACGGCTGTGACCAGAACGTGCTCTGCTGTGTGCTCTGCTGCGACAACGGCTGCCTCCTCATAGTGGGATGTTGCTTGCGCGGGACTCGGGGCGGTGCACGCCGGCCAGCGACTCCAGGCACGAGGCGATCCGCGCGCGCGTGCCGTCGGGCGTGATCACCTCGTCGACGAAGCCGTCGGCGCTGGCGCCGTCGACCCCCAGGTGCTCGCTGGAGTAGGCGCTTGCCAGTCGCCGGCGGTGCCCGGCCGGGTCATCGGCGGCGGCGATCTCGCGACGCGAGAGGATCCCCACGGCCTGCTCGGCCCCCATCACGCCTACCTCCGCGCCCGGCCACGCGAACACGTAGTCGGCGCCCAGCGCCTTGGAGTTCATCGCGATGAACGCTCCGCCGAAGGCCTTGCGCACGATCACGGTGACGCTCGGCACGGTCGCCTCCGCGAACGCGTGCACGAGCTTGGCGCCGTGGCGGATGACGCCGTCGCGCTCCTGACGCGAGCCGGGCAGGAAGCCGGGCGTGTCGACGAGCACGAGCAGCGGCAGGCCGAACGAGTTGCACGCGCGCACGAAGCGCGCGGCCTTCTGCGCGGCGTTTGCATCCAGCACGCCACCGAGGTGCTTGGGCTGGTTGGCCACGATCCCGATCGAGCGGCCCTCCAGTCGCGCGAACGCGCACACGACGTTGCGCGACCAGCGCGGGCTGACCTCCATCAGGCGGCCGCCGTCGGTGAGCGCCGAGGCGACGTGGCGGATGTCGTATACCTTCCTCGCCTGCGCGGGCACAGCGCGGTCGGGCGCGGACTCGGGGGCGGCCACGCTCGGCCACAGCTGCGCTGAGACGCCCGCGTGCTGGGGCAGGTAGTCGAGCAGGTCGCGCGCCATCAGCGCGCCGTCGACCTCGGTCGGGGCGGTGAAGTGGCAGACGCCGTTTCGCTCGTGCACGCGGGGGCCGCCGAGGGCGGCCATGTCGACGTCCTCGCCCGTCACCTCCGAGACCACGCCGGGACCGGTGAGGAACATCGACGAGTGCCCGGTCATGATCACGAAGTCGTTGAGCGCGGGACCGTAGGAGGAGCCCCCGGCGGCGGCTCCGCACACGATCGAGATCTGCGGGATCAGGCCCGACATGCGCACGTGCTCGCGGAAGATCGCGCCGTAGCCGGAGAGGGCGGCGAGTCCCTCCTGCATGCGCGCCCCAGCGGACTCCACGAACCCGAGCACGGGCACGCGCGCGCGCCCTGCGAGGCGCAGGACCTCGATGATCGACTCCGCGTGCGCCTCGCCCAGCGAGCCGCCTGCGAAGGACGCGTCCTGCGCGTAGCAGAACACCTGACGGCCGTCCACGCGCGCGTGCGCTGCGAGCACGCCGTCGCCGGGGCGCGCGCGCTCGCCCATCCGCCGCGAGCGCACCTGGGTGCGCAGCAGCTGCAACGAGCCGGGGTCGGCGAGCACCTCCAGGCGCTCCAGCGGCGCAAGGCGCTCGTCGGGGCGCTCGAGCAGCGCGAGGCTCACGCGGCCTCCATGCACAGCACGGCGTTGTGCCCGCCGAAGCCGAACGAGTTGGACAGGCCGAGCGCCGGGCGCTCGCCGTCTCCGCCGGCGGTCAGCGGGCGCGCGGCGCCGGGGACGTAGTCGAGGTCGAGGCCCTCGTCGGGCTCGGCCAAGCCGAGCGTGGGCGGGGCGATGCGGTCGCGCAAAGCGAGCAGCGTGGCGACGGCCTCGACGGCACCGGCCGCACCCAGCAGGTGCCCGATCGCGGACTTGGTGGAGGACACGGGTATGCGCCCGGCGTGCTCGCCCAGCGCTAGCTTGATCGCGCGCGTCTCCGCGCGGTCGTTGAGCGGCGTGGACGTGCCGTGCGCGTTTACGTAGTCGATGTCCTCGGCGTCGACGTCGGCGTCGCCGAGCGCGGCGTTGATGGCAGCCGCCTGCCCGGCGCCGTCATCGCGCGGGGCGGTCAGATGATGCGCGTCGGAGCTCGCGCCGTAGCCCCTGATCGAGCCGAGCACGCGCGCGTGGCGGGCGCGTGCGGCCCGCGCGCGCTCGAGCACCATCACGGCGGCCCCCTCGCCCATCACGAAGCCGTCGCGGTGCACGTCGAACGGCCGCGAGACGCCGCTCGGCGAGAGCGCATCCAGGGCGCTGAAGGCGGCGCGCGCGAGCGGCGTGAGGCCGGCCTCCGAGCCGCCTGCGACGACGGCATCGGCTTCGCCGCACTGGAGCATGCGCAGCGCGCTGCCGAGCGCGTGCGCGCCCGAGGCGCATGCGGAGCTGACGGCGAACGAGGGCCCACGCAGGCCGTGGCGCATCGACAGCGCGCCGGCGCCGGCGTTGCTCATCATCAGCGGCACCGACAGCGGCGAGACGCACTCGGCGCCGCGCTCGCGCAGCGTGTCCTGCCCGTCGACGAGCGTGCCGATGCCGCCGATGCCCGTGCCGAGCACGCAGCCGACGCGCTCGGGGGTGTAGGGCAGCTCGCCCTCGGCGTCCCAGCCGGCGTCGGCGAGAGCCTCCGCGCAGGCGGCGATCGCCAGCTGCGTGAAGCGGTCGGCCCGGCGCGCGGCCTTGGCGGTGAGGAAGTCGGTGGGCTGGAAGTCCGCGCACGGAGCCTCGCCGTCACGGATCCCGCACGCGCCGGCGCTCCAGCGCTCGTGCAGCGTGCGCGCGCCGACGCCCAGCGGCGTGACCGCGCCGACGCCCGTGACGACGATCTGCTCGCAGACGGGCTGCATCGTCTTACAGGCGGCCGGCGATCAGCTTGACTGCGTCGTCGACGGTCTTGACGTCGGCGACGTCCGAGCCCTTCAGCTCGACGCCATAGGACTCGTGCACGATCTGCGAGAGCTCCGCGAGGTCCAGCGAGTCGATGTCGAGTGCCTCGAAGGTGGCATCGCGCGTGATCAGGTCGGGGTCCGCGCCGAACGTCTCCAGCGACTCGATCACCAGCTTCTCGACCTGCTCTTCGCTTGTGGCTGTGCTCATCCGTTGTCTCCTTTTATTTATTAATTAATTAATTGAATTGATCGATGGGACGGTGCCGTCAGGCGGCCAGGCCTCCGTCGACGTACAGCGTCGAGCCGGTGACGTAGGCGGCTCCCTCGGATGCAAGGAAGCGCGCGCACGCGGCCACCTCCGCAGGGCTGCCCGCGCGCCGCGCGGGAACCGCGCCGATCAGCTCGCCGCCTAGGTCGGCGGTCATCTCGGTGTCGATCAGCCCCGGGGCGATCGCGTTGACGGTGACGCCGCGGCGCGCGACCTCCACGGCGACCGTCTTGGTCATCGCGATCAGCCCCGCCTTGGCGGCCGCGTAGTTGGACTGCCCGGCGTTGGCGCGCGGCCCGACCACGGAGGCGACGTTGATGACGCGGCCGAAGCGCTCGCGGATCATGCCTTTGAGCGCCCGCCGGGTCGCGCGAAAGGCACCGGTCAGGTTGGTGTCGATCACCCGCCCCCAATCGGAGTCGGTGAGCGAGATCGCGAGGTCGTCGGCACGCACGCCGGCGTTGTTGACCAACACGAGCACGCGTCCGCAGCGCTGCTCGACCTGCTCGAACAGCTGATCGAGCTGCTCCTGGTCGGTGATGTCGGCGCGCGCGGCCAGCGCCTGGCCGCCGGCGTCGCGGATGCCCTTCGCGATCTCCTCGGCCGCGGCCTCGTCGGCGCGGTAGTTGACGACCACCGGCCAGCCGTCGCCGGCCAGCGCGGCGGCGATCGCCGAGCCGATGCCACGCGAGGCGCCGGTCACCAGCGCACAGCCCTCGCGCCCATCCGTGGCCGCGCTCTCGCACATCAGCAGTCACCCCAGCGCACCACGGTCGTGCCCCACACGACACCGGCGCCGACCGCGCCGAGCACGACGCGAGCGCCGGGGCGCAGCGCGCCCGCGCGGACGGCCTCGCCGAGCGCCAGCGGCAGGCTCGCGGCGCTGGTGTTGCCGAGCTCGCCGATCACGTCGAACACACGCTCGGCAGGCAGCCCGAGCCGCTCGGCGACGGCGCTGAGGATCCGCGAGTTGGCCTGGTGGTAGACGAACAGGTCGATGTCCTCGAGCGTCAGCCCCGCGAGCTCGAGCACCTCGGTGGTCGCGCTCGACAGCCTATGCACGGCCATCAGGAACGTCTCGTGGCCTTCCATCTCGAGCACGCCACGCTCGCGCGTCACGCGAATCGCGCTGGCGGCGGCGCCGTCGCTGCCGAGCACGATCGGGCCGATCCGTCCGGCGCCGTCCGCCGACAGCACCATCGCGCCGGCGCCGTCGCCGAACAGGGGAGCGGTGCGGCGATCGTCGAAGTCGATGAAGCGGCTGAGGATCTCGGCGCCGATCACGAGCGCGTTGCTCGCGCGGCCAGCCTCGATCCACGCGCTCGCGTGCGCGAGCGCAGCCAGCGAGCCCGTGCAGGCGGCGCCCACGTCGACTGCGGCGGCGTTGTGCATGCCCAGCTCGTGCGCGACCAGCGGCGCGGTCGAGGGCGTGATCTCATCGGAGGCGAGCGTGGCCACCAGCACGATGTCGACCTCGCTTGGATCGAGCCCTGCATGCTCGAGCGCGATCCGCCCGGCGATCGCCGCCAGCTCGCTGACACGCTGGCCCGCAGCCGCGTAGCGGCGCTCGCGGATGCCGGTGCGCCGCTCGATCCACTCCACCCCCACGCCGAGGCGCTCCGCCAGCTCGGCGTTGGCGACGCGTCGCTGCGGCAGGGCCGCGCCGAGCCCGATGATGCCGGCAGTGCGCAGTGGCGGCCAGGCTTCGCTGCGCTCGGCGGCAGCGATCTCGTGCTGCTCAGCTGTTGACACCGCCCCCAGCCTTCCTGCTGACAGCGGCCGGCCCTGGCGCAATCGCGCGCGAACCCCACGAATGGGGGGTGCTGCCACGCGGCCGTGGGGTGCTCAGCGGTGCAGCCCCAGCCGCTGCGCGCGCTGGACGGCGTCGGCGCGGTTGCGCGCGCCGAGCTTGCGGTACAGCGTGCTGGTGTGCTCCTTGACGGTGTGCGGGGACAGGTACAGCGTCTCGGCGATCTCGCGGTTGGTCGCCCCGCCGGCGATCAGCTCGAGGATCTCGCTCTCGCGCTCGGTCAACGTGGGCGCCTCGCGGCTGGCCACATCCTTGAAGACCTCCTTGCCGTCGCCCACCATGCGCACCATCTGCGCGATCTCCGGTGCCGGCCAGTCCTTGGAGATGAAGCCCGCAGCACCCGCGGCGCGAGCTGCCCGCGGCGAGATGCCACCGGCGCCCGACATCAGCAGCACCCGCGGAGCGGGCGCCTCCGCGCGCAGGCGCTCGCAGATCTCAGGCCCGGACTCGGCTCCGAGGAACAGGTCGACGAGCGCCACGTGCGGCTCGTAGCGCCTGCACACGGCGAGCGCCTCCGCGCCGTTGCGCGCGCTCAGGCAGCGGTCCACCCACGGCATCTGGCCGAGCATCAGGCGAAAGCCCCAATGCACGACGTCGTGGTCGTCGACCACCAGGATCCGCAGCCGCCGCTCGCTGCTGGGCGCGCCCGCGCGCGCGGGCCCCGGCTCGGGCATCGACGCGGGCATGCTCACTGGCCGGTTGGCACGACCAGGCGCACCTGCCAGGCGCCCGGCTCGGACTCGCCGTACTCGAGCACGCCGTGGTGCTGGAGCGCCTCGAGCGAGGCCAGGCGCAGGCCCACGCCACCGTGGCCGTCGCCGTGGACGTGGGCGCCGTCGTTGCGCGCCTCGAGCATGAACGTGGCACCGTCGTTGCGCAGCGACACTTTCACGTAGGTGGCACGCGCGTGCTTGTGGGCGTTGCGCACCGCCTCCGCGAGAATCGACTGCGCGAGCGCCTCGAGGCTGCTCGGCACGGACGCCGCGTCGCCGACCTCCAGCACGATCTCGAGGTCCGGGTACAGCGCGCGCAAGCGCTGGAGCTCTTCGCCGAAGGTGACGGTGGTCGGCCGCGAGGCGTGCCCGAGCGGACGTGTGAGCGCGGTGCGCAAGTCGGCCAGCGCCATCTGCACCTCCTTGGCACAACGCAGCTGGCTGTCCTCGTCGAGCAGCTCCTCGCGCGAGAGCACCAGCGAGATCCCGAACAGCCGCTGCACGACGCCCTCGTGGATCTCGCGCGCGAGGTCGATCCGCTGCTGGAGCTGGCGGCTCTGCTCGTCGTAGCTGGTGACCTCGCGCGCGACCGAAGCCATCGCGATCGCCTTGCCGAGCGTCCACAGCAGGTGGCGCTCGTCCTCCTCCATCTCCGGGGCCGCGGCCTCCCGCTCGGACAGCACCACGCCGACGTAGCGCCCGGCGGCGGCCATCGGCGTGCACACGACGCGCACGCCCTCGAGCAGTTCGCGCACCGACGGCGGCACCTTGAAGTCCTCCGCGCCGGTCACTTCCAGGATCCGGTCGGTGGCCAGCGCGCGCCGTACGACGGGCACGGAGTCGACGGTCACGAACAGGTCGGCGAACAGCTCCAGCTCGATGCCGTGGGCGCCGACCGCACGCACGCGCCGACGGGCGCTGTCGTAGCGGAACAGCACGGCGCGCTTCATCGCGGTCATGCGGCAGATCGCGTCGCACAGGCTGCTGAAGAAGGCGTCCGGCGGCGAGCCCTCACCGACCCCGGAGAGCAGGTCGGACATCACCTCGAGCACCTCTATGTGTCCGCTGTCAGCTCCGGCGCGAGCCTCGAGATCGCCAACGACTGGCTCGGCGCTGTGGTGCTGCTGAGCGCGTGAGTTGAGCGGGGTGACGCCGCGCATCCCTGGAGAATCCCACGAATACGCACAGCGCTGCTATTGCCATGCCCGGCAACCCCCCAAACAGGGGGTCGCGGCCCTTCGCAACTTCTTAGAGGTCTGTGGTGTACAGAGCCTAGGATCTGCGCGCGCCCCCGCGAGACTGCTCCCCATCCGAAAAGGAATCCCGCCAACCCCGATGAACGACCGTAGGCAAGATGCGGCTACGTAAGGCTCTGCTGTGCGGCGCGCTGCTCGTGGTGCTCACGAGCGTGGCCACGCTTGCCCTCGCGTCGCGGCGGATCGCCGCCGAGCAGTCCGCCTACAGCGCGCCGGCCGCCGGGCGCTGCACGCCGACGACGCCCGACCGCTCCGCGGTACTCCCCGGCACGAGCCTGGCGGTGTCGCCGCTGCCCGGCACGTATGCGGCCTCGCAGGCGACGCAGATCAGCATGCTCGGAGTGCCGGCGAGCGAGCTTCAGGACATCCATGTGAGCGGCGCGCAAACGGGCTCGCACAGCGGTCGCCTGCTCGCCTACTCGCAGGGGGACGGCGCCAGCTTCCAGCCGGCCAAGCCGTTCCTGCCCGGTGAGCTCGTGACCGTCCGCGGCAAGATCTCCAGCGGCTCGAAGACGACGCCGTTCGCCTACCAGTTCACGGTCGCGCACCAGGACACGCAGCTCGCGAGCGTTCCATCTTCGGCCTCGGACACGAACCGCGACCCGGGCGAGTGGCAGCACTTCCACACGCGCCCGGAACTGAAGGCGCCGGTCGTCGTCGTCACCAGCCACCTCCCGGGAACCACGCCGGGCGACCTGTTCGCCGCGCCGTACTCGGGCCCGGGGCCGAGCGGGCCGATGATCTTCGAAGAATCGGGCAACCTCGTGTGGTTCAACCCGCTGCCCGCCAACACGTACGCGACCAACCTCCAGGTGCAGCAGCTCGGCGGGACCCCGGTGCTGTCCTGGTGGCAGGGTGCGATCACGCCGCAGGGCTTCGGTCGGGGCGAAGAGATCGTCGACAACGCCGCCTACCAGCAGATCGCGCGCGTGCGCGCCGGCAACGGCTACGACGCCGACCTGCACGAATTCCGCCTCACCACCGATGGCACCGCGCTGCTGACCGTGTTCGACCCGGTCCTCTGCAACCTGTCGTCTGTCGGAGGGCCGAGCGGCGGCGCGGTGACCGACAGCATGTTCCAGGAAATCGACCTGAAGACCGGCCTCGTGCGCAGGGAATGGGCCAGCCTCGATCACATCGCGATGGCCGACTCCTACAGCACCGCCACCGGCTCGAGCACGGGCTGGCCGTTCGACTACTTCCATCTCAACTCGATCGACCCGCTGAGCAACGGGCGCACGCTGATCTCGGCGCGCAACACCTCTGCGCTCTACGAACTGGACACGACCACCGGCCAGGTGATGGTGCGGATCGGCGGCAGGCACTCCGATGTGAGGCTCTCCGCGGGCGCCGCCACTGCCTACCAGCACGACGCCTCCGTGCTGCCCAGCGGCGCGATCAGCGTGTTCGACAACGGCGGCGTGCCGAAGGTGCACGAACAGTCCCGCGCGCTGATCCTGGATGTGAACCCGACGGCGAGGACCGACAGCGTGGTCGCCCAGTACGAGCACGCCAGCCCGCCGCTGTCATCGGCCAGCCAGGGCAACGTAGAGTCGCTGGAAAGCGGCAACCTGTTCGTCGGCTGGGGCGCGGAGCCGTACTTCTCCGAATACAGCGCAGGCGGGCAGCTGCTCTACGACGCTCACCTGCACGGCTCCTATCAGTCCTACCGCGCGTACCGCTTCGCATGGACCGGCTCGCCCGGCAGCCCGCCGGCGATCGCCGCCTCGACGACGCACGCAGGTGGCCCCGTGACGGTCTACGCCAGCTGGGACGGCGACACGCGTACGGCCACCTGGCAGGTGCTGGCCGGCCCCTCGCGCGGGCAGATGACGGTCGTCGCGAGCGCTCCGCGCAGCGGCTTCGAGACCTCGATCAACACGCCGAGCGCGGAGGCCTACGTGGCGGTGCAGGCGCTGAGCTCGTCCGGCGCGGTGCTCGGCACCTCGCGCACGATCGCCGGCTGAGCGAGCGCGAGACGAGTGCTCGTGGGCCGACGCGCGTGCGCGCGTCGAGGCGGTGCGCCCCCACTTGATTTATTGATACATACCGTTAATCAAGTCTCAATCTGGTGGGTGAGATTTGATACCCTCGACTTCCTGGAAGGGTTCAACTGGAGGGTTGCTCTGGATGGCGGCTACCAACGTGAAGCAGGCGCCGCCGGGGAGTGAAGCGCCCGCGTCGGGCAGCGTCGCCGGCGAGGCCTCGGCGGTCGACGGAGAGGCACAACGCTACCGGCCGCTGCCTACCGGCACCCACGGCCTCGACCCGCAGCTGGTCAAGCGCGACCAGCGCGAGCGCCTGGAGCAGGCGATGATCGAGCTGATCGCCGCGAAGGGCTACCCGAGCGTGCGCATCGTCGACCTCGCCAAGCTGGCGCACGTCTCCCAGCCGACCTTCTACAGCCTGTACGCGGACAAGGAAGACCTGTTCCTGAGCGCCTACGAAGAGATCGCCACGCGCAGCGCCAAGGTGGTAATGCAGGCCTACGACGGCGACGGCCCGCACGAGCAGCGCGTGATCGCGGCGATGCGCGCGTGGGCCGAGCTCGCCGCCGCCGAGCCCGATGCGACGTCGCTGCTGGTGCTTGGCGCGTTCGGCGCCGGCGCGAGGGCGCTCGAGCGGCGCACGCTGATCATCGAGGAGCTCGAGCGCGCGATCCACGTGAGCCGCGACGGGGCGCCGTGCGCCGACCCCTCCGACCTGACCGTGAAGGCGATCATCGGCGGCGTGCGCGAGGTGACGGCGGCCCGCCTGCGCGAAGGCCGCGCCGACGAGCTGCCGGCGCTGGTCGACGAGCTGACTGCGTGGGCCGCGTGCTATCCGCGACGCCTGCCTGCGGGGCTCCAGGCGCCGCTGGCGACGCGCGGGCGTCCCGGCGCCGGCGTCACCGCCGAGCCCTCCGCGCGGGCGCGCCGCGCCGAGGGCCGGCTGCCCAGCGGACGCAGCGACATGCCACGCCAGTTCATCGTCAAAAGCCAGCGCGAGCGGATCGTGGACGCGACCGCCGCGATCGTCTCGGAGAAGGGCCTCGCGGCCCTCACGATCCCCGAGATCGCGCGTCGCGCCAACGTCTCCCACCAGACCTTCTACGACATCTACCGCTCCAAGCACGACGCGTTCCTGGGCGCGCAGAAGGTCGGCATGCACCAGGCGCTCCAGGTCACCGCGCAGGCCTACGAGAGCCACGCCGAGGACTGGCCGCGCGCGGTGGTCGCGGGCGCGCGCGCGCTGATCGACTTCCTCGTCTCCGAGCCCGCCCACGCCCACCTGAGCCTGGTCGACACGTTCGCGTCGTGCCCGGAGGCGATCGAGATCCGCAGCGCCACGATCAAGGGCTTTGCCGCCTACCTCGAGCCCGGCCGCCAGCTCGCCGGGTGCGAGGCGGTGCCGGCGGTCACCGCCGAGGCCGTGGCTGGGGGCGCCTGGCAGATCATGCACCACTACATCGAGAACGACTGCATCGACGAGCTTCGCGACGCCGCCCCGCAGATGACGTACTTCGCGCTCACGCCGTTCGTCGGCTCAGCGCAGGCGGCCGCCTACGCGCTGCGCGACAGCGCGTAGGCCGTCCTGCCCGCGCGCTGGGTCCGCGTCACCGTCCCGGCGCCACTCAGACGCCGCAGGCTGCTACGGATCTCGCCGCCAGGCATCGCCGTGACGACCACGAGCTCCGCAACCGTGTGCGAGCCGTGCTCGAGCGCCGCCACGATCGCCTGCTCGGCGGCCGGCTGGCGCGTGGCGGACGCGCGGGCAGCGCGGCGGGCCCCGGCGCCGGACGCTGCTCCGCGCCGGGCGCCTGGCTTCGCACGGGCCGGCCCGGCGCCGGCGACGGGGGCATCGAGGTCCAGGCCGAGCGCGTCGGCAGCCTCCAGCAGCCGCTGATGCTCCTCTGCCGCAGGGCGCAGCGCCGCGAGGCGCTCGTCGATCTCGGCGCGCACCCGCGCGACCACGTCAATGCTCATCGCGTCGTTTTTATCAGGTCGCCCAGCGCTCGCGCGACGCGTGCCCGGAGGCGCCGTCCGCGGGGTCCTGCGGACGCACGACGCGCAGGTAGGCGAGCACGGCGAGCACCCGCCGATGATCGCCTTCGCATGCGGACAGGTCGAGCTTGGCGAAGATGTTGGTGATGTGCTTCTCGACCGCGCCGGGCGTGACGATCAGGCTCTCGGCGATCGCTGTGTTGGAGCGGCCCTCGGCCATCAGCGCGAGCACCTCGCGCTCGCGCGCGGTCAGACGCGACAGCGCCCCACCCGCGCCTTCGCCGGGGGCGAGCAGCTGGGCGACGACCTGGCGGTCGAGCACGGTGCCTCCTTCGGCGACGCTGTGCAGGGCATCGAGGAAGGCCCTCACGTCGCCCACGCGCTCCTTGAGCAGGTAGCCGATGCCGGCCCCGTCCGCGCCGATCAGCTCGCTCGCGTAGGTGGTCTCGACGTACTGCGAGAGCACCAGCACGCCGAGCTGAGGGTGGCGTGCGCGCGCCTCGATCGCCGCCAGCAGGCCCTCGTCGCTGAAGGTCGGAGGCAGGCGCACGTCCACGATCGCGAGGTCCGGCTTGTGGCCGTCGATCGCGCGCAGCAGCGCCGGGCCGTCCTCGGCCTGCGCCACCACCTCGACCTGGTTCTCGCGCAGCAGCGCCACCAGTCCCTCGCGCAGCAGCGCGAGATCCTCGGCGATCACTACCCGCACGGGAGCTTCGCCTCCAGCAGCGTCCCGCCGGCAGCGGGGCTGTCGACGCGCAGGCTGCCGTCGAGCGCCTCGACGCGTGCGCGCAGCCCGGCCAGACCCGACCCGAGCGGATCGGCGCCGCCGCAGCCGTCGTCGCCGACCACCACCGCGAGCGCTCGCTGGTCGTCGCTCAGGCGCACCCAGCTGTGCTGAGCGCGTGCGTGCTTGGCGGTGTTCGTAAGCGCCTCGGCGATCACGAAGTAGGCGGCGCTCTCCACGGCGGGGGCCAGGCCCCGCTGCGTGTCGATCTCGATCGAGGTGCCCAGGCCATAGCGGCTTGCGAGCGACTGCACGGCGGCCGCCAGCCCGCGATCGGCCAGCAGCGGCGGCACGATCCCGCGGGCGAGGTCGCGCAGCTCCGCGATCGCGTGGTGGGCCTCGCGCTGCGCGTCGAGGACCAGGCCGCGGATCTCCGGCTGGTCTCCCAGACGCAGCTCCGCGCGCCCCAGCTGGAGCGTCAGCGCCACCAGCCGCGCCTGTGCCCCGTCGTGCAGGTCGCGCTCGATGCGGCGCAGCTCCGCCGCCTGCGCGTCGACGGCCTGGCGGCGCGTGCGCGTGAGCATGTCGATGCGCGCGCGCAGCGCGCGCCGCCCGTGCGCCACGAGCACGCGGTCGTGCAGCGCGATCAGCGAGTAGCCGCTGCCCGCCGTCGCCAGACCGAGCAGCGCCCATGCCGGCCAGAACGTGTGCACGCCGGCGAGCAGCCACGTCAACAGCCAAGTGAACACGAGGATCACGGCGGCCAAACCCACGAGCGTCCATACGCACGCCACCCGCCGCACGGCTCCCGGCGGATGGTGCCAGGCCCACGCGGCCCCGGAGTCGATCAACACCAGCACTCCCAGCCCGAGCCACGCCCACGCAGGCCAGAAGTAGCCGCGCCCGTCCAGTGCCCAGATGCCGAGCAGCAGCAGCGCGCTGAGGAGCGCGAGGCGCCGCACCAGCGAGCGTGCGTACTCGCCGATCGACAGCCCCGCAGCCAGCGCCGGCATCCACCGCCGCGGGTGCGCGCCGCGAGGCAGCGAGGTCTCGAATGACAGGCGCGCGCGCTCCGGCATGCTCGCTATCGTCCCACGACCATGCCCGGCGCGGCTCATCAGGAGGCGAGCGAAGACCGCGCGACACGCTCGCCCCCGAACGAGGTGCGCGCGCTGAGCGCGCTGGCGTTCGGCGAGCTCAGTCGCTTTCCCGGCGCGATCGGCGAGATGCACCTGGGCATCGCCCAGCGTGCTTTCGACGGTGTCGGTCCGGCGGCGAGCCCCGTGAAGGCGATCCACGACACGCTCTCCAGGCGCACGTACGCGGCGGTCGGCGCGGGCGCCACGATGCTCGGCAGGGCGGCGGACAGTGCGATCGAGCGGGGCGGCTTGGGCGAGCGGCGCGAGCTCTCGAGCACGCGCTCGGGAAGCACCTTGATCGGGGTGCTGGACGGCCTGCTCGGCGATCGCCTGGAGCGGGACGGCAGCGACCTGCACCAGCCGCCCTCGCTGCGCCGCCACGGAGCCCAGGTCGAGCTCGACGAGCGCTCGCTGCGCGAGGCTTTCCCCGCCGCCAGCACGCACATCGTCGTGTTCCTGCACGGGCTGATGGAGACCGAGCTCGCCTGGGGCGATGGTTACGGCGCGCGACTCGAGCGCGACCTCGGCGCCAGCTCGCTGTACCTGCGCTACAACAGCGGGCTGCACATCTCACAGAGCGGGCGTGCGATCGCGGCGCTGCTCGAGCGGCTCGTGCGCGAATGGCCTACGGACGTGCGGCAGATCGCGCTCGTGGGTCACTCGATGGGCGGGCTGGTGGCGCGCAGCGCCTGCCATCAGGCCTGCGAGCAGGACCAGCAGTGGGTGCGGCGCGTGCGCCACCTGGTGTCGCTGGGAAGCCCGCACCTGGGTGCGCCGTTGGCGCAGGGGGCTCACGTGGCGGCTGCGGCGCTGCACCGGCTGCCTGAGACGCGCATGCTGAGCGAGCTGTTGCGGCGGCGCAGCGCTGGCATCCACGACCTGCGCCACGGCTCGCTCGTGGACGAGGACTGGCGCGGGCGCGACCCCCACAGCGCTGCGGGCGGCGGCCTGCCGCGAGCTGCCGCTGCTGCCGTGGGCCACGCACTGCTTCGTGTCGGCGACCGTGACTCGCGACGCGGGCCACCCGCTCGGCCGGCTGCTCGGCGACATGCTCGTGCTCGCGCCCAGCGCGAGCGGCCGCGGGCGCACGCGGCGGATTCCCTTCGACGCCGAGCACGGCCACCATCAGGGCGGCGCCCACCACTTCACGCTGCTGAGCCACCCGGAGGTCTACGAGCGCCTGCGCGGCTGGCTCGACTGACAGGGCTAGCGCGCGGCGGCGACCGCCTGGCGCGTGCTGGAGGGCACCTCCAGGAACGCGCCGACCGCTTCGTGGGTCGCGCGCGGGAGCTCGATCTGCGGTACGTGCCCGCAGTCGAGCTCGAGCTGGCGGGCGTGCGGGAGCGCGTCGGCGACGTGCCGCGCGAAGCCGATCGGCACGAGCCGGTCGTGGCGCCCCCACACGAACAGCGCGTCTGCCTCCAGCTCACGCAGCCGCGGCCAGAAGCCGTCTGGGCCGTCGGGCGCCTCCAGGTAGATGTGACGCGCAGCGGCGTAGAACGCGGCCCTGCCGGCAGGGTTCAGGTATGCGCGCAGGAACTCGTCGACGGCGGTTGCCGTCCAGCCCTCGCCGGCGCCCGGGATCAGGCGCCGCACGACCCCCTCGACGACCGTCCGCGGCGCGATCTGGATCAGGCCGAGCTTGGGGCGCATCAGCCTCACCAGCGGCGCCCACGGGCGCCCGCGCCGCCACGCGAGCGACGGGCACAGCAGCACCAGACGCTCGACGCGATCGGGATACTCGAGCCCCATCTCCAGCGCCACGCGCCCGCCGAGGCTGTTCCCGATCAGGTGCGCGCGCTCGAGCTCGAGCGCGTCGAGCAGGCCGACGACCGCGCGCGCGAAGAAGCGGGCGTCGTAGCTCGCGCCGAGCGGCTTGTGCGAGTCGCCGAACCCCGGCAGGTCGAGCGCGATCACGCGAAAGCGCTTGCTGAGCGCGGCGACGGTCGGCAGGAACGACGCCTTGGTGGCGCCCAGGCCGTGGATCGCCACCAGCGGCGGGCCACTGCCGGCTTCGATCGTCGACAGCCGCCCGCGGCGGGTGGAGCGCGTGCGGAAGCGAAGCCGCGCGCTACCGCGCTGATCGCCGGTAGCAGCCAGGAAGCCGACCCCGACGTGGAGGTTGCGCCGTACGTTCAAGCGCCCGGAGCGGAAGGCGTCCATCCCGCCACGAACGTCCCCGGCGATCGCCGTCCACGTCCGCGCGTGGGCGCCGAGCGTCGCGTCGGCGTCACCCCGCGCGGGCTCCAGACGCGCCAGCGGGCCGTCGATCACGGCGTCCCAGGAATCGCCGTCGAGCACCAGCAGGCGAACGCGCGCGCGTTCGCCCGGCGGCTGGAAGACATCGACGTCGAAGCGCTCGATCAGCGTGCGCAGCGCGCGCGGCGGTCGGCTCATAGCCGCGCAGCTTACGCCCTGCGAAGGTCGTTAGAGCGCCTTGGCGGCCTGCCTGCTGGCGGCGACCCGCTGTACGTCCCACACCAGCCCCGCGCGCTCGAGTCCCGCTATCAACAGCCCGGAGATGTCGAGCTCTTCACGACCGATGCCGTGGATCGCGGAGGTGGGAAAGGCGTGGTGGTTGTTGTGCCACGCCTCGCCCAGCGAGAACGGCGCCAGCCAGCGCAGGTTGCGTGAGTGGTCGTCGGTTGCGAAACGCCGCTGGCCGAAGAAGTGGCACAGCGAGTTGATGCTGTAGGTCACGTGGTGCAGCACGAGTATGCGCACGGCGCCGCCCCACAGCACGCCCTCGAGCCCGGCCGTCAGCGTGCCGCCGATCGCGTAGCCCAGCGCGAACGGGATCGCGAGCCCGACCAGCGACCACAGCACGAACGTGCGGTCGACGAAGGACACGACGGGGTCGGCGAGCAGGTCCGGCGCGAAGCGCTCGCGCGAGCCGCGCTGGGTGTGATCGAACAGCCAGCCGACGTGCGCGTGGCCGAGGCCGCGCAGCGCGCCGCGCCAGCCGCCGCCGTGATCGACGTGCGGGCTGTGCGGGTCGCCGAGGCGGTCGGAGTAGGCGTGGTGCTTGCGGTGATCGGCCACCCACGAGATCACGGGGCCCTCGACGGACATCGTGCCGAGCACCGCCAGCACGCCGCGCAGCGCCGGCGAGGTCTTGAAGCTGCGATGCGTGAGCAGGCGGTGAAAGCCGACGGTCACGCCCAGCCCGATGGGGACGTACATGATCAGGAAGATCGCGACATCGCGCCAGTGCAGCTCGTGGTTCCACATCTGCCAGCAGGCCAGCACGAGCAGCAACGGCGGGACGAGCGTGATCAGACCGGTGATCGCGCGGTCGAGGCTCTCCAGCACCGGCTCCTGGATCTCCTCCGGCGCAGGACCCCCACGGGCCTCGGCGGAGGAGTCGCGAGTCTCGATGGCGACGCTCATATCTCCGTATCTTGAGGGCGGTACCGGCGGTTGTCGATGAGGACCACCACCAACCGCGCTGGGGCCTGCCCCCGTGTCGCGCGTGGGGTTAGCCAGAGTCCGCGCTCGGGCGAGGCGCTCCAGGTCCACCCTTGTGGGTGATGAAGTGTAGGCCGTCGCCTCCGCCGTAGCTGCCTTCTTTTTTAGGTTCCCACCAGGCGGAGATGGACCGGCATCCCGCCAAGGTGTCCGGTGACGACGAGTCCTCGTTGGGAGAGCGTGCCGTCGAGCCGACCGTGCACGGTGAAATGCGCGACGCCGCTTATTGATATCGACCCGCTGATGGCAACGCCGCGCACGTCGACGAAGCTGTGGACGATCGCCTTTTGGCCACGCACGCGCCAGTAGCCGCCGCGCAGCCCTCCACCGGAGGTGCCCGTCTGACCGTACAGGTCCTCGAGGGTGATCGCCACGGCAGCCGCGACCTGGCCCACGAGGCGGGAGCGCGAGGGCAACGGGGGCAGTTGGCTGAGCGACGCCGGCGGCAGCGGCAGTGCCTGCGGTTCGTTCGTGCCCGCGCATGTAGCCGGCGCCTGTCCACTGGTGAGGAACTCGATCATCGCCCCCTTCGCGCAGCCGGTTCGATCGAGGCTGACGGTTGAGTGCCCGACGTCGGGAACCCGAAGCAGTTTCGCATCGCTGTAGCTGGCCGCGATCGTGAGGGCTTGTTCGTAGGGCGTACGCAGGTCGTCATCGCCGGAGAGAATGAGCGTGGGGGTGGTCGAGACCCCGGTCGGGGACGGCGGTGCGGGCGGCGTCGCCGGCCAGTCCTTGCAGAGCCCGATCCCGGAGTCGGCGGCGAGGGTCGTGGGGGCGAACGGCGCGGTCGCGCCGGAAGGCAGCGCAGCAAGCCAGCCGCGCACGGTGGCAGCACGGCTGGCGGGCGCAGAGTCCGGCGACCACGGCAGTTCGCTCTCCACGCAGTACGTAGCTCCAAACAGCGCGGAGGAGATTTCCGCGTCGCTCGCCGGCGCCATGGCCGCGCCCGGCCGCGCTTCAGCGGCTTCGGGCACGCCCGTGGGCACGGCTGTCGTGTTTGGCGAGACGCTGCAGCTCACTACCGGGCGATTCGGCCTGCAGGTAGTGCGTCAGGCGCGCGAGAGGCGCCGCGTAACCGTCGGCGGCCGCGACGATCGCGGCGGGTGCGAGCTCGCGCTCCCCCTGCGATAGATCGAGCGTGTAGAGCAGCCGCAGGAGGCCTGCTTCGGTGACGATCGCCGGGTGCAGCCGACCGTGCCCGTCGTAGATCCTGGTGCGCAGCGGATGGCTGTGCAGTTTCACCACCAGCCGCGTGAGGTCGGCGTACACGTCGCTGGAGAACGAGCGACACGCGCCGGCGCCACAGATGCCTTCGTCGAGCACTCGCCGCAACGCGCGCACACGCGAACGAAAAAGCGGGTCAGATCCGGTGGTCGGCGTCGGCGAGTCGAGCACCATCCGCGCCACCCCTTGCGGGTGCTCACGCACGTACATGCCCGCGACGCGAGTCCCGTAGGAGACGGCGAACAGCGACAGCGGTGTCCCGCCAAGCGCTTCGCGCAAGCTGTTGAGGTCTTCGACGGATTCCTGGCTCGTGTAGAACGGGCGCGTGGCGCCAAGGTACGAGCCGCACGCGCCCAGGTAGGACGCAACCCCACCCCTGAGCGCTCCGCGAGCTTCGGAGCACTGCAAGCCCTGCGACTGGCCGGTCCCGCGCTGGTCGAACGCCACCACTTCGTAGTCGCGCAGCGCGGGTTCGCGCGCGAGCGGCGCGAGGAATCCCTCGAACGCCGGCAGCGCCGGCTGGCCGGGGCCGCCCGCGAGCAGCACGATCACGCCCGCTCGCGGGCCACTCGCCGGCACTCGCTGGACAGCCAGCGCGATGTCGCCGATCGCTGGGTTGGCGCGGTCGAAGGGCACATCCAGCGTCGCGCACTGCAGGCCGGGCGTGGGGACGAATACCTGCGTGGGAGCGCATGCGCCGAACGTGAGCGTCGAGGGCTGCGCGGCCGACGCCGTCGGCGTGGCAAGCGACAGCGCAGCGCAGCTGAGCGCCAGCGCGCCCGCGATTCGGCTCACAGTTCTGAGCCCCCCAGCGCCGCCACGAGCTTACTCCTCGCCGCGATGGCTCCCGTTTCGCGGCGCTTGAGGCTGCGTTCTTCCCGTCGTTCGAGGCCTCGCACGAGCCGCCTTTCGGCCGGTGTCTCGTAGCGTCGAAGCAGACGCATGATGAGCTTTTCTCGTGATTCTTCGGAGCGACGCGGAGTCGGTTCCGCTTCGATCGCTTCAACGTGCGCGAGGAACTCGCTCACGCCCGACGGAAGGCTGGCGTACCCGCTCGCCTTCCATGCTTCGATTTCAGCGCACACATCGGGCAGCACGAGCGCTACGTCGGCGAGTTCTTCCCTGGCCTCCGCGTGGACGAGTCTCGTGAGCTCGTCGTCGCTCCAGCTCAGATCGGCGATCACCCCGGCCAGCCGCAGCATGATCGAGCGTATCGGCGCCACGCCCGCGTACCACTGAGCCGTAGCCAGCTCTTCGCTCAGCTCTTCAAACGCCGCGTCGCGCGGGGCGTATGTCAACGCAGACGGGCACCGCGCGGCGACTTCGCTCTCGCGCATGTCGATCGCCGCGACCTGCGCCCCGACCCCGAGTTCCGCTTCGGGCACGTACGTCTCATACGCATGCAGATACGTGCGCGTTGCCTGTACATCGCGCGCGTGCGCGCCTGCGGCAAACGCGGGCGCAGGCAGGGCAGCGCACGCACCGCACATGAGCCAGGCGAGCCGCCACCTCATACCCAACACCCGAGCTTCTCGTGCTTCAGCGCTTTGACCACGTCGTTCGTCACGTTCACCATTTCCGCTAGCCGGCATCTTCCGGAATTTCTACCCAACGACTAACAGGCGTTGAATGCTTAATATGGCACTGCGCACACAGCAGCAGCGACGGGGGTGATCACGCCGGCGCCGTGGCTGTCGCCCCCTTCCGCGCCGCCTCCATACATTTCTGCGGGTGATTCGTGCTTTCGGACGAGTCTTGGCGCTCACATAGTCCATCGTGCCACCTAGTGTGCAGCTAGTGAAGTCCAGAATCGGATATAGTCAATATCTTACCTCTTATCGGTTTTTGCGATCTCGCCATCGCGCGATCCCGGACCTGTTTGGGAGGATCCTTTCTTGAGTGTCTCCCTCCCTACGTCTCCGCCAGTAACAATAAGCCAGTACCAAAAGTGCCAGGTTGCCAGCCACGACCCCACAATCTTGCAGGATTGTCCAGAGCAGGCCGGGATGATCAGAGCGTATCGTCCAAGTGCTAGCCGCAATCACTCCGCACGCAACCCAGAATGCCACCGCGCTTGTCCTTTGGAGGCGCGCGCGATGTGTTTGCGGCGCGCTGGTTCCAGCTCCACCCATCTAGTGATTCACCCTCTGCGCTTTTTCAATGTCGTTACAGATCGGATTGGGGAATAGCCAACACCAAGCTTCAAGCGGTTCCCACGGACGCGATTCAATTTCATGGCAGAGCTTAGGGTGTTCTTTTTTGTATCTCTTCGAGTCGGCAGCGCCTTCACATTGTGCGCCAGGCGGCAGACCTGGATCCTCGTTATTCGCGAAGCGCCCGAAACCCGCACCGCCACCTTCTGCGCCTCCCCCATACATTTCTGCGGGTGATTCATCGCCCATTGGTTCGAATGTTAGTGCTTCTTGGCCTTCGAGGAATTCCTGCCGTATCCTGGCTTCGGACTTGGCGGTGACGTAGGCGTTGAGTGCTTCCGCTTCTGCTGCGCGTCGCTCGGCTTCTTCGCGTGCGGCTTGTTCTTCGGCGGCTTTGATGGCCGCGAGTTCGGCTTCGCGGACTTGGACGCCTTCTTGGGCTATGCGGTTCGAGCCGTCGATGGCCCATCCTTCTGCGGTCGCGGTGTACGCGCCGCTGGGGTCGGCGGTGCTGACGGGGTCGCCGTAGGTGTAGGCGTAGGCGTTGGCCGAGCCGCCCGGTACGGGGTCTTCCTCGAGGAACCGGCCGAGCTGGGGTATGTAGGTGCGTGCGCCCATGGCGATGATGCCGCTGGGCAGTTCGGTGGGGAGCTCGTCGGACCCGAGCCACGAGTATTTGCGGGGAGTGCTGCCTTCTCGGGGCACTCCGTACTCGGTGGTTTCCGTGGCCGGGTGCAGTTTTGTTTCCGTTTCGCTCAGGGAGGCGGTGGCGACGATGTCGCCGTGGAGGTCCGCGATCTGCAGTTCGGTGGTTCCGGCGCTGTTTTGGATCGCTGCGAGCGCGCCGTTGATGCCGGATATGTTGCGTGTCCAGTGCCCGGACGGCGTTTCGACTGTCCATGCGGGGGAGTCGCCGGGTCCTGAGTAGTGGGAGATGACGTCGGAGCTGGTGGTGCCGGTGGCGACGGCTTCACGGGTACGCCCGGCGGGGTCGAGGTTGTAGCCGATCGTCTCGCCGTTCTGGGTCAGGCTGGCGAGCTGGTTGTCGCCGTAGTAGCTGCTTTTCAGTTCCGATCCTCCGGCGTCGGCGGCGGGCAGCGCGGTGATGTTGCCAAACGGTTCGTAGGTTGTGCCCGTATCGTCGAGGCGGTTGGCTTCGTCGTATGTGTGTTTTTCGACGGCGCCGCCTTCTTCCGCGCATTTCCCTTCGCTGGCGGGGGGACGTGTCGTCTGGCTTGTGCGGTTGGTTTCGGTGTCGTAGGCGTAGGTGCGGGTTGTGCAGCCTTGCCCGGCGGGGGTTTCTTCGACTTCGGTGAGCCTGCCGGCTTCGTCGTAGGTGTAGGTCTCGGCTGACAGCGTGCTTGATTGAGAGGCCCACTGTCCGGCGGGCGTGGGGGTCACATCGTCGGTGAGCCATTTGCAGTTGGAGCTGCAATCGGTCGTCTTGAGGTATTCGAGGCCGATCGCCTTGCCCGTGGCGTCGTAGGTGTAGTTGGCGCTCATGCCGTTGGGGTAGCCCTCGCTGGTCATTTTGCCTTCGGCGTCATAGCTGGCGGTGAAGGTCCCGGCGGCCGAGTCGACGAGCTTTGTCATCTGGCCGGTCGTGGGGTCGTAGCTGTAGGTCTGGGTGCCCTTCCCGTCGTTGGCTTTTTCGAGACGGCCGTCGACGTCGTAGCCGTAGGTCGAGGTGTTTTCGTCGGCGTCGGTGTAGGAGGTGAGCTGGCCGAGGGAGTTCAGGACGCTTGTGAGCTTCTCGGTCTTGCCTTCGCTAGTCGTGCTTTGTTCTTGGAGAGCGCCCGTTTCGCTGTTGTAGGCGTCGGTGACGGCTGGTAGTGCGGTTCCCAGTGTGGAGGTGACGCTAGATTTGGTGGGCCGCCCAGCGGAGTCGTAGCTGGTTGTGGTCGTGCGCGTGCTAGACCCAGTCGTGCTCGTCGCGGTTTCTGTCCCATCCCACAGGTTGTAGGTGTAGGTGCTGGTCTGGAGCTTTGGAAGGCTGTCGTCCGGTTGTGCTGTGGGCTGGGTTTGGCAGGGGAGGCCAGCCCATTCCGCGTGCTCCCCGCATGCGGTGTAGTAGTTCGTGCCCGCGGTGTAGTAGATCGTCTGGGTGTTGGTCGCTTCGTTTGCGCTGCGGGCCAGCTGCCACTCCGACACGCGGCTGTTGCCCGTGTCTGCTACCCACACGTCGCCGGTGGCGTCTACCGAAAGACCTTTGGGTTCCATCAGCTCCCCGGTTTTCTTGCCTTTCTTGCCGAGTACTCGTAGATAGGCGCCGGTCGCGCTGAACTCCTCGATCCGGTCGTTGCCCGTGTCCGCGACCCATACGTTGCCCGCAGAGTCGAGGACCAGGTCCGTCGGCGCTTTGACTTCACCCTTCGCTTTGCCATTTTTCTTCTTCGTCGCGAACGTCCGCACGAGCGTTCCCGCTGCGCTGTACTCCTCGATGCGGTCGTTCCCCGTATCCGATATGTAGACGTCGCCTTCGCCGTTGACCGCGATCCCCGTCGGCTGTTTGAACTCTTCCGCGCCGGAGCCTTCGGTTTCACTGCCGATAGGTTTCTGCCGCGTATACATCGGCTGGCCTTCGGCCCCGGTTTCCCGTTTGTACTCGACAACCGCGCTCGTGCTGCCGAAAGGCCGTTCCACGACCCAGACATTCCCGTGAGTATCGACCGCGATGGCGATGGGAGAGTTGGGTGTTCCGAATTTCGTCACGAATTTGTTTTCGGCGTTGAACTCCAGGATCTCGTTTTCATAGGACGCGACCCACAGGTCTCCCTCGGCGTCTGTCACGATATTTCTCGCATACTCGGCGTATCCTTCTTCGTGCGGATTATTAGCGAATTCTGTGAGATATTTTCCGCTTCGCGAGTACTCCTGGATCCCTTTCAAGACTTTGTCATCACTCGTGCCACCGCCGACGTATATGTCGCCATTCGCGTCTGCCGCGATGCCGCTCGGCTGGCTGAGCTCTCCTGTTTCTGTGCCTTTTTTGCCGAACGAAAATTCAAACGAATAGTGCGGTTCCGCCAGCTTCCCCGGTGGGCGTGTTTCCACGACGTTCCCCGTATCTGCTTCATACATGGTGGTGTGAACCAGGTCTACACCTTCCGGTTCGTCGGTGGTAGACGTCGGTTTGCCGAGCCTCCAGCCAAGGTCGTTCTGGCCGCTGTATGAGTCGACCGTGGTGTGGAGTTCTTCTTCATTGCCGCCGACCAGCGCCGCGTTGGTGGTCTTGGTCAAGAGTCGGTATGGGCCGCCTTCTTTGGGGGCGCCTTCATCGTAGTAGTAGTGCGCGATATCGCGTGCCTGGCTTTGCGTCCCGTCTTCGAGCTCGACGTTGTGTTGTGGCCCGAGCACGCTGAGCAGCTCTGCTCCTTCGCTGTTGTAGGTGCTCTCGGTGTCCAACAGCCCCGAGACTTCGGCCGATTTGCTCCCGGCGTTCAGCGCCGTCTGTCGGTTGTCCGGATCCAACGTCCGTACGACATCGTTGGTTTCGTTGTATTCGCTGGTGGAGATGCCGCCGCCTGGAGACGCGACATTTACCTGCCGGTCGTGGCTGTCGAGGTAGTGGATGGTCGCGCGCCTGTAGTTTTCGGCCGGCCATCCCTCGGGCTCGTCGGGAGGAAAGAAGGCGGTTGCTTCAACGGGGTCGTCGTGCTGCGCCCACGATTCGACTTCTTTGCTACCCATCTGATAAGGCGCGGCGCTGCCCGAGATCGGCACGTGGTAGTCGATCGTCCAGACCCCATTTGACCCCACGTTCGGCGGGGCGGGCACTTTGCTCGTGGGTGTCCCGGCCGCCACGACTGCGCTTGCCGCGGTAGAGGCCGCGACGGTACCGATGCTGTTGGCCGCGCTTACCCTGGCCATCAGGGTGTGGCCTTCATCGCTCGTGGCTGGGAAGTAGCTCTGGTTGACGGCTCCAGGGATCGGGGCGCATTCCCCGCCCGAGGTGTTGCAGTCCTCCCATTGGTAGCTGAAGGTCAGCGGCGAGTTGCTCCACGTGCCGTTGCTAGAGACGCTCAACTGGACACCGACCGTTGGTTTCGTGCTCGAGAGCGTCGGTAGGACGGTGTTTTTCGGCAGTTCTCCGTCACCGAACGGGGTGGATGCGCTCGGACGTGTGACAGCGATCAGCCGGCCGGGTGTTGGGTCGCCTTCGGTTGTGCCATACGCGAAAAGCCACGGCTGTTGGCCGGGCGCGGTGAGCGCCGTCACGTGTCCTTCGCTGTCGTAGCCGTAGATGGTCTTCAGCGTCGGCGTGATCTGCGGGTTCCACTCTGCGCGCAGTCGGCCCTGCTTGTCGTATTCGTACTCGGCGACGGCCTTCTTGATCATTTCTCCGGCCTTTGGTTCCCACGCGTTGAGGATCACTTCCATCAGGCGTCCTTCGTAGGCGCCCCACTGGCTGCGGGCTTCGCCGCTTGCTGTGGTGCTCGTGGCGTACTTGAACGTCAGCGCACGGCACCCCTTCGCTAGCGTGGGCGCACACGAGACACCCGTGGGCACTGGCGCAAGCTCCTCTGCGGGCTCGACCACGCCGGCGACGCTCGCGTAGGAGATCGTCGTGGCGTTCGTGCCACCCCGGCCTTCCGAGATCGCCGGGAACCACGCGTTCGCGTTTGCGCCACTGACGTGTGTGAAGGTCGTCACAGCACCGCCGTTGCTCAACAACAGCTCCGTCGATCCTTCGAATGTCTTTTCGGTCAAAGAAAGGTTCGCGTCACCCGTGGGGGGTGTGTAGCCGCCCTCCCCGTTGCTGACGAACATGGTCTGCTGGCCGCCGTCGCTCGTCAGCAGCAGATTCCCAGCTGCGGTCTTTAGGATGCTCTGCATCGCGCCGGCAGCAAGGCTCCATTGCGGGCCGAGCGGGCCTTCCGCCCCCGCCGAAAGATGCCGCGAGGCGTAGCTGCGACTCAGTGTCAGACTGGCCCCCGGTGCGCTGACCGCCACGTCGGTCGCGCCCAGGCCGAAGTTCCCCGACGCAGGGTTCACCGCCCCGGGGCCGATCGTGACCGGGCTCGCGTGATGCACGGTCACCGTATAGCTTTCGCTCGCAACATTCCCTGCGTTATCGGTCGCGGTAACCGTGAAGGTGTGTTTGCCGGCGGCGTATTCTTCGGTGTTGAGTGCCCATTCGCCGCTCGCTGTACACGGCCCCGGCGTACAACTGCCCTGCGGGCTGCCTACCTGTTTCCCGTCGATGCTCAATGTGATAGATGCGATTCCGGAGCTCTTTGTCGAGCCTCTCCCGTCGGTCGCTGACGCCTTCAGTTTCAGCTGGCTCTGCGAGTCGCCGATTTCATCATCACTAGTGAGCCCCGCGAGCGAAATCCCGTACGGCGGTTCGTTATCGATTTTGATTTTCGCGCTCGTAACCGCAGATTTCAGACCCACGCCGTCTTCGACATAGGTTTCGATCGTGTCTTCACCTTCAGGTAGCGGATGGCCGTTAGCAAGCTGTTCCTGTCCCTCGACGGCGAGATAGTTCGAGACCGGATAGCCCCCTGAGCAAAGTTCTGCCAAGCCGTCGCACTCGTCACACTGGACCCCCCCTTCTTCGGGAACCGTGCCACACACATTATACGTTCCGCCCCACCCGGGCGCGCTAGGCGAGGACAGATGCCACGATTTGACACCGATCCCCGGGTCGTATGCATTCGTACCGATCTTAAAGACCGCCGACGAAGATTTAGTCGCCACCCAAACGCCCGGTACAAGCGCGTTGGGGTAGTCACCGAGGTTAGAATCGGTTGTATCGATCGCTGCGGTGGGTGCTTTTTCTTGCTCGATCGCCACCGCAGCATGTGAAAGGATCGCTTCCATCCCCCTATAGCTCCCACCGTTAGTTTCGGTCGCGTAGACCTCCATGAATGCCGCGTTGTGCATGTTGGCATTTGTTACACGTTCCGGGCCGCAGTTGGCTGGGCACAGCTGATGTTCTATTTCGCCCGACGGGAACGGAAGCGCTAGTTCCCCGCCTTCGACACGGTTCGACGGATCTTCGATGCGAAGACTGCCACGAAGCGAGGCACCTATGTTTTCGGTGTCTACCTTGACGCTCGCGGTGAATGAATAGATGTGCGATTCCCCCTGAGTGGGATACTCCAAAAAGGCATACTGACCGGCTTTGTAAAGGGGCTGTAGTTCGGAGTAGTCGATCTCGGCCTCATGGCTGTAACCTTGAAGGCCACATTCGGGATCGTCGCAGAACTTGGGTGCAAAGAAAGGGCCGTCGGTGCTGAACGTCCAGTTACCAGGATGGTCGAGCGTTGAATCCACGACTTCTGGGTCAACCGCCAGCGGATATTCGTAGGAGCCCGCCCGATGATGCACCACCACGCTCAAGACATCACCCGAGACGCTCGTAGACACTGGCACAGCGGCACCAGCAGCATCAGCCGCGCTCGGCGGACGTATCAGCGCGATTGCCTTGCCCGCGAACATGATGTCTGCCGCGCCCGAACCGTCCCTCGCCTCAACGAGGCTCGCCCCTTCTGGCATACCTACCTTGAAGAACAGGTCTTCCGGGCTTTCGATCGACCGCAGGACAGTGTCAAGCGAAACGCCCCTCGCGAGCGGCTTCGCGACGGTATCCATATCCGTCCCGGTATTGGGATAGAAGACGGTCGCGCCCTGGATACTTCCCGCATCGCCGCCCAGCGGCAGGCCGGACGCGTCGATTGGGGTGAGCGAGACCCCGAGCCCGGAAATCGCCACTCCTTCGCCCACCCGTTCGGGAATCCGCACGCCCGCATCTGCAACGGCCGGCTCGAACATGCCATCAACTTCCCTCAAACCCAGATCGATCGGCGTGCGCCTCCCGGGCGCGGTTTCGATCGCGAGTGGTTCCAGCGATTCAATCACGCCATGCTTGCCTTCTCCCAGATCGACAGAGGCTGTGTTGTCCGTCGGGTAGCCGGTGATCCGCTCGCCAGCGCGAAGCGGTGGCAGACCGCTTGCAGGTTCATCGATCAGGCTTCCCAGCGCGCCACGGTCGATGCTCTCGGCTTGGCCTGAGCTCAGGTTCTCATACGCGGTGCGCGAGATTTCGCGAGCGTGTACAGCTTCGGGACTGCTGCGCAACGCTTCTTCCTGGGCCTGCTGCTGGCCTTCGTCCAACGGCTGCACCCCCGCAATCGCTAGACCACCGACGAGCGGGTTCGAGTCAGCCCCCTCGGCCGGGAGCGCCTCGGACACGTCCGCCGACCAGCATGCCAGTCCGACGCAGCAGAGCAGGCACACCACCAGCCACTTCACAGCACGCCGCATATTTGGCCCCCAGCGAATGATGCCCGAGCCTGGAGCCCAAGCGATTCAATAGATTGATACGCGCCACCGTATCGGAACTGGGGACCGTCTGAATATCCTCAAAAAGTGAGGATATTTTGGGGATGAAGCTAGACTGACGCAGATTTCACTCCTGTCCGTTAGGACACGGTGCAGCAGCCGGTAGCCACCGCCGGCCGATCAGTTGCCGCTTGCTTCTCACGTTCAGCTTGCGGCAGATATTAACCGTATGTGTACGCACGGTTGTGGGGGCGATGTGAAGCGCGTGTCCCACCTCGTGATAAGACCAGCCTAGGCTGAGGTACTCGAATACTTGCGTCTCACGCACGGTGAGCAGACCAGCAGCGGGATCGACGTCGACGACGCGACCGGTGGGCGCCGTGACGCTCATCCTCGCTCCGCTGGCCGCGAGATGTACGGCGGCGATGAGCTCTGCGCCGGAGACGCGGTGGGCCAGGCACGTTGCCCCAGCAGCGAGCAGGAGCGTTTCGAACAGCGGCGAGGGGTCATGTGCGAGAACGATGATTCCCAGAGTCGGCCGTTTCGCACGCAGGGACGCCAGCAACGCGTACTCGACTCCCTCGCCCAGGATCACCACCTTCGGTGCGTCTCGCACGATCACTGTCTCGAGCTCGACGCCGGCGACATCCCACGCGAGGACCTCGACGTGGCTGTCTCCCCTCAGTGTCCCCTTCACGCCACATCCCACAAGCCACTCGAGACGGCCGACAACAACGCTGGCGATGCACCGCTTTGTCTGCAAGACAACGATGGCGCGACCTTACCTGATCGATGAACGAGGTGGCGAGGAGGGGCGCCTTCAGCCGGCGCGCACGTCTAGCACGACCTTGCCCGTGGCGCGGCGCTCGTCCAGCGCCTTCAGCGCCTGCGATGCCTGCTCGAGCGGGAAGCGCCCGCCGACGACGGGCGTCACGAAGCCCTCCTCGACCATGTGACCCACCGCCGCGCCAATCTCGCGGTTGAGCTCTGGCTTGCCCATCACGTACGCGCCCCAGCCCGCGCCGATCACCTCTGTGTTCTTCAGCAGCAGTCGATTGACGCGCACCTCGGGGATCGAGCCGCCGGTGAAACCGACCACGACCACGCGCCCGCCCTCGCGCAGCGAGCGCAGGCTGTCGGTGAAGCGATCGCCGCCCACCGGGTCGAGCACCATGTCCACGCCACCGTCGGACGCCGCCACTACCTCGTCCTTCCAGCCATCGCCGAGCAGCAGCGTCTGGTCGGCGCCCGCGCGCTCGGCGACCGCGCGCTTGTCCTCGCTGGACACGAGCGCGATCGTGTTCGCGCCCAGGCCCTTGGCGACTTGCAGCGCGGCGGTGCCGACGCCGCCGGCGGCGCCGTGCACCAGCACCGTCTCCCCCGGCTCCAGGCGCCCGCGCAGCAGCAGCGCGAAGTACGCGGTGTGGTAGTTGAGGATCAGCCCGGCGCCCTGCGCGAAGTCGAGCTGCTCGGATAGCGGGAACGCGAAGAACTCCGGCGCGACCGCCGTCTCCGCCCAGCCGCCCAGCGCGCAGAAGGCGGCCACGCGATCGCCGGGCTTGACCTGCGCACCGGCGGACGCGCTGCGCACGATCCCGGCGACCTCGCTGCCGGGCACGAACGGCAGGGGCGGTTTGACCTGGTATTGCCCGCGCGTCTGGAGCAGCTCGGGGAACGACACGCCCGCGGCGTGGACCTCCACCACCACGCCCCCTCCGGGGCTCAGCGGATGCGCGCTTCCCTCCTGCGGCTCGGGCACGTCGACGAGCGCCAGCGCGCTGTCCGGTCCCGACTCCTCCACGATCTGGACGGCCCTCATGCACGGCAGTATCTCCCAAGCGCCGCCCGCGCGCTCGCCCGGCGATGGCCCCACCGGCGTGAGAGGATCTGTCAAACGACCTCGAGGAGTCAGCTATGGCGAACGTGCTGTGCGTGCTGTACGACGATCCGATAGACGGCTACCCGCCGTCCTACGCACGCGATCAGATTCCCACGATCGAGCGCTACCCCGACGGCCAGAGCGCGCCGACCCCGCAGGCGATCGACTTCACCCCCGGGCAGCTGCTCGGCAGCGTCTCAGGCGAGCTGGGGCTGAGGAGCTTCCTGGAGGGGCGGGGCCACACGCTGACGGTGACCTCCGACAAGGACGGCCCGGACTCGGTGTTCGAGCGCGAGCTGCCCAACGCCGACGTGGTCATCTCCCAGCCGTTCTGGCCGGCATACCTAACCGCGGAGCGCATCGCCAACGCGCCCAACCTGAAGCTCGCGCTGACCGCCGGCATCGGCTCCGACCACGTGGACCTGGAGGCGGCGATCGAGCGGGGCATCACCGTCGCGGAGGTCACCTACTGCAACAGCATCAGCGTGGCCGAGCACGTGGTGATGATGATCCTGGCGCTCGTGCGCAACTACATCCCCTCCTACCAGTGGGTGATCGACGGCGGCTGGAACATCGCCGACTGCGTGTCGCGCGCGTACGACCTGGAGGGCATGCACGTCGGCACGGTGGCCGCCGGGCGCATCGGCACCGCCGTGCTGCGGCGCCTGGCGCCGTTCGACGTGCGCCTGCACTACACCGACCGCCACCGCCTGCCCGAGGACGTGGAGCGAGAGCTGGGCCTGAGCTTCCACGAGGACGCCGCCGCGATGGTGGCGGTGTGCGACGTGGTCACGATCAACGCGCCGCTTCACCCCGAGACCGAGGGCCTGTTCGACGCGCAGATGATCGGCGCCATGAAGCGCGGCTCGTACCTGATCAACACCGCGCGCGGCAAGATCTGCGACCGCGACGCGGTGGCGGCGGCGTGCGCCAGCGGCCGGCTCGCGGGTTATGCCGGCGACGTGTGGTTTCCGCAGCCCGCCCCGCGCGATCACCCCTGGCGCACGATGCCCCACCACGGCATGACGCCGCACACCTCCGGCACGAGCCTGTCCGCGCAGGCGCGCTACGCGGCGGGCACGCGCGAGATCCTGGAGTGCTTCCTCGACGGGCGCCCGATCCGCGAGGAATACCTGATCGTCGACGGGGGGCGCCTCGCGGGCGCGGGCGCGCACTCCTACAGCGAGGGCGACGTCACCGGCGGCTCGGAGGAAGCGGCGCGCTTCGGCGCCGGTTGAGCCGGTCGTCTCACGAATCCGGCCGTCGCGCGCGCACCCACCCCCGGCCGACCCGCTTGCAGGGCCGGCCGGGGGTTTTGAGCTACATGGATGTGGCGCGACTTGCTACCGGCCCTACGGCACCGATACGCCGCTTGCGGGCGGCGCCGGCTGCGTGGCGGTGTAGGGGGTGATCGGCGAGCCGGCAGTCGGTTCGGTGACCAACGGGCCGCCGAACAGGACGATCTTGCCGGCCCGCACCTGGCCCATCTCGGCGCCGCCGTAGCCTCCGTGCTCGGTCTTTGAGTAACGGAACGGCACGAGGCCGGGACCCTTCAGCTGGCTGCCTTTTTCGTTGACCGCTTCCACCAGGTCCTGGCGGGTCAGGTTCTTGCCGGCCATCTGGAGCGACTGCGCGAGCGTGTAGGCGTTGGCCATGCCGTACTCGACGTTGCCGTCGAACGGCGCGCTCGGGTCGTACTGGTCTTTGATTTTTTTGAACAGCGCGATCCACGGGTTGGACGTTTCCGCGACGGATGGCAGGTAGCCGTCGGTGATCGCGCCTTCGATCAGTTCGGTTCCGGCCTTGCCTTTGGAGTACGTCTTCAGGAGGCTCCCGACGGTCGTCGGGTCGATGCCCACGTTGGAGACCACGAGCTGCGGTTTGTAGCCGAGCGTGAACGCTGTGAGCTGGCCCAGCGCGGTGTAGATCGGGACCGTGAAGTACACGACCACTTCGGCGCCCGCGGCCTTGATCGCGGAGATCTGAGGCGCCACGTTGGTGGTACCGGACTGATATGGCTGCGCGCTCACGATCTGGCTCGCGGGCACCTCGTCCTTGATGCCGGCGAGGCCGCCCGTGCCGAAGTCGTCGTCCTGGTAGAAGACGCCGACCTTCTTGCCAGCGAAGTGCTGCTTGATGTACTGGCCGAGGATCTTGCCCTCGATCGTGTAGTTGGGCTGCCAGCCGAACGTGTACGGCTGCGTGGTGCCGTCATCCCAGCACGCGCATCCGGAGGCCACGAACATGTCGGGCACTTTGGAGCTGTTGAGGAAGCCGACGACCTTCGTGTGGGTCGGCGTGCCGAGACCCTCGAAGATCCCGAACACGTTGTCGTTGAGCACGAGTTCATGCACGACGGCGACGGTCTGTGTCGGGTTGTATTCGTCGTTCTTGATCGTCAGGTGGATCTTGCGTCCATAGATGCCGCCCTGCGCGTTGAGGTAGTCGAAGAACGCCTGTGACGCCGGTGCGATCTCGCTGTACCCGGGCGCCGCGGGGCCGGTGAGCGGCTGATGGGTGCCGAAGGTGATGCTGGTCGCGGTCACCCCCGGCGCGCTGCTCGAGCTCGAGCTCGAGCCGCAGCCCGCGGCTGCGAGCGCGGCGACGAGGATGCAGACGCTCCCCAGCGCGCGCAGTGTGCATCTATGTGTTCTCATGGCTTACTCCTCCTGATCCTGATGTTGGGTGCTTGTCAAGTTCTTTGGAGCCAAGCGGGATTCGACGTGCGAGCGACATGATCCTGCGTAGGGCTCCCTGGATTCCGCTCGGCCATGCGAGCATCGCCGCGATCAGGACCACCCCGTAGATCGCCAGCGGCAGGTTCGCGGACACCTGGTCCGACAGCGAGAACGAGTGCGCGATGTTGGTGGTCCAGCTGGGCAGCAGCACCAGCACCGCCGCGCCCCACACCGCCCCGAGCTGGGACCCGAGCCCGCCGAGCACGATCGCGGTCAGCAGCGACAGCGACAGCGTCAGCTCAAACGCACCGGGCGCGGCGAGCTGGAGGACGACCGCCAGCAGCCCGCCGCCGAGGCCCGCGCACGCGGCGCTCACGACGAACGCGAGCGTCTGCACGCGCCCCACGTGCAGGCCGCACAGCGAAGCCGCGATCTCGTCGTCGCGTACCGCGCGGAACGAGCGCCCCACGCCGCTGTGCACGAGGTTGTTGATCGCGAACACCACCACGAGCGCACCGATGCCCGCGATCCACGCCTCCCATCGCTCGAGCGGAAAGCTTTCGCCCAGCCACGACGGCACCGTCGGCGGGTTGATCGTCAGCCCGTTGGCGCCGCCGAAGGTCGCCGAGTACTTTTCCGCAACCGCCGGAAGCCCAATCGCGAACGCGAGCGTCGCGCCCGCGAGATACGGGCCGCGCAGCCGCGACGCAGCCGCGCCGACCGCCACGCCCACGACCGCGGTGACCACCACCGCGGCCGCCAACGCGGGCACCAGCGCCCACTGCTCGTTGCCCACCAGCAGCGCGACCGTGTACGCGCCAACGGCCATCAGCGCGCCGTGACCGAGCGAGATCTGGCCGCTGAGCCCTGTCAGCAGCGTGAGCCCGGCGAGCACCACGAAGTAGTAGGAGCCGCTCGCCAGCCGCAGGTTGTCGTAGCTGCCGAGCACCTCGCTGGCGATCCAAAAAGCCACCCCCGCCACCAGCACCAGCCCAAGCGATCGCGCCAGCGTGCTCTGCGGCAGGCGCGGACGCCGGCGAGCCGGCACCGACGGCGAAGCCGTTGGTGAGGACGCCGATCCAGCGCCGGCCTGAGAGCTCATACGCGCCTCTCCCTGCGGGTCGAGAACAGCCCCCCGGGGCGGATCATCAGCACCGCGATCAGGACCACGAGCGCGGCGAGCGTGACCATCGAGGAGCCCTCGTAGCCGGACACGTAGGAGAGCACGAGGCCGAGCACGATGCCGCCGACGACCGCGCCGGGCGGGCTGTCCAGGCCCCCGAGCACGGCGGCGGTGAAGCCGAAGATCAGGATCGGGTCGAAGCCGCTCGGCGACACGAACACCGAGGGCGCCACCAGCACGCCGGCGAGCGAGCCGACGAACGCAGCGAGCGCCCATCCCAGCGTGAACATCCTGCCGACGCGCACGCCCAGGATGCGCGCGACCTCGGGCGCGAGCGCGGCGGCGCGCATCCTCAAGCCGAGCGCGGTGTAGCGGAACAGCAGCGCCAGCAGGATCGCCACGACGAACACGACCAGCACGATGAACGTGTCGTTGGGCGCGAACAGCAGGTGCGTGCCGCCGACGTCGTAGCCGCGGATCGAGAACGCGGGCGGGAACGAGCGGGGCGTGTTGCCCCAGATCATCCCGGCGATCGCTTCCAGCAGGACCAGCAGACCCAGCGCGACGATCACCGCGTTCAGCGGTGGCCCACCCTCGACCCTGCGGATCAGCACGCGCTCGACGAGCGCGCCGAGCACCAGGCCGGACACGAGCGCCACCGCGAAGCCGAGCCAGTAGGAGCCGCTCGAGCCGATCACGTCGGAGGCGATGAAGGTGGTGATCATCAGCATCCCACCCTGCGCGAAGTTGACGATCCGCGTGGCGCGCCAGATCAGCACCAGCGCGAGCGCCACCGCCGCGTACACGGCGCCGGTGGAGATGCCGTTGAGCGTGAGGTCGATGAATTTGGTCATGGTCAGAGCCCCAGGTAGGCCTGGCGTAGCTCGCTGTCGGCGGCCAACGCGCTCGCCTCATCGGCGGCGACCACGCGCCCGAGGTGCAGGACGACGCCGCGGTCGGCGATCGACAGCGCGCTGCGCGCGTTCTGCTCGACCAGCAGCACCGCCAGGCCGCGCTCGGTCGCCAGCGAGCGGATCAGCCGCATGATCTGCGCGCTGACGATCGGCGCGAGCCCCAGCGAGGGCTCATCCAGCAGCAGCACCCGCGGGTCGGCCATCAGCGCGCGCCCGATCGAGAGCATCTGGCGCTCGCCGCCCGACAGCGACCCCGCGGCCTGCGTGCGCCGCTCGCGCAGAGGCGGGAACAGCTCGTACATCCCCTCCAGCTCGGTGCTGTCGGCGCCCCGCCAGAGCCCGCCGAGGCGCAGGTTCTCGTCGGTCGAGAGCTCGGTGATCACCCCACGTCCCTCCGGGACCTGCGCGAGCCCGCGGCGAACGATGTCCTCGACGCTCACGCCGAGGAGGTTCTCGCCGTACAGGCGCACCCAGCCGGAGCTCGCCGGCTCCAGTCCGGAGATCGTGCGTAGCAGCGTGGTCTTGCCGGCTCCGTTGGCGCCGAGCACAGCGGTGACGCTGCCCTCCGCGACCGTCAGCGTCACCCCTTCGACGGCGCGCACCGGACCGTAGTCGGTGACCAGGTCCTCGACCTCGAGCGCGACCTGAGCGCTCACTCCGCCTCCTGGCCGAGGTAGGCCTCGAGCACGCGCTCGTCGTGTGCAACAGCCTGCGGCTCGCCCTCGGCGATCACGCGCCCGAAGTCCAGCACGACGACGCGATCGCAGGCTGACATCACGAGGTCCACACGGTGCTCCACGAGCATCACCGCCATCGACCCGCGTAGGCCGCGGATGCGCTCGCCCAGCTCGCGGACGTCCTCGACGCCGAGCCCTCCTGCGGGCTCGTCGAGCAGCAGCAGCTCTGGCTCGGCCACGAGCGCGCGCGCGAGCGCCACACGCTTCTGCACGGGGTAGGGCAGCGTCGCGGGCATCCGCTCGGCGACGTCCTCGACGCCGAGCTCGCGCAGCGTGCCTAGCGCGCGCTCGCGCAGGGCGCGCTCGTCGCGATCAGAGCGCGGCAGCCCCAACACCGCGCTGGCAAAGCCCGCGCGACGGAAGCGCTGCGCGCCCATCAGCACGTTCTCGAGCACGCTCAGGCCGGTGAACAGACCGACCCCCTGGAGCGTGCGCGCGATGCCCAGCTGCGCCAGCCGGTTGGTGCGCACGCTCGTGACCGCGCGTCCCTTCCAGCGCATCGTCCCCGACGTCGGCGCCACGAACCCGCAGATCACGTTGAACAGCGTCGTCTTGCCGGCGCCGTTGGGGCCGATCACCCCGAGCACCTCTCCCGGCGCCACCTCGAGCGATACCTCATCGAGCGCGACGATCCCGCCGAAGCGGACCGTCAGCTCGCGCGCGGCGAACCCATCTCCCGGGCCTGGGTCACCCTCTGCTCGCATCACAGTGCAAGCTATACCCCACCACGGCGGGGCGAGTCAGACAGAGAGCTGTGGCTCTTGATAGCGGGCCACGGTGAAGCCGATCAGCACCGGCACGTGTACCGCGAACACGACCAGTGACAGCGTCAACACGATCAACGGGCCGCCGCTCGTGTCGTTGCGCAGGAATACGTACTCGATCATCCCGGCGATCAGCGCGTACGCGAGCAGCGCCCACTTGGCGATTTCGAAGAAGCGTGCCCAGGCGAAGCCCGGGACGCGGGCAAGCGACAGCAGGTTGCCGGCCAGCAGCAGCGCCGACGCGCCCAGCAGCACGATCGCCGGCGTCAGCGGCACGTGTTCGGGCAGGTGCGCCACCAGGTAGATGCCGGCGGCGACGATCAGCGCCAGCGAGAGCATGCCGACCTGGGTGACCGGCGGCAGGCGCCTGTCCTCGCCCCGGCCCACGCTGGCGCTGGGCTGCGCGGCGTCGCGCTCGCTCATCCGGAAGCGAGCTTGGTCATGATCACGAGCGTCGCGATCTGCATCACGCCGGTCACGCCTGAGGTGTAGATGAAGCGCTTCATCAGCCGCTCGATCACCGCAGGGTTCGGCTGCGGCTTCTTGAGCTCGGTCAGCACCGCGATGTTCGCCGGCTCGAGCAGGCCGAGCGCGATCACCGCCATCACGCCCACGACGATGAAGCTCGCGACCACCCAGCCGTGCAGCGTGTAGCTCGTCAGGTTGGTGCCCAGATACGTGGACAGCTGCCAGCCGGCAGCGAGCGTGACGATCACGGCCGTGGGCATGATCAGCACCATCTTCGGCATCAGGCGCGTGGTGAACTCGACCCGCGCGGGGACCGACATCTTGCCGATGATCGGGCCGAGCACGAAGCCCATGAACAGGTCGATGATCGTCCACGCAGCACCGCCCACCACGTGGAAGAACACCAGCGGCCAGAGTTTGTTGGCGGCGATCGCGGCGATCAAAAGGCCCAGCACGAGCGCCACGATCGGCAGGCCCGCGCGGGGAACGATCTGGAAGTCCGGGTGCTGCTGCGCCGCTGGCGGGGCGGGCGCGCTGGCCGGCGCCGGCGCGTCCGCGATCAGGCTGTCAGCCGTCACCGCTTGGGCCATTGCGGCAATCTACAACGCCGGGACGTCGAATGCCAGTCGCTCGCGGGCGACCTACGCGTCAGCCGCCGCTGGCGGGCGACGTCAGCGTCAGGCGCCGTGCGGACACGTCGGCTGCCGGGCGGGCGGCCGATCAGGCCTTGCGCACGTAGGACGCGTCGGCGACCGCCGTGTACATCTTCGTGAGGTGCTCGACGATCTCCGCCCGCGAGGCGTCGACGTCGCCGTGGATCCAGTCGATCAGCACCTCCATCGACGCCCCGATCATCGCGCGTGCCGTCAGCACCGGGTCCATCACCAGCTGCACGTCGTCGTCGACGAACTGGAGCGCGTTGCGCAGCAGGATGTCGGCGATCGCGTGCCTGTTCTCGCGCCGCACGCGTTCCAAGCGGGGGCTCACGCCGATGACCTCGAGCACGATCACGCGCGCCTTGCGGGGGTCCTCCGTCAGCACCTCCCACGAAGCGCTGAGGCCGACGCCCGCCTGCTCTTCGAGCGTCGCGACCTTGGCGGTCTCTTCGATGATCGCCGTCGCGACCTCCTGCACCGCTTGCTGGTAGACGTGGTACAGCAGGTCCTCGCGACTGGAGAACGACTCGTAGAAGTAGCGCGAGTTGAGCCCGGCCGCGGCGCTGATCGCGCGGATCGAGCTGCCGGCGTAGCCCTGGGTGCCGAACAGCTCGAGCCCTGCCTCCAGCAGCCGCGCGCGCCGTTCCTCGTGGCGCTCGGCCACGCTCATGCCCCTATAAAGCCGGGGCGCCTCGGCTGTCTGGGCTGGTGCGGGCTGTCGCATGGAGGGCATGCTTGCCCTCACAACGATAGAAGACCTATTTGATACAGACCAGAGGGTATGTACAAACAGGTCCGCGCCTGTTACATTCCCGCAAAACAGGCATCGCAGTGCTACAAATCAAGGAGAGGGGATCGTAGTGTCTGGTTTCAGGGGAATCGCGCGGGCGGCGCTCGCGCTCGCTGTTTTGTGTGCTTTGGCGCTGGCCTCGACGGCCGCGGCGGCACCAGTAGAAGGACCGGCGGGAGAAGCGTTCTACACGCCTCCGTCGTCAACGCCCGCCGGCAGCGCCGGCGAACTCGTGTGGTACCGCCCGGCGACGATCGACTTGAAGGTGGCGCTTCCCGCCAACAAAGCGTGGACCGTCCTCTACCAGTCGACCGCTCAGCGCGGCGAACCGGACTTCGTGACCGGCACGGTGATCGAGCCGACGGCGAAGTGGAGCGGCAAGGGCTCGCGGCCGGTGGTGACGATCGGTATCGGCACGCAGGGCATCGCCTCGAAGTGCGCGCCGTCGAAGCAGATGATCACCGGCAGCGAGTACGCGGGTGGTGAAATCATCGAGGCGCTGAAAGCCGGCTACGCGGTCGACGTGACCGACTACCAGGGCTACACCAACGGCGCGATCCCGACCTACACCGCCGGGAAGGCTGAGGGCCAGGCGGTGCTCGACATCGTGCGCGCCGCACGCCAGCTCCCGGGGGCGGGCCTCAGCGAAAGCGACCCGACATACGCGTGGGGCTACTCGCAGGGCGGCCAGGCCGTCGGCTGGGCCGGCGAGCTCCAGTCGAGCTACGCGTCCAACGTCAAGCTGTCCGGCATCGCCGCCGGCGGCGTGCCCGCCAACCTCGCCGAATTCGGCGCGTTCAGCGGGGCATCCGTCGGGTCGGGGCTGGGGATCATCTCGGCTATCGGCCTGGAGGCGGCGTATCCCGAACTCAAACTCGGCACGCTCACGCCGGCCGGTGAAAAAGCGGTGGGCGAGGCACTCAGCGAGTGCGTGACGGAACTGATCACGACGCTCAACGGCGCCAACTTCAGTGAATACACGACCGAACACAAGTCGCTTGAAGAACTCGAAAAATCCGAACCGAACTTCAAGAAAGTGCTCGAAGAATCATCGCTCGACAAGAAAGCGGTGTCGGCGCCGGTGTACCACTACCACGGCCTCGAAGACGAGCTCGTGCCGCTCGCGCAGGACGTGAACCTGCACTACGACTGGTGCAAACTGGGGGTCACAGACGACTTCCAGCTGTACGACGCAGAGCACCTGTTCACCGCCGGCATAGCCGCGTCCAACGCGGTCAAATGGATCGAAGAACGCGTGGCGGGCAAGAAGGCTCCGAGCACGTGCGGCGAGCACGAACCGGGGGCGACGCTGCCGGCGAACGCGCGTCTGACGCCGGAGGTCGGCGACCTGATCGTCAAGCTCAACGAATGGTCGCTGAAAGGCAAGGTCACCGAGAAGAAGTCGGGCATCTCCGAGGAAGTCCCCTCGGGCGCGACGATCACCTCGACCGCCGACGCCACCAACGGCAAGCTGACGGCGACGCTGAACATCCCGCCGATCAACCAGACGTTCTACATCGGGCTGATCCCGGTGACGATCTCTGGGGGGTTGACGCCGACCGGGCCGGCCACGGGCACGTTCGGCTTCAGCTCGGACGGCAGCGAAGTGTTCGAGAGCGCCGAAGGCGAAGCCAACGAGGAAGTGAAGGGCATCAAAGTCGGGGTCTTCCCGGTCCCGATCGGCTGCAAGACGGTCGAGCCGATCAAGCTGCCGCTCAGCATCCGGGAGCCCACGAACGCGCTGGCCACGGGCAGCTTCGCGTTCAAGGCGGAAGTGACCGTGCCGGAATTCGGCGGCTGCGGCCTGTATGGACCGCTGATCTCCGCCGAGACGTCGGGGCCTGGCAACACGGTCGAAATGACGGCCTCGCCACCCGCGCCGATCAACTGGTAGGCGCATAGGCCTCTAGCTCGGCCGCTGGGCCGGGCACGACGCCATGCAGCAGTGTCGGGGGGTCCTCTGAAAAGAGGCCCCCCGGCTTTTCGTAGACCACGACCGCCGAGCACCGCGCGCAACTCCGCTCGAGCGCAGGGCGTAGCATGGTGGAGGTGCCGGAAGAAGCCCGCGACGCGACCGAGCGTGTGAACGACGGACGCACGGACCCGCACCCGCCGCTGCCGCGCGACAAACGCGGCTGGCAGGTCGCGCCCGCGCCTGACGGTCGCGGCATGCCCGAGCACGCGCCCGCGGGCCCGCCGCCGCACCGCATGCGCGGCTTCTGGTACTTCGTGATCGCGCTGATCGCGCTCAACTGGCTGTCGGTGCTGTTCTTCCAGCCGAGCACCGGCGAACCGCGGGTGACGGTGCCGTTCAGCCCGTATTTCCTGACGCAGGTCAAGGGCGGCACGGTCAGCACGATCTCCTCGAAGGGCGACACGATCGAGGGCAAGTTCAAGGAGAAGCTGCGCTACCCCGCCAACGACAGCAAGGCGACGCCCACAAAGGAGTTCGCCACGCAGGTGCCGAGCTTCTGGAACGGCTCCCAGCTGTCGGCGCTGCTCCAGGAAAAGGGCGTCGAGATCAAAGCCGAATCGACGACCACGAGCGAGTCGCTGCTCGCGGAGATCCTGCTCGGCTTCGGTCCCACGCTGCTGATCGTCGGCATCTTCTTCCTGATCTTCCGCCGCGCGGCCAAAGCCGGCGGCGGCATGGGCGCGCTGGGCAACTTCGGCAGATCGCAGGCGCGGCGCGTGGACCCCGAATCGATCCGCGTGACGTTCAGCGACGTCGCCGGCATCGACGAAGCGAAGGCGGAACTGTCTGAGATCGTCGACTTCCTGCGCAACCCCGATCGTTACGCCAGGCTCGGCGGGCGCATGCCCCACGGCGTGCTGCTGTCGGGAGCGCCGGGGACCGGCAAGACGCTGCTCGCGCGCGCGGTCGCCGGCGAGGCACACGCGGCCTTCTTCTCGATCTCCGCGTCGGAGTTCATCGAGGCAATCGTCGGGGTCGGCGCCTCGCGCGTGCGTGACCTGTTCGCGAAGGCCAAGGAGGCGGCACCATCGATCATCTTCATCGACGAGCTCGACGCGATCGGGCGATCGCGTCAGGGCTCGGTGGCGGTGACCGGCGCCAACGACGAGCGCGAGCAGACGCTCGACCAGATCCTCACCGAAATGGACGGCTTCGAATCGTCGCAGGCGGTTGTCGTGCTGGCCGCCACCAACCGCCCCGACGTGCTCGACAGCGCGCTGCTGCGCCCGGGCCGCTTCGACCGGCGCGTGACCGTGCAGGCACCCGACCACAAGGGACGCGTGGAAATCCTGAAGGTTCACACCCGCTCGGTCCCGCTCGCCGACGACGTCGACCTGGAGGCGCTCGCGTCGAGCATGCCCGGCATGGTCGGCGCGGACATCGCCAACCTCGTAAACGAGGCCGCGCTGCTCGCCGCCCGGCGCGACCACGACAAGGTGCACATGAGCGACTTCACCGACTCGCTGGAGAAGATCCTGCTCGGCTCACCACGCGGCATCGTGCTGCTGCCGGCCGACCGCGAGCGCACCGCCTACCACGAGTCCGGCCACGCGCTCGTGGGGATGCTCACAGAGGGGGCGGACCCCGTGCGCAAGGTCTCGATCATCCCGCGCGGCATGGCGCTCGGCGTGACGCTCTCGACGCCCGACTCCGACCGCGTGTCCTACTCGCTGGAAGAGCTCCAGGCGAAGATCAGGGTGGCGCTCGGCGGGCGCGTGGCCGAGGAGGTGGTCTACGCCAAGATCACCACCGGCGCGGAGTCCGACATCCAGCAGCTCACGCAGATCGCGCGCCAGATGGTCGGACGCTGGGGAATGAGCGATACGATCGGCCCGGTCACGGTCCTCCCCGACGAAGCCCAAGGACCGCTGCTGCCAGGCGCCAGCGAGGTCTCCCAGGAGACCCAGCGGCTGGTGGACGAGGAGGTGCACCGTCTCGTCGAGGGCGCTCACCACGAGGTGACGCAGCTGCTGGAAGAACACCGCGACCAGCTCGAGGGCCTCGCGCAAGCGCTGCTGAAGGCCGAGACGCTCGACGCACCCGACGCATACGCCGCGGCGGGCGTGCCGCTCGGAGAGGCCGAGCCGGCGCCCGCTCCCGCGTGACGCTCGCTATCCGGCGCTGACGCCGCCCAGCAGGCCCACGTTCTCGATCGAGTCCCGCAGCATCCCTTCGGGACACAGCGTCCCTGCGAGCGAGGGGCCGCCGCCGACGTAGGCCATGTGGTCGAAGCACGTCGCGCCGAACGTGTGGCTGGTGACCATCCAACCGTAGACTCGCGCCCCGCCGTCCCACGCATATCCATAGCGGGCGGTGACCGTGCCGTTCGCCGGCTGCCCCGCTCCGGCGCTCGTGTCAAGCGTGATCGGCGCGACGTCTGCGGGGTAGAAGAGCTCGCCTTCGGCGAGCGCAGCGCGCGCGATGCCGCCACCGCGGACGTCGATCCAGCTCCACGTCATCAGCGCAAAGCGGGCGCCCCCCACGGGGCGTCCGTAGACCGAGTACGTGTACCAGCGGCTCCCGCCCTGATATCGCTGTTCGTGGGCGACGTCCTGTGGCGTGATCGCGTAGGCGGGCGCGCCCGGCGCGGGCGGCGCCGGCGCGCCGTTGCCGGCGGCGTCGCCAGCGTCGAGCGTCGGCGGGGAGGCGAGTTCGCCGGCGGCGATCAAGCCGGGAGACTGCTGCCCCGCTTCCAGCGGCCACGTGTAGTACATGGTGATGCCGTGGCTCGACAGCGACTCGATCCCCTCGAGCCGCACACCGGCCTGCCGCGAGCAGGTTTCCCCGAGCTGCATCGGGTCGCTCAGCGCGCCGCCGTAGGTTTCCAGCGCCTGGCCTTCGAGGTCTCTGACGAGCACGCGTTTGTCCGCGGGGCTCTGCACGCACTGTTCGTTGTGCCTCACCCCCGGCTTGTCGTACACGGCCGCGGGCAGTTCGCCGGTCCCCGGCTGGGGCGCGAGAACCGAGGCCGCCGCGAGGATCGGGGCTAGCGCCAGCAGCTCAGCGCGCCCCCGCCAGCGCGAGCCGCATCCACACGTGCGGGATGCCGGCCTCCTCGAAGGCGTCGGAGTCGACGGTGAAGCCGGCCTGCGCGTACAGGTCGATCGCGGCCACCTGCGCCGCCAGGCGCACCTCCCTGCACCCTCGCTGGCGCGCCCCGGCCACCGCGAGCTCGAGCATGCGCGATGCGATCCCGCGGCGCCGCCACGGGCGCTCCACGGCGACGCGACCGATCTTCCCGCGCTCGCCCTCCACGAGCAGGCGCAGCGTGCCGATCACGCGCGGCCCGCCCTCATCGCGCACGAGCGCCACCAGGTGCGACGCTTCGTCGTCGCGTCCGTCTAGCTCTTCTGCGAGCGACACGCCCTGCTCGCCGCAGAACACGCGCTCACGCACGGCAAACGCGCCCTGGACGTCGTGCTCGTCGCGCACCCAGCGAATCGCGGCCTGCTCCGGTGCCTGCACCGGCTACCTGGCGCTCGTCGCCAGGCCGAGCGATGTGGGGCTCAGGCGGCGCAGGGCGAGCAGCCCGAGCGCTGCGGCGAGCAGGCAGGTGACGCCGCCGAGACCCAGCCCGGCGCGCGCGCCGATCGCGGCCATCACCCAGCCGACGATCGGCCCGCCGATCGGTGTGGAGCCCTGGAAGGCGACGAACCACAGCGACATCACGCGGCCGCGCATGCTGGGCTCGGCGTTCAGCTGGAGGGTGGAGTTGCCAGTGGCCATGAACGAGATGCTGGCACCGCCGACGAGCGCGAGCGCGACCAGCTCGATCGGCAGGCTGGGCGCGAGCGCGGCGAGCCCCAGCAGCACGCCGAACGCGCTTGCGGCCGCCACCAGCGTCGGCAGGCCGGTCTTGCCCCGCGTCGCCACGACCAGACCGCCGGCGACCGCGCCAACGCCCATTGCGGCGGTCATGAAGCCGTAGCCGGCGGCGCCCACGTGCAGGCCCTCGCGCGCCATCACCGGCAGCGAGACCTGGAACTCGTAGGCGAGCGCTCCGACCAGCGCCATCATCGCCAGCGGCACGGCGAGCTCCGGGGCCTGGCGCACGTAGCGCAGGCCCTGGCGGAGCTGGCCAGGCGCGCGGGGGCTCGGCGGGCTGGGGACGATCGCCGTGCGATCGAGGCTCGCCAGCGACACGAGCACCGCGACGAAGCTCGCGGCGTTGACCAGGAAGCACACGCCCTCGCCGACGGAGGCGATCAGCAGGCCCGCGACGGCGGGTCCGATCACGCGCGCGACGTTCACGATCACGGAGTTGAGCGTGACGGCGTTGCGCAGCGTCTCGGCACCCACCATCTCGAGCATGAACGCCTGGCGGGCGGGGTTCTCGAACGCGTTGTTGAGGCCGAGCAGCGCGGCCAGCACGCCGATCTGCCACAGGCGCACCGCGCCCGTCACGGTCAGCACCCCGAGCACCAGCGCCTGCACGCCCATCGCGATCTGCAAGCAGGAACATCATCCGGCGCTTGTCCACGCGGTCGGCGACGACGCCGCCGTAGGGGCCCAGCACGAGCACCGGCAGCGTCTGGAGGGCGACGATCACCCCGAGCGCGGCGGCAGAGCCGGTCAGCGTCAGCACCAGCCAGGACTGCGCGGCCATCTGCATCCAGGTGCCGATCAGCGACACCGACTGTCCGGCGGTGTAGCGCCTGAAGTTGGGGACCGCGAGCGCCGCGAAGGTCACGCGCCCGACGCCCGCCAGGCGGCTCATCGGCGCCCCCCGGGCAATCGCTCGGCGAGCTGCTCGAGCACCGGCAGCGCATGCCACAGCGCGAGTCGCTCCTGCTCGGAGAGCTCGTCGATGTGCGCGCTCAGGGCACGCGCGCGCTCACGATGGATGCGCTCGCGCATGCGCCTGCCGGCGGCGGTCGCCGCGACGCTCGCCGAGCGCCTGTCGTCGGGGTCCTGCGAGCGCACGATCAGGCCGCCGGCGCAAAGCTGCGAGGTGATCCTCGAGAGCATCGTCGCGTTCACGCTCTCGAGCTCGGCCAGCTCGGACAGCCCGAGCGGGCCGTGGCGCACGATCGTGAACAGCACCGAGATCTGCGAGGGGGTCAGGCCAGAGCCGGCGACCGTCGGTCGCAGGCGCCGCGAGAGGCGTCCGATCGCGGCACGCAGGCGCGCGCCGAGCTCCTCCTCGGAGCTCCGCTGCTCAAAGTCGAGCTTCGCTTTGGTCGTGGTTGTCACCGGCAGAACGCCTCCCAGATAGTTGCTTGCTAGCAAGCATTATATAGGAGGGTCGCGGGCGGCTCGCCACGGCTATGATCCGGCGAGCTGGCGGCGAGCCAGCCTCGAAGCGGAAGGGGAGCATGTTCAACTCGATCGTGGTGGGAACGGATGGCTCGGATACCGCCGCTCAGGCGGTGCGCCAGGCGGTGGACATGGCCGGCGCGGTGGGCGCGAAACTGGAGCTGGTCAGCGCATACGCGCCCGTGAGCGAACAGCGGCTGCGCGCCGAGAGGCGCTCTGCACCGGAGGAGGTGCAGTGGGCGATCGACCCACGCCAGGATGTGGAGTCCTCGCTCGACGCCGCCGCCGACATCGCGCGCTCGGCGGGCGTCGAGGTGGCAATGCACGCCTGTCAGGGTGATCCGGCGGACGCGATCCTCGACGTCGCCGAGCGCGAGCACGCCGACCTGGTGATCGTGGGCAACAAGGGCATGACCGGCGCCAAGCGCTTTCTGCTGGGCTCGGTGCCCAACAAGGTCTCCCACCACGCGCCCTGCTCGGTGCTGATCGTCCGCACGAGCTGACCACGCCGGACCGCAACACGGGGCGGCGCACGGGGTTTTGCGCTTCATCAGCGATTTCCATCAGCCCGCCACCACGCGCCTCGTGCGCGCCGCGCTGGCGACGCTGCTCGCGGCCGCACTGCTGGCGGTGCTGCCCGCAGCGGCGCTGGCAACCGCGACGCTGAGCTGGAGCCCGGCGACGGCGTTCGACTCACACGGCGCCCCGACCGCCGTCACCTGCGTCGGCGAATCGCTGTGCGTGGCGGTGGACGAAGCCGGTGACGTGTGGACCAGCGCGAGCGCGCGCTCGCCGGCGTGGACGCTGTCGGCGCAGCTGGGAGGCGAACACCCGCTGACGGCCGTGTCGTGCGCCTCCGTAGCCCTGTGCGTGGCGGTCGACCGACGCGGCGACGCGTTCGTCAGCACGCGCCCCGCGTCGGGAGGCTGGTCGCGCAGCCCGATCGACGGCACGACGGCGGTCACGGCGCTGTCCTGCCCGAGCACCTCGCTGTGCGTCGCGGTCGACGAAGCGGGCAACGTGCTGACGAGCAGCAACCCGGCCGCGGGCGCTTGGACTGCGTCGAGCGTCGACCCAGGACATGCTCTGACGGCGGTGTCGTGCTACTCGCAGTCGCTGTGCGTCGCGCTCGACGATGCCGGCCAGGTGCTGTCGAGCACCGAACCCACGGGCGGCGCGACCCACTGGCCCGGGCAGCGGGTCGACTTCGGTGCGCTGCTGGCGATCTCCTGTCCCTCGGCAGCGCCGGCGCCGATGTGCGTGGCGGTCGACGCCGACGGCGACGTGCTGGCGAGCGAGGATCCGGGTGCGTCGGCGGCCAACGCGCTGCCTGCGGCGACGTGGAGCGTGACGCCGATTTCCGACGAACGCCTGACGGGTGTCTCGTGTGGCGCTTCGAGCCTGTGCGTGGTGGTCGACGGGCGCGGAGAGGCGTGGGCGAGCGACGACCCCCAGGCGCCGTCGCCGGCGTGGGCGCCCGCCGGCATCGACTCGCACGCGCTGGTGAGCGTCTGGTGCCTGCCCGGCGGCTCGTGCGACGCGCTGGACAGCGGCGGGAGCTCGCTGTGGGCACGGGTGCCGGCGCTGAGCGCGATCACGCTGGCGCCAGCGCAGGCGAGCTCCTCGAGCGCCTCGCTCGCGGGCGAAGTCGACCCATGGGACGCCGTGCTCCAGACGTGCGCGTTCGAATTCGGCAGCGGCGCTGCCGGGAGCCCGTATACGCAGTCGGTCCCGTGCGCCGCCTCACCCCCCGCCGGCGGCGGCGCGGTCTCGGCGCTGCTGTCCGGGCTCACGCCGAACACCACCTACCACTACCGCGTGCTCGCGTCGACCGCGGCGGAAACGAGCGCGGGAGCGGACACGACCTTCACGACCGGCATCTCATCGCAGATCGCGCTGGTCACCCCGTCTCCGTCGATTGCGGGAACTCCCGCGCCGGGCCAGCGCCTGACATGCAAGCCGGGGACACCGGCGGGCGCCTCGGTGAAGCTCGGCTACGCGTGGCTGCGCGACCAGATCGCGATCCCCGAACAGGCCTCCTCGAGCTACATGGTCAAGAACCAGGACAGCGGCCACCACCTTCAGTGCCAGGTCACGGCAACGGACGGCGGCGGCAGCGCGACCGCGCGCAGCGGCTTCGTGACGGTGCCGAGCGGAGGCGTGCCGGCTTCGGTGGGCGAGACGACCGTCGGCAGGGCGTCGGTCGCGGGCCTGAAGGTGAGCGTGCCGATCGGATGCTCGGCGCGCGCCGGTGGCGGCTGTCAGATCGCCCTGCGCGTCACCACCGAGGTGCGCCGAAAGACGCTCACGCTCGCCAGCAGCCGCGCGCACATCGCTGCCGGCGCGCACGTGACCGCGAGCGCGACCGTGGGCGCGGCCGGCAAGCGCCTGCTCGCATCGCTGCGCCACCTGTCCGCCGAGGTGTACGTGGCCGGGACGGTGATCGGCGTGATCGAAGCGCAGCTCTCGCGCCAGCTCGTCACGTTCAACGCGCCGGCGCACCACGGCGCGACACGGACGGGCGGGCGCGCGTCGAGGAGACGAAGCAGCGGCGCGTCTGCGCGCGGGGCTCGCTCGAGCGCCACCAGCCCGGCCGCCGCGCGGGCCAGCTCGGTGCTGGCGGCGACGCCGTACATGGGCTGGGACACCTACTTCGCGCTCGGCGGCAACTTCAGCGAGTCGACGATCCTCAGCCAGGCCAGCCAGCTGATCTCGCTCGGGCTCGCCAAGCGCGGCTACCGCTACGTGTGGCTGGACGTCGGCTGGTGGCACGGCACGCGCGCGGCCGACGGCGAAATCACGGTCAGCCCCAAGCAGTGGCCGCACGGCCTGGCCTGGCTCACACGCACGCTGCACGCGGCCGGCCTGCTCGTGGGGCTGTACACCGACGCCGGGCCGGACGGCTGCGGCGGCGCGGGCGAGGGTAGCTATGGGCACTACCAGCAGGACGTCAACACGTTCGCCGCCTGGGGATTCGACGCGGTCAAGGTCGACTTCTGCGGCGGCGCCGAACACGGGCTCAGCCCAGCGGTGGCGTACTCCGCGTTTCACCAGGCGATCGAGGACAACTCGAGCCACCGCCCGATGCTGCTGTCGATCTGCAACTTCCTCCAGCCCGAACAGTACGGCGAAGGCCGCCCGCTGCTCGACGAATCCGCGTTCGCCTCCTACGCGTTCGGCCCCAGCGTCGGCAACAGCTGGCGCACGGACACCGACGTGGGGCTGCCGGGCAATGTGCCGTTCAGCGACGTGCTGCGCAACATCGACGCCGACGCCGCCAACCCACAGGCGGCCGGGCCGGGACACTGGAACGACCCCGACTACCTGGCCCCGGGCCAGGGCATGTCGGCAGCCCAGTTCGACAGCCAGCTGAGCATGTGGGCGATGCTGGCAGCGCCGCTGATGGTCAGCGCCAACCTCGAAAAGCTCGGCACGGCGAGCCTCGCCGCGCTCCGCAACAGCGAAGTGCTGGCGGTCGACCAGGACCCAGCGGGCGTCCAGGGCACGCTCGTGTCCAGCTCGGGCAGCGGACAGGTATGGGTCAAGCCGCTGCTGGGCGGCCAGCGCGCGGTCGCGCTGCTCAACCGCGGCACCAGCGCCACCAGGATCGAAACGAGCGCCGCGGCGGTTGGCTTGCCGGCGGCCGCGAGCTTCAGCGTGCGCAACCTGTGGACGCACAGGACGAGCTCCACAGCGGGCGCGATCGTGGCCGAGGTTCCAGCTGGCGGCACGGTCCTGCTGCGCGTGGCGGCGCGCTGAGGAGCAAGCGCCGGGCGCCGCGCAGGCGCGGGCTTCGCCTGGCAGCGCGCGTTCTCGGCTGTGGCGTCCTACTCTCTACGGATGGCGATTGGGTCCGCTTACGGCGGTTCCGCCACATCTGAGCACGGCCTCAGACGCGCGCTGCTAGGCGTGGGGGTGGGCCTGCTGGTGGTGATCGTGGTGGTAGTGGTCGTCGTGCTGCTCCTATCCGGTGCGTCGCTCGCCGACTCCCCGACCGCGCTCGCGCGTGTGCAGCTGGGAGCGCTCGGCGGCAGCGTCGAGCGCGTGCAGGCGTTTGGGCCCAACGGGCGACCGGTGCCGCTCGCAATCGACCATGGCAGCCTGACCCCGCTCAGACGCCTGACACCGGGCGAGCAGGTGTCCGTGCAGGTGGAGGTCCGCCGGCCCGGATGGATCGGCTGGGCGCTCGGCAGCGAACACGACGAGCACCTGACGGTGCGCGCCCCGGTCGCACAGGTGACCCAGCAGTGGATGACCGTCGCGCCGGGCTCGGACGTGAACGTGAGCTTCGACCAACCGGTGAGCGCGGTCGCCTACGGCAACACCGGCAGCCTCACCCACCACGAGACGGTCGCGGGCAGCAAGGCGGTCTCGCTCGGCCGCCAGCCGGCGGCGGGAGCGACCGTGATCGCCGCCGCGGTGCGCCCCTGGGAGAAGGTCGGAGCGCCGATGCAGGTGAGCTGGTTCCCGCCATCGCGCTCGCCGGTGATGGCGACGATCCCCGCCGCCGGCTCGCAGATCACCCCCGCCAGCCGGATCTACCTGACGTTCTCCAAGCCGGTGAGCGAAGTGCTCGGCTCGGCACGCCCTCAGCTCTCACCGCACACGAGCGGACGCTGGCGCGAACTCGACAGCCACACGCTGGAGTTCACCCCGACCGGTTTCGGCGCGCCGCTCGGCTCGCAGCTGCGCGTGCAGCTGCCGAGCCCGGTGGCGGTGACGGCCGCCAGCGGCGGCCTGCGCACCACCGGCCAGGTCGAATGGACGGTGCCGCCGGGCTCCACGCTGCGCCTCCAGCAGCTGCTCGCAGAGACCGGGTATCTGCCGGTCTCGTGGCACCCGACCGGGGCTGTGGTGGCGCACACGCCGAGCGCCCAGGCGGGCGCGGCGGTCGACCCGCCAGCTGGCAGCTTCAGCTGGCGCTATGGCAACACGCCGCGCCAGCTCCAGGCGCTGTGGAGCCCCGGCCAGTGGAACGCGGTCACGAAGGGCGCGGTGATGAAGTTCGAGAACAACAGCGACCTCACCGTCGACGGCCTCCCGGGTCCCACGGTGTGGCGCGCGCTGCTGGACTACGTGCTCGCGGGCCGGCGCTTCAGCGAAGCGTACAGCTACGTGTACGTCCATCGTGAAATCCCGGAGACGATGACGCTGTGGAGCGCCGGTCGCACGGTCGAGACCTCAGCGGCGAACACCGGCATCTCCGGAGCGGAAACCGAACTGGGCACCTTCCAGGTGTTCGAGCACATCCCCGAAGGGACGATGAGCGGCACTAACCCCGACGGCTCGCACTACGAAGACCCGGGGATCAAATGGATCAGCTACTTCAACGGCGGCGATGCTCTGCACAACTTCGACCGCGCGTCGTTCGGCACGCCGCAGAGCCTCGGCTGCGTGGAGCTGCCGCTGGAAGCAGCCGCGGAGGAGTGGCCGTACACGACGATCGGCACGCTCGTCACGATCGAAACCTGACGCGCGGCGCTCGCGTGTAGGCGTCAGGCGCCGCTGGCGCTGTCGGGCGCGCGCTGCGCCCACGAGGGCTCGCGGCGCGTGGCGCCAGCCGCGCCGGGGCCGAGGAACACCGAGTAGGGAAAGCGCGGGTGCTCGAGCACCTCGGCTTCCCCCGCCAGCGCGATCGGCAACCCCGAGCCGAGCTGCGAGCGCAACGCCCGCACGAACGCCTGGGCGGCTGCGTAGCGCCCTTCGTAGGCGCTCTCCGCGTCGATCACCAGACACTGCCCGCCGTCGTGCACCGCCAGCGCCGCGGCCGCTGCTTCCGCGAGCGCGTCTTCGCCGGAGACGAACGTCCAGGCGCACACCGACACGCCCGCCGAGCGCAGCCCGCTGACGAGCGCCGAGGAGAACTGAAGCTCGGGTGTGGAGCCTTCCGCGGCCTTCACGAACACCGTAGGAGCGTGCGCCTGAGCGGCCTCGCTCGCGAGCTGCGCGGGCGTCGCCAGGGGCGGCAGCTGCGTGATCCACAGCGCGGTGCCCGCGAACGGTGAAGCGTCGGCGGTGCCCGCCGCGAACGAGGCGGCCGAGTCGACGCCCGCGGCGGGCGCGAGCACGGCCACGAGCAGCGCCACGAGCAGGCGGGCGCATGTGCCGCGCACGCCTACACCCGCCGCGCGAAATGGTGCGAGGAGATCGCCAGCCCGTGAGCGTGGTAGAGCCGATGCGCGTCGAAGCGCTCGGCGCCGGTCCCGGAATCGAGGTGCAGCTGCTGGCAGCCGAGCGTGGAGGCCTCGTCGATCAGCCAGTCCAGCAACGCGCCCGCGTGGCCCTGGCGGCGCGCATCGCGCGTGGTCGAGAGATCGTCGAGGTACAGGTAGCGACCCCAGGCGAGGCTGTCGGCGGCGCGAAAGCCGGCCGCTGCCACGGCGTCCACGCGGTCGGGAACGAAGCACCCGACCAGCCGGTAGCCGGCCGGGCGCAGGATCGCGTCCACGTGGTCGCTGAAGCGTCGCTCGTCCTCGAAGGCCGGACGCAGCTCGCGCATCGCCTGGTGAGCGAGGTGCGTGTCGCCGACGGGCAGCTCGCGGATCGAGGTGTGGGGGCCGGGTGCGTCGCTTGTCTTTGTGTCGCTCATCTCGTGCCTCTGTCTCGCTCGCGCCAGCGTCGGAGGCCGCGCCGCAATCGCCGGACCGAACAGTTGTATAGATTACTGAGCATGCGTATAGCGGGCGTTCCGGACGCGGACCTGACGGCCAAGGCGCGCATCCGCGACGCGGCGATGCGGCTGTTCGGCGCCGAGGGCGTGGCGGCCAGCTCGCTGCGAGCGGTGGCCGCTGCCGCCGGCGTCTCACCCGGCCTCATCATCCACCACTTCGGCTCCAAGCAGGGACTGATCCGCGCCGTCGACGAGTCGGTGATCGCGCGCATCGAGCTGGCCCTCAGCGAGGTGCCGATCGCGGGCTCGGGCCCCGAGCTGATGACGCAGCGAGCCACGGTGGTGGCCGCCTTCCTGCGAAGCCAGCCGGCCCTGTGCGACTATCTCGGCCGCGCGCTGGCGGAGCGCACGGAGGCGAGCGCGGAGCTTTTCCACCGGCTGTTCGTGTTCGCCGCCCGCGACCGGCGCCTGATCGAGGCGGGGGCGCTGCGCGCGGACACGGATCCGTTCTGGCGAGCGATGCACCAGGTGATCCTGGTCGTCGGCCCGCTGCTCCTGCGCCCGTTGATCGAACGCGAGCTCGGCGGCGAGCTGCTCGACGAGGACAACGTCGCGCGCTGGATGCGCGCGAGGACCGATCTGCTCGAGCACGGCCTCTACGGCGAGAGTCACGCTGCGGTGAGCGACGGTGCCCTCTCCGGCTGAGACGCTCGCGCACCTGCGGCTCGCGGGCGAGCTCGCCGGCCTAGAGGTCGATGAGCTCCTCGCGCCGGCCGACCGCCACGTCGTGGTCGACGGCTTTCGGCTGCACTACCTCGACTGGGGCTCTCGCGAGCGCCCCGCGCTGGTGTTCCTGCATGGTGGCTCGCTCACGGCCCACACGTGGGACCTCGTGTGCCTGGCGCTGCGTCGCGAGCATCACTGCCTGGCGATCGACCAGCGTGGCCACGGCGACAGCGAGTGGTCGCCGACGCTCGACTACGCACCGGAGGCGCACGCTCGCGACATAGGTGGGCTGATCGAGGAGCTCGGCCTGGAGCGGCCGGTCCTGATCGGCCAGTCGCTCGGCGGCCTGCACGCCATGACGTTGGCGATGGACTCGGCGGACGAGCTGGCGGGGATCGTGGCGGTCGACGTCGGACCCGGCGTGCAGATGGCGGGCGCGCAGCGCATCATCGACTTTGCGATGTCCGACCCCGGACCGGGCCCGCTCGAGGCCTTCGTTGCACGCGCCGTCGCCTTCAACCATCGGCGCGACCCTCGCCTGCTTCGCCACAGCCTGTTGCACAACCTGCGCCAGCTGCCCGACCAGACGTGGACCTGGAAGTACGACCGCCGCAGGATCAGCGCGGATTACTTCGCGAGCACGCGCGAGCGCGTGGAGGCGCTGCGCGATCGCGCGGAGGCGATCACCTGCCCGGTGCTCGTCGTGCGCGGCGCCGACAGCGACGTGTTCAGCGACGCGCGCGCGGCCGCGTTCGCCGCGGCGCTGCCAAACGGGCGCTGGGCGACGGTCGCGGACGCGGGCCATAACGTGCAGGGCGACAACCCGCGCGGGCTCGTCGAGGCACTGGTCGCGTTCCTGGCCGAGATCGGACGCTGACCGTGCACGCCGCGGCGCCGAGGCATGCAGCGGCCGTGCGACGCGCCCGCGACGGCGCCCAGCTGCGCGGCGTGGTCGGCGAGCGTGCCCTCCTGCGCGCGGATAACGCTCGCCGGATAACGTGCACGGGAATGGCGCACGTGGTGCTCGCAACCGGCCCCGGCGGGCCCGAGGTGCTGGAGCTCGTCGAGCAGACGCTCGAGGCCCCCGAGCCTGACGAGGTGCGGATCGAAGTCCGCGCCGCGGGCGTCAACCCAATCGACTGGAAGCTGTACGACCGCGCGAGGGCCGAGGGCGCCCAGTTCCCACGGCGACTGGGGTTCGAGGTGGCGGGCGTGGTGAGCGAGGCCGGCGCTCAGGCGGTGGGGCCGGTCGGTCCGCTGGCCACCGGCGACGAGGTGATCGCCTTTGCGGTCACCGGCGGCTATGCCGACGAGCTCATCAGCCCGGCCGCGGCGGTCGTGCCGAAGCCCCCCGCCATGAGCTGGGAGGCGGCCGGGGGCCTGATGCTCGCGGGGACCACCGCCGCGCACGCGCTCGTCGCGACGGACATCGCCGCTGGCGAGACCGTGCTGGTGCACGCCGCCGCTGGCGGTGTCGGCCTAATGGCCGTGCAGCTCGCGCTCGCGCGCGGGGCGCGCGTGATCGCGACCGCGAGCGAGCGCAACCACGAGTACCTGCGACAGCTGGGCGCCGAGCCGACCAGCTACGGCGACGGCCTGGCCGAGCGCGTGCGTGCGCTGGCCCCCGACGGTCTCGACGCGGCCATCGACTGCGTCGGCAGCGACGAGGCGCTCGACGTGTCGCTGGAGCTGGTGCCCGACCGTGCCCGCATCGCGACGATCGTCGCGACCCCGCGAGCCAGCGACGCGGGCATCAAGCTGCTCGGGAATGCGCCGGGCGCCGACCCCGGGACTGCGATTCGCAATGCGGCTCGTACCGAGCTGACCGAGCTCGTGAGCCAGGGCAAGCTCGAGGTCCGCACGCGCGCGTTTGCGCTCGAGCGGGTCGCCGACGCCCATCGTGAGGGGCAGGCCGGCCACGTCGTTGGCAAGCTTGTGCTGGTCGCGCAACTGCGCTGAGCAGCCGATCACGTCGGCCTCCAGCGGGGTGGCCGAGCGTGCCGACGCTCGCCCGGACCGGGCGCCCCGGACGCAGAGCGCCCCGGATGCAGAGGTCATACGCGCGAGAGGCAGACCTTGTGCTCGTGCGCGCGGAAGCCGAGCGATCGGTAGAGCTCGATCGCGAAGTAGTCGGGGTCGGCGACGATCACAAGCGTCCCTGCCCGCAGCTCGCCGCGCGCCCACTCGCTGGCGACGAACAGGAGGCTGCTCGCAAGACCCTGCCGTCTGTGCTCGGGGAGGGTGTCGACGCTCTGAAAGCGCGCCACCCCCTCGCACGCCCGGAATATCCCGAGGCTCGAGCGCATCTCGCCGTCCTGGAAAGCACCGAACCAGGCCCCGTGATCGCGCTCGCACACAGCGCGGATCGCGCGCATCTCGCGCGCGAGGAACTCGCGGTAAGCAGGGCCGTCCTGATCCTCAGCTGCGAGGAGGCGCAAGCCCATCGCCTGCGCCCAGTCGCGATCGCCGTGCAGGCGCCTGAACTCGGTACGCGGGGGCACGCGCTCGGGCGCGTGCAAGGCATCGGCCGTCAACACGGCGTCGACGTCGAGCGACAGCCCGGCGGCCAGCACCTCGCCGCTCGCGCCGACCTCGCCGGAAGGACTGTCGATCCCGATCGCGACATAGCTCGCGGCGGGGAAGCTCGCTCGAAACCGGCCGATCCAGCTCTCGGCTTGGCCCGTGCGCAGCGGTGATCCGAGCAGCAGGAAGTTTCCCCACCGGTAGCTCGGATTGGCCGGCGTGCGTATCACCCAGTGGTGCTCGTGCTGCTCCACCACCGCGCCCTCGAGCCTTCGCAGGCTGACGTCGGTACGCCAGCCGAGCGCCTCGATGCTCACGATCGCCCGGCGGCGGCGTAGCGCATCACGGCGCCGACGATATCGAAGCCTCGCGGGCACGCCGCTACGCTCGCGTGGTGACGCCGCAGGAGCTGGCCAACCTCACGTATCTGCGCCGCGCGCGCGATCTGATGGACCGCGAGTACGCGCGCCCGCTCGACGTCGGCGCGCTCGCCCGCGCTGCATTGATGTCGAGGGCGCACTTCTCGCGGCAGTTCCGCGCGACCTACGGGGAGACCCCGTACTCCTATCTGATGACGCGGCGAATCGAGCGCGCGAAGGCGCTGCTGCGCGGCGGCGAGATGTCGGTGACCGAGGTCTGCATGGCCGTCGGCTGCTCCTCGCTCGGCTCGTTCAGCGCCCGCTTCACCGCGCTGGTGGGCGAGACGCCGACGGCCTACCGCGCCCGTGATCACAGCGCGCTGGCGAGCGTGCCGGGCTGCGTTGCCAAGGACGTGACGCGTCCGGGCCGCAAGCCGAGCAGGATCGGAGAAGCGCGCTGGGCGCTGGCTCCCTAGCCTTGCGGGCATGAACCTCACTCTCTCAACCTGCTTCGTTCTGGTCAACGACCCCGATGTGGCACTGGCCTTCTACCGCGACACGCTCGGCCTCGAGCTGCGCAACGACGTCGCCCGCGAAGACTTCCGCTGGATCACGGTCGGCGCCAACTCGCAGCCCGGCGTAGCGATCGTCCTCACCAACTACCTCAACGGCAGCCCCGCCGACGCGGACGCGCTCGCGGCGCTCGTCGCCAAGGGTGCGCTGAACGGCGTCCACTTCCATACCGACGACCTCGACGCCAGCTTTGAGAAGGTGCGCGACGCGGGCGCGGAGATCGTGCAGGAGCCGGCCGATCAGCCGTGGGGCACGCGGGACTTCGCCGTACGTGATCCGTCCGGCAACCTGCTGCGCGTCGACCAGCCGCCCGCCGGATGATGGATCGCGCGGCCGGTGCGATCGGCCGCGTCGCATGGTCATGATCTCGGCGCGGCACCGTACTCGGCGTCGGTGACGTGCTCGCCCCAGGTGACGGGGCTGCCCTGATCGTCGACCTCCTGCATGGCGATATGGGTCATCAAGCGGTTGGGCGCGGCGCCGTGCCAGTGGCTCTCGCCGGGCGCGAAGTACACGCGGTCGCCCGGGCAGATCTCCTGCACCGGCCCGCCCGCGGATTGGCAGCGGCCGATGCCCTCGGTCACGAAGATCGTCTGGCCCAGCGGGTGCGTGTGCCATGCGGTGCGCGCGCCCGGGGTGAAGTGCACGCTCGCCGCCGCCAGACGCGAGGGCTCGGCGGGCGCGGCGATCGCGTCGATGTACACGCTGCCGGTGAACCAGCCGGCTGGCCCGGCGCCGGTCTCGAGCGAGTTGCGGGTGATGTTCACGTGTCTCTCCTTTGGCGGCTGGTGGTTTGGGTGCTCGGCGATCGGCGGCCGATCCGCGCGCCTTGACTTCCGTTCGCACCAGCGGGAGACTGACGGCGATCTCGACGGGTGGCGATCTCGACGGGTGGCGATCTCGGTCGCAGCGCGGCCAACGAACGGAGGCTAGATGAGCGACTACGACGTGATCGTGCTTGGCGGCGGATCGCCGGGCGAGCACTGCGCCGCCGCGCTTGCTGAGGGCGGCCTGCGTGTGGCCGTCGTCGAGCGCGAGCTCGTGGGAGGGGAGTGCTCGTACTGGGCCTGCATTCCGTCGAAGACGCTGCTGCGGCCGGGCGAGGCGGTGCATGGCGCGCGCGAGGCGGCGGCGAGCGCCGAGGTCGATGTCGACGCGGCGCTTGCCTGGCGTGACTTGATGGTCTCCGGCTACTCGGACGCCGGGCAGGAGCGCTGGCTGGCCGGCAACGGCATCGACCTGCTGCGCGGCAGCGGTCGCCTCGCCGGTCGCGGCGTAGTCGAGGTCGACGGCGTGCGCCACACCGCCGATCACGTGGTTCTCGCCAACGGAGCCGACCCGGTCGTGCCCCCGGTACCGGGCCTGCGCGAGCTCGACGGCGTTTGGACCAACCGCGAGGTGACGTCGATGAAGGCCGTTCCGCGCCGCCTGCTGATTCTCGGCGGCGGGCCGGTCGGGGTGGAGATGGCGCAGGCGGTTCGTCGCCTCGGTGGCGAGGCGGTGATCGTGGAGATGGCCGAGCACGTGCTCGGCCGCGAGCCGGCGCCGCTCGGCGACGCGCTCGGCGAGGTCCTGAGCGGCGAAGGCATCGAGCTCGCGATGTCCGCCAACGCGACCGGTGCCCGACGCGAGGGCGAGGACTACGTGCTCGAGATCGATGACGGCCGCGAGATGAAGGGCGATCGGCTGCTCGTGGCGACCGGCCGACGTCCGCGGGTGCGTGGGCTTGGGCTCGAGACCGTTGGCGTCGAGCCGGACGCACACGGGGTGCCTGTCGATGCGCACCTGCGGGCGGCGGACGGCCTGTGGGCGATCGGCGACGTCAACGGCCTGTGGCCGCTGACCCACGTCGGCAAGTACCAGGGCGAGGTGGTCGCCGCGAACATCCTCGGCGAGCCGCGCAAGGCCAACTACGAGGCTGTCCCGCGCGTCGTGTACACAGACCCGCAAGCCGCAGCGGTGGGCGCCTCTGCTGGGCGTTTCAGCGCGATGGTGCCGCTGTCGGACGTGGCCAAGACCGCCACCTATACGCGCGCATACGCAGACAGCAAAGGCTTCTTGGCGCTCCTCAGCGACGGCGCACTGCTGACGGGCGCCTACGCGCTCGGGCCGGAGGCGGGCGAGTGGCTCCAGCAGGCTACGCTGGCGATCCGCGCTCACGTCCCGCTCGAGACCCTGACCGACACGATCCAGCCGTTCCCGACCTTCTCGGAGATCTTCGTCGCTGGGCTGAAGTCGCTGCGCCACGAAATCGCGGCAGCGTCCAAAGCCCTCGCCGCGGAGCCGCCGATGTCCAGTTGACGCAAGCGACGACCGGGCTTCGAGCCGCCCGGCCGCGCAAAAAGCCACGCGGCTAAGCGCAGGTTCTAAGCGAGATCCCGGGTGACCTGTGCGACGAACTGGTCGATGTGTCCCGCCAGGACCTGCGGCTGGTCTTCGGGGATGTAGGTGTAGGAGTCTGTGACCGGGATCAGCCTCGCGTTTGGCAGGATCTCGGCGAGCGCTTGCGCGTGGCGATATGGGAAGACTCGGTCTTCGGTCGCCCACGCGATCAGGGTGGGACGCTCGAAATGCGCGAGCGCAGCGTCGGCTTGAATCGTGTAGCGCCGTCGGATCGCGCGCAGTACCTTGGCGGTGTCGCGACGTACGCCTGCGTCGGTGCGGCCCGGCGTCAGATAGCTGTCGTAGGCGTGCTTGTCGAGCGGCTGCTTGGTGAGCCAGCCGAAGGCGATGGGCAGCCGGCGGATGCGAGCGAAGCGCATCGACTGCACGAGCGGCCACAGCGCTCCCGGGACGTGAGCGAGGACCTGGAGGTAGCGGTAGATCGGGGGTAGGAAGTTCTCAAAGCACTCGCATGGCGTCAGCACGAGCGCGCTCACTCGCTCTGGATGACGCGTCGCGAGCAGCTTGGCGATGGTGCCGCCGGTGTCGTTGCCTACGATCACCGCTTCGCTGATGTCCAGCGTGTCGAGCAGCTCGGGGATCAGATCTGCGATCGCGGTAGGCGAGAGATCAGCGTCGCGGCGCATGGAGATCGTGTGGGCGCCGAGCGGCAGGTCGGGGACAATCGCGCGGATCGGCTGCGTGAGCGCGGGCACCAGACGCCGCCAGAACCCGCTCGACAGCACCAGACCCGCGAGGAACACGACGGGGATGCCGCTGCCGTGGTCGCGGTAGCGCAGCGGCCCCGATGACAGCGAGGCGCTGTGCAGAGGTCCGAGCGCCTGCTGGAATGAATCGGGGTCCGCTGTATCGCTCATGCCCGCCCGCGCCAGCGCATCATCCGTCGGTGGTCGTCCGGTAGGTGCCCTCTCTGAACAGCGCGTTGCTGGCCGCGTTCCAGCGCTCGAGCTGCTCAGGCGTGTAGAAGGGCTGGGGCAGGTGGCGCTCGACGGCATCTCTGAGCAGGACGGTGCCGAGCACGAGCACGACCGCATGCAGAGCCGTCCAGGTGAGGTCCGTGGTGGGCCGCAGCAGATCGTGATCGGCCAGTCGCTGCCACTGACCGCGAGCGATGGCGATGAACGCGTCGAAGATCTCCAGCGCCGCCGGGTCGCCGTCGGCCACTGACCTTGCGACGTAGAGCACGGCCGTCGGGTGCTCGCGCACGAACGCGGTGACGCGATCGCCGAGCTCGCGTTGAGCCTTGCCCGGCGAGCCGTTCTCGGACAACTCGCTGAACGCATCGATCGCGGTCGCGACCACGTGTCCGTTGACGGCCTCCACGAGCGCGGCCTTGGTCGAGAAGTAGTGCTGAACCAGGCCGGCGGAGACACCAGCCTCCCGTGCGACATCACGAATCGAGGTGGCAGCCACCCCATCCCTGGCAAAGCTCTCCAGCGCGGCGTTGCGAACGCGCGCCAGGCCGGTCAAGTCGGAAATCGTAGTGCCCATACGTTCGTAGTGTATCCTATACGATCGTATGATCGACTCGATCGGCTACCGCGGCGCCGGCCTCGTCTCGCTCGGGATTCGCTTGCGCTGATGCGCCCGGTGGTCGCAGCGGACACCAAGGCAGCTCTGCTGGCAGCGGCGATCATGTTCCTGTGGGCGCTGCTGCTCGGTGTTTGGAAGTACCGGCAGATCGCGACGTCCGAGCAGCACCTGGCACATCCCTACGTCGACATCGCCCACCGGGCGGCGCTCCTGTACTCGTTTGCGCTGCTGCTGGTCGCGACCTTCGTGCAGCTGAGCGGCTGGAGCACGCTCGTGAACCTGCTCGCCGCGGGGGCGATGTCGCTGTACTTCTACGCCGCGGTTGCCACATACGCTGTGCAGGGCTGGCGGCGTGAGACCGACAACCAGTTCCGCGATCCCGTGCGCGGGACGCACGCCTTCATGATCGGCCTGGTCGTGGCGGAGATCGGCGGGTGGATCGTGCTGGTGGCCGGGTTCCTAAAGGGCCAGGTCTTCTGAGCAGCGAGAGCGCGCGCTAGCAGACCTCGAACGTCGACGTCAGTGTCTTGGTCGTGCGCACGGTCTTGCGGTGCTTGCCCTGGCCAGTGTGCGTGACGAGCGTGACCTTGACGAGCACGGAGTTGGAGCCCGCGTGCGCACCGACCCCGGAGGGGAGGAACGTGAACGTGCTCGGCAGGCCGTTCGACTGGTGCTGCGGTTCATAGATCGTCTCGTGGTGTCGATCGCCAGGTTTGCCGACGGTGATCTTGCGCTTGGAGCCACCGTCTATGTAGAACGCGACGTGGTCGACCTTGTAGTTGGCCAGCCCTTTCCCACCCTGCGGCAGGCCCTCGAGCGTCAGCGACAGATCCGAGCTCGGGGCCGTGCAAGCGCTCGGCGCGGTCAGCTGAAGCAGCAGGTCACCGAACTTGTGTGCGGCGATCACGACCCTGGGCGGGGGCGGGGGCGGCTTGGAGCCAGCGGACGAGCCACCCGCGCCCGAGCCGCTGGACGAGGACGAGCCGCTGGACACAGCTGGAGGACCCGTGAGACATGGGTAGGGCGGTGCTCCCACTTCCGCGACCTCGAGGCCACCTCCATCCTCGAACGTCAACCAGCCCTGGCAGTCGGCGGCCACCGCCAGGCGCGGAATCCCTTCGTAGGCAGCGCCGATCGTTGCGATCTCGCGTTCGCCGTGGAACGTCTGTCCGCCATCGCTGGATTCCCACAGGCGCATCACGTAGGCGCCTTCGCTTTCGACCGGCTGGGCCACATACAGCACACCCGTTTCGGGGTTCTCGAAGATGTCACCCGAGGTGTGCAGCGTGCCGGCACTCGTGGGGATCTTCGCGACCTCGGTTGGCGGGCCGAAGGTGTGCGTTTCTTCGTTGAACCTGCGCACATCGACCACCGCCGGTTGTTCTTCAGCCGGCTCCCCGGGAGCGAGATCGGTCGAGAGCAGGAACAGCCCGTCGGGACCGCCGGCCAGGCGCGGCTCGTATCCGTCGCCGACCTTGATCGGTCCTTCCCAGCCCGTTTCTTCACCGTCGACGTTGCCGCCCTTGGCGTAGTAGCGGTAGAAGAAGACTTCGTATGGGGTCGACTCGTTGTAGTAGGCGACGATTTCGGGGTGCACCTGCTCATGGGTGAACGAGTCCGTGAAGGCCTCGTTTACGTAGCCGAGCGTCGAGCTCGCGACGCCGCCTTCGCCGGGGTGTTCAAACGTGAACGAGGTCGACCCCGAGGTGATCTCGTTGGCGGTGAAGCCGAATGCGAGCCCCGGGTTGCTGCCCACCATGCCGAAGTAGTCTTCCCCCGGTGTGATGCCGGAAGGGGTGTTCGGGTCGAGCAGCACGTCACCGACGCCGGTCTTGCCGGGATCGCCTCCCGGGACCTTCTTCGGGGCGGAGAATTTTTCGCCCCCGTCTGTCGAGGTCCAGATCAGCGTGACTTCGGCCTTCACGTAGCGAGGGCCAACGACGTAGACCACGCCTGGCGTCGATCCGAGCACGGGAAACGGCTGCACGATTTCTTCATACGAGCCGGCTGGCAACGGGAGCGTGATCGGCGCGGTGCATGTCGCGCCGCGCGGGATCTTGCAGAACAGCACCACGGGCGGTTCCGAGTTGCTGGCGGCCGGGTGCTCCCACGCCACATAGCCCGTCCCGCTCGCTTCCGTGACGATCGGACCGGTTGTGTCTGCCCGCGAGTCGAGCGTGAACTGGCTGCTTGCCTGCGCCGCCGCGGGGAGCAGGGCCGCGAGCGCGACCCCCACCAGCCCAGCGACCAAACGTCCTGCCCGTGCCACTCGGATGATCGCGGCTGCGGGTGATCTGCGGGGCATCTATGGCTCCTCGGGTGGGTTGTTCGATCAGTGCGGTCTCGCCACCGCGCTGTGCCGTCCCCGGCAGCGACAGGCTAGCGCGCGTTCGCGACGTCGGACGGCCTCCTTGGCCGTCGTGGATGGGTGCCGCGGCGCTCAGCGAACCGTCAGGACGGCTGCTGCACGATCAACACCGAGCACGTGGTGTGCTGCACGACGGCAGCGCTGACGCTCCCGAGAACGTGCCCCAAGAGCCCGCTGCGACGATGGGAGCCGAGCACGATCAGGCTGGCTTTGCGCTGCTCGGCGATCTCGACGATCCCCTCCCACGTCGGGGCCGCCTGGATCGCGATGCTCTCGGGCTGGAAGCCTGCGCTGGCCGCAAGCGATGCTCCCCGCGCGGCGGTCTCCTCAGCGGCCGCGCGCACCTCGCTGGCATCGGCCGCGTCCAGGTGCCGCCCGTCGCTGGGAACAAACCCGACGTCAGCCGGCTGCCATGCGCAGACGACGACGGCGTCGCGCCCGCTCGCGAGCTGGCGCGCCGCTTGCTCGATCGCGAGCTTGGCTAGCTCGGATCCGTCGTACGCGAAGATCACCGGGCCAACGGGCCCGTCGGACGTTGGCGTGCGCGGGTCGGTCGAGGCCACGTCAGTCGGCGCCTTCGGTCGCCGGGCGCGTCGCCCGCCAGCCCGAGCGAACCCTCGCCAGCAGCGGCGGCGAATACCACGCGGCGCTCTCGCCCGCCACGAAGCCCTCGAGATCGGGTGCCTGAGGGCGCGCGCCGCCGAGGGCATAGATCGCCACGCCGATCACCGCTCCGCCGATCGCCAGGGCGAGGCCGATCCACAGCGCGATGGCAGTGCCAGCGTGGGGGCTGCCGCCGACGGTCGCGGCGAAGTGCACGAAGATCGGCGCGATCATGAATGCCGCGACCGCCCGCATCAGCTCGACGATCGCAAACACCCGCTGGAGGTTGGCGGAGGCCAGCGAGAAGCCGGCGACGAACAACGCCGGCGCGACCGTCGCCCCCAGACCGACGCCGGTCAGACCCGAGCCGACCAGCGTGAGCGCCTGGCTCGACGGTACTTCGATGCGGAACACGGCGATCCCGGCCGCGAGGAAGACCATCCCGACCAACGGCAGATAGTGGATCGCTCGCCTGTCGAGGATCACGCCGAGCACGATCGCGGTGATCACCGCGCCGGCGACCTCCGGCAGGTAGAGCAGACCCACATGAAGTGGGCTGTAACGTTCGTACAGCGCGTCAGCGCTGAGCACGGTCGCTGACACCGAGGCAGCGGCGGCGAAAAGCGCCACCACGATCCCAGCGACCGGCATCGTGCTGGTCAGCATCGTGCGGATCGTCAGCAGCGGGCGCCTTGCACGGAACTGGTAGACGATCAGCACGACGATCGCGGCCAGACCACCCACGAGCGGCGCAAACGTCTCGCCGTCCAGGAAGCTGTGTGTCAACAGCTCGGAGGCGCCGAAGAAAGCTGCCCCACAGCCGACGGCCGCCAGCGCGATCGCCCGGAGGTCGCGCGGCGAGTCGGGATTGGCGGGCGGTGCATCCTCGAATGTCAATATCGCGAGCACGAGCGCCACCACCGCGACCGCCGCGAATATCCAGAACAGCGGCCGCCACGCCTCAGACTCAGCTTGCAGCCCACCGATGGTCGGCCCCAGTGCAACCGCGCCGAAGATGCACATGTTCATGATCATCGCCGTGGTGCGCAGCTTCGCCGCCGGATACCCGATCGCTAGCGGCGGCACCGCGGCGATCAGCAGCAGGCTCGTGCACAGCCCTTGAAGCACGTGGCCCGCCGCGTACATCTCCACGTCGTGAGCCGACGCGGCCAGCACCGATCCGATCACGAGCAGCGCCGCATAGCCGACCATCATCCTTCGTTGCGGGAGGTGCTGGGCGAACTGCACCGCCAGCACCGTGCCAACGGCGTAGGCGGCGTTGGCCAGCCCGGCGCTGAGGCTCATCGTCTGCAAGCTCGTGTGCAGGTCCTTGGCGATGATCGGGGTGAGTGGGCTGAGCGCGGCGGACAGCGCCAGGTAGGGAATCAGCGCGAACATCACCATCGTCGCGGCGGCCGGGTAACGGCCGGCGAGCGGGCCCTGGCGCATCAGTAATCCTTCGTGGTCAAACGGTGAGTACCGGAGAGGATTGTCCGATGATACAGACGTCGGACAAGAATGTCCGGTTAGGCGCGAAACACTCAGGTGCGTTGTGCTTGGGGCGAGATGCCCTCGACCACAAGCGCCAGCGCACGTCCCGCCACGGATGCACGGGCAGCGGAGCCGTCCACCCCGTCCGTGGCTCCCCTGGCCATCAGCAGGATCATGAACACGTCGTCGATCGTCAGGTCTCGCCGAAGCGTGCCGGCGGACTTCGCGTCACGCAACGGCTGCGTCATCAGTTCTGCCAGACGCCGCCTGAACCGCTCGATCGCGGAGCCGACGGATGCATCCTCGTGGGCAAGCTCTTTGATCCCATGGCAGCGCCATGTCATCTCGACGACCTGGCGCAGCAGCACAAAGAAGGCGTCGGGGTCACCGGCGTGCCGGGCCGCGAGCTGCTCGGTGCGCTCGAGCCACTCGGTGAGGACCGCCGCCGCGAGGTCTCCCCTGTCGGGGAAGTTCCGATACAGGGTCGCCTGCCCAACCCCCGCACGCCGGGCCACCTCGCACATCGGGACGTCAGCGCACTCGGCGAACAGCTCGCGGGCGGCGTTCAGGATCGCTTCGCGGTTGCGCTGCGCGTCCTTGCGCCGCGCGGGCTCGACGGTAACGCTCATGGTCAACAGTCTATTACTGGAGCACGATGTCCGAAACAGCCTTCGGCAGGACGTGTAGGGCGTGGCACAGCACCAACGAAGTGGACATCATCGTCCGCTTGTGCCGGCGTCCTTCCGGCGTGTCCGCGACGCGCCCCACAGGCGGCCGACCGTGTAGGAGACGGCGCTGGCGCTACCCACGAAGAACCCGACCGGGTAGTTGGTTTCGTATGAGGCGGCGATCGCGATCCATACGATCAGCAGCGCGGTCGCGACGGACAGCGCCATCGCCAGCAGCGGCCGGTCGGTAAACGAGCGGGCGGCGGCTGGCGCGCCGATCATCAGGCTGAAGATCAGCAGCGTGCCGACGACGGGGACGGTCATGGTGGTGGCGAGCGCGATCACGAGCAGGAAGCACATCTCCATGCGGAACGCGCTTATCCCCCGTGCCTCGCCGGCGTCGGGCAGGACGGAGGAGAGCAGCAGCGGGCGGTAGAGGATCGTGACCGCGAGGATGCAGGCGCCGCCGAGGATCGCGGTCGGCGCGATCTCGTTGCTGGCGATCCCCAGGACCTCGCCGAACAGGAGCGAGTAGACGGCGGGTGCGTACTCTTCGCTCTGGCTGAGAAACAGGGCTCCGAGGGCGAGCATCATCACGAGCGCCAGTGCGGTCACGGCATCTTGGCGTCCGCGGCGGCTGAGCACCCCGATACCGAGCGCGCCGGCGAGGGAGAACACCCCGAGCCCCACCAGCGTGCTGGCGCCGATCAGGCTGGCTCCGGCGGCGCCGGCGAAGGAGCCGTTGGGAATCGCGTGCGCGACGAACGCCGATCCGCGCATGACGGTGAAGAACCCGACTACGCCTGCAACCAGCGCAACGATGCTTGCGACAATCCAGGCGTTGACCATGAAGCCGGAGAACACGGCGCTCTAGCTTTCCGCTTGCGCTGTCGCAGGCGCCAGCGCGGTGGACGTGCTGCTTGCTCGCCGGCGGCGGTGCAGCTCGGGCAGCCCCGAGAGCAGGTAGCCGACGAAGATCAGCGTCACGACGAAGAAGCTGACGGGCCATATGTGTCCGGCGCGGGACCATTCGTAGCTGTCGTAGGCGAGCACGATCCCGACACACATCACCGTGATGCCGATCGCGATGGCGATCAGGATCGCGAGCAGCGGGCGCTTGCTCAGCCGAATTGCGGTGGCGGCTGGGCCGATCAGCAGGGCGGTCGAGAGGATCGTCCCGATCGTGATCGCGGCAAGCGCTGTCGCGAGCGCGAGCGCGAGCAGATAGAGAGCCCCGACCCGTCGGACCGGGATGCCGCGGGTAGCTGCCATCTCGGGGCTGACCGTGCTCAGCAGCAGCGGCCGGTAGATCAGGGCGATGGTCGCGAGCGTGATCGCGCTGAGTAGGAGGATCAGCGGAATCGTGGAGCTCGTGATCGCGAACACCGAGCCGAACAGGATCGTGACGGTCGCCCCGGTGGTGCTTTGGGAGGTGGTCGTGAAGTACAGGAACAGGGCGGCGAGGCCGATCCCCGCGCCGAGGACGATCCCGGTCGCGAGGTCGCGTCCACGAGGGCGCTGGATGCCGATCAGCTCCATTGCCCCCGCGGCGATGACGTTGCCCACAATGAATCCCCACAACGGGCCGACCGACACGAGGTAGGCGCCGGAGCCTCCGGTCGTGCCGATGTCGCCGAACGCCTCCCCCGCGAAGGACTGTCCTCGCATGACGGTGAAGATCCCGACGATGGCGGTCACGACCGCGACGAGCGCTCCCACACCGAGCGCGATGTGAACAGCTTCGCTGGCGAAGAACCCTGGTGCGAACACCGCCGCCACGGTGACGCTCACGACGGGAGCGCCTCAGGGAAGACGACGCCGTCGTGGCCCTGAAGGTCGGCGGTGTCGCCGGCGCCAGCGACGACCAGGATGCGGCCGTGGACATTGAGGACGTCGACGTGGTGGCCGTATAGCTCGCTGAGCACATCGGCGCGCACGACTTCATCGGTGGTGCCGCTGACCGCGCGTCCGTTGGCTAGGTAGACGATCCTGTCCATGATCCCGAGCAGCGGGTTGATCTCGTGCGCCGAGATCAGCACCGCGATCCCCTGCTCGCGGGTGATGCGAGCCAGGAGCGCGACGACCTCGTGCGCGCTGCGCAAATCGAGGTTCGCCAACGGCTCGTCCAACAGCAGCAGACGAGGCCGTGCGATCAGGGCGTGGGCGATCAGGATTCTCTGTTGCTCGCCGCCGGAGAGCCTGCCCACGCGGGTATCGGCAAAGCCCGTCGCGTCCACGGCCTCGAGCATCTGCTCTATCAGTTCGCGCCGTACGCGCGAGGGCCGCGGGAGTCCCAGGCGCTGCCCGTCGAGGCCGAGCCCCACGAGATCGCGTGCCCGCATCGGCAGGTCCGGGTCGAGCAGGAACTTCTGGGGCACGTAGCCGATCAGCGGGTTACGCCGCGAGCGGGCGCGCGCGCCGGTGGAGTCTCCAAACAGCACGCGCCCGGCGTTTACGGTCTGCAAGCCGAGGATCACGCGGAACAGCGTCGTCTTGCCGGCGCCGTTGGAGCCGATCAGCCCGGTGAACTCGCCTGCCCCGATGCGAAAGCTGACATCGCGCAGGATCTCGCGGCCGGACAGCCGCACGCAGACATCCTCGACCGACAGAATCGGCCCACTGCTCGAGGCGGGCGAGGCATCGCTCACGGGACCAGCTTCTGAGTCGAGACCCCTCTGGTGACGGCCTTTTCCAGGGCCTGGACCTCGGCGAGCATCCATGACTGGTAGTCGTAGCCGGGCACCGGCATCGTCTCGTACACGCCGACCACGGGGATCCCTTCCGCGAGCGCCAGTTCCCGGAAGGAGTTGGTCAGCGAGTCGGTGACCTGCTGGTTGTAGACGAACACCTTGACCTTGTGGCCGGAGAACAGGCCGTTTTGCAGGGTCACGTTCTGGGGGGCGGGATCGGTGCCGTTCATGATCGCCGCCTGCAACGTGAACGGCGTCATGTCGTTGGTCCCCACAGCTTCGAGCATGTAGTCGCCGACGGGCTCTGTGGTCGCCACGGGAGTGCCAGCGTAGGCGGCCTTGAACTTCGCGATCGCTGCATACCAGGGCTCCAGCGATTCCTGGAACCGCTTGGCGTTCTCCTGGAAGTACGCCGCGTGCGTGGGGTCGAGTGCCGAGAGGTCCGTAACCAGCGCCTTGGCGACGGCCGGCATTGTCTGCGGTTTGTACCAAAGGTGCGGGTTGCGAGTCGAATCCGCCAGCCCCAGCAGCTTCTGCGCGTTGATCACCTTGCGCGATGAGCTCGGCGATGCCGCCTCGATCTTTTCCATGTAAGTGTCATAGCCAACGCCGTTTTCGACCAGCAGGTTGGCGGAGCTGACCGCCTGAGCGACGCTGGGACTGGCCTCGAAGGTGTGAGGGTCGGTGTTCGGGTTGCTCTCGATGGCGGTGACCTTCACGTACTTGCCGCCGATCTGTTCGATCACGTTGGCGTACTCGTTCTCAGCACCAACGGCCTTGATCGCAGCCGTGGAGGAGCCGGAGGCGGTCGAGGACGAGCTCCCGGATGCGGAGCTGCCGCCGCACCCCGCGAGGGCCAGTGCGACCGCGATGCTGGCGAGCAGCACGAGCAGCACGAGCAGCACGAGCAGGGCGGGTCGGGGCGGGGTGCACCACGGGAGGATCTTCATTTCAGATGGACCTCGCTTCGATGCTGGACACGGCTCGCGGCACCTGATCGTGCGGCGGCCGCAACCATAACACAATTATGAGTCTGATTCCTATTCCTATGTCGGGCGGGGACCGACGGTCCGCCACGTCTGCCGCGTGTCCGTTCAGCCGAAGCTAGAGCTGGCAGGCTGCACAGTCGCCACGAAGGATCACCTCGTGGTTGCGCGTGTCAAAACCCAGGCGGCGCGACACGCGGTCGATCGAGCGCTCGAGATCACCGTCGTCGAAGGGCACCAAGCGCCCGCACGAGCTGCAAAGCAGATGGTGGTGATGGGCGCCCGCGGGATCGACCAGCTCGTAGCGGGTCATGGAATCCCCCAGCTCCAACCGCGCGACCAGTCCTCGCTCGTGTAGGAGGTCGAGGATGCGATAGATGCTCGCGCGCGCCACCCGGCGTTCGCCGCCACGCAGGCGATCTTCGATCTCGAGCGCAGTCAGTGCGCACGGCTCGCCAGCCAGCAGGTCGATAATCGCGTTTCGCGCACCACCCCTGCGATGCCCAGCCTGGTCGAGCACGGCGCGAGCGTGCTCTGCCCACTCAGAGGTGTCCACGGCTGCCATCGCTCGAGTCTAGCGGCTATTGAGACTGTTTCTTGCTATCAGACCGTCGCGACCGAGCCCTCGGCTTCGGTGGCGCCTGTGACCTCGGCAGGGATGCCACGGTCCATGCTGCGTAGCGCGACGAGGAATGCGACAGCCATGATGCCGGCCATCGCGAGGTAGACGATCCGGGTCGCGTCTGCGAAGTCGCCCTGAATCGCCACGAACACCGCCGAGGCGCGCGCATGTGTCGGCGCGCTGGTGCCGGCGCCGGTGTTGATCGAGTCGACGACCTTGGCGGCAACCACACGCGGGACGCGCAGGCGTGCGAGCGAGGCCGTGGCATTCGATCGCGTCTGATGGATCAGGATGCTGCCGAGGACGGCCAGACTGAGGCTCGCGGCGAAGTAGCGGACGGTCTGTGTCACGCCCGTCACCTCGCCGTAGCTTCCGCGCGGAGCGCGGTTGACCGCGTCGGTGGTCACGGGGGTGAGCACGAAGCCAATCCCCGCGCCGGCGAGGATGATCCACGGCCACTGCGTGCCCAGCGTGTCATGGAGGTGTTCGGCCCACAGGTAGAAGCCAACGGCGCCGAGCGCACCGCCGATCACGGCCGTTAGTCGCGCGCCTCGGCGGTCGAGCATCCGCCCGCCGAACTGCGTCGCCACCGCGAAGCCGATGAAGATCACGAGGATATACAGCCCAGTTTTGCTGGCGTTGTAGCCGAGCACCACCTGGGCGTAAACCGACGCGAAGAAGAACAGGGGCAGAAAGCACGCATAGGCGAGCCCCATGACCACGTTGTCCGCTGAGAACCCGGCGTCGGCGAAGATGTGCAGGTCGATCAGCGGGTTGGAGGCCCGCAGCTCGAAGCGCACGAACAGCGCGAGAAACGCGAGCCCGGCCGCCAGCGAGACCCAGGTCGCCGCGGAGCTCCAGCCCCAGTTCGCCGACTGCTGGAGGGCGATGACCGTCAAGCCCATACCCGCCGACACGAGCATGGCGCCGCGAGCGTCGATCGGCGTGGGCCGACGAGTGTCAGCCGGGTGCGCCCGCCACGTCAGCCACAGAGCGACCAGCGCAACAGGGACGTTGATGAAGAAGATCGCACGCCACGTCCATGGCAGCAGGAAGCTGCCGGCGATCGGGCCAATCGACGTCAGCGAGCCGCTGATCCCGAAGAACAGCGCCAACGCCTTGCCCCGTTCGCGCGCCTCGAAGGCGTTGAACACGATCGCGAGCGCGGCCGGGAAGAGCAGCGCGCCGAAGCCACCCTGGAGCAGACGCGCCGCGATCAGCCATGCCTGGGCCGCGCCACCCTTTGGGGTCGCTCCACACAGCACCGAGGCCACCGTGAAACCGACCGTGCCGACGAGCACGATTCGGCGATGTCCCATCACGTCGCCGATCTTGCCTCCAAGCGCAAACAGCGCCGCCAGCGCGAGCAGGTAGCTGTTGATCACCCACTGAAGACCGGTCGAGGTCAGCGACAGTTCGCGCTGGATCGTGGGCGCCGCGATCGCCACGATCGTCTGATCGATCGACATCATCGCGACCGCGAAGATCATCGCCGTGAGCACCCCGTAGCGGCTTCTCCCCATGCGACTCCTCTCGGGCCGGTCTACTGGCGCGATCCTACTGCTGGTGGTTCGACGCCGCCGTATCGGCGCGCCGCGAAACGCAGGTGCGCGGTGTCAGGTTGTTCGGGCGGCGCGTGTCTAGAAGGTATGCACGTCTCCTATCTCGTGACCACGATCCTGGCGGCGCTCGCGAACGGCTACGCCGCCTGCTTGGACTTCGTCGGCGCGGAGTCAGTCAAGGTCGTCGCTGACCGGGTACGGGTCTCCCGACGGTGGATGGCCCCGCTCGGCGCGTTGTTGGCCTCCGGTGCGATCGGGCTGCTGGCAGGGTTCGCCGTGCCGGCGCTCGGGACGGCTGCGGCGATCGGCCTCATCCTGTACTTCGTCTGCGCTGTGACCGCTCACCTACGAGTCCGTGACTGCCAGATCGGCGGCGCGGTGTTCTTCCTGCTCCTGGCCGCGGCGGCCCTCGCCACGAACGTCGGCTACCACAATCATTGGTGAGCATGTGATCGCGAGAGCGGGCAGCTGACGATGGACGAGCGCAAGTGGCTGACGGAACGGTTTGAGCAGCACAGACCGCATCTCCGCGCCGTCGCCTACCGGATGCTCGGGTCGGTCAGCGAATCCGATGATGCCTTGCAGGAGGCATGGCTGCGGGTCCGCGACCAGGATCCCGCGACCGTTGAGAACATGCGGGCCTGGCTTACGACGGTCGTCGGGCGGGTGTGTCTGAACATGCTGCGCTCGCGGGCAGCCCGACGCGAGGAGCTTTCGGTGCGTGTCCCGGATCCCGTGGTCAGCTTTGAGGAGGACGGCCTCCAACACGAGGCGCTTGTGGCCGAGTCCGTTGGTCTGGCGCTACTGGTGGTGCTCGACGCGCTAACTCCCGCCGAGCGACTCGCGTTTGTGCTGCACGACGTGTTCGGCGTGCCGTTCGCGGACATCGCCGCCGCGCTTGACCGCTCCGAAGCGGCTGCCCAGCAGCTCGCCAGCCGCGCACGCCGGCGCTTGCGCAGCTCGCCACAGCCGGACCGTGACCTCGCACGGCAACGACGTGTCGTGGATGCGTTCTTCGCCGCGTCGCGCGACGGCGATTTCGATGGCCTTCTGGAGCTGCTCGACGCCGACGTCGAACTGCGGATCGACGGCGGCGTCCTGCGCGCAGACGCCTCGCTCGTGCTGCACGGTGCGGACGCCGTGGCCACGCACACGGCCAACTACTCGAAGCTCCACCCATTCGTCAGACCCGCGCTTGTCAACGGCGCCGCCGGAGCCGTGGTGGCGCCACCCAGCGGCGTGTTCTCGGTGATGGCCTTCACGGTCGCGAACGGCAAGATCGCCTACATCGATGTGCTTCTCGACCCAGAGCGTCTGGAGCAACTCGATCTGAGGATCCCGCCGACCGCGGGCAAACAACCTTGATCCCAAGCGAGCTTTCCGCGCGAAGCGGGGGAGCTAAGCTCAGCGGTCGTGTCACTGACCGCCCGACGTCCGCGGAGATCTCGCTTCCGACCAAGGCCGATGGCGCACGGGTCAGCGACCGGATCGCCGTTCTGGCCGACACCGTCGACGCCGTCGGGTTGACCGACAATCACGCCGGCCAGCCGCGGATGTCGCCGCTGGCTGCGGTAGCGCTAGCGCAGGAGCAGGGCCTGGGGACGACCGTCCACGTTTCCTCCCGCGATCGCACCCGGCTTGTCCTGCGCAGTCCCATGTCGTGGGCTCGGCGGCGCTCGGCGTTGAGGCGGTCCTCTGCATGCAGGGCGATCCGGTGCCTGGCGCTTCACCTATTCCCACTCGGCCGAGCCGGCTACCCGCGAGGTCGCCGCGGAGTTCCGCGTGGCGCGGGGTGTCGGCGCCCAACGCCTGGCAGGGACCGGTCAGTAACCCGAACGTCTTGTAGCGACGCACCTCGCAGTTCGGGACCTTCACACCGGTCCGGTGTTCCGAGCGCACCGCATGTCTGCTTGCCGGTTGTGCCAAACGCGGGTGCGACCCTCCGTTCGAGCCAGTAGATGCTGGCGGGCGCTCGCCCACCTGATGTATTAGACTGATGCCTATGCCTCGCACCACAGTTGATGTCGATCTTGATGCGCTTGAGGCTGCGCGTATCCAATTGGGCACTAAGGGGGTGAGCGCGACCGTCAATGCGGCGCTGCGCGAGGTAGGACGCCGGCGGGTGTTGGCGAGGTTCGACGTCCTGCGTGATATTGACGGGACCCCTGGAGAGGTCGAGAGCAATCGCCTAGACCGGGACAGAGGTGCTGGGCACCGAGACTGAGATCGAGCCGGTCGCGCTCGAGCGCCCCGCGCTGTTCGACACAGGAGTTTGGACTTGGGCACGCGATCGTCGCTTTCCCCAACTCGCCTCATGGTTCAACGCCCAGGTGGCCGACGGTCGGGTTCTCGCGTGCGATCTCATCATCATGGAGCTCGTCCGCTTGACGCCCAACGACTCGCGCGCACGAGAAGTCGCCGAGCGCCTAGATGCATTCGAGGCTGTGGTGATGAGCACCAAGCTGTGGCAGCGAGCACGTGAGCTGCAAGACCTGCTCGCCCTCAGCGGAGATCACCGTCGTGTTCCGCCAGTCGATCTCCTGATCGGCGCAGCCGCCGAGCAGGCGGAGGTGCCGCTGGTTCATTACGACCGCGACTACGAGCGAATCGCCCGCGTTAGCGAGCTGCAGCACCACTGGCTCGTGCCCGACGGCACCCTCGCACCGGCATAGATCCCCACGTCGCTCGCCGGCTCGGCCATTGAATCGTGGCAACTGGTCGTTATACTGGCCATATGCCCAGACAAGTGACCGCAACCGATGCCAAGGCGACGATTCTGCGCCTGCTAGACGACGCTGCCGCCGGCGAGGAGATCGAGATCACCAGGCACGGCCGTCCGGTCGCGCGCCTCGTGCCCGCATTCGGCGCTCGCTCATTGAAAGGATCATTCGAAGGAGTGGCCATGACCGCGGGCGAGGAGGAGCAACTGTTCTCGACAGGCGCGTCCTGGAACGCGTCGTGAGCCGGGCGGTCCTGCTCGATACTCACGTCGTTCACTGGTGGTCAGCCGAGCCACAGCGAGTGAGCAGATCCGCGCGCGAAGCTCTCGACGGCGCGGAGGAGCTCGTGGTGGCAGCTATCTCGTGGTTCGAGCTCGCGTGGCTGGCCAGGCACGAGCGCATCACCGTCAGCATTCCAGTCCGATCATGGCTGGACGGGCTGGCCATTCAACTGCGGACAATCGGGGTAACTCCGGCAATCGCAGACACCGCGGTTTCGCTGCCTTCATCGTTTCCGGGTGATCCCGCCGACCGGCTGATATACGCGACCGCCATCGAGCATGATTTGCAGCTCGTCACAAAGGATCCTGCGATGCTCGATCACCCTCACGCGCGCTCGCTGGCGGTTTGGTAGCCAGCAGGGCGCCGACTAACCGCCTCCCAAACCCCCAGAAACCGGTCTGGAAAATGTACAGAGCGGGAGCGACGAGGGTCGGACACGCTCTGGACACGACAAAGAGATCCGGCTGTAGGGCGGCTGAAACCCGCGCACGATCTATCGGAGCTCCGGAGCAGACCTCGCATTGCGCAAAAGCCTCTGACTGTCGGCGCAAGCAATTACTTGCTTTTAGGCAACTAGCTGCGTAAAATACGCTGCATGCCGAGTCATGCAACCAATGCCGCTTACGCAGGCGTGCAGTTCGAGCGCGAGGCGCTGCGACACCTTCCGGCCATCCTCGAAGACCTGCTCAATGAGCCGGACATCGGCCCACCCCAGCAACGGGCGCCCGACGGTGGCCTCGATGCGACCGTCAATAGCAACGGCCGTCTCTGGCTGATCGAGGTCAAGTCAGCGGCCAGCCCGGGGGTCGTGGCATTGGCCGCAGAGCAGATGGCGCGCCTCGCGACTCCTGACGGCATCGCCGTACTGGTCGTGCCGTTCATGACGCCAGCCGGCGCGAAGGCGGCCGAGGCGCGCGAGCTGAACTGGCTCGACCTCTCGGGAAACGCACACATCCGGGACAAGGATCTCTATGTCTCGGTTCGAGGCCGACCCAATCAGTTCCCAACCCGGGGTCGCCCTTCGTCCGCGTTTGCACCCAAGAGCTCTCGTGTAGCGCGAACGCTGCTGCTGGACCCCGAGCGCTGGTGGCGCCAAAAGGAGCTCAGCGAGCACACCGACCTCGACGCCGGCCGCATCTCGCGCGTCGTTCGGCGACTGGAGGACGACGAGCTCCTCGCTCGCGATCGAGCACTGCTCCGCCCCCGCGACCGTCACCTGCTGCTAGATGCCTGGGCCGACGAGTACCGCTTCGGTCGCCACGACATCATCACCGGGCACATCTCGGGAAGTGGCATCGAACTGGCCCGCGAACTTCACCATCGGCTACGTGACGCCGAGGTCGACCACGCGTTCACCGGGCTGCCAGCCGCCTGGGCGCTCGACCGCTTCGCCCGATTCCGCCTCAACAGCGTCTACGTCCACGGCGACCCGCGCGCCGCCGCCGAGGCGATCGAGCTCCGACGCAACGAGCGCGGCGGCAACGTCCAGCTCATCGGCCCCGACGACCGCGGCGTCTTCGACGGCCAGCACGACGTCGAAGAGTTGCCCTGCGTGTCGAGCCTGCAGGTCTACCTCGACCTCCTCGCCCTACCCGAGCGCGCCCGCGAGGCAGCCGAGGAGCTGCGCCACGATGGAGCGATCTGGCATGCCCGCCACTGACAAGCCACGCCACCGCTCCGGCTACACAGCCGAGGAGACCGAGCAAGTCAAGGCTGTATGCCTGACGGTCGCGGTCACACTCGGCGCCTACCTCGACGACGTGTGCATCGTTGGCGGCCTCGTACCGCCGCTGCTCATCGACACCGTCCGTGCCGACGGTGGCGGTGATGACCTCCATCCGGGCACCAATGACCTCGACATCGGCCTCGCCCTCGCCCTGCTCGACGACGAGCGGTATGCCGAGATCAGCAGCCGGCTTCGGAGCGAGGGATTCAAGCCCGACATCAATAGGCAAGGCAACCCCACCGTCCAGCGCTGGCGACTCGGCGAGCTGAAGGTGACGGTCGACTTTCTGATGCCGCCAGCACCCGACCAAGAGCCGGCGCTGCGGGTGCAGAACCTTGAGGCTGACTTCGGCGCTTTGGTAACCCCCGGCCTCGAGCTCGCCTTCGACGAACGCATCAACATCAAACTCGACGGGCACACCCTCGAGGGAGAGCAGGCGCGCCGCACCGTTCCCGTCTGCGGACCCGCCGCCTTCGTGGTTCTCAAGGCTCTCGCGTTCGGTGACCGCGCCGAGCCCAAGGACGCCTACGACCTGATCTACGTCATTCGCCACACCACCGGACGCGGCACCGCGATCGCCGAGCGCCTACGCCTCCACGCCCAGCTCCACGCCGAGATCATCGCACGCGCTCTCGGGCTCCTGAACCGCGATTTCAACACCCCAGACGACATTGGCCCGCGCCGTGCAGCGGCCTTCGCCATCACGGCCGACGCCGAGCTCGACGACGACGCCGCTGACGCGCACGGCTTCGTCGATGACATGCTGCGCGCTACAGCGAGACTCGGGCTGCGCCAGTTCGACGTCTGACACGCGTCGTCGTCACGGCGGGATAATCCACGTCGAACCCTCTGTTGGCATCGCAGCAAAAGCCCACCGAGACGGCCGGAAATGCGGTGGAAGCGGGAGCGACGGGGGTCAAACCCTCGATTGTTGCCTCGCGCCCGCCGATTGAGATTCGGCTCTAGCGCGCCGTTCCCGGCCCACCGTCCCGCACGGCGCCACGATACCAGCGGCGGTCCCTTGAGATCAGGCGCGAGTTCTGCTCTGCTCTGGCGCGCAGTCCAGACAACCGAGTGGCCGGACGAGCGCGCCAACGCCCGCCCGGCCGTAGCACCGAAGGGCTCGCCTTCGATGCCACTGAGAACCGTAGTTGCTCACTACGGATCGGTCGCTCAACGTGCTCGCGGGCGAGCCCTTCCTCGGTGCGGGAAGGAAGCAATTGGCCGACGATGCCCACGAGTCCCGGCGTTCCGCTGGGTTTTCGAGCCGATGCCCCGGCGTGTTGCTCGTGTACGGCGAGCAGCGAGCAAACGCTGCGCTGGCCGGCGAGCTTGAACTCGACGGCTACCGCGTTCATCGCGCCATCCACCCCGGCACGCTGAGGGAGCGCTGCAAACCCGGCGAGGTCGACCTGGTTATCTTCGGCCACTCGCCGCACCGTGGCCTTGACGTGCTGCGGGCGCTACGCGCAGGCGAGCTTGCGCCGGGCGCAGCCGGTGTCCGTGTCCTGTGGATGAGCGAGAGCCGCGAGACGACCACGGCGGTACTGCGCGCGTTTGGCGCGGGCGCCGACGACGTGACCCGTAGCCCACTTGGCTACGCCGAGCTGCTTGCGCGAGTGCACGCGCTGCTGCGCCGCCACAGCCTGATCGACGGCCCTCCCGTGATCGTGTGCGGTCCGCTCGAGATCGACACGGCGGCGCGCACCGCCACCTTCGCGGGAGTCCATGTCGAGCTTCGCCCGCGTGAGTTCGCGCTGCTCGCACATCTTGCGCGTGACCCGCTGAGAGTCCACGAAAAGCAAGAGCTACTGCGCGATGTCTGGGGGTATCGCGCCTCGGGCTCGACGCGCACCCTGGACTCGCACGCCTGCCGTCTGCGACGCAAGCTCGCCCGCGCCGGCGCCGAAGGCTGGGTGTGCTCGGCCTGGGGCGTCGGCTACAGCCTGGCGCCGGACTTTCGGACAGCCGCACTCGGGCCGGACGGCGCATGACCACCCCGGAACGAAAAGGAGTCCACAGCATGAGCACTCACAGAAGTCCCGAGCAGGAGCTGGCAGCGTTCGGGCAAACGGTCCGCGAGTTGCGCGAGCAGCGCGGGATGAGCCTGGACAGCCCTCTCCAGTGCGAGCAGGCTGCCACGAGGACGCAGAATGTCCTCGCGGCGCATCGGCCGCATCGAAGCCGGGGAAGTCGATCCCCACTACGACGAGATGATCGCGCTCGCCGACGCGCTCGCCGTTACGGTCGGACAACTCGTCGGCGATGCCGAACGGCTCTAGCTGGTTGACCACGGCACCAACCTGCGGCGCCATATCGGGCGGCGAGAAGCGCCGCCCGGGAGCCTATCCTGGGGCGTGTGACTGAGGATCAGGTGCTCATCAACCGGGCGGCGGAGATCTACGCTCCCTTCGCCGCCGCGGAGGTCACCCGGCTGAAGGAATACCGTGACACGGTCGAGAGCCTTCTGGCCAAGGAGGCGGTCACGAGCGCGTGGTCGTGGAAGATCACAGCCGGCGAGGGCCAGTGGCTGGACTACGTCGGCGAGGATGCCTTGCACGACTTCGCCGGGCGCTTCCGGATGCTCTACTCGCAGCAAGAGCCGATGAGCTTCGACTCAGTGCGTGCGCTCCTTCGTCGGCACGTGATCGCGCGCGAGTCGCCAGTGCAGGAGCAAGCCCTCAACGAGCTGAAGATTCTGAGCAAGATGAAAAAGCAGGCGCTCAAGTCGCCGCTGACAGCGACGATGGACGGCAAGGTATTGACCTCCGATGACATCATCAACCATGCACCTTTACGGTCGCTACCTCCACCGTTACCCCGACAAAGCTGCACAGTTGGAGAACGCCTCGGTCGCGGTGAGAGCGGAGTTCCTGGAGCTGGTCCGCCGGCTCGCCCACGTGTTCAAGGTCGGCCACGCCGTTGTCGCACCGATCCTGGCGGAGCCGTCGCTACTGCCAGCGCTCGCGACTGCTCTGTGATCCTCCGGGGCGGTCCCTGTGACGGGCACAAGGTCGATGGTCGACGAGTTCGCGGCCAGGTGCTCGACATGAAGATCGGCAGCAACGAGTTCGCCAGATACCAGCGGGCGACGGACAAGGGCATCTACGAATTCGTCGAGACGTATCGCGTGCTGCTCACGGCCAGCCCAGCAGGCCTGGCCGGACCCCGTTCATCGGTCCACCTGCTGTGAGAGCTGGTGGTTGGTTGGTTCCTGCAGGGTAGGGCTGCCGCCGGCGTCGGACGGAGCCGGCGCGTAGCGGCGGCGGAGTTCGGCGCTGGCGAGCGCGGCCTCGTGGACGGTCTCCCAGCCCGTCCTGAACGCCGTCGGGGTCATCATCCGGTGCGCTCGGTGCGGCCGGTAGCGGTTGTAGTCCTGGCGGAAGTCCTCGATCATCACCTTCGCCTCGGTCAGGCAGCTGAACACCTCGACGGAGAGCAGCTCGTCGCGGACGCGGCTGTTGAAGCTCTCAACGAACGGGTTCTCCCACGGGCTGCCGGGCTCGATGAACGCCGCGCCGGTCCGGGAGAACCTGCACCAGTCTCTGAGGGCGTTGGACGTCATCTCCGGCCCGTTGTCACAGCGAACGAGCTCTGGCCGGCGACCTTGCTCGGCGACGATCCCCTCGAGCACGTCGACCACGCGGTCGCCGTCGATCCGCCGCTCGGCCTCCATCGCCAAAGCCTCGCGGGTGAACTCGTCCACGACGTAGAGCAGCTTCACCGCGCGGCCGTCCTCGGTCACATCGAACTGGAAATCAAACGCCCAGACGTGATCGGGTCGCTGTGCCCGCAGCCGGTCCCCAGGCACGGTCGATTCACCGCGCCGCTGGCGCTTGCGGCGCTTCTGCGGCACACGCAGCCCCTCCTCGCGCCACAGCCGCTGCACCCGCTTGCGATTGATGCTCCAGCCCTCCTGCAGCAGATGCTGATGTGCCTGGCGGTACCCCCACCGCGGCCGCTTGCGGGAGAACGCATGCAGCTGCGCTCGGATCGCCGCGTCATCGACCGCGACGGCCGGCTCGTGACGTTGCGTGGACCGATGCTGACCAGCCAGACGACACGCCCGACGCTCGGAGAACCCAAGCCGCCCCTGCAGCGCAGCAACGGCTCGACGCCTACGGGCCGGGCTCAGAAGTTTCCCCGCGACAGCTCCTTGAGCCCCTGGATATCCAGCGCCTGGTCGGCCACGATCCGCTTCAACCTCGCGTTCTCCGCCTCCAGCTCCTTCAATCGCTTCACGTCCTCGGCCTTCATCCCGCCGAACTGGTTGCGCCACCGGAAGTACGTTTGTTCGGACACCTCCAACTGCTTGGTCACCTCCGGCAACTCCAGTCCCTCGCCGAGAAGCCTGTCGGCCTCCCTCAGCTTCCTGACAACCTGCTCCGGCGTATGCCTGCGTCTCGACATGCGATCGCTCCTTCAACCCATTCAACAGGGTCATCGAAGCTCTCACAACACCCGGACCGATCCCAGGGGGTCCCGCCAGGCCAGCTGGTGAAGAAGCTCCGCCGCCAGGGGATGTCCTACGAGAACGCGGTCGTCCAGGCGAAGCGGGAGGGCTTGAACGGCACCGAGGGCCTTTAGTCAGCGCCGCTGCCCACCTGGCTGTACCTCGCCCAAAGCCGGCGGGGTACAGCCAGGTGGAGCGACGGATCGCAACTATGCAGCAGCGGGGGGCTCGTTCTCGCCGTATAGCTCCTGGCTTTCGCGAGCATGCGCGACGAGGCTCCTTGTGAGCGCAATCATCGGTCCCTGACTTCCCTGGGGAGCACTTGAACCGGCCAGGAACGCACCGGTGGACATCCAGAAGTCGTTGTCCTCGGCGATCGGGATCATCCGCATCTTCGGCGCGAGGTTTGCGAAGAAGACCTCCAGCTCGGAGCGCTTGAGCGGCTTGGGTTCTCCCACGTTCGCTGGCTTCTCTGTCAGGTCGTGGTAGGCGCCGGCGAGGGCGCGCAGCATGGTCGCCGACGCGATCATCGAGCGATGCGGGGATACATCCACGCGAAGCTCTCCCGGGTCCAGATCGCCATCGATCATTGCACGCAGGTCTGGGAACGCAGCGACCAGGAGATCAAGAAAGGTCACTACCTTGCTCGCGGCCTCTGGCAGATTACGGCTTAGCTCGTCCTCGATGCGAGCCCCGACCCGACCACTCACTCCGACCTGAACGGCGCGCGCTATGTCCGCGACCGTCTTTGCCCCGATGAAGTTGGGGTTCTTGGGTGACAGCCTGTTGTTTGCCTGTCCGAGCTCCACGCGGTCGGCGAGCAGCGGATGGCTCTCGATCAGCTCGACGGCGATACGGTTGATGACATCGCGCTGATCCAGAATCGTCGTGAAGTCGCGGTTTACGCCCTTCGCGTTGTTGGCGATATCTACGAACATCTGCTTCGCTTGCGTCGTTGAAACGAGGGCAATGTCTACTGCGATGTGCTCGTGGTTCAGCTTCTCGCGCGTGTCGAGGAGCTTCTTGAGTGCTGCCTCCATCTCGGCGATCACGGGACCGTTCTCGTCGGCTCGCGCAGCCTCCAGGCTGTCGCGCTCCGTGCGAATCCGCTCGTTGATCTCGTCGATCGCCATGAAGGTGCCGAGCGTGCGGTGCTGCCCGTCGAGCAGCAGGATCTCCGTCAGCACGTGCAACGGGATTTTCAAGACCCCCCATGCGGTGCCGTCCTCGAAGCTGTGGCTAACCTCGAACTCGACTTCGGCGGAGGGTGCCCGGACGATGATCGCTGGCGATACCCAGTCGTCCTTCTCCAGTACGTAGTGCCCGAAGTTCCTTGCCCTTTTCGGGTCTACGCGGCGGTTGCCTTCGATTGGCTCGCTGGGATCCGGGCGCTTCGGGACCAGCTGCGTGAGCTGCGCGAGGGTGGTCGTGAGATGGAACATCACGCGCCCGCCCTGGCGGTACCTCGTCGCGGGCACCTCGATGGGCCTTGGCGCCCCGATGTTGGTGAGGCTGGCTGGGTCTATTGAAATCGCCATATGCACTCCTTATTTAGATAGCTGTTTGCGGATTAGTAATCCTATTAGGCTAGCATGCCTAGTCGGAGGCGCTCGCCGTCGCTTCTCGGTCGTGACTGGGTGCCCCCCAGGGTCGGCGGTGAGCTCCGATGACTTGGGCAGGCACGATCGCTAGCTGACAGGCTGCTGACAGTGCATTGACACAGGACGGTGGGTGAGCTGGCGGTGCCGCCGCGGTGCGACCGGCGAGAATGGCAAGCTGGCGCGGTGGACGAGAGCCCGGTAATCGCAAGCGCCGTCTCGCCGCAAGGCCGCAATGTCGAGCTGACCGAGGAGCGCTGGCGCTACATCCAGCGCCACGTCGAGATGTCCGGGCGGCAGGACACGCTGCTCGAGGCAATCCGCCAGCCCGACTTTCAGGAGCCCGACCCGCACCCGGGCCGCGAGCGTTACTGGCTGCGGTCCCGTGCGCCCTTCCCTTTCCGGTGGATGCGGGTGGTTGTAGAGTTTGCAGGAGACGCCGACCGCTTCGTCACCGCCTTTGGGCAGGACAACGACCCGGAAGGCCTTCCGCGATGACGATCACGATCGGAACCCTCTCCTTCGACAACGTCGAGTACGACGCAGACGCAGACGTTCTCTACCTGAGCGTCGGCGAGCCCCGAATGCCAGCCGAGTCGTTCGGCACACCCGAGGGGCACAACATCCGCTACGACGAGACTGGCGCGGTCATCGCCATCACGATCGTCAACGCCAAGTGGCTCCTCAAACGTGACGGCGAGATCAAGCTGACGATCCCGAGTCGTGTCCCGGCAGCCGACCTGGCGCTCGCACTCGCCGGCTGAGCTTCTCGGGTCATCTCGAAGCTGGCAGGAACGCCAGCCTCGACCGATTCGCCGGCGCCCACGAGGAACATGGGACGGAACAGCGGGCTCATTTTCATCGCCCGGTCCTCGTATTCCTCGCCTTCGGAGTGCGCCACCATCCCCGAGACTCACGACGCCCGACCGTCTACCAACTCGCACACCAACGGACGCACCAGAAGCCAACAGACTGAGCCTGTTGCCGGCCATCCAGCATCCAGCCTACTGGTTGCGAGCGTTGGTAAGGTTCCGACACGCGGTCGTCAGCGGATCAATCGGAGGTAGCTAGCGTGAAGTCGTCCATGTGCATGTTTGCCCGTCCTCGGGGAGGTGCCGTCGCCAGTCTGATCGTCGCAGTGTGCAGCCTGTCGCTCACGCTGACATCAGGTGCCGCACTTGCTTCCCCGGTGGGAGCGATCACCGAGTTCAACGCAGGTCTGAATCCGGGAAGCAATCCAACGAGCATCGCTACAGGCCCCGAAGGAAACCTGTGGTTCACCGACGACGGCACCACCAAGGCGATCGGACGAATCACCCCAAGCGGAACGATCACCGAGTTCACAGCCGGCCTGAACGAAAACAGCTGGACTGAAAGCATTGTTGCGGGACCCGACGGGAACCTCTGGTTCACCGACCGTGGAGCCGTGGGTCGAATTACGCCTGCCGGCGTGATCACCGAGTTCAGCTCAGGCCTAAACGCCGGTAGCAAACCCGAAGGCTTGGTGGTGGGACCTGACGGAAACCTCTGGTTCGCAGACGACGGTAGCACCAGAGCGATCGGACGAATCACCCCAAGCGGGACGATCACCGAGTTTACGGCAGGCCTGAGCCCTAGCAGCAAACCGTTCGATGTCGTCGCGGGTCCGGACGGAAACCTTTGGTTCACTGACGCGGGGCTTCCAGCGGTCGGACGGATCACCCCGAGCGGGACGATCACAGAGTTCAGCTCGGGACTGAACGCCGGCAGTGAACCGTTTGGGATCGCTTCAGGTCCAGACGGAAACCTGTGGTTTATAGATGAGGGCACCACCAAGGCGATCGGGCAGATCACCCCGAGCGGGGCAATCACCGAGTTCAGCTCGGGACTGAAAGAAGATAACTGTCACCACTTGTGTGGCTTGAACAGCCTCATCGCAGGCCCAGACGGAAACATGTGGTTCTCTCACGCCGAACCTGTCGCGGGTACAATCGCTCGCATCACCCCGAGCGGAACGATCACCGAATTCAGCAGCGGTCTGCACTTTTCTAGCGCGCCGCAGGAATTTGCGCCCGGCCCGGACGGCAATGTGTGGTTCGTTGAAGCCTCCAGCCCTACGGCGATCGGGAGGATTACACCGAGCGGTGCCATTACAGAGTTCAGCACAGGGCTCAACTCCTGTAACAACGGTGGCGGCCTCCGGAACCTCGTGGCCGGACCGGACGCAAGCGTGTGGTTCACAGACTGCGGATCGGTAGGCAAGATCACCGCGAGCGAAGAAGTAAGCCCGACTGCACAGTCGCCCACAACGAGCGGGAGTTCAGCCGTTAGTACTACCACTGCGACGCCACCGAGCGCTGCCAGCGTGACGCTCGTCGGAACCCGTATCCCGACGCAGAAAAACGGGGACATAGCGGTCAAGCTGGCCTGCGCCGGTACGGGCGTCTGTCGAGGGAAGCTGACGCTCACAATCAAGGGCAAGGCCTCGGACAAAGGCAATGGGAAGCGATCCAAGGCACTGACGATCGCTACGGCCACGTTTGCCATCCCCGCAGGCAAGACCGCGACGATAAAGTTGAAACTAGACACGATCGGGCGTCAGCGGTTCGGCGCAGATCACGGACGATTGGGCGCCAGCTTGACGATTCTCAAGTCTTTCCCCTTGCCCGCTCAGACACACACAGGCAGTGTCGATCTTGTTCAGACGACCGCTCACCTGAAGAAGTCGAAGAAGTAGCGATCTGCGTCGGCGGCCCTCCGCGCCCGAACCGCAGTCGTGCCGTGTCGGGGCAACGGCCACGCGGCCGCTCGTGTCCACTGCCACTAGTGAGCCCGCAGCCGCGGTCGTTGTCGCCTCGATGCTCGCAGCACTGTGGATGGTCGAGCGCCATACGGTAGGGCGCTAGCACTTCTCGCGGTGTTTGTCTGCCCATTTTCGCGCGTATACGGGTATCCAGGGATACGGGTAGTTGCCGGCGTTGCGAAGGTCTACACCTGTGGGCAATGCTCCTTGTCCGCTCCGTCCCCCGGCTTGGCTTCTCAGCGTTCCCAGGGCTCCTTGAGGGCGCGGGGGATGCGTTTGCGTGGGGTGCCGCGGGTCGTGTAGTTGGGGTCCAGGCGCCGGGCCTTGTAGCTGTCGGGGTCGGCCGGGCCGGTGTGGCGGCGCAGCCAGTTGCGCTGGAGGGTGTCGATCCAGGCGCGCAGGAGGATGAGCTGGTCGCGGCGGATGTCGTAGACGCGGGCGCGGCGGTCGTGCGGGTCGCGGTGGGCTTCTACGAGCCCGGCGGCGCGCAGGATCGCCAGGTGTTTGCTGATGAGCGGCTGGCTGGCGCCGAGGGCGTGGGCGAGCGCGGTCGGGGTGCGTGGTTCGTGCGCGAGCGCCCACATGATCCGCTGGCGCAGTTGGTCGCTGAGGGGGTCGAGCGCCGGAAGCTTGGGGGAGGCGGGCCAGCCGTCGGGGTCGTGTTTTTGCGTGCCGCTGCGGTTATGGACCTGCATGGCTGTGTATTGCCCGGATCGCGTCTGTTCATGCCGGGTTCGGCGTTCAGCGGGGATCGCGGTCGGGCTCGGTTTGTTCCCCAAAGGGGGGCTTGTGCGGCCTTTGTGTAGTGAAAAGGGCCGAACGTGCTCGCCTACGGAATGCGCGACGCCATGTACCGCGGGAGAGCCGCGATCGACCTTCTTCTCTTTGCCAGTGACAACCGGCCGGTCGGCTGTCGCTCGACGTACCCGGAAATTGATTTGTCCCCAGGAGGGCTAGCTCGGTTTAAAGGTTATGAGAACTCATCACACACAAGATCATCTTTCTCGTTCCTCGCACGCTGCGGAACGGTTCGTGCGCGAACCTGATTGGCCGTTGCACGAGGGTGGCTCGTCGTTCGTCCATCATGTAGTGGCCTTGGCGGGCACGCTGGCGCCGTTGCTGGCGTTGGTGCTCGCGGCGCTCGCACTTATCCCAGCGTGGCGGGTGTGCGGCCGGCATCGTCTCGCGGCGTCCGGTCGTTGGTTTGAGCTTCGCCTCGGCGAGCAGGTCTCGCGTCCGGCGCTTGAGACGCTGATGAGCACGCTGGCCGGCGGGTTGCCGCGTCCGCTGCTCGGCCCGGCGCCGTGGGTGGCACTATCAGTGACGGCGCAGGAGGACCGCGCAGAGTGCGGTCTGTTCATCTCAGGCGGCGTGCCCGTTGCGCAGGTGCGCGCGGCAGTCGAGCAGGGTCTTGGCGGCTTGACCGTCGAGACGGTGGCCGGGAACGGGCCGCTCGATGACGTGTGCGAGGACGCGCGTTTGCGGGCGGCGAGTCTCGCGCCGCTCGCCTCGCGGTTCCTACCGCTGCGGGTGGATCACCGCGTTGACCCGGCCGGGCAACTGCTGGCGGCGTTGCGCGCGCAGGAGGCCGGCGAGGGCGGCGTGATCCAGCTCGTGATGCAGGCGGCGCCGCGCTCGGCGGCCAGCCGTGCGCGCAGCCAGTCAGCGCGGCTACGCGCTGGACGGGGGTTGCAGCCGAGCTTTCGAGTTGACGGGCGCTACAGGCGTTCGGGTCGCTGCTGGGTGAGCTGATCGACCTGTTCACCCCTGGCTCGCCGCACCCGATGAACCAGAAGGGATCACAGCGGACGGCTGACCCGTTCTCGCTGGAGCGTGCGCGGGCGATCGACGCGAAGGCCAGCGCGCCGCTGCTCGCTGCCACGCTCCGGGTTGGCGCGTGGGCTGAGGGCAGGCGTCGAGCAGGCGGCCGGCTGGGTGGGCTGCTCGCGGCGTTCGGCCAGTTCTACGATCTCGGCGGGCTGCGCAAGGGCTTCGAGCCGTTTTGTGCGCGGCGGCTGCTCGGGTGCCTTGCGCCTGTGAAGCCGCGACTGCTTTTGAGCAGCCGCGAGGCCGCCGTGTTGATCGCGGTCCCGGAGGAGAGCGCATTCGCGCCGCTGTCGTTCCCCGAGGCGCCATCGCGCAGCGTCGCGCCCGTCGCGCACGCTCCCTCGCGCGGGCTGCTGCTCGGCGTGAGCGACCACGCAGGGTTTGACCGCGAGGTTCGTGTCGAGCCGATGGCGCTCTTGCAGCACGCGCACGTTCTCGGGCCGACCGGCCGCGGCAAGAGCACCCTGCTATTGAACATGACGGTCGAGGCGATCCGTGCGGGGATCGGCGGGATGGTCCTCGACCCCACCGGCGAGCTGACAGGGCTGATCCTCGAGCGCATCCCCAGCGAGCGCGTCGCCGACGTGGACCTGCTCGACCTCGGCGAAACAAGCCGGCCACCCGCGCTGAACCTGCTGGCCTGCTCACCCGCCGATGGTGACGCGCAGGCGCAGGCGATCTGCGGGATCTTCGCCCGGCTGTTCTCCCGCTTCTGGGGTCCACGCACCGAGGACATCCTGCGCTCTGCGCTGACCACGCTTTTGTGTGGTCGTGACCCGGCCGGGCCGGCGCCAACGCTCGCGGACGTGCTCATGCTGCTGTCTGACCCCGGCGAGCGCTCGCGCTATCGGGCGAGCGACCCTGTGGCGCTGGATGTGTTCTGGCGCCAGTGGCAGACCCTCAGCGAGCCCGCACGGGTGCAACTCTGCTCGGGAACCGCACGCTTCGCAACATGCTCTGCCAGCCCACCGCGCCCGACCTCACCGAGCGGATCAACACGGGCCGCTGGCTGATCGTCTCACTCCCGCAAACCCTCGGTGAGGACGCGGCGGACCTGATCGGATCGGTGCTGTTGCATCGCGCGTGGCAGGCCGCGCAGCGACTCGGCCCGCTCGCGCACAGCGACCGCCCTCCGTTCCTGTGCCTGGTGGACGAGTGCCACCGCTTCTGTCATCTGCCGCAGGGGATGGCGACCGCGCTCGCGCAGGCACGCGGCTACGGTCTCGGGCTGGTGCTCGCGCACCAGAACCTCGCGCAGCTCAAAGACTCAGAGCTCGCCGAGGCGATCGACGCGAACTGCCAAACCAAGCTGTGCTTCGGGCTCGGCGCCGCCGACGCGAAACGCATGGCCGTGCATTTCGAGCCGCGCCTGGACGCACACGACCTGCTGCACCTGGGGGCGCACACGATCGCCTGCCGCGTCCTTCACGACGCCCACCAGCTACCCGCCGCGACGGCCACGACGCTCCCGCCGCCGGCCACATCGCAGGGCGCCGCCCGGTCGATCCGTGGACGTGAACGCGCCAAGGCAAGCCAGCGAGCAGCGGTCGAGGTGGCGATCCGTGAGCGCTACGGCAGGATCGAGCAGCCGCCGCCAGGACGTGCCCAAGCCGATGTTGAGGGTGCTCCGTTCGGTGCTCCGCACGACGCTCCTTCCGAGGGAGCACCCCCGCCGCCCCTAACCCCGCACCAGCACAGCGATCCGGGGTCGGACGCGAACCCCTCTCACTGCGAGCCCCTACTTACTGTACCTCCGAGCTTGGTCTTCTCTTTTTCAGTGGTCTTCGTACCTGTCGTCGCAGGCTGCTCAAGCTGGAGGCACAAGACCTCCTGCTGCGGGTGTACCCGGCGCGCTCACACCGCGGCGGACGCTCCGAGGCGCTGTGGTTCCTCACACCCAACGCCAGACGGACGATCGGGGCGCCGGCACGCCGCCCGCCGGGTCTGTCGATCCCCGACCTGGAGCACCGCCGCGCGGTCGCGCGATTCTTTCTCGCGCTGACCGAGCGGAGCCTCACCCGGCTCGGCGAGGGGGTCTATCGCTGGCTCGGCGAGCAGCAAGCACAGAAGGGAACGGGCGCGAGCGTGCGACCGGATGGCTACGGCCGCTATCTGCTCGCGGACGGCGAGATCGCGTTCTACCTGGAGATCGACCGTGCCACTGAGCCGGCGCGGCGGGTGAAAGCGAAGCTCGACGCCTACCGCCAAGCGCTAGCCGCGGACCCCCACCGCGACCGTGGGAACATCCTGCTCGTCTGCGAAGGCAGGCGGCGACTTGCGAACCTCGCGCGCTGCGCGCCGCCCGGCCCGCCGTGGGTGTGGGGGTCGATCGACGGCGAGTGCTACGAGCTGCTGCCCGCCCGCGAGCAACAACGCAGCTTCACCGAACTACCCGCCGCGCCGAGGCACGACGGCCGTCGTGTCGAGGACTGTCTCGGCCGGCGCTGGCGCCACGCCGCGAGCACGCGAGGAGGTGCGGCGTGAGTCACAGCCGACGACCAGTGCAGTGCCCGGCGCCTGTGGCGCCAGTGAAAAGGCCGGCTGCGCGGTGCGAGCAGAATCGCCCTGGTGGTGAGCTTCCGTTGGCGGTATGGGGGTGCGCGCAGCGCACGAGCCAGTGGCAGCGCCACCGCCGCTATCTGCCCGAGTCAAACCGCCACCCGGCCAAGATGCTGCCCGCGCTCGCGCGCCACGCGATCGACGCCTACAGCGACCCGGCGACCTGGTCGTGGACCCGATGTGCGGGATCGGCACGACGCTCGTGGAGGCGATCCATCTCGACAGGCGCGCGGTCGGCGTCGAGCTTGAGAGCCGCTGGGCGACGCTCGCCAACGCGAACGTACAGCACGCACTCCAGCACGGCGCGAGCGGCACCGCACGGGTCATACACGGTGACGCACGGGAGCTTGCCGCGCTGCTCAACGGCGAGGGGTACAGGCCGGTGGACTTGATCCTCACCTCCCCGCCGTATGCGTGCCAGGTCGCCGACCTCGCGACCGAGAACGTCAAGCACGCCACCGGGCCGCTGCGCCGCGAGGACACCACCAACTACAGCCGCGACCGCGCCAACCTCGAGCACGCCCGCGGCGCGGGCTACCTCACGGCGATGAGCGAGGTCTACCGCGCCTGCTCGGCGGCGCTCAAGCCCGGCGGGTACATGGTGATCGTCACCAAGGACATGTGCTTCGGTGGCGCGCTGCGCAACCTCTCGGGCCAAACGATCGCGCTGTGCGAGGAGCTTGGCCTGTCCTACTGGCAGCGGGTGATCGCACTGCACGCCACGCTCCGTGACCGGCGTCTTGAGATGCGCCCGTCGTTCTGGCAGACGCTGCACACCCGCCGAGCACGCGCGCACGGCGAGCGCACACTCGTCACCGCGCACGAGGACGTGCTCGTCCTGCGCAAGCCACCAGCAGCCGACGCGGCGTCGCAGACACACGCCGGGAGGACGACATGAGCGCGCGCAAGCGAGCACCAAGCGCACGGCCGGGCACACGGACGACGGCCCGAGCCGGCCGGGAGGTCTGCCATCCAGGCACCCCGCCGCAGCGCGATGTCAGAGCCTTGAGAACACGGCCCGGCTCTGATCTGATCGACGGGACCGATACCCCGCCGCAAGGAGGACCACGCCATGACCCCCGCAGCAGCCTCGACCCCGAACTCCAAGCGTTCGCCAGATGGTTCGCCGACTGGTGGCTGCGCCGCGGACGCGACCTCACCGACCCCGACTCGACATGGCCGATAGCCCGCAGCGCGCCGCCGCCTACATCCGCGAGTCAACCGAGGAGCAAGGCCAAGGCTTCTCCCCCGACGCACAACGCCAAGCAATCGCCAACGTTCGCGCCCGAGAACGATCTGGAGCTGATCGGCGAGTACTGCGACTTTCACTCCGGCTGGCGCAAGTCAGAGGCACGCCCCGAGTTCCAGCGGCTGATGGCCGACGCCGCCGCGGGCAAGTTCGACGTGGTGCTCGTCTACCACACCTCCCGGTTCGCCCGAAACCAAGTCGAGGCACGCCGCTACAAGCAGCTACTCCGCGAGCGGCTGGGTATCCGCGTCATCTCTGTCACCCAGCCGATGGGCGAAGACCACACCGACCCGTCCGCGTTCCTCGCCGAGTCGATTCACGAGATGTTCGACGAGTACTACTCCGTCTCGCTGTCCTTCTGGACACGCAGCGGACTGAAGGAGAAGGCACGCCAAGGGCACCTCGTCGGCAGCCTCCCGTGGGGCTACATCCGCGACACCGACACCAAGCTCGCGGTCGCTGAACCCGAGCGCGCGCCGCTCGTGCTCGCACTGTTCGAGCGCTACGCCACCGGCCAGGAGTCAGACCGCACGCTCGCGGCGTGGCTGAACGCGAAGGGCGCACGCAGCGCCCGCGGCCGGCTGTTCAGCAAGGACACCGTGCGCGAGATGCTGTGCAACGCCGCCTACGCCGGCTATGTCTCCGGGCTGCGCGACAAGAGCCGCGCGATCAAAGGACTGCACGAGCCGATCGTCAGCGAGGAGCTGTTCGACCGCGTGCAGGAAGTCCGCTCGTGGCGCACCCGCGTTGTGAAGCCCGGCCGACCCTCCGAGGAGTACCTGCTGCGCAAGCTGCTCTGCTGCGAGCGCTGCGGCGCGCGGATGCACGGCTGTCGCACCGGCCGCGAGGGGATGCGCCGCTACCAGTGCTCCACCCGCCGCCACCACGGCGACTGCGAGCAAACGATGACCCCCGCACAGCCCCTGGAGGAGCAACTGATCGACTGGCTGCACGACTTCCAGCCCGACCCCGAGCTACGCGGGCTGATCCTCGACACCATCCAAGCCGAGACGGGCGGGCATCCCGGCGAGGACGCCGAGCGCCGCCGCGAGCTGACCGGCCAGCTTGAGCGACTACGCGAGCTGTATCTGATGGGCGACATCGCCAAGCCCCAATACGTCATGCGCCGCCAAATCATCGAGGAGGAGCTGCAGCGCACCAAGCCCCCGACGAACCCCGACCTCGACCGCGCGCACGCCATCCTCGAAGACTTCGCGCGCTTCTGGGACGCCGAGCCCAAGCCCGCCGAGCGACGCAAGCTCCTGCTCTCGCTGTTCGCGCAGGTATGGGCCAAGGACAACCAGATCGTCGCCGTCAAACCCAACCCGGCGTTCGCCGACTACTTCACCGCCGCGTCGGAGGTGCGGGCCACGCACCCAAAAGCCGACGCGGACGATGAGGCAACAAAGGCGGGAGCGACGGGACTCGAACCCGCGACCTCTGCCGTGACAGGGCAGCGCTCTAACCTGCTGAGCTACGCCCCCGCGATACCCGAGGCGCCGCGCTGAACGCTCCGAGCTCGTCCAGTATGCCAAGCTGCGCGTCTTGTCCTCGGCTCGCCCGCGACTGGCTACACGGCCAGTTTTGCTCTAGGCTTGCGTGACCGTGGCACTTGTTGGTCCTGCACCGCTGCTGAACTCGAGGCCGCTGACGGTGATGCTGGAAGATCTCCGCGACGAGCGCTCGGCCACGGTGGCGTTCCCGCCCGGCGACACCCGCCCATCGCTGGCGCGCACGCGCCGCTTCGCCAACGAACCGCTTCAGCTGCTGCTGGAGGGCTATGAGCGCTTCGGCCCGGTGTTCACGCTGAGGATCTTCCACGCGAACACGGTGTTCATGCTGGGGCCGGGCGCGAACCACTACATCACGGTCTCGCACGCGTCGAACTTCACGTGGCGGGACTCGCACTTCCGCGACCTGATCGGCCTGATGGGCGACGGGCTGCTGACGATCGACGGCGACTTCCATCGCCGCTCGCGCCTGATCATGCTGCCGGCGTTCCACCGCGAGCGCATCCTCGCGTCGGCGGAGGCGGTCATCGAGGAGACCGCGCGCGCGGTGCATGAGCTGCGGCCGGGTGGGCGAGTGGACCTGTACGCGTGGACGCGGCGTCTGGCCGTGCGGGTGGCGATGCGCGCGCTCTTCGGCGTGGACCCGGACGGCGAGCAGGCGCGCGCAATCGACGCAGCGGGCCTGTTCGAGGAGGCGCTGTCCTTCTACGCGAGCGACTACTTCCTGCGCACGCTGCGCACCCCGCGCTCGCCATGGGCGCGCATGCAGCAGGCAGCGCGCAAGCTGGACGCGCTGATCTACTCGGAGATCACGCGCCGGCGCGCTACGGGCGAGCGCGGGAGCGACATCCTCAGCCTGCTGCTGGACGCGGGCGACGAGGACGGCAACACGCTCAGCGACGTGCAGATCCGCGACGAGGTGATGACGCTGCTGTTCGCCGGGCACGACACGACCACCTCGACTGTGTCGTTCATGTTCTACGAGCTCGCCCGACAGCCGCAGATCGTGGCGCGCCTACTCGCAGAGCAGGACGCGATGCTCACCGACGGTCGCCCGACGGCCGCGCAGCTCGTCGCCGGCGAGCTGCCACAGCTCGAGATGGTGCTCGAGGAGACGCTGCGCAAGTACCCGCCGGCGTGGATCGGTCCGCGACGTGCAGTCGAGCAGTTCGAGTACGAAGGCCACACGGTTCCCGCACGCGCGTTCGTCAACTACAGCTCGTGGGCGTCGCACCATCTGCCCGATGTGTTCCCCGACCCGGAGGCGTTCCGCCCCGAGCGCTTCGCGCCGGACGCGCCGGAGCTTCCGAAAGGCGCGTACGTCCCGTTCGGGGGCGGCTCGCGTACGTGCATCGGCATGCGCTTTGGTCAGCTGGAGGTGCGCGCGATCGCCGCGCTGATCCTCTCGCGCGTGACGCTGTCGCTGCCCCAGGACTTCCGGCTGAGCATCCGACAGATGCCCACGATCAGCCCCAAGGACGGACTGCCGGTATTGGTGGCGCCGCGCGCCGCCGTCCCCGCAGCGCCCGTACCCGCGGCGGCCTGACCCTAGCGGCGCGTCGCCGCCGACCGGCGCGCTCACTCCAGGCGCGCGGTCATGCTCAGGCGGTAGGTGAGCGGCTGGCGGGTGACGACGCTCGCCCCCACGCCTTCCACATGCACATGCGGATCGGAGAACAGCGTCAGCTGGAAGGCTTCGATCAGGAACCCCAGCGGGTGCGCCACCAGCTTGCCCTCGCTGGCGCCGGCGACGGCGTTCACGGAGGCACCCACCCCGAACAGCGCGCCGCTGGCCTGGACTTCGACCTCGCCGCCTTCGCTGCGCAGCAGCTTCACGGCCAACCCTTCGGGAAGCGCAGCCCTGACGGCGGCTTCGCTGGCGATCGCCTGGGCGCTTAGCGCGCTACCGCGCTTGTGCAGGGTTGCGTCGCTCACGGCCAGCGAGCCGAGCTTGACGCGTTCGGCGCTGAGGTCCATGCTCTGCGCGCCGCGTCCTTCCCACAGCAGGCCGGCGGCCTGTTCGGGGCTCAGCGCGAGGCTCCTGGCTCGCACGTGCACCGAGTCGATATCCCCCCACAACAGCTCTACCGCCGGCCACGCGCTGACGCTGACGCTCTGCACGCTGCCATACCGTCCCACCCGTGAGGAGATCCTGCTCGCGGCCAACCTCGGCAGCAGCACCTGTGCGAGCGCGAGCAGCACGACGATCCCGCCCGCGAGCGAGCCCGCTAGGACCCACACCCTCCTGTGCCTCGCGCCGACGCTCCGCATCTTCCCAGCTTCGCAGGCTCGCTAGCCTTGAGTTACCCGGCCGGGGCGCGTAGCTCAGCTGGCCAGAGCACCTCGCTTACACCGAGGGGGTCGCCCGTTCGAGTCGGGCCGCGCCCATCCCCGCACCCGATGACAGATACCCCCGCCATCCGTATCGCCGTCATAGGCTCAGGGCCAGCTGGCTTCTACGCGGCGGGACACCTGCTGAAGGACCCGGCGGGGCACTTCGAGGTGGACATGCTCGAGCGCCTGCCGACGCCGTGGGGGCTGGTGCGCTCGGGCGTGGCGCCCGACCACCCGAAGATCAAGTCGGTCAGCCGCGTGTACGAGAAGACCGCCGCCCACCCGCGCTTTCGCTACTACGGCAACGTCAACTTCGGCGAGCACGTCTCGCGCGATGAGCTGCTGGCCCACTACCACGCGATCGTGTACGCCACCGGATCGCCGTCGGACCGGCCGCTGGGGATCGCAGGCGAAGATCTACCGGGCTCGCACGCGGCGACGGAGTTCGTGGGCTGGTACAACGGCCATCCCGACCACACGCACTTGGAGTTCGACCTGACGGCCGACGTCGGCGGCCCCGGGGCGGGACGCGCGGTGGTTATCGGAAACGGCAACGTCGCGCTCGATGTCGCGCGCATGCTGGTGCTCGCGCCGGAGGAGCTGGCACCCACGGACACCGCCGATCACGCGCTGGCGGTGCTCGCCGACAGTCGTGTGAACGAGGTGGTGATCGTCGGCCGGCGCGGGCCAGCGCAGGCGGCGTTCACCAACCCCGAGCTGCTGGAGCTCGGCGAGCTCGCTGGCGCGGACGTGATCGTCGACGAGGCCGAACTGGAGCGCGCGCTCGCCGTCGATGACCCGGAGGCGAGGGAGGACATCACGCGCAGGCGCAACGTCGAGATTCTGCGCGACTACGCCTCCCGCTCGCCCGCCGGCCACGCCAAGCGAATCGTGCTGCGCTTCCTGCTGTCCCCCAGCGCGTTCCTTCCCGACGAGCACGGCCGCCTGGGGGCGGTCGAGCTGATCCGCAACGAGCTGGTGGCCGCTTCCGGAGGCGGACTGCGTGCGATCCCCACCGACGAGCGCGAGACCATCCACGCGCGTCTAGCCTTCCGCGCGATCGGCTACCGCGGCGAGGCGCTCCCAGGTGTCCCGTTCGACGAGCGCGCAGCCGTGATCCTCAACCGCGGCGGGCGCGTTCTCGATCCCGCCAGCAACGAGCCAACCCCCGGCGAGTACGTCGTCGGCTGGATCAAGCGCGGACCCTCGGGCGTGATCGGCACGAACAAGAAGGATGCGCAGGAGACGGTCGACGCGCTACTGCAAGACCTCGCGCCGTCGAGCAACGGCGCCGCGCCCGTGCACGCTCCCGCGTCGCCCGACGCGCAGGCAGTCGAGCGCCTGCTTCGCTCGCGCCAACCCGATCTCGTCACATACGCCGGCTGGGAGGCGATCGACCGCCACGAGCGCGCTCTCGGCGAGCTCGCCGGGCGTCCGCGCGTGAAGCTCACGCGCATCGACGAGCTGCTGCGCGTGGCCGCGGCCGAACAGCCATAGACTGTTCGACCGCAGGGCCCCGTTAGCTCATCTGGTAGAGCGCCGGACTTTTAATCCGGTGGGGCGGGTTCGAGTCCCGCACGGGGCATCTTCGACGCCAGCTGCGCGTCGCCTGACGCTGCAATCGGCGAGGAGGGCTACGAGCTCAGCTCCCGGACCCTGAGCGGCAGCCTGCTCGGTGAGCCGCCACGCAGCACGACTATGTCCACGTCTGAGCCGATCAGGTCCGCGACCATCAGCCGTTGGATGTCTTCGACTGCCTCGACGCGCTCTCCGCCGAGCTCGACGATCAGATCCTCGGGGCGCAGGCCGGCCTCCTGCGCTGGGCTGTCGGCCATCACCTCGATTATCTCCACGCCGGTCGCCTGCGCCCGCTCGCGGCGGGCGCGCGCGGGCAGCGGGCGCGGCCCACCGGCGATGCCCAGGTGGGCGCGGCGCACGCGGCCGTGGTTCATCAGATCGCCGATCACCTTGCGCGTCGCCTCGTTGATCGGGACAGCGAGCCCAAGCCCGACACCGGCAACGGCGGTGTTGATTCCGACGAGCTCTCCGCGGGAGTCAACGAGGGCGCCGCCGGAGTTGCCCGGGTTGAGAGCGGCGTCGGTCTGGATCACGTTGTCGATCATCCGCACCGTGCTCCCCGACCTGGCAGGCAACGAGCGCCCGAGGGCCGAAACGACACCGGCCGTGACCGAGCCCGCGAAGCCATGCGGGTTGCCGATCGCGACGACCAACTGCCCTACGCGCAGGTGCGCGGCCTCGCCGAGCGTAGCTGGGAGCAGGTCGTCGGCATCGCTGCGCAGCACCGCGAGGTCCGATAGGGGGTCGGCGCCGGCGACACGGAAGCCGATCTCGCGCCCGTCCACGAACGTCGCCCGTCCGAGCCGGTCGCGGCCAGCCACCACGTGAGCAGACGTGAGCAGGAAGCCGTCCGGTGTGAGCACGACCGCGCTGCCTGCGCCAGCGGGCACGCGGCCGCGGCGGGTGGCGCGAAGCACACGCAGATTCGCCACGCTGGGCGCGAGGCGCTCGACGACGTCGACGACCGTCCGCGAATAGGCGTCGAGCGCCGCCGCTTCGCGCGCACGTCCGGAGGCTGCGTCCGGCTCGGGCGCCGACTGCGGGCCTGAGTGCGCCGGGTCGGCGACCAGCTTCAGCGTGGCGCTCACCTTCGCTCCTCGGATCTCCTGGGCGGCTGCATCGCATTCACGATACGAAGGCCGCCCGCCGCCCCCGGCCCGCCCGCGAGCACACAGCTACTCCTTGAGCCTCGCTCGCACTAGGTCAGATCGATCAGCCACAGCACGATGCTTAGGCCAAGCAAGATCGATGCCCATCGGAACGCATTGAACTGCGCCGAGAGTTTGTCGTCGTTCCTCGCTCTGAAGCCGTCGGCGGCCAGGGCGAGATCTTCGTGCATGTAGTCGAGCGACTTGCTGTCCTTGACGTACGCATCGAGAAGCTTGCGCGAATCGTGCGTGAACGTCCAGTCCGGTGACCAGAGGATGTACACGCACAGAGCAGCAACGAAGCAGAACAAGACGAGCGCGACCACGCCGAGGGGGGTGAACTTGTCGTGGCGAAGCGCATCCGTCCCGCCGAGCAGCGTCGACGCAATCGTCGCCGCGCTAGCAAGACGCCGGTACGAGATCTGATCTCGTCCAGCACCGAGCTCTGAAGCGACCAGCCACGCACGGCTTCCTGGTAGACGAGCTTGATTCGTGGGTCTGCGTCGGGCTCGTCGGTCATCACGAAAAGATCTTCCGTCCCGGGCCAGACGGCTTTGCGAGGTCTCCGCCCGGCGCTCGAGCGACACGCCCTGGCACCGAGGCAGGTAGCCGCCCCGCGTGCCGACCGCTGGCCCGGGGGCACGTCGCCCCCGCCGGCGTATCGGCGCCGGCGGGGACCGCCCCGCTATCTGCTCGAGCTCGTCATCGAGGACGGAGCTCGATCCTAGGACTCGTGTTCGAACTCGTACTCCTGCGCTTGCAGCGCGACCATCCGCACGGTGTTGCCGAGCGCGATGCCCCCGTCGAATTGACGCGGAAAAACATCTGCTGGCTTGGATCTCTGATCGTTCAGGCCGGCGATCGAGGCGACGAAGCACACGCCATGCGCCAGCTTGCCCTTGTGGGACTCGTCGTGTCGTTGCTGCTCGGCGGCATCGCCGTCTTCCAAACCAGGGAAACCGTGCAGTCGCACCGCAACGCCCAGGATCGCTCCTTGCAGGCGGCGGTGGCCAACGAGCTCGGCTTGATCTCCGGGGGTGAGCGTCAGACGACGACGGCGCTGTCGCTGATGCTCGTCAACCCGGCCGTCCGTCAGCTGTTGACCGATCGCTCGCTGGCTGCGAGCCCCCGCCGAAGCGACCTTTTCTACGCCTCCCTCAGCCTCGCCACGATCAAGGGCTTCTCGTTCGTGCCGCTGTCTGCCGCCTGCCTGGACGACGGGCAGGGGCGCCAGATCGTGTGCGCGCCGACGTCCCACCAGGCCGTGTTCCCTCAGTCGCTCGGGCGTCAGTTCGTCGCGCTCGCCGATAGCTCTCCCGTTGGCGCGGCCAGCGGCGCGTTCGTCTCACCCGTGAGCGGGCAGCTGTCGGTCGCCTTCCTCGCGCCCTTCCGGGTGCACGGACACGCGTTTGGCATCGTCCATCTGGACATCAGCATCGCCGCCACGCGGGGCTCGAGCCTGCTGATCGACAACCCCCCCAACGTGAACATACAGCTGGGTAGCTACGCGGCCGGGCGACTGACGCTCAACGGCCCGTCCAGCACCCACAGCGCGGTCACGCCCGGCTCGCCTCACACGCTGTTCGTCGGGTCGGGCGCCCTCGGAGCGCACCCGCGCTCGACGTTCAACGAAGGCCGGCGCTCGATGGTCGCGGCGCTGCCGCTGACCGTCGGTGGCGGCCACCAGGAGATAGCGGTTGCCGCGACCGATACACATGCCAACCCCGATCTCCTGGACAGCTGGAACGCAGGCCTGCTGACGCTGCTGATCACGGCCGTGGTCATGCTTCTGGCTTCGACGCTTGGCCTGGTCGTGTCAAACCGCAGGGTGGTGCAAGAACTGTCCACGGACGCGCTCACGCGCCTGCGCAACCGCCGCGCGTTGATGGAAGAGCTGCCGCGCATATGCCGCCAGGCCGGCGAGGACGACCCCGCGTACCTGTGGTTCTTCGACCTCAACGGCTTCAAGAACTACAACGACTCGTTCGGGCACCTCGCCGGCGACGCGCTGCTCTCGCGCCTGGGCAGGCGCCTGCTCGACGTCGTCGAGCCATATGGCTATGTGTACCGCCTCGGCGGCGACGAGTTCTGCGCGCTCGTGATCGGCCGCGTCGAGGACCCGCACGCGCTGTTCCAGCGAGCGCGAGCGGCGCTCAGCGAAGAGGGTGGCGCGTTCACCGTCGACGCCTCCGCCGGAGGCGTCGAGATCCCGCGCGAAGCTAGCGATCCCACGGCGGCTCTGCGGATCGCCGACCAGCACATGTACCGCGAGAAGGCCACCAGCCGCGATGGCGCCGCCGAGCTGATCACGGCCGTGCTGCACGCGGCGCTGGCCGAGCGCCATCCCGACCTCGGCGAGCACTCCGACGACGTCGCCACCGACGTGGAGCTGCTGGCGCGTAGGATCGGCCTGGACGAGGAGGCCGTCGGGCTGATCGTCAAGGCCGGCGACCTGCACGACGTCGGCAAGCTTGGCATCCCCGACGAGATCATCACCAACCCCGGCGCGCTCAGCGAGCAGGAGTGGGAGTTCATGCGCCAGCACACGCTCATGGGGGAGAAGATCATCGCCGCCGCCGGGCCATCACTGGATCGCATCGGCCCGCTCGTACGCGCGAGTCACGAGCGCTGGGACGGCAAGGGCTACCCCGATGGTCTCGCCGGAGAGGAGATCCCCCTCGGCGCGCGCATCATCACGATCTGTGACTCCTTCCGCGCGATGCTCGACGAGCGCGTGTACAAGCGCGCGATGTCGCTTGAGGACGCGCTGGAGGAGCTGCGTCGCTGCGCCGGCACGCAGTTCGATCCGCAGCTCGTCGATGTCTTCTGTCGGCTCGTCAACGAGCGGCTGAAGGCTGACCCGATGCGCCGAGGCTCGACGCTACAGGTCAACTGACCAGCACGCAAACGCGCGTGAAGCGCGAAGCGCCCGCTGGGCGACTCACACAGCCTGTGCGAGCGGCGCGCGACGCCCCGCCCACGGCAGCGCCGCTTCCAGCTGCGCCGACAGCGCGATCAGCCGCGCCTCTTCCCAGGGGCCGCCAACGAGCTGCACGCCCACCGGCAGCCCGTCCTCGCTGACGTGCAACGGCAGGCTCACGGCGGGCAGGCCGGTGACGTTGCCGAACGCCGTGAACGAGACGCTGCGTACGACGTCCAGGACCGGGTCCTCCGGCGCGCCCAGCTGCGCCTCCAGCACCGCGCCCGCCACCGGTGGCAGGATCGCGGAGGTCGGGGTCAGGAGCACGTCGAAGTCACGGCCCCAGCGCGCCGTCTCGCGGCGGCTGAGCAGCTCGAGCGTGCGCGCGGCGAGCCCGTAGTCGTAGGCGCCCAGCTCGCTCGCGCGGCGACGCTGATAGGCGATGTGCGCGTCCACCAGCGACCAGTCGACGCCGTCGTAGTCGGCAAGGCCGCCGAGCGTCAACGCGATGAACGACGGGATCAGCTCCTCGGAGACGGTCGGCACCTCGACCTCCTCGACGGTGTGGCCGAGCTCCTCGAGCGCCGCCCCGACCGCGCGTGCGCCCGCCGCGCACGGCTCGTCGGTGGGGATCCCCATCGGCGCCTGCGCCATCAGCCCGATCCGCAGCGCACCCGGCGGCGTATCGGTCTCGTCGGAGAACGCACGCTGCGGCGCTGGCGCGTTGTACCAGGCGTTCGGGTCCACCGCGGCGGTCGCGTCGAGCACGGCGGCGGCGTCCGCGATCGTATGCGCCACCACACCCTCGACCACCGCGCCCAGCCATCCCTGGGCCAGGCGCGGGACGCGCCCGCGGCTGGGCTTGAGCCCGACCAGGCCGCAGTAGGAGGCGGGGATGCGAATCGAGCCACCGCCATCGTTGGCGTGCGCGATCGGGAACATCCCACCCGCCACCGCCGCGGCCGCGCCTCCGCTGGATCCGCCTGGCGAGCGCGCGGGGTCCCACGGGTTGCGAGTGATCCCAAAGCGGCTGTTCTCAGCGACCGTCAGCACGCCGAACTCGGGTGTGTTCGTGCGCGAGCACAGCACGAAGCCGGCACGCACGAGCGCATCGACGACGAGCTCGCTCTCCTCGCTGACACCGTCGGGGGCGCCGCGCGAGCCATACGTCACCGGCCACCCCGCCACCGGCGTGAGGTCCTTGATCGGTATCGGCACGCCGAGGAACGGCTGCTGCGGATCCTCGCCGGCCGCCAGTCGACGGTCGGCCTCGGCGGCCGCCGCTCGCGCATCGTCATCGTTGCGCCAGGTGATCGCGTTCAGCTGCGGGTCGCGCTCATCGACCGCCGACAGGCACGTATCCAGCAGCTCCACCGATGACAGCTCGCGCCTACGAAGCGCGCCAGCAAGCTCCATCGCTGACGAGGTCGGGTCGATCGCAGCCATGCCTGCGCGACCCTACCACGCTCGCTCGCCGCGCTTACTCCGCCCGGCTGAACTCCACGATCGCGATCGTCAGCATCACCAGCCCGAGCACGGCCACCACCGCTGCCTGCAAGATGTTCGGCACCGGCCAGCCCCACCACGTGACGCCGGGGTCGAGCACATGGCGCGCGGCGTTGCTGATGTCGATATGCGCGAACACCGCGCTGCGCATCGGGTTGACCGCGTACGTGAGCGGGTCCAGGCGGTTGAGGACTTCCAGCCAGCGTGGCAGGCCCGACACCGGGAACAGCGCGCCAGAGAGGAAGTACATCGGCATGATCGCCATCTGCATCAAGGCCATGAACGACTGCATCTGCTTGATGCGCGCAGCGACCATCACGCCGAACGCGGTGATCGCGAACGCGAGCAGCAGTTGCAGCGCGAACACCTCCGCGATCAGCCCCAGGTTGTAGGGGACGCCGACAAGGGGCGCGAGGCACAGCACGATCACGCCTTGGAAACCGGCCACCGTGGCGCCCCCGAAGCACTTGCCCAGCACCAGCGAGCTGCGGCGCACGGGCGCCACCATCATCTCGCGCAGGAAGCCGAACTCGCGGTCCCAAACGAGCGACGCCGCTGAGAACATGGCGGTGAACATCACCGCCATGCACAGCACCCCGGGGTACACGAACGTGCGCAGGTTGACGCCGTGCGTGCCCGCAGAGGCCAGCCGCGACAGCCCGGTGCCGAGGACGAACAGGAACAGGAACGGCTGTATCAGCGCGGTCAGGATGCGCAGCCGGTCACGGCTGAAGCGGATCAGCTCGCGCTTCCATACGACCTTGATCGCGCGCAGCTCGCTGCCCGCGCTGCGCGTGGGCACGCGCACGCGCGCGATCTCGTGCGGCGTGCGCGCTGGCGCCGACGCAGGGGGGTCTGGCGACGGCGCGCCGGTCAGCGGCGCGCGCGTGTGAGTGGCCATCAGCGATCGCCTCCAGTTGCCATCAGCGGCTCATCATCTTTGCGAGGTTTCGCCTCGCGTCGGTCTGACCGGACTCGGCGTCGCGAATGGTCGTGCCCGTGTAGGACATGAACACATCGTCAAGCGACGGACGTGCGACGCTCACCGACAGGATCTGAGGGTTGGCGGAGTCCCATTCGTCGAACAGCCGGGGCACGAACTGCTTGCCCTCGGGAACGCCGAACGTGACCACGCCCTCCACGACCGTGGCCTCGATCCCGAAGCGCTGCCTCAGCGTCACGATCGCCGCGGCGTCGTCTTCGGTCTCGATCTGCACGCGGTCCTTGCCGACTTTCGCCTTCAGCGCCTGCGGCGTGTCCAGCACGATGATGCGTCCCTGATCCATGATCGCGATGCGATCGCAGTACTCCGCCTCGTCCATGTAGTGGGTGGTGAGGAAGATCGTGATGTCCTCGCTGGCCTTCAGCTCGCGGATGTAGCGCCAGATCGAGCTGCGCGTCTGCGGGTCAAGGCCGACCGTCGGCTCGTCCAGGAACAGCACGCGGGGCGAGTGCAGCAGGCCGCGCGCGATCTCCAGGCGGCGCTTCATGCCCCCCGAGAAGGTGTTCACGAGGCTCTCGCGCCGCTCCCACAAGCCGACCATCTCCATCACCTGGCGCATGCGTTCGCCGACGAGCTCGCGCGGGACGCCGTACAGCTCCGCGTGCAGGCGCAGGTTCTGCTCGGCCGTCAGATAGCCGTCGAGCGTGGTGTCCTGGAACACCAGCCCGATGTTGCGACGCACCTCGTCGCGTTCAGCGACGACGTCGTGACCGGCGACCAGTGCTGCGCCGGCGCTCGGTCGCACGAGCGTGCAGAGCATGCTGATCGTGGTCGACTTACCCGCCCCGTTGGGGCCCAGAAAGCCGAAGATCTCGCCCGTCGCCACCTCGAAGTCGATGCCCCGCACCGCCTCGACCTCGTCGTAGCGCTTGACGAGGCCGTTCACCGACACGGCGGTGTTCGCCGCGGAGGCGGCGCGGGGGGTTGTGGTTGCGAGCTCGGTCAACTGTCCTCATCAACGGTATCGGCCTCGCCCGCGGCATCTGCCTCGCCGCCGCCAGAGCCACCGATGTCGCCGTCCGCGAGGATCCGGTAGAGGGCGCGGCGAGTGTCGGCGAGCACGCCCTGGGCCTTGGTCATCTGCCCCGGGCTGCCGGTCTTCAGGACCTGGACGAACGCACCCGCCACCTCGCGCATCAGCCCCGCGAGCTCGTGCGCCTCACCGCCGACGTCCTGCTGCTCCCACGGCGCCGGGCGCTCGGCGTCGCGCTCTTGCACGAGCTTGCGTCCCGCGTCCGTCAGCGCAAACGCCTTCTGCCCGTCGTGCTCCTCGGGACGGATCAGGCCCTCGTCCTCCAGCTGTGAGAGCGCTGGGTACACCGAGCCCGGACTCGGGCTCCACATGCCGCCGCTTCGCTCCTGCACCTCCTGCATGATCTGGTAGCCGTTGCGCGGCTCCTCGGCCAGCAGCAGCAGCGCCGCCGTACGGATGTCTCCGCGTCGCGCGCGCCGGCCACGTCCTCGTGGCCCGCCTCGCGGCCCAAAGCCGCCCGGACCGAAGCCGAAGCCAGGGCCGCCGAAATCCCCGCGCGGCCCGTGCGCGAATCCGCGCCCGCCCCCGTGGTGAGGACGACATCCCGAGCGCGGCCCCGTCGAATAAATTGCGTTTCCAAACATTTCAACTCCTATCGTGAGCTATCAAAGTGCTTACACGATATATCGTGATAATCAGTTTGTCAAGTCCCTCCCGCGAGACGGGCATGGTCGGCTCGGCAGTAGCGATCAGCCGGCTGGCGCCTATGCGGCGTAGCGCTGCGCTGAGCGCTCGCGCGCCTTAGCCGCCTCGACCTCGCGGTTCTTCGGCGGCGCGTTCGTCACCAGCTCGTCGAGCAGCTGCGCGGATACCTCGGTTACCGCGTCGACGGCCCGCTCGAAGGCGGCGGCATTCGCCTGCGAGGGCTTTGTGAAGCCGCTGATCTTGCGCACGTATTGGAGCGCCGACGCGCGCACCTCATCGTCTGACGCCGGCGGCTCGAAGTTGTGGAGGTTGCGTATGTTTCTGCACATGCTCCGATCGTAATCGATCCTCGTGCGGCGCCTTCGGCGCGGGCACGAGGATCGATCACGATCTCCGCTGGCGGGGGAGACGAGGGTGGTCTGCTGCGGGGGGTTAGTGGCGGAAGTGGCGTACGCCGGTTGCCACCATCGCCGCGCCTGCGGCGTCTGCGGCGGCGATCACCTCGTCGTCGCGGACGGAGCCACCTGGCTGGATGATCGCGGTGACGCCTGCGTCCAGCGCGAGCTGGGGACCGTCGGCGAAGGGGAAGTACGCGTCGGAGGCAAGCACTGCGCCGGAGAGCTGCTGCGGCCTGAACTCACGTGCCTTCTCCACGGCGATGCGGACGGCGTCGACGCGGCTCATCTGGCCGGCGCCGATCCCGATGGTGGCGCCGCCGGCGGCGATCACGATCGCGTTCGAGCGCACGTGACGACACACGATCCATGCGAACAGCAGATCGCGCCACTCCTGCTCGGTGGGCGCCCGCGAGGCCATCAGCTGCATCTGCTCGCGGGTCTCGCGGACCGCGTCGCGGGTCTGGACGAGCTGACCGCCGATGACGGGCTTGGCTTCCACCTCGTGGCTGGGCGCCGGCCATTCGCCGAGCTCCAGCAGCCGTACGTTTTTCTTGACCTCGAGCAGCTCCAACGCGGCCGCGTCGTAGCCGGGCGCGAGCAGCACCTCGATGAACTGCTTTGACAGCTCCTGCGCGAACGGCCCGTCGACGGGTCGGTTGACCGCGATCACGCCGCCGTAGGCGCTCTGTGGGTCACACGCGAAGGCGCGTTCATAGGCCTCCTTGGCGCTGGCGGCGACGGCGCATCCGCACGGGTTGTTGTGCTTGACGATCGCGCACGCGGGCTGGTCACCGGTGGCGGAGTGGGTGAACTCCTCCACCAGCTCGCGCGCGGCGGAGAGGTCGAGCAGGTTGTTGAACGACAGCTCCTTTCCGTGCAGCTGCTCGACACCAGCGAGCAGGTGGGTGGGAGAGCCCACGCGCGCGTAGAACGCCGCCTGCTGGTGCGGGTTCTCGCCGTAGCGCAGGTCCATGACCTTCTCGTAGGCCTCGCGCCAGCTCGAGGGGAAGGCGCCCTCGCTGGTGCGCAGCGAGAACCACGTGGAGATGGCGGCGTCGTAGCGGGCCGTGCACGCGAATGCCTTCGCCGCCAGCCGTTCGCGCGTCGGCCCCGACAGCCGCCCGTCGCGTTCGCCCAGCTCTGCGAGCACGTCTGCGTAGTCGTCGGGGTCCACGAGCACCGCGGCGAACTCGCTGTTCTTGGCCGCCGCCCGAATCATGGAGGGACCGCCGATGTCGATGTTCTCCACGATCTCGCGCTCTGAAGCGTCACCGCGCGCGAGCGTCTGCTCGAACGGGTAGAGGTTCACGCACACCAAGTCCACCTGCTCGATCCCCTGCGCCTCGGCAGCGCGCAGGTGCTCGTCCTGGTCGCGTCGCGCCAGCAGACCCGCATACAGCCGCGGGTGCAGCGTCTTCACACGCCCGTCCATGATCTCCGGAAAGCCGGTGAAGTCCTCGATCGGGCGCACTGACACGCCTGCGCCAGACAGCTCGCGGGCGGTGCCGCCGGTGGAGACGATCTCCACGCCGAGCCCAGCGAGACCGTGCGCGAGCTCGACCACGCCGCGCTTGTCGGAGACCGACAGCAGCGCCCTGCGCACACGCACATCGCCTGGGGCCGCATGCTCGACGCCGCTCGCGGGCTTGCCGGCACTCTCGCGATCGCTCATCAGCTCGTCCTTCGCCGCCACATCCAGGAGCCTATCCCTCGTCCGCGCGGATCGCCGCGCGCCGGTCATCGCTCGCCACCTGCTGGGCGCGCGCCACCAGCGTCCTCGATGATCGTCCGGCGCGGGTTTTCCGGGTCAGCGCTCAAGGCGCCGCGCGCGTACAGGACGACCGCCCGCGGCAACAGCTCGTGCTCGAGCGGGCGCAGCGCCGCGAGCACCTCCCGCGGCTCGCGCGCGTGCGGCAGCTCGACCGCCCGCTGGAGGATCACCGGCCCCGAGTCGATGCCGGCGTCGACGAAGTGGACGGTCACGCCGAACACCTTCACGCCGTACGCGAGCGCCTGCTCGATCGCCTTCATCCCCGGGAACGCGGGAAGCAGTGAGGGATGAACGTTGATGACAGCGTCGGGGAAGCGCGCGAGGAAGCTCTCACCGAGCAGCGCCATGTACCCGGCGAGCACCACCAGGCGCGTGCCCCGCTCGGCCAGCCAGTCGCCGAGGGCCTGATCGCGCGCGGCCCGGTCGGCGTAGTCGGCGCGCGCGAACACCGCGCTCGCCACGCCCGCGCGCTCGGCTCGCTCGAGCGCCTGCGCGCCGGCGACGCTGGAGGCCACCGCCACAACCTGCGCCTCGCGTTCGTGGACCGTGTCGAGCAGCGCCTGGAGGTTGGTGCCCGTCCCGGACACCAGCACGGCGATGGGAAGTCGCTCGCTCACGCGCTCGTGACGATAGCTGCGTCAGCTACGGCGGATGCTCACACGCACGCTGAGCTCGAGCTCGGTGCTCGAGCCCCCCGCGCGGCGGGCGCTGCGCCGGCGCGCCCACAGCTCCCGCAACGCGACCATCGCCTCCGGCAGCGCCAGCGTCAGGGCGAGGACTTCAAGGGCGCGCACTGCCGCACGTTCTTCCGTCGACGCCGGGCGTAACCTTGACGACAATCGTCTGCATTGACGGGAATCATAAGCGGTGGGGGAATACACCGCGAAGCCCCGAGCCCTTTCCCTGCAAATCAGCTACACATGCCCACCAGGAAATCAGCTGCCAGCGTGGCGTTCGGCGCCGCGGTCAGGTCGATGCGCACAGAACGAGGGCTGCCGCAGGAAGCCTTCGCCGGCCGCGCGGGCATGGACCGCAGCTACTACGGCGCGGTCGAGCGGGGCGAGTTCAACGTGAGCCTGGATACGATCGTGAAGATCGCCGCCGCGCTCGAGGTTTCGGCGGCTGCGCTGCTCAAGCGCGCGGATCTCTAGCCGGTGCTGGGAGGGTGCTCGCCGCCTACCCCCTGGAGTCGGCGAGCCTCTTGGCGGCGGCACGAGCCTCGTGTGGGTCGGGGTAGTGCCTGAACAACTCGATCTTGCCGTTCCTCCATGTGGTGACGTGCGCCACACGCTGCTCGACGCGACCTGTGCCGCCGACCAAGCGACCGCCCTCCCGAAGGACGCTAAGCACGACGCCGTGCCCGAGATCGAGGATCTCCTCCTCCTCGTAGCGGTAGTCCTCCCAGCTCCGATGCCAGTCCTCGACGAAGCCCCTGATCGCCTCCGCGCCCTCGAAGGTCTCCAACCCAGCGGCGGAGATGTCATACACCGCGTCGGCGGCAAACAAGCTCATCACGCCGTCAAGGTCACCGCGACTCATGGCCTCGTACCCGTGTCGCGCAAGCCTCACCAGGTCCAGGGTCGTGGACTCCTCGGGCATCTCCCGGTCAGTATCACGGACGGACTCGCATCGGCGCTTATGCAGGGGGCTGTCCACATGTGAGCAAGCTCACAGAGCGCGCCACGCGGATCGCCTTCAATGGACGCGACGGGGGGAGAGCTTTCCTACACGACGAGATAGGACACGCTCATGCTTTCAGCCACAATCATCACCCTTGTGATCGTCGCGATGCTCGGATACGCGTTGCGCTCCGGCAAGAGCGGCACTTTGATCACGCGCCGGCCGTACAACAACCGCTACAACGACGCCGCTGGCGCCCGCGAGGACTACCTCAGCTAGGCGCTAGACGCTTGCCAGCGGGACGGGGGGCGCCTGGAGGCGCTCCTCCTCGAGCGAGTACTTACCCGCCGCTTGGTCGCTTCCGGCGAGCGGGTAGTTGCCGCTGAAGCAGGCGTCGCAGTGCGTGGATGGCGTACCGCGGACGGCCTCGTAAACACCCTCCAGCGACAGGTAGTGCAGCGAGTCGCAGCCGAGCTCGGCGGCGATCTCATCGGTGCTGCGCCCGTGCGCGATCATCTCCTCGCGCGTGGACATGTCGATGCCGTAGTGGCAGGGGTGCTTGATCGGCGGCGCGGATATGCGCATGTGGATCTCCGCCGCGCCGCCGTCGCGCAGCATCTGCACGATCTGGCGAGTGGTGTTGCCACGGACGATCGAATCGTCGACCACGACCAGGCGCTTTCCGGCGATCACCTCCGGCAGCGGGTTGAACTTCAGCCGCAGCCCGTGCTTGCGCAGCTCCTGCCCCGGCTGGATGAACGTACGCGCGACGTAGCGGTTCTTGACGAAGCCGTCGTCCTGGGGCAGCCCGGCGGCGCGCGCGAGGCCGCGGGCGGCGGGGTTTCCGGAGTCGGGCACCGCGATCACCAGGTCGGCGTCGACTGGCGCCTCGCGCCACAGGATCTCGCCCATGCGCCCGCGCGCCACCTGGAGCACCTGGTCGTTCATGCGCGAGTCCGGGCGCGCGAAGTAGATGTACTCGAACACGCAGAACGCGCGACGCTGGCCACCGGCGACGATACGGCTGCGCAGGCCGTCCTCGCACAGCGTGACGAGCTCACCGGGCTCGACCTCGCGCACGTAGCGCGCGCCGATGATGTCGAACGCACACGACTCGCTGGCGACGCAGTACTGGGGTTGGCGGACGCCCGTTTGACCGCTTCCGTTCGGCGGCAGCTCGCCGATCGCAAGCGGGCGCAGCCCATGGGGGTCGCGGAACGCGAGCACGCGGTCCTTGGTCATGGCCACGATCGAGAAGGCGCCGCGCAGACGCGGGAGCACGTCGGCGATCGCGTCCTCGATCTCCTCGGCGGGGTGCGTGGCGATCATCGCGGCGATGATCTCGGAGTCCGAGGTGGAGCTGAACGTGACGCCGCGCTCGAGCAGCTCCTCCTGGAGCTCCACCGCATTTATCAGGTTGCCGTTGTGTGCCAGCGCGAGCTCGCGGCGTGACCCGTTGGTGCCCTCTGAGCGCTGCACCGGCTGGGAGTTCTCCCACGCGTTTGAGCCGGTGGTCGAGTAGCGCACGTGCCCGATCGCCAGATCGCCGGCGAGCGTGCGCAGGTCGTTCTCGGTGAACACCTGGCTGACCAGACCCAGCTCGCGGCGGGTGATGATGTGCCCGCCGGTGCCCTCAGGGGTGCCGCGGTCGGCGGCGGCTATGCCCGCGGACTCCTGGCCGCGGTGCTGTAGCGCATACAGCGCGAAGTACGACAGCCTGGACACCTCGTGACCGGGCGCGTACAGTCCAAACACTCCGCACTCGTCGCGCGGTCCCTCACGCATCACCAGCACAAGCTAGCAGGCCCAGATCGCCGGGTTTGGGCGAGTCGATCGCGTGAGCGACCGCCGGGACTGGCTGGAAGCGCGTCCGGAGAGGCGACGCACAAATGGCTAGGACGCGAGCTCTGCCACACCGCGCGCGCCGCGCCTGCTCGCGCCCTGGTCGACCGCGCGCATCCCCGGCAGCATCAGCCCGCCGAGCGTTGCGGCGGCGCCTGCGAGGCCGGCGCCGATCAGCGTGGCGCGCACGCCGAACACGGCGCTCAGCGGCGCGGTCAGCGCGAACGATACGGGCAGCAGCCCGATCGAGATCAGCCAGTCGAGGCTGGACACGCGCCCGAGCATCTGGCCGGGCACGTGGCGCTGCTTCATCGTCGCCCACACGATCGTGCCGGCGGTCTCGAGCAGGTTGAAGGCGACGCTCGCGAGCATCAGCTCCCAGATCGCGCTGGCGATCCCGTAGCCGGCGACGGCGAGCGTGGCGAGCGTCCATACGAGGTAGATGAACGTCATGCTGCGTGCAGGCAGCCCGCTGCGCATCATCGCCAGGCCAGCGGCCACCGAGCCGAGACCGCCGGCGCCGAGCACGAGGCCGAGCTGCACGCCGCTGCCGTGCAGCACGTGCTTGACCATAAATGGCAGCAGCACGGCGGCGGGGCCCATGAACAGCAGGTAGGCGATGCCGGCGCTCGCGAACGTCCCCCACAGCCACACGTGGCCGCGCACGTAGGACCAGCCCTCGCGCGCCTGCGCGCTCACGCGCGCGGCCTGCCCGCGCGCCTCGCGCGCCACCCCCACTCGATGGCAGGACATCGACCACAGCGTCGCTGCGGAGACCACGAACGTGGCGCCGTCCGCCAGGAAGGCGGCGCCCGCGCCCAGCACGCCCACGAGCACTCCCCCGACTGCTGGGCCGGCGAGGCGCAGCGCGAGCGGGCGGAAGACCTGCTCGAGCGCGTTCGCTTCACCCAGCTGGGCGTCGGGCACGAGCTCGGGCAGGATCGCGTCGCTGGCGGGGTCGAAGAACGCCTGCGCGGCGCCGTAGAAGGCGACGATCACCATCATCTGCCACAGCCGCAGCGTTCCGCTCACAGCCAGCGCGCCGAGCAGCGCCAGCAGCGCCGCGCGCAGGATGTCCGCGAGCAGCATCACCTGTCGGCGGCTGTGGCGATCGCTGACGATCCCGCCGAACAGCAGCAGCGCGATCAGCGGCACGGTCATCGCGATCCCCAGCAGCGACAGCGCGGTGGGGGCGTTCGAGAGCGTGTAGGCCTCCCATGCCATCGCCACCAGGAACGCCCCGTCGCCGAGCAGCGACACGCAGCGACCGACGAACAGCAGTCGGAAGTCGCGGTTGCGGAGGACGCTAGGGGCCATCGTGCGGGGCCGGCACCGGCGTGCCGGGCTCGCGTGGCTGAAGCGCCTCGCGCTCCGGTCTGTCCGACAGGAAGTCGAGCAGATGGGCGGACTCCATCGGGTGCGCGAAGTGGAAGCCCTGACCGAGCTCGCAGCCGAGGTCGCGCAGGCGGCTGAGCTGCTCGTCGAATTCGATGCCCTCGGCGACGACGTCGAGGGCGAGCGAGCTCCCGAGCGCGACCACAGCGCTCGACAGGTCGGAGACCTCGGGCGTGGCGCCGGCCTTCAGGAACGAACGGTCCATCTTGATCACATCGACGGGGAAGCGGCTGAGGTAGCTGAGCGACGAGTAGCCGGTGCCGAAGTCGTCCATCGCGATGCGCACGCCCAGCGCGCGCAATTCGTCGAGCTTGATGACGGCGACCTCGGGGTCCTCGATCAACATCGACTCGGTGATCTCGAGCATCAGCAGCGCCGGGTCCAGCTGCGAGGAGCTCAGCGCGTCCTGGACGTCGGAGATCACGTCGCTGTGCTGGAGCTGCCTGACCGACAGGTTGACGCAGATGTACAGCGGCGGCGTGCCCGTCCACAGGCGCTGCACCTCCACCGCCTGCTGACAGGCCTCGCGCAGCACCCAGCGACCGATCGGGACGATCAGCCCGGTCTCCTCTGCGAACGGCACGAAGTCCCCCGGGAGCACCAGCCCGCGCTCTGGATGATGCCAGCGCAGCAGCGCCTCCATCCCCGCGACGTGACCGTCGGCGAGCCGCACGATCGGCTGGTAGTGCATCTCGAACTGCCCCGCCTCCAACGCACGCTGGAGGTCGGCGCGCAGCTCCAGGCGCGCGAGCACGCCCGCGTGCATCTCCGGCTCGAACATGCGGTAGCCGCCCTTGCCGTCGCGCTTGGCGATGTACATCGCCGCGTCGGCGTCGCGGATTAGCTCGTCGGCGCCGATCGACGAGGAGCTGTCGAGGATCGAGATGCCGATGCTGCCGCGCACGACCAGCTCCTTGCCCGCGACCATCAGCGGCTGGCGCAGGTCCTCGAGCACGCGCTCGGCGACTTCGGTGGCGACCTCGGTGCTCTCGAGATCCTCGAGCAGCACGACGAACTCATCGCCACCGAAGCGCGCGGCCGTGTCGCTCATTCGGATGCTGCCCGACAGGCGCATGGCCACGTCCATCAAGACCTCGTCGCCGGCTCCGTGGCCGAGGCTGTCGTTGATCGTCTTGAAGTCGTCGATGTCGAGGAACATCACCCCGAGCTGGCACTGCTCGCGGCGTGCGCGGCCGATCGCATGGCGCACCCGCTCCACGAACAGCGCGCGGTTGGCGAGGTTGGTGACGGGGTCGTGGAACGCCTGGTGGGAGAGCTGCTCCTCGAAGGTCTTGCGCTCTGAGATGTCGCGTGCGTTGAGCACGATGCCGCGTACGTGCTCGTCGTCGAGCAGGTTCGTGTGCAGGATCTCGAACTGGCGTGCGTTGCCGTCGCGATCGCGCAGCGTGCACTCGATCACCTCCGCGTCCGGGCGCGCGTAGGCCGCCCCGTCGGCCAGCAGCCGCAGCAGGCTGCCCCCGTCCTCCTGCGCTACCAGCCGGTCGAAGCGCGTGCCGAGGAGCTCGTGCGGGGAGTAGCCGAGGATGTGCTGCGAGGAGGGGCTCTGGTAGGTGATCGTGGCGTCGGCGGCCACCACCGTGATCAGGTCGCTGGAGTTCTGCACGAGCGAGGCGAAGCGGGCCTCGCTGCGGCGCGCGTGCACCTCCTCGGTCAGCCTGGCGCCCTCGAGCGCCAGCGCGAGCTGCGTGGCGAGCGCCTCGAGCGCGCCGCGCACCTGGCGCGGAGCCTGCTTGGGGCAGGCGAGGACGAGCATGCCGAGGATCCCGCCGCGGACGGGGAGCGGCAGCACCAGGCCGCTGGAGGACTCGTGCGAGAGCTCGAGCGCGTCGAGCAGCTCCGGTTGCAGGCGTGCGACCTGCGTGACGCCCTCGTTGGCGAGCGACAGCAGCGTCGCGTCGATCTGGTCGGGCAGCGTGCGCGCCGCCCACTGCGGGTCGTCGTTGCGAGCCGCCGCCACCAGCGTGCCGTCCTGGACCAGGCACAGCACGCCCACGCCGGGGCCGCCCAGCAGCGGCGCGATCACGTCGAGCGCAGACTGCTGCATCTCCTCGCGCGTGGCGCACGCCACCAGCGCTGCGCCGAACGAGCTGAGCAGCCGCTCGCGCGCGACCGAGCGCTCCTGCTGGCGAACGAGGTCGACCATCCGCATCACCACCAGGCCGAACAGCACGACGGACGCGCAGATGATCACCATCAGGTCCAGGTCGCCCCGGCGCAGCTCCTTCAGGAAGATGCACACCGGTGCGATCAGCGACGCGCCCGTCAACAGCGCCAGACGCAGGGGCGTCAGCTTTGCCTCACGCCCGGCGCTGGTGACGGGCTCGTCCATGGCGGCCATCGACGGGTGCAGCGCAGCGGCGCCCCACAGCAGCTGGTATGAGAACCAGCCGAGGTCCAGCAGCAGCTGGTGGTGGAAGGTGCCGTTCAGGGTCATGACCCCGTAGATGAAGTCGGTCGCCAGCAGCGAGACGATGCTCGCGCCGAGCAGGTAGAAGGCCGGTTGGCGGCGCCCGGGGTCGAGCGCCAGACGGATGGCGGCGGCGAGCAGGATGATGTCGCCCATCGGGTAGGCGACGGACACGAGCTTGGGCAGCACGCCCATCGATCCTTCATGGATGTAGGGGGCGATCTGGAGCACCCACGACAGCAGCGACAGGCCGAGCGTGAGGATCGCGGCGTCGATCAGGGTGTTGCGGTTGCGCTGCGGGTTGCGCCGGCGCACGAGCAGCAGCAGACCGACCATCTGCGCGGGGTACACGGTCAGGTAGATCGCGTCGCCGATCGACGGGAACGGCACTTCGTGGTGCAGGATGTACGCGCGATAGCTGTAGGTGTAGAAGTCGCCCATCCAGTACAGGAGGAAGCCGAACGCGAACAGCCACCACGGCAGCGCGTAGCGAGGCTTGTTGCGGCGGATCCCGACGACCACGGCAATCCAGCTGGTCATGCCCAGCGTGTTGAACAGCGCCTCGTTGCCTTTCAGCGGCGTGTCCAGCAGGTACAGGCACATGCCGACCGCGCCGAACGCGAGATACGCCTTCCACAGCGCGGGCCGGCGCGAGACGCGCATGCGCATCAGGCCGCCTCGCGCGTGGGCGCGCGCGACGCCGGCTGAAGCTCGCCCAGCTGTGCGAGCTCGCGCAGCGCCCCGACCAGCATCTCGACCTCGGCGTCCGTGTTGGCTGCCGTCAGCTGCACGCGGAAGCCGACCTCGTCCTTGGGGACGAGCGGATAGGCGGCGAGCGTCACGTAGATGCCGCGCTCGAACAGCATCCGCCCGACCGCGTCGATGCGCTGGTGCTCGCGCAGCGGGAAGCTCGACGATCGGCAGCGCGCAGCGGTTGGGCGTGTGCACGCCGAGCTCCGCCAGCGTCTCCAGAACGCGAGCGCTGTGGCGGTGCAGGTCGGCGCGCAGCTGATCTCCGCGGCGCGCGTTGACCTCGAAGCCGGCCAGGACGGTGGCCAGCGAGGCGATCGGCGAGGGCCCGGAGTACAGGTACGGCGGCGCGGCGACCTTCAGCAGGTTCTTGACCTGCGTCGGGCAGGCGATGAACGCGAGCAGCGACGAGTACGCCTTGGAGAAGCCGCCCACCAGCACGATGCCCTCGTAGCTCTCGTCGCAATGGCGCACGATGCCGTTGCCGCGCACCCCGTACGGACAGGGCTCGTCCGCGGCGCGCTCACCGATCACGCCGAAGCCGTGCGCGTCGTCCACGTACAGCAGCGCGCCGTGCCTGCGCGTGACCTCGGCAAACGCCCGCAGGTCGGGTGCGTTGCCGGTCATGCTGTTGACACCGTCCATGCAGACCAGGCGTGCGCGGTCGCGGTCGGCGGAAAGCAGCTCGTCCAGGTGATCTGGATCCTCGAAGCGAAAGCGCCGGACGGCGGCTCCGCGCGAGCGCGCGATCTGGCAGCCGTCGTAGATCGTCTTGTGTGCGCGCGCGTCGAGGAAGATCGTCCCGGACGCGGCCAGCACGGGGATCACCGAGTTGTGGATGTGCGTGATCGTCGGCAGCACCAGCGCGTCCTCGCAGCCGAGCAGCTGCGTCAGGCGCTCCTCGATGCGCTGGTACAGGACCGGGCTGCCGAGCAGCCGCGACCAGCTCGGATGCGTGCCCCACTGCTCGAGGAACGCGGGTATCGCGGCGATGATCTCCGGATCGAGGTCGAAGCCGAGGTAGTTGCAGGAGGCGAAGTCGGCCAGCCAGTGATCGCCGATGCGGATCATGCGGCCGTCGACCTCGTCGATGACCGCGTCCATCATCGGATGCGCGGCGCGCAGCGTCTCGATGTCGCGGACGATCTCCAGCCAATGGTCGATCCAGCGCCCGCCGGCAGCCGATGCCGCCGCGGGGAGCGAGCTCATCGCCGCGGTCGACGAAGCGCGGGCAGGCGCAGCCTTGGATACAGCGGCAAGCGAGTACGACATATCCGAACGGCCATCGGTTGCGCCCCGGAAACGCTTGAAATCTGCAGGCCGGACTCAGCGCTTCAACGAGCTCACGCGAGCAGCTTCGCGAGGCTCGAGTGCGCGCCGGCGAGCTCGGCCAGGGAGAGCGTGAGCATCATTTCCGCTCGCGCGCCGGCCTCGACGATGCTGAACGCGTCCTCGCCGACGCGACCGAGTGACATCAGCGGCACCTGCTCGTGCAAGCCCGCGCAGCGCGCGCGTGGCACCGCTGACGACGAACCCGCCGGGAGCCTCCCCGAACAGCGCGACGATCACCGCTGCCGGTAGCGCGGCGTGGCGCGTGCGCGCTGGCGAGCACCGGCGGGATCGCCTCCCAGAAGTCCTCGCCGAGCTCGACCTGGGCGCCGAGGCCGCCGGCGATGCAACACTCGGCGAGCGCCACCGCGAGGCCGCCCTCGGCGATGTCGTGGGCGCTGGCGAGCGCGCCCGTGCGCACCGCCTCGCGCACGGCGTCCTGCGTGGCGGCGACCGCTGCTATGTCGATACGCGCCAGCCCGTCGGGGAGCGGCTGGCCGAGCAGCTTGGCGAGCTCGCTCGCGGGCAGCGAGGGTGCGAACGGGCCTACGAGCGCGATCTCGTCGCCCGCACGCGCGAAGCCGAGACGCCCGGCTCGGCGCGCGTCGGGCAGGCGGCCGACCATGCCGATCACGGGCGTGGGGTAGATCGGGCCGGTCGGCGCCCTCGTTATAGAGCGAGACGTTGCCGCCCACGATCGGCGCGTCCAGCGCGCGGCAGGCGTCGCCGAGGCCGCGCACGGACTCGCTCAGCTGCCACGCGATGTGCGGCTTCTCGGGGTTGCCGAAGTTGAGGTTGTTGGTCGTGCCCAGCGGCTGGGCGCCGACGCACGCGAGGTTGGCGGCGCACTCGAGCACCGCGGCGACGGTGCCCGTATAGGGGTCGGCGGCCACCCGCCGGCCGTTGCCGTCGATGCTCACGGCCAGCGCGCCGCCTCCCGGGAGCGCGAGCACAGCGGCGTCGGCCTGCTCGGGACGCCGGACGGTACGTGACTGCACGATCGAGTCGTACGCTCGAACAGCGGCCTGCGCGAGGAGATGTTTGGAGAGGAGAGGGTCGCGAGCAGGATCTCCCGCGGCGTTGAGCGGAGGGTCAGCCCGCTGCTGGCGAGCGGCGGCGGGTAGATCGGCTCGCTGGGCTTGCGCGGCTTCAGGTCATACAGCGGGCAGTCGTCCACCAGCGCGCTGACGGGCATGTCGCCGACGAGCGCGCCGTCGCGCAGCACGCGCATGCGCGCGCTGTCGGTGACCTCGCCGATCGCCGCGCCGCCCACCTCCCACTTCGCGCACAGCTCCAGCACGGCCTCGAGCTACGTTGGCGCGACCACGCACAGCATCCGCTCCTGGGACTCGCTGACCATCACCTCGAACGGCTCCATGTCCTGGCTCGCGCAGGGGGACCTCGGCGACATCGAGGTCGATGCCGACGCCGCCCTTGGACGCCATCTCCGAGGCGGAGGAGGTGAGACCGGCGGCGCCGAGGTCTTGCAGCGAGACGATCAGCCCGCGCTCGAGCAGCTCCAGCGAGCACTCCATCAGCTTCTTCTCCTCGAACGGATCGCCCACCTGGACGGTTGGGCGCTTGGCGGCGAGTCGCCGCCGTCGCCGCCATCGCCGCCGTCGCCGCCGTCGCCGCCGCCGCCGCCGCCATCGCTGCCGTCGCTGCTGCCGTCCTCGACGTCCGCGGCGGTCAGCTCCGCGGAGGCGAGCACGGAGGCGCCGCCGATGCCGTCGCGGCCGGTGGAGGCGCCGAACAGCACCACGACGTTGCCGGGACCGGCGGCGGCGCTGCGCACGAGACGCTCGCGCGGCGGCCAGCCCGAGAGCCATCGCGTTGACGAGGCAGCTGTGATCGTAGGGCGCCTCGAAGTACACCTCGCCGCCGACGGTGGGCACACCGATCGAGTTGCCGTAGTGGCCGATGCCCGAGACGGCGCCGTCGAGCAGGTATCGAGCCCGCGCGCGCGCGCGCGCCCTCTCAGCTCGCCGAAGCGCAGCGAGTCCAGCACGGCGATCGGGCGCGCGCCGATCGCGAAGATGTCGCGCAGGATGCCGCCGACGCCCGTGGCGGCGCCCTGGAAGGGCTCGACCGCGCTGGGATGGTTGTGGGACTCGACCTTGAACGCGCACACGAGGCCGTCGCCCACGTCCACCGCGCCGGCGTTCTCGCCCGGCCCCATCACCACGTGCTCGCCCTCCGTTGGCAGCGTGCGCAAGAGCTTGCTGCGAGTGCTTGTACGCGCAGTGCTCGCTCCACAGCAGCGAGTACATGGCTAGCTCCACCTGGTTCGGCGGCCGTTCCTGCTTCTCGCAGACGAGCGTGTACTCCTCAGCGGTGAGACCCAGCGCGAGCGCGTCCTGAGCGAGGGTGCGGGTGCGGAGATCTCCTCAGGCATGGTGGCGACGTCGATGTGTGTCAGAGGTGTAACCGCGGGGGTGGTGTATGTCCCGATGAAGACGGTGTATAACCATCGCTATACGGTGCGTGAAAGCGAGGTGGTTGGCTGTGCTCACTCCGGCACTCACGTCGCCGCGCGTTCCACCGAGAGGCGCATCGAGTGGAAGATCGAGAGGCCGTCGCTCGAGCCGCCGATCAGCTCGTCGACGGCGTGCTCGGGGTGCGGCATCAGGCCGAGCACGTTGCCGCGCTCGCTGCGCACGCCCGCGATGTCATGGCGCGAGCCGTTGAAGTTCTCGCCGGGCGCATAGCGAAGGACGATCTGGCCGGCGTCGTCCATCGCGGCGAGCGTGCGGTCGTCGGCGTAGTAGCGCCCCCACGAGTGCTTGGCGGGGATGCTCAGGCGACTCGACCACGTCCGGCCACGCCGGGCGCCCGCTCGCTCGGACTCGATCGATCGCCGTAGGGCCCGCTGCAGATGATCGCCGTCGGCGCCCGCTGCGCACGCGCGCGTGAACGCGGTGTCTGCGCGCAGCACATCGAGCTGGACCTGCCGGGAGGTGAAGCGCAGGTTGGCGTTCGGCAACAGCGCGCCCGGCAGCAGATGCGCCTCGCACAGGACCTGAAAGCCGTTGCAGATCCCGAGCACGAGCCCGCCTTCGCGGGCGAAGGCGATCACCGACTCCATCGCTCGCGAGAAGCGCGCGATCGCGCCAGCACGCAGGTAGTCGCCGTAGGAGAAGCCACCCGGCACGATGATCGCATCGGCGCCCCCGAGGTCGCTCTCGGCGTGCCAGATCAGCTCCGCGTCGCCCACCCGCGCTGCGGCGTGCAGCGCATCGACGTCATCGCACGAGCCGGGAAACTGAAGGACCCCGAACTTCATCGGCGGTCTCCGGATTCGGCGCATCTCGGCGTCATCGGGCCTCGCCTTGGCCCACCAGGGCTTCGGCCCTGCTTCGTCGATCTGCTTGATCCGGACACCGCCGATCGCACGTCCAGCTCACGCAAGGATCTGCACCTCGTAGTCCTCGACGAGCGGGTTCGCCAGCAGCTTCTCGCACATCGGCTTCAGCTGATCGGCGTCGTCCACGTCGAGCTCGATCAGCCGGCCGATGTGGACGTCGCTGACGCCCTCGAAGCCGAGCGCGGGCAGCGCGCGCTGCACGGCCTCGCCCTGTGGGTCGAGGATGCCCGCCTTCGGGCGGATCAGCACGCGCGCTCTCACGAAGCTCCGTGCGCCGGCGAGCCGGTGCGGTCCAACCATGCTTGAAACGGCTCGCCAGTTATCAGCTCGTACGCCTCCAGGTAGCGAGCGCGCGTGCCGGCGACCACGTCATCGGGGATCGCGGGGGCGGGCGGCTTCTTGTCCCAGCCGCTCGACGACGCCCAGTCGCGCACGTACTGCTTGTCGAAGCTCGGCTGTCCGTGCCCGACCTCGTAGCCGTCCGCTGGCCAGTAGCGCGAGGAGTCGGGCGTGAGCACCTCGTCGCCGAGAACCAGCGTGGGCTCGTCGTCGTCCTCGCCCTGCTCGAGCCCGAACTCGAACTTGGTGTCGGCGAGGATCACGCGATTGGCGCGCGCATGCTCGGCCGCGAACGAGTACAGCTCGATCGACACATCGCGCACGCGCTCCATCAACGCGCGGTCGCCCACGAGCGCCACAGCGCCCTCGAAGTCGATCGCCTCGTCGTGCCCCACATCGGCCTTCGTGCTCGGCGTGAAGATCGGCTCGGGCAGGCGCTCGGACTCGCGCAGCCCCGCCGGCAGCGCGATCCCCGACACCGACCCGGTGGCCTGGTAGTCCTTCCAGCCGGAACCCGTGATGTAGCCGCGCACGACGCACTCGACGGGCAGCATCGCGAGCCTGCGCACCGCAAGCGCGCGACCGAGCACCTCCTCGGGCACGCCGTCGATCGTCGAGATCAGGTGGTTGGCGACGATCTCGGCGGTCCTTTCGAACCAGAACACCGACAGCCCCGTGAGCACCTTGCCCTTGTCCGGGATCGGCGTGGGATGGACCGCGTCGTAGGTCGAGATGCGGTCGCTGGCGACCATCAGCAGCGCACCGCCGCCGCGACCCGGCGGGCTTCCGACCTCCTCCAGGTCGTACATCTCGCGAACCTTGCCGCTGGCGATGAGGGGCAGGTCGGCGAGCACGGTCACGGCTCGCAAGATAGTGAGTCCAGACGCTGGAGTATCTCGTCGCGGTGGCGCACGTAGTGGGCGTAGTCGAAGATCGCGTCCAGGTCGAGCTCTGCCGCGCGCTCGTCGGCGGCGAGCAGCTCGCGCAGCGGCACGCCGTCGTCCCACGCCCGCTGTGCGAGCTCCTGCACGAGACGGTAGGCGTCGTCGCGCGAAGAGCCCCCCTCGACGAGCGCCAGCAGCAGCGCCTGAGAGAACAGCGCGCCATGGGTCAGCTCGAGGTTGGCGCGCATGCGCCGCTCGTCGACGGTCATATCGCGCACGAGCGCGATCGTGCGGTGCTGGAGGTAGTCCAGCAGGATCGTGGAGTCGGGCAGGATCACGCGCTCGACGGAGGAGTGCGAGATGTCGCGCTCGTGCCACAGCGCCACGTTCTCGAGCGCGGCCTGTGCGTTGGCGCGCAGCACGCGCGCGAGCCCCGAGATCTGCTCGCTCTTGATCGGGTTGCGCTTGTGCGGCATCGCCGAAGATCCCTTCTGGCCGGCGCGAAACGGCTCCTGCACCTCTCGCACCTCGGTGCGCTGCAGATGGCGGACCTCGGTGGCGATGCGCTCGAGGCCGGCGCCGGCGAGCGCTATCGCGCCGAGCAGCTGTGCGTGGCGATCGCGGGGGACTACCTGCGTCGAGACGTCCTCGCGCGCCAGCTCCAGCCGCTCCAGCACCGCCGCCTCGTAGCTCGGGCTGGTGGCCGCATAGGTGCCGACCGCGCCCGACAGCGCGCCGACGGCGACCTGCTCGAAGGCGCTTTGCAGGCGCGCGGCGTTGCGCTGCGCCTCGAACGCGAACCCCGCGAGCTTGATGCCGAACGTGGTGGGCTCAGCGTGCACGCCGTGGGTGCGTCCGACGCACAGCGTGTCCGCGTGCTCGCGGGCTCGCGCGACCAGCGTCGAGACCAGCGTGCGGGCGCCCGGCACGATCACCTCGCCCGCCGCGCGCAGCTGCAGCGCCAGCGCCGTGTCGAGCACGTCCGAGGAGGTCAGCCCGAAGTGGATCCAACGCCCCGCCTCGCCGACCGACGCCGCGAGCACGTCGACGAACGCGGCCACGTCGTGCTCTGTCATCCGCTCGCGCTCCTGCACCTCGGCCACCGTGAAGCTCGCGCCGCGGATCGCCTGCAGCTCAGCCTCGTCGGGCCCGTCGCGCCCGAGCAGCGCGGGCAGCTCCTCGCACGCCGCGAGCTCGACCTGACGCCAGCTCTCCATGCGCGCCTCGTCGCTCCACAGGCGGCCGAGCTCGGGGCGGGTATAGCGCGCGATCACGCCTCGAGGATCCGTGCGGCGAGGATCGCGGCGTTGCGCGGGTTGTCCAGGCCCACGCACGCCACCGGCACGCCCGGTGGCATCTGCACGATCGACAGGATCGCGTCGAGGCCGCCGGCGGCCGTCAGCCGCCCCGACAGCGGCACGCCGATGACGGGCAGCTCGGTGTGCGCCGCTACGGCGCCCGGCAGCGCCGCGGAGATGCCCGCGCCGGCGATGATCACGCGCAGGCCGCGCATGCGCGCGTTCTTCGCGTAGTCGGCCACCACGTCGGGCTCGCGGTGCGCGGACATCACACGAACCTCGTGCATGATCCCGCGCTCCTCCAGCTCGCGCGCAGCCTTCTCCATCATCTCCATATCGCTCTTGGAGCCCATCACGATACCCACGCGCGGAGCGTCGACGTCGATGTCGTCGAGCTGCGCCTGCACCTCGGCCTCCTCCATCGGCTCGGGCACCAGCGATATGCCGGGGGCGCCCGTGGGCCGTCCCCCCTCCCCCCGTGTGTGCTCGGCGACGATGTCGGGCACGTTACAAAGACGCGATGAAGTCGTCTATCGGGATCGCCGACAACGTCTCGTAGCGGGCGGTGCCGCGCGAGCCGAGCTCCAGCGAAACGCGCGCCATCGTGCCGTCGTCGGGCGCCTCGACCACCGAGATGAAGTCGACGTGACCGAGCGTCGCCCACTGCGCCTCGACCTTTGCCCCGAGCTGTTCAACCTCCTTGTTGACCTCCTTGATCCGCTGGGGATTGTTCTTGACCGTCTGCACGCCCTCGGGGGTGAGGGTCGTCAGCAGTATGTAGGTGGGCATCGGATGGCTCCTCGCGTGGGGGTGGCGTCGTGCGCGATCGAGTGCGCTGCCAGCCGTTTCTAGCGGATCGGCGGAGTCGGCGTCAGCCCGGACGCGGCGCCTGAGAGGCCGGCCCGGCGTTCCGCGCCACCTGTGCGGTTTGGAACGGGCAGGCGCGCCCTCGCTGCCGGACCTCGCGATCGCGCCTCGCGCTTGTGCGCGCGAGCAGCGACCCAACGCCTATCGTCCAGCCGACACCGGGTCAACTCAAACCAAGCAAGCTGGGAAAAACATGCGCAAGCGCATCAACTACGCGAAGGCTCGCCCTAGTGTTCTCGATGAGTGGAGAAGCGCTCGCCGCGACGCGCTATCTGATCAACTCGACCAAGCAGATCAACCCGAAGGTGCTCGCCAAGCTCAAGGGGGCAACCGGCAAGACCGGAGCGACGGGGGCGGCGGGCAGGGAAGGGCCACAGGGCAGGGAAGGGCCACAGGGCAAACCCGGCGCCGAAGGAGCGATCGGCCCGTCGACGGCGGTTACGTCGCGAGCACCACCGCCTCGGCTGCCCTAACAGGCACGGCAATCGATGTGATGACGCTCAGCAGCGGCACCGGCGCGGTGTTGGCGCCGCTCAACGGCAAGCGGTTGCTGTCGGCGAGCGCCAACTTCCAGAAGCAGAACATCGCCGGCGCGTCTGAAGCCGAATGCTGGCTCTCGGTCAGCAGCAACCGCGGCGTCTTCAAACAGACCTCGGCGAGTGCGATCCGCACGTTCTCCGCCGAATCGGAAAACCAGAGTGTGTCGGTCACCGCCGGGACCTCCGTCACCGCCGGCGTGACCTGCAACGCGGCGCTGACCTGTGCGGCTCGCATCCGGAAGTCAAGTTCGTCGCCGGCGATCTGACCGCGACGTTCATCGGCGCGTAGACATCGCGCGCAGCGGGCGGCGCGCGCCCGCAGTGAAGACCGTCACATGGCGGGGAGTCGGGTGTCGCCGGCTTCCCGCCCCGGCTGTGGTGCCGATGCGTCGCCATCGTCCCGCCGAGAGTTCGCCGAAGGACGCCCGAGGGCCGCTCCGCTATCGTGCCCCGATCATTCCACACTCGTTTGGGGGAAAATATGCGCAAGCGCATCACCTACGCAAACGTCGCAGCAACACTCGCGCTCGTCTTGTCGATGAGCGGAGGAGCGATGGCGGCGACGCATTACCTGATCAACTCGACCAAGCAGATCAACCCGAAGGTGCTCAAGAAGCTCAAAGGCGCGACCGGTCCGTCAGGCCTGTCGGGCGCGCTCGGACCGGTTGGCGCTACTGGCGCGACCGGCCCCGCGGGCGCTGCCGGCAAAGAAGGCAAAGAAGGCAAAGAAGGACCCAAAGGCCAGGCCGGGCCGCTGACCACGACCCTCCCCAGCGGCGAGACGCTGCGAGGCACATTCGCTGGACGGGCGTTCGGCAAGGCCACCCAGAACATGCAGATCCCGATCTCCTTCGGATTGCAGCTGTCGGCCGCGCCAACCCCTCACTACCTCGTGTTCGGCGAAGCCGCCACAACGGAATGCCCCGGCACCCCGGAGGAACCCGCGGCCGCACCCGGCAACCTCTGCATCTACGAAAGCACGGGGGCGATCAATGCTGAAGAGATCCGCGAGTTCGATCCAGTCGGGGGCGCCAACGACGTCGCGACCACCTTTGGAGCGGGCGTTGTCGCAGTCGCGATAGCAGAAGGCGACTTTCGGGTCCGTGGAAGCTGGGCCGTGACTGCGCCATAGCCCAGGATGTGGGGGCTTGGGCGCCTCCGTCGGCTTGCATGTGTCGGTGACATCGAGCGCGCGATTGCGTGCTCGATGTCGTCGTGCATGAGCGGCTGACGGCCCGCAGGCGCGATGCCGGTGCCGCCGGCACGGGACGTAAGGTGCGCCGCCACGACGCACGCCCAATTTCTACTGGGGGTACCCATGCGCAAGCGCATCACCTACGCAAACGTCGCAGCGACACTCGCGCTCGTCTTGTCGATGAGCGGAGGAGCGATGGCGGCGACGCATTACCTGATCAACTCGACCAAGCAGATCAACCCGAAGGTGCTCAAGAAGCTCAAAGGCGCGACCGGTCCGTCAGGCCTGTCGGGCGCGCTCGGACCGGTTGGCGCTACTGGCGCGACCGGCCCCGCGGGCGCTGCCGGCAAAGAAGGCAAAGAAGGCAAAGAAGGCAAAGCGGGGATAGAAGGAAAAGAAGGCAAAGAAGGCAAAGAAGGCAAAGAAGGGGCCTACCCGGTGACACTGCCCGCGGGCAAGAGCGAGTCAGGAGTCTTCGCACTCGCAGCAGGAAGCAGCACCAGCGGCTTCATGACCGAGGGCATCGCGTTTTCGACGCCGCTCGCAAGCCCCTTGGAAGGCACGCATGTCGAATTCCTCAAAGAGGGCAAAACCGGTGCGAACTGTTCCGGCGTCGGCTCGGCGGCAGCCGGCTATCTGTGCGTATATGCGCAACAGGAAGCCAGCTCGACCGTGGCTGGGCACGCGATCAGCAACTCAGAAGGCCAAGCCGGCGCCAGCGCGTCCGGATTCCTTGTCTTCCTGAGCGTTTCTGGCGCATCCGCCTACACATACGGATCCTGGACGGTCACAGCCGGCTGACGGCTAGCGCTCGGTGCCGGCGCGGGCCACCGTCCGCGCCGGCTCGTGCTCGGCGGCGCTTCGCGGGCGGCCTACGCCGCGGTCGTCGCCCGCTCGGCTGTCGGGATCAGCGCCAGCTCCCCATCGGCGGCGTCGACCACCACGCTGTCGCCCTGTCGCAGCTTGCCTTCCAGCAGCGCCAGCGCCAGGCGG
>CAWJSW010000006.1:0-30301 GCA_963845635.1 uncultured Solirubrobacteraceae bacterium
GATTCGGCGCATCTCGGCGTCATCGGGCCTCGCCTTGGCCCACCAGGGCTTCGGCCCTGCTTCGTCGATCTGCTTGATCCGGACACCGCCGATCGCACGTCCAGCTCACGCAAGGATCTGCACCTCGTAGTCCTCGACGAGCGGGTTCGCCAGCAGCTTCTCGCACATCGGCTTCAGCTGATCGGCGTCGTCCACGTCGAGCTCGATGAGCCGGCCGATGTGGACGTCGCTGACGCCCTCGAAGCCGAGCGCGGGCAGCGCGCGCTGCACGGCCTCGCCCTGTGGGTCGAGGATGCCCGCCTTCGGGCGGATCAGCACGCGCGCTCTCACGAAGCTCCGTGCGCCGGCGAGCCGGTGCGGTCCAACCATGCTTGAAACGGCTCGCCAGTTATCAGCTCGTACGCCTCCAGGTAGCGAGCGCGCGTGCCGGCGACCACGTCATCGGGGATCGCGGGGGCGGGCGGCTTCTTGTCCCAGCCGCTCGACGACGCCCAGTCGCGCACGTACTGCTTGTCGAAGCTCGGCTGTCCGTGCCCGACCTCGTAGCCGTCCGCTGGCCAGTAGCGCGAGGAGTCGGGCGTGAGCACCTCGTCGCCGAGAACCAGCGTGGGCTCGTCGTCGTCCTCGCCCTGCTCGAGCCCGAACTCGAACTTGGTGTCGGCGAGGATCACGCGATTGGCGCGCGCGTGCTCGGCCGCGAACGAGTACAGCTCGATCGACACATCGCGCACGCGCTCCATCAACGCGCGGTCGCCCACGAGCGCCACAGCGCCCTCGAAGTCGATCGCCTCGTCGTGCCCCACATCGGCCTTCGTGCTCGGCGTGAAGATCGGCTCGGGCAGGCGCTCGGACTCGCGCAGCCCCGCCGGCAGCGCGATCCCCGACACCGACCCGGTGGCCTGGTAGTCCTTCCAGCCGGAACCCGTGATGTAGCCGCGCACGACGCACTCGACGGGCAGCATCGCGAGCCTGCGCACCGCAAGCGCGCGACCGAGCACCTCCTCGGGCACGCCGTCGATCGTCGAGATCAGGTGGTTGGCGACGATCTCGGCGGTCCTTTCGAACCAGAACACCGACAGCCCCGTGAGCACCTTGCCCTTGTCCGGGATCGGCGTGGGATGGACCGCGTCGTAGGTCGAGATGCGGTCGCTGGCGACCATCAGCAGCGCACCGCCGCCGCGACCCGGCGGGCTTCCGACCTCCTCCAGGTCGTACATCTCGCGAACCTTGCCGCTGGCGATGAGGGGCAGGTCGGCGAGCACGGTCACGGCTCGCAAGATAGTGAGTCCAGACGCTGGAGTATCTCGTCGCGGTGGCGCACGTAGTGGGCGTAGTCGAAGATCGCGTCCAGGTCGAGCTCTGCCGCGCGCTCGTCGGCGGCGAGCAGCTCGCGCAGCGGCACGCCGTCGTCCCACGCCCGCTGTGCGAGCTCCTGCACGAGACGGTAGGCGTCGTCGCGCGAAGAGCCCCCCTCGACGAGCGCCAGCAGCAGCGCCTGAGAGAACAGCGCGCCATGGGTCAGCTCGAGGTTGGCGCGCATGCGCCGCTCGTCGACGGTCATATCGCGCACGAGCGCGATCGTGCGGTGCTGGAGGTAGTCCAGCAGGATCGTGGAGTCGGGCAGGATCACGCGCTCGACGGAGGAGTGCGAGATGTCGCGCTCGTGCCACAGCGCCACGTTCTCGAGCGCGGCCTGTGCGTTGGCGCGCAGCACGCGCGCGAGCCCCGAGATCTGCTCGCTCTTGATCGGGTTGCGCTTGTGCGGCATCGCCGAAGATCCCTTCTGGCCGGCGCGAAACGGCTCCTGCACCTCTCGCACCTCGGTGCGCTGCAGATGGCGGACCTCGGTGGCGATGCGCTCGAGGCCGGCGCCGGCGAGCGCTATCGCGCCGAGCAGCTGTGCGTGGCGATCGCGGGGGACTACCTGCGTCGAGACGTCCTCGCGCGCCAGCTCCAGCCGCTCCAGCACCGCCGCCTCGTAGCTCGGGCTGGTGGCCGCATAGGTGCCGACCGCGCCCGACAGCGCGCCGACGGCGACCTGCTCGAAGGCGCTTTGCAGGCGCGCGGCGTTGCGCTGCGCCTCGAACGCGAACCCCGCGAGCTTGATGCCGAACGTGGTGGGCTCAGCGTGCACGCCGTGGGTGCGTCCGACGCACAGCGTGTCCGCGTGCTCGCGGGCTCGCGCGACCAGCGTCGAGACCAGCGTGCGGGCGCCCGGCACGATCACCTCGCCCGCCGCGCGCAGCTGCAGCGCCAGCGCCGTGTCGAGCACGTCCGAGGAGGTCAGCCCGAAGTGGATCCAACGCCCCGCCTCGCCGACCGACGCCGCGAGCACGTCGACGAACGCGGCCACGTCGTGCTCTGTCATCCGCTCGCGCTCCTGCACCTCGGCCACCGTGAAGCTCGCGCCGCGGATCGCCTGCAGCTCAGCCTCGTCGGGCCCGTCGCGCCCGAGCAGCGCGGGCAGCTCCTCGCACGCCGCGAGCTCGACCTGACGCCAGCTCTCCATGCGCGCCTCGTCGCTCCACAGGCGGCCGAGCTCGGGGCGGGTATAGCGCGCGATCACGCCTCGAGGATCCGTGCGGCGAGGATCGCGGCGTTGCGCGGGTTGTCCAGGCCCACGCACGCCACCGGCACGCCCGGTGGCATCTGCACGATCGACAGGATCGCGTCGAGGCCGCCGGCGGCCGTCAGCCGCCCCGACAGCGGCACGCCGATGACGGGCAGCTCGGTGTGCGCCGCTACGGCGCCCGGCAGCGCCGCGGAGATGCCCGCGCCGGCGATGATCACGCGCAGGCCGCGCATGCGCGCGTTCTTCGCGTAGTCGGCCACCACGTCGGGCTCGCGGTGCGCGGACATCACACGAACCTCGTGCATGATCCCGCGCTCCTCCAGCTCGCGCGCAGCCTTCTCCATCATCTCCATATCGCTCTTGGAGCCCATCACGATACCCACGCGCGGAGCGTCGACGTCGATGTCGTCGAGCTGCGCCTGCACCTCGGCCTCCTCCATCGGCTCGGGCACCAGCGATATGCCGGGGGCGCCCGTGGGCCGTCCCCCCTCCCCCCGTGTGTGCTCGGCGACGATGTCGGGCACGTTACAAAGACGCGATGAAGTCGTCTATCGGGATCGCCGACAACGTCTCGTAGCGGGCGGTGCCGCGCGAGCCGAGCTCCAGCGAAACGCGCGCCATCGTGCCGTCGTCGGGCGCCTCGACCACCGAGATGAAGTCGACGTGACCGAGCGTCGCCCACTGCGCCTCGACCTTTGCCCCGAGCTGTTCAACCTCCTTGTTGACCTCCTTGATCCGCTGGGGATTGTTCTTGACCGTCTGCACGCCCTCGGGGGTGAGGGTCGTCAGCAGTATGTAGGTGGGCATCGGATGGCTCCTCGCGTGGGGGTGGCGTCGTGCGCGATCGAGTGCGCTGCCAGCCGTTTCTAGCGGATCGGCGGAGTCGGCGTCAGCCCGGACGCGGCGCCTGAGAGGCCGGCCCGGCGTTCCGCGCCACCTGTGCGGTTTGGAACGGGCAGGCGCGCCCTCGCTGCCGGACCTCGCGATCGCGCCTCGCGCTTGTGCGCGCGAGCAGCGACCCAACGCCTATCGTCCAGCCGACACCGGGTCAACTCAAACCAAGCAAGCTGGGAAAAACATGCGCAAGCGCATCAACTACGCGAAGGCTCGCCCTAGTGTTCTCGATGAGTGGAGAAGCGCTCGCCGCGACGCGCTATCTGATCAACTCGACCAAGCAGATCAACCCGAAGGTGCTCGCCAAGCTCAAGGGGGCAACCGGCAAGACCGGAGCGACGGGGGCGGCGGGCAGGGAAGGGCCACAGGGCAGGGAAGGGCCACAGGGCAAACCCGGCGCCGAAGGAGCGATCGGCCCGTCGACGGCGGTTACGTCGCGAGCACCACCGCCTCGGCTGCCCTAACAGGCACGGCAATCGATGTGATGACGCTCAGCAGCGGCACCGGCGCGGTGTTGGCGCCGCTCAACGGCAAGCGGTTGCTGTCGGCGAGCGCCAACTTCCAGAAGCAGAACATCGCCGGCGCGTCTGAAGCCGAATGCTGGCTCTCGGTCAGCAGCAACCGCGGCGTCTTCAAACAGACCTCGGCGAGTGCGATCCGCACGTTCTCCGCCGAATCGGAAAACCAGAGTGTGTCGGTCACCGCCGGGACCTCCGTCACCGCCGGCGTGACCTGCAACGCGGCGCTGACCTGTGCGAGCTCGCATCCGGAAGTCAAGTTCGTCGCCGGCGATCTGACCGCGACGTTCATCGGCGCGTAGACATCGCGCGCAGCGGGCGGCGCGCGCCCGCAGTGAAGACCGTCACATGGCGGGGAGTCGGGTGTCGCCGGCTTCCCGCCCCGGCTGTGGTGCCGATGCGTCGCCATCGTCCCGCCGAGAGTTCGCCGAAGGACGCCCGAGGGCCGCTCCGCTATCGTGCCCCGATCATTCCACACTCGTTTGGGGGAAAATATGCGCAAGCGCATCACCTACGCAAACGTCGCAGCAACACTCGCGCTCGTCTTGTCGATGAGCGGAGGAGCGATGGCGGCGACGCATTACCTGATCAACTCGACCAAGCAGATCAACCCGAAGGTGCTCAAGAAGCTCAAAGGCGCGACCGGTCCGTCAGGCCTGTCGGGCGCGCTCGGACCGGTTGGCGCTACTGGCGCGACCGGCCCCGCGGGCGCTGCCGGCAAAGAAGGCAAAGAAGGCAAAGAAGGACCCAAAGGCCAGGCCGGGCCGCTGACCACGACCCTCCCCAGCGGCGAGACGCTGCGAGGCACATTCGCTGGACGGGCGTTCGGCAAGGCCACCCAGAACATGCAGATCCCGATCTCCTTCGGATTGCAGCTGTCGGCCGCGCCAACCCCTCACTACCTCGTGTTCGGCGAAGCCGCCACAACGGAATGCCCCGGCACCCCGGAGGAACCCGCGGCCGCACCCGGCAACCTCTGCATCTACGAAAGCACGGGGGCGATCAATGCTGAAGAGATCCGCGAGTTCGATCCAGTCGGGGGCGCCAACGACGTCGCGACCACCTTTGGAGCGGGCGTTGTCGCAGTCGCGATAGCAGAAGGCGACTTTCGGGTCCGTGGAAGCTGGGCCGTGACTGCGCCATAGCCCAGGATGTGGGGGCTTGGGCGCCTCCGTCGGCTTGCATGTGTCGGTGACATCGAGCGCGCGATTGCGTGCTCGATGTCGTCGTGCATGAGCGGCTGACGGCCCGCAGGCGCGATGCCGGTGCCGCCGGCACGGGACGTAAGGTGCGCCGCCACGACGCACGCCCAATTTCTACTGGGGGTACCCATGCGCAAGCGCATCACCTACGCAAACGTCGCAGCGACACTCGCGCTCGTCTTGTCGATGAGCGGAGGAGCGATGGCGGCGACGCATTACCTGATCAACTCGACCAAGCAGATCAACCCGAAGGTGCTCAAGAAGCTCAAAGGCGCGACCGGTCCGTCAGGCCTGTCGGGCGCGCTCGGACCGGTTGGCGCTACTGGCGCGACCGGCCCCGCGGGCGCTGCCGGCAAAGAAGGCAAAGAAGGCAAAGAAGGCAAAGCGGGGATAGAAGGAAAAGAAGGCAAAGAAGGCAAAGAAGGCAAAGAAGGGGCCTACCCGGTGACACTGCCCGCGGGCAAGAGCGAGTCAGGAGTCTTCGCACTCGCAGCAGGAAGCAGCACCAGCGGCTTCATGACCGAGGGCATCGCGTTTTCGACGCCGCTCGCAAGCCCCTTGGAAGGCACGCATGTCGAATTCCTCAAAGAGGGCAAAACCGGTGCGAACTGTTCCGGCGTCGGCTCGGCGGCAGCCGGCTATCTGTGCGTATATGCGCAACAGGAAGCCAGCTCGACCGTGGCTGGGCACGCGATCAGCAACTCAGAAGGCCAAGCCGGCGCCAGCGCGTCCGGATTCCTTGTCTTCCTGAGCGTTTCTGGCGCATCCGCCTACACATACGGATCCTGGACGGTCACAGCCGGCTGACGGCTAGCGCTCGGTGCCGGCGCGGGCCACCGTCCGCGCCGGCTCGTGCTCGGCGGCGCTTCGCGGGCGGCCTACGCCGCGGTCGTCGCCCGCTCGGCTGTCGGGATCAGCGCCAGCTCCCCATCGGCGGCGTCGACCACCACGCTGTCGCCCTGTCGCAGCTTGCCTTCCAGCAGCGCCAGCGCCAGGCGGTCGGTGAGCTGCTTCTGGATCACGCGCCGCAGCGGGCGCGCGCCGTACGCGGGGTCATAGCCGAGGTTGCCAAGCAGCGTGCGCGCGTCCTGCGTGAGCATCACCTCGATGCCGCGCTCGCCCACCCGCTCGATCACGCGCGCCACCTGCAGGTCCACGATCTCCGAGATCTGCTCGCGGGTGAGAGCTTCGAAGCGCACGATGTCGTCCAAGCGGTTGATGAACTCCGGCTTGAAGTGCTCGAGCAGCGCCGCCCGTATCTCCGTTTCGCTCGAGCCGGCGGGGACCGCGATGTTTGAGGTCATGATCAGCACCGTGTTCTTGAAGTCGACCGTGCGGCCCTGGCCGTCGGTCAGGCGGCCGTCGTCCATCACCTGCAACAGCGTGTTGAACACGTCCGCGTGAGCCTTCTCGATCTCGTCCAGCAGCACCACCGCGTATGGGCGCCGGCGCACCGCCTCCGTCAGCTGCCCGCCCTCTTCGTAGCCCACGTAGCCGGGCGGAGCGCCAACCAGGCGCGAGACCGAGTGCTTCTCCATGTACTCCGACATGTCGATGCGGATCATCGCGTCCTGCGAGTCGAACATGAACTCCGCCAGCGCACGCGCCAGCTCGGTCTTGCCCACGCCCGTGGGGCCCAAGAACAGGAACGACCCGATCGGCCGATCGGGGTCCTGAAGGCCCGCGCGCGAACGGCGCAGCGCCGTCGCCACCGCCTCGATTGCCTCGTCCTGGCCGACCACGCGTTCGTGCAGGCGATCCTCCATGTGGATCAGCTTCTCGGTCTCGCCCTCCAGCAAGCGGCTCACCGGAATGCCCGTCCAGCGCGCCACCACCTCGGCCACGTCGTCCGCGTCGACCTCCTCCTTCAGGAACACCGGCTCGGACGTGGGCGCCGCGACCCGCGACTCGCCATCAGGACCCTCCCCGTCACGCGGCGGCTCGCCACCAGGCGAAAACTCGGAGCCGCCCTCCAGGGCGGCCAACTCCTTTTCGATCTCCGGGATCTCGCCATAGCGCAGCTCCGCCGCGCGCTGCAAATCCGCTTCGCGCTCCGCGCGCTCGGCCTCCGTGCGTGCCTCCTCCAGGCGCGCCTTCTTCTCGCGCACTTTCTGGATCGCCTGCTTCTCGCTCTGCCACTGCGCCTTCATCGCCGCCGAGCGCTCCTGGAGCTCCGCCAGCTCGCGCTCGATCGCCTCGCGGCGCGCCGCCGAGGCCTCGTCGGTCTCCTTGCTCAACGACGTCAGCTCGATCTCCAGCTGCATCACGCGGCGGTCGACCTCGTCGATCTCGGTCGGCAGCGAGTCGATCTCGATCCGCAGGCGCGAGCCCGCCTCGTCGATCAGGTCGATCGCCTTGTCCGGCAGAAAGCGGTCGGCGATGTAGCGGTCTGACAGCGTCGCCGCCGCGATCAGCGCGCTGTCCTGGATGCGCACGCCGTGGTGCACCTCGTAGCGCTCCTTCAGCCCGCGCAGGATCGCGATCGTGTCCGCCACCGTCGGCTCGCCGACCATCACCGGCTGGAAGCGGCGCTCCAGCGCCGCGTCCTTCTCGATGTGCTTGCGGTACTCGTCGAGCGTGGTTGCGCCCACGCAGCGCAGTTCCCCGCGCGCGAGCATCGGCTTGAGCAGATTGGCGGCGTCGACCGCGCCTTCCGCCGCGCCGGCGCCCACGATCGTGTGCAGCTCGTCCAGGAACAGGATCACGCTGCCCTGCGCCTCGGAGACCTCGCCGAGCACGGACTTCAGGCGATCCTCGAACTCGCCCCGGTACTTCGCGCCGGCGATCAGAGCGCCGATGTCCAGCGCGATCACGCGCCGGTCGCGCAGCGACTCCGGCACGTCGCCCGAGACGATCCGCTGTGCCAGACCCTCCACGATCGCCGTCTTGCCCACGCCGGGCTCGCCGATCAGGACGGGGTTGTTCTTGGTGCGCCGCGAGAGCACCTGGATCACGCGGCGGATCTCCTCGTCGCGGCCGATCACCGGGTCGAGCGTGCCTTGCTCGGCTGCCTGCGTGAGGTCGGTGCCGAAGCGCTCCAGCGCCTCGTACTTCTCCTCGGGCGACTGGTCGGTCACGCGGTGCGAGCCGCGCACCGCGGCCAGGGCCTGGAGCAGGCGCTCGTGCGTGGCGCCGACGCTCGCGAGGGCGCGGCCGGCGACTCCGTCCTCGCCCGCGAGCGCAAGCAGCAGGTGCTCGGTTGAGACGTACTGGTCCGAGAGCTTGCCGGCCTCTCGCTCGGCGGCGCGCAGCACCGACACCAGCTCTGAGCCGGGCTGTGCCACGGAGTCCGCGCTCGAACCTGAGCCGGCGACGGGCAGCTGCTCGAGCCCCTGCTGGACCGTCGCGCGTAGCGCGTCGACGTCCAGGCCGAGCTTGCCGAGCACGGGGAGCACGACGCCGCCGGGGGCGTCGGCGGCCACCTCGGTGGCGCGCGGAGCCTCGACGAGCAGCGCGGCCAGCAGGTGCAGCGGGGTGACCTGCGGGTTGCGGCGCTCTTCGGCCAGCCGGCCCGCGGCCGCCAGCGCCTCTTGGGACTTGATCGTGAATCTGTCTGCCTGCATGTCTGTCTAGGTCCTCTTGGGAACTTGGTGGGAACGAGTCACGGCTTCTTGGCGGCGGGCTTGAAGGGCGAGCGCGCGTCGGCGGCGCGCACGAGCTCGACGCCGCCGCGGTAGGGGACGGCCAGCTCGGCGCGGAACGACCGGCGCACCTCCTCGAGCTCGTTGGCAAGGCGCACCTGCGCCTGGAGCGCTTCCAGTTCGATCTGCTCGATGCGCGCATGCATCGTCTCGATCTCCTCCTCCATGCGCAGCACGCGCTCCACGCCGGCTAGGTTCAGGCCGAGCTGCGCGGTCATCTGCTGGATGCGGCGCAGCTTGTCCACGTCCTCTTGCGAGTACAGGCGTGTGCCCTTCGGCGAGCGCTGCGGCTCGATCAGGCCGCGTGCCTCATACACGCGCAATGTCTGCGGATGCATGTTCGCGAGCTGCGCGGCAACCGAGATCATGAACACGCCGCGATCGCTGGCGACCCGCAGGCGCGTGACGTCACGAGCCATCGTCGGCTCCCTTCGCCGCCGCGTCCGCGGTGGGCGAGCCGTTCTGGAACAGGCCCGCGCGCGGGTTGCCGTCCAGCGTCTTTGACAGCTCGTCGAGCGCGCTTTCCTGATCCTTGCTCAGCTTCTGCGGAACATCGATCACGAAGCGGTAGTGGATGTCGCCTTTCTGGTTTGGCGATCCCGGCTTCGGCGGTCCCTCGCCGCGCAGCCGCTGCACGGTGCCGTGCGCGGTCCCCGGCTTGACGCGCAGGGTCTTGGTGCCGGACAGCGTCGGCACCTGCACGTCGGCGCCGCGAAGCGCCTCGGGAATGCTCAGCGGAACCTCGACCTCGAGGTTGTCGCCCTTGCGCGTGAACGTCGGCGAGGAGGATACGTGCGTGATCAGGTACAGGTCGCCGGGCGGCCCGCCGTTTCGCCCAGGCTCGCCCTTGCCGGCGAGCCGGATGCGGCTGCCGTCACGCACGCCCGCGGGAATGTTGACGCGAAGCTTCTTGACGGTACGCACCGCGCCGCTGCCGTGACACGTCGGGCACGGGTCCTCGATGATCGTGCCCGAGCCGCCGCACAGCGAGCACGGCTGGGAGATCGAGAACATGCCCTGTCCCTGCGTCTCGATCCCGCGGCCCTCGCAGCGCGGGCACACCGTCGGCGCGGTCCCCGGCTTGGCGCCGGTGCCGCGGCAGGTGGGGCAGGTCGCGTGCATCGGCACCTGGAGCGGCACCTGCGCGCCCGCGATCGCCTGGTCGAAGGTGATCGACACCTGCGCCTCGAGGTCCGCGCCACGTTCTCCGCGCGGTTGCGTGCGCACCCGTCGTCCGCTGGTGGAGCCGCCGAACAGGTTCGACAGGATGTCGCCCATCGAGGAGCCGTCGAAGTCGAAGTTGCCGAAGCCGCCGAAGCCGCCGCCCGGGCCGGCGCCGGTCGCGAACGGACCGGAGCCGCTGTCGTACTGCTTGCGCTTCTCCGGGTCGCCCAGCACGTCGTGCGCCTGGGAGATCTCCTTGAAGCGCGCCTCCGCGTCCTTGTCGCCCGGGTTGCGGTCCGGGTGGTACTGGCGCGCGAGTTTGCGGTACGCCTTCTTGATCTCCTCAGCGGTCGCTTTCTTGTCGACCCCGAGCGTCTTGTAGTAGTCGGGTCGCGTTGCCATTTCGCCCTCCGCCTATGCCGCCACGACCACTCGAGCCGGGCGGATGACGCTGTCGCGCATCCTGTAACCCGGCTGGTACACCTCCACGACCGTCCCGCTCGCGCTGCCGCCAGGCGGTTGCGCGGCCGTCGCCACGGCCTCGTGCACCCCCGGATCGAACGCCTCGCCCTCGGGCGAGAACGACTCGATGCCGGCGCGCGCGAGCGCGGCGCCCAGCTCTGAGCGCACGAGCCGCACCCCTTCCAGGAGCGGATCGTCCGCGGCGGCCGCGTCGATCGCGCGATCGAGGTTGTCGAGCGCCGGCAGCAGCTCCTTGACGAGCGCGCATGCACCGCGCGCCTGAGCGCTCGCCGCCTCGCGCGCCACCCGCTTGCGGAAGTTCTCGAAGTCCGCCTGCGTGCGCTGCGCGAGCGCGAGGTACTGATCGCGCTGCTTGGCCGTCTTCACCAGCTCGTCCAGGTCGCTGGCGAGCTCGGCGGCCTCGTCCTTCGGTCCCGACGCGCTGCCCGCCGGGACCTGCGCCGACGCGCCGTCCTGCACTGGCGCGCCGGCCTGCGGCCCTGTGGCCTCGACCTCGGGCTGATCCGCGAGCGTCTGCTTGATCTCCGTCATCGGACTCCTATGCCTTCGGCTCTTCGACGACCTCTGCGTCCACCACGTCCTCCTCATCGGAGTCCGCGCTCGCGCCGTCGGCGGAGGAGGCGCCGTTGCCGGACGCCGCCGCCTGCTCCTGGGCGCGCTGGTACATCGCCTCGGAGACCGCGTGGAAGGCGGTCTGCAAGGCCTCGGCCTTGACGTTGATCGCTGCCGGGTCCTCGGACTCGAGCACCTCGCGCACCTCCTTGATCGCGTCCTCGATGCGCGACTTGGAGTCCGCGTCGACCTGGTCGCCCAGGTCCGCCAGCTGGCGCTCGGCCTGGTAGGCGGCGTTCTCGGCGTTGTTGCGCGCCTCCGCCAGCTCGCGTGCACGGCGGTCATCCTCCGCGTGTGACTCGGCGTCAGCGACCATGTTCTTGATTTCGTCGTCCGACAGGCCCGAGCCGGCCTTGATCTCGATCTTCTGCTCCTTGCTCGTGCCCAGATCCTTGGCGGAGACGTTGAGGATGCCGTTGGCGTCGATGTCGAACGCGACCTCGATCTGAGGGATGCCGCGCGGCGCGGGCGGGATGCCGGTCAGCTGGAACTTGCCGAGCGACTTGTTGTACTGCGCCATCTCGCGCTCACCCTGGAGCACGTGGATCTCCACCGACGGCTGGTTGTCCTCGGCCGTGGAGAAGACCTCGCCCTTGCGCGTGGGGATCGTGGTGTTGCGCTCGATCAGCTTCGTCATCACGCCGCCCTTGGTCTCGATGCCGAGCGTCAGCGGGGTGACGTCCAGCAGCAGCACGTCCTTGACGTCGCCGGCTAGCACGCCCGCCTGGATGGCTGCACCGACCGCCACCACCTCGTCGGGGTTGACGCCGCGGTGGGGCTCCTTGCCTGTGAGCTCTTTGACCTTCTCCTGCACCGCTGGCATGCGTGTCATGCCGCCGACCATGACCACGTGGTCGATGTCCTTCACGCCCTTGCCCTTGGCGTCGTCCAGCGCCTGACGCACCGGCGCCACGACGCGGTCGAGCAGATCGCCGGTCAGCTCCGAGAGCTTGGCGCGCGTCAGGCGCGTGTCCAGGTGCTTAGGTCCCGAGGCGTCGGCGGTGATGAACGGCAGGTTGATCTGCGTCTCCTGCGTGGTGGACAGCTCGATCTTGGCCTTCTCGGCTGCCTCGTACAGACGCTGGAGCGCCATCGGGTCGGCGCTGAGATCGATGCCCTGGCTCTTGCGGAACTCGGATACCAGCCAGTCGACGATCGCCTTGTCGAAGTTGTCGCCGCCGAGGTGGTTGTCGCCGGCGGTGGACTTGACCTCGAACACGCCGTCGCCGATCTCGAGCACGGACACGTCGAACGTGCCGCCGCCGAGGTCGAACACGAGGATCGTCTGGTCGGACTCCTTGTCCAGGCCGTACGCGAGCGAGGCCGCGGTGGGCTCGTTTATGATGCGCTTGACGTCGAGGCCGGCGATCTTGCCCGCGTCCTTGGTCGCCTGGCGCTGGTCGTCGTTGAAGTACGCGGGCACGGTGATGACCGCCGAGTCGACGGTCTCGCCCAAGTACGCTTCCGCGTCGGACTTCAGCTTCTGGAGGATCATCGCGCTGATCTCAGGCGGCGAGTGCTGCTCGCCGCCGGCATCCACGCGCGCGTCGCCGTTGGGGCCGGCGACGACCTTGTAGGGGACGATCGACTCCTCCTCCTTGACTTCGGCCTCCTTGCGGCCCATGAAGCGCTTGATCGAGAAGACGGTGTTCTGGGGGTTGGTGACAGCCTGGCGCTTGGCGACGGTGCCGACGAGGCGCTCGCCCGACGCCGCGAACGCGACGACTGACGGCGTAGTGCGGCCGCCCTCGGCGTTCTCGATGACGGTCGGCTCGCCACCCTCGAGCACGGCCATGCACGAGTTCGTCGTGCCGAGGTCGATGCCTATGGTCTTGGCCATGGGGAACTAGCTCCTTCTAAGCGTTTATAAAAATCTGAGTGTGAGTATGGCAGATTTGCTGAGGCGTGTCAAGTTGCCTTGATCGCGAGCTGGAGCAGACGCCGTAGACGATCTGGAGCCCGCCGGCACCCCCCAAATCGGGGGTCCTACGGCCGCTGGAGGTAACTGCGGGCGCGTGCGCGAGTAGGGTCCGATATATGACCCGGCTGGAGCGCAACGTGAACATCGCGGCGGTGGTGATCCCGTTCCTCGGCGTGATCGCAGCGGCGGCGGTGATGTGGAACCACTTCCTCGGGCCGCGCGACCTCGTGATCTTCGCGGTCATGTACCTGCTGACCGCGCTGGGCATCACCGTCGGCTTCCACCGCCTGCTCACCCACCGCGCGTTCCAGACGCGCCCGTGGCTGCGCTACACGCTTGCGGTGCTCGGCTCGATGTCGCTTCAAGGCCCGGTGATCGATTGGGTGGCCGACCACCGCAAGCACCACACGTTCACCGACGAAGAGGGCGATCCGCACAGCCCACATGCCGGGCACGGCGCAGGCATGCGCGGGATGGTGGCCGGGCTGTGGCACGCGCACGTCGGCTGGCTGTTCGTGACCCACGGGCAGGCGTCGTCTAAACGCTTCGCCCGCGATCTCGTTGAGGATCCGACGATGCGGCGCATCAACAAGAGCTTCCCGCTGATCGCGCTCGGCAGCCTGGTGCTGCCGTTCCTGCTCGGCTTCGCATTGAGCGGGGGCTCGCTCGTCGCCGGCGGCCTGTCAGCGCTGCTGTGGGCGGGCCTGGTGCGGATCTTCCTCGTACATCACATCACCTGGAGCATCAACTCGATCTGCCACTTCTTCGGCAGCCGCCGCTTCGACACCGACGACGAGTCCACGAACGTCTTCTGGCTGGCGCTGCCCTCGCTCGGCGAGGCCTGGCATCACAACCACCACGCCTTCCCCCAGTCCGCCTTCCACGGCCTGCGCTGGTATGAGCTCGACCCTTCCGGCTGGCTGATCCTGGCGCTGGCGCGCGTCGGGCTGGCGTGGGATGTGGTGACGGTCACTCCCGAGCGCGCGCACGCGAAGCTGAAGAGCGGCGCGGTCTCCGCACCGAGCTAAGACGCGGCCCGCGCGGCGCGCGACGGGCTGCTGACACGCGGGCTGCACCACACGCGCGCGCCGCGCGCTACCGTCGTGATATGAACGTGTTGCCGGCGGGGCCTCTGAAGCCGCGGTTGCGCGGCGTGCTGCACGAGTACGGCTTCTTCGTCTCGCTGGTCTGCGGCGTGGCGCTGATCCTCGCCGCATCCGACGGCAGAGCGCGCCTCGCTGCCACGATCTACGCGGTGGCCGTGTCCGGCCTGCTGGGCACGAGCGCGCTGTACCACCGCGTCACCTGGCGTCCGAGCGCGCGGCGCTGGATGAGGCGCCTTGACCACTCGATGATCTTCGTCCTGATAGCGGGCACCTACACGCCGGTGGCGCTGGTCGCGCTGAAGGGGTCGCTTGCCAACACGATCCTGATCGTGATGTGGCTGGGCGCGCTCGGGGGCGTGGTCTTCAAGCTGCTGTGGATCGACGCGCCGAAGTGGTTGTTCGCGGCCGTGTACGTGGCACTGGGCCTCGTGACCGGCGCGATCTTCGGCGAGCTTCCAGCCGCGATCGGCTGGCTTGGAGTGGCAGGGCTCGCGGGCGGCGGCCTGCTGTACTTGGTCGGCGCGATCGTGTACGCCAGCGGCCGACCAAACCCGTGGCCGCGGGTGTTCGGCTACCACGAGGTGTTCCACGCGCTCGTGCTCGCCGCGGCGGCGATGCAGTACGCGGTCATCGCCTTCGCGGTGCTGCCGCGGGGATAGGCAGGTTGAGGCTGCCGTGGAGCTCGTGTCGTCGGGTCGGTCGGTCGGTACGGCAGACGGATGCTTCTCGGGAATCTCGATGCTGGTCCGGCTGCGCTTCGCCGGTAGCTACATGCGTTGAATGGCATACACGGCCTCCGTCGCGAGCTGCTGCAGTCGGATCGCGATGGAGCGTGGCAGGGCTGCCGTGTAGGCGAGTCCATCGGGGCTTTCTTTGAACAAGGATGCGTAGAACACACACGCGGCCAGATAGGAGCCCTTGTCGGTGGGATGACTCCCGTCGCTTTGCCAGAGGCCGGACTCTCCACTCGCGATGGCTTTCTGCCACGCGATCCCGACCGGCGCGACTGCGGCATTGAGCTGGTGGGCGATCGCGAGATAGCCGAAGTCGACAGACATCTGCATACTCGTGTAGTTGCTGAGGCGAGCCGCGGGCCATCCACTCCTGTGGGCGGCTGTCAGGTAGAACAAGGGTTCGGCGTGCACGTGCCGGGCCGCGGCGACGAGTTGTCGTGCCGCGGGGTACATCTCGGTCTGACGGAGGCGAGCGAGCGCGGGGATCTCACTCTGCTCCTGCAGGACGACCACGTTCCATTCCGTCGAACTGAGCGTCGTGGAGGTCGCTTCTTCGCTCACATGGTCTTCGAGTGTCGCGCTCGGTTCGGCCAGGGACCCGACTTTCACGCGATGTCCACCGGCGCTCGCAAGCCGTGCGAACATCCCCGGCAGGTCGTTCTCATACGTGTAGCTGTTGCCGATGAACAGGACGCTGCAGTCGGACGAGGCCCGTAGGTGGCCGCACCCGCTACGACCGCCGGCAGCGACCGTGCCAGTCCTGTCGCCCCATGCCGCCAAGGACACTACGAGCGCAATGGTCAGTACGGCCGCGACCGCGGTCCTGGGCGTGGGAGTGCCTCTCGGTCGTCCCAGTGAGCTCATATGTCCTTATCGTCGGCTCCAGGCCAGCGATCGAGAAAACGCAGGGCCGAGCGCGCGGACCTTGCCGGGCGTTGCGCTCGCGGACCCCGAGTACGAGTGTCTTGTCGATCGACCCGCCGCCCTTGCTCATGCCCTTGCGCTCACGCACCGACTTGTGCACGTTGGTCGCCTTGCCGCCGACGAACGTCTCATCCACTTCGACCTGTTCAACGTCGCCGATCACGGCGCGGACCTCGCTCCCCGTGTTCGCCTCGACCTTCGCCAGGCGCTCGATGCACACAGAGGACTACGGCCTGCGCGGCTGTCACCCAGTGCCGTCGACGGTTGTTGAGGGGTGTAGCGGATGAGGTAGGAGCGTTCTTTTGCGCATTCGAGCGCGGACAGGGAGGTTCCGTTTGGGCTCGTGGCAACGACTTCGTTTTGGCTGTAGCTTTCTGCGAGGCGGCATTCCTTGAGGTCGCCGGAGAGCGAGCTGGCGGGGCCGGCGTGCCCGTGCGGCGACACGGTGAGGGCCTGGACCCCGGCGGTCTCCCTGCCGTCGTAGACGAGGGTGGCTTGTGCTCCCGGGCCGATGAAAGCTGCGGTTGCGCGCGAGGGGATCGGTGTGATTTGTTGTTGCGCTGCGAGCGGCCCGTACAGGGTGCCGGTCCGTAGCCGAAGGCCTTCGGCTGCTTCGAGTCCCCGGCCCGTGTATTGCCAGAGCGCGAGCACCGACTGTCCGGCGCCCGCCCACACCGAGGCTTCGTAGAACTGGTAGGTGCGGGTGCTGCCGAGGAGACGGGGGTGCCCTAATGGCCCGCCGTCGCGGCTGCTACGGAGCATCACGTTCGTTTCGAAGAGTTCTGACAGCGCGGTCCAGTAGATCAGGGCGGTGTAGCCTTCCGCGTCGCTAGCGAACCCGCCCGAGCTGCCGAACCGCGGGATCGTCTGGATCTGCTTGGGGGCAGGAAGCGCGCCCGTCAGGCTTCCTTTGACGCTGGCCAGATGCCCGTGGCTGTCGACCCAGCTAGCGACCGGCTCCCCGCCGCGGGCAAGCGCGAGGTGTGTCGTCACGCTGCCCGCGGCCGCAGCAGTCGCGAGGTTCACGGCTTTCAGCGGCCGGCCGAACGTGCCGAAGGCGCTGTCCACCTTGATCGTCGCCGTCGCTTCAGCCAGAGGCCCGCGGCCGGCGCTCCACAGCGCCGTGATCGAACGCGGGCCGACCACGATTTCGGGGCGGCTGAGGGCGCCTTCTGAGTATTCCACTTCATCGCCTTGGGGTGTCAGAAGCTGGAACGCGCCCGGGTGCTCGCCGAGCCGCCAGCTGGCGATCGCGACGTGCTCGCCGCTCCCGAAGCTGTGCGGGCCGTTGGCTGCGTGTTCCTCGACGTCGATCGCGACCGCCAGACGCCCGCGGTCATCGAGCGTGACCGTCGGCGCGGACGGGTAGATCGGGATCCCGGGCACCGCCAGCCGCGCCGGGCGGGCCAGCCGACCCGCGCGAGTGATCGCTAACACGAGCAGTTGGCTGTGGCCCTGAGCCGTCCCCCCGAGCCGGACCGCCACGGCCTGCCCCCGGTCGTTGACAGCGAACCGCCATTCCGAATATTCCCCTGCCCCGGGGAGCCTCACCGGCACAGAGAACCGTCCGGCACACGCAACCCCGGCGAGACCTGCAAGTGCCAGCATCGCCAACACCAAAGCCAGGGACACTCGCCGCACGCTCATCACCTCCTACAAACCCCGCGAACCCACCTTCAGAGCGGGGACCGTCTTCACGGGGATGGCGGCGGAACACCGCGAACCTGTCGTCCAGCCTGTCACCTTGTAGGCCGCGACCACCAAATGCCCAACCGTCCGCCCGCGCACCGACGTCGCTCGGTAACCGTCGGGCGCGGATGCTTTGCTTGACATAGCCAACCGACCACGCCACGGTTACCAGGATGCCAGCTGACCGCGAGTCCCCGGCGCAAGCAGCCGCAGCCGCGGGGTATGTAGCGTCGGTCTGTCGTGTGAGGACAGTCGTGCTTGGAGCGATCGCGATGGCGGTGCTAGCGGGATGCGGTGCTCAAACGCGCGTAGTCTCGCTGAAGCCGGTCGCGCCGAGCGACGCGCTGAACTTCGTCAAAAGCTTCGAGCCGCAGTGCGACAAGCCCGGACACGTGCTGATCCGCGACGCATCACCCGATGTGCACGGCAACAGCGGCGAACGCTGGTGGTGCGTCGAACCTGCACAGGCGTATCCCGACGTTAGCCGCGGCCTGCGCTGTCCGACCCGCACGCGCCTGACGATCGACTTCGCACGCCACACGGCCGCGTGCAAGCCGACCGGATAGAACGAACGGGACGAGCTCGGGCCACCGCAGTGATCGGCTGGCGCGCTGGTCCCGTAACTTGCCGCTGTAAGGCCAGCATGTGTCGGAGCGTCCTCGGCCGGCCCGTCGACCCAGGCTCGGGGTCGCGGCCTTCGGCCGCTTGACCGGTCGGCCCGGCTTCGGCATCAGCAATCCGGCTGGCAACGCTGACGATTGCTCGGGGGGCCAGCGTTCTTAAGGACGGCAGACCTCCGTGTTGCTCGCTACGCCGGCGGCAGTGTAGTTCGTCCAAGGGCGGCGAAGACCTTGCCGATCGCTTCGAAGAGGGGCGTCAGGGCGGGGCCGGTGATCTTGCCCTCGGGTGGTATGGCCTTTTTCGCGAGCAGCATGTCGGCACGGTCCTCGTATGGCCTGAGCCGGCGAGCGATGAGCGCGTTCAGGTTGAGGATGTCGCGCAGGGGTTCGTGCGGTTCGGGTTCGATCACGGTGATCGACGACACCACGCTATAGCGGTGCAGAAAATCCTTGGTGTCGGCGGAGACGGTTGCGTAGCCGCTCGCGACCCAGAACTTCGTGTCTGCGCACAGGTTCGGGGTCGGGATCCCGGACTGTTCGGCCTGTTCGAGGGCGAGGGAGCGCAGCAGCCGGGTCAGTTTCGGGTTGCTCCAGTGCAGACGACGGACGGTTCTCGCGAATCGCTCGTCTAATGGGTGTGCGACGTGTTCTGCGGCACCGAACACCGCACTCAGTATCTCTTCTGAGATTTCGCCTTGGGACTGGTTGGTCTTTTCGCCTTTGACGTGCGGCGGAGCTCCAGCCAGAACATCGGGACATTCGGCCTTGACTTGGGCTTCGAGGCTCCGATCGCCTTGAGCTCGGCCGACTCGGTCGCTTCTGGCGCGCGGTGTAAGGCAACCATTGCCTCCAGGTAGGCGTGCGTCGCAGTCGCGTCGCTCACCGAGACCCGCGCCGCTGCCGGGGCGCTCGAGCACAAGACCGTCGCGAGCGCGAGAAGCAAGGGCTGGGCCAGTCGCCGCATTCCCTAGGCAGTCTGACAGGCCACGCAATTCCGCATCTCTACCATCTCGACGAGCGCCGCGGGCTACGGCGACGAGCACTCTCGGACACCTGGGGCACTGACACGCTCTGCACTCTGTCGCTCGCCGTGCTGCGCGTCCGGGGTGTGGTGTTGTCCCCGTCCCACCCTTGGTGGGTGGTGGGGTTTGGTTGTTGACCTCGCACCCCCAACGTCGGGGTCACGAGGTCAACAACCAAACCAGATAGAGGGGAGGGTGGGACGGGGACAACAAACAAGAAGAGATAGAGGAGAGGGTGAGAGGAGGATCAGGAAGGAAAAGGTGAAGAGAGCAGAAGGAGGGCAGGGGGCGAGAGCAGGCCGGCGGGCCGGGTGCAGCAGGAGGGAGGGTGGGCGGTGAGCGCAGAGTCGGGGGTAGGGCGCCGCGGGCGGCGGCGAGGGCGCCGGAGGGGAGTAGCGTGGTCGTGGTGGAGGGTTTGGGGATCGCGTGTGTGGTCTATGCGGCTAAGAGCAGCGAGGATCGCCACGGGTCGATCGCCGGTCAGACCGAGGAATGCCGGGCGGCGATCCATCAGGATCCGGGGCGGCAGGTGGCCGGGGAGTACGCCGATGAGTCCTATTCGGCGTATAAGCGTGACCGTGGCCCGCAGCTCGCCGCCGCGATCGGCCACTGCGAGCAGCTCGCCGGCGAGCATGGGGTGACGGAGCTGTGGGTGCAGCATTCAGACCGGCTGGCGCGTGGCGATGGCAAGCGGGCGCGGCATACGGTCGAGCTGGCGTTGTGGGCGCTCAAGCACGAGATCCGCATCCGCAGCCTCCAGGACCCCGACACGTTCCGCGACCTGCTCTACGCGGTCGTCACCGGCCAGCGAAACCACGAGGACAGCCGCCGCAAAGGCCTCGCGACCCAGGCCGGGATCCGGCGTGCCGCCGCCCGCGGCCAGCACACCGGCCCACCACCCGACGGGTACAGGACCGTCCGGCGGATCGCCCCAGACGGCACCGTGGCCAGCAGCAGGGAGATCGACCCGGACCGTCGGCCGCTGATCCGGCCTGGGTCCAGTAAAGCGTGCTGCCGGCAAGGGCGAGCGAGGAGGGGTCGATGTTGGTGCCCGTGGCGAGAAGCCGTTGACTGGTGCTGTCGAGCGCGTGAACTTCGTATTCGGTCCCGCCGTGCGCCGGGTATTCGGTGATCCAGGCCACTGCTCCGTCGGCCTTCACAACGATCGCAGCCGCAAATCCCGTCCCGATCAGCTCCGGGTTCGCAGATACGCCTGTGGGCATGCGGTCGAGCAGCCGGTTGGTGCGGAGGTTCTCTACTTCGACTATCCATTCGGCTCGCCCGCCTTCGACGATGTGGGAGTACTCCTCGGCGAGCATCATTCCCGCGAGTGCTAGCCGGCCGGTACCGGAGCAGCCGCCCGGTCCGAAGCATTCGTGCGTGCCGCCCACGTCGTACGACCGGGTAGAGCCGTAGACACAGCCACGGTATTCCACGCTCTCTTCGCTCTTTCGAACCGTGTACACCATCGCCTGCGCGTCCGCAGCGATCACGTGCCTGCGGGCCGGGGAGCATCGGAACGACGTCCTCCCGGGGGCCGCCTTCGCACCGGCGGGCGCCGCCACGTGCAGCAGCGCAGCCGCCACGATCGCCGATAGTGCTATCCGCCTCATACCGGCTCAGACTACTCAGCTGTCTGGAAGTTGCGCGAGGTCGACATGTATCGGTGTGCTGGCACAAGACGCTAGACACAAAGAACGGTTGAGGCCGAGAGGAGGCGCATGCCGCCAGCCTGGTCGTGGTGAATGTCGAGGACGGTCCCGGTGGTGGTGTTGATTTGCTCGATGGGTTAGCTGTTGGGCCCGTTGATGAAGATGGTGGCTTCCTTCGCTAGTTAGCATCACTACCAGTCCTAGCGGCCCATGCCATTTTAAGCGCAGTCATAGCATCAAGTTCCTGCGCGGGGTCAACGCTGGAACGGAGCAAGTTCGACTCCCACACACGCGCCCACCAATCCGTTCCGTCAACCCTCATGATGGTAGGGACACGGGTCGACTTCCCAGTCTCCGTGCAAAGCACTAGCGCCTTCCCCATTGAGCCTCGTGGCCTCCACACCACTTGTGTCACCTCTTCCCACCTGATTCGTTTGCGACGTAGTGCATAAACGAGCGTAACCCCTTGCTCATCCCACATGAGCCCCGGCCATAGGGCAAACCACGCACCCCCGCCTCCCACGACCACGACGAAGCCAGCCAAACGCAATGCTGCCTCCTGCGTACTGACGCCGGCCCATGGATGTCCCAGCACGAACACCACGAGAATAATGATCTGGATCAGCACAACCGTTCGGCGGTAGCCCCTGCCGTGATATTTGACATTGGCGCCCTTCACGACTCGCTGGAGGGATGCTGACAGATCACGAGCAGCCGCACTGGGATTCACCCGACCTGATGGAGTCGAGCGCGCCTTGGAGCCCATCCGGGAGACCCTGGAATAGCGCCTTTGCGTAAGCCGGTGCCTCCGCCCCAAGTTTGGCCAGCTTTACACCCAACGCGCCGCTGCCAGCAAGGGTTGCGTTGATCGCCTCTTCTGCAGCGAGATGTCCAGGGCTCGCCCAGTTGGTGCATATACCTTGGCCCACCAGACCCAGTGTCGACGATCCGAATGCGACGGCAATGGCCCCCGGACATGCAACCGCTGTCAACGGTACGGCGCATACCACCACCGCTCCGAGGTCGACCAGCGCCGGGTTTGTGATGTAGGGGGTAAGGCCCACGGAGTTTGACGCTTCGCTGAGGCAATTGCCCTGGGTCCAGAAGCTTTCGCTGAACGGGTTGGCGTTGCACAACCCTGTCGGATCGCCACTGTTGATTGGGCTATCGGAGGCGTAGCTGTAGGGTTCGCCGGTGATTGAGACCCACGGATCGACGGTCAGGAACTGGGCGGTTGCCGGATCGTAGGTGCGTGCCCGCATGTAGATGAGTCCGGTGTCGGTGCTCGTGTATTGGGCGTCGTAGCCCAGCGGCGTCGTAGCGGTCCCTTCGCAGATGGGGGTTCCGTAGGGGCTGTAGGTGCATTTGCCGGCGACGGTGCCGGTGGAGCCCGTCATTAGGCGCGTGCTGCCGGCCTGGTCGTGGTGCAGGTAGGTCACGGCTTCGGTGGTGTCGTTGATTTGCTCGACACTGGCTTCTGACCGACCGTACATGAAGCCTGCACACTGTATGCAGTCGCCGCCGACAACTCGCGCTCGACCAATCAGCCGGGATGCCATCGCCAGCGCCACTCAATACTTCGGGAGGATGCATTTCGAAGAAGGGCTTCAAGATCGGCGGCATTCCGTGGCGGTCCGTGGGCGTCAATATCCAGGTGGCACCAGCTACACAGCGTCACGGGGTGCATAGAGAGATACTCATCCTCACCAGGCGGGCAATCCTCCAGACCTTCATAGTGTCCGCCTATTTCCAACCATCCGGCACGTCGCCCACAGGCATCGCATGGGCCGTCAGGCGCCGGTGGGGCCTTTCGGCCTTTCCAGAACCCAGTTCCCCAGTGATCGTCCAACTTCATCGAAATATGGGCGAGCTGGCAGCACCAGAACCACGGGACACGTCTCGTCGCCTTTACGAACGCCGGTCGATATGCGAAGTCATCGACTAGCTCGCAAGCAGCATTCAACAACCGAACGATCAAGAGTCTCATACGATGCCCCACGCTAATTCCGACCCCGCGCCGGCGGGCCACCGTATTTTCTGTACAAACGACGGTCGCCTTTGCTTAGTTCGTCATACCATTCCTGCCATCGTTCCCTCGCTGATGGCGAATGCTTTCGACCCAGCAATTCTTCGCCTTCACGCCTTAGTTCCTTACCACGTTCTTCATCGGAGTTTCCACATCCGCCTTCGCCTCCCTTAGCCCAGCTGATACCGCTTTCGATGCCTTCTTTTGCTGCTTCGTAGCTCTCTACGGCGCCTTCAGCAACGCCCCTGCCGAACCATTCAGCGCCGTGCCACAGTTCTTCGCCTGCTTGCGGAAGTGATGGCAGTGAGGGCAACGGGGTGCAGAACGGTCCGATACAGATTTCTGCTTCGCTGCCGAGGCCGGAGCGGTCCTCCTCGTTGATCGGGTTATCTTCGGCGTAATTGTACGGCGCCCCCGTCAGTTTCTCTAGCGGATCTACGCTGAGGAACTGTGCGGTGGCCGGGTCGTAGACGCGGGCGCGCATGTAGATGAGTCCGGTGTCCGAGTTTGTGTATTGCCCGTCAAACAAAGGTCCGCCGCGACCCCGGCCTCTGACGCGATCCGATCCGGGCGTGTGCAGGGACTTCCGGCACTCCGACCCCCGGCGCAGGTGCCAGCGAGCAGGCCGAAGGCCCCGGCGCGATCCTGAGCCCCAGCGGCAGCTCGGCGCCGGGCGGCTTCGGCGGCTAGGAGAAGATGCCGGATGGCGGGCGTGTTCCTGCTGTGCGAGCACGCCGCGAACGATAAAGCGCCGCCCGGCGCGCGAGGCGAGCGGTGGACTAAAGAGCGAGAGCGCCGCCGCGTCGAGGATCATGTGCGCCGTGACTGCCCCTGACCAGCCAGCGCTCGGCGTCGCCGTGAAGGCGATTCGCGAGGAGAAGAAGATCAGTCAGGTGGCCTTGTCCAAGGCGACCGGGTTCCGTCAGAGCTGGGTCAGCGACGTGGAGAACGGTCGGCGTCACCCGAGCTTCGCCAGCGTCGTGCGCTTGGCCGCCGGCCTGGGCGTGCAGACCTCGACGCTCGTCAGGCGCGCTGAGAGACTCGCCGACGACTGAGCCCTTTTGGAGTACCCCAAGATGTGATAGACCTTTAGGGCGATAAGTCCAAACAAGTGCCCCCGCGCTGTGTGACCAGCCGGGGGCGTGGCACCGTGAGGTATCAGCTCCCGGCGCAGACGCAGCCTATCCAGCAGCGGCTGTCCGCCATCGCTGTCTCCCGGGGCCTCCGAGCGAAGGAGGAACCCACGATGAGCAAGAAGTCGATCCCCGACGAGTTCGTGCTGGCCGCTATTGAGCGCGCGCAGCGCCACCGCACGCATGACTCTCCCGGCGTGCCGATCTGGCAGGTCAAGGAACACCTGGGCCTGCCGAAACACTCCCCGCACGTGCGGCGGGTGCTCTGCGCGCTGGTGCAGGCCGGTGTCTTGCAGCCAGCGCGAGCGCATAGCGTGGAGCTGTGGGCGCTCACCGGCAAGGGCCGGCGGTGCGTGCGGGCAGCGCAGGGTGTCGAGCTGCCCGAGTCCCCGCAGCACCGCGCCTGGCGTGATGCCCACACACTCGCGCAGCAAGAGATCGAGCGGCTGCGCACCAGCCTGGGCGAACGGATCACCGAGGCGTCCATCCTGCTCGGCGACGAGGACGCGCACTCAGACGCCTGGTTCGAGCTGGCCGAGCGGCTGCGCCGCGCGGCGTGGGTGCTCGGCTCCGCCACCCATTGCCTGCGCGAGTGGCCCGAGCCCGACGAGGGCCGTCCGGACACAGACGAGCAGACCGAGCCCGGTGACGCCCAGCTCGGGGAGAAGGAGCGCCGCCGCCGCCAGGCCCGCCGCGCCGGCCGGCGCAACACCACACGCTGGAGCGACACCGACTGAGCAACCTCCGAGCGCCGCGTCGCCCTCAGACGCGGCGCTCCTGCACGCGCTTGATCCCTCGCCGCTGCTCAGGGCGAGCGGCGGGTTTTCGCGTCCACGTAAATTCGTCCGGGGAAAAGAGGCTGCTCGCAACGACGTGTAGGTAGGACCCCGCAAAAGGCTTGCGGGGACCGCCTGCTCATGCGCCGCACGCCACCACCGCCACCCGCTCCCTCGACCGACGACCAGCTCGTCGTGCTGGTGCAGCTGACCATCTCCGACGCGGAGGTCAACGCGACGGTCATCGTGCAGCGCCCGCGCGCTCGCTGGCGTCTCGCCGTGCTCGTTGACCGTCTCCCCGAGCTGATCGCGGGCGCGATCGTCGGGGTGCTCGTCGAGCACTTGGCCGCGCTGCTTGGGACCCTGCTGTGAGCGCTCTTGCCAGCCGGCCCGCCGAGCGCCCGCCAGAGCCCCGCACCGCCGCCGCCATCCTGGCCGTCCCCGGCCTCTCAGCGCCCGCCAGCACCACCGCCGAGCATCCGTCCTAGCCGGCCTTCCGGCCAGCTCTGTAGGCGCTCTGTGCGGCGTCGCTTCCGCTGCGCTCGGCGACGCCGCACACAGTTGCACCAGCCGGTGCGCGGCCCATCCTCAGCGCCACCCGCTGGCGTTTCCGCTGACGCCTGCTGGCCCCCTGGAAGGCTGCACAGACTAGATGCTCAACCCTCCGGGGGCTGAGAAATCGCCGTGCCCGCCCGGGAGCCGTTCGAGTCGCCGATCGCGGCCCGAATGGCCCCTCGAGCTACGGCTCACCACCCCTCGTTGAGACGCCCTCGCCGCAGCAAGAGTCAAGAACCTCTCCGGATGCCCTTGACTTTTCATCCGTAGATGCACGGGCCAGCAGTGGCACAGCAATTGCTGTGTCCTGAGCCGAGGGCCGACGAGCGGAATCCAACACCGGTAAGCGTCCGCTGGCTGTGGTGCTGCGGGCGCTTGAACGGCGGCGGCGAGGGGGTGAGGGCCTTCTGCTGGGCTCAGGCGGCGCTCTTGCCGTCTTGGCCGTGGAGGCCTGCTGCTCGTCTTGGGCTTCGGCGTCGAGCGCGCCTGCAGGGCCTCGGCGGCGAGGGGCCGCCGGCCGCCGCGCCGGGCGCGAGGTCGCTGGCGGGGCGCAGCCGCGCGGCGTGGCGGGTGCTGTGTGGCTGGTTTGACGCGCCGGGGTGCGTGGCGGCGTGGACCGCCTGCAGCGCTTTGAGCGAGACTTGGGTGTAGACCTGGGTGGATGAGATGTCGGTGTGTCCGAGCATCTGCTGGATGTAGCGGATGTCCGCGCCGCCTTCGAGCATCAGCGTCGCCATCGTGTGACGGAACAGGTGGCAGCTCCCGGTTTGCGATGCCGGAGCGGTTGACGTAGCCGCGCACGTGGTCGGTCATCGTCTGCACGCTGAAACGCGCACCGTCCCACGTCAAGAACAGCGTCCCGTCGTCGGGCTCGACCGCGAACTTCGGGCGCACGTCGGCGAGGTAGCGCTGACACCACGCGCCGGCTCGCTGCCCGAGCGGGATCATGCGGTCCTTCTTGCCCTTGCCCTGGCGGACCATCAGCGTGCCCCGCTCGATATCCAGCCCGAACACCGTCAGGTTGACCAGCTCCGCGCGGCGGATGCCGGTCGCGTAGAGCACCTCAAGCATCGCGCGGTCACGCACCCCGATCGGCCGGTACTCGGGTAGGCGAGCACCTGCTCGGCCTCCTCGGCGCTCATCACCGCGCGGGGTAGCCGCTGCTCTGTCTTTGGCAGCTCGATCTCTGAGGCGGGGTTGTAGAGGATGCGGTTGGAGCGCATCAGCCAGCGAAAGAAGATCCGCACCGGCACCAGGCGCCCGTGCTGCGCCCTGAACGACAAAGGCTGACCGTCCGCCTTGCGGCGGAGTAGAGCGCGCGCTGGTAAGCGTCGATCATCGGCTTCGTCACTTCCGAAGGCCGCAAGACGCCGCGCTCTGCCAGCCAGCCCGCGAGCCACGCCAGCGAGCCGCGATGGCCGTGGATCGTCCCCGGTGCGTAGCCACGCACCGCCAGCCACTCGCAGTATTCGCTGACGAGCAGCGGGAAGCCCTGGGTGTCCTCGGGGTCGCCCGCGATCACTTTCGGCGGGTTGCGTTCACCACTACGTGGCACCGCTCAACCACCCACCACGGCGAGCGCCCGACCGGGCACCGACCGCCCCCCGACCGGGGGCCGACCAGCCCCCGACCGATCCTCCCCAGACCCCGACCGATCGTGATCGTAGGCGTGCGCGTCGAGCTGCTCAGGGTCGATCAGCCCAGCCAAGCGGGGCGCCCCGTCCTCGGTGCTCTCGCCGTTCCACGCCAGCTCGTAGAGGTAGGCGCCGTGCGGGCCGCGATGGCACCACACAAGCTCAAGCGAGGCGAGCCGGGCGAGATGGACCTTCAACTGCGTATCGCCCCAGCCGAGCCCCTCGCGCAGCTCCCGCCGCGAGAACCGGACCCGCTCCCGTCCGACGCCGCGCTCCTTCACCAGCGCGGCGACGTGACGCTCGATCAGCCCGAGCAGCCGGCGGGTGCCCGGTGGCAGCTCATCCAGCGAGCGCCCCAGGACCCCATGCGCGAGCCGGTTCGCTGAGCACTGTGTCTGGCGGGTGGCCTCGATGTAGACGAGCTGCTCGCCCTGCACGGTCGCGGTGCGTCTCGGCCGCTGATGCTGGTGCAAGAGCGCGATCGTGCGAATCAGCGTCAGGTACTTCAAGTGATCGCGGCGCGTGCGGGTTTGAGCGTCGCAGAACGTGAGATGCCGGGCGTAGGGGTTCACCACCGCCAACGGCTCCAACAGACGCTGCGCGTCCTTGTGAACCTTCAACACCCGCGAGCGCTCCTGCTCAGCCAAAAGGCCCTCCAGCGCTCGCGCTCGCGCTGGCGCTCGTGGATCGCCCTGGTTTGCTCGCGCTCCTCATCCACGCTCAAGACGACACAGCGGTTCAGCAGCTCCTCGTCAACGTCGATCGTGGTCGTTGTCAGGAAGATCGCGACCGGGCCGCGCACCGTGTAGGTGTGCGGAACCACGAGGCGCCCGGTCTGCCCGTCCTTGCCGGTCGAGGCGATCCGCAGCTCACCCTCGGACTGCAACAGCTTCAGCGCGTAGGAGGCGCGCTCGGCGCCCTCCTCCTCAGCGACCGCGAGCACCTTGTGCTGCAAATCCGTCTCACCCATGTAGAACAGGGACTGGCCCGTCATCGCGCTGAACGAGACGCGCTCCTCCTCGGGCACCATCGCCAGCACCGCCTGCTGTAGCGCGGACTTCCCCGCCGCCGACGTGCTCTGAACGATCAGCGCCAATGGCCGGTCGAGCTTGCGTGAGACGGCCGCGAGGTAGCCGATCAGGCAGTTGTTCTGCTCGCCGACCATCCCCACCCGCGCGAAGTCAGCCACGATCCGCGCCACCAGCTCGGGGTCCTGGAGCAACCCAAGTGCCTCCCTGCGCTCGGGCTCGCTCAGCTCGACCACCGCCTCGGCCGGGGCCTGCGCGCCGCGCACCGCCCGCTCGACGTGTTCCTCGCACGCCAACAGCACACGCCCCAGGTCCCGCGCGATCAGCTCCTCAGCGACCGCCAGCTCCTCGCCGGCTGCGCGAGCGAACACACCCCGCGCCCGCGCCGAATACAAGTCAAGCGAATCGACGTGAAAGACCTCACCACGGCGCGGGCGCTCCCTGACGACGAGCACGTTCACCCGCAACACCTCAAAGCTCGTGACCTTCGCCAGCCCACGCACCCGCCACCGGCGCTCCTCGAGCAGCACACGCAGCTCATCGCCGGCGAACTCAACCACCGGCGCCTGACTTCGCCGCCAGCGCCGGCGTAAACACAGCCGCCGAAGCGGTAGCCTGCAGCGGCTAGGAAAGGATCACCACCACGCTCCGTCTCATCCTCCTCACCGCCCGGCAGCTCCTCGACAGCCACAGGCGCGGGGGGATCACCCACGGGCTCTGTCTCATCTTCCTCCTCGCCGCCCGGCAGCTCCTCGACAACCACGGGCGCCGGGGGATCACCAACCGCCTCAAGCTCCACCAGCACCACCGCCCGACGCGCTGGGGCCGCGCCAGCGCCCAGCCACACCGCCGAGCGCAACAGCTCCGCGAGCGCACCCGCCGCGTCATCGACACCACACGCGAACGAGTTAGCGTCCTTGCCGGAGGGGAACAGCACCCGGTTAACTCCACACCATCGCCGCCCAATCGCTCGGCGAGCTTCGCTGCGCCTCGATCGCCCGCCTCGTCACGATCGAACGCGATCAGCACCCGGCCAACGCCAGCGTCTTTCAGCGCGGCGAGCTGCTCGTCGGTCAGGCCCTCAGCACCGTAGGCGGCCGTGACGTGCCGCAGCCCGTTCGCCCAAAACGTAAGCGCGTCGATCAGCGACTCACACACCACCAGCTCCCCGCCAGCCGCCCCCAGGCCCTCAGCGTTGAACACGCCACGACGAGGCCCCGGCAAATACAGATGAAGCGGCGTGCCCGCCGGCAAGTCATCACGAATCTTGCGGCCATAAAGCTGCACGACACGCCCAGCCCGATCACACACCGGGACGACGAGCGACCCCGAAAGATGCTCGTGCCCGGAGCCACGCAGCACCCCGAGCGCCTGCAGCTTGCCGCGCAGCTCCGCGCCCGCCCGCCTGTTCTTCGCCGGCAGGCGATAGCCAAGCGTCCGGTTCGCAAACCCCAGCCGGAACCGCTCCAACAGCGCGCTATCAGCCAGCCCGCGCCGCTGCAGATAACCCTGCGCCTCCGGGCTCTCCCTCAGCGTCTGCGCATAGAAGCCCGCCACGCGCTCCAACAGCTCGCCCTCATCAGCGCCCACCGCAAGCGGCGAAGGCAGCTTCGAGACGGTCGAGCGCACCGCCCGCCGCCCGCCCAGCGCCGACGGCGCGACCCCACCACGCAGCAGTCCGACTGCGTGACGAAACGACACGCCCTCCGCGCGCATCACCCAATCGATCACCGACCCGCCCGCCGGGCACGCCCCCATGCAATGCCACAAGTTCTTCTCCGGCGAGATCACCAGCGACCCCGTGCGCTCCTCATGAAACGGACACAACCCCACCAGATCTTTGCCCTGCCGGCGCAGCTCCACGCCCGCTAGCTCGACCAGCCGCTCCAGGGAGACCTCCTCCTTCAACCCGCTCGATGACCTCCTCTGGAATCTTCGCCATGCGTTCTCCCGCACCTTGTCAAGTCTTAATGTTGCGTCTTTTGAGATAGCATATCCGCGTGTCCCGACGAATGCTCCCAGAAGGCGGCCATAGCCTCACGCGACCAGGACTGGACCTGCTCGCGATGGACTTCCCCAAACGCCTAGCCGCCCTGCGCAACGAGCGCAAAATGACCCAGCGCTCGCTCGCCGAGCACGTCGGCGTCCACGTCTCGCAAATCCGCCGCTATGAGGCTGGCTAACTCCTCGCCCACCCTCGACGTGCTGCGCAAGCTCGCAGTCGCTCTGTCCGTCAGCGCGGATACGCTCGTTTTCGATGAGAACGAGCGAGGCCCCGACGAGGACCTGCGGCTGCAATTCGAGGCCACCACCCGCCTCTCAGACGACGAGAAACACGTCGTCAAGGCAGTCATCGAGAAATCCTCCTCAGCCACGAGGCCAAACGCTGGGCAGC
>CAWJSW010000007.1:0-214376 GCA_963845635.1 uncultured Solirubrobacteraceae bacterium
CAGCGGTGACACCGCTGTCGCAGGCCCAGCTCAGGCAAGGATCTGGACCTCGTAGTCCTCGACCAGCGGGTTCGCGAGCAGCTTCTCGCACATCGGCTGGAGCTGCTCCGCTTCGTCGACCTCGAGCTCGATCAGCCGTCCGATGTGGACGTCGCTGACGCCCTTGAAGCCGAGCGCGGGCAGCGCGCGCTCGACGGCGTCGCCCTGGGGATCGAGGATGCCCGCCTTCGGCCGGATCATTACGCGCGCCCTCACGCGTGCCCGTCGCCGGCGGAGTCGGTGCGCTCCAGCCACGCCTGGAACGGCTCGCCGACGATGCGCTCGTAGGCCTCGAGGTAGCGGGCCCTCGTACCGGCTACGACGTCGTCGGGGATCGCGGGCGCCGGCGGCTTCTTGTTCCAGCCGCTGGCGGACGCCCAATCGCGCACGTACTGCTTGTCGAAGCTCGGCTGCCCGCGCCCGACCTCATAGCCGTCGGCCGGCCAGTAGCGCGAGGAGTCGGGCGTCAGGACCTCGTCGCCGAGCACCAGCGTGGGCGCTTCGTCCTCGTCGTCGCCTCTCGAGGCCGAACTCGAACTTGGTGTCGGCGAGGATCACGCCGTTTGCGCGCGCATGCTCGACGGCGAACGAGTACAGCTCGATTGAGGCATCGCGCACGCGCTCCATCAGCTCGCGATCGCCCACCAGCGCGACCGCGCCCTCGAAGTCGATCGCCTCGTCGTGGCCCACATCCGCCTTCGTGCTGGGCGTGAAGATCGGCTCGGGCAGGCGCTCGGACTCGCGCAGGCCCGGCGGCAACGCGATCCCGGACACCGACCCGGTCGCCTGGTAGTCCTTCCAGCCGGAGCCGGTGATGTAGCCGCGCACGATGCACTCGACCGGCAGCATCGCCAGCCGGCGCACGGCGAGCGCGCGGCCGAGCACCTCCTTGGGCACGCCGTCGATCGTCGAGATCATGTGGTTGGCGACGATCTGTGCGGTCCGTTCGAACCAGAACACCGACAGTCCGGTCAGCACCTTGCCCTTGTCGGGGATCGGCGTGGGATGGACCGCGTCGTAGGTGGAGATGCGGTCGCTGGCGACCATCAGCAGGGCTCCTCCGGCGCGACCCGGGGCTCCCGACCTCCTCCAGATCGTACATCTCGCGAACCTTCCCGCTGGCGATGAGGGGCAGGTCTGCGAGCACGGTCACGTGGCGCGATGCTACCAACGCGTGGCGATCCTCAGCGGCCCACGAGCCTCAGTGGCCCGGGCTCAGGCGATCGCCTCCAGCCGCGCGAGGATCTCGGGGGCGTGGCGGACGTAGCGCGAGTAGTCGAAGATCGCGTCGAGGTCCAGGCCGCTCGCGCGCTCGTCGCGCGAGAGCAGCTCGCGCAGCGGGGTGCCCTCGTCCCAGGCACGCCCGGCCAGCTCCTGTACGACGCGGTAGGCGTCGTCGCGGGAGGAGCCGGCCTCGACCAGGGCGAGCAGCAGCGCCTGCGAGAACAGCGCGCCGTGGGTCAGCTCGAGGTTGGCGCGCATCCGCTCGTCGTCCACGGTCATGTCTCGCACCAGCGCGATCGTGCGCTGCTGGAGGTAGTCGATCAGGATCGTGGAGTCGGGCAGGATCACGCGCTCGACGGAGGAGTGCGAGATGTCGCGCTCGTGCCACAGCGCCACGTTCTCGAGCGCCGCCTGGGCGTTGCCGCGCAGCACGCGCGCGAGGCCGGCGATCTGCTCGCTCTTGATCGGGTTGCGCTTGTGCGGCATCGCGGAGGAGCCCTTCTGGCCGGCCCGAAACGGCTCCTGGACCTCGCGTACCTCGGTGCGCTGGAGGTGGCGGACCTCGGTGGCGAAGCGCTCGAGGCCCGTGCCGGCGAGCGCGATCGCGCCGAGCAGCTCGGCGTGGCGGTCGCGCGGGACGACCTGGGTGGAGACGTCCTCGCGCGCCAGACCGAGGCGCGCGAGCACGCCGCCTCGAACTCGGGGCTGGTGGCCGCGTACGTGCCGACCGCGCCGGACACGCGCCCGACGGCCACCTGCGCGAAGGCGCGCTCCAGGCGCTCGGCGTTGCGGTGCGCCTCGAACGCGAAGCCCGCTAGCTTGACGCCGAACGTGGTCGGCTCGGCGTGAACGCCGTGGGTGCGCCCGACGCACAGCGTATGCGACGTGCTCGCGCGCGCGCGTCGCCAGCGCGGCCACGAGCGCGCGGGCGCCCGGCACGATCACATCGCCGGCCGCACGCAGCTGCAGCGCGAGCGCCGTGTCGAGCACGTCCGAGGAGGTCAGGCCGAAGTGGATCCAGCGGCCGGCCTCGCCGACGGACGCCGCGAGCACGTCCACGAACGCGGCCACGTCGTGCTCGGTGACCCGCTCGCGCTCCTGCACCTCGGCGACCGTGAAGCTCGCGCCGCGGATCGCCTCGAGCTCGGACTCCTCGGGACCGTCGGCCCCGAGCAGGCCGGGCAGCTCCTCGCAGGCGGCGAGCTCCACCTGACGCCAGGCCTGCATGCGCGCTTCATCGCTCCACAGGCGGCCGAGCTCGGGGCGGGTGTAGCGGGCGATCACGCCGCCAGGATCTGCGCAGCGAGGATTGCGGCGTTGCGGGGGTTGTCCAAGCCGACGCACGCGACCGGCACGCCCGGCGGCATCTGCACGATCGACAGGATCGCGTCGAGGCCGCCCGCGGCGGTCAGCCGGCCGGACAGCGGCACGCCGATCACGGGCAGCTCGGTGTGCGCGGCCACCGCGCCCGGCAGCGCCGCTGAGATGCCCGCGCCGGCGATGATCACACGCAGCCCGCGCATGCGCGCGTTCTTGGCGTACTCGGCGACCACGTCGGGCTCGCGGTGGGCGGACATCACCCTGACCTCATGCATGATCCCGCGCTCGTCCAGCTCGTGAGCCGCCTTCTCCATCATCTCCATATCGCTCTTGGAGCCCATCACGATACCCACGCGTGGGGCGTCGACATCGATGTCGTCCAGCTGCGCCTGCACTTCGGCCTCCTGCATCGGCTCGGGCACCAGCGATATGCCCGGGGCGCCAGTCGGGCGTCCCTCGCGCGCGGACGGAGTGTTCTCGCCCATCGCCTACTCCCCCCTGTGATCTGCTGCCGCTTCCCCCACGTTACAGCGACTCGATGAAGTCGTCGATCGGGATCGCCGAGAGCGTCTCGTAGCGGGCCGTCCCGCGCGAGCCGAGCTCGAGCGACACGCGCGCCATCGTGCCGTCGTCGGGGGCCTGCACGACCGAGATGAAATCGACGTGCCCGAGCGTCGCCCACTGCGCCGTGACCGTCGCCCCCAGCTGTTCGACCTCCTTGTTGACCTCCTTGATCCGCTGCGGGTTGTTCTTTACCGTCTGCACGCCCTCGGGGGTGAGGGTCGTGAGCAGTATGTAGGTGGGCATCGGGGTCGCTCCTCGCGTGGGTGGGCTGTTGCGCGGCCGGCGCGCTCACAGGCGTTCTAGCGGATCGGCGTCATCGTTGTCGATTCACCGACGTTCGTCCACGACGCCCAGTTGCGTAAGCGCGCGGACCTAACCTCGGTGACGTGTCGAGGGGGCTGCGCAGAGCGCTCAGCTATGCCAACGTGGTATCCACGTTGGCGCTCGTGCTCGCGATGAGCGGTGGCGCGCTCGCGGCGAGCCGCTACCTGATCAACTCCACCAAGCAGATCAGCCCGAGGGTCCTGAAGCAGCTGCGCGGGGCGCGTGGCGAAACCGGCGCCAGCGGGCGGACGGGCGCGACGGGCGCGAGCGGCGTGGAGGGAAAGGCCGGCGCGGAAGGCGAGCCCGGCCCCGAAGGCAAGCCGGGGGGGACGGGCAAGGAAGGATCTGAAGGCCGGGAAGGACGCGAAGGCAAGCGGGGCGTCAAAGGTGAAGAAGGGCCGCAGGGCAAGGAAGGCCCCGAAGGTCCACAGGGCCCCGAAGGCCCGGAAGGCGGTGTCAGCGGCGAACCCGCTGCGCTCTTGCACTGGCGCAAGACGATCAACACCGCGGGTGCCAGCGAAGCCGGCGCGAACACGGTCGTGCTCGCTGAAGCGGTGCCCTTCACGGTCACGGGCCACTGCTACGAAAACGGCGAACAGACGGTCGCGCAGACGTACATCTCCTCCACCCAGTCGAGCTCCTACCTGCGCATCTATGAAGAACCGGAATACCAGCCGCTGGGCGCCGCGCGCGCGCTGATCCCGGAAGACGCCAAAGGCCTGACCACGGGTCACGAAACGGACTTCGAGGGCGGCCCCGAAGGCAGCTTCTCGACGATGTCTCACGACGGCAAAGCGGCGCTCGACGGCGCAGCCGACGAGGGCGTTTGGCTGAAGGGTCCGACTGGCCCCGCGTGCTCGTTCTCGGGTTACCTCGTGCGCGACTAGCCCGGATCTTGCAGTAACGCCTTAACCATCCGCGCCCCGGGTATTCCGGGGCGCGGGGATGTCCGGCTGAGCTTGGAGAATCGGGGTTGCTGAAGTCCTGTTCCCGAGCTCAGGAGGATCACCTTGAAGGTGCAGCGCGATGGCCGCGATTTCAAGGTAGTTGCAAGGCCGGACGGAGACGGTCTGGTGTCGCATTCGGGCAGCGCGATGCTGGTTCAGATCGCCGAGAAGACCGGGCTGAGGAGAGCGCTCTCACAAGAGCTCGAGGAGCTGAAGCTCAGGCATTCCGGGCACGACTTGGGCCGTGTCGTCCGTGACCTCGCGGTGATGCTCGCCGACGGCGGGGACTGCCTTTCAGACCTCGGGGCGCTTGGCGATCAGGCCGCGTTGTTCGGAGCTGTCTGCTCGGACGCGACGGCCTTCCGGGCGATCGACCGGATCGCAAGCGACCCCGGTGGACTCGAGCGACTGCGGAGCGCTCACGCCCGCGCACGGGCGCGCGTGTGGGAGCTCACGGGAGCGCCGGAGGTCGTGGACATCGACCTCGACGCGACGCTCGTCGGCTCGCACTCTGAGAAGGAGGGCGCCGCCGGGAACTTCAAGGGCGGCTACGGGTTTCACCCGATGCTCGCCTATGCCGATCAGACCGGTGAAGCGCTCGCGGGGGAACTGCGGCCCGGGAACGCCGGCGCAAACACCGCGGCTGACCAGATCACGGTCTCAGAACACGCGCTCGAGCAGATCCCCAAGGAGCACATCGAGGGCGCAGAGATCCTGCTGCGTGCCGACAGCGCCGGCGCGAGCCACGAGCTCCTTGACTGGTGCCGCGAGGCCCGGATCGGATTCTCGGTGGGCTATGAACTGAACGAGGTGGTCCGCACCCAGATCCTCCAGATCCCCGATGGGGACTGGGTTTCGGCTGTTGAGCAGGACGGCACTCCGCGCACCAACGGACAGGTGGCCGAGCTCACCGCGGCCCTTGACCTTGAGGGCTGGCCCGAGGGCTCGCGGGTGATCGTGCGCCGTGAGCGCGCCCACCCCGGCGCGCAGCTCACCTTCTCAGACCACGACGGTCACCGCTTCCAGGCGATCCTCACCGACCAGACCGGCGAGCCCGCCGAGCTCGAGCGCCGACACCGCGCCCGCGCGCACGTCGAGGATCACATCCGAAACGACAAGGACACCGGCTTGCGCAACCTGCCCTTCAAAGAGTTCGAGCACAACCGCGTCTGGCTGGCAATCGTCCAGATCGCACACGACCTCATCATCTGGATGAAGCGGCTCCTCTTCACCGGCACGCTGGCGCGCTCAGAGCCCAAGCGGCTGCGCTACCGAATCCTTCACGTCGCCGGGCGCCTTGCCTTCCACGCCCGCTCAGCGACACTACGGCTGCAGGCCGGCTGGCCCTGGGCCGCAGAGCTCACGAGCGCGTTCGAGCGCCTGACAGCGCTCCCGGCGCCATCGGGCTGAGCGCGCCGGACAGCGCACTCAGATTCCGACCAGCCCGACGCCAGCGGACGAGCGAAGCATGCCCGCCAACGAGCTCCCAGTGCCGCGAAGCGCGACCAGAGTGTCCTTCAACAAGGAGCGCATGCCCGAGCAGGACACGCCCGGGCGACCGAGGCTCAGCGAGCCCGAAAAGCTCACATCAAACGCGTTACTGCAAGATCCGGGCTAGCCGGGGCTCCGCCGGCGAGGAGGGCTCAGGCCGACGCGGCCTCGCGCTCGCGCTCACGCGCCGGCTCGAGCGCCAGCTCGCCGTCGGCGGCGTCCACGACCACACTGTCGCCCTGGCGGATCTTGCCTTCGAGCAGCGCCAGCGCGAGGCGGTCGGTCAGCTGCTTCTGGATCACGCGGCGCAGCGGACGTGCGCCGTATGCGGGGTCGTAGCCGAGGTTGCCGAGCAGCGTGCGGGCGTCGTCGGTGAGCGTCACCTGTACGCCGCGCTCGGCCACGCGCGCGATCACGCGCGCCACCTGGAGCTCGACGATCTCTGAGATCTGCTCGCGGGTGAGCGCTTCGAAGCGCACGATGTCGTCGAGGCGGTTGATGAACTCGGGCTTGAAGTGGTCCAGCAGCGCCGCGCGCGTCTGCGCTTCGCTGGCTCCTGCGGGCACCGGAATGTTGGACGTCATGATCAGGACCGTGTTCTTGAAGTCCACCGTGCGGCCCTGGCCGTCGGTCAGGCGCCCGTCGTCCATCACCTGCAAGAGCGTGTTGAACACGTCCGGGTGGGCCTTCTCGATCTCGTCGAGCAGCACCACCGAGTAGGGACGACGACGGACCGCCTCGGTCAGCTGGCCGCCCTCTTCGTAGCCCACGTAGCCGGGGGGCGCTCCCACCAGGCGCGAGACCGAGTGCTTCTCCATGTACTCCGACATGTCGATGCGGATCATCGCGTCCTGCGAGTCGAACATGAACTCCGCCAGCGCACGCGCCAGCTCGGTCTTGCCCACGCCCGTGGGGCCCAAGAACAGGAACGACCCGATCGGCCGATCGGGGTCCTGAAGGCCCGCGCGCGAGCGGCGCAGCGCCGTCGCCACCGCCTCGATTGCCTCGTCCTGGCCGACCACGCGTTCGTGCAGGCGATCCTCCATGTGGATCAGCTTCTCGGTCTCGCCCTCCAGCAAGCGGCTCACCGGAATGCCCGTCCAGCGCGCCACCACCTCGGCCACGTCGTCCGCGTCGACCTCCTCCTTCAGGAACACCGGCTCGGACGTGGGCGCCGCGACCCGCGACTCGCCATCAGGACCCTCCCCGTCACGCGGCGGCTCGCCACCAGGCGAAAACTCGGGGCCGCCCTCCAGGGCGGCCAACTCCTTTTCGATCTCCGGGATCTCGCCATAGCGCAGCTCGGCGGCGCGCTGGAGATCGGCTTCGCGCTCAGCGCGTTCGGCCTCCGTGCGCGCCTCCTCCAGGCGCGCCTTCAGATCGCGCACGCTCTGGATCGCCTGCTTCTCGCTCTGCCACTGGGCCTTCATCGCCGCCGAGCGCTCCTGGAGCTCCGCCAGCTCGCGCTCGATCGCCTCGCGGCGTTCGGCGGAGGCATCGTCGGTCTCCTTGCTCAGCGACGTCAGCTCGATCTCCAGCTGCATCACGCGGCGGTCGACCTCGTCGATCTCGGTCGGCAGCGAGTCGATCTCGATCCGCAGGCGCGAGCCCGCCTCGTCGATCAGGTCGATCGCCTTGTCCGGCAGAAAGCGGTCGGCGATGTAGCGGTCTGACAGCGTCGCCGCCGCGATCAGCGCGCTGTCCTGGATGCGCACGCCGTGGTGCACCTCGTAGCGCTCCTTCAGCCCGCGCAGGATCGCGATCGTGTCCGCCACCGTCGGCTCGCCGACCATCACCGGCTGGAAGCGGCGCTCCAGCGCCGCGTCCTTCTCGATGTGCTTGCGGTACTCGTCGAGCGTGGTTGCGCCCACGCAGCGCAGTTCCCCGCGCGCGAGCATCGGCTTGAGCAGATTGGCGGCGTCAACCGCGCCTTCCGCCGCGCCGGCGCCCACGATCGTGTGCAGCTCGTCCAGGAACAGGATCACGCTGCCCTGCGCCTCGGAGACCTCGCCGAGCACGGACTTCAGGCGATCCTCGAACTCGCCCCGGTACTTCGCGCCGGCGATCAGAGCGCCGATGTCCAGCGCGATCACGCGCCGGTCGCGCAGCGACTCCGGCACGTCGCCCGAGACGATCCGCTGTGCCAGACCCTCCACGATCGCCGTCTTGCCCACGCCGGGCTCGCCGATCAGGACGGGGTTGTTCTTGGTGCGCCGCGAGAGCACCTGGATCACGCGGCGGATCTCCTCGTCGCGGCCGATCACCGGGTCGAGCGTGCCTTGCTCGGCTGCCTGCGTGAGGTCGGTGCCGAAGCGCTCCAGCGCCTCGTACTTCTCCTCGGGCGACTGGTCGGTCACGCGGTGCGAGCCGCGCACCTCGGCCAGGGCCTGGAGCAGGCGCTCGTGCGTGGCGCCGACGCTCGCGAGGGCGCGGCCGGCGACTCCGTCCTCGCCCGCGAGCGCAAGCAGCAGGTGCTCGGTCGAGACGTACTGGTCCGAGAGCTTGCCGGCCTCTCGCTCGGCGGCGCGCAGCACCGACACCAGCTCTGAGCCGGGCTGTGCCACGGAGTCCGCGCTCGAACCTGAGCCGGCGACGGGCAGCTGCTCGAGCCCCTGCTGGACCGTCGCGCGTAGCGCGTCGACGTCCAGGCCGAGCTTGCCGAGCACGGGGAGCACGACGCCGCCGGGGGCGTCGGCGGCCACCTCGGTGGCGCGCGGAGCCTCGACGAGCAGCGCGGCCAGCAGGTGCAGCGGGGTGACCTGCGGGTTGCGGCGCTCTTCGGCCAGCCGGCCCGCGGCCGCCAGCGCCTCTTGGGACTTGATCGTGAATCTGTCTGCCTGCATGTCTGTCTAGGTCCTCTTGGGAACTTGGTGGGAACGGGTCACGGCTTCTTGGCGGCGGGCTTGAAGGGCGAGCGCGCGTCGGCGGCGCGCACGAGCTCGACGCCGCCGCGGTAGGGGACGGCCAGCTCGGCGCGGAACGAGCGACGCACCTCCTCGAGCTCGTTGGCAAGGCGCACCTGCGCCTGGAGCGCTTCCAGTTCGATCTGCTCGATGCGCGCATGCATCGTCTCGATCTCCTCCTCCATGCGCAGCACGCGCTCCACGCCGGCTAGGTTCAGGCCGAGCTGCGCGGTCATCTGCTGGATGCGGCGCAGCTTGTCCACGTCCTCTTGCGAGTACAGGCGTGTGCCCTTCGGCGAGCGCTGCGGCTCGATCAGGCCGCGTGCCTCATACACGCGCAATGTCTGCGGATGCATGTTCGCGAGCTGCGCGGCAACCGAGATCATGAACACGCCGCGATCGCTGGCGACCCGCAGGCGCGTGACGTCACGAGCCATCGTCGGCTCCCTTCGCCGCCGCGTCCGCGGTGGGCGAGCCGTTCTGGAACAGGCCCGCGCGCGGGTTGCCGTCCAGCGTCTTTGACAGCTCGTCGAGCGCGCTTTCCTGATCCTTGCTCAGCTTCTGCGGAACATCGATCACGAAGCGGTAGTGGATGTCGCCTTTCTGGTTTGGCGATCCCGGCTTCGGCGGTCCCTCGCCGCGCAGCCGCTGCACGGTGCCGTGCGCGGTCCCCGGCTTGACGCGCAGGGTCTTGGTGCCGGACAGCGTCGGCACCTGCACGTCGGCGCCGCGAAGCGCCTCGGGAATGCTCAGCGGAACCTCGACCTCGAGGTTGTCGCCCTTGCGCGTGAACGTCGACGAGGAGGATACGTGCGTGATCAGATACAGGTCGCCGGGCGGTCCGCCGTTTCGCCCAGGCTCGCCCTTGCCGGCGAGCCGGATGCGGCTGCCGTCACGCACGCCCGCGGGAATGTTGACGCGAAGCTTCTTGACGGTACGCACCGCGCCGCTGCCGTGACACGTCGGGCACGGGTCCTCGATGATCGTGCCCGAGCCGCCGCACAGCGAGCATGGCTGGGAGATCGAGAACATGCCCTGTCCCTGCGTCTCGATCCCGCGGCCCTCGCAGCGCGGGCACACCGTCGGCGCGGTCCCCGGCTTGGCGCCGGTGCCGCGGCAGGTGGGGCAGGTGGCGTGCATCGGCACCTGGAGCGGCACCTGCGCGCCCGCGATCGCCTGGTCGAAGGTGATCGACACCTGCGCCTCGAGGTCCGCGCCACGTTCTCCGCGCGGTTGCGTGCGCACCCGTCGTCCGCTGGTGGAGCCGCCGAACAGGTTCGACAGGATGTCGCCCATCGAGGAGCCGTCGAAGTCGAAGTTGCCGAAGCCGCCGAAGCCGCCGCCCGGGCCGGCGCCGGTCGCGAACGGACCGGAGCCGCTGTCGTACTGCTTGCGCTTCTCCGGGTCGCCCAGCACGTCGTGCGCCTGGGAGATCTCCTTGAAGCGCGCCTCCGCGTCCTTGTCGCCCGGGTTGCGGTCCGGGTGGTACTGGCGCGCGAGTTTGCGGTACGCCTTCTTGATCTCCTCAGCGGTCGCTTTCTTGTCGACCCCGAGCGTCTTGTAGTAGTCGGGTCGCGTTGCCATTTCGCCCTCCGCCTATGCCGCCACGACCACTCGAGCCGGGCGGATGACGCTGTCGCGCATCCTGTAACCCGGCTGGTACACCTCCACGACCGTCCCGCTCGCGCTGCCGCCAGGCGGTTGCGCGGCCGTCGCCACGGCCTCGTGCACCCCCGGATCGAACGCCTCGCCCTCGGGCGAGAACGACTCGATGCCGGCGCGCGCGAGCGCGGCGCCCAGCTCTGAGCGCACGAGCCGCACCCCTTCCAGGAGCGGATCGTCCGCGGCGGCCGCGTCGATCGCGCGATCGAGGTTGTCGAGCGCCGGCAGCAGCTCCTTGACGAGCGCGCATGCACCGCGCGCCTGAGCGCTCGCCGCCTCGCGCGCCACCCGCTTGCGGAAGTTCTCGAAGTCCGCCTGCGTGCGCTGCGCGAGCGCGAGGTACTGATCGCGCTGCTTGGCCGTCTTCACCAGCTCGTCCAGGTCGCTGGCGAGCTCGGCGGCCTCGTCCTTCTGCGCCGACGCGCTGCCCGCCGGGACCTGCGCCGACGCGCCGTCCTGCACTGGCGCGCCGGCCTGCGGCCCTGTGGCCTCGACCTCGGGCTGATCCGCGAGCGTCTGCTTGATCTCCGTCATCGGACTCCTATGCCTTCGGCTCTTCGACGACCTCTGCGTCCACCACGTCCTCCTCATCGGAGTCCGCGCTCGCGCCGTCGGCGGAGGAGGCGCCGTTGCCGGACGCCGCCGCCTGCTCCTGGGCGCGCTGGTACATCGCCTCGGAGACCGCGTGGAAGGCGGTCTGCAAGGCCTCGGCCTTGACGTTGATCGCTGCCGGGTCCTCGGACTCGAGCACCTCGCGCACCTCCTTGATCGCGTCCTCGATGCGCGACTTGGAGTCCGCGTCGACCTGGTCGCCCAGGTCCGCCAGCTGGCGCTCGGCCTGGTAGGCGGCGTTCTCGGCGTTGTTGCGCGCCTCCGCCAGCTCGCGTGCACGGCGGTCATCCTCCGCGTGTGACTCGGCGTCAGCGACCATGTTCTTGATTTCGTCGTCCGACAGGCCCGAGCCGGCCTTGATCTCGATCTTCTGCTCCTTGCTCGTGCCCAGATCCTTGGCGGAGACGTTGAGGATGCCGTTGGCGTCGATGTCGAACGCGACCTCGATCTGAGGGATGCCGCGCGGCGCGGGCGGGATGCCGGTCAGCTGGAACTTGCCGAGCGACTTGTTGTACTGCGCCATCTCGCGCTCACCCTGGAGCACGTGGATCTCCACTGACGGCTGGTTGTCCTCGGCCGTGGAGAAGACCTCGCCCTTGCGCGTGGGGATCGTGGTGTTGCGCTCGATCAGCTTCGTCATCACGCCGCCCTTGGTCTCGATGCCGAGCGTCAGCGGGGTGACGTCCAGCAGCAGCACGTCCTTGACGTCGCCGGCTAGCACGCCCGCCTGGATGGCTGCACCGACCGCCACCACCTCGTCGGGGTTGACGCCGCGGTGGGGCTCCTTGCCTGTGAGCTCTTTGACCTTCTCCTGCACCGCTGGCATGCGTGTCATGCCGCCGACCATGACCACGTGGTCGATGTCCTTCACGCCCTTGCCCTTGGCGTCGTCCAGCGCCTGACGCACCGGCGCCACGACGCGGTCGAGCAGATCGCCGGTCAGCTCCGAGAGCTTGGCGCGCGTCAGGCGCGTGTCCAGGTGCTTAGGTCCCGAGGCGTCGGCGGTGATGAACGGCAGGTTGATCTGCGTCTCCTGCGTGGTGGACAGCTCGATCTTGGCCTTCTCGGCTGCCTCGTACAGACGCTGGAGCGCCATCGGGTCGGCGCTGAGATCGATGCCCTGGCTCTTGCGGAACTCGGATACCAGCCAGTCGACGATCGCCTTGTCGAAGTTGTCGCCGCCGAGGTGGTTGTCGCCGGCGGTGGACTTGACCTCGAACACGCCGTCGCCGATCTCGAGCACGGACACGTCGAACGTGCCGCCGCCGAGGTCGAACACGAGGATCGTCTGGTCGGACTCCTTGTCCAGGCCGTACGCGAGCGAGGCCGCGGTGGGCTCGTTTATGATGCGCTTGACGTCGAGGCCGGCGATCTTGCCCGCGTCCTTGGTCGCCTGGCGCTGGTCGTCGTTGAAGTACGCGGGCACGGTGATGACCGCCGAGTCGACGGTCTCGCCCAAGTACGCTTCCGCGTCGGACTTCAGCTTCTGGAGGATCATCGCGCTGATCTCAGGCGGCGAGTGCTGCTCGCCGCCGGCATCCACGCGCGCGTCGCCGTTGGGGCCGGCGACGACCTTGTAGGGGACGATCGACTCCTCCTCCTTGACTTCGGCCTCCTTGCGGCCCATGAAGCGCTTGATCGAGAAGACGGTGTTCTGGGGGTTGGTGACAGCCTGGCGCTTGGCGACGGTGCCGACGAGGCGCTCGCCCGACGCCGCGAACGCGACGACTGACGGCGTAGTGCGGCCGCCCTCGGCGTTCTCGATGACGGTCGGCTCGCCACCCTCGAGCACGGCCATGCACGAGTTCGTCGTGCCGAGGTCGATGCCTATGGTCTTGGCCATGGGGAACTAGCTCCTTCTAAGCGTTTATAAAAATCTGAGTGTGAGTATGGCAGATTTGCTGAGGCGTGTCAAGTTGCCTTGATCGCGAGCTGGAGCAGACGCCGTAGACGATCTGGAGCCCGCCGGCACCCCCCAAATCGGGGGTCCTACGGCCGCTGGAGGTAACTGCGGGCGCGTGCGCGAGTAGGGTCCGATATATGACCCGGCTGGAGCGCAACGTGAACATCGCGGCGGTGGTGATCCCGTTCCTCGGCGTGATCGCAGCGGCGGCGGTGATGTGGAACCACTTCCTCGGGCCGCGCGACCTCGTGATCTTCGCGGTCATGTACCTGCTGACCGCGCTGGGCATCACCGTCGGCTTCCACCGCCTGCTCACCCACCGCGCGTTCCAGACGCGCCCGTGGCTGCGCTACACGCTTGCGGTGCTCGGCTCGATGTCGCTTCAAGGCCCGGTGATCGATTGGGTGGCCGACCACCGCAAGCACCACACGTTCACCGACGAAGAGGGCGATCCGCACAGCCCACATGCCGGGCACGGCGCAGGCCTGCGCGGGATGGTGGCCGGGCTGTGGCACGCGCACGTCGGCTGGCTGTTCGTGACCCACGGGCAGGCATCCTCTAAACGCTTCGCCCGCGATCTCGTTGAGGATCCGACGATGCGGCGCATCAACAAGAGCTTCCCGCTGATCGCGCTCGGCAGCCTGGTGCTGCCGTTCCTGCTCGGCTTCGCATTGAGCGGGGGCTCGCTCGTCGCCGGCGGCCTGTCCGCGCTGCTGTGGGCGGGTCTGGTGCGGATCTTCCTCGTACATCACATCACCTGGAGCATCAACTCGATCTGCCACTTCTTCGGCAGCCGCCGCTTCGACACCGACGACGAGTCCACGAACGTCTTCTGGCTGGCGCTGCCCTCGCTCGGCGAGGCCTGGCATCACAACCACCACGCCTTCCCCCAGTCCGCCTTCCACGGCCTGCGCTGGTATGAGCTCGACCCTTCCGGCTGGCTGATCCTGGCGCTGGCGCGCGTCGGGCTGGCGTGGGATGTGGTGACGGTCACTCCCGAGCGCGCGCACGCGAAGCTGAAGAGCGGCGCGGTCTCCGCACCGAGCTAAGACGCGGCCCGCGCGGCGCGCGACGGGCTGCTGACACGCGGGCTGCACCACACGCGCGCGCCGCGCGCTACCGTCGTGATATGAACGTGTTGCCGGCGGGGCCTCTGAAGCCGCGGTTGCGCGGCGTGCTGCACGAGTACGGCTTCTTCGTCTCGCTGGTCTGCGGCGTGGCGCTGATCCTCGCCGCATCCGACGGCAGAGCGCGCCTCGCTGCCACGATCTACGCGGTGGCCGTGTCCGGCCTGCTGGGCACGAGCGCGCTGTACCACCGCGTCACCTGGCGTCCGAGCGCGCGGCGCTGGATGAGGCGCCTTGACCACTCGATGATCTTCGTCCTGATAGCGGGCACCTACACGCCGGTGGCGCTGGTCGCGCTGAAGGGGTCGCTTGCCAACACGATCCTGATCGTGATGTGGCTGGGCGCGCTCGGGGGCGTGGTCTTCAAGCTGCTGTGGATCGACGCGCCGAAGTGGTTGTTCGCGGCCGTGTACGTGGCACTGGGCCTCGTGACCGGCGCGATCTTCGGCGAGCTTCCAGCCGCGATCGGCTGGCTTGGAGTGGCAGGGCTCGCGGGCGGCGGCCTGCTGTACTTGGTCGGCGCGATCGTGTACGCCAGCGGCCGACCAAACCCGTGGCCGCGGGTGTTCGGCTACCACGAGGTGTTCCACGCGCTCGTGCTCGCCGCGGCGGCGATGCAGTACGCGGTCATCGCCTTCGCGGTGCTGCCGCGGGGATAGGCAGGTTGAGGCTGCCGTGGAGCTCGTGTCGTCGGGTCGGTCGGTCGGTACGGCAGACGGATGCTTCTCGGGAATCTCGATGCTGGTCCGGCTGCGCTTCGCCGGTAGCTACATGCGTTGAATGGCATACACGGCCTCCGTCGCGAGCTGCTGCAGTCGGATCGCGATGGAGCGTGGCAGGGCTGCCGTGTAGGCGAGTCCATCGGGGCTTTCTTTGAACAAGGATGCGTAGAACACACACGCGGCCAGATAGGAGCCCTTGTCGGTGGGATGACTCCCGTCGCTTTGCCAGAGGCCGGACTCTCCACTCGCGATGGCTTTCTGCCACGCGATCCCGACCGGCGCGACTGCGGCATTGAGCTGGTGGGCGATCGCGAGATAGCCGAAGTCGACAGACATCTGCATACTCGTGTAGTTGCTGAGGCGAGCCGCGGGCCATCCACTCCTGTGGGCGGCTGTCAGGTAGAACAAGGGTTCGGCGTGCACGTGCCGGGCCGCGGCGACGAGTTGTCGTGCCGCGGGGTACATCTCGGTCTGACGGAGGCGAGCGAGCGCGGGGATCTCACTCTGCTCCTGCAGGACGACCACGTTCCATTCCGTCGAACTGAGCGTCGTGGAGGTCGCTTCTTCGCTCACATGGTCTTCGAGTGTCGCGCTCGGTTCGGCCAGGGACCCGACTTTCACGCGATGTCCACCGGCGCTCGCAAGCCGTGCGAACATCCCCGGCAGGTCGTTCTCATACGTGTAGCTGTTGCCGATGAACAGGACGCTGCAGTCGGACGAGGCCCGTAGGTGGCCGCACCCGCTACGACCGCCGGCAGCGACCGTGCCAGTCCTGTCGCCCCATGCCGCCAAGGACACTACGAGCGCAATGGTCAGTACGGCCGCGACCGCGGTCCTGGGCGTGGGAGTGCCTCTCGGTCGTCCCAGTGAGCTCATATGTCCTTATCGTCGGCTCCAGGCCAGCGATCGAGAAAACGCAGGGCCGAGCGCGCGGACCTTGCCGGGCGTTGCGCTCGCGGACCCCGAGTACGAGTGTCTTGTCGATCGACCCGCCGCCCTTGCTCATGCCCTTGCGCTCACGCACCGACTTGTGCACGTTGGTCGCCTTGCCGCCGACGAACGTCTCATCCACTTCGACCTGTTCAACGTCGCCGATCACGGCGCGGACCTCGCTCCCCGTGTTCGCCTCGACCTTCGCCAGGCGCTCGATGCACACAGAGGACTACGGCCTGCGCGGCTGTCACCCAGTGCCGTCGACGGTTGTTGAGGGGTGTAGCGGATGAGGTAGGAGCGTTCTTTTGCGCATTCGAGCGCGAACAGGGAGGTTCCGTTTGGGCTCGTGGCAACGACTTCGTTTTGGCTGTAGCTTTCTGCGAGGCGGCATTCCTTGAGGTCGCCGGAGAGCGAGCTGGCGGGGCCGGCGTGCCCGTGCGGCGACACGGTGAGGGCCTGGACCCCGGCGGTCTCCCTGCCGTCGTAGACGAGGGTGGCTTGTGCTCCCGGGCCGATGAAAGCTGCGGTTGCGCGCGAGGGGATCGGTGTGATTTGTTGTTGCGCTGCGAGCGGCCCGTACAGGGTGCCGGTCCGTAGCCGAAGGCCTTCGGCTGCTTCGAGTCCCCGGCCCGTGTATTGCCAGAGCGCGAGCACCGACTGTCCGGCGCCCGCCCACACCGAGGCTTCGTAGAACTGGTAGGTGCGGGTGCTGCCGAGGAGACGGGGGTGCCCTAATGGCCCGCCGTCGCGGCTGCTACGGAGCATCACGTTCGTTTCGAAGAGTTCTGACAGCGCGGTCCAGTAGATCAGGGCGGTGTAGCCTTCCGCGTCGCTAGCGAACCCGCCCGAGCTGCCGAACCGCGGGATCGTCTGGATCTGCTTGGGGGCAGGAAGCGCGCCCGTCAGGCTTCCTTTGACGCTGGCCAGATGCCCGTGGCTGTCGACCCAGCTAGCGACCGGCTCCCCGCCGCGGGCAAGCGCGAGGTGTGTCGTCACGCTGCCCGCGGCCGCAGCAGTCGCGAGGTTCACGGCTTTCAGCGGCCGGCCGAACGTGCCGAAGGCGCTGTCCACCTTGATCGTCGCCGTCGCTTCAGCCAGAGGCCCGCGGCCGGCGCTCCACAGCGCCGTGATCGAACGCGGGCCGACCACGATTTCGGGGCGGCTGAGGGCGCCTTCTGAGTATTCCACTTCATCGCCTTGGGGTGTCAGAAGCTGGAACGCGCCCGGGTGCTCGCCGAGCCGCCAGCTGGCGATCGCGACGTGCTCGCCGCTCCCGAAGCTGTGCGGGCCGTTGGCTGCGTGTTCCTCGACGTCGATCGCGACCGCCAGACGCCCGCGGTCATCGAGCGTGACCGTCGGCGCGGACGGGTAGATCGGGATCCCGGGCACCTCAAGCCGCGCCGGGCGTGCGAGCCGACCCGAGCGAGTGATCGCAAACACCAGCAGTTGGTTGTGGCCGTGAGCCGTCCCGCCGAACCGGACCGCGACGGCCTGCCCCCGGTCGTTGACAGCGAACCGCCATTCCGATTCCCCTGATCCGGGGAGCCTGACCGGCAGCGAGAACTTTCCGGCACCCGCAACCCCGGCGAAACCTGCGAGCGCCAGCATCGCCAACACCAAACAAAAGGACACTCTGCGCACGCTCATCACCTCCTTGAAACCCCGCGACCCCGCCTTCAGAGCGGCGACCATCTTCACCGTGTTGGCGGCGGAACACGACGATCCTCTCGTCTCGAGCCCGCTTGTCGCCTTGCAGGCCGCTACCACAAAATGCCCTGGGCGCATCCTCGGCGGCGTGACGCTTGGGGGCTTACGCCCGCCGTGTGGGGTGCCGATGCTGTTGTGTGTCCAGTCCTGAGCAGGGGCCGCTTGAACACGCCGAAGCTCTGTGTGAAGAACGACGGCTCAGCGAGGCCAGCCGGCTGCTGCGGGAGCTACTCGACCGACAGCCCGGCAATGGTGACGCGTGGAGCCTGCTCGGCCGGTGCGAATTCGCCGACAAGCACTATGAGGCTGCGGCGGACGCCGCCGAGCATGCGCTGCGACTCGCCCCGGAAAGGCTGGTGCCGCACATGGTTGCCGCCGTCTCGCTGCTGGCCCTCGGACGCGCCGATCAGGCGGTTGAGCATGCCCGTGAAGCTGTTCGGATCCAACCGTCTGACTGGCGTGCACTGGCGATCCTCGCGCGCGCTCTCTCGCGTAGCCAGCCTGATGTAGTGGAGGCTCGGGAGATCGCGACGCGGGTGACCGCGCTCGCCGCGAACGAGCCCGACGCGCACCTCGCTGCTGGGATCGTCGCGGCCGGCGCTGGAGACCACGAGCAGGCACGGCGGTCGTTTCGCAGAGTCCTCGACCTCGACCCGGCCAGCAGCGCTGCGCAGCACGAACTCGCGCGCCTGCGGCTGCGACGGCACGTCAACGACCCTGCCTCGCTCGCCGACGCCGCCACCGGATTCGCGAGAGCCGCGCGGGCTAACCCCGAACACGAGACGAGCCGGCTCACCCTGGAAGCGACGCTCCGCGTCGCGCTGTCAAAAGCCGCGTACATCCTCTTTATCGACGCGTTCCTTGTGGGCAGGCTTGCCTCCTCATCGGACGCTGTCCTCGCGCGGCTCCTGCCGGTCGCCCTGATCGCCATCCCCGCCGGGTATGCGTGGCGGTTTCTAACCCGGCTGCCCGGTTCTGTCCGTCGCCACCTAGTTTGGCTGCTGACCCAGCACGATGCTCTGCGTCTCGTGGCGGCGCTCGAGGCGTTGGCTGTCATGGGTATCCTCGCGGCCGCGGTAGCCCCAGGCCCGCTACGTCCGGGGTTTGCAGGCGCAGCCGCGGTGGCGGCGCTCATCGGCCGCGTGCTGCTGTACAGCCAGGTGCAACAGACGGTCCGCGCCGCCCGTGGCCAGCCGCACCGGCCGGTGCTGAGTTCTGGTCTGATGTGGCTGCTCGCCGGGTTCTTCGGGCTCATAGCGATCGCACTGCTCGTCGCGTCCGCGAAAGACGCAGGCGGCGTTGGAGCTGTCCTCGGCGCGGCAGCGTTTGCAGCTGGCGCCGCGGCGTTCGTCCGTAGCGTCCGCCGTCGCACACGCGGGCGCTTCTAATCCGAGAGCCACGGGCAACAGCCAGCAGCCACAAATCACCCCTGACCAGGGCCAGGTCAGACTCCCGCTGCGCACGCAGCGGGTCGCTCACCGTGCTGCGCGTCCGGGGTGTGGTGTTGTCCCCGTCCCACCTTTGGTGGGTGGTGGGGTTTGGTTGTTGACCTCGCACCCCCAACGTCGGGGTCACGAGGTCAACAACCAAACCAAACAGAGGAGAGGGTGGGACGGGGACAACAAACAAGAAGAGATAGAGGAGAGACGAGAGGGAGAGAGGAAGATCGACAAGGAAAGGTGCAGAGAACAGAACGGGGACAGGGGGCGCGAGCAGGCCGGCGGGCGGCGGGCAGCGGGCAGCAGGAGGAAGGGCGGGCGGTGAGCGCAGAGCACGAGGAGTAGGGCGCCGCGGGCTGCGGCCAGCGGCGGGCTGGAGTAGCGTGGTCGTGGTGGAGGGTTTGGGGATCGCGTGTGTGATCTATGCGGCTAAGAGCAGCGAGGATCGCCACGGGTCGATTGCCGGGCAGAGCGAGGAATGCCGGGCGGCGATCCGGCAGGTTCCGGGGCTGCGGGTGGCTGGCGAGTACGCCGATGAGTCCTATTCGGCGTATAAGCGTGACCGTGGCCCGCAGCTGGCCGCGGCGATCGCACAGTGCGAGCAGCTCGCCGGCGAGGATGGGGGTGGCGCAGCTGTGGGTGCAGCATCGGCCGGGCGTTGGATCGCGCTCCGGGCACGATCTTCTGCACGCTCACCGAGCGCGGCGGTGTTGCGCCGCGGCCGCGGCAGCGCAGCCGCTTGGCGTTGACGCTCGCCGAGCGGGAGGAGATCTCACGGGGGATCGCGGCCGGCGAGTCCGCCAGGGCGATCGCGGCGCGGCTGAGCCGCTCGCCAGCGACCGTTGCGAGGGAGATCAACCGCCACGGCGGCAGACGACGGTATCGAGCCGCTGACGCGGACGGGCGCGCATGGCGCAACGCCGGGCGCCCGCAGATCTGCAAGCTCGCAAGCAACCCCGGTCTGCGCGAGCTGGTCGCCGGGAAGCTGAGCGAGGACTGGTCTCCTGAGCAGATCGCCGGCTGGCTGAAGCTCGAGTTCGGCGAGGATCACACTAGGAGGGTGTCGCACGAGACGATCTACCTGAGCCTGTTCATCCAGGCACGGGGAGCGCTCAAGCGCAAGCTCCTGACGCACCTGCGCCGGGCCGGAGCAGTGCGCCGGCCACGCGGCGCGAAAGCCCGCAACCAGCGCGCAGCGTTCATCCTCGATGCGCCGTCGATTCGTGAGCGCCCGGCTGAGGTCGCCGATCGTGCCATCCCTGGGCACTGGGAGGGCGACCTGCTCGCCGGAGCCGCGAACACGCACATCGCCGCGCTCGTGGAGCGCCATTCGCGCTTCGTGCTCCTCGTTCGTGTCGAGGGCAAGGACACACGGTCGGTCGCCGGCGCTCTGACACGCCAAATGGGCGCGCTTCCCGAGCAGCTGCGCCGGTCGCTCACATGGGACCGCGGAACCGAGCTCGCCACACACGCGCAGTTCACCGTCGCGACCGACCTGAAGGTCTATTTCTGTGACCCTCAGAGCCCGTGGCAGCGCGGCTCGAACGAGAACACGAACGGCCTGCTCCGCCAATACCTACCCAAAGGCACAGACCTCTCACAGCTACTACTTCGGCCTAGTAAATAGCCGTCAGGCGGCTTTGGCGTAGCTGGCTTGTTTCTCGTCGAAGTAGCGTGCGACGATCCGAGGGGTGCGCTGGCGTGAGCGTAGGTAGCTACGAGTGTCACCGATCAGCTGATCCTGGGTGTGGGGCCGGCGGCGGCCGAGGGCGTTGGTCTTGACGTCCTGGTTGAGTAGCTCGGTCGGGTTGAGCTCTGGTGCGTAGCCGGGCAGGAACTGCAGCTCGATCTGCTCGGCGTGGGATTCGACCCACTGTTTCACCTTCTTGGAGCGGTGCACGGGGTGCCCGTCGAGGATCAGGATGATCTTCTGCCCTTTGCTCTGGCGGACCAGGCGCCCGAGGAAGTCGATGAACACGGCTGCCACGAATTTCTCCTTGAACACGCGGAAGGACAGGTGCCCCTTGTTGGAGATCGCGGAGATCACGTTCGCGCCGAAGCGCTGGCCGGTGCCCTCGATCACGGGCGTTTTGCCGACCGGGCTCCAGGAGCGCCCGGCGGTGTGATCGGAGCGCAACCCCATCTCATCGGCCCACAAGATCAGGGATTTTTCGCGGTGGGCGCGCTCTTTGATCGCCGGGTAGCGCTCATCAAGCCACCGCTTGACGATCTCGGGGTTCTGCTCGAACGCGCGCCTGGCGGGCTTCTGCGGGCTGAATCCCCACAAGCGCAGATACCGACCCGCGGTCTTCTCCGCGACACGGATCCCATACCGCCGGTCGATCAGCTCGCAGACCAGCGCCCGGGTCCACAGGAACCCCGGCAGCTTCAGCTGGTCAGGGTTCATCTCCCGGATCGCCTTTGCGATCTGCGCCTGCTGGGACGGCGTCAGCGCCGTCTTCTCGCCCGGCCGCCGGCCACGCTTGCCCGCCGTGAGCGCCTGGTCCCCGCCAAGACGCTGAGCGCGCACCCACTCGCTCACCGACTGGCGCGAAACATCAAGCAGCCCAGCGACCTCAGTCTGGGAACGCCCCTCGCCGACCAGCGCCACAGCCCGTCGACGAAGCTCCTCCTGAGCCGCCTGCCCCAGCCGTCTGGCATCCCGAGTCCTCACACACCAAAACCTACCAAGCCCGTCGGACGTTTACTAGGCCGAAGTAGTAACACAGCCGCAGCTCGACGACATCGCAGCGAAGCTCAACACTCGCCCGAGAGAGACACTCAGCTTTCACACCCCAGCAGCTACACTCGACGCCGCGTTGCGTTGACGCATTGAGGCCGCCAGTGTGTTTTTTGCCAAGGAGCTCGACCCAGACCGAACGAAGTGAGCGCCTATGTGCACGAGCACCGGGAGCGCTTTGGGGTCGAGCCGATCTGCAGGACCCTGGGCGTGTCGGTGTCCGCGTTCTACCAGCGGGAGACCGGGCAGCGTTCAGCTCGTCGGGTCGAGGACGAGCGGCTGCTCGGGGTGATCCGCGAGACGCACGAGAAGAACTACGAGGCCTACGGCTACCGCCGGACCTGGAAGGCGCTGTTACGCGCCGGCGAGCAGGTGCCGCGTTGCCGTGTGCAGCGGCTGATGGCCGCCAACGGTATCCGGGGAGCCAAGCGCCGCGGCAAGCCCTGGCGCACCACGACCCCCGACCCGCAGGCCGCGAGGCGCCCTGATCTCGTCGAGCGGGACTTCACGGCGTCGGCCCCGAACGAGCTCTGGGTCGCTGATTTCAGCTATCTGCGCTGTTGGGAGGGCGTCGTGTTCTTCAGCTTCGTGATCGACGTCTACAGCCGCAAGGTCGTGGGCTGGCAGTTCGCCAGCCACATGCGCACCACCCTCGTCCTTGACGCGCTGAGAATGGCGCTCTCGACCCGGGAACGCGTCGAGGAGATCCGTCTCATTCACCATAGCGATAGGGGGTCGCAATACGTCAGCGGTGACTAACACCCAAACACTCGAGGACAACGACGTCCTGGGGTCGGTCGGAAGCACCGGCGATGCGTACGACAATTCCATGGCTGAGAGCTTCGTTGACAGCTTCAAGACTGAGCTGATCGCCGACCGTGTCTGGCGCATCCGCAGCCAGCTGGAGCTTGCCGTCGTCGAGTACGTCGCCTGGTTCAACGACGAGCGTCTACACGAAAACCTGGGCGACCGGCCACCGAGAGAGATCGAAGAACTCTACGCTAAGAAAACAAGGCCAACCATCACCACATCATGAAAGACAAAAGCTAACGACCCGGCCTCCGTCGACCCCGGTCCGGCTCAGTTTTGGCGATTGGGGTCTGGATGTGTGGGTGGCTTGGGTCTCTGTGTGGTATTTGGTTCCGGGCGATCGCGCGTGTCGCGCGAGGGCATCGAATCCGCGGATTGAACCGTGCCGCCGATGCCTGGCTCTGTGTTGGGCTCGCGGGTTTGGCCGCGGAGCATGTTTTCGACGATGCGCCACCCTGGTTTGCTGAGTAGCGCTGTCAGCGCGAGTCGGGGGGTGCGGTCTAGCGCGGCTTTGGCGTTCCAGGCGAATGCGGTCATCGGCCCTAGCTCGCGGATGATCGCGTGTGCGTAGTCCTCCAGTCCGGTGGTTTGCCCTGCGAGGAGGTCGAGCGCGGCGTTGGTTGCGAGCCTGGAGCTGACGAAGGACCCATATATGCCGTCGCCCCATAGCGGATCGACGAGCCCGGCTGCGTCGCCGACGAGCAGTGATCTGCCGCGGGCGAGAGGGGCGCCCGCGGCTCGCGCGGGCAGTCGGTAGCCGCGCAGCTCGGTGAGCTTGGAGTGGTCGAACCCGCGGTGCTGGCAGAGCTCTTTGAGGTGTTTGCGTAGCATCGGTCCCACGTTCTCCCAGCCGCCGACCCCGACGTTGATGTGGTTGCCCTTGGGGAAGATCCAGCAGTAGCCGCCGGGGATCGTGCCGAGCTCGATCGCGACTCTGCTGTGCCAGCGCTCGGGGTCGATGAGCTGGTGGGCGAGGTTGCCCTCGAGCGCGACGCCGTAGATGCGTTCGCCTGCGAGTCTGAGCGAGCGGGCCGTGGGGCCGTTAGCGCCGTCGGCCCCGATGAGCAGCTGGCAGTCGACTCGTCTTCCGTTCACGCGCGCGCCGTGCTCTGAGATGTCGCTCACGCTCGCAGCGTCGTCGACCTCGGCGCCGGCGTTCTGCGCTTGCTCTAGGAGGTAGTGGTCGAGTCTGCGGCGCTGTGTCATGTATGCCAGCGGGTGATGGCCCCCGCGTAGGTAGGGTTTGTGTCCGCGGTAGCTCAGCTCCATCGTGTCGACGACGTGCTCGACGACTGGGTGTGGATTGATCGGTAGCTCGCGCATCGCCCGGGCGGAGATCGCTCCCCCGCATGGCTTATCGCGCGGAAATTGAGCCTTGTCGAGGAGCAGCACACGAGCGCCCGCGTCGGCCAAGCGGTACGCCGTGGTCGAGCCCGCGGGACCCGCACCGATAATGACAACATCAAACCGTTCGGCTGAAGTCATCTACCCGAGCCCGGTGTGTCGTCGGTTTGTTTCTCGGGCAGGGCACGGATGTCGAGGCGTTTGCGTGGGTGCCGTCGAGAAAGCCGAACTCTGCTGTGAACTGGAAGCCCCTGCGTGGGCAGTGCTTTGGGAGGATGATGCCTTGGGGGTCGTATGCGACGAACTTGTGGTCGATGTGGTGGTAGTAGGTGAGGTGTTGGGGGCCGAGTGTGCCGTGGATCTGGGCGACCGAGACGTAGGGTCCATCGGGGAACGCCTGAACCAGTGGCACGGCGATGTGCAGGCGCCCGCCGAATGGAGGTTCTGCGGGTAGCAGGGCTCCGGGGAAGAGGATTTTGGCGTCGACCGGCGTGCGTCCCTGCGCGTAGAAGGAGAGCGAGATGTGTCCTTCTGTGGTGGTTGCGCGTAGGACCGCGAGCGTTGCGTGCTCTTGGATGAGTTCTCCTTCTATCGCGAGCTCGGCGAGGACGCTGCCGTAGCCCATGCGTGCCTCCGCGGGGCAGCCTTGTGGTCCGACGATTTCGAGTGTGCTGACGGGACAGGTTGCTAGTCCTAGTCCGCTGAGGCCGATTCCCAGATCGCCTGGGTAGCGCAGGTTGACTTCGGTGATTGGAGGCGCCACCAGGCCGGTGCGGGGGGCGATGTCGAAGTCGAAGCCCACGGTGGTGCCCTGGCCGAGGTGCTCGGGTGTGAGGCTGACGGCGAGCTTCAGGGACTCCGATGCGTGAGCGCTGGCTGGGAGGAGAAGGCTGGCGAGGGCGATCGCAGCGAGGGTATGGATGCGGTGCACGGCGTGTTCGTGGACCGCGTCAGTAGGAGAGCGTGCCGGTCGTTTGGACCTCGACGTTGTAGGTGCTGCGGTCGAACACGCCATACAGCCCGGCGTGTCCGTGGGCGTCGGCGTAGCGGCCGGTGCCGCCGGTCACCACGAGCGAACCGGCGAAGCTTTCGTAGCGTCCGGATCCGTGTGGCGTCGCCGAGCCGTGGCCTGTGAGGGTGCCCCCGTGTGCGTCGAGCGTGAATGATGCGGTGAAGGTCGCGTTGATGTCCAGACGCGCGCGCATGTGGCCCGGCAGTGCCCCGGTTGCTGTGCCTTCCTCGAAGACCATCGATCCTTCGCTGGAGAGATAGCGCAGGTGGGCGGTGTCGGTCACGTTCAGTCCACTCGCCGTACGCGCCCGTGAGGGGGCGGCTCCAAGCGCCAGGGCGGGGACCGACGTCAACGCGACACACGCGAGACATGCCAGCACCTTGTACGCGGAGGACCTCATCCTGGTGACCCTAGCTCCCTCTCGATAGCATAAACCAGTTCGACAAATAGTATTCGCAGGTCTGGGCGTTGCGCAGATGCTGGAGAGGCACGCTCAGTCTGCGAGCAGGCAATCAGCGTCTTTTGGGGCGTCGGCCGCGGGCCGCCGTCCGGGGGCGCTGTCGTGCTCGCGGACGAGGTCCGGACTGTCCTTGCGCGGGCGCTGAAGGCGCTGGCCAAGGCGCCAGGCGCGCATGAACGCGAGGGTCGGCGTGATCATCGGCTTCAGTTCTCGCTGAAGCGGCGCAACGATTGCCTTGGATGAGTCGTCGCTGTGCTCGAGCGCGGAGGTGTAGTAGGCGACGACCCCGGAGAGGGTCATCAAATGGTGTCCTGCATGGGGTAGGTAGGGTGCTTCCTGGAGTGCCTGGCGTGTGAGTCCGACGAGCAGTCCGCTCAGCAGATCGGTTTCGGGGAAGTAGTGCAGGTATCCGATCTGGTTCTCAGCCGAGCGCTGATCGCGGCCGCGGTCGGCTAAGCCGTCGAGGATCGTCGCGAGAGTGCACGTCGAGCGGCGGTAGAACGTGTTGAGGAGGGTTGCCGGTTCGCGTGTCGTGCCTGGCTGGGCTGCGGCTGCGACCAGTGCGTGGATCGAGATGATCGCTGATGCTGCGCCGGCGAGAGATACCTGCCATGACGCTCCGTCGTCGCGCGCTTGTTCGCTTGCCCACTGTTCGAGCTGTGTGGTGCCGAGGGACGCTGCCGAGTGGGCTCGTACCTGTGCCTCGGCGCAGCGTGCGGCCGCCGCGCGTGCGATGTCGCTGACGGCTGTGGTCGCCGGCAGCTTCGCGAGCGCTCCCCTGGCGGTGGTGACGAGCCGAGAGAGATAGCCGCCATCGTCGGCGCGTGGGTGGCGGCTGTAGTACTCGTGGTGTGGCTGGTGCGCGGGAGAGACCGCATCGGACAATGCGCGGAAGAGTTCCAGGCCGTTGCACAACGGGTCTGCGGATGGCTGCTCGGTCAGGCCGTCGAGATAGTCGTAGATGATCTGCAGGGCGACGATGGCTTCGATCGCGCTCGCCCGTTGTGGGCGCGGTGCGAGCGTCGCGAATGTGGTCGCGAAGTAGGCATTCGTCTGCTCCTCGGCCAGCTTGGTGAGGGCCAGCTCGCGCAACGTGAGGTCGGGTATGGCCTCGGCCTCCTCACGCCAGCGTCGCAAATGCCGCTTGGTCTGGCGCGCCGCTGTGGTCCAGTAGCGGGCGCTCATCACAGCGAGCGCGCCGCATGCGCGAGTGCTGAGGCGTAGATCGGCCGCCCCGTTCATAGCTCAAGGGTAGGCCCGCCCGAGGATGACCCTGTGGCGGAGTTGTGGCGACAGCGTTTGCGTGTCGCGAAAGTGGTGGGGCTACTCGTCCAGGGCGAGCTCGGGCTCGACGCGGGAGGCGGCCACGACTGGCCAGGTGAGGAGCGCGAGGACGGCGAGCGCGACGATGCCGAGCAGCTCGAGCGGCTGCCAGCTTGCGGTGATGCCGGCGACCGGGAAGCCGGTCACGCGCTTGAGGTAGCTGTCGATCACCGCTTGGCCATAGAGGCCCCCGACGGTGCCGGTGAGGCAGCCAGCGGCGAGCATCAGCACCCCTTCCCCGGCCAGAACGTGGCGCAGCCGACGGGGCGAGCCGCCAGTGATGCGCATCGCTGCGAGCGAAGCCCGCCGCTGCCAGATGGCCGATCCCAGCGCCGCGGCCAATGCGAGGATCGCGGCGAGGGTGAGCAGGAGCGCGATGTCTGCAAGCTGCGCGAGCCCTTCGCGTGCGATCGCGAGGAATCGTTGCGCGCGCTGGCGTGCGCTAATCGCTTCGAGGCCGCTGTTCGGGCCGAGCGCCGCGGCGATCGCTCGCCGCACGCGTTCGACGTTCGCACCGCGGATGAGGTGCACGCCAAGCGCCGTCGGTGCGGTGCTGTCCCAGAGTCGTTCGTGTTCGCGACTTGACATGAGTATCGCTCCGGGGCTCCATCCGAAGTTTGTCGTGGTCGCGGCGACTTTGACCGTCCGGTTGCCTGTGGGCGTGGGAAGCAGCAGCGTGTCTCCAACTCTGGCGTGGTGTTCGGCTGCGAGTTGCTCAGAGATGACCGCCCAACCACCCTGTTCGAGTCTCATGACCGCGGCGCGGGGGTCGCCTTCGACCACCTGTTCTTCGAGCAGGCGACGCGTGTCTGCTGGTGCTCGCGCGGTCAGCCAGACACGCCGGTCGCCAACGTTGACGTATTCGCTCTGCGTTGGTTCGACCGCGGCGACGCCCGGCACGCGCGCGATGCGCGAGGCGTAGCTGTCGGCCAGGAAGCTGTTGACCGCGAGGGGATCATCGCGGTTGAGCACCCATACGTCGGCGACCGCGGTGTAGGTGCCAGCGAAGCTGTGCAGTCCATCGAGGAGGTTTTCCCTAGCGCCTCCGAGCGCGACCGCTCCGAACAGCGCGAGCGCGCCTGTCGCGGCGAGTGCGAGCGACCGCACGGTCGTGCCCTTGAGCGCGCTCACCGCGACGAGCAGGACCGCCAGGCGTCGTATGCGCCTAGCGAGCACGCTGGCTAGGCGCAGCGTAAGTGCGAGGACGAGCGGGACGGCAAGCACCGTGGCGACGGCGAGAACCGCGGTGCTGGCGAGCGCGAACTGCGGGGCGAGCGCGAACGCGAGGCTTGCAGCCACGAGCAGGGCGACCCCGACCCCGACGAGCCGTCGCTGGATTCTCCCGTCGAGCGCGTTGCCCGGCGTCCCGTCGCCGAGGTAGACGGCGTCGAGTTGATGCCCGCGGCGCAAGTCGAGGAGAAGGACGCTCGAGGCGAGGCCGATCGCGAGAACCCCACCGGCAAAGGCGATCAACACCGGGGTTATGCCGATGGTCGTGTGGCTGCCCAGCGCGAACGCCTGGGAGAGATACCCAGTCGATGGTCGCAGCGCGCCGCGCGAGAGCGCGTATCCGGCGAGCACACCGAGGAGCGACGCCGCGACTCCAAGGAAGAGCGCCTGGCTGAGCACCATCTGCACGATCGCGCTTCGTCTCGCGCCCGCGAGGCGGAAGTCGGCGATCGCCTGGCGGCGGTCCGGGATCGTCAGCAGCATGGAGTTGGCCGCGAGCAGTAGGCCCAGCAGACCCGCGATCGAGGCGAACAAGCCCGTAGCGAGGTTGCTCGGGCGAAGCGCCTGGCTTAGCAGCGCGAGGTCCTGATCGGCCGGTGCCACGGTCAGCCGTCCCGCGGCGAGGCGTTCGAGCTCGACGCGCACGGCGGCCTGGTGTCCTGGTTGCGTCTGCACGAAGATGCGCGAGATCCGTCGCGGGAGACCGGCGAGCTGCTGGAGTTGCGCCATCGGCATGACGGCGAGGATCGCCTGAGACAGCGCGCCGACGGCTTCCGCCCCGAGAACGGCCGTCACGCCAGCCGCAAACGTTCGTCCGCGCAGCCGGAGAAAGACGCGATACGAATCGCTGGCGGCCACCTCGTCGCGGGTGATACCGAGCGCGTTGGCGCTTGCTGCGCTGAGGCCGATGCCGTGCCCCGACAGGACGGCGAGCGGCAGCGTGTGCGCGAGCCCGTCGAGAATGGTGAGGCTCACGTCTGCCCCGGCGAGATCCACCGTGATGCGTTGCCCACCCCGCCCGAGGATCGTGGCAGGCTGCTCGAGCAGCGGCGCGGCCTGCTTGACACCGGCAAGGCGCTCGACGGCGGCAAGCGTGCTTTCGTTGAATCCTTCGCCACTTCGAGCACGGAGTTGGAGGCTCGCGGGGCCGATGACCGTATGGACGACTTCGCTCGTTGACCCCATGATGCTGGACTCTGCCGCGAGCGCCGCGAAAATCAGCGCGACCGCGATCGCCACCCCGAGACCGGCTAGCAGCTCTTGAACCGCATGTGCACGCAGACGCCGGCGATAGAGATGGATCAGCGCGCGCGGCCGCAGCGCTGGGCGGCTGCGAGAGGGCTCAGCGGGAATGTCGACTCGACCGGGTGCGAGCTGGCCGCTCAGCGCTTCTCACCCTTGCCCGGTAGCCCTTGGCACGGGCGATGCCATCGTGGGCGCGTGCCCGGCCGGCTCGAGCTCGTGCGCGAGGCGGCCGTCACGCAAAGTGCAGCGTCTGTCGGCAAGCGCTGCGATCTCAGAGTCGTGGGTGACGAGGAGCACCGCGGCGTCGCGATCATGGACTAGACCTCGCAGCAGCTCGACAACCTCGCGACCCCGCTCGCTGTCCAGGTTTCCCGTTGGCTCGTCGGCGAGGATGAGCTTCGGATCTCCCGCCAGTGCCCGCGCGATAGCTACGCGCTGGCGCTCGCCTCCGGACATCTGCTCAGGCCAGCGTCGCATGCGCTCTGCGAGGCCGACACGCTCAAGCCACGTGCTGGCGATCGCCTGCGCCTGCTCGACACGCAGGCCAGCGAGGAGCAGACCGAACGAGGCATTGTCGAGCGCTGAGGTACGCGGCTGCAGATGAAATCGCTGATAGATGAAGCCAACATCGTGCATCAGGTAGTCACATGCCTCGCGCTCGGACAGAGTCCCCAAGTCGCGTCCCCGGAAGCGGATAGCGCCGCGTTCGGGCTTCAGCAGCGCGGCGATCAGCAGCAACAGCGTTGTCTTGCCAGATCCGCTCGGACCCTGCAGGGCGAGCATCTCGCCGGCCCGCAGCTGAAGGCTGACGCCATCCACCGCGCGAACATGCTCGTCCGCAGCGTGATAGTGCCTGACGACATCCTCAAGTTCGAGCACCAGCAGCCCTACCCCTGAACGCTCCTCCGTGTCGTCGCTGCCACGAGCATCAGGCCGAACGGCGGAGCGGCAGAACGGTGGCGACGCGTGGGGACGGGTTTCCGTGCAGCTCGCCAGCATCCAGAGACAGCCTCCGGTCGGCGACCGAAAGACATGGCGCGTCCCCCGTCGTCATCAAGACCGTGATGCCCTCGTTGGTCAGCGAGCGCAGCAGCAGGAGGATCTCGTCGCGTGCGAGTACATCGACGCCGAGCGTCGGCTCGTCGATCACGAGCAGCTCGGGTTCTTGCGACAGCGCCCGCGCGACCGCAACGCGGACAGCTTCGGCAGGATCCAGTCCGTTGACTCGCTCTCCGCTGCCGCGTAGCGATCGGCGCCGGCTCTTGCCAGGGCGCGACGCGCCCGCTCTTCGGCCGCCACGATCACGACGCCACGCAGGAGCTGGTCGGTTACGAGTTGGTCGAGCACCGTCTGTGACTCGCGCAGGACGTGCCGCGTCAGACAGAACGCGACGGGCGCCCGGTTCGCGTCGCTTCCGCGTGCGCCAAGATCATGTCCTCGAAGGCGCACTACACCCCTATCGGGGTGTGCGATACCGGCGGCGACGCGCAGCAGCGTCGAGCGCCCCGAGCGACGGGCGCCCCACACGGCCACCATTTCGCCGGCGTCGACCCGAAGCGAGATCTCGCGCAACACCGTCCGCCGGTCGGGACCGTGTCCGAGATACTTGGTCACGCTTTCAAGCTCGAGCAAGCTCATCGGCGGTCTTCGGCGAGGTTTGTGAACCGTGCCCTGGCGTAACTGGCCCACGGCAGCTCTGCCTGGGAGGCGAGCCGAGCCTGCTCGGCCGCGAGGGCAGCGGAGAGCGAGTCATGCGCACCAGACGAGCCGTGTCCAAGCGTGCCCGGGGCATCGTCCTCTAGACAGGCGCGCTCGTACTGCTCGATCACCCGCAGCCCAAGCGAGGGCACTGACGCTAGCGCCGCTAGCTGGCGCGCGAACAGACGGGAGCGCAGGCGCTCGACCCGTATCCTCGCCGTCAGCCAGTCCGCATAGGCGCCCACCCCGTCCGGTGTGGCCCTGTAGCGCGGGGTGGGCTGGCGGCCACCACGCGACGCGTACACCTCGATCAGGCTCGCGCGCTCCAGGACCCTCAGCCCGTCATACACATGCGAGTCGCTCGAGAGCGGCAACGCGTCGCCGTACTCGCGCCTGAACCGTTGCACCAGCCCATAGCCATAGTCGGGCCGCTCGATGATGAGCCCGAGCATGCTCCAGTACGCCGGCGAGCGGATTGAGGCGGAACTCCTGTGAGCTTGGCTTAGCGACGTCGTCCCCGATCTCGCCCCCATTTGGAAAGCCTACCGGAATCAGCCTGCCGGAATCCGGCGCTTAGTGCAAGTGGCGTTCCTCAGATTTCGAACTTTCGGACTTGGTCTTACCAGACGTGTCTCGCTGGGGCATCATCGCCGTCCATATGACCGACGAAGTGAGCATCTCAAAACGGTGGCGGTGGGGCGAGCGGGCGGCGGCAGCGAACCCGCTGCGAACGCGCTGCCTGCGGTCGACGACCGCGACAAGGCGCGCCCGCAAACGACGGGCTTCTCCGGGGGAACCCGTTGTAGCGTGCGCTGATGTCTGGCGAGCCGGCGACGCGCTGTGCGTCTGCAGCCCGGCCCTGCAGGTCGGTAGCGCGCTCCGGGCGACTGGAGGCGCAGATTGAGCGCCGCTGAGACCTTCGAGCCTCGCCAGGGCGCCGGCGGGCCGGTGCGGACGATCGGCCCTGGTCGTAGCCGCGCGCGTGACAGGGGGCCTGGCGGGATCGCGTGGGTCTCTGACGAGCCGCATGCGCGCCTGCTGTGCGAGGACATCCTGCGTTCTGACCGTGTCTATCCGATCGTCGGGCTGAGCTGTAAATACCAACGCCGCGAGCCGCCATTCTCGCCGCAGGAGGTGCGGGAGAGGATCTGGCCGACGGTCCCGATATATGTGATCGAGTCACGCGAGGCGCGCACGATCAACCGTCTGTTCCCGCATGTCGCCGCGCCGTATAACGGGTCGGCGCGGATCTGGTGGCCCAGGGTGGACCATGACAGCGAACCGTCGTGGCATCCGTTGATCTACGATCGCAGCGGCGAGTACGGTGTCGAGGCGCTTGAGCGGCTGGCGGGCGAGTTCGCGGTGAAGAACCCCGAATCGCTAGAGGACCTGTCGCCTAACGAACGCGCAGTGGTAGGGCTGAGGTCTTTGGTTCGGCCGGTCGCCGAGGACGGGGGGCGGTCGGGAGCGTTGGTGGCGCTGGCTACACGCAAGGATCTGCGGCGGCTGATAGGCGATCTGCGCCGCGGCAGGCGCGACTATCCGATCGTCGTGCTGAGCGTCGGCGACCGCGGGCAGGCGCCCGCGTTTCCGGCTGAGACGCTGCGGTCGGCGCTTGAGCCGCAGATCCCGATCTATGTGCTGGGGACGCGTGATCTGTGCCGCCGCCTTGAACAGGCGCTTTCCTGTGATCTGGCGGTTGATTGTGGGGACGCGCGCATCTACTGGCCGGGAGTGAGCGCTGCCAGCAGCGGCGAGGAGCATCCGTTGGTCGCGTGTCGCGGCGAGGGCGACGGCGCGGTCGAGCGGCTGGTTGCCGCGCTTGATCTGAGCCGGCCGGGCGTGCGCGGTCGTGTCGAGACCGCGAACGATCGGCTGGGTAAGGCGCTGCGCAGGGCGGAGGAGACCCAGCGAGCGCTCCGAGACACGCGCGCCGAGCTCGACAGCGCCCTGCGGCGCGCCCAGGAGGCCGAGGCGGGACGCGCCGCCGCCGAGCAACAGCTCGCCGCGCTGCGGCTCGCCGGCATCGACCAGGACGAGCTCGACCTGATCGCGGGCCTGGATCTCGATGGCAGGCTGCGACGCCTGATCAACCGTGAATGGCTGAAGGCGCTGCCGACCCCCGCGGAACGCGAGCAGCATCCGCTCAGGTACTGCATCGCCCCCGGGTTCATGCGGTCGGTCGAGCGGCTAGGACGAACCTCGCTGCAGCGGATCGCGTGGGTCGCGGCGATGGTCGGCTGCGGGCGCGCGAGGGAGATCCCCGGGATCGATCCCCATCCACTGCGAAAGACACGCGCCCCGTCTGCGGAGCAGTCGGTCCGCGGCGACGGGGCGAAGGCGTGGATCTGCAAGCTGGGTGGAGAGGGCGCTTCTCGCCTGCACTACTGGACAAGGGATGACGGGCTGAGCGAGCTCGCCACGGTGAGCGTGCACGACGCGATCGGACACGGCATATGAGCCCGCCAGCCACCCACGCCGACGACGAGCCCTGCGTGGTGATCACGCTAACCGAGGTGCAGGTCACCCAGGTGCTGCGTGCGGCCGGTGGTGGGGGGGAGTAGCCGCGTTGCTCGGCGGTCCCGGTCTCAAGACGGCTCGCAATCTTGGTGCGAGGCTCCAGAGGCTGTATGCGGATGAGAGCCTTTCGCACTCGTCGTTGAGGTTCGTTTTGCTACTCGCGGCGTTCCCGGCCGATGGCACGCCCCGGCCGATAACCGAGGTAGCGAGAGAGCTCGATCTATCACCATCGACCGCTTACCGCTACGCGAGCACGGCGGTCCAGCTGGGACTTCTCGAGCGAGACCCGAACACCAGAAGGTATCGCCTGCCCCGCCCGGCGCTGTGTAGTGATGCAGGCTGATCCAAAGCGCACCTCAGATGATGCACAGCGCCCGCCGGCGGCCGTGGTGAAAGCGCAGGCCATGGCCCTTCGAGAACTCGTCGGTCGACCGCTCCCGCGCGTCGCGCTCGAGAGCCCCGGGGGCTGTGTCGGGCTCGGTGAGCTAGCTGACGTGCACGATCTCGTGGTTTATGTGTATCCCGGTAGCGAGCAATCCGCGGCCGGGGAGGACGTGCGACGGATCGACGGGATATTACACCGGGCGTTTCGCGCCAACGCGAAGGCTCTGCATGCGTGGGGCTTCCATGTGCTCGGTATCAGCAGCCAAGAGGCGAAAGCCCAACTCAGGGTGATGATCAACAGTCGCCTCGAGCACCAGATGCTGAGCGACCCGCACCTTCTCCTGGCAAGAGGGCTCGGCCTACCGACATTCGCGACTGACCACGGCTGCTGGTATGAGCGCACCTTCCTGGTCGTGCAGGGTGGCCGTATCGCGTGGGTGCAGTTCCCAGTGCGCGAGCCGAGCCGCGCGCCAGCGCAGGCGATCGCATGGATACGCACCCATGACACCAACCACACCAGCGGCTGGCCGGATGCCAGCTGACCCTGACCTAGCTCCTATGTGGGGCGCGTGCGTCTCGCAGCGCCCCACAGGCGATGCCAAGGCCACGCCTAGATGGCGAGCGGAGCGGGAGTTTCGGGCGATTGTGACGCGCTCAGTGGTTGGATCCGCTGGGCACGGCCGCGATTTGCCACTGAGCCTTGAGCACGGGTCGGCGGGTGTCCACCAGGGTGTCTGTGTCTACTGATGGCCTCGGGCTTTGGGAGGGCCCTGCGGGCGGCCCGCATTCGGCGTGGGCTATCGCAGGAGCAACTCGCCGACGCCGCGGGTCTGCACCGCACCCACATCTCGCTTCTCGAGCGGGGCCTGCGCGAACCGCGGCTAGGAACGCTTGTCCTGCTCAGCCGATGTTTGGGCGTCTCGCCGGGCGAGATGAGCGAGTGGTATGAGCCCCGACAGTCAGCAGCCGACAAGACCGACGATGAGTCAGGTAATAAATGAGTCTGCGAGCGCGAGAGTCGTGCGCTCACGGACACTCGCAGCCAGCATGACGGGACTCGTTGTTTCGCGGGAGGTGCTTGGCGAGCTTCGCGTCGCGCTGCTCGCGGACGTTCTGTCGGTGCGTGAGGAGTTCTTCGCGATGCTCGATGAGATCGAGAGTGAGATTGCCAGAGCCGGCGAGGTGGATGAGCTGGACGACAAACGGCGCCGCTGGCGTCACTCAACGGCTGCCATAAAGGTCCGGCACGAGGTTCACGAGATGGTGGGCGTGGGGGGTGTCCCGCTTGTCGCGCGGACCATCACCGGACGCGATCACTGTGGGCTTGCGGTTGAGGTGCTTATGCGCCATCGCCAGGCGCAGCTGGCGCGTCTCGCCCGACGAGATGTAGCGGACGGCGAGAGGTCGCAGGCTAGCGAGACGGTAGAGCGGCTCGGCACATTCCTAGACGACTTGCAGCTGCCGCGCCGGTAAGGACGACGCGTGCCAGGACCAGTGATCGAGACCGATAAACGAACGCGAGCGGAGCTCGCGGGCGAGGTTGCACGAATGTATATCGCGGGCAAGCAACACGAAGAGATTGGTGCTGAGCTCAACCTTACTAAGGCGCAGGCCCACAAGATCCTGAGTGAACTGTTCGCTGAAGGTATGCCCAAGCTAGAGCGACGCAGCATGAGCGACAGGCAGGTGCGAGCGATCCACGTTGCGTACATCCGAGGCGGAGCGCCGATCGATAGGCGTGCCGAAGCCATGGGTTTCACAGGCAGCGCTGCCCGACAGCGAATGCGGCGGCTGAAACTGCCCGTGGAACGTCGGCAAATGGTGAGGAGCCCGGCAAGAACTCCAGCGCAGGCCGAGCAGCGCGTGATTACGGCGCTGCTGATGGCCAGGGTTGACGAGCTGCGAAACACACGAGAGCTGAGCCTCGAACGCCTTGCACACGCGTCTGACATTTCGATGTGGACATTGCAAGAGTGCAGGAGCGGGCTCTCAAACCCGCGGCTTACGACTGTGCTCAGAGTTTGCCGCGGGCTCGGTGTAGCACCAGGCGAGCTCCTCAATGATCTGCCGCTTCCGATCGAGCCGCGCCTGCGCCGAGCACGAAGCTCAGGGAGCTGACCTGATGAGTCCCGGCACCGTGGGGATCACAGCAAACCTAGTGCCCTACCTGCGCAACGGCGTCAAACGAGAGTACAGCGCGACGCTCGCGAGCCTCACCTTCCAAATCGACGTCGCCCTCGATCTAAGCGCCTACCGCGACGCGCTCGCGCGCTTTGACGATGTCCGTGCGCTGTTCGATGCCGTTGGGGTGAGCGACGAGCCGCACCAACGCGATCTGGAACTAGATCTTGGCCGCTGGCCGCTACTTCTACTCAGAGCCTTGGAGTCAGAGTACGACGTCGAGGTGATGCGCCTACAGGATCATTCCGCGGAAGGCATTGATCTGTCGCTGGGCGAGCTGCCGGCTTTGGGAAGCCTAGTGGCGGACATTCGCAAGAAGGTCGATGCGCCCTCTACACGCAGACGCGAGCAGTCGCTGACAGAGCACGCACGACGCCGACGGAAGTAGCAACACGGTGCAAGGCAGCCGTGACGGACAAGACTCCTGCCATGAAGCGCGAGAGCGGCTCCTAACCTCTCGGTAGCCATTGAGTCGAGGTACGCAGATGAAGATTCCACGTGCTGGCGAGGAGCAGGGCGATCTACAGGAGTCCATAACTGAACGGCCCCGAGGATTTTGGAGGCGTTTTCTATTGACTGGTCTGTCTTGCTCTTGTCTGCTCGTATTCGACCGGGGTTTGCCGGTCGCAGCTGCCGTGTAGTCGTTGGTGGTTGTACCAGTCGACCCACTGAAGGGTCGCGAACTCGACCTGCTCGATCGTCTTCCATGGGCCTTGCTGGTTGATCAGCTCGGTCTTGTAGAGCCCGATCGTGGACTCGGCCACGGCGTTGTCATACCCGTCGCCGATGGATCCGATCGAGGCGTCAGCGCCGGCGTCCACGAGACGCTGGGTGAACGCAAAGCTCGTGTATTGAGAGCCGGCATCGGAATGTGCAATGAGGCCTTGCCGGACTGGGTTGCCGTGATGGTCGCGGGCCCAGAGCGCCATCTCCAGCGTGTCGAGCACGAGCGGTGTTTTCATTGTGGTGTCGGCCTTCCAGCCGACGATGCGGCGGGAGAACACGTCGATCGTGAACGCCACATAGATCGTCCCAGACCACGCCGGCACATACGTGAAGTCCGACACCCATAGCCGGTTCGGGGCGGACGCTTTGAAGTCACGGTCCACGAGATCAGGAGCGCGCTCTGATTGTCCGTCCGGGATCGTGGTCCGGCGCTTCTTGCCGCGGACGGCGCCTTTCAGGCTCTCGCTGGCCATCAGGCGTTCCACCGTGCACCGGGCGACCCGGATGTCCTTCTCGCTGCAGCTGCCACCACACCTTCCGGGCGCCATAGACGCCGAGATTCTTCTCGTGCACCTCACGGATCCTCTCGGCGAGCTGATCATCACGAACCGACCGCGCCGAGGGAGACACCTCACGAGCCTTCACCGCGTAATACCTCGACGGGGCGATCCCCAGCATCCGGCAGATCGGCTCGACCCCAAACGCCTCTCGGTGCTCGTCGATCATGCGGCTCATCTCCTTGGCTGCGGGTCGAGCTCCCGCGCGAAGAAAGCCGACGCGGCCTTCAAGATCTCGTTCGCGCGCCGCAGCTCCTTGTTCTCCCGCTCGAGCTCTTTGATCCGCTGCGCCTCCTCGCTGCTCAGACCCCGGCCGGCGGCCACCATCGACTTCCGTCTGGCGCACCCACTTCCGCAGCGTCTCCGCCGTCATCCCGCACTTCTGAGCGATCGAAGTGATCGCTGCCCATTCGTTCGGATACTCCCGACGGTGCTCCATCACCAGCCGCACCGCGCGCTCCCTAAGGGCTCATGACTGAGCGTGTGAAGGGGTCACGGTGTAGTTCCAGTCGCCGTGGAATGCGTTGCGGGTGATGTTGATGGTGGCGAACTGTTGGTCGGTGACTTTGATGCCTTTCTGGTATTCGCGGTCGTCGAGTTGGGCGTAGACCTTCAGGCCGGTGGTGGTTGTGGTGTTCGAGATGAGGTTGATGATGACCTCGTGGCTGATCAGGGGCTTGCCGCGCCAGTTGGTCGAGATGAAGCTGAACAGGCGGTGCTCGATCTTGTTCCACTTGCTCGTTCCGGGCGGGAAGTGACACACCTGGATCTGTAGGCCGGTCTGATCGGCGAGGCGTTGCAGTTCGAGCTTCCATAGGCGGGTGCGGCTGGAGTTCGAGCCGCCGCCGTCAGCGGTAATCGTCAACGTGGTGGCGTTTGGGTAGCGCGTTTTGCCGAGGGTCTGCCACCAATCGAGGATCGTGTTCGTGGCGAACACCGCGGTGTCACGGGTGATCCCGACACTGACCCATCCCTCATCCCTGGTCAAGTCATAGACGCCGTAAGGGATCGCGTGCCCGAGATCCTTGTCCTTGAAGTCGTGCGTGCGGACCTCGACCGGCTTGCCTTTGGGCTCGAGCTCCCGGCCGACGGCCTTGAAATCCCCGACGAGCTCCCGCTTCTTGGTATCGACGCTGATCACCGGCTCGTTCCCGGCGATCTGAGCCGTGACGGTCTGGTTGATGTGCTCGAACTGAGCGTCGCGATCGGGATGAGATGCTCCCTCGCGGGTCTTGCGGTTGGACTGCAGGCTGTAGCCCTTGGCCTTCAACAACCGCAGCACCGTCCGGTCAACGACATCGTGCCCCATCTCCCGCAGCGCCGCAGCGAGCTTCGCGCCACTCTTCGAGGTCCACCGCAACGGCGACTCCGGATCCCCGCGGGTAACGGGATCAACGAGGCGCTCCAACGCCTCCCAAAGCCCCGGCTCGCGCTCCAGGATCGGCGTGCGTCCCGGATGCCTACGCATCTTCCCCGGCGCGGGGCGATCCTCAGAATCCAGATCCGCAAGACCGCGCAGCACCGTCGACTCCGAGATCCCCGTAGCCCGCACGACCGCAGCGAGCCCTCCATAACCAGCGGAGCGCGCCTCCGCCGCCGCCCACAACCGCCGCCCGCGCTCGTCTAACAACCCCTGCTCACTCAACAGCCGATACCGCTCACCAATCCCTCGCTCATCGACCACAACCCCCAGTTCTACATAACCAGCCCAACACCTTCACAAACTAAGTCGAGAACCCTAACCCCAGCCGGATACCTCTTACCCTTGGTCGTCATCGCCCAATCCTCTCACCGGATCAAGCCTCCAACATTCCCGGGGCGGGTCACTCGATCGCTCTGTCCGTCAGCGCAGATACGCTCGTATTCGACGCCGAGCGAGACCCGGACGAGGAACTGCGCCTGCAACTAGAAGCCACCCAACGCCTCACCGACCAAGACAGAGAACTCGTCAAACGCTTCATCAACGGCCTCCTCCTCAGCCACGAGGCCAAACGCCTAGCAGCGTAAGACGGCCGCGCGTCGCCGGGTTAGCTCGGCTCCCAGATGATGAACGTCTCGGCGTCGTAGGCAGCCACGATCACCGCCATCAGCGATCCGACCACCCGGCCCGCGATGTCGAAATCGAGGTCAGCGCCATCCACAAGCCCAAGCTCCTCAGCGGATGCCGACGTGACAAAAGCGTTCGTCGGATAACCGTGCGAGCCGCGGCGCACCGCCACGACGGCATCCTCCGCACCGCCTTCAAGTCCCGCCCAATGAATGACCTGTTCACCAACGAACGCCGTTTTCAGCAGCCCGTCCAAACTCGGTTTTGGGTAACGCTTCCAATTCGCCTCGTCCTCGACCAAGACACAGGCAGCACCACGCGCGGAGAGCGTCTCAAGCGCTCGCGCAAGAGCCTCCCGTGGCGAGCCCGTTCCAGCGGTAATAACCGCTCCTTCACGTGGCTTCGCCAACCGAGCGGGATCGACCCCCTCCGGTGCGAGCGTATATGCGTGGCCCTCGTGCTCCTCGATGAACTCGCGCGCTGCGCGTGAAATAACCTGCACCTCTCCCAGGCCGAGCGAGTAGCACAGCCAATCGAGCGCAACCTTCTGATCGATGTCGGTGGGAACGGGGAGGTTCATCACTCTTTCGGTTCGATCCGGCCGTCCGGGAAGATGCGATATTCAGACCCGTCAGGCGCCTTGTAATCGAAATGAGGGCCGATCGGTTCCTCGTGACCCAAATCCGGGTGCAAGGTCTCGCCAGTCTCAGGATTCACCCACGCTCCTTGATCGCCGCCCACGGGCGCCTCTGGATTTCGGTGCCACTCCCAACCCTCGCCGGGGGATTCGGCAGGGTTGTTGAAGTTGGGTGAAATCTCGCCACAGTTCTCTCGTGCGAGTTCCTGCTCGTGCAGCTCGGCTTCGCCTTCGTCGCCGCCTTCCTCGCCTGCGATTGCTGTAACGACTCCTATCGCTGCGCCGACTGCTGCTGCGCCTGTGGCGATCCCTGCGGCTCCGCAGGTGCCGATGTCAAGACCAGGAACCTCGATCGTCGCGCCGCACACCGCATCAGCGCCGCCGGCGCCGCCGGCCACTGGCGTCCACAGCAGCCCGACCGCGTCCTCGTGGTTGATCGGGTTATCGCCTGCGTAGTTGTAGGGCGCGCCCGAGATCGACACCAGCGGATCGACCGTCAGGAACTGTGCGGTCTTCGGGTCATAGACCCGGTTGCGCAGGTAGATCAGCCCCGTGTCGCTGCTCGTGTTTTGCCCGTCGTAGCCGAGAGGCGTGGTCGCTGTCCCGGTGGAGCCGGTCAGTTCGCCATAAGCGCCGTAGGTGAAGGTCGCTTCGGTTTTCCCGGTGCTGCCGGTGATGAGCCGGGTGGAGCCGGCTTGGTCGTGGTGTAGGTAGGTGACGGTGCCGCCGCTGTTGATTTGCTCGAGACTCATTTCGCGCGGACCGTAGATGAAGCTTCGATCACGACTATGCGCCTCTGCCACGATCTCTCATGACTGCAAGCGCTACCGTCCCGCCCGCAACAAGTGCGACCGCACAGAAGAGACTCACGGCACCGGCGCGCGTCCCAGCAGCAACAAATGTTGTACCAACACCCACTACTACCGCCGCCAGGGCTATCAACCACCAGCGACGAAATCGCTCAGACGTTTCCTCGTGAGCTTGAGCGCTGGTTGGATCGCTCGCTCGCACTCGCAACCTTGTGTCAAATCGTGCCGCCACCACAGAACATATTCCAGCGAGGATGAAGGCAAACACGCCCGGACCAATACCACCTAGAGCGAAGGCTCCAGCCCCCACGAGGAGCGGAAAGATCATCCACCAAACTCGTGTCCCTGTCGGTGGCTTCGTATCCATCACAAGCCACTGACCAGCGAAGGCCGTTCGACCGGCTGACATGCGTCCGCCGTTTCTTTGGGTGATTTTGCCGGCCCACTTCCGTCGAAGGCCTGCTCAAACTCCCAATAGGTCTCGTAGGCCTCATACGCAGTGAAGCCAGCACCCCCGACCGCAAACGTCGCACAAGCAGGATAGCCAGCGATCTGCCCAATCACCGGCGCTGTACTGACGCCAGCGAAGCAAATTGGCGTCGCGATCGCCGTCGTGATGCCGGTAGCCAAGGTATCACCGACTCCCGCCACACCGAGTGTCAGGTGCGCTACGGTTGACCAGAACCCCCCTTCGCTCCAGTCGATATCCGGACCGACGTTCGGCCCGATGCCAGTCCCGAATATTCCGCTCAGCCCCGTGGGGTCGTAGTAGTTGAGCGGATTGTCGTCAGCGTAGGAATACGGTGCGCGCGTGAGGGACGCGATCGGATCGACACTCAAGAACTGCCCCGTTGCTGGGTCGTACTCCCGTGCCCAGGTAGACCAGTCCCGTGTCAGAGCTGGTGTATTGGCCGTCGTAGCCGAGTGGGGTTGTGCTGGTGCCTTCGCAGGTGGGCGTGCCGTAGGCGCTGTAGGTGCATTTCCCGGTGACGGTCCCCGTCGATCCGGTCAAGAGCCTCGTGGATCCGGCTTGGTCGTGATGCAGATAGGACACGGTGCCGGTGGTGTTGTTGATTTGCTCGAAAATGTTTTGCCTGCCACGATCCCGCGCCCGATCACAACCGAAGCCGGGCGTGTGCAGGGACTTCCGGCACTCCGACCCCCGACGCAACGCCTGGCGGCGAGCGTGAAGGCCCCGGCGCGATCCTGAGCCTCCGCGGCAGCACTCGGCCGGGCGGCTTCGGCGGCTGGGAGAAGATGCCGGATGGCGGGCGCGTTCCAGATCGGCGAGCATCCACGTGGACGATAAAGCCCGCAGCGGCGCTCGAAACTGCGGCTGGACCAAAGGGCGAGGAGGGTTCTCAGCGTGGGCCGGTGGGCGGGGGGATGCTGAGCTGCTTGCAGATCTTGCGGGCGAGCGGCCAACCGATCTCGCGGTGGCGCGGGATGGCCGTGGAGCGCTCGGGGTCAAACCCCCAATAGCTGTGGCGTCCGCCCTCGCGTAGCGGCCTGGCGCCGTGCTCGCGCAGGTGGCGCTCCAGGTCGCGGCGCTTCACGCCGCGATCGTCAGCTCGATCGGCTCGCTGTCGCTGGCGGGCTCTGAGAGCGCGTGCTCACCGAAGCGCAGCTCGAGGATGCCGTGCAGCGCGTCGATCACGTTCTCGCGCGCCTCTTGGCGGGTGTGGCCCTGGCTGTGCGCGCCAGGGACCTCCGGGATCGACGCGACGATCCAGCCATCGCCGCCGTCCTCATAGACGATCGTCAAGCTCAGCGTCTCGCTCACACCCAACACGGTAGCCCCTGAGCCAGCCGAACGCCACCCCTTTCGCGCCGGCACTCGCGTCACCACCGGCACGCGCCCGCAGCTCACGACCCGCGCTCAAAGGCGCTCCTGCCGCGCCGCTTTCGCTGCGCTTCGCGTCGCCGCACACAGTTGCACCAGCCGGTGCGCGGCCCATCCTCAGCGCCACCCGCTGGCGTTCTCCGCTGACGCCTGCTGGCCCCCTGGAAGGCTGCACAGACTAGATGCTCAACCCTCCGGGGGCTGAGCAATCGCTGTGCCCGCCCGGGAGCCGTTCGAGTCGCCGATCGCGGCCCGAATGGCCCCTCGAGCTACGGCTCACCACCCCTCGTCGAGACGCCCTCGCCGCAGCAAGAGTCAAGAACCTCTCCGGATGCCCTTGACTTTTCATCCGTAGATGCACGGGCCAGCAGTGGCACAGCAATTGCTGTGTCCTGAGCCGAGGGCCGACGAGCGGAATCGAACACCGGTAAGCGTCCGCTGGCTGTGGTGCTGCGGGCGCTTGAACGGCGGCGGCGAGGGGGTGAGGGCCTTCTGCTGGGCTCAGGCGGCGCTCTTGCCGTCTTGGCCGTGGAGGTCCTGCTGCTCGTCTTGGGCTTCGGCGTCGAGCGCGCTCTGCAGGGCCTCGGCGGTGTCCTGCCCGCCGGCTGCCGCGCCGGGCGCGAGGTCGCTGGCGGGGCGCAGCCGCGCGGCGTGGCGGGTGCTGTGTGGCTGGTTTGACGCGCCGGGGTGCGTGGCGGCGTGGACCGCCTGCAGCGCTTTGAGCGAGACTTGGGTGTAGACCTGGGTGGATGAGATGTCGGTGTGTCCGAGCATCTGCTGGATGTAGCGGATGTCCGCGCCGCCTTCGAGCATCAGCGTCGCCATCGTGTGACGGAACAGGTGGCAGCTCCCGGGCTTTGCGACGCCGGAGCGCTTGACGTAGCCGCGCACGTGGTCGGTCATCGTCTGCACGCTGAAACGCGCACCGTCCCACGTCAAGAACAGCGTCCCGTCGTCGGGCTCGACCGCGAACTTCGGGCGCACGTCGGCGAGGTAGCGAGCGCACCACGCGCCGGCTCGCTGCCCGAGCGGGATCATGCGGTCCTTCTTGCCCTTGCCCTGGCGGACCATCAGCGTGCCGCGCTCGATATCCAGCCCGAACACCGTCAGGTTGACCAGCTCCGCGCGGCGGATGCCGGTCGCGTAGAGCACCTCAAGCATCGCGCGGTCACGCACCCCGATCGGCCGGGACAGGTCCGGGCAGGCGAGCACCTGCTCGGCCTCCTCGGCGCTCATCACCGCGCGGGGTAGCCGCTGCTCTGTCTTTGGCAGCTCGATCTCTGAGGCGGGGTTGTAGAGGATGCGGTTGGAGCGCATCAGCCAGCGAAAGAAGATCCGCACCGGCACCAGGCGCCCGTGCTGCGCCCTGAACGACAGCGGCTGACCGTCCGCCTTGCGGCGGTAGTAGAGCGCGCGCTGGTAGGCGTCGATCATCGGCTTCGTCACTTCACTTGGACGACTCACGCCGCGCTCTGCCAGCCAGCCCGCGAGCCACGCCAGCGAGCCGCGATGGCCGTGGATCGTCCCCGGTGCGTAGCCACGCACCGCCAGCCACTCGCAGTATTCGCTCACGAGCAGCGGGAAGCCCTGGGTGTCCTCGGGGTCGCCCGCGATCACTTTCGGCGGGTTGCGTTCACCACGACGCGGCACCGCTCAACCACCCACCACGGCGAGCGCCCGACCGGGCACCGACCGCCCCCCGACCGGGGGCCGACCAGCCCCCGACCGATCCTCCCCAGACCCCGACCGATCTTGTTCGTAGGCGTGCGCGTCGAGCTGCTCAGGGTCGATCAGCCCAGCCAAGCGGGGCGCCCCGTCCTCGGTGCTCTCGCCGTTCCACGCCAGCTCGTAGAGGTAGGCGCCGTGCGGGCCGCGATGGCACCACACAAGCTCAAGCGAGGCGAGCCGGGCGAGATGGACCTTCAACTGCGTATCGCCCCAGCCGAGCCCCTCGCGCAGCTCCCGCCGCGAGAACCGGACCCGCTCCCGTCCGACGCCGCGCTCCTTCACCAGCGCGGCGACGTGACGCTCGATCAGCCCGAGCAGCCGGCGGGTGCCCGGTGGCAGCTCATCCAGCGAGCGCCCCAGGACCCCATGCGCGAGCCGGTTCGCGAGCACAATGTCCTCGCGGGTGGCCTCGATGTAGACGAGCTGCTCGCCCTGCACGGTCGCGGTGCGTCTCGGCCGCTGATGCTGGTGCAAGAGCGCGATCGTGCGAATCAGCGTCAGGTACTTCAAGTGATCGCGGCGCGTGCGGGTTTGAGCGTCTGAGAACGTGAGATGCCGGGCGTAGGGGTTCACGACCGCCAACGGCTCCAACAGACGCTGCGCGTCCTTGTGAACCTTCAACACCCGCGAGCGCTCCTGCTCAGCCAAAAGGCCCTCCAGTGTCTCGCGCTCGCGCTGGCGCTCGTGGATCGCCCTGGTTTGCTCGCGCTCCTCATCCACGCTCAAGACGACACAGCGGTTCAGCAGCTCCTCGTCAACGTCGATCGTGGTCGTTGTCAGGAAGATCGCGACCGGGCCGCGCACCGTGTAGGTGTGAGTCACGAGGCGCCCGGTCTGCCCGTCCTTGCCGGTCGAGGCGATCCGCAGCTCACCCTCGGACTGCAACAGCTTCAGCGCGTAGGAGGCGCGCTCGGCGCCCTCCTCCTCAGCGACCGCGAGCACCTTGTGCTGCAAATCCGTCTCACCCATGTAGAACAGGGACTGGCCCGTCATCGCGCTGAACGAGACGCGCTCCTCCTCGGGCACCATCGCCAGCACCGCCTCCTGTAGCGCGGACTTCCCCGCCGCCGACGTTGACTGCACGATCAGCGCCAATGGCCGGTCGAGCTTTCGTGAGACGGCCGCGAGGTAGCCGATCAGGCAGTTGTTCTGCTCGCCGACCATCCCCACCCGCGCGAAGTCAGCCACGATCCGCGCCACCAGCTCGGGGTCCTGGAGCAACCCAAGTGCCTCCCTGCGCTCGGGCTCGCTCAGCTCGACCACCGCCTCGGCCGGGGCCTGCGCGCCGCGCACCGCCCGCTCGACGTGTTCCTCGCACGCCAACAGCACACGGCCCAGGTCCCGCGCGATCAGCTCCTCAGCGACCGCCAGCTCCTCGCCGGCCGCGCGAGCGAACACACCCCGCGCCCGCGCCGAATACAAGTCAAGGGAATCGACGTGAAAGACCTCACCACGGCGCGGGCGCTCCCTGACGACGAGCACGTTCACCCGCAACACCTCAAAGCTCGTGACCTTCGCCAGCCCACGCACCCGCCACCGGCGCTCCTCGAGCAGCACACGCAGCTCATCGCCGGCGAACTCAACCACCGGCGCCGAGCTCGCCGCCGGCGCCGGCGCAAACACAGCGGCCGAAGCGGCTGGAGCGGCTAGGAAAGGATCACCACCACGCTCCGTCTCATCCTCCTCACCGCCCGGCAGCTCCTCGACAGCCACAGGCGCGGGGGGATCACCCACGGGCTCTGTCTCATCTTCCTCCTCGCCGCCCGGCAGCTCCTCGACAACCACAGGCGCCGGGGGATCACCAACCGCCTCGAGCTCGACCAGCACCACCGCCCGACGCGCTGGGGCCGCGCCAGCGCCCAGCCACACCGCCGAGCGCAACAGCTCCGCGAGCGCACCCGCCGCGTCATCGACACCACACGCGAACGAGTTAGCGTCCTTGCCGGAGGGGAACAGCACCCGGAAGCACTCCACACCATCGCCGCCCAATCGCTCGGCGAGCTTCGCTGCGCCTCGATCGCCCGCCTCGTCACGATCGAACGCGATCAGCACCCGGCCAACGCCAGCGTCTTTCAGCGCGGCGAGCTGCTCGTCGGTCAGGCCCTCAGCACCGTAAGCGGCCGTGACGTGCCGCAGCCCGTTCGCCCAAAACGTAAGCGCGTCGATCAGCGACTCACACACCACCAGCTCCCCGCCAGCCGCCCCCAGGCCCTCAGCGTTGAACACGCCACGACGAGGCCCCGGCAAATACAGATGAAGCGGCGTGCCCGCCCGCAAGTCATCACGAATCTTGCGGCCATAAAGCTGCACCACACGCCCAGCCCGATCACACACCGGGACGACGAGCGACCCCGAAAGATGCTCGTGCCCGGAGCCACGCAGCACCCCAAGCGCCTGCAGCTTGCCGCGCAGCTCCGCGCCCGCCCGCCTGTTCTTCGCCGGCAGGCGATAGCCAAGCGTCCGGTTCGCAAACCCCAGCCGGAACCGCTCCAACAGCGCGCTATCAGCCAGCCCACGCCGCTGCAGATAACCCTGCGCCTCCGGGCTCTCCCTCAGCGTCTGCGCATAGAAGCCCGCCACGCGCTCCAACAGCTCGCCCGCATCAGCGCCCACCGCAAGCGGCGACGGCAGCTTCGAGACAGTCGAGCGCACCGCCCGCCGCCCGCCCAGCGCCGACGGCGCGACCCCACCACGCAGCAGCTCAACAGCGTGACGAAACGACACGCCCTCCGCGCGCATCACCCAATCGATCACCGACCCGCCCGCCTGGCACGCCCCCATGCAATGCCACAAGTTCTTCTCAGGCGAGATCACCAGCGAGCCCGTGCGCTCCTCATGAAACGGACACAACCCCACCAGATCTTTGCCCTGCCGGCGCAGCTCCACGCCCGCTAGCTCGACCAGCCGCTCCAGGGAGACCTCCTCCTTCAACCGCTCGATGACCTCATCTGGAATCCTCGCCATGCGTTCTCCCGCACCTTGTCAAGTCGAAATGTCGCGTCTTTTGAGATAGCATATACGCGTGTCCCGACGAATGCTCACAGAAGGCGGCCATAGCCTCACGCGACCAGGACTGGACCTGCTCGCGATGGACTTCCCCAAACGCCTAGCCGCCCTGCGCAACGACCGCAAAATGACCCAGCGCTCGCTCGCCGAGCACGTCGGCGTCCACGTCTCGCAGATCCGCCGCTATGAGGCCGGCGACTCCTCGCCCACCCTCGACGTGCTGCGCAAGCTCGCAGTCGCTCTGTCCGTCAGCGCGGATACGCTCGTTTTCGATGAGAACGAGCGAGGCCCCGACGAGGACCTGCGGCTGCAATTCGAGGCCACCACCCGCCTCTCAGACGACGAGAAACACGTCGTCAAGGCAGTCATCGAGAGCATCCTCCTCAGCCACGAGGCCAAACGCTGGGCAGCATAAAACGGCTGCCAGCAGGCCCACGTCCAGACGCCCAAGCGTCCAACGCAATGGCCTAACAGGCCGGGGGATCACTCCGCGTCAAGCTCTCGCACGACCGCATTCAGCCAGTCGTCAAGGAAGGCGGTCGCGGCCGGGTCCTTCACGGTCCGGTAGGGGAATCCCGGCGTATAGACGGATAGACGCACATCAGTGCCACCGTCGGGTCGGGAAACGAGTCTGCCTCTCGCGGTGGGAGCCTTCCGGTTGCTCCAGAGCCTGCGGTTAGGAGGCACAGGGACGAGCATCAGGTGGTTGCCGAACATGAGTCCTCGAACCCCAGGCGTCAGCCTGCCACCGAACCATGCTTGTGGGGCATCGGCCAACAGCGGACACAAGTGCGCACGAAGGGAGCGCCGGACGGCATCAGTGGCCGTTGGTGCATGGAGCGTTCGTTGTTCGCTCGGCCTTAGCTTGGACATCGAGTAAGTATCGGTCGATTCTGCGCTTGCTGAACCGCACCACGCAGTTACTACGGCGGGCTGCTAAATAGGGGTCATGCTGCTTTGGCGTAGGTGACGTGGCGCTCGTTGAAGTAGTTGGTGACTATGTCGGGGCGGCGTTGGGTTGAGCGTAGGTAGGAGCGGGTGTCGCCGATCAGCTCGTCCTGGGTGTGGGGTCGGTGGCGGCCGAGGGCGTTGGTCTTGACGTCCTGGTTGAGCAGCTCGGTGGGATTCAGCTCTGGCGCGTAGCCGGGCAGGAACTGCAGCTCGATCTCCTCGGCGTGTGATTGGACCCACTGTTTCACGTTCTTCGAGCGGTGCACGGGGTGCCCGTCGAGAATCAGGATGATCTTCTGCCCGTTGCTCTGGTGGATCAGGCGGTTGAGGAAGTCGATGAACACCTTGGCGACGAATTTCTCCTTGAATACCCGGAAAGACAAGTGCCCCTTGTTGGAGATCACCGAGATCACGTTCGCGCCGAAGCGCTGTCCGGTGCCCGCGATCACGGGGGTTTTGCCGACCGGGCTCCAGGAACGCCCTGCGGTGTGATCAGAGCGCAACCCCATCTCATCGGCCCACAAGATCAGCGCCTTTTCGCGGTGAGCACGCTCTTTGATCGCCGGGTAGCGCTCATCCAGCCAGCGCGCGACCATCTCGGGGTTCTGCTCAAACGCGCGTCTGGCAGGCTTCTGTGGGCTGAATCCCCACACCCGTAGGTACCGGCCTGCGGTCTTCTCCGCGACACGGATACCGAAGCGCCGATCGATCAGCTCGCATACCAGCGCCCGGGTCCACAGAAACCCGGGCAGCTTGAGCTGGTCAGGGTTCTTCTCACGGATCGCCTTCGCGATCTGCGCCTGCTGGGACGGTGTGAGCGCCGTCTTCTCACCCGGCCGGCGACCCCGCTTGCCCGCCGCGAGCGCCTCATCTCCACCACGCCGGTGTGCACGCATCCAGCGGCCAACGGCTTGACGGCGCACTCCGAGCGTCTCCGCGACCTCGACCTGCGTCTTACCCCGATCAACCAGCCTCACTGCCCGCCGTCGCAGCTCCTCCTGCGCCGCCTGCGACAACGAGCGAGCATCCCGATCGACCATGCCAGAACCCTACCACAAAAGGACCCTATTTACCGGCCCGGAGTAGTAGAAGCTCACACTCCAGGCCCCGGTATAGCTACCGCCGATCCAGCGGGACACACCCAGCCCCGCACCCGCAGAGACCCCGCCGCCGACTATCGGGCCGCACTGACCAGGAGCCCCAAACGCTTCGAGTGAAACATCTGGACCAACACCGAGCTGACCACCCGTATTAGCGAAGGGACCTGAGAGTTCCGAGATATGTTCGGCATTCGAGACCTGCGGTCCCACCGTAGCCCCCACGCCGGCCCCCGCGGCAAGGCCCACCGATCCAGCCACAGTGCCGCCCACTTCACCGGAGCTGCTGCCCTGTACACAGCCGCTGGCACCAATATGAAGGATGAAGTTCACTTCGCCGTGAACACAAATGCCGACAGTAAATAGTCCCGTAGGATCGTAATTCTTCAACGGATTGTCGTTGGCATAGACATACGGCCCACTCCCGCTCGCCGATCTCAGCGCAGCAGCGACGTATTGCTCGCCGGTCGCGTGAGCGAGCGTGCTACTGCCCTCGTCTAGCGGGTCGACCGTGAGGAACTGTGCGGTCGCCGGGTCGTAGACGCGGGCGCGCATGTAGATGAGCCCGGTGTCGGCGCTTGTGTATTGCCCGTCAAACAAAGGTCCGCCGCGACCCCGGCCTCTGACGCGATCCGATCCGGGCGTGTGCAGGGACTTCCGGCACTCCGACCCCCGGCGCAGGTGCCAGCGAGCAGGCCGAAGGCCCCGGCGCGATCCTGAGCCCCAGCGGCAGCTCGGCGCCGGGCGGCTTCGGCGGCTAGGAGAAGATGCCGGATGGCGGGCGTGTTCCTGCTGTGCGAGCACGCCGCGAACGATAAAGCGCCGCCCGGCGCGCGAGGCGAGCGCTGGACTAAAGAGCGAGAGCGCCGCCGCGTCGAGGATCATGTGCGCCGTGACTGCCCCCGACCAGCCAGCGCTCGGCGTCGCCGTGAAGGCGATTCGCGAGGAGAAGAAGATCAGCCAGGTGGCCTTGTCCAAGGCGACCGGGTTCCGTCAGAGCTGGGTCAGCGACGTGGAGAACGGTCGGCGTCACCCGAGCTTCGCCAGCGTCGTGCGCTTGGCCGCCGGCCTGGGCGTGCAGACCTCGACGCTCGTCAGGCGCGCTGAGAGACTCGCCGACGACTGAGCCCTTTTGGAGTACCCCAAGATGTGATAGACCTTTAGGGCGATAAGTCCAAACAAGTGCCCCCGCGCTGTGTGACCAGCCGGGGGCGTGGCACCGTGAGGTATCAGCTCCCGGCGCAGACGCAGCCTATCCAGCAGCGGCTGTCCGCCATCGCTGTCTCCCGGGGCCTCCGAGCGAAGGAGGAACCCACGATGAGCAAGAAGTCGATCCCCGACGAGTTCGTGCTGGCCGCTATCGAGCGCGCGCAGCGCCACCGCACGCATGACTCTCCCGGCGTGCCGATCTGGCAGGTCAAGGAACACCTGGGCCTGCCGAAACACTCCCCGCACGTGCGGCGGGTGCTCTCCGCGCTGGTGCAGGCCGGTGTCTTGCAGCCAGCGCGAGCGCATAGCGTGGAGCTGTGGGCGCTCACCGGCAAGGGCCGGCGGTGCGTGCGGGCAGCGCAGGGTGTCGAGCTGCCCGAGTCCCCGCAGCACCGCGCCTGGCGTGATGCCCACACACTCGCGCAGCAAGAGATCGAGCGGCTGCGCACCAGCCTGGGCGAACGGATCACCGAGGCGTCCATCCTGCTCGGCGACGAGGACGCGCACTCAGACGCCTGGTTCGAGCTGGCCGAGCGGCTGCGCCGCGCGGCGTGGGTGCTCGGCTCCGCCACCCATTGCCTGCGCGAGTGGCCCGAGCCCGACGAGGGCCGTCCGGACACAGACGAGCAGACCGAGCCCGGTGACGCCCAGCTCGGGGAGAAGGAGCGCCGCCGCCGCCAGGCCCGCCGCGCCGGCCGGCGCAACACCACACGCTGGAGCGACACCGACTGAGCAACCTCCGAGCGCCGCGTCGCCCTCAGACGCGGCGCTCCTGCACGCGCTTGATCCCTCGCCGCTGCTCAGGGCGAGCGGGCGGGTTTCGCGTCCACGAGAAATTCGTCCGGGGGAAAGAGGCTGCTCGCAACGACGTGTAGGTAGGACCCCGCAAAAGGCTTGCGGGGACCGCCTGCTCATGCGCCGCACGCCACCACCGCCACCCGCTCCCTCGACCGACGACCAGCTCGTCGTGCGGGTGCAGCTGACCATCTCCGACGCGGAGGTCAACGCGACGGTCATCGTGCAGCGCCCGCGCGCTCGCTGGCGTCTCGCCGTGCTCGTTGACCGTCTCCCCGAGCTGGTCGCGGGCGCGATCGTCGGGGTGCTCGTCGAGCACTTGGCCGCGCTGCTTGCGACCCTGCTGTGAGCGCTCTTGCCAGCCGGCCCGCCGAGCGCCCGCCAGAGCCCCGCACCGCCGCCGCCATCCTGGCCGTCCCCGGCCTCTCTGCGCCCGCCAGCACCACCGCCGAGCATCCGTCCTAGCCGGCCTGCCGGCCGGCTCTGTAGGCGCTCCTGCGGCGTCGCTTTCGCTGCGCTCGGCGACGCCGCACACAGTTGCACCAGCCGGTGCGCGGCCCATCCTCAGCGCCACCCGCTGGCGTTCTCCGCTGACGCCTGCTGGCCCCCTGGAAGGCTGCACAGACTAGATGCTCAACCCTCCGGGGGCTGAGCAATCGCTGTGCCCGCCCGGGAGCCGTTCGAGTCGCCGATCGCGGCCCGAATGGCCCCTCGAGCTACGGCTCACCACCCCTCGTCGAGACGCCCTCGCCGCAGCAAGAGTCAAGAACCTCTCCGGATGCCCTTGACTTTTCATCCGTAGATGCACGGGCCAGCAGTGGCACAGCAATTGCTGTGTCCTGAGCCGAGGGCCGACGAGCGGAATCGAACACCGGTAAGCGTCCGCTGGCTGTGGTGCTGCGGGCGCTTGAACGGCGGCGGCGAGGGGGTGAGGGCCTTCTGCTGGGCTCAGGCGGCGCTCTTGCCGTCTTGGCCGTGGAGGTCCTGCTGCTCGTCTTGGGCTTCGGCGTCGAGCGCGCTCTGCAGGGCCTCGGCGGTGTCCTGCCCGCCGGCTGCCGCGCCGGGCGCGAGGTCGCTGGCGGGGCGCAGCCGCGCGGCGTGGCGGGTGCTGTGTGGCTGGTTTGACGCGCCGGGGTGCGTGGCGGCGTGGACCGCCTGCAGCGCTTTGAGCGAGACTTGGGTGTAGACCTGGGTGGATGAGATGTCGGTGTGTCCGAGCATCTGCTGGATGTAGCGGATGTCCGCGCCGCCTTCGAGCATCAGCGTCGCCATCGTGTGACGGAACAGGTGGCAGCTCCCGGGCTTTGCGACGCCGGAGCGCTTGACGTAGCCGCGCACGTGGTCGGTCATCGTCTGCACGCTGAAACGCGCACCGTCCCACGTCAAGAACAGCGTCCCGTCGTCGGGCTCGACCGCGAACTTCGGGCGCACGTCGGCGAGGTAGCGCTGACACCACGCGCCGGCTCGCTGCCCGAGCGGGATCATGCGGTCCTTCTTGCCCTTGCCCTGGCGGACCATCAGCGTGCCGCGCTCGATATCCAGCCCGAACACCGTCAGGTTGACCAGCTCCGCGCGGCGGATGCCGGTCGCGTAGAGCACCTCAAGCATCGCGCGGTCACGCACCCCGATCGGCCGGGACAGGTCCGGGCAGGCGAGCACCTGCTCGGCCTCCTCGGCGCTCATCACCGCGCGGGGTAGCCGCTGCTCTGTCTTTGGCAGCTCGATCTCTGAGGCGGGGTTGTAGAGGATGCGGTTGGAGCGCATCAGCCAGCGAAAGAAGATCCGCACCGGCACCAGGCGCCCGTGCTGCGCCCTGAACGACAGCGGCTGACCGTCCGCCTTGCGGCGGTAGTAGAGCGCGCGCTGGTAGGCGTCGATCATCGGCTTCGTCACTTCACTTGGACGACTCACGCCGCGCTCTGCCAGCCAGCCCGCGAGCCACGCCAGCGAGCCGCGATGGCCGTGGATCGTCCCCGGTGCGTAGCCACGCACCGCCAGCCACTCGCAGTATTCGCTCACGAGCAGCGGGAAGCCCTGGGTGTCCTCGGGGTCGCCCGCGATCACTTTCGGCGGGTTGCGTTCACCACGACGCGGCACCGCTCAACCACCCACCACGGCGAGCGCCCGACCGGGCACCGACCGCCCCCCGACCGGGGGCCGACCAGCCCCCGACCGATCCTCCCCAGACCCCGACCGATCTTGTTCGTAGGCGTGCGCGTCGAGCTGCTCAGGGTCGATCAGCCCAGCCAAGCGGGGCGCCCCGTCCTCGGTGCTCTCGCCGTTCCACGCCAGCTCGTAGAGGTAGGCGCCGTGCGGGCCGCGATGGCACCACACAAGCTCAAGCGAGGCGAGCCGGGCGAGATGGACCTTCAACTGCGTATCGCCCCAGCCGAGCCCCTCGCGCAGCTCCCGCCGCGAGAACCGGACCCGCTCCCGTCCGACGCCGCGCTCCTTCACCAGCGCGGCGACGTGACGCTCGATCAGCCCGAGCAGCCGGCGGGTGCCCGGTGGCAGCTCATCCAGCGAGCGCCCCAGGACCCCATGCGCGAGCCGGTTCGCGAGCACAATGTCCTCGCGGGTGGCCTCGATGTAGACGAGCTGCTCGCCCTGCACGGTCGCGGTGCGTCTCGGCCGCTGATGCTGGTGCAAGAGCGCGATCGTGCGAATCAGCGTCAGGTACTTCAAGTGATCGCGGCGCGTGCGGGTTTGAGCGTCTGAGAACGTGAGATGCCGGGCGTAGGGGTTCACCACCGCCAACGGCTCCAACAGACGCTGCGCGTCCTTGTGAACCTTCAACACCCGCGAGCGCTCCTGCTCAGCCAAAAGGCCCTCCAGTGTCTCGCGCTCGCGCTGGCGCTCGTGGATCGCCCTGGTTTGCTCGCGCTCCTCATCCACGCTCAAGACGACACAGCGGTTCAGCAGCTCCTCGTCAACGTCGATCGTGGTCGTTGTCAGGAAGATCGCGACCGGGCCGCGCACCGTGTAGGTGTGAGTCACGAGGCGCCCGGTCTGCCCGTCCTTGCCGGTCGAGGCGATCCGCAGCTCACCCTCGGACTGCAACAGCTTCAGCGCGTAGGAGGCGCGCTCGGCGCCCTCCTCCTCAGCGACCGCGAGCACCTTGTGCTGCAAATCCGTCTCACCCATGTAGAACAGGGACTGGCCCGTCATCGCGCTGAACGAGACGCGCTCCTCCTCGGGCACCATCGCCAGCACCGCCTCCTGTAGCGCGGACTTCCCCGCCGCCGACGTTGACTGAACGATCAGCGCCAATGGCCGGTCGAGCTTGCGTGAGACGGCCGCGAGGTAGCCGATCAGGCAGTTGTTCTGCTCGCCGACCATCCCCACCCGCGCGAAGTCAGCCACGATCCGCGCCACCAGCTCGGGGTCCTGGAGCAACCCAAGTGCCTCCCTGCGCTCGGGCTCGCTCAGCTCGACCACCGCCTCGGCCGGGGCCTGCGCGCCGCGCACCGCCCGCTCGACGTGTTCCTCGCACGCCAACAGCACACGCCCCAGGTCCCGCGCGATCAGCTCCTCAGCGACCGCCAGCTCCTCGCCGGCCGCGCGAGCGAACACACCCCGCGCCCGCGCCGAATACAAGTCAAGGGAATCGACGTGAAAGACCTCACCACGGCGCGGGCGCTCCCTGACGACGAGCACGTTCACCCGCAACACCTCAAAGCTCGTGACCTTCGCCAGCCCACGCACCCGCCACCGGCGCTCCTCGAGCAGCACACGCAGCTCATCGCCGGCGAACTCAACCACCGGCGCCGAGCTCGCCGCCAGCGCCGGCGCAAACACAGCCGCCGAAGCGGCTGGAGCGGCTAGGAAAGGATCACCACCACGCTCCGTCTCATCCTCCTCACCGCCCGGCAGCTCCTCGACAGCCACAGGCGCGGGGGGATCACCCACGGGCTCTGTCTCATCTTCCTCCTCGCCGCCCGGCAGCTCCTCGACAACCACAGGCGCCGGGGGATCACCAACCGCCTCGAGCTCGACCAGCACCACCGCCCGACGCGCTGGGGCCGCGCCAGCGCCCAGCCACACCGCCGAGCGCAACAGCTCCGCGAGCGCACCCGCCGCGTCATCGACACCACACGCGAACGAGTTAGCGTCCTTGCCGGAGGGGAACAGCACCCGGAAGCACTCCACACCATCGCCGCCCAATCGCTCGGCGAGCTTCGCTGCGCCTCGATCGCCCGCCTCGTCACGATCGAACGCGATCAGCACCCGGCCAACGCCAGCGTCTTTCAGCGCGGCGAGCTGCTCGTCGGTCAGGCCCTCAGCACCGTAAGCGGCCGTGACGTGCCGCAGCCCGTTCGCCCAAAACGTAAGCGCGTCGATCAGCGACTCACACACCACCAGCTCCCCGCCAGCCGCCCCCAGGCCCTCAGCGTTGAACACGCCACGACGAGGCCCCGGCAAATACAGATGAAGCGGCGTGCCCGCCCGCAAGTCATCACGAATCTTGCGGCCATAAAGCTGCACCACACGCCCAGCCCGATCACACACCGGGACGACGAGCGACCCCGAAAGATGCTCGTGCCCGGAGCCACGCAGCACCCCAAGCGCCTGCAGCTTGCCGCGCAGCTCCGCGCCCGCCCGCCTGTTCTTCGCCGGCAGGCGATAGCCAAGCGTCCGGTTCGCAAACCCCAGCCGGAACCGCTCCAACAGCGCGCTATCAGCCAGCCCACGCCGCTGCAGATAACCCTGCGCCTCCGGGCTCTCCCTCAGCGTCTGCGCATAGAAGCCCGCCACGCGCTCCAACAGCTCGCCCGCATCAGCGCCCACCGCAAGCGGCGAAGGCAGCTTCGAGACGGTCGAGCGCACCGCCCGCCGCCCGCCCAGCGCCGACGGCGCGACCCCACCACGCAGCAGCTCAACTGCGTGACGAAACGACACGCCCTCCGCGCGCATCACCCAATCGATCACCGACCCGCCCGCCTGGCACGCCCCCATGCAATGCCACAAGTTCTTCTCCGGCGAGATCACCAGCGACCCCGTGCGCTCCTCATGAAACGGACACAACCCCACCAGATCTTTGCCCTGCCGGCGCAGCTCCACGCCCGCTAGCTCGACCAGCCGCTCCAGGGAGACCTCCTCCTTCAACCGCTCGATGACCTCCTCTGGAATCCTCGCCATGCGTTCTCCCGCACCTTGTCAAGTCGAAATGTCGCGTCTTTTGAGATAGCATATCCGCGTGTCCCGACGAATGCTCCCAGAAGGCGGCCATAGCCTCACGCGACCAGGACTGGACCTGCTCGCGATGGACTTCCCCAAACGCCTAGCCGCCCTGCGCAACGAGCGCAAAATGACCCAGCGCTCGCTCGCCGAGCACGTCGGCGTCCACGTCTCGCAAATCCGCCGCTATGAGGCCGGCGACTCCTCGCCCACCCTCGACGTGCTGCGCAAGCTCGCAGTCGCTCTGTCCGTCAGCGCGGATACGCTCGTTTTCGATGAGAACGAGCGAGGCCCCGACGAGGACCTGCGGCTGCAATTCGAGGCCACCACCCGCCTCTCAGACGACGAGAAACACGTCGTCAAGGCAGTCATCGAGAGCATCCTCCTCAGCCACGAGGCCAAACGCTGGGCAGCATAGAAGCCGCCCTGGCTGGGGGGCTTAGCCTGGATCCACCGCGGGGTGGCCTGGTTGGGGTGATTGATGGTTTTGGCGTGGCTTTTGGGTGTCGTGCTGGTGTTGGTCGGCGTGTGGGAGCGGTGGCGTCCTTTCGGAGCGCGTTGGCGGCGTGTTTTCGGGCAGCGTTGAGCCGTCGGGGTTGACGGGCGCTCAGCTGGTCTTCTGGTCGTGGCGGTTTGCGTTCAGGTGAGTTCTGGGAGTCCGCGGATGCGGGCGAGCGCGCTGGTGAAGTCGTGTTGCCAGGGCCAGCGGGCGGGAAGGTGAAGCGTCCATTGGCGGCCCGTGCGGGTCAGGCGGCCGGGGATCTGGAGCAGCCGGCGGCGCATGGTGCGCGCCACGCGCACGGTCTCGCCGGAGAGCCCGATCGCGCTGGTCCAGCGCAGCAGGTTGTGCGCGATGCACGCGATCACTGTCCAGGCGCTGTTCGCGTTGAACTGGCCGGAGGGAAAGTGCGCGAGCGCCTGGTCTTTGAGGTCGCGGATCGTGAGCTCCACGACGGCGTGCTGGCGGTGCTCTGCCTCGACGACCTCCAATGGGTCGCTGCGGTTGGTGATGAACGGGAAATGCCGCCAGTCTGGCCACAGCTCTGCTTGCGGGCCGATGAGCCGGGTGCGACGCACGATCAGCCGTCGCCCGTGAGCGGTTGTTTCGGCGATCTGCGCTTCGCCGTCCTGGGAGTAGTTCTCCAAAGGCTGCCACGCCTGCTCCGGGATCTGTTTGATCGCGGCGGGAACCCAGAACTGCAGGCGGACACTGATCGAGTAGAGCCAGCCGGCGCTCTCGAGCCTCGCGATCAGCTTTCGGTTCCAGAACCCCGAGTCGGCCCTGAAAAGCTTCTCGCCGGTAGCGCCTGCCCGCGCCACGCGGGCGATCAGCTCCTCGGCGAAACGCACGACACCGCGCTGTGTGTTTGCCTGTCCCTTCCTGAGCCGAACGTGCAGAACCTCGCCGGTACCCGCGCGGCTCGCGAGCAGCGGGTGATACCCACGCTGTTTGGTGTACCCGAAACCGACACCCTCCTTGAGGTAGCCGTAGGCCTGGCCGATGAAGCTGTCCACGTCAACGATCAGCCGCCCTGCGCCCGGGCCAGCGCCCGCCCGCCACGCGCGTGTCAACGACTCCGCGAGGACCCGGTCGAGCTGGCGCACATGCCCGAAAGTGAAAGCCCGCAAAAACGTCCCCAAAGTCGATGGGGCGGGCAGCCAGCCACCCAGCAATCGGCGCGTGCGACCAGCCCGCAGAACATCACAATCATCAATCGAATCCGCGCCAAGCAACATCGCGAACACGAGCGCCATCACCTTCCTGCCCGCGTTCGCCGCGCCCGGCCGGTCACTACGAAGCATCACGAACCGGCCCACGAGAGCCTCGACCCCCAGCCGCCCCGCCAGCGTCGCGACCAACGCGATCCCCGCGTCCGAAACCACGCGATCATCATCAAAGACGACCCGCACCCCGTCCAGTCCGACCCGCTCGTCATCCTGCACCATACGAGTGACCTCCTGATCCCGGGCCGCGACAGCCGCAATCTGTCGCTACCAAGCCCGATTCAGGAGGTCATTCTTCGCTCACCACCGGACAACACCGGTGGATCCAGGCTTAGAAGCTGGGCTCCCAGATGATGAACGTCTCGGCGTCATAGGCAGCAACGATCACCGCCATCAGCGACCCGACGACCGGGCCGGCAATGCCAGAATCGAGGTCGGCGCCATCCACAAGCCCAAGCTCCTCAGCCGACGCCGACGTGACAAAAGCATTCAGCGGATACTTGCCCGAGCCGCGATGCAGTGTAAGAATCGCGGCATCCGTCCCGCCCTCAAGCTCGGCCCAGTGAATCACCCGTTCACCAACGAAGGCCGTCAGCAGCAGCCCGTCCAAACTCGGTTTCGGGTCTCTCCTCAGCCTCAGACAGTCCTCGACCACCACGCACGCTGCGCCACGCTCGGCCAGTGTCTCGATTACTCGCGCGAGAGCCGCGTCCCTCGACGATCCTGTCCCCGACTCGATGACCCATCCGTCACTGGGTTTCGTGAGCCGAGCAGGATCAACTGTCTCCGATGCGAGCGTGTAGGCATGGCCCTCGCGTTCCTTGATGGTCTCGAGCGCCGCAGGTGAGACGATCTCTCCCTGCCCAAGCGAGTACTGCAGCCACTCCAGCGCGACCGTCTGATCTATCTCTGTGGGTATCACCGCACTAGTCATGGCTTGGCTTCTATCCGACCTTCGGGGTAGATGCGATAATTCCCGCTCGGGCCTTCGTAGTCGTAGTGAGGACCGTGTGAGTTTTCACCCAAGTGTGGGTACAAACTTTCGTCATTGTCAGGGTCAAACCATGAGCCTTCGCTGCTGCCCACCGGCCCTTTGCCCCTCCATTCAAATTTCGATCCGGGCGACTTTGCAGGGTTGCCGCAGTTCTCTCTTTCGGCTTCTTTCTTCTTGAGTTCCGCTTCGCCTTCGTCGCCGCCTTCTTCGCCAGCGACCGCTGTAACAACACCTATGGCTGCACCAGCCGCTGCGATGCCCGTGCTGATTCCTGCCGCTCCGCAGGTGCCGATGTCAACGCCGGGGATCTCGATCGTGGCGCCGCACACAGCATCAGCACCGCCGGCCCCGCCGGCCACTGGCGTCCACAGCAGCCCGACCGCATCCTCGCGGTTGATCGGGTTGTCGTCAGCGTAGTTGTAGGGCGCGCCCGATATCGCCTCCAGCGGATCGACAGTCAGGAACTGCGCTGTGGCGGGGTCGTAGACTCGATTCCGCAGGTATTGCAGGCCAGTGTCGGAGGAAGTGTATTGTCCGTCGTAGCCGAGTGGGGTTGTGCTGGTGCCTTCGCAGGTGGGCGTGCCGTAGGCGCTGTAGGTGCATTTCCCGGTGACGGTCCCCGTCGATCCGGTCAAGAGCCTCGTGGATCCGGCTTGGTCGTGATGCAGATAGGACACGGTGCCGGTGGTGTTGTTGATTTGCTCGATCGGCATTTCTTCTGCACCGTAGATGAAGCTGTATGTGCCGTTGTCGAGGATCGACGGAAGTTCTAGGGCGGTGTCCCACGTGAGGTAGCTGGTGGTGGCGGAGATCGTTTCGGCTGCGCGTAGTCCTTCGCCGTTGTAGGTGTAGGTGTCTTCGATGGCGGGCGTTTCGCCTTCTTTGGCGCGGGTGACGGTGGTGAGGTTGCCGGCTTGGTCGTAGCCGTAGCTGGTGGCTTGGCCCGTTTCGGGGGTGGTTTTGGTGCGCTCGCCGACTTCGTTGTAGGTGTATGTGAAGGGCGTCGTTTTTTTGAGGGTGCTCTTTTCTAGCTCGTCCGCGGCGTTGTAGCTGTAGGTCGTTTTTTCAAAGCCGGTACGGTTGTTCGCGGCGTCGTAGGCGTATTCCTCGCCAGCGCCGCTGGTCAGCCGGCTGTTTGCGTCGTAGGCGTACGCTGGTTTGGCTTCGCCGGGGAGGTCTTTGATGGTCGCTTTCGTGAGCAGCTTGTCGGCGTTGCGGGTGTACGCGAGTGAGGCGAGTGTTTCGCTGCCTTTCTTCATTGTGGTTTCGCTCATCGCGTCGTCGTCTTCGTAGGCGTAGCTGTCGGTGTCGCCGGTGCCGGTAGGGTAGGTGGTGGTCTGTAGCTCGGAGTCGGGGCTGTAGGCGAATTTGGTGGTGTGTTCGAGCCAGTCCTTGATGGTTTCCAGCCGGTCGTCTTTGTCGTAGGTGCGGGTCACGGCTTTGCCGTTGGGGTAGGTGATCTTGGTCGTAGCGTTGTTCAGGTTGTATTCATATTTGACGCTTTCTTTGTAGCCGTCTTCGACTTCGGTGAGCCTGTCCAGCCGGTCGTAGGTGTAGCTGGTAGTTCCGGTCCCGTCGACCATGGTGGTGCGGGTGCCGTCCTGGTTGTATTCGTATTTGACGGTCCGGGTTTTGCCGTCCGAGTAGGTGACTTCAACAAGTCGATTGGCGGGGTCGTATCTGTAGGTGGTGGTTCGCCCGGCCGCATCCTTGACGCTGAGGAGGTTCCCAGCGGGGTCGTATTCCTTGGTGGTGGTCTTGCCGAGCGGGTTGACTTCTTCGGTGACCTCGCCGCGCGCGTTCCGTGTGTATTTGGTGGTGTGTTTGTCGCCGTCGGTTTGCGCCGTCACTTGCCCTTCGCTGTTGTATTCGGTTTCGGTGACCGCTTTGTTGGGCTGTTCGACCTTGATCGGCTCATCGTCGGCATCAAAGACGTAGGTCGTTTTGTGGCCCATTGGGTCGGTCATGGTTTCGAGGTCGCCGTCGGCGTCGTAGCCGTATTGTGTTTCGTGTTTCAGTGGGTCTATGACCTTGATCGGACGGCCCTGTGCGTCGCGTTCGATTGTGGTCGTGAAGCTGGCTTCGCTCGCGCCGGTTACGTGCCCGCGGGGGCTGACGGTTGACGTTTCTTGGGAGTCTTCGTTGTAGCCCCTGGTGCGCTTGTTGCCTTCAGGGTCGATTTCGGCCGTGCGGTCACCGTAGGTGTTGTATTCGTATTTCCATTCGTGGCTGAGGGGGTCGGTCATGCTTTCGAGGTCGCCGTAGGCGTCGTATTTGTATTTCGTTGTCTGCGTCATTTCGCCCGGCGCGGGCCGGGAGACCTTGATCGCGTTGCCGTGGCTGTCGCGTTCGATTGTCGTCTTCTCGCCTCGAGGTGTCGTGGACGCGATCACGTGGTGTGTGGAGTCGTATTCCCATGTGGTTTCGTCGCCCGCGGGGTTCTTTTCGCTTGTGCGGTCACCCGCCGCGTTGTAGGTGTATTCGGTGGTTTGGCCGTCGGGGTTCGTGGTGGCGACGAGCTCGTCGTTTGCGTTGTAGCTGTCGCTCGTCGTCGTCTGGAGCGCCGTCCGGGCGGCGTGGGTGACGCTGGTCGGTGAGCCGTATTCGTTGAACTCCTCGATCGTGGTCGACCCGTTCGGTTCGGTGATGACGGTTTCGGTGCCCGGGTCGGTCGGAATGTATGCCCAGCTCCGTTTATGTGATAGAGCGTCGGTTTGCGAGATGACCTGGTGTGCTTCGTTGTATTCGGTCGTCGAGGTCTTGCCGCGCCCATCGGTTTCGGAAGTCAGCTCGTGGGCGCTGCTGTATTTGTATTGCCAGCGCGGGCTCGTTTCCCCGGGAAGCGTGATGGACGCGAGGTTCCCGCCTTCGTATGTGTATTTGACGGTGTGACCCATAGGGTCGGTCGCGCTTTCGACCTGGCCTTCGGCGTCGTATTTGAGCGTGATGCTGCGGCCCGCGGCGTCGGTCACGGATTCCAGCCGGCCTTCGCCGCTGTGGCCCATCGTGAGGGTGTTGCCGTTGCGGTCGACTTCGCTTGTGAGCTGCCCGGAGTTGTTGAAGTGCAGCTTCGTCTGGTCTGGGAGCGTGTAAACATAGCCGGTGCCTTCGTCGGCGAGGGTCGCCTGCACTCGTCCCGCTGGCGCTGTCCAGGCTTCCCCCGAGCGCGTGAAGGTGGCGGTGCTGCCGTTGTCCTGGTAGACGGTGGCTTCGCGGCCTTCTTCGCCGAGCGCGAGATGTGCGCTGTATGAGCCTGTCCATCCGAAGCCGAAGGGACCAGCGGTCGTCTGTTTGACTGCGAGCTGGGAGTTGTATGTCAGCGCGAGCTGTAGGGCTGGGCCACGGCCGTTGACCGACAGATCGGTTCGTGTCTGTGTCTCGTTTCCGGTCGCACAGTTGACAGGGCGATCAGTGAGGCAGTCTTTACGTTCTGGTTCCGCAGCGCTGCCATCGCCGAAAAGGGCCTCCGGCGGCAACGCGAACTGCTGCGTCGGGTTCTTACCTTCGCCGGTGAGATAGTACGCCAGCCATTCAATGAGAACGCCGTAGGCCGAGCTTTCGAGGTATCCGGGAAGGTCTTCTTCTAGCTGCATCGGTGTAGTCTGTTCGCTTTTGGCCGGTTCCGGGCTGTTGTACACGTGATATTCTGTGGCGCCGGACGGCTCGGAGCCTTCTTCGGGGCGCGCGAACTGAAACGGCAACGTGGCCGTCACATATTCGAGGTGTATCGACTGTGGCGGTTCCGTCGCGTCATAGCACGTCGCGTAGGGATCTCTATGCAGCTCCAACGTCCAGACGCCGCTAAAGGTCGACGTGGGGGACCATGTCCTCGGACAAAAGCCACCCAGTGTCGCTTGATCCACGGTATTGGCCATTCCGCTGCCGGGGCAACCGGGTACGATGGCCGCGTACGATTCGGTCGCGAGTCGCAGCGGCGGTTCGAGGCTTCCTGCGAGTTCCTGACCAGCGTTGAACAGGTCCTCCTCGATGGCACCTTCGCATTGGCCGTTGCCGTTCAGTGTGCTGTAGGGCGCGGCGGGCTGGGTGAGTTCAAGCCACTTGCGCGATGACGATCCCATTTCCCAGCCGACGGTGGCCAGTGCCCCCGTAAGCGGGATTTCGTGCCAGCCGCCGACCAGGTCGCTTACGGGCGCCCAGAGCCGGAAGTGCTCCTCGAGTGCGCCGAGCTGGTTCCACAGTTCTTGTTCGCGCCACGCGTTCGCCATCGGTTCGTGCTCGTGAGCCCAGAGCGCACTGCACGCTTCGCGGCATGGCACGCCAGATTCGGTCGCGACGCTGTTGCGAAACACCCATTCCTCGACCTCGGGTAGCTTTTCGCGCAACGCGGCGCTAAGCGCTTCGGCGTGCGCGGACGACGCAACCGACAACCCCAGCCCAGCCAAGAGGAAGACGGCCGCGAGGAGCTGTAGGCAGCGGGACTTAAACTTGGGTCTGCCAGTGCGCGCCACTTGTGTCACGCCCTTCGTTTTTGTGAGCCGCCGAGGGCAGGTGCCACCGAGCGCGATGGCTCCCGAAGGTTCCTCTGCATGACTTATGCCAAGACGTCGAATCGCGTGGTGCGCGCGATGTCGCATTTTGCGACGGATTTGCGCTGACTCGACCGACGTGTGCCGCGCGTTCGGGCGCGGAGGCGGGCGGCCATGGGCGCGCGGCACATACGGACGGAGGTGGCCGCGCCGGTGGCGCTTGAGGTCGCGCCGGGGCGCCGTCGACGCACGGTCCGTACGGTCTCGCGGGACGGGCTGGTAGCTGCGGGGTGGGGCCTGCCCCGACTTGACAGGACCCGACCCCTCCGCTGGAGGGCACTCAGGTCGGCAGGGAGGACCCTGCCGACCTCCTCGGCCCATCTAAAGGTTTCACCGGCCGGGTGGCCCGAGCCGGCAGGGGAGGCATCACCTCCGTGGTTTGAGCGACACCTGCCGGAGGGGCACTTGGCGTGGTTTGTGTTGGGGGCGGTCGAGCAGATTGATCTATGTGAGTTCTACGCGTCTTATCGCGTGGATGGCTGGGGTCGAGCGCCACGCCAACGAGGCATATGAGCACTACCGCGCCCACGGGCGGGACACCCAGGGTCGGCGGCTCAGTCGCCCGCCGAGCCCATACGAACCGCCGGAGATACCCGCGGGCAAGATCAACACGAGCGACCCGTGAGGCTCATGCAGACCCAGATGGATGCAGAAATCGTCGGCTGGATCGGCCGCGTCGGCGCCGCCCAGGTCACGCACGTCCAGGCCAGGTTCGCGATCGGCCGCCGCTGGGCCTATGGCCGGCTCAAGCGGCTCGTCGACGACCGGCTCCTCACCCACCACATGCTCCTCTACCAACAGCCCGGCATCTACATCGCAACCAGCGAAGGCCTCCGTTGGCAACACCAACAGCGCCTCGGCCTGTTCCGCCCCACCCCCGCCGGCCTCGAGCACGCCAACCACCTCACCCGGATCGCCGCCCACCTCGAGCCCCAGATGCCCGGCTGGCGGCTCATGACCGACCGCGAGCTACGCCCCGCCGAACACGACAGCCCCCAACCGATCGCCTCCGTGAAGGTCGGCGAGGGCGCCGGCCAGCCGCTGCTCCTGATCCCGGTCACACGCTATGAAGTTCTGGGGCATACCACTCCCGAGGGTCCGACGGCATCAAAAACGACTGCTCACGATCACACGCCAAGAAGTTGTAAGCCATACCCCGAATCATCCGAACCACCCCGGACAGACCCAGGGTTTGCGCGACACCCAAACCGGAGGGCAGTCCTAAGATGCTCGAGCCCTGCGTTGGGTCGACGCGATGTCGGTTCGCCCCCACAACAAGCTCGGTGCCCTCTGCTGCCTGGCGATCGTCGCGTAGGCGTAGCCCGCCGACGCCGACAATCGACCAAGAGGCCGCCAAATCGTTCCGTCCAAGGCGGACATTGCGGCTCATTGTCTGTGGTACCCGCTCAGCCGCCGTACGGTGCAGAGGTTTGGCGGGGGCGCAGGCAGTCCGCAGGCGACTCATCGTCGCGAGCGATCGCGTGTGTGAGCCGTTGCTTCGAGGTGAATTGGTACGACGGTGTGCGGCTGGATGCGTGGCCCTTCTTCGGATTCGGGTGCGTACGTCGTCGGTGTGTCGATATCGAAGTCGAGTCTCAGGTAGAGCCGTTGTTTGTGTCGCAGCCTGTGCACAAGCTTGGCTGGCGTGGGGGCTTCGTCGCCCGCTCCGCCCGGGAGCAGCGTCTGGGTTTCGTAGCCGCCAGGCGCGATCGAGACGTTTGGCAGCCCGATGCCGATGATGCTCTGTCCGCCGTTTTCCGTGCGCACCTGCCTGGCGGTCCCGATGTGCGCGTCGAGGTTGCCGCTGCAGCCGAGCGGGCAGTGCAGCCGTACGCGCAGCGTCTTGGAGGTCAGCGTCGCCACGCGCGGGCTCACGGCGATCGGGCAGGTCGCGGGCGCGGGCGGAGGGGCGCCAGGCTCGACCAGCGAAGCCCGGTAGATGTTCGACGCCCAGCAGCTGGCTTGGGCGTAGACGACTTCCGCTTCGTTCATTTCGGCAGGGACGCTTTCGAGCACCCCATGCTTGCCGAGGTCCTCGACCGGATGCAGTGCCGGAGTCTGGAGCGATGTCCAGGCGAGGGTCTGTTGATCGTCATCGCCTGGTACTACGAGGAGGGCGCGTTCGCCGGTCACGCGCCGAACCTTGCACGCGGGCACGCCGAGAGGGACGGGCGTGGGGCTTGAGATCGTGCTCACCGTCGCTTCGCAGGACGATGGGTCAGCGATCACGAGCGTGCCGTCGGGTTCGATGTCGAAGGTGGGTGCGCCCTCGGGAAGCGCCACGCTGTACAGCTGTTGTCCGGTGTCGAAGTCATAGACGACGACAGATGGGGGGCCTTCGCCGCCTGGGGGGTTGTCGCGGTAAGCGACGAGGCGCCCGGCGATGCGTAGTGTCGTCGCTTCGGTCAGTCGCTGCAGGGTGCCTTTCACCACGGGGTCCAGCGTCGCTTGCAGCGTTATCACCCGTTTGAGGCCGGTGGCGAAGTCCCGCACGACCAGGCAGCCATAGCTGTCGTAGCCGACTAGTTCCCCGTCGATTGCGATCGCCGAGTGTGCGGGGATGCCGGCTTCGCTCGTGACTTCCGGGTCGAGCGTCGGGGTGATGCTGCACGTGTTCGGCAGTTCGCTCAGCGGTCCTCCGAGCGGGCCCGTGAGGAGGCGTTCGTAGCGGATTTCGCCCGAACCCTTGTAGGTGAAGCTGCGGCCGTGGGCGAGCATCACCAGGCGGCTCGGGGACGCCACGAAGTACATGGAGTCACCGAATTCGCCGCTTTGCGGCTCGATCGTGGCGCGGGCGATCGTCTTCGGAGCCTGTCCCGGCGTGAAGGCCCGAACGACGTTGGTGGTTTCGCTTTGATAGCCGCCGACGAGGGTGGTTGACCCGTCGAGGGCGAGCTCGGAGCGTTCGCCCGCCAGGGGATATCGGTTGGTAACCAGCGCTGGCCCAGCCAAGGCCGGTGAGGCGCCCCCCAACAACAGCGCGACGACCGCGCACAGAAGCTCGATCGAAGGTGCGAGACGCGGCAACTGTGCAGGTCTCTGGACGCGTCGACAGGGCTTGCTCACTGAGGGCATCCCGTCGATGTCGGTTCCTCTCCGAGCACCACGTACCGCTCCACGGCGGATGTTCGAATCGTCGCGGTCAGCTCGACAGCCTCCAGATCTTCCCGGCGGGCTGTCGCGCAGAAGCGCTTGCTGGTGCGCCGCATGAACCGCAGGCGCAGGACCTTGCCGCCGGCGGAGGGCAGCGATGCGTGGGCCGCGGCGAGCGCGCCAAGCTTGGCGTACGACGGCGCGGCCGCGCTTTCGGGGTCTCCTCTACGGAGCGCGTACGCGGCGCCGCTTATGGTCGCCACGCACGCTTCCGGACAGACGAGCTTGACCGCGACGCCGGACCGGGCCAGGTCGCGCTTGCCGACCAGGCTGGCCGACGGGGTCGGCGGCTCTCTGAACGCGGCCACGTTCGCGCCGATCACGTAGCGTATGGCGCTCGCACTGAAGTCGGTGGGGGAGCGACCCGCCCACGCAAGGACCGGCCGCGCTGCTTCGTCGCCCGCAAGCAACGGCGGCCGTTCCGACAGGCCGCCTTCACCCTGATCTCGACGGATCGCTGTCCCGGTCCCCGGCGGCGTCCCCGGCGCGATTTCGTCGGCATACTCCACGTTGCCGGTATTCCACGCGAGGAGTAGCTTGCCGTCGGGGAGCCACGCCGGTGAAACACCGCGTTCACCGGCGAGTTCGGCGCCCGCTTCGACCGTCACGGCGCCGGGGCCGTTGACCGTTAAGGGACCCTCTTCGGTCGCGGTTGCGTAGTTCAGCAGTGGCCCCGAGCCGTTCGCGGCGATTTCGCTCCAGGCCACCAAGGCATGGCCCCCGTTTGACAATGTGAGCGCCGGTTCCCGCGCTTCTACGCCTGGCGCAGTGACGGTGTTGGCTGCTTCAAATGCTCCGGCGGGCGGCTTCCACGCCGATCGCACGGAGACGGACTCGGGGCGTGTGGGCGATCCAGGCGCTCCCTTTGACCAAATGGCGAGCTCCCGGCCCGATGCAGATGTCTGCAGGGACAGGCTCCCGAAGGGTTCACCGGTGCCGTGGGATTCAGATGCTCCGATCTGGTCGAGGGAGATCCTGCCCGCGCCTGGCGAGGATCCCGCGTGCCACGACACGACGTTGACGCTCGCTGCCGAAGTGCGCCACGGTCCGGCCCACAATGCGGTCACTTCACCGCTCGGGGTGACCGCAAGCGCGGGCACAGCTTCGGCGGCTGCGCCGTCGAGGGTGAAGGGTTCGCCATACGTGTCGTCGGCAGCGCGGGTCGCGACCAACAGCTGCGAGGGTTGTGGGTTGGCGACGAGCTCTGGTTCGATCGTCCACAGGACAGCCGCGTCTCCCGAGTCGTCGAGCGCGACGACGAGGTTACGCGATCCGTACACTGGTTTCGTGGGCGCGCGCCACAGCGTCCTGGTCGCTTCCCACGTGCCGTCCGGGGCACGTTCTCGGACCTTGACGGCGAGAACATCCTCGCTCCACACGTGTTCGGTTTCGCGTTGTTCAAACCAGGCAACGGCAACGCGTCCGGCGGGCGAGATCGCCAGCACGGGCGTGGACAGACGATGTGACGCGCTGGCGACAACGGTCTGGACTGGCGAGGCTTCATCGCCGCCCGGCGGTATCTCTGCGAAGCCGACCGTCTGTCCTTCGCCAGTGGTGGTGCGCCAAGAGAGGGCGCTCGCGCCGGCGGCGTCATCAACGAGTGTCAGTCCGTCGTGTTCGCCAAACGGCGACCCGAGCACCAGCGGCGGGCGTTCGGACAGTGCCGCCGGAGCCGGAGCCGGCGACCAGGCGCCCACGGTCAGCGAGAGTGCCAGCAGCACGACCATCCGGCGTCCGAGCGAGCGGCGAGTGCTTGGCGGGCGCCTCATGGCTGCGTGACCACGTCGAAGCGCAGGATTACCGGAAAGCGCGCGTGACCCGCATGGAGGTGTACACGGATAACCGGCCCGGGTTCTTCGCCCGCGGCGCGCCAGGCCATCTCGGTGGGGACTTCATGGCCGGCGGCGTCGTGCGCGGCGTAGGCCCTGATCACGAGCGCCGCGATCGCCTGGTCGCGATGCGCCTGCCGGTCGGCGAGCGCGAATAGGCTGCTCTCGGCCCGATATGCCGCGGCTGTGTTTGTAGGCGAGGGCGGGCGTAGCGGAGCGACGGGAGCGTGCGAGTAGAGTCCGCATTCGTCTTCTTCATCTCCATGTTCAGTTTCCTCCTCATAGGAGAACGTGCCCGGCTCCAGGCGCCGGTCCAGCTGGGAACCTACGGAGGGGCAGGCGAGGTTGTTCTCGAACGTAATCCGTTCGGGAGCGTCCGCCGACGAGAAGAGCACGTAAACGCTCACCCCGAACGGAAGCGCCCGGATCAGCATGTCTGTGTCCCGCTGCACTCCGGCGACCACGAAGGCTGCCCCGGCGGAGCCCGCGACGCCTGTCAGATTGGACGACCCTTCAGCCAGCTGAGAGGGAAGTGACATGTCGGGCGAGCCTGGCGCGTCAGGGGGGATTAGTTCCAGATTCTGCGAAGAGTTGAACAGCTCCACTTCCATGCGCGACGGCGCGCCAACCAGACGCGTCGACACGCTCGGGCCTTCGTCGTAGCCGTAGACGGGGGCGCCCAGTGCGGGATGTATCCACCGACGGCCCGACCGCCCGACCGCATCTGGAGCAAACAGACGCGGAGCCGCACGAGCAAACCGTCGGATCGCTTCCCCCAGATGATCCAGCGACGACGCGCTCGACTGGCGCGCGCGCGGCGAGTTAGCCCGCGCATCTGGCGAAAAGGTGCTCGCGACGGCCAAGAGCGCCACGAGCGACGCAACAGCGGCCACCCCCGCGGTCAGGCGCATCCTTGCCCCCTGCTCCGACATATTCGCCTAAACACCGCAGACGCCCGTTTGTCGCGGATCGAGTTGCGATGACGCTCGACGTGCGTGTTCCTGGTCGGCACGCGACGGCCGACTACTTGACCGAGTAGGAACGTCTTTCAGGGCGACACGCGCCCGGGGCATTGGAATGGCCCGAACTAAGCCGTATCAGCGAGTCGGTGTCGGGCGGGAACGGCGAGGTGATCCAGGGCTCCTCGATGTTGGTTCTCGATGACAAGCGGAGCTTGCCACCGAGGAGGCCCTTCCTCATGGCCGGTCAGAGACGGCGCTGAGGCCTCAACCTCTGCCTCCCGATCCGACCTTGTCGCTCGCTTCACCCGTTCGCGCACGCGATCCGTCCAGCTGCTTCAGCCGCTCGACCGCCGCGCTCACGTGAGTGAGATATCGCTTCACTGCCGTTTGCACGGACGGCTCCTCCGCATGGTCGGGAAGCGCACCCAGCAGGTTGAGCCGGCTCCGGGCCACCCACGCTGAGAGGTCGGGCTCGCTCAACCACCGCCCCTCCGTTCTCCATGTGCGACTCATCATGCGCGGCCAGTCCTCGACGCTGCTGGGGTAGGGGTTGGGTAGGCAAAGCCGGTTCTTGTCCACGTCGTCATCTCGATGGGCCTCGACGAACCCGACGAGGGCTGCGTTGAAACACGGCGAGAGCTGCCGCACCTGCTGGAGCACGATGCGACCGGGCTGGAAGATCGGCGTGGCTGGGGCGTTGTTCAGGCCCAGCGCCGTGCAGTCCACGTGCAGGACGTCGAGGCCGGTCTTCGTCTCTCCGCGCTCGAGCACGATCCGGTCGGCCTCGATCCGCCGCACTCGGCCGAGCCTGACGACGTCCTCGATCTGGCGCAGGGCAGCCAGCTCGCCGGCACTGAGCATCGTGCCGCGGTACATCGTCGCCGGCGACGCCGGGTCGATGCGCGCCAGTCGCCCCGAGGCCTCGAGCCGCTGCGAAGAGGTCATCGACGTTCGTCGCATGGGCGCCGGCCTCGGCATCGAGAGCGTTCCCGTACATGATCGCGCCGACCTGCTCGAGCGGCTGAAAGTGGCCGCGGTCATAGAACCACGCGTCGCGCGGCCGGATCCAACGAATGCGATCCGGCTGCACGTTGTTGTCCAACAGCCAGATGCATGCGTCGGCGGCCGTCTTGCCGGACCCGAGGACAGCGTAGGAGCAGTCTGCTTGCGCGGCTGCCGGTAGGTCGTTGACGGGGACGAGCCGAACGCCCGGCGCCACCTGAAACGGGGCGGCGTGGGTCGCCGGGATCGACGCCTCCAGATATCGAGCATCGACGACCCTGCGACGTACCGCGAAATCATGAAGCTCTCCGGTGCTGAGGCCCCTGACCCGCTCGCCGTCACTCCCACCGCCCAGGTACTCGTGGCCGGTGAGCACGCGGCCCCGGCCTGTCTGAGTGAGCCGCCCGGCCGCCTCGGCGAAGTAGTCGAAGACCTCATCGCCCGTCGCCCGCTCGTAGTACCCGGAGTTCTCGCCGACCTGGTCGATGCGATTCTCGCCGAGCGCCAGCGAGTTCACGCCGTAATACGCGGAAGGAGTGTGCAGGCGAACGAACGGATACGCATCCAGCCAATGACCGCCGGGAGCGTCTCGACGGTCGATCACCGTCACCTCAACATCCGCCTCGGCCACCAGCGCATCGGCGAAGGCAAGGCCGCTCGCACCAGCCCCTATAACCAGATAATCGGTACTGACGAGCACGTTCTCCCCCTCTTGCTCTGCGCAGAACAGCGGTCCTTCTGTTGGGCCGGGAAGACGATAGCCGAGGGGTGCGTGTCGTGAGGGAAACGTCGGCGCGCAGCCGCGAGCATCTCGTCGGCGTGACGGTGCGGCGGGCAATTCCCCGTCATCGGGTCGCCGATCTCACGTCAACTTCCGTGCCACCGCGAAATAGCCCGCGGCTCGGGCACATGCGCGCCAGCGCACACACCTCGCACTCGGGGCTGCGCGCATGGCACGTGCGTCGGCCGTGACGCAGCAGGTTGACGTGCAGCTCGAGCTCCTGCCCGGCCGGCGTCAGCGCGAGCATCTGGTCGTGGAGCTCGGCGAACGGGGCGCCCGGTCGCAGCAGGTGCAGGCGCATGCCCACACGCGAGACGTGCGTGTCCACGGGCACGTCGCGCAGGCCGTACGCGAACAACAGCACGCACGCCGCCGTCTTACGCCCGACGCCCGGCAGCGCCACCAGGTAGTCGCGACCCTCCGCCACGGGCACCTCGGGAAGCCAGTCCAGCGACAGGCCGGCGGCGAGGGCGCGCCGGCGGGCGACGGGGGCGCTCCCGCCTTCGCTCGCACCCACGCCCGAGGGCGGACGCTCAGAGATCGCGCGCAGGATCGCCTGGATACGAGCCGACTTCACCTTCGAGATGCCGCCCGGGCGGATCGCCTCCTCGACCTGCGCCAGCGGCGCGTCACGCACCCGCTCCCAGCGAAAGCGCGACCCGCCGAAGCGCTCGCGCAGGCGCAGGTAGGCGACGTCGCGATTGCGGTCGTTGGTCGACTGCGAGAGCACCGTCAGCACCAGCTCCGCGATCGGATGCCGGTGCGGGCGCATCAGCGGGACGCCGTAGACCTCGCGCAGGCGTTCACGCACGCGCACGACGCGCGCCCGCGTCGGCGGCGTCCAGGCGCTCGACCGTGTCAACCGGGTCATGTCGGTGGGCACCGCTGCACCGTATCCGCCCGCCCGCACGCGTATATCCTCGCCCGGTGCCAGAGGTCAGCGACCACACCGACGAGATCGACGGCCAGCCGGTGTTCTGGCGAGCCGCGACGTCCGCCCGCGAGGATGCCTCGGCAGGCGACGCGAGCGCGGCTGTGCCGCTGTACCTGCACGGCGTGCCCAGCAGCAGCGACGAATGGCTCGAGTTCCTGCGCCGCGGCGGCGGGCTCGCACCGGACCTCCCCGGCTTCGGACGCTCCGGCAAGGCCGGCTACCTGCGCTACACGATCGACGAGTATGACCGTTTCATCGAGCGTTTCCTGATGCTGGTGGGTGTCGAGCGCGTGCGCCTGGTCGTACACGACTGGGGCGCGGTTGGGCTCGCGTTCGCACAACGGCTGCCCGAGCGCGTCGAGCGGCTGGTGATCATCAACGCGGTGCCCTTCCTGGCCGGCTACCGCTGGCATCGCACGGCGCGCATCTGGCGCACCCTCGGCCTCGGTGAGCTGGCGATGGGAGCGACCAACCGCTTCACGCTGCGCCGCGCTTCACGCGAGTCCAACGTCGCGCCCGGGCCGATGCCCGAGGCGTGGCTGGACAGCACGCTCGCTCACTTCGACCAGGGCACCCAGCGGGCGATCCTGCGCCTGTACCGCAGCTCCCCGCCGAGCGTGCTCGCGGCGGCTGGCGCGCGGCTGGGGACGCTCGACGTCCCCGCGCTGGTCGTGTGGGGCATGCGCGACCCCTATATCCCCGCGCGCTTCGCAGAGGCGTACGCGCACGCCCTGCCGCGAGCCGAGCTGCTCGAGCTGCGCGACGCCGGGCACTGGCCGTGGCTCGACCGCCCGGACGTGATCGAGCGCGTGGTCGCGTTCGTGAACGCACCGTGAGCACGCTCGCTCCGATCCCCCGCGCGCGCCCGCGGCCGAGCGGCCCCGCCCGCGCAACCGAGCTCGCGCGGCGCCTGCCGGCGTGGGCGCTCACCGCGGCGTTCGCCACCGTCTATCTGATCGCCGCGCCCGCGAGCCCCGACCTCGCGGCCGCGAGCTACCGCAGCAACCTGTTCTCGCGCGTCGGCTTCACGTTGTGGGACAACTCGTGGTACGGCGGACACCATCTACCCGCCTACTCGGTGATCGCGCCGGCGCTGGGCGCGCTCGTCGGGCCACAGCTGCTGGCGGCGGTCTCGATGGTGATCGCCACAGCCCTGTTCGCGAGCTTGATCGACGGCTGCTTTCCAGCGCGCTCCACGCGCATCGCCGCGCTGTGGTTCGCGCTTGGGGCATCGGTTGCGTTGCTCTCCAGTCGCGTCCCGTTCGACCTCGGCCTGGCGATCGGCCTCGGCGCCCTGGTGCTCACACGGCGCGGCGCGATGGCCGCCGCCTTCGGGCTCAGCGTCCTTGCCTCGCTCGCCAGCCCGGTGGCGGGCGCGTTCCTCGCGCTGGCGTACCTGACGTGGGCGCTCGCCGGCCCGCGGCGGATCTGGCCGTGGACTCTGACGATCGCGTCGCTCACACCGATCGCGCTGCTGTCGGTCGCGTTCCCGGAAGGCGGCGCGCAGCCGTTCGTGGCCTCCGCGTTCTTCCCGGCGCTCGCGGGAGTGCTGGTGATCGGCGCGCTGATCGAACCGGATCACGACGGGGGCGCAAGCCGGCCGTCGAGCACTGCCAGCACGCGGCTGCTGCGGATCGGCGCGGGCCTGTACGCGCTGGCGCTCACCGCCTCCTATCTGCTGCCGACCGCGGTCGGCGGCAACGCCGATCGCCTCGGCGCGCTGATCGCCGGCCCGATCGCCGCGTGCGCGCTCGCCAGCGCCTCGCGCTGGCGCCGCTGGGCGCTGGTCGCGCTCGCGCCGCTGCTGCTGTACTGGCAGGTCAACGCGCCGATCGCCGACTTCTCCGCTGCGGCCTCAGACCCGTCGGTGGACGCGTCCTTCTACGCGCCGCTGCTGGCAGAGCTGCGCGCGCTGGACGTCGGCTACGGCGCCCGCCCGGCGCGCGTCGAGGTGGTGGCCACGGCCAACCACTGGGAGGCGCGCTGGCTGGCCCCGCACGTGATGCTCGCGCGCGGCTGGGAGCGCCAGCTCGACACCTACCGCAACAACGTGTTCTACGACGAATCGACGCCGCTCACCGCCGCCCGCTATCGCATCTGGCTGTCACAGAACGCGATCTCCTACGTCGCGCTGCCCGACGCGCCGCTGGACTACTCCGCCAAGCGCGAGGCACTCCTGGTACGCGACGGGGCGCCCTACCTTCGCGAAGTGTGGCGCTCGGCGCGCTGGCGCCTGTTCGCCGTCAGCGGCGCCACCCCGCTCGCCAGCCCGCCGGGGGTCCTGCGCGCGGTGAGCAGCGACTCGCTCACGCTGTACGCGCCGCACGCGGGCTCCTACACCGTGCGCGTGCACTTCACGCCGTACTGGGCGCTGGCCGGCGGCGAGGGATGCGTGAGCCGCGCTCCGGGCGATTGGACCGAGCTGACAGCAGCGCGAGCGGGCGAGCTGCACGCGGTGATCCGCTTCTCGCTGGCGCGTGTGTTCGCACACGGAGCGCGCTGCGACTGAGCATCGTCTAGGCTTTCTCGCCGATGCTCGCCCGCGCCCGTTCGCTGCAGGTGCGCGCCTTGCCTCACGGATGGCTGGACGCGCTCCGGCAGGTCTCGCTGTTCGCCGCCGCGTACCTCGCCTACCGGTTCGTCCGCGGGCTGGTCGAGGGCGACGCCAACGCCGCCTTCGCTCACGCTCGCGACCTGATCGCCCTCGAGCGAACGATGCACGTGTTCATCGAGCCGTCGCTGCAAGCGTGGGCCTCCGGTAGCCATTTCCTGATGGTGGTGTGCAGCTGGCTGTACATCAACGCGCAGACCTCTGTGACGGTCGCAGCGCTCGTGTACCTGTACCTGCGCCACAACCGCAACTTCTACTTCGTGCGCAACATGTTCATGATCGCGATGGCGATCGCGCTCGTCGGCTACGTGGTGTTCCCGACCGCGCCGCCACGCTTCATGCCGGAGTGGGGCTTCGTCGACAGCGTCGGCGACTTCACGGGCGTTCACGTCAACCACACGAGCGCGTCGGTCAACGCGCTGACCAACATCTACGCGGCGGTGCCGTCGATGCACGTCGCGTTCGCGCTGATGATCGGCTGGACGCTCGCGCGCCTGGTGCGCTGGCGGGCGGTGAGCGTGCTGTGGCTGCTGTACCCGTTCGTGATGACGTTCGTGATCCTCGTGACCGCCAACCACTTCCTGATCGACGCCGTCCTCGGCGCGCTCACCGCCGGCGTCTCCGCCTACGGCGCCAGCTGGCTGGCGCGCGCACGCCCGCACGTCTGGCGATTCTCCTACGTCACCCCAGCCGGCATAGCCGCGAGCGGGTAGGCGCTCGCGGATGGCACCCCGGCAGCAGTCGAGCCCGCGCCGCACCCGCCGCGCCACACACCGCTCCGGCGCCCGCGCACGCGCCCCGATCGGCGCGGGCGAACGGCGCGAGCTCGTCCGCAACCGGCTGATCGAGTCGCGCCTGACGCCCAACACGATCTCGCTGACGGGCTTCGCGCTGAACGTGGTGGCCGCCGTGCTCGTGTGGGAGCAGCTGTTCTTCCTCGGCGGCGTCGCGTTCATCGTTGGCTCGATCATGGACACGCTCGACGGTCGCTACTCGCGGATGTCCGGCAAGGGCACGCCGTTCGGCGCGTTCCTGGACTCGACGCTCGACCGCATTGAGGAGGGCATCGTGCTGACGGCCGTGGCCGGCTACTTCGCGCTGCAAGCGAACCGCGTAGCCGCCGCTGCGGTGGTCGTCGCGGTGCTCGCGTCGCTGATGGTCAGCTACACACGCGCGCGCGCCGAGGCGCTCGGCGTGGAGTGCAAGGTGGGCATCGCCACACGGCCGGTGCGCGTCGTGATCCTCGCGATCGGGCTGGTGTTCGCGCGCGGCGCCTCGCTCGGAAACTTCGAGCTCCTCCAGCCGGCGGTGTACGTGCTGGCGGCGCTGAGCGTGGTCACGGTCGTGCAGCGGATCTGGCACGTGCGCCGCGAGCTGTCGGTGTGACCTGGCGCGCGCGACGGAGTATTCAGCTGGAACTTCAGGAAGGAATCTCCCCGTGAGCACAAACAGCAAGACAGTCAACGGCCGTGGCGGCGCCAACGGCGCGGCGCCCCGCAGCCACGCCGCTTCGCCCAGCGGCGCCACCTCGGGCAACGGCCGCGCGCGCTACCAGTCCGAGAAGGTGCGCGTGGCGATCATCGGCGTCGGCAACTGCGCCTCGGCGTTCGTCCAGGGCGTGCACTACTACCGCGACGCCGACCCCACGCAGCGCGTCCCCGGCCTGATGCACGTCGACCTCGGCGGCTATCACGTGCGCGACATCGAGTTCACCGCCGCCTTCGACATCGACGCGGCGAAGGTCGGCAAGGACCTCGGCAGCGCGATCTGGGCAGGGCAGAACAACACGATCCAGTTCGCAAAGGGACGCCGCGCGGTGCCCAGGAAGCTGGGCGTGCCCGTGCACCGTGGCATGACCCACGACGGCCTCGGCAAATACCTCAAAGAGAAGATCACCAAGGCGCCCGGCGAGACCGCGGACATCGTGCGGATCCTCAAAGACACGCACACCGATGTCGTGGTCTCCTACCTGCCGGTCGGCTCCGAGCAGGCGACCAAGTGGTACGTCGAGCAGGTGCTCGAGGCCGGCTGCGGCTTCGTCAACTGCATCCCCGTGTTCATCGCCCGCGAGGACTACTGGGACCGGCGCTTCAAAGACGCCGGCCTGCCGATCGTGGGCGACGACATCAAGTCCCAGGTGGGCGCCACGATCGTGCACCGCACGCTCGCGCGCCTGTTCGCCGAGCGGGGCGTCGAGATCGAGCGCACCTCCCAGCTGAACGTGGGCGGGAACATGGACTTCTACAACATGCTCGAGCGCGAGCGGCTGGAGTCCAAGAAGATCTCCAAGACCAACGCGGTGACCTCGATCATGGACCACGAGCTGCCGGCCAGCGACGTCCACGTCGGCCCCTCCGACTACGTGCCCTGGTTGACCGACCGCAAGTGGGCGCACATCCGCGTGGAGGGCCAGGCGTTCGGCGACGTGCCGCTGAACGTGGAGCTCAAGCTCGAGGTGTGGGACTCACCCAACTCGGCGGGGATCGTGACCGACGCGGTGCGCTGCTGCAAGCTGGCGCTCAACCACGGGCTCGGCGGGCAGCTGGACGGCCCGTCCTCCTACCTGATGAAGTCGCCCCACCGTCAGCGCCCCGACGAGCAGGCCCGTGCCGACACCGAGGCGTTCATCGCCAAGTATGGAGGCCCGCCCACCCTGCCGAAGTCAAAGCCGCGAGGGGTGTTGCAGCACACGGGATAATGGCGGCAGCCATGGCCCGCCGGTTCTCGATCGCCCACGTCACCCCGTATCCGTGGGAGGCGGAGGGCAACGAGGTCAACGCGTACGTCGAGCGGGTCACAGCTGGGCTCTCGCGACGAGGTCATCGTGTGCTCGTGCTCGCGCCCTCGCGCTCGCAGGAGCGCGTGCGCGCTTCGCGCAAGCAGCTGCGGGCCGCTCGCAACGGGGCGAGCAGCGCCGCGTCGCTGCTCGAGGACACCGACACCGGCGCGCCGCGGGTGATCGCGGTCGGCGAGGTGTTCGATTTCCTGAGCCCTTCGCGTCCCGCCGCCCGCAGACGGCCGGCGGCGCTGCCGATCGACGTGGCGCGTACGCTCGAGGAACTGCTGAGCGCCGTCCCGCTGGACTTCGTGCATGTGCACGAGCCGTTCGCGCCGAGCACTTCCGCCACCGCCCTGCGCCACTCGCGGGCGCTGAACGTGGGGTCGTTTCACGCCTCCAGCGAGCGGCTGCTCTCGACGCTGCTGGCGCGGCGCTTCGTGGAGAGCCTGTTCGGGCGCCTGGACGCGCGCACAGCCAGCACGCCGGCCACCGCCGAGCTGATGCGCCACTACTTCCCCGGCGACTATCGGATGGTGCCCGACGACGAACACGCGGCGGGCGCGCTTGAGCAGATCTACGCGGCGCTCGCCGAGCGCCGCCACTCGCCGGAGGGGGACCCGGAGCTTGCGCGGCGCCTGTCGACGCGCCCGCTCGTGGACGTGGACCTGCACATGCACACCGACCATTCGCCCGACTGCGCCACGCCGGTGGAGGTGCTGCTCGCGAGCGCCCGCGAGCAGGGACTTGGCGCGATCGCCGTGACAGACCACAACGAGATATCCGGCGCGCTCGAGGCCCGCGCGCAGGCCGCCAGGCCAGGTCCGGGACCGCCGCTCAAGGTGATCGTGGGCGAGGAGGTCAAGACGGCCGCCGAGGGCGAGGTGATCGGCCTGTTCATCGAGGAGAAGATCCCCCGCGGGCTGACCTTGAAGGAGACGGTCGCTGAGATCAAGCGCCAGGGTGGGGTCGTATACGTGCCGCATCCGTTTGACCGCATGCACGCGGTGCCGGACTACGAGCACCTGCTCCCGATCCTCGACGACGTCGACGCGATCGAGGTGTTCAACCCGCGCGTGGCGATCAACGCGTTCAACGACGAGGCCGAGCGCTTCGCCGCCAAGTACCAGGTGCCGGCGGGCGCCGGGTCGGACTCGCACGTTGCCCAGGGCCTCGGCTCGGTGCGGGTGCGGATGCACGATTTCGACGGGCCGGCGGAGTTTCTCCAGTCGCTGCGCGACGCCGAGATCCTCACGCGACCGTCCTCGCTGCTGTACGTGCAGGCGCTCAAGTTCCTCCAGACGCGCGCGACGCCACGATCTGCGCGCCGCGCGAGCAAGGCCAGGCGTCTGAAGCGCCTTAACCGCAACTACTGATGCACAGTCAAGGACAAGCGGACGGCCCGTCAAATCCCTCCGGGTCGATGCCCGTCACCGATGACGAGATCCGCGAGAAGTATCTAGAGCGTGCGATACGTGAGCTCAACACGCTCACGCGCGAGCTCCAGTCGTGCCCGCACTGCCCGCGCGGCAACCTGATGCCCGTGCTCGGCTCGGGCCATCCCCAGGCGGATGTGATGCTGCTGAAGTACTCGGCGCTGCCGTCGGAGATCGAGGAGGGCGTCGCATTCTACGGGCGCGCCGGCGGTGCGCTGATGAAGTCGCTGAAGCGACTGTCGATCGACCCGCTCGCCGTGTACGGCACGCTGTGCGTGAAGTGCCCGCTGAGCGACGCCTCGCTCGCGGACTTCGCTTGCGTCTCGCGTGTGGTGGAGGAGATCGCGATCGTGCAGCCGAAGATCGTCGTCGTGATGGGCGCCGACGCGCTGGATGCGCTCGGCGAGATGGACATCCCGCTCGCGCGCGAGCTGCACGACACCGTGGGTGAGGTCCAGCAGCTGACCCCCACGATCGACGCGCTGTACGTCCCCAGCATCGACGACTCGCTGGACGAGCAGGACGCCAAGCGAGAGTTCTGGGCGGCGTTCCGCGTGCTCGGCGAGTGGTACGCGGCGCAGCCTCCGTACTGAGCACACGCGGGGCGTGTCGCGCTTGGCGACTCCCAGCTCACATCGTCACCACGATCTTGCCGAGCTTCCCGCCGGCGGCGAAGCGATCGTAGGCTGCCGCCGCCTCGCTCAGGCGGAACGTATCGGCGATCGGCACGTGCAGGTCGCGCGTCTCGAACAGCGGCAGCACCTCGCGTTCGACGCGCCGGGCGACCAGCGCTTTGTCCTCGAGCGCGCGGGCGCGCAGCGTCGAGCCGCAGAGGCGCGCGCGCTTGCCCATCAGCGCGAGCAGGTTGACCTCGCTCTTGGCGCCGGCGCCAACGCCGATCACGCTCACGCGCCCGCCGGTCTCGAGCGACGCGAGGTTCTCGGGCATGTTCGGCGCACCGACGAGCTCGAGGATCACATCGTAGGGACCGTGCTCGGCAAAGCCCTCGGGTGCGATCACACGCGCGCCGAGCTCCGCGACGCCATCGCGCTGGGCCTCGCTGCGCACGCTCGCGGTCACGCGCGCCCCGGCAACGCGGCCGAGCTGGATCGCCGCGGTGCCCACGCCACCCGCGCCGCCATTCACGAGCAGGCGTTCGCCCATGCGCAGCTGCGCCTGTGCGAACAGCGCGTCGTGGGCGGTCGTGAAGACCTCAGGCAGGCCACCAGCGGGGGCCCAGTCGAGCGCCTTCGGCACCGGCATCAGCACGCGCTCGTGGGCCGTCGCCAGCTCGGCCTGGGCACCGCCGCCCACGATCGCCATCACCCGCGCTCCCACTTCGAAGCGCCCGGCTCCGGGGCCGAGTGCCGCGACCTCGCCGGCGAACTCCATCCCCGGGATGTCCTGCGGCGATCCCGGCGGCGCGGGGTACAGGCCGCGTCGCTGCATCATGTCCGCCCCGTTCAGCCCCGCGGCGCGAACGCGCACCAGCACCTCGCCGGCTCCAGGCACCGGGTCCGGGTGCTCCTCGATCACGATCTCCTGTTCGCGAATGGTGACGGCGCGCATCGGCGGCTCAGCCTAGCGGCAGGCGTCGTCGTCGCACTCGCTCACTCGAGCAGACGCGTGTCCTCGTGGGAGTACGCGGGCGAGCATGCGCACACGAGCCGCAGCGGCTCGTCGCCGATGTTGAAGACCTTGTGAGCGGCCCCCGGCGGGATCAAGGCACAGTCCCCTACCTCGACGATCCGCTCCTCGCCGTCGATCAGCAGGCGTCCCCGCCCGGCGCTGACCAGATACAGCTCCTCGGTCCTGTGATGCAGGTGCTCGGTCGTCGCGCCGCCCACCGGGATCGTCGCCTCGGCGAGGCTCTGGTTGCGCGCGGGCGCCGACACGCGCCCCGCCCACTCCCTGATCTGCGAGCCGTCGAGCGTCGTGAACGGCTCGATCTGCGCGTAGGAGGTGACGTGCATCGCTCTCGGAACGCTAGCCCACCGGAGCGCCTAGGACGCGCCGCGCTCGAACAGCGCGACACACTCGATGTGGTGAGTCTGCGGGAACATGTCCACGGGGCGGACCTTGCTGAGCGTCCATCCCGCCTGCACCAGTTCCGCGGCGTTGGGGGCGAGCGTGGTGGGGTTGCAGGAGACGTACACAATGCGCCGGGGGGACGCGTCGATGATGCGGTGGACGACCTTCTTGGACAGCCCCGCGCGCGGAGGGTCGACGACGACGACGTCCGGACGTCCTGCTCGTGACAGGAGCTCGGGCAGCGCCGTGCGCGTGTCGCCCGCGAAGAAACGGGCGCCCGTGATCCCGTTGCGCCGGGCTCCTGCGATCGCGTCGGCGACCGCCTCCTCGACCAGCTCTATCCCCCACAGCTCGCCCGCGCGCGGTGCCAGCGTGAGCGCGATCGTGCCGATGCCCGAGTACAGGTCGTACACGCGCTCCCAGCCGCTCAGCGCCGCGTACCCGCTCGCCACGCCGTACAGCAGCTCGGCCATCTCCGTGTTCGTCTGGAAGAACGCCTGCGGGGAGATCAGCAGCTCGAGCTCCCCGAGCCGCTCCGGCAGCTCGGCCTCGCCCCACACGAGCTCCGTCTCGCCACCCACGGTCGTCTCCGCCAGGCTGCGCGAGCGCGTCCACAGCACCCCACTGAGGCTCTCGCCTAGCTCCTGGCTCAACGCTCCGGCGAGCGCGCCGGCGTCGAGCTCGCCCTCGGTGGTCACGATCCGAACCTGAAGCATGCCCGTGCGACGGCCTTCGCGCACGACCAGGTTGCGCAGCCGCGCGCGCCCGTCCGGCGCCGGCCCGACCCGGCCGTCGCGGGCGGCCCGGCCGTCGCTCGCGCTGCGCTCCCACGCGCCCAGCCCCTGCGCGCGGCACCAGCGAAAGGCCGCCTGGCGGACCACGTTGCCGCGCTCGGATCCCAGCAGGCAGTCGTCGATGGCAGCGACCTGGTTGCCGCCGGCGGGGATATGGAACCCGCACACCAGCTCGCCGCCGGCCGCCGCGCCGAAGGAGTACTCGAGCTTGTTGCGATAGCGCCAGGGCTCGAGCGCCGGCACGATCTGCTCGAGCTCGAAGCCGTCGAGGCCACCGATCCGCCGCAGCGCCTCGTCCACCTGCCCCTGCTTGATCTCGAGCTGGCGCTCGTAGGGGATCACCTGCCACGGCACGCCCGGGTGGTCTGCCACCGGCGCGATCCGCATGGGACTCGGCTCGAGCACCTCGAGCGTGCGGGCGTGCGCGTAGCTGCGCTTGCGCTTGTAAACCACGGCGCGCACGCGATCTCCCGGGACAGCGCCGGCGACGAACACCACGTAACCGCCATCGCCGAGGCGCGCCACGCCCTCGCCGCCGAACGCCAGCGCGTCCACTCGCAGCTCGAGCTCGTCGCCTCGCTGCGGGCGCGGCGAGCCCTCCGGCCGGGCGGGGGCCTCGACGCTCACGCGCCCCCCACGAGCAGCTCCAGCAGCGCCTTCTGCGCGTGGCGCCGGTTCTCGGCCTGGTCCCAGATGTGCTGGCGCGAGCCGTACATCACCTCCGCGGTGATCTCCTCGCCGGGATGGGCAGGCAGATCGTGCATCGCGAAAGCGCCCGGCGCGGCCGCGTCCAGCAAGGCGTCGTCGACGCGGTAGCTCGCGAGCGTCTGGCGTCGCTCCTCAGCGGTCTGCTCGTCGCCCATGCTCACCCACACGTCGGTGTAGACCGCGTTGGCGCCCGTCACCGCCTCCAGCGGATCGCTGTGCAGCGTGAGCTCGCCGCTCGCTTGCGCGGGGAGCACGAGATCGGCTTCGAGCGAGTAGCCCGCGGGAGAGGCGACCGCCACGTCCACGCCCGCGAGCGTCCCCAGGATCGCGAGCGAGCGCGCGACGTTGTTGCCGTCGCCGACGTAGGCCAGGCGCAGCCCGTCCAACGAGCCGTACGCCTCGCGCAGCGTCAGCAGGTCGGCCAGCGCCTGGCACGGGTGATGTCGCGCGCTGAGCATGTTCACGATCGGCACCGAGCTGTGCTCGGCCAGCTGCTCGAGGATCGCGTCGGCGCCCGTGCGCAGGCCCACGGCCGCGACGTGCCGCGAGAGCACCAGCGCGGTATCGCGCGGCGCCTCACCGCGCGAGAGCTGAAGCTCATCCGAGCGCAGCACGACCGCGTGGCCGCCCAGCTCCTGGATGCCCACCTCGAACGACACGCGCGTGCGCGTCGAGGGCTTCTCGAAGATCAACGCCACGCTGCGGCCTGCCAGCGCGTGCGAGGACAGCGGGGCACGCTTGAGCTCCTGCGCGCGCGAGAGCAGCGCGTCCAGCTCGGCGGCACTCAACTCCGCTCCCGTAAGGAAATGGCGTGGGTTCATCGAAGCGGCCAGTGTAGGCTAGGGTGAGCGAACCGATGCTCAGGACCAGCTTCGCACTGCTCGCGTGCTGCGCGCTTGCGCTGTTCGGGGGGTGCGGGTCCTCGAGCGGGCACAGCGGCTCCTCCACGGGCTCGTCGTCCTCGACCGCCGCCGGCACAGCCACGACGACGACGGGCACCGGCAAGACGTCCTCGCCCGCCGCGAGCCTGAGCGTGGACACCACGCCCAAGTTCGCGAAGCCGCCCGCGTCGGCACCCGTGCAGAGCGGCGTCGTGCAGATCGCCTACCGCAACATCGCGATCGATCCGGACACCCTCAGGGTGAAGGTCGGCAGCACGGTCAGGTGGACCAACTACGACTCGGCGCAGGCCAACGTCACCAGCGTCAGCGGGCCACAGCGGATCGCCTCGAAGAACTTCGGCGAAGGCGGCAGCTTCGAAGTCAAGCTGCGCAAGCCCGGGGTCATCCACTACGTGTGCACGTTGTACCCGGCAACCATGAACGGCACGATCGAAGTCGTGAGCTAGAAGACGGCGAGGCCCTCGTCGGGGGTGGACGCGGTCGCGTACGTGCGGCGCGGTATCCGGCCCGCGCCGCGTGCCAGGCGCCCCGCTTCGACGGCCGCGCGCATCGCGGCGGCCATCGCCACGGGGTTCTGCGCGCGCGCCATCGCCGACGCGGCCATCACCGCGTCGCAGCCGAGCTCCATCGCGAGCGCCGCATCGGAGGCGGTGCCGATGCCCGCGTCGAGCACGACCGGCACGTCCACCGCTTCGCGGATGAGGGCGATGTTGTAGGGGTTGCGGATGCCCATGCCGCTGCCGATCGGCGACCCGAGCGGCATCACAGCCGCGCAGCCGAGGTCGGCGAGGCGTCGTGCGAGCACGGGGTCGTCGGTGGTGTACGCGAGCACGACGAAGCCCTCGTCGAGCAGCTGCTCGGCCGCGCGCAGCAGCTCGGGCGCGTCAGGGAGCAGCGTGTCCTCGTCGCCAATCACCTCGAGCTTGATCCAGTCGGTGGCGAACGCCTCGCGCGCGAGGCGCGCGGTGATGACGGCGTCGCGCGCGGTGCGACAGCCGGCCGTGTTGGGCAGCAGCTGCACGCCGGCGGCGGCCAGGACGTCGATCAGCGATCCGTGCGCCGTCGGATCGACCCTGCGCAGCGCGACCGTGACCAGCTCGCTGCCGCTCGCCGCGATCGCCTGCGCGAGCAGATCGAGCGACGGGAAGCCGCCGGTGCCGAGCAGCAGCCGCGAGCGCATCTGCCGGCCAGCGATGCTGAGGATGTCCTCGGCCGTGCTCACCGCCCGTTGCACGTGCAGATCATCCTCCCTGCATCGCCGTGAGCACCTCCACGCGCGCGTCCTCGACAAGGCTGAACGACTCCCACGCCGCGCGCGGCACGACCTCGCCGTCGACCGCCACGGCGACGCCGCGTGCGTCGACGTCCAGGCCAAGGCGTGCGAGCACGTCGACGACGCTCTCGCCGGCGCGCACGTCGGAGCCGTGACCGTTGAGCACGATCATGAGACAGCCGCCACGGGCCGGCCGCTCGCAGGGCGCTCCAGACGCTCGGACCCGCTTGCGAAGCGTGCGGGCGCGCACGCGGAGAGGATCGACTCGTCGGCAAGAGCGGCTGCTGTCCCCGCAGCGTCACCACCGGCGAGCATGCCGGCGACGAGCTCCGCGGTGAGTGGCGCGAGCAGGATGCCGTTGCGGTAGTGCCCGGTCGCCCAGATCAGGCCGTGCACGGCTCCCGGGCCGATCGCCGGACCGTTGTCGGGGGTGCCGGGGCGCAGTCCCACGGACAGCTCCTCGATCTCCAGCTCGCTTACGCCCGGCACCAGCTCGTGCGCGTCGCGCAGCAGCTCGTAGACGCCCCCCGCGGTGGGCGACAGCGCAAAGCCCCGCTCCTCGACGGTCGCGCCGAGCACGTAGCCGCCGTCGGCGCGCGGCACGATGTAGCCGCCGCGGAAGCGCACGACACGCCGCAGCAACCCGGGTCCCGCGGGGTCGCGCAGCCGCAGGATCTGCCCCTTGACCGGACGCACGGGCACCTGGTACTCGGCGGGCAGTCCGTCGATGCGCTCGCTCCACGGACCGGCGGCGAGCACTACCAGCTCGGCGGCCAGGCGCTCGCCGCTCTCGAGCGTCACGCCGGTGACCCGTGGCTCGCCGGAGCCGCCCAGCTCCAGGCGCGCGACGGGCGCGTGCTCGCGCAGCCTCACCCCGGCAGCGGCGCAAGCGCGCGTGAGCGCCGCGAGCACCAACCGGGGGTCGACCGAGTGGTCCTCGGGCGCCTCCAGCGCCAGCCGCAACGCCGGGGCCAGGGCCGGCTCGCGCTCGCGCGCCTCGCTCGGGAGCAGGCGGCGCACCGTCAGCCCGAGCGACTCGCGGAAGACGAGCTGGCGCTCCAGCTCGCGCGCGTCGTCTTCGTCGCGAGCGAGCAGCAGCGTGCCGGTCCGCATCAGGTCCAGCCGCGCGTCCGCGCAGGTCGCGAGATCCGACGCGAACGCGGGCCACATCCGCGCCGAGCGCAGTCCCAGCTCGAGCAGCCGCCGTCCCGCCCGCCCGAACTCGACCTCGACCACCGGCGCGAGCATCCCGGCGGCCACGCGCGAGGTCCCCTGCCCGGTGCGGTCGCGCTCGAGCACGGTGACGGACATGCCGCGCTGGCGCGCGCGCCAGGCTATCGCCATGCCGATGATGCCGCCGCCGACGATCAGCACCTCTGCTCGCTGGTCCGCTGCCATGCCGATGATGCTAGCCCGCGAGCGAGCCGGCGGACAGGCCGCCGACTCGCTCGTCAAGGCGTTGGCCGCTCAGGCCGATCCCAGCTCGCCGAGAGCGAGCGGGATCACGCGGTCATCCGTAGGTGAATCGCTCGGCGGCAGTCGGGGTGGTCGACTTCACGACGCCGCCCGCTCCCACGACCGTCGCCTTCACGGTGATGGTCCCCGCCTTGTGCGCGGGGGTCACCACGGTGCACGTCGTGGTCGAGCTGCATTCGGCCGAGATGGCCGGCGTCTTCTCGAACTCGAACCTCGTCGCGGTATTCCCCAGGGCGAACCCGGTGCCCGTGACCGTCACGCTGGCGCCACCGGCCGTGGACCCGGTGTCTGGGGTCAGGTTGGTGATCGTGGGTTCGACGAACTTGAAGCGTTCATGACCGGGGCAAGGACGGAGTTCCGGCTGACCTTCTTTGTAGTAGGTGCATTCTTTGGGCGGGCTGACACCACGCGAGTTGGTTACGGTGACGGTCACCAGACCCACTGTCTCTTCAGGGGTTATGGCCGTGATTGATCCGGCAGAGTTCACTGTGAATTCAGTTGCGGCGACCGAGCCGAAGTCGACAGCCGTCACTTCGATGAAGCTGGTTCCCCCAATGTGCACCTTGGTGCCACCGGCAGCCTTTCCTTCCTTTGGCGTGACTTCGTCGACGGTTGGCCGGGGCACCACGTAGGTGAACTCGTCGGCCGGGGTGATCGGACTGGTGCCTTCGGGAGTCGTGACCGTCACGTCAACAGTCGTCTCGTTCGCGACGTGCGGGTCGGTGGCGATTATCCCGCCTCCCTTGTGGCTCACTTGGATGTGGGGCGCTCTCACCGCGCCGAAGTAGACCGCCGTGGCTCCTGCGAGGCCGGTTCCCCTGATCCTGATCTTCTGCCCGCCGCGGCTGCGGCCCATCGAGGGCGACAGCCCATCGACGACCGGCCCCGGCGGCAGGTAGCTGAAGTGGTCGGATGAGCTTATCGGGCTGGTGCCTGCGAGAGTCGTCACGGTCACATCCACGGTGCCCGTTCCGGCCGGAGCGATCGCGCTGATCCGGCCGTGCCCGTGCACGGTGAAATGGGCGCTCGCGGAGCCAAAGTCAACTTCTTTGGCTCCGCTGAAGTTAGTACCTGTGATCTGCACGGGCGTACCGCCGCCCGCACGACCGAAGTTCGGCTTCACCTTTGCCACGGTGGGCGCCGCGGGCGATACCAACGGACTGTCAGCCAAGTCGATCGCAGCGGACGCTGGAGCTGTCGCGATTGCCGATCCCAGCATCACGGCCGCCACAACAAGCTTCAAGGCGCGGCAGCACGCGTCCCTCCTGCAACGTTCTGTCACGTGGGACATAACGTTCTCACCATCCCCTCGGATTGGAAGCAGGTGAAGTGACATGATAAGGCTTGAGTAGAGAAAAGTCAAGTTTCTCGGATTGTTAACGACATGCAAACGAGATATATCGCCGCTTCGCAGCGCGAATGGTCGATCGCTGCCGCCACGTGCTGTGCTTGCCCTCTCGCGCGTGCCAGACTTCGGAGTGGATGGCACGCCACGAAAAACACTTGGACCGCTCGACGATCGAGCGCCGCGCTCGTCTGGCGAGCTCGCGCCTGTACCTCGTATGCGGCGCCTACCCGGACGGCAGCCACCTGCCGGACCTGCTGCGGGGGGCGATCGCGGGCGGCGTCGAGATCGTGCAGCTGCGCGAGAAGCGGCTGCCCGACGAACAGCTCACCTCGATCGCCGATGCGGTGCGCGCGCTGTGCAACCGGTTGGGAGCGCTGCTGATCGTCAACGACCGTCCCGGCGTGGCGCTGGAGGCGGGCGCCGACGGGGTGCACGTCGGCCAGGACGACATGCCCGTGACGGACGTGCGCGAGATCGTGGGCGAGGATCTGCTGATCGGGCTATCGACGCATTCGCGCGAGCAGATCGACGCGGTCGACCCGAGCCTCGTCGACTACATCGGCGTCGGCCCGATCCACGAGACCCCCACCAAGCCGGGACGCCCAGCGGTGGGCGTCGAGCTGATCCGCTACGCGGCAGTGCACGCGACGGTGCCTTTCTTCGCGATCGGTGGCGTGGACGCGGGCAACCTCCACGAGGCGCTTGACGCGGGCGCCACGCGGGTGTGCGTGCTGCGCGCGGTCGCAGACGCCGCCGACCCCGAGCGAGCGGCGCGCGCGCTTCGCGACCAGCTCGACTCGGGTCAGGCGGGGCGCGCGAGTTGAGCAGCGATCGAGGCGCCAGCCCCCCGACCGGCCGCGGGACGCGCGAGCAGCCGGCGCTCGAGCCGCTCGGCGCGGACGAGCGCCCGCGATCGCTGCTCGTCGCAGCGGCGGTCTGCGCGCTGATCGCCGTGGGCGTGCTCCTCGGGGGTCTCACGATCCACGACCTGTCTCGGCATGGCGGTTCGCTGCCCGGCGCGATCTTCCTGGCGCTTGTGTTCGCGCTGCTCGCGCAGGGCATCTACCGACGCCGCTACGCCGCGGTGCTCGCCTTCCAGGCGCTGCTGGCGTTTCAGATCATCGTCACGGCACTGGCGCTGGTGGTCGCCTCGACGATCAAGGCGGCTGGCATTTGCGTGGTCTCGATCGGGCTGGCCGGATGGCTGTTCTGGAAGCTCGTGCGCGTGATGGGGCGGATACAGGCGGGCGAACGCGCGCAAGCTGGTCGTCCGGGACGGCTTCGATAGGCTCACGGCGCGATGGCCGAGAGCTCCTACGACTGCATCGTCATCGGCTCTGGGCCAGGCGGCTACGTCGCTGCGATCCGCGCCGCACAGCTGGGGATGAAGACCGCTGTGATCGAGCGCGACAAGCTCGGCGGGCGCTGCCTGAACTACGCGTGCATCCCCGCCAAGGCGGTGCTGCGCTCGGCGGACCTGCTCTCGGAGGTCCGTGAGGCGGATGAGTACGGCGTCAAGGTTGGCAGCGTCGAGGTCGACTACGGCGCCGTGCAGGCGCGCCGCGACAAGGTCGTGTCCACCTTGACGTCCGGCGTCGGCGCGCTATTCAAGAAAAACGCGATCGAGGCGATCGCGGGCGACGCCCGGCTCACCGCCGAGGGCGACGTGCTCGCGGATGTGTTCGACTCCGAGCCCCGTGTGATCGGCGCCGGCAGCGTGATCCTCGCGACCGGCTCGCTGCCGGTGCCGATCCCGGGGGTGCAGTTCGGCGGGCGCGTGATCGGCACCGAGGAGGCCTGGGCGCTGTCCGAGCTGCCCCGGCGGCTGGCAGTGGTCGGGTGCGGCGCCTCCGGCGCGGAGATCGCCTCGGCGTTCGCTCGCCTGGGCAGCGAGGTGCTGCTGCTCGAGATGTGCGACCGCGTGCTCCCGAGCGAGGACGCCGACATCTCGCGCTTGGTCGAGCGCGGCCTCAAGCGACAGGGGATCGGCGTGCACACGGGCACGCCGGTGGCGGATGTGAGCCCGGGCGAGACGGAGGTCGGCTTCTCCTACGGCGCGGACTCGGCCAGCGTCGACTACCTGGTGATCGCGACGGGACGCCGCGCTGACGTCGAGGGGCTGGGACTGGCCGACGCCGCTGTGGAGCTCGAGGATGGAGGGCTCGTGCGCGTGGATGGCGCCCAGCGCACGACCCGTGCGGGCGTGTACGCGATCGGCGATCTCGTACACGGCCCCGCGCTCGCGCACAAGGCGTCCGACGAGGGCATCATCGCCGCGGAGGACATCGCCGGGCTCAAGACGCACCCGATCGCATACGAGGACATCCCGCGCGCCACGTTCTGCACGCCCAACGTCGGATCGTTCGGCCTGACCGAGGCGCAGGCGCGCGAGCAGGGCCACGACGTGGTCGTCGGCAAGGTGCCATACGGGGCGGTCGGCGGCGGGGTCGTGTACGGCGACCGCGCCGGCATGATCAAGGTCGTCGGCGACCGCCGTTACGGCGAGCTGCTGGGCGCGCACATCGTCGGCACGCGTGCGACCGAGCTGATCCAGGAGCTGGTCAACGTGCGCGCGCTCGAGGGCGGCTACCCCGAGCTCGGGCGCATCATCCACGGTCACCCCACGCTGTCCGAGGCCGTGATGGAGGCCGGCCGCGCGGCGGACGGCTGGCTGATCCACGGCTGAGGAGGCGCGCGCGAGCACGTGTCCCGCCCGCTCGGCGAGAACCCGGTTGCGGTTGCGGCCGCCTTCTACTTCGATCTCGCCAGCCCGCTGGCGTATCTGGCGGCCGAGCGCGTCCTGCACGTGCTGCCCGGGCCCGCCGAGTGGATGCCGGTGCTCGCAACCCGCTTGACGCGGTCCTCCAACGCGCAGGCGCCTGACGCTGTGGCCGCCGCGCGCGGGCCAGAGGACCTGCGCGCGCGGGTGGAGCGCGGGGCGCTCGCGCAAGGGCTGCAACCGCTCGTGTGGCCGGCGCGCTTCCCGTTCGACAGCGCCGCGGCGATGCGCGTGGCGACGTACGCCAAGAGCATCGGGCGCACGGTCGCGTTCGCCCAGGCCGCGTTCCGCCAGGCGTTCGCGGGCGGCAACGCACTCGACGACTTCGACTACGTGCTGATCTCCGCGGCGGCCTGTGAGATGCGCCCCCGCGCGGTGGTGCAGGGCGCCGAGCTGCGGTCCGTGCGCGAGGCGCTGAGCAGGGCCACGGCGGCGGCTGCGCGCGCGGGCGTCAGCGACGTGCCAGCGATGCGTGTGGGCGAGCGCGTATGGGTGGGCGAGCGCGCCGTGGAGGATGCGGCCGCGCACATGCGCGAGGCGCGATGAGGGCCGCGCGCGCGTATCGCCTGATCGTCACTCGCGGCGGGCGCGCGCCGGCGCTGCTCGCGGACGCGACGCGCGTCGATCACATCGAGATCGTGGAGATCGACAGCGGCGAGGTGGTGCTGTTCTGGGACCAGTCGCCGCAGGCTGCGAGCAAGCTCGCGCGGGCGCTGCGCGCAGACCTCGCGCAGCTCGAGGCCGACGAGTTCATCGCACGCTGGAGTACCGTGGGGAGCTGATGTCCGCCTCGGGCGTGCCATCCCCGCCGCAGCCCGGCTCCGCACAGCCGAGGGCTCAGAGATCGAGCGCCGACGCGCATCGCTTGCCCGAGCCCGAGCGCGCACGCGAGTGGCTGGAGACGATGACGCTGATCCGCCGCTTCGAGGAGCGCGCCGGCGAGATGTACGCGCGCGCGAAGATCGGCGGCTTCCTGCACCTGTCGATCGGCGAGGAGGCCACGATCGTCGGCAGCGCGCGGGCGCTGCGCGAGCAGGACTACCTGATCTCCACGTACCGCTCGCACGGCCACGCGCTCGTCCGCGGCACCCCGCCCGAGAACGTGATGGCGGAGCTGTTCGGGCGCGCTGACGGCTGCTCGGGCGGGCGCGGCGGCTCGATGCACATGTTCGACATGCAGCGGCGCTTCATGGGCGGATACGGAATCGTGGGCGGCAACCTGCCGATCGCCGCTGGCATCGCGCTGGCGAGCGACTACAAGAACACCGGCGAGGTGACGCTGTGCGTGTTCGGTGACGGGGCGTCGAACCAGGGCACGTTCGGTGAGACGCTGAACATCGCCGCGCTGTGGCGGCTGCCGGTGGTGTTCATGGTCACCAACAACCAGTTCGGCATGGGCACCGCGCTGGGCCGGCACTCGGCGGTGACCGATCTTCAGCGCAAGGGCGAGGGCCTGGGCGTCCCCGGGATGCGCTGCGACGGCATGGACGTGCTGGACACGCACGCGGTGCTCGCCGAGGCGATCGCGCGTGTGCGCGAGGAGCGCCGGCCGGTGCTGGTGGAGGCCGTCACCTACCGCTTCCGCGGGCACTCGATGGCCGACCCCGAGCAGTACCGCACGAAGGAGGAGGTCGCGCGCTGGCGCGAACGAGACCCGCTGCCGGCATTTGGCCAGCTGCTCGTGCGCGAGCGCGTGATCGACGAGGCAGAGCTTCAGCGCATCGACCAGCGCGCGATCGCGCGCGTGGACGCGGCGGTCGCGTTCGCGGACGCCTCGCCGTTCCCAGCGCCGGAGTCGCTGTACGACGACGTATACGTGCTCGACCGCGAGGCCAGCGGCTGGTACTCCGTGCAGACGACCGACACCCCCACCGAGACGCCTGAGCAGGCCGCCGCGGGAGCGGCCAACGACGAGATCCCCCAGCAGCTGACCGAGGCGCTGGCCGCCGGCGAAGACGGGCACGAGGCGCCCCCGGACGCCCGCGTCGACTGGGACGCGGACGCCGAGGCCGCACGCTGATGGCCGAGATGCGCTACCGCGAGGCGCTCAATGCGGCGCTGCGAGAGGAGCTCGCGCGCGACGAGCGCGTGCTGCTGATGGGCGAGGACATCGGTGTGTTCGGCGGCGCGTTCAAGGTCACCGACGGCCTGCTGGCGGAGTTCGGCGAGCGCCGCGTACGCGACACACCGATCTCGGAGAACACGATCGTGGGCGTGGGCGTGGGCGCGGCGATGACCGGCCTGCGGCCGGTCGTGGAGCTGATGACGATCAACTTCGCGCTGCTGGCGTTCGACCAGATCGTCAACCACGCCGCGCACATCCACTACATGTTCGGCGGGCAGGCGCGCGTGCCGCTGGTCGTGCGCATGCCCCAGGGGGCCGGGCACCAGCTGGGGCCGACGCACTCGCACTGCCTGGAGTCACTGTTCCTGCATGTGCCCGGCCTGCTCGTCGCCGCGCCCTCCACGGCGGCGGACGCGAAGGGGTTGCTGAAGAGCGCGATCCGCGACGAAAACCCCGTGATCTTCATCGAGCACGAGTCGCTGTACGGGGTGCGCGGCGAGGTCCCCGACGGCGACGAGCTGCTCGTGCGCTTCGGCCTCGCGCGCGTCGCGCGCGAGGGCTCGGACGTGACCGTCGTGGGCGTCTCGCGGATGGCGCGCACGGCCGAGCTCGCAGCCGAGACGCTCGCCGCCGAGCACGGCGTGCAGGCCGAGGTGATCGACCCGCGGACGCTGCGACCGCTCGACCTCGACACGATCCTCGCGTCGGTGCGAAAGACCAACCACTGCGTGATCGTCGAGGAGGGCTGGCCGCACGGCGGCGTGGGTGCGAACCTCGCGGCGTTGATCGCCGAACAGGCCTTCGACGACCTCGACGCCCCGGTGCAGCGGGTGACCGGAGCGGATCTGCCGATGCCCTACTCCAAGCCTCTGGAGGACATCGCCTACCCGCACGCGCCGCAGGTCGTCGGGGCGGTGCTCGCGACCCTGGGCAGCAGCTGATGGCCGAGATCGTGATGCCGCGCCTGTCGGACACGATGGAGGAGGGGACGATCCTGCGCTGGCTGGTGGGCGACGGCGAGACGGTCGCGCGCGGTCAGGAGCTCGTCGAGATCGAGACCGACAAGGCGACGATGACCTACGAGTCAGACCAGGACGGCGTCGTCGAGATCGTCGCCGAAGAGGGCTCCACGCTCGAGGTCGGCGCTGTGATCGCGCGCGTAGGCGACGCCACGGAAGGCTCACCGCAGAACGCGACACACGTCGCGCCTGTACCCGGCGCGCGCGGCGAGCCCCCACCGCGCGAGCAGGCCCGGGCGCAGACGCCCGCGCCGCCCTCGGGCGCGCCCGCCGGCGAGCGTGTGCGCGCTTCGCCGCTCGCCAGGCGCATCGCCCGCGAGCGAGGAGTCGACCTGCGGGCGCTCGCCGGCAGCGGACCGGGCGGACGGATCGTGAAGGCGGACGTCACGGCCGACGCCGACGCCGGCGCCGACGCTCACGCAGCCGCGGTCCCCGCGGCGGCTGGCGCCACAGCCGCGCCCTCGGCCCCCGCGCGCGCATCGCTGGAAGGGGTGGCGACGGCGAAGGGCGAGACGACAACCGTCGAGCTGACACGCACCCAGCAGGCCGTCGCGCGGCGGATGGCCGAGTCGAAGGCGACGATCCCGGACTTCGCGCTGAACGTGGACGTCGACATGGAGGCCTGCGTGATGCTGCGAGAGCAGCTGCGAGACGTCGCCAAGCCGTCGCCGGCCGGTGAGCCGACAGCCGCGCTTCCCACCTACAACGACATGGTCGTGAAGGCCGCCGCGCTCGCTCTGCGCGAGCACCCGATCGCAAACGGAAGCTACCGCGACGGCCGCGTCGAGCTGCACGCGCGGGTCAACGTCGGCATCGCCGTCGCCGCCGACGGCGCGCTCGTGGTGCCGACCGTGTTCGACGCCGACGAGAAGTCGTTGGGTGAGATCGGGCGCGAGACGCGGGTGCTGGCCGAGCGTGTGCGCGCCGGCGCCGTCACCCCGCCCGAGCTCGGCGGCGGCACGTTCACCGTCTCCAACCTCGGCATGTACGGCGTGCGCAGCTTCAACGCGATCATCAACCCGCCGCAGGCCGCGATCCTGTCGGTCGGCTCGCTCGAGCCACGCGCGGTAGTCCACGAAGGGGAGCTGAGCACGCGAGCGACGATCACGCTGGTGCTCGCGTGCGATCACCGCATCCTCTACGGGGCCGCGGCGGCCGTGTTCCTGGCGCGGGTGCGCGAGCTGCTCCAGGCGCCCGCCGCGCTCACCCTGTGAGCGAGCGCGACGGGCGCTATCGCCGCTCCTTGAAGCGTTCCCTGCTCCGCCCGGCTCGAGCCGCTAGTGGTTCAGCAGCGCGAGGCCGGCGGCGAGCTCGTGTTGGCCCCAGCGCGTCGCGGTGGCGGCTTTGGCCGCCTGGACGGTCGCCGTGTGCTTGCTCACGCCGTGGACGTCAAACGCCGTCTCGAGGTGCTGGTAGGCGTGGATCAACCCGGTCAGACCGGCGAGCACGTCGGCCTTGCCCTGTTTCACGTCACCGCTGACCGCGGTCTGGCCCGACAGCGCCGTGCGCAGGCCGCGCAGCACGCGTTCGGCGGACACGAACGCGGTCTCGGCGGGGGAGGCGTTGCGCGTTGCCTGGAACGCGGCGACCCCGCTCGCGACCTGGCCTTCACTCACCGACACCGCCGGCGTGTAATCGCGAATCGTGTTCCTGATGCTCTTGTCGCTTGCGCCAGCGCCGGCCGGAGCGAGCAGCGCCGCGCCGACGGCCGCAACGCAAACGAGCGCACAGACATGCTTGCCATACCTCATGTTCTCCGCCTCCTTCTGTTCGGTTTCCCTAGAGTTGGCGGCTTACCAACGTGGCTCCCCGGCAAAGTCGCGATCGTGGGGCAGCCTGGCGCTTAACTAACCCGCCCGGCGGCGATCCAAACCGGTTTTCCGCCCGGCGCTACGCTGGTGGTGGCGCGGGATGCACGAGATCGGCAAGCGACACGACGAGGCGGACGAGATCTGGGTCTGCCACCTGGGCATGGTCCCCTACCGTCAAGGCCTGGCGATCCAGGAGCACGTGCGCGGCGCCCGCCAGGCGGGCGAGCTGCCGGACGTGCTGCTGATGCTCGAGCATCCGCCCGTGTACACGCGTGGGCGGCGCGCCGGCGCCGAGGAGCTGCCTTTCGAGAACAGCTTGCCCAGGGCGCGAGCCATAGAGGTCCTCGACACCGACCGCGGCGGGCGCGTCACGTATCACGGCCCCGGCCAGCTCGTCGGCTACCCGATCATGGCGGTCGCCGACGTCGGCGGCTTCCTGCGGACCATGGAAGGCGCCATCATCGATGCGCTCGCCGAGGAGGGCGTCGTTGCGCGCTCGCGCCACAGCGAGGGCATCGACTACACCGGCGTGTGGGTGCAGGAGCGCAAGATCGCCTCGATCGGCGTGCACGTCTCGCGCGGCGTCAGCACCCATGGCTTCGCGGTCAACGTCGAAAACGACCTCGACCCGTTCACGTGGGTCGTCGCCTGTGGTCTGCCCGATGTGCAGATGACCTCGCTCGCCCGCGAGGCGCCCGCCGGCTGCGCGAGCCCGGCGCATCCGCTCGCCTGCTTCCGCAAGCGCATGGCCCACAGCTTCGTCCGTGCCCACCGGCGCCGCCAGCGGCTGGTGTCGCCCCGCACGCTCGGCATCGAGCTCACCGTCCCCTCAGGGCGAGCGCCCACGCGAGCCCCCCTCAACACGTCCTCCACGCGATTTGGCGAGCGGGTGCTCGTGTGAGCGGGGTGGGCGCGACCCGATCGCGCGCGAACCCCGGCGGCGCCGACGTGCTGCGCGTGCTCGGGTCCGACGTGCGTCCGCTGCGCGAGCGAAAGCCGCCGTGGTTCAAGGTGCCCGCGCCCGGCGGGCAGCGCTACCGCGAGCTGTCCGCGCTGATCCGCTCGGAGAACCTGCACACCGTCTGCCAGGAGGCCGCCTGTCCCAACGTCGGCGAGTGCTGGGAGCGGGGCACCGCCACCTTCATGATCCTCGGCGACACCTGCACCAGGCGCTGTGGGTTCTGCAACGTCAAGACCGGCAAGCCGACCTGGAGCGACCCGCTCGAGCCCGCGCGCGTGGCCCGCTCGATCGCGCGCATGGGGCTGCGCCACGCGGTCATCACCTCCGTCGACCGCGACGACCTGCCCGACAAGGGCGCCTGTGCGTTCGTCGGCGTCATCCGCCAGGTTCGCCGCCAAGCGCCCGACTGCCAGATAGAGGTGCTGACCCCCGACTTCCAAGGGCAGGAGATGCCGCTCGCCAAGGTCATCGCCGAGCGCCCCGACGTGTTCAACCACAACGTCGAGGTCGTGCCGCGCCTGTATCCGCTCGCGCGCCGCGGCTCGGAGTTCGCGCGCTCCTGCCGCGTGCTGAGGCTCGCGCGCGAGCTCGGGCAGGGCGAGGTGATCACCAAGTCCGGCCTGATGGTCGGCCTCGGCGAGAGCCATCAGGAGATGGTCGACGCCTTCGCTGCGCTGCGCGAGCACGGTGTGCAGGTCCTGACCGTCGGCCAGTACCTGCGCCCTTCCGAGCGCCACCTGCCCGTCGTGCGCTATTGGCACCCGGACGAGTTCGCCGCCCTGGAGGCTGCCGCGTACGAGCTCGGCTTCCAGCACGTCGCCGCCGGTCCGCTCGTGCGCTCCTCCTACCACGCCGACCAGCACGTGCCGCAGGCCAGGCCCGGGGTAGGGCCCCTGGCGGCAGCAAACGCGTGACCTGACGGCCCTCTCTCGGCCCACCGCCCCGCGCTCTAGTCTCGCCCCATCTTCCCGGTCACGGACAACATCCGGCTCGCGCGGTTTCCCGCGATCACCGTCGCGCTGGTGCTCGTCAACGTGATCGCCTACCTGCTCGCGACGCGCAGTGGCCACGGCGGCAGCTTCTTCGGCGGACCGTCCAACGGCATCGACTTCCGCTATGGGGCGATCCCCTACGAGCTCACCCACCCCGGCGAGCACTGCGCGTTGATCGCCACGCACACGCATGCCGCTCCCGCGGAATCGGTCGTGTGCCAGGTTCGAGCGGGAGCGCACGAGCCCGCCACCTGGGAGACGGCGTTCACGTCGATGTTCCTGCACGCCAGCTTCCTTGCGATCTTCGTCAACTTGGTGTTCCTCAGTATCTTCGGCCCCGCCGTCGAGGACGCCAGCGGTCGCGTGCGCTTCCTGGGCTTCTACCTGCTCGGCGGGCTGATCGCGCTCGGCCTCCAGGTCGCCCTCACCCCTAACGCCACCGACCCCACGCTCGGCGCCTCCGGCGCGATCGCCGCGGTCCTCGGCGGCTACGCGCTGCTGTATCCCCGCGCGCGCGTGCTCAGCCTCGTGTTGATCGTGTTCCTCGTCACGATCATCGAGGTCCCCGCCGTGTTCCTGCTGATGTTCTGGCTCGCCGCGCAGCTATGGCTCGGCCTCGAAGGCCTCGCCGGCGCAGGCCCACTCGGATCGCAGGGTCAGGGCGCCGCCTACCTCGCACACATCGGCGCCTTCCTCTTCGGCCTGCTCGCGGTCCGCGTGCTCGTCAGGCGCCCGCCAGGCGATCCGGCCCAGCCGGTGTACTAGTCACGATGCCCGCGCCCCCGCCGCTGCCCCCATGACGCGCCTGCTCGTGCTCGGAGCCGCGCTCGTGTTCATCGCCGCGTTCGCCTTCCTCACATACGCCTCGATCGTCGAAGAAGGGTTCAGCGGGCTGACGCTGCTCGCGGGCTTCATCCTCGTACTGCTCACGGTTGGCATCGTCGGCGCGCTGCGCAATCCTCCCAGGCAGTGAGCATCTCGCCGTTCCTCACCCCCGGGCAGAGCCACAGCCGCCGTGCTCTGGCAGCCAGGCGCAGGCGCCGGCGCAGGTTGACCGCTCTCGCCGGCCTCGGCCTCGCGCTGCTGGCCGCGCTGATCGCCGAGCTGGCGCTCGCCAGCCGCTCCGGCGAAACGCGCCCCCGCTCCGCGCACGCGGCGCGCTCGCCCTCACAGCGCGCGCCCGCGCCGCCCACCGGCCCACGCTCGCCCGGTGGCTTCCCGCTGGCAACGCCTGCGCTCGCGCTGTCGGGGATCTCCACGCCAGCGCAGCGCGATCCCGTGCAGCCCACGTTCGCCCACGCGCCGCGAGAGGGGCTGCTGTTCAACCTCTCCACGGGACAGGTCCTGTGGCAGCACAACGCGCTCGAACGCGTGCCGATCGCCAGCCTCACCAAGATGATGACCGCGCTGCTCACGGTCGAGTCCTCGCCGCCCGACGCCCCCGTGCTGATCACCAGGCAGGCCGTCGATATGCCCGGGTCGAAGGTCGGCGTGCTGCCGCTCGGGCGCCACGTGCCGCTCGAGACCCTGCTCTACGGGCTGCTGCTGCCGTCGGGCAACGACGCCGCCGTCGCGCTCGCCCAGCACGTCGCCGGCAGCGTCCACAGCTTCGTTGTGCGCATGAACGAAGAGGCCGCCAGGCTGGGGCTCGGCTGCACGCGCTACTCCTCCCCGTCGGGCTACTACAACGCCCACAACTTCTCCTGCGCCGCCGACCTCGCCGTGCTCGCACACGTGGACATGGAGCAACCGCGCATCGCAAGCGTGGTGCACACGTACTCCGCCGTGCTGCCGTTCCCGATCCCCGGAGGCAAGCTCTACCTGTACAACAACAACCCGCTGCTGATCTACGGCTACCCCGGCGTCACAGGGATGAAGACCGGTCAGACGGAAGCCGCCGGACGCTGCCTGGTCGCGACCGCCGAGCGCCACAACGTGCGCCTCGGAGCGATCGTGTTGAACTCCGAAGACCCCGGCACGCAGGCCCGTCAACTGCTCGACCTGGGCTTCGAGGACGTCTACCACCAGCCGATCGTGCCCGAGACTCCGTTTCCGCCGGGGGTGTAAGCTCAGGATTAGGGATTGACTGGCCAGTCAGCCAAAGGAGAAGACGTGGACCTCGACGACACACCCGAGCAGGCGGCCTACCGCGCGCAGGTGCGCAGCTGGTTGGACGAGCACAAGAGCGAAGCACCGATCATCACCGGACCCGACGCGATCAGGGACGAGGACGAGATCATCGCCGCGCGTCGCGTCTGGCAGGGCAAGCTCGCCGAGGGCGGTCTCGCCGGCGTCACCTGGCCCAAGGAGTACGGCGGCCAGGGCCTCGGGCCGATCGAGCAGGTCATCTGCAGCCAGGAGATCGCGCGCGCGAAAGTGCCCGGGATCCTCGACGCGATCGGCATCGGCATGCTCGGGCCGACGATCATCGCGAACGGCACCGACGAGCAGAAGTCGCGCTATCTCGGCCCGATGCTGCATGGCGATGAGGTCTGGTGCCAGCTGTTCTCCGAGCCCGCCGCCGGCTCGGACCTCGCTGCCGTGCAGGCGCGCGCGCGCCAGCAGGACGACGGCAGCTGGCGCCTGTCCGGCCAGAAGGTGTGGACGACCAACGCCCAGTTCGCCTCCTACGGCCTGCTGCTCGCCCGCACAGACGCCGACGTGCCCAAGCACAAGGGCCTGACGATGTTCATCGTGCCGATCGACGCCGACGGCGTCACCGTCCGCGGCCTGCGTCAGATCTCCGGCGAGGCCGAGTTCAACGAGGTCTTCTTCGACGACGTCGCGCTGGCGCCCGACGCGGTCGTCGGCGGCGTCGGCAACGGCTGGGGCACTGCGCTGACCACGCTCATGTACGAGCGCGTGACGATCGGACTCGGCGGCGAGGGGATGGGCTACAACTCGAACCGCTTCGCCGCCGCCATCGCCGGCGACGAGCACGCCCGCCACGACCATGAGGTGCGCCGCCAGCTCGGCGAGATCGCAAGCGAACTGCTCGCCGTGCGCTTCACCGGCTACCGCACGCTCACCGCCTTGCAGAAAGGCCAGGTCCCCGGCCCCGAGGCAGGGCTGGCGAAGGTCACGATCGTCAACGGGGCGATCAAGGCGGGCGACCTGATCGCGGACGTGATCGGGCCCGACGCGCTCGCCGAGGACAGCGAGTGGGCGTACATGATCTCGTTCCTCCCCGGCCTGAAGTCCGCCGGCGGCACCGAGGAGATCCTGCGCAACACGATCGGCGAGCGCGTCCTCGGACTGCCCCCCGAGCCGCGCCTGGACAAGGGCATCCCCTTCTCCGACCTATCGAAGATAGGCCAGCACTCCAAGGAAGGGACGCCCGCGTGAGCCAGCCGCCGCACACGATCCAAGGAGCCTCGGCATGAACCTGTCCCTGTCAGACGAGCAGGTGTTCCTGCGCGAGGCCGCGCGCGGCGCGCTGTCGCGCTTCAAGACGCTCGAAGCTGCGCGCGAGGCCTCCGACGGCGAGGAGGGCGCGCTGCCCGACCTGTGGCCGACGGCCTGCGAGGCCGGCTGGCCCGGCCTGCTGATCGACGAAGCCCACGGCGGCGCCGGGCTGGACGCGTTCGACGCGATGCTCGTGATCGGCGAGTGCGGGCGCGTGCTCGCGGGCGTTCCGCTGCTCGGGCACCTGCCCGCCACCGCGATCCTGGGCGAGTCGCCGAGCGCCGACGAGTTCATGGCCGCCCTGGCCAGCGGCGAGCGGCGAGCGGCGTACCTTCCAGCGCAGCCACCGAGCGACGCCGAAGGCCGCTGGAGCACCGACCCGCACAGCGGTCTCGGGCGCGCACCGCTGCCGAGCGCCGGGGCCCCGGGCGACGACGGTCGCGTTTCCGTGACAGGCAGCTTCGCGTTCGTGCCCGACGCACCCGGCGCGGACGTGCTGGTCGGCGCCTGCGAACAGGACGGACGCGTGATCGGCGTCGCGATCCTCGCGGACGCACCCGGCGTGCGGGTCGAGCAGGTGCGCCGCTACGACGCCACCCGCTCGCTCGGTCACGTCTCGCTCGAGGACGCCCCCGCGGTTGTGCTCGATGCCGGCAGCGCCACGGGACGTGGTGGTGAGGACGTGCTCGCCAGCGCCTGGCACCTGGCGCAGGCGCTGATCGCCGCGGAGTCACTCGGCAGCGTGGAAACCGCGCTGGACGTGTCGGTCGCCTACGCCAAGGAGCGCTTTACCTTCGGTCGCGCGATCGGCTCATACCAGGCGGTCAAGCACTCGCTCACCGAGGTGCTGCGCCAGCTCGACAACGGTCGCTCGCTGCTGTACTACGCCGGCTGGGCACGCAACGGCGCGCCGGCGGAGTTCCCGCTCGCCGCGAGCGCCGCGCGCTCGGTCGGCGGTCGCGCACTCGACCACGCCGCGCGCATGATGATCTCCGTGCACGGCGGCATCGGCGCCACCTGGGAGCACGACGCGCCGCTGTACTTCCGCCGAGCGCAGCTGTCACGGCGGCTGCTCGGCGGCACCGCCGGCGCCACCGACCGCGTCGCCGGCGAGCTGATCGCCCAGGCTGCCTGAGCGATCTCAGCGTCGGCGAGCCGCGCGTCGCGGAGCGCTCGCGGCCTTCGCCGTGGGCTTCAGCGCGCGTCTCGGCCTGCCTTCTTCTGCTTCCAGCGCCGCGAGCACGGGGGCGCCATAGGCGGCATAGACCGCCTGCACCATCGACGCCTGCACGCCGCAGTTGATGCAGAAGCCGTGCTGTGACCAGTCGATCGCGCGCGCCAGCACCTCGTCGGCGTAGCCGACGCCCGTGGCGTCGTGGCCGTAGTAGTCATACGCCGCCCACCACGCCGAGTCGTCGAGCGCGTATTCGGCGCCGTCGGCCGACAGCAGGTGAGCAGCGGCCATGATCGCGTCGAAGTCGTCATAGATCGACGGGTGCGTGCTCGTCATGTGGTCGTAGTGGGCGGGGCGCCGGCCGTAGACGTAGGAGTCGGCCACCAGGCTCCAGGTGGACGAGCTGCGCGCCCCGCCGTTGGTGACGTTGAACTGCATCGGGCCGCCGCAGCAGTGGGCGAAGTTCAGACCGTGGTAGATGCCGGGCGCTGTCGAGAACGCGCTCTCCTGTCTGTGGATGGAGGCGATCAGCAGCCAGTTGACGCCGAACGTGCTCTGCGCGGTCGCGTAGATCGGGTAGAAGCCTTCCATCCAGCGCCTGGAGATGTGCACCTGCGTCGGATCGAGGATCCCGCGGGCGTCTTCGCGCTGCTGAGCCGGCGACGGTGCAGCGACGATCGCCGCGTGCGCCTCGCCGGCGGCGCTCGCGCTCGCGGAGCTCGCGGGGGGCGGTATGGGCGTGGCAGCGCTCACCAGCACCGGCGGCGGCGCGACCGTGCCCGAGCTACGGCCGATCACGCCCGACAGCACAGCCACCAGCGCGAGCACGCCGAGCGCCCCGAGTGAGCAGGCAAGCAGCCACGCGCCACGTTCTGACGGCGGCGCCGGCGGAGAGGCGTAAGGCGCCGCGGGCATCTCCACCAATGCTAACCGGGGCCGGCGCCTCACACGCCGAGCGCCAGGCGCGCGACGCCGTCCCCGCAATTAGCGGACAATTATGATTGCTCGCGATGATCTGGCCGGTGAAGGCGCCGCCACCAGCGGGCCGGTGGCGTCGGGCTCGCGCTCGCGCGCGGGTTCTCGTCCTGTTGAGCACCTCGCTCGCCGTTGGCGCGCCCCTCGCCGGCTGCGGTGCCGCCGAGGAGACCGTCCCCAAGGCGAACGCCGTCGCCGCCGTCGTACCCGACCCGCCGAGCGCCCCCAAGGCCTGCTCGAAGGCGGTGCTGGAAACACTCGCGCAGGTGGTCCAGCGCATCTACCGGGAGGGGGTCGCCAGCGAACGCACGGCCAGCGCGGCCTACCTGATCACGCACTCCGCCCCGCTCACCGCGGCGGTCGAAAGCGGGAACAAAGCGGCCGCGCGAGCGGCAGCCAAGGCGCTGCTGGCGACCGGGCACATGACCAACCTCAGCATCACGCGCGCGGGCAAGGCGTTCATCAGCGTCGGCGGCGCCGCGCTCGCGCCGCTGCACGGGACGCTCGCCAGCGCCAGCGGCACGCCGCTGGCGACGTACGTCGCCAGCGTCTGGGCAGACGAAGGGTTCCTGGTCGAGTCCGGCGGCATCACGCAGGGCCTGATCGCGCTGCGTGAGAACGGACGCAGCATCGCCGGCTCCACGCCGCTCGCGGGAGCGCTCGCCAACGAAGGCACGCTGATGCGCGAACACGTGACCTACGGCTACACCTCGCTGCCCGCCGAAGCCTACCCGGCGGGCGCGCTGCGTATCTACGTGCTGGAGCCGATCAGCGACATCACGCCCGTCTGCGCGAGGAGCCGCCAGCAGACCGCCGTCAACACGCTGCGCCGCGTCGCCGAGCTGATCTACACCGGCGAGAGTGGGAACAGCGCGCTCAAGCAGGTGCGCCGCGTACAGCGCAACGCCGCGCTGCTCACCGCCGTCGAGCACCGCGATTCGCAGGCCACCAAGTCCGCCGTGGACGCCCTGCTCAACCACCACATCGTGCGCCTGCGCGTCAGTAGCCACGGGCAGCTGCTCTCGGATGTGGGCGGCCCGTACGTGCTGGCGCCCGTCAACGCCACGCTCAGCCTCGCCGGCCACGCGATCGGCAGCTTCGTGCTGTCGATCCAGGACGACGAAGGCTACCTGCGCCTGACGCGGCGACTCGCCGGCCTGCACGTGCTCATGTACATGGGCGCGACAAACACAGCCACCGGCGCTCCCGCGCAACCCACGCTCGTCAAGGACAGCCTTGGGCCGATGCCTGGGCCCCCGCTCAGCGCCGTACCCACGCACGGCAGCTTCCGCTATGGCGGACGCTCCTTTACCGTGTTCACGGTCCACGCCGAGGCGTTCCCATCGGGGACGCTCACGATTCGCGTGCTGGCTGCGAACCCGTATCTGTGAGCGCCTGAGCCGCAGCCCGCGACGCGACCGAGCGGCTCAGGCGGGAGCCAGCGACTTGCGCTTGGCGCCCAGCGCCTGCATCAGCTCTTCGAAGGACGCGGAGAATTTCTCGACGCCCTCGCGCTCCAGCGTCTCGGTCACGTCGTCGTAGTCGACGCCCACCCGCTCGAGCTCAGCCAGCAGCTCGTGCGCGGCCTCCAGGCCGGCTTCCAGACGCGGCTGTGGATCGCCGTGGTCCTGGTAGGCCTTGATCGTCTCCTCCGGCATCGTGTCGACCGTATCGGCACCGGCGAGCTCGTCGACGTACATCGTGTCCGGGTATGCCGGGTTCTTGGTCGACGTGGACGCCCACAGCACGCGCTGCGGGGTGGCGCCCTTACCCTCGAGGAACTCCCATCGGGGGCCGCTGAACGCCTGCTTGTAGTGCTCGTATGCGAGCTTCGCGTTGGCGATCGCGAGCTTGCCGCGCAGCGCCCGCGCCTCGTCGGTGTTCAGCTCTTCCAGTCGCCGGTCCGCCTCCGTGTCGATGCGCGAGACGAAGAAGCTCGCCACCGAGGCGACCTTCCGCGGGTCCCCGGCCTCGGACACGAGCCGCTCGAGCCCGCGGATGTAGGACTCCGCGACCTCCGCGTAGCGTCGCAGCGAGAAGATCAGCGTCACGTTGATCGAGCGGCCCTTGGCGATCACGTCCTCGATCGCCGCGAGGCCGGGCTTGGTCGCCGGGATCTTGACCAGCAGGTTTGGGCGCTCGACGCGCTCGTGCAGCTTCATCGCCTCGCGGTAGGTCTGAAGCGTGTCGTACGCCAGCCGCGGGTCGACCTCCAGCGAGACGTACCCGTCGCGGGCTGGGCGGGCATCACGTTCCCCGTCCCACACCGGCCGGAAGAGGTCGCACGCGTCCTCGATGTCCTGGATCGCCAGCGTCCAGAAGGTCGCGTCCACGTCGCTGTCGCTGTCGGCAAGTTCGTGCAGCTGCTCGTCGTAGGCGTTTCCCTCGGTCATCGCCTTCTCGAAGATCGTCGGGTTGGAGGTCGCGCCGACGACCGCAAAGTCGTCGATCAGCTCTTGAAGGTGGCCCCCGCGGATCGACCCGCGTGAGAGGAAGTCCACCCACACGCTCTGGCCGAGGGCCGACAAACGCTGGAGAGGGGGAGGTGCGTCGGCGGGCATGGCGGCTCCTCAGGGTCTCGGTTCGAGTACCTCGCGCGCGCGCGAGACGATGTTATCGGCGGTGAAGCCGAACTTCTCAAGCACCGTAGTACCCGGAGCAGACGCGCCAAAGTGATCGAGGCCGAGTACGTCCCCGTCGCTGCCCACCCACTTCCACCAGCTCATGCTGGAGCCCGGCTCGACGGCCAGGCGCGCGCGCGTCTGCGGCGGCAGCACCTCGTCGCGGTACTCCTGAGGCTGGGCTTCGAACAGCTCCATGCAGGGCATCGACACGACCCGCGCGTGCACGCCCGCGCTCGCGAGCTGGCGGCCTGCGTCGAGCGTGGGCGGCACCTCCGAACCCGTCGATATCAGGATCACGGCAGGCAGGCCATCGCCGTCGCGGCGCGATTCCTGGGCAGCGTCGCCATCCGGCGAGGAGGAGTCCCACAGCACGTAGCCGCCGCGCTCGAGTCCCTGCGCAGCGCCGAGGTGCGCGCGGTCGAGCACGGGGACGTTCTGGCGCGAGAGCAGCAGCGCGACCGGCCCGTCTTCGCGCTCGATCGCGACGCGCCAGGCCTCGCTCGTCTCGTTGGCGTCGCCCGGGCGGATCACCCACAGGTTTGGCATCGCGCGCAGCGAGGCGTAGTGCTCGACCGGCTGGTGTGTCGGCCCGTCCTCGCCGAGCCCGACCGAGTCGTGCGTCCACACCCACACGACCGGCAGCCCCATCAGCGCCGACAGGCGCACGGAGCCGCGCATGTAGTCGGAGAACATCAGGAATGTGGAGCCGTAGGGGCTGACGAACCCGCCGTGCGCGGCGACGCCGTTGACGATCGCCCCCATCGCGTGCTCGCGGATCCCGAACGGCACGTTGCGCCCGGCGTGCACGCTCGAGAACTCCCCGCCCCCGTCAAACACGGTCTTGGTCGACTCGACCAGGTCGGCGGCGCCGCCGATCATCGTCGGCGCGTACTCCGAGAAGGCCGCCATCGCCTTCTGCCCGGCCGAGCGCGTCGCGATCTGCCCGCCGGCATCGAAGCTGGGCAGCGAGTCGCGCCAGCCATCGCGCAGTCGTCCGGCCCACGCGCGATCCCATTCCTCGCTCAACTCAGGCACCGCCTCGCGCCATTCCTGCAAGCGCGCCTGCCACTGCTTCTGCACGACGGCGCCACGCCCGCGCAGCGACATGTGCTGGTACACGCGCTCGTCGACCCAGAACGTACGCTCGGGGTCGAAGCCCATCGCTTCCTTGGTGGCGCGCACCTCCGCCTCGCCGAGCGGCCCGCCGTGGGCTTTGGCGGTGTCGATGGCGTGCGGCGCCGGATACGCGATGTGCGAGCGAATCGAGATGAACGACGGACGCTCGGTCTCCTCGCGCGCGGCCGCGATCGCCGCGTGCAGCGCGTGCAGGTCCTCCGAGTCCTCCACGCGCTGGACATGCCAGCCATCCGCCTGCATCCGATCGACGTGGTTCTCGCCATCGAAGGAGATCGCCGTGGTGCCGTCGATCGTGATGTGGTTGTCGTCGTAGCAGGCGATCAGCTTGCCCAGTCGGAAGTGCCCGGCGATCGATGCCGCTTCCTGGCTGATGCCCTCCATCAGGTCTCCGTCGGAGCAGATCACGTACACGTGGTGGTCGACGATCTCGTGCCCCGGACGGTTGAAGCGGTCGGCGAGGAAGCGCTCCGCGACCGCCATCCCAACCGCGTTGGCGAAGCCCTGCCCGAGCGGGCCTGTGGTGATCTCGATACCCGGCGTGTGGCCGCGCTCGGGGTGTCCGGGCGTGCGCGAGCCCCACTGGCGGAACTGCTCGAGGTCCTCCAGGCCGAGGTCGTAGCCCACCAGGTGGCTGAGCGAGTACTGGAGCATGCACGCGTGCCCGCAGCTGAGCACGAAACGATCGCGCCCGGGCCACTCGGTGTCGGCGGGATTCACGCGCAGGAAGCGCTCGTAGATGGTGTACGCGAGCGGCGCTAGCGCCATCGCGGTGCCCGGATGTCCCGAGTTGGCCTTCTGCACGGCGTCCATCGACAGGCCTCGAATCGTGTCGATCGACAACCGGCGGATCTCAGCCTCGTCCGGCGCTGGTGAAGCGGCCATTGCAACGCGATCCTACTAGGCACAAGCGTCGGCTACACGGCACGCCACCCGGTAGAGTTCCTTGATCGTGTCAGAGCAGTTTTGCGACGTCGGCAGGGGCATCAGCCTGTGCTACGAGACCTTCGGCGCGGCTTCGGACCCGACCGCGCTGCTGATCATGGGCCTGGGCACGCAGATGATCGCCTGGCACGAGGACTTCTGCCGTGAGCTCGCCGCACGCGGGCTGCACGTGGTCCGCTTCGACAACCGCGACATCGGCCACTCGACGCACGTCCGGGGCCGCCCCCCGACGGCACTCCAGCTGCTGCGGCGCTCGCGTCGCGCGGCGCGCTACACGCTCGGTGACATGGCCGACGACGCCGACGGGCTGTTGCGCGAGCTCGATCTGGCGCCCGCGCACGTGATCGGCGCCTCGATGGGCGGCATGATCGCCCAGACGCTCGCTGCGCGCCACCACGACGACGTGCGCTCGCTCGTGTCGATCATGTCCAACACCGGCAGCATTCGCAGCGGCCAGCCTGCGCCGCGCGTGTACCCGATGTTCCTACGCCACGCGCCGCAGGGTCGCGAGGCGTTCATCAAGCACCTGGAAGGCGTGTTCGACACGATCGGCTCGCGTAGCCTGCCGCGGAACCGCGAGGACATCCGCGCGTTGGCGAGCATGACCTACGACCGCGACCACGATCCCGCCGGACCAGGGCGCCAGCTCGCCGCGATCATCGCCTCCGGCGACCGCACCGCGGAGCTGCATCGGATCGTCGCTCCCACCTTGGTGATCCACGGCACCGCCGATCCGCTCGTGGCACCGTCCGGCGGGCGGGCCACCGCGCGGGCGATCCCCGGCGCGCAGCTGATGATGGTCGAGGGGATGGGTCATGACCTGCCGCGCTCGGTCTGGCCGCAGCTGATCGAGCGCATCACCGCCCACACGCTGCACGCCGACGAGCGCGCCAGCGAGCATGCGAACGGCCACCTGTCCCTACCTGCCCGCCCTCCCTCGCTCTCGGGCCTGTAGGGACAGCCAGCCTTCCCCCGTCTCCTCCCTCACCGTCCCTGCGGGCGCCGCGTGCAGGCACGCAGGCCCATCAGGGAGTGCGCACGTCCGCTGGAGCACCACTGGCTGTGCGCCTGAACGCGCACCAGCCAGTGCAGGTCGTGACGACAGTGCGAGCGCCGGTACGGCCAACGGCCGTGCAGCGCGCGGAGCATGCGCTGCTCGTGGCATGGGAAGACCCTCATCTCCATGTCCGCTCCTTGCCGCTTCGCGCCCGGTCTCGCGTCGTGCTAGACCCCATTGTCCCCATCCCTTCCATCGATCTGCGGGAGCCGCCCCGCACGACATATAAATCAGGTTTTACGCAGGTTGTCAACTTTAGCCGCGTGACCTACATCTGGCCCGATGATCGAGCGGGCGCGAGTTGTACGTTTCGGAGCATGCGGCGAGCGCGAACGGGGCGTCGCCCGGAGCGGCAGGGCGCCTGTCGGCTCGCGGCCGGCGCCCCGGGGAGGATGCGAGTGCGCCCGGCGGGAATCGAACCCGCGGCCTGCGGCTTGAAAGACCGCTGCTCTTTGGCTCCCCGAAGAGAACCGTTGACCACTGAGCTACGGGCGCGCTGTGCGGACCCATAATAAGCGAGCCTCCGCGGCGCGCGCAGCACGATCGCATCGGCGGGCGGCCGCGAGCGCCCCAGCAGTGACGCCCACCACGAGCACGGAGCGGACGATCGTGCACGATACTCCCGGTGGTGAGGCGCTGTGTGGCGGCGATCGACCAGGGCACGACCAGCACGCGCGTGATCCTGTTCGACTCCGACGGCCGGGTGCGCGCGCAAGAGCAGCGCGAGCACGCGCAGATCCACCCGCAGGCTGGGTGGGTCGAGCACGACGCGCGCGAGGTGTGGCAGCGCACGCGCGAGGTGATCGACGGCGCCCTCACCAGCGCCGGCGCGAGCGCCGGGGAGATCGCAGCGCTCGGCATCACCAACCAGCGCGAGACGACGCTCGTGTGGGATCGTCGCACGGGCGAGCCCGTCCACAACGCGATCGTCTGGCAGGACACGCGCACGGCGGCGCTCGTACACGAGCTCGCCGGCTCGGCGGGAACCGACCGCCTGCGCGAGCGTGTCGGCCTGCCGCTGTCGACGTACTTCTCCGGGCCCAAGCTCACGTGGCTGCTCGACAACATCGAGGGCCTGCGTGAGCGCGCCGAGAGCGGCGAGCTGGCGTTCGGGAACATGGACGCGTGGCTGCTGTGGATGCTGACCGGCGGTCCCGCAGGCGGCATCCACGCAACCGACGTGACCAACGCGAGCCGCACGATGCTGATGGACCTGCGCACGCTCGACTGGCACGAGCCGAGCCTCGAGCTGATGGGCGTCCCGCGCGCGCTGCTGCCCGAGATCCGATCCTCGAGCGAGGTCTACGGCGAGACCCGCGTTGGCGCGCTCGCGGGCGTCGCGGTGGCGGGCATCGTCGGCGACCAGCAGGCGGCGCTGTTCGGGCAGACGTGCTTCCGGCGCGGCGAGGCCAAGAACACCTACGGCACCGGTGCGTTCATGCTCGTCAACACCGGCGAGCAGATCGAGCGCTCGCAGGCGCTGCTCACGAGCGTCGCCGCGCAGATCGGCGGGCAGCCCCCGCGCTACGTGCTCGAGGGCTCGATCGCGGTGACGGGAGCCGCGGTGCAGTGGCTGCGCGACCAGCTCGGCCTGATCGAGACGGCGGCGCAGGTGGAGGAGCTCGCGAGCACCGTGCAGGACAACGGCGGCGTGTACTTCGTGCCGGCCTTCTCGGGGCTGTTCGCGCCCTACTGGCGCGACGACGCCCGCGGCGTGATCGCGGGACTGACCGCGTACGCCCGCGCAGGACACCTCGCGCGCGCGGTGCTGGAGGCGACGGCATGGCAGACGCGGGAGGTGCTCGACGCGGTGCGCGCCGACGCCGCGGGGGTCGAGCTGAGCGAGCTGCGCGTCGACGGCGGCATGACCGCCAACGAGCTGCTGATGCAGCTCCAGGCGGACGTGCTGGACATGCCCGTGGTGCGTCCGCGGGTGAGCGAGACGACCGCGCTCGGCGCCGCGTTCGCCGCCGGCCTGGCGGTCGGCTTCTGGTCAGACGAGGACGAGCTGAGCGCGCGCTGGTCGGTGGACCGGCGCTGGGAGCCGCAGATGGACGAGCGCGTGCGCGAGCGCGAGCACGCGCGCTGGCGCAAGGCCGTGGAGCGCTCGCTGGGCTGGGTCGATGACTAGACGGCCGAGATGCGCCGCCTGTCAACCATTTAGGGCGTGAGCACGACCTTGAGGGCTTCGCGGCGGTCGAACACGGCGTAGGCCTCGGGCGCCTGCTCGAGCGTCATGTGGTGGGTGACGAGCGCGCTCGGGTCCAGCAGGCCGGCGTCGAGCATCGCGAGCACGCGGTCGACGTGGCCGATCACGTTTGCCTGCCCGCCGCGCAGCGTCAGCGTCTTTAGCCACAGCAGGCCCATGTGCACATCCGCGCGCTCGGCGTACACGCCGATGCACTGGATCGCGCCGCACGCGCGCGTCAGGCGGATCGCGCTGTCGAGCACCTTGGGATCGCCGACCGCGTCGATGCACACGTCCACGCCGCGGTCTTCGGTGGCGGCGCGCACCTCCGCGCGCACGTCCTGCTCGTTCAGATGCAACGGGTGCGCGCCGAAGGACTCCGCCACGGCCAGGCGCTCGGGCACGCTGTCGATCGCGAACACGTGCGCGGCGCCGACCGCGCGCGCGGCCTGAACGGCGCACAGCCCGACCGGGCCGAGACCCAACACCGCGGCGACGTCGCCGGGGCGCAGGCCGCTCTCCACGACCGCGTGGAAGCCGGTTCCCATCACGTCGCCGGCGAACAGCGCGACGTCGTTGCTCATGCCCTCGGGGACGCGCCGCAGCACGAGGTTGGCGTGCGGCACGAGCGCCTGGTCGGCCTGCGTCCCCTGGAGCGAGCCGAGGGCGGCGCCGTGGCCGAAGGTACGCGACTGCACGCAGCGGTGGTAGTCGCCGCGCCGGCAGAAGAAGCACACGCCGCATGCGCTCTGAAAGCAGCCGAGCACGCGGTCGCCGACCGACACGCGCGTGACCGCGTCGCCGACGGCGAGCACCGTGCCGACGTACTCGTGGCCGATCGTGAAGCCCGGCTCGATCTGCACGCGCCCGTGGAAGATGTGCAGGTCCGAGCCGCATACGCCCGTGGCCTCGACGCGCACGATCGCGTCTTCGGCGTCGATCAGCTCGGGCTCGGGGCGCTCCTCGACGCTCACCACGCCGGGCGACTGGAAGGTCACAGCTCGCATTGGCAGGGCAGCCTATCTAGCCGTGACCGAGCACGGGGTGAGGCGCGTATGGCTCCTCCAGCCGTGCGATCTCCTGCTCGTCCAGCGCCAGCTGCTCGGCCGCCAGCGCGTCGTCGACGTGCTCGACCCTGGTGGCGCCCACGATCGGCGCCGTCACGCCGGGCTTGTGCAGCAGCCACGCGAGCGCCACCTGCGCGGGCGGCACGCCGCGCTCGCCGGCGAGGACTGCGACGCGCTCGACGACGTCGAAGTCGGTCGGCTGCTCATACAGGTAGTCGGTGAACGGATCGGTGCCCGAGCGGGTCGTCCGCCGCTCGCCGGCGCGCGTACGGTTGCCCGCGAGCACCCCGCGTGCGAGCGGGCTCCAGGGGATCACGCCAACGCCCTGATCGATGCACAGCGGCAGCATCTCCCTCTCCTCCTCGCGATACACGAGGTTGTAGTGGTTCTGCATCGAGGCAAAGCGCGTCCAGCCGCGGCGCTCGGCGACGTGCTGGGCCTTCGCGAACTGCCACGCGAACATGCTGCTGGCGCCGATGTAGCGGGCCTTGCCGGCGCGCACGACATCGTGCAGGGCCTCCATCGTCTCCTCGATCGGCGTGCGGTTGTCCCAGCGGTGGATCTGGTACAGGTCGACATAGTCCACCCCGAGGCGGGCCAGCGAGGCGTCGATCGCGGCGAGCACGTGCTTGCGCGAGAGCCCGCCACCGTTCTCGCCGGGGGTCATCGGCATGAACAGCTTGGTCGCGAGCACGTACTCCTCGCGGCCGAGCAGCTTGCCCAGCAGGCGCCCGGTGGCGATCTCGCTGGCGCCCTGCGAGTAGGTGTCGGCCGTGTCGAAGAACGTGATCCCGCCCTCCACGGCCGCCTTCACGATCGGCTCGGCCGCCTGCTCGTCGAGCACCCACGGTTTATCGCTGTCGTTGCCGAAGCTCATCATGCCCAGGCACACGCGCGAGACGCGCACGCCGCTGGAGCCGAGGTTCACGTAGTCCATCGCGCCGCGAATGCTAGTCGGCGGCGCGCGCTGCGCCGGCCTTCGCGCGGCGGCGGGCTCGCTTCGGCGGCCGGGCGAGCGCGAGCAGCCCGTCCATCCCCGCCGCGATGCCCGCAGTCAGCGTATCGATGTCGCGGGCGCCATCGTAGTCACCGGTGACACCGAAGTACAGGCCGCCGTCGTAGGAGAAGATCGCGACGACGATGCGGATCGATCCCACGACGGGGACGAACGGATAGGACTCGAGCATGCGCCGGCCGAGCGTCTGCACGGCCTGCTGAGGGCCGGGGACGTTGGTGGTCGCGGTGTGCATGTTCAAGCGCGGCGACAACGTCACCAGGCGACTGCCGAGCGCGAGCAGCAGCGGCGGGGCGAAGCCGGACATCGAGGTCAGGACGTCGCCTGCGACCGCTTGCTTTGACTCCTTGATCCCGTCCATCTCAGCCCGGATCGCCGCGAGCACGCGTGCCGGGTCGAGCATCCCCACCGGTAGCCCGGCGAACACTGCTGAGACACGGTTGTTGTACACGCCCCGCTCGCCTCTGGCGCGTACCGAGACGGGGACCATCGTGCGCACTACGCGATCCTCGGCGAGGTCCTCTCCCCGCGCCTGAAGCAGCTCGCGAAAGCCGTTGGTGATGAGCGTCAGCACGACGTCGTTGACCGTCCCCCCGAGCGCCACGCGGACGGTCTTGACGTCGGCCAGGCGCACCCGCGCCCAGCTCCAGCGCCGGTGCGGTCCGATCGGGCCGGTCAGCGACGACGCTCCGACCGGGCGCATGCTGCTCGACGCCGCGACCGTCGCACGCGCGGCCTCGCCCAGCGCGCGCAAGGTCTGCAAGGGCGCGCGCAGCACCCGGCGCACCGCCTCCAGCTGCCCGCCCGGGCTCGCCCGTCGCGCGATCGTGCGGACGAGCACCTCGAGGTCCGAAGGCTCCGGTGCGGGCGCCCATTCCCGGGCGCTGGAGCGTGCGGTCGTATCCGAGAACATGACCGACATCAGATCGGTGGCGGCCACGCCATCCACCATGCAGTGATGGACCTTCGACAGCAGCGCCCAGCGCCCGCCCTCCAGGCCCTCGACGGCCCACAGCTCCCACAGCGGCTTGTCGCGGTCCAGGTGCTGGGAGAACACGCGGCTCGCCATCTGACGCAGCTGAGCCTCGCTTCCCGGAGCTGGGACGGCGGTGTGGCGCAGGTGGTAGTCGAGGCTGAAGTGGGGATCGTCGATCCAGGCCGGCGAGCTCACGGCGAGCGGAACGAAGCGGACCTTCTGCCGATAGCGCGGCACGAGGTCGAGCTTGCCCGCGACCATCGCGCGCAGGTCCGCGAACGGCGGTGGCGGACCTTCGAAGATGCTGACGGCGCCGATGTGCATCGGCGTGGTGGCGTTCTCCACGTGCAGGAAGGATGAGTCGATCGGACTCATCCATTCCATCGCGTCTACCTCGCTGCGTCGTCGAGCACTCGCGCGGCGTCGTCGAGCACTCGCTCGAGCGTGCGGTAGACGTCCGGGTGCACCGACATGCCGCAGTGGCTGGAGTCGACCTCGACCGGCTGCGCGTACGGATCGAGGCAGGCGCGCCAGTCGACGATCGCGTCGCTGCACGAGTACACCGCCACCGCCTCGATGTGCGGCGCGAGCGGAGCTTGCAGCTCGTCTCTGAAGTCGGCGCAGCAGGCACCGTCCTTGCAGCTCGTCGAGAAGACGCGCGGCAGGCCCAGGTCGCCGAGGCGCGCGAGCAGGCGCACCGTGCGCAACACCGGCGTCGAGACGGCCAGCCCGTCGCACACCGGCGAACCGAGCATCACCAGCCCCGACACGCTGTCCGGGTCGCGCACCGCCAGCGAGCGGGCGAGCGTTCCGCCGCGGCTCTGCCCGATCAGCGTGACCGGGCAATCGCAGGCCGCGGCCAGTCGCTCCAGATCCACCTCCAGGCGGCTCACGATCTCCTCGGAGCAGCCGACGTTGACGCGCATCCCGCTCATCGCCACACGGTGGCCGCGACGGCGCAGCCAGTGGCGCATGAGCCCCAACGAGCTGTCCCCGGCCATGAACCCCGGGATCAAAAGCACCGGCGGCCCCTGTTGCTCACGCCGGCGAACGCGCAGCTCGCCGCCGGCGAGCAGCCGCATGAGCTCGCCGCTATAGCGCAGCTCTCCCCATACCGGCGCCTCCAGCGCCCTCTCCACGCCCTCCTGCGCGGTCATCGTCGACATAGGATAGGGGTGAGGACGGTCGCCCACAAGCCCCATCCGCTGTGCGTCGCGCGTACGATCACTGCCTGTGTCGATCCGACCCGGCGAACCGCCGCCCACCAGCACCGAGCCGACGATCACGCGTCTGTTGATCGCGTGCGCCGATCGACCGGGCATCGTGGCCGCCGTGTCGCGCTTCCTGCACGAGGCCGGCGCCAACATCGTCAGCTCGAGCCAGCACTCGACCGACCCCCTGGACGGCCAGTTCTTCATGCGCATGGAGTTCAACCTGCCGCTGGAGCCCGCGGCCAGGCGCGCGCTGGAAGAGCGCTTCGCGCGGACGGTGGCCGACGGCCTGGAGATGCGATGGACGATGTGGGATGCGCAGCGACCGAAGCGGATGGCGATCCTGGCCTCGCGCCGTGACCACTGCCTGCTCGACCTGATGTGGCGCTGGCGCGATGGCCAGCTGGCCGCGGACATCGCGCTCGTGGCCTCCAACCACCCGGACCTGCGCGCCGACGTCGAGTCCTTCGGCCTGCGCTACCGGCACGTGCCCGTCCCGCCGGAGGGCAAGCCGGAGGCCGAGCGCGAGTTGCTGGAGCTTTTGCTCGGCGAGGTCGACGTGGTGGTGCTCGCCCGCTACATGCAGATCCTCAGCGGAGACTTCCTCGAGCGCCTCGGCGTGCCCGTGATCAACATCCACCACAGCTTCCTGCCGGCGTTCGCCGGCGCTAACCCCTACGAGCAGGCCAAGCAGCGCGGCGTGAAGCTGATCGGCGCGACCGCCCACTACGTGACCGAGGAGCTCGACGCGGGCCCGATCATCGAGCAGGACGTGATCCGCGTGAGCCACCGCGACGACGTTCGCACGCTCACCAGGCGCGGCGCTGACATCGAGCGCATCGTGCTGGCGCGAGCCGTGCAGTGGCACTGCGAAGACCGCGTGCTGGGAAACGGCGCCACCACCGTCGTGTTCTGAGCCGCGCGCGGGCCTCGCTGTCGTGCGGGCGTCGCCAGCCCGGCCAGCAGCTAGGCCGATGCCGCCTGCGCCGGCGCCCCGGCGAGCTCCGCGTGCGCGTCCTGCTCGGCGAGCGCGCCTGCGTTTCGAATCACATCTGCGGCGCGCTCGGCGACGGCGATCGTCGGGGCGTTGGTGTTCCCGCGAGGCACGGTCGGCATCACCGAGGCGTCCACCACGCGCAGCCCCTCCAGGCCGTTGACCCTCAAATCCACGTCCACCACCGCCTCAGCGTCGGCGCCCATGCGGCAGGTGCCGACGGGGTGATAGACGGAGTAGGTCGTGCGCGCGATCAGATCGCGGATCGCCTCGTCGCTGTCGTCGGAGGCACCGATGCACGACTCGACGCAGTACGGCGCGAGCGCCGGCTGGGAGCAGATCTCGAGCGTCAGACGCATGCCGGCGATCATGCGCTGCATGTCGTCGCCGGCCGTGTAGAAGGAGTGGTGGACGATCGGCTTGGCGGTCGGGTTCTTGGAGGCCAGGCGCACGTAGCCGCGGCTGTGCGGCGTGAGCAGGCACGGCGAGACGAGCATGCCGTGGCCCTCCGGGTCGCTCATGCCCTCGTCCAGGAGTTCCAGAGGCACGACGTGCCACTGGATGTCCGGCGCGGGTGCGTCCGGCGCGACGCGCGCGAAGCCGCCGGCCTCGGCGAAGTTCGACGCGAACGGACCGGTCTGGGTGGCTTCGTACTCCTTCAGCGTCTCGGGCTCCAGCGAGCGCAGCAGGCTGACTTCCTCCGGCGTCGTCCACACCCCGTAGGCGCCCGCGTGGTCTGACAGGTTCTCGCCAACCGCGGGCTGGTCGAGCAGCACCTCGATTTCGCGCATCGCCAGGTGCTCGGCGGGACCGATGCCCGAGAGCATCAGCAGCTGCGGCGTGTTGTACGCGCCGCCGCACAGGATCACCTCACGCTCGGCGCGCAGCTCCTGCGCCTGCCCGAGCTGGCTGGCGCGCACGCCGACCGCGCGCGTGCCCTCGAACAGCACCTGCTCGACGAGCATGTACGGCATCACGGTGAGGTTTGCCCGCTCGCTGACCGGGTGCAGGTAGGCGACGGCCGCGCTCGCGCGCATGCCGCCGCGCTGGGTCACCTGGTAGAGGCCGACGCCGTCCTGCTGATCGCCGTTGAAGTCCTCGTTGCGCGGGAGGCCAGCCTGCACCCCGGCCTCGACGAACGCGCTCGCCATCGGGTTGCGGGAGCGTCCTTCGCTGACCGGCAGCGGCCCGCCGGCGCCGTGCCAGCGCGAGGCGCCGCGCTCGTTGTCCTCGGCCTTCAGGAAGTAGGGGATCAGATCGGCCGCCGACCAGCCGGGCACGCCCCATTCGTCGTAGTCGCGGCGGTTGCCGCGGATGTAGACCATCGCGTTGATCGAGGAGGAGCCGCCCAGAACCCTCCCGCGAGGCAACGGTATGCGCCTGCCATTGCATTCGGGCTCGGGCGCGGTGCAGTAGTCCCAGTCGACCTCGGTGCGCGCGAGCTGAAGGTAGCCGAGCGGCACGTGGATGTTCTCGTCGACGTCGGGGGGCCCTGCCTCGAGCAGCAGCACCTGCACGTCGGGATCCTCGCTGAGCCGATTGGCGAGCACGCACCCGGCTGAGCCTGCACCAACGATCACGTAGTCGTACATGTCTCCTCTTCCCCTGGCTGTGTGGCCAGAATACTCCTCCGCTGGCGCTCGGGCGCAACCCGCACGACGTCCCACACGACACCGGTGCGCTCGAGCCCCACGATCAGCCACGCGGACGGGTCGAGCTGCCACCAGCGCAGGCCGTGGCGGGCGGAGGTGGGAAAGGCGTGGTGGTTGTTGTGCCATGCCTCGCCGAGCGTCGGCAGCGCGAGCCAGGCGAGGTTGCGTGACTCGTCCCCGGTGGCGTAGCGGCGATCGCCGAAGAAGTGACACAGCGAGTTGATCGAGAACGTGGAGTGGTGCAGGCAGAACATGCGCACGGCACCGCCCCACAGCAGGCCGGTCAACCCCCCCGCGAGCGTGCCGGTGAGCGCGATGCCCAGGCCGAACGGGAACGCCAGCCCCGCGAGCACCCACAGCAGGAACGTGCGGTCGACGAAGCGCAGCAACGGGTCGCCCAGCAGGTCCTTCGCGTAGCGCTGCTCGTCGGCCAGCGGTTCGCCGTTGATGAGCCAGCCGAAGTGGGCGTGGAACAGACCCGCGAGCGCGCCGCGCCAGCCACGCGCGCGCTCGACGTGGGGGCTGTGCGGATCGCCGTGACGATCGGAGAAGCGATGGTGCTTGCGGTGGTTGGCGACCCACTCGATCACCGGGCCCTCGACCGCCGCCGAGCCCAACGCGGCCAGCAGCGCGCGTAGCGGGGCGCTGGTCTTGAAGCTGCGGTGGGTGAACAGGCGATGGAAGCCGACGGTCACCCCCAGCCCGGTGAGCAGGTAGGTGATCGCCAGCACCACGAGGTCCGACCAGCGCAGCGCTCCGCCCCAGGCACGCCACGCTGCCAGGCCGACGAGCGCGACCGGCACGACCGTCACCACGATCGTGGCAGCGCGCCCCACGAGGTCGCCCGGCATCGCGGAGTGCTCCCGAGCTTGCCCGCCCGCCACCGCCTGCGCCGCCGCGCCGTCTACCGGGCCCTCGGCGCCGCACCCGCGCGCGGGTGCGGCTTGATCGAGCTCGAGCGCCATCTCCCGCACGACGATACTGCCTTAGAATCCCGCCGGTGCGCGCTGTTCTCGCAACGCTGTCCCCCGGCCACGTCCACCTGTTCTGAGCGAGCTCCGTCGATGGCCTACGCGCTGGGACTGGAGGAGGTGGGTGACGGTCTCTACGCCTACCTTCAGCCGGACGGCGGCTGGGGCTGGAGCAACGCCGGTCTGATCGTCGCGGACCCGGCCGACGCTGGTGCAGGCACGCTGCTGGTTGACACGCTGTACGACCTGACGCTGACCGAGCGGATGCTGCACACGATGCGCAGCGCGGTGCCGGCGGCGGCGCGCATCGACACGCTCGTCAACACCCACGCCAACGGCGATCACTGCTACGGAAACCAGCTGGTCGGCGACGCGCGCATCGTCGCCTCCGAGCGCACGGCCGCGGAGATGAGCGAGCTGCCCCCGGCGGCGATGGCCGCGCTGGTAGAGCAGGCCCCGGCGATGGGGGAGGTGGGCGCGTTCTTCCTCGAGTGCTTCGGTGCGTTTGATTTCCGTGGGATCGAGCTGTCGCTGCCAGGCCACACGTTCAGCGGCGAGCTGGAGCTGCGCGTGGGCGAGCACGAGCTGCGCCTGATCGAGGTCGGCCCAGCGCACACGCGCGGCGACACGCTCGTCCACGTGCCGGCGCAGCGCGTGCTGTTCTCCGGCGACATCCTGTTCTCGCAGGCCCACCCGATCGCGTGGGCGGGACCGGTGTCGAACTGGATCGCGGCCTGCGAACGCATCCTCGCGATGGACGTCGAGGTGATCGTGCCGGGTCACGGGCCGCTCGCGGGCGCGCCTGCGGTGCGTGAGCTGAAGGCGTACTTCGAGTACCTGTATGCGCAGGCGCGCTCGCGCCACGCGGAGGGGATGTCGGCGATGCAGGCAGCGCGCTCGATCGCGCTCGATCGCTGGGCGGACTGGGGCGAGCCGGAGCGGCTGGTGGTCAACGTCGCGAGCATCTACCAGGAGCTGTGGGACGAGCAGGAGCCGCTGAACCCGCTGGCGGCGTTCGAGCAGATGGCCGAGCTGGCGCGGGCTCGCTGAGCGCGGCGGGCAAAGCGCGCCGGCGGCGCTGGCCGGCGCGAGCACGAACGCGACCGTGCGCGGCGTCGAATCGGACCTCTGCGAGCCGCGACGTTTGCGCATGAGACATGCAGGGAAGTATGTGTCCGTCAATAGGTGGGCTGGCGCACACCGGGAAAGCCGCGGAGCGGGAGGGGTGAGGACTTCGATGAGGGATTCGTGCGGGCGCGCGTGGCCTGTGACGGCGGTGGCGATCGCGAGCGTGGTCGCGCTGGCGCTGACCCCCACGGGCGCTCTGGCTTCGGCGAAGTCGCAGCGGATCGCTGACAGCGTGCCCGGGATCCCGGGACTGCCGACGGGGGTCCCGCCCGCGGCGGAGACCCCCGAACCGTCGTTGCCGGCGCCTTCGAGCTCGGAATGGCCGTTCTCGAACGACTTCTCGCACACCTCCGGCACGGGGCTGCTGTCCGGCGGAGCGAGCCTGTGGACGGACTTCGTGTACGACGACCACGGGCCGCTGGGCAGCCCGGTGGGGATCGCTGACAACGCCAAAATCTCATCGTTGGCGGAGGTGCACGGCGGCTTTGAATACCCCGAAGGCCCGGCCGACAAAGACGGCGCGGACATCTTCACCGCCGCCGTCGGCTACACGCCCGAAGCGACGTACTGGCGAGTGGACTGGAACTCGCTGGCGGACGCGGACGTTCCGATCGCGGAGTGGGCGATCAGCACCGGTCAGGCGTCGCCGGCGAGCGGTGAAGAATGGCCGGCGAACGCAAAGCTGAAGTCGGCTGGCATCCAGTACGCGCTGGTGGTCTCCGCCCAGCACGCGCAGCTGCTGGAAGTGGCCAGCGGCAAGCCGGTTCCCGGCGCGGAACTGCACACGGAAGTGAACATGGCGGCGCGCTCGTTCATCGTGCGCATCCCCACGAGCGTGCTGGCGGTGAGCGGCAGCTGGAAGGTGCGCCTGGGGGCCGGGCTGGCCAACCCCGAAGGCACCGAATTCGCCACGGTGGGGCCCGAAGACGGCGGCATACCGGAGGGCACGAACGTGTACAACGTGACCTTCCGCAGCTACCAGCAGGAGAAACCGGTGGTGTGCCCGAGCGAAGCCCTGCCGGACTCCTCCGCGATCAACTCGGCGGTGGAAGGCGAACTCGGCGGCGAAAGCGGCGAACAGAACCACGTGCCGGTGATCGAGTGCTCTAACTACTGGATGGAAAGCGACCAGGCCAACACGCTGGCCACGGGCAACGTGTCGAAGTACTCGCTCACGCTCGACTGGTCGCAGCTGGCAGCCAAGACGTCGACCCTCGAACCGAAACCCACCGGCTACACCAACCGCTGGTACGTCAGCCCGCTCGAGCTGGGCGAAGGCGTGATCGCGGCGGAAGGAACAAACACCTACACCGGCCCGACCTACCTCGGACGGGTGCAGCCCTACGCGGTGTACGTGCCCACCACCTACAACCCCAAGAAGCCAGCGCCGCTGACGTGGATCCTGCACTCGCTGGGCGTCAACCTCAACCAGTACGGCGGCCTCGCCCCCTCGCAGATCCAGGAAGAGTGCCAGGACCGCAACAGCATCTGCGCGACCACCGAGGGCTTCAGCGACGGGCAGTGGTACTACGAAGCCGCCCAGGTCGACTTCTGGGACGTGTGGCACCAGCTCGCATCCGACTACGACCTGAACCCCGACGCGACCGTCATGTCCGGGTACTCGATGGGCGGCTTTGCCTCCTACAAGCTCGCCCTCGAATACCCCGACCTGTTTGCCCAGTCGATGCCGCTGGAGGGGCCGGTCGTGTGCGGCACGCGGATCGTCGAAGGGGTCGAAACCGCGGCGGGCTCCGGTGGCGAGTGTGAAAGTGACGGCAAGACCGCGCCGCTGATCGTGAACGGCAAGTGGATTCCCTACGTGATGACCTACGGCGCCCTCGACGAGCTGGTGCCGTTCACCGGCGGCCTCGAACAGGTCGAAGACTTCAACAAGCTCGGCTACCGCTACTACGCGCTGCTGTATCCGGCGGAGGACCACCTGGTGTTCGCGAGCCAGAACGACTTCGCGCCCGCGACCTCGCAGCTGGGTGAGCGCGAACGCGTGCAGGACCCCGGCTCGTTCACCTTCACGTGGTATCCGGAACTGGACTCGAGCGCGCTGGGCATCGGCCCGAGCGGCGACTACTGGGTGAGCGGGCTTCAGGCGCGCAGCAGCGGGCCGGGTGTGCTCGCCACCGTGACGGCGTCTTCGGCGGCGATCCGCGAGCCGCAGGAGACCGTGGAACATCACACGGGGACGGCCGACGGCCCGACGCCGGCGGTGACCGACTCGCTCACGTGGAAGGCCGGAGCGACGCCGGCCGCCCGTCAAGCGCTGACGCTCCAGTTGACGAACGTGGCGGCGGCGAGCGTGGAAACGGCGAAGGCGGGGCTGAAGTGCGCGACGATCACCGCAGCCAGCGATGGCCCGAGCGCGCTCACGCTGTTGCAGCTGCGACCAGGGAGCGCGGTCACCGACAACGGCGCGGCACTCGGATCGGTGCCGGCCAGCGGCAGCGAGACGGTGAGCCTGGCGAGCGGCACGAGCACCCTGCACGCGTGCTCGAACCACGGCTGACTTCGCGCGCGCGGACCGGAGCGTGCGCGCGCTCAGCCCTCGGCTGACGGAGGCTCCCGTTCGCTCCAGCGCGCGGCCCATTGGTGCAGCGGCGCGAGCGCCTCGAGCAGCGCGGCGCCCTCCGCGGTGAGCGAGTAGCCGCTGCCCCGCTCGGCGATCACGACGCCCGCTTCGCGAAGCTGGCCTCACGCATGCGCCCGCTCGGAGCCGGCCTGCTCGGGCACCCCCGCCTGGCGCCGCGCGATCGCGAGCTTGTGATCCTCCGCACCTGCGCGCGCGGGAGCGGAGTACGAGTGGGGGGTACACGCGCTCGCGTTCGCCAAGCCGCTCGGCCTCAGCGACCGCCAGCTGGAGGCGACTGTCCACGGCTCGCCCGATAACGAGGTGTGGACGCACGCCGACGCGCAGCTGATCGCCACGGCGGACGCATTGCACGACTCCAACACGATCCCCGACGAGCTGTGGCAGGGCCTGCGCGAGCGCCTGCGCAGCGATCAGCTGCTCGAGCTGGTGGTCGTGGCCGGCTGGTACCGCTTGATCTCCTACGTGATCAACGCCGCGGGCCTCGAGCTCGAGCCGTGGGCGGCGCGCTTCCCGTGACTCAGCGGCGCCCGCGCGGGGCGCGCTCGCGGTAGGCGCGAACCTTCGTGCGGTTGCCGCAAACGGCCATCTCGCACCACACGCCCGAGCGGTTGCGCGAGCGATCGTAGAACGCCCATTGGCAATCGTGGGCGCGGCACGCCTTGACGCGCTGCCAGGTGCCGTCCTCGAGCGCATGGGCGATCGGTATGAGCAGGCGCGCCAAGGCGCCGTCCACGCCTTGCGCGCCAGCCAGCAGGCTGACGGCGCCGGTGTCGGTGAAATGCACGCCGAGCTTGCCCCGACGCGCGGCTAGCTCCAGCTCACGAGCCGCGCGCGGATCGGAGTCCGCGCCGTTGTTGGCGAGCATCAGCGCGCGCAGCGCTTCACGCAGCTCGATCGCGTGCACGTGATCGCCCGCGGTCGCAGGGCGGACACGCTCGGCGATCAGCCCGGCGTCAGCGAGCCAGCCGGTGAGCTCAGCCGGGCTCGAGAGCGCGTCCGTACCAGCGTCGACGTCGAGCGAGTTGACGAAGTCGATCGGGAGGTCGAGCCCATGCGGCGCTGATGTTGTGGCTTTCGCTGACACCGGTGAAAATCTATGATAGGTTACGACACCAGCTATCCGCTAACGGAGGTGACAACGATGCTAACGCAGGGACTGGACGCCGTCGCAAACGAACCGTTTCTGAGCGAGTACGAGCGGCAGATCGGCCGCACCTTCAGGCCGGACCGGCTCACCCGACTCCAGGCACGAATGCGCGGGCGCTCGCTCGATCGGGCGCTGATCGCGGGCGCCGACCCGGCCGGCTCCAGAGCGCTGGCGGCACGGGCCGCGCACCTGACCTCGCAACGCAGTCGTGCACTCACGGCAGGGGGACTCGAGCGCCTCGTGCGGCAGGCAGCGGCGAACGGCAGGCGTTGGCGGGTACTCGTGCGGCCCGACTGCGTGCTCGAGAACGCGAGCGCGATCTGCCAGCTCGCAAGCCTGCTGCGCAGTGACGCACCGGTGTATGCGAGCGGAGTGGCGATCGTCAACCAACTGTTGACGGACGGCGCTGGCGCGGCGTACGTGGGCGACGCCGCGCAGCTCGCCAGCGAGCTGGCGCGCGCCCGCACGGCATTGGCCGGCTGACGCGCGATCAGCGCCGCTTGGACGCGGCGCGAGCGCGGCCGGCCTCGCGCGGCGGGTAGCGCTTTCGCTCATCAGGCGTCATCTGCCTGATCACCAGCTTGCCCTGCGCGACCTGCTCGCGCATATCCCTGAGCTTCTCTTCGTGCTTCTCCTGCTGACGAAGCTGTTGTGGTCCTGGCACGTTGGTCGCTCCCGGGCGGATCGCGCGTCCGCAACTTGCTTTCAGTGCGCCGAAGCTGGTTCGCGACAGATCAACCATTCCCTCTGTCGCATCAATCTGCACAATCAGCTTAGCGCGCATCTGCTAGCTTCACTTGCAGCGGTCGACCCTCGACCGCGAGGCAGCTCGCTTGAGTCCCGCAAGACAGCGGTTCGGGTAGGCCATAGCCTCCGAACCGCGCGCAACCGAGCGCGCAGCCCAAGGAGATTTGATGACACAGCAGTCCTTCGCCGACCTCGGCGTGTCCAGTGCGGTCGCCGGCGCCCTCGCGCGCCGCGGGATCGAGAAGCCGTTCCCGGTCCAGCAGCTCGTACTCGCCGACATTCTCGGGGGACGTGACGTCCTCGTCAAGTCGCCGACCGGCTCCGGCAAGACGCTCGCCTTCGGGATCCCGCTGGTGGAGCGCATCGAGGCGGGAGCTGCGGCGCCCACAGCGCTCGTGCTCGCCCCCACACGCGAGCTCGCTGGCCAGATCGTCGCCGAGCTGGGCGACCTCGCCCGCGCGAAGCGACTGCGCGTCACAGCCGTGTACGGCGGCGTCGGGCTGACGGCACAGGCCACCCGGGGCGCGGCCGCGCACATGCTGGTTGCGACTCCGGGGCGTCTGGAGGACCTGCTGGGACGTGGGGCCTTCACGCTCGAGGCGATCCGGTTCCTGGTGCTGGACGAGGCCGACCGGATGCTCGACATGGGCTTCCGTCCGGCGATCGACCGTATCGTCAAAGCTTGTCCGCGGGAGCGCCAGACGATGTTCTTCTCGGCGACGCTCGATGGGCTCGCGGGGGATGTTGCGAGGCTGTACACCAGATCCGCCGTCAGGCACGAGAGCGGCACGCCGGGCGTATCTGCGACGACGCAGGTCGAGCACCGCTTCGTCGCCGTCGAGGGCAACCGCCGCGTGGATGCGCTGATGACGGAGCTGGGCCAGACGCGAGAGCGAACGCTGGTGTTCGTACGGACCAAGCGTGGGGCGGACCGCCTGGTCAAGCGACTGGGCGCGGGCGGGGTGCAGGCGCTGGCGATCCACGGCAACAAGTCCCAGCGCCAGCGCGAGCAAGCGCTGTCGCGCTTTCAGTCTGGGCGAGTGGACACGTTGGTGGCGACTGATGTGGCGGCGCGCGGGATCGACGTGGACGGCGTCTCGCACGTGATCAACTTCGACCCGCCCGAGGACCATCAGGCGTACATACACCGCATCGGGCGCACGGGACGCGCTGGGCACCGCGGGATCGGCATCACGTTCGTCGGCCCGGAGGATCGTGAGGAAATGAGCAAGCTTGCGGGCCGTCTCGGCCTGCGCCACGAGTTCACCGGGGGCACGGGCCTGCGCTCCGAGCACGGCGCCCGCGCGCGCAGGCGAAACGGGCGCCGCCGAGCTGCCTGAGCTCGCCTTCGCGGCGCCGCGAGCAGATGCGCGCGCGATACGGTCCGTGTCACCTTCACAACTTCAACGCGCGCTCGTTTGACTTCTTCGACGCGAGCAAGCTGAAAGCGTCAGCGGCCAAGGGCAGCGACGTTGCTTTTCGACGTGTGTAGGCCGATTACCGGTACCTGAGCTACATGGGCCTGCTGCCGCGAGCCGGGCGCACGTGGGCGCGACGTCACCTGTTCAACGTCGTGCGCGACTTGGACATCGCGCCGCGGCATGCGCGGTCGTTCGTTGCGCGCGCAACTACCGCGCTATGCTGGTTGCGTGGAACTCGGGCTGGCGACGTTCGCGGACCTGGCAAGCGGGATCAGCCCGCGCCAGCGCATGCGCGAGCTGATCGAGGAGGCGGAGCTGGCCGACCAGCTGGGGCTCGACGTGTTCGCGATCGGCGAGCACCACCGGCCCGATTTCCTGGTGTCCTCGCCAGCCGTGGTGCTGGCGGCGGCGGCGGTCAGGACCGAGCGCATCCGCCTGTCGAGCGCGGTCACCGTGTTGAGCTCCGATGACCCGGTCCGCGTGTTCCAGCAGTTCGCGGAGGTTGACCTCCTGTCCAACGGTCGCGCCGAGATCATGGCCGGGCGTGGGTCGTTCATCGAGTCCTTCCCGCTGTTCGGTTACGACCTGGACGACTACGACGAGCTGTATGCGGAGAAGCTCGATCTGCTGCTCCAGCTTCGTGAGCAGAACCCCGTGACCTGGTCAGGCAAGCACCGCCCGCCGCTGGCCGACGCGGGGGTATGGCCGCGACCGCTCCAGCAACCGCTTCCCGTATGGGTCGCGGTCGGGGGCTCGCCGCAGTCCGTGGCTCGGGCGGGGACGCTGGGGCTGCCCCTGACGATCGCGATCATCGGCGGCCAGCCGGAGCGGTTCGTGGGGCTGGTCGAGCTCTACCGCGAGGCGCTTGCCCGAGCGGGACACGAGCCCTCCCGGGGGCGGCTGGGGATCAACACCCACGCCTTCGTCGGCGCCAGCTCCGCGCAGGCCGACTCGGCGTTCGCGGCGCCGTATCTGGCGATGATGAACCGCATCGGGCGAGAGCGGGGCTGGCCGCCGTCGGGGCGAGCAGAGTACGAAGCGCTGCGCTCGCCGCAGGGCGCGCTGGCGGTGGGCTCACCAGAGCAGGTAGCCGAGAAGATCGTCTTTGAGCATGGGCTGTTCGGGCACGATCGCTACATCGCCCAGATGAGCGTCGGCGCGGTCGCCCACCGCGACGTGCTGAGCTCGATGGAGCTGTTTGGGACGCGGGTCGCGCCGCTCGTGCGCGAGGAGCTCGCCCGACGAGAGACAGGCGCGGATCAGCCCTCCGCAAGCGCAGGCCGTGTATTCAGCGCCGACTAGCGCGGGGCGCTGCTCGGCGCAAGACCGGGCGCCGATGGGGGCTGACTCGTACATCCGTCCAGAAAAGCGGCCGCAGGCGCACTTCCCTTCCATCGCGGCAGGGCAACCCGCACACTCAGCCTCCGATCAACCAGACTGCAAGGGCAAACCCGTCGCGAGGCGGGGGCGCAAAGTCAGGGGTCTCGCCGAGACGGCCCGGCTGCCAGCCAAGCAAGGAGGCCGCCGTGATGCTGACGCCGTCGAACCCGTCGAACCCCACGATCGCTGGCGCGACGCACGGTCGCACGCACGCGGGGCAGCGCTTGGCGCGACGCGCAAGCGAGAACGACGGCCTCAGCCTGCTGGAACTTCTCGTCGTGGTCCTGATCATCGGCATCCTCGCCGCGATCGCGATCCCGTCCCTTCTGAGCACGACCAACAGCGCCAACGACGTGCAGGCGAAGGAACTCGTGAAGACGGCTGAGACGGCCGCGGAGGTGCTCGGGACCGAGCACGAAAACTACCTGTCCGTCACGCCGACGGAACTGGCCGCGGAGGAACCGGCGATCTCGAGCACGCCCAGCAAACAGCACGCCTATCTCAGCAGCGCGACGCCGGGCGAAAACGAATACTCGGTCACCGCGACGGCCACCGACGGCGACGAACTGACGGTCGCCATGAGCGCCACGGGGACGGTCACCCGCAGCTGCTACAGCCCGATCCTCAAAACAGGCTGCGACGGAGGCGAAAGCTCGAGCTGGTAGCGACCTTGGGGGAGACAGGCGCGGGCCACGGATGGACCGCGCGTCAAGGATCGGCGGCCCACGGATGGAAGCCGCTGAGGGGCTGAGCTCCCACGGAAGGAGAGCCGCCCCGGGGGAAACGCCGGATCCCGCGGGCGCGAAGGGCGCCTGCGGGATCCGTGCGTGTTGCCCAGCTGTGCGGTGCGTGTTGCCCAGCTGTGCGGTGCGTGTTGCCCAGCTGTGCGGTGCGTGTTGCCCAGCTGTGCGGTGCGTGTTGCCCAGCTGTGCGCCCGACGGCCTTCCCCGGCGCCGTGGGCATAGTATCTCCGTCCCGATCAAGACCCAGCGAGACCAATCTCGAGGACTGCCGCGTCATACCCACCATGAGGCTTCTGCACAAACACAAATGGAGTGAGTGGGAGCGAGCTTGGGGCAAAGGCAGCGCGAAAGGCTACGTTCTCGAGCGCAAATGCGTGACCTGCGGCAAGGTCCAGACGAAGGTCATTCGGTGAGCCTCGATTCCTGAGGGTGAAAGACATTGACTCGCCGTGCGGGCATGAGGCGCTACGGTGTCGACCCAGGCGACGTCGGGATGGCCGGATGAAAATCAACAGAGGATGGGTTGCGGCGGTGCTGATAGTCGGCGGGTTCGCGGTGTACGCCCCGGCCGAGGCTGCGGCGGACGCCCGCGCCCCTCAGGTGCGAGCGCTCTACCGTAAGGTGCTCACCGCCGAGTACTTCGGACCAGCGAGCGCAGTGTGCTCCAGCCTCACCGCCGCGGGGGTGCGCTCGTTCACCGGCGGTCGCGGGAGCTGCACACGTACGTTCGACGAACAGCAGCACGTGCTCGAGCACAAGACCCCGGCGATGATGACTCCGGGCTGAGCCCGAGCGCCTGGCGGGCGCTCGTGAGCAGCTTCATGGCGCACCTGACGGTGACGATCAAGGGATCGAGGGCGACCGCCACCGCGCAGTACGGGCTCGGTGCGACCACGCTCACGAGGGTGAAGGGGCAGTGGCTGTTCGACGTCTGTCCGTCCGTCCAGTCCTAGCCGGGATTCGACTTGCCGATTGGAACTCGCTGGGCTCGAAGTCCGCGTTCCCGCGTCGCAGCGCACAGCGATGCAGGCGCCCGGGATCGCGTGATCGGCATCGAGCGTATATGGTCGAGAAAATCGGCGATTCAGGGAGGCGGCAATGGGCCTACTCGACAAGGTCAAGGCGCAGGCGGAGCAGACGGCAGCTAAGGCGCGCGAGGGCGTTGAGGACGTACAGGCCAAACGCGAACTGAGCCAGGCCTACACCGACCTCGGCAAGGTGGCGTTCGGGCTCGTCCAGAGCGGCGAGATCTCCCACGCCGAGCTCGCATCGCCGGTTGAACGCATCGAGCAGCTGAACGCCGGTCTCGCGGCCGAGCCAGAAGCAGAGCCGAGCGCGAGCTGACCCTATCGGCCGGCGTGCGCGCTCCGGCTTGCAAGGCACCCAGCTCCCCCAGAGCAGACAAGATGCGACCAGACATCAGCGTCGGCGAGCTGTTCCCTGACTACAGACTCAGCGACCACACCGGGACCGTCCGCTCGATCTCCGAGATTCAGCGCACGCTGCCGATGGTGCTGCACCTCGCCCGCGGTGGCTATGACCCGAAGGAGCACAGGTTCCTGCGCCACCTAGTCGACAACTATCTCGACTTCAAGCTTGCGTACACGCGCATCTGCGTGATCACGAAGGACAACCAACTCGACATCAACGAGTTCCGCGACGCGCTCGGCGCTGAGTGGCCGTTCCTCAGCGACCCCGACCACACAGTTCAGCGCGACCTCGACATCAAGGAGTACACCGACCCGCACGACCCGATGGTCCCGCACACGTTCGTGCTCGAGCCGGGTCTGCGCATCTTCAAGATCTACAACGGCTACTGGTACTGGGGACGGCCCACGATCGGTGAGCTCCACCAGGACCTGCGCGCAGTGCTCCAAAAGACCAGGGTCGACTTCGATCTCCACGCTCCCGGTCTGCTCGAGGCTTGGGAACGCGGCGACCGCGACCAGTTCCTCGTCGAAAGCATCGAGCCCGCGATCCGCAATACGGAGGGCACGAGCGTCGGCATCAAACGCTGAGTGGTCGCGGACGAGCACACTCGACCGAAACGAGGCGACACGAACAAGCTCTCAAGCGGCGTCGGTCAGAGCCGCGAACGGGAGCAGGCGCAGGGCGAGCTCCAGCTCGAAGCGGCCGTCGGGGTTATCGATTGCATCGCCAAACAGCTCGCGCAGCCTGGCCATGCGGTAGCGCACGGTCTGCGGGTGGACCTCGAGGACGCGCGCAATCGTCTTGCGTTGGCCGGGATTCTGGAGCCAGGCCCGCAGCGTCAAAGTGAGGTTCGTCCGCGTCTTGGCACCACGGACAGCCTCGAGCGGGTTCAGCCGCCGGTGGGCGAGCTCCTGAGCAAGCTGGGGCTCGGCACACAAGAGCAGCGCGAGATCATGATCGTCGGCCTGAACGAGTGGCCCACCCTCCACGAGCCCGAGGTGCACGAGCCTGAACAGCGCGCGCGCCCGCGTGAGGCTGCTCGCGGCGCTCTCCACAGGCACGCGGGAGCCGAGCGCGAGCTGCGCGCCGGCGTGCTCGGCCGCGAGCGCAAGCTGGCGTAGGCGAGCCGCTGGGCCGGGGTCGAAGATGACCCCGGCGAACTCGCCCGCCCGAGGCTCCAGCAGGAACGGCTCGCGGCCCGAGCGCGCGAACTGCTCATAATGCTCGGCCGCGCCAACGAAGAACGCGAGCATCGAGCCGAGCTCGATCCCGGCGGCGCGCGCGGCGACCTCGAGCACGTCGCGGTCGAGTTTTGGCTCGCGCAGCAGCAGGCGCAGGAGCTCGTTGCGCCGCGAGTGTGTGGCGCCGGATCTATGGGATTGCTCGTCCGCGTATCCAGCGGCCGCCTGTGTGGAGAGCTCCTCCACGTAGCCGAAGCCGGTCTCCGCCAGCCGGTACAGATACCGGGGCTCTATGCCCTGCGCCGCGCCAACCTCGGTCAGTCGCCGCCACGCCGTCTGGCCGGCGATGCGGTAGAAGCCCATCAGCTCGTCGAGGCTCCGCGCCGCGCGAGCCTGGGCTCGTCCCAGCTCGAAGTGCAGATCGGTGTCCGCCGACGGGTTCGTTGTCGCGAACCAGCGATCGACGGCATCGGTGAGGCCGATCCTGAGATTCCTCTCGAGCGCGTCCGCAGCGTGGCCGGAGCCCTGAGCCTGGCTTCCAATCGCGGCGATCGCGGCCTCCACGATCAGCGGCACCGCCGGCGTCAGCGCGGCACGAAAGCTCGCCGGAAGTTCCTCCGCCTCAGTGAGCGAGGGTTTGTCCATAGCTAACAAGATCAGCCGGCTTCACCGCGTCATCGCCCGAGCGACACTACAGGACTTGGCTCGCTGCAAGCAGTGGGCGTCGGAGGGTGGGGCAGCCCGGACGTGCGCCGGGCTGCCCCCGCTCAACTCAGCCGTATCGCTCACGCGGCCTTCGCGAGACCGGGTGGGTGGCCCCGTTAGATCGCCGCCTCCACGAGCTTGGCGAACTCTTCCTGGCCTTTGGTGTTCGGGTGGTAGCTTTCCCCGAGCGGATCGGACTCACCGTTCAGCCATTCCGAGGACGAGCAGACCTCGTGGGATTCATAGGCGCTCGTGGGGTTGACGAAGGTGAATTTCAACGCTTCAGCGCGCGCCTTGATCACGGCGTCTAGTTTTTCTGCCGATTCGTTGATTTTCTTCTCGTTGCCCGAGGTGAGGGTGTTGACGCCGCACGTCGCGCCTTCCTTGGTGAACAGCTTCGGATACCCCAATACGATCACCTGCGCTGTCGTCGCCTTGGCGCGTATGTCTTTGTATGTTGTTTCCAGCGCCGCCGGCAAGCTGTTTTTGATGTACTTGTCGGCTTCTTCGATCGCTTCGCCGCACCAGAAGTAATATACGGCGCATTCTTCCATCACTGTGCCGAAGCCGGCGTCGTTGCCGCCGATCGTGATCGTCACCAGCGCGGTGCTGGTGCTCAGCGTGCCAAGCTGTTTTTCGTTCACTTCTTTGGTCTTCGCACCCGCGCAAGCCTCGAAGCTGAACGTGTAGCTCTTGGCCGCCGCGACCAGTGGTCCGTACGCATACGGGCTACGCTTGCATTCACCTGATTCTTCGTAGAACACCCTCGACCCCACCCCCGAGGAGTAGGAATCACCGAGCGCCACGTACTGCGACGCCGCCGCTGGGGCCGCCGACACCAGCACCCCGGCGAGTACCGCCACGAAACCGACGATGCGGGTTCGTTTGCTCATTTGCTCTCCTCTTCCCTGGAATGTCGCTCTAGCCCGGATCTTGCAGTAACGCCTTAACCATCCGCGCCCCGGGTATTCCGGGGCGCGGGGATGTCCGGCTGAGCTTGGAGAATCGGGGTTGCTGAAGTCCTGTTCCCGAGCTCAGGAGGATCACCTTGAAGGTGCAGCGCGATGGCCGCGATTTCAAGGTAGTTGCAAGGCCGGACGGAGACGGTCTGGTGTCGCATTCGGGCAGCGCGATGCTGGTTCAGATCGCCGAGAAGACCGGGCTGAGGAGAGCGCTCTCACAAGAGCTCGAGGAGCTGAAGCTCAGGCATTCCGGGCACGACTTGGGCCGTGTCGTCCGTGACCTCGCGGTGATGCTCGCCGACGGCGGGGACTGCCTTTCAGACCTCGGGGCGCTTGGCGATCAGGCCGCGTTGTTCGGAGCTGTCTGCTCGGACGCGACGGCCTTCCGGGCGATCGACCGGATCGCAAGCGACCCCGGTGGACTCGAGCGACTGCGGAGCGCTCACGCCCGCGCACGGGCGCGCGTGTGGGAGCTCACGGGAGCGCCGGAGGTCGTGGACATCGACCTCGACGCGACGCTCGTCGGCTCGCACTCTGAGAAGGAGGGCGCCGCCGGGAACTTCAAGGGCGGCTACGGGTTTCACCCGATGCTCGCCTATGCCGATCAGACCGGTGAAGCGCTCGCGGGGGAACTGCGGCCCGGGAACGCCGGCGCAAACACCGCGGCTGACCAGATCACGGTCTCAGAACACGCGCTCGAGCAGATCCCCAAGGAGCACATCGAGGGCGCAGAGATCCTGCTGCGTGCCGACAGCGCCGGCGCGAGCCACGAGCTCCTTGACTGGTGCCGCGAGGCCCGGATCGGATTCTCGGTGGGCTATGAACTGAACGAGGTGGTCCGCACCCAGATCCTCCAGATCCCCGATGGGGACTGGGTTTCGGCTGTTGAGCAGGACGGCACTCCGCGCACCAACGGACAGGTGGCCGAGCTCACCGCGGCCCTTGACCTTGAGGGCTGGCCCGAGGGCTCGCGGGTGATCGTGCGCCGTGAGCGCGCCCACCCCGGCGCGCAGCTCACCTTCTCAGACCACGACGGTCACCGCTTCCAGGCGATCCTCACCGACCAGACCGGCGAGCCCGCCGAGCTCGAGCGCCGACACCGCGCCCGCGCGCACGTCGAGGATCACATCCGAAACGACAAGGACACCGGCTTGCGCAACCTGCCCTTCAAAGAGTTCGAGCACAACCGCGTCTGGCTGGCAATCGTCCAGATCGCACACGACCTCATCATCTGGATGAAGCGGCTCCTCTTCACCGGCACGCTGGCGCGCTCAGAGCCCAAGCGGCTGCGCTACCGAATCCTTCACGTCGCCGGGCGCCTTGCCTTCCACGCCCGCTCAGCGACACTACGGCTGCAGGCCGGCTGGCCCTGGGCCGCAGAGCTCACGAGCGCGTTCGAGCGCCTGACAGCGCTCCCGGCGCCATCGGGCTGAGCGCGCCGGACAGCGCACTCAGATTCCGACCAGCCCGACGCCAGCGGACGAGCGAAGCATGCCCGCCAACGAGCTCCCAGTGCCGCGAAGCGCGACCAGAGTGTCCTTCAACAAGGAGCGCATGCCCGAGCAGGACACGCCCGGGCGACCGAGGCTCAGCGAGCCCGAAAAGCTCACATCAAACGCGTTACTGCAAGATCCGGGTTAGTCCGCGGACGAACGCGTGCCCCGGCCCTCCCGAGCGCTTACCGTGCGAACGTAGTCGAGCCCGACGCGCCGAGTCAAGGGCAAGAAGGTGAATTTCCGTACTTTCTTTTACCTCGGAGCTAACTTTTGTCGCCGAGGAACATTCATGCTCTCGCCTCACACAAAATCTTACACTTGTGCGACAAGCGAGCGCCGTCAGGGGATCAGCCGCTGTCGGGCGTGCGCGTTGGCTGCGGCGAGCTGTCCGTCGTGCTGGGTAGACGTTCCGCCCACCATTCGAGCGGCACGATCCGAAGGGCGAGCTGCATCGTGGCGCGCTCGAGCACCTCGGCCAGCTGGGCGATCGCAGCCAGGTAGTCCGTCAGTTCGTCGTCGTCGACGTTCTGCTGCATCCCGACCGCGAGGACTGCCGCGGCTGAGACGCCGACGCCTGGGGTCACGTCGCTCGTGTCGCCGTAGTTGAGCAGGCTGCCAACCCAGGCTATGCGGCTGTAGAGCTCGACGTGGCGGTCGATGATCTCGGCGTATGCGCTCGAGTTGACCATCATGCTCGCCCAGCGCCCGAGCACCTCATCGCTGCTGCCGAGCAGCCGCTCGATCAGGCCGCGCAACAGCAAGCGCCGGTCGGGGTCGGCAAGCTGCGCGCGCAGCGCGGCGACGACGCGTGGCGTGTCGCGGGCAGCGCGCGCGCCTGCATCGAGCGTCTGCCCGGTTTCGTGACCGCTCGGCATCAGGCCCGACAGCTGCATCAGCCCGATCCAGGTGAGCCGAGCGTGGCTAACGAGCTGGAAGAGCACATATTGGGCCAGCACACTCCAGCGCCGACGCTGGCGGCGTCCAAGCACCTCGTTGATGACGGCCACCGACAGTCCGACCACGAGCAGGCTTGCAACGAGATCGGTGAGCAGCGCATGGTGATCCCAGAACTGGTTGTCCAGCTGGTCGAACACAACCGCCGCGACGAGCGCGAGCGCGGCGGCAGCTCCGATCAACCGCGTCTGCCACACATAGCTTTCGACCGAAGTCGACCTGCGCGGACCGAGATCGTGACGGGCCATCGCGGCGAGCTTACGTTGGACGGGTGTCACACGCCCACGTGCGGTGATCGATCATCGATCCCCGTCCTCTGCTCTCGCGTCTGTCACGCCGCGGTGTTGGTGAGATCGTCTGAGCGTCCCGCGTCGATGCGCGACCATTGCGCTCGCGGGCGCCCGTCAGTCCGGTAGTTGGCATGCATCGGCGCCGCTTGTGGCCAGCCCGCGGGCGAGTCCTCCCACATCTCCTGGCGGCCGTACACCGTCAGGTCCTTCAACGCATAGAGGTTGTCCATCGCCTCGGCGCCGCGGCCGCTGGTCCAGTAGGTCTCGAACGTCCGGTCACCATCGCGCAGGTAGCACACGAGCTGGAATTTGCCGATCTCACGACCAGCCAAGAGCGTGTCAAGCGACTGTTGGGCCGAGTACCACGGCATCGTCCAGCCCATGAAGTCGCGGTAGCGGCTGCTCTCCTCGTAGGGACCCTGGCAGAGGGTGGCGTAGGTGATGTTCTGAGCGCGCAGGTAATCGAGCTCACCGATCTGCGAGCTGTAGAAGGTGCAGCCCTCGCACTGCTCGGCCGCGGAGCACCCCGAGGCCCACATGAAGTAATAAGCGATCAGCTGCCGGCGGCCCTCGAACACGTCAAGCAGGGTGACCGGCCCGTCCGGTCCGGTCAGCGGGGTGCTCGCGTCGACCTCGGTCATCGGCAGCCGTCGGCGGGCCGCAGCGATCGCGTCGCCCGCGCGAGTGTGGGCCTTCTCACGGACTCGCAGCGCGTCGAGCTCTGCTCGGAACGTGGCCCGGTCGACCACGGCCGGGGTCGCCGCGTGACCGAGCTCGGCTTGCTGCTTGGTGCGGTTCTCAGTGCTCATGGAGCTTCCTCTCCTAGGTCGGGTGTAGCCGCAGTCATATCTGGGCTCGGTGTCGAGATACCGGCGCACCCCACCCTGGAGGCGCGCCAGACGATCCCGTGGTTGCTGAGGTCAGCTGGCGCCGGCGGCCAGCGGCTGGGCGTCACAGGTGGTGCTTTCGGCCAGCGCGCTCGAGAGCTCCTTCCCGCGCACGAGCGCGAAGATCACGGGAAGGGAGATCAGCGCGATCGCTCCGAGCACCCAGAAGGCGGCGCGGAAGCCACCTGTGAGCGCCCCCGGCGCCGCGGTGCCGGCGTGGAGCAGCGTCTGGCTGTGGCTCGCGGCGACGCTCGAGGCGATCGCGATCCCAAGCGCGCCACCCAGCTGCTGGGAAGTGTTCAGGAGCCCTGAGGCGAGCCCGGCCTGGTGCTCGCGGACGCCGGCAAGCGCGGCGATCGAGATCGGGATGAACGAGAACGCGGTTCCCGCGCCGGCAACGACCATCGGACCCGCGAGGTTCTGCATGAAGTGACCGTCTACGGGCACCTGCGTCGCCCAGATCACGCCCGCCCCGATCAGCGTCATGCCGAGCGCCATCACGATCTTTGCGCCCACGCGCGTGACCAGCGCCTGCGCGACGCCGGCGAGCGCGACCGAGGTGATCGAAGCGGCCAGCCACGCGACGCCGGTCTGGAGTGCGCTCCAGTGGAGCACCTGCTGCATGTACAGGGTTCCGATGAAGATGAACGAGTAGAAGCTACCGGTCAGCAACAGCCCGGCGGCGTTCGCCCCGGCGAGCGTACGCAGGCGGAAGATCGAGAGCGGCAGCACAGGCGACTCGGCGCGGCTCTCGATCGCCAGGAACCCGACCAGCAGCGCCACGGACGCGGCCAGCAAGACGAGCGTGCGCGTCGCGCCCCACCCGTACTGTGGTGCCTGGGAGATCGCGTCGACGAGCAGCACCAGCCCACCGGTGCCGGCGACGGCGCCAGCTGCGTCGAACTTGCGACGCGCCGTGTCGAGGCGGCTCTCCGGCACGACCCTACGCGCTAGCGCGAGCGTCACGGCGCCGATTGGAACGTTGAGGTAGAAGATGTACTGCCAGCCGGCGTAGCGGGTCAGCAGGCCACCGGCGATCAGTCCGACGGTCGCGCCGCCGGCGCCGAGCCCGCCCCAGATCCCGAGCGCCTTGTTGCGCTCGGCACCCTCGGCGAACATGTTCATCACGCTCGATAGCGCAGCCGGCAGCATGATCGCTGCGCCCAGTCCCTGTACGGCCCTGGCGGAGATCAGGAACAGCTCGCTGCCCGCCAGCGCGCATGCGAGCGACGCCGTCGTGAACACGGCCAGCCCGATCATCAGCACCCGGCGACGGCCGAGAAGATCGGCGGCGCGACCACCGAGCAGCAGAAAGCCGCCGAAGGTGAGCGCGTATGCGGTCACGACCCATTGCAGGCTCGTCTGGGTGAAGTGCAGGTCGCGGCCGATCGTGGGCAGCGAGACGTTCACGATCGTCAGATCGACGATCGTCATGAAGTACGCGACCGCCAACAGGGCGAACGCGCGCCAACGGTTGATCTTGGGTGATGCAGGGATCATCGGGACCTCCAGCTCGTGGTCGGGACGTTTATGCCGATAGAGATCCGTCGGCGGGCTTCAATCCATCGCCCGGCAGGCCGGACGTGCATGGACAGGCTGCCTCCGTGCTCCCGGCAGCGCCGAGACGCGCCTCAGGGCGCGACGGTCTCGGGCAGACCGAAGCCGGCGAACAGCGACGAGCTGCGGAAGCACGTGATGTCGGTGATCTGAGCGCCGCCCAGCGTGAGCACCGTGACGGCGTCCGCGCTGAACTGCTGTGCCTGCGCATCCCAGAGATAGGAGCCGAACGCCGGTTGCCCGTTCGCGCCGACCTCCACGAGCCGCCAGCGCCTTCCAGCTGCGAGCGGCCTGGCGCGCATGAACGTCGCGATCCTGTCCTGCCCACGAAACCAGGTGGGGTGCGGCGGCATCGCGAACGTCGCATCGCGCGCGAGCAGTTCGACGACCGAGTCGACGTCTGCTCGCTCCCATGCCGCCACGAAACGGTCGACGATCTCGCGCAGCTGCGCGTCGCCGAGCACAGCGATAGTGGCCTGCTGGCTTTGATCGGGAAGTCGCTCGTCCACGGTCTTGTGGGCGCGCTGGAGAGCGCTATCCACTGCGACCGAGCTGATATCAAGCGCCTCGCCGACCTCCTTGGCCGAGAACCCGAGCACGTCGCGGAGAATCAGCACGGCGCGCTGGCGCGCGGGGATGTTCTGGAGGGCCGCAACGAAGGCGAGCTCGAGGCTCTCGCGGTGCTCATAGTGAGCGTCCGGCCTGGAGGCGAGATCGCCGCCGCCTCCCAGCGATTCCGGATACGGCTCGATCCACACGGACTCGACCAGCGGCGCGGCGAGCGCGTCGTGAGGATCGGCGGCCGGTCCGTAGTCGATCGGGAGCACCCGCTTGGGTCGCCGCTCGATCGCCTTCAGCGACGCGTTCGTCGCGATCTTGTACAGCCACGACTTCAGTGAGCTGCGCTGCTCGAAGCGCGGCAGCGCGCGCCACGCGCTCAACAACGTCTCCTGGAGTGCATCCTCAGCGTCCTGGTAGGAGCCGAGCATGCGATAGCAGTGCGCGTGGAGCACCGCGCGGTAGGGCTCGACGAGGCGCGCGAAGGCGGCCTCGTCGCCGCGGCGTGCAGCGGCCAGCAGGTCGCGCTCAGCCATGCTCAGCATCGCTCCCTCTGTTGCCAGAGCGCGATCTGGCCCGCCTCGGCGGTCGAGATCACGCTGCGCCAGCCCGCGGGCCCCTCGCAGGGCCCGAGCAGCACGCGTGCGCCGATCTTCACCGCATACGCGGTGCTGGCGTGGATCTGCGCGACCGCGACGTACGGCAACCACAGAGCCGGGCGCAGGCCGCAGTCGACGATCCCGGCGCCGAGCGCGCCGCCGATCTCGAGCGCAGCGTATGTGCCGGCGGGCGTGTCGATCTGCTCAGAGCGCCAGCGCAGCAGCCGTGAGACGAACAGCCGCGCGCGCTCGAGGTCGCCGGTGTGCAGCTCGAGGTGAACCACCGGGCTCGGCGCAGGCGTCATTTCGCCGCTCCAGGCAGCTTCTGAAGCCCGCCGCTTGACAGCAGATACTCAGGGGCTACCGCCGCAGCGTCGGCGGTGACGAGATCGAGCACGGCGGCGCCCGCCAGATCCGGGGTGAGCGGGTCCCCGAAGCGCCGGATGTACTGCTCCTCGGACTGGCCGCTACGGATGGCGTAGGCGCGGACGGCCGGACGTCCCAGCTCGGTCAGCGGCGTGATCCGCGGCAGCACCGCGCTGAAGCTGATGCCCAGGCCGGCGCGCTCTGCCTCTTCCCGGGCATAGCCGGTGATGAAGCGCTGGGTGGACTTCGCGCCCGCGTAGCCTCCGCTCAGAGGCGAGCCCGCGAGCGCAGCACCACTACTCACCACGACCACCCGGCTCCCCGGGCGCAAAGGCTTGAGCAGCGCCTCGCGCAGCCAGTGGAACGCGATCCGAACATCGCTGTGCCAATTGACGGAGAACGTCTCCCAGGTCTGGCCTTGCAGCGGACGCATCAGCGGGGTCGCGCCGGCCGCCAGAGCCAGCACCTCCGGCTCATAGCGGTCGATGAGATCGCCGGCTACGATCGCGTCGCTCGCGTCGGCGAGCACCGGCTCGATCTCGCCCGAGGCGCCGGACAGCTGCTCGAGTCCGGCGGGAGTGCGCGCAACAGCCACCACGCGAGCACCAGACGCCCCGAACGCCCTCGCGATCCCGGCACCCAGGCCACGACTCGCGCCCACGACGATCGCGGTTCGCCCGCTCAGATCGGTGTTGGTGTCCTGCGTGTTCACGGGGTCGGCGGTCATTGTTGCCTCCATCTCTGGTCGCGATGTGTATCCAGAGATCCGGATGCGCGCGCGAATCCATCGCTGGTTACGCCCAGCGTCGTGCGAGGTCAAAGTGCCGTACTATCGCTGCCCACAGGCAGGATGGAGCGGGGGTGCGGGTGCGGGTCCTGAGTATTGGCTGAGCCCTGTTCGTGATCGGGGTGTCGGTCCCAACCAGTGGAGGTGGCAGATGGCCGAGCCCGGACAGCAGGCAGAGGAAGTCGTCCTGACCCATTTCATCGTCTCTGACGACGTCGAGCGCTCTCGGCGCTTCTACACCGACGTGCTCGGCGGCAAGGTTGCCTTCTCCGCCCCCGGAGGGCCGACCAATGTAGCGCTAGCCAACAGCTGGATTGTGATCAACGCAGGTGGGGGCCCGACCGACGACAAGCCGACGGTCGCCCTGGAGACGCCTCGCGACCTCGACCGGGTCAGCAGCTTCCTCAATATCCGGGTCAAGGACATCGAGGCCGTGTACGCGGCATGGAGCGCCCGCGGTGCTCAATTCCTGACGCCACCCAAGCAGCACAAATACGAGATCCGCTGCTACATCCGCGACCCCGACGGTCACCTGATCGAGGTCGGTCAGACCACCGACCCCGACGGGGACTGGACCCCCCCACAATGGCTGTCGAGTGCGAGCGGCGGTGGGTCTGCCTGACGCGGGGCAACCGCGATGCGGAGTCTCCTAGTGGGCGTCACTGTCGACGTCAGCGGCGAGCTTCTGGCGCTTGCCGGCGCCACGAGCCCGCGGTCGCGTAGGACGCGAGCTTGGAGGCGCCAGGAATCCGTCGAGCACACGACGGACATCGTCGGGGGCCCCCTCCTCGCCGAGCCGCATAGCGGTATTCGCAGCGATCAACACAGCGTCGATCTGGAAGGCCGCTAGATCGGCGTCCACGTCTGCGATCTCACCTGACGCTGCTGCCTGTCGGAGTTCAGATCCGATCAGCTCGCGCCAGGCTCGTTGCTGGCGCGCGAGGGTCTCCTGGACCGGTCCAGGTCGACCGTCGAAGTCGGCCTGGTTCGCCGCCCAGAAGCAGCCGCCCGGGAACAGCGGCGCCCGCGCATAGACAATCCAGCGCTCGATCAGCGAGCGCAGGCGCGCGAGGCCGGGCGGCGCCGCCTGAGCCGGGTGGATGATCGCTTCGGCGAACAGCTCCCGTGCGAGCTCCGCGACAGCAACCTGGAGGTTCTCCTTCGTGCCGAACAGGGTCTGAACACCGCTCTTGCTCAGTCCCAGGTCGCTGGCGAGCCGTCCGAGGCTAAGACCGCTGAGTCCCTCCAACGACGCGACGTCGACGGCATGGCGCAGGATCGTACGCCGGGAGCGCGCGCCACGTAGCAGCCGTCCGTCCGTGACCACGGGCTCTGCGTCCTCCGCAGCCGCGGCGCGGACATCTGATCGCCGTGAGGAATCGCTCATGTGGGTGAATCTTGCCACATCTCGCGTCCTTTACATACGATCGATCGTATACTATGCTCGCCAACGGAGGGGCTCCACGACGCCGGGCGGCGCGTGGCGCCCTGCCGCCAGAGAACCGACCGAAGCAGAGGAGATAGAGCCAATGGACGAAGATCGGATGTTCGAGCTGGCGCAAGCACTAGCTGTCGCCAAGAGCCGACAGGACGTCCCCGCGGCGTTGAAGCTGTGCCACGCCGAGATGGTGCTGGAAGCGCCTGCCTTCGGGAGCGTCGCTCGCGGATTGGCCGAGAATGAGCAGGCACTGCACGGGTTCTTCACGTCTTTCCCCGACTATCACGTCGAGCTCGACGGGAGCGCTAGCTCGAGTGACGCGCTGGTCTGTTGGGGTACGGTCCACATGACGATGACAGGCGACCGATTCGCGGTCGTGCCAAACGGCCATCGCGCGGTGCTGGCGGTGTTCATCAGGTTCGCGTTCAAGGACGATCTGATCGCGAGCGAGCGATTCTTCTTCGATCTGTCGGCGCTCTGCGCTCAATCCGGCGTCTCGACGGACGCGGTCCGTGGGAGGCTGTTTGGAGAGGCCATCCAGTCCAACGCACAGCACGACGGCTCGCGCACTGTGAAGGAGGCGATTGCCAGTGTCTGAGTCGCCTGGACTCGATGCGCCGACGAGCTCGGCGAACGCAGCGAGTGCGCCGGACCCACGAATCAAGCATGTAGCCGAGATCCGAGCCGGCCATCTGTTCGATATGGCCGTCGATCTCGATCCGCGACTGGACTTCGGCGAGGGCCCGCTAGGTCGACGCGTTCTCTTCGGCGCCGCAGGAGGATCGTTCTCGGGGCCGCGACTCAACGGGGAGGTGCTGGACGGCGGCGGCGACTGGACGCTGTTCCGGCGCGACGGCACGATGGCACTCGACGTGCGCCTGACGCTGCGCACCGACGATTGCGCGCTCGTGCACATGACCTACGGCGGCCGCTGGGTCACGCCACCCAAGCTGAGAGACACGATGGTGGACCCGGGCGAGCGCTATCGGGTAGATCCGGCGCTGTATTACTTTCGCACCAATCCCCTGTTCGAGACCGGGGCCGAGCGATACGGCTGGCTGAACGACATAGTCTGCATCGGATCGGGCTACCTGATCGAGGGCGGTATCGCCTACAAAGTCTCACAAGTGCTGTGAGACGGTCCGACGGCGCGCGCGGTCTGCCCAGGGGAAGTCGCACGTGACGTCGATCGGCTTGTTCTTCGCGGGCCCGGTTCTGTTCGTGAATGGCCTGAGCCTGCTGGGCCGCTGCAACGCCTCCGACGCCGCGCCGGTGAACGCGCTCGTCGGCGCGCTGCTGCTCGCGGTCGTCGCATGGTCCCTGCTGCAACTCAGGAACCCGACTGCGCCCGAGAACCAACAGGCGATCCTCGGTGCTGTCGGTTTTCTCCTATTCGCATTCACCTATCTGTGGGTGGCGATCGACAACTGGACTGGAGCTTCCGGCAGCGGGCTTGGCTGGTACTGCCTGTGGGCGGCTGGCGCCTGCGCGTTCCTCGCCGTCCTCAACTTCGCCAGCTATCACGACCCGCGGTTCGGCATGCTGTGGGTTCTGTGGGCGGTGCTCTTCATCCTGTTGTTCCTCGTGCTCGGGCTCGAGGTCAAGGCGCTGGAGCGGCTCGCCGGGTGGGCCGCAACGGTCGAGGCGTTCGTCACGACCACGATCCCGGGGGCGCTGCTCCTGCTCGGAGAGTGGCGCGCGGTGTCAGGCGCCGTCGCGGTGGGCACCGGACTCGCAACGATCATGCTGGTGGCGCTGCTCGGCGCCTGGAGCCACGGCCTAGCGAGGTGCTGGTTGCAGATACAGCGCCATCAGGTAACAGGGCAGGGCGCCCAGGGCCAGCAGGGCCATTAGCAGCGAGCTGATGTTGTCGTCCCGGCGCCACGGTCTGCGCGCTGACCGTGGCGTCCGGGTCACTACTTTTTGTACTTGAAGACGGCCTTCTTGTAGGCGGGACTCGTGCCCGTCACGTTGGTCGCGGTCACGTTGGACTTTCCCTTGGCTCCCGGGGGGGACACAGCGGTGACCTCGGTCGAGGACACGTCCTGCACATCGGTTGCCGGCGCCGAGCCGAAGTGCACGCTGGTGACTTCCACGAGGTTGTAGCCCGTGATCGTGACGTGCGTCCCGCCAGCCGTCGGGCCCCCCTTGGGCGAGACCGCCCTCACCCCCGGTACGGGAGGTTCGCGATAGTTGAAATAAACTCGCGGCACGCTCGTCGCGCCGGGCACGCTGACGGTCACGATCACGGATCCTCTGCCGGGCGGCGTCACTGCGGTGATCGACGTCGGCGAGTTGACCGTGAAGCTCGTCGCTTCGACGCCTCCGAAGTCGACCGCCGTGGCTTCGGCGAGCCCGCTCCCGGTGATGCTCACGGTCGTGCCACCCACTTCCCTGCCCGCTTCCGGGCTCACACCCGTCACCGCCGGACACGGCACGCCCGGTTCGGCGATCGCGATCTCAAACAGGTAGGCAGCGGACATGCCGGTGACGCCGCACGGCGCCGGCAGCTCGACCGGGTGCACGCGGTCCCTGCCGGCGCCTTCTTCTCCAATGCCCAGCTCACCGTGTTCGTCGCCGCCCCAGCCAGCGAGATGACCGCTCTGGAGCAGCGCCAGGCTCGTGTTGTCGCCCCCCGAGATCGCGGTGACGCCGGTCAGGCCACCGACTTCCGCGGGGACTGGGGCATATCCGGTGCCGGCTTCGCCGTCACCGAGCTTTCCGAGGAACTTGCTGCCCCATGCCCACACGTGGCCATCTCCGGCAAGAGCGAGGCTGTAGTTAGTGCCGCCCGCAATCGACGTGATCCCACTGCCGAGGCTCGTGATGGGAACCGGGTTGTCGCTCTGTTCGGTGGTCCCGTCGCCGAGCTGTCCCTGTTCGTTGTCGCCCCAGGCCCAGGCCGCGCCGCCGCTCACCAACGCGAGGCTTTGGTTCGGGCCCGCCGCGATCGCTGTCACGCCGCTCAGTTCACTCACGGCCACCGGCACGTCGCTGCTTTCGGTCGAGCCGTCGCCCAACTCCCCGTTCGCGTTGTTGCCCCAAGCCACGACCGTGCCGTCTTCCAAGAGCGCGAGAGCGCGGCCCCCGCGCGCGGCGATCGCGCTCACCCCTTCCAGGCCGCTGACTGGCACAGGCACATCGCTGTTTTCGGTCGAGCCGTCCCCGAGCTGACCGTGTCCGCCCGCCCCCCATGCCATGACCGTGCCGCCACGGAGCAAGGCAAGGCTGAAGTCGGCTCCGGCGGACACCGCGGTGACGTTTTCGAGCCCCGGAACCGCGATCGGCACATCGCTGCGTTCGGTCGTGCCGTCGCCCAATTCGCCGTACTGGTTGCGCCCCCACGCCATCACGGTGCCTGACGCGAGCAGCGCCAAACCGTGTCCTTCGCCGCCTGAGACGCTCGTCACTTCGTTCAGCCCTTCGATCAGCACCGGGACGTCGCTCTGCGTGGTGGTGCCATCGCCGAGCTGACCGTTGAAGTTATAGCCCCACGAGAACACCTCGGACGGAGCTGCGCTCGCGGCCGGCGCCATAGCCACGATCGCCATCACCGCCGCGACCAAACAGACGCCGATCAACCTGCGCATCGCGATCTCCTCCCCGCGTTCTGAGCCGACGCCCCAACGGTTCCGGCGCCGATCCACCCTCGGTACGCGCCAAGCCTAAAGCCGAGTGAGCCGAGCGTCAAGTCTCCGAATAGGCCTGTCTGTGAGCCTCAACACATCGGGCCGCTATGAACGCGGAGCAGCGTTCGCCGGCGCCGAGCGAGCTGGTGTCGCGCGCGGTCGCGGCCACGCTGTCTCCGCGCTCGAGGGCCGCTCGCGCCCATACGCGGCCGAAGCCTTTCGATGCGCCTGTGATCAACCAGACCTTCGCCATGCTCGCTCCTTTCTCGCGACTACCGGTGACGGCGCCCGAGCGTCCGCGCAGAGCTCGGCCTGTGCTCGTGTTTGATCGCTCAGACGCGAAGGAGGACCGGCCGACAAGCTGAGTCCGCGGTCGCCAGGTCTCATCCGGAAACCGTTATGCGCTCGAGCAGGACCACTGGGATCTTGCGTGTCGTAAGCTGCTGGTAGCCGTCAAAGCCCGCGTACTGCTCGAGGAACCGAGGCCATAGTCGCTCGTTCTCTTCAGGAGTCGCCGCGCGGGCGCGGACGCGAACCCTTTCCCCCGCCGCGTCGACCTCCGCCTCGGGGTTGGCCTGCAAGTTCAGCCACCAAGCAGGAGCGCGATCGAGCCCCGAATTGGAGGCCACGACGGCGAAGTCCTCGCCATCGTGCAGGTAGCCGAGAGCCGTCGTGCGCGGGCGCCGCGACTTGCGCCCGATGGTTGTGAGCGCGAGGACGCGCTGACGCGGCGCGACCAACAGGTTCCTGCTTGCCAACCGCCCGCGCGTCCGCCGCAGCCAGAAGCCATGGGCGCGCGTTACCCGTGTGGCGAGCCAGCGAGGCCTGCTCATCCAATTGCTGATCCGAGCGCTCAGCATCGATGGCAGGCTAGCTATGCGTCGGCGGCTCTGCTGGCTGCTGATCTCGGCCGGACCGATTGAAGTCGTCGCCGCCCGGTCCTCATCTGGTGACCGGGCGTCGGGCTTCACCCAACTGCCATAACCGGACCGTAAAGTCCGCTTGTGCTAGGCTAAGCGGACCGATGAGTCCAGTTCGATCGAGGAGGCCTCCCTTGAGCGCTGAATCGCAGACTTCCAACCGCTGGCTGGTCCTGGTGATTGCCTGCCTGGCCCAGTTCATGGTCGTCCTTGACAACACGATCGTGAACGTCGCCCTGCCCTCGATCCAGCATGGCCTTCAATTCTCCCCCGCGAACCTCCAGTGGGTCGTCAACGCGTACACGCTGATCTTCGGAGGATTCCTGCTGCTCGGGGGACGCGCGGCGGACCTGCTCGGCCGCCGGCGCCTGTTCGTGGCCGGGGTGGCGCTGTTCGCGGGCGCTTCCATGCTCAACGGCCTGGCTCAGTCCTCGACGATGCTGATCCTGGGTCGCGGTCTTCAGGGTCTCGGAGGGGCGCTGGTCTCCCCTGCGGCCCTGTCGATCATCATGACTACCTTCCAGGACAATGCCGAGCGGACGAGGGCGCTGGGCGTCTGGTCTGCGATCGCCGCCGGCGGCGCCGCCTTCGGGCTGCTACTCGGCGGCGTCCTCACAGACCTGGTCTCCTGGCGCTGGAACTTCTTCGTCAACGTCCCCGTCGGGATCGCCACGGTCTTCCTGGCGTTGCGTTTCGTGCCGGAGTCGCGCGCAGAGCTGGGTCACCGCCGCTTCGACGTGCTCGGCGCGACGACCGTGACAGCGGGGCTGCTCGCGATCGTCTTCGGCATCGTCAAGGCACAGGCGTGGGGATGGGGAGCTGGGCGGACGCTCGGCGTGATCGGCGTCGGGGTCGCCTTGCTCGCGCTGTTCGTGGCCCTCGAGGCGCGCTCGCCGGCGCCACTGGTGCGGCTCTCGATCTTCCGTGTCCGCTCGCTGGCAACAGCGGACGCCGTGATGATGCTGGTGGCGTCGGCGATGTTCGGGATGTTCTTCTTTGCCTCGCTCTACGTCCAGGATGTCCTCGGTTACAGCCCGCTGAAGGCGGGCCTCGCGTTCCTCCCGATCTCGCTCGGGATCATCGTCGGCGCCGGCATCTCTCAGGGGATCATCAAACGTTTCGGTGTCCGCAACGTGTCGGTGCTAGGACTGCTGCTCGCCACCGCCGGTCTGCTTTATCTGACGCAGCTCCCCGTTCACGGCCACTATGTCTCCGATCTGCTCGTGGGCCTGATGCCGATGTCGATCGGGATGGGTCTGGTGTTCGTGCCGATCACACTCCTGGGTACGTCGGGCGTCAGCAACGACGACTCAGGCCTGGCCTCGGGACTGTTCAACAGCGCCCAGCAGGTGGGCGGCTCGCTGGGGCTCGCGATCCTTGCGACGCTTGCCGTCGACCGCACCTCGAGCCTGCTCGGCAGCGGAGCCTCAGCCGACGCCGCGAGCCGCGTGGCGGCGACGGTGTCCGGCTACCACGTCGCGTTCCTGGCCGCAGCGATCATGATGGGCGCGGGTGCTGCTCTGCTGGTGCTGCGTCTTCGCCCTCGCCATGTCGCCGGATTGAGCCTCGATGCTTCCGCGGTCACAGCCGCCGTCTGAGAAACTAGGCACCATGAGGAGGGATGCGCTGGCCAACCGGCAGCGTCTGCTCGAGGCTGCCGACACTATGTTCCGGGAGCACGGCGTCGAGGTAGGCGTGGCCGAGATCGCTGCCGCCGCAGGGGTCGGGCGCGGCACGCTGTTTCGCAACTTCGCCAGCAAGGATGCTCTGATCACAGCGGTACTTGCCGAGCGCATCGGCGAGGTCCTGGCGACCGGGCGCGATCTCCTCGAGAACGATCCCGACGACGCAGACGTGGCGTTCCGATTCGTCGAGGAGTTGATGGCACGCCAGGAGGAGAACCGCGCGCTGCTTCAGACGCTCACCGAGGAGACCTTCCAGGTCGCGCCCGAGCTGGCACGCACGCACACCGCGATGATGACGCTGCTGGAAGCCCTGCTCGAGCGAGGTAAGCGCGTCGGAGCGATCCGTCCCGAGGCGACGGCCAGCGACCTGATGATGCTGATCAAGGGCCTCTGCATGTACCCCGCAAGCGATCAGCCGCTCGCGCCCGAGACGATCCTCCGGCACCTGGATCTGGTGCGCGCTGCATTGACCACCCCCGAGTACTCGCGGCCGCTGCGAGGCGTACCCGCACAGCTGACGCCGGCCCCCAGCGTCTAGGTGCTGAGGGTGAGGACCCTGTGCGTTCGCCCGCTCTCGCGAGCTGGCGCTGCAATCGCCGTCCATCCGTTTGCACGCCAACGTGATGCTAGTATGCAGTTATGCGACGCACCACTGTATCACTTCCCGATGACCTTGCGCAGGCGCTCGACAGAGAGGCGCGGAGACGGCACGCATCGGCGTCCGAGGTCACTCGCGCTGCGCTGATCCAGCACCTCGGCCTAGTCCAGAGCGAGCCCCGTGAGCTCGCCTTCGCGGACCTTGGCCATAGCGGCCGTCGCTCGACTGCCCGAGACATGGAGCGACTGCTCGAGCAGGAGTGGGATGACGTCCCTGGCCGTAGTTGACGCCGGGCCGCTTTACGCTGCAGCGGACGCTGATGACGAGGACCATCTCAGCTGCCGTACAGCACTATCGCGGGCTGACCTGCGGCTGATCGTTCCGGCACTGGCCGTAGCCGAGGCGACTTACTTCGTTGGACGCCGACTGGGCGCCACAGCTGAGAGCAGGTTTCTCAACGGCGTGGGCAAGCTCGACGTTGAGGGCCCGAGTCGCGAGGACTTCGCGCGAATGGCGGAACTCGTCGAGCAGTACGCGGACTTCCCCCTCGGAGGAACAGACGCCTCCGTCATCGCTTTGGCCGAGCGACTCGATGCCCCAATAATCCTGACCCTCGACCACCGTCACTTCGCCGCCGTCGCGCCACGGCACCGCAAGGCGTTTCAACTGCTGCCATAAACACCTCCGGACACCCTCGGCCACGGTATGGATACCTGATCGGTCGGTGCTGACGCAAGGGGTATAGCCTTGGTCGCATGACCCCCGTGCCGCCGGCCAGGCATCTGTTGCGCGCACGCGATCTCGCCGACCGCCGCTACGCCGAGCCGATCGGCGTTGACGAGCTGGCGGCCGCCGCCGGGCTGTCGCGGGCGCACTTCAGCCGCGAGTTCAGCCGCACATTCGGCGAGTCACCGAAGGCCTACCTCATGACCCGCAGGCTCGAGCGTGCCGGCGCGCTCCTACGCAACACTGACCGCTCGGTGAACGAGATCTGCCTTGACGTCGGGCTGGTCGGCCTAGGCTCGTTCACCACCAGCTTCAAGCGCCACTTCGGCAAGACGCCGACGGAGTATCGCGCTAGCTTCCCGCCAGCTTCCGCCCAAGTGATCGTCCCTGCCTGTTACATGCGCCTGTACGGCCGCCCGCAACACCGCACAAAGGGAGAAGACCTGGCGCCGGCGGCGCATTAGCGTTGCTCTCTGCACACCAGTGAAAGGAGAAACGATGCAGGTGCAAAACGCACAACTCTGGGTCCACGACCAGGACGAAGCGCTCGACTTCTATGTCGGCAAGCTCGGCTGGGAGGTCCGCAGCGACGTCACGATGCCCGAGCTCGGTGGCTTCCGCTGGCTGACGGTCAGCCCGCCGAGCCAGCCGGACTTCGCAGTCGTGCTGATGGCAATCCCGGGCCCGCCGGTGATGGACTCAGAGACCGCCGACCAGGTCCGCTCGTTGATGGCGAAGGGGTTCGCCGGGACCGTGTTCCTGGTGACCGACGATGTGGACGCCGACTACGAGCGCCTTAGCGAGGCCGGGGTGGAGTTCACAGCGGCGCCGACCGACATGCCTTACGGCCGCGATTGCGGGCTCCGCGACCCATCCGGCAACCAGTTGCGCCTGGCGCAACTTGCGCCGCAGTTTGCCGCCGCGTAGCGCGCGTCACCCGGGGCGCCCTGCCGGGGCGCCCCGGTTCTTGCGTCGGGCGAAGCGATCAGCTCTCACCGATCAATGATCGCGCCTCCGGAGCACCGACTACGAGATCGTGGAGGTCGCCGCCGACCTCGAGCCGACCGGACTGTTGGAGCCCGCCGGCCTTCACCGCCTCGAAGCCGGCCGCTCTGATCAACCGCTCGACTTGCTCGCCAGCACTGTCGTCGTCGGTCGCGTAGAACAGGACCGCCAGCTCCGGTGTCCGGTTGCTAGAGGACTCGAAGATATCGGCCGACATGGTTCCAAACGCCATCGCCAAGCGCGCCCGGGGCGGCAACCATCCGGCCACAACCTCACCAGAGGATTGCCCCTTTGGCAGAAGACGCGTGACGTTACCTTGTGCGTCGATGCCGAGCGGGTTGCTCGGAACGACCACAACCTTGTCGGTCAGCGGGGCGCCAACTTCGTCTATGACCCGCTTGAGCACGGAAAATCGCAGCGCGAGGACGGCGGCATCCGCGCCCTTCAGCGCGTCGCGGTTGTCGACGGCGACGACCGCTGCCCGACCGACCTCCGCAGCCAGAGCTCGTGCCGATTGACTGTCGGCGCTGGAGAGCCGCAGGGTCTCGCCGCCTGAGGCGAGCTGACGGGCGATGGCCGATCCGATCCCCCCAGTGCCGATGATCGCGGTAGTCATGATCTCCTCAGCCAGATGACTCCCTGCCGGGCACACTGGACAGCCATTGCGGGGGGGTCCAGTCGCCGTCGGGGTCGGTGGTCTGACCGACCTCGATCAGGTGACCGTCGGGGTCGCGGATGTAGCAGCGGATCTCGTACTCGTGCTGCTTGGGCGGCGTCAGGAATTGAGCACCGCGGGCGCTCCATGCCGCGTACACAGCCTCGATGTCCTTGACCCGGATATTGAGGAAGCTGCTGACCCGGTCGAGGTCGCGAGGCGTCTCCAGGGCGACCGTCGGCTTGTCGTCGGTCGGGCCCCCACCCACGTTGATCACAATCCAGCTGTTGGCCAGCGCGACGTAGGTCACCTCGTCACCCTTCTCGCCCGAGAAGATCACCTTGCCTCCGAGCACGTCGGTGTAGAAGCGCCGAGAGCGCTCGACGTCCTCCGACACGATGAAATGGGCCAGCACGATTTCCTCTGCCGGCGGTCTGGGTTCGGCCATCTGCCACCTCCACTGGTTCGGGCCCCGTACCCCGCTTACACACCGGGTCCGGGCCGGTACTGCGACGGTCAGGGATTCCAGCTCGTGCCACGGTACAGCTTCAGCCCGAGCGTTCGCGGCTAAGCGGGCGGCTGCTGCTTTCCGCGCGGCGCAAGCATTCAGCCCAACTGGGGCGGCGAGGTGAGTTGCCCGCGAGCACCGCCGGCTTCGACTGCAGCCTGGAGGCTGGGGTAGACGTACGTGAGCGCCTGATCGGCACCGGCCTCGCGCAGGATGTCGCGGACCGGACCGATGTCGCGCGCCACGAGCAGCCGCACACCTTTGCGCCTCAGATCCTTCTCGGCCTGATCGAGCATGGTGACCGCCGTCACGTCCAGGAAGGGCATCGTTTCGGCGTCGAGCACGACGGCCTTCACGCCGTCGCCTGATGCGGCTTCGTGCAGGCGCTTGCTCACGAGTTCTGCGTTGGCGAAGAACAGCCCGGCCTCGACCCGCACGATCGCGATTCCCGGCGGGGGCTGGTTTCCCGGGTGCCCTTCGGTGTCGGCGTACTGGTCGTGCGTTCCGGGGACCTTGCCGAGCCGGGCTACGCGCGGCCGCGAGACACGGTAGAGGAGCAAGACCAGCGACGCGGCGATCCCGATGAACAGGCCGGTGAGCGTGCTGAACACGGTCACGCCCAGCAGCGCGGCGAGTGCGGCGATGAAGTCCGGGCGTGCCGCGAGCCCGTAGGCGTGCCCGAGACGCCGCGTGTATATGTGGTAGAGGCGGACGAACAGCCGGACATCGACGAGGCCCACGAGCGCCGCGATCACGATCGCCGCGAGGGTTGCCTGCGGCAGCGCTTCAAAGGGGCCGATCAGCACCAGCAGCGTGACGATCGTCAAGGCCGCGACGATGAGACCGGAGAGCTGGCTGTTCGCTCCCGCTGACCCGTTGACGGCGGTCTTGGTGAGGCTGCCACTGACGACGATCCCCCCCGAGAGGCCCGCTGCCAAGCTGGCCGTCCCGTTTCCGATCAGCTCGCGGTTGGTGTCGACCGTGTAGTCGTGCTCGGCGGCGTACGCCTTGGCGGCGCTGAGGCCTTCGACGAATCCCACGAGCGTGACGCCGATGCCGGCGCCCGCGAGGCGCAGATATTCGTGGCCGCTCAGGTTCGGGAGGCGGAGCGAGGGCAGGCCGCGCGCGATGTGACCGACGATCGCCACCCCGTGCTCGCCCAGGGCGAAGATTTCTACCACCGCGACGCCGAAGATGACCGCCACCAGCGCCCCGGGCACGATCGGAGCGAGTCGCCTAAGCCCGACGACGAGTGCGAGCGAGCTAACCCCGATCAGCACGGTCAGCCCGTGCGCGTCACCGAGCTTGCTGATCAGCTCCCACAGTTTCCGGAAGAAGTCACCAGAGCTGGCCGGGATGCCGAGCAGCGTGAACAGCTGGCCGACGATGATCGTCAGCGCGAGCCCGGCGATGAAGCCCTTGAGCACCGGTTCGGAGATGAAGCTCGCGATGAAACCGAGCCGCAGTAGCCCCGCCGCCAACAGGATCACGCCGGCGCAGACCGCGAGCGCCGCCGACATCAGGACGAACCTGCTGGTGTCAGCGGCTGCGAACGCACCGACCGTGGCCGCCGACAGCGCGGCTGTCGCCGCCCCCAGGCCCGTTACGAGGTGCCGCGAGCTGCCGAACGCGGCATCCAGGATCAGCGCGCCGGGCGCGGCGTACAGCCCGACCACCGGTGAGACGCCCGCGAGCGAAGCGTACGCGAGCGACTCGGGGATGAGCACCGCCCAGACCGCCAGAGCGGCGATCAGGTCGCCGCGCAACCACTGACGGCTGTACCCGTGTAGGGATGAGAAGAGCCAGGAGGGCATCGCGCGAGGAGGTCTCGGTCGCCGTGGAACTTGGTCCCGTGATGCGCCCGCCAGGTGAGCGCCGGCTAGGGTCCGACCAGTGCGTCGGTCAACGGCCCGACCACGGCCAGCGCCGCCGCGAGCTCATCGCTGAGCTTGTACCGCCCGGCAAGCGTGTCCGGCGCGGTGTAGCTGACTCGCGTCTGCCCACCGTCGGCCCACACCAGGATCTTCAGCGGCAGGTCGAGCGCGGCGAGGGGCGCTGCGACCATCACCGGGGTGCCCGCCTTCGGGCTGCCGAACACGACGAGTTTCGTTTCGCGCAGCTTCAGGCCGACGCGCTCGGCCTCGCCGCTGTGGTCGATCACGGCGAACACCTTGATCCCTTTGACTTCCAACATCTCGGTGAGCCTGCTTACGGTGTCGGGGACCGATCGCGGGCTCGCCTTGGTAACGACACCTGCGACTTCGGACGAAGCTACACCGCCCTGGACCTGACTGGCTCCGGTGCTCGGGCTGGCCATGAAGGACTCCTCTCGGATGCTCGTAGGGCTGCTACTCAAGTAAGGCGCCGCGCCCCAAACTGGCTCAGGGTGGCTGCGCCACGCTAGATGTTATGCGCGGGTGACAAGGGTCGGTCTGCGCTCCCCGGTATCGCCTTCGTCAGCCCATTGTGCGCTTTGGTACCCTGCTCCAACGGTGACCGCTCCGGGCGGTTCTGGGGTCCAGCACTGGGAGGGAGTCCGTTTTGCGGCATCAGAGTATCGGGGCGTGGTGCTTTGCTGACGGCTTCGGCGTTTGCGCTTTGAGCACAGCGGTCGATCGGTTCCGGCGACGGGTGATGGTGGTCGTGCTGTGGTGAGGGAGGCACTGGCGCGGCGGCCTGTGGTCGTCGTGTGTCTCCTGTCGACGTTGGTGCTCGCCGGCGTGCGGCCGGGCTTCGCAATGGGGGCGCCGGCAGTGAGGATGCTCGCCGGGCAGACTCCGGCTGTCGTCGCGCACGGCAGCGCGCAGCTCGTCGGTGTCCATCCTCCCTCTAGCACGCTGGCGTTCAACGTGGATCTGCCTGTGCGCGAATCGGCCGCTCTGAACACGTTGATCGAACAGGCGAGCACGCCGGGGAGCTCACGGTACGGGGACTATCTGACGCAGGCCCAGTACGCGTCGCGCTTCGCGCCCACCGCTGCTCAGGTGGCCGCCGTCAAGGCCTGGCTTGAAGGCGAGGGTCTGCGTGTCACAGGTGTCGCGCGCGACAACCTGTTCGTCAGCGCCCGCGCGAGCACAGTGTCGGTCGAGCGCGCGTTCGGCGTCGCGATCGACGACTACAGGCAGGCCAGCCGCGAGTTCTTTGCCAACGACCGCGATCCGTCGGTGCCGGCGGACGTGCCGATCAGCGGGGTGGACGGGCTCTCAGACGCTGTCGTCGTCGAACCGCTCACGAGCTGTCTCGCTCTCAAAGAAGTGGTCGAAGAAAGCAAATGCGGCCTGACGGGCGCCGACTTCCGCGACATCTACGACATCTCGGGCAGCGGCGAAGGTCAGACGATCGGGTTCACGCTCTGGGGCAACCTCGAAGGGACCCGTGAAGCGCTGAAGCAGAGCGACTACACCGCGTACGCGGCCTCGACCGGGACGACAGCGCTGGCGATCGGCGGGTCGGGCAACAACGGTCTGGACTTCGTCCAGGTCGGAGGTGCCGCCAAAAAGGGCGGGGAAAACGAATCCGCGCTCGAGATCGCGCTGGACACCCAGACCGCGCACGGGATCGCGCCGGGCGTGCATGAGACCTACTGGCTCGGGGCGAACAACGAATTCTCGACCCTCGAAGCGGTCGTCGACGACGCTGCCAACTCGACCGTCGCGGTCATCTCCAACAGCTGGGGCGCCTCGGAAGCTGAATGCTCCGGCGCCATCGCGAAAGAGTATCCGGGTTTCGAAGCGGCATTTCAGCATGGCGCGGCGACGGGCAAGACGTTCTACTTCGCCTCTGGCGATGGCGGCGCGGCCCGGGGCTGCAACTATCCCGCGATCAGCCCCTATGTCGTCGCCGTCGGCGGCACGGGGCTGACCGCCACCGCCGGCTACGCGGACAAATCCGAAACGGCGATCGAAGATGGAGGTGGCTGTAGCAACGCCGTGGCGCGTCCGTCCTGGCAGACCGGGATCGGCAGCCCCTTGACGTGGCCGTCCACGGCCTGTGGCGGCCGCGCCATACCGGACGTCGCCGCCGACTCGGACTTCGGCGGCCGAGGAAGCAAAGAAGCGTGGTTCGAACCGAAAGAAGGGATCGCCGACACCGGCAGCTACGTCAACCTGAGCATCGAAGGCAGCGACAAAGGAGGAGGCGCTGGCGGCACGAGCCTCGCCGCGCCGATCTGGGCGGCGGCCTCGGTGCTCTGGAATGCCCACAACGCGACCGAAGACCGGCCCGGTGTCGGCTTCTCGGCGCCGCTGATCTATGCGCTCGCCAACGACCCGAACACGTATTCCAGGGACTTCCACGACGTCACTACCGGCAGCAATGGCTTCCCGGCGCAGACCGGTTGGGACGAGGCGACGGGCTGGGGGTCGTTCGTCTTCAACAACATCTCCAACAACCCGGCCGACCTCGACTACACGGGGCCCACTACCGCCTACGAGGGGCAGAGCGTCACCCTTTCGGCGGACCTCTACGACCACGGCACCACCAACGGCCTTGCCGGCAGGACGATCAGGTTCACAGCGGGAGCCGAGAGCTGCGAAGCTTCCACGGCAGCGTCGGGCGCCGCCTCGTGCAGCGTGCAAATCAAAGACAGCCCGGGGAAATACTCGGTTACCGCGGCTTTCGCGGGCGACGCAGCATACGATCCGGCGACGACGGCGGAGCCGTTCACGGTGACTGGTCCCGCATTCACGATCGAAACGCTCCAGGAACTGGAAGGCAGCAAAACCGGGTTCACCGCCGCGAAACTATCGGGGGCGCTCGTCGGCCAGACCGTCGACTACAAGGTCGTGGTCAAGGATACGGGCAACGTGGCATTGAAATTCACGCAGCTGACCGACGGGGCATGCGAAGGAATCTCGCCCAGCATTGAAGAGACGCTAGCGGCTGGTGGCGAACAGGTCTACACGTGCAGCCACAAGCTCGTGGGGGTCGGCGTGTACAGCAACGAGGCATCTATCGAAGGCAGCGAAGGGACCGGGACAAAGACCTCCAACAAGGTCGAAGTGGAAGTCCCAGCGAAACCGTCGTTCACGATCGAAACGCTCCAGGAACTGGAAGGCAGCAAAGCCGGGTTCACCGCCGCGAAACTATCGGGGGCGCTCATCGGCCAGACCGTCGACTACAAGGTCGTAGTCAAGAACACGGGCAACGTGGCATTGAAATTCACGCAGCTGTCGGATGCGACCTGTCAGGGCATCTCACCCAGCGCCGAAGAGACCGTGCCGGCTGGCGGAGAAGAGACCTACTCGTGCAGCCACAAGCTCACCGCGGAGGGCGTGTACAGCAACGAGGCATCGATCGAAGGCAACGAAGGGGCCGGGGCGAAGATTTCCAACAAGGTCGAAGTGGAAGTCCCAGCGAAACCGTCGTTCACGATCGAAACGCTCCAGGAACTGGAAGGCAGCAAAGCCGGGTTCACCGCCGCGAAACTATCGGGGGCGCTCGTCGGCCAGACCGTCGACTACAAGGTCGTAGTCAAGAACACGGGCAACGTGGCATTGAAATTCACGCAGCTGTCGGATGCGACCTGTCAGGGCATCTCACCCAGCGCCGAAGAGACCGTGCCGGCTGGCGGAGAAGAGACCTACTCGTGCAGCCACAAGCTCACCGCGGTCGGGGTGTACAGTGACGAAGCCTCGATCGAAGGAAGCGAAGGCGCAGGCATCCGGACCTCTAACAGGGTTGAAGTGGAAGTGCCCGCGAAACCGTCGTTCACGATCGAAGAGCTCCAGGAACTTGGTTTGGGCTTCACGAAGTTGCCACTGACCGGCGCGGGCGGCGAAACGGTCAACTACGAGATCATCGTGAAGAACACGGGTAACGCGTCGTTGAATCTAAAGGAGCTCTCAGACGGCGGCTGCGAAAACATCGCGCCGAACGCTGAAGAGACGGTCCCGACTGGCGGAGAGCAGACCTACGCGTGCAGCCACACGCTCAACGCGGTAGGGGTGTACAGCAACGAAGCATCTATCGAAGGCAACGAAGGAACTGGGACAAAGACCTCCAACAAGGTCGAAGTGCGGGTGCTGCCGCCGCCTTCGGTGGCGACTGGGGCGGCATTGGCGGTGACGCAGACGACGGCGACGCTGACTGGCGGCGTGAACCCGAACGGTGTTGCCGTCACGAGCTGCCTCGTGGAATACGGTAGGACGACCTCCTACGGCAAAAGCATGCAGTGCTCGCCCGCACCGGGGTCCGGGGAAGCCGCCGTCGGGGTCTCGGCCGTGGTGACAGGCCTTGAAGCGGACACCGAATACCACTACGCGGTGGTGGCCACGGGTGCGGGCGGGACAGCCAAGGGCTTGGACGCGACGTTCCAGACGCTTCCGGATGCCCCCACGGTTACGACCGGAGCGGCAGCCGCGGTCAGCCAGACGACGGCGACGCTCGCCGGGAGCGTGAACCCGAACGGCGGGAGCGTCACGAGCTGCGTGGTGGAATACGGGGCCTCGCTGCCTTCGGCGACGAGCGTGGCGTGCAGCCCGGCGCCTGGTTCGGGGACGGGCGCGGTGAGCGTGACCGGCGCCGCGACGGGCCTGTCCGCGAACACGACCTACGAGTACCGGGTCGTGGCGAGCAGCGCGGGCGGCACGAGCGCGGGTAGCACGCAGAGCTTTGAGACGGCGGGCCCACCTGAATTCGGGAGGTGCGTGGAGGTCGCCGTGCGCGCCGGTAAATATTCGAACTCGAAGTGCACGGCGCTGGGCGGCTCCCGCCACTACGAATGGCACCCGGGAGTCGTCAAAGCCGGGTTCAAGACGAAACTAGCGTCCGGATCGGTGACTATCGCGACGGCAGTCCCAACGTCGAGCGTCACCTGCAAGCACGAGAGCGGCGGCGGACAATACACGGGCCCGCGGACCGTCGGGGCGCTGACGGTCACGCTCACCGGCTGTGAGCACGCCTCCAAGGAGTGCAGCAGTAGCGGTGCGGAGGCTGGTGAAGTCGTGTCGCAAACGCTTGAAGGGGTGCTCGGAGTTGAGAAACGCGGGGCGAGTATAGCGGCCAACAAGATCGGCCTCAAGCTATACCCAGCGGGCGGGACAGCGTCCGTCATGGGATTCAACTGCGGCACGACGAACATCTCGGTGAAGGGATCGCTCATCGTCCCAATCGGCGCCGACAAGATGAGTTTGACGCGCGCCTTCAAGGCGAAGGCCAGCAAAGGCAAACAGTCGCCAGAGCGCTTTGTCTCCGGTCCGACGGACATCCTTGAAGAGTCCCTCAACAGTGGCGCTTTCGAAGACACCGGCCTGACAGCCGCGCTGACCTTGACCAACGAGGAACCGATCGAGATCAACACCGTTAACTAGGCGACATCGCCACGGGATGGCAGTGGACGCGGGAGCCGAATAGACTTGGCTTCGCTCCGATTTCTAGCCTGAGGAGGATGTGCCGATGACCGCGAAGGCGGCTTTCGAGCCAGACGAGTGGAAGCTCGTGGAGGAGGGTCCGACGAGTGCGGCGATGCTTGTGATCATGTCCCAGCGCGGAGGGACGTTCCGCGAGACGTTGGCGATCGGCAAGGAGTACGCCGAGGTGCGCCAGCAGCATGGCCAGAGCGAGCTGCTTGACGAGCTCGTTGCTTCGAGGCCGCACGTGGATCACAGCCGCTTCCACTCGCCCGAGGAGTTGAGGGACCACGTCGTGGGACAGCTTCGAGAAGCCGTCGCTGTCCTTCAAAGGCACGCTGCGCCGCAGGAGGTCGAGGACTACAGGACCTTCGTCGTGAAGCTCTCCGAGCGCGTCGCCGGGGCGCACTCCGAGGGCGGACAGCCCGTCAGCGAGGCTGAGCAGGCGGCGATCGAGTCCATTAAGGAGGGGCTGGGGTAAGGGCGTTCGGCCCTCGAGTGACAACCTTGGTCTTGTGAGCGCCTGTCTAGGCAGCGACCCAGCATTTCAATGAGCCAACCCGACTCAGTGCGAACTGCTTTGTGCTCATATCCGGTGGGCGGATGGCGCTTTTGCGAAAAAGAATAAGGCTACGCAGACGTGTGCCTTGGAGGGCCGATACAAGAACCGGTACTCCGCTCAGCCTGTCGTGGCCGCGCTAGAGGATCGCGCGTCCTGAATGGTGAGAACAAGGACCGTGTTGCTCGACTCATCGAAGCTGTAGACGATCAACATCCATCTCCAGGGTCCAAGGATGAAGCGCATCGGGTGCCAGCGACCGTTGAGTTGCCGGCCGATGTTGGGGAACTGCTCAAGGACTCGTAGGGAGCGCTTGGCGCGATCCTTGGTATCGGGCGGAAGGCTGTGGGTGATCATCATGCGGTCGAGATCCTCCACCGCGACCAGGCTCAGCCTGACTTCGGCCAACGGATCTACAGCTGGTCGAGCGGGATCGTCTCGCCAGATCGCGCCCGCTCGAGCCCAAGCTGAGCGCGTTCGTACGCACCAGGGATACCGTCGAGCACGGCGACGACGCTGCGCGCGTCCGGGTCGGCGTCGTCGATCGCCATCGAGAGCAGCGAGCGGGCAAGGGTGCCCTCCTGGACATGAGTGCGCTCCGCCAACTGCGCAAGTCGCGCCGCGTGCTCTTGGTCAAGGGTCACGTTCAGGCGATGTGCGGATCGCTCCATCACCGAGATACTACTACACGAACAGGCACGTACCGTGCACCCGGCGGCGGCTCCATCCGACGCCCGGCTCTTACCGACCTCGGGCAAACAGCGGTTGAGAAACGAGGCTCGGATCGGCCGAGCGCTAACGCGCTACCCACTGACCGCCGAGTCGAGCAAGGAACCTCGACCGGAGTCGACGCCCACTATCAGCAATAGCGAGAGTCCTGCCTTCCGCGCGACGCAGGGCTCCGCGGGTCGGTGGACAGTGCCATGGGCTGGTTCGAGCCACAGCCCCACCTACACCTACGAACTAACGACTCAGATCACTAGGTCGGCGTCGGCTGCGTGTTGCCAGGTGTCGTAGTGGATGGCGGCGTTGTTGACGAGGACATCGAGGTGACGGTGCCGCTCGCCGATGCGCGCCGCGGCGGCGCTAAGGCCGGCAAGATCGGTCACGTCGATTGTCAGGGCTCGCACGTCGTGGCCGTCGGAGCGCAATTCCTCGGCCACCTTCTCACCGGCCTGCGGGTCACGGCTTCCGAGGTATACGACGTGGCTTTGGGCAGCGAGCTGGCGTGCGACTTCTCGGCCGATGCCGCGGTTGGCGCCGGTGACCAGGGCGGTCGGAGTCATCCTGGTGACCCTTGGGATCCGGTGGCGAGCGTCATGATTTGCTGGTTGCCGGTAGCCTAGGCGGCGGCCACCGTCATCTAGTCGATCTTCCATTCTCCACTTGACCCGCGTCAGCTCCAGTGGTAGTGGCCGCCGAGGATCCAGGTCGGAGTGCCGTGGGGGTTAGCAAGGACGTGGGTGGCGAGGAATTGTGCGGTCGCGGTGGCCCGCGCGTCCTCGGTGACCGCGACGAGATGGCTGCTGATCAGGTGTTGGGTGGCGTCCAGCCCACCGAGGCTCGCCTGCCATGAGGCGGCGATCTCGGCAGGCGGCCACCAGCGTCGGGGCTCCCCCGGTAAGGCTCGTGTAGTCGAGCAGTACCTCCTCGGCGAACAGGTTCGGGATCTCGTCCCAGAGACGTCGATCGGCGTACCAGGCCACCCGTATCGTGGTCTCGATGATGAGGTCGCGCTCCGCAGTCATGGCACGGGCTCTTTACGGTTGCTTGGCGGCGGGAAAGCTCACGCTCCGGTCTCAGAGCGTGGCTTCGAAGTGCTCGACTAGTCGTGCGACGGCGAAGTCGACCTGCGCGGGCTGGTCGTAGAAATCGAGCTGGCTACGCTCGGTCCAGATCAGCTCGGCCGGTCCGGCCAGCTGTTCGGCAAACGCTTCCGCCCCGGCTGGAACCGCGCCGTCACGGCTGTGGACCATCCGCACCGGCTGAGAGATCTCGCGAGCGAAAGCGAGCGGGTCGTAGGTCAGCCAGTCTTCCCAGGCCATCGTCGCGAACCGCGATCCCCACTCGGGGATCGCGCCTCGACCCGGATCGAGGTACTAGTCGTAGGGTCCGAACATCGCCGCGAGCGGGTTCGTCTCGGAGACTGCCGGGATGTACTCGACGGTGCCGTCGCGTTCATATCCGAACCGGGCTGCGCCTCCTGCCTTGATGCGTTCGGCGCCGCCGTAGTACGGCTTGACCAGCTCGGCATTGTGAAGCCACGGTGCAACGAGCCCGACCGATCTGATCCGCGCGTCGACGGCGGCGTTGGCGCAGGTGTAGCCGCTGCTGGCACAGATCGCCAACGCTCCGAGCCGCTGGCTGTCAGCCCCGTGGACGGTCTCCAGATAGTCGACGGCGGCATGGATGTCGGCCTTCTTGCGGAGCGGGTTCTCGACGTCACGCGGGCCACCCGCGCTCTGTCCGAAACCGGTGAAGTCAAACGCCAACGAGACAAACCCTTGCCCGGCCAACCGTCGTGCGTAAAGACCCGCCATCTGCTCCTTGACGGTCATCGATGAGCCCGTCACGACCAGTGCCGGGAGGTCGCCGCGGCCGACGCGGTGCGGGCGATACAGGTCGCCAACGAGCACGTCTCCGATGCCGTTGGCGAATCGGACGCGATCAGTCGTGACAGTCTCAGTCATTCGGTTCTCAGTTCGGTCGGGGTTAGAGTCTTACACTGGACGGGGCCTGTCGACGCTCGAGTGCCGCGGGTCGCAAGAGCCTCAGGCGGCCGCACGAGCACGAATGATGTACTCGACGCTGGCTGTCGCGACTGCTGGACCGTGCCCGGCGAACACTTCGACTGCCACGCTTACGGTGCTTAGTCCGCGAACGGCAAGGTCCAGGCTCGCGCCCAAGCGGTCGGCGAGCTGGTGCGCTTGCGCACGAATGATTCCTCTGGAGCTCTCGAGCTCGCGGTCCACGGTGAAGACGATCCCCTGCAGAACCAACTCGCTGCCCAGATTTGGGGCTACTGTCAGTGCGCGGTTGGCTGCGGCGCACAAGATGCTGCTGAGTAGTTCTGCGAGCTATACCGGTTGTTGTGGATGCGTGTGAGGAGGTAGGCGGCGTACCTTCCCGGTTGTTGAAGACCGATGCCGGTGATGGCCGGCAGGAAGGCACGCCATGTCAGATGTTCGCAGGCTCCCCGTCGGGGAGGAAGATGAGGGCCCGGTCACGCTTGATGATCTCGCTCGGGAGGGCGCGCGTCGGATGATCGCCGCGGCGCTCGAGGCCGAGGTCGATGAGTATGTTGGCTCGTTCGTCGGCGAGGTCGACGAGGACGGTAAGCGGCTAGTCGTTCGTAACGGTCGTGCGCGGGAACGACGCGTGACGGTCGGGTCAGGGACGGTCCCGGTCCGGGCGCCGCGAGTCAACGATAAGCGCGTCGACGAGGAAGGTGAGCGCAAGCGGTTTGGCTCGCGGATCCTGCCGGCGTACGCACGCCGCTCGCCGAAGGTCACCGAGGTGTTGCCGATCTTGTATCTGCACGGCCTCTCCACGGGGGACTTCCGGCCCGCGCTCAGAGATCTGCTGGGCGAGGACGCCTCGGGGCTGTCGTCCAGCTCGATCCAGCGGCTCACCGAGCAGTGGCAGGCCGAGCACGCCGCGTTCGCTACCCGCGAGCTGCGGTTTCATCGTTACGCGTATCTGTTCGTCGAGGGTGTCAACGTGGCCGTGAGGCTCGGTGAGGACCCGAAGGTGTGCTTGCTGGTCGTGATCGGTGTGCGTGAGGATGGTCGTAAGGAGTTGCTCGCGGTCGAGGACGGCTACCGTGAGAGCGAAGACTCGTGGGCCGTGGTGTTCCGTGATCTCCGTGACCGCGGGATGAGCGAGCCGAAGCTCGTGACCGGTGATGGCGCCTTGGGCGCGTGGGCCGCGCTGCGAAACGTGTTCCCCGCCACCAGAGAGCAGCGCTGCTGGGTGCACTATGCCGAGGTGCGGGTTATGCCGACTTGGGTTGCGCGATGTGTTGGTGGTGGGCGAGTCAGGCCTTTTGGGGTCGGCATAATCAGAGCGTCTCGAGGAACGCGAGGAGCGTGTCGGGTGGCTGGTAGCGGCAGCGACCCAGACAGCCGCACCCGCAACGGACTCACCATCAGTGCTCTCCCTTCCGAGAATGAAGAACACAGCCTCCCCCGCCAGACCGGATTATGCCGACCTCAGCGACCCCAGACCCACGCGATTGCAGCCCCTTCGCGGCCACCTCGGCATAACCCGCACCTCGGCATAGTGCACCTTATGCCGACGTCGGCATAAGGTGCATAAGACAGCGAACGTCCTGGACGTGCTCCCGAAGCGGCTCCAACCCAGGGCGAAGGGTCTGCTGCACGAGATGGCCGAGGCGCCTACCCAGGCGGACGCGCGTAAGGCGCTGGAGCGCTTCCGTGGCGAGTTCGACGCGAAGTACCCGAAGGCGGTCGCAAAGCTCGACAAGGACTGGAGCACGCTCACTACGTTCTACGGGTTCCCCGCTGAGCACTGGCGGCACCTCAGGACGACGAACCCGATCGAGAGCAGCTTCGCGACGGTGAAGTTGCGCACCAAGGTCACGAAGGGCGCTGGCTCAAAGAAGGCCGCCCTGGCGATGGCCTACAAGCTGTTGGACGCTGCCCAGGAACGCTGGCGCAGGTTCAACGGCCACGAGCTCGTCACAGACGTACTCGAAGACGTGAAATTCAAGGACGGAATCAAGATCACAGACAACCAAACCACCACAACAGACGAGAAGGCCGCCGCCTAAACCTCACCCACTCAATCCACAACATTTGACAATTGCTCCCACTGAGCGCGTCGCTGGTAGTATGCCTGCCTCGGTTACATCTGCCCTGGATACGCTCGCAGTGTCCCCTTCCGGCCTGGAATCTCGGTAGACAGAATTGTTATAGTCGCCGGGATGAGGAAGGTCGTCGGGCTTGCGGTCACGGTAGTGCTTGCATGCGCAGGCGCGCTGCTGGCGCCTGCGGCGCAGGCGTGGCATTGTTCTTCGAGGGATGAACCGGACGAACACTGCTACGACCTGATGACCTTCAGAATGTACGGCTATCCGCACGCCTATGGCATCGGCGGGGTGCTGTATATGGACACCGAAGCTATGGAAGTGGCTGGCTGGCAAAACGACGTGAACCGCGTCAATAACGAGATGTGGGTCACGATGAACGGTGGCGGCCAGAACTACATCGAGGCGGGCCAGCAGGGCGGCGGGCAGGGGAATGACTGCTGTGCGCTGCACTCGTTCTGGGCGGTCACGCACAACGGCGTGCAGCAGGACTGGTATGACCCTGAAGTGGCGCCGAAGCACACCTACGACGACCATTACGAGATCTTGAGCCCCAACGCCGCCTATTGGGGGGTGTGGCTCGCCGGTAGCTGTAACGGCTGCGGGGGGCTTGTCTGGGCGAGCAACGGGCTGGAAGGCTTCCCCGGCGTGGACTGGGAATTGCAGGCTGGCATGGAGGCAGCCACCCCGGAAGAGCCGCAGAACTACTATAAGGACGAGGTCGCGAGCGTCGAGCCACAAGCTGGCTGGCCGTGGACGCCTTGGGAAACCGGCGAATGGCCGGGCAAGCCGGGGCCCGAACACGCGGTATATGAGCGCTGTGAATACACCTGCACCGGCGCGTCGCCAGAAGGCTGTCCCAGTGGCGTGGCGCTTGGTGGGGAACGCAACCCTGAAAACAGGGCCTATGGCAACATGGTGGGGTCTACCTGCCGCTTTGAAGGGGCAGTCGAGCAGGGAGCCGAACCGCCTGAAGAAGTCAGGCCGTACGTGGCGCCAACGGGGCCGCTGCTGACGCCCGCGTCGGGCGCCGCCGACGCGATCGGCGCGGCACGAGCAGCGGGCGATGGCGAACCGACCGAAATCACGCAGATGCAGGCCAGCTTCGCAAAGACCGCAGCGGTGCTTGGTGGCGGCACGATCGAGAGCGGCCCGCTGACCGAAGAATGGCTGAAGTCGGCGACCTACTTGACCGTCATGCACGGGCACTTCACGGCTCTGAACGTGAAGGCGGGCACACAAGCGGTCCAGAGCAGCGTGCTGGCCATCATCACGGACGCGCACTCGGGCACGGTAGAGGCCGAATACTACGGTCCGAGCGCTCCGGTAAGTGCGTCCCTGAAGGCGGTCGAAGGCGCGACGATGGCACGGGCAGCCGTCTCGAAGACGACAAGCGATGTCCTCTGCAACTGCAGTAAGCCCGAAGGACACCCAACGATGCTCTACGGGACTACTAACACCTACCCGGTCATCATCGGAAAGAGTCCGCTCCCGAGCCACTTCGGCAAGGGGCACACACGCTACAGCGCGGACGTGCTCGAAGTCTACAAACGGGGCACCTACCATCTTGAAGCGGGCCGGTGGAGCAGCGGGCTGGGACTGACTCCCGGTGTCTATGTGGTCGCGGGTGTCCGCCACGGTCATCCCTGTGACGAGCAGCGCGTGACCCTCAACCTGGGCGAGAAGGTGGACGTCAAGATCGCCTGTCGCCGCTGACGAGACCCCCGCCGCGCGGTGCGGATGGACGGAGCCTGGATCGAAGCAAACCTATTACTGGCTCAAGACGCGGGCGGTTCGGTTCATACCGCGATCTCCTTATCGTCCGGGGGCAAAGTCCGGGACAGACCCCCGTCGCTCCCGTACTTTACCCCCGCCGTCTCCCTCGTCTGGGGACGGCCGCTCTGGAAGAACGGCAGGAATGAGGGCTTGGGCTGTACCGCTACGACGCGGTCTTGATCGAGCCAGACGTTCTCGAAGATAAGCGCGAGGAATCGGCGCTTATTGGCGGGGTCGGGCTCGTTGTTCCAGAAGATCGTGAAGTCTTCGAGCACTTTGCGGGCTTGGTCGAGGTCGGGGATCGGGCCGGGTATGAGCGCTGAGAGTTCGGCGTTGATCGCGGCGCGGCGCGCGACGTACTCGGTGCGGCGCAGGTCGCCGAGTTCGTAGAGGTCACGCATCCGCCGCAGGCGCTCCTCCAGGGCGGCGCGGCGCTTGGCGGTCTTGCTGTCCTCGCTCGTGCCGGCGGGGGCGGCGAGCCGGCGCAGGATCTCCGTCTGGGTCGCTTTGTTCGGGCGAATGGCCGGGCAAGCCAGGCCCCGAACACGCGGAATATACGCGCTGTGAATACAGCTGCCACACCCCGGCACAAGAAGGCTGTCCCAGCGGTGTGGCGCTCGATGGGGAGCGTAACCCCGAAAACAGGGCCTATGGCAACATGGTGGGGTCCACCTGCCGCTTCGAAGGGGCAGTCGAGCAGGACGTCGAACCGGGGGAAGAACTCAAGCCGTACGTGGCGCCGACGGGGCCACTTTTGACCCCCGCGTCGGGTGTCGCCGACGCGGTCAGCGCGGCGCGGGCGGCGGGTGATAGCGAACCGAGCGATATCACGCAGATGCAGGCGAGCTTCGCGGACACCGCGGCGCTGTTCGGTGGTGGCACGATCCAGAGCAGCCCGCTAACCGAAGAATGGCTTACTACTTCGGCCTAGTAAACGTCCGACGGGCTTGGTAGGTTTTGGTGTGTGAGGACTCGGGATGCCAGACGGCTGGGGCAGGCGGCTCAGGAGGAGCTTCGTCGACGGGCTGTGGCGCTGGTCGGCGAGGGGCGTTCCCAGACTGAGGTCGCTGGGCTGCTTGATGTTTCGCGCCAGTCGGTGAGCGAGTGGGTGCGCGCTCAGCGTCTTGGCGGGGACCAGGCGCTCACGGCGGGCAAGCGTGGCCGGCGGCCGGGCGAGAAGACGGCGCTGACGCCGTCCCAGCAGGCGCAGATCGCAAAGGCGATCCGGGAGATGAACCCTGACCAGCTGAAGCTGCCGGGGTTCCTGTGGACCCGGGCGCTGGTCTGCGAGCTGATCGACCGGCGGTATGGGATCCGTGTCGCGGAGAAGACCGCGGGTCGGTATCTGCGCTTGTGGGGATTCAGCCCGCAGAAGCCCGCCAGGCGCGCGTTCGAGCAGAACCCCGAGATCGTCAAGCGGTGGCTTGATGAGCGCTACCCGGCGATCAAAGAGCGCGCCCACCGCGAAAAATCCCTGATCTTGTGGGCCGATGAGATGGGGTTGCGCTCCGATCACACCGCCGGGCGCTCCTGGAGCCCGGTCGGCAAAACGCCCGTGATCGAGGGCACCGGCCAGCGCTTCGGCGCGAACGTGATCTCCGCGATCTCCAACAAGGGGCACCTGTCCTTCCGCGTGTTCAAGGAGAAATTCGTGGCAGCCGTGTTCATCGACTTCCTCGGGCGCCTGGTCCGCCAGAGCAAAGGGCAGAAGATCATCCTGATCCTCGACGGGCACCCCGTGCACCGCTCCAAGAAGGTGAAACAGTGGGTCGAATCCCACGCCGAGCAGATCGAGCTGCAGTTCCTGCCCGGCTACGCACCAGAGCTCAACCCGACCGAGCTACTCAACCAGGACGTCAAGACCAACGCCCTCGGCCGCCGCCGGCCCCACACCCAGGATCAGCTGATCGGTGACACTCGTAGCTACCTACGCTCACGCCAGCGCACCCCTCGGATCGTCGCACGCTACTTCGACGAGAAACATGTCAGCTACGCCAAAGCCGCCTGACGGCTATTTACTAGGCCGAAGTAGTAGAAGGTCTTTCAAAATGACTGTAGGCGTCGCCAGCAGAGGATTGAGCAGGCGTGTGTCAGGAATGCGGTGTGCATGTCGGGGTCGCGCTCGTAGCGGATTCTGAGTCTGCGGAAGTTGTGTAGGTGCGCGAAGCCGCGCTCGACGATCCAGCGCTCGCGTCCCAGGCCGGAGCCGTGAGCTGCGCCGCGTCTGGCGATGACGGGGGTGATCCCGAGTGCCCTGAGGAGCCGGCGGTGCTTGTCGTGGTCATAGCCACGATCGGCGAGAACACGGTCGGGCTTCTGGCGTGGCCGCGCCTGCTTGCCGGCCACCGGTCGTGCGTGGAGGGCTTCCAGCAACGGGATCAGCTGAGTCACATCGTTGCGGTTCCCGCCGGTCAGGCTGACCGCGAGCGGGATGCCGCTCGCATCGACAAGCAAATGGTGCTTTGAGCCCGTGCGGGCACGATCTACCGGGGACGGCCCCGTCAGGAGCCCCCCAAAAGGGCACGGATATGGCTTGCGTCAACGGAGGCGCGTGACCAGTCGATCTTCCCCGCAGCGTTTAGCTTCACCAGCAGCTTTTGGTGCAGCGCGTCCCATACCCCGGCCTTCTGCCAGGTGCGAAGGCGCCGCCAACAAGTCACCCCGGACCCGTAGCCGTACTCGCGCGGGAGATCCTCCCACGCGATCCCGGTGTGCAGCACGTGCAGGATCCCGTTGAGCACCAGCCGGTCATCGATCGCCTTGCGGCCCGGATGGCGACGCCGACGCTCACGCGCCGGGATCAACGGCTGCACCTCGGCCCACAGCTCGTCACTTATCTCAAAACGAGAGGGCACCTCCACGACCTCCAATCGTTGGGGACACACCCCAAAGATTCAAGACCGACACCCACAAACCTTCATTTTGAAAGACCTTCTAAGCGCGGTGACGAGCTACCCGAGCACCTGTCCACCAGCCAGGGTCGTCGTGGCTGGCTGCGTGAGGCCAAACGCCAGCTCGATGAGGAACGCGCCAAAGAAGCCAGGCCGATCCCGCGGTCTCGCCCGGCACGGCTCAAAGAGGCCAAGCGTCGTCTGCAGCAGGAGCTGTGGGTGGAGTCCCGCGCGAACGCCGCCTATGAGCACTACCGGGTGCATGCACGGGACAGCAGAGGTCGCCGCCTCGGGGCTTCGCCAACTCCATACGCACTACCCGCGGTTCCGCAGGGGAAGATCAACCTGACCGACCCGGACTCGCGCATGTTGAAGGCCTCGCGCGGCTACGTTCAGGGCTACAACGCCCAAGCCGCCGTCAACGAGAACCAGATCGTGATCGCGGCCGAGGTCACGGTCGACTCACCGGACTTCGGGCACCTTGAGCCGATGCTCGACGCCGCCCGCAGCGAACTGGAGACGGCCGGCGTCACAGACACGCCAGGAGTGTTGCTCGCCGATGCCGGCTACTGGCACAAGGAGCAGATGGAGAGTGTCATCAACCACGGGATCCAGGTGCTGATCCCGCCCGACGCCGCCAAGCGCAAGGGCACCCGTCCGGGATGGGATGGCGGCGCCTATTCGCACATGCGTCGAGTGCTGTCCACTGAGCTCGGACGCGCGCTCTACCGAAAACGCCAGGCGATGATCGAGCCGGTGTTCGGACACACGAAGTTCAACCGCCGCATCGATCGCTTCCAACGCCGAGGAAGAGCCGCCGCAAAGTCGGAATGGCGACTAATCACCGCCACTCACAACCTGCTGAAGCTCCACAGCCACCAGATAGCGGCCGCCGGGGCCTGAGAGCGGCCCGCGAACGCCCCGTCGGGCCCATCCGTCTCACTGCCGCCAGGACCACCACGCCCCTCGGAGCGCGAAACCCACCGCGAACGCCCGCACTGACGGACGCCGGAACGTTTGCGAAACAGCCTCCCGCCAAAGCAACCGCTGCCATCTGCACACGACCGGCCGGTCCAAGCATGATGCTCCCCCTCGATCACGGATCGCTCTTGCGACACAAGCGGCCACCCACCGCCGCGCCCCCCCGCGCTCCGAAGTCGAAGCGCCGGGCCCGCGGCCCGCACATTCCTAACCGAAAGCCAGCCTTGTGTCAAGAGGCACAAACGGGATTCTGACGTGACGCACCCGGCCCGGCCATCTGCTCTCCCGCAACACCCGCGAGACGCCTCGGACGACCCGCACGCCTCACCGAGGGCAACCCGGCGAGCGGTAGTGCTCCGATAAGGCCCATAGTGTGGGCGCATCGGTCGCTCGGCACATTTTACCCCGGCAAGGGCCCGGCCCTGAGGAGCGTACGGCCGGGTCGCTCGCTATGCAAGCGAGCGTGATCCAGCGGCCGCATCAGGGAGGTGCGATCAGCCATCCAGGAGCGTCTGGTTGACAGTCTCGAGAGCAGCCTGCCCGGATCCAGTCGGGGCTGACTCACTGGTCGTAGCGTCGAGACTGTCGCCCGGCGCGTCTGGATCATGTGCCGGCGCCAGCTTCCGCGCGTCCTTCTTGGCCTGCTTGTCCAGCCGACGCTCGCGGAGCCGGCTTTCACGGGTGAGCTTGGCCATCGTAGTCCGCTTCTTGCCGCTTGAGGCCATGTGTGTCAGTCCCTTGCTGTGGAGTTCTGAGCGGGTCCACGCCGGAGTCATCCGGTTTGACGAACCCGAAAACCGGCGTTTCCCCTGGTCTGCAAGCCGGTCACAGCCGGCAAGCCCGAAAGGTGCTAGGCCAGCTGGACGTTCCCGGCCTTGGGTCCCTTGTCGCCGGCCTCGGCGTCGTAGGAGACCTTTGCGCCCTCGGCGAGCGAGCGATAGCCCTCGCCGACGATCGCACTGTGATGGACGAACAAGTCCGTGGACTGGTCATCGGGCGTGATGAAGCCAAATCCCTTCTCGTCGCTGAACCACTTGACGGTTCCGGTAGCCATTGTGTTTCCTCCTGCGTTGATAGTGCTGCGAACGCGGAGATTGCTAAGCAAAGGCGACGAGCGCTGGCACCGCTGTGTCGGGCGAATCACCCGACCTGATGTATCAACGGTAGCAGCAGCAACTATCAGCGAGCAGCAACTATCAGCGCTCATCCAACGTCCCGGTGCCGGAGTTCCGGGTCCGTCGGCCTGCGCGGAGCGTCGGGCGAGTAGGCCGTGGAGACCTCTTCGGGAAGATTCGAAGACCCTCACTTCGACCTACCCGGCGTGGTCGGCGCTCGCTTTAGAAGGCCAATCGCGAGCCTGCGTAGCGCCCAGCCAAGCTACCGCTCCGGACGGGGGGGACCTGTCGGCTGAGGGCAGCGACACGCCTGCTTACTCGGCGCAAAGCGGCGGCGAGCGGCTAGGTGACCGAGGTCGCGGCCTCGTCGATGAGGTCCACTATCGCGGCCGGCTGTGAGGCCAGGGAGGCGTGGCTCGCGTCGAGTTCGATCGTGCGCTGCGGGCTCATGCCCGCGGCCATTCGACGCTCCGTGTCCGGGTGGATCATGCGGTCGTTCGTCGACACCTGATACCAGGTCAGCTTCTTCCTCCAGGCCGGCTCGGAGAAGGCTTCCCCGAAGGTCGAGCCCACCGGCGCCTTCTGCGTTACCGCCATCACGAGCGCCTCGTCGGCCAGAAGGTCCTGGCAGAAGCTCTCGTGGAACTTGTCCCGCTTGATCCAGACATAGCCGTCGGAGTCTGGCGCGATGTTCTCGACCGCTGCTGCCGGCCGCTCTTCGCCGATCTGAGCAAGGCTCTCACCGGCGTCCGGGGCGAATGCGGCGACGTACACGAGCCCGACCACATTCGGCAGGTCTCCGGCCGCCGTGATCACTGCTCCGCCGTAGGAGTGGCCGACTAGGAGCACGGGCCCGTCAATCTGCTTGACCATCTTCCGCGTGCGCTCTGCGTCGCCTGAGATGGACGTCAGGGGATTCTCCACCGCATGGGAGCGAGTGGTAGCCGCGACTGTTCAGCTCGGCGGGCTTCGACCGACCGCCGAAGCCTATGCCGGCGTCGGCCGAGCTTCAGGCGCCGGCCGGCCGGGTTTATGCGCCGCACGGCCTGACAAGGCCATCCGCGGGGTCGCGTTTAGGCAGCGGCCGCGATTTCCGATGCCGCGCCGGATGGATCGTTGCCGCACGACGCGCCAAAACATGGCTCGACGCTCATGCCGGCGATTGTCGACTGCGACCTGGGTAGCCGTCTAGTGCGACCTAAGTTGCATGTGTGCGACCAGGAAGATCGTCCTCCAGAGCGTTGCGCGCGACGGCTGGGCGCCTTACGGTGGCGGGGTGATCGACGTTGACGACGCGACCGCGCCGGTAGGCGTGTGACGCGATGACCAGTGAGCGCCTCAGCGCGGCGCGCCGGCCTGGCGTTGACTGGCGGCGAGCGGAGTTCGTGCTGACCCTGCTCGGGTTCCTGGGGTTCCTCACGCTGCCGATCCGCGTCACCACGATCTACAGCGGCCTGCCCGCGCATCCGCTGTTCGTACACGTTCCGGTGGTGCTGATCCCGACGACGGTCGTGGCCGCAGTCGTGTTCGTGTTCAAGCGGGACTGGCTCGCGCGTTACGGAATCGCGCTCGCTGTCGTGTCTATCGTCGCCATGAGCTCGATCTTCCTGACGATGCAAGCCGGCGCGGCGCTGCGCGCCGCGCTGCACTTGCAGGGCCAGGCCGCGCAACTGATCTCCGAACACTCTCAGGCCGCGCATATCCTCGCCGTCGTCTACGTCGCCTTCACCGCGACGCTGATCCTCACGTTCGCCGCCCAGCGCATTTCCGGCGGGATGCCAACGGGCCTGAGCATCGTGGACGACCTGCTCTCCCCCAAGTGGATGCTCACGGGGCTGCGGATACTCCTCGTACTGCTCTCGCTCGGCGCCGGCTACATGGTCTTCAGGACGGGCGATCTCGGCGCGAAAGCAGTGTGGGAGGGTCGCCTTCAAGCCGCCCACAGCGGGTTCCCCGGCGGTGCCGGCGAACCCCCGCCGGGCTCGCCGTTGGGCGGCGGCCGTCCGTAGCCCCCACAGCCGGTCTCGGCTGGCGTAGTTTTCCGCATCGAGTCACGGGCGTTCTCGGACGCTCGGGATTTCTGTGTGCGCGAGTGTTGTGGACGTGAGCAACACGTGCACAACGCTTCTCATGGCGCCGGTCGCTGATTCGGCGCCGGTGTCGTTGCGCGACGGCTCGTCGGTGACCATCCGGCAGGCGCGGGCAGACGACGAGGGTGCGCTACAGGCGTTCCTCGCCGCCCTATGCCCGGAGGCTCGACGGTTCCGGTTCTTCAGCGCCGCGGTCGACACCGTCACGGCTGTGCGGTTCGCCGCCGACACACGCGGAGAGCGATGCGGGCTCGTGGCTCACAATGAGACCGGCGAGCTCGTCGGGCACGCCGTGTTCATCGTCCTCGACGCAACCCATGCGGAAGTCGCCGTCGAGGTCGCAGACCATCTGCATGGCCGTGGCCTTGGGACAGTTCTCATCGAGCGCTTGGCCGCGATCGCTCAGCAGCACGGAATCTCCTATTTTGTCGCGGAGGTGCTTTGTGAAAACCGCGCGATGCTTGATGTGTTTCGAGAAGGCTTCGATGCACGGGTCGTCCACCACGATGGGCCCGAGGAGCGGGTCGAGTTCTTGACCTCGAGCTGGGCACTCGCTCACGAGCGTTTCAACACGAGCGCTAGCACGGATGGATAGGCGAGACATTCGCTCAGTGGGGCGGCCGGCGATCTCGGCAGCCATCGCCGGGGCCCCGCGTGCAGGCGTTGCGCGTTTCCCACGAATAGGTGCATCGGGGCGCTTGATGGCCGGTTGCCTAGTTGCCGGTGTTGATGAGGCCACGCTCGAGCGCGTAGCCGACAAGGTCGGCGCGGGTCGAGAGTCTGAGCTTCTGTTGGATGTGCGAGCGGTGCGTCTCGACGGTTCGTACCGACAGGTAGAGCTCCTCGCCGATTTCGACGTTCGTCTTTCCTAGTGCGATGAGACGAAGCACGTCGACCTCGCGCTCAGAGAGGTCGTCCGGCGGGCCCGGTGGTGGCTCGGAGGCAATGCGGGCGCCGAGCGCGGGGTTTAGGTAACGCTTCCCTACAGCTGCGCGGCGGACTGCTTCGACGAGCTCGTCGTCGGCTGCCTCCTTGAGCACGTAGCCGAGCGCGCCGGCGCCGAGCGCCTCACGGGCGAATGCTGGCTCCTGCTGCATTGTGAGAACGACGATCTGGGTCTCTGGCGACTCCTCACGGATCGCAGGTATCGCCTCGAGGCTCGAGCCGCCGGGCATGTTGAGGTCGAGCACTAACACCGCAGGGTGGTGTCCGCGCACGTAACGGCGGGCACTGTCGACATCGCCAGCCTCGGCGACGACCTCGAAGCCGCGTTCGCTGTCGAGCAACATCCGCAGGCCGCTGCGGACGACAGCGTGATCGTCGGCGAGCACTATGCGGATCGACTCGGCCGACGCGGGCTCACTGGCGCCCTCGAAACCGATCGCGGGTGCATCCTGGTCGTTCATCGCCATGAAGGTATCGCCTACGCCTCACCAGACCGGTCCCGCGGCTCGTTTTCGACACAGGCGCAGAAAGCGCGCGTCCTCAGGGCGGAGCGCTGCGCGAGTCCAGCCAGCGCTGGCGTCGGTGGTCGCTCTCAAGCGAGCGTGGGCGTCTCGGCGATCATGTCCTCGCCTGGGCGATGCTTGGACGCCCGGCCAGCGACGCGCGTTAGCACGAGTAGCGGGCAGCGGGCGTGACGCTGGAGGTAGTCGGAGGTGCTGCCGAGCACGAGCCGCTTGACCGGTCCGTAGGCGCGTGAGCCTGAGATGAGGATGTCGACCTCTTGGCTGAACGCCGCGAGCTCCTCGCCGGTGAGTCCGTACGCCGCGCGACCATCGACGCCGGGGAGCTCCTGCATGCGACTGGTTGCCTCCCGGAGCATGATGTCGGCGGCATCCCCGAGTGCGGGGGGAACGATTCCCGTGTAGGCCGCGATCGGTATCGAGACGACCTCGAGTGCGTGGAGGCTCGCGCCTGACGCCGCGGCGAGGTCTCGCGCCTCGGCGAGAGCGGCTGCGCTCTCTGGCGAGCCGTTGTAAGCGACACCGATCTTCGCGAGCGGAGTGGGATGTGCGGCGTAGCCGACCGGAGCGACCGCAACCGCGCAGGGAGCGCCGTTCAGCGCAGCGCGGGTGTCATCGCCGAGCATCGCGCGGCCGAAGGCGCTATGGCTGCAGGAGCCGACGACGAGCAGATCGGCGTTCTGCTCCTCGGCCTGCCGGTGGAGGCCGCCTCCCGGGCTGGCCGCCTCGATGCTGATGATCTCTGCGCTCACGTCGCTACGCGCGCGTTCGTGCTGGAGCAGGTCGTGCGAGGCTTTGCGCTCCTCCCTGACGAGTCCCGGGCTGATCGCGTGCGATACGCGAAGCGTTCCACTGTCGACGTGCGCGAGCGTGATCGTGCCGTCCGGGTCTGTCAGTTGGCGGGCGAGCGCGATCGCGTCTCGACCGTGGCTGCGTCCGTCCACCCCTACCAGCACGTTCTTGAACACGGTCTTCCTTTCCGATTGCTTGATGGCGATGCTAGGCAGCGGCCGGTGGTCCGGGAAGCGGGGCATGTACGCGAGCAGTTGCGGGCTATTACCGACACGGTGCGTGCCGTCGCACGGAGGATCGGCGCGTCCGCTCCCACGAGCATGAACAGGCCCCATACGAATCACTCTTTGGAGGTCTGCCGTGCCCGAAGCTGCGACGATGGCCCCGTTGGTTGGCCCGCTGACATCGACCGAGTTGCGCCGGCTCGACGAATACTGGCGTGCGGCCAACTACCTGTCGGTCGGGCAGATCTACCTGCTGGATAACCCGCTGCTGCGCGAGCCGCTGAGGATCGAGCACACCAAGCCGCGGCTGCTCGGGCATTGGGGCACAACACCGGGGTTGAACTTCATCTACGCCCATCTGAACCGGATCATCCGTGAGCGCGACCTCCGGGTCCTCTACGTCGCTGGGCCCGGGCACGGCGGCCCCGGCGTGGTCGCGAACGTGTACCTGGAGGGCACCTACAGCGAGGTCTACCCGCACGTCGGCAAAGACGTTGAGGGTGTCCGGCGGCTGTTTCGCCAGTTCTCCTTCCCAGGCGGTATCCCAAGCCACGTCGCGCCGGAGACCCCCGGCTCGATTCACGAGGGCGGTGAGCTCGGCTACTCGCTCCTGCACGCATACGGCGCCGCATTCGATAACCCCGAGCTGCTCGTCTGCTGCGTGATCGGCGACGGCGAGGCCGAAACGGGGGCACTCGCAGCGAGCTGGCACTCCAACAAGTTCCTCGACCCGGTGCACGACGGCGCGGTGCTGCCGGTGTTGCACTTGAACGGCTACAAGATCGCGAACCCGACGGTGCTCGCACGGATCCCCCACGACGAGCTGCGCGCGCTGCTCGAGGGGTACGGGTACGCGCCCTGGTTCGTCGAGGGCGATGAGCCCGAGGCGATGCACCAGCTGATGGCTGCCACGCTTGACGAGGTCACCGGCGAGATCTCAGATATCCAGCGCGCGGCTCGCGAGGACGGCGCACGCGAGCGTCCGCGCTGGCCGATGATCGTGCTGCGCTCGCCAAAGGGCTGGACTGGGCCAAAGACGGTCGATGGGCTTCCCACCGAGGGCTCGTTTCGGTCCCATCAGGTGCCGTTGTCAGACCTTGCAGGCAACCCACAGCACTTGGCTCAACTCGAGCAATGGATGCGCAGCTACCGGCCACAGGAGCTGTTCGACCACGACGGGGCTCTTCGGGTCGACCTGGCCGCGCTCGCCCCGCAGGGCGAGCGGCGGATGGGCGCGAGCCCTCACGCCAACGGCGGCCTGCTGTTACGCGAGCTGGAGATGCCGGGCTTCCGCGACTATGCCGTCGAGGTGCCGTCCCCCACAGGGACCGTGAGCGAGCCGACGCGGGTGCTCGGCAACTTCGTGCGCGATGTGATCCGCATGAACCCAGACACGTTTCGCCTGATGGGTCCCGATGAGACCGCGTCGAACCGGCTGAGCGCTGTGTTCGACGCCACCGACCGCGTATGGGAGGCCGAGCTGTTCGACAGCGACGATCACCTCGCGACAGACGGGCGGGTGATGGAGGCGCTGTCGGAGCACCTCTGCCAGGGGTGGCTCGAGGGTTATCTGCTGAGCGGCCGGCATGGCCTGTTCAACTGCTACGAGGCATTCATCCACATCATCGACTCGATGTTCAACCAACACGCCAAGTGGCTGAAGGTCACGCGTGAGATCCCATGGCGGGCACCGGTGGCGTCACTCAACTACCTATTGTCCTCGCATGTCTGGCGCCAGGACCACAACGGCTTCTCCCACCAGGACCCCGGCTTTATCGACCACGTCGTCAACAAGCGCGCCGAGGTCATACGCGTGTATCTGCCGCCGGACGCGAACTGTCTGTTGTCGGTCGCCGATCATTGCCTGCGCAGCCGCGACTACGTCAACGTGATCGTCGCCGGCAAGCAGCCCTCGCCGAACTTCCTGTCGATGGACGAGGCTCTGGCGCACTGCACACGCGGCATCGGCATTTGGGAGTGCTTCTCAAACAGCGGCGAGGAGGAGCCCGACGTGGTGCTCGGCTGCGCAGGGGACGTGCCTGCCTTGGAGGCCGTGGCGGCCGCGGGGCTGCTGCGCGAGCATCTACCCGAGCTGAAGGTACGCGTCGTCAACGCGGTCGACCTGATGCGCCTCGAGCCCGACACGGTTCATTCGCATGGCCTCTCTGATGTCGAGTTCGACGCGCTGTTCACGACCCGCAGACCGGTGATATTTGCGTACCACGGCTACCCGGCGTTGATCCACCGTTTGACCTACCGGCGTGCCAACCATGCGAACTTTCATGTACGCGGGTACAACGAGGAGGGCACCACCACGACGCCGTTTGACATGGTGATGCTCAACGACCTCGACCGTTTCCATCTCGTGATGGACGTGATCGACCGGGTGCCGGCCCTCGCGGAGCGGTGCGGGCCGTTGCGCCAGCAGATGGTGGACGAGCGGCTGCGCCACCGTGCCTACACTCGCGAACACGGCGAGGATCCACCCGATGTCACCGACTGGAACTGGCCGGGCGATGCTTACGGACGGTCGACGAGATAGATCGATCGGCGCGAGTTCTGGTCGTAAATGCCGGCTCGAGCAGCCTCAAGCTGACCCTGCTAGACGGCGAGGACGAGACGCTCGCGGCGTGCGAGCTGGCGGCACCGCGAGCGCAGGTCGATCCTCGCGAGCTGCGCGAGGCACTTGGCTCGGGTCTCGAGGAGGCCGACGTTATTGGGCACCGCATAGTCCATGGCGGCGAGCGCTACCGAGAGGCGGTAAGGATCGACTGCGATGTCGAGAGGGACCTGCGGGAGCTGAGCGAGCTCGCGCCGCTGCATCAGCCCAAGTCGCTCGCGGCCCTGGATTCGGTCAGCGAGGCGCTGCCGGGGATACCAGCGTTCGCTTGCTTTGACACCGCGTTTCATCACACGATCCCGGCATCCGCAGCGACCTACGCGCTGCCCGGGGCGTGGCGCGAGCGTTGGGGCCTGCGCCGCTATGGCTTTCACGGCCTCTCGCACTCATGGGTCGCGCGACGTGCGCCGCAGCTGCTGGAGCGCGACGCCTCGGGGCTGCGGATCGTGAGCTGCCATCTGGGGGCGGGCGCGTCGCTGTGCGCGATCAACGATGGGTGCTCGCTCGACACCACGATGGGCTTTACGCCGCTCGAGGGCCTGGTGATGTCGACACGCTCGGGGAGCGTCGACCCAGGCATGCTGCTGTGGCTACTGGAGCACGAGGGCCTCTCCCCGGACGAGCTCGCCGAGGCGCTCGAGCACCGGTCAGGACTGGTGGGTCTCGCAGGCAGCGGCGACATGCGTGCGATCCTGCAGCGCGAGCTCGCGGGCGAGCCGGCAGCGCGACTGGCGCTCGGGGTGTATCTGCACAGGTTGCGCGCCGGGGTCGCGGCGATGGCCGCGGCACTCGGCGGCCTGGATGCGCTCGTGTTCACCGGCGGCGTCGGAGAGCACGCACCGGAGGTTCGGCGAAGGGCCGCTGACGGCCTCAGGTTCCTCGGTGTCTCGCTCGACGACTCGTGCAACAGCGTGGCGGACAGTGATGCCGATGTCGGCGCCGACGGCGTTGGTGTCAGTTGCCTGGTGCTGACCGCTCGCGAGGACATCGAGATTGCACGACAGGTCCGGGTGGCTCTGACCCGGTAGTGACGGCACTGTCGGGCGCCACGCCTGGCGGGTATCGGCTGAGCGTGCTCCTGGAGGCCATCGTGGGGGCGATTCCATGCTGCCCGGCGAGGCGACGATCCGTGCTTTGCCGCGGGCCGCCGGCATGTTTCCCCGGTGGTTGAGAGCCAGCTGCCGGGCTAGCTTGCTGTCATGGCCGCACATCTACAGCTGGCACCCGGCCCAGGCGAGGCCCGGCCGGCCGCGCACAACACGCCGATCCGTGTTGTACTGGCCGATGACCACGCGCTGATGCGGCACTCGCTGCGGATGCTGCTCGACGGCGAAGAAGGTGTGACCGTGATCGCCGAAGCGGATGACATGGCGGGAGTAACACGGCACGTCATCGGTCAAGAGCCGCATGTGCTGGTGCTCGATCTGAATATGCCGGGCGGGTCGAGTATCGAGGCGATCAGCCGGCTACGCGAGCGCGCGCCCGACACGAAGATCGTGGTGATGACGATGCACGAGGATCCGGCGTTCGCGCAGCGCGCGTTCGCTGCGGGCGCGCTGGCGTTTGTCGCCAAGGAGCTCGCGGACGAGGAGCTGCCCGCGGCGGTTCGGGCCGCGGCCCGCGGCGAGGAGTTCGTCAGCCCGCGAATCGCGGCGCGCCTCGATGCGCTGCACCGCGCGCTGACCGAAGACGCCCTGTCGGCACGCGAGGTCGAAGTTCTGCGGCTGATTGCGCTCGGGCACACGAGTGTCGAGATCGCGCGCAAGCTGCACCTCTCTCCCCGTACGGTTGAGAGCCACCGCGCGAACATCCACCGCAAGCTGGGGCTCGCGACGCGCGCCGAACTGGTCCGCTACGCGCTACGACGCGGCCTGCTCGGCGCCTGACTGCACCGCGTGCGCGCCGGGCAGAACGGGCAGGCACGCCTTGACGAGAGTGCCGTGCTCGCCAGTGTCCACACTCAGCGTCCCGGCGGCGAGGGCCACTCGCTCGCGCATCCCCGCGAGCCCGAACCCGTCAGTTGAGGCTCGTGGATCAAAGCCCGCGCCGTCGTCTCCTACCTCGACGAGCAATTCCCCGTTGGACTCGCAGACAGCAACCCGTACGCGCGTGGCGCAGGCGTGCTTGGCGACGTTCGTTAGCGCCTCCTGGACGAGCCGATACACGGCCGTTTCGAGGTCGCCACTGAAACGCGCTTCCTCCTTCGATGGTCCAGGAAGCAACAGCTCGCTATCGATCTCGAGACCGTGCTGTTCGCGTTGACGATCCAGTAGCGCTTCGATCGCTGTGCGAAGCCCGAGCTCGTCCAGCGCCGCGGGCCTGAGCTCGGTGATGATCGCACGCAGGTTGGCGATCTCGCGCTCGATGTGCCCGACCGCCTCGCCCATAGCCTCCTGCGCGCGTCCGAGGTCATCGCTGCGGCGGGCGGAGGACAGCAGCAAACGCAGCCCGCCGAGGCCTTGCAGCGTCTCGTCGTGCAGCTCGCGGGCCCATCGACGTCGCTCGGCGTCGGAGGCGGCGAGCGAGCTACGAAGACGATCGCTTTGCACGCTCTGCGCCAACGCGACCGCGGTCGCGGCGCTCGCGGCGAAGGTCCGCATCAGCTGCTCGTCCTCCTCGCTGAAGACGCTGCCCTCCTCGCCGCGGTCAAACGCGGCAAGGACGCCAACTCCGTCGCCGCGATAGAGCATCGGCACCAGCAACGCGGTCCGCGAGTCGGCGACCCCGAACTGCGTCGGCGCGATCCTCAGGCGCGCGGCGACGTCGCTGATCCGCTCCGGGTGTCCTCGTTCGAGGACTTGCCCGGACGTCGACTCGGCAATCAGAAGACGCGTGCCGCGCATCGTCTCGACGTGGCCTGCGCTTGCCTGTACGACCAGCTCGTGGGCATCGCGGAGCATGATCACGAGGCTGCGGGCGCCGACGAGAACGCGTCCCCGCTTGACGATCAGCTCCAACACGTGCTCGAGGGCGATCTCCCCACCGATCGCGACGGCGACGTCGCGCGTCGCCTCAAGGCCACGGATCGCGCGCTCGGCCTCGTCGCGGCGAAGCTCGCTGGTCTCATAAAGCCGGGCGTTGTTGATCGCGACCGCGGCCCAGTCGGCGAGGATCACCGCCGCCTCCTCATCCTGCGCGGTGAACTCGCCGCCGTCCTTCTCGGTCAGGTACAGGTTTCCCCATGCTTGCCCGCCGATCCTCACCGGCACGCCGAGGAAGCTACGCATCACGGGGTGCCCGACTGGGAAGCCGTAGCTCGAGGGATGCTGGCCGACATCCGTGAGCCGCAGCGGCTCGGGATGCGCAATCAGCTCGCCGAGTACGCCACGACCTCGCGGCAGCGCACCGATCGCACGCTGGGTCTGCTCGTCCACGCCGGAGGTCAAGAACTGCTCGAGCTCGGTGCGCTGTTCATTCAAGATCCCCAGCGCCGCGTAGCGCGCGCCTGTGATCTCCCGTGCGGTGTGCAGCACCCGGTCAAGGACGGCAACGAGGTCGAGCTCGGTCACGAGTTCACGGCCGACATCGAGCAGCCTGCGAATCCATAGTTCCTGCGAGGAAGCGCTCATGCCCACGTGGAGCTTAGACCGGGCACCCCGGGATATACGCCCGACGGCTAGGTAGAAATCCCCCAAAAACGAACGCCGCACGGATTTTCGGCGCATCCGTAGTTTCCCACCTGGACGTGCGGTCGATCGCCGATCCCAGCCGCTGTGCTCGACCTTACGCTAGGTCGTCGTGGATGAGGCTCATCCGAGCACCAACCCGCGCCCGTTGCGGCCGGCGAGCCACGACAGATTGAGCGAGATGCTCCGCTGCCGAGATTGCGGCGAGGTGATCGGAGTCTATGAGCCGCTGATCAGAGTCACGGGCGGCCGTGCGGTCGAGAGCTCGCGCGCGTTGGACCCAGAGCTCTCACGCGTAGAGCCCTCACACGGGGACGTCGCGCATTACCACCGCGCGTGCTTCGAGCGCCTCGGCGAGGTGCGCCGACCCGCCGACTAACCCGTGTCTCTGATCGGGGTCGGTAGTTTCTCCCGGGAGCACAGCGGGCTTCTGCGGCTGGCGGCTATCGCGACGAGAGTTAGCTTCAGGGCATGACACCACATGGCTCTCACCCCAAACTTCGCGTAGTGATCGTGGGCGGCGGAGTAGCCGCCCTGGAGACAATGCTGGCGCTGCACGAGCTTGCGCCCGAGCAGACCAAGATGACGGTGCTCGCCCCCAACGACGAGTTCGTCTACCGGCCGATGACTGTCCGCGAGCCGTTCGCGTACCCGGAGGCACGGCGCTATCCGCTGGCGCCGATCATGCGGGACGCCGGCGCCGAGCTACTCAACGGCGAGCTGAGCTACATCGAGCCAGACGAGCGCACGGTTCGCACGAAGGCCGGCGAGGCGATCGAGTACGACGCGCTCGTATTGGCGCTCGGCGCGCACGCAGTCCCGCGCTACAAGCACGCGATCACGATCGACGACCGCCGCATGGACGAGACGCTGCACGGTCTGATCCAGGACATCGAGGGTGGCTACGTCGACAGCCTCGCGTTCGTCGCGCCTGGACGCATGGGATGGCAGCTGCCGCTGTATGAGCTCGCGCTGATGACAGCCGGCCGCGCTTATGACATGAACATCGAGCTGCCGATCACGATCATCACACCCGAGAACACCCCACTGGCGATCTTCGGGACGGCCGCCAGCAGCGCGATCATCGCGAGGCTGGCACAGGCGCACATCGAGACGATCAACTCCGCATACGTGGAGATCCCAAACGAGGGTGAAGTCGCGATCAGCCCTGGCGACCGGCGTATGCACGTCAAGCGGGTGATCGCGCTGCCCGACCTCTGCGGCCCATCGATCCGTGGCATCCCGCTCGGCGAGCAAGGCTTCATCCGCGTCGACCCGTACGGGCGGGTGCGAGACGTCGAGGACATCTATGCGGCCGGGGACGCGATCGACTTCCCGATCAAGCACGGCGGGCTCGGCTCACAACAGGCCGACGCGGCCGCCCTGTCGATCGCCTCGCTCGCCGGAGCGAACGTGGTACCCAAGCCGTTCAACCCAGTCATCCACGGGATACTGCTAACGGACACCGATCCGATGTACCTGACGGCAAAGATCACCGGCGGACACGGATTCAGCTCGGAGATCTCGGACACTCCCACATGGCCTTCGGGGCAGAAGATCGCCGCGAAGTATTTCGCGCCGTACCTCGATCAACTCGACCGCGACGCCGTGCCAGCCCGATGAGCACCGTCGGCGCAACCGACAGCGACGCGCGTTGTCTGGTCGTTGGGTATGACCGCACGGAGAGCGCGCGAGGCGCGGTCGCGTGGGCCGCGCGCGAGGTGGCCAGTGCCGGGAAGCTGGTGCTGGTCCACTCTTCTCGTGGGCTGCACACCCCGCCCTCGCCGCTATCAAGCGGCCAGGACGCAGCGAGCTCGGACGCGCCCTCGTCGACGAGCTGATGCTCGAGGGTGAAGACTCGCTGTTTGACCTTGATCTAGAGGTCGAGATCTCAGACCATGATCCCGTAACCGCATTGACCGACGCTGCCGCACGTCACCACGCCTCGTTGATCGTTGTTGGCTGCGAGCAGCACTCACCGCTGCACAAAGCCTTCGGCACCGTCACCAGCGAGCTCATGAGCCGCTCCACCGTCCCTGTTACGGCAGTCGGACCCCATGCCGCGCCGGACGACACGGCGCCGTCAACGCCGGCTCGCTGCGTTTAGGCCCGAACCGGGCCTGAGCTATCACCTCAACGCGGTTGCCGCCTAGTGGTTCGTCTGTGAAGTTCGTGGGTTATGCCTCGAGGACCTTGCCGGTGTAGGTCCACTTGAATGGTTTGGCGGTCTGGTTGTAGGTCTCGATAAACGCGAGCATTTGCTCGGCGAGGTCTTCCTCGCTGAAGAAGATGCCGTGCTTGAGCAGTCGGCGGTAGAGGATCGAGAAGAAGATCTCGACCTGATTCAGCCACGAGGCGTGGGTGGGGGTGAATTGGAAGCTCCAGCGGGGGTGAGCGGCGAGCCATTCCTGTACCTCTTGGGTGCCGCGGGTGGAGAGGTTGTCGCTGACCGCGATGATCTGCTGCCCCTCGACGACGGGGATCTCGCTGTCGAGCTGGTCGAGGAAGCGGATCAGATCGAAGCGGTTGCGGGTCTTCGAGGTCATCGCGAGCACGTCACCCTCGTGGACCTTCAGACACGCGAACAGGCACTGCGTGCCGTCGCGGATGTATTCGTGCTCGCGGCGTGTCGGTCGCCCAGGAGCAGGAAGCGTGTCTGGCTTGGTCGGTGCCTTGGCCTGGATCCCGGTCTTTTCGTCGATCGAGACGACCAGCACGTTCTCTGGCGGATTCACGTACAGGCCGCAGACACCTTTCAGGCGCTCCTCGAACTCGGGGTCGGAGAAGTCGCTCATCACCCAGTAGTCGGTCAGGTGCGGCTTGATGTCGGCGCGCGCGAGAATCGTGTGTGCCTGGGCGCGCGACATTCCCACCGCCTGCCCGAGCTGCTCATAGGTCCAGCGTTCCTGCTGAGCCCCCTCTGGTGTCTCCGGTGGACGCGTGCACGCCTTGGCGATCAGCCTCGCCCTGTCCGCCTGCGAATAGATCAGAGGTTTACCCGAGCGCGGCAAGTCACGGAGCCCGGTGATCCCATCCTGCTCATAGCGCGCCCGCCACTTCTGCGCCGTGTTCGTCGAACACCCCACCAGCCGGCCGATCTCCGCAGCAGAACGACCCTCCGCGGCACAAAGCACGATCTGGGCGCGCTCGACCATACGCACCTCAGCGGTGCTCGAGCGCACAATCCGTTCAAGCTCCGCTTGATCGTCCGCTGCGATCTCAACGCTCTTCGCCAACGCAGGCATACCGAACCTCCATCATCGCTGGACCCAACCAGCGACGAGTTCGGCAAACACTACGACACCCCTCCAACCACCAACAAACTTCACAGACGAACCACTAGTGCGGCACACCCGCGGTCGGAACGACGGCTAGCAGCTGCGGAGAACCACGTAGCGAGTAAGCGCGTTTCTCGTGATGTTGTGACATCCGGCGGCTGGCACCCTGTGTGAGACGGTAATCACTACCAAGGAGGCATCATGCGAAAGGCATTGGAGATAGGCGGCATCGTGGCGGCAGTGGTACTCATCGGGTTCGGGATCGCCTCGATCGTGATGGGTGCCAGCGGCGGAAACACCGTCCGCAACAGTCTCGCCGAACAGAAAATCGTCGGCACCCCCGATATGACACCGGCTGGGATCACGGCGGAGGCCAAGAAGGCTCACCTCGATACGAGCAAGATCGCGATCCCAAGCTGCTCGGTGGCCGGTGAGGCGGTGGACAGCGGCTCGAGCGCACGTTGCTTTGCCCAGTACATGACGATCCACGCACTCGAGGCCACCGGCGGCCTCTACTACTCACAGATGCCGCGCTACGCGACGGCGAACGGTGAAGGAACCAACGAAGAAGCCAAGGCGCTGAAGAGCGCGAAGGGCATCCCGGTCGACAACCCCGCGAGGGAAGTGTGGATTCAGGAGACCGCTCTGGCCACCGGCCTAAACACGAGCTACATGGCAAGTCAGGTCTCGCTGTTCGGGATCGTTGTCGGTATCGCGCTGCTGCTGAGCGGCTTCGGGTTCGCGATCCTCTCGATCGGCGGAGCCCTGCGCAATCCCGACTCCGTGCTCAGGTTCCGCCGCGCTCAGACACGGCAGGTGGGCTCCACCGGCGCCACCCCGTCCCCGAGCGGAGCGTGAACACGGCCTCTGAGAGGTGACGCAGGGTTGCCGCGCATGGTGCTGACAAGCGAAGATGAGAGCGCCACGCCATCCGTGTGTGGCGCTCTCAGTTGGCTATCCCGGCTGACTCTGGTGACGCGTGGCCCTCGACCTCCCATCAGGTGGCACTGCGCTGATCGATGCCCACGCAAATACGCGAATACGGCTTATGGAGCCAACCGGGATCGAACCGGTGACCTCCTGCTTGCAAAGCAGGGGCGGGCATGCTGGAGCCAATAGATACGGTGGGTTAGCATCGCTCAAAGTGGCGTTATTGCTGGCGAAAATGACTAGTACGGTACTCAAAGCGGTACTCGCGGCTAGGTGGTACTCAGGTGGTACTCTTAACAATCGATGCCTGTTGACGGCGAGCAAAGCGGCAGCGATCCGACCGGCGCGCTCGTAGTTGTGGGCCGTGCGGACAGGCCGGTCTACGAGGCCAAGTGGCGACGCGCAGGGCGACAGGTGAAGCGCCGCGTAGGGCCGGCGTGGCTTGAGCGGGCGGCCGACGACAGCGGATGGGATACGCGGCGCGGACGGGTGCAGGAGGGCTACTTCGATGAGAAGCGCGCGACGGTGCGCATGGCCGAGCTGATCGCCGAGCACGACGAGGAGGAGCTCGCGATCGAAGCGGGCGAGCGTGAGCGTCGCGAGCGCGGCGTCACCTTCCGTGAGCTGGCAGCGGAGTGGCTCGAGCACCTACAGCACGAGCGCGGCGCCAAGCCGTCGACCCTGAGCGATTACCGCTACATGCTCGCCGAGCCCGGAGCGCCGCACCGCCGCGGCAAGGGCAAGAGCCCCGGAGTGCTCATCGCCGCGTTCGGCGACCGGCCCGCGGCGAAGATCACCACACGGGAGATCTCCACGTTCCTGCGCAAGCTGGACAGCGAGGGCGTCTCCCCCCGTTCGGTCAACAAGAACCGCCAGGTGCTCTCGGCGATCTTCGGTTTCGCCTGCCGTGTGGACGCCCACAACCTGCCGTCAAACCCCGTGGCCGGTACAACCAAGCGCCGCGAACCGCCGGCAGCGGTGCTCGACTTCTACGAGCCGGAGGAGGTCGAGACGATCGCCTCCGCAGCGGCCGACGGCTCACACCGCGGCGCACAGCCGAGCAACCTGAACACCGATGAGATCGTGTGGCGCGCACGCGAGGACGCACAGGACGGTGAGCTGTTCCGCCTGGCCGCGTACACCGGTCTGCGCCTCGGCGAGCTGATCGCGCTGCGCTGGGAGGACATCGACCTCGACGCGCGCCGCATGGTCGTCCATCGCGCCGTGTCCGCCGGCGTGGAGGGGCCGACGAAGAGCTGGCAGGCACGGTTCCTCCCCGTCGCCGACCCAGCAGCGGAAGCCCTCGAACGGTTGCAGGCCCGCGGCGACTACACATCGCGCGAGGACTACATCTTCTGCTCGCGACTTGGCCGGCGCCTTGATCCCTCAGCCGTGCGGCGCCGCTTCAAGGCAGCTCGTGACGCCGCCGGGCTGCGCCCTCTGCGCTTCCATGCACTGCGCCACGCCGCCGGCAGCCTCATCGCACGGCACGCCGACGCCCGCTTCGTCCAGGAGTTCCTCGGGCACTCGCGAATCACGACGACGGAGCGCTACATGCATGCCAAGGCTCGGCCCGAGGATCTCGAGCGGGTCAATCTGGCGTTTGCCCGTGAGCCATCGGCTGACCAGGCGACCCAGTAATCGCGGAGCGGGCCAGTAATGTGGCCAAAGCGCTGGCCAACAACCTGGCCATCGGCTAACATCCAACTACGCCAAACCCAAGAGCACGCGATCAAGTGCCACAACGAGCGAGGGAACCCATGCCAAAGCTCCGTTCAGCCCCACAGGAAGCACACCGGAAGGCCGTCGAGTCGAACATCGCCGACGTCGTCGGATACCTCCAGGAGGTGCTCGGACAGAAGCTGGTTGCGCACATCGCAGGCGTGGCCGACCCCAGAACAGTCGCGCGCTGGGCAGCCGGCGAGCGCGCTCCACGAGCAGAGCACGAGCAGCGCTTGCGCTGCGCCTACCAGACGTTCCAGTTGCTGCTCGCAGAGGAGTCTCCCCACACGGTCCGCGCATGGTTCCTCGGCCTGAACCCACAGCTCGACGACCAATCCCCCGCGCAGAGCATCCGCGAAGGCGACTTCCGCGACGTACTCGTGGCGGCCAAGGCGTTCCTAGCCGGGGGATGAGTGCGACCCAAAAGACCGAAGATAGTTGAGCCTCCGAAGGGCGGCCTGTGGCGGGTCGGGCGCTCACCCGACCCGCTTCGCTTCAGCGACCCGCTGGACCCCGGCCTGCTCGAGAACCGCACCACCGGTAACCGTTTCGACAGTCCCACCGGTGATTACCGTGTCTGCTACTTCGCGACGACAGTCGAAGCGTGCTTTGGCGAGACGCTCTCCCGTTTCCGGCCCGACCCCGGTCTGAGCGCAGCGGCGAACGAGGAGGGGTTCATGGCGCTCGGTGAGGTTCCGGCCGACTGGCGACACCGCCGTCTTGCGGTCCGTGCTGTCCCTGCGTCGAGCAAGGCGATCCCGGTAGTCCGCTTTCTCGATGTCGAGGCGGCGGAGACCCGTGCGCTGCTCCGCAACGAGCTCGGCGAGCTGCTCGCCTACTACGGGTACAGCGACCTCGACGTCCCGACGGTGCGCGGCGGAGACCGCCGCATCACGCGCTGGACCGGCCGCTGGGCCTACGAGCAGCGCGACGCAGACGATCGCCTCAAGTACGCCGGCATTCGCTACCTGTCGCGGCTCTCATCCGAATGGGAGTGCTGGGCGCTGTTCGAGGATGCAGCGCTCGAAGAGCAGGAGCGACGACCCATCACACGCGATGACCCTGCGCTGACGCGCATCGCCGAGCTTTACGGCCTCACGGTCTTCTGAGCGCCTCACGCCGCCGACCTGTCCACCGACTGGCCTCTCACGGCCGCCTCGACCTCGTCACGCAGGAAGATCCATCGCCGTCCGAGCTTGCGTCCAGGTAGCAGTCCGCGCCGCGCGTATTCAAGGACCGTTGAGATCGGGAGGTGCAGCAGCTCGGCGACATCGCGGCCGTCGAGCACGTCGTCGCGCGTGAGCGGCGGATGAGTGGCTATGGATTTGGGAATGGTGCTCATCGACGTCTGGGCATAGGAATTGGTGTTGTGGGTTAGTGACCCCAACCCGCCCGGACCGGCCAACGAGTTCGCGGCCCAGCCCGCGCTTCTTCGCTCGGCTCTACGCGAGCGGTCGCCCAACCGAGCCTTCGACAGCGAACCAGCCGTGGCCACCTCACTCGCTACAGCGGGCTGACGGCCCTCCCGAGCGGTCTCACGTCGCTTCGCTCCCACAGCAGTACAGACAACATGCACGGCTGTGCCGTGGCACAGCGAGCGCTGTGCGAATTTCGTGGCCGGTTTGGCCCGCTCGGGGTCATCACCCATGTGATGACCGCAGCGAGCATAGGTGCGTCCCGAGGCGGCGGGTACGCACGCTACCTGGAGAGCAAGACCGTGGAGCCCGAGCGCGGCGACTACTACCTGACCCCCGACGGCGAGATAACCCAAGCCCCCGGCCGCTGGCTGGCCGATACCGAGACCCTGGAAAGGCTCGGAGTTCACGCCGGCGAGCCGGTCGACGGCGCGGACTTCATCGCGCTGATGGAGGGCCGCCACCCAGCCACCGGCAGATGGCTACGCTCGGAGGGCGCCGGCGGCGGACGGGGGGGCGGAATCGACGTGACGTTCAGCGCCCCGAAGTCCGTCTCAACGGTGTGGGCGCTCGGCGACCCGTGGCAGCGTGAGCAGATCGAGCAAGCCCACGCCAGCGCGGTCGAGCAGACAATCCTCTACCTGCGAGAGCAGGTTCCTGTTGTGCGCCGACGCTATAGCGGCCAGGTCGTGGAAGAGCACGCCAGGGACGTGATCGCAACGGAGTACCGGCACACCACCGCCCGCGGAGTCTCCGGCGCCCAAGCCCCAGACCCCCAACTGCACAGCCATGTCGTCATCACCGCCGCCGTCCGCGAGGACGAGCGGATCGTTGCCGTCGCCTCGCGGCCGATCTTCCGCGACGCACGGGAGCTCGGCGCGTTCTACCGCTCCGCGCTCGCCGACAAGCTCGTGCGTGAGGGCTACGCGATCGAACAAGGAACCGGCAAGGACGGCCGTTACTTCGAGATCGCCGGTGTCCCCCGCGAGCTATGCGAGACGTTCTCCGGCCGCTCCCGTGAGGTCGCACGCGCAGCGGAGCGCTTCCGTGCCCGCTACGGCCGCGCTCCCGAACGCGGCGAGCTTCGCAACCTCGCGCTCGAGAACCGCCGGTCCAAGGAGCTGACCACACGCTCGGACCTGCAACGAGTGTGGACGCAGACCGCCCGCGATCACGGATTCGGCCCGGATGAGGCCGTGCGGCTGATCGGCGCATCCGAGCGCCCAAAGGCCGAGCGCGCGATCGAGGACCGTGTCGAGACGAAACTGACCGAGCACCACGCCGTGTTCGAGGAACGCGACCTGCGCGCGGTCCTGCTCGAGCAAGCAGCCGGCGAGATGGCACCCGACGAAGCGCTCGCCGTGGCGCAGGAGATGGTCCGCGACCGGCGCGTGCTGACCCTGGAGGGCGGTCGGATGACTACCCTGGTGGTTCGCGCGCAGGAGCAGGCGATCGAGCGCCGCGCCACACAACTCGCCCAGCCCGCAGGCCGCGACGTCAGCGACGCTGCACGCGAGAACGCCTCCCGTGAGGTCGCGGAGCGCATCGGCGGACCACTCAGCCCCGAGCAGCACCACGCCCTCGAAGTCATCACCGGTCCCGAGCGTGCCGCGGTCCTCGTCGGCCCAGCCGGAACCGGCAAGGGAGTCGTGATCGACGCCGCCGCCCGCGCGGAGCAGTACGCCGGTCGCGAGACGATCGGCGTAGCCATATCCGGGTCCACCGCCGAGAGGCTCGGCGCCGACAGCCCCGCGCTGGCCGGGCAGACACTCACTCTGGACGCGCTGGTCGCCCGCGCTAACACGGGAGCCATCCACCTCGGCAGGGACACCACAGTGATCCTCGACGAGGCAGGGATGGTCGACCACAAGCGCCTCGACGCGCTGACCCGGCTCATCGAGCGCTCAGGGGCAAAGCTGATCGCCGTCGGCGACGGCAAGCAGCTCCCCTCGATCGGCCCCGGCGGCATGTTCGACCGGCTCGCCGAGCACGCACCCACCGCCGAACTCGCAGACATACACCGCACCAAGGACCCCGCCGACCAGCGCGCATGGCAAGCACTACGCGCAGGGGAACCCGAGCGCGCGATGGCGCACTACGCCTCACGCGGCCAGCTGCACCTCTCCGACACCCGCGACCAGGCAGCAGAGCAAGCCGTACAAACATGGGCTGCGCTCACGGATGGCCGCGATATCCGCGAGGTCGCGTTGATCGCCGACGCGGCGAACACGGAGATCGACCGGCTCAACGCCCGCGCACAACACCTACGCGCACAGCGCGGCGAACTCGGGAACCACGAGATCCCACTGCCCGGCGTCCACTACGGCCTACGCGAAGGCGACCTGATCGCATTCACCGCACAGCACCGCCCCCGAGGGCAGCCACGAGTCGAGAACGGCACCCGCGGCGAAGTGAGCGCCATCCACGAGCGGCGCGTGACCGTCACGCTCGACGGATCACAGCGCAAAATCCAACTCGCCGGCGAGCACCTCGACTCGCTGAGGTTGGCCTACGCACAGCACGTATACCGCCAACAGGGCGCGACCGTCGAGCGCTCCGTCGTGCTCACCGGCGGCTGGCAAACCGGCAAGGAGACCGTCTACGTCGAGGCAAGCAGAGCACGCCACGGAACCGACTGGTTCATCGCACGCGACGACCTCGGCGACGAAGGACAAGACGCCGGACGGATCACGCGCCTTTCCCGGAAAATGACCAACAGCCGCGCTCAAACACCATCGCTCGCGCACCCGGAGCACCTCAACCCCGGCTGGGCCCCAAGCCGCAACCCCCTACGACTCCGCTCCGCCTATCGCCAACACGCTGGCTAACCCGCACAGCCAACCGCGATACACCCGACCACAGTGCGGACCGCGGACGCTGAGCGATCCCCGATGGGAAAATGCCTCACCTATACCGGCCGTTGACAGGATGCTCATCACGGCCGTATAGGCAGGCACAACAAGCAGAACCAGCGCGAGATCTCAAGAGCCTGACACAGCATCGCTGTGAGCTTCCCCCAGCGCAGCGCAGGGCCCCGGTCCGACGCTGGAGACCGGGGCGTCGCGCCAGCCAGCTAGGCCGCCGTCTCCTGGACGTCGAATGCAGACCCTCCATCCATCAGTGCGTCCTCGATGGCTTCTAGATCCTCCGGGTCATGTTCATCGCTGTCGTCGTTGGCTTTGTCGTCAGCGAGGCTAACCAGCACGAGGTCGCGCAGCTCGCTCATTCCCGCTGGAAGCTCCCCCATGATTGAGCGATCGAGGCCGTGCTTTTCGATGAGCGCTTGGCCATCAGAATCACGGATCTCGAACAGATCCTCGACAAGTTGCGTGAGCTGCCCGGCAATCTCGCTTGCGCGCTTCTGGGCGTCGACGAATCGATCAAACGGAGACCGCTCGCCAGGCTCCTCCTCCTCTTCCTTGTCGGGCCTCCGTTCACGGAATGCCAATTCGCGCAAATGGAGATTGGCGCCCTGGTCCGGATGAAGGTGCAAAGGATTTCCGTCAGCCCCGAGAACCACCTCGCCGTCGGCCTCGTATAGGCGAGGCATCAGCTTGCTGCCGTCCTCGGCCCGCTCTGCGGCCTCGCACAGGATCTTCAAGCCCCCTGCGCAAACCATCAGCTTGCTGAGAACCTGTGCGACTGTACCTCGCAGCCACGATTCGTCGTTGACCTGGCTACCCTGATCGGAGTAGACGAGCCCAAGACTCGTGAGACCTCCAAGCGACCGGGCGCATAGCTCGACTGCGGCATCCGACAATGTGCCCGGCCTCTCCTGCAGGTGCGCTAGTGCTTCATCCAAGAGGTCGCGTACCGAGTGGTCCTCGCGTACGCTCCACTCCGTGCCCCCGAGCGCCGGCGGCTGGAACTCCTGGGTGAGGGCGGCCACGACGTTCTTCTGCCGGCCGGGGACCTGCCGGTAGATCCCGAGCAGAAGCGGCCCGACGGTCTGTGCGTAGCGGTTGCCACTCCACCGCTGGCGGCTCGGATCCTGCAGGATGGCGCTCCTGACGATCGGTCGCGCATCCGGGTTGCTCGTTGCACGCAGCAGTCGACCCGCGATCACGCTGGGAGCGCGCGTGACCTCGTGGTGATCATTGCGCCCGACGACATCGATCGCCTGCTCATCGGTGAGAAACCCGCCGTCAGCGAGATCGAGCACCAGACGCTCACCGCGCACGCCGCCCTGCGCGATCGCGTTCCAGGGACGGGGCTCCTCGTGGATGCTCTGGACGAACTCCGAGATGACCTCCGGGAACGCGGTCGTCGCCGGCAGGCCGTCCGGCCCAAGCACGCCGATGATGATGTGGGCGGGTAGCGTCGCGACCTTCACGGCATGGTGCACGTCCGACGAGCTCGGGGAAACTGCGAGACGTCCTGCCACATAAGCCCGAGCACGCCGAACGAGGTCGAGGGTGTTGCCCGCAAAGCTGAGGGGCAGGTCTCGATCGAGATCAAGACCCTCCTGGCAAGTCACCAGGCGGGTAGAACCCTCGGCCGTGTGCACAAAAGCGGCTTCGGACTCGACATCGCCCTCCGCGGTAGGCTGCACGATCAGACGACCCGCGGTGAGGTAGATCGGGTTCCACACGCCGTCAGCGTGGTCCCGAAGCCGTAGCCGCATGTCTGGGCTGGCGATCCTGTGCGCGTTCGCGCGCACCGCCTCCCGCATACGATCGATGCTCCGCGTTGTGTATCTCATCGAGGGCTCACCCCCAACGCTGCCGGGATGCGGCCAGACAGCCTCTCCGGCGAGCCGTGCCTCGGTGCGACCGCGGCCGTTCGCACCGTCACAGGAGACCCCGGACGCCCACACACGCACGAGCACTGAGACGAGAACGTGACCAGAAGGCGTGCGATGCATCGACACCCGCCTGCGCTCGACATCAAGTCGGAGCTGAGTCGGGTCTACCGTCGCGGTTGCGATCGCCATCGCCTCCTCCTCAGGGACCCGGAGAAGTACGTCGTCGGTCAGCTCCAGACCCCGAGCCAGCTTCCTGGCCGCCGCGGTCACCGACTGGCCCTTCGCGACCTGGGGGAGATTTATGAACTCGCCGTCACCAATCGGGAACGCTTCTTGATCGGCGTGGGCAGATGGATTTGTGTTGCTGATGTCCATTTTCGGTTTCCTCGTGATCTCGCCAGAGACCTTCGTGGCCCGCGGACTGCTGCCGAGTGCACCGACCCCCGAAAGGGAAGCTCGCCGCATCCTCCTAGTCGAGAACGCGACGATCACACGCGCCAACGTTGGCGCGATTCATCGAGTAATGGTGGACGCTCGGTCGCGATGTCTCGGGTGTCGGTTGGCCTCGTGCTTTTGATTTTCGGCGCTGGGCGCCCTGAACGTGTCAGGTGCAGCCGCGCCGATGAGCACGAAGCCGACACCCGGTGACTGCTCCCGCGACCTCGATCGCGGTGTGAGTCATTCGGTTGTCACCCCGGTCCCTTCTTCGGGCCGACTCCGAGATCCGATGCTTCTTTGCAAGAAGCTCGACGTGTCGAAGACGTTATGCCCATCCAAAGGCCCGGTGATGACGAGCCGCGTGGCATTTTAGCAGGCAGTTCAAGCTTGCCTAACGCGGCAGCTAATTGATACCCCGGTTCGAGTCGGGGCCCGTAGAGGACTGCCTACGCTGGCGGAAGGCCGAGCTGCTTCCGCAGCTCGGCAGATACGAGCGTCTGCAGGATCGGCTGTGCTGCCAGCCAGCCCTTGGGCGCCAACTCGCGGAGCGCTTTCCCCGCGCGCAGGCGGTGCTTGTTGTCCTCGTCGGGCGCGGACAGCACCGCAATCTGCTCGCCGACTTCCAGACGCGTCGCGTCGTCCAGCCCAGGCTCAAACTCCAGCACATTCCGCAGTTGCATGATCAGGCTCACGCGGTCCGCCCACGGGTACGGTGCGCCGCAGGAGAAGCAGAAGTTCTCCGGCATCTCGGGGCCAGCCGCCGCCACTCCTTCGTACGAGCCGAGTATCTTCGCGGAACATTTCGGGCAGGCCGAGATCACGGGCGCCCCACACTTGCTGCAAAACGACTCCACGACATCGCCGGGCGAGCGAAGGTCAAGAATCGTGTCGCGGTAATGCCCGCGCATGCACACGGCGGCGGCGTAACGGCTCATCTCACACCAGGCATAGCGTTAGGGCAGTCTATCCCGCAGGCCATAGCCACGAGGCGCGGCGATTCCACGCTTTAGGTTCCACAAGCGCCACCCGCCCGCCGCGGCTCGGCGGCGCAAGCGTCATCCGGGACAGCCACGTTGGTTCGAGACGCTCGTTCGTGCCTGCGCCATGCACCTGACGCCGCGTCGTGCGACGTGTCCGCCGAAAGCGGCATAAACACTGGCTTTCTGGCGTCGGCGTCGGCGCGGCGCGCGTGGCCCAACGCGCACGGCGCCTGCATGGGACGCGGATGGTGGGGTCCCGTGTGCAGGGATGCGTAGGCGGTGCAGGCGGTCGGCGCACCTGATCGCGCAAAAAATCCATCCGAACGCTATGCGACTCTGAGCAAGCCCAAGCGAAAGGAGGTGAAACCAATGGGCTCAGTAATGCAAAACCGTACCGTTGAGGGCCTGCTCGCGTACTGCGACTGGCTCATGGAGAAGGGCTACGCGCCCGTGACCCACGTGGAGCCATGGAAGACCGCTACTAGGAAGGTGTTTGAGACGGTAGAGGGCGAGGGTTACCTCTCCTTTGACCTCTCAGGCGTTGATGTTGCGGAGTACCTTGCGCGGTTCCAGACGCTCGCCGGATCGCAGTACAAGTCGGAGAGCATCGTGGCGTACGGACGCAGGCTCAGCAACGCGATCGAGGCCCACGAGCACTACCTGAGCACGGGCCGTCCGCCAGTGTTCAAGCGCGGCGGGTCCTCCCCGAAGAAGGACGGGGAGGCGAAGCCGAAGGCAGCGAAGGTTCGCACGGCCCAGACACCGGCAATGGCAGGGACGCCGGCGCCGAGTGTTGGCAGCGCTGCCCTGGTGGACTACCCGTTCCCGTTGAGGGGCGGGCTGATGGCACAGCTGAGGTTGCCCGCAAGGCTGGACAAGGGCGACGTGGATCGCATGAGCGCGTTTCTCCGGACCCTTCAGTCCGAGGAGCAGGCTCAGATTCCGCGCCGCACCGGCGAGGCTGACGAGGAGCGGCTCGCCGCGTAGATAGGGCGGCCACAAAGGGCCGCCCTATGCACTACGGAGCCGTCGCGCGACGTTTGCATGCGGAGCGCGGCGGCTTCGCCTTTCTACCAGGAAGCCTGTCCTGTCCGGCGGACGGAACGCCGACTTTGCGGCCACACGAACCGTCTGCCCTACCTACGCGCGAGCAGTTCACGAGCCATCGTCGCGGTATCAGCGTGTTGGGGCCGGTCGATGTCTACGGCGGCTTTGTGTCAGGACCGCGAGAACCCGCCTGTTGGGCGATCCGCGCCTCCGGCCGGATTCTCGGCCTGGCTATTCCGGCAGCGGCTCTATTCGACTCGGCGTAGCGCCCGAGCGGCCCCACGGGGTTGGGTCCACGAACACGATGCCTGCCCGGTCGTACTTCTCGGGACCTATCAGGTCCTTCTCCACCTGCCGAACGGTCTCGTTTTCGGCAGCAGTCAGGCAAACGACTTGATCGAGCTGCCGCAGCTCGTGCAGCCACGCGTCTACGGTGGTCACCCGGCTGAAAAACTCGGTCAGTCTTGGGCCAGTGTGCGGAAAGCAGTAGACGTGATCGGCGTGGAGCGAATCGGGAGACCCGTTCGGCGGCGGCGGCTCCGGTGCGTACCTGTCGATAGAGGCCTGCGCACCCGTCGAGCGCGGGCGAATCTGGAGCTTTGTGTTGTTGTTGCGCACTCTCAGCTCATGAACCAGCACGGTCCGCGCATCTTTCGAGTCGACGCGTCCGGCTCGTGCTGCCTCCGCAAGCACGTTGGCTAGCTTTGCCCACCGAACATCCCTGCTGTCTCTGGTCGTCGCCATGCTCCAGCAACGTTACCCCAGGACCTGTGCCGCCGAGCAGCGCGGCGCTGCTCCCGTGTGACAAGCGCTAGCAGGTCGGCGTGTTTGCGCAGCCCGGCCAGCGACAGCAGCCATCTCAACCAAAGTCAAGCGTCGGCGCCAGGACCACATGGTTTGCGCGCCGAGCAGTTTCGCCCATCCAACTGGGATCGAATTGACAACCTCCTGCCTGCAAACCGCCGAATCTCAGATCCCCCGCAAAATAAGGCCCGATGTGGTACTCACCTGCGGTACTCTCGGTCGAACTAGAGTACCAATCCAGTACCACCTGCCCGCCAAAACCCGCCGCTTTGCAGGCATTTACTCCCATGGAGCCAACCGGGATCGAACCGGTGACCTCCTGCTTGCAAAGCAGGTGCTCTCCCAGCTGAGCTAAGGCCCCGCAGCCCAAGAATACAGGGCCGAACGGTGTTTCGGGGCATTGAGCTCAACATCGCATTTTCCGCTGATTTGGGCTCGTTTCCGCTGGGTTTAGGCCCACGGGCGAGCGCATGGGCCTAAACTTTTTGACGTCACCCTCGGCCGACAGTCCCCTTCGACGACGAGGGCTAGCGCGCGTCCGGGCGAGCGGAACGGGAGTCCAATCGCGTGGTTGGAGGGGGTCAGCGGTGCGTGAGCTCGCCGAGTGGCGCGGTTAGTTCGTCCGCTTCGCTTGGCCCGATGCCCTCCAGACGAGACGCGAGCAGGCTCGTCAGGATCCCGACCTTCGCCGCGAGCTTGACGACGGGGTCGTCCATGACACCGCGGTAGAACTGGAGCTCGTTCTGGCTGGCGTTTGTGATCGAGAACGCGGTGATCAGCCCCACCGCCTCGAACAGACGCCGGCGGCCCTTGCGCCAGTTCGCGATCAAACCGTGGTCAGCCCAGTATCTGACCTGCCGCTCCGACATTCCCGTCAGCTGAGCGAGCTCGCCGCTACTCAACGGGTAGCGGTGCCCGATCGCCGTGCCTGGATCGAGGATGACCTGTTGCTGGCGCCGCTTCAGCCGCGGCCACAGCGCACGCACACGCGGATCGCGCAGCAAACGCGCCTGATCCAAGCGCTCTCCGAGCTCCGGCGAAACCTCCGCTGGGCGCATGCTCGGTGCCGCCTGCTTCACAACACTGGTCTGTCCACCTCTGGCCACGTTCCTCATGCTAGCACAGCAACTTACAAGTGGTTGTCAGTCTGTGTCGATGATCGTCCATCGGCTACCGGTGAACTGGACGGTGGCGACATAGATCCCCTCGATATGGACGAGCTCGAGCTTTCCTGTGGGAAGAACCCACTGGTACGGGTCGTCGGTCTGCTCGAACCGCAGGTCGCCCGCCGAGCGCCGGACCGCGACCGCGTGGCTCACCTCCGCCGGAGTCGCATCGCCTCCGAAGCAGTGGACGATGACGTCCTCGATCGTCTCCATCCCCGAGGGCGCGATGTCCGTCGCATAGATCCCGAGTCCCCGCGCCGCCCCCGGACCGGAGACGAAGCAACGCTCCTCAATGATCGCGTCTGCACGCGCGGCGTCCGTGTAGTGAAAAAGAAACTCACGCCGCGCGCCCGCCTGAAGTTGCTCCAGTGTCACGGTGAGACCGTATCGAGGCTCTTCGATTCTCCGCTCTGCGAGTTTGCTCCCCGTCCGCAGTCAGTGCTACACCAACAGCATGTCATCGATCGCAGCTATCCTGATCGCCTCCGCCGGCCCGCTCGCGGGCGTGATCTGCGTGCTCGGCCTGCTCGCTGCCGTGGCGTGGGTGGGCTGGCGCTTTGGTCCGACGCTCGCCCGTGTTAGCGGCTGGTGCTCGTGGTGTGTCGCGTGGGCGTGCGGCAGCCAGGGCGGCTATGGCTACTGCATCGCCTTCTCGATCTTCGGCGTTCTCGCGTGGGGGACAGGGACGGTCTGGTACGCGCGCCGTCGCGGCCGCTGGCCTTCGGCGCTCTCTGAGAGATTGTTCACTCGCCTGCTCGGTGAGCGTGTGCGGCTCAAACGCATTGAGTTGCCGGCCGTTCTGATTGTCCCGCGCCACCACCGCTAACGCTCTCTCCTCGCTCGGCGCGACGCCGTCTCGGTCCTCGCTTGGGGAAAGGGACTGCCGTCACTCGCTGACGACGTAATCCGCCCGGTGAGAGAAGCGGGTGCTCGATCGCAGCCGCTGACGCGGCGTGGGCCGACACGCTCGCGCGCGGGCCGTGCCCTGCCGATCTTCGCACGCTGCGCGTGCGTGGGCATGGGCAACGGCCCGCACACGGCGGGTCCAAACCCATGAAGGAGTGGCATGGCTACCAGCAACAGACTCGACTCCGAGCCCTCACAACTCGGCGTGTGGGTCTTCAATAGCGACTACCGCGACCTCGCGCAGATCATTCCCTTCATCGAGGAGTACTGGACGATCTACGGACAGCTCAGGGCCGCGGGGAGGTACCCGTACAACGCGAGCTTCGAGGGGCGGATCCCCGGCCTTGCCGGTGCGCTGCCGCGAGAGGAAACGCCGATCTACCTGCTGCAGCAGTTGCGCGGTCTCGTGGAGGGACACGAGCGCCTGGCGGAGACACTGGCAGCCGGATATTGGCGGCTGAGAGAGCTCGCCGCGCGAGAGCGCTTTGCGAGCGTGGTCGTCTTCGATCGCTTCTACGCCGCCCGGCGCTTCGATGACGCGCGGGTGATCCCCGACGAGCAGCACCGCCCCAGCGGTCTGCTCCCAAAGGGCAAGCGCACCCACGGGCTTCACCTCGGGTCACTCGATCAGGTCTACGTCCCGATGAGGCGCGCGCTGATCGAGCCGAACACCAACGGCCTGCTCGCGAGCGAGCACAAAGATCCGCGGCCGTGCGTGGTCTGCGGCGAGCTGACGACGCACCGGGTGGGTCGGCGCAAGTCGCCGACCGCGTGGGCCTGGCGCTCGCCGCGTTGCGAGGACGTCGGGGCGTGCACAGCTCGCCGCGATGCCAAGCGGAGGCGACCACGAAGGGGAGCACAGTGACCCCGCCCAGGCTCCGTCGGTGGGTGTGCCCGAGGTGCGCCAGCCGGGCCCTTGCGCCGGCGCGAGCTCGTAAGGACGACGTGCGTCGGTTCTGCCTGTCTTGCTCGGCCCAGACGGGTCGCCTGGTCGAGCGCGTCTGTCCTGCGCTCGAGCGCGGGCGGGCGGCGAAGTCGCAGAGCCGGAAGGACGTTGCCGAGCGTCGCCGCGCCCGTGCGAAGGCGCTCGAGAACGCGCGCTGGATCGTGGACGGCCTCGACCTTCGCGCAGAGTGGCGGCGTCTCTGCGCGATGCCCGTCGTGAGCGCGCGGATACGCGAGCGCCGCCTGGACAGGATCGAGCTGTCTGTCCATCGGAGCTCGCGTGCTCATACGACGGGCCACGCGAAGGTCCGGGCCGGCAAGGTTCATCTCGGCCTGTACGGGGGGTGCCCACGGCACGAGGCGCAGGCCTTGCTGGCGCACGAGCTGGCCCACGCGATCCTGCCCGTGGGTCACGCGCACGACGAGTCCTGGCGGCGGACGTTCGTGTTGATCGTCTGTCACGGCTACGGCGTCGGTGCGCCTTCCGAACTGCGCGCGACCGAGGGCACGGTCCACGACCTGCAGGCTCGCGTCGAGGCGACGCTGCGCCGGAGTCTCGGCGACGAGCGGGTCACCGTGCGCGAGTGCGCCGCTACACGGCGAGGCGCCTCCTGAGCGCGCCCGCGCGTACCCACTGACGGCTCCTGCCGCGCCTCGTCGGCGACGAGCCGGCTCCCGGCGTCCAGCGCCTTCGCGCTGATCGCGCGTCCTTCGCCTCGCCCTTCCGACTCGAGCCTGAGCTTCGCTCAGGGCTCTCGCTCACGCGCGCGCTGCGCGCCCCTCGGCTTCCGGGCCGTCCAGCCATCCAGGCCAACAGAAAAGGCGTCCCTGCCGCGCCGCTGCGCTGCGCTCCGCGACGCGGCACACAGTTGCACCAAAAGGTGGCTGTTTTGCTAATTTGGTTTCTTCGTGCTCTCGATCGGCAAGATCGCGCTGGGCCAGCACCGCTACTACGAGCAGCAGGTAGCTCGTGGCGGCGATGACTACTACTCGGGACGCGGTGAGGCTCCGGGGGAGTGGATCGGCGCCGGCGCCGAGGCGCTCGGGCTCTCTGGGCGTGTCCAGGCGGAGCAGTTCAACGCGCTGATCGCCGGGCTCGATCCGCGAGACCTCGGCGCGCGGCTGCGCTCCTCGCCCCGGGACCCGAAGATCGCGGCGTTCGACCTGACGTTCAGCGCGCCGAAGTCCGTGAGCGTCCTGTTCGCGGTCGCGCCGGAGGCGACCTCGGGCGTTCTCGTCGGCTGCCACGAAGAGGCCGTCAGAGCGGCGCTCGGGTATCTCGAGGACATCGCGGTGATGGTCCGCCGCGGCCACGGCGGCGAGCGCGTCGAGGCGGCTGAGGGTCTGATCGCGGCCGCCTACCGGCATCGCATGAGTCGCGCACTTGACCCGCAGCTGCACACCCACGTCGTCGCCGGGAACCTCGCGCGTGGCCCCGACGGTCGCGTCACCGCGCTGCACAGCACGCTGCTCTACGCGGCCGCAAAGACAACAGGGACGCTGTACCAGGCGCACCTGCGGGCGCTCGTCAGTGAACGCCTCGGTCTCGAGTGGGGCGAAGTCCACAACGGCACGGCCGAGCTCGCCGACGTGCAGCGCCCGGTGATCGAGCACTTTTCGACCCGCCGCCGCGAGATGCAGCGCGAGGCCGAGGCGGGCGGCATCGGGCTGAGCACGAAGGCGTCCGCGGAGCGGGCCGCGCTCGCCACGCGCGAGCGCAAGCAGTACGGCCTAGAGACGCACACATGGCGCGAGGAGGTGCGAGCACGCGCAGGCGAGCTCGGGCTAGGCGGACAAGAGCTGGCCGAGCTGCTGCAAGTGGGCAGCGAACGCGCCGCGGACGGCCTCGCCATGCGCGGTGATGTGGACGAGCGGGCCTTCGGTGATCTGATGGCAGGCGCCGAGGGTCTGACCGAACGCACCAACACCTTCGACGAGCACCCCGTGCTGCAGCAGTTCGCGGGCGCCGCCCGGCAGGGCGCACTCGTGCCCGAGGTACGAGCGCAGGGGCAGCGCTTCGCCGAGCGCGCGGACATCATCCCCACGGCGCACGGCGAGATGACCACCGCCGAGCTCATCAGCTGCGAGCGACAGTTGATCGCAGCCGCGATCGGCCGCGCCAGCGACGGGACCGGCATCGTGGACTCCTCTCTCGTCGACCGGGCGCTCGCCGGCGCCAACCGCCCGCTGAACGGCGAGCAGGTCAACGCCGCGCGCGCGGTCCTCAGCAACGGCCACGGCGTTAGCGTGATCCAGGCGCTCGCCGGCACCGGCAAGACCTACACCGCCAGCGTCCTGCGACAGGTCTACGAGCGCGCCGGCTATGAGGTGCTCGGCGTGGCGCCCACCGGCCGCGGTGCCCGCGAGCTCACCGAGGAGGCCGGCGTCGCGGCGCGTACTCTGGATCGACTGCTGATCGACGTGGAGAAGCTGGGCGATGAGCTGCCCGAAGGATGCGTTCTCATCCTCGACGAGGCGGGCATGGCCCCGACCAGGCACAGTGCGCGACTACTGCAAGCCGCCGAGCAGGCGCGCGCGAAGGTCATCGCGATCGGCGACCCCGGACAGCTCGCCTCGGTACAGGCCGGCGGCTGGCTCACCGCCGTCGGCCGCGCCGTCGGGGTCATCCACCTCACGGAGGTCATGCGCCAGCGCAACCCGGCCGAGCGCCGCGCGCTCGCCGCACTGCACGAGCGCCGCCCGCACAGCTACCTGGAATGGGCCGATCGCGCCGGACGCATCCAAGCCTTCAGCGAGCCGGCTGAGGCGCGCGCCCAGGCGATCGCGGAGTGGGCCCGCGCCACGGCCACGGTCGGACCCGGCCAGGCGGTGATGATCGCCCGCGATAACGACACACGCGACGCGCTCAACCGCGCGGCACGCGAGCTGCGACGCGAGCTCGGCGCGCTCGGCGAGGAACACACCTACGACGATCTCAAGCTCGCCGTCGGCGACCGCGTCATCTGCCGCCGCAACGACCGAGAAGCTCGACATCGACAACGGGATGCGCGCCACAGTCCGCCACCTCGCCGCCGACCGTGTCGTGATCGACACCGACTCAGGGCTCGTGCGCGAGCTGTCCGGTGCCTACGCAGCAGAACACCTCGAGCACGCCTACGCGCTCACCGGACACGGGATGCAGGGAGGCACCGTCGAGACCGCGACCGTCATCGCCTCCCCCCACGACCTCACCGCCGGCTGGAGCTACACGGCGCTATCCCGCGCACGCGGCCACACACGACTACTCATCTACGAGGACAGCTACGCCGAGGAGCGCAGCGACTTCGCACCCACATACCAGACACCGACGACCAACAGCGGCGAGCTGCTTGGCCGCGTTGCGCGCCGAATGCTCGAGCGCGACGACGAGGACCTCGCGATCGAGCAGCTCCCCGGTGCGGGGCGCGCGGACGACGTCGATGCAGACCGCGCAGCGAGCAGCCCAGTAGAGCTGCGCCAGCAGAGCGCGGCCGCACGCGCGCGGGCCACCCCCGAGATCGCCAGCCCAGAACGCCTGCACAAGCTGGCAGACCGCGTCGAGCAGCTGCGGGCCCGGATCGATGCGCTCCCGACGCGCCAGCTGCGGCGCATAGAGGACCTCGACGCGCGCGCGATCACGCTCGCCACCCAGCGCGAGCAGATCACCGAACGCCTCGAGGGCCTGCCACAGGCCCGTCGGCGCCTTGGACGCGAGCGCGACCCAAACCCCGTTGAGCGCGCACACCTGACCGGCGCTCTGCAAGCGGCCGAGCACGAGCTCGAGGCCGTGCTCTCCCAGCGCGAGCGCCTCGCGAGGGAACTCGGCGACCCGAGCGAGATCCGCGCCGAGCGCGACGGGCTGCAGCGCGCGGTCACTCAGCTCACACGCGAACACACCGCGACCTGCGGTGAGCTCGCCGAGCGCGAGACCCACACCCCCGGCACCTGGGCTACGCACGCCCTTGGGGAGCGCCCCGCTGAGCCGCGGCTGCGCAACGAGTGGGAGCACGCGATTCGCCAAGCGGCACGCTACCGCCTCCGATACAACATCAGCCACCCCAACAACCCGCTCGGCGCAGAACCCCAACCACCAGAGCAGCAGCGCGACTGGCATCGAGCCCACGAGGCACTCAATCGTGGCGCGCGCCTCCTCGACCGTCACAGGGACGCTGAGCACGACCTCGAAATCGGGGTAGGCCAGTAACAGCCCCCCCGAGCAGGGCCGCGCCGAACCGCTGAAACCTTCCTCGTTTCAGAACAGCAGTCGCGTCGACATCACCCCGGCGGGCGAGGTGGTCATCGAGTTCGACGTCGCGGACCCAGCGCATCTTCTCACGCCATGCCGTACCTCAGCATCCACGCACAAGCGAGACCTCGCGCTTGACCCGCTCGATGACCTCCTCTGGAATCCTCGCCATGCCTTCCTCAGCCACACCCTGTCAACACGAAATTATAGAAGCGGTGCGCTAGCATATATGCGTGCGCGGACAAATGCTCCCCCAAGGCGGCCATATCGTCTTGCGGCCAGGACTGGACCTGACCGCGATGGACTTCCCCGAACGCCTAGCCACCCTCCGCAACGAGCGCGGAATGACCCAAGGCACGCTCGCCGAGCACGTCGGCATCCACGTCTCCCAGCTCCGCCGCTATGAGGCCGGCAGCTCCTCACCCACCCTCGACGCCCTGCGCAAGCTCGCCATCGCTCTGTCCGTCAGCGCAGATACGCTCGTCTTCGATGCCGAACGAAACCCCGATGAGGAGCTACGCCTTCAACTAGAAGCCACCCAACGCCTCACAGACCAAGACAAAGAACTCGTCAAGCGCTTCATCAACGGCCTGCTCCTCAGCCACGAGGCCAAACGCCTCGCAGCATAGTCCCGGCCAGCGCAAAGACACCGCCGTTATCTCGTTGTGGTCGCCGCGCCGATCACGCCCCCGAGTTCCCGGCCGCTCGCGGTGGCGCTCGGCCTGGAACCCCGGATGAGCAGCACCACCGCGAGGCAAAGGAAGCTGCCGAGCACGATCAGATCATTGCCCGTCAACGACACGTCGATCGAGCTTGCATCAACGAACGAATGCAAGCCGATCCCCGGCAGCAGCGAGCCAGTGCGCTCATAGAGCAGACACGCGATCACACCAAAAGCCGCCTTCACCGGCAGCGTATCCACCGGGTAGCTCGTGATGTGCACCAAGCCGAACATCGCACCGGCAATGAGGGCCGCGGGCCAAAGCGCGAGCCTGTTTCGCAAGCTCCGATATAGAAGCCCCCGGAAGAAAATCTCCTCAACAACCGGCGCGCTCACCGCCACCTGAAAAACCGTAAGCACCACATTGACCGTGCTTTCGTGCTTGACATTGGCGAGCGCGTTCACTCCTCCCCGCAGGTGCACCAGTGCAACCCACAAACCCGCGATCACAACGTAAGCGACGAAAGCCAGGATCACGAGCCCAACCGATCGCGCAGCAGGCGCAGCCCGCAAACCAAGATCCCTGCCGGTGAGCCTGTGTTTGAGCTTCAGCGGCACCAACGATCCAAGCAGAATGGCGTCCACAACGAGCCCACCAACACCTATGTGCAACTGAACACCGAGCCCGAAGTAGAGCACAGCCGCCACCACGAGCACCCCCACGAAAGTGATCACGTACGCAGTCAGCGCATAGCGCACCGACCACTGCCGCGACTGTGCGGTCGGCTCCGGCCACGGAACGCGCTCACGCACAAGTCCGCCAACGCGGCACTCGTATCCAGGCCGGATCACAAACGACGTAATCACCCCGGCCACCCACGCCACAACAATCAGCACCACACCAACACCTTCAGTGTGACTTTCCGGCGAGGCAACGGCGGTAAGAACCCATCCGGCAACCGCGAGCGCTGACCAAAACACCCCCAGGAGCGTCCAGCGCCGCACCCCGCCGCGCACACCCCCCACAATTGGGGCCCAAACACCAAGCCCAAGCGGCAGCAACGACAACCACGGCCAAAGCGCCCGCCGCCCCGCAACCACGCGCCCTTCCTCAGCCGGGCGATCCGCTATCCACCGCTCATACGCGGATCGGATCGCAAACGAAGTGACAGCCCCACCTACCCACGCCACAACCAACAGCACAACAGCCACCACTTCCTCGACGCTCGTAGCCAGTTCGATCGAGGCGAGCACCCACCCGCCAACCGCAAGCACCGACCACAACACTCCAAGCACGATCCAACGACGCGCACCACATCGCACCCCAGCCACAACCGGAGCCCACGCACCAAGCCCAAACGGCAACAACGACCACCACGGCCAACGGCCCCGGGAACGCCGGCCGCCCCCTCTAACGTGGCCCACCGTAAGCCCCGATCACCTTCTGTTGAGCACGAACCACACCACAGCCAATAGCACCAAAACAGCACACGTAATCAGCACCGGATGTTGTTCGACTATGTACCCGTCACTACCCCGCATCTCCTCTACCCACAATCAGAACACTGGATAAAACGGGTCATCTCCCCAGCCTGGCGGAGCACTGGAGCATTGCCCGCCGCCCTTAATTTCGTGCGGGTAGCACTTGGGTAGGTTTGTCGCGATTTCGTGCACGAAATGCTCGACGGGTCGAATGATGTGCTTGGTTACCCAATGCACAACACCGCTCCCAAACCACGCATACCGCGCACACGGCCCCGTCTTCCCCGAACCGCCCGTCATGTCCTGGCACAGCCGCACTACCGCCCCCGCCTTGGCTTCAGCTTCACTCGCTGATTCCTGTAGCGGCTGGACGAGAACGGCCGGTTCGACGTGGGTTTCATGCTGGCCTTCCTTGCCGCCTTGGTGGTAGCTGGCGTATTCGTATTCGCCTTCTTCTTCGTATTCTTCCCATTCTTCAGATTCTTCGCCGCTGGGTCCGTATGCGGCGAGTTGCGCCGCTTCGGCTTCTAGTTGTGCGCGTTCTGCCGCTGCTCTGGCGGCGGCGTTTTCGGCGGCTTGTTGGGCTGCCGCTTCGGCTGAGCTTCGGGTGGCCCATGCGATGAGCGCAGCTGATGGGCCACCGATCTCGTATTCGGCGGCGTCGCCGGTTGCGTCGGTTTCGTTGAGTGGGTTGCCATAGGTGTAGGCGTAGGCGTTTGGTGAGCCGCCGGGTACAGCGTCTGGCTGTAGGAAGCGCCCGAGCTCGGGTACGTAGGAGCGGGCGCCCATGCCGATCACGCCGGAGGGTAGTTCGGTTGGAAGCTCGATCGCTCCAAGCCAGGAGTATTTGGGCGGCAGGGTTGTGGTGGGGACGCCGAACTCGGAGGTGTCGGCGCTGGAGGCTAGCCCGGTCGCGGTTTCTGAGAGGTAGGCGGTGGCGATGATGTCGCCGTGGAGGTTTGCGAGTTGCAGCACTGGGGTTTCGCCGTTGCTCTGGATTGCTGCAAGGCTACCATTGATCCCGACGATGTTGCGGGTCCATTCTCCGGGATCTGACGCGTTGATGGTCCAGGAGGGCGTGTCGCCTAGTCCGGCGTAGTGGGAGATGGTGTCGGCGCTCTTGAGCTTGCCTGTCGCGACGGTTTCGCGGGTGCGCCCGGCGGGGTCGCGGTTGTAGCCGATCGTCTCTTCGGGCTGGGTCGCGCTTTCGTGCTGGGTCATGCTCGCCAGCTGGTTGTCATCGTAGTAGCTGCTGGTCAGTTCCGAGCCGCCGGCGTCGGGTGCGGGCAGCGTGGTGATGTCTCCAAAGGCGTTGTAGGTCACGCCGGGGTCGATCAGGCGGTCCGCTTCGTCGTAGCGGTGGCTTTCTACGGTTCCGCCTTCGCTCGCGCATTTGCCGCTCGGCTGGGGTTCGCGGGTGGTCAGGCTCAGACGGTTGGTGTCCGGGTCATACGCGTAGATGCGGGTGGTGCAGCCCGTGCCGGCGGGGGTGCTCTGGACCTGTGTGAGGCGTCCGGCGCCGTCGTAGCTGTAGTTCTGGCTCGAAAGGGTGCTGGTTTGGCTCATCCACTGGCCCTCGATCGACGGCACGATGCTGTCGCTGAACCATGTGCAGCCCGTGGTGCAGTGGGTAGTCTTCACGTATTGGAGCGAGATGGCTTCACCCACGGCGTTGTAGGTGTATTTGGCGGTCATGCCGTTGGGGTAGGCCTCGGTGAGCAGGTTGCCTTCAGGGTCGTATGTGGCGGTGAACTTCATGCCTTCGTGGGAGGAGTCCACGAGTTCGCTGACCTGCCCGGCTTCGTTGTAGGTGTAGGTCTGGGTGCCCTTACCGTCGTTGATTTTGTGGATGCGCCCGTCGATGTCGTATTCGTAGGTTGTGGTGTTCGCATCGGCGTCGGTGTATGCGATGAGCTGACCGAGCGTGTTGTAGCCGCTGGCGATCTTCTTGCCTTCGGCGACCTGTGATGCGAGCGCCCCGTTTTCGGGGTTGTATTCATAGGTGACGGTCGGTGTGGGCGTCCCCACTTCTGATTTACTGGAGCTGCTGGTCAGGCGTCCCGCAGCGTCGTAGGTCTCGGTCTTGGTGCGCGTCTTGCCGCCGGCTGTTTCTTCTGTGGTTTCCGGCTCGTCCCAGATGTTGTATTTCTTGATGGTGGTGACGGTGAGGCTTGGCAGGCCGGCGGTTTCGGGCTGCTTGGCGGGTCGTGTCTGGCAGGGCAGGTCCGCCCATTCCGGGTGCTCGCCGCAGACTTCGGCCTTAGCGTTGGCGCCTGCGGTGTAGTAGGTCGTTTCGGTCGCGTGCGCAGATTTTTCTTTCGCGTTCGCGGGCTGGCGGGTTTCGATGATGTTCCCTGTTTCTAGTTCATAGAGGGTCGTGTGTTCGAGTCCTAGCCCTCCCGGGTCAGCGGTGACCGATGTCGGCTTGTGCAGTTTCCAGCCCAGGTTTTCTTGGCCGGCGTAGGATGTCAAGGTCGTGCGCACTTCCCCTTCTTCTCCGCCCTTAGCCATATTCTCTGCGGCGTTGGTGCGCTTGGTCACCAGGTCGTAGGGGCCGCCGGCCGGTGCGCCTTCTTCATAGAAGTACCTGGAGACCTTGCGTGCCTGGGATTCTTCTCCGTTTGCGAGCCTGACCGTGTGCTCGGGGCCGGTCGTGCTCTGTAGCTCGGTGCCTTCGCTGTTGTAGGTGTTTTCGGTGTCGAGTTCGAGGGCCGAGTCGCCGCCTTTACGGCTCGCTTCAGCGCGGTCGTCGGCGCTGAGGGTCCGCGTGAGATCGTTGTTGGAGTTGTATTCGGCGGTCGTGATCGCGCCCCCTGGCGCGGCCGTGTTGACGGTATGGCCTTTGGAGTCCAGGTAGACGATGCTCGCGCGCTTGTAGTCCTTCGCGGGCCAGCCCATCGGTTCATCCGGCGGGAAGATCGCGGTGCCTTCCACCGGGTCGTCGCTCTGGTGGACTTCGGCGAGTTCTTTGGAGCCGAGCGGATACGGTGCGCCTTCGCCGCTGACGGGCACGTGGTAGTCGATCGTCCACACGGCACTCGAGCCCGTCTGCGGTGGTGTTGGCGGCGGTAGCGGCGGTTCCGGCGGGCGGCTGCCTACCCGCCAGCGGGTTACCCGGTTATCGCCGCTGTCGACGACCCACAGCGACTCTCCTTCGTAGGGGCCGCGGCCGGATTCCTCGGATTCGAGCGCGATCCCGATCGGGCGTGTGAGCGTCCCGGGGCCTGCTTCCTTTTCTTCCTTTTGCTGGCGTGTCTGGTGTTTGTGTTCCTTCTCTTCCTGCTTCTCTTCTCGTTGTTCTTTCGTGTGTTTTTCTTTGGCTTCGCGCTTTTCGCGTTTCTTTCGCTGTTTCGCGGGTTCGTGTTCCTCTTCGGCATGGATCTTTGCTTCTCGTTCTTCTCTGACCGCCTTCGCGGACTTTTCGCCGAACTCGTCCTTGAACTGGCCGGTTGGCGAGAACACCTCGACCCGTCCGTTGCCGCTGTCGACGACCCACACGTTGCCTCGCGAGTCGATCGCGATGCCCTCTGGTTCATCGAACTGCCCCGGTTTTGAACCGGGTTCCCCGAACTGGCCCAGATACTCGCCGAAGTGGCCTTCTTCGTCGCTGAAGTACTGGACGCGGTCCTCCTTGCTATCTACGACATAGATGTCGTAGTTCACAGGGCTGTAGGCGATACCGGCTGGTTCCTCGAACTGGCCGTCCCCGATGCCCGTGCTCCCGAAGCTCGAGATGTAATCTCCAGCTTCGTTCGGGCAGTAATTGATACATTCGATCGCACTGTGTTCTCCGTCCACCGCGACGAGCTCCTCGCCGCCTTCCCCGCCGCTCTGGTAGTCGGGACTGATGCCACCGAGTGGGCCACCTTTCGTGCTTCCGTAGCAGCCAAAGTCGTACTCACTTGAGTCGTTCTCTTCGAGGCTGCATCGGCGTCTATTCCCTGAATCCGCGACCCACACCCTCCCCCGAGTCGGCGCTGCGATCCCGGTCGGTTCGTTGAGCTGCTCTTCGCCGCTCCCCGCCGACCCGAACGAGCTGAGAACGCGCTCTCCTTCCGCGTTGAGTTCGGCGACGCGGTCGTCGCCGGTGTCGGTCACGAACACTCGTGGTTCGCTCCAGTAGTTGCGTGTGTACGCAACGTACGAAGGGGACTTGAAGTCGTCTTCTAGGGTTGGTTCCTTGGGCAAAGAGGCGTCGTAGGCCGGCGAGAACACCGTGTAGGGCACAAAGGCGCTAACGGCCGTGCTGGTCGTGGTCGACCCGCCCGCGCTGGTGGCGGTGACGAGCACGGCGAGCGCGTGTTCTTCATCGCCGTAGCGGACCGTGTAGGTCTGGTTGGTCGCGCCGGGCATGGCCGCGCATTCTCCGCCCGTGCTGCTGCATCGCTCCCACTGATAGCTGTAGCTGAGCGGTTCGTTGCTCCACTTCCCGGTCGAAACGGTCAGTTCGGCTCCCTGCACAGGGCTCGGGGTGGACAGCTTCGGCGCTTCGACCGCGGCCGGCGCGAGATCATTGCCGAACGCCGTCGTCGCGCTCGGCCGCGTCACCGACAACAGTCGTCCGCTCGTGGGGTCCTGTTCGGTCGTGCCGTAGTGAAGCAGCCAAGGCTGCTGTCCGGGAGGCGTGACCGCCGTGACATGCCCTTCAGCGTCATACCCATAGGTCGTCTTCAGCGCGGGGGAGATCTCTGGGTCCCACTCCGCGCGCAGGCGGCCTTGGCGGTCATACGCGTACTGGGCCACGGGCGTGGTCTGCATTTCCCCGGCGGCCGGGTTGTAAGCGGTGAACGAGATCTTCATCAGCCGGCCGGCGTATTCGCCCCATTCCCCGGGCGCTTCACCGCTGGCGGTCGTTTTGGAGGCGTAGCTGAAGCCCAGCGCGCGGCAGCCCCTTACGAGCGTAGTGCAGCTGACCCCCGGGGTCGGCGCGAGTGCCTGTGTGGGCTCGGTCACCCCGGCGACGGTCTGGAAAGTGTATTTGGTCGCGCCGACGCTCCCGGGTTCTTCGCGCGAGGACGGTGTCAGCACCGACCCCGAGCCGCCTTCCGGGATCGTGAACTTCGTCACGTCGCCGCGCTGGTCGCTCAGCCTGAACACGGTCGCGCTTTCTTCCTCGAGCGTCAGGTTAGAGTCGCCCGCAGGCGCGATGAAGCCCGACCCTTCCCTTGTGAAGATCACGCTCTGGCCGCTGGCCGCAGTCAGGATCACCCCGCCTGTGGAGACCTTCGTCAGCTTCTGGCTGCCGGCGAAGCTCAACCCCTGCCACTGCGGCCCGAACGGCCCTTCATTGTCCTCGCCCACGTCCCGCGAGTCATAGCTGCGTTCGACCGCCAAGCTCGCCCCAGCACCCGGCACCGACACGTCGGCATCATCGAGCTTGAACGCCCCCGAGGCAACATTCACAGACCCCGGACCGACACTCTTTGATTCCGAGCTGACAAACGTGATGGTCGTTTCCACGGCACCGAGAGTGTTCTTGGGCGGGGTCTGGTTGCCCGCGTAGTCGGTCGCGACGAGCGCGACCTCATGTTTGCCCGCCGCGTATTCTTCGCCGTCGATGACCCATTCGCCGGTCGCGGTGCACGGCCCCGGCGAGCACGAGCCGTTCGGATGCCCGATTTCCTTTCCATCGATGAACAATGCGATCGACGCCACGCCAGAGCTAGGCGTCTCACCTGAACCATCGGTCGCGCTCGCGAAGAGCCTGACACGCCCGAACCCGACTTCGTGGTTTTCTGGCAACCCCACCAGATGCACGCTATACGGCGGCTCGTAATCGACTTTGACGACACCCGCCGCCGTCGTCTTCAGCCCGACGCCGTCTTCCACCGTGCCGTCGACCGTATCTTCGCCTTCGGGCAGACCTTTCAGGCCTGCCAAGTAATCGGTCGCGGAGAGCCGCCACACGCCGTCTCTTCGCACTCGGGCCTCTGCACACCGCCGTCCGCGTCGGGAGTAGTCACTTCTTCACCCCAGCCTGGCGCTTGCGGCGAGCCAAGACTCGCGCAAAATCCCAACCCCAGGATCAAACGCGTCAAGCCCGAGCGAAGGGGTCGGGTCGGAGTAGGTGTTCACCCACTTGCCCGGTATCATCGCGTTGGGCTGCCCCGTCTATTGTCGTGTCGGTCGTATCCCAGGTGGCCGACGGCGATGCAGTCTGTACGATCCCGATCTTCGCGTTCGCGAGAGCGCTTACGTCGGACACCTGATATTCGTCGGGTTCCCTCACGGTCTGCTTGTAGACCGCTTCGCTTCCATCGTTGCTCCTGTTGACGCTACCGGTTTCGCACCGCCCTTGGCTGCCGGTGCACATGCTCGTCGTAACCGGCAAATAGGCGCCGATCCACGAGTGTTGCGCTTCGAGCGCCCCCGTATGCGGATTCAGTACCCCAAGGACGTTTTCGACCTTTTCGCTGCCATTCCCTTCGCTCGACGTCGTGGCCGTCAACGAATAGATCTTCGATTCTCCCTGGGTCTTGTAGTAGAAGAACGCGTCAGTGCCGCCACCGGCATCCGGGCGATAGATCGTGTCGGCGACACCTTCTGAACGTTCGCTGTCGTGGAAACCCGTGGGATCATCCGTATTATCAAACCCCCAGGCTGTTGAGCAGAATCTTGCCGACCCCGCCGACGTTTTCTTCGACGGTCGGGTCGACCTCCACCGGGTAGCGCACTTCCCCCAAGTCCTCGACCTTCACACTGACCACATCGCCGGTGACGCCCATCGACACGGGGATCGCGCGTCCTTCGGCATCCTCGGCGCTCGGCGCGGCGATCAGCGCAAGAGTGCGCCTGCCGGCCACTACCAGCAGCGCCTGTGAGTTATCGCCCGCCCGCACCAGCCGCGCGCCCGCCGGCAGACCGACCCGGAAGTACAGCTGGCGTGGGCCTTCCACGCCGCGCAGCAGCGAGTCCAGATCAAAGCCGCCGGTCGTAGGCCTGGCGAGTGTGTCAGCAGCACGTTGCGTGTTGGCATACAGCACGCCCGCACCGTCGGGCGTCCCGCGCGCCCCGCCCAGGTCACGGTCGTGCGGGTCAACTGGCGTCAGCGACACACCGCATGAGCTCCACTCCACACCATCTGCTAGGCGCGCGGGGATCCGCACGCCCACCAGCGGCACCTTCGGCTCCAACACGCCCCCAACCCCGGCCAGGGCTAGGCTTATGGGAGCCCAACGGCCCGGCGAGGGTTCGATCGCGATCGGCTGCAGCGACTCGATCAAACCATGCCGAGCCCCGCCAAGATCGACCTGCACCGAATGATCGCTCGTGTAACGCCCGAGACGCTGGCCCGCGGGCAACGACGGAAGACCGCCAGCAGGCTTCCCGACAACCGCGGGAAACACGCTCTTAGACAGCGCCACGGCACCCACCGTGCTCAGATGCTCGAACTCCGTGCGTGAGCGTTCGCGGGCGAACACCGCCTGCGGGCTGGAGCGCCGCGCTTGCTGAGCTTCGGCCACCCCCTGGCCGTCCAGCAACGGCTGCGCTTCCGGGACAACGAGCGGGCTTTCAGCCATCCCACCTTCAGCGCCCTCCAGCCGAAAAGCCCGGCTGGGCCCCGGCCCGGCTGCCGATGCGCCCCCGGGGCAGCAGCCCAGTCCTATACAGCAAGCCAGACATATAACCACCAGTCGGACGGCAGCCGCCATTCTCGTCTCCGTTCTGTGCACCAAGTTCCCCTATCTCACTCGCCGGCGCCGGCGCGCCCCGGCCGCCGCCCGCTGGCGTCTGCGAGTCCGTCTCTGCATCGCCCTCAAGCTCGCTCGCAACGCTCGCGTCGCCCGAACCTCGCCGCCACCCCCGCTCATGCGCGCCCCGCCAGCCGCCCGAAATTCGGGCATCGCTTCAGCCGGCAACGCGCCGAAGGCGAGGTCGTGATCTGCGCCGGCGGCGATACCCTTGACCCCGCTCAGCCCGCTCACCGGCACGGGCGTCATGCTGCACGCCTGGGCAGGCGAGCCACAGCTTTCCGGGCCGTTGGACACGCCATCGCCCAGCTGCCCGAATTTGCTGCTGCCCCACGCCACGACAGTGCCGTTTTCAAGCAGCGCCAGACTGTCTTCTTCGCCGGCCGCGATCGCCACGACATCGGTGAGCCCGCTCACCGCGACCGGCACATCGCTGTTTTCGCTGCGACCGTCACCCAACTCCCCGGATTCGCCATCGCCCCACGCCATCACGCTGCCTTCGCCGAGCAGCGCGAGGCTGTGATCTCCCCCGCTGTAATTGCCCACCACGCCGCTCAGGCCGCTCACATACACCGGAACCTTGCTCTGCAGGCTTCCGGGCTTTCTGCGCGTGCCGCAGTTTTCTGGGCCGCCGGGGCTGTCGTCGCCCAGCTCGCCGAACGTGTCATCGCCCCACGCCATCACCGTACCGCTCTCGAGCAGCGCCAGGCTGTGTTCTTCACCGGCCGCTATCGCCACGACTTCTTTTAGGCCGCTCACCAGGATCGGTCTGTTTT
>CAWJSW010000008.1:0-680412 GCA_963845635.1 uncultured Solirubrobacteraceae bacterium
AATTTGCGAAATAGGCCATAGACGCGCGCCCGACCGTGGAGTACGGTCGCGCCTAACTGATATGCGAAGCGTCAGAGCGCACCGACCCGCGCTTTTCGGGGCGGCGGATCTGGCTCACAGCTGAGTTTTCTAAATGTCTGCCACAGCCCTCCCCCTATCAGCCAGGCCGCGGGCCTGGCCCACTGAGCCGCGGCAACCTGCCGTGAGGGCGCCGTCGCGCGAACACCCCCAAAAGGTGGAGAGTCACGACTGGATCATCGTGGGGCTAAGCCTCGGTGCAGTGGGTGAAGCCAATGGAGACGCCCCTGTAATACGTGGCGCAAGAAGTGGAGGATAGATGATCGGTGTCGTTGGATTTGTCGCAGGCGTACGCCGTCGTGTACGTGGGATGATGGTCGTGGCCGTGGTCGGCGTGTTGAGTGTGGTGGGTGTTGCTCGGGCGCAGGCGCAGGCGTCCTATGTCGCGGCGGGGTGGGGTTTGAACTTGAGCGGGCAGCTGGGCGACGCTGCTGGATGGGGGCCGCAGGAATGTTTGTGGAGTGTCGGGCTGCTGTTGCCGTGTAGCACGACTCCGGTTGGAGTGAGCGGGTTGAGCGGTGTCACGGCTCTCGCGGGCGGCGAAGAATATAGCTTGGCGCTGCTGGCAAGTGGCACGGTGATGGCGTGGGGCGATGACGAATCCGGGCAGCTGGGGGATGGCGCGACCGGTGAAGAAGGCGAAAGTGAAGTGCCGGTGGTGGTGAGCCGGTTGAGCGGCGTGACGGCGATCGCGGCGGGTGGGGAACATAGCATGGCGCTGCTCGAAAACGGCACGGTCAAGGCTTGGGGTGGCGGGGAATCCGGGGCGCTTGGTAACCGTAAGAAAGAAGACAGTGATGTGCCGGTGGTTGCCGGGAACGGGTTGAGCGGCATCGTGGCGATTGCGGCCGGCGAAGAACATAGCCTGGCGTTGCTTCGGAGCGGTTATGTCAAGGCTTGGGGTTACAACGGGTCGGGGCAGGTCGGCGACGGTACGGCGGCCAACAAAAACAGACCGATCCTGGTGAGCGGCCTAAAAGAAGTCGTGGCGATAGCGGCCGGTGAAGAACACAGCCTGGCGCTGCTCGAGAGCGGTACGGTGATGGCGTGGGGCGATGACACGTTCGGCGAGCTGGGCGACGACAGCCCCGGCGGCCCAGAAAACTGCGGCACGCACAAGAAGCCGGAAGCCTGCAGCAAGGTTCCGGCGTCTGTGAGCGGCCTGAGCGGCGTGGTGGCGATTGCAGCGGGGGGAGATCACAGCCTCGCGCTGCTTAAAAACGGCACGGTGATGGCGTGGGGCGATGGCGAATCCGGGGAGTTGGGTGACGGTCGCAGCGAAAACAGCGATGTGCCGGTCGCGGTGAGCGGGCTCACCGATGTCGTGGCGATCGCGGCCGGCGAAGAAGACAGTCTGGCGCTGCTTGAAAACGGCACTGTCGTGGCGTGGGGCAGCAACGAATTCGGGCAGCTGGGCGATGGCGTGTCCAACGGCCCGGAAAGCTGTGGCTCGCCTGCCCAGGCGTGCAGCATGACGCCCGTGCCGGTGAGCGGGCTGAGCGGGGTCAAGGGTATCGCCGCCGGCGCAGATCACGACCTCGCCTTCGGCGCGTTGCCGGCTGAAGCGATGCCCGAATTTCGGGCGGCTGGCGGGGCGCGCATGAGCGGGGGTGGCGGCGAGGTTCGGGCGACGCGAGCGTTGCGAGCGAGCTTGAGGGCGATGCAGAGACGGACTCGCAGACGCCAGCGGGCGGCGGCCGGGGCGCGCCGGCGCCGGCGAGTGAGATAGGGGAACTTGGTGCACAGAACAGAGACGAGAATGGCGGCTGCCGTCCGACTGGTGGTTATATGTCTGGCTTGCTGTATAGGACTGGGCTGCTGCCCCGGGGGCGCATCGGCAGCCGGGCCGGGGCCCAGCCGGGCTTTTCGGCTGGAGGGCGCTGAAGGTGGGATGGCTGAAAGCCCGCTCGTCGTCCCGGAAGCGCAGCCGTTGCTGGACGGCCAGGGGGTGGCCGAAGCTCAGCAAGCCTGGCGGTCCAGCCCACAGGCGGTGTTCGCCCGCGAACGCTCACGCACGGAGTTCGAGCATCTGAGCACGGTGGGTGCCGTGGCGCTGTCTAAGAGCGTGTTTCCCGCGGTTGTCGGGAAGCCTGCTGGCGGTCTACCGTCGTTGCCCGCGGGCCAGCGTCTCGGGCGTTACACGAGCGATCATTCGGTGCAGGTCGATCTTGGCGGGGCTCGGCATGGTTTGATCGAGTCGCTGCAGCCGATCGCGATCGAACCCTCGCCGGGCCGTTGGGCTCCCATAAGCCTAGCCCTGGCCGGGGTTGGGGGCGTGTTCGAGCCGAAGGTGCCGCTGGTGGGCGTGCGGATCCCCGCGCGCCTAGCAGATGGTGTGGAGTTGAGCTCAAGCGGTGTGTCGCTGACGCCAGTGGACCCGCACGACCGTGACCTGGGCGGGGCGCCCGGGACGCCCGACGGTGCGGGCGTGCTGTATGCCAACACGCAACGTGCTGCTGACACACTCGCCAGGCCTACGACCGGCGGCTTTGATCTGGACTCGCTGCTGCGCGGCGTGGAAGGCCCACGCCAGCTCTACTTCCGGGTTGGCCTGCCGGCGGGCGCGCGGCTGGTGCGGGCGGGCGATAACTCACAGGCGCTGCTGGTAGTGGCCGGTAGGCGCACTCTCGCGCTGATCGCCGCGCCGAGCGCCGAGGATGCCGAAGGACGCGCGATCCCCGTGTCGATGGGCGTCACCGGCGATGTGGTCAGTGTGAAGGTCGAGGACTTGGGGGAAGTGCGCTACCCGGTGGAGGTCGACCCGACCGTCGAAGAAAACGTCGGCGGGGTCGGCAAGATTCTGCTCAACAAAACCTGGGGGTTTGATAATACGGATGATCCCACGGGTTTCCACGACAGCGAACGTTCAGAAGGCGTTGCCGACACGATCTATCGCCCGGATGCCGGTGGCGGCACTGACGCGTTCTTCTACTACAAGACCCAGGGAGAATCGAAGATCTATTCGTTGACGGCCACGACGTCGAGCGAAGGGAATGGCAGCGAAAAGGTCGAAAACGTCCTTGGGGTACTGAATCCGCATACGGGGGCGCTCGAAGCGCAACACTCGTGGATCGGCGCCTATTCGCCGGTTACGACGAGCATGTGCACCGGTAGCGACGGGCGGTGCGAAACCGGTAGCGTCAACAGCAGCAACGATGGAAGCGAAGCGGTCTACAAGCAGACCGTGAGGGAACCCGACGAATATCAGGTGTCCGACGTAAGCGCTCTCGCGAACGCGAAGATCGGGATCGTACAGACTGCATCGCCGTCGGCCACCTGGGATACGACCGACACGACAATAGACGGGCAGCCCAACGCGATGATACCGGGCAAGTGGGTGAACACCTACTCCGACCCGACCCCTTCGCTCGGGCTTGACGCGTTTGATCCTGGGGTTGGGATTTTGCGCGAGTCTTGGAGCTCGCCGCAAGCGCCAGGCTGGGGTGAAGAAGTGACTACTCCCGACGCGGACGGCGGTGTGCAGAGGCCCGAGTGCGAAGAGACGGCGTGTGGCGGCTCTCCGCGACCGATTACTTGGCAGGCCCTGAAAGGTCTGCCCGAAGGCGAAGATACGGTCGACGGCACGGTGGAAGACGGCGTCGGGCTGAAGACGACGGCGGCGGGTGTCGTCAAAGTCGATTACGAGCCGCCGTATAGCGTGCATCTGGTGGGGTTGCCAGAAAACCACGAAGTCGGGTTCGGGCGTGTCAGGCTCTTCGCGAGCGCGACCGATGGTTCAGGTGAGACGCCTAGCTCTGGCGTGGCGTCGATCGCATTGTTCATCGATGGAAAGGAAATCGGGCATCCGAACGGCTCGTGCTCGCCGGGGCCGTGCACCGCGACCGGCGAATGGGTCATCGACGGCGAAGAATACGCGGCGGGCAAACATGAGGTCGCGCTCGTCGCGACCGACTACGCGGGCAACCAGACCCCGCCCAAGAACACTCTCGGTGCCGTGGAAACGACCATCACGTTTGTCAGCTCGGAATCAAAGAGTGTCGGTCCGGGGTCTGTGAATGTTGCCTCGGGGGCGTTCAAGCTCGATGATGCCGACGTGTCGGTGCCGGGTGCTGGGGCGAGCTTGGCGGTCGAACGCAGCTATGACTCGCGGGATGTGGGCGAGGACAATGAAGGGCCGTTCGGGCCGCAGTGGCAGGGGTTGAGCTTCGCCGGCAACCAGAAGCTGACGAAGGTCTCCACAGGCGGGGTGATCCTGACTGCGGCCAGCGGCCAGAGCGTGATCTTCACAAGGGAAGGGTCGGGCTTCATCGCGCCTGCGGGCGACTCTAACCTGACGCTCGAGGAAGAAAGCGCGACCGTGTTCAGGCTGAGCGACCAGCGCGGCGACGTGACGAAGTTCACGATCCCGGAAGGCGGCTCGGGGTCGGTGCTGACACCGTCCTCGCGCGAAGAACCCGGGAGCGTCGGCGCGACCAAATACACTTTCCAGACCGTCGCCGGGGTGACCGAGCCCACACAGGCACTCGCGCCGACCCCGGGGGTCAGCTGCACTACGCTCGTAAGGGGCTGCCGCGCGCTGGGCTTCAGCTACGCCTCCAAAACGACCGCCAGCGGTGAAGCGCCCGGGGAATGGGGCGAATACGCCGGCCGGCTGATGAAGATCTCGTTCACCGCTTACAACCCGGCCGCCGGGGAAATGCAGACCACGCCCGTGGCCCAGTACGCGTATGACCGCCAAGGCCGCCTGCGCGCGGAGTGGGACCCAGAGATCTCCCCCGCGCTGAAGACGACCTATGGGTATGACGCTGAAGGGCATGTCACGGCGGTCACGCCTCCCGGACAGCAGCCTTGGCTGCTTCACTACGGCACGACCGAACAGGACCCCACGAGCGGACGACTGTTGTCGGTGACGCGGCCGAGCGCGACGACGGCGTTCGGCAATGATCTCGCGCCGGCCGCGGTCGAAGCGCCGAAGCTGTCCACCCCGAGCCCGTGCAGGGAGCCGAACTGACCGTTTCGACCGGGAAGTGGAGCAACGAACCGCTCAGCTACAGCTATCAGTGGGAGCGATGCAGCAGCACGGGCGGAGAATGCGCGGCCATGCCCGGCGCGACCAACCAGACCTACACGGTCCGCTACGGCGATGAAGAACACGCGCTCGCCGTGCTCGTCACCGCCACCAGCGCGGGCGGGTCGACCACGACCAGCACGGCCGTTAGCGCCTTTGTGCCCTACACGGTGTTCTCGCCGGCCTACGACGCCTCTTTGCCCAAGGAACCAACCCTAGAAGACGACTTCAAGTCCCCTTCGTACGTTGCGTACACACGCAACTACTGGAGCGAACCACGAGTGTTCGTGACCGACACCGGCGACGACCGCGTCGCCGAACTCAACGCGGAAGGAGAGCGCGTTCTCAGCTCGTTCGGGTCGGCGGGGAGCGGCGAAGAGCAGCTCAACGAACCGACCGGGATCGCAGCGCCGACTCGGGGGAGGGTGTGGGTCGCGGATTCAGGGAATAGACGCCGATGCAGCCTCGAAGAGAACGACTCAAGTGAGTACGACTTTGGCTGCTACGGAAGCACGAAAGGTGGCCCACTCGGTGGCATCAGTCCCGACTACCAGAGCGGCGGGGAAGGCGGCGAGGAGCTCGTCGCGGTGGACGGAGAACACAGTGCGATCGAATGTATCAATTACTGCCCGAACGAAGCTGGAGATTACATCTCGAGCTTCGGGAGCACGGGCATCGGGGACGGCCAGTTCGAGGAACCAGCCGGTATCGCCTACAGCCCTGTGAACTACGACATCTATGTCGTAGATAGCAAGGAGGACCGCGTCCAGTACTTCAGCGACGAAGAAGGCCACTTCGGCGAGTATCTGGGCCAGTTCGGGGAACCCGGTTCAAAACCGGGGCAGTTCGATGAACCAGAGGGCATCGCGATCGACTCGCGAGGCAACGTGTGGGTCGTCGACAGCGGCAACGGACGGGTCGAGGTGTTCTCGCCAACCGGCCAGTTCAAGGACGAGTTCGGCGAAAAGTCCGCGAAGGCGGTCAGAGAAGAACGAGAAGCAAAGATCCATGCCGAAGAGGAACACGAACCCGCGAAACAGCGAAAGAAACGCGAAAAGCGCGAAGCCAAAGAAAAACACACGAAAGAACAACGAGAAGAGAAGCAGGAAGAGAAGGAACACAAACACCAGACACGCCAGCAAAAGGAAGAAAAGGAAGCAGGCCCCGGGACGCTCACACGCCCGATCGGGATCGCGCTCGAATCCGAGGAATCCGGCCGCGGCCCCTACGAAGGAGAGTCGCTGTGGGTCGTCGACAGCGGCGATAACCGGGTAACCCGCTGGCGGGTAGGCAGCCGCCCGCCGGAACCGCCGCTACCGCCGCCAACACCACCGCAGACGGGCTCGAGTGCCGTGTGGACGATCGACTACCACGTGCCCGTCAGCGGCGAAGGCGCACCGTATCCGCTCGGCTCCAAAGAACTCGCCGAAGTCCACCAGAGCGACGACCCGGTGGAAGGCACCGCGATCTTCCCGCCGGATGAACCGATGGGCTGGCCCGCGAAGGACTACAAGCGCGCGAGCATCGTCTACCTGGACTCCAAAGGCCATACCGTCAACACGGCCGCGCCAGGGGGCGCGATCACGACCGCCGAATACAACTCCAACAACGATCTCACGCGGACCCTCAGCGCCGACGACCGCGCTGAAGCGAGCCGTAAAGGCGGCGACTCGGCCCTCGAACTCGACACCGAAAACACCTACAACAGCGAAGGCACCGAGCTACAGAGCACGACCGGCCCCGAGCACACGGTCAGGCTCGCAAACGGAGAAGAATCCCAGGCACGCAAGGTCTCCAGGTACTTCTATGAAGAAGGCGCACCGGCCGGCGGCCCCTACGACCTGGTGACCAAGCGCACCAACGCCGCAGAGAATATGGCTAAGGGCGGAGAAGAAGGGGAAGTGCGCACGACCTTGACATCCTACGCCGGCCAAGAAAACCTGGGCTGGAAACTGCACAAGCCGACATCGGTCACCGCTGACCCGGGAGGGCTAGGACTCGAACACACGACCCTCTATGAACTAGAAACAGGGAACATCATCGAAACCCGCCAGCCCGCGAACGCGAAAGAAAAATCTGCGCACGCGACCGAAACGACCTACTACACCGCAGGCGCCAACGCTAAGGCCGAAGTCTGCGGCGAGCACCCGGAATGGGCGGACCTGCCCTGCCAGACACGACCCGCCAAGCAGCCCGAAACCGCCGGCCTGCCAAGCCTCACCGTCACCACCATCAAGAAATACAACATCTGGGACGAGCCGGAAACCACAGAAGAAACAGCCGGCGGCAAGACGCGCACCAAGACCGAGACCTACGACGCTGCGGGACGCCTGACCAGCAGCTCCAGTAAATCAGAAGTGGGGACGCCCACACCGACCGTCACCTATGAATACAACCCCGAAAACGGGGCGCTCGCATCACAGGTCGCCGAAGGCAAGAAGATCGCCAGCGGCTACAACACGCTCGGTCAGCTCATCGCATACACCGACGCCGATGCGAACACCACAACCTACGAATACGACATCGACGGGCGCATCCACAAAATCAACGACGGTAAGGGCACCCAGACCTACACCTACAACGAAGCCGGGCAGGTCAGCGAACTCGTGGACTCCTCCCACGAAGGCATGAAGTTCACCGCCACATACGACCCTGAAGGCAACCTGCTCACCGAGGCCTACCCCAACGGCATGACCGCCAAATACACCTACAACGCCGTGGGTGAAGCCATCTCGCTCCAATACGTGAAGACTACCCACTGCACCACGGGCTGCACATGGTTCAGCGACAGCATCGTGCCGTCGATCGAGGGCCAGTGGATGAGCCAAACCAGCACCCTTTCGAGCCAGAACTACAGCTACGACGGCGCCGGACGCCTCACACAGGTCCAGAGCACCCCCGCCGGCACGGGCTGCACCACCCGCATCTACGCGTATGACCCGGACACCAACCGTCTGAGCCTGACCACCCGCGAACCCCAGCCGAGCGGCAAATGCGCGAGCGAAGGCGGAACCGTAGAAAGCCACCGCTACGACGAAGCGGACCGCCTGATCGACCCCGGCGTGACCTACAACGCCTTTGGAGACATCACCACGCTGCCCGCACCCGACGCCGGCGGCTCGGAACTGACCAGCAGCTACTACGATGACAACCAGCTGGCGAGCATGACCCAGCACGAAAGCGCGACCCAGCCCGAAGAGACGATCGGCTACAACCGCGACCCCGCCGGGCGCACCCGCGAAACCGTCGCGACAGGCAAGCTCAAGAGCGCCGACACCATCTCCCACTACGCCGGACCAGGCGACACGCCCTCCTGGACCATCAACGCGTCAGATCCCGGAGAATGGACCCGCAACATCGTCGGGATCAATGGTAGCCTTGCAGCAATCCAGAGCAACGGCGAAACCCCAGTGCTGCAACTCGCAAACCTCCACGGCGACATCATCGCCACCGCCTACCTCTCAGAAACCGCGACCGGGCTAGCCTCCAGCGCCGACACCTCCGAGTTCGGCGTCCCCACCACAACCCTGCCGCCCAAATACTCCTGGCTTGGAGCGATCGAGCTTCCAACCGAACTACCCTCCGGCGTGATCGGCATGGGCGCCCGCTCCTACGTACCCGAGCTCGGGCGCTTCCTACAGCCAGACGCTGTACCCGGCGGCTCACCAAACGCCTACGCCTACACCTATGGCAACCCACTCAACGAAACCGACGCAACCGGCGACGCCGCCGAATACGAGATCGGTGGCCCATCAGCTGCGCTCATCGCATGGGCCACCCGAAGCTCAGCCGAAGCCGCAGCCCAACAAGCCGCCGAAAACGCCGCCGCCAGAGCAGCGGCAGAACGCGCACAACTAGAAGCCGAAGCGGCGCAACTCGCCGCATACGGACCCAGCGGCGAAGAATCTGAAGAATGGCAAGAATACGAAGAAGAAGGAGAATATGAATACGCCACAGACCATCAAGGTGGCACGACGAGCGACGAAGCTCATGTCGAACCGGCGATCCTTGTCCAGCCGCTAGGAGAAGCGGGGGACGAAAGCAAAGCTGGCAGTGCTCTTGGGTCCGTGGTGCCGCTCTGTGCAGCGGGCTCGGAAGTGCCCTGCGGTCGTGATGCGAAGGGTAAACAGGGAGAGAAGTGTGGCTCGATGTATAACAAACCTTGTCACCACGGAGGCGGGCACGGCGGTACGCCTGAAGCGAAGAAATCCTGTCCTCCCGGTTACTTGACCATACCGGTTGTCGATGTTTGTTTTAAGATCGAAATCCCCGATATTGGTAACCATCCGGCACCTGGGCCTGGGCCAAACACATTCCCATATCCCGCGCCCATAGAATGATTGTTGGCGGAACCGGTTGGGTTAGATGAATTTTGGGGAGATAGTGTGGAATCTACTGTCGAACGCGACATCGTGGTTGTATGTCCTCTTGAAGCGTCGGCGGCGGCGTTAGGTATGTGACGAGTTGAAGCTTGAATGGTCAGTGCGTTATGCACTGGTCGCATATGTCGCTTCGTGGCTAGTCGTACTCTGCGTTGCGCTGGGGACCTGGCTCCTCGGTGTTCGCCATTGGCGTGTCGCGGGCGCTCTGTGGTTTGACCTGGCGTGGCTTGCATCGCTGGTTCCGTTGTATCAAGCTGGTGCGTTGAGCGCAATCGACTTGGGGCTTCGTCCGGCGCCTGCTAGACGTTCGGTTGGTCTCGCGTTGCTCGTGTTCGTGTTGGTTGGCCTTTTCGACAACGTATGGGGTTCGATGATTGCGGTGGGGCCTGTGACTAACCCGTTCTCTGGCATTGCGAGCAGGAGCACGGTGCTTATCGTGCTTACCGGCATCGCGGCCGTTGTGAGCCCTGTGGTCGAGGCGGTGTTTTTCCAGGGCCTCTTGTTTCGGTGCTTTCGCAACCGCTTCGCGCTGCTGTCGGCGAGCGTGATGATCGGTGTGTTGTTCGCTCTCGTCCACACCGAGTACCCACTTGCGGTGCTTCCTGGGCTCGGCCTCTATGGAGGGCTCGCGTGTGTGCTCTACGAGTACACGGGCTCGCTGTTCCCAGCGATAGCCATCAATCTGTACCTCGACGCGGGTGGTTTCGAGCAGGCTCTCACGGGCACAGCCGCGATCGTCTTCTGGAGCTTCGTCCTGCTTGTGGCCGTGCTGCTAGTGCGGAGTCTTTCGGGGAAGACCAGGGCGGGTACAGACCCATGACCGTGAGATACCGCTATGACGAGGTCGTCGGGTGCGCCACACTGGCGCTGCCTGGGCCTCAAGAAGAAGGCGGTGGTGAAGAAGTTGCCTACCACCCTGGCACCGGAGGGCAGCAAGAAGCCCACGTAGAAGAAGGGCTGCTGTACCAGCCGCTGCCAGAATCAAGTGGCGAAGCTGAAGCTGGGGTGCGCGGTGGTGTGGGGAAGCTTTGCCAGAGTCTGGACCGTGCAGGAAAGACCTCAGAACCTTGCGCGCGGTACGCGAGCCTATGGGGGGAAATCACCAAGGCGTGGCATTGGGTGAAGCATCATGTGCACAAACTCATTGCCACCGCGATCGCGGGTGTGTCCACGCTGGTAATCGGTGCTACTGGTGCGCTTGCAACAAGCCTCTGCGGCCTTGCCGCTGGCGAGGACCCGCTTACTGCTTTCGACTGCTATAAGATCGGTTCACTAAGTCTGGCTGCCTTCGGAGGAGGAGTCGCCGCGACTGTCGACGCGTGGAAGGGTACAAAGAATTGAGCGCTGACACGAAAGCACGGGATCAGCGCGTGTTTCGACGGATATTTCGTCGGATGATCACGCTAATGAGTCTTGCTCCGGCGAGATCCGATAGGCCGAGTGCTCGTGGCTGATTCTCTCATGGCGATGCTCAGGCATTGGAGGTCCGACTGGCGAGCATCGCCCAACGACATGACCCGCCTTGCTTTGCTTGCGCTCATCATGCTCACGGTCGGGCTCCTTCTGGTGGCTGTCGTTCGCCTATTGCTTTCGACACACATGCATGGGGTGCCCGTTGGTGTGACTGTGGCTACGTCCGTGGTTGTTTACATCCTGTTGTTCGTAGTCCCGCTCGTCGCGCTCGCGCGCCGCAAGCGATGGGGGTGGATACTGCTCGTGTTTCTATCTGGCCTCCTGGTTGTCTCCGAACCCTTTGACTTCAACGGTCCGGTCGCGCTCTCCCTTGATGTGATCCGTCTCGGGCTCCTCCTCTCACCGCCGATACGTCGCTATGTCGGCGTGGCCAAACCAGCCCCACCGCCAGCCAGTATCTGAGGACGCTAGCCGTCTGGTTGAGTGGAGCTTGGGCCTGGCCCTGGGGTGTTGACCGTTATGCGCTACGAGTCAGTAATGTACTTCAGAGAGGTTCTCGTGAGGCAAACAGTGCGAGTATGGCGCAACGCGAGTCGCTACGCGAGCTGCGGGCGAGGATCAGAGAGGTCGAGTTGCCATGTGACTGTATCGATATCCATCGCGAGATCGCTCAGCGAATACATGAGATGGACCTTAGGTCCTAGGTGGGTGGTCTAGTGGTTCGTCTGTGAAGTTTGTGGGTTATGCCTCGAGGACCTTGCCGGTGTAGGTCCACTTGAATGGTTTGGCGGTCTGGTTGTAGGTCTCGATAAACGCGAGCATTTGCTCGGCGAGGTCTTCCTCGCTGAAGAAGATGCCGTGCTTGAGCAGTCGGCGGTAGAGGATCGAGAAGAAGATCTCGACCTGATTCAGCCACGAGGCGTGGGTGGGGGTGAATTGGAAGCTCCAGCGGGGGTGAGCGGCGAGCCATTCCTGTACCTCTTCGGTGCCGCGGGTGGAGAGGTTGTCGCTGACCGCGATGATCTGCTGCCCCTCGACGACGGGGATCTCGCTGTCGAGCTGGTCGAGGAAGCGGATCAGATCGAAGCGGTTGCGGGTCTTCGAGGTCATCGCGAGCACGTCACCCTCGTGGACCTTCAGACACGCGAACAGGCACTGCGTGCCGTCGCGGATGTATTCGTGCTCGCGGCGTGTCGGTCGCCCAGGAGCAGGAAGCGTGTCTGGCTTGGTCGGTGCCTTGGCCTGGATCCCGGTCTTTTCGTCGATCGAGACGACCAGCACGTTCTCTGGCGGATTCACGTACAGGCCGCAGACACCTTTCAGGCGCTCCTCGAACTCGGGGTCGGAGAAGTCGCTCATCACCCAGTAGTCGGTCAGGTGCGGCTTGATGTCGGCGCGCGCGAGAATCGTGTGTGCCTGGGCGCGCGACATTCCCACCGCCTGCCCGAGCTGCTCATAGGTCCAGCGTTCCTGCTGAGCCCCCTCTGGTGTCTCCGGTGGACGCGTGCACGCCTTGGCGATCAGCCTCGCCCTGTCCGCCTGCGAATAGATCAGAGGTTTACCCGAGCGCGGCAAGTCACGGAGCCCGGTGATCCCATCCTGCTCATAGCGCGCCCGCCACTTCTGCGCCGTGTTCGTCGAACACCCCACCAGCCGGCCGATCTCCGCAGCAGAACGACCCTCCGCGGCACAAAGCACGATCTGGGCGCGCTCGACCATACGCACCTCAGCGGTGCTCGAGCGCACAATCCGTTCAAGCTCCGCTTGATCGTCCGCTGCGATCTCAACGCTCTTCGCCAACGCAGGCATACCGAACCTCCATCATCGCTGGACCCAACCAGCGACGAGTTCGGCAAACACTACGACACCCCTCCAACCACCACCGAACTTCACAGACGAACCACTAGCTGTACCCCCCGATGTCTCAGAGAGGGGCCAAGCGTTAAGTAGTGAAAAACGAAACCGGACGGCCGCCCCGAGGAGCGGCCGTCCGCTGTGCTGGACGCTGGCTACAGCTGCGGAGTGCTACGTGGCGCAGTTCCAGCCGGCTGCGGTTTTGCCGCTTTCAAGGCACGGCAGGATCGTCGGCGGCGTCCAGTGGCCGGCGCCTCCTTCGAGTATGCCCGCGATCGCTGATTCTTCTGTCCCGTACAGGCGCATGATGATCTGGAACGGTCCCGCGGGCGCGGGCAGCCAGTTGTCCTGTTCGGTTTCGCTGGCAGGCTCTTCGGTCTGGATGTACACGTTCAGAGAGCCGTCTTCTTCGTACTGGAGGTTCGAGCGGTCGCCAAGTGTGTAGCGTTCAAGCGGGTTGGCGACGAAGAACCCGTTCGCTTCATACATCGTCAGCGACCAGAACGCCTGCACCGGCACCGGGAAGTCACTCGCCGGAAAGTGTGCGACGTAGCGCGTGCTGGCGCCGTTGAGGGGGTGGCCGGCGCGTTCGGTCTGCGCGATCGGGTAGATCGCGATGTTCGGCGGCAGAGCCCCGAGTCCGATTTTGTCGGCCATCGCCCTCAGCGAGTAGTTGGTGCCGTATTTTCCGATGTCCGCCACCAGCCAGCCGTTGTGAGCGGTGAAGCCAGCCTGGAACAATTCCGTCAGTTCCTTGGTGACCTGACCGGGGCCGGCAGCCACGGCGGCGCGCAGCCCGGCAATTGTGCCGGCGCTCAGCTTTGCGTTGTTGACGGGGAACTTGCCGGGGCCGATGCCGACCGTCTTGAGCAGTGCGACCTCCGGCTGGTCGGCCGCCGGCGGCTTGAACTGCTTGAGCGCCGCACCAAGCGCGTTCCAGTAGCTCAGGGGTTCTTCGCCGGCCTGTGTGCCGGGCACCTTGTATTCGGTCGGCGTCGTGACTTCCTTTTCGGGGGCGGGAGGTTGGTAATTGAGGCCCTCCTTTCTTCCACCTGTTCAGCGGCACGAGCTTCGTTTCAGCCTGGATTGCCACTGCGTTTGGCAGGTCTTCGTGGCTTTTGACCAGGGTGCGCTGGATGATCCACGCGCGTTCATAGGGCGAGTGGATAACCTTCATGCCGTCGACTTCTTCCACTCCGGCATACTTCTTCGGGCCGGCGATCACGTAGTTGCCGGGCGCGAGCATCCCCGAGGCTCCTTCACCGATGTTCGCAAAGTTTTCGGTGTAGGGCGTCATCAGCGGCACGACGTTGAAGCGTCCTTGGGTGGACGGCACGTGCACGACGATCGGTTGAGGCTTTAGCTGCAACCACGCGATCGAGTACAGCGTGTCAGCGTTGGGGGCGACAACCAAGCCCTCTTTGGTGTTGGCGAGTTCGGTGAAGTGCGAGAACTGGTTGACCGGCGCGTCGCCGACGTGGTCTGGCACGGTCACGCTGGTGGTGCTCTGAAAGACGCGTTGCATATCGAGCAGCGGCTCACCATAGACATATGCCTGCGTTCCCACGCTTTAGCGCGGCCGAACGCGAGGAAGTCCGCAAGGAGATCACGGACGACCTTGGCGGACGGGTAGCGACCGCCCAGCAGGAGATCGAGCGCTGCCAGGCCGTCCTTGAAGAAGTCAAGGAGCAAGAGCGAAAGCTCCTGCACATGCACTACGAGGAGCGCATCAGCGGCGAGCTCTTCGACGAAGAGCAGACCCGCATCCGCGAGCGCCGCAAAGACGCCGAAGAACTCATCGCCCGCCTCAGCGTCCGCTACGAGGACATCGCCGCGACCCTCGAGCACGCGCTCGAGATCCTCGGCGAAGACCTACACGAGCTGTACCGCCGCGCCGACGACACGATTCGCCGGCTGATCAACCAGGCCATCTTCAACGCGCTGTTCGTCTGCGATGAAACCATCACGGAGGCCGAGTTCGCCGAGCCGTTCTCCGCGCTGCGCGCCCTGCACGAGGCCATACGTGGCCTGCCCGCCAGCACCGGAGCCCTGGCCGAACGCCGCCGACGCCGCCAGCGCTGCCCCGACAACGCCAAAGGCCCCGACCCCTACCGGGGCCGGGCGCCTTTCCGCGTCGGTTCGATTAGCGAACTTCTGGTGCGGGCGAGAGGACTCGAACCTCCAAGGGGTCTCCCCCACCGGCTCCTAAGGCCGCCTGCGAGGCGCCGGGGCCAATAGATACGGGCGATTCGATCGGCTCCAATCCCGCTATTGGAGCTAGATTTGGGTCAGTTTGTTACCCAAAGTGTTACCCACGGGTTGCTGTTACCCACGTGTTACCCACGGTGATACGATGCCCGCGTGTCGCCCGATTTGCCCACGGCCGCGCTCACGGTTCGTGTCCACAAAGAGCGCCCGTTCTTCGAGGCGATGTGGCGTCAGGACGGGCTCCTGGTCAAGCGCCGCATCGGGCCGGCGTGGCTGATGCGGAACCCGAGCACGGGGAAGTGGGATCTACCGCGACGCGGCCGCGTCGCGCCCGGCTACTACGACGAGGCTCGTGCGCACGTCGCGGCTGCGGCGCTCGTGGGCGCGCACGCGGCGGAGGCAGCCGAACATGAGCGCCTCGGCAAGGAGCGACGCGAACGCGGCGTGACGTTCGCCGCCGTAGCCGCCAGATATCTCAGATGGCTCGCCGACGTCAGGGGAGCGAAGCCCAGCACGCTGCGTGACCACGGCTACGTGCTCGGTCAGGGCGGCCGAGTCCTCGGTGCACTCGGCGATCGCCCGGCCGCGAAGATCACGACCGCGGAGATCGAGGATCTGCTCACGGAAGTGGCTGCGGGGGCGTCCGCGCGCACAGTCAACAAGTACAGGGCGGTGATCAGCGCGGTGTTCGGATACGGCCAGAGGTCCACCACCTTCAACCTGGCGGCGAACCCTGTGCGAGGCGCTGACAAGCGCCGCGAGCCTCACCGCGGCGCACTGAACTACTACTCGCCCGCCGAGATCGAGGCGCTCGCCCGCGCGCTCTCAGCGGGACTTCATCGCGCACCGTCGCGGCCGGCGACCCGCGGCCCGGGCAACGCCACCGTTGCCGAGCCGACTCAGCGACAAGCTCAGGACCGTCAGGACGCCGAGCTGGTGCGCGTCGCGAGCTATGCCGGCCTGCGACTTGGCGAGCTGCTTGCGCTGCGCTGGCGCGACGTCGACTTCGCCGGACACGCGCTGACCATCGAACGCGCCATGAGCGCGGGCGTGGAGTCCTCGACGAAGTCGGGAAAGATCCGCCGCGTCCCGCTCGCGGACCAGGCAGCCGCCGCACTCGACAGGCTCAGCCGGCGACAGCACTTCACGGCGCCGGAAGACCTCGTGTTCGTGAACGAGCTCGGACGGACTCTTGACAGCTGGGCGCTGCGGAGCCGCTTCAAGCGTGCGCGCGACGCCGCGGGCCTGCGGCCGCTGCGACTGCATGATCTGCGGCACACGTACGGGTCGCTACTCGCAGCCGCAGGTGTGGATCTCGTGACGATCCAAGCCGCGATGGGGCACAGCGCGCTCGCCACCACCTCGATCTACCTGCACGCACGGCCGGCCTCAGAGCAGGCCCAGGTCTTCACGCGCGCGTTTGAGTCGAGACCGACATCGCTGGAGGACGTTCCTCACCCGGGCGCGCCAGTGGCTACCGTCGATCCGTGACCACGAACGCGACCGACTTCGCGTTCGCCCAAGGTTTGCGGCCGACCGTCGCAGCCCGGTCCACGGCTCATTACGACGTTGTTGTAATGATTGCGCTACATTACAGATAGCTTGTAATGACTCAGGTTTCGGGAAAGAACCCCTACCGGCCGGGCGTCGGCGTGCGCCCTCTGTATCTGGCTGGTCGCGAGGCGCCCCTGCGACGCTTCGCTGCGATGCTGCGTGCGGCGCCCGAGCAGCAGGCGAGCATGCGGGTGACCGGTCTGCGTGGCGTGGGCAAGTCCGTCCTGTTGGAGGAGTTCGCTGACGATGCACAGGAGCTTGACTGGGAACCGGCGCTCCTTGAGCTGCAACCGTCACACAACACCGATGAGGCCCTGACGGCGGTGCTCGGGGCGCTGCTCGAGCGCACGCGCCAGCGCCTCTCGCGCCGTGAGCGGCTGCGTTCGGCTGCCGGTCGTGCGCTGCGGGCGGCGAGCCTGTCCTTCACCTGGGAAGACGTCTCGCTCGGGATCGCCTTCGGGTCACAGCGTGAGGAGGACCTCGCGCGCGACCTGTTCGCCACGGTCGAGCTGGCGCGCGCCAAGGGCCGGGCCGGAGTCGTCTTGCTGCTGGACGAGGCTCAGCTTGTGCGCGACGAGCGCGACCGCCACGGCGAGCACCCATTGTCGCTCCTGATAGCGCCGGTGGTCGCGCTGCAACGGGCAGAGCTGCCGCTCGCCCTGGTCCTCTGCGGCCTGCCGACCCTGACCGGCAACCTGCAGAAGGCCCGCTCCTACAGCGAGCGGCTCTTTCGCGGCGAGGACATCGACTCGCTCGCACCCGAGGAGGCGATCCAGGCCTTCACCCGGCCACTCGAGCAGACCACGCGCAGAGCCGACGCAAAGCTTGCAGAGATGGTCGCGAAGGAGGTCGAGGGCTACCCCTACTTCCTCCAGCTGTGGGGATCGGAGCTGTGGGAGGCGGCGGACCTCGCCGGCGTGGATCGTTTCACCAGCAAGCTGCTCGTCGCCACCCACCCCGACATCTACGGGCGCCTCGACCGCGACTTCTACGAGCCGCGCATCGCAACGCTAACGCCCGCGGAGCAGGACCTCCTTGCATCCTCCGCCGCGTGTCCCTATCCCCCGCTGCGCTCGGCCGAGCTCAGCAGCGCATCCGAGAAGACGCCCGGAAACGTAAACGTCCTGCTCGGCCGCCTCGTCGATGCCGGAGCGCTCTACCGAATCCGCAAGGGCGAGTACGCCTACACCGCGCCCAGGTTCCGTGACTACCTGCTCCGCCGGGCAGCCCACTGAGCCACGCAGGCAGGACGCGCGTCGGCGTCGCTCCCATGGGGATACCGTGACCCCCGTGCTGCTGCGATGCACCAGAGGATTCCTAAAGCTGGTCGGTGACCGGGCCGGGACGCTCGTTGAGGCCGAGCCGGGCATCGATGACTGGTATGCCAACGTGTTCGTCATCGAGCGGCGCAAGTGCCTGCTGCTCGTCCATGCGGACACGCTGTTCTCCGTCCTCGACACCGACGTCCGCGTAGCGCAGCTGGATGATCTCGGCCTTCGCGTCGCGACGCTCGTCGTCGATTCGCTCGCCTCTGAGGGGCTCGCCGGCACGACACTCGGCCCGGTGGACCCGTCCGGTGTGTTGGTCGCAAGGACCGCGAGTCGCAGCGTGCTTGGCCACATGAACGAGATGATGTTCGAAGCGCAGCACCTCATTGCGCAGGAGGGCGGCCTACGCCACACCGATCTCGACAGCGTGAACCACAGGCTGCGTCGTGGGCTTCATCGGCGGGGCGGCGACTATGTCGTGCCGCTCGAGCTCGCCGCCGCACGCCCGGCCTGACACCACCGCGCGGATCCGGCGCAACACCGTCGTGGAGCGAAGGCAGGAGTGTCCGACTCGAGCCCACGGGGTGATCGCGCAGCGCCGTGGGAGCGACTACGCCCCCTCGACACGGACACGCCCGCAATCGGGCTCGAAGCAGTAGCCGACGAGGTGTTGCCCAGCGCTGCTCCTCCTCGTCGTGGGTGTCGCGTAAAGGTTCGCGGTCGTGGCGGTGGCCGCGTTGGTATGGGTGGCCCCCCGCGGCTCGCGGCGGTGGGGCTGTGGCCGGAGGAGTGGTGTGTGTGGCGGCCGGGGCCTCGTTCAGGCCGCCGCGGTGGCTATCTGGTGCTTGTGGAGCTTCAGGAGGTTGTGCGTGGCGGTGATCAGCCGCCATTCCGAGAGCGCGGCTGATCTTCCTCGTCGCTGGAACTGGTTGATGCGCCGGTTGTGCTTGGTCTGTGCGAACACCGGCTCGACCATCGCCTTTCGTCGCCGGTAGAGGCGGTCTGCATACTCGCTCGCGAGTGCTTGGCGCATCGCCGAGTAACGTCCGCCTTGCCATCCCCGCCGCGGGGTCTCACGCTTGCCAGCGTCCGGCGGGATCAGAACCTGCACGTGCTCGTCGGCCACGACATGGTCCATCTGCTGCTCATTCCAGTAGCCGCTATCGGCAACCGCGACCCCTTGGTGTCTCTGTAACACCAACCGCCTTGAGTTCGCGCTTGGTCGCCTTGACCATCGGCTCGAGGTGACCGAAGTCCGGGGAGCTCGCGCTGACCTCGGCCGCGAGCACGATCTGCTGCTCGCTCACGACGGCCTGGACGTTGTAGCCCTGGGTGTAGCTGCGCGGGGTCTTCACGTTCCGCGAGTCAAGATCGGTCGTGTTGATCTTCCCCGCTGGGATATCGGGTGGCTCATATGGCTTCGGCGGGTGACCGAGTCGTCGGCCTTGCGCGTCGCGTCCGTGCTCGCGGTAGCGCTCATATGCCTCGTTTGCCGCACGCTCAACTTCGAGGTCTTGCACCATCCGGCGCTCGGCCTCCAACAGCCGCTGCGCACGCGAACGAACGATCGGCTTCGCCTCGGAGCGGCGGTGCTCATCGAGCTGGTGGCGGGCCTCGCGTAGCCAGCCCTCGCGGCCCTGGGTGCGGGCCACGATGACATCCGAGTCAAGCTCGATCTTCACCTCGGCCGCCTCGACCTCGCCGGCAGCCTCGCTCTGCGCGCCTGCACGCTCGCGCGCGAGCTTCTCCTTGGCCGCCCGCAAGGCAGCACGACGCCCCTCACGCGTGCGCAGATGCTCAGGCAGCTCATCGCCGCGCGCCTCACCGTAGAGCTCATCCTCGGCGGCGTCGACTTCGCCCGCCTCCTTCAAGATCTCGCGGGCGAGCTGCTCGTAGTCGAGGTTTGAGTGGTGCGAGGCGTTCGCGTGGACCTTTGTCCCGTCGATCGCGATCACCCCGACCTTCACCAACCCCGACTCCCGGCACAGCCCCAGCACCTCGCTGAACAGGCCCGCCAACGCCGCCTCGTGGCGCACACGAAACCGTGCGATCGTCGCGTGATCAGGCGTCTGCTGCGCCGCGATCACCCGATAGGCGACATCCTCCACGCAACGGCGCTCGATGCCCCTCGAGGAGCGCTCGCCCCGCGCATAGGCATACACAAGAAGCGCCACCATCATCGAAGGCTCAAACGCTGCTCGACCCCACCCATCCTGACGGTAGGAGCCATAGAACGCGCCGAGATCCATCTCCTCAACCGAGGCCAACACGAACCACGCCAGATGGTCCTCCGGCAGCCAATCCCGCGGGTCCGGCGGCATCAAAAACGCCTGCTCACGATCACACGCCAAGAAGTTCATAGCCATACCCCGAAGTCTCTAAACGACCCCGGACAGACCCCGGTTTACGCGACAGCCACCGTCCATTGCGCAAGCCTGACGCCGACCTGCGTTGTGTACGCAAATCTGGGCGCGAGCCTCCGCCGTTTGGGTCGGAGGGAGCCGAGCGGCTGGTCCTCCTCCTACCCGGTAGCACGAACTCCCCGTGGCGATGCGCGCGCATCCACACCAAAGCAGTCGCCATAGCTGCCGCGGGGTGCGAGGTCGGCAAGAAGAATTTCTACTTCTTGCTCTTCGTCGTGACCAGATGGATGCCGTGCGTCTGCGTCTTGCTTGGGCTCGGTGATGCCTTGAGGATCGTCAAGGTGGAGCTGAGATGCCCGTGAGCTGAGCTCAGGAGCGCGCGCCCGGTGCCGTTGAGCGTGAGCTTGACGGTCTCGCTCTTGCCCGCCGGGATGGAGAAGGTTGCGGTCCCGATGGTCTGCGTCTTAGTGTGCCTCTTCTTGCCCTTCCCGGTCGTGCGCTTGACCGTGAGTGTCAGCCGGCCACTGCACGTCGCTGTGCCTGTGCAGGTGAGCTTGATGAGCGCCTCGTGGTTACGCTGAACGGTGATCGTGGATCCGTCAAGCGCAATGTTGCCCGTCGCGGCCGCTTGTGCGGCAACGGCGAAGCTCTGGGTGGCGGTGGGTGCCGGCGTGTAGTCCGCGTTGCCGGCCTGGTTCGCGTCGAGCGTGCACGTGCCGGTGCCGACGAAGCTCACCGTCGATCCCGACACCGTGCACACGCCGCTGGTCGCCGAAGAGAACGTCACAGGGTTGCCCGACCCGCCGCCGGTGGCCGCCACCGCGTAGCTCGGGCCACCCACCACCGCCGTCGTCGGCGCGCGGGAGGTGAAGGCGATCGCCTGGGACCCCCGGGCGACTGTGTAGGAGATGCTGGCCGTCCCCGTCTGCCCGTCCTCGCTCCTCGCCGTCACCGTGTAGGTGAACGTCCCGGCGGTCGAGGTATGAAGCGCGCCCGGGCTCGTATCGCCATTGGAATCGGTACACGACTTGATCCCCGGACCACCCGATGCCTCCGAACACGAGAAGCTCGCAGCGACCGACTGATTGAGACTGAACGTCTGCCCGTCAGCCGGCGAGCCGATCGACGCCGACGGCGGCCCGACCACCGGGCTTGTGACGGTCTCGACCTCGGATCCGCACGCGCTCATAGAGACGGCGTTAGCGGAGTCCCCGGAGTACGAAGCCTGCCAGTAATACATACCGGGAGCGCCGAGCGCGACAGGGCTCGAGGCCGGCAGCGTCCCGGGCGTCGTGATGTTCTCGGCCGCCCCGAGGCTGACAGGCATGGTGCAGCCGGAGTCGGAGTACACGCTGTAGGTGACCGTGCCCGTGGCCGTGGACGCGTTCGTGCCCGACAGCGCGGCGGTGTCGCTCACCGCCGTGTTCTCCGGCACCGAGACGCTTGCCCCGGACTGGCCTCCACCGGACAGACTCGTGGAGGTGGTCGTCGCAGTGGTCATCGGCGCTCCGACGGCTCCGATGTCACAGGGGGTGGGCCACGCCACGCCGCGCTGGTCGCTGCCGGTGCAGTCCGATCCCAAGGTCACGTAGTCGATCGCCGCGCTACCCGATTCGAGGAGGATGGTCTGGGTGGGTCCGCCGTTGTACTGCAGGCCAGCAGGGTCGAGGCCAGCGGCGGTGTCAGACAGCGAAGTGCCGCTGAACCCGCAGGACCCGTCGTCGTCGAGGTTGTAGCCGCCGTCGGTGAACACCTCGCTGTCATGAGCGCAGTCCAGCCCGACTCCACTGTTGGCCACGATCGTCGCGACCAACTTAGCGCTCGAAGGAGCGTCGTCGTTGTAGACCCCTCCGCCGTCGCCGGCGGCGGCGGTGTTGCCCGACAGCGTACCGTGGGTGACGCTGAGCGTACCCCCGGGGTTGTCGATCCCGCCGCCATACGATCCCGCGCTGTTGCCCGAAAGCGTGCTATCGGTGACGTTGGCCGTGCCGCTGTTGTAGATCCCGCCGCCCCCGGAGTTAGTGCTGTTGTCCGACAGCGTGCTGTCTATGACGTTGACCGTGTAGCTCGTATTGTTCTCGTTGAAGATCCCGCCGCCGCCGCCGCCGCCGCTGTTGCCCGACACCGTGCTGCCGGTGACGATGAGCGTGCCGCCGGTGGCGATCCCGCCGCCGGACTCGTTGCTGTCGTTGCCCGACACCGTGCTGCCGGTGACGGTCGCGGTGCCGAGGTTGAGGATCCCGCCACCGTAGGCGTCGGAGGCTGCGTTGTCCGAGACCGTGCTGCCGTCGGTGACGTTGAGCGTGCCCGCGTTGTAGATCCCCCCGCCGGCGCCCCTGAGTGCGCCGTGCGACACGGTGGTGCCGGTGAGGGTGACCGTACCGCTCGCGTTGTAGATCCCGTCGCCGGCGCCGCCGCTGTTGCCCGACAGAATGCTGTCGGTGAGGGTGACCGAGCCGGACTCGCTGTAGATCCCACCACCGCCATTGCCCGCGCTGTTGCCCGAGAGGGTGCTGTCGGTGATGGTGAGCGTGCCGCCGTCATTGAAGATACCGCCACCCCCACATGACGCGGAGATGTTGTCCGAAAGCGTGGTGTCTGTGACGGTGAGCGTGCCGCTGTTGTAGATCCCCCCGCCCTGGCACCCGACGCCCTGATTTGCGTTCCCGTCCTCGATGGTGAGCCCGGAAATCGTGCCGGTGATTCCGCTGTCGACCGCGAAAACCGTGGTGCCAGCGCTGTCGTTGCCGTTCACGGCGAGCGCGGTTGCCCCCGGACCGTCGATCGTGAGGTTCTGGGCGATCTCGATCGCGCCGGCCGTCAGCGTGATCAGGCCATCGCAAGATGACGGCAGGTCGAACGCGATGGTGTCCCCCGCACCAGCGTTGGCCACCTCATAGCGAAGCGAACCCACGGCCGGTGTGGCGGAGTCCGAGCAGTTGGTCACGACGTCCGTTGTGGCGAAGGGCTGCTCGACAGGGGAGAGAGCCGCGAGTGGCCCGCCACGCAAAGCCAGCGAGACAGGCGGTGAGCCACCGGGAAGAGCCGCCGCTGCAAGAGAAAGCGTCCGCGAAGCCGCTGCCGCCCGCGGCAAAGCGAGCAGCAGCAAAGCCGCTGCGGTCAAGGCGACAAAGCGCGCGAAGCGCTTGAGCGGCCGAAGCGTCAACAGGCGCCGGAGCGCGCCAGCGCTTCCCGCACCAAGCGCGCGGCGAGCGCGAGCAGGCGATGGTTCATCGGTGCGCGCAGGCGACGCCGGCGCGTGGGGCAGAGCTTGCATAGTGTTCACGACCGGGTCGCGCCGTCTCATACGGACTCCCATCCTCTGTAACGGCCCAATGTGGTGCCCGGGCCTGCTCGTGGACGGCGTTTCTGTCGCTTTGGACGAGACGGCTCGCAAGGCGAGCGAGAGGCAGATGCTGCCCGCCGACGGCCTGAGAGAGATTCGAGCAGAGCGGCCAATACCGGCCTACCGGCGATGCTACTCCTATTTCAGGCCGTGAACGCCAGCACACCATGCAGGGGCTCACTGGCCGTGCGTGCTGCTTCCATCGCATTGCGAGCGCTCGGCGAACGGCGTGTGACACTGTCGCTCGGGACGATTCTGGACAGCAGCCGCCGAGGACCGGCAGACGACTGCTTCCCCCGTGCGACGCAGTCGTGATCGGGTTGTCGGCGTCGGCACCTCCTGCTCGTCCATCTCAGCAGTCTCTGCGGTCCTCACCGACACGCTCGCATCCATGACGAAGCACTCGTGTCGGCGTTCGCCGACGTCGCCCTCTCGCGGGACACCTGCTCCTGACCGTTACTCCTCCAGCCCCACGGCTTTGAGGGCCTCCTGACGGTCGAGGAAGATGCGAATGTGGCTGATCTTGCCGTCGATCAGGTCGTACACGTTGGTTTGAGGCGCTGCCATGCGAATGCCGCTGGCGCGGCCTGTGGAGCTAGTGCGCAGGAACGCGATCACCCGCTTGCTATCGACCTCTTCCACGCCGTGAAGCTCGATCCGGAAATCGGGTGCGGCTTCTCGATGTCCGTAAAGAAATGCCTGATGCCGTCGATTCCTTCGTACACCCCTCCAACGGCCGCCAATTGCGTCTCCAACTTGACTTTCTCGGTGCAGCAGGCGAGATACCCCTCGATGTCCCTCGCGTTGATCGCCGCGATCGTGCGCTCAACCAATCTCACGTTCTCCTGCGACACCGCCTACCTCCGTTCCTCGGCAAGGCGTTCGGCGGCAGCATGGGCCTCGTCGATGTCGAGGTAGGTCGTTGCGTGCGTGACCATGCCCTGTTCCCACACGCCGATCAAAGCTTCTTGCCGTTGCATGTAACCACTGCTGCTGCTGCTGCTGCCAGCCGGGCGACCTCTTTGGTTGACCACGGTCAAGGTGACGCCGTTGCCGAGATCGAGAATCTCCTCAAGCTCGAACTCAAGCTCGTCAAAAGCGCCGAGCCACTCCTCCAAGCGTTCGCGTATCGCCGCCGAACCGTCGAGGGTGACCAGCGTCGTCTCCCACACGGCGTCCGGCGCGTAGAACTGCATCAGCGCGTCGACGTCGCCGCTGCTGGCGGCATCAAACAGCTGGCGCGTCAGCGCCACGAGGTCGGGGGTCGTGGACTCCTCAGCCATCGCCCCGTTCCTCGGCGAGGCGTTCGGCGGCAGCACGGGCCTCGTCGATGTCGAGATAGGACATCTGCCGCACAATCCTGGCTTGGACCCACATACCGACAGATGCGTAGCGCATCTGAACGTGACCACCGTGACCACTGCTGCCAACTGGACGACCGCTGAGGCGGATCACGGCGAACGTCACGCCGCTGCCCAGGTTGAGGATTTCCTCAGCCTCGACCTCAAACTTATCGAGGGCGCCGATCATGGCTTTACCTCCACGAATCGCCGCGACACCCTGGTAAATGCTGCCCAGCCCCGCCGTCTTCCAGACTGCATCAGGGCCGAAGACGCTCATCGCCGCATAAAGGTCATGGCGATTCGCAGCATCAAACGCCGCCGCGAAAGCTCTACGAGGTCGGGGGTCGTGGACTCCTCGGGCATCGTGCATTGAGTATCCCCGACCGCTGCTTTCGGCAGCCAAGCGAGCGCGCGGGGAGCCTGGCTCAGTCCTGTCGCTCAGGACGAGCCTCGAGCGTCTCGTGTATGAGACGATCCGCCGATGAGCACCTCCGAACGATCCGCCGTCCGCCTCGTCGCGGTCGATGACCTCGGTGACTCACGGGTCACGGTCGTGGAGCACACACCGCACGGTGCCCTGGCGGTTGGAATGAGCGGAGGCAAGCCGTTTGCGGTGTCCAACCGATGCCGCCATCTCTTTGCCTCGCTGGGGAGAGGGCATGTGACGGAGGACGGATGCCTCGAGTGTCCGCGGCACGCCGCGCTCTACGACGTTGGCACCGGCAACATGGTGCGTGGTCCGCAGGGCGCATTCAAGCCGTTGGCAGGCGCCGTCAAGGCGACGGCCGGTGCTCGCTCGCTCAAGACCTTTACGGTAGAGATGCGCGACGGCGCAATCTGGCTCGTCGCCTGAGCCGACCTACTGACACCGCAGTAGACCAGTCTGGCCGTCTTCGACCTGCACACGGCCTTCGATTCCGAAAGCGAGCGTCGTGGTCGGCACACCCGAGACGCTCGCTCCGGACGAGCCGCGAGCGTCTCGTGCGGTGCTGGCGAGACGCCTGCTTCGCCATGACCACGCAGGTCGCGTGCACGCGGTGCTCCGGCTTCCACCTTCTGAAAGCTGAGCCTGGCGTCGCCGAGATCGCGGTGCTGGTAGAGCGGCACTAACTATCCGCTACGCGAATGGGAGGAGAACCCATGACCTACTCGTCGATGCTTGACTCTGCTAGGCGGCGTCGCTCACCCGCGACACTTCCAGGATTCCACGCCGGGCGTGCGCCCCGAAATAAGGGGATGCTCTATCCAGCCGATCCTCCAACTGTTGAGGAGATCGTCTGCGTAATGCGCAGCGCCAGCGAGGACTCTCATGGCTGGCGGCTACGAGCGATGATCGTGATGCTCTGGCGCGGCGGGCTTCGCGTCCAGGAGGCGCTGACGCTGAGCGAGCATCACCTTGACCCGCGGCGCGGATCTGTGCTCGTGCGTAGGGGCAAGGGTGGCCGCAGGCGCGAGGTCGGAATGGATGCCTGGGGTTGGGAGAGCCTGCGTCCCCGGCTCGCAGCGCGCTCGAGCTCCCGGCGGGCCCGCTGTTCTGCGTAATTGACGGTCCGACACGGGGCCGTCCTTGGTCAGCTGCCGCAGTCCGCACTGAGTTTCGCCGGCATGCCGTCCAGGCTGGCGTCAGACGCCGCTTCGCGCCCGATCAGTTGCGCCATGCGCACGCGGTCGAGCTCGCCCGCGAGGGGGTGTCGGTGAACGTCATCCAGCGCCAACTCGGGCACACCAACCTCGGCACGACGAGCATCTATCTGCAGGGGATCGATATCGAGGAGATCATCTCGACGGTCCGGGCCCGCCGAGCACCGATGATGTCGGCGACGGCCGGTCTTGAGCTCTGAACCTTCGGAAGCCCAGAGCGCGAGTGCCGACGGCCACGCTCGCGCCTTGGGCGCCGACTGCCGCTTTGCTACATCAAGCAGTCGTCGGACCACCTGCATTCGAGGGCCGTCGAGACGCTCGCAGATCGTCCAAGGCGATAGCCAGGAGCCCCCGCCGCCAGGCGCTCGCTTAGCTCCGAGAAGCGACGGGATACTCTCTGCAGCCAATCGCTTCTGCGGACGGTTCGAGCACCTCGCGCTAGGCGCGCGGGCAGAACCTCGGTTAGGCTCGGCCGCAGCATGAACCTCGCTGACTACACCGCCTGCGATGCTACCGAGCTTCGACGGCTGCTAGCGACGGGGGAGGTCGACGAGGTCGAGGTCCGCGAAGCAGCGCTGAGAGCCGTCGACGCAGTGCAGCCGCAACTCAACGCGATCGTGTCGGGCCCCTACGAGGATGCCCGCTCAGCGCCTGATGGCCCGCTGTCCGGCGTGCCGTTCGCGGTAAAGGACACGCTTCCCGAGGCAGGTCGCCCGCTCGGCTTCGGGAGCCGGCTGCTCGACGGTCATGTGGCGCGCCGCGATGCGACTCTCGTGGAGCGCTTTCGCGCGGCCGGGCTGGTGTCGCTCGTGCGCACCGCCACGCCCGAGTTCGCTTTCAACGCGGATACCGCACCGGTCGTCCACGGGCCGACCTTGAACCCGTGGAATCTAGAGCGAAGCCCGGGTGGGTCGAGCGGCGGCGCCGCTGCTTTGGTTGCCTCGCGGGCACTGCCTTTGGCTCACGCGAATGATGGCGGCGGGTCCATCCGTGTCCCGGCGGCGTGGTGTGGGCTCGTCGGCCTGAAGCCGTCGCGCGGTCGCGTTCCGCTGGGGCCGGCCGTCGCCGAGGCTGTCGGTGGGTTCGCCCACGAGTTCGCCGTCACGCGGACCGTGCGCGACGCCGCGGCCCTGCTGGACGCCGTAAACGGCCCCGCGCCGGGGGACCGTTACCACGTAGCGCGCCCGCAGGCATGCTACGCCGATGCCGTCAGCTCGAGGCTCCCGCCGCTGCGTGTGGCGGTCCACGCGACATCGTTTTTCGGCATCGAGACTGAACCGCGTGCGCGGGCGGCCGCGGAAGCGGTGGCCGCAACACTCCAGGCGCTCGGGCACCAGGTCGAAGAGGCCTGTCCCCAGGTGAGCGAGAACGACTTGCGCGCCTGCGTCGAAGTCATCTGGTCGGTGGATCTCGCGGCGCTATCAGGCACCTTCGCCCGCCTGAACGGCCGGGAGGCAGGCCCTGAGCACGTGGAGGCGGCGTCCTGGGCCTGCATCCGCCGTGGCCGCGAGATCAGCGCGCTCGAGCTCGAAGCCGCCGCGGCGGTGACGAACTCGATCTCCCGTAGATGGGGGCACTTTTTGGAGGAATACGACCTCTTCGTGTGCCCCACCACGCCGACGGCAGCATCGCATTCGGGCATTCCGGACCAGAACGACGAGCGGCTCGACACGGCGGATGCGTGGATGTGCGCGCTGTTCGACCGGATCCCGTTCACCCCGATCGCAAACCTGACCGGCCAGCCGTCGGTCAGCCTCCCGCTGGGACAGGCCGAGGACGGGATGCCGCTCGGCGTGATGCTGACGGCGCAGACGCTGCGAGAGGACCTGCTGCTAGGCGTCGCGGCAGCGCTCGAGCAGGAGATACCCTGGATCGACCGTCGCCCGGCCGTGGACGCTGGCTCGGCGAGCCGCTGAGGCCATCTCCTCACATGCTCGGCTGACCCGCGTGGCGACCAACGGGCGGGCTTCGGGGTACCAAGGAAGAGGACAACGGCCGCGCGGCTGCATGAACGGTGATGCGCGGTGCCACATTGGAGGCTGACAGCCGCTCACATGACAAGCGAAAGGTCAGAGATGACGGCTGGCCGAGCAGGCCCGCTGCGATCTCCTGGACTCGCCGTTCGCGGCGGTATTCGACTTTCGCGCCAGCGAGTGCTCGCGCATCCGTGGCTTCCTCACGGCGAGGTGTTGCGGGTGGCGGACCTGTAGCGGTCAGGTGCCGGTGTCCGGTGTGAGGCCGAGGTCGGCGAACGCGCGACACGAGTGCTTCGTCATGGATGCGAGCATGTCGCTGCAGTCCGTCGAGACTGCTGAGAGGGACGATTAGCAGCACTCTCGCCTGACCCGCTTGGCGCTCCTGCTTTCCCCGGTAGCGGCTGTTCGGAGCGAGGCCGAACCCGCACTGGATGATCTGTGGGCATGCTGAAGTCCCGGCAGAAGCCCGATTCGACGAGCGTTTGCGTCGAGAAAGCGGAAGCCGGGCGCCTGTGGCGTGAGCATCCTTTGTCGGTGCCCGCGCCATGGGGCGCCCGGGTTCTTCAGAGCTGTAGGCCCGCTGTAGCGGACATCATCGGTGCTCGGCGTGCGTGGACGGTCGAGATGATCTCCTCGATGTCGATGCCTTGTAGGTAGATGCTGGTGGTGCCGAGGTTGGAGTGCCCGAGCTGGCGCTGGATGACGTTCAGCGAGACGCCCTCGCGGGCGAGCTCGACGGCGTGTGCGTGGCGCAGTTGGTGCGGTGCGAAACGTCGGCGGACGCCCGCCTCGGCGGCGTGCCGGCGAAGCTCGCCGCGGACCGATGATGCTGACCACGCTCGCCCGCGGGTGGGACCGTCGATGACGCACAGCAGCGGGCCGACCGGCATCTCAACGCGCTTGGTGAGCCACGGCCGCAGCTGCTCCCAGCCCCAGGAGTCCATCCCGACCTCGCGTCGGCGTCCGCCCTTGCCGTGGCGAACGAGCACGGACCCGCGCTGTGGGTCGAGATCGTGCTCTGTGAGCGCGAGGGCCTCATGGACGCGCAGCCCGCCGCGCCAGAGCATCACGATCATGGCGCGCAGCCGCCACCCGTGCGCGTTATCGCCCACATGACGCATCACGCAGATGATCTCCTCGACGGTCGGCGGATCCGCTGGGTAGCGCATCCCCTTGTTGCGAGGCGCACGCCCGGCGTGAAATCCCGGGAGCGTTGCGGGCGAACGACGCCGCCCAGCGGAATCGAGCATAGATGGCACGGTCATGGGTTCTCCTCCCATCAGCGAAACGGATAGTCGCCGCGCTCTACCACCACACGCTGGCGCCCGGCGTCGTATTCGACGGCTGCGGGTCTCCCGCCGGTGGAGGAACCGCAGGAACACGCGGCTCATGGCCTGGTTACGGCCGCCCGGAGGGACCTGAAAGGTACCGATGGGTGTGCCGTGTATCTGGTCTGCCTGGGCTGTTCGCTGTTGGCTCGTTGCGTCGGGGTGGGGTGTTTTGGTGAGGCTTCGATCGGTGGTCTTGGCGGTGGTCGGGTGGCCGTCGCGGTGGTCGTTTGGTGCGGGCGGCGGTGAAGTTCGTGGCCGGTTTGGAGTGTTTGGGGTCATGAACCGGTGTGGAGAGACGCAGATCTGAGATTCGTTGGCCGCGACCGGGCGTTCGCGCTCATTAACCGGTGTGGTGAGCGCGTCGAGCATCGGTGCCGCCAAGGGCGGCGGCTACGCCAGGTATCTGGAGGCCAAGACCATCGCGCCCGAGCGCGGCGACTACTACCTCACCCCCGACGGCGAGCTCGCGCAGGCACCGGGCCGCTGGCTCGCCGACCCCGACACACTCGACCGGCTCGGGATCGACCCGGACAGTCCGGTGGCCGGCGGGGATTTCATCTCTCTGATGGAGGGCCGTGATCCCGGGACCGGCAGGTTCCTGCGGCCGGAGGGCGCGGGGGGCGGTAGGGGTGGCGGGATCGATGTGACGTTCAGCGCCCCGAAGTCCGTCTCGACCGTGTGGGCGCTGGCGGAACCTTGGCAGCGCCATGAAATCGAAGCCGCCCACGCCACTGCGGTCGAGCAGACCGTGGGCTATATGCGCGAGCACGTCCCGGTGGTCCGCCGCCGGTACACCGGCCAGGTGGTTGAGGAGCCCGCGAAGGATCTGATCGCCGCGGAGTATCAGCACACCACCGCCCGCGGTGTGGCCGGTGGGAAGGCGCCTGATCCGCAGCTGCACAGCCATGTCGTGATCACCGGCGTCGTCCGTGAGGATGACCGTCTCGTCGCGACGTGGTCACGCCCGGTGTTCCGTTCTGCTCGTGAGCTAGGCGCCCATTACCGAGCCGCGCTCGCGCACGAGCTCGCAGACCGCGGATATGAGATCACCCAGGCCGCCGGCAAGGACGGCAAATACTTCGAGCTCACGGGTGTCCCGGAGGGTTTGCGAGAGGCGTTCTCCGGCCGCTCCCGCGAAGTCGCAAGGGCCGCCGAGCGTTTCCGAGCAAGGACGGGACGTGAGCCCAAGCGCGGCGAGCTACGCGACCTCGCGTTGGAGAACCGGCGAGCGAAGACCCTCACGACCCGACGCGACTTGGAGCGAGTGTGGCGCGAGACGGGCCGTGAGCACGGGTTCGGCGCGGGGGAGGCGCTGCAGCTCCTCGCCGGCCCCGAGCGCCCGAAGCCAGAGCGGGCGATCGAGGATCGCGTCGAGGCACGACTGGTCGAGCATCACGCGGTGTTCGACGCGAAGGACCTGCGGACGGTCGTGTTCGAGCAGGCCGCCGGCGAGATGTCCCCCCAGGACGCACTCCAGGTTGCGAATGGCATGGTTCGTGACCGCCGTGTCCTGTCGCTGGAGGGCGGCAGGATGACGACGCTGGCTGTCCGGGCGCAGGAGCAGGCGATCGAACGCCGCGTCCAGCAGCTCGCCGCTCCCGGCGGCCGGGATGTCGGCGAGCGCTCACGCACACGGGCGATCAGCGAGGTCGCAGAGCAGCTCGCGGGACCGCCCACCGCGGAGCAGACCGCAGCCCTCAGAGCGATCACGGGTGATGAGCGCCTCGCTGTGCTCGTCGGCCCCGCCGGCACCGGAAAGGGCGTGGTCATCGACATGGCCGCCCGGGCCGAGAAACACGCCGGCCACCACACGATCGGCCTCGCCGTGTCCGGGTCCACCGCCGAGCGACTCGGAGAAACCACACCGGCGCTTGCGGGCCGCACCTCGACGATCGACGCTCTTATCGCCAGGGCAGACGCCGGGACCGTGAGAATCGGCCCGAACACCACGGTCTTCCTGGACGAGGCCGGGATGGCAGACCACCGACGCCTGGACGCACTCACCCGCCTCGTCGACGAGTCGGGGGCGAAGCTTGTCGCGGTCGGTGACGGAAAGCAGCTCCCATCGATCGGTCCCGGCGGCATGTTCGACCGGCTCAAGGAGCACGCCAGGTCGGCTGAGCTGGCAGATATCCACCGCACCAGCGACCCCGCCGAGCGCCAGGCATGGGCCGCGCTCAGGCGCGGGGAGCCGGAGAAGGCGATGGCCCACTACCAGGCCGAGGGCCAGCTGTTCTTCATGGACGACCGGGAGCAGGCCGGCGAGGCAGCCGTTCAGCGGTGGGCAGAGCTCACCAAGAAACGCCCCATCCGATCCGTCGCGCTGATCGCCGACAGCTCCAACGTGGAGATCGACCGCCTCAACGCCCGCGCCCAACACCTCAGAGCCGAGCGCGGAGAACTCGGCCAGCGAGAGCTACCGCTCCCCCACCAGCACTACGGGCTGCGCGAGGGTGACCTCATCACCTTCACCGCCCAACACCGCCAACCAGGGCAGCTGCGGGTGGAGAACGGCACCCGCGCCGAGGTCACCAAGATCGGCGAGAAGAACAACCTCACATTGACGCTGGACGGGTCTGGCCGCGAGCTGCAGCTCGCCGGCAAAGACCTGGAGAACATCCGCCTCGCCTACGCCCAGCACGTCTACCGCCAGCAAGGCGCCACCGTGGACCGGTCCGTGGTGCTCACCGGTGGCTGGCAGACCAGCAAGGAGAGCGCCTACGTCCAAGCAACCCGGGCGCGCAACGCGACGGAGTGGTTCCTCGCCCGCGACGAGCTCGGCATCGACGGCCAAGACGACCGGCGCGTCATGCGGCTCGCGCAACAACTCCGCATCAGCCGCCGGCAAACACCATCCCTCGCTCACCGCGAGCTGGCAGACCCCGACTGGGGACCCGGATTCCACCCCACGCACCGGCTGCTCCCCTCCCCGCTCCACGCCCTCGGCAGAGCAGCCCGACACCTCGACAGACAGCCCGTCCGCGACGCCCCAGGACCCGAGCGATGAGCGCCCAACCACGCGAAACCCGGCATCCTGAGCCGTCTGGGCGACTGCGCCTCACCGCCACCGACGTGATGACCGTCAGCGAGGTCTCAGACCTCCTGCACGTGCCGGTCTCGACGATCGCGGACTGGGGCCGGCGAGGCCTGCTCCCGAGCGTCAAGATCGGCCGCCGCAGGCTCTACATCAGGCCGAAGATCGAAGCTCAACTGCTCGAGGATGCGGACGCGCAGCGTCTGCAATAGCTCCGCCGTTTGTTACCCACGAGTGTTACCCACGGCGGTTCGCCGCTGTGGCCGTCGGCGGGGCCCCAGGTTGAATAGCATCTATTTGCAGGGCTTTTCTTCGATGCGGGCGAGAGGACTCGAACCTCCAAGGGGTCTCCCCCACCGGCTCCTAAGGCCGGCGTGTCTACCAGTTCCACCACGCCCGCGCGCCAAGCGAAGGCTACAAGCCGCGTGAGCAGGTATCGTCCCAAGCGCGATGTCCGCGCAGCCCACCCGGGAGAGGGAGCAAGGCGTGATCATCACGCACCCAAACCGCGACAAGCCGGTCGTGCAGGCTACGCGTGCGACCGTGGTCGCGTTGCTGCTGGCGAGCGCGGGGCTGCTGCTAATCGTCACGATCGGCGGCTGGAGCCTGCTCGAGGGGGCCGTTCCCGTGCAGATCGGCTACATCGTCGTGTACCTGGTGTTCGCGTTCTTCGCCGCCCGCTGGAATCGGGGGGTGCTGCCGATCTCCGCGTGCCTGGCCGTTCTGCTCGGCATCTTCGCGGCGGTCGCGGGGCCCGCTTGGCTGGCGCGCGACAAGTCGGGCTTTGCTGAGCCGGCCCTCAACTCCGGCCTGCTCGGGGTCCTCACGCTGCTGATCGTCCCGGTTCAGATCCTGCTGGTCACGTTCGCGATGCGCGGCTTCACCCAGGGCTGGAACGTGGAGCTCGAGCGCCGCGAGGACGGGGCGAGCGCGGACGGCGAACGCCGGGTATCACCGTACCCGGCCTGAACAGACGACCGCGCGGTAGGTGCGGCGGGTGGGATTCGAACCCACACGTCCTTGCGGACAATGCGTTTTGAGCGCATCGAGTCTGCCGTTCCTCCACCGCCGCGGGGCAACGAATGTTAGTTGCCCCCCACCAGCTCCATCAGCTCCTCGACCAATCCCTCGCGCGCGACCAGGATCCCCCAGGGCAGGCTCTCGCGCTCCCCCTCCTGGGACGACGCGGGCAGCTCGAGCACGCGCAGCCCCGCGCGTTCGCAGATCAGCGTGCCGGCGGCGATGTCCCACTGCTTGACGGTGCGCTCGAAGTACGCGTCGTAGCGACCGGCGGCGGTCCACGTGAGATCCAGCGCGGCGCTACCAAAGCGGCGGATGTCTCGCACTCGCGGGATCAGCCTGGCGAGCACGCGCGCTTGCGCGGCGCGCACGTCGGCGTCGTACGCGAGCCCGGTCGCGACCATCGCCGTCGCGAGTCCGCCGCCGGCGCGGCCGCCCCACTCCTCAGCAGCGCCCCCGCTCCCCAGCTCGACTTGGCCATGCGGGCCCGCCAACGTCGAGGATCCGTCCCTGGTCGCGGTGAACAGCTCGTCGCGGTTGGGGTCGTATACGGCGCCGGCGAGGACGCCCTGCTCGTCGCGCACGGCCACGCTGACGCACCACTGCGGGATGCCGAACAGGTAGTTGACCGTGCCGTCGAGCGGGTCCACCACCCAGCTGATCCCGCTGGTGCCGTGGACGTCCGCGCCCTCCTCGGCCACGAGCCCGTCGTCGGGCCGGCGCTCTTGGAGTAGCGCGCGGATCGCGGTCTCGGCGGCGAGGTCGGCGTCGCTGACGAGGTCGGTTGGCGTGCTCTTGCTGGCGATGTGCCGCTCACGGCCGCGCCGCGCTCGCTCGGCCAAGAGCGTGCCAGCGCCCCTGGCTGCCTCCACGGCTACCGCGAGCAGTGCCGGGACCTCGCCATCGGAGCCGGCATGCCCGCTCACGGCGCCGGCGCGCGGGCGGCGTGCGCCTGGCTCACGAGAAACCCGGCGGTCGCTGCGCGGCCCACGGCCGCTCGGCCTCGAGCTGTGCCGCCAGCGACAGCAGCGTGGCCTCGTCGCCCGGACGCCCCACGATCTGGACGCCGCGCGGCAGCCCGTCGGCGCCGAGCAGCGCGGGCACGGACGCCGCGGGCTGGCCGGTGACGTTCCACACGCCGTTGTAGGGGACCATTCCGCCAACGGCGTTCAGCGTCATCAATGCGCCGCGGCCCTGGAGCGCGCCGATCGCCGGCGGCGGACTCGCGGTGGCGGGCGTGATCAGCACGTCGTGATCGTCGAACAGGCGACGCAGGCGCTCGGCGAACTCGGCTGCGCGCGCCAGCGTCCGCTCCAGCAGCGCGGGCGAGACGAGCGCGCCGAGGCGCCCCATCGCGCGCGTGCGCCGTTCCAGGCGCTCGGGGTGCGCGACCGCGCGGACGTCGTCGTGGATGCCGCGCAGGTAAAGCGGGATCAGCGTTGAGCTGACGCCGAGGCCGTAGTCGGGATCGCGCTCGCTGACCTCGTGGCCGAGCGAGCGCAGCAGCTCGGCGGTCTCGCGCAACGCCCGCTCAGCGTCACTGTCCAGCCGCGAGAGGACGCCCGCCGGGACGCGCGTGGAGCAGGCGATCCGCAGCCTCCCCGGTGCGCTGGCGGCGGCCTGCGCGAACGGCACGGCCGGCGGCGGCGCGCTGTCCAGATCCACGTCGCTGGGTCCGGAGGCGACGTCGTGAAAAAGCGCGGTGTCGGCGACGCGACGCGTGATCACGCCGGTGACCGACAGGCCGTGCCAGTGGCGCGGGTAGGGCGCGAGCGGCACGCGCCCACGCTGGGGCTTGAGCCCGAACACGCCGCACCACGCGCTGGGTATGCGAATCGATCCGGCACCATCGGACCCGAGCGCGGCGCCCACCAGGCCGGCGGCCACGGCGGCCGCGCTGCCGCCGCTGGAGCCTCCCGGAGCATGCTGTGGCTCCCACGGGTTGCGGGTCACGCCGAACGTGGCTGTCTCGGTGAACGGCCAGATGCACAGCTCGGGCACGTTGGTCTTGCCGATGATCACCGCGCCGGCGGCCCGCAGTCGACGTACGACCTCCGCGTCGGCCCGCGCCGGCTCGTCGGCCGTGTTGGTGCCGAGCGCGGTCAGCTCGCCGGCGACGTCGATGTTGTCCTTGACGGCGATCGGGACGCCGAGCAGCGGCCGCCCACCGCCACCTGGCTCCGCGCCTCCACCACCGGCGGCGCGGCGGGCGTCGGCCTGATCGGCTTCCAGGCGCGCCCGTTCGCCGAGCACCACGCGGAAGGCGTTGAGCCGCGGACCGAGGCGCTCGATCCGCTCGAGGTAGAGGTCCACGAGCTCGCGCGAGGACACCTCGCCGGCGGCGATCAGCTCGGCCTGGCGGGCGATTCCGGCGTAGGCGAGCTCGGACGGCGTCCATACCAGTCGGAGGCTAATGGAAACTGTCTGCGACGCTTTTCAGCGACCGCACGCATGAAGGGAGACGCGGAGCATATCCAGTCAGGCATTCGAGGTCCACTACGTCGAGCAGCCAGTCGAGTCTGACGACATTCTTCCGTCTGATCCTCGTCATCCCGATGGCGATCTGGCTGTACGTGTACGCGCTGGTCGCATCGATAGCGGTGTGATCGCATGGTTTGCGATCGTGATCACCGGCCACTACCCGCGGGCGCTCTACGACTTCGTCGCGGGCTACACCGCTGGTGGCGCGCGGCACTGCCTACATCGCGCTGCTGTGGGACCCGTACCCGCCGTTCGGCCTGGGCGACAACGCCGAGTACCCGGTGCGCATGCAGTTCGCCCCGCTCGATCAGTACGTCCGCTGGAAGACGTGTTGCGCATCATCCTGGCGATCCCGATCGCGATCCTGCGCTATGTCGATGAACCTGCTGTTGGAGGTGGGCGCTTTCGCGGCGTGGTTCGTGATCCTGGTCACCGGCAAGATGCCGCGGCGGGCTGTTCGACCTGATGGTGCTCGCCAACTCCTACATGGCGCGCTCGTCACGTACCTGCTGCTGCTGACTGAGACCTACCCACCGAAACATGACGATGAGACCGCGCCGCGGGGACCGCCAGGGCGACCTAGCCTCGGCTTCGCCTGGCGCATGACGTGAGGTCGCTCGCACGCGCCCGGTTAGGTCAGACGGGCGTGACGGGGTTGTGCTTGGCGGGCCAGTCCCGCTGCTTGGAACGAGCATGGGCGAAGCGGCGCACCAGCTCGCCACGCAGCTCCTCGGGCTCGATCACCGCGTCGACGACGAGCTCTGAGGCGAGGTGCAGGATGTCGATGTCGCGCGCGTACTCCGCGCGCAGCTCCTCGGTCCTGGCAGCGCGCTCGTCCGTCCCGTCGATCGCCTGGAGCTGGTTGTAGTAGACCGCGTTGATCGCAGCCTGCGGTCCCATCACGGCGATCGACGCGCTGGGCAGCGCGATGCAGCAGTCGGGCTCGAACGCAGGTCCGGCCATCGCGTACAGGCCCGCACCGTAGGCCTTGCGCACGATCACCGAGATCTTCGGCACGGTCGCCTCGCTGACGGCGCTGATCATCTTCGCGCCGTGGCGGATGATCCCCTGGCGCTCGACTTGCGTGCCGATCATGAAGCCGGGAACGTCGGCCAGGAACAGCAGCGGGACGTTGAACGCGTTGCATGTCCAGATGAAGCGAGCGGCCTTGTCGGCGGAATCGCTGAACAGCACGCCACCCTTGTGCTTGGGCTGGTTGGCGACGATCCCGACGGGCCGCCCCTCCAGGCGCGCGAAGCCGACCACCAGCTCCTTCGCCCAGCGCGCGTGGATCTCGAACATCGAGCCGTCTGATCGACGATCGCCTCGATCAGCAGCTTGATGTCGAACGGCTTGTTCTCATCGGCGGGGATCAGCTCGGCGATGCCGGCGCGCGCGGGCTCGTCGCCGCGGCAGCCGGCAGCGGCTCAGCTGTGGGCGGCTCGGACCTCCAGCTGCTCGGGAGATAGGAGAGATATCGGCGCGCCGCCTGGATTCCCTCGGCGTCGCTCGTAACGAGCTGATGTGCGCACCCGGACACAGCGGTGTGCATGCGCGCGCCGCCCATCTCCTCCAGCGACACCTTCTCGCCGATCACCATCTCCGCCATGCGCGGCGAGCCGAGGTACATCGAGGCGTTGCCCTCGCGCATGATCACGATGTCGCAGAACGCTGGGATGTATGCACCCCCCGCGGCGCTCGGGCCGAACAGCACGCACACCTGCGGAACGACTCCCGACAGCCTCACCTGGTTGTGGAAGATCCGCCCGGCTCCGCGCCGCCCAGGGAACATCTGCACCTGCTCGGTGATGCGGGCGCCGGCGGAGTCCACGAGGTAGACCATCGGCAGCGCTAGCGTGAGCGCGCGCTCCTGGATGCGCAGGATCTTCTCGACCGTCTTGGGCCCCCACGACCCTGCCTTGACGGTTGGGTCGTTGGCCATCAGCGCGACCGCGCGTCCGTCGATCTCGCCGACGCCGGTGACCACGCCGTCGGCGCCCAATCCCTCCTCCTGCCAGTTCGCGAGCAGGCCCTCCTCCGCGAACGAACCGTCATCGAGCAGCAGCGAGACCCGCTCGCGCACCGCCAGCTTGCCCTGCTCACGCGCCTTCTCGCGATGGCGCTCCGGTCCCCCCGCGAGCGCCCGCGCGCTCGCGTTCTCGAGTGGGCTCACGAAGCGACCGTCACCACGGCAGACCCCTGTAGCGGTGACGGTGGCCGCGCGCCAGGCGCCGTTCGTGGCGCGCCTGAAGTCGCGCTTCGACGACCTCGAGGTCGGAGGCGGGTCCGAACAGCCGCCAGGAGTCGCGAATCACCGGAAGCAGCGTGAGGCCGATGACCCAGACCGGCCAGAAGCTGCCGCTCGGCCCGCTCGCGAGCCACAGGCCGACGCACAGCGCGGACACGCCGAGCCCACCGCCGGTCTCCTGGAGTAGGCGCCGGCGCAGCTGTCCCTTGCGCTTTCGCAGCGCCAGCGCGACCGATTTGGAGCTGACCGGCAGGTCGTCCTTGAGCGCGTCCACGTCGGCGCGGGTGGTCGCGCGGTAGGCCGCTCCGATGCGGTCCTCGAGCTCCTCGCCGGTCAGGCGCCCTGCGAGCGCGTGGTCGCGCAGCTCCTCAACCAGCAGCTCGCGGTCCTCGTCCGCCACACGCAGCTGCGACGGATCGCTCATGCTCGCGCAGGATCGCTCATGCCTTGAATGTAGTCCAGAGGGCTACAACCCAGGGTTCTCGGCTGGCTCCTCGCCGGCGTAGTCGTAGAAGCCCATGCCGGACTTGCGTCCGAACCAGCCCGCGCTCAGCATCTTGCGCAGCGTGGGCGGTCGTGCGAATCGTCGCTCGCGGAACTCGTCGAAGAGCACGTCGCAGATCGACCCCAGCGTGTCCAGGCCGACAAAGTCGGCGAGCGTGAGAGGGCCCATCGGATGCCCGGCGCCTGCCTTCATCGCCTCGTCGATCTCCGCGACCGAGCCGACGCCCTCTTCGTGCGCGCGCATCGCGTCGAGCATGTACGGGACGAGCAGGCGGTTGACGATGAAGCCCGCGCGGTCCCTCGTGGGGATCGCGAGCTTGCCCTGGGAGCGCGCGAACTCGAGCGCCAGCTCGAACGCGTCCTCGGCAGTGGTGATGCAGCGCACGACCTCCACGAGCTTCATCACCTGTGCAGGGTTGAAGTAGTGCAGGCCGACGAACCGCTGCGGGCGCGAGGTGACGGCCGCCTGGTCGATGACCGCTAGCGAGGACGTGTTGGTGGCGAAGATCGCCTCCGGCTTGACGAACTCGTCGACCTCGCGCCACATCTCCAGCTTCAGCGGCAGGCTCTCGGTGATCGCCTCGATCACCAGATCGCAGTCGCCCAGCTCGCGGTAGTGGACGGTTCCGTGGATGCGCCCGCGCACCGCGTCGGCGTCCTCCTGGCTCGAGCGCCCTTTCTCGACGGCGCGCGCGAGCTGCGTCTCGATCTTGCCGAGACCCTTCGCGAGCGTCGTCTCGTCGAGCTCGCGCAGCACCACCCGGTAGCCAGCCTGCGCGGTCACCTGCGCGATGCCGTGGCCCATCAGCCCCCCTCCGAGCACGCCCACCCTCTCGATCCGCTGCGCCATCTCCCTCCTCCCTTCGCTGTGCTGGCGCGAGGAAGACTACCCCGTGGTCGGAGTCTCGCCGGTGCGGGACCGGCGTGGTGCTGTCGTCTCGCGCCGCGGCCAGCTCCCTCGAAACGGCAATCGAGGACTGGAGACACGCATGCTCAAGCTTCCCCTGGCGGCCTGACGGTGGCGCCGAGCCAGCGCGGGCTGTACTTCGTCAACGACGCGGAAAACACGCTCGACTTGGCGCACTGAGAGGACGACCAGGACGGCGAAACGCAGACGGAGGGTCGGCCGCTGAAAGACGCGGCCGACCCTCCGGACTGTCTGTACAGTCCAACACGTGAGCGACACCCACGAGGGCACGCCTCTGGACGAGGCGCAATCTGAAGAGCATCCTCCCTCCGGGAGCACAGGCGGGCAGGCAGACGAGGACAGCTTCGATCTGGCGGCCGCCGGGCTGCGCGTCGACGGCAGCGACCTGACGACGTCGGTAGAGGTGCTCGCGGCGAAGCTCGAGCAGGCACTTCCGGGCGTCGCGCGCGTGGAGCGCCGCGGCGGCGGCCTGCTCGGACGCGGCGAGAAGCGCGTGCGCAGGGTGCAGGTACAGCTCGGGCCATGCTGCTACCAGCTGGCGGTCGACGGCCCGCGCGTGGAGGGCTTTCGCGAACGCCAGGTCGGCGGCATCGCGATCAAGCGCGAGCCGCTGGACGCGCAAGCGTGGATCACCGCGCTGACCGCGGACCTGCGCTCCGAGGCCGAGCGCAGCGCGCAGGCGCGCGCGGCGTTGGAGAAGCTGCTGCGATGAGCGCCTGGCGCCGGGCCGCGCGAGCGCGATGAGCGACCCGGGCCAGGAGCTCGAACAGGAGCAGCAGCGCTCGCTCGAGCGGATCGAAGCCGGCGGCATCCCGCTGTCGGCCGAGCGCCGCCTACGCGAGCTGGGCGCCGCGTCCCGGCGCGGCGACGGGGTGCCAAGCGAGGCCGGCGCGGCAGCCTCGACGTTCACCTCCGACCTGTCCGTGAACGGATGGGCGCTGTGCCACCAGCTGGGGTTGACGCCGCTGTCGCAGGTGATGGGCAGCTCGATCTACCAGATCGGCTATCAGGAAGCGTGGGGCGGGATGGGCTTCGGCGCGGCGATGCTGCTCGAGCTCGACTCGTTGTCGCAGGCGCTCAACGAAGTGCGCGGGAAATCGCTGAGCCGGCTGGCGGAGGAGGCGCGTCTGGTGGGCGCGGACGCGGTCGTCGCGGTGCAGACACGCGCTGGGCAGAGCGAGCTGGAAACGGGCACCGTGGCGCTCGAGCACGTGACGTTCGGCACGGCAGTGCGCCGCGAAGGAGCGCGTGTCGAGCAGCCTGTGCTGACGGAGCTGTCGGTAGCCGAGTACGCGATGCTCGTGCAGGGGGGCTTCGAGCCCGTGGGCATCGTGGCCTGGAGCTCGGTGTTCTTCACGAGCTACGTGTTCAGCGGGATGCTCGGCGAAGGTGCTTTCGGAGGCGGGCCGATGGGCGTGGGCACGCGCAACTTCGAGTTGCGTGAGTTCACCCAGGCCGTCTACAGCGCGCGCGAGACGGTGATGGCACGAATCACGGGCCAGGCGAGCGCGCTGGGGGCCGCCGGTGTCGTGGGCGTGCGCATCGGCCACAGCGTGCAGCCGCGCACGCTCGGCGGCGGGATGGGCATGCGCGAGGTGCGCGGCCTGATGGTCACCTTCGACGCGATCGGCACTGCCATAACCCATTCCCAGAACGCAACGCCGCCGACGCCCAAACCCGTAATCGACCTGTCCAGCTGACAAGGAGCGACATGAACGAGCGCGAGACCCCATACGACCCATCATCGCTGGAGGGCGTCCCCGAGGCGGGGCGTGCCCGCCTGGAGCAGAACCGCCAGGGCCTGTTCACCTCCGACCTGTCGGTCAACGAGTTCCTGCTGATCAAGGAGGCCGGCTTCGACCCGGTGGGGCTGGTGGTGGGCAGCTCGATCTACCACATCGGCATCCAGATGGCCGGCTGGAAGAAAAGCCAGGAGATGACGGTGCTCTCGGAGGCGATGTACGGAGCCCGCCAGCTGGCGATGACGCGCATGGAGGAGGAGGCCGATCAGCTGGGCGCGGACGGCGTTGTCGGCGTGCGCCTGGACATCGGCCGCTACGAGTGGGGGCAGGACATGGCGGAGTTCATCGCGATCGGCACCGCGGTCAAGCACCGCGGCGGCGTCATGCATCGCGCGCCCAACGGCAGGCCGTTCACGAGCGACCTGTCGGGCCAGGACTTCTGGACGCTGCTGCGTACCGGCCACCGCCCGGTTGGCATGGTGATGGGCAGCTGCGTCTATCACGTCGCCCACCGCGGCATGTTCCAGTCGATGGCGCAGACGGGCCGCAACGTCGAGCTGGCGAACTTCACCCAGGCGCTGTACGACGCGCGCGAGCTGGCGATGGAGCGGATGCAGAGCGAGGCGCAGGAAATCAGCGCGGAGGGCATCGTGGGCGTGTCGCTCGAGGAGAAGAGCCACGGTTGGGGCAGCCACACGATCGAGTTCTTCGCTGTCGGCACCGCGATCATCCCGCGCGAGGGCCACGACGAGGCGATCCAGCCGCCGACGACGGTGCTCGACCTCAGCTGACGCGACTTTATAGGCTCAGCGCAACACAGCCACCGGGAGGCGAGAGTCATGAGCATCGTGTACAGCGAGGACCGCGGGCCGGTCAGGCACGTGGTCCTGAATCGACCAGACAAGCGCAACGCGATGAGCCAGGAGCTGCTGCGCGCGCTCAGCGCCGAGCTGCGCGAGGCGGCTGCCGAGGAGTCGGTCCACTGCGTGGTCTTGCGGGGTGAGGGACCCGTGTTCTCCGCCGGCGTGGACCTCAACGAGCTGGCCGCGTCTGCGAGCACGCCCGGGCGCCTGCGCCCGTTCCGCCAGGTGTTCCTGGACTGCCCCAACCTCTGTGAAGAGATGGCCAAGCCCGTCGTGTGCCAGATCCACCGCACGTGCGTGGGCGGCGCGCTCGAGGTCGCCCTCGGCTGCGACCTGCGCATCGCATCAAGCGACGCGCAGCTCGGCCTCCCCGAGGTGAGGTTCGGGATCATCCCCGACGTCGGCGGCTCCACGCGCCTTCCCGCGGTCGTCGGCCTCGGTCGCGCGAAGGAGCTGATCATGACCGCGCGCCTGATCGACGCGTCCGAGGCCGAGCGAATCGGCCTGGTCAACCGCGTGGTCGCGCCCGAGGAGCTCGAGCGGGCGACCGATGCGCTCGCGCAGGAACTGCTCGCCAACTCCCACATCGCGGTCGGCCGCGCCAAGCGCGTGCTCGACGCCTCCGCCCGCCCCACGCTCGCTCAGAGCCTGGAGATGGAGGTGGCCACGCAGGAGTACTGCGTGGCGGCCGCGCGCGAGAGCGCATCCGCGGAGCGCGAGCAGGCGGCTCGAGCGGAGCCCGAGACCGTCGCCGCCGGCTGACGCGAGCGCTACGAGCGCTTCGACCGGCGCGAGCTCGGGCTCTGGCGCGAGCCCGAGCCCCGGCGCGCAGGCGCAGCGGATGCCGAGCGCGAGCTCGCGCGCGAGAAGCGCTCGCCGAGCGTGCGCACGTGCTCGCGCAGCTCGGCCGGGTCGAGCACCTCGAAGTCCGCGCCGAGCCCGGCGACGTAGATCGCCAGACCCCCGAGCCAGTCCGAGCTGGCGCGGAGCAGGCAGCTGTGCTCGTCGATCGGCGTGAGCGTTCCGGCCCACCGCGGCACGCGCCCAGCGACCTCGGCGATCGGGGCGTGCACGAGCACCCGCGCCTGGTAGCGATCGCGCGTGGCGGCGATCGAGCTGGCGACATACGCGGCGATGTCCTTCGCTGGCGGCTCGCGCGCAGCGAACCTCCTATCGCTGGACAGCGGCGCATGGATGCGGTCGACGCGGAACGTTCGCCAGTCCTCGCGGTGCGCGTCCCACGCCACCAGGTACCAACGCCGCCCTGTATGGACGAGGCGGTGGGGCTCGACCAACCGGCGGCTGCGCTCCCCCTGGTGGTTGCTGTAGGCGAAGCGCAGCCGCTCGCGGTCGCGCGACGCCGCCGCGATCGTTGCCAGCACCTGTGGATCGACGAGCGGTCCCGAGCCGGGATACGGGACGGTCGCCGCTCCCAGCGCGCCAACACGGCGACGAACGGCGTCGGGCAGCAGCTGCTCGAGCTTGGCGAGCGCGCGCACGGAGGTCTCCTCGATACCGTCCACGCCCGCGCTGGCTGCGGTCCGCAGCCCGACGGCCACGGCCACAGCCTCGTCCTGGTCGAGCAGCAGCGGCGGCAGCGCCGCGCCCGCGCCGAGTCGGTAGCCACCGGCGACACCCGGGCTGGCGTGGACCGGGTAGCCGAGACGACGCAGCCGCTCGACGTCGCGCCGGATCGTGCGCTCGCCGACCTCCAGCCGCGCGGCCAGCTCGGCGCCGCGCCACTCGCGCCGCGTTTGCAGCAGCGAGAGCAGCGCGAGCAGGCGTGAGGAGGTCTCCAGCACGACATCATGCTCTCACCCATTGCGGACTAGAGCTGACCTCGATCGCCCGTAGCGTTGGGGCATCAAGTCGCCGGGCGTCTCGCCCGGGCAGACACCCACGATCACGGAAGCGAGGTCGCAGCATGGATTGGAAGCTCGAGCTGATACAGGTCCCGGTCGAGGACGTCGACCGAGCGAAGGCGTTCTACACCGACAAGCTGGGGTTCGTCGCCGAACACGACCAGCAGGTGGACGACAACGTGCGCTTCGTGCAGCTCACGCCACCAGGATCGGCCTGCTCGATCTCGTTCACGACCGGCGTCCACGAGATGCAGCCTGGTTCGATCGAGGGCTTGCAGCTGGTGGTCGCGGACGCCGATGGCGCGCGCTCGGAGCTGCTGGCGCGCGGCGTGGACGTCGGCGAGGTGCAGGACTTCCCGTGGGGCAGGTTCGTGTACTTCGCCGACCCCGACGGCAACGCCTGGTCGGTGCAGCAGTTGCCGGCGCGCTCTACGGCCGCCAGTTGATCGGGCCGGCCACCAGCGTGTGGCTGCCCAGCGCCCGCCCGAGGATCTCCCGCAGGCGCCCGGCGCACGCGAGCAGGGCATCGAGGTCGACCCCGGTCTCGATGCCCATCTCGTGCAGCATCGATACGAGATCCTCGGTGGCGATGTTGCCGGTCGCGCCCGGCGGCACCGGGCAGCCGCCGAGCTCGCCGAAGCTCGACTCGAAGCTCTCCACCCCCACCTCCATCGCGGCGAGGACATTCGCCAGACCCTGACCACGCGTGTTGTGAAAGTGCGCGGTCAGCTGCACCTCCTCCCCCAGCTGCGCGCGGGCTGCTGCGAAGAACGCGCTGACCTGGCGCGGGTTGGCCATTCCGGTGGTGTCGCCGAAGCCCACCTCCTGAGCTCCCGCGTCGCGCAGCCGGCCGGCGATCTCCAGCACGCGCTCCTGCGCCACACGGCCCTCGTAGGGACAGCCGAACGCCGTGGAGATCACGCCCTCGCAGCGCAGCCCCGCCGCTCGGGCACGGCCCAGCACCGCTTCCAGGCCCGCGAGCGACTCGGCGATCGAGCGGTTGACGTTCTTGCGGTTGTGGGTCTCCGACGCCGACATGAACACGTTGATCTCGTCGAACGCCGCACGCCCTCCGCCGACGCGCTCGCGCACCTCCAGCGCCGCCTCCAGGCCGCGCTCGTTCGGAACCAAGACCGACACGCTCACCTGCGCCGGCACCTCGATCCCCGTCAGCACCTCGGCCGCGTCGTTGAGCTGCGGTATCACCTCCGCGCGCACGAAGCTGGTCACCTCCAGGCGCCGCAGGCCCGTGCGCGCGAGCGCATCGATCAGCTCGATCTTGCGCTCAGTGGGGATCACCTCGGGCTCGTTCTGAAACCCGTCGCGCGGACCGACCTCCCGGATCCAGATCGTGTCCGTCATCTGCATATCCGTATCACCCGGCGGGAGCAGCCGCCACGCTCAGCCTATACTCGGCCGCCGTGCCCCCCGCCCCCACCGCATCGGCCCCGGATCCTCCCGGTAGCGGCCAGGGGGAGCACGTCGCCGTGATCGGCGCCTCAGGGGCGCTCGGCTTCGGCCTCGCGCTGCGCCTGGCGCGTGCGGGCGTGCCGATCGCGATCGGCTCGCGCGAGGCGGCGCGTGCGGAGCAGACCGCGGAGCGTGCGCGCGAGTTCGTGCCCGACGGCTCGTTCTCGGCATACGACAACGACGGCGCGGCGAGCACCGCCGCAACGGTGATCTTGAGCGTCCCGTTTCGCAACCAGAGCGAGACGCTCGCCAACCTCAAGGGTGCGCTGCGTCCGGGGCAGCTGCTGATCGACGCGACCGTGCCGCTGGCGGCGGCGGTGGCGGGTAAGGCCACGCGCATGCTCGGCGTGTGGCAGGGCTCGGCGGCGCAGCAGGCTCTGGAGATGGTGCCCGAGGGGGTGCGCGTCGTCTCGGCGCTGCACACGGTCAGCGCGGCTCTGCTGAGCGAGCTCGACCGACCGCTCGACCAGGACGTGCTGGTGTGCGGGGACTCGCGCGCGGACAAGCGCGAGGCGGCGGGCGTGATCGAGCGCATCGACGGCCTGCGCTGCGTCGACTGCGGGAGGCTCGAGATGGCCCGCACGACCGAGGCCCTGACCGCCCTGCTGATAGCCGTCAACGCTCGCTACAAGGCCCACGCTGGAGTTCGACTGACGGGTCTGCCGGAGAGCCTGTGGGACTAGACCAAGCGGACATCGTGCTGCTCACCGGCGGCACCGGCGGCGCGAAGCTCGCGCGCGGGATCGCCGAGGTCGCCGGTGCTGAGCGGCTGGCGGCGATCGTCAACACGGGCGATGACATCGAGATCTACGGCGCCCATGTCTCGCCCGACCCCGACCTCGTGTGCTTCTGGCTGGCCGACGCGATCGACGAGCGCGGCTGGGGCCTGCGTGGCGACAGCTTCGCGGTGATGGACGCGCTGCGCGCGCTCGGCGTCGAGGTGTGGTTCAACCTCGGCGACCGCGATCTCGCGTGGTGCATCGAGCGCGCGCGGCTGCTCGCCGAGGGTCACACAGCGACACCGGCGCTCGCGCGTCTGAGTGACGCGCTGGGCGTACGCTCGCAGGTGCTGCCGATGAGCGAGGACCCGGTGCGCACGTGGGTGCGAACGGCCTCCGCCGGCTGGCGCAGCTTTCAGGATTTCATGATTCGCGAGCGCGCCGAGGGGATGATCGAGGGCCTGGAGTACCGCGGAGCGGAGCAGGCGCGGGCAAGCGAGCACGCGCTCGCGGCGATCGCGCGCGCCAGCACGATCGTGATCGGCCCGTCGAACCCGCTCGCGTCGATCGGCCCGATCCTCGCCGTGCCCGGCATCCGCGAGGCGCTGCTGGCCTCGCCCGCGCCACTCGTGGCCGTCAGCCCGATCGTCGGCGGCGAGGTGCTGAAGGGCCCGACGGCGGCGTTCATGGCGTTCGCGGCGCTCGACTGCAACGCCGATGGCGTCGTCGACTTCTACGGGGAGCTGCTGGACGGGATCGTCGCCGACGAAGACGTCGGACGCCTGACGACGCTTCGCACGAACACGCGCATGGACGACGCTGCCAGCCGAGCGCGCGTGGCCGAGCAGACGCTGTCGTTTGCGCAGGCGCTCGCCGCGTAGCGTCAGGCGGTGGTCGCCGGGTTGCGCTCGCGCCACTGCGCCAGCGTGCCCAGCGCGCCGTCGATCACGCGGTCCAGGAACGTGCCGCGGTCGTTTGCGTGCGGCAGCGGGCCGCCCGGCACCTCGACGCCGAGGAACTCGCACAGCGGCTCCCAGCCCTCGGTCACCTCCCACACCAGCAGCCGCTCCGCGGGCACGGTGCGCTTGACCTGCTCGTTGTGCGCATGCATCTGCTCGATCAGCTGCTCGGGCTCGTGGCCGTCGGCGAACGTGCCCTGCGGACCCCAGAACATGCGGTCCACCAGCTTCAGGTAGGCGTCGAACTCCGGCGAGACCTGCGCGCGCGCGTGCGCCAGCAGTGGCATCAGCGCGTCGCCGAAGCTCATCTCCACGATCGTTTCGCGGAAGCTGGGCTCCCACGACTCGCCGTCGCGCACGCTCAGCAGCACCTTCGCGTCCGGGTACGCGTCGAGCAGCTCGCGATAGAAGTAGCCACCCGGCCAGTCCGTCGTCGAGCGGTGCTGGCCGAAGATCTCCGCCCACGGCGCCTGTCCGTCCAGGGCCCGGTCCCACAACTGCACGTGGCTGAGGTCCGCCAGGACGTTCACCCAGTGGTAGCACGGCCCCAGCCCCAGCTGCTCCAGCGCCACCTTCTGCGTGAGCGTGCCCGTGCGTGGCAGCCCCGCCCCGATCAGCTTCAGATCCGACGAACCCGTGTTTTCGCCCACCTGGCGCACCTCCTTTAGAATGTCCGTGTTATCGCATAGAAGGGGCATGCAGGCACGCGAAGAACTCGATAAGAAGCCCCCATCCACCCACTGAACCGTCGTCTGCGCCCCATATCGTCCTCAACGCCCCCCAGCTGGGTAGGTTGCTCGGGTCGACCGCCAACCCGCCTACCGCCAACCAAGGAGACTGCACTGTGTACAACGGCCCGTACGGTAGCGACGAACCGTATCGTGGCGGCGCGCGAGCGTCCGTCGTGAGCGGAGCGGTCGCCCCGGCGCACAGGCGCGCTCGCCGCGACCACGGGGCCGTGCGTCGCGCCAGCGCTCGCATCGCCGGGCTGACGGTGTCGGACTCCGACGCGGTGCTCACGCAGGCGCAGGTGCTCGACCGGCTGGGGCTGGCCGGCGACGAGTTCGCGGAAGGCATCTTCGCCCGCTGCGGGGTCGCCCGCCGCCACCTCAACCTCGACGGCGCCTTCCTCGATCGCTCGCTTCAGGGCCGCACGCCCGAGGTCGAGCGCGAGCTGCTGGCGCACTCCGTCAAAGCGGTAGACGCGCTGGGGGTGGACCCGGCTGAGGTCGGCACCGTGATCAGCGCCAGCCTGTACTCGCTGGGCGTCCCCACGATCGCCCACCGCCTGATCGAGCACTACGGGATGGACCCCACGACCGACAAGTACCACCTCACGGGCGTGGCGTGCGCGAGCGGCGTGCCGCTGATGCGGCTCGCGGCGCAGACGCTGCACGCATCGTCCGCGCAGGGGGAGCATCCAGACAAGCACACGCTGGTGGTGGCAGCGGAGAGCATGAGCAGCATCCTCATGCGCGCCACCGAGCAGGACCCCAAGGCCAAGACCGTCGGCTCCGCGATCTTCGGCGACGGCTGCGCGGCCGCACTGCTGTCCGCCAACCCGCGGGCCCACGGACCCATGATCATCGGCTCGCAGGTGCGCCAGATCGGCACCACGCTCGGAGCTGTCAGCCTCGAGCTCGACGGCGAGGCCAGCTACCTGCACATCGCCCGTGAGCTCCCGGAGCTGGCCAGCGCCGGCCTGCCCGAGGTGATCGGCGGCTTCCTGCGCGGCCACGAGCTGGAGCACGCGGACATCGACCACTGGATCGTGCACCCCGGCGGCAGGCGCATCGTCGAAAACGTGCAGAGCGCGCTCGGGCTCTCGCGCGAGGACGTCGCCACGAGCTGGGACACGCTGGCCGAGCACGGCAACATCGGCACCCCCTCGATCATGTACGTGCTGGAGAACACGATCGCCCAGCGCCGCCCCAAGCCGGGCGAGCGCGCCCTGATGGTCACGATCGGCCCGGGCGTGACCGTCGGCATGATGCTGCTCGCCTGGTAGGCGAGCGATCCCTGACGCGCACGCGCTGCCACTATCGTCTGTCGGCGGACATGCGCACCGCGGCGATCCTCCCCGTCAAGCGCCTTGCCGCGGCCAAGCAGCGCCTCGGCGCGAGCGTCGCCGACGAGCTGCGCCTGGCGCTGGCCCGGGCGATGGTCGCCGATGTGATGCACGCGCTCGCGCAAACCGAGGCGATCGAGCGCACGATCGTCGTCACCGGCGAGAGCGCCGTCGCCGCAGGCGCGGGTGACGCGGGCGCGATCGTCGTGGCCGACGACGCCGACGAAGGCCAATCGGCGGCGGCGGCGCTCGGCATCGCCCGCGCCCTCGCGGAGGGCGTCGAGCGCGCTCTGTGCGTGCCCGGCGACTGTCCCGCGCTCGACCCCGTCGAGCTGGCGCTGCTGCTCGCCGCGGCGCCAGACGAGGACCGCCGCGAGCCTACCGTGGTGATCGTCCCCGACCGCCACGGCACCGGCACCAACGGGCTGTTGCTGAGCCCGCCCGACGCGATCGCCCCCAGCTTCGGCCCGGACAGCTGCGCCCGCCATCGCGCGCTAGCGCTCGCCGCCGGCATCGTCCCGTGCATCCGGCGCCCGCGCTCGCTGCTGCTCGACATCGACACCAGCGCCGACCTCGACGCGCTGCGCGAGCGCCTGGCGCACATCGGTCCGCGGGCCCAGCGCACGCGCGAGGTGCTCGCACGACGCGACCCTCCCAAGATCCTCTCCATCACGACCACCGCCTGAGTCGCTGGCGTCGTGGCGAGCCTGCGCGCACGGGCCCTCGACGGCCTTCCCGAGCTCAGCCCCGGCGATGACCTCGCGGCGCTGATCCTCGACGCGCTCGGCCAGCAGCCGCTGCGAGCCGACCAGATCATCGCAATCGCGCACAAGGCCGTGTCCAAGTGCGAGGGCGCGCTGATCGCGCTTGGGGAGGTGCACGCGAGCGCCCGCGCCCACGAGCTTGCTGCGCAGGCGGGAGAGCTCGCCAAGGACCCGCGCGCGGTGCAGGTCGTGCTCGACCAGTCCGCCGAGATCCTGCGCGCCGAACGCGGCGTGCTGATCAGCCGCACGCACCACGGCTTCGTGTGCGCGAACGCGGGCGTAGATGCCTCCAACGTCTCCGCAGATGGCCAGCCCGAGACGCTCGTCGTGCTGCCGCGAGACCCCGACTGCTCCGCGCGGCGAATACGCGCGCGCCTGCGCGAGCTGACGCGTGCGCGCCTCGGCCACGCGATCGCGCCCGCGGTCCTGATCAGCGACAGCTTCGGGCGCGCGTGGCGCAACGGTCAGCTCGACGTGGCGATCGGCCTCGCTGGCATGCGCGCGCTCGACGACTGGCGCGGACGTAGCGACGCGAACGGGCGCACGCTGCACGCCACCTGGCTGGCCCTCGCCGATGCGCTCGCCGCGAGCGCAGAGCTCGTGCGCGCAAAGGACTCGCGTGAGCCGGTCGTGATCTTCGACGGTCTCGGGCGCTACGTGACCGACGAGGACGGCCCGGGGGCGGCCGAGCTGCTGCGCTCGCTCGAGGAGGACATGTTCCGCTGAGCGCCGGCCAGCTCGTGCGAGCGCGCGCCGCCGCCGCCGGCCAGCATCTGCGACCAGAAGCGGATGAACTCGCGCTCGTGGCCGATCCCGCACTCCAGCGCCAGGCGCTGGCCGCTCGGCGCGCCGTCGAGGCTCGCGTGCACGCGTTCGTAGACCTCCAGCTGACGGCTGTGCGCCTCGAGCTGACTGGCCGCAAGCGCCGCCGGGTCGCCCCCGAAGAACAGCTTCAGCGTGCTGGCGTCGCGCAGTTCGTACAGCTCCCCCGTGGGTTGATTGCTCCACTCGCGCAGCAGCTCGCGCCCACGGTCGGTCAAGCGGTAGGTCCGCCGGCGGCGTCCCGACTGCTCGCGGCGCTCGTCGAGCAGACCCGCCGCGGCCAGGCGCGCGCACTCGTTGTACAGCTGCGTGTGGGGCACCGACCAGAAGTTCGCGGTGGTCAGCTGCGCGGCCCGCTTGAGGTCGTACGGGGTGGCGCACCCGGCCTGGTCGATCAGGCCGAGCACGATGAACGAGGTCTCCGTCAGGCGCGGCCTGCGCTCGTCGGACAGCAGGCTTGACATGCGCGTCAGATTAGCGTACGGTCTGCATGATTCGATCCGAACCATTCAGGAGGTAGCATTATGGCGACGGCAGCTCACCCCTCGACGGCCGCGCAGGCCACGCCCACCGACGCCTCGCTCGGGTTCCGCACGCTGGAGCGGGAGGTCACGATCGACGAGCTCGAGCTGGCGGGCGAGCTGCCCGCGTGGCTGGGCGGCTCGCTGCTGCGCACCGGGCCGGCGAAGTTCGAGGTCGGGGACGACCGCATGCGCCACTGGTTCGACGGCCTGGCGATGCTGCACCGCTTCACGATCGAGCGCGGGTCGGTCTCCTACGGCAACCGCTTCCTGGAAAGCCGCTCCTACCGCGCCGCTCGCGAGCGCGGCAGCCTCGCCTACGGCGAGTTCGCCACCGACCCGTGCCGGTCGTTGTTCAAGCGCGTGCAGACGCTGTTCTCGCCCGGCAGCGTGCTGCCAGACAACGCCAACGTCAACGTCGCCAAGCTGGGCGAGCGCTTCGTCGCGATGACCGAGACGCCGCTGCCGGTGCAGTTCGACCCGCGCACGCTGGAGACCGCCGGCGTGCGCCCGTTCCAAGCGCCCGGCCAGCTCACGACCGCGCACCCCCACCTCGATCGCGGCAGCGGCGGCATGCTCAACTACGCCGCCAAGCTGGGAGCGCGCAGCAGCTACCGCTTCTTCGCGCTGGACGCGCCGCGCGCCGACGCACCCGCGACCCCGCGCGTGATCGCGTCGCTGCCGGTGAAGAAGCCCGCGTACATGCACTCCTTCGGGCTGACCGAGCGCTGGCTGGTGCTGGCCGAGTTCCCGTTGGTCGTCAACCCGCTCGCGCTGGCCCTGTCGGGGCGCCCGTACATCGAGAACTACCGCTGGAAGCCCGAGCTGGGGACGCGCTTCACGCTCGTCGACCGCGCCAGCGGCGAGGCCGTCGACGGCTTTCGCGCCGACCCGTGCTTCGCCTTTCACCACGTCAACGCCTACGAGGATGGCGAGGAGGTCGTGGTCGACCTGTGCGCGTTCGCGGACGCACAGGTGATCGAGGACCTGTACCTGGAGCGGCTGCGCGCTGGCAAGCCCGTGTCTTCCGCCAAGCTCACACGCTTTCGACTGCGGCCAAGCGATCGATCCGTCAGCCAGCAGCGCCTGGCCGACTGCGACATCGAGCTGCCGCGCGTCAACTACGCGCGCTGCAACGAACGCCCCTACCGCTACGTGTGGGGCGTCGGCGACGGGCCCAGCGGATGGCTGGAGCGGATCGTCAAGGTCGACACGCACGAGCGCTCGTCCTCGTCGTGGGGGCAGGAGGGCTGCTACGCCGGCGAGCCCGTGTTCGTCGCGCGCCCCGACGCCGAGCGCGAGGACGACGGCGTGCTGCTGTCGGTCGTGCTGGACGCGAGCGCGGGCAGCTCCTTCCTGCTCGTGCTCGACGCCGCCGATCTCAGCGAGCTCGCGCGGGCGAGCGTCCCCCACCACGTCCCGTTCGGCTTTCACGGACAGTTCGCGCGAGCTTAGAGCCCGAGGCGCGCGGGCCGCGACCGTGGACCTGCGAAGATTCGCTCGATGCAGGAGGGCACCACCAGGACGCGGCTCGATCCGAGCACGGACGAGCGCTTCGTGGCGCTGCGCCGCCAGCTCGAGGTCAGCTCGTTCGGGCTCAACCAGCTGGCGCTGGAGCCCGGACAGCGAGGCCGCATCCACCGCCACGCGCGCCAGGAGGAGGTCTACCTCGTGCTCGAGGGGCGCCTCACGCTGCTGATCGAGGGCGTCGAGAGCGAGCTGGGCGAGGGCGAGCTGATCCGCGTCGCGCCAAGGCTCCGCCGCCAACTGGTCAACCGCGGTCGCGGGCGCCTCGTGCTGGTCGCGATCGGTGGCGAGGGCGAGCACGCCGGCCGCGACGGCGAGGCCTTCGCCTCGTGGGAGCAGCAGGCGGGCACCTCGCCCCAGGAGCTGCCCCTGCCCGCCGACCTGGACGCCTCCGAGCTGCGCGCCTAGTTTGCTGGGCGGCGCCCCGAGCGGGTGTCGAGCAGCTCGTCGAGCGTGCGACCGCTGATCACCGACTCGGGGCGTTCGGCGACGATGTCCGAGCCCGGTCGCGCCTGCTCGTCGCGGCGCTTGAGAAGCAGCCACTGTGGCTTGGCGCCCGCGCGCGTGCGCTGAAGCGCGAAGCCGCCGTCGAGCTTCTCGCCGCGCAGCACGAACACGGCGTGCCCGCGCTCGAGCGCCTCAGGCCATGGCACCCTCCCGCCCTGCTCGTAGCTCCCGCTGTCCCACACGATCACGCCGCCACCGTCGGTGCGCCCCTCGAACGAGTTGTGCTCGAGGCCGTGGTCGGGGACCTGCACCGCCAGGCGCTTGACGGCCGGGTCCAGCGACGGGCCCTTGGGCACCGCCCACGAGCGCATCGCCCCGTCCAGCTCCAGGCGCAGGTCGAAATGGCGCGCGGTGGCGGCGTGCTGCTGCACCACGAACACGCCCGCGCTCACGCCTCGGATCGCGAACTGCTCGTGCCCCTCGACGCGAACCTCGCGCAGGATGACCTCGGCGACCTCGGCACCCCGCGGACCGCTACCAAGACACGCGACGAGGGCGTCCACGGCGGCGGACGGACCCTCGGCGTGCACGGCCACGCTGCCGTCCGCTTCGTTTCGCACCCAGCCCCTTACGCCGAGCGCGCTCGCGGACCGGCGCGTGGCCTCGCGGAAGCCCACGCCCTGGACCGCGCCGAGGACGCTCGCACGGATCGCACGCTCACTTCCAGGTGACGGCCTGGGACACATACGCTTCGGTCCCTGTATAGGCGACCTTGCCGGATGTCGCAGCGCTCGTCGTCGCAGTCGTTGCGGCGCTGGTCGCGGCTTTGGTGCTCGTGGCGACGTCTGCTCGCCACCAGCGCTAGCATTCGTCGCGCGTTTTGGAGGGCCCCGCGTGGAGGTAGGGGCATCCCGCGGGGCGTCATGGGACGACGGAGAGGGGACCATGTCGCAGATCGCTGGGCGAGTCGCCACATCGGGTGTGGGAGCGTTGCATGCCGAGGCATGGCTGGAGGCGGGACGGCGGCGCATGTCGGTGCTGCTGCTTGGCGCGTCCTGCGCGTGCGCGCTCGCGTGTGCCTGCGCGTTCGCGCTCGCGCTCGCGCCGACGTTCTCGTCCGGCGGCGCGGGCACGCACGCGGCGGGGGCACAGGGGCTGATGCACGGCCACGCCACGGAGCTCGCACCCGCCGACCTCGCGCCGGTCGCGTCCGCCAGCATCGGCGCCTCCGATCGCAGGTTCTGGCCCATCCGCCGCGACGGCACGCTCGTGGCGCGCGCCGGCGGCGTCGAGACGCGCTTCTCAGCCTCGGGCGTGCGGCTGCGCACTCCCGCCGGCGCGCTCACGCTGTCGCTCGCGGACGTGGGTAGGGGCCAGCGTCTGGACCCCGTCGGCGCGGTCGCACCCGCGCACGCGGGGGATCGGGTCGTCTACCGGTACCCCTCGCTCGACGCGACCTACCGCTCGGGGCCGTTCGGCCTGGAGCAGGGCTTCACGGTGTCCGCGCGACCGCGCGGCGGTGCCGGCGAACTCGTGCTCGCGCTCGCCATCCGCGGCTCGCTTCGGGCCCACCAGGCCGGCTCGCAGGTGCTCTTCAACGACGGCTCGGGGACCACGGTGCTGCACTACGGCCAGCTGCGCGTCCTCGACGCCACGGGCAGACGCCTGCCGGCGCAGATCCAGCTTCGCGGCGGCTCGCTACAGCTGCGCATCGACGACAGGCACGCGCGCTATCCGCTGCGCATCGACCCGTTCATCCAGCAGGGCGGAAAGCTGACGGGCGGCCAAGAGTCCTTCGGCGAAAGTGTCGCGCTCTCCCAGGACGGCGACACCGCGCTGATCGGCGGCTCCGAAGCCCATGGCTACGAAGGCGCCGCATGGATCTTCACGCGCTCTGGGGAAACCTGGAGCGAGCAGGCCGAACTCCGACCCAGCGGCGCGGTGGGCGAAGAAGTCAGCTTCGGCGAGAGCGTCGCGCTGTCAGGTGACGGGGGCACCGCGATGATCGCTGCCCCCGGCAACGGCGAAGCAACGTACAACGGCGACGAACGGTTCATAACGGGCGGCGCCGTGTTCGTGTTCACGCGCTCCGGCTCCACGTGGACCCAGAGCCAGGAGATCGCCTATCCCGGGAGTGAGCCCGAAGGAGAACACTTCGGCACGGGCGTGACCATGTCGGCCGACGGCGATACAGCGCTGATCGCTGACGAGGGAGCCGATGAAGGCGTGGGTGCGGTGTGGGTCTTCACGCGCTCCGGGGAAGCGTGGACGGCGCAGGGCGAAGCGCTGACAGGCTCCGGTGAGGTTGGAAAAGGCTACTTCGGCGACAGCCTGGCGCTGTCCGGCGACGGCGACACAGCACTGATCGGCGCGCCCTTCGGTGGGGAAAACGGGGCCGCATGGGTGTTCGAACGCTCCGGGGAAACCTGGAGCCAGCAGGGCGAAAAGCTGACGGGCGCCGATGGGGGCTACTCCGAGTTCGGCACCGGCGTCGCGCTGTCCGGCGACGGCAACACCGCCCTGATCGCCGATCCTTTCGGGGGGGCGGGCGCCGCGTACGTGTTCGCGCGATCGGGGGAGACCTGGACGCAGGAGGAAAAGCTAACGGCCCCAGACCACGGTGAACTTGGCGCGAGCGTCGCACTGTCAGGCGACGGAGACGCCGCTCTCATCGGCAGCTCGAATCACCAGCAGGCGTGGCCGTTCACACGCTCCGGGGAAGCATGGACTGCGCTGGCGGCGATCAAAGGCACCGGCTCCTTGGGTGACCTGTTCGGCTACGGGGTCGCACTCTCGGGCGACGGCGAAACCGCGCTGGTGGGCGGCCCTGCCGAAGAAAGCGAACTCCCGACCGAAGGCGCCGCATGGGCGTTCAGGATGGCGAGCCCGCCGACCGTGGAAACGGGCACAGCCTCGCTCGTCAGCCACAACTCCGCGACCCTGAACGGGTCCGTCGACCCCAACGGCGTGCAAGTCAGCGAATGCAAGTTCGAATACGGGCCCACGATCCCCTACGCGCACAGCGCGCCGTGCAGCCCGTCGCCCGGATCGGGGGACAGCGCGGTCGCGGTGTCCGCCGCGGTGAGCGGGCTGTCAGAAGGCGCGCTCTATCACTTCCGCGTCGTCGCCAAGAGCGCCGCCGGCACGGGCAACGGCGCCAACGGCTCCTTCAGGACCTTCGGACAGGCACGGATCGGCGTGTGCGTCGCCCAGAAGAAGGGCGAATACACCGAAGGCAGTTGCCAGACGAGATCCAAGAAGGCGAAGAAGGGCAAGTTCGAATGGAAGCCCGGGGCACCGCCGAGCTGCGTCGCGCAGAAGAAGGGCAACTACACGGAAGCCGCATGCCGGACGAAATCGTCCAAGCCGAAGAAGGGCAGCTACGAAAAAGCGCCCGGACCGGCGTACACGGCCACGAGCGCGACGGTCACGCTGGAAACGCCGGCGCTCGCCGGCGGCACGCTCGTGTGCTCGGCCAGCACCGCGGCGGGCGAATTCACGACGGTTACAGCAGGCAGGGAGCGGATCACGCTCACGGGCTGCGAAGCCTCGGGCAAGCGCTGCTCCAGCGAAGGCGTCGACGGCACCTCGTCGGGTCAGCCGGGCGTGGTCACCACCAACCTGCTCGCGACCACGCTGCTCGAACCGGCGCCCGGCGAAGTCTGGACCGAGCTGGCGAGCGCCGAACACGAACCGTACGTGCTGGAGCTCGCGTGCGAAGGAGCGCTGCTGCGTATCGCAGGCTCGCTCGCGGGCGTGCAGGCTGGCGACGTCAACAGATCCAGCCGCACGAGCACCACCACGTTCGCGAGCGCCGCCGGCGAACAGGCTATCTACAGCGAACTCTCCGAAGACGGCGGCAGCAGCTGGGCCGGCCCGGACGCAACCACGCTCACGATCACGACCAGCAACGACGCCGCGTCCGTGAGCGAGATCAAAACGTAGCGGCCACACGCCGCCGCGGCTCGCCCCGCGCGGCCAGCGGATAGCGCCGCCTGAGCTCGTACAGCGTCGTGCGCTCGGCCGCCGGGCGCCCTGCTTCGTGCGCCGCAGCGACGAGCTGCTCGGGCTCCAGGCGCGTGCCGTGGTAGCTGCCGGCGAGGCGGCTGATCGACTCCTCCATGAGCGTGCCGCCGAGGTCGTTGACGCCCCAGCGCAGCGACTCGGTGGCCGCGTCGAGGCCCATCTTCACCCACGAGGCCTGCACACTTGCGACCGTGCGTCCGAGCGCCAGGCGAAAGACCGCGGTGTGCTTGAGGTTCTCCTGGCGAGAGATCTCCTCCACGCCGTGCGTGCGCCCCAGCAGCGTCTGGAAGGGGATGAACGACAGCGGCACGAACTCGGTGATGCCGCCGGTGCGCTCTTGCAGCTCGCGCACGACGCGCATGTGCTCGGCGAGCTCCCACGGCTCCTCGATGTGACCGAACATCACCGTCGCGGTCGATCGCAGCCCGGCCGCGTGCGAGGCCTCGATGATCTGCACCCAGCGCGCCACGGGCAGCTTGTTGGGGGAGATACGCTCGCGCACGCCGTCGTGCAGTACCTCCGCGGCGGTGCCGGGAGTGGAGCCCAGGCCGGCGTCCTTCAGCCGCGCGAACACCTCCGCGGGCGCCAGGGCGGAGATGTCGCACATGTGCGCGATCTCCATCGGGCTGTACGCGTGTAGGTGCAGCTCGGCACCGGCGTCGGCGGCGGTGCGCTTGGCCAGGCGCAGCCAGCCCAGGTAGTCCTCGAGCTGCCAGTCGGGGTGGATACCCGACTGGATGCACAGCTCGGTCGCCCCGAACTCGAGCGCGTCGTGGATGCGCGCGACGAACTCGGCCTCGTCGTGTTCGTAGGCATCGGGCGAGCGCTTGCCCTGGCCGAAGCCGCAGAACGCGCAGCCGACGGTGCACACGTTCGAGATGTTGATGTTGCGGTTGACCACGAACGTCACCGTCTCGCCCGCCAGCTCGCTGCGCAGCTCGTCGGCTGCCTGGCGCATCTCCTCGATCGCCTCGGGGCGGGTCTCGGCGAACATCGCGGTCAGCTCCTGCGCGGTGAGCGGCTGGCCGTCGCGTGCGCGCGCGGTCGCTCGCGGCACGAGATCCGGGCGCACCGGCATCGGCGGGTCTGTGCGGCCGGACCCACGCCTGGGGATGAAGCTCCAGTACCTGACCTTGATCGTGTCCATCACGCCGCGCGAGAGCCATTCGGCGTCGATGTATCGGGGGTACACGCACAGGCGCTCGGTGAGCGCATGTCCCTGCGCTGCCAACGCCTTGCGCACCTGGTGCGGCGAGGGAAACGGGTGCTCTGGGGAGATGTGGTCGCCGTTGGCGGACAGACCCCCGAGATCGGTCGCGCCCGCCTGCACCAGCTCTCCCCACCAGTCAGCGAGGTTGGGGGGCACCTGGATCCCGACATCGGGCATCAGCCGCCGGGCCTCCGCGATCAGGCGCTTGATGTCCTCGATGCTGACCGCGCACGCCCACTCGGGCAGCGGCAGCGTCGGGCGCTCGAACGTCTCCCCGTCCTGCTCGACACCGGTGCGCCAGTAGGAGCGCGTGGCTGCGTCGGCGATCTCAGCGGGCTCGCGACCGTAATAGCGCTGGTGGGGAACGAAGTTCTGAAGGATCACCTCCTGGATGTGCCCGTGCTCGCCGTGCAGCGCTGCGATCGCCTCCAGCGAGGACATGCGCTCGTCCTCGCTCTCGCCGATGCCGACGAGGATGCCGCTCGTGAACGGGATCTTCAGCTCGCCGGCAGTGCGGATCGTGTACAGGCGATGCGTGGGATGCTTGGTCGGCGAGCCGGCGTGGACGGTGTCCATCAGCCGCTCTGAGATGGACTCCAGCATCAGGCCTTGCGAGGCGGTCACCTCGCGCAGTCGCGCGAGCTCCTCGCGCGAGAGCACGCCGAGGTTGGTGTGCGGCAACAGGCCCCGCTCGAGTGCTCGTTCGCACGTCCACACCACGTAGCCGGTGAAGTCCTCGTGGCCGTGGGAGCGCAGGCGCGCGGCGACCTCGTGGTTGACCTCTGGGCGCTCGCCCGTGAGGATCAGCAGCTCCTTGACCTGCCTGCGTGCCGCACCGTCGAGGATCTTCAGCACCTCCTCGGGCGAGTACAGGTGCGCCTGGTGCGTGGCGAACGCGCAGTACTTGCAGTAGCAGCGACATGTCCGCGACAGCGACAGCGTCAGGTTGCGCGAGAAGGTGACCCGGCGGCGCATGTGGGCCTCAGTCTATGAAGCCCACGGCCTGGTCCTCATGCTCCGCGCACGATCCGGGCGGCGAGCAAACGGCCGACTATGCTCCGCTGCGGTGTCGACGCCCGCCAAGCCACTGGTCTACCTCGCCCGCCACGGCCAGACCGCATACAACCTGGAGGGACGTTTCCAGGGTCAGCAGGAAATCCCGCTCGACGACACCGGCCGCGCGCAGGCGCTGGAGCTGGCCGACCGCGCCGCGGACTATGGCTTTCTTGCGCTGTGGTCGAGCCCGCTGCTGCGGGCGCGCGAAACCGCGGAAGCGATCGCCCGGCGGGTCGGTCTCGAGCCGGTGCTGGACGCGCGTTTCATGGAGACCGACTCCGGCGATTGGACGGATCTGAGCTTCGCGGAGGTGCGCGCGCGCGAACCCGAGCGATTCGACGCGTTCGCCGCCGCGGACCCCGACTTCGCGTTTCCGGGCGGGGAGTCCTTCGCCGAGCAGGAGCTGCGCGTCGGCGCCGCCCTGCTCGACGTGGAAGCCGGCCAGCTGCCCGCGCTGGTGGTCTGCCACGGGATGGTCATACGCGCCGCGCTCGCGCTCAGGGCGGGTGCGCTGTTGGGCGAGGTCAGACGCGTGCCGAACGCGGCGCTGGTGCCGCTCGATGCCGAGGCCGCCGAGCATGCCGAGCTCGGCGGGGGCACCGCGACGGCACCAAGCTGAACCCGCTGCCGCTCAGCGCAGGATGACGCAGCCGGTGCTTCCGTGCGCGATCAGCGTGTCGTCTGACTCGGCGAACAGGCGTCCCTCGGCCGTGGCGGTGCGCCTGCCCGCGTGGACCACGCGCCCCTCCGCCAGCACGCGGCCGGTGGTGTCGCTCATCGCGCGGATGTAGCGAACCTGGAGGTCGGTCGTGGTGTAGGCGACGCCCGCGTCGAGCGTGGTGTGCACGGCGCAACCCATGCACGAGTCGAGCAGCGTCGCTGCGACGCCGCCGTGAACCATGCCGATCGGGTTGTACATCCACTCCGCCGGCTCCATCGCGAACACCGCGCGACCGCGCTCGACCTCGATCACCGTGAACCCGAGCAGCTGTGCGATCGGTGGCGCAGGGAGCTCACCGGTGATGATCGCCCTCATGCAATCGATGCCCGACAGCTCCGCGCCGGCCGCCGCCGACGCAGCCGGGTCGTCCCAGCTGAAGGTGCGCGAGCGCTCGCCGGCGCGGCTGCCCTGCGCGCTGCGCGTGGCGGCGAGCGTGTTCACGCGGCGTCCTCGATCACGAGCGGCTCCGCGATCAGGGGGTCGCTGATCGGCTCGGCGATCGTCGGCCCTCGCGCTCCCGCGGCCTGCCTGAGCGGGGGACCGAGCGCGGCCAGCGCAAGCCCGGCCGCGAGCCCTCCGGCGACGGTGATCAGCCATGCGCTGTGGAAGTCAGCGGCCGTCAGCGCGCTCGTCCCGAGCACGGCAACGAGCAACGCGACCCCCAGCGCGGCCCCGATCTGACGACCCATCGTCAGCACCGCCGCGCCGGTGGCGAAGCGCTCGGGCGCCAGCGAGGACGCGCCGGCGCCGGTCAGCGTGGGGATCACCAGTCCAACGCCGGCGCCGCCGATCAGCGAGCCTGGCAGGTACTCCGAGAAGTACGCCGGCCGGTCGCCCGTGCGGGTGATGAACCACACCGAGCCGCAGGCGAAAAGCAGCGCGCCGACCACACCCGGCAAGCGATACCCGAGACGCGCGCCCAGACGCGCCGAGGGAATGCTGAACGTGGTCGCCATCGCCGGACCGGGGAACAGCATCAGGCCGGCGGTCAGCACGCTCTCGTGCCACACCGTCGTCAGGAACAGCACCCCGGCGAGCAGCATCGCGCCGAAGCCCGCGAAGAACAGGAGCGACGCGCCGACCGCGAGGCCGAACGTGCGCACGCGTAGCATCGCCGGCTCGATCACCGGCGCGACCTGGCGTTCGGAGCGCCACCACAGGGCGGGCAGCAGCACGGCGGTGACGGCCAGCAACGCGATCACCCGCGTCGAGCCCCAGCCCCATTCCTGGCCCTTGACGATCGCCACGACGAGTGAGCCGATCGCGACGATCAGCATGCAGGCGCCCAGCAGATCCGGACGCGCGGCATCGCGCTCGCGCCGCTCCACGAGCGTGCGCGCACCGAACACGATGCCGAGCACACCCACGGGCACGTTCACGAGGAACACCCAGCGCCAGTCGACCTGCACGAGCAGGCCGCCGAGCGGCGGCCCGCAGGCCGCGGCGATGCCGCCGGTCGCTGCCCACGCACCGATCGCGACGTGGCGCTCCTGCGGCCCGAACTCCGCCAGGATCAAGCCGAGAGAGGTCGGCAGCATCAGCGCACCGCCGACCGCTTGGGCGAGGCGAGCGGCGACCAGCACGTCGACCGACGGAGCGAGCGCGCACGCGGCGCTGGCGACGACGAAGATCGCGAGGCCGAGCAGGAACGCGCGCTTTCGCCCGAAGGCGTCGGCCCATCGCCCCGCCGGCACGAGCAGCGCGGCGAACACGATCGCGTAGCCGCTCAGGATCCACGACAACGAGCTCAACGAGGCGCCCCCGAAATGGCGGGAGATCGCCGGAAACGCGATGTTGACGATGAACAGGTCGAGGCTCGCCATGAACACCCCGACACACACGATGAGTGCGACCACCCATTTCCGTTGCATGATGAAACGCACAGTAGCAGATGGGTTGCGTGATGCAACTCATGCGGCTATGCTGGTTCACGAGGACATGCTCGGGAGCCAGTACGACAACCAGGTGTGCAGCATCGCCAGCGCGCTCGACGTGGTCGGTGAGCGCTGGTCGCTGCTGATCGTGCGCGAGGTGCTGCTCGGGGTGCGCCGCTTCGACGAGATCCAGGCGGACCTGGGCATCGCGCGCAACGTGCTGCACACGCGCCTGACGAAGCTGCTCGACCAGGGCGTGCTCGAGAAGCGCCTGTACGCCGAGCGTCCCCCCCGCTGCGAATACCGGCTGACCGAGAAGGGCCTCGACCTGTGGCCTACGCTGGTCGCGCTGATGCAGTGGGGCGACCGCCACGCGGCGCCTGCCGCCGGTCCGCCGGTGGTGCTCGAACACCGCGGTTGCGGCGGTGCGATCGACGATCATCGCACCTGTGAGACCTGCGGAGCGAGGGTGTCGGTGACCGACGTGCGCGCTCTCCCCGGCCCGGGCGCGCGGGAGGATCACCCGCTGCTCAAGCGTCGCGCTCGGCTCGTGCCGGCGAGCTAGCCAGCGCTCAGCACTTGTCGCCCCGACACATCGCTGTCACGACGGCGTCAGCAGGCGTTGGAGGAGCTCCGAGCTTTCGCGCGCCATCCGCGAGCGCGGCACCACGACGTCGAAGCCGGCGCGCTCGGCGCGCTCGCGCGCGGCGCCATCGACGTGTGAGTAGAAGCCGAGCGTGCGCGTGGAGCGGAGCCGACCCTCGGCGATCTGCGTGCCGACGATCCCAGCGCCGTCGAGCTCCTCGTCGGTCAGGTCGACGACGAGCGCAGCCGGCGCGGGCGTCGCATCGCTCGCGGTGAGGAGGGCCGGCAGCAGGGACGGATCGCCGATCAGCTCGACCTCGTGCCCGGCGGCGCTCAGGGCACCTTGCACGCGCGAGCCGAACAGCAGGTCGCGGGTGAGGGCAAGCACGCGCGCCATCGCTACCGTGCCGAGGCGATCACTGCCGCCCGCGCCATCGCCACGGCACTCCCTACTGTGCCCGCAGGCGGCGAAACTCCTCGCGCGCGGACTCCGGACGGCCCCACATCTGGACGATCTCGGCGCGTCCGCTGCGAACCTCGCGCACCGCCAGCTCGCCGTCGATGCCGGCATCGTCGAGCAGGCCCAGCGTGCCGTGCACGGTCGGCGCAGCGGCCGCGTGCCCGAAGTTGTGGGCAACGAGCAGGCGCCAGTGCCAGTCGTGGTGGGAGTAGGGCCGCGCGTTGCAGGTGGCCAGGTACAGCGCCGATTCCACGTAACGTGACTCGTCGGCGATGCGCAGGTCGAGCTCGAGGTCGGTCCAGTCCTGCGGCAGTGACTCGACGATGCGCTGGAAGTCCTCCGCGAAAGCCATCAGCGGGAAGCCTACCGCGGCTATTCTCGAAGCAATGGCAAGCGCGCCGGCAGCGACAATCGACAGCGACCACGCGACCCTGCTCGAGGGTTGCGGCCTGCTTGACCGCTCGGAGCGCGGAAAGCTCGCGCTGACGGGTGCCGGAGCCGTCGAGTTCCTGAACGGCCAGGTCACCAACGAGCTGGCAACGCTGCGGCCAGGGGAGGGTGTGTACGCGGCCTTCCTCACCCCCAAGGGCAAGATGCTCGGCGACCTGCGCATCCTGATCAGCGCGGACGATGCGGGTGAGGGAACGAGCGAGCTACTGCTCGACACCGAGCGCGTTTCGTTGCAAGCGCTGTTCGACATGATCCGCCGCTACAAGATCGGCTACGACGTGCAGCTGCACAAACGCACGCTCGAGCGCGGGCTGCTGTCGCTGATCGGCCCCGCCGCGGCGACCGTCGCCGGGGCCGAGGGTCTGGACGAGCCTGAGCACGCGAACTTCCCGGTCGTGGTGGGCGGTGTGGCGGCACTGGCCGTGCGCACCGACGTCGGCGTGGATCTGATCTGCGACTCCGCGAGCACGCCAGCGCTGCGCGAGGCGCTGCTCGAGCGCGGCGCGGCGCCGGTCTCCGAGCGGGCAGCCGAGTGCCTGCGGATCGAACGCGGGCGTCCGCGTTACGGCCTGGACCTCGACGACACCGTCATCCCCCAGGAGGCCGGGCTGAACGAGCGCGCGGTGAGCTTTACCAAGGGGTGCTACGTCGGCCAGGAGACCGTCGCGCGGCTCTACTACAAGGGAAAGCCCAACCGCCACCTGCGCGGGCTGCGCATATCCGCGCCGGCGCAAGCGGGCCAGCAGCTGCTGCTGGGCGAGCGCTCGGTCGGCCGCGTCGGCAGCGCCGTCGTGTCCCCCGCGCTAGGACCGATCGCGCTCGCGCTGATACGCCGCGAGGCGCAGCCGGCAAGCACGGTCAGCGTCGGTGAGCAGGGGATCAGCGCCGAGGTGTGCGAGCTGCCGTTCGCGCTCGGCACAGGCACCGGCTAGCTAGGCTCGGAGGGCTCCTGCGGAGGGCGCTTGCCCTGTAGATGCCTTCGCATCGCCGCGTCGTGCGCGCGAACGGCGTCGGCGCTTGGCGGCGTGTCGAACGTGCTGGTCACGTTCGGCCCCTCGAGCGGTGCCTTGGTGGGCTCCATCTCCTCGCCACTCTTGTACGGCTCGTCTTCAGTCATCTCGCTCGTCCTCGGGCGGCACGCCCGATTCCTCAGTGTACTCCCGCCACTGTTCCCCGAGAAGGTCGAGCAGCTGGCTGGCCAGCAGCGGCGAGAAGGACACGCGCGAGACCACCATCCCCTGCTGACCCTGCGGCCCGATGCGCATGAAGTCGAGCGTGAACTCGTGCGGCGTGCGCGCGATCGCGGCTGCGTTCGCCCATTTGCCGGCGAACTCCTCCGGCGGCATCATGATGTTCGGCCCCTGCTCGGCCGGGCTCTGGTCGGGATCGTCGGGCGGATCGGGGTCGGGCACTCGAGCTCACACTAGCGCGATGGCTTGTGTGATGAAACGCACACAAGCAACTATTGCGCCCGCGTTATAGTTGCGCTCATGCAAGTATCTTCGGTGCTGCCCGAGAGCGGGCGTCAGGAGCTGTCTCACGACATGGCGGCGCTCGCCAACTACCTGATGCGCACGGCCAACATGGGCACGTTCAACACGATCGCCGAACTCGACCTGTCGTTCACGCAGATCAAGGCACTGTGCGCGCTCGACGTCGACGGCGAGCTGTGCGTGAAGGCGCTCGCGGACTCGCTCGGCGTGTCCCTGGCGGCGATGAGCCGCGCGGTCGACGGCCTGTTCGAGCGCGGCATGGTCGGGCGCGAAGAAGACTCGAGCGACCGGCGCATGAAGCGTGTGCGGCTGACCGACGCCGGCCGTGCCGTGCCGCAGGCGCTCAACGACGCGCGCCTGTCCGCGCTCCAGGAGCTCGTGAGCTCGTTCGGCGAGGAGGAGGCGCAGGCGCTCGAGCACGCGCTCACGCTGATCCTCGAACGCCGTCCGGATATCGCCGCCTTCAGGCCAATCGAGAGCGCGGTAACACGATGACCGAGCGGCTGCGATCGCTGCGCATGAACGAGGAGAACCGCCGCTGGTGGGCGCTCGGCGCGATGTGCTTCGCGCTTTTTATGATCATGCTCGACAACACGGTCGTGAACGTCGCGCTGCCCTCGATCCAGCGCAGCCTGCACGCCTCGACCGCCTCGCTGGAGTGGACCGTCAACGCTTACACCCTGACGTTCGCCGTGCTGCTCGTCACCGGCGGGCGCCTCGGCGACCTGTTCGGCCGTCGCAAAGTGTTCCTTACGGGCGTGATCGTGTTCGCGTGCTCCAGCGCCGCGATCGGCTTCTCCCCAAGCGACACCTGGCTGGTGGCCTGGCGCGCGGCGCAAGGGGTCGGCTCGGCGATGATGATGCCGGCCACCCTGTCGATCATCACCAACGCGTTCCCCGCCGCCGAGCGCGGCAAGGCGATCGGTACGTGGGCGGGGGTCTCGGCGCTGGCGCTCGCGATCGGACCCGTGCTCGGCGGCTTCCTGGTGGAGACGGTCAGCTGGCAGTCGATCTTCTTCCTGAACCTTCCCGTCGCGGCCGGCGCGATCGTCGTGACGCTGTTCGCGGTACGCGAGTCGCGCGATCAGACGGTCGCAAAGCGCGTCGACCTGCCCGGGGTTGCGCTCCTGACCACGGGCCTCGCGGCGCTGGTGCTCGCGCTGATCGAGGGCAACGCATGGCACTGGGGATCGCCGCGCGAGATCGCCCTGTACACGATCTCCGCGCTCGCGCTGGCGGGCTTCGTCGCCGTCGAGCGTCGCTCGGCCTCGCCGATGGTCGACCTGCGCTTCTTCCGCTCGCGCACCTTCCTGGGCGCGAACATCGTCGCGTTCATCGTCAGCTTCGCGATGCTCGCGATGTTCTTCTTCATGGCCCTGTACATGCAGAACGTGCTCGGCTTCAGCCCGCTGCAAGCGGGCGTGCGCTTCCTGCCATCGACGCTGATGATCGTGCTGATCGCGCCGCTGTCCGGGCGCCTGGCCGACCGCGTGGGCCCGCGGCCGTTGATCGTGTTCGGCTTGACGGCCGTCTCCGGCGCCCTCTTCTGGCAGTCGCACCTCACGGTCTCCAGCGGCTACGGCGCGCTGCTGCCCGGCTTCGTGCTGATGGGCATCGGCATGGCGTTCGTGATGTCACCGATGAGCACGGCCGCGATGAACTCGGTCGAGCCGACCAAGGCCGGCGTGGCCTCCGGCATCCTGTCGATGAACCGCATGGTCGGGGGCACGTTCGGAGTGGCGGTGCTCGGCGCGTTGGTCGCGACGCTCGGGCGCTCGAAGATCGACCAGCTGCTGCCGGCGCTGCCCGACGGGGCGCGCACGAGGCTCGCGGCGAGCCTCGGCTCCGGCGAAGTCGCGCGCGGCATCCCGCCGCGGATCGTGGACGCGGGACACGAGGCGTTCGTTTACGCGCTGCAATACGGGCTGCGCCTGGGCTCCGCCGTTGCATTGCTGGGCGCCTTGCTGGCGCTGATGTTGATCAGGGCGCGGACGAGCGTCGAGCGGGAGCTCCCGCGCGGCGAGCACGAGGCGGCCGCGCAGCTCCAGTCACTCGAGCACGGCGAGCCCGCACTGCACCGCGCCGCAGAGACCGCTCACGTCTGACCGGCGTTGGCGTGCTCGCCCTGGATGTAAAGGAACACGCCGGCCGCCGCCGCTCCACCTAGGAGATCGGCGAGCAGGTAGATCCAGATGTGCGCCCATTTGAAGGCGCCGAAGACGGTCGCGCCGAGCGCGATCGCGGGATTGAAGGCGCCCCCCGAGACCCAGCCGACGGAGATCGCGCCAACGACGACTACGAACCCGATCGCCAGCCCGTAGAACGAGTTGCCCTCGGTTCCCTTGGCGGTCGCCACGTTCAGGACCACGTAGGCGAGCGCGAACGTGAACAGGAACTCGACGACCAGCATCTTGCCGACGGCGGCGGTCGCGCCGGGCGTCTGCTTGCCGCCGATCGCGTTCACGAGCAGGCCGGCGAGCACGGCCGCGACGAACTGCGTGAGCACGTACGCCGCGTATTCGTTGGCCTTGATCTTGCCGCGCACGAACACCGCTGTGCTGACCGCCGGGTTGTAGTGCCCTCCGGAGACGTGGCCGCCAGCGAACACGAGCACCATCAGCACCGAGCCGATCGCGATCGGCGCGAGCACAGCCCCGGACTTGTTCGCCGACTCGGTCGCCATGCCGACGGCGAACACGAACACAAACATCCCAATGAACTCGACTGCGAGCTTCCGATCGAGGGTGTAGCTCATGCTGCTCCTTTCACGCGGAGGCGGGTGACTGCCCGGACCAATTCTGCGGTGGTTCCCGGATGTCCTTCGATCGCAGGCGCCGGATGTCGGCCCAGCCCAGGGCGCATAGCTTGCCCGGGAGCCGGATCGGAGCGCACCGCGCCGACGCGCTGCACGAACCTCGCACGTCTGCATGCCGCACTCAAGCTCGTCGCGAAAGCGCCGATAGGGCGCCTGGAAGTTCCCTCGAAACCGGAGCACAGCAATGGCGATAGGCGCGAAGCGAGAAGTGAGAACGTCGGCACCCGAGGTGCTGGCCATATGGGAGCAGTACCGTCGCTCCGGCGACGTGCAGGTGCGCGACCGGCTGATCTTCATGCTCACGCCGATGGTCCGCCACATCGTCTACCGCAAGGTGCGCGAGGTCCCCGCGCAGTGCGAGGTCGAGGACTTCCTGTCGTGTGGCCTGGAGGCGCTGATCCGCTCGATCGAGCGCTACGACCCCGACAAGGGCGCCACGCTCGAGCAGTACGCGTGGACGCGCATCCACGGCGCGGTGCTCGACGAGCTGCGCCGCCACGACTGGGCGCCGCGCTCGCTGCGCCGCGACGAGCGCCAGATCAACGAGGCGCGCGACAGCTTCCTCGCTTTTCACCGACGCCAGCCCACCAACGCAGAGCTCGCCGACCAGATGGGAATCACGCCCGCCCAGCTGCGGGCCCGTCTCGACGAGATCACGCTGGCCGAGGTCGGCTCGCTCAACCGCGCTGCCACCACCGACGACAGCGCCCCTGTCGAGCGCATCGACACGCTCGAGAGCAACGACGCGGACTGTGACCCCGCGATCCAAGCGGAAAGGCGCGAAGCCAAGGAGCATTTCCGGCAAGCGTTCGCGCGCTTGAACAAGCAGGAGCGCGAAGTGGCCGTGCTGCTGTACGTCAAGGACTGGTCGCTGCGCGACATCGGCGCGCGCCTCGGCGTCTCCGAAAGCCGCGTGTCGCAGATCCACACGCAGTTGCGCCGCCGCCTGTACGAGCAGCTCTCGAGCGAGCTGCCGCTGTTCAGTCAGTTCCGCTGAACGCGGTTCCGGGTAGGATGGGACGTCACCCAGCCAGGGTGGCTACTTCAAACACCGGAGGTTCCAGAGCACGTGGCGATCGATCTCCAGCAAGTCTCCGCCGTAGACGCCGAGCCCGGCGAGCTGCCCGCGACGATGGCCGCGTGGGTCATCCGCGAGGAGCGTTTCGGCGAGCCCAAGGACGCGTTCCAGATCGAGGAGATAGAGGTGCCCGAGCCGGGCGCGTTCGAGGTGATCGTGCGCGTGATGGCCGCCGGGGTCAACTACAACAACGTGTGGGCCGCGCTCGGCAAGCCCGTGTCGGTGATGCGCTACGGCGACCACCCCCAGTATGGCCACCACATCGGCGGCTCGGACGCCTCCGGGGTCGTGTGGAAGGTCGGGCCGGGCGTCACCCGCTGGAAGCCCGGCGACGAAGTAATCGTGCACTGCAACATGGCCTCCTACGAGGACCCGGAGGTGCACGGCCTGGACCCGATGGCCGCCCCCTCGCAGATGATCTGGGGCTATGAGACCACGTGGGGCTCGTTCGCGCAGTTCACCAAGGTGCAGGCCCAGCAACTGCTGCCCAAGCCGCGGGCGCTTACCTGGGAGGAGGCCGCCTCCTACGGTCTCGTGTACTTCACCGCCTACCGCATGTTGATCACGCGCTGCAAGATGCAGGCAGGCGCCAACGTGCTGATCTGGGGCGCCGCCGGCGGCCTGGGGGTGTTCGCCACGCAGCTGTGCGCAGCCGCGGGCGCGCACTGCGTGGGCGTGGTCTCCTCGGCGGAGAAGGGCGAGCTGGTCAAGCGCCTGGGCGCCGTCGACTACATCGACCGCAACGAGTTCGCCGGCATGATGCGCAAGGGCGGCGAGTCAGAGCAGGAGGAGGCTGAGCGCTTCAAGGTCTCGCGCGCGTTCGGCAAGCGCGTGAAGGAGATCCTCGGCGACGCGCCCGACATCGTCTTCGAGCATGTCGGCAAAGCCACCTTCCCCACGTCCGTGTTCACCGCCAAGACGTTCGGGAAAATCGTGATCTGCGCGGGCACCACGGGCATCGACCTGGACTTCAACGTCGCCTACCTGTGGATGCGACAGAAGGAGATCCTGGGCTCGCACTTCGCCAACGCGTACGAGTGCATGAAGGCCAACGAACTGATCGAGAGCGGGCAGATCCGCCCGGTGCTGTGGCGCACGCTCGGCTTCGACGGCGTCGCTGAAGCGCACCAGCTGATGCTCGAAAACAAGCACCTCGGCAAGATCGCCATCCTCGTGGGCGCCGACTCCGAGGGTCAGGGCAAGACCGCCGAGGGCCCGGGGGCGATCCACGCGGAGGTCGGCGCCTGATGGCCGGCGGGTCGGGCTTCTTCCCCGACCACGGCACGGTGATCGTGCCGTGGTACGCGACGGGCTTCCGCGGCGACGGCTTCGAGCAGGCGCTGAACGAGGTCGCGGCAGCCGCGCTGCGCTACGGCGCCAGCTCCTACGCCGTGTACCGCGCCCGCGACGATCGCTACAAGTTCCAGCAGCTCGCCGCGTTCGCCGAGCACCTCGACTGGGAACGCTACTGGGACGGTCCGGAGATGAGCTACTTCCGCTCGATCCACTCGAGCTGGTACCAGATCCCCGTGCTGTACGGCTGGTGGGACCGGACGACCGCGGGCGCCGTCTCGCCGGATTCCCTCACCGGCGTGGCGAACGGCCGCGGCAACGGCGTGCCCGCCGTCGAGAGCGCCTGAGCGACGTTCAATATCGGCGCTCCTGAGACGACCGCGGACCAAGCCGGACACGGACGCAGGGAGCGTGGCGTGCTGCGCACGCGAGCGACCGAGGACACAGTCCGGCGCCGCGTCCCGCGGTCGTCTCAGCCCTGCTCCAGCGGCGCCATCGTCAGACCGGCGCCCTTCAGCTGCTCCCAGTAGTGCTCGGCGAGCTCCTGCTGCCCGCTGAAGACGATCGCCTGGCCCGAGGCGTGGATCACACCCGCGATCTCCAGGCCCCTGTTGAGCGTGACGCCCGGGATGAAGCGGGCGAGCGTTCGTGCGACGTGCTCGAAGGTGTTGTGGTTGTCGTTGCGGACGATCACCCGCCAGTCGCCTCCCAGGCCGCTGCCCGGTCCGCCCGTACGTGGTAGCTCGATCGTTTGACTCACTGCTCGCCAGGATAAAGCCAAGCGAGCGACCGTACAATGGAATACATGAGCGCTGAGTCCTCTGCGCGGCTGCCCGAGCCCGACCGGCCGTGGATGATGCGCACGTACGCTGGCCACTCGACGGCCAAGGCCTCGAACGAGCTCTACCGACGCAACCTCGCGAAGGGCCAGACGGGGCTGTCGGTGGCGTTCGACCTGCCTACGCAGACGGGATACGACCCCGACGACGAGCTCGCTCGCGGCGAGGTGGGAAAGGTCGGCGTACCCGTGTCCCACCGCGGCGACATGGCCGCGCTGATGGACGGCATCCCGCTCGGCGAGATGAACACCTCGATGACGATCAACGCCACCGCCGCCTGGCTGCTGGCTCTCTACATTGTGGCCGCCGAGGAGCAGGGCGTCGCCCCCGAGCAGCTCCAGGGCACCACCCAGAACGACATCATCAAGGAGTTCCTCGCGCGTGGCACCTACGCGTTCCCGCCAGCGCCGTCGATGCGCCTGATCGCCGACATGATCGCCTACACGGTCGAGCACGTCCCCAAGTGGAACCCAATCAACATCTGCTCTTATCACCTTCAGGAGGCGGGCGCCACACCGGTGCAGGAGATCGCCTACGCGATCAGCAACGCGATCGCGGTCCTGGACGCGGTGCGCGCCCGCGTCGGCGTGTCCGCCGGCGAGCCGGACGAGCGCATGGAGCAGGTCTTCGGTCGCATCTCGTTCTTCGTCAACGCGGGCGTTCGCTTCGTCGAGGAGCACGCCAAGCTGCGCGCGATGTCGGTCCTGTGGGAGGAGCTCGGGCGCGAGCGCTACGGCGTGCAGGATGCGCGCCACCTGCGCTTCCGCTACGGCGTGCAGGTCAACTCGCTCGGGCTGACCGAGGCCCAACCGGAGAACAACGTGCAGCGGATCGTGCTGGAGGCGCTGGCGGTGACGCTCGGGCGCGACGCGCGCGCACGCGCGATCCAGCTGCCTGCGTGGAACGAGGCGCTCGGGCTTCCGCGCCCGTGGGACCAGCAGTGGTCGCTGCGGATCCAGCAGGTGCTCGCCTACGAAACCGACATCCTCGAGTACCCGGACATCTTCGAGGGGTCGAAGGTGATGGACCTGCTAGTGGCGGAGCTGCTCGATGGGGCTCGCGCAGAGATGGCTGTGGTGGCCGAGCACGGCGGCGCGGTACAGGCGGTGCCCTACATGAAGGCCGCGCTCGTGGACTCCCACCGCGAGCGCCTGCGCCGGATCGAGACCGGCGAGCAGGTGGTGGTCGGGCAGAACCGCTTCACCGAGACCGAGGAGTCGCCGCTGACCGACGACGCCGAGGGCGGCATCCTCGTGGTGGACCCCGCGATCGAAGCCGAGCAGATCGCGGAGGTGCGCCGCTGGCGCGCCGAGCGCGACCAGGCGGCCGTCGATCAGGCGCTCGGCGAGCTGGCGCGCGTGGCCGGCGAAGACGAAGCGTCCGAGGCGGAGAACCTGATGACGGTGACGATCGCGGCCGCGCGCGCGGGAGCCACGACCGGCGAGTGGGCCGGCACGCTGCGCAAGGTCTTCGGCAGCTACCGGGCGCCCACCGGCGTCGGCGAGGCCGCCGCGCCCTCGAGCGACGGCGAGCTGCGCGAGCTGCGCGGCGAGGTCTCGCGCCTTCAGGAGAAGCTCGGCCGGCGACCGAAGATCCTGGTCGGCAAGCCCGGCCTGGACGGGCATTCCAACGGCGCCGAGCAGATTGCACTGCGCGCGCGCGACTCGGGCATGGACGTCGTCTACGAAGGGATCCGCCTGACGCCCTCCCAGATCGCTGCTTCGGCACTCCAGGAGGGCGTGCACGTGATCGGGCTGTCGATCCTGTCCGGCTCCCACCGCCAGCTGATCCCGGCGGTGATCGACGCGCTCCACGACGCCGGCGTGACCGCCCCCGTGGTCGTCGGCGGGATCATCCCCGAGCAGGACGTGGCGGGGCTCGAGCAGGCGGGCGTCGCCGCCGTGTACACGCCCAAGGACTTCGATATCACGCGCATCATGCGCGACATCGTGGCGCTGGTGGGCGCGGGCGCGAACGGCGCTGCCAACGGCTCCGCGTGAGCGGGGCACCGCGCCCGCAGGACGGGGTCGGAGAGGCCCTGGGCGCGCGCCTGCGCGCGCGGGACCTCAGCGCGGCGCCGGCCGCGCTGAACCTGCTGGAGAGCAGCGCCGCCGCCGACCGCGAGCAGGCAGCCATGCTGCTGCGCGAGGTCTCCCCCGCCGTTCTCGGTGGCGAGGCGCCCGGGCAGGTGATCGGCGTGACCGGTCCGCCCGGCGCGGGCAAGTCGACGCTGCTGTCGGCGCTGCTGCACGCCTGGCGCGCCGGTACGGGCGCCAGCGGCGCCCGTACCGTGGCGATGCTCGCGGTCGACCCCAGCTCGCGCCGCTCGGGCGGCTCGCTGCTGGGCGACCGCGCGCGCATCGACTTCGATCCGGCGGACGGGGGCGTGCTGATTCGCTCGACCGCCGCGGGCGAGCGGCTGGGCGGGCTCGCGTGGGCGACCCGCGGCGCGGCCGAGGCGCTGGCCGCCGCGTTTGACATCGTCGTGATCGAGACCGTCGGCGTCGGGCAGGCGGAGACCGACGTGGCCGACGTCGCCGACACGGTCGCGGTCGTCGTGCAACCGGGCAGCGGCGACGTGCTCCAGTTCCTCAAGGCCGGGATCATGGAGATACCCGACGTGCTGGTCGTCACCAAGGCCGACCTCGGCGAGCTGGCCGCGCGCACCGCGCGGGAGCTGAGCGCTGCGCTGCGCTCGCTCGGCTCGAGCGCCGCGCGCGTGCTGGCCGTCAGCTCCCTGCCCCCAGCCCAAGGCGTCGACGAGCTGGTGGCGGCGCTCGACGCGCAGCACGCGGGGCTCGACCTCAAGCAGCGACGGCTGTCGGCGCGGCGGGCGGGCGCGCTCACGGAGTTCGCGCAGGAGCACGGCGAGCGTGGCATGCGGGCGCTGGGCGGGCGCCAGGCCGCGGCGGCGCTGTTGGCCGAGCAGGACCCGGGAATGGACGTGCCAGCGCTGGTGGCAGCGCTCGCGCAGCGCGCGCCGTGACACGCAACCTGATCGCGATGTTCGCCGCCTTCGTGCTCGCCAGCGCGCTCGCCGGCGCGTTGGGCGCGGTCAACCTCGGCACCGCGCTGGCGTTCGGTCAGATGGCGTTCGCGGCGACCACCGTGTACGTGATCCTCAGACGCTGAGCCTCTTTATGCTGGCGGTGATGGTAGTCGGCTGCTTTCACTCCAGCGGGCGCTCGCTCTCGCTTGTAACAAAAACGCGCGAGCGCAGTCTCTAGGACAGAGACCATGATCGTCCTCGTGTGCTTCGCGTTCCTCGCCGGAGCGGGTACTGCGCTGTCGCCGTGCGCGCTGCCCGTGCTGCCGGCGCTGCTGTCCTCGAGCGGAGTGGGCGGGCGCCGGCGCCCGCTGGGGGTGGTGCTCGGCCTGTCGATCACGTTCACGGTCACGATCGTGGGGCTCGCCAACGTCGTCGACGGCGTCGGGCTTGGCGACGACCCGCTACGCGACGTGGCGATCGCCGTGTTGCTGGTGTTCGGCCTGGCGCTGCTGATGCCGGATGTGGCCGCGCGCCTGGAGGCGCCGCTGTCGCGACTGGCGCGCTTCGGTCCGCGCGATGTTGGAGACGGGTTCTTCTCGGGGCTGATCGTCGGCGGGGCGCTTGGCTTCGTGTACACCCCGTGCGCGAGCCCGATCCTCGCCGCCGTGATCTCCGTCAGCGCCGCCTCCGGCAAAACGATCGTGCTGGCGCTCGCCTACGCCGCCGGCTCGGCGGTCGTGCTGCTGGCGTTGGCGCTGGGCGGCAGGCGCGTGTTCGACCGCGTCCGCAAGGCCGGGCGCGGTCCGCTGCTGAGCCGCGCGCTCGGCGTGATCATGATCCTCACGGCGGTGGCAATCATCGTCAACCTGGACGTCAACTTCGACCAGTTCGTCGCGGAAAAGATCCCCGACGTCAACCTCACGGCGTCGCTCGAGTGCTCCAAGGCCGTGACCGGCCGGCTGCACGAGGTCACCGGCCGCAAGGACAAGCTCACGCCCGCCAACGGCTCGGCGGCCTGCGGCGGCTCGACCACGAAGGTCCATCCGGCGGCGCGCGACGCCAGCCAGGCGACGCTGCTCGCCGACGCGCAGTCGCTGCCGCAGCTGTTCGAAGCCCCGGAATTCACGGAAACGCAGGACTGGTTCAACACCCCCGGCGATCAACCGCTCACGCTCGCGTCGCTGCGCGGTCGCGTGGTGCTGGTCGACTTCTGGACCTACACCTGCATCAACTGCATCCGCACGCTGCCCTACCTGAAGGCCTGGTATGCCGCCTACCACGACCAGGGCCTGACGATCGTGGGCGTGGAGACGCCCGAGTTCGCCTTCGAGAAGGACGCGAACAACGTGCGCGACGCGATCGAGCAGTTCGGGCTGCGCTACCCCGTCGTCCAGGACAACGACATGGGCACCTGGAACGCCTACGACAACGAGTACTGGCCCGCCGACTACCTGATCGACGCCCACGGGCAGGTCCGCTACGCGACCTTCGGCGAGGGCGAGTACGACACCACCGAAACCGCGATAAGAGCCCTGCTCGCCGAAGCCGGCTATCAGGTCGGCGCCAAGAGCCACCCCACCGGCGTGACCAAGCCCTCGGAACTGGCCACCCCGGAGACCTACCTGGGCACCGCACGGGCCCAGGGTTGGGTCAACGGACCGAAGCCCGGGCTCCACGACTACGGGCCCCCGCCGGGCGGCCAGCTCCAGCTCAACGAGTTCGCCTGGAGCGGCACCTGGAACATCGGCAGCCAGCCGGCCGAAGCGATCTCCGACGCCGGCATCGACATGGAGTTCGACGCCAAGAACGTGTATCTCGTGCTCAGCTCGCCCGGCGAACACCCGCTGCCCGTGCAGGTGCTGCTCGACGGCCACCCGATCTCCGCGGCCGACGCCGGCGGCGACGTCCACGACGGCGTCGTCACGGTCCGCCGCCAGCGGCTCTACTGGCTGGTATCGCTGCGCGGGGACGAACGCCATCGTCTGTCGCTGCGCTTCGCCAACGGCATCAGCGCGTACGACTTCACGTTCGGCTAACCAGCGCACGCGACCGCGACGCGTGTTAGCGTCTCGCGCTCGATCGGCTCTGTAAGCGACCCGTTTGGGGGGCAACAATGGACGCACAGACACGCACGCTTGGCTTCAGGCTCTCTCGACGCACGTGCTGCGTGATCGCGGCCATCACGGCTGTCCTCGCAGTCGGCCTGGCACGCGCGGCGGAGCCCGCGCGGGCGGCGGCACCCGAAAAAACGGACATTCTGTTCGTGTTCGACACGAGCGGGTCGATGGGGGGTGTGATCGAAGAAGCCAAAGAAGAAATCAAGACGCTTGTCGCCAGTACCGAGGCGAGCCTCCCCAACGTGGAGTTCGGCGTCGCGGACGTCGAAGACATCCCGGGGTACTTCGACGGCGAACTGACCGAAACGAAAACCGAAGAGGAGTACGAAGAAGACAACGAAAAAGCCTGGGCCCTGTGGCAGCCCCTGACCAGCAGCGAGAACGCAGTCGAAGAAGCGATCAACAACCTCTCAGGCGAGGAGGTCGCACACTACGGCGGCGACGGGCCCGAAGCGTACGGTCGCGCGCTCTACGAGTCGGCGAGCAATCCCCGCGTGGGTTGGCGATCCGGAGCGCGTCACGAGATCGTGATGATCGCGGACAACGTGCCGCACACGCCCAACGTAAACGAAGGCATACCGGAAGAATTCTGGCTTCAGAACCCGTTTGACACGTTCGAAGAACCGGAAGGCAAATGGGGCATCCCGGGCACCGTGTGGAAACCAGGCGAATCACTCGAGTTCCACAAAACGCTTCAGAAACTCGACAACGAAGAAAAGCCGCTCGCGATGGTCGACTACTTCCACACGGAATACGAGTCGGAAGACGAAAACTACATCCACTACTGGGAATACTGGGCAGCTGCCACCGGCGGGCAGGCAATCAGGGTCAACGAAGGCTCGAAATCGCTCGGCGAAAAACTTGCCCAGATCATCAAAGAAAGCGCCGAAGGCATTCCGCCGTGTGCTCCCGGGTACGAACGCACGCCGACGACCCCGTGCAAGCTGAAGGCGCCGGAAAAGCCCGCGCCCGCGCCCGCGCCGATCGTCCCCCCGCCGCCACCACCACCCATCAAACTGCCCGCGCCGGTCTTGGGCAAGACGGTCAACATCGAACCTGTCAGCGGCAAGGTCTTCATATCGCTGCCGACGACCGGTCACATGAGCCTCGCGGCGCCGCTGCAAACGGCGTCTGAGAGCCTCAGCAAGGGCCTGAAGTTCATCCCGCTGACCGAAGCGCGTCAGGTGCCGGTGGGCTCGACGCTGGAAACGACCGCGGGCGTCGCGCGCATCACGACCGCCACGTCCACGGTCGGCAAGACCCAGTCGGGCGAATTCGGCGCGGGGATCTTCAAGCTGCTTCAGAACCGCAAGCAGAAGGGGCTGACCGAACTGAACATCGTCGATAACCGCAGCTCCAAGCAGGTGTGCGCGACGGTCGGCAAGAAGGCGGCGGTCGCCGCCAAGCTGAGCAGCAAGACGCTCGGGCGCCTGACCGGCAGCGCGCACGGGAAATTCACGACCAAAGGGCAGTACAGCGCAGCGACCGTGCGCGGCACCTCCTGGGGCGTGACCAACCAGTGCGACGGGACCTTGACGAAGGTCTCACGCGGTGAGGTCAGCGTCCGTGACTTCCACCGGCGCAAGACGATCACGCTGTTCTCCGGCCAGTCGTATCTGGCCAAGGCCCCGCTGTAGCCGAAGGCCCCGGGGCCGGCCGCCGTGCGACCGGCCCCCGCCTGGCCTTTAGTGGTGGTGGTGTTTTTTGGGCACGCACGTGTGGAACGTGCGCACGTCCTCGTAGAGCTTGCCCTTCGAGGAGGTCACGACCATCTCCACCTGATAGCTGCCCTTGGGCAGCCCCACCAGGCTGATCGTCGTGTGGTCTTTGCTGAGCGGGCCCTGGGCCTTGAGCACGCCGTTGATGAACACCTCGATGTGCGTGAGCTTGACGCCCTTCGGTGCCCGCGGATGGACTACGAACTTGCGTTTGCTCAGGCACATCTTCGACGACGGTAGACCCAGGCTGGCCTTCGTCGCGACCTTCAGCACCTCGCTACCGCAGGTGCTCGCCGAGGCCGCATTGGCGGGGTCGCCACTGTAGGAGGCGCCCCAGTAGTAGGTGCCAACGGCCGGCTTGACAGCGGCTGAAGCCGCCGCTACCCCTGCGGTGACCGCCCCGACGCTGGACGGGCCAGCGGCGACCGTGCAGGTGCTGTTCTTGTACAGCGTGTACGTGACGGTACCCGTCGAGATCGACGCGAGCGCACCGCTGATCGTCGCTTTGTCGGTCACCGCGGTGCCCGTCGGCTCGGTCAGGGTCGTGCCCGTGACCGTGCCCGCGCTCTGAATCGTCGCGGTCTTCGTCGGCGCCAGCACCGTCAGCACCTCGGCGCCGCAGGCGGATTCGCTCCTCTGGTTGTTAGGGTCACCGCCGAAGACTGCCCGGAAATAGTATTTGCCGGCCGGCAGGTTGACCGCCGTCGAGGCTGCGGCCGTGGCACCGTTGAAGGCGCCTTCGCTGGCCGTCGTTGGCACTTCGGTCGTGCAGGTGGAGTTGCTGTAGACGAGGTATTTGGCGTTGCCGCTGGCCAGCGCAGCGCTCGCGCCGATCAGCGTCGCGGTGTCGCTCACCGGGGTGCCCTGTACCACGCTGATGATCGGCCCGCTCTGTCCACCGCCGCTGAGCGAGGTGGACAGCGTGTCGGCGTTGCCGAACACCAGCGACGAGGCCGTCAGCGCTTCCTCGAGCGAGAAGTAGGTCGATTCTTTGGGCGCCAGCGCCGGGCCGATGTTGACCACGCCGGTGTTCGAGCCCAGGCCGATGTTCGAGTACCACGTGCGCGGGCCCTCATAGCCGGCCACCGCATCCCCGTTGGCGGCGAAGCCGACGGGGGATCCGTCTGAGCCTTCGAAGGGATCGATGCCGGCGGGCTCGCCCGGCGGCGGTTCGTGCCCGCACGGTTCTGCGACGTCGTTCTCGGTTTCTCCGTCTACCGGGTTGGTCGCGCATTCGGTGCCCGGTTTGACGGTCGGCGTTTCGTGCTCCGCGTTCTGGGCAAGGACCACGCACCCGGGGGCACGCGGCGGCGCCGGTGCGTCGCACATCCCGTCGCCGTCGAAGCCGAAGATGTCGCCTTCGGAGGAGAGCGCCAGCTGCGAGATCGGCTTCGAGGATTCGTTGACGATCCCGACGAGCGTGTCGTCTTCGCCGTCATACGGACCCTCCGAGGCGTCCTGCGCGATCGAGACACCCGAGTTTGTCACCGTGATCAGGAATCCACAGCCGGCGTCCTGGTCGACCGGCAGGCACTGCGGGAACGCCGCCGCGCTGGCGCTGGTCGGCACTATCCAGGCCGCACAGGTGGCCGCAGACACGATCAAAAACAAGGCGAGACGTTTCATGCACACTCCCAGTTCGAGTTGACCCACCCCGACGCCGAGCGCGACGCTCACCGACATCGGGCCTCCGAGTTGGCAAGGAGCCTACACGCTGTCTGCGCACGAGGTACGACCAGCGTCCGGACATGTGCGCCGCCACCGCACCCGCTTGCCCTGCACCTACAATGATCGGGATATGGAGGGCTCGATGGCCGAGACGACCGCCCGCAGCTGGCTGCGCTGCTACCGCTGCTGGTCTCAGGACCTCGAGGTGCAGGTCCACTACGAGGGGATCCACAAGATCGATCCGGACACCGGCGAGCGCGCGGAAGTCGTCGACGAGCTCCAGGAGGCGGTCGTCCAGTGCCTGGACTGCATGCACGATCAGCCGCATCTGGGCTTCAACAACGGCCGCGTGGAGCCGATCGAGGACCGCTGGGAACGGATGATCGCCGGAACTCCGTGGGTTGCTTCGTGCACCGTGACCGTGGACTCCGAAGACGTCGAGACGTGCTCCGGGCCCGAGGCCGGCGACGCTCTCTCCTACGCCGCCTTCGGCGAGCACGGCGTGCGCGAGTTCTTCACGCACGTGCGCTTCCACAAGCACGAAGACGACGCGCGCATCATCGTGCACCTGCTCGTCGAGCTGTACGCGCGCTCGCTGGAGGAGGCCACCGAGGTGCTCGAGTCCTCCGCCCGCGGCGCACTGACGATCACCTCGCTGGCAGAGGAGTCACGCCCGCCAGCTGCCACCGGCGACGCCCACAGCCACGAATAGCGGGTCGATGGCCGGCGCTAGGCGGCGTCCTCGGTCGCTCGTGTGCAGAGCACACTTCGCTCCCTGCGTCCTTACCTAGCTTGACCCTCGACCCGCTATCGCGGGTCGCGTGTGGCTCATGCTACGCCCCTATTTCAGGCGCTGTTCTAGGGCCCTCAGCTGCGCGTGCAGCTCGGGCGGGATGCTCTCGAACTTGGCGTAGTGCTCGTGGAACTGGGGCAGTTGCTCGCGCCACTGCTTGAGGTCCACGCGCAGCAGCTCGGCCATCTGCTCCTGGGTGACACCCAGGCCGCTGAGGTCGATGCCGTCAGGGCCGACCGGCGGCATCAGCCCGATCGGCGTCTCCTCGGCCTCGGCGGCGCCGTCGCCGGCGCAGCGGGCGAACACCCAGGCCAGCACGCGCGAGTTCTCGCCGTATCCCGGCCACAGGAAGCGGCCGTTGGCGTCCTTGCGAAACCAGTTGACGTAGAAGATCTTCGGCAGCTTGGCGCCAGGGTGGCGTCCGATCTCGAGCCAGTGGGCGAAGTAGTCGGCCATGTTGTAGCCGCAGAAGGGCAGCATCGCGAACGGGTCGAAGCGCAGCTCGCCGACGGTCCCCGCCGCCGCGGCCGTCTTCTCCGAGCTCATCACCGAGCCCAGGAACACACCGTGCTCCCAGTCGAGCGCCTCGGTCACGAGCGGCACCACCGTCGCCCGCCGCCCGCCGAACAGGATCGCATCGATCGGCACGCCCGCCGGGTCCTGCCACTCGGAAGCGATTGCGGGTGTCTGATCGGCGCTCACGGTAAAGCGGGCGTTGGGGTGCGCCGCGGGAGTCTCGCTGTCGGGCGTCCAGTCGTTGCCGCGCCAGTCACGCAGGTGCGCGGGGGCCTGCTCGGTGAGCCCGTCCCACCACACATCGCCATCGTCGGTCCTTGCGCAGTTCGTGAACACCGCGTCGTGCGCGACCATCTCGATCGCGTTGGGGTTGGTGTGCGCGCCGGTCCCCGGCGCCACGCCAAACAGGCCCGCCTCGGGGTTGATCGCATACAGGCGGCCGTCGTCGCCGAACTTCATCCATGCGATGTCATCGCCGATCGTCTCTACTTTCCAGCCCTCGAGCGTGGGGATCACCATCGCGAGGTTGGTCTTGCCGCAGGCGCTGGGGAAGGCGCCGGCGATGTACTTGACCTCGCCTTCGGGCGAGATCAGCTTGAGGATCAGCATGTGCTCGGCCATCCAGCCCTCGTCGCGCGCCATCACCGACGCGATGCGCAGCGCAAAGCACTTCTTGCCGAGCAGCGCGTTGCCGCCGTAGCCCGACCCGTAGGACCAGATCTCGCGGGCCTCCGGGAAGTGGACGATGTACTTGTTCTCCGCGTTGCATGGCCACGGAACGTCCTCGCGGGCGTCCGCCAGCGGCATGCCAACGCTGTGCACGCACGGCACGAACTCGCCGTGGCTGCCGAGCACGTCCAGCGCGCCCTGGCCCATCCGCGTCATGATGCGCATGCTCACCGCCACGTACGTCGAGTCGGTCAGCTGCACGCCGACGTGGCTCTTGTCCGAGCCGAGCGGGCCCATCGAGAAGGGCACCACGTACATCGTGCGACCCTGCATGCAGCCGCTGAACAGCTCATTCAGCGCTTCGCGCATCTCCCCCGGCTCTCGCCAGTTGTTGGTCGGCCCCGCGTCCTCCTCTGCGCCCGAGCAGATGAACGTGCGGTCCTCCACGCGCGCCACGTCGCCCGGATCGGACAGCGCCAGATACGAGTTGGGCCGCTTGGCATCGGATAGCCGCTCGAAGGTCCCGGAGTCGACCAGCTCCTGGCACAGGCGCTCGTACTCCTCCGCGGAGCCGTCGCACCAGTAGATCTGCTCGGGTTCGGTCAGCGAGGCCACCTCGCCCACCCATGCCAGCAGGCGCTCGTTGGTCGTAGGAGCGGAAGCGGTAGTGCTCATGGGCTCGATGCAACTCCCTTGGATCGCGGTGTCATGCGCTTCTGGCGCCTGTCCCCGTCACCCTTGACGCGGAAACAGAAAAACGCCCTCTGTGGGCGAGGGCAAAAGCGTACCGCACGGGTCGATGCGCGTCGAGCGCGCGGGCTCGACGTCGATCTCTAGTCCACGTTGCCCTCAGCCTCTACGGACTCTGGGCTGCCGGAGCCTGGCTTCTTGCGCGGCACCAGCACCAGGCGCTTGAACTCCGCCACGAGCACGCCGTCCTGGTTGTAGGCGCGGGTGTGCACCTTCACCGTCCCGCGGTCGGGCTTGGACTTGGACTCGCGCTTCTCGAGCACCTCGGACTCCACGTACAGCGTGTCGCCGTGGAACACGGGCGCGGGGTGGCTGAGCTCCTCGGTCGCGAGGTTCGCGATCGCCTTGCCCGACACGTCGGATACGGTCATCCCGAAGATCAGCGAGTACACGTAGGGCCCCGCGACGACGTTTCGACCCTGCTGGGATTTCGCGGCGTAGACGTCGTTGATGTGCAGCGGGTGGTGGTTCATCGTCAACAGGCAGAAGAGGTGGTCCTCCGCCTCGGTGACGGTCTTGGCCGGCCAGTGCTTGTAGACGGCGCCGACCTCGAAGTCCTCCAGATAGCGGCCGTAGGGATGGGCGCCGCTCGCTTCACGCGCGGCTTGGTCGGTGTCGAGGGTGTGTTCTTCGCTCATGGATCTCGCAGTTCTCCTGTGCAGGTGGATCGGGAACTCTAATGGGCGCGAGCGGGCGCCCGAGTCGCCCCGACGCCTGGGCGCACGCCCTCGAGCGCCAGTGGACACGCCCGGCCCGGCGTGGCCACGCAGCCTTCGCCGGGGACTTTGCCGACCGGCGGCGCAGGAGACGCAGCCGGCTCGACGGCCCGCGCGAAGGTGCTGGAATACGCGAGGCCGCAGGCGACGTCGTAGGCCTGGGCGAGTGCGCTCGCGGCGGAGAACCCGGCCAGCGGGGCGCCGCGCGAGCCGAGCACGCTCAGCTGCGACCCGCTCAGCGGCGCGCCGTGGAGCGGCAGATCGCACAGAGCAGGCGTGGGAGCGGCAGCTTTCTGCGCGAACGCGTCCGCCAGCTTGCGGAGGGCCGGCTCCCCGAGCGCGCGCAGCGCGCTCAGGGATAGCGTCACCGAGGAGGGATCCAGCAGCGGCGAGGGACGGTTGACGAGCAGCACCAGCGCCCGCCGGACGCCCGTCGACGCGTGCGAGGCGCCCGCCACCATGTAGTCGTCTCCGAACGGGCCCGTGACGGCCACCCGCAGCGAGCGCGCCGACACCCCCACCCCGTTTGCGTGGGCGAAGCTGACCTGCGCGAGCGCGAGGTTGTCGGGCGCCGGGGCAAGCGTCAGCTGCCAGCGGCGCACAGCAGCGCCCGCGATCGCCGCGCGGCCGCCGGCGGTGCTGGCGCCGCTCGCTGGCGCGGTCCCGTGGCTCGCATCGACGCCAGGCCCGGCCGCCAGTGCCCACACCGCAAACACGATGACCGAGGCGCTCGCGCCCAGCTTCAGCGCGGTCAAGGGGCGAAGTGAAGGGCGCATCATCGATACTTCTCTACACCGAGCGTAGCGCCGCCCATCTCAAATTCGACCCAGGAGAGCCCTTGCGCAGTCCCCGAGACTTCTTTATGCCCCTCGCCATCGATGCGCCGGAGCCGATGCGAGAGATCCCCTTCAAGCCCTCACGGATGATCCATTTCATGGACTTCTCGAACCCGAAAATGGTCGAGAAGACCCCCGATCTCGCCCCCCAGGTCGACATTCTGCTGGGCAACCTCGAGGACGCGATCCCGCTCGAAAAGAAGGAGGCCGCCCGCGCCGGGCTGATCAAGGTCGGCAAGGAGATGGATCTCGGCGACACCGCCCTGTGGACGCGCGTCAACGAGCTCGCCTCGCCGTTCGTGCTCGACGATCTCACGCAGCTCGTGGGCGAGATCGGCGACAAGCTCGAGGTGATCATGATCCCCAAGGTCGAGGGGCCCTGGGACATCCACTATGCCGACCGCCTGCTGGCCCAGCTCGAGGCCAAGGCGGGCCTGGAGCGACCGATCCTGATCCACTGCGTGCTCGAGACCTCGCAGGGCGTCACCAATCTCGAGGAGATCGCCAGCGCGTCCCCGCGTATCCAGGGCATGAGCTTCGGGCCGGCCGATCTCGCCGCTTCCCGGCGCATGAAGACCACGCGCGTGGGCGGCGGGCACCCCGGCTACCGCACGATCGCCGATCCCGACCCCGAGCACCCAGATGCGCCTCGGCCGAGCTACCAGCAGGACCCCTGGCACTACTCGATCGCGCGCATGGTCGACGCCTGCACATCTGTCGGCGCGCTGCCCTTCTACGGTCCCTACGGAGACATCTCAGACGCCGAGGGATGCGAAACGCAGTTCCGCGCCTCGTTCTTGCTCGGCTGCGTCGGCGCGTGGTCGCTGCATCCCAGCCAGATCGCGATCGCCAAGCGCGTGTTCTCACCCGATCCCGAGGAGGTGGCGTTCGCCAAGAAGGTGATCGAGGCGATCCCCGACGGGCGCGGCGTGCACATGATCGACGGCAAGATGCAGGACGACGCCACCTGGAAGCAATGCAAGGTGATGGTCAACCTCGCGGAAATGCTCGCCAGGAAGGACCCGGAGCTGGCAAAGGCCTACGGGTTCGCGCCCGCGGCGGCCGTGTAGGCTTCCGCGCCGCCATGCGATTCTTCGAGTACGAGGCGCGCGAGATCGTCAAGCGCGCCGGCATCCCCGTCACCGACTTCGGCTTCACGACCGACCCCGCGCAGGCGCGTACGATCGCCGAGCGGATCGGCGGCCCGACCGTGATCAAGTCTCAGGTTCTGACCGGCGGGCGCATGAAGGCCGGTGGCGTCAAGTTCGCGGACGCGCCCGAGGATGCCGAGACCCACGCGCGCGAGATCCTCGCCCTGGAGATCGGCGGCCACATGCCCCGTGGCGTGCTGGTCGACCCGAGAGCGGAGGTCGAGCAGGAGTACTACGCGGGTGTCGTGTGGGACGGCACGCGCAAGCAGCCGGTGATGATCTTCTCGCCCGTCGGCGGCATCGACATCGAGCAGGTCGCAGAGGAGCAGCCCGACAAGGTCGGCCGGCGGCATTTCTCCAACATCCTCCCGTTCAGCGAGTTCCAGGCCAAGGAGGTGATCGCCTCCACCGGCGTGACGGGCTCGGCGCTGAACAAGCTCGTCCCGATCGTCACCCGCCTGGCGAAGCTGTTCGTGGAGAACGACATGATCCTCGCCGAGATCAACCCGCTGGGGCGACTCGCGGACGGCTCGTTCGTGGCGCTGGACGCGCACATGGACATCGAGAACGAGGCGCGCGGGCGCCACAAGAAGCTGCTCGCAGAGCTGGGCGTCGGCGACGAGGAGACCAGGCAGGCACGCGAGGCGACGCCGTTCGAGCTGGCAGGCGAGGCCGTCGACGCGCAGGACCACCGCGGTGTCGCCGGCAACGTGACCGAGTTCGACGGCAACCTCGGCCTCGTGATCGGCGCCGGCGGTGGCTCGCTGACGCTGTTCGACGCCGTGCGTGCCCACGGCGGCAAGCCCGCCAACTACTGCGAGATCGGCGGCAACCCGTCCGTGTCGAAGGCGTGCGGCCTGGCCAAGCTCGTGCTCAGCAAGCCCGGCGTGGACAAGATCGCGGTGATGATGTCGATCGTCTCCAACACGCGTGTGGACATCGTCGCGCGCGGCGTGATCAAAGCCTGCCTGGAGCTGGGCTTCGACCCGGCGGAGAAGATCGCGATCTTCCGCATCCCGGGCGCGTGGGAGGAGGAGGGGTTCAAGATCCTCGAGAAGTACGGCGTGGACTACGCCGACCGTTCCGTCTCGCTCAACGAGGCCGCGCGGCGCGCGGTCGAGAAGATCGAAGGGGCGCCAAGGCCGGAGGCCCCGCGGTGAGCATCCTCATCGACGCGGACACGACGTTCATCGTGCAGGGCATCACCGGCCGCGAGGCGGTCAACCTGACGCGCGAGTGCCTGGACTACGGCGCCGGCGCGAAGATCGTCGGCGGCGTGACGCCCGGCAGGCTCGGCCGCGACGTGCACGGCGTGCCGGTGTTCGACACGGTCGCCCAGGCGGTCGCGCACCATGGCGCGCCGATCAACGGCTCGGTCGTGACGGTCCCCCCCGCGTTCACCAAGGACGCGGTGTTCGAGGCGGTCGAGAACGGGGTCGAGCTGGTCGTGATCGTGACCGAGCGCATTCCCCGCCGAGACGTCGCGCAGATGGTCGAGCTGGCCACGCTGCGCGGGGCTCGCATCATCGGCCCGAACTGCCTGGGGATCATCGTGCCCGACGTGATCAAGATGGGCGGCATCGGCGGCCCCGCGAAAAACGCTGCGCAGGCTTACAAGCCCGGTCCGATCGGCGTGATCTCGCGCTCGGGCGGCATGACCACGGAGATGTCCTCCACGCTCAGCGCCGCCGGGCTCGGTCAGTCGACGGCGGTGTCGATCGGCGGTGACGCCATCATCGGCTCCACCTACGCCGAGCTGATGCCGCTGTTCGAGGCCGACGAGCAGACGCAGGGGATCGTCATCTACACCGAGCCGGGAGGGCGGATGGAGGCCGAGCTCGCGCGCTGGGTGACCGACAACAGCTCGCGCCTGCCGATCGTCGCGTTCATGGCCGGACGCTTCATGGACGAGATGCCGGGGATGAGCTTCGGACACGCCGGCACGATCGTGGAAGGCAAGGAGGACACCGCCTCGGAGAAGATCGCGCGCCTGGCACAGGCGGGCATCGCGGTGGCCGAGCGGATCGAGGACATCCCCGAGATGATTCGCGCGAAGATCGCCGAGCGGAGCGCTGCCTACCCAGAGGGCACGCTGTGATGCGCAAGGGCGTGATCTGATGCGTAAGGACGGCACGTTCATCGCGGTCGAGGTCGACGACAGCATCGCCTCCGACCCCGCCGTCGCCGCGAAGCTCGCGGAGGTCTGCCCGGTGGACATCTTCGCCGTGGCCGGCGACGGCGGCGTGGAGATCGTCGAGCAGAACCTGGACGAGTGCGTGCTCTGTCGCCTCTGCCTCGACGCGGTGGGTGGGCGGGATCCGATTCCCGTGCGGGTGCTGAAGCTGTACGAGGACGGCGTAGCGCTGTAGGCCGTCCGGTGCACTATCTTGATGGCGAGCCGGTGAACGAGAACTTCTCCCTGATCGTGATGTGCATCTGCCTGCTCGCCTCGCTGGCGTTCCTGGCCGAGCAGCTCACGTCCTTCCACTGAGCTACGCGTGCCGGCGCGCCTTGGGCGTGCGTTCGCGCTCCTGCTGGCGCTCGACGACGTTGATGATCAGCTTCAGGATCTGCTCTGGTCCGGTGGCCTTCGCCTGGCCGTAGGTGAAGGCCTCGATCCAGTCGGCGATCTTGCCCTCGCGAGCCATCACGTTGAAGAACTCGCGGCGCATGTCCACCCGCACGCGCGCGTCAGCGGCCGGCCCGCGCGTGACTTTCGCCCCCGGCATCTCGAGCCGAAACTGCTGCACGTCGCCCCTGCCGCGCAGTTCGACGCCGACGATCAGCTTCATTGGCTCCAGCGCGGGGACTTCGCCGGTGAACCTGCTGGCTGCAAGCTCGATCAGGGCCTTGGCTTCGTCGGCCACGTGGCTCTCCCCTCCCGGACCCGTGACGGTCCGTGGCTCGTGTGTCAGATCTTATGCCGCTGCAAGAGCTTGCGCCCGATCACCATACGCTGGATCTCCGAGGTGCCCTCGCCGATCAGTAGCAGCGGCGCGTCGCGATACAGGCGCTCGATCTCGTACTCCTTGGAGTAGCCGTAGCCCCCGTGGATGCGAAACGACTCCTCGACGCAGAAGCGTCCCGCCTCCGAGGCGAACAGCTTGGCCATGCCCGCCTCCAGATCCGAGCGCTCGCCCGCGTCCTTCAGGCGCGCGGCGCGCAGCGTCAAAAGACGCGCGGCCTCTACCTGGGTGCCCATGTCGGCGAGCTTGAACTGGATCGCCTGGTGCTCGGCGATCGGCTTGCCGAACGCCTTTCGCTCCTGCGAGTAGCGCAGCGCCAGCTCGAGCGCGCGCTGGGCGATGCCCACGCCGCGCGCGGCGACGTTCACACGACCGACCTCCAGCGCGTCCATCATCTGCGCGAAGCCCCTGTTCAGCCCCTCCTCCTCGCCGCCCAGCACGTTCTCCGCCGGGCAGCGGTAGCCATCGAACACGAGCTCGGTCGACTCCACGCCCTTGTAGCCGAGCTTCTTGATCTTGTCCGGGACTTTCAGGCCGGCGAACGCGCCGGTGTTCTCTTTGGCGCCGGGCTCCTTCTCGGCGATGAAGCAGGTGAAGCCCTTGTGACGCGGCTCGGCGTCGGGGTCGGTCTTGACGAGCACGAACACCAGCGAGGAGAGCAGGCCGTTGGTGACCCACATCTTCTGCCCGTTGATCTCATACGTGCCGTCGTCGAGCTTCTTGGCGGACGTTTTGATCGCCTGCACGTCCGAGCCCAGCTCCGGCTCGGACAGCGAGAACGCCGCACGAATCTCCCCGGTGGCCATGCGCGGCAGGTACTTCTGCTTCTGCTCGTCGCTTCCGAACTTCATCAGCAGGTAGGAGCCGATGAAGTGGGTGTTGATCACGCCCGAGATCGAGATCCAGCCGCGCGAGAGCTCCTCGACGATCATCGCGTAGGTCGTCAGGTCCAGGCCCATGCCGCCGTACTCCTCGGGGATCGTCACGCCGAACAGCCCCAGCTCCTTCATCTGCTCGACGATCGGCTCGGGGAAGAGGTCCTCGTGGTCGAAGTGCTCTGCGTTCGGCAGGATCTGCTCGTCGGCGAACTGATGCACCATCTCGGTGATGGCCTTCTGCTCGTCGGTCATCTCGGTCTGCTGGGAGGCGGCTACGGCCATCTGATCAAGGCTCCGGGGGTCGTGTCTGGATCGGTCCATGCAGAATACCGGCGTTCGGCGGCTCGACGGCTGGGCGGCCGGGCGTCAGCTGGTCCGCGACAATGCCCGACGTGAACTTCGCGCGCGAGGTCGTCGACTCTGCCCCGCCACAGCGGCTGGCGCTGGTGGAGCTCGCGCGCGACGGCTCCCGGCGCGAGTGGAGCTTCGGCGAGGTGGCCGAGCGCTCCGCGCGCCTGGCGGGGTGGCTGGCGGGACGCGGGGTCAGCAGCGGCGACGTGGTGATGACGCTGATCGGCAACCGCCCCGAGTGGGTGCTGAGCATGGTCGCGTGCTTTCGCATCGGCGCCGTGGTGTTGCCGTGCACCGAGCAGCTGCGGGCCAAGGACCTGCGCCTGCGCATCGAGGCGGCCGATCCCACGCTGATCCTCGCCGACGAGCGTAACCGCCAGGAGCTCGAGGCGGCGTCGCCCGCCTGCGAGCTCGCCTACGTGCCCGACGAGTCGCTGCTCGCGGGAGCGCCGGCGCCCGCCGTCGAGCTGGGGCTCGACGACCCGTGCCTGATCACGTTCACCAGCGGCACGGCCGGCGAGCCCAAGGCGGTCGTGCACGCCCAGCGCTACCTGGAGGGTCAGCGCGTGCAGGCGCGCCACTGGCTGGCGGCGCGCGCGGGCGAGCTGGTGTGGTGCACCGCCGCCAGCGGCTGGTCGAAGTCGGCGCGCAACGTGTTCATCGCGCCCTGGCTGTCGGGCGCGAGCGCGCTCCTGCACGATGCGCGCTTTGACCCGCACGAGCGCCTCGCGTTGCTCGAGCGCGAGCGCGTGAAGGTGCTGTGCATGGCCCCCACCGAGTACCGCGTGATCGTCAAGCGCGCGCAGCTGCGGCCTTTGCAGCAGTTGCGCGCGGTCCTCGCGGCGGGCGAGGCGCTGAACCCGGAGGTGCTGCGCGCGTGGCACGAGGCGACAGGCCTGGAGATCCGCGACGGCTACGGCCAGACCGAGACCGGTCAGCTCACAGGCCCGCCGCTGAGCGAGCGGCCACGCGCCGGCTCGATGGGGCGAGCCCTGCCGGGCGTGGGTCTCACGATCGAGGACGGCGAGCTGACGGTCGACCCGGCGAGCGTGCCGACGTTCTTCCTCGGCTACCTGGGCGAACACGTGCGGCGCACCCGCGAGCACGGCTGGCACACGCGCGACAGGCGCACGGACGGCCCTTGGCACACCGGCGACCGGGTGACCGAAGACGACGAGGGCTGGCTGCACTTCGAGGGGCGCAGCGACGACGTGATCGTCTCCGCCGGCTACCGCATCGGTCCGTTCGAGGTCGAGTCCGCGCTGGTCGCGCATCCCGCCGTCGCCGAGGCAGCGGCCGTCGCAGCCCCGGACGAGGAGCGCGGCTCGGTCGTGCGCGCGGTCGTGGTGCTGCGCGGCGAGGGCTACACCCCCTCGCCGGAGCTCGTGCGGGAACTCCAGGAGCACGTCAAGCGCGAGACCGCCCCCTACAAGTATCCGCGCATCATCGACTTCGCCGCGGAGCTGCCCAAGACCGCCAGCGGCAAGATCAGGCGGGCGCAGCTCCGCGGCTAGTCGAGACCTGGCTCAGGCGGCCAGCAGCTGGCCCTCGGTCGCGGGCTCGGAGAGCTCCTCCTCGACCTCCTGCGCGGTCGCTGACGGGGGACGCAGCACCAGAAAGGCCGCGAGCACGCCCAGGCCCACGCACACCGCAGCGACCACGTACGCGAGGTGGTAGCCGCCGGTCAGCGACGCGAGCAGGGGGTGCCCCGCGGCGCTGAGCGCCTTCGTGTGGTCCGTCGCAACGGTGCCCAGCGTCGCCAAGCCGATCGCGCCGAACAGCTGCACGGACACGTTGATGATGCCCGAGGCCAGACCCGCGTCACGGGGCGGCGCGTCCGCCATGCCGATCGTCAGCAACGGCAGGAACGACGCGCCCGCGCCGAGGCCAAGCGCGAGGAACGCGAAGAACAGGCCAGGGAAGTAGCTTGCGTGCACGCCCTGGAGCGACAGCAGCAGCAGCCCGACGATGATCCCGCTGAGCCCCCCGGCGAGCGTCTGCACCGCGCCAAAGCGCTCGACCGCGCGGGCGGAGACGCCAAGCGACATGATCGCGATCGCGATCGTCAGCGGCATGAACGCGAGGCCCGTGTCGATCGCGTCATAGCCCAGCACGCGCTCGAGGTACAGCGCGCCGAGGAAGAACGCCGAGTACATGCCAGTGATCAGCAAGCCACGCACGAGGCTCGAGCCCATCAGCATGCGCAGGCGCAGGATGCGCAGCGGCATGATCGGGTTGGCGACACGCGCCTCTACTGTGAAGAACGCGCCAAGAAGAGCCAGCGACACGCCGCCGGCGCCGAGCGTGCGCGCGGACAGCAGCCCGTATTCACCGGACTTGACGATCGCAAACGCGCCGAACATGGTCGCCAGCGTGATCAGGATCGAGCCGACCACGTCCACCCCGCCGGCGAGGCCGATGCCCTCGTTCTCCTCAATCAGCATCCACCCGAAGACGAGCGCGATGACACCGATCGGCACGTTCACGAAGAAGATCCAGTGCCAGCTCAGCGACTGCGTGAGCGCGCCGCCGGCGAGCAGGCCGATCGAGCCTCCTCCGGCAGACACGAACGCGTACAACCCCATCGCCTTGGCCTGCTCCGCGCGCTCCGGGAACTCCGTGACGATGATCGCCAGGATCACGCTCGAAGCGACCGCGCCGCCAACGCCCTGAAGCAGACGTGCGCCGATCAGCATCCCTTGGCTGTCTGAGACCCCGCACAGGATCGAGGCGGACACGAACAGGACCAGGCCGCTGAGGAAGACCCGCTTGCGGCCCACCAGGTCGCCGAACCTGCCCGCCAGCAGCAGGAAGCCGCCGAAGGTGATCAGATAGCCGTCGATCACCCACGTGAGGTTCTCCTGCGTGAAGTGCAGCTGGCGCTGGATCGAGGGCAGCGCGACGTTGACGATGGTCGCGTCCAGGACCATCATCAGCTGGCCGAGGCATAGCACCGCGAGCGCGATCCAGCGACGGCGCTCGCTGCGCTGCTCGGTGTTCCTCGGCGCGGGCGGCTCGTATCCGGCCGCCTGCTGCTGTGCGCCCACCGGTTCGTGTGCGGCCGGCTGCGCGTCGGACTGGCGCTGCGCGGCGGCGTGTGCGCGCTCGGCGTGCGCCAGCTCGACCGTGTAGGCCTGCTCGGCGGGATGGGGCTGAGACGCCCGCGGCTGACCGAAGCCGGTCCGCCGCACATCCGCCGTGCGGGCGGTCCGCCCTTTCAGGCGGGCGACGCGGCGGGCTGGGGAGGGAATGCGAGGGGTGATCGTGTTGCTCATGAGGCTCCTTCCGGTTACGCGGTAGGGGCACCATATCATGGATGATCACTCAAACATGGAGGATCGCTGAAATATTTATCATCCCTGCTAACCTGATGACAGATGATGCAATGACAGGTACACTCGTGAGCATGGGTCACAAGCTGGACTGCACACCAGGATCGATGGTGCTGTGCTCACGGCTGGCCAAGCAGTTCTACCGGCGCAGCGACGAGGATCTGCTCGGCATGCAGCTGCGCCACCTGGTCGCGCTGGCCTATGTGCGCGACCACGACGAGTGCCCGCAGCAGGACCTCGCCGACGCGTTCTGCATGGATGCCAACAACGTCGTGCTGCTGCTGAACGAGCTCGAGCAGCTGGGCTATGCCACGCGCCTTCGCGATCCGCACGACCGCCGCAGGCACCTGGTCCAGATCACCGGCGCGGGTCGCGAAGCGCTCGCGCGGAGCGAGCAGGCCCAGGCCGCGATCGAGGACGAGGTGCTCCAGGCCCTGGCGCCCGAGGAGCGCAACACGCTTCGGCAGCTGCTCGCGCGCGCGTTGCGGAGCATGGAGCCCCTCGAGGAGGACGCTCCTTACAACGCCACCGTCGCGTCGATCTCGACGTAGGCGCCCCGCGGCAGCGCCGACACGCCGACGGCGACACGCGCCGGCGGGTCCGCTGCGAAGAACGACGCGTACACGTCGTTGACCTCCGCGAAAGCCGCGAGGTCGGTCATGTACACGGTCAAGCGCAGCGCCCGCTCGAGCCCCGTGCCGGCGGCGCTGCACACGGCCTGGAGGTTCTCCAGGCAGCGCCGGGCCTGCTCCGCCGGGGTGCGACCGACGAGCTCGCCCGTGTCGGCGTCCAGCGGGATCTGCCCGGAGCAGAACAACAGCCCGCCCGCACTCACGGCGTGGCTATATGGGCCGACCGCCGCCGGCGCACTGGCAGCGTGGACCGTCTCGCGCTCGCCCGCCATCGCGCGCCACACTAGCGCCGATTGCGCCCACGTGGAAGCCACGACGCGGCGCCGCGCCAGACAATAGATTCTCGAGGATGGTGGCTAGCATGCGTGGGCTTGCGATCGCGCTGGCGGCGGCGTGTGCGTGGGTGTGCGCGCCGGCCGGCGTCCGCTCGATCGCCGCCGCCGACGCATACATCGCGTTCGCGCCGTGCAAGGACAGCAACGAGTTCGCGTGTGCGCATGTGACCGTGCCGCTGGATCCCAGCGGGGCCACGCCGGGCACGATCACGCTTGCGATCCGTCGCCACCGGGCACCCGTGGGCGAAGCGCGCAGTGCGATCATCGCGCTTGCTGGCGGACCCGGCCAGCCGGCGCTGCCGTTCACCGAAGACTTCACGGAACTGCTCGGCCCGATCGCCGCCACGCGCGATTTGATCGTGTTCGACCAGCGCGGCATCGGCCTATCCGATCCGCTTTCGTGTCACGCCTTCGAACGTCCCGGGATGTACGGATCGTTCGGCAAGCTGATCGAAGCGTGCGGCGACCAGCTGGGGGCCAGCCGCGGCTTCTACACGACCGCCGATACGGTCGCCGACATCGAGGCCATCCGCCAAGCGGGCGGCTATGAAAAGCTCGTCCTGTACGGCACCAGCTACGGGACCAAGGTCGCGGAGGAGTACGCCCAGGCCTACCCGGATCACGTCGAAGCGCTGGTGCTCGACTCGGTTGTTCCCCCCAACGGGCCTGAACCGCTCGAGCGCCCCACGTTCGCTGCGGTCCCGCGCATCCTGCGCCAGCTGTGCGCCTTCGACGCGTGCGCCCACATCACCGGCAACCCCGTCGCGGATCTGGCGCGGCTCGTCAAGCGCATGGATCGCGCCCGCCTGCGCGGCCGCGCGATCGAGGGCCACGGCCGCGCGCGGTCGCTGACGCTGTCCTCGCACGAGCTCGTCGAACTGCTGCTCGCGGGGGACTTCTCGCCGCTGCTGCGCGCCGAATTCCTGACGGCGGTCGCGGCAGCTGCGCGACGGGACACCGCGCCGCTCGCGCGGCTGGTGGCGAGCGCCGAGGGCGGCGAAGGTGAAGGCGAAGGCGAAGACTTCGACACGCCGTTGTACTACGCGACGACCTGCGAAGAGCAGGACTTCCCGTGGAGCCGCGCCGCGACCCCCGCGAATCGCATCTCCCAGGCGAGCGCAGCCGCCCGAGCGCTCGGGCCGAGCGCGTTCGCTCCGTTCACGGCAGCCGATGCGCTGGCGATCAGCGACATCCCGGCGTGCGCATACTGGCCGTACGCGACACCCGCGCCACCGCTCGAGGATGGATCGCTGCCGGACGTGCCCACGCTGATCCTCAGCGGAGCCGACGACCTGCGCACGCCCACCTCGGGCGCACGCGAAGTCGCAGCAGCGATTCCCGACGCGCACCTGCTGGTGGTGCCCAACACGGGGCATTCGGTCCTCACCCAGGAGCAGGGCACGTGCGCGAGCGAAGCTCTGCAAGCGCTGTTCTCCTCCAAGCCGATCGAGCCGTGCGCGCCGACACCGCCACCGGCGAGCCTGCGACCGCCGCCGCTGCCGCCGCTGAGCCTCGGGAGCGTGGCACCCGCCAAGGGCTACGAAGGGACCGCCGGGCGCACACTGCACGCGGTGGCGCTGACGCTCGGCGACTTCGTCCGCCAGCTGCTGCTGGCGCTCACCGTGAGCGGCTCCACGGAAACCGCCACCGGAGGGCTGCGTGCCGGCTGGGCGCAGGTTGCGGGCGGGGCGCTGGTGCTGCACGGCTACTCCTACGTGCCGGGCGTGACCGTCTCCGGCTCGATCAAGAACGAAGTCGAGCAGCTCCAGGTCGGCGGGTCGAGCGCGGCGGGCGGAACGCTGCGCAACGGGCCCGACAAGTCGCTTGTGGGGATGCTCGGAGGTCGCCCGGTGGCCCTGCCGGCGAGTTCCATCGCTTCGGCGGCTATTGTCGGTGAGGATGCGCAGGAGAGCTTGCACCGCGGCCGTGGCGGCTCTGCTGCTCGTGTCGATGCTCGCCTGCTTGGCGAGCTCCTCGGCGGCGTCGGGCGTTAGCTTCGTAACCTGCCCGAGCGAAAGCAGCTTCGAATGCGGCTCGCTGTCCGTGCCGCTCGACCGTGCGGGCACGGTCCCGGGGACGATCTCGCTGAGCGTCGAGCGTAGACTCGCGGGCGCCAGTCCCAGCCGTGACGCGGTTGTGGCCCTCGCCGGCGGCCCTGGACAGGCCGCGATACCGCTTGCCAGCTTCATCGCCCAGGCGATCGCGCCGGCGCTGGGCTCGCGCGACCTGATCGTGTTCGACCAGCGCGGCACGGGCACCTCCGACCCACTCCGCTGCGGCGCTTTCGAAGCGTTCAGCAGCAAGCCCGCGAACGAGATCTTCGAAGAATGCGCCACGCAGATCGGACCGGCACGCGGCGCCTTCACGACACAGGAATCCGTGCAGGACATCGAGGCGCTGCGCGAGACCGGCGGGTATGAAAAGCTCGTCCTGTACGGCACCTCGTACGGCACCAAGGTCGCGCTCGAGTACGCCGAGCTGCACCCGCAGGACGTCGAAGCGCTGGTGCTCGACTCGGTGGTGCCGGTGGAAGGCCCGGAACCGTTCGCGATCCCAACCTTCCAAGCGATCACATCCGTGCTGAACGAGCTGTGCGAAGACGACGCGTGCGTGGGCGTCGCGGCCAACCCGGTGGCCGACATCGCAAGGCTCGTCGCACAACTGCACACGCGCTCGCTCAGTGGTTCCGTGTTCGACGGCTCGGGCCGGCGCCACGCGGCCACGCTCGACGAGCAGGGACTGCTCGACATCCTGGTCGCCGGAGATCTCAACCCGGCGCTGCGGGCGCTGCTGCCGGCGGCCGTGACCTCGGCGCTGCGCCGCGACCCCGACCCGCTGCTGCGGCTGCACCTTCTGTCAGAGGGCCTGATCCCGAGCGTGCCGATCGAAAGCTCCACGGGCGAAGCCGCGCAGGAGGTGGACGAAACGCTGTTCGCTACAACCACCTGCGAGGAGACGCTATTCCCGTGGCAGCGAGGCGCACCCCAAGCCACGCGCGTGAGCGAAGCGTTGGGCGCCTTGAACGCACAGCCCGCAAGCGATTTCTACCCCTTCGACGCGAGCACCGCCTACGAAAATAGCCTCGTTAGCGAGTGCTCGGGATGGCCGGACGCGTCGCCGTCGCCGGCAGCACCGAGCGCGCTCCCGAACGTACCGACCCTGATCCTGTCCGGCGAGCAGGACCTGCGCACGCCCACCGCCGACGCCCGCCACGTCGCCTCCCTGATCCCCGACTCGCAGCTGCTGCTGGTGCCGTTCACCGGGCACTCCGTGCTGGGCAGCGACCTGAGCGACTGCTCGGCGCTCGCGGTCAAGGACTTCTTCGCCGGCAGCGCCGTACAGGCGTGCCCGGCCAACACCCCCGACCAGTTCGCGCCTACGCCCGTGACGCCCACCAAGCTCGCGTACATACGTCCGCCGGCGAGGCTGGCAGGCAAGCCGGGCAAGACCTTGGTGGCGGTACTCGACACGCTCGTGGACCTCAACCGCCAGGTGATCGCCGCCACGCTCCAGGCCGACGCTGAACTGCCAAGCGGCTCGCGCTTCGGCGGGCTGCGCGGGGGCTACGCCAAGCTGACCAATACGGCGGCCACGCTCAAGAACTTCTCCTTCGTTCCCGGCGTCCAGCTGACGGCGACGTTCCCCGTGCGTGATCGCGAGCTCCAGGCGACGAACATTCGAGTGAACGGCGCACAGGCATCCTCGGGGTTCGTGCACTTCGGCGCCGCCTCCAGCTTCGTCACAGGAACGCTGGGCGGCAGGCGCTTCGACGTCGATCTCGCCAAGGTCAAGCTGGCGCGCGTGGGCGCAACGGCATGGCCCTCGCTGAGCACGGTCGACGGCCTGCTCGGGCGCCGCACGCTCGCCGGCCAAGGCGGTCCGTCCGGCTCCTCCTGGCTTCCCTGAGCGGCCGCCCTGATGGGCACGCGGCTAGGCTGAGCTCAGTGTCAAACGCGCTAGCTCTCCAGAGCTCTCCGTACCTGCGCCAGCACGCGGAGAACCCGGTGGATTGGCTGCCGTGGGGAGCGGTCGCGCTCGCGCGCGCCGCCGCCGAGGACAAGCCGCTGCTGGTGTCGATCGGCTACTCGACCTGCCACTGGTGCCACGTGATGGAGCGCGAGTCCTTCGAGGACCCCGTGACGGCGACGCTGATGAACGACAGCTTCGTGTGCGTGAAGGTCGACCGTGAGGAGCGCCCGGACGTCGACGCCATCTACATGGAGGCCGTCCAGGGAATGACCGGTCATGGGGGTTGGCCGCTGAACGTGTTCCTGACGCCAGAGCAGCTGCCTTTCTACGGCGGCACGTACTTTCCGCCCGAGGCGCGACCGGGCATGCCGGCGTGGACGCAGGTGCTCCAGGCGATCGCCGAGGCGTGGGACCAAAGCCGCGAGGAGATCCGCGCGGGCGGCGAGCGGCTACGCGAGCGCCTGTCCGGCGGCGCGCAGCTATCGCCCTCGACCGAGCCGCTGCGCGAGCAGGCGCTCGAGCAAGCGGTCGCCAGGCTCACCCAGAGCTTCGACGCCCGCCACGGCGGCTTTGGCGGCGGGGTGGGCGGGCCTCGCTTCCCACAGGCCTCGACGCTCGAGCTGCTGTTGCTGCGCGGCGAGCGCGAGATGGTGCACAAGACGCTGCACGCGATGGCCGCCGGTGGCATCCACGACCAGGTCGGCGGTGGGTTCGCGCGCTACAGCGTCGACGCCGCCTGGACCGTGCCGCACTTCGAGAAGATGCTCTACGACAACGCACTGCTCGCGCGCGTGTATCTGCACGCGTGGCAGGCGCAGCCGGAAGAGCGCTCCCTGCTGGAGGCGTGCGTGGACACGCTCGAGTGGGCGCTGCGCGAGATGCGCGGCCCGGAGGGAGGCTTCTACAGCGCTCTGGACGCCGACTCAGAGGGCGTGGAGGGACGCTTCTATGTGTGGACGCTCGACGAGCTGCACGAGGTGCTGGGCGCGGACGCCAGCAGCGCGATCGCGTGGCTCGGGGCGACCGAGCAGGGCAACTTCAGCGATCCGCATCATCCCCAGCCGGGGCTCAACGTGCTCCAGGCGCGCGGCCCAGCGCCCGATCCCGAGGTTCGCACGCGCATCCGCGCGCGGCTGCTGGCGGCCCGCGAAACGCGTACGCGCCCGGCACTCGACGACAAGCGCCTGACCAGCTGGAACGCGCTGATGATCTGCGCCTTGGCCGATGCTGGTGCTGCGCTGCCGGGAGCGGACGGGCGCGCATACACCGACGCGGCGGTCGCGTGCGCCGAGTTCCTACACGCCACGCTGCGAGACCAGCACGGCCGGCTGCTGCGTAGCTACGGCGCAGGCGGCTCAGGCAGCGGCGAGATCCTCGGCTATCTCGAGGACCACGCGTTTCTGCTCGAGGCGCTGATCACGCTGTTCGAAGCCACCTGCGAGGAGCACTGGTTCCATCGCGCGCAAGCGCTCGCCGACGAGCTGATCGCGCGTTTTGCCGACCGCGAGCGCGGCGGCTTCTTCTCCACCGCCTCCGACGCCGAAGCGCTGATCGTCAGGCGCAAGGACCTCGAGGACTCGCCCATCCCATCTGGCTCCTCCAGCGCCGCCGTCGGATTGCTGCGGCTGTCCCAGCTCACAGGCAACAGCGAGTACGAACGCCACGCGCTGGGCGCGCTGGCGCTGGTCGCGGACATCGCGCCGCGCCACCCCACCGCCTTCGCCCACATGCTCCAGGCGCTGCACTGGCACCTCGCTCCCGCTCGCCCCATAGCGTGCGCGGTGCCCGCACCCAAGCCAACGGTCTTTCTCCCTAGAGGATCGACAGGTAGCGGTCCAGCTCCCACTGCGTGACCTGCACGCGATAGTCGTCCCACTCCTGGCGCTTGATCTCCACGTAGCGGTTGAACATGTGCTCGCCGAGCGTGCGCAGCACGAGCTCGGACTCGGCCGTCAGCTCGATCGCTTCGCCGAGGCTCTCCGGCAGCTGCTCCACGCCGAGGCGCCTGCGTTCCTCTCCTGGCAGGTGGTAGAGGTTCTTCTCCATCGGCTCAGGCAGCTCGTAGCCCTTCTCGACCCCCTCCAAGCCCGCCTGGAGCAGCACCGCGAACGTGAGGTAGGGATTGCATGCCGGGTCCGGGCAGCGCAGCTCCATACGGGTGGCCTGCTCGCGGCCCGGGTGGTACAGCGGCACGCGCACCAAGGCCGAGCGGTTGCGCCTCGACCACGCAACGTAAACGGGTGCCTCGAAGCCAGGGACCAGGCGCTTGTAGGAGTTGACCCACTGCGCGAAGATCGAGCAGATCTCGCGAGCATGCTTGAGCTGGCCCGCGATGAACGCCTTGCCCACGTCGGACAAGAAGTACTGGTCGTCGGGGTCGTAGAACGCGTTCTTGCCCGCGCTGAACAGCGACTGGTGGGTGTGCATCCCCGAGCCGTTCTCGCCGAACAGCGGCTTGGGCATGAACGTCGCGTGCCAGCCGTACTTCATCGCGATCTCCTTGACCGTGATGCGGTAGGTCATGCAGTCGTCGGCCATCTTCAGCGCGTCGGAGTAGCGCATGTCGATCTCGTGCTGAGAGGGACCCACCTCGTGATGGGTGTACTCCACGTGGATCCCTAGCTGCTCCAGCGCCAGCACCGTCTCACGGCGGACATCCGAGCCGGCGTCCAGCGTCGTCAGGTCGAAGTAACCGCCCTCGTCCAGCACCTCCGTCGAGCGCGAGTCGCGGAACAGGAAGTACTCGAGCTCGGGGCCCACGTTGAACGTGTCGAAGCCCATCGACTCCGCCCGCCTCAGCGCGCGCCGCAGCACGTGGCGCGGGTCGCCCTCGTATGGCGTTTTCTCGGGCGTGATCACGTCGCAGAACATCCGCCCCACGCCCTGCTCCTCCGGACGCCACGGCAGCACCCGGAAGGTGCTCGGGTCGGGCATCGCGATCATGTCCGACTCCTCGATCGCGTTGAAGCCCGTGATCGAGGACCCGTCGAAGCCCATGCCCGCGTCGAATGCGTCGTCGAGCTCCGCCGCGTTGATCGAGAACGACTTCAGCTGTCCCAGAATGTCGGTGAACCAGAAGCGGATGAAACGGATCTCGCGCTCCTGCACGAGCGCCTTCACGTCATCGGCGGTCTTCGGCTCCTCTGCCATCCGCTCGGACCTTAGCCCATGCTCGCCGCCCCTCGCTATCGACGTTTGGCCAAAAGGCCCGGCGGTCAGTGGCCGGCTACGGCTGCGACGAAGTCCGCCACGTCTTCCGCTTCCTTGCCCTGGTACAGCAGCGCGGGCATATTGCCGTTGCCGCGGGCGCGACCTTCGCTGATCGCGCTCAGCACGAGCGCCTTGCGTCCTGCGGACGTGGAGACGTCGTCACCTACGCGGATGTCGAGGTTCGGACCGATGCGCCCGACGGACTTCACGGCCGCGAGCGTATGACAGACCGTGCAGGTGTGCGCGAATAGTTCGCGCCCCTTCACCTGGTCCTTGGTCAGGTGCACGCCGCCCGCCGCCACGCTCGCCTTGTGATTGCCGTTGTCCGCCAGCACCAACGCCGGCACGACCAGGCCGAAGGCGAACAGCACCACGACGCCCAGCGTCACAAGGTGCTGCGCGAGCCCGGGTTCCGCGCCCGCCGGGGACTGCTCGCCACGCGGCCGGCGCATGGCCAGGACGAACACGACGACGCCTAGCAGGATCCAGAACAGGATGAAGACGATCAGCATGCGCGCGAGAACATATCGGGTGGCGCCGCGGAGCGGCGCGCCCCGCCGGCCCGCCCTTTATCCGCGCCGAAGAGCCCGCGCTAACCTGGAGACGGCTGGGCAAGCAAAGAATTGGACCGTGCTGGCATGAACGTCCTGCGACGCCTCCCCCTCTCGCGACTGTTGTTGGTGTGCGCGCTCGTGCTCGCGATCGGTGTCTCCGCGACGGCGATCGCGTTCGCGCTCGATACCGGACCCACGCCGCCGCCCAAGCCGCTGGCGCAGGCGATCCACGACGCGCTCGAGGGCACGGCCGTGGAAGGCATGAGCGCCAGCATCGTGCTGAGCAACCATCTCCTCGAAGGCGCCAACCTGGCCAGCGGTGGCCACGGCGGCGAACTGACCTCCAGCCCGCTCGTGACTGGCGCTTCCGGGCGTCTGTGGATCGCCAAGGACGGAGACTTCCGCCTTGAGCTCCAGTCCCAGAAGGGCGACACGCAGATCCTGTCCGACGGACACACGCTCTCGCTCTACGACGCCGCCACCAACACGCTCTACCGTTATACGCCGCCCGCCCACCAAGAAGCTGGCGAACCGTGGTCCGGGTCCGGCGGCCCCGGCAGTCACCAGGACGAAGTCCCCAGCGTGGCAAAGATCGAAGAAGCGATCTCGCACCTGAGCCAGCACGCGAACGTGTCCGGCGCGATGCCGACCGACGTCGCCGGAGCACCCGCGTACACGGTGCGCGTCTCACCGAACGAAGGCGGCAGCCTGTTCGGCGGCGTCGAGCTCTCGTTCGATGCCGACCACGGCGTGCCGCTGCGGGCAGCGCTGTACTCGTCAACCGGCTCCACGCCGGTAGCCGAACTGGCGGCCACGGAAGTCTCCTATGGCCCGGTGGCCGCCTCCGTGTTCGAACTGAGCCCCCCCGCGAACGTCAAGGTCCAGGAAGTGCAGCTCCCCAAGCGCGACGGCACACCCGGGTCAGGCGACGCGACGCACGGCGCCGGCAAGCCGAAGGTCACCACCTACGGGCACGGCGTCTCTTCGATCGCCGTGGTCGCATCGTCCCGGGACGGGGAAGCCAAGCCCGGGGCCGGCGAGCGTCTGGAAGGACTGCCCAAAGTCACCATCGACGGCACCAGCGCCGACGAGCTGAGCACGGAGCTCGGCACGCTGCTGACGTTCGAGCGCTCTGGCGTGCGCTACCTGCTCGCGGGGTCTGTCACGCCCAGCGCCATCGAAGCGGTTGCCCGAGGCCTCTAGCGTGAGCGACCAGGCCGCCCCCGTGCGCGCGCGGGGGCTGGTGAAGCGCTACAAGGACGTCCTGGCGGTCGATCACGTCGACCTGGACGTGCACAGCGGCGACGTATATGGCTTCCTCGGACCAAACGGCGCCGGCAAGACCACCACGCTGCGCATGGCCCTGGGGCTGATCACACCGACCGAGGGCAGCGTCGAGCTGTTCGGGCGTGACCCGCTGCGCCACGGGGCCCGCGCGCTGGAGGGGGTGGCGGGCTTCGTCGAGGCACCGCGCTTCTACCCGTACCTCAGTGGACGCAAGAACCTCGAACTGCTCGCTGCGCTCGACGGCGACGACGCGCGACGCCGCATCGACGAGGTGCTCGACGAAGTCGAGCTACGCCCGCGAGCGCGCCACAAGGTCGGCGGCTACTCGCACGGCATGCGCCAGCGACTGGGGATCGCTGCCGCGCTGCTGCGCCGTCCGCGGCTGTTGATCCTCGACGAGCCGGCAACAGGCCTCGACCCCGCAGGCATGCGCGACATGCGCGAGCTGATCCGCCGCCTCGCCGCCGAAGGGATCACCGTGCTGCTCTCCAGCCACCAGCTGCCCGAGGTACAAGAACTCTGCGACCGCGTTGCGATCGTGGACAGCGGGCGGGTGGTGTACGAGGGCGCGCTCGCCGACCTACGCCGCCAAGGAGGCACCGGCTACCTACTGCGCACCACCGACGACACGCGCGCGTTGAGGATCGCGAGCGCCCAGGAAGGCATCGAACGGGCGACCTCGGACGAGCGCGGCGTGTCCTTCCTGGCCAGCGAGCGCGATGTCGGCGAGCTCTCGCTCGCGCTCGCGAGGGCAGGAGTGGGGATCCTCGCGCTCACCGCCGAGCTGGCCACGCTCGAGGATCTGTTCTTCCGCCTCACCGAGGGCGAGCAATGGGCAGCGTGACCTCCGCCGCGCCCACCACGACGCCCGCGGGCACCCCCCGTGCGGGTGCTAATTCGCGGCGCCCGTTCACCTGGACCGTGTACCGCTGGGAGCTGCGCAAGCTCGTCTCCCAGAAGCGGACATATCTCGGCGTGGGGTTGCTGATCATCCTGATCCTGTTCTTCGTCGTCTTCCAAAATCTGCACCAGCACGATCGAGGCCGGGGCAGCATCTTCGCCGCGCAGATCACCCAGTCGGGGCTGGCAACGCCGGTGCTGATGCTGCTGTTCCTCTCCGCCCTGTTCCTGCCTGCGGTCGCCGCGCTCGTGGCCGGCGACATCGTTGCCAACGAGGACGGCAACGGCACGCTCAAGACGATCCTCACACGTTCGGTCGATCGCGGACAGGTGTTCGTCGCCAAGGCGCTTGCCGCGATGACCTACGGCGCGATCGCGGTGTTCGCGTCGGCCGCCGTGGCCACCGTCGCCGGCATCGCCTCGTGGGGATTCAAGTCGATCACGACCTACTCCGGAACCATCGTCTCCGCGCCCGAAGCCCTGCTGCTCGTGTTCGCGGCCAACGCCGTGTTCCTGATCCCGTTGTTCGCGCTCGTCAGCATCGGCGTGCTGCTCTCCACCGCCAGCCGCAACAGCGCTGGAGCCGTCGTGGGCACCATCAGCCTGCTGATCATTCTCTACATCGTCGCCCAGATACCGGGGCTGGAAGCCATCAAGCCGTACCTCCTGACCGAACAGCTTCAGAACTGGCAGGGCCTGCTGCGCACGCCCACCGACTGGGCACCGATCGCGCACTCCGCGTGGGTATGCGCGCTATACGGCGTCCCCGCGCTGCTCGCCGCCTATCTCGTGCTACTGCGGCGGGACGTAGCGGGGGGCTAGGCGCAGGCCACGCTGGCGCCGGTCGCGCCGCTGCCGCGAAAGCCGTCGAGGCTGCATCGCGCCCGCCTCAAGGGGAGCGAGTGGGTCCCCGATACCACAGATGTGGAGTCCAAGGACACGCCGGCGCCCCCGCCCCGCGAGCCTTCGCATGCGCAAGCGGCCTTCGGCGCGCCGCCGAGCGCTGCCTCCCTGCATGCCGGCCGGCGTCCGAGGCTGGCCATGCTGCTCGGCTGCCTGCTGGCTGCCGTGATCGCCCTGCTCTGCGTCAGGGGCGCCTGGTTCGGCCTTGGCGGAGCGCAGGCGGGCGACACCCTGTTCGCCGCAGGATGTCCCGGAGCCCGGGCACCAGAAGTCGCGAGCGTCGCCCGGCGCGCGCTCCCCGCGCTGCGCGAGCAGCTGTCGGCGATCGTGCCCAAGCCCCTCGGCCGCTCCTACGAGGCGGGCTCGATCACCACCAGCCACCTCTGGACCGACGACCGACCGCAGCCGCCGTCCTCGAGCTCCACCGTGCCAGCCGCGTACGAGATCCGCTGGTGGGCACTCGACCGCGACGGCTCCGAAGACGACATCGGTGCCGACGTGCTCGAATTCGCCACGTCGGCGCAGGCGCGCACTGCGCTCGCACTGGCCGTCAGTCCACGCTGCCGCACCCACGCGACTGCGAGCTCGGCGCGCTTCCCGGCCGGCGCCAGCGAGCTGCACTGGGTCAATCCCGACCGGGCTCAGGAGTGGGACGTGCTGTTCTCGCGCGGTCGCAGGCTGTACCGCGTCGGCGACGTGCCCCCGGAATATCTATTCACGGCGACAGGCCCGCGCCACGATGCGCTCGAGCGCACCCGCGACGAAGAGACGCCGCAGGCCGTGTCGTGCGCCCTGCCGGAAGCCGGCTGTCCGGCGAGCGCCCCCACCATTCGCGATACCAGTCTCGCCACGCTGGCGACCGCCAACGCCGCGAACGCCCGCGCTCCCACCGAGCGCCAGGCGAGCGCCTACGCACGCGCCGTCAACATCCGCGGCTACCACGTTCCCGGCATGTCGCAGGTGGCGCCCGAAGGCCCCGTCGAGGATCGCGGCTACTGGCAGGCCTTCGCTCGCTGCGCTCGCGCGCCGGAAAACGCAGGCCCCGTCCTCGAGCGCCATTCCCCCGTGTTCACGTACGCGAGTCGGGGCCAGTATGAACTTGCATACTCGGTCGTAGCCGTCGAGCCGAGCAGCGCCCAGGCCGCCCGCTACCTCAGGACCGTCTCCACTCCGCGTGCCCGCGCGTGCATCGCCCGCGCATACGAACGACGCCTGCTGCAGCAGGGGACTCGACGCGGACGGTTCGCCGCGCGCGACCCAGGTCGCGCTGACATCCCCCGTCACCTCCACCGCCCCACGCGCAGATCACGTCACGGTCGCAGCCCAGGCCACGCCTACGCCCACCAGCTATCGGGGCAGCGCCCCGTACCGCGCGACCGCGCTGCGGCTAGCGCTTTCGATCGCGTATCTCACCCGACGCGGCCACCCCGCACGCGTAACGCTGTACACCCAGCTGTTCGCCTTTGCTGACGGCCCCGCGGTGGTCGGGTTCAGCACCCTGACGCTCGGTCGCCCCTACTCCCAGGTCAGCCAGAGCTTCCTTGAAGGGCTGCTCGTGGGACGAGCCGAGGCCAACGAGGGCTTGCTGTGAGCGTTCTCAGCTGACCTCGGCGGGCGCCTCCAGCAGCGTCAGCTCCACGTCACCCATCAGGCGCCGCGCCTCGCGCGCGTCGAGCATCCCTGCACCCAGTCGCGCCGTGGACTCCGCCCCGCACGCCACACCGAAGCGCAGGCAGTGGTCGGGTGGGCGCCCTTCGTAGCGAGCCGCCAGGTAGCCGGCGAGGAAGGCGTCACCAGAGCCGCTTTTGGCGACCGGCTCGCGCAGCTCGATGTTGGCGCGCTTCAGGCGCCTCTGGCCATCGACCAGCACCTGCGCCAAGCACCCATCGGGCAGCGTCATGATCGCCTCGCGAGGGCCCAGAGCCGCGATCTCTGCGACCGCCAGCGCGCGCTCGTGATCGCCTGCGAACTCGTGGCCCACGAGCTCCTCCGCCTCGAGCACGTTCGGCGAGACGACATCCGGTTCGGCGCGCACCGCCTGGCGCAGCGGCTCGCCGTCGGTGTCCACCACCGTGAGCACGTCCAACCGCTCGACGTCCCTGATCAGCGACGCGTACGTGTCCGGCTCGACTCCTCGGGGCAGCGAGCCTGCGAACACCACGATCGCCGCGCCGCGCGCCAGGTACACGAGCTTGTCGCGAAACAGCTCGACCTCACGCGAGGACACCGACGGGCCGCGTTCGTTGATCTCGGTCTGTTCGCCGGTGGTGGGATCGAGCACGGATGTGTTCGTGCGCGACTCCTCGCGGATGCGCACGAAGTCGTTGAGGATCGACTCCTCGGTGAGCTGCTCGACGATATGCGTGCCGGTCGCGCCACCCGCGAACCCCGTGGCGATCACCGGCTGCCCCAGCGACTTCAGCGTGCGCGCGATGTTCACGCCCTTTCCGCCCGCCATCGTGCGCTGGTCCACGGTGCGGTGCCGCCGCCCGAGCCTGAAGTTCGGCACCGCGAGCGACTTGTCGATCGCCGCGTTCAGCGTAACCGTGATGATCATCCTGGCTCAGTACCCGCTTGCTGGCGCGCCGCAACGGCACACGATGCCCTGGCGTGCACGGCATCTAGGCTAGCGAACGCGATCGGAGAGCTCCCACGCGGTCGCGCGCAGCTGCTCGGCGGCCGCGCGCGCAGCCGCCGCCGGCTCGCCGCCGGCCGCCAGATAGGCGCCCGCGATGCTGCGTGAGGCCGACACGAGACCGCCAGCACGACCTGGCGCGAACGCCGCGCCCAGCTCCTCCACACGTCCGCCCTGCGCCCCGACGCCCGGCAGCAGGAACGTCGCGCTACCCATCAACTCTCTCGCGCGCTCGAGGTGCCACGGCTCGGTGGCACCGAGCACCGCGCCCACATCACTGAGACCCGCCGCGCCGATGCCCGGCGCACCGAGCTCATCCACCAGCCGAGCGAGGCGCTCCCACACCGTGCCACCGCCCTCGAGCCGGAGATCCTCCACGTCCGCGGCGCCGGGGTTGGATGTGCGCACGAGCAGCAGCACGCCGCTCGCGGCCAGGCGCGCTGCGCTCACGAACGGCTCGAGCGCGTCCCTGCCCATCAGCGGGTTGACGGTCGCGAGGTCCGCGGCGAGCCCTTCGACGTCGCCAAACGGCGTCTGCATGCCGCCGATCAGCGCAGCCGCGTACGCGCGCGCGGTCACGTCGATGTCGCCGCGCTTGCCGTCCGCGATCACCAGCAGACCTGCGCGCCGCGCATGCGCCACCACCGCCTCCAGCGCCGCCCATCCGGCGGCGCCGAGAGCTTCGAAGCGCGCCAGCTGCGGCTTCACAGCGACGCACGCGGGCGCCACCGCGTCGATCAGCGCCTGACAGTGGCCGAGCACCGCCGCGGCTGCCGTCTCCGCCGGGGATCCGAACACACGCCCCGCGCGCTCGCCGCCGGGCCACAGCGCATTCGGGTCGGGGTCGAGGCCGAGCACGATCTGCGACTCGCGCTCGGCGACCCGGGCGGCCAGCTTGTCGCCGAAGTTGCCCGCCGGCGTCAGCGACCCTTCACCGCGCTCTTCAGACCGCTGCCGGCGGTGAAACGCGGCACGCGCGAGGCCGCGATCTGGATGCGCTCACCGGTACGCGGGTTCACGCCGACGCGCGCACCCCGCTCGCTCACGTGGAACTTGCCGAACCCGGACACGGTCACCTCGCTGCCGCGGCGCAGCGCGTCCTCCACGGTCGCCAGCACCGCGTCCACGGCCCGCGAGGCATCCTGCTTGGTCAGATCGGCGCGATCGGCCACCTGGTCGACCAGCTCGGACTTGGTCACTTCGCCCTCCTCGTTCGTGAAACGGTCCCAACGACGCTAACACCGCTTGCGGACGGGCGCAGCCTCGACCGGACCGGAGCGTGCGCAAGAATGCGGTGATGGCCTTCGCCCGCGTCGCGTGGTTCACGACGGTGCTCGTGGCACTGATCACGGCGCTGTTGCTGGCGCTCTCCGGTTATACGGGCTACGCCGGGCTCGGCGTGGCGGTCGCCGCCTCCGCGGCGATCAACCTGCTCTAGCCCCACCGCCGCGCTGCTCGTTGCCAGCGCTCGGCTCGCGCTCGCCCGCCAACCACCCGATCAGGGCGCGCGCGGCGCGGCCGCGGTGGCTGATCGCGTCCTTCTGCTCGGGCGAGAGCTCCGCCATCGTCGGTGCGCTCCCGCCCGCGTACGCGGGCGGGAGCTCGTCGGGCACGAACGCCGGGTCATAGCCGAAGCCGCCTTCGCCCCGCGGCCGCTCGGCCAGCCGGCCGGCACAGCGGCCCTCGAACACTCGCTCGAGCCGGCCCGCAGGGTCGACGTAGGCAATCACGCACACGTACTCGAGCGCGCTACCGGCCGCGGCCTCGCTGAGAAGCTTCCGCAGGTTCTGGGCATCGGTCGCGTGCTCGCCCGCGTAGCGAGCCGAGCGTACGCCCGGCGCCCCGCCCAGGCTCGCGGCCTCGATGCCCGAGTCGTCGGCGATGCTCACGCGCCCGGTTGCGGCCGCCGCCGCGCGCGCCTTTCCGAGCGCGTTCTCCGCGAACGTGTCTCCGTCCTCGGGCGGCATCACGAGATCCGCTGGCAGCGCGTCGAGCTGCCACTCCCCGCCGGCGCGCTCGAGCACGCGCTCGAGCTCGACGCGCTTGTGGTCGTTGTGGGTGGCCAGCAGCAGCTTCAAGCGATCGCGCCGCCGCGTTCAGGCGCTCCCCTGTGCGGGCTCCCCAGCGCCGCGCGCGCGCGCCGCTAGCCCCTCGCCGATCGCCTGCTCCTGTACCTGACGCAGGCGTTCGATTCCGGCTGCGGCGAGCACCAGCAGCTCGTCGAGATGCGCTCGTGACAGCGGCGTGCGCTCGGCTGTGGCCTGCACCTCAACCAGGCCCTCACCGCCGGTCATCACCACGTTCGCGTCCACCTCCGCGGTCGAATCCTCGGCGTAGTCGAGGTCGAGCAGCGCGGCGCCGTCGATGATGCCGCAGGAGATCGCCGCCACGGACCCGTTCAACGGCGAGCTCGTCAGCCGGCCCTGCTCCTGGAGGCGGCCACACGCGAGCGAGAGCGCGACGAAGGCGCCTGTGATCGAGGCGCAGCGAGTGCCGCCGTCGGCCTGGAGCACGTCGCAGTCCAGGTAGATCGTCCTTTCGCCAAGGGCCTGGAAGTCGACCACGACACGCAGCGAGCGACCGATCAGCCGCTGGATCTCGACGGTCCGCCCGTCCTGGCGCCCGCGCGTCGCGTCGCGCTGCTTGCGCTCGCCGGTGGACGCCGGCAGCATCCCGTACTCGGCCGTCACCCAGCCTCGCCCCTGCCCGGCCATCCAGCGTGGCACGCTCTCCTGCGCGGACGCCGTGCAGATGACCCGCGTCTCGCCGACGGAGATCAGCGCGGAACCGGTCGCCGTCCGCACGAACCCGGGCTCGATCGCGCTAGGACGCGCCTCGCCGGGGCCGCGCCCGTAGCTGCGCTCGCCCATACGAGCATCATTCCAGAGCGCTACGGTCGATGGATGTTGCGCGCGCTGGTCCTGTCCAACATGCTTCCCGACGCCGCGCGTCCCGACCGCGGCCGGTTCGTGCGCGACCAGGTCGCCGCGCTGCGGGCGCGTGGGGATGTGGAGGTCGAGCTGCACGAGTTCGCTCCCGGCCCAGCCGCGCTCACGCGTGCAGCGGTCGAGCTGCCGCGCCGCTACGGCACGCGGCGAGGCGCCCGCCGCTCGGGGCGCCGCTTCGACGTCGTGCACGCGCACTTCTCGCTCACCGCCTGGCCGGCGCTGGCGCTGCCAGCGCGTGTGCGCGCGCTGACGGTGCATGGCACCGATGTGCGCGACCCACGCACGCGTGTGGCCACCGCCGCGGTGCTGCCCCTGATCGACCTGCTCGGCGCAGTGTCCGCCGCCCTGGCTCGAGAACTGCCGGGCCGCGCGGCGCGATCTCGCGCGCTCGTGCTGCCATGCGGAGTGGATCTCGATCGCTTCACGCCGCTGCCTCGCGAGCGGGCGCGTGCTGAGCTGGGGCTGGACCCGGGGACGAGCTACCTGCTGTTCGCCTCGGACCCGGGGCGCGTCGAGAAGCGCCACGATCGCGCGCTCGCGCTCGCACGAGCCAGCGGCGTGAAGCTGCTGACGCTAGGCGGCGTCGACCCTGTGCGTGTGCCGCTGTGGATCAACGCCGCCAACGCCGTGCTCGTGCCGTCCGAGCGCGAGGGCTTCGGGCTGGCCGTGCTGGAGGCGCTGGCATGCGACGTGCCGGTGCTCGCCACGCCGGTCGGCGTTCATCGCGAAGCCCTGGAAGGTGTGGCCGGGACGCTGTGCGCGCCCTTCGAGCTCGCGCTCTGGCGCTCCGCGCTCGAGCCCCACCTGCGCGAGCGCGACCCGAGAGTCGAAGGTCGAGCGAGCGCGAGCCGCTTCTCGTCTGGGGAGATGGCCGCGCGCGTGGTGTGCGCTTGGCGCGAGGCGCTGGGCGCAAGCAACGGATCCCCCTAGGCCACGACGGCCGGGCGGGTAGCATGGATCGGCTGTGGATCAGATATCTGCAAGCACGACCCCGGCGGACGCGCCGGCCGCCGCCGGTGGCGCGGACGCGGTCACGCCCGCGCCGGAGCAGGGCGCCGCAGCGGACGCCACGGACCCCAGGACGGACTCGCCCGGCTTTCGCTCGCGCGGCAGCGCCCGCCGGCGCGCGCGCTTCCTGCGCAAGGCGCGCGAGCTCGCCTACCGCGACCTGGGCGGGCTGATCTTCAACCTCCATCGCTTCGGAGCCCGCAACGACACGCTCGTGCTCGCCAAGCTGACGACGCTCGCCCACATCGACGACGAACTGCGCGCTCTGGAAGACGCGCTGCGGGAGCGCAGGCCGATCAGCGTGCTGCGCGAGGCGGGCATCACCGCGTGTGCTCGCTGCGCCTCGATCCACAGCAGCCAAGACAGCTTCTGCCCGAACTGCGGGCTCGCGATCTCGCGGCACGTCGATCTACCCGCCGACCTGCGCGCCGCAGGGGCCCCGCCTGTGGCCTCGAACGCGACCACGTCCACGCCGCCGTCGCCAGCCCCCACGAGCGAGCTCGAGCAGAGCACCGCGCCGTCGCTCGCCCAGGAGCCGCCGCGACCCCCGCTGCCGGCGCCCGCCACGCAACCGGCGGCCAGCCCTCCCTCCCACGACGAACCGACCGAGATCCTGCGCCCCCATGGGAGCGGCGCGTGAGCGTCACGACCCCGGCACCCGAGGGCACCGGCGGTGAGCCTCGCGCCAGCGCCATGGCGCCCGCAGCGAATGCGCCCGGCGAGTCGTGCCCGTTGTGCGGGAGCGCTCTGCACAGCACGCAGGACTGGTGCCTGAACTGCGGTGCGGCGGCGCGCACGCGCCTGGCCAGCCCTCCGCGCTGGAAACCGCTGCTGGTCGCGCTCGCGACCGTGATCTGCCTGTCGCTCGGGGTGCTCGCGGCCGCGCTGGTCGCGCTCGCGGGCGGGGGCGAATCCAGGCCTGCGTCGACCAGGACGCTGGCGGTCGCGCCCCTGCCGGCGACGACGCAGCCGAGCACCGCTGTCGGCGGCGGCGGCGTGGCCGCTCCCACCACGACCGGTGGCGCGACGTCCAGGGCCAAGACCCGCACGTCCACGCCGCCCGCCGCCGGCTCCTCCCAAGCGACCAGGGAAAGACTCGATCGGGTGCTCGGAAAGGGGGCCAACGGCACCAAAAGCACGCCCAGGGTGAAACTGCCCGCGGTCAAAATCCCGCAGGGCACGGCCCCGGAAATCAAAATCCCAAAAATCAAAGTCCCCGAGATCAAACTCCCGAAACTGACGCTCCCCGAACCCGCGAGGTGACCGACGACACCGATGTGGCGGTCGTGGGCGCAGGCGCGGCCGGGCTGTACGCGGCGCTGTGCGCGTCGCGGGACGGCGCGAGGGTGGTGCTCGTGTCGGCGACGCCCCTGGCGCAGACGGCGAGCTACTGGGCGCAGGGCGGGCTTGCCGCCACGCTCGCGGCTGACGACAGCTTCGAGCTGCACCTGCGTGACACCGAGCGCGCGGGGCGCGCGCTGGTGCGCAGGTCGGCCGCCGAAACGCTCGTGCGCGAAGCGCCTGAGCGCGTTCGCGACCTTCAGAGCCTAGGCGTTCGCTTCGACGCCGATCGCTTCGGGCAGCTTGCGCTCGGGCTGGAGGGCGGACACTCGGTTCGGCGCGTGGTGCATGCGGGCGGCAGCGCCACCGGCCGCCGCGTCGTGCGCCAGCTCTCGGCGCTGGTCGCGGAGGACCCCGCGATACGCGTGCTCGAGGGCACCCGCGCGCAGGCGCTGTGGCGTCATCAGGATCGCTGCCGCGGCCTGGCGTGTGACGACGGGCTGGTGATCGCCGCGCGCGCGGTGGTGCTCGCGAGCGGCGGTGCCGCCGCCCTGTGGACGCGGTCCACCAACCCGCCGGGCTCCCAGGGGACCGGAGTGCTGCTCGCGCACGCGGCGGGCGCCGCGCTCGCAGATCTGGAGCTGCTCCAGTTTCATCCGACGGCGGTGATCGGGGTCCCCGGGCGCGAGGGCTTTCTGATCACCGAGGCGATCCGCGGCGAGGGTGCGACCCTGCACGATGGTGACGGCGCGCGCTTCGTGGACGAGCTTGCCCCACGCGACGAGGTCTCGCGGGCGATCTGGACGAAGCTCGACGAATCCGGTGAGCGCTCGGTCGGACTGGACATGCGCGCGATCGACCCGGCGCACTTCCCCAACGTGGTGAGCGCGCTACGAGACGCGGGCCTCGATCCCAGTCGCGAGCTCGTTCCCGTCGCTCCCGCCGCGCACTACATGATGGGGGGCATCGTCACGGACCTCGACGGCCAATCCACGCTCGCCGGCCTGTACGCGGTCGGCGAGTCGGCCTGCACCGGGCTGCACGGCGCCAACCGCCTCGCCTCCAACTCGCTGAGCGAGTGCTTCGTGTTCGCACGCCGGGCGATCAACAGCGCGCTCGCCACCCGATCTCCCCAGCGCACGCCGGTCGGCGAGCAGGAGCTGCGCGCGTTGCGCGATCTGTCAGCGCCGCCGCTGGCCCGCGCGCGGACCCGTGACGCGTTGTGGCGCGAGGCCGGCATCGTGCGCACGGAGGAGGGCCTGACGCGCCTGCTCAGCGACCCACACCCGCTGGCGCGGATGATTGCGAGCTGCGCGCTGACGCGGACGGAGACGCGGGGAGCGCACGTTCGCGCGGACTATCCCGAGCGCGATCCTGCGCTGGACTTCCACCACGTCGTTGTCGACGCGCACGGCGCCACCTCGTGGCAGACCTGGGCCTGACGCGCGAAGAGTTTTGTAAAGAAATCGCTCGCCGGCCTTTATCTCGAACCTTTCTGCGGGTACTGGTGTTGTGTGTCCTGGGATGGAAGGTTCAGGACGAGATCGGCGTCTGAAGAGGTTGGCGGGTGTGCTCCTAACACCGGATTCGAGCAAGAGAGGGTGAGGAGCAGTCACATGTATCAGTTCAGTCGAGCGATCTATCGCGAGTTGGCTCCCCAGATCTTGGCCCCGCCGCCGGGCTCTGACCCGACCGCCAACCAAGCAGCGGTCCTGAGCGCGTGTGAGAAGGTGATCACGCGCCTGGCGACAGACCGCCACTACTTCGCCCGCCCCGCGCGCACGCTGTTCTTCGACATCCGCGGCTACTTTCCGATGTCCGTGCAGGGCCACGTCTTGCGCGTCATCAACCGCTACATGGGCTTCGCGCAGCTGTTCGTCGCCGAACATCCGCACGAGGGATATACGGCCGTCAGCGGAGCGCCGCCACAGTGCCGCGCCACCACGCGCAAGGGCGCGGCCTGCCAGCGCACGCCGCTGCCGCATAACGGCTACTGCCCGTCCCATCAGCATCTCGCCGACACCGAGAATCGCGAGCTCGCCGCGTGAGCCGCACCGCCGCCTGAGCCCGCGCTCCTCGCCGCGGCGTAGGCTCCCGCCATGCTCTTGGGAGTCGACGTCGGCGGCACGTTCACCGACGCCGTCCTGATCGACGAGCGCTCCGTGGTCCACACCGCCAAGGTCCGATCGACGCCGTCGCAGCAGTCGCTGGCGGTGCTCGCGGTGATCCGGCTCCTGCTCGAGCGGACGGGCGCCAGTGCCGGCCAGGTCGAGCGCTTCGCCCACGGCATGACCGTCGCCACCAACGCGCTGCTGGAGGGTCGCTCGGCGAGGACAGCACTGCTCGCCACCGACGGCTTCACCGACGTGATCGAGCTCGCCCGCCAGAGCCGAGCGCACCTGTACGACCTGTGCCGCGCTGCGCCCGCTCCGCTGGTCGCAGCCCCGCTGCGCTTCGGGGTGCCCGAGCGCATGGGGCCCGACGGCCCGCAGCGCGCGCTCGACCCGCTCCTCGCGCGCGAGGTCGTGCAGCGGCTCGCGCGGGCCCAACCGCGTGCGGTGGCCGTGTCGCTGCTGCACTCCTACGCGGATCCCTCACACGAGCGCGCGCTCGGGGCGCTGCTCGCCGAGCTGCTGCCCGGCGTGCACGTATCGCTCTCCTACGAGCTCGTGGGCACGTTCCGCGAGTACGAGCGAACGGCCACCACGGTGCTCGACGCGGCGCTCTCACCACTGCTTGCCGCCTACCTCGGCGCGCTGTGTGCGGACGCTCGCGAGCTGGGGCTGGAGGAGCCGCAGATCATGCAGTCCTCGGGCGGGCTCACGGACGCCGCGCGCGCGGGCGCGCATGCGGCGTTGACGGTCCTATCGGGCCCCGCGGGCGGCGTCGGCGGGGCGCTCACGCTGAGCCAGCTCGCCGGCGAGGCCGACGTGCTGTGCTTCGACATGGGAGGCACCTCCTGCGATGTCTGCCTGATCGACGCCGGCGAGGTGGCGGAGACGGCCGAGCGCACCATCGCGGGGCGGCCGCTGTCGCTGCCGGCGCTGGACATACACACGGTGGGAGCGGGTGGCGGCTCGATCGCTTGGCGCGACAAGGGCGGCGCGCTGCGCGTGGGTCCCGCCTCGGCGGGCGCCGACCCGGGCCCCGCGTGCTACGGGCGCGGGGGCCAAGAGGCGACGGTCACCGACGCCAACCTGCTGCTCGGACGACTGCCGGAGGACTCGCCGCTGGCGGGCGGGCTGTCGCTGGACCGGGAGGCCGCGGAGCGCGCGATCGCACGCCTGGCGCGCGAGCTCGGTCTGGTGCCGCTGGCGTGCGCGGAAGGCGTCGTGCGCGTCGCCGAGGCCGAGATGCTGGGAGCGCTGCGTGTGATGAGCGTCGAGCGCGGCATCGACCCCCGCGTGCTTGCGTTGATGCCCTTCGGCGGCGCCGGCCCTCTGCACGCGGCCGCGCTAGCGCACGAGCTCGGCATCGAGCGCGTACTGTGCCCGCGCGCCTGCGGTGTGCTGTGCGCGCTCGGCCTCGCAGCCGCGCCCACCCGCCGCGACGTCTCGCGCACGGTCATGCTCGGGGTTCCAGGCGGCCGGGCGCTGTCACCCGCGCACCTGGCAAACGAGCGCGACGCGCTTCTCGCGGAGGCGCTCGCCGCGCTCGCTGGCAGCGCCTCGCGCATCAGGGTGCGCCACGAGCTGCGCTACCGCGGGCAGTCGTTCGAGCTGGCGGTGGACGAGGAGCTCGATCCGCGCGACTGGGCGCCGCGCGCGGCGGGCAAGCACGGCGGCGCGAGGCCTTCCGGCCCGCGGCCCGGGCTCACGCCGCAGCAGCTGCGCGACGGCTTCGCACGGGTCCACGAGCAGCGCTACGGCTACCGAGACGAGGGCGCCGAGGTCGAGCTGGTCAACGTGCGCGTGTCCGCGTGGGGCGCAGCGCCGAGGCTGCGCCTGGAGGCCGCAAGCGGCGCGGCGCCGGTCGAGGGGGTGCGATCGATCGTGTTCGACGGCGAGCCGCAACAGGCAACAGTCCTGCGCGGCGAGCCGCGCCCGGGCACGTCGCTGTGCGGACCCGCGCTGTATGCGCTCCCGCACGCCACGCTGCTCGTGCCTCCAGGCTGGTCGGCTGACGTCGACGCTCAGGGAACCATCCACCTGTGCGCGGCACGCGCGGGCGCGGGCCCGCGGTGAGGACCCTCGACCCGATCGAGCTGCGCGTGATCGCCGGCGCGCTGCGGGCCGCGTGCGAAGAGATGGGCGTCGTGCTGATCCGCTCGGCGCACTCCTCCAACATCAAGGAGCGACGCGACGCCTCGACCGCGCTGTTCGACGCCTCCGGTCAGATGGTGATGCAGGCCGAGCACATCCCCGTCCACCTCGGCGCGATGCCGAGCGCGGTCGCCGCGGTGCTCCACGAGGAGCACTCGAGCGGCCGCTCGTGGATCCTCAATGACCCGTTTGCCGGCGGCACCCACCTGCCCGACATCACGGTCATAACGCCGGTCTTCGCGCCGTCGAGCTCCGGCGCGGCGAGCGCCGAGTCGCTGATCGGCTTTGCCGCGAGCCGCGCCCACCACGCGGACGTGGGAGCCGAGCTGCCGGGCTCGATGCCGGCGGACAGCCGTCGGCTGGAGCAGGAGGGCGTGGTGATCGCGCCGCAGCCGGTGGACGCCCAGACGCTCGAGCAGCTCGCGCTGAGGATGCGCCAGCCGCGCGAGCGTCGTGCCGATCTGCGCGCGCAGCTGGCGGCAAACCGCGTGGGCGCGCAGCGGATGATCGAGCTCGCCGGTCGCGTGGGCAGCGAGCGTCTGCGCGACGCTACCGACGCCGTGCTCGACTACTCCGAGCGCCGCACCCGCGCATGTCTCGGAGCGCTCCCCGACGGCGTGCGCACCGCCGCGGATGTGCTGGAGGCGCGTGAGCGCGATCTCGAGCTGCGCGTGCGCGCGGTGGTGGAGGGCGAGCGCCTGCTGCTGGACTTCTCGGGTAGCGCCCCCCAGCACGAGGGCAACCTCAACTGCCCTCTCGCGGTCACGCGCTCCGCGTGCCTGTTCGCGCTGCGTGTGCTCACCGATCCCGACATCCCGCCCACGTCCGGGGCGTACCGGCCGATCGAGCTGATCGCGCCGCTCGGCACGCTGCTGAACGCGCGGGCGGGAGCGGCGGTTGCGGCCGGCAACGTCGAGACCTCCTCACGCGTCGCCGACCTCGTGCTGTCCGCCTTCGGCCGCGCGCAGGGGCAGGGCACGATGAACAACCTTACGCTCGGCAGCGCGGGCGCGTCGAGCGCGCACGGCGGCTTCTCCTACTACGAGACCCTCGGCGGCGGGCAGGGCGCCTGCCGCGACGCGGATGGCCCGAGCGCCGTCCACGTGGCGATGAGCAACACCCTGAACACGCCGATCGAGGCACTCGAGCGCGAGTTCCCGTTGCGCGTGATCGAGTACTCCCTGCGCAGGCGCTCGGGGGGCGAGGGGCGCCACCGTGGCGGCGACGGGGTGATCCGCGAGCTGGAGGCGCTCAGCGATATGACCTTCTCGCTGATCGCCGAGCGCCGCCGGCAGCGGCCGCGGGGCGCCGACGGTGGCGGGCCCGGGGCATCTGGGCGCGATCTGCTCGACGGGCGACCATTGGCTGCCAAGAGCGCCGGCAGGCTGCTCCGCGGTCAGCGTTTGCGCATCGAAACCCCGGGTGGTGGAGGATATGGACATGCCTGACAGCGCACCCAGCGAACGCGTGGGGTTCCTCGGCCTGGGGATCATGGGCTCGCGCATGGCGGCGAACGTGGCGCGTGCGGGCTTCCCGCTGTCGGTGTGGACGCACACGCCCGGCAAGGCCGAGCGTTGGGCGGTGGAGCACGGCGCGGACGCGTTCGCGACCCCCGCGGAGGTTGCCGAGCGCTGCGACGTGTTGATCAGCATGGTCGTCGACGGGGCTCAGGTGGCGTCCGTGCTGCTCGGCGAGCACGGCGTGCTGGGGCGCGCGCATCCCGGCCTGATGTGCGTGGACATGTCGACGATCGGCCCCACGGACGCGCGCCGCGTTGGCAGTGCACTGGCGGAGCGCGACGTGGCGATGCTCGACGCGCCCGTCACCGGCTCCGCCCCGCGCGCACAGGACGGCTCGCTGACGATCATGGTCGGCGGCGAGGACGGCGACTTCGCGCGTGCTCGGCCGCTGCTCGAGACGATGGGACAGCTGATCGTGCACGTCGGCCCGCTCGGCCAGGGTCAGATGCTCAAGCTGATCAACAACTCGCTCGGGGCGGCCAACGCGTCGGCGGTGGCAGAGGCGTTGCTGCTCGCGCACGCGATGGACATCGACCTGGACGCGTTCGTCGAGGTCACCTCCGCCGGCTCGGGAGCGTCGTTGCAGCTCCAGATGAAGTCGGGGCCGATGCGCGCCCACGACTACACGACGCTGTTCAAGACCGCCCACCTGCTCAAGGACGTGCGCCTGTGTCTCCAGGAGGCGGAGAACGCGGGCGTGCCGTTCCCGGCAGCCGGGCACGCTCGAGACGTATTGGCCGCTACTCTGGCACGTGGTCACGCCCAAGACGACTACGCTGCGATCATCGAGGCAGCCGAGGGCTTCGCCGGACGCCGTCTATAAGAAACATAGCGCACGCCAACTGGCTGCGCAGCCAAAAAAAGGCGTCGATTTGCAGGGGATTTGGGATTTTCGCTGAGGTTTCGTATCTTTAAGGCCTCGCGCGACGTTCTCCACCGGGGACGCGCGCCAGATCAAGTCCAGCTGTTTCCCTCTCATCGTCGCATCGCATTCCATGCCAATTGCTTTCAAAGAATGGGCTGTCACCGTCCGCGCGCTGGCGGAAGGCGAGCAGCTCCTCACGCTCCGCAAGGGCGTGCTTCCGCGCGAGAGCAAGCCGTTCAAGCTCGCTCACGAACGCTTCTTCCTGTACCCCACGTTCGACCATCAGCCCGGCGACCTCGTGCGCGAGTCTCACCAGCCCGAGCTGCGCCGCGCGCTCGAGGAGGGCGTGTGGAGCGACGGCGAGCCACCGCTTCAGACGTTCGTCTCGGGCGCGCCGCTTCAGCAGCCTGACCGCGTTCGCATCCGCGCTTGGGCGGAAGTCACCGACCACTTCACGGTCGTCGACCCGCGCTGCGTGGACGCCCTGTCCCCCTTCTACGTGTGGACGCCCGACTACGCCGCCAAGCGGCTGGGATGGCGCGGGCGTCAGCCGTTGCACGTGCTGCTGCTGCGCACCTACCGCATTCCGCGGCCGGTCACCGTCAAGGTCAAGGACGATTACATCGGTCCCAACCCGTGGATCGAGTTGCAGCGCGAACTCCCGTTCGAGGGCACGCCGGTGCTCGCCGACGCCGAGTTCGAGCGCGCCTCCGAGGAGATCCGCGCGATCACCTCGGAAGCGGCCGGCCAGCCGGTCCTCGTCTGAGCGGCCCGCGCTCGTCTGACCGGCGCTGCTCGTCGTTTCTAGCCGGGCGGGCGCTCGTATGCGAGGGCTTCACGCGCGGCCTGCGCGCCGGATTCGGGGACGCATATCTCGCGCGGGCCGATCACGGGTGAATAGCCGCCGATCGAGGTGCGCGACACGCACGGGATCCCCTCCTCGAGCAACAGGTTCGCGATGAAGTCCGCCTGCGGCTGGCTCTCGACGACGGCGATCTGCACGAGCTCACCCTCGGCGTACTGAGGCTTGATCTTGCGGGCACGCCGCCGGCGCTCGCTCGCGACGCTCTCCGCGCCGGGTCCTTTGACCAGTGGCATGCCGCAGTCTGCGCAGAAGCGCTCGCTGGCAGGATGGCTGCGCGCGCAGCTGGGGCATACCAGCGGCTCGTCGCTCACGTCGAAGTCTGGGTGATTGGGACCTCTTGCACCTCGCCGTCCTCGATCAGGTAGGAGCGCACCTCTGGCTCGTCGCCTCCGGCGAGGCCGACGATGATCCACTCCACACCGGACAGGTTGGCGGCGAAGCTGATGTCGGTCTGGGATGGCTTTGGCGCGCTGCGCACGTGCGAGTGGTACAGCGCGCCGATCTCCCAGCCGCGCTCTTCGATCTCGCGCGTGAGCCTGAACTGCTCCATCGGATCGATCTCGAACTTGAGCGCGCTCGCATGGATGTTGATGGCCGGGTACACGCGCGTGGCCGTCCTCACCTGCTCAGCGCCCGCCTCGACAGCCACCAGCCCACAGCACTCGATCGAGGGGTTCTCGAGCGCGTGGGCGACGAGCTCGTCGAGCAGCTCACGCGAGATCCTCATGTCACGCCTGACGCTCGCGGAGCGGTCGGCTGCCAGCTACCACCAGACGGTCGACTCGAGGTTCTCGATCTCGTCGACCGGCAGCGTGTAGATGCCGCTCGACAGGTACTTCCAGCCGTCGTCGGCGACGACGAACACGACGTTGCCCTCGTCCAGCTCGCCGGCGATGCGCACGGCGATGCTTGCGATCGCGCCGCTGGAGACGCCCGCGAACACGCCCTCCTCATCGAGCAGCCTGCGCGTCCACACGATCGCGTCGCGGTTGGTCACGAAGATCTTGCGATCGAGCAGCGAGATGTCGATGATCGGTGGGATGAACCCGTCATCGAGCGAGCGCAGGCCCTGCACGGGCTCGCCCTGCATCGGCTCGGCTGCGACGATCTTGACGGCGTCGCCGAAGGTCTCCTTCAGCCGCCGGCCGTTGCCCATCAGCGTCCCTCCCGTGCCCAGGCCCGCCACGAACGCCGTCACCTCGTCGAGCTCTTCGAGGATCTCGAGAGCCGTGCCGTTGTAGTGCGCGCCCGGGTTTGCCTGGTTGCCGTACTGGTAGGGCATGTAGTAGGACGGGTGTTCGGTTGCCATCTCCAGCGCCTTGGCGACCGCGCCGTTTGAGCCCTGGTCGCCGGGGGAATAAACGATCTCGGCGCCGTACATGCGCAGCAGCTGCGTGCGCTCTGGCGTGACGTTCTCCGGCATCACGACCTTCAGGCGATAGCCCTTGCGCGAGCAGATCATCGCGAGCGAGATGCCGGTGTTCCCGGACGTCGGTTCGAGGATCGTCTGGCCGGCGCTGATCGCGCCTTTCTCCTCGGCGTCCTCGATCAACGCACGAGCCACCCTGTCCTTGACCGATCCGGTCGGGTTGCGCGACTCGAGCTTTGCCCATATGTGCACGCCGCGCTTGGGCGACAGGCGCGGCAGCTCGACCAGCGGCGTGTGCCCGATCGACTGAACGATGTCGCCGTAGCGGCCAGCGCAGGGCCTGTTAGCGAGCCTCTCAACCGCCATTACTTCACGGAATATAGCGAGGTGCAACGGCGGTAGTGCATCAGTTTCAGGCACGGAGGTCCGCAGGAGGGTCTAGCGAACCGACTACCGAAACTCAGCTTGGGCTACTCTGCCAACCCCACCGCTTCGAGGGCTTCGCTGTGGCTCGCAAAGGTCGCCAGTCGAGCTATCTGGCCGCCGCGAAACTCTGCGAGCAACGCGAGCGGCGTTTCCACCACAGCACCGCTAGCGGAGCCTCGGCCGATCGCGCGACCGAGCGCGAGCACGCGGTCATCGAGATCGCGAAGATCGTCGCACGCGGCGGTCAGGTGCTCCCATGTCTGGTCGATCTCGGAGAAATAGCGCGCGATACCGGCTCGCCCGACGTAGGGTTCGCGGTCAACCGCACCCGGAAGCGCCGGGACCCACACGAAGTCGTCAGTGGTGATCGCAACGAAACGGTCGAAGTCGCGTGCGTTGAAAGCGTCGATTCCGCGTCGCACGATCTCCGCGTTCTCCTGCCACATCGCCTACTCCGCCAGGCCGAGGTCGGCCAACGCCTGGTCGCGCTCAGAGTAGAGGACCAACCTGCTCGCAGGCGCTAAGGACTGACCGGGAGAAGCCAAACTGACCCACCACCCCATAATCTCCACGCTACCACGGGCCATCCGGCAGAGCTGGTGGCACAAACCAGCCGTCAAACCGCAAGGAGTTCCAGATCGTCGAGCCGCGACAGGGCAGACGACGCCCACAGCTGCTCGCCGTGGCGAACGATGACGCCATCAGCCGCGAGCGCCCTGACCGCCGCGACGGCCTCGCGGCCGAGAAGCCGCTCCAGACCGTCAAGCTCGCGCTCACGTTCGAGCACCAGCAACACGACCGCTCGCTCCATCGCAAACTGACTCGGCATGCTCGGCAGAGTAGCCCGCAAAAGTCAAAAGTCGTAAGCGTTCAGTGGGGTTGGGGGACATAATCCCGCCGCGTCGAACTTGGAGGCGTGGACCGCGCCGAGGCGGAGGCGATCTATGACGAGGGCCGCGAGGTCGTGGTGGCTGTCCTGCTCCGGATGGACGAGCAGATTCGCCGCTTGGAGGAGCGGGTGGCGCGCCAGGACGAGCGGATCGGTGAGCTTGAGCGCAAGCTGAATCGCTCCTCGCGGAACTCCTCCGCTCCTCCGAGCACCGATCCGCCCTCTTCGCCGTCACGCAGCAAGGATCCGTCGGGACGCAAGCGCGGTGCCCAGGATGGCCACGAGGGCCACGGACGTCCGCTGTTGCCGGCGTGGGCGGTCGATGAGATCATCGAGCACTGGCCGGAGCGCTGCCGCTGCGGGCACGTGTTCTCATCCGAGGAGCGACGGGCGGTGGGCAAGCCGGCGCGCCACCAGGTCGAAGAGCTCCGCCGATCACGGTGCGGGTGGTCGAGCATCGTTGCCAGCGGCTGCGCTGCCCGGCGTGTGGCGGGCGCCGTCGTGGCAAGCTACCGCCGCAGGTTGCCAAGAGCTCCTTCGGGCCTCGCTTGCAGGCGGCCGTGGCGACGGTGTCGGTGCGCAACCGTGTCTCGCGCGATGACGCCGTGGAGCTCTGCGAAGAGCTGTTCGGCGCGCGGATCAGCTCTGGCAGCGTGGACGCGATCCTCACCCGAGTGGCGGATGCGCTGGCCGAGCCGCACGCCGACCTGCTGGGGAGGCTGCGCTCATCGCGGGCGCTGAACATGGACGAGACTGGCTGGCGCACCGCCGGTGCCCGACGCACACTGTGGGGCATCTTCGACCAAGACCACGCCCACTTCTCGGTGGAGCGTGACCGGCACGAGGATCACGCCAAGAAGCTGTTGGCTGACACGAGCGCGATCGTGACCTCGGACCGCTGGTGGGCCTATGCGCACCTGCCGCTGCGCCGTCGTCAGCTCTGCTGGGCGCATCTGCGCCGCGACTTCAAGGCGCACGCCGAAGGACTCGCCGCCGAGAAGGAGTTCGGCGAGCTAGGCCTTGCGTTGTGCGAGCGTGTGTTCTGGGCCTGGGAGGTCTTCCAGCACACCGGCGACCGCCGCGGGCTCAAACGGACGATCCGCTCGCTGCAGCGACAGTACAAGCCGATCATCCGCGCCTACGCCGCCAAGCGCGCGCGCAACAAGCGCTGCCGCGGGATGGCGCGCAACCTCCTGAAAGCCTGGCCCGCCCTGTGGACCTTCGCCTCACACGCCGGGGTCGAGCCGACCAACAACCACGCCGAGCGCGCGCTGCGCAGCGCCGTCATCTACCGCAAGCTCTGCCTCGGCAGCCAGTCCGACGGTGGCGAGCTCCGCACGGCCCGGCTGCTCTCGGCGCATACCACCTGCCGGCTACAGCGCCGCTCGCTGTTCGCCTACCTAAGCGACGCCATCGCCGCCCACGCCCGCGGCGATCCCGCACCGCTACTCACCTGAGCAGACCCACTGAACGCTTACAAAAAGTCGTAAGCGTTCAGTGGGGTTGGGGGACATAATCCCGCCGCGTCGAACTTGGAGGCGTGGACCGCGCCGAGGCGGAGGCGATCTATGACGAGGGCCGCGAGGTCGTGGTGGCTGTCCTGCTCCGGATGGACGAGCAGATTCGCCGCTTGGAGGAGCGGGTGGCGCGCCAGGACGAGCGGATCGGTGAGCTTGAGCGCAAGCTGAATCGCTCCTCGCGGAACTCCTCCGCTCCTCCGAGCACCGATCCGCCCTCTTCGCCGTCACGCAGCAAGGATCCGTCGGGACGCAAGCGCGGTGCCCAGGATGGCCACGAGGGCCACGGACGTCCGCTGTTGCCGGCGTGGGCGGTCGATGAGATCATCGAGCACTGGCCGGAGCGCTGCCGCTGCGGGCACGTGTTCTCATCCGAGGAGCGACGGGCGGTGGGCAAGCCGGCGCGCCACCAGGTCGAAGAGCTCCGCCGATCACGGTGCGGGTGGTCGAGCATCGTTGCCAGCGGCTGCGCTGCCCGGCGTGTGGCGGGCGCCGTCGTGGCAAGCTACCGCCGCAGGTTGCCAAGAGCTCCTTCGGGCCTCGCTTGCAGGCGGCCGTGGCGACGGTGTCGGTGCGCAACCGTGTCTCGCGCGATGACGCCGTGGAGCTCTGCGAAGAGCTGTTCGGCGCGCGGATCAGCTCTGGCAGCGTGGACGCGATCCTCACCCGAGTGGCGGATGCGCTGGCCGAGCCGCACGCCGACCTGCTGGGGAGGCTGCGCTCATCGCGGGCGCTGAACATGGACGAGACTGGCTGGCGCACCGCCGGTGCCCGACGCACACTGTGGGGCATCTTCGACCAAGACCACGCCCACTTCTCGGTGGAGCGTGACCGGCACGAGGATCACGCCAAGAAGCTGTTGGCTGACACGAGCGCGATCGTGACCTCGGACCGCTGGTGGGCCTATGCGCACCTGCCGCTGCGCCGTCGTCAGCTCTGCTGGGCGCATCTGCGCCGCGACTTCAAGGCGCACGCCGAAGGACTCGCCGCCGAGAAGGAGTTCGGCGAGCTAGGCCTTGCGTTGTGCGAGCGTGTGTTCTGGGCCTGGGAGGTCTTCCAGCACACCGGCGACCGCCGCGGGCTCAAACGGACGATCCGCTCGCTGCAGCGACAGTACAAGCCGATCATCCGCGCCTACGCCGCCAAGCGCGCGCGCAACAAGCGCTGCCGCGGGATGGCGCGCAACCTCCTGAAAGCCTGGCCCGCCCTGTGGACCTTCGCCTCACACGCCGGGGTCGAGCCGACCAACAACCACGCCGAGCGCGCGCTGCGCAGCGCCGTCATCTACCGCAAGCTCTGCCTCGGCAGCCAGTCCGACGGTGGCGAGCTCCGCACGGCCCGGCTGCTCTCGGCGCATACCACCTGCCGGCTACAGCGCCGCTCGCTGTTCGCCTACCTAAGCGACGCCATCGCCGCCCACGCCCGCGGCGATCCCGCACCGCTACTCACCTGAGCAGACCCACTGAACGCTTACAAAAAGTCACGGATTTGCAGGGGATTCTCAAAATGATGCACCACCGCAACGGCCACGTCATTGGCTGTCCGGCCAGCCAGCGATTAAGCTGGTATCCGCCGCGACCGATGAAGCTGCCAGGCATGGATGCGCCCCAACCGACATACGACTACGACTGGTTGATCGTCGGATCGGGCTTCGGCGGGAGCGTGAGCGCGTTGCGCTTGGCGCAGAAGGGCTATTCGGTTGGGGTGTTCGAGTGCGGGCGGCGCTTTGCCGACGACGAGTTCCCACGCTCGACGGCAGACGTCAAGCGCTACTTCTGGAGCCCGCGCCTGGGCATGAAGGGGATCTTCCGGCTGACCACGTTCAAGGACGTCTCCGTCGTCTCCGGCTGCGGCGTGGGCGGCGGCAGCTTGGGCTACGCCAACACGCTGTACGTGCCGCCGAAGGCGTTCTTCGAAGACCGGCAGTGGGCCGCGATCCGCGATTGGGAGACGGCTCTGGCCCCCCACTACGAGGAGGCCCGGCGGATGCTGGGCGTGGTCGAGAACCCGTATGAGGATCCCGCCGATCAGCTACTGCGGGAAGCTCGGCGAGGAGCTCGGGGTGGGCGCGAGCTACAAACGTACCCCCGTCGGCATCTTCTTCGGTGGCGAGGACGGCGCCGGCAAGACCGTGCCGGACCCCTTCTTCGCCGGCGAGGGCCCGGACAGGACCGGGTGCACGCTGTGCGGACGCTGCATGGTGGGGTGTCCGCACGGCGCCAAGAACACGCTCGTCAAGAACTACCTGTACTTCGCGGAGAAGCACGGCGCAAGCGTGCTCGCCGAGCGCACCGTGATCGACATCCGCCCGCTTGGCTCACCCGACGGCGCCGGCGGCTACGAGGTCGAAAGCGTGCGCTCGGGCCGCTGGCTGCGCAAGGACCGTCGCGTGCACAGGGCGCGCGCGGTGGTCGTGGCTGCGGGCCCGCTGGGCACCAACAAGCTGCTTCAGCGCTGCCGCCTGGGCGGCTCGCTGCCGCACGTCTCCGCGCGACTGGGCGAGCTCGTGCGCACGAACTCCGAGTCGATCCTCACGGTCACCGTGCCCGAGGACTATCCCGACGATCTGATCAAGCGCGTGGCGATCACCTCCTCGATCTACCCCGACCCCCATACCCACATCGAGACCGTCACCTACGGCGACGGCGGCGATTCGATGCGCCTGCTGTACACGCTGCTGACCGGCGATGGCACGCGCGTGACTCGCCCGTTGAAGCTGCTCGCGCATGTCCTTAGACACCCGCGGCGCCTCGCGCAGGTGCTGTTCGCCAGGCACTGGTCGCGGCGCACGATCATCCTGCTGGTCATGCAGACGCTGGATAACGCGATCGCGCTGCGCCCGCGCCGGGGCTTGTTCGGCTCGTTGAGGCTGCAAACCGAACAGGACCCCGAGCGCCCCAACCCGACATTCATCCCGATCGCCAACGAGGCCGCCAAATGGTTCGCGAGGCGGACCGGCGGCATCGCGCAGAGCGCGCTGACCGAGGCGCTGTTCAACATTCCTTCCACGGCGCACATCCTCGGAGGCGCGGTGATCGCCGCCGATGCGGGGCACGGCGTTGTCGATGCCCATCAGCGTGTGTTCGGCTACCAGAACCTGCTCGTGTGCGACGGCTCGGCGATTCCGGCGAATGTCGGCGTGAACCCCTCGCTGACGATCACCGCGCTGGCCGAGCACGCGATGAGCCACGTGCCAGCGAAGGACGCGACCGCGATCGCCGAGCCGGCCCACAGCGGCGTCGGTGGCTAGCGAGCCGCGGCGTCGGCGTCCGTCAGCGCCCGCCAGGCCCCTCACCGTCAAGCGCGGCCGGCGGGCGCTCGTGGCACAGCCAACGTTCACAGGCTGCTGCGGCCGCGCGGGAGCGACGCGACCGCCGAGGTGAGCGTGCCGCTGACGAGCCGCACGCGCACGGCGCCGCGTATGGCCACGAGCACGTTGACGACGCCGGCGCGGTCGGCGCGCAGGCGCGCGATCGAACGCCACGTGCCGTGGCGCGAGTCGAAGCTCGAGCGTTGCGCGCTGACCGGGGCGCTCGAGCAGCGCCCACACGCGGATCGCGCGCCGGTCGAGCCGCAGCGGGTCGAACGGCAGCTGGAAGCCGGTGAGGAACGGCTTGGGTCGCGCGTGTTCGATGTCGCCCCCGGGACCGGCGCTGTAGAGGCCGGCGGGACGCTGATATTCGATCAGCCCGCCCGTGGGAGTCGCGGCGCGCAGCGCTGGATACGGGTCTACGAGGAACTGCCAGTCGACCTGGGTGACGCCCGCGATCCACAGCCGGTGAAGGGCGCGCGAGACCCACTGCGCCTGCACCGTTGGCGCCACCCCGCCGGCGGCCTGCGGCGCGCTTTCCCAGTTGAGCTCGGTGACCCATAGGCCCTTTGGCGCGTCCGGCAGCGCGGTCCGCAGGTGCTCCGCGCGCCTAAGCAACGACGCGACCTTTGCCGCGTCGGAGATCGCCACGTCGGTGGCGAGCGCGGCCGCAGCGTCGGGATCGCCGACGGACAGGGGATGGAAGGCGAGCACGTCGAAGTGCGGCGGTTCGGGACAGCCGTCGTATATGCGGCGCCCGTGTGCATCGACGCATAGCATCGCCCGCAGGAACGTGATCGGCGCCATGCGCCCGTCGCCGGCGGGGTCGCCGTTGGGCGCCACTCCCGCGGAGACGACCGTGGCCGCTGGCTGGGCGCGCTTCACCCCGGTAAAGAAGCCGTTGAGCATTTCGCGGTACAGGTCGGGTGAGAACGGCGCCCATTGGCCGTTGCTGGCGACCCATTGCGGCTCCAGGTAGCGCGCCAGGTTGGGCTCGTTCCATGCCTGGAACAGCGACACGCGAGGCAGCGTCTGCGACGGCGCTAGGGGCGAGGAATAATGGCCGTCATAGCGCGTTGCGAGCGCCTGCGCGAACTGCTGCAACGCGATCGGGCTGGGCGCCCAGCTGCCCGGATAGGCGTAGGGCCAGCGATTGGGCGCTTCGGCGAGGGCAGGCGCGTGCGAGACGACCAGCAGCGGCTCGAGCCCGGCGGCGACCGCGTCCTGCACGGACGCATCGAGCGCCGAGAAGTCATACGAGGGGCTCGACGGGTCGCTCGCATCGAAGCCGGGCGGCGGATTGGCTGCCACCAGATCGCGCCAGTCCACGGGGATCCTCACGACGCTCGCACCCGCGGCACCGATCAGCGAAAGCCCGCGCGCGCGCACCGCCGCGCTGGGGTCGAGCAGCACCGTCCCGTCCGAGACCCCGCGCACGAGCCCTGAGGATGGAAACGGGCCGTCGAGCAGCGCGCGGTTCTGTGCGCGCGCGAGCCCCGCGGGCGTGGGCGGCGCGGGCGCCCCCGCGCGCGGGGAGGCCCCATAGGGCCGCGGCGGGCCTTCGGCGCCGGTGCGCGACGGCACGGGCAGGACCGGCGGCGGCGCCAGCCACACGAGCGCCGCCAGCGACAGCCTCGCGAGCGGCTTCAGGCGGCTAGCCGCGAAGCGTGACCGACCGGTGCGCGAGCGTGATCCTGACACCCGTGCTGCTGGTCACCGTTGTTATCAACACGGCGTGCACGCTCTTGGCGTGGCGCACGCGCTGGCGCCCGCGGGAGGTGGGGTGCAGGACCACGGTCACGTATCCCGCCGCCTTGGCGCTCGCCGAGCCGTGCGCCAAGAGCAGCGCCGGCGGCTTGCGCTTGTGGTGTGAGCTGGCCACGTACGCGGGCAGTTTGCCGCCCACCAGGTACAGACCTTGCCTCAGGGTGCCGGGCTGGTTCACGTACACGTGGTCGTGCAGGCCGTGCCCGAGCAGTGCCTTGATCGTGGCGTTCAGGATCTTGGCCAGCGACGCCCGCAGCAGAGGGATCACCGGCTTGGCCGGTGGCGGGGGCGGCGGTGGCGGAAGCGGGCACGCGCCCACCGGACGGACGGTTTCGCTCTGGTAGGTGAAGATCCAGCCGGGTTCTCTGGTTTTGACGGTCTCGGCAGCCCACACGGTCTCGCCCAGCTCCAGCGGGACCAGGAAGTTCCCACCGAAAGACGTGCCGGAGAGCAGCGTCACCTGAGCCTGTCCAGCGTTCCTGTGCGCGTAGTATTCGATCTGTCCGTAGGGATTGGTGACGGGTTCGTCGGTGAAGAAGCCGCCTTCCACTTCGTCTGCACCTGAACGCTGCCCTGAGAAGTTCGTCGAGCTCGCGCAGACGGTGGGTTCGATCGAAGGCAGGCCGTCGTAGGCGACCGCGCCGACGAGCGTGCCCACCGGTGATTCCACCGTGACCGTGTCCCCCACCGGCGGTACCACCTGCCAAAGGCCGGCCCCCCCTTCCTGGGTGTCCTGGTTGACCACCGTGCCGCCCTGATCGATGCGCAGGCGCACCTGGCTGTGCTGGGGACCGCTGGCGCTGACGTTCGTGATCGAGTCTTCGGGCTGCGTGGTCTCGCCCTGCACGACCTTCAGCGAGTATTCCGGCGGCGAGGATTCGCGCCCCCACGCCGTCGGCGCGAGCGCGCCGCAGGCGAGTGCGAATGCGCCAACGACAGCCGCGAACGATCGCGCCCGCAGATACTTCCTGCGCGGGCGAGGGCCGACCGTGGCGTGGACTGACGTTGAGCCGTCGAGGGTGCGCATCGGCAGGGACCCAATCGTTGGCTTCACGTATCCCCCTGAGCGGAATCGCAGACGATGGACGATCAGGCTAGAGACCGCAGCGGCGGAACATCGTGCAGGCACGCGGCGTGCAGCGTGCAAGCGGCGTTCGCGGGTGCCCGCGGGCCGTCAGTGGCGATGACGTGCGTCGCGCCTCAGGCGTGCCCGCCGGCCATCGCCGGCAGGATCACGAGCGTGTCGCCGTCGCTCACCGCTGTGTCGAGCCCGTCCAGCACGCGCACGTCCTCGTCGTTGAGGTACACGTTCACGTAGCGGTTAAGCTCGCCGCCCGCTGCGAACAGCTGGCTCTCGGTGGCGGGATGGCTGGTCGCCAGGTCGCGCAGCACCTCGCCGACGTTCTCGCCAGAGGCGCCCACCTCCTTCTCGCCGCCGACCGACGCACGCAACACGGGTGGGATCTTGATCGTGGCCATGACGACGGCCAGCCTACCCTGCTGCTGCGCAGAACGCCTCATAGTCTGGGAACACGCCCATCTCCTCGTCGGCGATCTCGTGGGGATCGCGCGAGCAGATCGGGCACTCGGGGTCGCGGTGGACCTTGACCTCGGTCAGCGTGGCCCCCAGCGCGTCGTACAGCAGCAGCCGCCCGATCGCGGGCTCACCGATGCCGAGGATCAGCTTCACGACCTCGGTCGCCTGGAGCAGGCCCATCGTCCCGGGAAGCACGCCGAGCACGCCGTTGGCGCCGCACGAGGGAGCGAGCTCAGCCGGGGGCGGCTCGCGGAACAGGCAGCGGTAGCAGGGGCCGTCATAGGGCTTGAACACCGACAGCTGGCCGTCGAAGCCGAGGATCGACGCGGACACGACGGGGATGCGCAGGCGCACGCTGGCGTCGTTGAGCAGGTAGCGCGTGGGGAAGTTGTCGACACCGTCGACGATCACGTCATAGCCGTCGATGATCTCCATGATGTTGGAGGCGTCGATGCGCGTCTTGTACTTGACCACGTTCACATCGGGGTTGAGCGCGTGGATCGACTCCTCCGCGGAGTCGACCTTGGCTACGCCGACCCGCTGGGTGGAGTGGATCACCTGGCGCTGGAGGTTGGAGAGGTCGACCTCGTCGTCGTCCACGATCCCCAGCGTGCCCACGCCCGCGGCCGCCAGGTACAGGGCGGTGGGCGAGCCCAGGCCGCCGGCGCCGAGCAGCAGCACCTTGGCGTCGAGCAGCTTCTGCTGGCCCTCGGCACCGATCTCGGGGATCAACAGGTGGCGGGAGTAGCGGTCGCGCTGCTCGGCGCTGAGCGCGCGCGGTATCTCGACCTGGTACCCGCGGTCCTTCCACAGCGTGATGCCGCCGGTCATCGAGCGCGCGTGCTCGTAGCCGAGGTCCTCCTGAAGGGTGCGCACGGCGTACGCCGAGCGGTTGCCAGAGGCGCAGTACACGATCAGCTCGGCCGAGCGGTCGGGCGCGACGCCCTCGATGCGCTGCTCCAGATGCCCCCTGGGAATGCTCTTCGCGCCGGGAAGGTGCCCGGTGGCGAACTCTTCGCTGCCGCGCACGTCGACGATCGTCACGCCCTCGTCGATCAGCTCGTTGACCTCGGAGGGATCGACCTCGTCGATCTGGCTCTTGACTCGGCGGAGAAGCTCCGCGCCGGACGTGCTCATGATGAAACTCCTAAACCAAGGTCGGGATTCAGGGACTTCATAAAGTGTAGCGCCAGATGGCCCTGGTGTTAAGCAGCCCAAAGCGCGAATCTCCACGCCGCCGGCCGTATCACCATGGTGATACAGGCAAGCGCGGGTCGAACATGCCGCGCGGCGCCTGGACACTCAGGGTCGCATGCAAGCGCGGGTCGAACATGCCGCGCGGCGCCTTCGCGTGCGGGTACCCCGTGCCGCCTCAGGAGACGTGCAGGAAGGTGTGTCCGACGGCGCTCGGGCTTGCGGTGAGGGTGCCGTTGTAGGTGGCCTTGGCGCGCCACAGGCCGACGGTGGGAGGTGTGAACGGGATGCTGGCGAGCCCGCCGCTGACGGACGTGTGCACCTCCTGGTAGAACTGCCAGCCGAAGACCGGATCGAAGCGGTCGATCTCGACTTCGACGGGCCCGGACTCTTCGGGCGAGACCTTGACGTCGATGTCGACGCCCTGGCCAGGCGCGGCCTGCCCGGTGGAGAAGGAGATGCTGGTGGCGGTGATCGTGCGCGACTCACGCACTAGCGTGAAGCTCCCGGAGGTTTCGCCGCGCGCGGCCACCACCGCGTAGTAGGTGCCGGGCCGCAGCTGGTGCGAGAGCGTCTGCGAGCCGTTGCCTTCGCAGTCGCATTCGATCACGTCGCCGTTGATGTTTCGCAGCTCGAGCTTGAAGTGGGCGGATTCAGGCGCGCTGAGCTTGAGCGTAAGGTTGGAGTCGCTGGTGACTTCCATGCGGTACAGGCGCAGGACCCGCACGCTGCGCGCGCTGAGGTAGCCGTGGGCGTGAGCGTAGTTGGGCAGCGCGATTCCGGGCGTCGTTTCGGCGGGCCCGGCGGGGGCGATCTGGAGGTGGAAGCGCTGTACGCCCCGATGCGAGAAGCGTGGCGTGATCTCGAAGCTGTAGCGGCCGCCCTCGCCGGGGCCGGGAGTGAACAGTCGGTATCCGCCGCAGTGGAGGTGCAGCAGGCCACCGGACCCCTGTTCTTCTTCTTCTTCGCCCTGTTCTTCGTTGCCGAACGAGCTGGTGCCGGGCGCGAACAGCGTCCCGTTGACACACGCCCCGCGCCTGGTCTCGTTGGCGAGGCTGATCAGGTAGCTGACGCCCGCGTGCAGGGTGACGGCGTAGGCGGCGTTGACGTCCTGGATGGGGTCGACCTGACCGCTTGCTCCTGCGGCGGGCAGCGGTGCGCCGGGCGGATGCACGGCGGGGGTGGGCGTGAACACTTCGAGCGTGAAGCCGGCCAGCTGGGAGCCCTGCACGGCGGCCACGCGAATGTCGTACAGCCCGTTCTTGGCCGCCTTGAACGAGAACGAGGCCTTGCCTTCGCCTTCGGTCTGCTGGCATCCGACCGATTCCAGCTGCGAGCGCACGGCGTGGTAGACGTCGACGGTGGCGTCGAGCGCCCCGGCGGCGGTGAGATCGAGCGCGACGCGATGGCGGCTGGTGAGGCGGATGCTGTACCACACGGAGTTGGTCGTGGAGGCACCGCAGGCGGACTGCCGTTCGTTTGGTTCAGTCGTCGCGCCGACGGTGGTGCCGCTGATCGTGGCGGGCAGGGAGCCGACGGGCTGCGCGTTGGCAAGCGCGTCGTTGGCGGGCGCGGGTGGCGCGCTGGACGCGGCGCCTTCGCCAGCTGCGCCGGCGGCCGAGACCAGCGCGAGCGCGGCGGCGCAAAACAGCGAGGCGGCGAGCGAGGCGAGCCTGCCGGGAGCGGTCCTGCGGCGAGCGAGCATTCGATCAGACTACGTCGCGCCGCGGCGGCTGTTTTCTGCTGCTGGTCGGTGGTCGCCGCTGGCGTACCCTCAGCGGAATGTCGAACGCGCTTCGTTCAGCTCGGCCGGCGCTGGTGGCGGTGGGGTTGGTGGTGCTGGTGGTGCTGGCGATCGCGGCTGCGCTGGTGGCGGCCAACGCCGGCTCGGGCAAAGCGGGCTCGGAGCCCTCCGGCGCCCGGTCCGCGACTCAGGGATCGGGCTTCGACGGCGCGGCTCTGCCGGCGGGCGTTGCCGCGGCGAGCTTCATGCTGCGTGACCAGTCGGGGCGCGAGGTGTCGCTGGGCGAGTACCGCGGTCGAGTGGTGGTGCTGGCGTTCCCGTACTCGACATGCGGCGCCACCTGCGTGGTGATCGCCCAGCAGATCCGTGGCGCGCTGAACGAACTGGGAGAACAGCACGCACCCGCGCCTGCGGTGCTGTTCGTGAGCGCGGACCCCGCTGCCGATACGCGCGAGCACGTGGCGCGGTTCCTGGCGGAAGTGGGGCTGGCCGGGCGCGTGCAGTACCTGACGGGAACGCTGGGGCGGCTCCAAGCGATCTGGCGCGCGTACCGCGTGCGCCCGGCCAGCGACGGCCGGGCAGCGTTCGACGAGTACGCGTCGGTGCTGCTGGTGGACGCGCGCGGCGCCGAGCGCGTGCTGTTCCAGTCAGAAGAGCTCACGCCCGAATCCCTCAGCCACGACATCGCACAGCTCGACGGCGATCCCAGCGGGCCCTGATACCCTAGCTGCCAGGTAGGAAATGCGATGATGTTCTCGACAAAGGCTGAGTACGGGGTGCGGGTGATGGTGGAGCTCGCGCGTCGCGCCGGCGGTGAACCGGTGCCGCTGGCGGAGATCGCCGCGCACGACGGCCTGCCTTTGGCTTACCTGGAGCACCTGGTCGCGCGCCTGCGCAAGGCGGAGCTGGTCGACTCGCGACGGGGATCGCGCGGCGGCTACATGTTGGCGCGCCCGCCGCAGCAGATCACGATGGCGGAGGTGGTGGCGGCGCTCGAGGGCTCGATCGCGCCGATCGAGTGCATCTCGGAGGCGGCGGACGGCTCGATCGTGTGCTCGCGCGAGTCCAGCGCCGATCACGTGTGCCCGACGAAGCTGCTGTGGACGCGCGTGCGGATGTCGATCGTGAGCACGCTGCGTGAGACGACGCTCGCGGACCTGATGGCGGCGCCGGCGCTGGCGAGTGTGGTCGCACCCCTCGCGCAGGCCGCGGGACCGACGCTTCCGACGCTCGCGGCGCAGTCCGCAGCGGGCTCATCACCGACCCTTACGACTGGAGCCTGAGCTAACCACATGGCCGACCTGGAGATACGAGACCTGCACGTGCGCACCGACGAGCGCGAGATCCTGCGCGGTGTCGACCTGGAGATCAACCGCGGCGAGATACACGCGCTGATGGGTCCCAACGGCTCGGGCAAGTCGACGCTGGCGAACACGCTGCTGGGCCACCCGTCATACGCGATCACCGAGGGCTCGATCACTTTCAAGGGCGAGGACATCACCGAGGCCGAGCCGCACGAGCGCGCGAAGGCGGGCCTGTTCCTCGCCTTCCAGTACCCGGTGTCGATCCCGGGCGTATCGGTGGCGAACTTCCTGCGCATGGCGATCAATGCCAAACGCGACGGGGCGGGTGGGGATCCGATCAACGTGAAGGAGTTCCGCACCCAGCTTCAACACGCGATCGAGCTGCTGGATGTGGACCGCGCGTTCACCTCGCGCCACCTCAACGACGGCTTCTCCGGCGGCGAGAAGAAGCGCGCGGAGATCCTTCAGATGGCGATGCTCCAGCCTGACGTGGCGATCCTGGACGAGACGGACTCGGGCCTGGACATCGACGCGCTGCGCACGGTGGCGGAGGGCGTGCAGCGCCTGCACGACGAGCAGGGCCTGGGCGCGCTGATCATCACCCATTACCAGCGGATCCTGCACTACGTCAAGCCCCAGTTCGTGCACATCCTGATGGACGGACGGATCGTGCTGGAGGGCGGCGTGGAGCTGGTGGAGCGCCTTGAGCGCGAGGGCTATGACCAGATCCGCCAGGAATACGGCGGACAAGAGCTGCTGGCATGAGCGCCGCCGGCAACGGCGACGAACCGACCTCCGCCTCAGGAGCAGGCACGCCGGTGAAGGCGGGCCGCCACCGTGAGGCGAGCCTGTACCACGCGCTCCACGGAGCGGGGGCCGGCGATGGACGCACGCTGGCGCAGCTGCGCGAGGCGGCGCTGCGGGCGTACGAGAGCCTGGAGCTGCCGGTGTGGCGGCGCTCGGGCTTCTGGAGCACGAGCCTCCAGAGCCTGGAGCTGGATGCGCTGCGCACGAGCGTGGAAGAGGACGGCGTGCCGGCGGTGGTGACGCGAACGCTCCCGGACGGGCCCCGCGCGGGGCGGATCGTGCAGAGTGCGGGGGCGGTGGTGCAGGTCGAGCTGGACCCGCAGCTGGCCGGCCGTGGCGTGATCCTGTGCTCGCTGGAGCAGGCCTTCGAGGAGCATGGCGAGCTCGTCTCGCGGTGGTTCTCCAAGCGCCTGACGATCGACCGCAACAAGCTGGAGGCGGCGAACGCGGCGTTCTGGACCGGCGGCGCGTTCCTGCACGTCCCCGAAGGCGTGGCGGTGGCGGAGCCGTTTGAGATCGTGTACGCGATCGACCGGCCGGGCGTGGCGCAGTACGGTCGCACGCTGGTGGTGGGCGCGGCGGGCAGCGAGTTCCGCGTGCACGAGTACGACCTGGCGGAGGACTTCGATGCCCGCGACCAGACAGGCTCCGCCCAGTCCTTGCACGCGGGCGCGTTCGAGCTCTACCTCGAGGACGGCGCGCGCTGCCGCCTGGCGCAGTTCCAGGATTGGGGTCCTGAGGATGGGGGCCCCACCCACCCCCAGGTGTTCGACTGCTCGACGCGCTTCGTGGGCGTGGGACGCGATGCGTACTGCCACTGGCTGCCGGCGCTGCTGGGCGGCCACCTGGTGCGCCAGCACCTGGAGCTGGCGGTGATGGAGCCGGGCGGCGACATGGCCTTTCGCGGCCTGTTCTTCACCGAGGCGCAGGAGCACCTGGACGTGTTCGCGGTGGACCTCCACGAGACGGGCCCGTCCGGCGGCGACGTGCACTGGCGCGGCGCGGCCACGGGCGAGAGCCGCGCGAGTTTCGAGGGTCTGATCCAGATCGACCCGGGCTCCCAGCAGACGCACACCTACCTCCAGATCCACTCGATGATGCTCTCGCCGAAGGCGCGCATCGACGCGATCCCGTCGGTGCTGGTGTCCGCGGACGACGTGTCGGCGTCGCACGGCGGCACGGTCGGCGAGCTGGACGAGACGGCGATCTTCTACATGCAGTCGCGTGGCCTCGATCGCGCCACGGCTGTGCGCGTGATCGTGGAGGGCTTCTTCGAGCCGCTGGTGTCCGAGCTGCAAGACGAGCCGCTCGAAGGGCTGGTGCGCGCGCGCGTGGCAGCGAAGCTGGCCGCAGCGCGCGAGGACATCGAGGCGTATGCCACCAGTCGCTGAGAAGGACGTCTTTAAGGGGAGCCCCTCCGGGGCTCTGGAGGGCGTTCGCAGTGACTTCCCGATCTTCGAGCGGACCTTCGGCGGCCGTCCGCTCGTATATCTGGACTCGGCAGCGACCTCCCAGAAGCCGAGGGTGGTGATCGAGGCGGTGGCCGACCACCTGCGCAACCACAACGCGAACGTGCATCGTGGCGTGTACGCGCTGGCGCAGGAGGCGGACGCGGCCTTCGAGGGCGCGCGCGCGCGGATCGCGGCGTTCACGCGCGCCCAGCGCCAGCAGACGATCTTCACAAAGAACACCACGGAGGCGATCAACCTGGTGGCCTACTCGTGGGGTCGCGCGAACGTGCGCGCGGGCGACGCGGTGCTGATCACGCAGATGGAGCACCACGCGAACATCGTGCCCTGGCAGGTGCTGTGCCGAGAGCGCGGCGCGAGCCTGCGCTACCTGGAGGTGGACGAGCAAGGAGAGCTGTCACTGGAGCAGCTGGATCGGGAGCTCGCGCGCGGCGATGTGCGGCTGCTGGCCTTCGCGCACGTATCGAACGTGCTGGGCACGATCAACCCGGTGGCGGAGATGCTCGCGCGAGCGCGCGCGGCGGGGGCGGTGTCGCTGGTGGACGGCGCCCAGGCGCTGCCGCATATGGCGGTGGACATCGACGAGCTCGACGCGGACTTCTACGCGTGGAGCGGACACAAGACGCTCGGGCCGACGGGCATCGGCGTGTTGCACGGCCGCAGCGAGCTGCTGGAGGAGATGCAGCCGTTCCTGACGGGCGGCGACATGATCGCGTCCGTTGACGAGCAGTCGGCGACCTGGAACGAGCTGCCATACAAGTTCGAGGCCGGCACGCAGCCGGTGGCGGAGGCGGTGGGGCTGGGCGTGGCGGTGGACTACCTGGAGCGCCTGGGCATGGCGCGCGTGCGCGCGCACGAGCGGACGTTGACCGCTTACATGCTCGAGCGTCTCGCGGAGGTGCCCGGCCTGCGCGTCGTCGGACCCCCTTCAGCCGAGCGCCGCGGCGGGCTGGCGTCGTTCACGGTCGAGGGCATGCACCCCCACGACGTCGCCGAGCTGGTGGACCGCGGCGGCGTCTGCATCCGCGCGGGCCACCACTGCGCGCAGCCGTTGATGCGCTGCCTGGGCGTGGGCGCCACGGCGCGCGCGAGCGTTGGCATCTACAACGATGCGGCGGACGTGGACGCGCTCCTCGACGCGCTGCTGGCCGGACGCGAGGTGTTCGGGCTGTGACGCGGGCCAGCCACTCAGCTGCCCGCTCTCATCAATCAACGTATAACGATCGTCGTACACGACAGGAAGCGGACGGGACCTAGAGCGATGGACGACCTGTACCGCGACTACATCCTCGACCACTACAAGCGCCCACGCAACTTCGGCGAGCTCGACCCGCACGATCTGGAGGCGCTCGAGCACAATCCCCTGTGCGGCGATGAGCTGGGAGTGCACATCCGCGTGGTGGACGACCGCATCGAGGACCTTCGCTTCCACGGCCACGGCTGCGCGATCTCGCAGGCGGCGGCGTCGATCGCCTCGGAGGAGCTGAAGGGCATGACGCTCGAGCAGGCCGGCGAGCTGGACGCGGACTGGATGATCGAGCTGCTGGGAGTCCCCGTGTCGGCGACGCGGCGCAAGTGCGCGCTGCTGAACCTGAAGGTAGTGCGCGGCGCGGTCACGGGAGACCACGCCTGGCCGACGTAAGGCGCGGCGCGGTCACGCGAGACCACGCCTGGCCGACGTAAGGCGCGCCGCGAGAACGCACAGCGGGGCGCCATTCCGCTGAGCTGTCAGGTAAAGTGCGCGATTCGCCGGAGGCAGCTGCACCCCGGCGAGCGCGTGGTTTGACCTGGCCTGTCATCCGAGCCGCTGAGGGGGTCTTTGGTGGGACGAACATGGACGTCGACGCTACTCGCGCTTGTGTTCCTGCTGGCTGTGAGCGCGCAGGGTGCGGGCGCGCAGGTGATGCACTGGACCCGGCAGACGCCGTCGGAAGTGGAAGGGACCGAAAACGTCACCCGGATCGACGCGGGCAACGCGAACGGGTACGGCCTCACGAGCTCGGGAGCGGTGCTCGCGTGGGGCAGCGGCAAATACGGCGCGCTCGGCGTCGGCTCCACCAAGAGCTTCGCAACAGCCGTCCCGGTGGGGCTGCCCGCGGGCGTGGAAGCGGTCTCGCTCGGCGAGGCCGAACGCTCCGGTTTCGCGGTCACCTCCACCGGGAGTCTGTTCTCGTGGGGCATGAACAAACACGGCGACCTGTGCCTCGGTGAAGAAGGGGAAAACGAAAAGAAGATCACGATGCCCACGGAAGTGCCGGGAGTGACCAACGCGGTAGCGGTTCAAGGCGCGAAAAATCATGTGCTGATCGTGCTCGCCAACGGCCTGGTGGAGACCTGCGGCTGGGGTCCGGAAGGCCAGCTCGGGCTCGGCAAGAGCGTCAGGGAAGTCACGACGCCAAGGCTGATCCCCGGCCTCGAACAGATCGTGGAAGTGTCGGCCGGTCCAGAGGTCTCGGCGGCGCGCAACTCCTCCGGCGAACTGTTCCTGTTCGGCTCCAACCAGGAAGGACAGGTCGCACAGGTCAAAAGCATGCACCAGCTCTACGTGCCGACGCTGCTCAAGCTCCCGGGCCCCGTCAGCTCGGTGTCCGTCGGCGGAGCCGATGCGCTCGCGCACACCGAGGTGCTGATCGGCGGCGTTGCCTACTGCTGGGGCAGCGACCTCGCCGCAGACTGTGGCGATGGCTCGGAAGCGCCCAAATACGCGCCCACGCTGGCGGGCGAGCTGGCGAGCCTCGAGCCCCTGAAGTCGGTGATCGCGACGGCCCGCTCCACGATGGCCCTCACCGAGGGCGGCGAACTGTATGTGCTCGGGGACGAACTGGGTACACGCAGCGGCGCAGCGTCGCTGCTGCCGCAGCTCATCGAAGACGGGGTGGAAGAAATCTCGGGGACGGCTCAGGATCACATGTACCGGTCCAGCTAGCTGGCGCTTTGCGTCTGCTAGCGCCGGTTTCGACGAGCGCGCGTCGGATGCTCGGGCTCGGACCGCCGAGCCCGATAGAATTCCTACTCCGCAGGACAGGATTCGCGAGCTACCCTGGATCGAGGATTGCTTATGGCCACGATTGACCGCACGCAGATAACCAAGCCCAGCCCGATCGTGGAGGATGACCAGGGGCAGCTTCGCGCGCGCCAGGGCATCTCTCGCGAGGTCGTGCGGGAGCTTCTCGAAGGTCAAGGGCGAGCCCGACTGGATGGCCGAGAAACGGCTGAAGTCGCTGGAGATCTTCGAACGCAAGCCGATCCCGACCTGGGGACCGGACCTGAGCGGCCTGAACCTCGACGAGCTGGTCCTGTACTCGCCGCCGACCGCCGGACGCTTCAACAGCTGGGAGGACGTGCCGGCGGACATGAAGCAGACCTACGAGGACCTCGGCATCCCGCAGGCCGAGCGCGAGCACCTCGCGGGGGTAGTCGGCGTGTGGCGCCAGGAGCCCGTGTACGAGGGGCTCAAGGAGCAGTACGCCAAGCAGGGGATTCTGTTCTGCTCGATGGACACCGCCATCACCGAGTACCCGGAGCTGGTGCAGAAATACTTCATGACCAAGTGCGTGCCCGCGCAGGACAACAAGTTCTCGGCGCTGCACGGCGCCGTCTGGTCGGGCGGCGCATTCTGCTACGTCCCAAAGGGCGTCAAGTGCGACCTGCCGCTGCAGTCGTACTTCCGCATGGAGGGCGCCGGCGAGGGCACCTTTGAGCACACGCTGATCATCGCCGACGAGGGCTCGGAGGTGAACTACATCGAGGGCTGCACCGCGCAGACCTACAGCGTCAACTCGATGCACTCCGCCGTGGTGGAGATCTTCGTCCACGAGGGCGCCAAGGCGCGTTACACAACCGTGCAGAACTGGTCGAAGGACGTCTACAACCTCAACACCAAGCGTGCCGTGGTCGACGCCCACGGCACGGTCGAGTGGGTCGGCGGCTCGATGGGCGCCAAGTACGTGATGCTGTACCCCGGCTCGTTCCTGATGGGCGAGGGCGCGCGCGCCGACCACCTCAACGTGGGCGTGGCAGGCAAGGGCGTGCACAAGGACACAGGCGCCAAGGTCGTGCACCTGGCGCCGAACACGACCTCCAACATCCTCGCCAAGTCGATCTCCAAGGACGGCGGCATCATGGGCTACCGCGGCCTGGTCAAGATGGGCCACAACTCCGCCGGCTCGAAAGCGCGCGTGCAGTGCGACGGGCTGATGATGGACGGCGAATCACGTTCTGACACGTGGCCGGACATCCAGATCCAGAACCCAAACGTGACGGTCGCACACGAGGCGACCGTCGGCCGCATCTCTGACGACCAGCTGTTCTACATGGGCTCGCGCGGCTTCACCGAGGACGAGGCGGCGGCGATGATCGTCAACGGCTTCATCGAGCCGGTGACCAAGGAGCTGCCGATGGAGTACGCGGTCGAGCTCAACCGGCTGATACAGCTGGAGATGGTCGGCAGCATCGGCTGAGGGACGCGATTCGCGGCGTCTGACTGCGTCCTCGGTCGCTCGCGTGCTCAGCACGCCACGCTCCCTGCGTCCTTGTCAGACTTGCGACTCCCGCCCCTCAGGGGCCGCCATGTCCCGGGAAATGCGCGCGCCCGTAGACACGATCGTGGCTCCGCTGTTCCCGCGGCAGCTGCCGTGGTTGAACGCGCCGGCGAGCGGGGTGAGCGTGCTGCACCGCGGCCGGCCGATGCTGGTGGAGTTCTGGGACTTCTGCCGGCCGAGCTCGCTGCGCACGCTGCCGTATGTGAAGGCGTGGCACGCGCGCTACCACGCGGCGGGCTTGCGCGTGGTCGGGGTGCACTGCCCGGGGTTCGACGCCTCCCGTGACGAGCACGCGGTCACAGCGGCGGTGGCGCGGCTGGGGATCGAGCACGCGGTGCTGATCGACAGCGAGCTGGAGCTGTGGCGGGAGTACGAGAACGTTGGCTGGCCGGCGCGCTACCTGTTCGACGGTCGCGCGCGGCTGTTCGACTATCACTTCGGCGAGGGCGCGTACGCGGAGACGGAGCTCGCGATCCAGGAGCTGGTGGGCGTGCAGGGCGAGCCGCTCGCGCCAGTGCGCGCCGAGGACGTGCCCGACGCGCTGCTGGCGGCGCAGACGCAGGACCAGCAGGGCGCGTACTGCGGACCCTACGAGGCGGGCGCGGTTTGGGCGGTGCTCGACGGGCGCGGAGCGGTGAGCGTCAACGGCGGCGAGGCGGCCGGGGGCAGCAGCGTGAGCGTCGCCTACCCGGGCGCCTATCCGCTGATCGAGCACGAGCGGCACACCGCTGGCGAGCTCGATCTCCAGGTCGGAGCCGGAGTTAGGTGCCTGGCGACGTGCTTCACGCCGGGGGTCGTGTAGGCGCGAGCTCCGGGGCCGCGGCGACGCTGGCCGCTGCCCGCGGCGCGAGCTGCGCGCGCGTGTGGTCCTGGAGGAGGCGCACGAGACGTGGCGGCCCGTCCTCCTCGACGAGCACGCAGACTCCCGGCCAGTAGGGGCTCTCGCCATCGTTGTCTGTGAGGAAGATCGATGCGTACGTCCAGCTTCCGGCGTTCACGAGGCGGGCCCCGCCACAGCCGAGCCACTCGTGCGCCTGGTCGCCGGCGAGCGGGCCGGCACGATGGGTGTGGCCGAAGACGACGTGGGCGTCGCCGAGGTCCAGACGGGCGGCGACCTCGCCCATCGCGCGCAGCCCGGCGCGGCGAAGCTCACTGGCAGAGACGTCGCTGCGCAACGGCCCCAAGCCGGCGCGGTTGAGCGCGGCGACGGCCACTGGGAACCCGCGCACGAGTGCGCCGCGTCGGAGGCGGTGCTTGAGCGCCAGCGGCTGGCGCGCGCCGGCACCGCCCAGCGCCCGCCACGCGTTGACGGTGGCCAGGCCGTTGAGCGCGACGCTCGGACGCCCGTCGCGGGCGACAGCGTCCCGCCAGGCGAACACGGGCGCGCCGACGGCCTCGTAGTCATCGACGCGGTCGAACGTGCTCGCCGGCCGCCCGAGCACGCGGCTCATGACCCCGACGGACAGGCGCTCGAGCGTGGGGATCGTGAGATGGCAGTCGAGGTAGTGACCGTGCATCGCGTACACATCCGGGCGCACCCATATGCCGGGGTAGGCGACGCGGGTGCGTGCCGGACGGGCCCACGCCGCGATCCGCTCGAGCGCCGGCGAGGCGTCCTCGGGCTCGAACAGCTGCTCGACCTGCAACGGCGGTGGCCTGTGATCGCAGCCGCGCGCCCCTAGCCACGAGTCGACGAGCGCGTGGTCGTGGTTGCCCGCAAGGATCACGAGCTCGCCTGTGCCCTTCCGGGTGCCGCCCGCGAGCGCCCGCCCGAGGTCCTCGAAGAACGGCCGTGAGGCGGCGAGGGCGTCGCGAATCGGTCCGTGGCGAAGCTCGAGGACGTCCCCCAGCAGCACCACTCGCTCGGCTTCGCTGGCCAGCTCGAGCAGCGGGGCGCGCATCTCGGCGCGACGCAGCAGGTCCGATCTGGAGCCGCTGCCGAGGTGCAGGTCGGAGACGATCAGCGTGTGCATCGCAACGCGGGGAGAGGTCGGTTGACGAGCGGGGAGCTCGAGCGGAGGGACGGGTGCACTACGAGCGCGCTCGCGCCGTCAGCCGGCCCCGGCCACGCGCGCGGATGGTCTCGCGCCGGCTTCCCGTATCTGCTTGGGGAGCATGAAACGGACGTCCTCGCGGATGACGTCGAACTCGGCGATGTCGCTCACGCCGCGAGCGCGGAAGAAGTCCACGAGCTCCTCGACCAGCTCCTCGGGCGCGCTCGCGCCCGAGGACACGCCCACCACGCGGCGTCCGTCCAGCCACTCCTCGCGGACCTCGCGAGCCGAATCGATCAGGTGCGCGTCGGTGCCGCAGTCGCGTGCCACCTCGACCAGCCGCGCCGAGTTGGATGAGTTGCGCGAGCCGATCACGAGCATCAGGTCGCATTTCCCCGCCATCTGGCTGACGGCCGCCTGGCGGTTGGTGGTGGCGTAGCAGATGTCATCCGTGCGCGGACCGGTGATGCTGGGGAAGCGCGCTCGCAGTCTGTCCACGATCGCGCTGGTTTCGCCCACGGCGAGGGTCGTCTGGGTGACGTACGCGATCCGCTCGGGATCGTCGACCTCGAGCGCGTCGACATCGTCCTCGCTCTGGACCAGGACGATCTGCTCGGGCGCCTCGCCCATCGTGCCTTCGACCTCCTCGTGGCCGTCGTGGCCGACGAGCACGATCGTGTAGCCGTCCTCGGCGAAGCGGACCGCCTCGCGGTGGACCTTCGTGACGAGCGGACAGGTCGCGTCGATCGTGTGCAGCCCGCGCTGCTCGGCGCCGGCGCGCACGCTGGGGGCGACCCCGTGCGCCGAGAATACGCAGACCGCGCCCTCGGGCACTTCGGTGTGCTCGTCGACGAAGATGGCGCCGCGCTCGCGTAGCTGCGCGACGACGTGCTTGTTGTGCACGATCTCCTTGCGCACGTACACCGGCGCCCCGTGGATCGCGAGCGCGCGCTCGACCGTCTGCACGGCGCGATCGACGCCCGCGCAGTAGCCTCGCGGCGCCGCGAGCAGCAACTTCTCGACCGTGTTAGACACGGGTGTCATTGTAGGGGGCACCTAGGTACGCTAAGCCCGATGAGCCAACGACACCTCGACCGTCTGACTCCTGTGGACGCCTCGTTCCTGCATCAGGAGAGTTCGGTCTCGCACATGCACATCGGCGGTCTGACGATCATCGAAGGGCCGCCACCGAGCATGGAGGAGTTCCTCGAACAGATCCGCAGGAGACTGCACCTGGTTCCCCGCTACCGCCACAAGCTGGCCCACACGGCGATCGACAGCGGCCGTCCCGTGTGGGTCGACGACCCCAGCTTCAACCTCGACTATCACGTGCGCCACACCGCGCTGCCCGCGCCCGGCGCGTGGGAGCAGCTCCAGGACCTGACCGCGCGGATCTTCTCCCAGCAGCTCGACCGCTCCAAGCCGCTGTGGGAGATGTGGCTGATCGAGGGCCTCGAGGACAACCGTTTTGCGCTGATCCAAAAGACGCATCACTCGTTGATCGACGGCATCGCCGGTGTGGATCTGGCGACGGTGCTGTTCGACCTGTCGCCCGATCCTCCGCCGGTCGCCTACACCGGGCGCCCGTGGCAGCCTCACACCGAGCCGGGTACGGCGCAGCTGCTGGCGGCGGGGCTGCTTGGGGCTGCACGCGCAGGGCTGGCCCTGGCGGAGGGCGCGATCGATGCGCTGGCACATCCCGATCGCGCCCTGGCGCGCACGCGCGAGGCCGCAGAGGGCATCGGTGAGATCATGTGGGCCGGCCTGAACCCCGCTCCGCAGACGCCGCTGAACGTGCCGATCGGGCCGCACCGGCGGTTCGTCGGGGTGACCGCCGAGCTCGAGGACTTCAAGGCGGTCAAGAACGCGTTCGGCGGGACGGTCAACGACGTCGTGCTGGCGGTCGTCGCCGGCGCGCTGCGCTCGTTCTTGATCTCGAGGGGGCGACACACCGAGGGCGTGGAGCTGCGCGCGCTGGTCCCGGTATCGGTCAGGACCGAGGGCGAGCACCATCACGGCGGCAATCGCATCGTGGTCATGCGCGGGCCGCTGCCGACGTACATCACCGATCCGCTCAACCGGCTGCGCTTCGTCTCGAACGCGATGGAAGGCCTGAAGGAGTCCAAGCAGGCTCTCGGCGCAGAGGTGATCGCGGGCGCCCAGAACTTCGCGCCGCCGACGATCCTCGCGCAGGCGTCACGTCTCAACTTCTCCACGCGCCTGTTCAACCTGATCGTCACCAACGTGCCCGGCCCGCAGTTCCCGCTGTACGTGCTGGGTCGTGAGATGCTGCACGCGATCCCCGTCGCGTTCTTGCCCGAGAACCACGCGCTCGCGATCGCGATCATGTCCTACAACGGGCAGATGAACTTTGGCCTGCTCGGGGACTTCGACGCGCTCCCCGATATCGACTCGATCGGCGAGAAAATCGCCGATGAACTCGCCACGCTGGTGACGCTCGCCAGTGAGTCGGCGCCGGCACCCGTCTAGGCCGGCGTTCGAGCGCCGCCGCGCGCTCACTAGCTGTACGCGCGTCAACTAGCTGGTGAGCGCCACGATCTCTTCGCCGACGAGGATCCTCAGGCCGGCGTTGCCAGCGAGCAGTTGCACGGCCTGGCGCTCTTCGCCCGGCTTCGGCCCGGGCACGTGCGCGGGCAAGCGCATCCCGCTGCGCCCGCCGAGCGTGGGGTCGGGCGCGCCGTTGGCCAGCGTGCCCGCAAGCGTGAGCCCGCCGCGCGTGTTCAGCGCGAACGTCTCCTCGTCCGGCGCGAGCGCCAAGGCGGCAGCCGCGCGGCCCGCGCGCGCGTGACCGCTGGTGCCGAAGGTCGAATCGAGGGCGCCGCTGGAGGTGAAGCGAAACACTTCGCCTTCCCCCCCGAAGCTCACCTCGACCGATCCGCCCGCCAGCGCGAACAGGGCGCCGAAGATGCTCGAGCTGACGCCTTCAGCGCTTGGCAGGAACGGCAACGTCGCGACTCCTTCCTTGCCGAAGCCGGGGGCTGGCACACCGGAAGCCGTGAGCTCCTGCACGGCAGGAGCCTCGGTCACGCCCGCGGACAACACCGGCGTCTGTTCGTAGGCGATCAGGATCGACCCTTCGGCGTCGATCGTGACGCCGGCTGCGGCACCCTCGCTGGGCAGCGGTGGTTCGAGAAAGCCGCCCTTTCCAAATGCGGCATCAAGCGAGCCTGAGCCAAGCAGCCGCACGAGCTGGAGCGGGCCGGCGCCGAAGCCGGGGGCGACCTGCGGTTCGTTGACCGGCTCGGCGACTTCCTTGCGGTAGTACGCGATCAGGATGCTGCCGTCGGACTCGACCGCTGCCGCGGCGACGATTGCATGGCCGGCGCTGTCGGCAAGCGCGTAGTCGGCGACGCCGTCCCTGCCGAACGAGCGATCGGGTGCGCCGCCGGGGGACAGCCGCACGACCGCGAGCCGGCCTGCCCGGTCGAGCCCCACGATCAGCAGCCCGCCACCCGCCAGCGCGAGCATGCGCGGAGGACGCTGTGCTGTGGCGTGGATCGTCGGGACGACGCTCACGCCACCGCTGCCGAAGCCCTTCACCAGCCGGCCCCCAGCGGACAGGCGCGCGACCCGGAACGAGCCCTTCTGGTGATCTGCAAAGCCGCCCACGAACACCGAGCCGCGAGGGCCGGCGGCCAGCAGCGACCCCTGAGCTCCCGGCCCCGGGGGATACGGGAAGTCAATCCCTTCCTCGCGCACGGGCACCCCGGCGACGCCGTGCAGGCCGAACGCGGAGTCCAGATGCCAAGAGGCGCCCTCCGCGACCGCCGCCTGTGCGCCCGCCGCGATGCCCGTGAGCGCACAAATCCACGCCAGCCACCTGCTCGGCGCGCCCACCCGCCTGCTGGGGCGCGTCCGCTCCAGCGCCAGCACCCCGCTCAGTAGCCGAGCGCGAACTTAGCGTCCTCGCTCATCATCTCAGGCGACCACGGCGGCGCGAACACCATCTCGGACTCGACCGTCTTGACCCCGTCCAGTTCGCCCACGAACTCTTCGATCTGTTCGTTGACCTGCGGGCCGATCGGACAGCCTGGCGTGGTCAGCGTGAACGTCACGCGCACGTTGCCCTGCTCGACCTCGACACCGTAGATCAGCCCGAGTTCCACGAAGTCCAGACCCAGCTCGGGGTCGATCACGTTCGACAGCGCGTCCATCACGTCGTCCTCGCTCGGCATCGCAACGGTCTCGGACATCCACCCCAGTCTAGCCGCGAGCCCGGCCCGCGAACGGGCCGCGCCCCGAGCCAGGCACGCGATACCCAGCTGCCGCCTACTGCGCCAGCCCCACGGCTTTGAGCGCCTCTGCCTTGGTTGGGTACTCGCGGCACTCGACCGCCCTGCCATCCAGCAACCTCCAGACATGCGTCTCCGGCATGTTGACTTCCTCGCCGCTGTCGCGGATGCGACCGCGCAGTGTCAGGACGGCGATCACCACGTCGTCCCCTCCGTCTATGAGCTCATCAGGGTCGAAGCGAAGGTCGTCGAAGGACCCAAACCACTCGGAGGCGAGCTTCCTGACGCCGTCGTGTCCGTGGTAGCTGGCCGAGTCCGGCAAATCCGCGCGGGTATGCCACTCGATCTCGGGATCCATGAAGCCGAAATCCGGCGCACCGTTGCTGAGCGCGAACTCGTAGGCCGCGCGCACGATCTCCACGTTCTCTTGCGACACCGCGAGCCAGTGTCCCACAGACGACAGGCGGCGGCTGCGTTGCGAGCGCCACCTTGGCCCAGGCTTCAAAGCCGCCGCTTAGGGCCCGGCTGTTGATACGCTTCGCAGCGCCAGGGTTGGCGAAAGGGAGACTAGGGGAGGATCATGGGTCACAGGGGCGGGACGCTGCACGATCGGCATGATGCTGGGCCTCGGCGCAGGTTGCCGGCGGCGCGCATGAAGTCGGCGCCCGCGTCACCTGCTCCGCGCGCAGCCGCCGAGGACGCAGCCTCGCGCCGGCCTACGGTCCGCTAGTTGTCGCAGCCCAGGCGGTCCCACATGTACAGCTGGATGCACTCGTTGGCGAGCTCGATCGCACGCGCCCGCGATAGGCGCGGCAACACGGTCTCGAGCGCCTGATCCTCGGCCACGCCGGCCTGGAAGGCTTCCTCGCCGCGAAAGCCGGCCGCGATCTTCAGCGCCTCGCGGCGGTTCTCGCCAAGGCTGGGGAACACGCCGACGAGGAACTCGGTGTTGGGAATCGGCTGGCCCACCTCTAGCGACGCGTGCCATGCCGCCAGCAGATGCAGGTCGTCCTCGTCGAGGTCCGCGATCGCCTTCGCGTAGTGCACCGACAGTTCCTGATCGGGGATGTCGTCGACCCACGCGCGCACCACCTCGCCGACCAGCTGGCGGCGCGCCTCGCGGCCGACGGACTCGGCGATAACGCGAATCGCATCCTGTGGTTCGATGAAACACAGTGGCATGACGCTCTCCCGGAGAGGTTGGAAACGCTGACAGGAGCACTGTAGGCGGCTGTGTGGACGGCAATTTCCTGGGGGCTCGCGGTCGCGCTGGCAGCAGCGGCAGGCGCAGCCGTCTGACAGCGGCTCAAACGCCGAGGGCTGCGTTTGCCCGCTCCAGCGTACGCTCGTCGCTGGTCTGCGGCGGGAACCCGATGCTCGAGCGGTGCGGCGAGAGCCAGTTGCAGAGCGCGAGATCGAGCGCTTCGATCGGTACCGAGACCGCCTCGGCGAGAGCTGCCGCGCGACGCTCTAGCAGCAGCGGATCGCCGATCCCGAACACGCGCTTTGCGGCCAGCGTGGCTGGATCCTCGGTGGCGGGCCCGCGCGTGCCAGCGAGCTGGAGCGAGTCCGCGAGCAGCTCGTAGACGCCGAGGCGCCCGAGCGTGACCAGCAGCTCGTAGCGTCCCGGGCGACCGAGACCGGGAAGCGCGAGGCGCTCGAACACTCGCTCGAAGCGGCGCTGGGGAGTCCATGCGCGATCGCCCGTGAACGCGCGCGTCTGCGTGGCATCCGCTGCTTGCCCGGCATCGCCGTCCGGGCGACCGCTTCGCTGCACCCACTGGCCGTAGGCGATCAGCGTCTCGGCTCCACGCGCTCGCTCGTGGGAGCTGCGCGGGCCCAGCGGGATGTCGCTGAGATCGGGCGGCGAGTCGCATCCAATCGGCTGTCCGGCATTCTCTGCAAGGCCAGCCGAATGCCCGCGAACGGGTCGTCTGTATCCAGCGGGCATAGGTAGGCGGTGAGGAAGCACGCCCACGTCGCGCGCTCGGGCTCCGCGGCCGCCAGTGCACGGATCTCGCCGTAGAGACCTGGGGGCTGCACGCCCAGCGCGAGCAGGCGTCCGTTCGAGAACGCGATCTCCCCCGCCAGACGGGCGGCGTCGGCCGACGCGCGCACGCCCGGCACGAGCTCCGAGCGATAGCCGTCGTCCTGCGCCCGCAGCTCGCGGTGGACGGTCACGCTCTCGCCGCGCTGGCCACCGTGTCGTGATGATGCTCCCGGCGCCGCCGCTCGCGCACTCCTCTGAGCACGCGCGGGCCTGGCTTGGGAGGCGGCGCCCGGCAGCGTCTTGCTGCAAATCGGACAGCGCTCCAGGAAGCGGTTGTGACGACAGAAAGTCGGCATGGCGCCGTTGGATATACCTGTTTGCGTGGCGCCGTGCGCCGGCGCGCGCCGCGCCGCTCAGCTTTCGGGCGCGCCGATGCCCGGGCCGACGTGCTGCGGAGGGCCCTCCGGTCCGGCGTCCGCGTCTGCGTGACCGGCGAGCCCGGCGTCCTCGCACGCGAACGCGCCTGTGAGCTCGGGCCCGTTGCGCCGCTCTGCCAGGTAGCGATCGACCATGCGCGCACACTGGCGACCCTCGTTGATCGCCCACACGATCAGCGACTGGCCACGACGCGCGTCACCGGCGGCGAACACGCCCTCGACCGAGCTCGTGTACGGCGCGACCGACTTGACGTTCCCGCGCGGGTCCTTCTCCACGCCGAGCTGGTCGAGCAGCGCCGGCTCCGGATGCAGGAAGCCCATCGCAAGCAGCACCAGCTGCGCGGGCAGCTCGCGCTCGGTGCCCGCCACCGGCGCAAACGGCGGGTCCGGCTGCGCCTGTGCGATGCGCAGGGCGGCGACCGCGCCATTGCCGTCAGCGGCGATGCTCGTGGTCGCGACCGCGTAGTCCTGCTCGCCCACGCCCAGCTTCCGCACCTCCTCCATCGCGTAGCTGAGCCGATACTTCATCGGCCACTGCGGCCACGGTGTGCGATCGTCGGGACGATGCGCGGGCGGCTCGACCAGCAGCTCGAGCTGGACCACCGAGCGCGCCCCCTCGCGCACCGCGTTGCCGACGCAGTCAGCGCCGGTGTCGCCGCCGCCGATCACGACCACGTCCTTGCCGGCAGCTGTGATCTCGCGCTCGATCGCCGGCGCCGGGACGCTCGGCACGGGGCCACGCTCCCGCGCGATCGAACGGTTGCGCTGGTACAGGTAGTCCATCGCGAAGTGGACGCCGTCGAGCTCGCGACCTGACACGGGCAGATCACGCGGCGTGCGTGAGCCGGTCGCTAGCACGACCGCGTCGAAGCCCTCACGAAGCTCCTGGACGCTCACGTCGCTCCCCACCTCCACGCCGCAGCGGATCTCCACACCCTCGTCGATCAGCTGCTCGGCGCGGCGCTGGACCACCTGCTTCTCGATCTTGAAGTCCGGCACGCCGAAGCGCACCAGTCCTCCGACAGCCTCGTCGCGCTCGAACAGGGTGACGCGGTGGCCGGCGCGTCGCAGCTGCTGCGCTGCGGCCATGCCCGCCGGGCCGGAGCCCACGACGGCGACTGCCTGACCGGTTTCGCGGTCGCGCCGCGGCGGCTGCGGCGCGATCCATCCTTCGGCCCACGCACGGTTGATGATCGCGTTCTCGATCTGTTTGATCGTCACCGCCTCGCCCTCACGGATCTCGAGCACGCACGCCGCCTCGCACGGCGCCGGGCACAGGCGTCCGGTGAACTCGGGGAAGTTGTTGGTGGCGTGCAGCTGGACGATCGCGTCCTCGAAGCGATCGCGGTAGACGAGGTCGTTCCAGTCAGGGATCAGGTTTCCGAGCGGACAGCCGTTGTGGCAGAACGGCACGCCGCAGTCCATGCAGCGCGCACCCTGCGCACTCAACTCTGGCACGGGGCGCGTCAGCAGGAACTCGTCGAAGTCGTGCACGCGCTCGACCGGGTCCCGCTGCGGGATGCCATGGCGCTCGATCTCCAGGAAGCCGCCGAGCTTGCCCATCAGGTGCCCGCCTGCAAGGGTGGAGCCGTGGTTCCGCCGACCGCATCCAGCGGCCGACGCTCGGCTTGCTGCGCGGGCGCAGCTCCATTGCTCGCGGCGCTCGCCGCCAGCGCCTCTTCCTCCGCCAGCTCGCGCAGCACGCGCTTGTAGTCGTGTGGCATCACCTTGACGAACGCTCCGTCGGCCATCAGCTTCTGCCATTGCTCGAGCACGCGCGAGGCGACCGGCGAGTCGGTGCGCCGCAGGTGCTCTTCGATCATCGCGCGCAGCTCGATCGCGTCTGCCTGCGAGAGCTCTTCGAAGCCGACCATGCCCATGTTGCAACGGGCGTGGAACTTGTGCTCGGGGTCGAGCACGTACGCGACGCCGCCGCTCATGCCGGCCGCGAAGTTGCGCCCGGTGGGGCCGAGCACGACCACGCGCCCGCCGGTCATGTACTCACAGCCGTGGTCGCCCACGCCCTCGACGACCGCCCACGCGCCGGAGTTGCGCACGCCGAAGCGCTCGCCGGCGAGCCCGCGGAAGAACGCACGACCGCCGGTGGCGCCGTACAGCACGGTGTTGCCGACGATCACGTTGTGCTCGGCCTTGAAGTGCTCGCCCATGCCCGCCCGCGGGCGGATCGCGAACACCCCGCCCGAGAGGCCCTTGCCGGCGTAGTCCTGGGCGTCACCCCACAGCGTGAACGTCACGCCCGGGGCGAGCCAGCCGGCGAAGCTCTGCCCCGCGGAGCCCTCGAAGGCGACCTCGATCGTGCCCTCGGGCAGCCCCGCTTCACCGTGGCGGCGGGCGATGTGGCTCGAGAGGATGCCGCCGACGCAGCGGTTGCGGTTGCGAATCGCCAGCGTCGCCCGGGCGGGCTGCGCGCGCTCCAGCGCGGGCTCGGCGAGCTCCACGAGCTGCCAGTCGAGCGCGTCGTCGAGCACCTTCGGCGGGGGCTCGACGCGCCGTCGCGGCTGGCCATCCGCAAGCTCGACGTGCGTGAGGATGTGCGTGAGGTCGACGCCGCGAGCCTTGTAGTGCTCGATCGCGTCGTTCACGCCGAGCATGTCGACCCTACCGATCGCCTCGTCCAAGGAGCGCAGGCCGAGCGACGCAAGGATCTCGCGTACCTCCTCGGCGACGAAGAAGAAGAAGTTGACGACGTGCTCGGGGGTTCCCTTGAAGCGCTTGCGCAGCTCCGGGTCCTGCGTGGCGATGCCCACAGGGCAGGTGTTCAGGTGGCAGGCGCGCATCATGATGCAGCCAGTGGCGATCAGCGGCCCAGTGGAGAAGCCCATCTCGTCGGCGCCGAGCATCGCCGCGACTACCACGTCGCGGCCGGTCTTCAGCTGGCCGTCGGTCTGCACCACGATGCGCGAGCGCAGGTCGTTGAGCAGCAGCGTCTGCTGCGTCTCCGCGAGGCCGATCTCCCACGGCACGCCCGCGGCCTGGATCGAGGACAGCGGCGAGGCGCCGGTGCCGCCGTCGTGGCCGGCGATCAGTACGCGGTCGGCGTTGGCCTTGGACACGCCCGCGGCGACCGTGCCGACGCCGACCTCGGAGACGAGCTTGACCGACACCTGCGCCTGCGGGTTGGCGCAGCGCAGGTCGTAGATCAGCTGCTTGAGATCCTCGATCGAGTAGATGTCGTGGTGCGGCGGCGGCGAGATCAGCCCCACCCCCGGCATGGTGTGGCGGATCGATCCGATGTACGCGTCGACCTTGCCCCCGGGAAGCTGCCCGCCCTCGCCGGGCTTGGCGCCCTGGGCCATCTTGATCTGGAGCTCGTCCGCGTTGACGAGGTAGTAGATCGTCACGCCGAAGCGCCCGGAGGCGACCTGCTTGATCGCCGAGCGGCGGCTGTCGCCGTTGGGGTCCGGCTTGAAGCGGACGGGGTCCTCCCCGCCCTCGCCCGTGTTCGAGCGCCCACCGAGGCGGTTCATGGCGATCGCCAGCGTCTCGTGCGCCTCGCGCGAGATCGAGCCGAGACTCATCGCGCCGGTGCAGAAGCGCCTCACGATCGCACTCGCCGGCTCGACCTCATCGATCGGGATCGCGACCGCGCCGGCCGCGCCGGGCCCGCTGCCGATCTCCAGCAGGCCGCGCAGCGTGGCCCTGCGCGCGGCGTCGTCGTTGACGGCGTGCGCGTACTCCAGGTACTTCGCGTAGGCGGGGCTCTCGCGCACCGCCTCGTAGGCCTCGCGGTCGCCCTTCAGCGCCGCGCCGATGTCGCCGTTGGCCGCGCGCACGGCGTGCTGGACGAGCGCGATCGTCTCCGGGTTCCAGATGTGGTGCTCGCCGTCTCGCCGCCACGCGTACACGCCCCCGACCGGCAGCAGCGGGTCGCGCGCGCGCCCGCCGGGCGGATACGCGCGTTCGTGGCGCTCGATCGCCTCCGCCGCGAGCACGTCCAGGCCGACGCCGCCGACGCGCGAGGCGGTGTGCGTGAAGTGCTTGTCGATCAGCTCCTTCTCCAGGCCGACCGCCTCGAAGATCTGCGCGGCGCGGTAGGACTGGATCGTGGAGATGCCCATCTTGGAGATCGTCTTCAGGAGCCCTTTCCCGATCGCCTTGACGTAGTTCTGGGCGGCCCGCTCGAGCAGCTCGTTCAGGTGCTCCGGGCTCGGCTGGCGCGTCGCGCCGTTATCGCCAGCCCCGCCGACGCGCCCTTCGACGACGAGCTTGTCGAGCGTCTCGAGCGCCAGGTAGGGGTTGACGGCGCTCGCGCCATAACCGATCAGCGTGGCGAAGTGATGCACCTCGCGGGGCTCGCCGGACTCGAGGATGACGCCGGCCCGCAGTCGCGTGCCCTCGAGCACGAGATGGTGGTGCACCGCCGCGACCGCCAGCAGCGACGGTATGGGCGCGCGTTTGGGGCCGATCTCGCGGTCGGAGAGGATGATGATGTTGACGCCGCGCTCGATCGCCTCGTGGGCCTGCGAGCAGATCCGCTCGACCGCGCGACGCATGCCGTCCGGACCCTCCGCGGTCGGCCAGGTGATGTCGATCGTGTCCGCCGCGTACACGTCGTGTTTGACGTTGCGAAGGGTCTCCAGCTCGCGGTTGAGCAGGATCGGCTGGTCGAGCAGCAGCTTGTGCGCGTGCTCGGGCGTCTCGTCGAACAGGTTGCGCTCGCTCCCGAGCGTGGTCGCCAGGCTCATCACGATCTCCTCGCGGATCGGGTCGATCGGCGGGTTGGTGACCTGTGCGAACAGCTGCTTGAAGTAGGAGAACAGCGACGGCGCCTGCGCGGAGAGCACCGCCAGCGACAGGTCGTTGCCCATCGAGCCGACGGGCTCGACACCGTCGACCGCCATCGGCGCGAGCAGCACCCGCAGGTCCTCCTGGGAGTAGCCGAAGGCGCGTTGACGCAGGTGCAGCGGCTGCTGGGAGATCGTGACCTGGTCGGAGGGCGGCAGGTCGCCGAAGGGCACGGCGTTGCGCGCGTACCACTCGTCGTAGGGACGGCGCGTGGCGACCTCGCGCTTGACCTCCTCGTCCTCGACGATGCGCCCGCGCTCGAGGTCGACGAGGAACAGCTTGCCCGGCTGGAGGCGCCCGAGCCGGCGCACCTGCTCGGGGGGGATGTCCAGCAGGCCGGACTCCGAGCCGAGCACCACGTATCCGTCGGTCGTCTCCACCCAGCGACCGGGGCGCAGGCCGTTGCGGTCGAGCGTCGCACCGACCACGCGGCCATCGGTGAACGCGACCGACGCGGGTCCGTCCCACGGCTCCATCAGGCACGAGTGGAACGCGTAGAAGCCCTTCAGGTATTGGGGTAGGTCATCGCGACCGCGGTAGGCCTCGGGGATCATCATCATCGCCGCGTGCGGCAGCGAGCGCCCGGCGAGCATCAGCAGCTCGAGCACGTTGTCGAACGTCGCCGAGTCGGAGTTGCCGGGGGTGACGACCGGCAGGATCTTCTCGAGGTCCTCGCCGAACAGCTCGCTGCGCAGCTGGCTCTCTCGCGCTCGCATCCAGTTGACGTTGCCCATCACCGTGTTGATCTCGCCGTTGTGACAGATCACGCGGTAGGGATGTGCCAGCTCCCAGCTTGGGAACGTGTTGGTGGAGAAGCGCGAGTGCACGAGCGCCAGCGCGCTCTTGCAGCGCTCGTCGCCGAGGTCCTGGTAAAAGGCCGCCAGCTGGTAGCTGATCAGCATGCCCTTGTAGTTGATCGTGCGCGAGGAGCTCGACGCCACGTACAGGCCCGGCTCCTCGGCCGTGAGGTCGCTGATCCGACGGATCACATAGAGCTTGCGCTCGAACGCGTCGCGGTCGCCCGCCAGCGCGTCGGCCGCACCCACGAACAGCTGACGGATCGCCGGCCGGCATGCGCCCGCGACATCGCCCGTCTGCTGCGGGTCGATCGGCACGTCACGCCAGCCCAGCAGGCGCTGACCCTCGTCGCCTACGATTCGCTCCAGCAGCGCTTCCAGCCTCGCGCGGGCGCCGGCGTCGGCCGGCAGGAAGCACATCAGCACGCCGTAGGCGCCGGCCGCTGGCAGCTCGAAGTCGACGGTGGCGCGCAGCAGCTCGTCTGGCATCTGCATCAGGATCCCGGCGCCGTCGCCCGTGCACGGATCGGCGCCGGTCGCGCCGCGATGCTCGAGGTTCTCGAGCGCGGTGATCGCCCGCGTGATCACCTCGTGTGTGGGCACGTTGTCCAGGCGCGCGACCATCCCAACGCCGCATGCGTCATGCTCGAAGCGGGGGTCGTAGAGTCCGACGGCCTGTGGCGGCTGCTTGGTGTGCGAGTTCATGGCAGTGCTCCCGTGGGGGCGGTGCATCCCGCGCAGAGGTTGGACAGACCACGTTGCGGGCATGCCCACCGTCTGCGCACCGAGCGGGCGCAGGCGGACAGGCGGACACCTGGAGGCGGAGCCGAAAGCGTAGCAGCGCAACGGCCTCACAAACCGCCTGGCGCCGCTAATTCTTACGGCTCTCGGAAGCCTCCCCAGCCAGCTCCTGAAGCGTCTCGCGCTCTCCCCACGAGCACAGCCCGACCCTCCCTGGGCACGTCAGGCAGAGACCGCGGTGGGGGCTGGGGCTGACGCTGAAGCCGCGCGCGCGTGCGGCGCGCACGTGGGCGCTCAGGCGCGCTTCCAGCGCCGGGCGCTGTCCCCCGCCGTAGGTGACCGCCACGGGCTCGTGCGGGCGCTCGAGAAACCAGTGCACGACCTCGACGCTGGGCGCCCCGTCGCGTAGCACCGCGAGCGCGTACAGCAGCCGTTGCAGGCCGTACTCGCGCTCGACCAGCGAGCCCAGATCGACCCCCTCGACCCTGTCGCTCTTGTAGTCGAGGACCACGAACGCGCCGGAGTCCTCCTCGGCGAGCAGATCGATGACGCCGGCGATCAGCGGCTGCCCGTGCGCCAGCGAGAACGCGAACGGATGCTCGCGTCGCACGCTGCGCGCGCGGGCGACGCGAGCGGGCGGCTCGGCGCCGATCGCGGTCTCGATCAGACGCGCGATCTGCTCGCGTTCGTCCTCGCTCGCGCGCATGCCCAGGCCGCGGGCAACGCGCGCGATCTGCTCCGGTGAGGGGCCGGACGGACGCGCGAGATCGAGCGACTCCATCAGCCGATGGATCAGCGTCCCGCGCGCTCGCGCCTCGAGCACACCGCTCTGCTCCGAGCCGCCACGCGAGCCGGAGCGATCCTCGCGCAGGCCGAGCACCCGTTCCAGGTAGTACCTGTAGCCGCAGCGATCGAGCTCGCTAAGCGACGTGTAGGAGAGGTTGGCGAGCGCGATCGGAGGCGGCGTTCCGGCGCCTTCGATGGAGAGCGCGAGCTGTTCGCCGAGGAGCGGCTCGGGCGCCGCGTGCCGGCGCCGCGCGGCGAGGATCGAGCGGCTCGCCGGCGCGGCGTTCACGCCTGCTGCCAGGTCCCCTGGCGCCGGCGCGTCCTTGACCGCTGCGGCCACGTCGCCTGGAGCCAGCGCGTCAGAGACCTCTGCGGCCACGTCCCCTCGCGCCGGCGCGTCAGCGACGCGCAGGACCGTGCCGACGCTCGCGGCGCAGCTCAGCAAGCAGCGCACGGTCACCTCACCGCGCGCACCGGCGGGGAGCTCGTGGACGGCGAGGTCGCCGGCTGCCGCCAGCGCCGATAGATCCCCGGCCAGCGCAGGCGCAAGCCACGAGATCGCGCTGGCAACCGGGCGCGAAGCGAGCGCGCCAGATCGGGGCTGGGAGAAACGCTCGAAGTCGATCGCGCCGCTCAGCAACAGACGCTCGCGCGCACGCGTCATCGCCACGTACAGGATCCGGTCCTCCTCCTCGGCTTCGCGCTGGCGGCGCTCCTCGCACAGCCGCGCGTAGTCGAGCGCCGGGGTCGAAGGCTCACCGTCCAGGCGCGCCAAGCGCAGACCGACGCGAGCGTCGTCGACCAGCAGGTCGGGGGTCTGCGTGTTGGGCTGGCGTCCGAGGTCGGCTACGCACACGACCGGGAACTCGAGCCCCTTGGCGGCGTGGATGGTCATCAGCCGGACGGCGTCGGACTCGACGTCCTCGACGGGAGCGTCGGGCTCGACGGCGAGCGCGTCCTGGAGGCGCTGGACGTGGTCGAGAAACCCGCGCAGCTCTCTGCCCTCGCTCGCTTGGAAGCTACGCGCGAGACGCAGCAGCTTGTGGACGTTGGCCAATCGCCGCTCGCCCCACGCGAGCCCGAGCACGTGCTCGCGGTAGCCTCGCTCGGCGACCGCCCGCTCGATCAGCTCGGAGATCGTGCGTCGCGCCGCGCCGGCGCGCTCGTCGCGCAACCACGCGCAGAAGCTTGCGAGCGCTGCGCGATCCGGCGGCGAGAGCTCGAGTCGATCGGCGGGCTCGCCGTCGATCGCACCTAGCGCGGTCTGCCATAGGCCCGTGCGCGCGCTGCGCGCGGCGTCGGCGAGCAGCGCCAGGCAGTCTCGCGAGCATCCGGCGAGCGGCGACGCGAGCGCGCCGTACAGCGCGAGCTCATCGAGCGGATTCGCCAGCGCACGCAGGTAGCAGACCAGATCGACGATCTGCTGGTGGCCCCAGAACGCGCCGACGGCCGCGATCGTCGGCAGACCGCTCAGCTGGAGCGCGCGCTCGAACACCTCGAGGTCTCCGGAGGCACGCAACAGCACCACCACCTCGCCCGCTTGCGCGTGACCGCCGTCCACGAGCTCGGCGATGCGTTGGGCCAGCAGACGCGCCTCCGCCTGTCGCCACAGCTGGCTGCGCGGCAAGCCGGCGGCGATCGCGTCGGCGAGCGCCTGGCTTCGATCCCAGCCGCGCGTGTCGCTCAGCAGCAGCTCGACCTGCGGTTCGCCGGCGTCGCCTGCGCGCGTGGGCACCAGCGGCGTGAAGTCGCGCAAGCGCTCGCCGAAGACAGCGTTGATCGCGTTCAGCAGCGGCGCGCGCGCGCGGAAGTTGTGCGTAAGGCGCAGGCTCGCTCCGCGCGTCGCGAGCTCGTCCCGGCGGGCCCGGAAGAGACCCACATCGGCGTGCCTGAAGCCGTAGATGGATTGGAGCGCGTCGCCGACCGTGAACAGGTTTCCGTGGTCCAACGCGGCGAGGATGTCGAGCTGACGGGCGTTGGTGTCCTGGAACTCGTCGACCATCAGCAGCTCGAAGCGATCCGACCACGCCGCGCGCACATCACCGCGCTCGAGCAACAGTTCGCGCGCGAGCAGCTCGAGATCATCGAAGTCCAGGGCCGTGCGCGTGTGCTTGAGCCGCTCGTAGGCGAGGCCGTGCCCTCGCAGCAGCTCGTCGAGCAGTGAGCACGCGGCCGCCCCCTGGCGATCGAGGGTGGCCTGCTCACCGACGTCCGCGCTCACGGGGACGCTCACCAAGGGCAGCCGCGGCATCCGCTGCCCGCGACTGCGCAGCTCCGCGTAGACCTGCTCGATCATCGAGCGCACGCGATCGACGCCGTACGCCGCAAGCAGATCGACGGCGTCCTGGCGCCCGTCCGCGAGCAGGTCTCGCACGGCCGATTGAAAGGCGATCTCGCGCAGGCGCGCGGCGAGCGCTTCGTCGATGATCGCGAAGTCGGGGTCGAGCCCGGCCGCGAGCGCATGGGCTCGCAGCAGGCGCGCACACAGGCCGTGGAAGGTGCCCACGAACGCGCCCTCGGTGTCACGCGCGGCCTCGCGCTCGTCGAGCTCGAGCAGCCGTGCCCGTACGCGGCTGCGCAGCTCGCCGGCGGCGCGCTCGGTGAACGTGATCGCGAGGATCCTCGCGGGCGCGATGCCGTCCTCGCGGACCGCAGCGACGAAGCGCTCGACCAACACGGTGGTCTTGCCGCTGCCGGCCGCCGCGGACAGCAGCAGCGACCCTGTCCTGCGCGTGACCGCGTGCGATTGCTCGTCGGTGAGCGCGTCGCTCATGGCTCGCAGCGACAGATCGCCGGGTACATGCAGCCGCCGCGGTATGCGCACGTGTGAGGTCGCGGCTGGAGCTCGCCGCGGCGGGCCTCGGCGGCTGCCGCGCGCGCGGAGTCGAGGGCTTGCGCGAGCAGCGCGCGGACCTCCGCGTGCTCGCACACGTCGCTGCTGACAGCGCCCAGCTCCAGGCCTGCGTCGCCGTCGAGCACCCCGCGCGGACGCAGGTCGACGCCTGTCAGCGGCTGATAGAAGCCGCCGACCGCGCGCAGGTGCAGGAGCTGCTCCACCGCGTGCATGTACAGGGCCACCTGGAGGTCGCCGTCCTTGATCCACCTCGCGCCGAACGGTGCCCGCCCGCCCTTGTAGTCGTACACCACCGCTTCGCCGTGCTCGCCGACGTCGACGCGGTCGATCCGTCCGCGCAGCCTAACGCCGTCCCCGAGCTCCAGCGCCGGCAGCTCCTGCTCGTCGAACCCGAACTCGAGCTCCAGGGCGCTCGGCTCGAGCCGGCTGTCGTGCTCGGCCGCGTGCCGCAGGTAGCGCTCCAGATCCGCGTGCAGGCGCCGTCGCGTCACCAGCTCGCGCTCGTGGAGCACCGACAGCGGTCGCTCGGCCTCGTTGGCGGCAAGCGCGCTCGCGAGCAGCTCGCGCGCCCGGCCGAGGGCGGCGGGCGCGAGCCGGGCGCTACCGCGCTCGCGGCGCAGCCCTTCGAGCGTGTCCTTCAGCGCCGCGTGGGCAAGCGCGCCGCGGGCGAGAGGCTCGGGGTCCGGATCCAGGCGCGCGGGGTCGAGCATTCGCTCGACGAACCAGCTCACCGGACAGCCGATCCACTTCTCGAGCGAGGACGCCGACCACACGCGCTCTCGCAACCACGCCAGCAGGCGCTCGTCGCTCAGCCCCCACGCCGCGCCGCGCCGCGGACACGGGAACGGGCCGGCCGGCGCGGGGGCTGGGGCCCCAGCGCCTGCGCCGATCGCCTCGACGGCCCCCACGCGTCGGCGTGCGCGCGCCAGCATCAACTCCTCGCCGAACAGGTCGCATACGTCATCGACGAACAGCGACCGGGGAGTCGGCTCGCCATCGTCGTCTGCCACGTGCCAGCTCAGGAACAACTGCTCCTGCGGGCGCGAGAGGGCCGCATAGAACAGGTAGCGCTCGGCCGCGAGCACGTCTTCGTGCTCACCGAGCCGCAACCCGGAGACCTCCGCCAGACGCCAGCGCTCCTCCTCGCCGAGCAACGGCTGCGGGCGCGCGCGGGCGGGGAACACCCCTTCCTGCAAGCCACAGGCGAACAGCACGCGCACGCGGCGGGCGCGCAGCGCCAGCGGGTCGAGCACGGCGACCGCGTCCGTGGGATCGCCCTCGCGCTCGCCGCCAGGAACCTCCAGACGCGCGAGCGTCTCGGCGAGCCCGCCTGCGTGCGCGGGCGCCAGCTCCGGCGCACTGCGTGCGAGCTCTCGCAGCTCCGCCAGCGCCCTGCGCCCGACCGCCAGCGCCCCCGCATCCTGGAGCTCCTCGGCTGCGAGCACACGCGCGCCGGCGCGCCTGGGAGCGCAGAACAGCCAGTAAAGCTCGCGCGCCGCACGATCGAACAGCGCCGCGGCGCCACGTCCCTGTGCCTCCAGCAGCTGGTCGATCGTCTCGAGCGGCCAGTTGCGCCGCTCCCACAGCGCCCTCGCAGCGACCGCGTCCGCTACTCCGGAGCGTCGCGCGGTGAGCTCCAGCCAGTCGGCCAGCTCCGGGCGTTCGAGCAGTCCCGGGACGCGTAGCCACGCAAGCAGGTCGGCGAGCTCGCCCGCCTGTGACCGGCGTGGCGCGCCGCCCGGGGTCGGCCGAGCGTGCGGGATCGGCACGCAGCGCAGCAGCCCGACCAGCGCCCTGCCGATCGCCGTGTCCGCAAACGGCGTCGCTCGCCGCGCCGCGAACGGCACGCCCGCCGTGCTGAAGACCTCTTCCAGCAGCTCCTGCGCGAGCCCGGGACGACGCACGACCACGGCGATCTCCGCGGGCTGCATGCCACCGTCCAGCAGGTCCAGGATCTCGCTCGCCACCAGCTCGAGCTCGGCGCGCTGGCCGCCTCCCTCGAGCAGGCGCACCGCGCCGGCGAGCTGCCCGTTCGCGAGCCGCGGAGCCTGCGCCTCGAACAGCGAGCGCTCGATGTGCGCGAGGGCCATGCGCGAGCGCGGTGCGTAGTGCGCGGACCGGGGCGGCATCTGACGGTGCTCGCTGGCCAGCGGCACGAGCGCGTGGAAGCTGTGGGCGCGCCCCGCGAACGCAACGCGTCCAGCCTCATAGGACAGCGACACGGTGACCGGAGCGTCCACCAGCCGTGCGAGCGTCTCGATCGCGTCGAGCTGGAGCCCGGTGAGGTCGTCGAAGCCGTAGAACAGCACCGGCGCCCGCCCCCACGCGGCGGGACGCTCGCGCAGCGCATCGAGGGCGCTGATCGCGCGCCCCTCCTCGTCTGTGCGGCCGAGCCGTTCAAGCGTCGCGCAGTAGTCAGCGAACAGCCGCGCGAGGTCGGCGTGGTGCCCGCTGACCGCCTCCGCGCGCCGCCAGACCGAGAGAGCGTGACCCAGGCGCGCGGGCGTCACGCGCTGGAGGCGCAGCTGCGCGAACAGCTCCGCGAGCGCGCGAACGAAGCCGGGAGAAGCTCGGCGCGCCACCTCGCGCCGCCACCAGCTCGAGCACGCGCTGGCGCGCCGCGGCGGAAAGCACCTGAGCGTCAACCCCGGCGCGTCGGGCCGCCTCGTCGACGAGCCCCGTGAAGCGCTCCACGCGTGCGCCGATCGCGACGCTCGCACCCGCCAGCTCGCGCAGGTAGTGCTCGGCGTCGGCGCGCGTAGGGACGATCAACAGCGGCTCTTCGCCGTGGGCGAGGTGGCGGCGCACCGCGTCCATCACCACCTCCGCCTTGCCCGCGTTGGCGGGCCCGGTTATCAGGGTCAGGCTCACCGCCTATGCGGCGCTGCGGGCTCCGACGGCCTCGCCTGCCTGAGCGCTGTCCACCTCCGCCTCGGCCTCGGGTGGCTTGGCCCCCTCCTTCGCCCACAGCTCGTCGAACTCCACGCGCCATTTTCCCTCCTCCGTCTGGCTGAGCGCCAGATGCGCGCGGAAACTGCGCCCGCTGCGGCCGCGAAAGCCCGTGACGGCCTGCGCGGTGAAGCCGGTCTTGATCAGCTCGCGGGCGATCGCCAACGGCAGCGTCTTGCCGGCTTTGGACTTCCAGATCACGAAGCCGCAGCCGGGATCCTCGCGCGCCCAGCACGAGTAGCCCTTGCGGTTCTCGACGATCTCGTGACCGCACACCGGGCACGGCCCCAGCCGCGCGCGCGGGATGCGCACGTCTTTGAGCGTCTCGTCGAGCTGCTTGACGGTATCTCGCGCGAAGCCGGCGATGTCACCCATGAACTGCTTGCGTGAGTCCTCGCCGCGCTCGATCTTCCCGAGCCGCTGCTCCCAGCTGCCCGTCAGCCCTGGAGACGTCAGCGCATGCTCGCCCAGCAGCCTGACCACGTTGCGGCCCTTCTCGGTCGCCACCAGCGAACGGCCGTCGCGCTCGATGTAGCCGACCGTGATCAGCCGCTCGATGATCGCCGCGCGGGTCGCCGGGGTGCCGATTCCGGAGTCCTTCATCGCCTCGCGCAGCTCGTCGTCCTCGACCAGTTTGCCCGCCGTCTCCATCGCGCCGAGCAGCGACGCGTCGCTGTAGCGCCGCGGCGGCTTGGTTTCCTTGCGCGTGCTCTGCACCTCGCGGGTCTGCACCGCCTCGCCCTCGTTAAGACGGGGAAGCTGCTGGTCTGTGACCTCGTCCTCGTCGCCGCGTCCGTCCTCCTGCGCGCTCGCCTTCGCGTCGCTCGCCAGCTCGTCGTAAACGCCGCGCCAGCCGGGCACCAGCAGCAGCTTGCCGCGCGTGCGAAACACGTGCCCGGCGCTCGCCTGCGCGGAGGCCGCGGCCTGCACGGTCGTCTCCACGCGCGTGTTCTCGAACACCGCCTCGGGGTGGAACACCGCGAGGAAGCGGCGCGCGGCCATGTCGTACACGCGCCTGTCGTCGGAGCTCATCCGCTCGAGGTTGTGCTCGGCGCGGGTGGGGATGATCGCGTGGTGGTCGGTGACCTTCTCGTCGTTGACCACCCGCGTGAGCGGCAGCACGTCCAGGGCTGCGACGTATTCCGCGCCCCTGCGGTACTCGTCGTGGGTGCCGACGAGCTCGGCGATCGGCTTGATCTCCTCGACCATGTCGCTCGGCAGGTAGCGCGAGTTGGTCCGCGGATAGGTGAGCGCCTTGTGCTCCTCGTAGAGGCGCTGGGCGGCGGCGAGCGTGCGTCTCGCCGAGAAGCCGTAGCGGTTGTTGGCCTCCCTTTGCAGCGTCGTCAGGTCGTACAGCATCGGCGCTTTCTCGCGCTGCTCTTTCTTCTCCAGCTTGGTGATCGTGCCCTGCCTGCCTGCGCACGCCGCGACGATCGCCTGCGCCTCCTGCTCGGTTGCGATGCGTGGGCCTTTGGTCTTGCCCGGGCTCCCAGCGGGGGCCTGGTAGTGACCTACGTACACGCGCTCGCCGTTCTCGCCGGCGCCGGGCGCCGCGGACGCGCGATCGGCGACGAACACCGCGTCGACCAGCCAGTAGGGCTCCGGCTCGAACGCCTTGATCTCCTCCTCGCGACGCGCGACGATCGCCAGCGTGGGCGTCTGCACGCGCCCCAGCGAGACCGCCCCGTCGAAGGAGCTGCGCAGGCGGATGGTGGCGGCGCGCGTGGCGTTCATGCCGACGATCCAGTCGGCCTCAGATCGCGATCTGGCGGCCTGCTCGAGCAGCTCGAACTCTTGCCCGGGACGAAGCGCGGCGAGCGCGCTCTTCATCGCCGCGCTCGTCATCGAGTTCAGCCACAGGCGTTTGACGGGCTTCTTGGCTTTGGCCTTCTCGTAGAGATAGGCGAAGATCAGCTCGCCCTCGCGACCGGCGTCGCAGGCGTTGACGACCTCGTCGATGTCATCGCGCGCCAGCTGCTTGCTGACGACCGACATCTGCTTGCGCGAGCGCTCGTCGCGGACTTCGAGCTTGAAGCGCTCGGGCACGATCGGCAGGTCCGCCATCCGCCAGCTCTTGTACTTGGCGTCGTAGGCTTCCGGTTCGGCCAGCTGCACGAGGTGTCCCACCGCCCAGGTGATCACATGCTCGGGACCCTCGAGGAACCCCTCGCCCTTCTTGAACGGGCCTGGCAGCACGCGTGCCAGGTCCTGCCCCACGGAAGGCTTCTCGGCGACCACGAGCGTCTTGGACATGGCGGTCAGCGTAGCGTCCGCTCCAGCCGCCGACGTTCTGGCGCGCTCGCGCCAGCTGCCGGGGGTTCACCCGCTGGTGCAGGGACCGGTGCTCACCTCGACGCCTTCGTGCTCGTGCGCTTCGGCCTGGCGCAGCTCGCTGGCGACCGTTTCGTCGGCCACGCCGTAGCCACCGCTGGTGTGGCTGTCGACGGTCGCGGCGAACACGGTCGTGAGCACCCGTCCTTCGACGTTGACCAACGGGCCGCCAGAGTTGCCCGGACGCACGAGCCCGCGCAGCGGCGTGAGCAGCCGCGACACCGGACCCTGACCGTAGGCGTTCTGGGTGATCACGCTCTGCGTGCGCCCGATCCTCGCGGGCTGGACGTTGAGCGGGCCGTTCTCGGGGTAGCCGATGATCGCCCCGGGCGCGCCCTCGGGGGCACTGGCGGCGAGGCTCAACGGCGCCAGCCCGAGATCGGGGACCAACAGCACGGCGAGGTCGTGCGTGGGGTCGAACAGGATCGGCTGCGCGGGCAGGCTCGGCGATTCACCGCCGACCTCGACGGTCGTGTCCTGCTCGCCGGCGACGACGTGCGCGTTGGTCACGACCATGTCCGGCTGAGCGACCCACCCCGATCCCTCGATCGCCAGACCGCAGGCGGTGCCGTCGACACGCACGACCGAGCGGGCCGCTCTCTGAACTCCCGGCGTCCGCGCGATCGCCGGCTCGGGCGCGGCCACGTCGGGCGAGGGCCCGCTGATCGACGGCAGCGGGTCCAGGCGCGCGAGCGCGTTCAGGATCGGCCCGGAGGGCGGCAGCACCTGGTTGAGCTTTTGCAGGATCGCCGAGCGCTGGATGTCCGCGCGCAGCTGAGCCTCTCCCTGCGACTGCGCGGCGACCGCGGCGGCGATCCACACGATCCCCAGCGCGAGCGCGCCGCCGAGCAACGCGCCGAGCATCCCGTCGAGCAACCCCAGGCCGGGAACCATCAGCGTGCGCCGCAGCCTGAACCCGAGACCCTCGAGCCCGCTCGCGAGGATCGCCCCGCCGAGCAGCGCCCCGACCAGGCCGAACGCCGGCGCGTCGGGAGACGCGGAGCCCTGGGGCAGTAGCAGCGGGCCGACGCGCGTGCCCAGCACAGCCCCGATCGCGAAGCCGCAGAACGAAAGCGCGCCCACGACGAAGCCCTGACGGGAGCCCAGGAACGCGAGCAGCGAGGCGAACGCGACAATTATCCAGTCCAGCTGGGTCACCTGTCATGTTCTACAAGCTCAGTGAGTGAAAGCCACAACCAGCGCCGGCGACGCGCGCGCCTCGTCTTCGTGCTGGCCGCGCTCGCTTTCGCGCTCGGCGCGCTCCTCGGCGCGAGCCGCTCGAGCTCGCCGGCGAACGCGCTGGCTTACCGCTTCGTGCGGGCATGGACGCACCACGACTACGTCTCCATGTACTCCGACATCAGCCCGTCCGCGCGCCGCTCGATCGCGGTGACCGAATTCGCCGCGGTCTACCGCGAAGCGATCACGACCGCGACGGCCACCGGCCTCCAGGTCACGGGCAACGCACGCGGCGCCTCGGGCCACGAGGTGGCCGTTCCCGTGCGGGTCGATACGCGTATCTTCGGCTCCCTGTCGCTGGACTTCGACGTCGCGATCGTCAACGCCGCCAACGGCAGCCCACGCGTTGCCTGGTCGCGCTCGCTCGCGTTCCCGGGACTGCGCGCCGGCGAGCTGCTCACGCGCGAAACCTCGCTGCCGCGCCGCGCGCCGCTGCTCGCACGCGACGGCAGCGTGCTGGCCGAAGCGATACCTGGCGCCAGCGTCAACGCGCCAGCCGGCGAAGCCACGCCCACCTCGCCGCTTGGCGCGGCCGCGGACGCGGTGGTTGGCAGCGTCGGGCCGGCGCCGTCCTCGCGCCGCCAGGCGCTCGAAGAACAGGGCGTCCCGGCGCAGGCGATCGTCGGGCTGAGCGGCCTCGAGCTGGCGCTGGACGATCGGCTTCGTGGTACCCCTGGGGGCGAGCTGCTGGCCACCAGCACAGGAGCGGGCGGGCAAGCTCGAAGGCTCGCATACGCCACCGCGCACGCAACCGCTCCAGTGCGCACCACGATCTCGCCGTCGCTCCAGCGCGCGGCGGTCACCGCGCTCGGCGGCCAGCTCGGCGGCATCGTTGTGATGCAGCCGTCCAGAGGGGAGATCCTGGCGGTTGCGGGACTTGGGCTCGACGCCCTCCAGCCGCCGGGCTCGACCTTCAAGATGATCACCGTCACGGGCGTGCTGGCGGCGAAGATCGCAAACCCGCGCACGGTCTTTCCCTACGCCACCCACGCCACGCTCGACGGCGTTCGGCTGAACAACGCCAACGGCGAGGAATGCGGCGGCACGCTCGAACTCGCGTTCGCGGTCTCGTGCAACTCCGTGTTCACGCCATTGGGCGTGCGGCTCGGAGCCGCTCGCCTGGTGGCAACGGCGGAAGGCCTCGGCTTCAACCACCCACCCGGCGTACCCGGCGCGGCCGAGAGCACGCTGCCGGCGCCCGGCGAAATCCAGGGGGAACTCGACGTGGGATCGACGGCGATCGGGCAGGGGCAGGTGCTGGCGAGCCCGCTGGAGATGGGGACCGTGGCGGCGACCGTCGCGGACGGCGGTCTGCGCCCGCAACCGACGTTCCTGCCGGGGACGGCCGCGCCGCGCATGCGCGCGATGAGCTCGTCGGTGGCGCACACGGTTCGACATCTGATGATCGCGGTCGTGCGCGAAGGGACCGGCACCGCGGCGGCGATCCCGGGCGTGACCGTCGCCGGCAAGACCGGCACCGCAGAACTGAAGAGCGCCTGCACCTCCACGGCCGCGTCGGAAACGTCTGCGGCGGGGGAAGCGGGCGCGAACGGGTCGCACGAAGAAGCCAAGGAAGGCTGCCAGGGCGGCGAAAGCGAAGCCGCCAACACCGACGCCTGGTTCGCCGCGTTCGCGCCGGCGCTCGCGCCGCGGATCGCCGTGTGCGTGATGCTCGTAAAAGACGGCGCCGGCGGCGCCACCGCGGCGCCGATCGCGCGCGAAGTGATCGAAGCGGGGCTTTAGGCGCTAGACGTCGAGCTCGGCTGACGCCGTCGCGCTGGGGTCGTTCGGGTCGACGATCTTCAGCTCCAGCGGGCGGTTGTCCAACGAGACGATCTCGATCTTGTACAGCAGCACCGAGCCCTCGGCCGGGTCGTCGTCCGCGAGCGTGCCGGGCGTGGGCAGCTGGCTGTTCGCCGGGACCAGTGCGGGGCGATAGGCGAACGGGTTGGTTTCGTCGGGGACGATCGGCGTGTAGGTGTTTTCCTGCGTGTCGGTGATCGTGATGCTGTTCGCGGAGGGTTGCGGCTGGGAGGTTTGGTTGTAGACCTGCATGAACACCGCGAACCACTCCTGACCCGGTTCCAGCTTGAGCTGCGCGGGCGTGAGACCCTGAAGGTAGCTGGCGTCTTCGCTGTTGTACGGGTTCAGCTGTCGCGAGAGCTGGACCTCGTAGACGAGCGAGCCGACGTTCAGATAGGGGGCGTTCTTGCCCGACTCGCCCGCGTAGGTGCCGGTCGTCACGCGTGTGTGGGAGTCGCCGCATCCACTGACGGCAAGTACTGCGAGCAGCGCTGGCAGGGCGAGCGAGAACTTGCGCAGGCGGGTGGACATGCGACGCGGCAGTCTATCCGCCGGCGACCGTCACGCGCTGCCCCCGACCCTCCCCGGTCTCGAGGATGCCGCGCAGCCGACGCATCGCCTTGCGGTTCTTGCGTCGCAGCCACGATCGCGCCCCGAACCCCTCCATCAGCCTGTCCGCGAACGTCGCCGGCTGGGTCTGGAGGGTGAAGCGCACGCGCGTCGAGTTGCCGGCTGCTGGCGCGAGCTCGTACACGCCGAGCGTGCGAATGCGGTTGTTCTTGCCCATGCGCCCGACCTCGACGATCCGATGCGGTCGCAGCACCTCCGCGAACATCACGTCGCCCCAGCTGAAGCGGCTCGCGGGCGCCTTCACGCGAAAGCGCGCACCCGCCCCCGTGCCCACCGACTCGATCCGCGTGAGGTGCCAATCGACGAGGTAGTGGTCGGTGAACTCCGAGTGGTTGGCGATGTCCTGGAGATAGTCGAACACCTGTTCGGGCGGGGCGGAGACGACTATCGACACGGTCACCGGGTCCATTGCGCGCGCAAGTGTATTGCGGCGCGCCGCGGCGACGCTGGAGGCTATGCCGCGCGGATCGTCAGCCGCACGGCGTGGCCGTGCTCGCAGTGCCTGACGAGCTCGCTCGCCAGCGGGGTATCCGGTCGCGCAGCGCGACAGAGCTCGCACACGATCCTCTGCTGGCGTGCGCCATAGACGTGCACGTGCTCACCCGTCAACGGCGTGCGCCCGCAGTCCGCGCAGCGGTTGCGATCGTTCTCCAGGGCGCCCAGGCTACGGCGCAGCAGCAGATGCTCGAGCTGTTCGACGTGAGCGGTGATCGACGCCATGCGCAGTAGGTTCGCCGCCCCTGAAGGCGTTCCTGCCGGCGGATGGCGCGTCCCAGGCGCGACGATCGAGGCCGTCGAGGGTTGTTTCGCAGGACCGCGGAGCGGGTAGCTGACAGTTGGGGAGCGACGGGCGGGGGAGCGCGCGCCAGCGCCTCAGGGAGGTACGAGAGCACCGCAGAGCGCGATTTGTCCACGCGCGCGGATACCAAGATCCAGAACTTCGACCTGGCTTGACAATCTTGTTATGATCGCCACAAGTTTCCCCGGATACAAGGTCCCGTCCCCCCGGCAGCAGTACCTGGCAGCAAGACAGAGGGAGGAGCAGCAGAGCATGGAGTCACTTACCTCGGGCACATTCGTGGGGACTGGTTCCTTCCGCTGCATCCGCTGCGACTACACGCTCACGCTCGACGGTTCGGACATGCTCCCGAGCTGTCCGGAGTGCGGCGGGCGCAAGTTCACGCGGGCGTCGCTGTTCAGCACGGAGCGGATCGTGCCCGGGACGGGCGAGCCGGTCGCCGGGGGCGGCGAGGGCACGCTGCTCGCGCCGCCGGCGCCAGATCGAGACGTACGGCTGGCGAGGGCGCGGGAGCGGATCGAGCAGCCCGGCGAGTACCTGTGCTTCGAAGAGGGCGGCGAGGTGCGCACCTTCCCGCTCACGCGCGAGTGGACTCGCGTCGGGCGCAGCCTCGCGGCGGACGTCCGCTTCGACGATCCGACCGTGTCGCGCCGTCACGCGCTGATCGTGCGCCACCCCGACGGCGTGCGGCTGCTCGACGACCGCAGCCTCAACGGCGTGTTCGTCAACGGCGCGCGCGTCGACGGGAAGGTGCTCCAGGACGGTGACGAGATCATCGTGGGCCGTTACCGGTTGGCTTTCCTGAGCGTGCCAGACGCGGCCGCGGCTGCTGACGTGGGCGGCGCCCAGGCACGGGTTCCGGGCGTGGGCTGAGGTCGGGGGCGCCGACGGGCACCGGCGCGTAGTATCGCTGCGACATGGCTGACACGATCGCTGTGCTCTCACAGAAGGGCGGCACCGGCAAGACGACCGCCGTGCGGACCCTCACCGACGTGCTGCGCCGCAGCGGCGTGCGCACGCTGGCGGTCGATCTCGACCCGCAGGGCAACCTCTCGGACTACTTCGACCTGCCGACCGACGTCGAGCCGACGATCGCCGACGTGCTCGCGGGTCGCTCGAACGCGATCGAGGCGATCCACGAGCACATCATTCCCGCGAACCTCAGCCTCGCCGAGGCCGAGCTGATGCTGGGTGGCAAGATCGGCCGCGAGCTGACGTTGAGGCGTGCGCTGTCCAAGGCAGGCGCCGAGTATGAGGTGATCCTGATCGACTGCCCGCCGTCGCTGGGGCTGCTGACCGTCAACGCGCTGGTGGCAGCCGACTACGCGCTGATCACCGCCGAGGCCCAGTATTTCGCGCTGCAAGGGGTCGAGCAGGCGATGGAGGTGGTGGAGCTGGCCCGCGACAGCCTCAACCCGCAGCTGACGCTGCTGGGCGTGCTGCTGAACCTCGCGGACATGCGCACCGTCCACTCGCGCGAGGCGCTGGCGTCGCTGAAGGAGCGCTTCGGGGAGCAGGTGTTCGATTCGGTTATCCGCAGCTCGATCGCGTACGCGGAGTCAGCCGAGCGCGCGCGCTCGATCCTCGACCACCGTCCCGATCTGGGCGCCGACTACCTCGCGCTCGCGGCCGAGGTGCTGGATCGTCTGGACGGCCTCGACGAAGCCGGCGAGAGGCTGGCCCGGATCGCGCAGGGGGCCTCCGCGTAGGCGACCAGGCCACACGCGCACCCTCTCAGAGCGCCTCCACATATGCGCCTTGCGGCTCGAACGGCACGCGCAGCAGGCTCGCCCACCCCTCGATCTGCCCGCTGAGCGCCGCCGCCACCGCCCCGGTCTGCTCATAGAAGCACCACACCAGCACCGTCGGGCCGGCGCCAGAGATGCTGGCGCCGAGCGCGCCCAGCTCGTGCGCGCGGGCGGCCAGCTCGAAGGAGCGCGGGAACAGGCTCGCGCGTTGGGGCTGGTGCAGCCGATCGTGCAGGCCGCGTGCCAGCAGGTCCCAGTCGCCCTTGGCCAGACCGAGCGTCAGCAGCGCGGCGTGCGCGATGTTGAACACGGCGTCTTGCATCGGCACCTGCTCAGGGAGCACCGCGCGAGCGGCGCGCGTGCGCACCTCCTCGCTGGGGACCACGGCCAGCGCCTCCAGCCCGGTGGGCGGATCGAAGCGGGTGGCGTGGCCGTCGGCGTGGATCACGAAACCGCCGCAAAGCGCCGCTGCGACGTTGTCGGGGTGACCCTCGAGCTCGCTCGCATGCTCGAGCAGGTCGGCGTCGAGCTCGAACAGGTGGTCGGCGGCCATCAGCCCGGCGACGATCGCCGCGGCGCTCGAGCCCAGACCGCCCGACAGCGGGATCTGTGAGCGGATCGTGAACGTGAAGTCCTCGGCGGAATGCAGGCGCTCGAACGCACGCACGCACAGGTTCTCGCGTCCCCTGGCGATCGGCAGCTCCGTGTGCACCGCGAACTGCCCCGTCTCCTCGACCTCGACTTCGAGCGTCAGCGACAGCGCCGCGGCCATGCAGTCGAACCCGGGCCCGAGGTTCGCCGAGGACGCGGGGGCGCGCACCAGGCGCCTACGCCTCACCGAGAACGGCTTCCTCGAGCGGGCCCATCTCCACGGGACAGGGGATCACCTTGCCGTCGTTGTGCGCGATCGCGGTCTCCGGGTCCTTCAGCCCGCGCCCGGTGAGCACGCACACGATCTGCTCGGCGCCGTCGGCGCCGTACCTGAGCAGCCCGGCCACGGACGCCGCCGAGGCGGGCTCGCAGAACATGCCTTCCTTCGAGGCGAGCAGCCTGAAGGCGGCGAGGATCTCGCCGTCGCTGACCGCGCGGATCGTGCCGCGCGAGTCGCGCGCGGCGGCGATCGCGTCCTCCCAACGCACGGGGTTGCCGATGCGGATCGCGCTGGCGACTGTTTCGGGATGCTCGACAGGGTGCCCGAGCACGAGCGGCGCGGCGCCCTCGGCCTGGAAGCCGAACAGCCGCGGGCTCGCGCCGGCCTCCTGGAAGCCACGCCAGTAGGAGGTGATGTTGCCGGCGTTTCCGACGGGTATGCACAGCGCTTCGCACTCGCCCTCCAGGCTCTCGTGGATCTCCAGCGCGGCGGTCTTCTGGCCTTCGATGCGGTACTCGTTGACGGAGTTGACGAGTACGATCGGATGCGAGGCGGTCAGCTCGCGCACGAGCGTGAGCGCCTGGTCGAAGTTGCCTTCCAGCACGATCACGCGCGCGCCGTGCATCAGCGTCTGCGCGAGCTTGCCCTGCGCGATCTTGCCCTCGGGCACGATCACCGCGCAGGTGATGCCGGCGCGGGCGGCGTACGCGGCGGCGCTCGCGGCAGTATTGCCCGTGGAGGCGCAGATCACCGCCCTGGCGCCTTCGCGCACCGCCGCCGAGACCGCGCACGTCATGCCGCGGTCCTTGAACGAGCCCGTCGGGTTGGCGCCCTCGAGCTTCAGGCGCACACTCGCACCCACCATCTCCGATAGCACGGGCGCGCGCAGCAGCGGCGTGGAGCCCTCCTGGAGGCTGACGAGCGGGTCGCCGGGCTCGAACGGAAGACGCTCGTGGTAGCGCTCGATCAGCGGCACGTGCCTGCCCGAGAAGGCCGCTCCTTCGACCCTCGGCATGCGTCTTGCGCCGGTCTCGCTCACACGAACTCCTCTTCGATGACGCGGATGAATCGCGGTGCCGAGCGCACGAACTGGAACGTCGCGATCTGCTCGACGGCGGCGCGCATGCTGGACTCCAGCACGGGATGGGTGACCATCACCAGGCGCGCGTTCTCGCCCAGCCCGCGCTGCACCACGGACTTTATCGACACGTCCTGGTCGCCGAGGGCACGCGTCACAGCCGCCAGCACGCCGGGATTGTCGGCAACGTCGAGGTGCAGGTAGAAGGCGCCCTCGACGTCCTCGACCAACGGCAGCGCGAGCGGCGGCGCGGGAGGACGCGCGCCGCCGGTCATCACGCTGACGACGTCGCCGAGCACCGCGCTCGCGGTCTGGCGTCCGCCCGCGCCGGGCCCGGACATGGTGATCTCTGTGATCGCCTCGGATTCGACGGTGACGGCGTTGAAGGGGCCGAGCACCGACGCCAGCGGATGTCCGCCGTACAGGAACGCGGGGTACACGCGCACCGACACCCCACCCTTCAGACGCTCGGCCGTCCCGATCAGCTTGAGCCCGAGACCCAGCTCGCGCGCGTACTGCATGTCGTCCCCGTGCAGGTGCTCGATGCCTTCGTAGTGGACGTCGTCGAGGTGCACGGGCGTGCCGAACGCCAGCCGCGCGAGGATCGCCATCTTCGCCGCCGCGTCGCGCCCCGAGACGTCGTCGCTGGGGTCGGCCTCCGCGTAGCCGCTGCGCTGCGCCTGGGCGAGCGCCTCGGCGTAGCTGGCGCCGGCGCTCATCTCGGTGAGGATGAAGTTGGTGGTGCCGTTGACGATCCCGTGGATGCGCTCGATCGGTGTCGCCGACAGCGACTCCTCGAGCACGCGTACGACCGGCACCGCGCCCGCGACCGCCGCCTCGAAGCGCAGCCTCACGCCGTGTTCGCGCGCGGTCTCGAACAGCTCCTCGCCGTGCTGGGAGAGCAGCTGCTTGTTGGCGCTGACGATGTCCTTGCCGGCGCGCATCGCCGTGAGCAGGTACTCGCGTGCCGGTTCGATGCCCCCCATCAGCTCGACCAGCAGGTCGGCGCCGGCGAGGATCTCCTGGAAGTCCCCGCGCGTGCGTGTGAGCACGCCGCTGATCACCGGCCGCCGGCCGTTGAAGCGCTCGATCTCGTCGGCGCGTTCGTCGAGCAAGGTGGCGAACGCGCCGCCGACGGTGCCATGTCCGAGCAGGCCGACCTGGAAGGCGGGCGCGTCCGTCGCGCCGGCGCCGGCGCGCGCGTCAGCGGACATCGCGTGCGGTCAGGTCCGTGTAGCTCTCGCGCCTGACGACCAGGCGTGCGTCGCCGTCGCGGCAGAACACAACAGGTGGGCGGGGGATGCCGTTGTAGTTGTTGGCCATCGCGTATCCGTAAGCGCCGGTGGCGGGCGTGACGATCACGTCGCCGGGACGGGGATCGTCGAGCACGGCGTCGCGCACGATCACGTCGCCGGACTCGCAGTGCTTGCCCGCGAGCACGCACACGGTCGAGCCGCCGAAGCGGTCGGCCACTTGCGCCTCGTACGGCGCGCCGTACAGCATCGGGCGCAGGTTGTCGGACATGCCGCCGTCGACGGCCACCCAGCGCGAGACGTTCTGCTTGACGCTCTCGACCGTGTACAGGGTCAGGCCCGCATTCGCGCACAGCGCCCGTCCGGGCTCGATCAGCAACCGCTGCTCGGGACCCATGCCGTGGGCGTGCGCCGCCGCCACGATCTCGCCGACGTACTCCTCGATCGAAGGCGGCGCCGGCTGCTCCTCGGTGTAGCGGACGCCGAGACCGCCGCCGAGGTCCCACGCGGGAAACTCTCCCAGCCGCGACAGCTCACGGGCCTCGCGGCGGAACGGCTGGAGGTCGAGCAGCTGCGAGCCGATGTGTGCGTGCAGGCCCTGCAACGTGAGCCCGTCTACGGCGTGCACGCGCGCGATCGCTTCGCCCGCCTCAGCCATCGCGAAGCCGAACTTGGAGTCGGCCTGGCCGGTGGAGATCTTCTCGTGGGTCTCTCCTCTGACGTCGGGGGTGACACGCACGAGCACGGGCTGCGCCTCGCGATCGGCGAGCTCGCCCTCCGCCACCAGCGCCGCCAGCCGCGCGATCTCATCGAAGTTATCGATTACGATCAGCCCCACACGATGGCCGAGCGCCATGCGCAGCTCCGCGTGGGACTTGGCGTTCCCGTGCAACACGATCCGCTCGGGCGCGAAGCCGGCGGACAGCGCCAGGTGCAGCTCGCCGCCGGACGCGACGTCGCACCACAGACCCTCCTGCGCGAACAGCGCAAGCACGGCTGTGCACGGGAAGGCCTTGGACGCGAACACCACATGGAAGTCGTGGTGTCCGGCGTCTTGGCCCGCCTGCACGAAGGCGCGCGCGCGCGCTCGCAGATCGTCCTCGGCAACGACGTACGCGGGGGTCCCGTACTCACTGGCGAGCTCGATCATGTCGCAGCCGCCAACCTCGATACGACCGCGCTCGTTGAGGCGGCTGCCCATGGGAAACACGCTGGAAAGGCTCGTCCCGGTGACCATCGCCGCTGATTATCGCCTGCCGGCGAAGAAAGCCGGCGTCAGTGGGGGCGTCGCTCGGCCACGAGCCTCCTTGTAATGCGCGCTCGCTTGGAGGATGATCGGGACTCGACGCGCTGCGAGCACGGTCGCGCGGGCACAATCGCGAAGAGAGCTGCAATGGCCACCAGGAAGAAGGCAGCAGCAGCGAACACGGCAGATGAGCAGGGTCCCGCTAGGGCACTGGCCGCGAGAATGGCGCGGGTCAGCGACGAAGAGACGCCCGAGCGACGGATGTCGCTCGGGGAGACCCGCTATGCGAAGAGCGGCGAGCTCAGCATCGCCTACCAGGTCACCGGCGAAGGACCGGATCTCGTGCTGATTCCCGGGTCGATGTCACACGTCGAGCTGGGTTGGGAGACCCCACCGACCAACTTGATCTACCCGCGGCTGTCGCGGTTCGCGCGCATGATCACATTCGACAAGCGCGGGACGGGGCTGTCGGACCGAAGCACGGAGCTTCCCACTCTCGAGGAGCGCATGGACGACGTGCGAGCGGTCATGGACGCGGCGCACTGCGAGAAGGCGGCCGTGGTCGGCATCTCGGAGGGAGGGCCGATGGCGCTGCTGTTCGCCGCCACGTATCCCGAGAGGGTCACCGCGCTCGTGCTGTGGGGGACCTTCGCTCGCGTCGTGGTGGCGCCAGACTACCCGCAGGGAATCGATCCGCAACTGGGAGAGCTGTTCTGCGATCAGGTCGAGAAGAATTGGGGCCGCGGCGTCGTCTGGCCGTTGATCTCCACGCACGACGCCCCGGACGACGAGGCCACGCGCCGGCAACTGGCCAGGATGGAGCGAAACTCGGGCACGCCGGCGATGGCGGCCGCGGCCAACCGCTTTACGCTGCACATCGACGCGCGCCCCGTGCTGAGCGCGATCTCGGCGCCGACGCTGGTGGTCCACCGGACCGAAGATCCCATAACCAGCGTCGTTCATGGCCGCTACCTCGCCGAGCACATACGTGGAGCCCGCCTGGCGGAGTTCCCCGGCGCGTTTCATTTCAGCGCCCTGGGCAAGGACAACGAGCCACTCGACGAGATCGAGGAGTTTCTCACCGGAACGCGACAGGAACACGAGATCGATCGCGTGCTCAAGACGGTGCTGTTCACAGACATCGCCGGGTCGACCGAACAGGCCGTGCGCATGGGCGACCGGCGCTGGCACGAGCTGCTCGACGCCCACGACTCGACCGTGCGCCGTGAGCTCGAGCGATTCCGCGGTCGGGAGGTGAAGAGCACGGGCGACGGGTTTCTCGCGTGCTTCGACGGTCCTGCGCGGGCGATCAGCTGCGCGCGGTCGATCAGCGACAAGACCCACACGATCGGGCTCGAGGTCCGTGCCGGCCTGCACGCTGGCGAGTGTGTCGAACGAGGCGACGATTTCGCCGGCGTGGCCGTTCACATCGGCGCGCGCGTCGCGGGCCTGGCTGGCCCCGGCGAGGTGCTGGTAACCAGCACCGTGCGCGACCTGGTGACGGGCTCGGGCATCGAGTTCGCCGATCGTGGCCGCCACACGCTGAAGGGCGTCCCTGGCGACTGGCAGCTGCTCGCCGTCACGCCGTGACGTCGACGAACGGCTAACTCAGGCGCCCGCCGCGCGCAGGCCGGCGATGCCGCCGCGGCGCAGCATGCTCACGAGCCACACCGACCCGATCGTGAGCAGCACGAGGCTCTCGAGCTGTGGCGCGGTGAGCCCGACGAGCACCTCCGTGTTGCGTCGGATGAACTCGACCAGGAAGCGCTCCAGCCCGCTGCCGACGAGGTACAGCGCGAACACAACGCCTGGCCGCACGCGATCGCGCAGATGCCAGAGCACGTACGCGAGCAGGCACATGCTGACCGTCTCGTATATGGGCGTCGGCTGGACGCGCACGCCCGGCGGCGTGGGCAGCGTGCCGTGCGGATAGCCCATCGCCCACGGCAGGCTCGAGCGGATCCCGTAGTCGCCGTCGCCGGATACCTGGCAGCCGATGCGCCCGATCGCGTAGCCGAGCGCGAGCGCGGTCGCGCACATGTCGAGCATCCGCAGTTCGAGCGTCTCGCGCCAGCGCATCCAGGCCAGCACGCCGATCGCTCCGCCGATCGCGCCGCCGTACCACACCAGCCCAGCGCCGGAGAAGATGCTGCCGAGCAGGTCGTGCCTGACCTGGCTCCAGTTCTGGACGACGTAGTAGGCGCGCGCGCCCAACACGCCCCCGAGTAGCGCGGAGAACGTGATCTCATAGGCCCAGTCGACCGGCTTGCCCAGCTCGCGCAGGCGGCGGGCGACGAGCAGGCCGCTGGCGAGGAAGCCGAGCGCGAACACCACCCCGAAGGTCTTGATCGAGATGCCGAGTATGTCGACTTCGGGTTGCACAGACGGGGTGCGCGCGTCCCAGCGGGGCCAGCCGGGGGCACGCGGGAGAGGCGTTGCTCGCGCGCCAACTTTAGGGCAGGCCTATGTGCTTCTGCGACAATTTCCGCAGATGACCGCACGGCGATCGAAGTTCGGCAAGGACACCGGCCTCCAGGCGCGGATGGTGCTGACCATGTTCCTGTTGGGGCTGGTGTACGTCGTGTTCGTGGGCGTGCTGATCGCGGTGGGAGCCGGCGCCGGCGTGATCGTGGTGGTGGCGGTGGTGCTGCTGCTGTTGCAGTTCCTCGGCTCGGACAAGATCGCGCTGGCGACGATGGGCGTGAAAGAGGTGAGCCCCGCCGAGGAGCCGGAACTGCACGCGATCATCGAACGGCTGTGCGTGCAGGCAGACCTGCCGAAGCCGAAAGTGGGCGTGATCGAGACCTCGATGCCGAACGCCTGCGCGATGGGCAAATCGAAGAAGGCGACCACCGTATGCGCCACGCGCGGGATTCTCGAGCTGCTCTCGCCGGCAGAGCTTGAAGGGGTGATGGGCCACGAGCTCACGCACGTGATCAACCGCGACGTGATGGTGATGACGCTGGCGAGCTTCTTCGCCACGCTCGCGTCGATGATCCTCCAGTTCACGCTGTTCTTCGGCGGCGGCTTCGGCGGAGGCTACGGGCGCAGCCGTGACGAGGAGGAGGAGGTCATGGTCATCCTGCTCGTCTCCGCGCTGGTCTACGTGATCTCGTTCCTGCTGCTGCGCGCGCTCTCGCGCTACCGCGAGTTCGCCGCCGACCGCGGCTCGGCGGTGCTGACGGGGCGTCCCAGCGCGCTCGCCTCGGCGCTGCTGAAGATCAGCGGCACGATGGAGCGGGTACCCACTCAGGATCTGCGCAAGACGGAGGCGATGAGCGCGTTCTTCATCGTGCCCGCGCGCACCAAGCGCTCGGTGATGAACCTGTTCGCCGACCACCCGCCGCTGGAGCAGCGCCTGGCGGCGCTCGAGCGGCTGGAGTCCCAGCTCCAGCGCGCCGCCTAGTGTCGAGCGTCGAGCGCGGACGCTGAGCCGATGGGACTGCGCGACATCCTCACCGGCCGCCACACGCTCAAAGGGCCGGCGCCCGATCGCCTGTTCGCGATCGCCACCGCCTACATCACGCTCGAGAGCGAGCACCAGATCGAGCCCGCGGGCAAGGCCGCGATCGTGTTTCAGGCGCTCGCCACCAGCGAGTTCGAATCGACGCTGCACGAAATGGAAGAAGTCGTCAAGGCCACCGGCGGCGAGAGCGGCACGACCGTCTCGACCGAGGACGACAGCTACGGCTACCGCTGGATGGTGCTGAGCAACCCATCTGGCGCGCCGAGCGTGGAAGACCTCGCCGTGGGCATCAACGCCGTCTCGAGCTCGATCGAGACCGCCGGCTACGGCGAGCGCCTGCTGTGTGCGGTGTTTGCCTTCCTCGACGCGAACAAGCGCGCGATCTACTTCATCTACAACTACAAGCGGGGGTGCTGGTACCCGTTCGTGCCCGACCCCACGGGCCCGCAGGCGCGCGTGACCGAGCGCGAGCTCCAGCTGAAGGCGCAGATGGACTCGGAGCTGCCGATCGAGCCGGAACTGGAGCGCTGGTTCCCGATGTGGGGGATCCCGATCTAGCCTGAGCGCAGGCGCCGTTGTAATCAACCAAACGACGCTGTAGGGTTGACGATCGGATGAGGCACCGGAGGGCCCACGAACGACGGTGATTGCTGGCTGGGCTCAACGAAGAGGATCGACCTGCGTTCGGGTGCTCGTGGCGCTGCTCGCGTGCGCGGCGTGCTCGCTCTCAGCCGCCGCTGTGGCACACGCGACGGCCGATATGACAATCAGCTACACGGATCCGCACGGCGGCACCTCTGCCGAACGAGAAGGCACCAGCCGCCTTCGAGGCAACGACGCGACCGAGACGGACGTGACGGTCGGATTGTGGACCGTTTCGTCTGTGGAAGATAAAGGGCTCAAATGCAATCCCGCAGGGCCTGAGAGCGAACAATGCGATTCCTACGACGTATACACCGGCAGCTACGAAGCAATCGCGCCGTGCGAGGCTTACGGCTACGACGTCCTGTGCCCGGACGCTGAAAGGTTCGTCGCGAACCTCGGCGGAGGCACCAACGACAGCTACACGCTTGACCCTCCGCTTCAGTACCAGACCGCAACGGTCAATGCGGGAAACGGCGGTGACTTCATCGAGGGTACGAACCCATCCGAATACGTGGGCGAATTCCCGGACGAGGACATCTTCACGGGCGGCACCGGCAACGACCTGCTCGTCGGCGGCCCCGGCAACGACATTCTGCGCGGCGGGTCCGGCAACGACGTCCTCGACGGGCGCGGCGGCGAAGACCAGCTGTACGGCGAAGGCGGCAACGACAGCATCTTCGGGGGGCCGGGCAAAAGCCTCGAGGCTGGCGGCGAAGGCATCAACACGCTGGGGTATGAGTTCAACCTGTCGACGCCCGACGCGGGCAAGTACGACAGCGGCAACGAGACCTTCGACGGCGAAGGCGGGTACTCGACCGTCGACTTCGGCCCGGAGGCTCCCGGACCCGTCACCGCGAAGGTCGACGGCCTACCCGACAGCGGCGTGGCTGGCCAGCAGGACACGATCGAGCCGAACATCTCAGAGGTCGAAGGCAGCGAAAACGGCGACACGCTGATCGCGGGGACGACGCCGGTCACGCTCGACGGCAAAGGCGGCAACGACACGATCTACGGTGGCCCGGGCGACGACACGCTGCGGGGCGGCGCGGGCAACAACACGATCTACACGGTCGGGCCCGTCGGCGCCGGGCCGGACAACATCTTCGCGGCCGAGGAATTCTGCAACTTCGAAGTCGAATGCCCAAGCGGTAACACGACGATCTACGCCGAAGACGGCTTTCCGGATCAGATCTCATGCGGCCCCGGCGCCGACATCGTCTACGCCGACTCCTTCGACGTCACCGCGACCACCGGGGTCTTCGCCTGTCCCACCGTCTACCGGAAAGCCGCCACCGCGAGCCCCGGCAGCGCCTCGGGCAGCCCTAGCAGCAGCCTGGGGAGCCCCGGGAGTGGGGCTGTGGTTCCACCTCTCAGGTTCTCGCTGGTTTCGCCGTCGCACTCCGTGCACACATTCATCAGCAAGGGGCTGACGCTCTCGTCATCCTGTGCCGCCGCCTGCGTGTTGAGTGGCGTGGCCACAGTCAGCCATGCCACCGCGGAGAAAGCGCACCTGGCGATGGCCAAGGTGATCATCATCGGCAGCGGCCACACTACGCTTCACAGCGCAGGCGCCACCAAGCTCAAGATCAACCTCACCGCCAAGGCCAAGCGCGCTCTCGCGCACCTGAAGCGCTTCTCGGTCACGATCACGCTCGATTCCACGAGCGCCGGCAAGACGACAAGCGCGACGAAGACGATCTCGATCTGAGCTCGCAGCCGGAGCGGCACACGATTAGTCGGGTATCAGCCCCTCGCCCGTGAACTCCATGGCGGCTTCATCGAAGCTGATGTCCGCGGGCGGGAGGATCACGTCGGAGGCGTCCAGGTCATCGTCACCGAGTGGGCTGCCCTGGCGGCGCACGTAGTCCAGCAGCGTGGCAAAAGCGCCCGTGAAGTCGTCCTCGCTGCCGCCTTCGACGATCTCGCCGACGGCGTCCTCGAGCTCGCCGAGGCGCTCCGCGTCTGCGTCGTCGAGGCGGTACTGGCCCTCGCCGGAGATGCGTACGATCATGCCTGCCCGCCGCTCTCGCTTGGCTGAGCGGCCTGCTCGGGAGCGGCGCCCGCGCCGGGATCGCCGGCGGCCGAGATCTGCGGCGCCTCGGGGGATGCTGGTGGGGCACCCGACTCCAGTTCACCCTTCATCTTGGCGAGCTCGTCGTCGACCGCCGGCTGGCTCGAGAGCTGCTTGAGCTGGCGGTCGATGTCGTCTTCGCCGCCACCCAGCTGGGTGACGTCGTCGAACGTGCCCGCCGCTTCGAGCTCGGACACCGCGTCGGCACGCGCGCGCATGTTTTCGGTCTTGTCGACGGCGCGCTGCATCGCGAGGCCAACGTCGGCCATCTGCTCACCGACGCCGGTTGCGGCCTCGGAGATCCGCACCTGAGCTTCGGCGGCCGAGTACTGCGCCTTGATGACCTCCTTCTTGGTGCGGAACGCTTCGATCTTGGCGCGGAGTTTCTGCTCGGAGTCGGTCAGCTTCTGCTGCTGGTCTTCGAGTTCGCTGACCTGCGTGTCGAGACCCTGGAGCTCGGTCTGGGCCACGTTCTTGCGTTCCAGCGCCGCGCGTGCCAGATCCTCCTTGCCGGCCGCGACCGCCTGCCGCGCCTGCGTGTCGAGCTTGACCACGCTCTGCTGAAGGGTGCTCTCCTGCATCTGGAGCCGCTTCTTCGCCGTCACCACGTCGGCGATGCCCTTCTTCACGTTCTGGAGCTGTTCGACCTGCTTCTGGTAGCTGTAGTCCAGCGTCTCAGCCGGGTCTTCCGCCCGGTCCAGGAGCTTGGAGACCTTCGCCTTCACCACCGTAGACATACGTCCGGTCAAGCCGGCCATCTGTACCTCCTATTGCTGTTCTGAGAGGCGACCGACCTGAGCTCGGCCAACACGACTAGCGTAGCCGACGGAGAGTCGTTCAGAGGCCGAGCGGGTGGCGCACCGTGAAGCCGGCGTTGGACTGGCGCAGCGGACGCCAGCGCGGGCCCTGCTCGTTGGACGGGTCGTCCGCGGAGCTCGTGTCCAGGCGCAGGCCGGCGACCGTCATGTACGCGTGGCCGGCGTTGGAGAAGATCGTCACCCACTGCCCGATCCCGGCCGAGCCCCACACCATGAATTCCGAGGAGTCCTCCGGGGCGGCGAGCAGGTTCGCGCCGTGCAGCGCGAACGACACCGTGCCGGAGCAGTCGTAGCCGGGGGAGGAGAACGTCGCGTTGTGGCCGCCTCCGTAGATGTAGGGCAGCCCGATCAGCTGGTTGCCCGCCCAGATGATCTCCTGCACGGCCGCGGGCGCGGACTCCGGGGCGGCGGCGAGGCCGTCGACGTAGCGCGCGAGCGTGCCCGGCACGAGCAGCTCGGGCTTGGCTTCCGTGGAGGTTTCGACGGCCGCGCCGCCCGGAGAGGGCGTGCTCGCGCCGGTCGTCGTTGCGACGCTCGACGGCTCAGCTGTGCCGGCGGCTGTCGCGGTGGTGGTGGTGGGCTCGTACGGGACGATTGCGCCGTCCGCGGTCTTCTCATAGACGGGGCCCTTGTAGGACAGCTTCGAGGACTTGGCCGTGACCGGCGCCCCGTGCGCTGGAGCAGGCGTGGTCGAGGAGCTACCGCCGACGCTCGACGGGGGTTCGACCGCAGCGACGCCACCCGTCCCGCCCGCGAGCGCAGTGGGAGCGCCCACCGCCATCACCGTCATGCCACAAAGAATCGCGCCAAAGCTACGAAACCACAAAGCGACAACCTCTTTCGTCGGCCTGCGGGGTTAGCTGACGGGCTAGCGCTGAAAGAGCCTGCGCTTCTCACGGCGATACCGCGGGATTCGCCCCAACAACTTGGGTCCCCCGTTCTCTGACACCTAGCCAGAGATTCGGCGTTCGGGCGGGCACGCTAGCAGACTGCAATGACGCTTGCGCCCGATGCAGCGGTTTTCGCAGGTTTTCCCGCAAATGAGGAGTTTTTTCGGGCCCGGGCCCGGGCTCCGGCGCGAGCGCTAGTGTGCCCCCATGCCCGCCGCGTCGCAACGATCGCTGTGCGCTGTCCTCGCGCTCGGCGCGATCGCTCTGAGCGCATGCGGCAAGAGCGCCGGCGAACAGGCCACGAGCTCCGTCGGCGAACCCGCACGCAAGCTCGCGCCGGTCGCCGCCCAAGGCGCGGTCAGCGTTGCCACACGCAACACCACGCGGCTGGGAGGCGGCGACGTCACCGCGGACGCGGCCGCTGTCGCGCGCGCCGTGTACCCCGGCCTGACAGCCGCCACTAGACCGCAGGCGGTCGTGCTCGTCGACGAGCGCGACTGGATCGCAGCGCTCACCGGCGCGGTGCTTGCCAGCGCGCCGACCGGTGCGCCGATGCTCTTCACCGAAGGCTCCACGCTGCCGTCGCTGACGCGGCAGACGCTCGAAGCGATGCGCCCGCTCGGCGCTCCCACGCTCGGCGGCGCGCAGGTGATCAGCATCGGCAGCTCCGCGGCCGTCTCCCCCGCCTACCTTCCCTACACGCTGTCGGCGGGTACGCCCGCCGTCACGGCTGCGGCCGTCGAGCGGCTGCTGGTGAAGCTCGACCGCGGCAGCTCCCCGCGGCAGGTGATCGTGCTCGAACAGAACACCGCGCCGGCGATGGCGATGCCGGCGGCGTCGCTTGCAGCTGAGAGCGGCGCGCCGATCCTGCTCGTCGCGCCCACCGGGGTGCCAGGAGCGACGGCCGCAGTGCTCACGGCTCTGCACCGGCCCTCGATCTACGTGCTCGACCCCGCAGCGGTCGCGAGCCACACCCGCGACGAACTTCGCCGCTTCGGTCCGGTGACGACGATTCCCGGCTCTCACGCCGCCAGCGCACGCGCACCCGCGGCGAGCCGCACGGCGAGCACCAGCGGCGAAGCGGTCCAGAACGCGATCGAACTGGCGCGCTTCACCGACGGCACGTTCGGGTGGGGCGTGAAAGAACCCGGACACGGGCTCGTGTTCGCCAACCTCAGGCGCCCGCTCGACGCGCCCGCCGCGGCCCTGCTGTCGGCCACCGGCGATTTCGGGCCGCTGCTGCTGCTGGCCAGCGCCACGCAGGTACCCGCCAGCCTCGCCCGCTACCTGTCCGATATCCAGCCCGCCTACGCCGACCCGCAGTTCCCACCCGTGCGCGGAGCCTACAATCACGGCTGGCTGATCGGCGACGAACAGGCGATCTCCGCCGTCACCCAGGCTGAAATCGACGCGTCGCTGGAGATCGCCCCACGCGCGGCGACATCAGAAGAAGCGTCCGAACTGCCGGGCGAATAATCCAACGAGATCGGAAGCAATGAGCCAAGCCGAGGACCCACGTCGCGTGAGCCGAAAGCAGAGCACCCACGAGGTCACGGTCGAGGACGTGCGCCAGCTGATGGGCGCCTCCACCCCGCATTTCGCGCTCCAGCTACGCAATCGCATAGCCAAGCTGATCGACGATCTCCCCGCCGGTCACCCCGCGCGCGTGGAAGGCGAACGCGAGGTCGCACGGCTCGAACGGCTGGGCGTCGAAGGTGAGACGCGCGGGCTCGGCGCCGCGGAGGGCGAGCGCCCGTTGCCCTCGCTGCGGCTCGACCCGTCCGCGCCCGTCGAACGCTAGGAGCGCCAGCCAGCGTCGCCGCGACCGGCGCATGCGGACAGCAGCGGCTCAGCGCCCTGCGGCGAAGCGGCGTTCGCGCCGGGCATCGACGAAACGGGCGCGCAGCAGTTTGAACAGCAACGCGAACAGCCCCACGTCGAGCACGAGCAGCCCGACATTGAGCAGGCGAGGCACAGGCGTGAACGCCGCCACGATCAACACCACCAGCGAGTGCAAGACGATCACCGGGAGCGCCGCCAGCAACAGCGCGTGCGAGCGGTAGCCGCTGCGGTGCTCGCGCAGCGTCACCTCGATCGTGCCGATCAGTACGGCCGCCAGGCCGGCCGCAAGCGTGGGCGCCCCCGCCGAGAACCCGCTGCTCGTGCGCCGCAGGCCGACGACCGTGACGATCGCGCCGATGAAGATCAAGAGCTTCCGACAGCGGCAGCGGATGCCACGGCGCGGGCGGGCGCTCGTCCGCGGATCGCGCGCTCGCCCCCCCAGCCTGACGTGGCGTGCGTCCACGGGGCCGCGCGGACACTGCGCGGGCCGACGAGGGCTCGCCGCCGGCCGGCGCGTCAGCCGCCTGCTCGCCCCCAGCCGAGCGCTCCGAGCTCGAGCGGGCTGGCCGGCGCTTGCGCGAGCGCCCGCGCCGGGCGCTGTTGCGATTCGCCACCGCGTCAGCAGTCGGCCGGAGGTTCACCGCGCCACATCGCCGTCGATCGTAGCGCCTATGCTGAGCGCGTGGGCACGCTTCCGTTCGATCCCGCCAGCGCAAGCGCCGAGCCCGCCCGCGGGATACCGGACAGCGCGCTGCCCGGGCCCTATCCGGTGGGCGAGTACGCGGCCGCGCTGCGCTCCAAGCTGCGCTCGTTCGAGCGCGTGCAGCTGGTCGGCGAGCTCGTCAACCTGCGCCCGTCACGGGCGCGCGTGTACTTCGAGCTGCGCGACGCGAGCGGTGCGATCCCGTGCGCGGTGTGGCGCGCGGAGTGGGAGCGGATGATCGCACGCGCGGGCGCCCCGGCTGAGGGCATGCAGGTGGTGCTCGCCGGCGGCTGCGACTACTACCCGGGAAGCGCCACCTCCTCCCCCGGCTTCTCCTTCGCCGTGCTCGACCTGCGGCTCGCCGGTGAGGGAGACCTGCTGGCCCGGATCGAGCGTCTGCGCAGGCAGCTCGACGCCGAGGGTCTGCTCGACATGCAGAAGCGCCTGCCGAGGCCGACCTTGCCCCACACGATCGGCGTGGTGACCGGCGAGGGTGGCAAGGCGCGCGACGACGTGCTCGCCGCGCTGGCCAGGCGCGGCTGGGCCGGACGCCTGGTGTGGGGCTTCGCGCCCGTTCAGGATCGCCACGCCGCACCCGCGATCGTGCGTGCACTCGGCGAGCTCGTGGCGGTGGCGGAGGTGGAGGTTGCGATCGTGGCCCGCGGCGGCGGGTCGCTCGTCGACCTGCTGTGCTTCTGCGACGAGACGCTGTGCCGCACAGTCGCGCTGCTCGGCGTCCCCGTGATCGCGTCCGTCGGCCACCACACCGATCGCACGCTGCTCGACGATGTCGCCGCGGTCAGCTGCTCGACCCCGACGCACGCGGCCGAGGCGGCGGTTGGCGTCGACTGCGTCCGTGCCCGTAGCGACCAGGCCGCCGCAGCGGCGCGTCTGCGTGAGCACGGCCGACGCGCGGTGCTCACGCGTGCGCGCATGCTGGCCGCGCTGTCGCGCGCCCCGTTTGCGCACGTCGAACGCCAGCGCACGCGCCTGCACCAGCAGCTGCGCGAGATCCGCGCGGGCTCTCGACGCAGGGCCGAGGCCGAGCGCCGGGTGACCGGCCGCCGCGCGCTGGTACTCGAACGCAAGGCCGCCTCGTTCGCGCTCGACTGCCGCGAGCGCCGCCCGCGCGAGCTCGAGCAGCTGGCGCTGGCGCTCGCCGGGCACGACCCGCAGCGAACGCTCGAGCGCGGCTACGCGCTGGCCGAGTCGAGCAGCGGCGAGCCGATCGTGAGCGCCGGCGGAGCTCGCCACGCGGGTCGGCTGAGCCTGCGCTTCGCCGACGGGTCCGTGAGCGCGAGCGTGCTCCAACGATGAGCCAGCCCCCGCAGGACCTCGCCTACCAGGACCAGCGAGAGCCCGAGCGACGGGATACCGCAGCACTCGCGCCCGAGCGTGAGCAACCGCCGAGCTACGAGCAGGCGGCGGAGCGCGTCGAGACGATCATCCGCCGGCTGGACTCGGGCGAGGCGAGCCTCGACGAGACGCTCGCGCTGGTGGGCGAGGGCAAGGCTCTGATCGAGCTGTGCGCAGCGCGCCTGGCCGCGGTCAGCGACGCCTTGGAGGAGCTGCGCCTGGACGAGCTGGTCGCACGCCTCGAACGCGAGGCCGGTGGATGACGATGTACGCGGCTCGCTCCCGGGAGCGAGCGCGCGCGAGCCGCGGGGTCGGCCCGTGAGCACCTGGGAGCGGCTGGCCAGCCTCGAGCTCGAGATCGAGGACTACCGGCTGGAGGCGCTCCAGGCGACGGTATCCAGCGAGTTCGAGCGCAAGAGCACGGTGATCCGCCTGCGCGGCGCCGGTGTGGAGGGGGTCGGCGAGGATGTCACCTACGACGCCGTCGACCACGAGGTCCTCCAGGCCGCGGGAGCGACGCTGCCCCTAGCGGGACGCTTCACGCTCGCGTCCTTCAGCGAGCAGCTGAGCTCACTCGAGCTGTTCCCCGAGCCCCCACAGCGAGAGGTCTCCAGCCGATACCGGACCTGGGCGTACGAGTCGGCGGCGCTCGACCTCGCGCTGCGCCAGGCTGGGGCGACGCTGCACGGGGCGCTCTCACGCGAGCCCCAGCCGGTGAGCTTCGTCGTGTCGCTGCGGCTGGGGGAGCCGCCAACGCTCGATCCGATCCGCCAGCGCCTGGAGCGCTACCCCACGCTGCGCTTCAAGCTCGACCCGACGAGCTCATGGGACGAGCGCCTGATCGCCGAGCTCGTGGCCACCGGCGCGGTCGAGTCGGTCGACTGCAAGGGCTACTACGTCGGCTCGATCGTCGACCAGCCCGCCGATCCGGTGCTCTATGGGCGCGTCGCCGAGGCGTTCCCCCTGGCATGGATCGAGGATCCCGCCCTCACCACCGAGACGGATGCCGTGCTCGCCGCGTACCGCCAGCGCTTCTCCTGGGATGCCCCGATCCACTCGATCGCTGACATCGAGGCGCTGCCCTACCCGCCGCGTATGGTCAACATCAAGCCCTCTCGCCTGGGCGGGCTGCGCAGCCTGCTCGACACCTACGACTACTGCTCCGAGCGGCGCATCGGCAACTACGGCGGCGGGCAGTTCGAGCTGGGGCCGGGGCGCGGGCAGAACCAGTACCTGGCCTCGCTGTTCCACGCCGACGCGCCCAACGACGTGGCGCCCACGGGCTTCAACCTCCCGGACACGCCCGCGGGGCTGCCGTCGAGCCCGCTCGCCCCCGCCCCCAGCGCGACCGGCTTCCGCTGGGGCTGAGCGCGTACGCGACCTCGCGGCGAGCCGCCACGCGCACCCCGATCGACGCCTCCGGCCACGCACGAGCGCAACTTCCATGCCACCATGCGGTTTGCGACCGCAAAGCCGATAGCGTCGGGGGCCGCCGCCGGGGCGCCAAGTCCCAACGTGTGCGGCCTGAGGGTGGTACTGCGCGAAGGAGTGTCCGTCTTGGCGAGCCCAGGCGCCCACAAGCGATCGAAGGTGTTTTTCGCGGCAGCCATCGCACTGGCTGTGATGGGCGTGCTCGCGTGCCCGCTCGCCGCTGCTCCAGCCGGTGCCGGCGGCACCCAGGCCGGCGGCGTGGCGCCTGCGAGCAAGCAGGGCGGCACGACCGCCACCACGAAGGGCGCCAGCACGCCCAAGCCCGGCGCCAAGGCAAAGCCCGCCTCGCCGCACGTCACCAGCGTGCGGATCACGAGCGTGAGCTGCGTCCCCTACGCGGACTGCTCCGGCAACCCGCACCAGGTCACGCTGCACGGCACGCTCGAACTCAAGGGCGTCGGCTTGAAACCGGGAATGATCGTCGCCTTCCCGAGATCGCCGGGCGCGCCGCCGCTCGCGAGGGCCAGCCGCGCCTCGCCGTCGGCGCACCTGCGCCAAGCTCGCCAAGGGCTGCTCGTGGAGGTGCCCAAGAGCGCACACTCCGGACACATCATGATGCTGCTGGGCGGTGGGCGCTATACCAGCTCGTTCGGGCCGATCTACATCTACGCGCACGCGCTGCACCCGCCCCCGCCGCCCGATCCGCCGGCGCCCACCGCCGGCAGCAGCGCCGCTCCGACCGGCACGGCGTTCGAAGGCCAGGGCATGTGGATCTGGTACGTCAACAAGTCCGACGGCGGCTCCGTCGCCGCGATCGTCGCCCAGGCCCATGCCGCCGACGTGAGCACGCTGTTCATCAAGAGCTCCGACGGCTCCACCAACTACTGGAGCCAGTTCTCAGCCCAGCTCGTGGCGGAACTGCACGCCAACGGCCTGAAAGTGTGCGCCTGGCAGTTCGTGTACGGGAGCAACCCCACGGGCGAGGCCGAACTCGGTGCGGCGGCGGTCGCCGATGGCGCCGACTGCCTGGTGATCGACGCAGAGAGCGAATACGAAGGCCGCTACGCCGCCGCGCAGGCCTACATCGATGACCTGCGGGCGAAGATCGGGGTGAGCTACCCGCTCGGGCTCGCATCGTTCCCCTACGTCTTCGACCACCCCACGTTCCCGTACTCGGTGTTCCTGGGCCCGGACGGCGCGCAGTTCAACGCTCCGCAGATGTACTGGCACGACATCGGGCAGTCGATCGACACCGTCTACGCCAACACGTACATCGCCAACCGCGTGTACGGTCGTCCGATCTTCCCGCTCGGACAGACCTACGGCGGGGTCTCCGCCACGGAACTGCTGCGATTTCGCGAGGAGGCGGTCGACTACGGTGCGCCGGGGCTGTCCTTCTGGGACTGGCAGGAAACGAACGCGAGCGGCTGGGGCGCGCTGGCGTCGGCGCTCACGCCGTTGACGAGCGTGACGCCCAACACCACCTGGCCGGAACTGAGCAAAGGCCAGCAGAACGACGAGGTGCTGTGGATGCAGGAGCACCTCGCCAGCGCGATCCCCACCCAGGAAACCACCGGCGTATTCGGCTCGCAGACGCTGGCCGACGTGGAGTCGTTCCAGAGCAGCCACGGGATCGCACCCAGCGGCGTGGTGGAAGCCGCCACCTGGACGGCGCTGCTCGCGCTGGCCCCCGTCGCGGTCGACTGGACCGGCTCGGGCCCGAGCGCCTGAGACCTGTGCCCGGCGCGAGCGCCGACGGCTGGCATCATCTGCCCCGTCCGTTCGAGGCATTCGATTGGAGGTTCGCAATGGCAGGCACCGAGGACGAGGGCGCCGCGCACGAGCAGCAGCCCGCCGACCCCAGGGCGAGGCTCATGCAGGAAGTCGCCGAGGAGATGGACGGCATCGAAACGGAGTTCGGCGAGGAATACGAGATCGGTCGCGTGATAACGATCGTCGAGGTCCTGCGACCGGGCGACCAGGTCGGTCTGCGCGTTCGCGCGGGACAGTATCCATGGGTCACGCTGGGCATGCTCCACGCCGCGGTGAAAGTCGTTGAGGCCCAGCTGGCCGGCTAGCGCAGGAGCCGCCCCCCTTGGCCGGCCCTCTCGGGCCGGCCCCTCTAAAGCAACCCGTCAGACCCGCTGGATCAGGGTGGCCGTTCCGAGCCCCCCGCCACAGCACATCGTCACGAACCCGACCTCCTTGTCGGAGCGCTCGAGCTCGTGCAGGAGCGTCGTGATCAGCCGCGCGCCGGTCGAGCCGAGCGGGTGCCCGAGAGCCATCGCGCCGCCGTTGACGTTCACGCGGTCCATGTCCGGGTCGAGCTCGCGACGCCACGCCGCAACCACCGGCGCGAACGCCTCGTTGATCTCGATCAGGTCGATGTCGCCGATCTCCATGGCGTTGCGCGAGAGGATCTTGCGCGTGGCGGGGATCGGGCCCTCCAGCATTTTCACCGGGTCGCAGCCGACGGTCGTCTGGTCGACGATCCGCGCCCGCGGCGTGAGGCCGAGCTCCCTGGCCTTCTCGGCGGACATCAGCAGCACCGCCGCAGCGCCATCTGAGATCTGCGAGGCGTTGCCCGCGGTGATCTTGCCGTCGGGCTTGAACGCCGGCTTGAGCTGCGAGAGCGCCTCCAGGCTGGTGTCCGGACGGATGCCCTGGTCGGTGACGAACGTCTCGCCGCCCACCGACATCGGCACCATCTCGCGCTCGAAGCGGCCCTCCTCGGTCGCCTGGTGGGCGAGCCGGTGCGAACGCACGGCCAGCTCGTCGAGCTCCGAGCGGGAGATCTCCCACTGGTCGGCGATCATCTCCGCGCCAAGACCCTGGCCGACGATGTTGTGCTTCGCCAGCAGCTCCGGCGGAAACGCCACGCCGAACTCCTGCTGGGTCTGCGCGACCGCCGCGAACGGCAGGTGGCCCATGTGCTCCACGCCAGAGCCGATCATCGCGTCGTGCACGCCCGCAGCGATCAAGCCCGCTGCGAAGTTCACCGCCTGCTGTGCCGAGCCGCACTGGCGGTCGACGGTCGTGCCCGGGGTCTCGATCGGCAGGCCCTCCTGGAGCCACGCGTTGCGCGCCACGTTCAGGCCCTGCTCGCCGAACTGCGACACGCAGCCTGCGATCACGTCCTCGACCTCGCCCGCGTCGATGCCCGCGCGCGCGATCACCTCCGTGTAGCAGGTGCCCAGCAGCTCGTTCGGGTGCGTGTCCTTGTAGTAGCCCTTTTCCTTGTGTCCGCGGCCGATCGGCGTGCGTACCGCCTCGACGATCACGACTTCGCGGCCCTCTGGTTGCCTCATCTGTGCGGTCCTCCTACGGAGTGTTGCGCCCGCTCGATCGGCGATCGGGGCGCGTCTGAATAAGATGCCGGACCCTGCACCCATCACTCTACCGGGTCCCTAGATTGACTGGTCAGTCAGCCAGGATGGCGGGATTGCCCATTGGAGAGCCAAAGGAGAACTGTGAGCACACGACTTGCGATAGTCGGCAGCGGCGCCATCGCCTGCGGCCTGGCGGCCACGGCGGCCCACCACGAGCCCGTCATGCTGCTGGCCCGCTCGGAGACGTCTGCCGACCGCGCGCGTACGAGCGTCGACATCACGCTCGCGCGCCTTGCCGCCGAAGTCGACCCCGACCACGTCCAGGTGGTCACCGACCCGCAGGAGCTCGCGCAGGCGGAGTTCGCGGTCGAGGCGGTGGTCGAGGACTACGACGTCAAGGAACGGGTGCTCGGCGAACTGAACGCGATCCTCGGCCCGCAGGCGGTGATCGCCAGCACGACCTCCTCGCTTTCGGTGCAGCGCCTCGCGCAGGCCAGCGGGCGTCCCGACCGCTTCCTTGGGCTGCACGTGTTCAACCCCGTCACCAAGATGCAGCTGATCGAGCTGATCTTCCCGGCCAATGCCAGCGCGCGCACGCGCGAGGTGGCGCTGACGCTGTGCGAGGACTTCGAGAAGACACCGGTCGAGGTGCCCGACGTGCCCGGCTTCGTCGTCAACCGCCTGCTGTTCCCATATCTGTTCAGCGCCGTGCGGCTGGTCGAAGAGACCGGCATGGACCCCGTCGACGTGGACACGTGCATGAAGCTCGGCGCCGGTCACCCGATGGGACCGCTCGCGCTGCTCGACCTCGTGGGGCTGGACGTCTCGCAGGCGATTGGCGAAACGATCGGCGAGAGCGTGCCCCCGCGCATAGGCCAGCTGATCTCCGAAGGCGCGCTCGGGCGCAAGAGCGGGCGCGGCATCCACGTCTACAGCTGAGCGCGCAAAGTTTTAGCTCGCGTTGATCAACCTGGAGATACTTGTAGTTGCGACATCGAACGTCGCAAAGCACACCCGCCTCCTCCCAGTGCGCACGATCCGGTCCGCTCCCCCCGCGGGCCGGACGTGTTTAAGAAGCGACTCTAGGAATCGCCCTCTCGCGGTGGAGCCGAGCGGCGCTCACGGATGCGGACAGCCTCGATGCGGTTGTCGCGGACGGACTCCACGCGGATCGACAGGCCGTCCACGCTGACGGTGTCGCCGCGGCGCGGCAGCCGGCCGAGCTCCGCGAACACGAGCCCGCCGATGGAGTTGTACGCGTCGCTGTCGACCGGCAGGTCCAGGCCGTAGTCCGCGAGGTCGGTGACCGCCACGTGACCGCGCACGAACCAGTCGCCGTTGGCCAGACGCCGGATCTCCCCGGCGGCCGGATCTGTCTCGTCGGCGATCTCGCCGACGACCTCCTCGATGATGTCCTCGACGGTCACCACCCCCACCACGCGCCCGTACTCGTCGACCACTATCGCCATCGAGGTTCGCTGGCGCTGGAGGTCGGCAAGGAGGTCGTCGAGCGGCTTGGTCTCGGGCACGATCAGCGCGTCGTGAACGATCGGCGCGACCGGCGCCTGTGGCCCCTCGCGCATCAGCTGGCCGGCGAGCGTACTCACGTGCACGATCCCACGCACGCGGTCGCGGTCGTGCGCCTCGGTCACCACCAGCCGCGTGTGGCCACTGGAGACGCACAGGTTGAGCGCCGTCTCAACGTCCTCCGAGACGTCGATCGTGACCACCGCGGGTATCGGCGTCATCACCTGGCGGGCCTCCTGTTCGTGCAGGTGGAAGACACCCGTGAGCATCCCCGCCTCGCCCTGGTCGATCTGGCCGCCCGCCTCGGACTCCGCGATCAGCAGCTTCAGCTCATCCGAGGAGCCGCTGCGACGCTCGAAGTTCATGTCCACCCCCAACAGGCGCAGGATCCGATCGGCGACGGCCGTGAGCGCGACCACGAACGGCCGGAACAGCACGCTGGTCGCCTGGAGCGGCCGCGCGACCCGCCGCGCGACCGACTCCGCGCGATCGATCGCATAGAACTTCGGCACCATCTCGCCGGCGATCAGCTGTGCGCAGGAGATCAGCAGGAACGCGACGGTGACCGAGATCGCCACCGCCACGCCGTGGCTGAACGCTTCCCCCAACGCCGGCTTGAGGATCGCCGCGAGCGCGGGCTCGCCCAGCGCGCCAACGCCGATCGAGGTCAACGTCACGCCGATCTGAACGGCGGAGATGTACTCGTTGACGTCCGCGATCTGCTTGAGCGCAAGCGCTGCGCCCCTCGCGCCTTCCTCGCTCATCACCTCCAGCCGCGAACGGCGCGAGCGCACGAGCGCGTACTCGGCGATCACGAAGAAGGCGTTGATGGCGATCAGCAGCGCCGCGATGATGAGCTTGACGCCGTTCACACGCTACCGGCGATTCCCGGCTCGCGGCCGCGAACATCCGCCGCGAGCCCGACACGCGCGACCGCCGCGGGGGCCGCCCAGCGGGCCCGCGCTACTTCGAGGTAGTTCTTCGTCGTCGTTCATCGCGTGCTCGACGCCCAAAACCTAGCAAGCGCGATGGTCGCCTACGCGAGCGCGTCGATCTCGCGCGCCAGCGCGAAGTCGGCCTCGGTGAGCCCGCCGGCGGAGTGCGTGGACAGCGTCAGGCGGACCTTGTTCCAGCCGTGCACCAGGATGTCGGGGTGATGGTTCGCCGCCTCCGCAAGCTCCGCCACACGGTTGACCAGCACGATCGCCGACGCGAAATCCGCGACCACGAGCTCGCGCACGATCGTCGAGTCCTGGCGGCGCCACTCGCCGGCCCCAGCTACGCGCTCGTCGATCTCCGCCTCAGACAGCACCGCCACGCTGCGAGCTTACCCGCTTGGCGGTGAGCCAATCGCCGCGGCTCGAGCCGGCTGGCGCGCCAATCTGCGCCGCTTGCGCCTACAGTCACACACATGCGCATCGTCAGCCTGGTCCCCCACGCGACCGAGCTGCTGTTCGCGCTAGGCGCCGGCGAGGAGCTGGTGGGCGTCACCCACGAGTGCGACTTCCCGCTCGAGGCGCTCGACCGCCAACCGGTCACACGCGACGCGCTGCCCGCAGATCTGAGCGCGGCCGAGATCGATGCGGCCGTGCGCGAGCGCACGCTCGCGGGCGAAGCCATCTACGAGCTCGACCGCGACGCGCTCGCCTCGCTGGAGCCGGACCTGATCGTCACCCAGGCACTCTGTCCCGTATGCGCTGTCTCCTACGAGGAGGTCGCCGAGCTCGCGCAGACGCTGCCCTCACAGCCGCACGTGGTCGCGCTGGACCCGAAGACGCTCGGCGAGACGCTCGGCGACGCCCGCACACTCGCGCAGGCGACCGGCCGCCGCGAGCAAGGCGTGGAGCTCGTGCGAGAGGCGGCCACCAGGATCGACCGCGTGAGGCTCGCCGTGCGCGCGCAGCAGCGCCCGCGCGTGGCCGCGCTCGAGTGGCTCGACCCCGTCTACGTGGCAGGCCACTGGACGCCGCAGCTGATCGAGCTGGCAGGTGGCGAGGACGTGGTCGGCCTCCCCGGCGAACCGTCCGAGGTGGTCTCCTGGGAGGCCGTGCAAGCCGCGCGGCCGGAAGTGGTGGTGGCGATGCCGTGCGGCTATGACGAGCAGCGCGCGCACGCCGAGGCGCTCGAATATGCAGGCGAGCTGGCGAGGCTCGGCGCGCGCAGGGTGCTCGCCGTCAACGCCTCCGCGTACTTCTCAAGGCCCGGTCCGCGCCTGATCGACGGCCTCGAGCTGCTCGCGCACGTGCTGCACCCCGAGTGCGGCCTGGAGCTGCCGGCGGGCGCGGCCGCGTTGGAGGTCGAGCTCGCCCCCGCGGGCGCAGGGCTCTCGCGCGAGAGCCAGCCGTAGGGCGAGCGCCATAGGACGAGCGCGAGTTCTCAGGCGAAGCCGCTGCCGCCTGCGCCGGACACGACGATCGCGCCGAACACGCAAGCCAGCGACAGCAGCACGCAGAAGGCGAGCCCGAGCGCGGGCAGATGGCGGTCGTCGGCGGTGCGGATCGCAAGGCCCGCGATGAAGCCCCCGATCAGCCCGCCGATGTGAGCGCCGATCGAGATGTTGGCGAGCGTGAAGCTGAGGATCAGGTTGATCACGATCAGACCACCGATGCCCGACTCGGCGATGCTGCGCCCGCGTGCGCGCAGCTCAACCACCGCCGCCCCCATCAACCCGAAGATCGCGCCGGACGCACCCAGGCTGGCGCCGCTGGTCGCGAGCACCACGCCGAACGAGCCGGCGAGCAGCGAGGTGAAGTAGATCGCGGCGAAGCGCACCGAGCCGATCGCCGGCTCGAGCATCATCCCGAGCAGGTACAGCAGGTACATGTTGAAGCCGATGTGGAGGAAGTTCTCGTGCAGGAACGCGCTCGTCACCAGCCGCCAGTACTGGTCGTGAGGGCTCGCGATCGCTTCGCGGGCGAGCACGCCTTCCTCGATCACCGTGCCATGGATTTCCGAGCCGAACAGCGTGAACTGCCCCTGCTCGGTGAGGAACGCGACCACGTTGATCGCGATCAGCGCGTAGGTCACGCGCGGGATGCTCGTGACACCGCTCATGCGCACCACTTTGGTGCGCTGTTTGGCGCACTCCGGGCAACGCATGCCGACCGGCGTGGTGGTCATGCAATCGGGACAGATCGGGCGCCCGCAGTTGGAGCACGAGACCGCCGTCTCGCGCGACGGGTGGCGGTAGCAGGTGGCCATGTGCGGGAGCCAGAGCCTAGCTGGAACGCCCCAGCGTCCAGCCACGCGCTGCGCGTGTGGGGCCGGCTCCGGCCGTCAACGCTGCCCGAGCAGCTTGCGCGTCTCGCGCCTGACGTCCGCAACCGCGCGCTCGGCGACGTCGCGCACGCCGTCCAGCCCCCCGGAGGAGCCCTGCGCGCGCCTACGCGCGCGCAGCAGCACGAGCGCACCTGCCGCGCTTGTGCCGACCACCAAGGCCGCGGCGGGACGCACCCAGTTACGTGGATCGCGCATCGCCGATAGCTCCCACGCCTCCAGCTCGTCGGCAGCCATCTCGGTGATGCTCGTGAGCGTGTCCTCCAGGCGCTCCACCAGGTCGGCCGGCGGCTCCACGGGCGCCAGCGCTTCGCGCAGCAGCCCCTCGAAGTTGTGCGCGGCCTCACTCATGCACGATCTCCTCGAGCTGCTTGATCGCGCGATGGATCAGCACCTTGGTGGCGCCGTCCGAGCGCCCGAGCGCGCGCGCGATCTCGCGATTGTCCATGCCCAGCGCGAAACGCATGATCAACGCCTCGCGCCGGTCGTCGGGCAGCATCTGCACGCCGTCGAGCACGCGGCTGAGCTCGTCGCGGCCCTCGACCAGCTGCTCGGTCGTGTGCACCGCCGTCAGCGTGGTCGTGTCGTCGATCGGCGAGACGGGCTTGCGCGAGCGGTCGCGGTACAGGTTGGCGGCGAGGTTGTGCGCGATGCGGATCAGCCACGGGCGCAGTGGCCGCCCGTTGGATTCGCGCTGCGCGCGCTCGAAGTGACGGTAGGCTTGAAGGAACGTCTGCTCGGTCAAGTCCTCCGCGTCGTGGTGGTCGCCCACGCGGTAGTAGGCGTAGCTGTAGACGTCGCGCAGGTGTGACCTGTAGAGTTCCGAGAACTCCGCGTCCAGCTGCGCCTTCGGCTTCTCGCTGGCTTGCTCGGTCACTCATCGCACCATATCCCCGCGCCCTGCTCGAGCCGCGCACGACGGTCTCAGGCAGCGCGAGAGATCTCGCGAGCGCGAGCCTCGTCGACGCGGGTCGGGGTCGCGTCCACGGGCCCGCCAAGCCAGTCCCACTGGAGGCGCACGCACGCCCAAACGCGCTCCGTCACAGCCGCGGCGAGCGCCGGCGATGAGCTTTCTCCGGTCGGGAAGCTCATCGGCCGCCCCACGCGGATGCGCACCTTGCGCGGGCGGACGCGCCAGCCCCTGCGCACCGCGTCGCTGCCGATCACCGCCACCGGCGCCACCGGCGCACCGCTTTCAAGCGCCAGGCGCCCGATCCCGCGGCGAGGGCTTCCCAGCGGTCCCGGGCGCACGCGCGTACCCTCCGGGAACACCACCACGCAGTCCCCACGCGCGAGGATCGCGCGTGCGGTGGCCATCGCGTCGCCGTCGCCCGCGCCCCTATCCACCGGAAACGCGCCCAGCGCGTTCAACGCCAGCGCCTGCCAGCGCTTTTCGAACAGCTCTCGCTTTGCCATGTAGTACACCGGCCGTCGCACCAGCGTGCCGATCACGAACGGGTCCAGGAAGCTGCGGTGGTTGGACGCCAGCAGCAGCGGCCCGCTGCGCGGCAGGTGCTCGCGCCCGACACGGCTCAAGCGGAAGTACACCAGGAAGAACGGCACGAACAGCGCCCTGATGAACCAGTAGAAGAGCGGGTTCACGCCGCGGTCCAGGGAACGCTCGTGGAAGGCGGTCAGGTCGACGCCCGGCGCATCGGCGCCCTCGCGCTCTGCGACAGCGCCCCCAGCCTGAGGGCGCGTGAGCTCCGCCTTCTCGAGTGCCTGGTCCACGTCTCAGGTACACCAGCCGTGACGGCGCCGTTACAGTCCTTCGGCGCGCGCGGCGCGCGCGTGGATGTCGGCTCGATCTGTCCTCGCGCGTCGCCCGCCGCCTAAGTGGTCTTCGCTTTCGTCACAGAGTCGATCTGCTCGGCTGTGATCTTGCCGTCGTTGGGCACGAGCGGATGATGACGAGCGCAGAGTTTCAGATGCCCATACGTGAACCGTCCGAGGCGGTGGCAGCCGTCTTGGTGGCACTCGATGTGGTGGTAGGCCGTGACAAACGCCGATACCAGAACTGCGAGCGTCAGGAGTTCGAGGTAGCTGTCACCAAAGACCTGTTCGGAGAGGAACTGGAAAGCAGCCAGCATGGCGCTGGCTTCGCCGCCGATGCGGCGACTCCTCTCGTCGGGGATGGATGCGAAGCCGTTGTGAGCGCGCCGAGACACGCCCGTCAGCGCTCGTAAAGCTGTTCAAGGCCGAGCGCGAGACCGAAGCGTTTCGTTCGGCGCTGGTCGACTGGCCGGTGCAGGTCGCGAGCGAGCTGATCCGCGATGGATGCGATCCATCTGGCCACAGCGCTCACGATGCGCGAAGATCTCGGGGTCATCTTCGTCTACGACAGCGACCTGCACGCAGTCGCGCAAGCCCACCACCTCAACCCGCTCGCGCCGCAGTAGCCCCTCCGCCCACTCAGGCGAAGCCCGAGACCCCGACGTCGACGTCGGTACGATCCAACGAGCCACGCCGACGTAGCTCAATTGGTAGAGCACGCGATTTGTAATCGCGAGGTTGGGAGTTCGATTCTCCCCGTCGGCTCTGAGGTCTGGATCTCGAGCCGAGCGTCGATCAGCAGACCAACGTTATGGCGTCACATACGTGAAGCTCGGCCCGGCGCGGGAGCTGCCGTACTTGTCGCTGACCACCACTTCGCCTATGCCCGCCGACTCGGCCGCGGTTTCCGCGACGATTTCCGTCGCCGAGACGACCACGAAGACCGCGGGCGAGCCGCCGATTCTCAGCGTCGAGCCTTTGATGAACCCGGTCCCCGTGATTTCAACGGCGGTTTCGCCTTCGCTGGAGCCTTCGGCCGGAGAGATCGACGTCACCGTCGGCGGCGCGACATACGTGAATTCGGTAGCGCTCGTCGAGGCCACACCGTCAGGCAGGATCACCACGACCTCGTCCTTGCCCGCAGCCGCAGCAGCCGTCCTCGCCTTGAGTTCGGTCGGCGAAACCACTTCCAGAACCGTAGCTTTGCCGCCGACCGTGACGGCAGAGCCCGCGACGAAGCCCGTCCCTTTGATCACGACTTCCGACCCGCCGAGCGTGGAGCCTTCGGCTGGCGAGACCGACGTGACCGTGGGCGGCGTGACATACGCGAACTTCGGGCCGCTTCTCGAAGACCCATCGACGTCAGTGACCACAACTTCCTTTTCGCCTTCGCCGCCAGCAGCCGTCGTCGCCGAGATTTCCGTTTCCGATTTCACTTCCACGGAAGTCGCGTCAGCGCCGATCGTGACCGTCGAGCCTTTCAAGAAGCCCGTGCCCTTGATCTTCACGACCGTCCCACCGGTCGTCGGACCCGCAGCCGGTTCGACCGCAGAGACCGTAGGCGGCAGCTGCACCGTCTGGGGCAGGCTGTGGGTGACGAAGTCCTTTCTGCTGTGCGCGTTCTCGCGAACGACGGTCGTAAGCTCGTAGGTCGCGTCACGCTGGCCAGCGGGAGCCTTCAGCGTGATGCGGAAGCGCCCGGTCGCGCTTGGCTTGACGCGCATGAGCGAGACGAGCTTGGAGCAGGAGATCCGCTGCTGGACGATGATCGCGGCGGCCGGATCGGTCAACGGCCGGATCACTTCCCCGGCCAGCGTGACCCTGGCCGCGTGGCTGGTGGGCGGGGCGAGGACCAAGCGCCGCGTCAGCTTCAGGTTCAGGGAGTGTTCCCTGCCGACCTCGGCGAAGTAGCGTGCGCTATCGCTGGCGCGCATGCTCGCCGGCGGCAGCGGGGCAGTGGTCGCAAACAGCCCGGTCGGGCCGACGAGCGCGGTAGCCACCTGCCTGCGGCCGGCGAGGATGATCTTGACCTTCCGGCCGGCGAGACTCCTGGCGGCCGTCCCGGCGAGCAGCACGTGTCCTGCACGCTCGAGCACGTCGGTGAGCGTCAGCCTGCGGGTCCTGCACGCGAGCGCACGTCCGCCCCCCGCACCGGTGCGCGAGGGGGTTCCGCCAGTCGAGGACCCGCGGGCAGTCAGGGATCGGGCGGCCGTCGAGGACCCGCGGGAGCTTGAGAGCCGGCCCACCGCATGAGCCACGCCCGAGCTTCCGGCCGAGGCTGACGAGGCGAGCGCGAGCGCCGTAAAGGCCGCGAGAGCTGCGGCGCTTCGCGGCCGACGAGGCGGCCGAGTCAGCGCGGCTTGCTGCTCGTGCGCGGGAGCGCGACTGTCACCGTCGGCGATGCGCCGCTGGTGCTGCCAGTGTAGGCGGCGCTCGCCCGCAGTTGGGTCGCCGCGCTGCGCGCGGCCGCCCGCAGCCTCAGCGCGAACGTCAGCGACTGGGTGTCTGAGAGCGTCACGGTGTGCGTCAGCGTCGTCAGCAAGTGCTTGCCGTTGACCAGTCGCAACGTGACGAGCACACGGCCGCCACGGCCGGCGGCGGGATTCAGGTGCACGAGGACCAGCCTGCCAGAGACCGTGGCCGTGATCTTGAGCGCTTTCCGCGTCGAAGGCAGCGAGGTGGCCGCCGGGGATGCGACGGCCGGCAAGGCGAGGCTCGCCGGAGCCGCCGCGCTCTGAATCGCGCCCTCTTGAATCGCGCCCTCTACATCCGGGGGAGTCACATATGTGAATTCAGCGGGACCTGTGGCCGTACCAAAGCTGTCGCCGACGACGACCTTGTATTTGCCCGCTGACGCCGCAGCCGTTTCCGCGACGATTTCGGTCGACGAGACCACAATGTACGCCGCCACGGCGGTGGTGCCGATTTTGACCGTCGAGTGTTTCACGAACCCGGTGCCCTTGATCTTCACCGCGGTTTCACCTTCGGTGGACCCTTCAGCCGGCGTGATCGACGTGACCGTCGGCGGCTCGACATACGTGAATTCGGTGGTGCCGGTGGAGACCACGCCGTCGGGGAGGGCCACCACCACTTTGTCTTTGCCGGCAGCCGAGGCAGCAGCCGTTTTCGCCTTCAGTTCGGTCGGCCCCACGTATTCCACGCCCGTCGCGGCAGCACCGATCGTGACCGTGGAGCCTTCTTCAAAGCCCGTGCCTTTGATCACGACTTCGGTCCCGCCCGTGGTCGTGCCTTCAGCGGGCGCGATCGACGTGACGGTCGGCGGCGTGACATACGTGAACTCGTCGCTGCTGCCCGACTTCCCAGTCCCACCGGCATCCGTGACCTTGACTTCGTCTTCGCCCGCGGTCCCCGTAGCCGTCTTCGCCCACACTTCCGTTTCGCTCTTCCATTCCACGTTCGTAGCGGCCGCACCGACCGTGACCGTCGCGGCTTTCAAGAAGTTCGTGCCTTTGATCTTCACGACCGTCTGACCGGTCGTCGGACCCGCCGTCGGCGAGAACGAAGTGACCGTCGGCGGCGCGTAATACGTAAAGCTAACAGCCGAAGCCGACGTCCCGAATTCGTCGTGCACGTTCACCGTGGCTTTGCCCGCAGCCGAAGCAGACGGCGACTTCGCTTTGATTTCCGTCGCGCTGACCACCGACACTTCAGTAGCTTCTTCAGAACCGAATTTCACCGTCGTCGTCCCAACTTTCGTGAAGTTCGTGCCCTTCACCACCACCGCCAGCCCACCTTCGGTGGACCCTTCAGCCGGCGTGATCGACGTGACCGTCGGCGGCTCGACATACGTGAATTCGGTGGTGCCGGTGGAGACCACGCCGTCGGGGAGGGCGACCACCACTTTGTCTTTGCCGGCAGCCGAGGCAGCAGCCGTTTTGGCCTTCAGTTCGGTCGGCCCCACGTATTCCACGCCCGTCGCGGCAGCACCGATCGTGACCGTGGAGCCTTCTTCAAAGCCCGTGCCTTTGATCACGACTTCGGTCCCGCCCGTGGTCGTGCCTTCAGCGGGCGCGATCGACGTGACGGTCGGCGGCGTGACATACGTGAACTCATCGCTGCTGCCCGACTTCCCAGTCCCACCGGCATCCGTGACCTTGACTTCGTCTTCGCCCGCGGTCCCCGCAGCCGTCTTCGCCCACACTTCCGTTTCGCTCTTCCATTCCACGTTCGTAGCGGCCGCACCGACCGTGACCGTCGCGGCTTTCAAGAAGTTCGTGCCTTTGATCTTCACGACCGTCCCACCAGTCGTCGGACCCGCCGTCGGCGAGAACGAAGTGACCGTCGGCGGCGCGTAATACGTAAAGCTAACAGCCGAAGCCGACGTCCCGAATTCGTCGTGCACGTTCACCGTGGCTTTGCCCGCAGCCGAAGCAGACGGCGACTTCGCTTTGATTTCCGTCGCGCTGACCACCGACACTTCAGTAGCTTCTTCAGAACCGAATTTCACCGTCGTCGTCCCAACTTTCGTGAAGTTCGTGCCCTTCACCACCACCGCCAGCCCACCTTCGGTGGACCCTTCAGCCGGCGTGATCGACGTGACCGTCGGCGGCTCGACATACGTGAATTCGGTGGTGCCGGTCGAGACCACACCGTCGGGGAGAGCCACCACCACTTTGTCTTTGCCGGCAGCCGAGGCAGCAGCCGTTTTCGCCTTCAGTTCGGTCGGCCCCACGTATTCCACGCCCGTCGCGGCAGCACCGATCGTGACCGTGGAGCCTTCTTCAAAGCCCGTGCCTTTGATCACGACTTCGGTCCCGCCCGTGGTCGTGCCTTCAGCGGGCGCGATCGACGTGACGGTCGGCGGCGTGACATACGTGAACTCATCGCTGCTGCCCGACTTCCCAGTCCCACCGGCATCCGTGACCTTGACTTCGTCTTCGCCCGCGGTCCCCGCAGCCGTCTTCGCCCACACTTCCGTTTCGCTCTTCCATTCCACGTTCGTAGCGGCCGCACCGACCGTGACCGTCGCGGCTTTCAAGAAGTTCGTGCCTTTGATCTTCACGACCGTCCCACCAGTCGTCGGACCCGCCGTCGGCGAGAACGAAGTGACCGTCGGCGGCGCGTAATACGTAAAGCTAACAGCCGAAGACGACGTCCCGAATTCGTCGTGCACGTTCACCGTGGCTTTGCCCGCAGCCGAAGCAGACGGCGACTTCGCTTTGATTTCCGTCGCGCTGACCACCGACACTTCAGTAGCTTCTTCAGAACCGAATTTCACCGTCGTCGTCCCAACTTTCGTGAAGTTCGTGCCCTTCACCACCACCGCCAGCCCACCTTCGGTGGACCCTTCAGCCGGCGTGATCGACGTGACCGTCGGCGGCTCGACATACGTGAATTCGGTGGTGCCGGTCGAGACCACACCGTCGGGGAGAGCGACCACCACTTTGTCTTTGCCGGCAGCCGAGGCAGCAGCCGTTTTCGCCTTCAGTTCGGTCGGCCCCACGTATTCCACGCCCGTCGCGGCAGCACCGATCGTGACCGTGGAGCCTTCTTCAAAGCCCGTGCCTTTGATCACGACTTCGGTCCCGCCCGTGGTCGTGCCTTCAGCGGGCGCGATCGACGTGACGGTCGGCGGCGTGACATACGTGAACTCATCGCTGCTGCCCGACTTCCCAGTCCCACCGGCATCCGTGACCTTGACTTCGTCTTCGCCCGCGGTCCCCGCAGCCGTCTTCGCCCACACTTCCGTTTCGCTCTTCCATTCCACGTTCGTAGCGGCCGCACCGACCGTGACCGTCGCGGCTTTCAAGAAGTTCGTGCCTTTGATCTTCACGACCGTCCCACCAGTCGTCGGACCCGCCGTCGGCGAGAACGAAGTGACCGTCGGCGGCGCGTAATACGTAAAGCTAACAGCCGAAGCCGACGTCCCGAATTCGTCGTGCACGTTCACCGTGGCTTTGCCCGCAGCCGAAGCAGACGGCGACTTCGCTTTGATTTCCGTCGCGCTGACCACCGACACTTCAGTAGCTTCTTCAGAACCGAATTTCACCGTCGTCGTCCCAACTTTCGTGAAGTTCGTGCCCTTCACCACCACCGCCAGCCCACCTTCGGTGGACCCTTCAGCCGGCGTGATCGACGTGACCGTCGGCGGCTCGACATACGTGAATTCGGTGGTGCCGGTCGAGACCACACCGTCGGGGAGAGCCACCACCACTTTGTCTTTGCCGGCAGCCGAGGCAGCAGCCGTTTTCGCCTTCAGTTCGGTCGGCCCCACGTATTCCACGCCCGTCGCGGCAGCACCGATCGTGACCGTGGAGCCTTCTTCAAAGCCCGTGCCTTTGATCACGACTTCGGTCCCGCCCGTGGTCGTGCCTTCAGCGGGCGCGATCGACGTGACGGTCGGCGGCGTGACATACGTGAACTCATCGCTGCTGCCCGACTTCCCAGTCCCACCGGCATCCGTGACCTTGACTTCGTCTTCGCCCGCGGTCCCCGCAGCCGTCTTCGCCCACACTTCCGTTTCGCTCTTCCATTCCACGTTCGTAGCGGCCGCACCGACCGTGACCGTCGCGGCTTTCAAGAAGTTCGTGCCTTTGATCTTCACGACCGTCCCACCAGTCGTCGGACCCGCCGTCGGCGAGAACGAAGTGACCGTCGGCGGCGCGTAATACGTAAAGCTAACAGCCGAAGACGACGTCCCGAATTCGTCGTGCACGTTCACCGTGGCTTTGCCCGCAGCCGAAGCAGACGGCGACTTCGCTTTGATTTCCGTCGCGCTGACCACCGACACTTCAGTAGCTTCTTCAGAACCGAATTTCACCGTCGTCGTCCCAACTTTCGTGAAGTTCGTGCCCTTCACCACCACCGCCAGCCCACCTTCGGTGGACCCTTCAGCCGGCGTGATCGACGTGACCGTCGGCGGCTCGACATACGTGAACGAGGGTCCGCCGGAGGACGCACCGTGTTTGTCGACGACGATGACTTCGTGACTGCCCGCCGTGGCGTAGGCAGCTGTGGTTGCTTTGATTTCCGTTTCCGAGACGATCGTCTCGGACGCCACTTTGGTGCCGATCGTGACCGACGAGCCTGTGATGAAGCCCGTGCCTTTGATCACGACTTCGGTCCCGCCCGTCGTGCTGCCTTCAGCGGGCGCGATCGACGTGACGTGCGGCAGGACCTCATAGGTGAAGGAGGGCCCTTCGATTGAAGAGTGACCTTCGTGTGTGACGACCACTTCGTCTTCGCCAACCGACCCGGCGGGCGTCTTCGCCACGATTTCCGTTTCCGACTTGACTTCCACGTTCGTAGCGGCCGCGCCGATGGTGACCGTCGAGCCTTTCAAGAAGCCCGTGCCTTTGATCTTCACGGCCGTCCCACCACTCGTCGGACCCACAGACGGTTCGATCGAATAGACTTCCGGCGACGCCGCTTCAACCATCGGCCTCACGCCGAGCGCTTCCTCGGCCGGCGAGGAGAAGGCGCGTGCGCCAGCCTGCTGAGGAGTCGCGCCGAGCGCGACGGCAGCCGAGCTGAGCAGGACGAGGATCGTCGCCAAAAGTGCCAGCCCTCCAGCAAGCGGTGCTGCCAACCAGGAGCGCGTGGCGGTTGCCTGCTGCGCTCGTTCGCTACCGACTAGGACTTCATTCGTTTGAAACACGACTTCGCCTCCTGGCTGGTTGACACGCGCTCCCACTATCGACGCGTACGAAAAAAACATGAGCGCGGAAAGCACGTGATCGCCAGCGGCAACGCCAAGGTGACAGCACGCGGTGCGCTCAGGCGATGCGATCGCCTTGCGCGCGTTGGAGACCCGTATGAGCTGAGGGGGCGGCCCGGGAGGTCGGAGAATGAGCATGACCTCCCAGGGACCGCCCGCTACCCGGATGACCTGTCGGCCTTCCACCGGCGCTATCGGCGAGGCAGCGCGCCGGCTTGAGGATCGTCCGCGCGCGCGCCGGGACGTGACGTTTTCAGCGAGCGGTCATACTTGCGGGCATGGATCCACAACACGCCCGCGAGCTGCTCGCACGAGAGCGCGCTCGCATCGAACAGGCCCTCGGCGAGATCACGCCGCCCGACACAGAAGCCGTGACGGACCCCTTCGAGGCGGCGGACGTCGGCGCGGAAATGCTCGACGAGGAGCTCTCCGAAGCCCAGGCCACGCGCCTACGCGACGAGCTCGAGGCGGTCGAGCGAGCGCAACAACGCCTCGCGCAGGGCACCTACGGCGTGTCGGTGGACAGCGGCGAGCCGATCCCCGACGGGCGCTTGGAGGCGATCCCGTGGGCCGAGCGCACCGCTCCGGAGCAGGCCCGCTACGAGTCCTCGGGCTTCTAGCTGCGCCGCTGCCGCAAGGCCGCGTCTGCGCGCGCCGACGCCAGCGCCTCTCGAACGTCGGCGACGGCGCCCGCGCCGGCGACGTGCAGCGGCTCCGTGCTGCGCATCGCGCGGCACAGCACGAACGCACCCTCGAGCATGCACAGCATCGACAGCGCCAGCTCGCGGGCTCGCTGTTGGGGTATGCCGGCAGCGGCGAAGTACTGCGTCGCCCCGGCGATCCAGCTGTCGAACACGTCAGCTGTCGCTTGGCGTAGCTGCTCGTTGGTGCTGGCGACCTCGAGCGCCACGGTGGCAATCGGGCAGGCGTCGGCGTAATCGGTCTCCAGCAGCGTCTCGGCGGCGCCGGCGAAGAACGCCTCGACCGCGCTTGGCACGTCCGCGGCCGCCGTGGCGATGGAGGCGAAGAGCTCGAGATACAGCTGTCCCGACGCGCGGATCGTCTCCGCTCCCAGCTGCTCCTTGCCGCCAGGGAAGAAGTGGTACAGCGACCCGAAGGGCGCGCTTGCGGCGGCGAGGATCTGCTTGATGCCCGTACCCGCGTATCCCTGGCGCCGGAACAGCTCGGCGCTGGAGTCGATGATCCTGTCCTTCGTCTGCGTTGGCACGCAACCCTCCCGCTCGTGGTCTCCCGGCAAATGGTAGGCTCCATACTAGAGCGATCTATCTACTGTTGACCTGAGATGCGAGCGGAGGTGCGAGATGCCGGCTGGCGAGCGAGCAGCGAGACGATCTAGAACTTGGCAGATGGCGGCCGTGGTGTTGGCGGCTGTGGGAGCGCGAGCGCTGGTCGTGCGCGTGATGCTGGCGAAGCTGCGAGCGGACGTGGCCGCGCTGAACGCGGGCGACCACCGCCCGGTCCTCGCCAACTTCGCACAGGATTCGGTGCTGCACTTCAACGAGGGCGAGCATCGCTGGTCGGGTGAGCACCGCGGCAAGGCTGCCGTGGAGCGGTTCCTGCGCGAGTTCGTGGCGGCGGGCATTCGCGGCCAGATCAACGAGCTGGTGGTGGGCGGCCCGCCGTGGCGGATGACGCTGATGGTCCGCTTCGACGACCACGCGCACGATCAGTCGGGGCGGGAGATCTATCGCAACCGCACGGCGCTGGTTGCGCACACGCGCTGGGGACGGATCGTCGAGCAGTGGGACTTCTACGAGGACAGCAAGCGCATCGACGCGCTCGAGGCCAGCCTGCGCGAGCTCGAGACACAGCCGACGCAGGCAGGCCCGCGCGCGCCGAACGTGCTCGCCTGAGCGGCGCGCGCTATCGCGCGTACATCGCCTCGATCGTCTGCGCGTACTTGTCGGCGATCGGCTTGCGCTTGAGCTTCATCGTGGGTGTCAGCTCGTCGCCGCCGGGAAGCCAGTCGCCGGCGACGATCTCAAAGCGCTTGATCTGTTCAACCCGCGCGAGCTTGGCGTTGGCGGCATCGAGCGCCTCCTGCACCGCTGCGCGCACACGCGGCTCCTGGGCGAGCGCGTCGAGCGTCGTCTGCTCGATCCCCTGCTGCGCGCCCCACGCGGGCGCGAAGTCGGCGTCGAGCACGATCAGCGCGGTGTTATAGGAACGCCTGTCGCCGATGCAGCACGCCTGCCCGATCAGCGGCGAGGCGCTCTTCAGCGTCGCCTCGATGTTGGCCGGCGACATGTTCTTGCCGGCGGCGTTGATGATCAGCTCCTTCTTGCGATCGACGATCGTCAGGTAGCCGTCCTCGTCGAGCACGCCGATATCGCCGGTGCGCAGCCAGCCGTCCTCGCCCAGCGCCTCGCGCGTCTTCTCCGGCTGGTTGCGGTAGCCGATCATGACCACGTCCGAGCGAACCATCAGCTCGCCGTCCTCGGCGAGCTTCAGCTCCACGCCCGGCGCAGCCGGGCCGACGGTGCCGAGCTTGATCTTGGCCTTGGGGTTGACCGCACCTGCGCCGCAGGTCTCGCTCATGCCCCACAGCTCCGCGAGCGGCAGCCCGATCGCGTGGAAGAACTCGAGCACCTCGATCGGCGTGGGGGCCGCGCCGACGTTGATCGCCTCCACCTGGTCGAGACCCAGCATCGCGCGCAGCCCGGCGAAGATCTCGGCGTCGGCCTTGGCGACCTGCTCGGCGAGCTCCGCGGGGACGGGTTCTCCGGCCTGCTCCAGGCGCACCTTGCGCACCCCCGCGTCGAGCGCCGCCTCCAGCTCCTGTTGGCGCTCCGGCGGCTGCGCGGCGACCATCGTCTCGAGCCCAGCCTTCAGCTTCTCCCAGATCCGCGGCACGGCGAAGAACCAGCTCGGGCGCACTTCGGGCAGGTAGGAGAGCACTTCGCGCGGGTCGTGGCAGCAGGTGATCTGGAGGCCGAACACGATCGGCAGGTAGTGATGCGCGTTGCGCTCGGCGATGTGCGCCGCGGGCAGCCACGAGATCACGCGGCCGTCGGGCGGGAAGTCGATCATCTCCACCACGCCTGCGACGGTCGCCAGCAGGTTGCGATGGATCAGCTGCACGCCCTTCGGCGGTCCAGTAGTGCCGGAGGTGTAGATCAGCGTCAGCACATCGGTCGGCTGGATGCGCTCGACCGACGCGTCTACGTCGAAGCCGGGGTTCGAGCCCTCGACCTCGGACAGTGCAAGCGTCCCCAACGGCGCCTGCCCGTCCACGAGGATCACGTACTCGAGCCCCGGCAGCTCGCGGCGCGCCTCGCGCACCTGTGCCAGGAACTGCTGCTCGCAGATCAGCACCTTCGCGCCCGCGTCCTCGATCAGATAGGCGATCTGCTCGGGCGTGTAGGTCGTGTACAGCGAGAACGGCGTGGCCCCGAGCATCACCACCGCGAGGTCGCACAGGTGAAACTCAGGGCGGTTGCCGAGCATCAGCGCGACCGTGTCGCCGCGCCCCACGCCGAGCCTCGCCAGCCCGCCCGCGAGCGCGTCCACGCGCTCGCGAAGCTCACCCCACGTGATCGTGAACTCATCGCCCTTGGTGCGGATCGCGACGTCCTCGGCGTGCTCGGCCGCGGTGATGCGGAAGGCCTCCGCGATCGTGCTGGCACGCGCCGCCGCGGGCTCACGAACTATCGATCCGGTGGCTGCTGCCTCCATCGCACGCTCCCTCCTCTGGTTACCGATCCCCATCCCCATGGGGCCTGACGTCGCGGACCGCGAAGTCCGTGTCGATCATACCTCCTGGCCGCCTAGTCTCAAGCGTTGCGGACCGGCAAGCTGCGGCCGTCGCGACTGACGGCGCTGGTGCCACCACGACGGCATGCGCATGAGCCCGGCCCGCCTGGCCTAACTGGGCCCACCGCATCGATTCCCGATCGGGCGGGTTCAGGCAAGGGGGAAGTAAGCGCAGCGTAAACGACTCGTACCGATAAGGAGAAGGCAAGATGCGTTCATTCAGACTCACCACGGCGCTTGCGGCCGCGGCGACCTTGCTGGCGCTCGCCCCCGCCGCCGCGCTTGCCGCCCATAGGCGGCAGGCGATCACCCGCGTGGGCGTGTGCCACGCACATCTGTACGTCGCCCCGCGCCTTGTGTATGCCCGTGACTCGGCGCTCGCGTGGGGTCGACTGAAGTGCTCCGGACACGAAGACGCGAACCAGCCGGTAACGCTCTATGAGTACACGGTCGGCTCGCCTCCGGGCTTCAACCCGATCGGCACGACGACCACGAACGCTGTCGGCGGCTACCAGCTCAGCACGGGCGCGGTGGCCAACAACGCCATCTTCTACGCCGTCGTAGGCGGCATCCGCACCGAAACGCGGACGGTCAGGGTTGTGGCCGAAGTGGCGCTCAACGGACCCACCGAAGGCGAGCTGCCTGCGGCACTTCAGACGGGCAGGCCGAACAGGGTCGCGTTCAGCGGCACCGTGTTCCCGGCCGACGAAGGCGCGCGCGTGATACTCCAGCGCGAGAACGCGCTGACCGGCGACGAATGGCACCGCATCGGCATGGGGCTCGTGGGCAAAGAAGGCAAGTTCACGATCCCGCACGCGTTCGTGGTCCCCGGCGACGCCAACATTCGCGTGCTGGTGCGCTCCTCGCACCGCAACATCGCCAGCCCGTCGAACGAACTCAACTACGAGATCTCGCAGGCGCAGAACCCGAAACTGACGATCGAAAGCCTCAGCGATCCGGTCGCCTACGGCCAGCCGGTGACGATCCACGGCACCACGACGCCGAACACGGTGCTCACGCTGACCTCGCGCACCGTTCACGTCGCCACGTTCTCGACGGTCACCCAGGTCAAAAGCGATGGCAGCGGCGCGTACACGTTCCCGGTGCAGCTTCCGATCGACAGCACCTTCTACCAGGTGCAGGGGAGCGGGCTGGTGTCCGCCGTGCTGTTCGAGGGCGTCAACGACGTGCTCAACAACGTGACGATGTCACCGTCGGTCACGTCGATCCCAGCTGGCCAGTCGCTGACGTTCTCTGGCTCGGTGACCCCCGACCACAGCGGCCACGTGATCTACCTGGAGCGCATGAACGCGGTCGGCAAATTCCACATCGTGGAGAAATCGGAAGTGCTGCCCGGCTCGGTGTTCTCGATCACGCACTTCGTCTACACGCAGGGCACGAACGTGTTCCGCGTGAGGATCCCCGGCGATCCACAGAACGGTGGCGCTGTCAGCCAGCCGTTCACCGTGCAGGTAACGCCGCCGTCGACGCCCTCGGCGCTGGCGCCGGAGCCTGCGGGCAACTCCACGCTGCCCTCAGAAGGTCAGGTCTGATCCGCGGGGACGCCCCTGCGCTGTTCTGTGGCCGTCCCAGCGGGGACGGCCACAGCGGCGCCCCGCTCAGGCGGCCACGGCCCGCGCCTGGAGGTGCGCGCCGACCTTGCGCTTGACGCGTTGCAGCGCGTTGTCGACGGTCTTGGTGTCGCAGGACAGGCGCCCCCCGACCTGCTCGTAGGAGTAGCCGTCCAGGTACAGCGACAGCACACGGCCCTCGAGCTCCGACAGCGCGGTCGACAGGCAGCCAACCAGCGAGCGCAGCTCCTCCGAGGAGATCACCTGGTGGACTGGGTCCTGCACGCTGGGGCCGGGAAGCATCTGGTCGAGCGTGGGAACGTCGTCGCCGCTCCCGGCGGGTGTCGAGGAGAACGAGACGTACTGGTTCAAGGGGGTGTGCTTGTTGCGGGTGGCGGTCTTGACGGCGGTGATGATCTGCCGCGTGATGCACAGCTCGGCGAAGTTGCGGAAGCTCGACTCGCGATCGGTGCGAAAGTCACGAATCGCCTTGTATAGGCCGACGAGCCCCTCCTGGATCAGATCGTCGGCGTCGCCGCCGGCGAGGAAGTAGGACGAGGCCTTCAGGCGTACGAACCCGTGATAGCGCCGGACAAGCCGGTCGTAGGCGTTCCGATCGCCCCGCTTGGCGAGCGCGATCAGGAATATATCCTCAACCTTAGGTTCAGAGTTAGGGTTATGAGAGATTCTTGCCACGAGCAGATCCTTTCCTGGTGACCGCCCTGTTGCGTGGCAGCCGCCAAAAACGCTCAGTGGCGCACTCCTCCCCCGGCGCCAAAGCTCTGTAAATGCGCTTTACCTAAGCTTTTCTCAACCTTAGGTTCAGCGTTATGTCGGCCCAGCCTTACACAGTTATGGAACCTTGTCAACCCCGGGCACGGCGATCCTGCAAGATCTCGTACAGAATCGCAGCGGCGGCCGCGGCTACCCCCAGCGACTCGACCCGACCGAGCAGGGGCAGCACGATCAGCTGGTCGCACGCCTTAGCCACGCGCGGCCGCAGGCCGCTGCCCTCGCTGCCGAGCACCAGCACGACGCCCGTATCGCGGTAGTCGGGCGCGTCGTAGGCGACGGGCTGGTGCGCGTCGGGCGCGTCGGGCGCGGGGCTCGCGCCGTAGCACCAGCATCCGGCGGCGCGCGCGTCTGCGAGGAAGTCGGCGAGGTTGCGCACACGCACGATCGGCAGATGCTCGACGGCCCCAGCGGAGGCCTTGCACACCGCCGGCGTCACCTCCGCGGCGCGGCGCTCGGGGATCGCCACGCCCGCCGCCCCCACGCACTCGGCGGTGCGGCAGATCGAGCCGAGGTTCTGCGGGTCCTGAACCTGGTCGAGCGCCACCACCAGCGGCTGCTCGGTCGCGAACAGCTCCTCGACGGGCGCATACGGGTACGCGCCGGCGTCCGCGCACACGCCCTGGTGCGCGCTCGAGCCGCAGCGGCGCGCGATCTCCTCGGCTTGGCCGTCCGCTACGACGACGCCCGCCAGCCACGGCTCGCGCGCGGCACCCGCCGTAGCCCATACGTCGCCGGTGCTGCCGGCGCGCCGTCCACGCAGCGCCTCGCGAACGGGGTTGCGCCCATAGACGATCACGGCGGCAGCAATGTCGATCAGCCCGGAGCCCGCCGGGCCGTCACGTATCTCCCAGCCGTGGGCGGCGAACTGCTCGCGCAGCCGGTCGGCGGCGGCGAAGTTGCGCTCGCTCGCGGGCGCGCTCACGATGCTCGGCCAGCTCGCGTGCCGTGGATCGAGGTGGCAGTTCGCCGGGAGCCAGGAGCGGCTCTGCAGAGGCCGAGCAGCGCGAGCATCTCAGCGGAGATCCGCGATCACCTGTGGCGCCGAGACTGCCGGCCGCGCGAACCCACTCCCACAGGCTCGCGAGCGCGAGCGGCGTGTTGAAGTCGCTGGCGAGCGCGTCGAGGAAGCTGGCGTGCGACGAGCGCATCTTCTGCTCGTCGGGCGCATCGCGATAGCTCGTCGGCCCACGCCCTAGCCGCCGACCTGCCTCCCTGAGGCGGGCGATGTTCGTCTGCGCCTGCTCCAGCGCGGCCTGGGAGAAGGCGAGCGGCTGGCGATAGTGCCCGGAGACCATGTACATGATCAGCGCCTGCGGCCCGTACTCGCCGAGCACCTCGTGCAGCAGCGCGATGTTGCCGACCGACTTGGCCATCTTCTCGCCGGTGAACTGGATCATGCCGTTGTGCATCCACAGTTTTGTGAGCTCCTGGCCGCGGGCGGCGCGTGTCTGCGCGGCCTCGTTCTCGTGGTGGGGAAAGACCAGGTCCGAGCCGCCGCCGTGGATCTCGAAGCCGACACCCAGGAACTGCTCGGCCATCGCCGAGCACTCGATGTGCCAGCCGGGACGCCCAGCACCCCAGGGCGCCGGCCAGCACGTGTCCTCGCCCGGCTTGTGCGCCTTCCACAGCGCGAAGTCCAGCGGGTCCTGCTTGCGCGCGCTCAGGGGGTCCGACGCCGCGTCTTCACCTTGGTCCATGTGCTCGAGCTGGCGGTGCGAGAGGCTGCCGTAGCCGGGATCCGAGCGCACGCGGAAGTACACGTCGCCATCCACGCAGTAGGCATGTCCGCCTGAGATCAGCGCCTGGATGTAGTCGACGATCGGGCCGATCGTGTGTGAGGCGAGCGGCTCGTGGTCTGGTCGTCCGAGCCCCAGCGCGTTTGTGTCGGCGATATACAGTTCCGTCATCTCAGCCGCGAGCTCCGCGCTCGGGCGTCCCTGGGCGCTGGCGGCGTCGTAGATCTTGTCGTTGACGTCGGTGACGTTCACGACCAGCGTCACCTCGTATCCCTCGTGCTGAAGAAAGCGCTTGAGCAGGCTGAAGACCACGAACGGTCGCGCGTTGCCCACGTGGATGCGGCCGTACACGGTCGGCCCGCACGCGTATATGCCGAGCCGCCCGGGCTCGCGTGGGCGCAGCGCCAACAGCTCGCCAGTGAGAGTGTCGTGAAGGACTATCTCGCGCATACGCCGGGCAACCCTAGCGCCTGGGTGACCCCGCACCGATGCGTGTCCCGCGGGCACGCGGGAGGCCGCTCAAGGCACGTTCTCGAGGCTCGCCACCGCCACCGCCGCTACGCCCTCGCCGCGCCCCACGAAGCCGATCTGCTCACCCGTGCTTGCCTTTACGCCTACGCGCTCCACGGGCAGCCCGAGCGCCTGCGCGAGGCGCTCGCGGATGGCCGCGCGGTAGGGCGCGAGCCTGGGCTGCTCCATCACCACCGTGCTGTCGACGTTGACGATCTCGAGCCCCCTGTGGGAGACCATCGCGACGACCGTCTCGAGCAGGCCGACCGAGTCCGCGCCGCGCCAGCGCTCGTCGCTCGGCGGGAAATGCTCGCCGATGTCGCCGAGCGCGGCGGCGCCGAGCAGCGCGTCGATCACCGCGTGCGTCAGCACGTCCGCGTCGGAGTGTCCGTCCAGGCCGCGCTCGCTGGGGATCTCGACTCCTCCGATCACCAGCCTGCGGCCGCTGAGCAGGCGGTGGGAGTCATAGCCGACGCCGACGAGGCTCATCCCGCACCGATCGGCTCGAGACGCCGCACGCGGCGATCGAACACGCACAGCTCGCTCACGCCCAGCTGTGCGAGTGCGTCGAGCGCCTGCGCGTAGCCGTCGCCCACATCCGCCGGACGGTGGGCGTCGCTGGACAGCGCAACGGGCACTCCGGCCTGCACGCACAGCTCCAGGAACGCGGGCGCAGGGTACAGCTCGCCTACGGGCTTGCGCAGCCCCGCGGTTGAGACCTCGACCGCGATTCCCGCTTCGGCGATGCCTTCGACGGCCGGCTCGTAGTAGCGGCGCAGGTCGCCTGTTGGCGTGCGCGCGGGATCGCCGCCGGCGCTCCAGTACTTCACCAGGTCGGGGTGTGCGGCGATGTCGAACAGGCCGCTGCGGGCGGCCGCGCCGACGGCCTCGAAGTAGCTTCTCCAGACATCCTGGACGCTGCGCGCGCTGTCCCACACGCTCCAGTCGTCCATGTCGACGGCGCCGTCGCGCAGGAAGTGCACCGATCCGACCACGTAGTCGAACTCACGTGCCTCCAGCAGGTTGGCCGTGCGGTCCTCCGCGCCGGGCACGAAGTCGGCCTCGATCCCGAGACGCAGATCGGTGTGTTCGCGCACGAACGCGCAGTACTCGTCGAGATCGTCGTGCGCGTAGCGCTGCCAGAAGGGATGGCGCCAGACCTCGAGCGCCTGCGCGAAGCGATACACGTGTTCGGATGCTCCGAGCTCGGCGATACCGCGCTCGCTCGCGACGGCGCGGTAGCGTTCGGCGTTCGCCTCCGTCCAGTGCGAAGCTGCGCTGGCATCTAGGTCGTCGCTGCGCAGATGCAGGTGGTAGTCGGTCAGCACGGGCGCTGCGATTCAAGCACGATCAGGGTCGCGACCGGCCCGGCGAGCCGCGCTCGGCGAGCAGCAGCCCAGCCACACGCAGGTCCAGCGGCGTGGTCACCTTGAGGTTCTGATCGCTCGCCTGCACCACGATCACCTTCCCCCCGCTGCGCTCGATCAGCCACGCGTCGTCGGTCGCGCGCGCGAGCTCCTGCGCCGGCACGGCTAGCGCGCGCTCGAGCGCCGCGCGGCGAAAGACCTGTGGCGTCTGCACGGCCCACAGCTCGCTGCGCTCGAGCGTCTCGAGCACGGCGCCGGCGCGATCGACACGCTTGACGGTGTCGGTCACGGGGGCAGCGGCGATCGCCGCGTCAGCGCCCTCGTCGTCCGCGAGCGCAGCGATCACGGCTTCCGCGATCGCGGCGCTCACCAGCGGCCGCGCGCCATCGTGAACGAGGACCAGGTCGTTCCTGCCCGCGATCGTGTCCGCGCGCTCGGGGGTGATGCTGGCCGCGGCCAGCGCCCGGCGAACGGAGTCCGAGCGCGTGTCTCCGCCGTCCACGCGCGTCACCCCGCCGGGAGCGGGTACGCCCGGCGGCAGGGCGAGCACGATCTGCTCGATGTCCGCCACCTGTGAGAGCGCGTCGACGCTCCACTGCACGAGCGGGCGCCCGCTCAACTCCACGAGCGCCTTCGGCCGACCGGCTCCGAGGCGCTCGCCGCTGCCGGCGGCCACGATCAGCGCTACGGTCATCGCTGGGACGCTCGCGCACGCGGCAGCCGCAATTGCCGCGTGCGCGAAAGCCTCGCTACTTGGCTCCGGCGGCCGCCATCTGGTGATCGGCCGAGTCTGCGAGCAGCTCGTCGAGGTAGCTCTCGGCCTCCTCCTCGTCCTTGTCGAGCGCGTACATCAACTCGGAGGCGAGGATCTTCTTGGTGCGCGTGAACATCTGCTTCTCACCGGTCGAGAGCCCCTTCTCGCTCTCACGCAGAGAGAGGTTGCGAACGACCTCGGCAAGCTCGTAGATGTCGCCGGTCTTGATCTTGTCGCGGTTGTGCTTGAACCGTCGGTTCCAGTTCTTGGGCATCTCCGAGACTTCGTCGCGCAGGACGTCGAGGACCTTCTGGACGGTCTCCTCGTCGATCACCCTGCGCAGCCCCGCCAGGGCGGCGTTCTCGGTGGGAACGCGTACGGTCATGTCGTTGTGGAGGATCTTGATCGTGAGGTACTCGCGTCGTTCGCCGAGGATCTCCATCTCCTCCTTCTTGAGCACCTTCCCCGCGCCGTGGTGGGGATAGACGACGTGGTCTCCAAGCTCGAACTCGATGTACTCGACTTCGCGCGTGACCTCGATTTCCTCTGTCAATGTTGCGTCTTCGGTTGCTTGTGCGGGAATGGGTGTCTCCTTTGTTTCGAGCTACCTGTTCGGCGGCCCTTGGTTCAAGTCTGGAGGTAGCGATCCACAAGGTTCAGCTCCTGCAAGCGGCGCAGGCCCTCGCGGATATCCTTCGCCCTGATCTCTCCCACACCCTCCACGGCCTCTAGTTCCGCGTCCGTCGCCGCGAGCAGGTCGTCGAGGCCACCGAACTCGGTCACGACCTGTGTCACGACGAGCCTCGGCAGGCGCGGGATGCGCCCGAGGATGCGGTATCCGCGGGGCGCGACGGGATAGTCGAGCGTGTTCAGCTTGCGGTCGTAGCCGAGCAGCTCCGCCAGCCGCCCGAAGTCGAGCAGATCCTGGTGGGCGAGGCGTCCGACCTCCTCGAGCGCGGCGGCGAACGCCTCGTCTGAGTAGCTCGACAGGTAGTCGCGCACGAGCGCGGACTTCTCCGCGGCGGCGCCGACCATCGTCTCCTCGAGCTGCATCTCGATCAGCCGCCCCTCCGTGCCCAGCTCGACGATGTAGCGCTCGATCTCGACCGCCATGCGCGTGACCAGCTCGGAGCGCTGGAGCACGGTCAGCACGTCGTGCAGCGTCGTGCCCCCCTCGAACTCGAGCGCCGTCAGGCGGGTGGATACCTGGTCCAGGCGCGTGCGGAATTTGTCGAGCGTGGCGAGCGCCTGGTTGGCCTTGGCGAGCACCACCGGGATGTCCTCGAGTATGTACTTGACGCCGTCGACGTACACGGAGACGACCTCGCGACGCTGGGAGATCGCCAGCACGAGCGCGTCCGTCTGCTTGGAAACGCGCTCGGCGGTGCGATGGCGCGTGCCCGTCTCATGCGACAGGATCGTCGGGTCGGGCATCAGCTGGACGTTGGCCATCGTGATCTTGGTGGCGTTCGCGTTGAGGATGATCGCGCCGTCCATCTTCGCCAGCTGGTACAGGAACGCCGGCGTGTAGTCGATGTCCAGCTTGATCCCTCCGGAGTTCAGGAAGCTGAGGTCTTCGGGCTCGCCGATCACGATCAAACCACCCGTGCGGGCGTGCAGAATGCTCTCGATTCCCTCCCGCAGCGCTGTCCCGGGCGCGATCATCTCCAGCGCCCTCATCAGCCCCGGATCCGGTCCCACCTCGCTGTCTAGGTCTTCGCCGGATCGTGGAGCCACGGTCTCCGATTCTAGGGCATTTAGCAATCTGTTAGCAGCACGTACACTGCGCGCAGCCCTGGCGGACACTGGAGATACGGGGCTCCGAGCGCGTCCGAGGACGCTCAGCGCGAGCGAGCCGCGGGATCCCCCTGCGGGGACAAAGCGGGCGCGGGACGCAGGACACGCTCGCCGGAGGGCGGCCTGCGATCCTCGACGTGTGTGAGCGCCGGGCCGATCGGTTCGGGCACGGGGCGTGGGTGACCGTCTGGCGGGCGCGTCGGCAGGGCAACCGCCAGCGCGGCGCGCAGCGTGGCCACCTCGCGCGCGGCGGACCCGCTGTCGCACGGGGCGATCACGTCCCGCAGGCCGTGCCTGCCGGCCTCTTCTAGACGCCGCTCGGGATGCCCGACCCAGCGCAGCTCGCCCGTCAGGCCGAGCTCGCCGAAGCAGGCGCGGGGGGCAGCCGCGTCGGCCGACCGGATCGCCACGCCGCGGCTCGCGCTGGCGACAGCCAGCGCGACCGCCAGATCGCACCCTGGCTCGTCCACGCGCACGCCGCCGACTACGTTCACGAACACGTCCGCGCCGCCCGTGCGCACGTGCCCGTGGCGGGAGAGGATCGCCAGCACGAGCGCCAGCCGATTGCGGTCCAGGCCGGAGACGACCCGGCGCGGCTGCTCAAGCTCCGACGGCGCCACCAGCGCCTGCACCTCCACGAGCAGCGGCCGTGAGCCCTCCATCGCGGCGAGCACCACGCTGCCGGGTGAGCGCGTGGCCCCGGCGACGAACCTGGCGGACGCGTCGAGAACCTCCACGAGCCCGCCCTGGCGCATCTCGAACAGCCCGGCTTCGTTGGTCGAGCCGAAGCGGTTCTTCAGCGCCCGCAGCTCGCGATAAGGGCGCTCGCGCTCGCCCTCGAACTGGAGCACGCAGTCGACCAGGTGCTCGAGCACGCGGGGTCCTGCGAGCGCGCCCTCCTTGGTGACGTGGCCCACGAGGATCACCGCCATGCCCTGTGCCTTGGCGAGCTCCATGATCCGCGCGGCGACCTCGCGCACCTGTCCGACCGAGCCGGGCGCGCCGGACAAGTCGCCGGCGCGCAGCGTCTGCACCGAGTCGATCACGCACGCCCGCGGTGCGTGCTCGGCGAGCGTCTCGAGCACGGCGTCGAGGTCGGTCTCGGCGAGCACGGGAACGTGCAGCGCCGCGCGTGCGCTCGGGGAGTCGCCGGCGGCCAGCCGCTCCGCGCGCAGCCGCACCTGCTCGGCCGACTCCTCCCCGCTGACGTACAGCGTGCGGTGGCCCGCATGCTGGAGGTGCCCGAGCGCCATGTTGGTGAGCGTCGACTTGCCGATCCCGGGCGAGCCGCCGAGCAGCACCAGCGAGCCCGGCACGAGCCCGCCACCGAGCACGCGGTCCAGCTCGCCGATGCCTGTCGACATCCGCTCGACGGGGAGCGCCCCGACCTCGCTCAGCGGCAGCGGGACGCGAGCCGCATCACCTCGAGCTCTCGCGCCGCCGGCGCTGTCGCGCCTCTTGAGGGACGCGCGCTTGGAGATCCCAGCACCCGGCACGCGTTCCTCGACGAGCGTGTTCCAGGCCTCGCAGCCGGGACACCTGCCGTGCCATTGCGCGGACTGAAAGCCGCACTCAGAGCACGTGTGAAGCGTGTCGCGGGGCATCGCTCGCAGCGTACGCGGCGGCGGGGACGGTCCCGCGCGCGCGGCTGCGCCTGCTCTGTCCGCCCCCCTCAGGCCGAGCGTCATACCATCGCCCACCAACTGCGAAAGCCGTTTACTGGGCCCCGACCACGGGGCTGCGCCGCTCGTAGAGCACCACGTCGCGCCAGCGCCCGTCGGGCATCTGCCCAATCCGCCGGCTGACGCCCACGAGCTCGAAGCGGCAGCGCTCGTGGAGCGCGATCGACGCGGCGTTCTCGGGAAAGATGCCGGCTTTCAGCGTCCAGAAGCCGTCGCGCTCAGACGCGGCGATCAGCGCTTGCAGCAGCGTGCGTCCGAGCCCGCGCCGCGCGTACGAGGGATCGACGTAGATGCTGACCTCGCCCACCCCTCGGTAGCACGGGCGGCTGGATGTCGGGCCGAGCGCGGCCCAGCCCAGCATGCGGTCGTGCTCGTCGCGGGCGACGAGCGCCGGGTGCCCCGCGCGCGCGTGCGACCACTGCTCCCAGCTGGGGGCGCGCGACTCGAACGTGGCGTTGCCGCCGGCGATGCCCGCCTCGTAGATGCGCGCGGCCGCCTCCCAGTCTTCGCTGGAAAGCGCGCCCAGGAGAATCCGATCGCTGCGTGCGCTCAGCGGTCCGGGCCTGCGCTCGCTCGCCCCGAGCGCCTACCGCTCGCCGGGCTCGCCGATGTCCGGTCCGTCGGCCTCGGCCGGGCCGTCGGCTTCGACGCTCTCCTCGGCCTCAGCGCCTTGCGCGCCCACGCCGACGGGAGTCTTCTGCTTCTTGGGCTGCACGATCGACAGGCGCACGTCACCCTCCTGCTCGCCCTCACCCGGGTCGACGACGACCGTCGCCCCGGGCGTCAGCTGCTCGCGCAGAACGAAGTCGGCGAGCGGATCCTCGATGTAGCGCTGGATCGCGCGGCGCAGCGGGCGCGCGCCCATTGCCGGGTCCCAGCCCTTTTCGACGAGCAGGTCCTTGGCGGGCTCGGTCAGCTCCAGCTGGAGCTCGCGCTCGGCCATCGACTCGCGGATGCGCAGCAGCAGCAGCTCGACGATCTGCTTGATCTCCTCCTTCTGGAGCTTGTGGAAGACGATCACGTCGTCGATGCGGTTGAGGAACTCGGGACGGAAGACCTTCTTCAGCTCGCCCATGATGCGGTTCTTCATGTCCTCGTAGGTGATGCCGGTCTCGTCGTCGGAGACGGCGAAGCCCAGCGGCGTGTTGCGCGCGATCTCCGCGGCGCCGATGTTGGAGGTCATGATCACGATCGCGTGGCGGAAGTCCACGGTGCGCCCCTGGGCGTCGGTCAGCCGGCCGTCCTCGAGGATCTGGAGCAGGATGTTGAACACGTCGGGGTGCGCCTTCTCGATCTCGTCCAGCAGCAGCACGCTGTAGGGCTTGCGCCGCACGGCCTCGGTGAGCTGGCCGCCCTCGTCGTAGCCGATGTAGCCGGGGGGCGAGCCGACGAGCCGCGAGACGGCGTGCTTCTCCATGTACTCGGACATGTCGATGCGGATCAGCGCGTCGTCGTCGCCGAACAGGAACTCGGCGAGCGTGCGTGCGAGCTCGGTCTTGCCGACGCCGGAGGGGCCGAGGAAGATGAACGAGCCGGTCGGCCGCTTGGGGTCCTTGAGCCCCGCGCGCGAGCGGCGGATGGCCTTGGAGATGACCTCGATCGCGGGGTGCTGGCCGATCACGCGCTTGTGCAGTTCGTCCTCCATGCGCATCAGCTTCTGCGTCTCGGCCTCTGTCAGCTTGAACACGGGGATGCCGGTCCACATCGAGACGATGTCGGCGATCTCCTCCTCGCCGATCGAAGGCCGCTCGCCGGACTCACCCGATTCCCACGCCTGCTCGAGCTCGCGTTTCTTGTTGGTGAGCTTGCGCTCCTTGTCGCGCAGCGCGGCCGCCTTCTCGAACTCCTGCGCCTCGATCGCGGCCTCCTTTTCGCGACGCGTGGACTCGACTTCGCCCTCGAGCTCGCGGTTGGCCGGCGGTGAGGTCATCGACTTGATGCGCATCCGCGAGGCGGCCTCGTCGATCAGGTCGATTGCCTTGTCGGGCAGGAAGCGGTCGGAGATGTAGCGGCTGGCGAGTTCGCCGGCGGCGCGCAGCGCCTCGTCGGTGATCTGCACCTTGTGGTGCTGCTCGTAGCGGTCGCGCAGGCCGGTGAGGATCTCCACGGTCTGGTCGATCGTCGGCTCGTCCACGCGGATCTGCTGGAAGCGCCGCTCCAGCGCGGAGTCGCGCTCGAGGTACTTGCGGTACTCGTCGAGCGTGGTCGCGCCGATCGTTTGCAGCTCGCCGCGCGCGAGCGCGGGCTTGAGGATCGAGGCGGCGTCGATCGCACCCTCGGCGGCGCCGGCGCCGACGAGGTTGTGGAGCTCGTCGATGAACAGGATGATGTCGCCACGCTGGGTGATCTCCTTCATGACCTTCTTCAGGCGCTCCTCGAACTCGCCCCGGTACTTCGATCCGGCGACGAGCGCTGCAAGGTCGAGCGTGTAGATCTGCTTGTTCTTGAGCAGCTCGGGCACCTCCGAGCTGGTGATGCGCTGCGCCAGGCCCTCGACGACCGCGGTCTTGCCGACGCCGGGCTCGCCGACGAGCACGGGGTTGTTCTTGGTGCGCCGCGAGAGGATCTGCATGATCCGCTCGATCTCGGTCTCGCGCCCGACGCACGGGTCGAGCTTGCCCTCGGCGGCGAGCTTGGTCAAGTTGCGGCCGAACTGGTCCAGCAGCTTGGACGACTTCTTGCCCTCACCCGACGTGCCCGTGCCCGCGCCCGCGCCCGCGGCGCCGGACTGTCCCTGGCGGCGCCCGCCGGGGCCGGAGAGCATGCGGATCACCTCGTTGCGGATCTTCTCGGAGTCGGCGTCGAAGTCGAGCAGGATGCGCGCGGCCACACCCTCGTTCTCGCGCACGAGCCCGAGCAGGATGTGCTCGGTGCCGATGTAGTTGTGTCCGAGGCTCAGCGCCTCGCGCAGCGCCAGCTCGAGCACCTTCTTGGCGCGCGGCGTGAACGGGATCTGCCCGGAGGTGACCTCCTCGCCGGAGCCGACGATGCGCACGACCTGTGCGCGCACGCGCTCCACGGTGATGTCGAGGCTCTCCAGCACGCGGGCCGCCAGGCCCTCCTCCTCGCGCAGCAGACCCAGCAGGATGTGCTCGGTGCCGATGTAATTGTGCTTCAGCGTCCGCGCCTCCTCCTGCGCAAGGACAACCACCTGCCGGGCCCTTTCTGTGAATCGCTCGAACATGGTGTTGATTCCTTCCTGCTGGAGGGTGCCCCACCTTCTGCGGGCCCCAATGACGCCTTGCGGAGCAGTCTACCAACCGGCCACCCTGCCCTATCCGGGTCATCGGCAGGCGCACGGTGGAGCTTGATCGACGGAGCGCCCGCGGGCGGCTCAAACGCGGCTGTGCGGCTCGCGACGGATCAGTCGCGCATCGCGGGGAACAGCACGACCTCGCGGATCGAGCTGCGTCCGGTCAGCAGCATGACCAGGCGGTCGATGCCCAGGCCGACGCCGCCGGTCGGCGGCATGCCCTGCTCGAGCGCCTGCACGAAGGACTCGTCGTAGGGCATCGTGCCGGCGTCCGCGTCGATCGCGTGCAGGCGCCGTTGGGCCTCGAAGCGCTCGCGCTGCACGTCGGGGTCGATCAGCTCCGTGAACGCGTTGGCGATCTCGAGCCCGCCCGCGAAGGCCTCCCAGCGCTCGACGAGGTCGGGGTCGGAGCGGTGCCCGCGCGCGAGCGGCGAGATGTCGGTCGGATAGTCGATCACGAACGTGGGCTGGAGCAGCTTCGGCTCGACGTACTTGGAGAGCAGGTCGTCGGCCATCTCGAACCATAGGCCGCTCTCGCGGATCTCCAGGCCCCGCTCAGCGATCGCCTGCCACAGCGCATCGGCGCTGCGGTGCTCCATCACGTTGACGTTGGTCTCGCGCTCGATCGCCTCGACGAAGCCGACGCGCGCCCACGGCGCCGAGAAGTCGAGCTCGCCGTCGTAGCCGGCCGCCGCGGCGGCGACGCGCACGAGCTCTTCCAATCGCTTGGCCTCGTCCTCGTAGTCGGCGTATGCCTCATACCACTCGACCATCGTGAACTCGGGGTTGTGCTTGTGCGAGACGCCCTCGTTGCGGAAGTCCTTGCCGAGCTCGTACACGCGCTCGAGACCGCCGACGATCAGGCGCTTGAGGTACAGCTCCGTTGCTATCCGCAGGTACAGGTCGCGGTCGAGCGCGTTGTGGTGGGTCGTGAACGGACGCGCCAGCGCGCCGCCGTAGAGCGGCTGGAGGATCGGCGTCTCGACCTCGACGAAGCCGTGCGCATCGAGGTAGCCGCGTACCGCCGAGATGATCCGGGCGCGGCCGATGAACAGCGTGCGGGCGTCCTCGCTGGCGATCAGATCGAGCTCGCGATGGCGATAGCGTGTCTCGACGTCGCTGAGGCCGTGGTGCTTGTCGGGCGGCGGACGCAGCGCCTTGGCGAGAACCTGAAAGCTCTCGACACGCAGCGAGACCTCGCCGCGGCGGCTGCGGATCGCGCTTCCGTCGACGCCGATCAGATCGCCGAGGTCGAGCGTCGTCAGGAGCTCGAAGCGCTCGGGGCCGAGCACGTCCACGCGCGCGTGCAGCTGAATCTTGCCGGTGCGGTCGACGATGTCGAGGAACGCGGCCTTGCCGGCGCCGCGGCGCGCGGCAATGCGCCCGGCCACGCGATGGCGCTCGTCCGTTTCCTCGCCGGCCTCGAGGTGCTCGTAGGCGCTCAGCAGCGCGGCGATCGGCTCGACGCCGGGAAAGGCGTAGGGGAACGCGCTGGCGTCCGCCTCGCGCAACCGCCGGCCCTTGGATCGTCGCTCGGCGATCAGCTCGTCGAGGCCGTGCCTCGCCCGCTCGTCGCGTTGCTCGCGCGATGGCTCGTCGCTCGCGCCCGGCGTCCCAGACGTGGACACGCCGAGGAGCCTACTCGAGGCCGACGTCGATCTTGGTGATCTTGAGCTTGCGCGCGGGCCCGCGCGGCACCTTGACGGCGACCGTCTCGTTGCGCTTGCGACCGAGCAGCGCGCGGCCCACGGGGGACTCGTTGGAGAGCTTGTGCTCGTCGGGCTTGGCCTCGGCCGAGCCGACGATCGTGTACTTGACGGACTTGCCTGTCTTTTCGTCCTTGACGTGCACGACCGAGCCGACCTGCACGACATCCGTGGACAGGTCCTTGGCCTGGATCACGGTGGCCATCCGCAGCTTCTCCTGGAGCTGGGCGATGCGGCTCTCGACCATCGCCTGCTCGTTCTTGGCGTCGTCGTACTCAGAGTTCTCGGAGATGTCTCCGAACTCCCGGGCCTCCTTGATGCGCTCGGCGACCTCGCGGCGCTTGTCGGTGGACAGCAGCTCGAGTTCGTCCTTGAGCTTTTGCAGCCCTTCTGGGGTGAGGATGACGTCCTTCGGCATGTGACTCTCGATCGCGGTTGGCGGTCCAGCCTCGACACACAAAACCCCGCTTCACGCGGGGGTGCTCGCCGGCCCGGGGGTTCAGCGAGCGCAGCAGTATAGCGAGGCCGACACGGCTCGGGCGGGCTCACGCGGCGCGTGAGCGAGGCGGACAAGCCAGCGCCATCAGCTCGCCCACGCGAGCCAGCGTCGGCGCCGTCTGGAGCGATTCCTGGAGACGTCTGGCCGCGCTCGTGTCGAGCGCAAGGCGCGGGACATACCAGGGATAGAACTTGCGCAGGTAGCGAGTGGCGCGCGGCTCGCCCAGGTGCTCGACGGCGCGCGCGATCGTCCAGCGCAGCTCCTCGAGGACCTCCTCCGGGGAGGGCTGGCCTGGCGGCGCCCCGAGCAGCTGGCTGAACAGCCACGGGTTGCCGAGACCCCCGCGCGCGAGCATCACGGCAGCGGCACCCGTGGCGGCGAACGCCTCGCGCACGCTGTCGGCATCGTCCAGGCCGCCGCTGAGGATCACCGGCGCCGGCAGCGAGCGCACGAGGCGCGCGGCGAGCTCATAGTCGGGCGTGCCCTTGTGGTGCACGGCCGCGGAGCGTGGGTGAAAGCCGATCGCCGCGACTCCCGCCTCGCCGACCAGCCGGTGCGCCAGCTCGAAGCCGCTGTGCTCGCCCGCGCGCAGCCCCGAGCGCAGCTTTACCATGACCGGAACCTGCGTGGCAGCATCGGCCCCTTCGCGGGCGCCCTCGACGGCTGCCCTGGCAAGCGCCACCGCCAGGTCGGGGTTCGCGAGCAGCGCGGCACCGGCCCCGGTCTTGCGCACCTTGGGCACTGGGCAGCCCATGTTGATGTCGATCGCGTCAGCACCCGCGGCCGCCACGCGCGTCGCCGCCGAGCGCATGATCGCCGGGTCCTCGCCGAACAGCTGGATCGCCACCGGCCCCCCGGTCCGCTCGCGCGGGTCGATCCGCAGCATCTCGACACAGGTGCGCTGGTTGCGGTAGTGGACGGCGTGCGAGGAGACCATCTCCGAGACCGCCATGCCCGCGCCGTAGCGCTTGGCCTGGAGGCGCACGAACCAGTTGCCGATGCCGGCCAGCGGCGCGAGCAGCACGCGGTTGGGCACGCGCAGCGAGCCCAATGTCCACGAGTCGGTGAGGGCAACAGGCGCCATCGGCCAATTATGGAGGCGCGACCCTGGGGCGTCGCCCTAGTTGCGCTCGTGCAGCAGCCGCAGCCCGGTGAGTGTGAGCAGGTCGTCGATCTCCTGGATCTCCTCGGTGAAGGGGACGACCAGGTGCGCGAGACCGCCTGTGGCGATTACGTTGGTGCGCTCGCCGAGCTCGTCGTACAGGCGGCGCAGGATCGCGTCGATGGCGCCGGCGTAGCCGTACACGACGCCCGAGCGGATGGCGTCGATCGTGTTCTTGCCGATCACGCCCCGCGGCGCCGCGAGATCGACCTTGGGCAGCCGCGCACCGCGTTCGGAGAGTGCTTCGAGGGAGATCTCGATGCCGGTCATCAGCGCGCCGCCGACGTACTCGCCCTCGCGCGAGACCACGTCGAAGGTGGTGGCGGTGCCGAAGTCGACGCATACCGCCAGCCCGCCGAAGCGCTCGCGGATGGCGACGGCGTTGACGAGCCGGTCGGCGCCGATCTCGCGCGGGTTGTCGTAGCGGATCGCCATGCCCGTGCGCGTGCCGGGGCCGACGGCGTGCATCTGGTGCCCGAGGTAGCGGCCGGCCATCTCCGTCCACTCCGGCTCGAGCTGGGGCACCGTCGAGGAGACGATCGAGGCGTCGATGTCCTCGAAGCCGTAGCCGCGCAGCCCGAGCAGGTTGCGCAGTGCGGCGCCCAGCTGATCGGCGGTGGACTGGCGCACGGTGGCAAAGCGCCAGTGCTCGAGCAGCTCCTGGTCGCGGAAGGCTCCGAAGTGGGTCTGGGTGTTGCCGACGTCTACCGCTAGCAGCATCGGCGAGCATTATGCTCGCCGCGCGCTCGGGCGCCCCGCGCGGTGCTCGCCGAGTGCGTTATGCGCGCACGGTCACACTGCGCGTGAGCGTCACCGGCGAGCCTCGCAGCGGGCTCAACAGCAGCTTGACCTTGAGCGCCAGGCGGCCGTGCGCGTCCAGCGCTGCTCTCGCCTTTGCGTCCAGCGCTACGACGAAGCTGACGGCGCCCGCGTGGAGCGCAGAGCGCGCGACTCGGCCAACCTGTACACGCGAGGAGCGATGCGTGTCGGCAATCGACGCGCGTGTGGCCAGCAGCTGCACTTCGAGCTTGCCGCCCGCGGCCACGTGCGAGACATCGACCGAACCGTGGATCGAGCGTCCGTGTTGGACCGCCGCCAGCTTGATCGCCGAGGACGCGCTGCCGACGAGCAGCGAGCCGGTGGACGTGCCCCCACCGCCCGCGCCGCCCGCGCCGCCTGAGCCGGGCGTACCGGCGCCGGAGGTCGACGTGTACGTGCTGGAGCCATGCGAGGTCGAGGAGCCGCCGGTCGTCGTGCCGGTGGGGGTGGACGTGGTGCCCGTGCCGGTCGAGGTGGTGGGGCCGCTGGTGGCGGCGCCGGTGACGACGACTTCGTATTTGGTGTAGGCGAAGTACAGGGTCGAGCTTTCGTACTTGTAGGTGCCCGGTGCTTCGAACTTGCACGTGCCTTCCCATTTGCTGGCCGCTGGAGCGGGGCTCACGGGGACGCTCGCCGAGCAGGCGGGCGCGGCACCGATCCAGGCGATGTTCGCGGGCGTGTTGCTGTCATCGGTGAACGTGACCGTGCCGCCGCTTGCGATCGTGACGCTGCTGGCGGGTTGCGGTTTGGACCCCGACCCCGGCGTCGCCCAGCAGGGCCAGTCGTTCTCGACGCAGTTTTCGTTCACTTCGAGCTTGGCTTCCGAGGAAGCGGCGAGCGCCGGTAGCACCACAAGCGCCGCCCCCAGCAAGGCGGCGAGGGGTAGGAGCAACAGCTTGCGCAGCGTCACGGCAGACCACCCTTTCCTCGTTCTCAAGCGGACATTCGACACGGCCGCCCCGCGGCTAAGGCCGCGGTCGGGCCGCTCGCACAACAAGGACACCGGCGCAGCGCATTCCTTCCCGACCGCCACGAGCACCGTCGTGCGGCGCTACAGTCGCGGTGGCGAGCGTGCGCGTGATCAGCGGCCCGCGCGCGCCCTGCGATCCGATGCGCACGCTCGATCCGCACTCCCTGACCAAGCACATCGACCGCCTGTATCGTGCGGCGTGGGCGCTGTCGGGGTCGCGCGAGGATGCGGAGGATCTCGTGCAGGAGACGTTCGCGCGGGTCCTCTCGCGACCGCGCATGCTACGCGGAGACGACGAGCTCTACTACCTGATGCGCGTCCTGCGCAACACGTTCCTGACGGGCCTGCGCACGGCCTCGCGCCGCCCGGTGACGGGCGCGACGCTCGAGGATGTGGTGACCGCCGATCCGAGGCCCACGAGCCGACCCGAGCAGGCGCTGGAGGTGCAGGAGATCTACGCGACGATCGCGCAGTTGCCCGACGACTTCCGCCTTGCGCTGGTGGCGGTGGACGTGCTCGGACTGTCCTATCGGGAGGCGTCACAGGCGTTGCGCGTGCGCGAGGCGACACTGACGACGCGGCTGTTTCGCGCGCGCAAGCAGGTCGCCCAGCGCCTCGGCGTGGAGCCGTCGCCAGCGAGCGCCGCAAGCGAGGGCACACGAGCGCTCAGCGGCGCTGAGGCGATCGCCCCGTCCAGGTTCACGCGCGCTGCGGAGGATCGGCGGGAAGGCACGGACGCTGCCGGAGTCTCTGTGGAAGAGGGCATCCCATGAGCGAGCCATCCCGCTACACAGAGCCAGAGCTGATCGAGCGCGTGCGCTCGATCGACGTGCCCGCGCCCCAGGCGCTGCACGAGCGCATCGAGTCGATGGTCGCCGACCGCGCAGGCACGCACGCGCGCAGGCGTCGCGGGCGCCGCGTTGGCCTGGTGGCCGCGGGGGCGGCGTGCGTGGCCGCTGTGGTGCTCGCGCTGGTGCTCTCGACGGGCGGCACAGGCTCGACGCTGACGCTGCAAAAGACGGTCGCGCTGACGCTGCGCCCGGCGACGATGGGCGCTCCCGCCGAGAGCTCTGGCGAGGGGTCGCTGCTGAACGTCGCCGTTGACGGCATCCGCTTCCCCTACTGGGAGGGGAGCTTCGGCATGCGCGCGACCGGCGAGCGCGTGGACACGCTCGACGGGCGCACCGTGACGACGGTCTTCTACGCCGACGCTCACAAGCACTGGATCGGGTACGCGATCGTGGCGGGCACGCCGCCGCCACACGTCGCGGGCGGTACGGTGACGAGCCACGCAGGCACCGAGTACCGCCTCACCAGCCAGGGCGGCGCACGCGTCGTGACGTGGTTGCGCGACGGGCACCTGTGCGTGCTGGCGGGGCACGGCGTGAGCGCGGCCACGCTGCTGTCGCTGGCCTCCTGGCAGACGAGCGGCGTCACTCGCGCCTAGACGCCGGGCATCGAATGATCGGCTAGCTTGTGGCCGATGAGACCGGGCCTCGACGGAACCTGGGGCGTGTGCAGCTAGCCGCGAGCATGGTGACGGCGCGGCCGTGAGCCGACGTGAGCCGGTTCAGCGCCGCAGCCGCGAGCGCGTCGAGTTGATCCTGAAGGCGGCGGTCGAACTGCTCGCCGAAGGTGGCATCGAGGCGCTGACGACGCGCTCGCTGGCCTCGCGCGCGGACATTCCGGTTGCGACCATCTACCGCTACTTCGCAAATCGCGAGGAGATCATCGCGGCGTATCTCGATCACGAGCTCGAGCAGATCGACGAGGCGGTGGTGGCGGCGGTGCTGGCGCTCGAGCGGGTGACGGTCCGCTCGCTGGCCGAGGCGGTCGCGCTGGCGCACATGCGTCACCACCAGCTCCACCCGGAGGGCGTGCCCGTTTGGTTCGGCGGGCGGCTCAGCGCTGCCGTGCTCGAGCGCGTGCGCGAGCTGGATGCGCGCCTTGCCGCCTCGCTGCGCTCGGCCACCCAGGCGGCCGGCCTGCTGTCGGGGGCGCCCACCTTCACCGCCGAGCTACTCGTCCGCCTGTTCGACCGGATGTTCGAATTCGTGTTCCTGCCCAATCGAAGCGCTGAGGAGCAGGAAGCGATCGTGCGGAGCTTCGTGGACATGGTGGCGAGCCACCTGGAGCGCTTCGCCACTCCGGCGGGGCTCGAGGGGATATCCGCTGAGGAGTTCGCGCTAGCGCTGAGCAGGCATCTGGCGGGCCCTGAGAGCGCCTCAGGGTAGCTGGCGACTGCCGCTGCCGCGACTAGAAGACGAACACGACTCTGGTTTGACAACCGGTTGTGCCGCTGCTAGCTTGCATCTGGTGTGGCGGTGCTACTTTCCGCCGCGCGAGGAGCTGGTGTGGGGGCGCAATCGCAGGCTCTCACAGGATGGATGTCCACTCGATCGCAGCAAGGAGGAGTTGTGAGAAACCAGGGGCCGCGAAGGATCTGCAAGGCAATGGCCACTTTGACGGTGGCCGTGAGCATGCTGCTGATGGCGGGCGCGTTGTCCGCGTCGAGCGCAGTAGCACTACCGACAGTCACTGAAATCCCGCCCACAAGCGGCGCACACGGCTACGCCTACGACGCCGCCCCGCAGACGCCGAGCGTCCCGGGCGCGCCGTACATCAACCTCAGCGAAGCCGGCTATGCCGAACGCGAGTTCAAGATGTCCGGCGGGGCGAACATCTACAAGGAAAAGGGCGCCTGGTCGTCCAACGGCAAATGGAACATCCAGGTCTCTCAGGCCAACGTGCCGTACACGACCCGGCTGCTGATCCGCTACCCCACCAACCCGGCGAAGTTCAACGGCACGGTGGTGTTCGAGTGGCTGAACGACACCACCGGCGGCGACCAGGACCCGGTCTTCGCGCAGCTCTACAAACAGATCGTCAACCAGGGCTACGCCTACGTCGGCGTGACGGCCCAGCGGCCGGGCATGAAAGACCTCGCGACGTGGGACCCGGAGCGCTACGGCACGCTCGGCGACAGCAACGACGGCGAGTCCTATGAAATCTTCACGCAGGCCGCGGAAGCGGTGAAGGACGACAGCGCGTCGCTGCTCGGCGGGCTGACGCCGAAAGAGCTGATCGGGTCAGGTGACTCGCAGTCCGCCTTCCGCATCGACACCTACGTCAACGCGTTCGAGCCGCTGACGCACGCCTTCAACGGGTTCCTGGGAGTGGGCCGTGCTGTGACGGCGGCGCCGATCGGCGAAGGGCTGATCGCGGCGAGTCCGTTCCCGGCGCTGATCCGCACCGACAATACGGCGCCGTTCATCCAGCTCAACACGCAGGGCGACATCGAAGAGCTCGATGCGGCGGCCGCTCGCCAGGCGGACAACAGCGACCTGCGCACGTGGGAACTCGCGGGCGCAGCGCACATCGACTCCCATGAGGGCGCCTACGAGACCGAGACGATCGCGCGTGAGGAGCCGACCCTGGGAGTACCCTCGTGCATCTTTGGGACGCCGATAGAGGGCACCGGGACGCCGCTCGACGGCGTCAACCAGCCCGACAACATGCCGCTGTTCGAGGTCGAGGACGCCGCGTTGGCGGACCTCCAGAACTGGCTCACCAAAGGCGCGGCGCCGCCGAAAAGCCCGCAGATCGAGACGATCCCTCTGTTCTTCGGCGCCTACGACGTGGTCGTCAAAAACAAGTACGGCATCGGCGAGGGCGGGATCCAGATGCCGGACGCGCAGGTGCCGGTGGAGGACTACTCGGCGATCAACTTCGCCAAGGTGGACGAAGAGGACCTCAACCCGGCGCAGATCATGAGCGAGCTGGAAGACGCGTTCACCACGCTCGAGACGGGCAGCATCAGCAACGAAGCGCTGCGCGACTCGGGACTGTGCCTGCTGTCGGGGTACTTCACCGATTTCAGCGCTTCAACGCTGAAATCGATGTATCCCACGACGGCGACCTACGCCTCGAAATTCGACGCGGCGGTGAAAACCAAGGAGTCTGAAGGGTTCATCACCGCCGAAGACGCTGCCGCTGCGATCGCCAACGCCGAAGCCGGCATCGGCCCGCTCCAGCAGCCGCCGCTCACGGTGCCGTGATGCAGCGGATGTGCAGTTCTCGAGCAGGTTGTTGATCCGGGTCTCCCTGGAGGCTGGCGGCGTCGCTGCCGCCGGCTCCAGGGAGGCGCCGGACGAGCGTAGGTGAAATGAACAGGAGGAGGGGCAGATGGCTTGGAATTGGCAGCGGCGGCAGGTGGTGTTGGTGGTGGCGATGGCGGTGGCAGTGATAGCTCTGGCTTGCGCTCCCGGAGCGCTGGCGGCGCCACCGATACAACCCATCGAAAACGCGCAGGTCACCTCGTTCGACGGTACGCAGCTCGACGTGAACTTCTATCCCGCGCAGGGCCTTCAGCAGGGCCAGACCGCTCCGACGGTGCTCGAGGGATCCTTCTGGGGGCTTCCTGCGTACTCCAGCCTGATCGGCACGGTGAACGCGATCGGCGTCAACGAACTGTTCGAGATCAACGCCGAACTGCTCGGGCCGGCGACGCTCACCGCCGACGGCTACAACGTCGTCACGTGGGACAGCCGCGGCTGGTATGCCTCGGGTGGGCAGGTCGAGAACGACAGCCCCTCCTACGAGGGTCGCGACGTGACCGCGATCATCAACTGGCTGGCGGCGCTGCCGGGGGCCGAGCTGAAGGCCACGAACGACCCGGTGGTGGGAATGACGGGCTTCAGCTACGGCGGCGGCGTCCAGCTGTCGGCGGCAGCGGTCGACCACCGCCTGGCGGCGATCGAGCCGAACATGTCGTGGTACTCGCTAGAGGAAGCCCTGTACCCCAACAAGGTGATCAAGGCCGGCTGGGGCAACATCCTGTGCGATATCGGCGACCTCGTCGGCGCCCGCTACGCGCCCGAACTGAAGAACACCTGCGGGGCGGTCGTTAGCGGCAACATAACCCCTTCGGAGATCGCGTTCGGCGAAGCGGCGAGCCCGGGGCCGGTGATCAAGCAGATCACGACTCCCACGCTGCTGCTCGCCGGCACCGTGGACACGCTGTTCCCGCTCAACGGCGACATCCTCACCTACGATGCGCTGCGTGCGGCGGGCACGCCGGTGAAGATGATGTGGTACTGCGGCGGGCACGGGATCTGCAACCAGAACGTCGGCCCCAGCGGGCACGTCACGGAAGCGGAGTTGACGTTCCTGAACAAGTACCTCAAGGGTCAGGGCGTGTCCACCGGACCCGGCTTCGAATATCTCGATCAGACCGGCACGTGGCGCTCGGCTGAAAGCTACCCCGTGGCGTCGACCGGCAAGCTGACCGCGAGCGGCGCCGGCACGCTCGGGATCAGCCCGCTGGACACCTCCGGCCTGCTCGGCGTGGAGGCGACGAAGGCAGTCAACGGCGTCAGCATTGCGATCCCGGCGCCCAGCTCGTCGGTAGAGACGCTGGCGGATCCCGAACTGACGCTGACCTACTCGGGGCTCGCGAGCAAGACGGAAACGCCGGTGTTCGCGCAGCTCGTGGAAAAGTCGACGGGCACCGTCCTGGACAACCAGGCGACGGCGGTAAAGCTCGACCTGAACGGCGCGAGCCACACGGTCACGCTGCCGCTGAACATGGTCACGTGGAACCTCACGCCGACGAGCAAAATCTCCCTCCAGCTCACCGACGCGTCCGACCTGTTCTTCGCCCAACAGGCGCTCGGGCTCGTCAGCGTCCAGGCCAAACTGACGCTTCCCACAGCGCCGTGAGGAGCGCCAGGTGCGATAGCCGTCTGTACGCAGGAGCAGGCTCGCTGCGCCGATCCTAGGGGGCGCCTGCCGTCCGCTGTCCGGCGCGTCAGCGCCGGGCGGCGGACGGCAGGTGGCGCGAGCTCAGCGGCGGGCCCGCCCAGCGCACCCCCTCCTGCGCAGGCAGCGGCGCCAACGCATCGGCCAGACGGACGAACTCGTGGGCGCCGACCCGCACTCCTAGCTCAAAGTCGAGCTCGAGCGCGGGGATCAGGACGAAGCGCCGCGTCAGCAGCTGCTCGTGGGGCAGGGTCATGCGCTCGTGCTCGAGCAGCGCGTCTCCGAGCACGAGGATGTCGATGTCGATCTCGCGCGGCCCATGGCGGACGCCGCCGGCCGCGCGTCCGAGCTCACGCTCGAGGCGCTTGACCGCGTCGAGCAGCGCCAGCGGCCCCAGCTCGGTGCGTATTCGCGCGCATGCGTTCAGGAACGACGGTTGCTCGAGCAGGTCACCGACGGGGTCGGTGTCGTAGGTCGACGAGCACGCCAGCACCTCCACGCCGATACCCGGTAGCGCGTCGACCGCGGCCTGGAGGCGCGCGCGGCGATCGCCGACATTGGAGCCCAGCCCGATCAGGCCGACTCGCTGCTCGCTGGCACGCACGCGCGGGACGCTAGCGACCGCCGCCGAGGGCCGGCGTGCGCTGGCCGCGCGTCGGCGCTAGCCCTCCGCTTCGCGCCAGACCTCGACCGAGACCTCCTCCACGCTCAGCGCGATCGGCGGCTCGGGCTTGGCGGCCTTGACCCACACGCCCTCGAGCTCGTAGTCGGCGAGCAGACGGTCGGCGATCGTGCTGCACAGGCGCTCGAGCGTTCTGTGCGAGCGCTGCTGCGCGACCAGTGCGACCAGCTGGCAGACGTCGGCGTAGTCGACCGTATCGGCGATCGAGTCGGTGACGGTGGCGTCGGTCTCACCGATGTCCAGGCGCAGGTCGAACACCAGCCGCTGGCCGACCTCGCGCTCTGCGTCGCTGACACCGTGATGCGTGTACAGCGACAGCCCGCTGATCTCGATCGTGACCGACTCGGAGCCCTGCTCGCGCTCCTCGTCGAGCTCGCCGTCGTCGTCTAGCTCGTCGGCGTCGTCGTCCCCCTCGCCATCCATCGCCGGTCCAACGTAGCAGCAGCCACGGCGAGCGCGGCGCGTACGGGCGCGACGTCGTGCACGCGGAAGATGCGCGCGCCGCGCTCGAGCGCGAGCACGTTGGTCGCGATCGTGCCGGGCAGCCGTCGCGCCGCCTCGACGGGCGCCGCCTCGCCGGCCGCGTCGGCGATGATGCGCCCGAGAAAGCTCTTGCGCGAGGTGCCCACCAGCAGCGGGCGCCCGAGCGAGGCGAGCTCGCCGAGCCGCTCGAGCAGCTCGAGGTTGTGGGTGGCGGTCTTGCCGAAGCCGATCCCCGGATCGAGCACGATGCGCTCCTCGGCGATGCCCTCGCGCACGGCGAAGCGCAAACGCTCCTCGAGGAACGCCTTGACGTCGTCCACGACGTCCGCATAGCGCGGCCCACCCGCCCCGGACTGCATCGTGCGCGGCTCACCGAGCATGTGCATCAGGCAGCACTCGACGCCGGCGTCGGCGACGACGCCCGCCATCTCGGGGTCGGCGCGAAGGGCGCTGACGTCGTTGACGAGGCTGGCACCGGCGTCCAGCGCCGTGCGCGCGACGGCCGACTTGCAGGTGTCGATCGATATCTGCGCGGCGACGCCGAGCCCGGCCTCGGCCAGCCGCTCGAGCACGGGCCGCACGCGCGCCAGCTCCTGCTGCTCGGACACCGGCTCGGCACCTGGCCGCGTGGACTCGCCGCCGACGTCGAGGATGTCCGCGCCTTCCTGCACCAGCATGTGCGCGTGTGCGACGGCAGCCCCCGCGTCCAGGAAGCGCCCGCCGTCGGAGAACGAGTCGGGCGTGACGTTGAGCACCCCCATCACCAGGAAGGGGCGCGACACCGTACGGTCAGACAGGCTCGGGGTGCTCTTTGTCGGTGGCGCGCAGCTCGGCGGTGCCGCCGGCGAGCCCGGGGCGCGGCAGCGGACGCGGGGTTTCGCGCTCGGCGCGCTCGGCGGGTGCGGGCGGCGCAGGCAGCTGCGGCCCACGCTTCTCCTCGGGGCCAAAGACCTCCTCCTCGCTCTTGCCGGCGAGCAGCGCGAGGAACTCCTCCTTCTCGATCGTCTCGCGCTTGACGAGGATCTCGGAGATGTTGGTCAGGTCGTGCTGGTGCTCGGTGAGGATCGTGTGCGCGCGCTTGTGCGCGGACTCGATGATGCGCCGCACCTCGTCGTCGATCTCGCGCGCGATCTCGTCGGAGTAGTCGGGCTCGGTGGAGAACTCGCGGCCGAGGAACGGCTGGCCGTGGTCGTGGCCGAACACGCGAGGGCCGAGCTTTTCGCTCATGCCGAAGCGCATCACCATCTGCTTGGCGGTGGCGGTGACCTTCTCGATGTCGTTGGAGGCGCCGGTGGTGATCTCGCTGAAGACCAGCTCCTCCGCGGCGCGCCCGCCGAGCGTCATCGCCATCGTGTCCTCGAGCTCCGCGCGCGTGGTCAGGAAGCGATCCTCCTGGGGCATGGAGATCGTGTAGCCGAGTGCCTGGCCGCGGGATATGACGGAGATCTTGTGCACGGGGTCGGAGTGCTCGAGGAAGTGGCCGACGAGCGCATGGCCCATCTCGTGGTAGGCGGTGATCAGGCGCTCTTTCTCGCTCATCACGCGGGTCTTCTTCTCGGGGCCGGCGATCACGCGCATGATCCCCTCCTCGAGCTCTTCCTGGCCGATCTCGCGCTTGCCGGTGCGCGCTGACAGCAGCGCGGCCTCGTTGATCAGGTTCGACAGGTCAGCGCCGGTGAAGCCCGGGGTCTGCCCGGCGAGCGCGTCGATGTCGATGATCTTGGCGAGCGGCTTGCCGCGCGTGTGCACCTCGAGGATCTTCGCGCGGCCCTTGCGGTCTGGGCGGTCGACGGCGATCTGGCGGTCGAAGCGCCCGGGGCGCAGCAGCGCGGGGTCGAGGATGTCGGGCCGGTTGGTGGCGGCGATCATGATGATGTTGTCCTTGGCCTCGAAGCCATCCATCTCGACGAGCAGCTGGTTGAGCGTCTGCTCGCGCTCGTCGTGGCCACCGCCGAGCCCGGCGCCGCGGTGGCGCCCGACGGCGTCGATCTCGTCCATGAAGATGATGCACGGGCTGTTCTGCTTGGCCTGCTCGAACAGGTCGCGCACGCGCGAGGCGCCGACGCCGACGAACATCTCCACGAAGTCAGAGCCGGAGATCGAGAAGAACGGCACACCGGCCTCGCCGGCGACGGCGCGGGCGAGCAGCGTCTTGCCGGTGCCGGGCGGCCCGTACAGCAGCACACCGGTGGGGATCCGCGCCCCGAGCGCCTGGAACTTCTTGGGATTCTCGAGGAATTCCTTGATCTCGTGGAGCTCCTCGACGGCCTCGTCGACCCCGGCGACGTCACGGAAGGTGATCTTGGGCGAGTCGGCGGACATGCGCTTGGCGCGCGACTTGCCGAACGACATCACTTTCGAGCCGCCGCCCTGGACCTGGTTCATGATGAAGATCCAGAAGCCGAGGAACAGGGCGAACGGCAGGATGTAGGTGAGCAGCCCGAGGATCGCGCTGCTCTTTTCGGATTCGACGTTGAACGGCACGCCGTAGGTTTTGAGTTCCTTGATCAGTTCGGGCGCGGCCTCTTCGACATAGCCGATTTCATAGCTTTCCTTGTGCCCTTTGGCGTTGAGCTTGACTTCGAGCGCTTTGCCCTTGTTCTTGAACTCAACCGATTCGACTTCGCCTTTGGGAAGTTCTTTGGCGACCAGCGTCTGGTAGCTGTGCGTGGGCTTGTTGCCGCCGCTGGGACTGACCAGTTTGACGGCTAGAAACGCGAGCACCACGACGATCAGAATCGGGAATGCGGCGCTCTTGAAAAAGCGGCTCATAGCTGGTTTCTCTGTGTGTGTACGGCGTTGAAGGTGGTGGCCACCAGTGACCTAGCCTACCATGGAGGCTCTGCCGATCCGAGTGGTTACCGGCGTCTGCTGGCGCCCGCGTCAGCGCTCCATCACGGCGACGAACGGCAGGTTGCGGTGACGCTCGGCGTAGTCCAGGCCGTAGCCGACGACGAAGCGATCGGCGATCTCGAAGCCGACGTAGCGTGTGGGCAGATCGACCTTGCGCCGCTCGGGCTTGGTCAGCAGCGCGCACACCTCCAGCGAGCGCGGGTTGCGCGAGCCGAGGTTGCGCAGTAGGTACTGGAGGGTCAGGCCGGAGTCGACGATGTCCTCGACGATCAGCACGTCGCGCCCTTCGATCGCCGCGTCGAGGTCCTTGAGGATGCGCACGACCCCGGAGGAGTCGGTGGCGGACCCGTACGAGGCGACCGCCATGAAGTCGACCTCGACCGGGATGTCGATGTAGCGCATCAGGTCCGAGAGGAAGAACATCGCGCCCTTGAGCACCCCGATCAGCAGCAGCGGCCTGCCGGCGTAGTCGCCGGAGATCTGCTCGCCGAGCTCCACCACGCGACGTTGGAGTTCCTCGGCGCTGACCAGCACCTCCCCGAGCTCGGGCTCGCCTGGGACGCGCGAGATGCTTGCCACGCGGGGGAGTCTAGAGCTTGTTTAGATGGAGGCCGCCCGCAGGGGCGGATGAGGGGGTCGCGCCGGGCGCTCGCCGGCCGGCGCGATACCGCGGCTCACGCCCGCGGCGCCAGCTTGACCATCCTCAGCACGGCGCCGTCGATGACGGCGCCGGCGTGCCCGCCGACGTGCAGCTCGGAGCGCCCGCCACGGCCGGCGAGCGTGACGATCTCCTGCACGCGCTCGCCGGCCTGAGGCACGTATGAGCCGGTGGCGTCCTCGGCCAGGCGCACGACCACCATGCGCGCGAGCGCCGGGGGCAGCTCGCGCAGGCGCGCGATCGCGATCTGCGCGCGTCCGCCGAGCTCGGCGTCGACGAGCGCGTCCAGCAGCTCCGTCTCCTCGCGCAGCAGCGATGCGGTTCTCAGCACGTTGGCCTCGGCGGCCGGGTGCACCGCGCACAGCGCCGGCACGAGGTCGTGTCGCACGCGCGCTCGCGCGTAGCGACGATCGTCGTTGCTGGCATCGTCTCGCCAGCTGAGCCCACGCTGGCGACAGTAGCCCGCGGTCTGCTCGCGGGTGAAGCCGAGCAGCGGCCGCACCAGGCGACCCTCGCTCGCGGCCATCCCCAGCAGCGCGCGTCTGCCCGGCGAGGCGGCCAGGCGGTAGAGGATCGTCTCGACCTGGTCGGAGGCGGTGTGCCCGGTGGCGATCACAGCCTCGCGCTCGCGCGCGAGGCTGTGGGCGTGGTCGTAGCGGAGCTCGCGGGCCCAGCCCTGGAGGTTGCCCTCCGGCGGCGCGGCGGCGGGCACCACGGCGAGCTCGACGCCGAGCTGCTGGCACAGCTCGGCGCAGTGGCGCTCGTCGGCGCCGGCCTCTTCGCGCAGCCCGTAGTTGACGTGCAGCGCGCTGACCGCGTGGCTGCCGAGCAGGGCCACGGCGACGTCCAGCAGGCAGGTGGAGTCGCGCCCGCCGGAGATCATCGCCACGAGCGTCCTGTCCCGCGCGAACAGCCCTTCCTCACGCACCGCCCCGCGAAGCTCCTCGCAGAGCATCGTCGCTACCCGGCCCTGGCGGAGGCGAGGAACAGCTCGGTCGGCTCGGAGAAGCCCTTCAGCCTGATCTCGCCGATCCGCTCGAACGACAGCCCGTCGACGCCGGTGGCGACATCGACGACCGGGCGCGTGACCAGCACCTCGCCGCCGCCCGCACGCGCGACCACGCGCGCCGCCTGGTTGACGTCGCTTCCGAAGTAGTCGCCGTCGCGATACAGGGCCTCGCCGTAGTGCACGCCGATGCGCGGAGGCGGATCGCCCGGGCCGCTTCCCGCCTGAAGCTCGACCGCCCACGCGGTCAGCGCCGCGGGGTCCGAGCCGACGACCATCACCTCGTCGCCGAGCATCTTCACCACGCGAGCCTCGACGGGGAGCGTCTGCGCGACCGCGTCGACGAAGCGCTCGACCGCGCCGAGCGCCGCCTCGTCGCCGCGTTCGACCGTCAGCCGTGCGTATCCGGCGAGGTCGGCGAACGCGATCGCCAGGCGCACTCGGCCCTCCGCGGGCGCGTCCGCGCTGAGGTCGGCCTCCATGTGGCCGATCATGTCCTGCTCGACGAAATGCGCGAGCAGCCGGTCGTGCAGGTAGTTCATGAACGGCGAGACGAACGGAAGCACCTCGCGCGTCAACCCCTCCATCTCATCTGCGATCTCGACGCTGGGCACGCCTGCACGCATCAGCGGCTCATGCACGTACAGGTGGATCAGGCGCACCTCGGCGTCGGCGATCTGGGCGAGCGCCTGGCCGTACACACGCATCAGCTGGAGGAACGCCGGCAGGGGCAGGCCCGCGTCGAGCGCGGCCGCTGCGTATTTGAGCACCTCGATATCCCCGTCGGAGAGCCCGTCGAGCTGTGCAGGCAGGCCCATTGCGGCGAAGATGCGCTCGATCAGCTCGGCTTGCAGGCCGCTCGAGCGCGAGGCCTGACGCAGCGACCGGCGCGGCCCGCTGCTGCTGAGCAGGTTCTCGATCGGGCCGGCGGCGAGCTGGCCGTTTTCGCTCGCGCGCTTGATCTGCGCCAGCGTGTGGCCGCGGGCGCGCAGGCGCGCGACAACGCGGGCGTACGCGGCGGCGGCGGGCGTCCAGCTCCCGTCGTAGCCGGGGATCACCCCGCCGTCGACCCAGCGCCTCAGCGTCGCCGGGGAGACGCCGGCGCGCGCTGCGACCTGCGCGAGCGTCAGCTCGCCCGTCTCGCCGGCTGGATCATCGGCTGGCTCGGCCACTCAGGCGCGCATGGCGACGGGCACGGGGTGGGCGGGCATCCGTCCGAAGTCTACGAGGCTGTTCCAATCAGCGGGAGCGCTGGGAGGCGCTCGTTGGCCCTAGAGTCGCTGCTGTTGTCAGCAGCCGAACCGATTCACCTGCGCCCGACCGCGCCGCTCGCCGAGCGCGTGCTGCTGCCCGGCGATCCCGGACGCGCGCTCGCGCTGGCGCAGTCGCTTCTCCAGCAGCCGCGCATGTTCAACCACCATCGCGGCCTGTGGGGCTACACCGGCGCCGCCGGCGACGGTCAGCCGCTGACGATCCAGTCGACCGGCATGGGCGGGCCCTCTGCGGCGATCGTCCTCACCGAGCTGATCGGCCTGGGCGCCCGGCGCGCGATTCGCGTCGGTACGTGCGGCGCGCTCACGGAGGGCCTGGAGCTGGGCCAGCTGGTGATCGCGCGCGAGGCGATCTGCGCGGACGGCACCTCCAGGGCGCTGGGAGCGGGCGCGCGGGTGAGCGCGGACGCCGGCCTCACGCAGGCGCTGGCGAGCCACGCAGGGGCGGCGCGGCTCGGCGCGGTGCTCAGCGTGGACCTCTTCTACGACGCGCCGAACGGCGCTCGAACGAGCCACGAGGACGCGATCGCGGTGGAGATGGAGGCGGCGGCGCTGTTCGCGGTCGGGGCGGCGGCCGGCGTGCCCGTGGCGTGCGCGCTAGCGGTCTCGGACACCTTCGACGCGCGCGGCACGCGAACACGTATCGACGACGAGCTGCTGCTGAGCGCCGCGGAGAGCATCGGCCGGGTTGCGATTGAGGCGCTGGCGGCGTGAGCGCTAGCGCCTGCTGCGCGGCGCTGCCTTTGCTGCTTTGGGGGCTTTCGCGGGTTTCCGCGCTTTCGTGGGTTTGACACCCTCGTCGCTGCTGGCCGCGCGTGCGGCTTTCGTGGCTGCCGTTCGCACCCTCGCCCCCTGCGAGCTGGCCACGCGCTCGACCTCGTCGGTGAGCTGCTGGAGCTGGTCCTCGATCGCGGACAGGCGCTCGGCGAGCTGCCCACGCCCGGCGGCGGGGGCGGCGATCGCGCCCTCGAGGCGATCGACTCCCTCCTCGATCCCCTCGAGTCGGAGCGAGACCGAGCGCAGCCGCCTGGTCAGACGTTCGATGTCGGCCGCGGACGGGATGTTGAGCGCGCCCATCGCGACCTCCTGTGCCTGGACGGCCTTCTCGCGCGCGTCGAAGGCACGCCCGAGGGCGCCGGTCAGGATCGGGTTTTCGAGCAGGTCGGACAGCGCCCGGCCGAGTCGCTCCTCGGTTGTGTCGCTCAGGCGCTCGCGCAGGCTCCTGGCGACGTTGCTCGCGTCGGACATGCTCTGCTCCTGGCTGTCGACTCGGTTGGAACCGGGGCCGCAAGCACACGGCCGGCCTCGGCGGGTCTCGAAGGATACGGTGAAGCGGTGGCGCAGCAACTGTTCGTGTTCGTTCAGATGGAGTTCCCGTGGGTGCTGGGCCCAGCCGATGGCCGCTACCTGATGCGCAGGTACAGCGACGGCGAGCCCGAGCGCGTGATCGTGATCGGAACGCTCGACGCCCAGCGCTCGTCCGTTGCCGGGCGCCGCGATCGCGGGCCGCTCGCGCGGCGGTCCAGGCGCGCTTCCAGCGTCGCGCCGGAGCCCGCGCCGGAGCCGGTGGCGACGACCCGTGTAACGTGCATCGACCCGGTGTCGCTGGCGGCGGAGAGCCAGGCGCGCGCGTGGCTGGCGGAGCTCGATCGCGAACGCGAGGTGGACACGGCGGCGGCGGCGATCAACCGCGTCGTGCACTCACACCGCATCGCCACCGCCGATCCCTACATCCACGAGGTCTCCGCCGCGCAGGCGCTCGTGATTCGGGCGGGATGGGGCGAGGGAGAGCAGGTCGCCGACGGGCTGTGGGCGCACGCGCACGCGCTGCGGTGGCCGCCGCAGGCGCGCGGATCGCGAGGTTCGCGGCGCGCTCGCTCCCGCGACCGCTCGGCGGCGCTGCGTCCGCAGGAGCGCCTCGCGGCGATGCTCGGCGCGCGCAGCGCGCCGCTGCTGTGCGAGGAGCTCGTGCTGCGCGCGCGCAGCGATCTCGACCAGGGTCGGCGCGCGCACGCCACGCTCGAGCTCGAGCGTGCGCTCGCGCTGGCCGTGGCCGAGCTGCGCGCCGAGCAGCGCCAGGACCTGGCGATCCGGCTGGCGGAGCTCGAGCAGCTCCAGCCAGGCGTGCAGGCACAGGCGCAGGCGGTGCTCGCGCGGGCGCGCACGGCGCCCGCGGACGGCGGCGTCGCGCACGACCCGGGCCCGCCGGAGGGGGATGTGGTCACGCACGCGCTGGAGCGCGTGGAGGCTGCGCTTCGCGCTCGCAGCGCCACCGGCTTCGCCCAGGCCTGACGCGATCGGGCCCGCGCTGAGGGCGATCGCCGCCGCGTACAGTTATCGCTGATGGATCCGACGAGCACTGCGATCGGCACGTGGAGCGGCGGGCGCTTCATGCACTTCGGCGAGCCGCTCGACGAGCGTCGCTTCACGTCGCTGCTGCGACCCGGTGAGGGCATCGACACGGTGATCACCGCGGACGTGTATGGCGGCGGTGAGGCGGACCTCGCGCTGGGCCGGGCGCTGGCGGGCGTCGAGCGCGAGAGCTACTGCCTGGTGGGCGCGATCGGCCACGATTTCTACACCGGCGAGCGCGACGGGGCCAGGGGCTTTCCGCGCTTCACCGACCCTCGCCTGCGCGCAGCGGACGAGTACGCCGGCTACATTCGCATGGCGACCGAGCGCAGCCTGGAGCGCTGTGGCGTCGAGCAGTTCGACCTGCTGCTGCTGCACAACCCCGATCGCATCGGCTACTCCAGCGCGCGCGTGTGGGAGGGGATGCAGGCGGTCCGCGAGGCGGGCCTGACACGCCTGCTGGGCGTAGCCCCCGGGCCCGCCAACGGCTTCACGCTCGACCTGCTCGACTGCCTGGAGCGCTACGCCAGCCTGATCGACTGGGCGATGATCATCCTCGGCCCGCTGGAGCCGTGGCCCGGCGAGCTGGTACTGGAGGCCGCTGCAAGCCATGACGTGAGCCTGCTGACACGCGTGGTCGACTACGGCGGGGTGTTCCACGACGACGTGCTCCCTGGCCACGCGTTCGCCGCCTATGACCACCGCAAGTTCCGCCCCCAAGGGTGGGTGCGGGAGGGCCGCGAGAAGCTGGAGCGGATGCGCCCGATCGCCGAGCGCCATGGCCTGAGCATGTTGCAGCTGGCGTGCATGTGGAACCTCGCGCAGCCGGCGGTCGCCTGCGTCGCGCCGACGTTGATCCAGGAGAGCCGGGCTGATGGAGAGCCGCGCGCGCGGACGATCGAGGACAAGCGCGCCGAGCTGGCCGAGCTGAGCGCTCTGCTCGCTGCGAGCGGGCCGCCGCTGAGCGCGGAGGAGGTCGCGGAGATCAGGTCCGTGGGCGACAACACGGGCTGTATGACGCTGAAGGGGGCGAGCCTCGAACACGAAGGCGCGCCGCGCGCGGACCGCTGGGAGCTCGACGGGGAGCTCGCGGCCGTCGGCGAGCGTTGGGGCGTGGATCCCGCGCGCGACCTGGCCAGCACCGGCGCGTAGGGCTGGCACCAGCGCTGAGCGCGCGGTCAACCGGCGCCGACGTCGAGTGCGTCGATCACCGCGTGCAGCTCGCTGACGACATCGCCGTGCAAGCGCACCGTGGCGAGATCGTCCAGCGGCGTGGGTCCCTGCGTGATGATCGCCAGCTTCCCGCCCGCCCGTTGGGTCAGCAGCGGCAGCCCGGCGACGGGATGGACCTCGAGTGAGGAGCCGATGCACAGCAGCAGCTCGGCCCGCTCGCACAGCTCGCGTGCACGCTCGAGCGCGGCGGCGGGGAGCATCTCCCCGAACAGCACGACGTCGGGCTTCAGCGCGGCCTCGCAGCTCGCGCAGCGCGGAACGCCATCGCTCGCCTGGCGCGACAGAGCCCGGACGTGCTCGCGCGCGATGCGCGCACCACAGCGCAGGCACGAGCAGCTGGCGATGCTGCCGTGGACCTCGACCAGCGCCTGCGTTCCAGCCGCGCGGTGCAGCATGTCGATGTTCTGGGTGATCACCGCCTCGAGCAGCCCGTGCTGCTCGAGCGCCACCAACGCGCGGTGGGCGTCGTTGGGGCGCTTGTCGGCGAGCGTCGCAAAACGCCTGCCGTAGAAGCTCCAAAAGCGCACGGGGTCGGCATGGAAAGCGTCGATGTGCGCCACCTCCATCGGATCGACCTCCTGCCACAGCCCCGTGCCGGGCGAGCGGAAGTCGGGGATACCCGACGGCACCGAGATGCCTGCGCCGGTGAGCGCTACCACCGAACGCGCCGAACGGATCAGCTCGGCCAGCTGAGCGGGCGCCAGGCAGGGGGAGCTGCCGACGCCCACACCCACCTCACTCCCCGCTCCGGGCACCGTGCAATCGTCTCCGTCAGCGTCCGTGGAAGCGCGGCCGCCGTTTCGCCAGGAACGCGGCGATGCCCTCACGCGCGTCCTCGCTCGCGAACACCCTGGCGGCAGCCTGCTTCTCGGCCTCGATCCCCTCGTCGAGGTCGCCGGGTGGGTTCGATCCGATGCGCTTGATCTCGGCGACCGCCAGGGGCGCCTGCTCGGCGAGCTTGCGGGCCCACTGGAGGGCTGTGTCCAACAGCTCGTGGTCGTCGACCACGCGGTTGACCAGCCCGAGCTCGAACGCTTCCTCGGCGAGGATCGGGTCACCGAGGAGGTTCATCTCCAGCGCCTTGCTGATGCCCACCAGGCGCGGCAGCCGTTGTGTGCCGCCGAAGCCGGGGATGATCCCGAGCTTGATCTCCGGCTGTCCGAAGATCGCCGAGCGCGCGGCGATGCGCACGTCACATGCCATCGCCAGCTCGCAGCCGCCGCCGAACGCCAGGCCGTTGACGGCGGCGATCGTCACCACCCCCTGCGAGCCCAGCTCGCGCAGCACCGCGTGGCCGCTGTCGAGCAGCTGCGCGCCGCTGGCCTCGTCCAACGTCGTGAACGCCCTGATATCGGCACCAGCGCAGTACAGGAACGGGTTGGCGGAGGCGATCACTAGCACCCTCACCGCCGGCTGCGCCTGCTCGAGCGTCCTCCACACCTTGCCGAGATCCTCGACCACCTGCGGCGAGAGCGAGTTCATCTGGCCGTTGGCGAGCCACGCGATCGCCACGCCATCCTCCCGCGTCTCGAGCTTGACCGTCCCGCCCTCCGGCGAGGATGCGGCGGGCTGCTGGGCGTCCGGTCGGGGGTAGGGATAGAAGCCCTGGCCGCTCTTCTGCCCGAAGCGTCCCTGTGCGACGAGGCGGCGCAGGATCGTGGGCGGCGCGAAGCGCTCGCCGTGGCGCTCGCGCGCGTTCTCCATGCGCTCGAGGACGACGTCCAGGCCTTCGCTGTCGGCGCGCATGAACGGCGGCAACAGGCCGCGACGGGGGTCCAGCCCGGCGCCCGCCATCATCCCGAAGTCGATGTCGCGGTGCGTGGCCACGCCCTCCTCGAGCACCAGGCAAGCCTCCAGCAGCGTCTTCAGGGACAGCAGCTCGACGAGCTCGGCCACGTCGGGCTCGGCCTCGCCCGCGACGTTGGCCGCGCCGTCGGGCTCGTACAGGCCGTGGCCGCCGGTCTTGGCGCCGAGCTTGCCGTCCGCGACGAGCTTGCGCATGCTCTTGGGCACGAAGAACCGTTCCTCGCCGTAGGAGTCGAGCAGGTGTTCGGCCACGTGCACGACGGTGTCCAGACCGAGCAGGTCGATCAGCCGGTAGGGGCCGATCGGGATCACGCCGGCGCCAGCCAGCCCCTCGTCGATCTTCTCGATCGACAGACCCTTCTGCTCCTGCTCGCGCCACACCTCCGCGGTGCCCGAGTTGAGGATCCGGTTGACGACGAAACCCGGCACCTCCAGGCACGTGATCGGCTGCTTGCGGATCGTCTGGGCGAAGGTGAGCGCGGCGGTGACGGTCTCCGCCGAGGTCTCCTCGCCCTCCACGATCTCCACCAACGGCATCACCGACGCCGGGTAGAAGTAGTGGAAGCCGAGGACCTTCTCGGGGCGCAGCGTGGCTTCGCCGATCTCGGTGATCGACAGCGAGGACGTGTTGGACGCGAGGATCGCGTGGCCTGGCGTGGCCGCGTCCAGCTCCGAGAACACCGCCTGCTTGACGTCCATGCGCTCGGGCACGGCCTCGATCACGAAGTCGACCTCGCCGAAGTCCGCGTAGGAGGTAGTTCCGTGGATTCGCCCCACGACCTCCTCGAGGTGCGCCTGCGCCTGCTCTGCGCTGAGCTTGCCTCTGTCCGCGAGCTTGCCGACCTGCGCGGCGGTTACGCCGCGCGCCTCATCCAGACCCGCCTGCACGAGCGCGTCATCGATGTCCTTGAGCACAACCGGGACGCCGGCCGCAGCGATTGTCTGGGCGATCTGGCCGCCCATCGTGCCGGCCCCGACGACGGCTGCCTTGAACACGAACATGTGCTTGTCCCCTCTGTTGGAGAGCGGCCAGCGTAGCGGAGCACGGGCACCCGGCCGCGCGTCGCTGCGGCCTGCGCTCAGCTGGGCGAGGAGCCGGCGAGCGGGCGTGAGATGCGCAGGCGGGCGAGCAGCTCGCCGCGGTCGGTGCCATGCGCCTGGAGGACCTGGTCGAAGTCCTCGCCGTAGACGTCCATGACGGCAACCAGCACGTCGGTCGTGGCGAGCGCGCGCGCCCGGCGCTCCCACGCAACCCGCAGGGCACGCTCGGTCACCAGCGCGACCGCGTCGCGCTCCTCGACGCCGTCCTCGCCGGGCGCTCGGCGCTCGACGTTGTCGGCATCGGTCAGCGGCACCTCACTGACACCGAGCGCTTGCAACGCGATGCCGACCTCGCCGTGCAGGCGCAAGACGCGCAGCCAGCGCTCGACCTCGTCCGTCGGGGTGCGCGCAAACGGCAGCGCGGTGGACGCGAGCCCGAGGGCCATCGCGGCGTCGGGCGCTAGCGATGCTGTGGCGCTCACCGCGCGACCTCAACGCTCTCGCGCGGCGCGTGCAGGTAGGCCAGATGCTCGCGGTGCAGCGCGACCTCGGCCTGTCCCTCGCCGCGCCGAACCTGGAGCACGACCGTGCGCGCTCGCCCGGCGGCGACGCGTGCGGAGTGGACGACGTCGGCCACGTCCCCGCGCTGGACGCCGCAGGCCCGCAGGAAGCGCTCGGTGCGGACGCTGGCGGCGTCCTCACGATCGAGCTCGAGCTCCTCGACGAGCAGCGTCGGGGCGTCGTCCTCACCCTCGATCGACAGCACGCACGCGGCCATGTCATCGGGGCGCGCGTCGGCGCGACGCGCTACGCGCTCGAGCAACGAGGCCGCGCTCTCCTGCGGCTCCAGCTCGGCGAGCGTGTCGGCGAGCCGCGCGCTGCCGAACAGCTCCGAGCCGACGCGCGCCTCGGTGACGCCGTCGGTGTGGAAGCAGACCCTTGCGCGCCCGGGGATCGAGATCGCTGTCTGGCGTGTGCCGGTGCGCATGCCCACTCCGATCGGCGGCGCGGTGCAGATCGTTAGCGCCGGGACCGGTCGTGCACCCGGCTGCGCGCCGAGCACGATTGGCGGCGGATGACCCGCGCACGCGTATACGAGCACCCGCTCGCGAGGCTGGTAGGTGGCGAGCACGACCGTCGCGAACGCGTCCCCGAGCTGACGCTCGAGCACCGCACCGGCCGTCTGCAAGGCGTCGCGCGGCGACAGCCCCGCCTCGAGGTAGGCGCGCAGCGTAAAGCGCACGAGCGCCGTGTGTGGCAGCGCGTGGCGTCCGTGACCGGAGACGTCGCCGACGATCACCGCGAGCTGTCCGTCCTCGAGCGCGAACACGTCGTAGAAGTCGCCGCCTGCGCCCGGGCCGGCCGCGGGCCTGTACGCCACGGACGTGCCCACGGGGCCGAGCCGCGCGGGCACGGTGGGAAGCAGCGCCGCCTGGAGCAGCCCGACGTCCGCGAGCAGCTCGGCCCGCTGGCGATCGAGCCGGCGCGCGCGCAGGGCGGCGAGAGACGAGCGCAGCGCGAGCGCGAGCGCCAGCGCGAGCAGGCCGGCGATCAGCATGCGCATGGCCGGCGGCACGACATCGACGATCTTGGTGATCGTCCTCACGATCGGCGATGAGCGGCCGGCGGCAGTCTTGTGAGCCGAGGACCCGCGCGCGTGCCGAGCCCGCGCCGGCGAGCGCGTCGGGACGAGCACGATCTGCGTTGGCTGGGAGGCGGTGAGCGCGCCCGCGCCGGGCGTCCTCGAGCGTGCTCGCGCGGAGCTGCGCGGGCGTCGCTGTGGCGCGTGGCGTGCGCGTAGCGAGGTGCCTATCGCGGAGGTCCCGATCGCGGCGGTGGGCGTCGTTTGTGTGGTCGTGGCCGTGGATGCAGCAAGCGCCACGGGACCGCTGACAGGCAGTTGCGGGGCGAGCGTCGCCGACGGCGAGTCGTGCAGGGATTCGGCTTGCGGAGCGCCGCCCGACGAGCTTTCCCCGGACCCCGCGCCCGAGGATGATTCCGATTCGGTGGTTTTGCCCTTGCCCTTGCCTTTGCCTTTCTTTTCCCCTTCGTGTTTGCCGCCTTCGTGTGCGCCCGAGCCTTCTTTGTGCGCTTCTTTGTGTTTGCCGCGGCCGGCCTTGGCGGCCGCGCTCTGCGTGCTCAGCTGATCCTGAGCGTCGCCGGCTTCGCCGCTCGAGCTTGCTTCCTGCTCGGCTTCGCCAGCCTGCGTGCTCGGGGACGCAGCCGGCTGCGTGGCCGCGGCGCCGTGTTGGGAGCGAGCACCGTGCTTCGCTCGCTTGCCGGTGGGCGCTTCGCCTGCACCTGCTGCGTGATGCGGGTCGCTGGGGCTCTGCACCGGAGCCGCGGGAGCGGCCGGCGGGACCTCTGTGCTCGATGGGTTCGCGGCTTCATCGCCGGTTTCTGCGCTGGGCGCGGCGGCCGCGGGCGTGGTGGTGCTTGCGCGGCGTTCGTGGTCGCGGCGCGCGGTGGCGGTTGGGATGAACGCGAGCGTGCAGGCGCAGCCGACGAGGATCGCGACCAGCAGACGGCGCACGGCGCCGGTCCGCGTTGGCTGCCGACTCCCGTCGGTGTGCATCGCGTCGCTGCTCCCGCGATCAGCCGGCTTCGGCTGCGACGCTGGGGATGGTGGCGAGCGCGTCCTCCAGCGTCGCGTAGATCGCAAAGGCGCCGTCCATCCCCGAGACCTCGAACACGTAGAGGATCGACGGGGCCGCGCACACGATCGCCATCTGCGCTCCCGCGGGGAGGCTGCGCTTGACGCCGATCAGCACGCCGAGCGCGGTCGAGTCCATGAAGCTCGTCAGCGACAGGTCGACGACCAGCTGGCGGTGGCCGTCCTCGACGGAGTCGAGTAGCGCCCACTTCAGCTGCGGCGCCGTCGCGACGTCCAGCTCTCCCTGGACCGACACCACGCTCGTGCGCGCGTCGTGGTCTCGCCGGTCGACCGCGAAGGGCGCTTCGCTCACCGTACCCGGCTCGCTCTTGTGCTTTCGGCTGAGCATCGCCCTCCTTCCGTGTCGCATGTCGGGGGTGGCGGCCTCTGCTCTATGAGCGGTCGCAGCAACGCCTCGATCGGGATCTGTTGCTCGCTTCGACCACTATGCACCGGCCGATCACGCGTGCCGGGCATGATCGAACATCCGTCCACCCTCGCCTGTGCGCGCAACAGCTCGCCGCGCGATGCCCGAACGCCCCCGAAGGCTATGCGGGGACTGCGATCGGCTCCTGCGCGCGGCGCGGGAGCAGCGTTTCGCGCGCGATCACCAGCCGCTGGATCTGCGAGGTGCCCTCGTACAGCTGCATGATCTTCGCGTCGCGGAACAGCTTCTCCACCGGGTACTCCTTGATGAAGCCGTAGCCGCCGTAGACCTGCACCGCTTCGGTGGCGACCTTCATCGCCGTGTCCGCGGCAAAGCGCTTGGCGTGGGAGGAGACGAGCGTGTTGCGTTCGCCGTTGTCGAGCATCGCCGCCGACTTCCAGGTGAGCAGGCGGGAGGCCTCGATTTCGGTTGCCATGTCGGCGATGATGAACTGGATCGCCTGGTGCATCGCGATCGGCACACCGAACTGGACGCGTTCACGCGCGTAGTCGGTGGCGAACTCGAAGGCCGCGCGCGCGATCCCGGTTGCCATCGCCGCGACGCCCGGACGCGTACGGTCGAGCGTCATCATCGCGAGCTTGAAGCCCTTGTTTTCCTCGCCCAGCAGGTTCTCCGCGGGCACCTCGACGTCGTTGAAGGAGATCGTCGCGGTGTTGGAGGCGCGCTGACCGAGCTTGTCCTCCTTCTTGTCGACGACCACCCCCCAGTCGCGCTCGACCACGAACGCGGAGATGCCGCGGTGGCCGGCGTCCTTGTCGGTCTTCGCGTAGACCGTGTAGTAGTCGGCGTAGCCGCCGTTGGTGATGAAGCACTTGGAGCCGTTGATCACGTACTTGTCGCCCTTGCGGACGGCGGTTGTGCGCATCCCGGAGACATCCGAGCCGGCGTCGGGCTCGGTCAGGCAGAAGGACGCCAGCTTCGGCTCCTCGGTGAGCATGCCCAGGTACTTCTTCTTGATCTCCTCCGAGCCGCCAAGCGCGATCGGCGCGGTCGCCAGGCCGTTGCAGCCGAGCGACGTCTGGATCCCGGAGCAGCCCCACGAGAGCTCCTCCTCGATCAGGCAGCCGTCCAGGTAGCTGGCGCCGGCGCCACCGTACTCCTCCTCGATGTGCGAGTTCATCAGCCCGACGTCCCACGCCTTCTGGATGATCTCCTGCGGCCACGTGCCGTCCCTGTCGTACTCCCAGGCGACCGGGCGGATCTCCTTTACCGCGAAGTCATGCGCCATCTCGCGCAGGTTCTTCTGCTCGTCGGTGAGTGTGAAATCGACCATTCTCGAGTCTCCTTAGGGGTGGCGCCTAGTCACATGATTGACTGGTCAGTCAATCCTGAGATCCAGGGTAGCGGAAGGCCAGGCGATCGGCAACAATCGAGGCGTGCTCGCGTTCTCTCCCAGCCCGGCCGCCGTGCTCGTGCTCGGTGGGCTGGCGATCCTGCTGTTCGTGTTCGTGGCGTTCGTGCTCACGCAGAACGCGGGCCCGAGCGCGTACGACCAGATCGGCGCGGGCGGGCTGTCCCGAGAGGGCGAATTCACCCGCGCACAGCGCCCGCCGGCGCCCGGCTCGGCGGCCGAGCAGGCCGAGCGCGAGCAGGAGGTTCGTCAGATGCTGAGCGCCCGTAGCGAAAGGCTCGTGCGCGCCGGGCATCCCGCCCTCGACGTGGAGTCCGAGCTCTCGCGGCTGCTGGCGAGCGAGGCCGGACGGCGCGCTTCCCGCGCCGGCGACGCGGGGCTCGTCGCGGAGGTGCGCCAGCTGGTTCTCGCCCGCAACGAACGACGCGCTCGCCAGGGTCTCGCGCCACTGGACGTGGACGACGAGGTCAGGCGAACGCTCGAGGAGCTCGAGTCGTGAACACGAACTCGTGCGGTGGGGTATAAACGCTGCGAAATGAGCAACGCGCGCCGCTTCCAGCTCGACGAGATCACGATCCGCCCGGGCACCTATTTCAACCCCCAGACGGAGATCATGATCGTCGTCGACGACTCGCCGGAGGTCGATCACGAGCTGTTCGAGAACGACGAGTTCGACGGCGAGCAGTGGGTGCTGATATCCGAGGACGCGCCCGTCGACGAGCACAAGCGCGACGAGCTCGTCGAGCGCTTCCAGCTCCTGCACGGCGCAAACGAGGAGCTGCTGCCCGACGACGACCTCGACGAAGACGATGAAGAGGACGAGGACGAGGACGAGCTCGACGACGTCGACGACCTGGAGCTCGAGCCCGAAGAATAGGCCGGCGCGGCCTGCACGGCGAACTGCAACCGGCGCGCCGCCCGCCGCGTAGGATCGGCAAGGTGCCTGCCAGGCGTACAGCCATGCTCGCGCTCGCCCTGATCGGCTCTGGCGTGTTTGCTCTCGGCGGCGTGAGCGCCCCGGCGGCCCTGGCTGCCCGCGAAGCGCCGGGCGCGCTTGCGCCGGTGCACGTGCGCGTGCCCGCGCGCGCAGCCGCCAGCCATGGGCCGAGCGTCAGCGCCGCCCTCCAGGGCCTGCTGCACGCCGGCTCGATCACCCAAGCGACCTACCAGCAGGACTACAACGCCTACGTCGCGGCCAAAAGCTCAGAGGGCAAGCTGAGCGGCACCCGCAAGGCAGAACTGGGAGCGGTGCTGGCGAACGTCCAGGCGATCGCCGCCGCCGGCGAGCTGATCCCCTCGCGCCTGCCGGCGCTGTTCCTCACGCTCGAACGCAACCGTCAGTGGTGGACGAGCGAACCGCTGCTCAACGGGGCCCAGTACGTGAGCTTCCCCCCCAGCAAGATCGTGTGGGAGTACTACCCGGGGCAGGGCATCGAGATTCAGTGGCTGTCGACCTTCGGCAAAGCCAACGGCTACTACCTGTCAGGACACGAAAACGCCAACCTGCGCCAGCTGCTCGGGGAAGTCATCCCGCTGGCAACCCAGCGCGCGGGCGGCATCGCGTGGGAGTACATGTTCCGCTTCGACGGCGGCGCGCCGCCGTGGACGAGCGGGCTCTCCCAGGGCACGGCGATCCAGGCCCTGTCCCGCGCCTGGTCGCGCTTGAAGGAACCCGCCTACCTGACCGCGGCACAACAGGCGCTCGGCATCTACAAGGTGGCGCCGCCCGCGGGCGTGCGCGTGAACACCCCGGTGGGGGCGCTCTACGCCGAGTACACCTACGCACCCAGCGACCGCATCCTCAACGGCTTCATCCAAGCCTTGGTGGGGCTGTACGAATACACGCAGATCACCAAGGATCCGCTCGGCCTGTCGCTGTTCGACGCAGGCGACGCCGAGGCGCGCGCGATCGTGCCCTACTACGACACCGGCTCGTGGTCGATGTATGACCAGTTCGGGGAATCGGACCTCAACTACCACGAACTGCTCACCGAATTCCTCCAGCACCTGTGCGAACGCACGAGCAAGGGCCAACCGTACACGCCAGCCGCGCCCGCGCCCACGCCGCCGGCGTCCACGCCCTCGACCCCGACCTCGCCCCCGACCTCCACGGCCCCCACCTCCAGCACCGGCGGCCAGAGCGCGCAGGCGGCGCAGGTCAGCTCGCAGATCCCCGGAGATCAGATCTACTGCACCACCGCGCAGCGCTTCACCGCCGACCTGCACACGCCGCCCGCGGTGACGCTGCTCACCAGGACGCTCGCCGGCGGCTCGCGCGCGGGAGTGCAGTTCTCGCTGTCGAAGATCTCGCTCGTGCGCATGACCGTGCGCGAGGGCTCGCGCGTGGTGTGGACGAACAGCGCCACGCTCGAACGCGGCAAGCCGCGGATGCTGTGGATCACGCCCGCCGGCGGGGGCTCGTTCAGCGTCTCGCTGAGCGCGACCGACCTCGCGGGCAACTTCACCACGACCGGGGGCACGATCGTCGTCTCGCACCACTGAAGCCGTAATCGGCCTCCCCCGCCGCCCCTAGACTAGGTGCGTGACGTCGGCGCACGATCCCGCCACACCGAGCCCCCACACGCAGTTGGCCGAGCTCTGGCGGGCAATGTCGCCCGAGCAGCGCCTGGCGAGCGTCGCCTCGCTGGGGCTGTTCGCGTCGATGTTCCTGCGCTGGTACAGCAAGACCGACACGCTCGTCGTCCACGGCGCGGCCAAGGCCACGCAGACGAGCCTCAGCGCATTCCAGGCGTTCTCGTTCGTCGAGGCGGCCGTGTTGCTGGTCAGTGCGGGCGTGCTGACGATGGTGTTCGCGCGAGCGAGCGGGCGTGACTTCCAGCTTCCCGGTGGTGACGGCCTGATCGTGATGATCGCCGGCGGCTGGGCGGCGCTGCTGGTCTTCTATCGCATGCTCGACAAGCCGGGCGTGCAGGGCAACGAACGCGTGACCGCCACCGTGGGCGTCGAATGGGGCATCTTCATCGCGCTGCTGCTGGCGCTCAGCCTGATCTACGCCGGCGCGCGGATGCGCGCCCGCGAACGACCGCAGGCACCCTTGCGTCGTGCCCGCCAGCGTGTGCAGCCCGATCTCGCGGTCACCGTGGCCCAGCCACGCGGGCGCCAGACGCCGGTCGCCGCTCGTGCGCCGACGCCGGCGCGCGAGCCCGCTCAGCGGCCTCGCTATCCCCCCGCTCCGCACGAGCAGCTGTCCTTCGAGGATCAGCCCACGCGCGCGGAATAGGACCCGCACCGCCGCCCGCGCAGTCGCGGCCGCGTGGCTCGCGGGACCCGATCACCGAGGTGCGGCGCCTATCATGCGCTGACGATGTCGACCCCAGAGCCCGCGGCGCCCGCCACCGTCGCAGATGTAGCCGCCGGCCTGCGCGGGGTGGGCTACCTGCCGGGCGAGTCGACCGCGCTCGTCTCGTTCCTGGCAACGAGGCTCGGCAAGCCGGTGCTCGTCGAGGGCCCTGCGGGCGTCGGCAAGACCGAGCTGGCGAAGGCGCTCGCCGCCTACCTGGGTCGCGAGCTCGTGCGCCTTCAGTGCTACGAGGGCCTGGACGAGGCTAAGGCCCTGTACGAGTGGAACTACCGCAAGCAGCTGCTTCGCATCCAGGCCGAGGCGCAGGGCTCGGGCTGGGAGGCGGTGCAGGAGGACATCTTCGGCGAGGAGTTCCTGCTGGCACGTCCGCTGATGATCGCGATCGCCTCCGAGCAGCCGGTGGTGCTGCTGATCGACGAGATCGACAAGACCGACCAGGAGTTCGAGGCGATGCTGCTCGAGGTGCTCTCCGACTTCCAGATCTCGATCCCGGAGCTCGGGCGGGTGCAGTCGCGCACGCACCCCGTGGTGCTCCTGACCTCGAACAACTCGCGCGAGCTCACCGAGGCGCTCAAGCGTCGCTGCCTGTACCTGTGGCTCGACTATCCCGAGCTCGAGCACGAGCTGGAAATCGTGCGGCTACACACGCCGGAGCTCGGCGACACCGTCGCCCGACGGCTGGTGGAGGTCGTCAGCATGGTGCGCGAGCTCGACCTAAAGAAGCCGCCATCGATCGCAGAGTCGATCGACTGGGCGCGCGCACTGCTGCTGCTGGGTGCCAAGGACATCGATGCGGACACCTTCGCGGAGACGATGTCGGTGATCGTCAAGCACCGCGCCGACATGGACGTGGTCGCCGAGCGCGTCGGGCTGAAGCTGCGCTCACCCGCCGATGTCGCCTGACAGCGCGCGCTTGACGACCGCCGGGCGCCCCAGCGCGGAGCTCCCCGCGCGCGACTCCGAGCGCGGGCGCCTGCCGGCCCGGATCCTGGAGCTCGGCGAGGAGCTGCGCCGCGAAGGCGTAGCCGTCGGCACCTCGGAGATACTCGACGCGTTCGAGGTGCTGCGCGAGATCCCGTGGACCTCGCAGGCGGACTTCCGCGAGGCGCTCGCCGCGACGCTCGCCAAGAGCCAGGAGGATCGCCGCATCTTCGAGCTGGTGTTCGAGCGCTTCTTCTTTCGCGCGGTTGAGCTCGCCGCCTCGCGGGAGGGCATCCGCGAGGACGAGCTGGCGGGCCTGGACGAGCTCAGCGAGCAGGAGCTCGAGGAGCTGAGGATGCAGATTGCCGCCGCCGTCCGCGACGGCTCGGAGGGCGCGATGCGCGACCTCGCACGGATGGCGATCGCGGCGTTCGCGCGCCGCCAGGAGGGCTCGGGAGTGATCGGCGTTGACGTCCAGCGGATTCGCCGCACGCTCGGGCTGCGCGCCGAGCCCCAACCGGACCTGCCCGCGGCCGACCCGCGGCGCGATGGACTCCCGCGCGAGGCGCTGCGGCGCTTCGAGGCGCTGCTGCGGCGCGAGCTCGAGCGCGCGCAGATCGAGCGCACCGGACAGCTCCCGCCGGCACGGCCGCTGGGCGAGCTCGACCGCGCGCTGCCATCCGGCCCGCTCGCCGATCTGGCCGCCGTCCACCGCGTCGTCGCGCAGCTGCGCCGCCGCCTGGCGACGCAGGGCCTTCAGGCCCGCGGCCACCGTCGTCACGCGCATGTCGACGTCAGGCGCACGATGCGCGCATCGCTTCAGACCGGCGGCGTGCCGGTCGTGCTCAAGTTCCGCCCGCGCCGCCCCAAACGCCCGGAGATCTACGTGCTGTGCGACGTCTCCACGAGCGTCACCTCTGCGTCGGTGTTCTTCCTGTCGGTGCTGCACGCCCTGCACGACACGTTCCGCAAGATGCGCTCGTTCGTGTTCATCGAGCGCATCTCCGAGGTCACCGACATCTTCGAACACGAGCGCAACTTCAAAGCCGTCAGCGAGCGCATCTCCAGCGACGCGGGCGTGGCCGACATCTCCGGATACACCGACTACGGGCGCGTGTGGTCGGAGTTCCTGGCGCAGGTCGAGGACGACCTGCACCCGCGGGCGACCGTGATCGTGCTCGGCGATGCGCGCACCAACGGTCGCGATCCGCGCGCCGATGAGTTCGCGCGCATCGCCGCGCGCGCAGGACGCACTTTCTGGCTGAACCCCGAGCCGCGCCTGTACTGGAACTACGGCGACTCCGTGATCGCTGCCTACGAGCAGTACTGCACGGCGTTCGAGTGCTGGACCACCGCCCAGCTCGAGGACTTCGTGCGCGCGCTCACGCGTCCGGTGATCGCGGCCGCGCGATAGCATCCCCGCCAGGAACGAGCGACACAGGGGTGCTGGCGCGAGGCCGGCTGAGATGGCGCACAGGGAAGCGATCCTTCCCCCGGCGCCGACCCTTTGAACCTGTGGGGTAATGCCCGCGAAGGGAGCGACGTGCCAACTGAACTGGAGTCCCGCCCCAAGCGCCAGCCCTCGCCGAGGCACGGTCGCGAGCCGCTCGTGCTGGAGCGAGTGAGCCGTAGCTTCCGTGGCCGCAGCGGCGCCGACGTACACGCGCTCGATCGTGTCTCGCTGCGCGCCCGCGCCGGGGAGCTCGTGGCGGTGGTGGGCCCGAGCGGCTGCGGCAAGAGCACCCTGCTGGAGCTCGTGTGCGGCCTCCAGGCGCCCGACAGCGGCACGGTCGCGTGCGCCCCCGCCGTGCTGATGCCCCAGCGTGACCTGCTGCTGCCGTGGCTGAGCGCGCTCGACAACGCCGCGCTCGCGCTGCGGATCGCCGGTCACTCGCGTGCGCAGGCGCGCGCCCACGCCGCGGCCACGTTCGCGGACCTGGGCCTGGACGGCTTCGAGGGCGCGCGCCCGCACGAGCTGTCGGGCGGCATGCGCCAACGCGTGGCCTTCCTGCGCACGCTGCTGGCCGGCAAGCCCGTGCTGTGCCTGGACGAGCCCTTCGGCGCTCTCGACGCGCTCACCCGCAGCGAGATGCAGGACTGGCTGGCGCGCACGCTCGCGCAGGAGCAGGCCGGGTCGCTCGCGCCGACGACCCGGCCCTCGCGGACGACCCGGCCGTCGCGGACTGTGCTGCTGGTGACCCACGACGTCGAGGAGGCGGTGCTGCTCGCTGATCGCGTCGTCGTGCTGTCGGCGCGGCCCGGCCGGGTGCTCGCGCAGTTCGACGTGGAGATCCCGCGGGCGCGCAGTCACGACAACGCGGTTGACGGGGTCGGCCGCGGGCGCGTACGCACCGATCCCGACGTGGTCGCGCTGCGCGAGCGGGCGCTCGCGGCCCTGGAGTCGGGCGCGCGCCGATGAGCGCTCGTGACGTGCACGCCGACACGGGCGCTCGGCCCAGCATGCCGCGGCGCGTGCGTGGCTGGGACGGTTGGGCTCCGATCTGTGTGAGCGTGCTGCTGCTCGGCGCCTGGGAGCTGTACGCGGACCTCGGCGGCGTGGACGAAGACCTGCTGCCGGCGCCGCACGCGGTCGCCAGCGCGCTGTGGAGCAACGGCGGGCTGGTGTGGCGGAACTTCACGGTCACAGCCGAGCAGGTCGTGCTCGGGCTGGCGCTGGCGCTCGCCTGCGGCTTCGCGCTGGCGGTGGCGATCCATCTGCTCCCGTTCCTGCGCCGCGCGGTCTACCCGCTGGCGGTCGGCTCCCAGGCTGTGCCGATCCCCGTGATCGGCGTGCTGCTGGTGTTCTGGTGGGGGTTCGGCCTGTTTCCAAAGCTGGTGGTGATCGCGCTGATCTGCTTCTTCCCCGTGCTCGTCACCACCGTCGACGGTCTGGCGAGCGTAGATGTCGAGCAGCCCAAGCTGCTGCGCACGCTGGACGCCTCCCGCTGGCAGACGTTCCGCTTCGCCGAGCTGCCGGCGGCGCTGCCGGCGGCGCTCAGCGGCGCGCGGATCGCGCTCGCGGTGGGCGTGATCGGCGCCTTCATCGCCGAGACCAGCACGCCCACCTCGCAGGCGTACTCGGGACTGGGCAGGGAGATCGTGACCGATGCGGGAGGCTTTCAGACGCCGCGCGCGTACGCGGCGACAGCGGTGCTGTTCGTGTTCGCGATCGCGTGCTTCTACGCGCTGGCTGTGGCCGAACGCCGCCTGACGCCGTGGCGCAGCCCGTCGCCGGGGGGCGCGCGTTGAGGTCGCTGCTCGCCGCCGGCTCGTCGTCGCGCACGGGGGGACGTCGCGTGCTCGCGTCGCTGCTGCTGGCGTGCTCGCTAGCGGCGTCGCTGTCGGCGTGCGGCGCCAAGCAGGACGTGACCACGGCGGCGAGCGTCAAGCGCTTGACGGTGATGCTCGACTGGTTTCCCAACGCGGACCACGCGGCGCTGTACTCGGCGATCGCCCACGGCGACTTTCGCGCGGTCGGCCTGGAAGTGCAGCCGGTGACGCCTTCGGAAGCAGCCGAACCGCTGAAGCTGCTCGCCGCCGGCAAGGTCGACATGGCGATCTCGTATGAGCCCGAGGTGCTGCTGGCGCGCGACCAGGGCCTGAAAGTGGTGTCGATCGCGGCGCTCGTGCAACGCCCGCTGACGTCGATCATCGCGCTGCCGGGGCAGCATGTGAGCAACGTCGCAGACCTGGCGGGCAAGACAGTGGGCACGGCCGGGATCCCCTACCAGGCGGCTGAGCTGCGCGCGGCGCTGACGGCTGCCGGGGTCAACCCCGCTAGCGTCAAGGAAGCGAACGTGGGCTTCAACCTCGTTGCCTCGATGCTCTCGGGCAAGGTGGCGGCGACGCTGGGAGGCTACTGGAACTACGAGGCGATCCAGCTCGCGCTGATGCACAAGCACCCGCTGACGATCCCCATCAACCAGGCGGGGGTTCCGAGCTACGACGAGCTCGTGCTGGCGGTGCGCGAAGGCGAGGCTCGCAGCGACGGTCAGGACCTGCGCGCGTTCCTCCAGGCGCTCACGCGCGGCGAGCGCGAGGTCCGCGCCGATCCGTCGGCGGCGGCCGCGTCTGTGCTCAAGGCCAACCCGTCGCTCGAACCCAAGCTCCAGCTGGAATCGATCAAGCAGACGCTGCCGGCGGCGCTGCCGACGAACGCGAGCGATCCCTACGGGTGGCAGGAACCGTCAGCGTGGTCGGCGTTCGCGAACTGGATGTACGCGCACCACCTGCTCCAGCACGACCCCAACGTCGGCCTTCCCCCGTTCACCAACGAGTACCTTCCCGGCCAGGGGATCTAGATGGCCTGCGACGCTAGGTTTTGATCTCGGTCCGCTGCGCGGCTGTGTCGCTGGCGAGCGCCAGCAGCGTGCAAGCGTCTGGGCCGGCCCAGCTCGCACCGGCGGTTTCGGAGAGTTCGGCGAACAGCGCCTGCTCGCCTTCTCCCGGCGCGAACGAGGTGGCAGCCGTCAGGCTTGACACGTTGACGTCGCCTTTCTGCACGCCGCCGAGCGAGCCGATCGCCCTCCACAGCAGGCCCCCACAGCTGGCTTCGAAGAGGTAGGGCTCGTGTTCGCCGCTCACGAGCTCAGTGAACACCTGGCTCGCCGCCACCGGCCCGACGGGCGTGATCGCGAGCATGTTCGTGACGATCACGCCCGCCTCACCCGAGGGCGTCGCGTTCGGGCCTTCGCTCGTACACGCTTTCCCCGACGCTTGACAGCCGGTGAGCGTCACCCGCTCGGAGCCCGTTTTCGCTCCGGTGATCTCACCCGTGCCAGCGCCCGCCGCGCATGTCAGCTCGGCCTCGTCCAGTTCGGACGCCTGGATCGTGAGCGGCCCGCTGCTCGAGGTGAAGCCTGCGCCGGGCGCCCTTTCGAAGCGACCCTCCGGTCTGCCCTTGGTTTCGTCACGCGTTTCACATTTCGATTCGGAGTACCTGCCCTTCTTCACGGCCACGCACGTCGGCGCAGGACCGGGCTCCCATTCGAACCTGCCTCTTTTGAGCTTGCCCGACTTCGTCTGGCAGTTGGCTTCGCGATATTCACCTTTTTTCTCGGGTATGCAGCGGCCATATTCTGCCGCCTGTTCTGGCGCTGAGAGCACGGTGATCGACAGTTCAACGGTGGCGAGCTGCGGCGTCGGGGCGCTGGAGTCGCTGACCTCGGCGGTGAAGCTCGCGGTGCCCGCGGTGCTCGGCGTGCCGAGGATCGCGCCGCTGGCCGCGTTCAGGTGCAGCCCCGCGGGCAGCGAGCCCGAGGACAGCGACCACGTGTAGGGCGCGCTGCCGCCCAGGACCCCCAGCGTTTGCCGGTAGCCGCTGCCGACGGTCGCCGCGGGCAGGCTGGAGGTGCTCACGCGCGGCGGCGGCACGCCGAGCGCCAGCTCGTGGTCGGCGCCGGCGGAGATCGCCTGCGCGCCGCTCAGCTCGCTGACGGCAACGGGGGTCGCGCTGCAACTGAAGCCATCACAGCTTTCCGGCCCCAGCGGGCTGCCGACCCCCAGCCCGCCATACCCGTTGTAGCCCCACGCCATCACCGTCCCGTCTTCGAGCAGCGCCAGGCTCACGTCGAGGCCGCTGGAGATGGCGGTCACGCCGCTCAGCCCGCTGACGGCCACCGGCGTGTAGCTGGCTTCGGTCGAGCGATCTCCGAGCTGGCCGTCGTAGTTGCTGCCCCAGCTCACCACGCTGCCGTCTTCGAGCAGCGCCATCGTCACGTCGAGGCTGGTGGAGATCGCTGCGACACCGCTGAGGCCCTGCACCGTCACCGGCGTTCTGGCGCATCCTTCGGCTCCGCATTTTTCCGGGCCTTCGCGGTTGCCATCGCCGAGCAGGCCGAGCGAGTTGTTGCCCCACGCGATCACGCTGCCGTCGCTCAACAGCGCGGTGCTCTCTTCCCAGCCGGCGGAGATCGCGATGGCGTGGGCGCCGCCCGGCAGGGCGACGGCCACCGGCAGATCGCTGCTGGCCGTCGTGCCGTCCCCCAGCTGGCCGCTGAAGTTGTAGCCCCAGGCGAGCACCGTGCCGTTGCTCAGCAGCGCCAGGCTGTCGTACTCGCCGGCTGAGACCGCCGTGGCGCTCGCCCCCCGCGGCAGGCGCACGGCGACCGGCGCTTCGCTGGGCTTGGTGCTGCCGTCTCCCAGGTCGCCGTAGTCGTTGCCGCCCCACGCCATCACGCTGCCACCCGCCAGCAGCGCGAGGCTGTGAGACGCGCTGGTCGCGATCGCCGTGACCCCGCTCAGGCCGCTGACCGCGACCGGCGTGTCGCTTTCGCGCAGGGCGCTGCCGTAGATCTCACCAGCGCCCCACGCCATCACCGTGCCGTCGCTGAGGAGCGCCAGGCTGTGGCCTTCGGCGGCGGCGAGTGCCGTGACGCTCGTCCCGGGCTCGAGCGAGGCCGCGATCGGCAGGTCGCTGTCGAGGTTCGTGCCGTCACCCAGCTGGCCACCGTGGTCATACCCCCAGGCGGCGACCGTGGGCAGTGCCGCGGCGCCCTGCGCGCCGAGGCCGCTCGCCACCACGGCCGCCGCCGCGCAGATCTCGAGCAATCGCAGGACTCGCATCGGCGCTGACCACCCGGCTCGGCGCCTAGAGGCCACTCGGCTGGCGCCAGCTGCCGGGCGGCTCCTGCGGCAGCGAGTTCGGCGGCACGCTCACCGCAGCGGACACCGAGCAGCCGCCGCTGGCGTCTTCCGCGCTCGTCAGCTGCACCTCGGGGAGCGCCGGCTTGGTCCTGTCTCGCCTGGCGAAGTTGAAGGCGCTCGTCAGATCGCCGGTGCTCTGGCGTCGCCATTCGCTGAGGTTGGGGACCTCAACTCCGAAGCGTGTCTCCAGGAACCGCAGGATCGATGTGTGGTCGAACACGTCCGAGCACAAGAAGCCACCGCGGCTGAACGGGGAGATCACGATCAGCGGGACCCTGAAGCCCATCCCCACCGGGCCGTCGATGCCGCCGGAGTCGCCGGTCACGTCTGGCACGGTCAGGTACTCGCCGGGCGTTCCCGGCGGCGGCACCGGCGGCGGTACGTGATCGAAGAAGCCGCCGTTCTCATCCCAGGTCAGGAACAGCGCTGTCTTGTTCCACACCTCTGGGTGTGCGCGCAGCCTGCGCAGCAGCTTTTCAACCGTGTACTCGCCCGCGGCGGCGGTCGAGTAGCCGGGGTGCTCGGTCTGGTTGAGCGACGCGTTGATCCAGCAGACCTGCGGCAGCTCGCCGCTTTCCAGGTCGGCCGAGAAGTCACACGGATAGAACGGCTTGAACGCGAGTTCCGCGAGCTCGGGGTTCGTCTGGTAGGCCTGGAAGTAGGTGAGCACGTTGTCATACAGGCCGCCGACACCCGTGTAGACCTTCCAGCTGACCCCCGCAGCGGACAGCTGCTCGGGCATGGTCGTCCATGTGAAGTGGCCTTCGAGGCTCGGCCGGGTGACGCCGAGCGTTTCCACCAGCGGGCCGCCCGCGAGCCCTTCCGGGTCGAGCGTCGCCGACATCGTGTAGAGGCGGTTGGGATCGGTAGGGCCGAGAACCGAGCAGAAGTAGTTGTCGCAGATGGTGAACGCTTCCGCGAGCGCGTAGTAGAAGGGGATGTCGGCGCGCTCGTAGTAGCCCATCGTCGCCGGGCCCGCCTGCGCCCCGTCGACAGCCAGGTGCGCGCGCACGAAGCCATCCATCGCGCCCGCGCCCCAGCTCTCGTGCTGTGGCACCCACTTGTGCGTGATGTCGGGAAAGCATTGCGCCATGCCGCCGGTTTCCAGATGGAACGGAAGCAGCTGCCCTTCGAAGCCCGCAACGGGGTAGCCCTGCTGGAAGAGCGTCTCGCGGGCGCTTTCATCGGCGAAGCCGCGCACCCCGGGCAGCATCCCGAAGTAGTGGTCGAACGAGCGGTTCTCCTGGACCAGGATCACCACGTGCTCGATGTCGCTGAGCTTGCCCGGACGCGAGCGGGCACTGCTCGCCGCGCGAAACAGCGGATCGGCTTCGAGCGCAAGCACGCCCGCGGCCGCACCCGTTTGCAGCAGCTCCCTGCGGGTCATCCCGGCCTGCATCTCACCTCCCAAGCGCTCCCCCAGCGCCAGCGATCATACTCCGCTGAAGATCCCCCAGCGTTTGGCTGTGCGATCCCGTTGAGCGCCGGTCGACCAGGCCCTGCGAGCGTCCTCACGGGAGCCGTGCGCGCGACGCTCAGATCGGCCAGTAGCGGCGAACCTGCGCAGCGGCGACGGCGACCGAAGCCGGCGCCCGCGCGGGCTCCGACGCCGGCGTACCGTCAGCCAACGCCACGAGCGTCGCGCACACGCACTCGGCCAGCACATCGCTGTCGTAGCCGCCCTCGAGCACCACTCCGAGCGGTATCCCTGCGGCGCGCGCCAGCTCCCGTACGCGCACGGCCATCTCCACGAACGATCCGGTCTCCAGCAGGCAGCCGGCCAGCGGATCCTGCTCGTGGGCGTCGAAGCCCGCGGACACCAGCACGAGCTCGGGCTCGAACGCGACCGCAGCCGGCAGCACGACCTGCTCGAGCAGCGCCAGCCACTCGGGCTCGCGCGAGCCGGGTGACACCGGGAGGTTGATCGTGTAGCCCTCCCCCGCCCCCGAGCCGGCGTCCTCGAGCACGCCGGTGCCCGGGTACAGCGGCATCTGGTGGATGCTGACGAACAGCACGTCGGCGCGGCGGTTGAAGATCTCGGCCGTGCCGTTGCCATGGTGCACGTCCCAATCGAGGACCAGCACGCGCCGGACCCCGAGCTCGGCGACCGCCACGGCCGCGGCAACAGCCACGTTGTTGAACAGGCAGAAGCCCATCGCGCGCCCCGATTCCGCGTGGTGGCCGGAGGGCCGCACAGCGCAGAAGCCGACGGGCGCCTCGCCGGCGAGCAGCGCGCGCGTCATCGCGCTGGCGCCGCCGGCGGCGTGCAGCGCGGCGCGGAACGACGCCTCGCCCACGAACGTGTCCGCGTCGATCGCGCCGCCGCCGGCGCTGCACAGCTCCGCGACCGCGCGCACGTGACGCGGCGAGTGCACGAGCTCGAGCTCGCGTTCGTCGGCCGCCGGCGCCCGCCGGCGCTCCCATCCGAGCCAGTCACGCTGGGCTAGCGCCCGCTCCAGCGTGATCAGGCGCTCGGGCGTGTCCGGATGCCCGGGCGAGTGAGTGCGCGGGTCGTGCTCCAGGCACGCGGGGTGGCTCCAGTACAGCCCGGCTGTCATGCGATCTGGGCGAGGTCGTGGTTCACTGCAAGCAACTATGGCGAAGGGCACGCCGTCGAGCATGCGCGCGATGTTGTTCGAGCAGGTCGGTCAGCCGCTGCGCGCCGTGCAGCGGCCTGTTCCGCGGCCCGGGCGCGGGCAGCTGCTGCTGCGCGTGCAGGCGTGCGGGGTGTGCCGCACCGACCTGCATCTGCTCGACGGCGAGGTCGACGTCCCGCAGCCGCCCCGCATCCTCGGGCATCAGATCGTCGGCACGGTCGTGCGCGGCGAAGCGGCGAGCGAGTCCGCGAGCGGCTCCGGCGCGCGCGTGGGCGTGCCGTGGCTCGGCTGGACTTGCGGCGAGTGCGTGTACTGCGCCAGCGGCCGTGAGAACCTCTGCCCGAAGGCCCGCTTCACTGGACGCGACATCGACGGCGGGATGGCCGAGTATGCGGTGGCGGACGTCCGCTACTGCTTCCCGATCCCCAGGAGCTACGCGAGCGAGCAGGCGGCGCCGCTGCTGTGCGCGGGGCTGATCGGCTACCGCGCGCTGCGGATGTGCGACCCGGTCGGCGCGGCCGGCGAGGCGCCGCGCATCGGCCTGTATGGATTCGGCGCATCGGCGCACATCCTGATCCAGGTCTGCCGCTGGCAGGGGCGGCGTGTGTTCGCGTTCACGCGCGCCGGCGACGAGGCCGCGCAGTCGTTCGCGCTCGAGCTAGGCGCAGCCTGGGCGGGCGCCTCCGAGGACTCGCCACCGGAAGCGCTCGACGCGGCGATCGTGTTCGCTCCCGTCGGCGAGCTCGTCCCGCTCGCGCTGCGCGCGCTCGCGCCGGGAGGGACCGTCGTCTGCGCCGGGATTCACATGAGCGACATCCCTTCGTTCCCGTACAGCATCCTGTGGGAGGAGCGCAGCGTGCGCTCGGTCGCCAACCTCACACGCCAGGACGGACGCGAGATGCTTGCGCTCGCCCCGCGCGCGGGGGTGCAGACGCACGTCAGCACATACAGGCTCGAGGACGCCAACGAGGCACTCGCCGATCTGCGCGCTGGACGCTTCACAGGGGCCGCGGTGCTCGTGCCCTGAGGGAACAGAATGTCGGAACGATTCGACAAGCGCTTGCGCCCGTAGTATATTGTCCAGCCGGCCAGTCGGGCCGAGACGAGGAGCGATGGCGAGCGCTAGTCCTGAGAAGACGAGGTGGATGCGGGGGCCGTCTACTCCGCTGCGTGGAGCCTTGCTCGGCCTGCTGCTCGAGCGCCCCGGCCACGGTGGCGATCTCGCCAACCGCCTGGCCGCGCGTCTCGGCGAGACCTGGCGAGTCGACACCAACGACGTGTACAGGCTGCTGGAGCAGCTGGAGAACACCGGGTTGGTGGTCTCGCGCGACGAGCCCAAGCGCAACAACCAGCGGCGCATGCACCTCGTCTACCACCCCACCGAGGAGACGGCCGAAGCGCTGACGCTGTGGATGGAGACGCTGCTGCCGCGGGAGCCCGTGCGGCTGGCGCTGCAAGCGAAGCTGTCGGTCGCGCGCCCGCAGGACGCCCAGCGCTTGCTGATCGCGCTCAAAGCCTACGAGCGCGAGTGCTTGGTGCTCGCCCACCTGGTATCCCCGACCGACGGGCGTGCGCCCTCGTGGGCCGCGCTGTGCATGGATTGCACTCGCGACGGCGTGTACGCACAACTCCAGACGGAGGTCGATTGGGCGACACGCACCAAGCAACGGATCAACGAGTTCCTGGAACGCGACCAGTAGTTTCGGCGCGATGACGCCGCTACTTTCCTTTCAGGACGTCAGCAAGCGTTACCCCGACGGCAACCGCGAGATCCGCGTGCTCGACTGCGTGTCGATGGAGATCCCCGTCGGCACGTCGGTCGGGGTATACGGCCCACGGCGCTCAGGCAAGTCCACGCTGCTGAGGCTTGCTGCGGGGATCATCCGGCCCGACGCTGGCATCGTCAGCTTCGAGGGCCGCGACATCGCTCGTATGAGCAGCAGAGAGCGTGGCCGGCTGCTGCGTGGCGAGATCGCGTTCGTGTCGGCCGCCGACTGGCGGGCGAACCCGGGCGAGCGCGTGTGCGAGCACGTGGCCACATCGCTGGGGAGCGAGGGCGTCACCATGCGCGAAGCCAAGCGCCGCGCGTTGCGCGTACTGGAACAGGTGGGCGTGGGAGCCGCCGACGCCGAGGAGCCCACGAGCTCATTGTCGATGACCGTTCGTGCTCGCGTGATGCTCGCGCGGGCACTAGCGCGAGAACCGCGACTGCTGATCCTCGACGAACCGGCGCTGATGCCGAACCTCGGCGACCGCGATAGGTTCTTCGCGCTGTTGCGTGAGCAGGCACGCGACCACCGCATGACACTCCTGCTGGCGTCCGAGGAGTTGGCTGCGCTGCAGGGGGTGGGCGTGATGATGTCGGTCGCCGACGGCGAACTGCTCTCGAGCGAGGCTCGTGGAACCGTGGTGCGTCTGCCCGGTCGCAGGCTCGGCGGCGTGGAGCGATCCGGATAGTGAGCACGCTCGAGCTACGTGGGGTCGTAAAGCACTATTCGAGCGGTGTTGACACGGTCAAGGCCGTCGACGGCGTATCGCTGGCGGTCTCCAGCGGCGAATTCGTCGTCCTCTACGGTCCCAGCGGCTCGGGGAAGACGACGTTGCTGCAGCTAGCGGCTGCACTGACCGTGCCGGACCGCGGCGGCATCTTCTTCGATGCCCTCGCGCTGGCGGAGATGTCAGACCGCGAAAGGGCGCTCTACCGCCGCAGGGATGTCGGCTTCGTCTCCCAGTCCTTTCACTTGATGCCTCACACCTCGGCGCTGGACAACGCCACGATCAAGCTCACCGGCAGCGGCTTCACGCTGCGCGAGGGACGACGCCTGGCGCTGCCGTGGCTCGAGCGCGTGGGTCTCGGCGCGCGCGCTGAGCACACCCCCGAGCAGCTGTCGATGGGCGAGCGCCAGCGGATCGCCATCGCCCGAGCGCTCGCCAACGAGCCGCGACTGCTGCTGGCCGACGAGCCCACCGGCAACCTCGACTCCGTGCGCAGCCGTGAGATACTCGCGCTGCTGCGCGAGATCTGCCACGAACGCGGCATTCCCGCGCTGCTCGTCACCCACGATCTCGACGCGATTCACTACGTGGATCGTGTACACACCCTTCGTGACGGCCATCTGGCCGACGGGATGGATCCGGAGCCGATAGCCAAGGCGTCGTGACGAGCCTCTTGGACCCGCGGCTCGCGGGTGTCCGGCTGGGCATGCACGCGCACCTCTACCGGCTGCGATTGCGCGCGCATGCCGTCCAGGAGCTGCTGGCCGCTAGCGGCATCGCGGTCGGCGTCGCGCTGGTCGTGGGCGTGCTGGTGTCAAACGCCAGCCTCACTGGGTCGGCCGAAGAACTGATCCACGAGCTCGTCGGCGAAGCGCGATATCAGCTCGCCGCGCGCTCGCAGGAAGGCTTCGCGGAGCGCGTGGCGCTCGTCGCCGAGCACCTACCAGGCGTGCAGGTGGCCGCGCCGGTACTGCGGGTGAACGTCGCGGTTGTCGGGCCCCGCGGCCGCGAGTCGGTGCAGATGCTCGGCGTGACGCCCTCGGTGACGAGGCTTGGCGCGTTCGGCACCCGTAGCCTCGGCGTAGCGTCCGGCTTTCGCTTCGCTCGGGAACTGCTGCTACCGTCGAGCGTCGCAAGCGCAGTCGGCGCCGACCCGGGAGCGCGGGTGACGATCCTCGCCCGCGGTGAAGCGCACACGATCAGGGTGGGGGCAGTGCTGAAAAGCTCGCCGTTCGGTCCGCTCGCGTCGAGCCCAATTGCCGTGACAGCACTTGCGAGTGCCCAGCGGCTCACGGGGATGCCCGGCCGCGTCACCCAGGTCCTGCTCGCGCCGCGTCGTGGCCAGAGTCGTCGCGTCGCCGCTGGACTGCACACGCTCGCTAGGGGCCGTTTGGACGTTGCTCCGGCCGACAATGAGCTTCGCCTGCTCGACGACGCGGTCGGGCCCAACGATCAATCGACCGAGCTGTTCGCCGCGATCAGCGTGATGGTTGGGTTCCTGCTGGCGTTGAACGCGATGCTACTGACGGTGCCAGAGCGCCGGCGCTTCGTCGCGAACCTGCGCATGCAGGGATACGACTCGCGCCAGATCGTCGTCGTGCTTGGCTTTCAGAGCGCGATCCTGGGGATCGTCGCCTCGACGGCGGGCGTGTTGCTGGGCGTGCTGCTCTCGCACGTGTTCTTCCACCGCGTCCCCGTGTACCTGGTAGATGCGTTCCCGATCGGCACCCAGCAGGTGCTGCACCCGAGCACCGTGGTGCTCGCGCTCGCTTGCGGGGTGCTGGCGACGGCGCTGGCATCGCTCTCGCCGATCCTCGACCTGCGTCCCAGCCGCCCGCCCGACGCGGTCTTCCGCGACCTCGAAGGCGCTGGAGAGATCCTTTCTGATCGCACCGTACTAAGGCTAAAGCTCGCCGGCTTAGCGTCGATCGCTGGCATCGCGGCCGTCGTGCTGCTGGCACCGAGCCTCACGATTGTCGGTGGCGTGGTGCTCGCGCTGACCACCTTGTGTCTGATTCCAAGCCTGTTCGCGGCGCTCGCACGCGGGCTGCGCTCGGTGGGCGAGCGCGTCCGCAGCAGCGCGCTAATCGTCGTCGTCTCCGAGCTGCGGGCAACGACCACGCGCTCGGTCGCGCTTGCCGGCATCGCCGGTCTTGCCGTGTATGGCAGCGTGGCGATCGGGGGAGCGCGCGCCGATCTGATTCGTGGCCTCGACGCGAGCTTCGGCGAATACCTGGGCACCGCGGATCTATGGGTGACCACCGGCGGCAACGATCTTGCGACCAACGCCTTCGTCCCCGACGGCGCAATCGCGGCGATCGAACACTCGCCGCTGGTGAAGTCCGTGCGCGTCTACCAGGGAGGCTACCTCGACGTCGGCCGGCGGCGCCTGTGGATCATCGCGAGGCCCGCCGCTGACAGCAAGATTATCCCGTCAAGCCAGATGTTGGCGGGCGAGCCCGCACGCGCCACACGGCTGCTGCGCGAGGGTGGCTGGGCGGCGATCTCGGGAGACTTCGCCGAAGAACACGGTCTCGCGGTGGGCAGCTCCTTTGCGCTGCCGACGCCCACCGGGCCTGCGCGCCTGCGCGTCGCCGCGATCACGACCGACCTCGGCTGGGCACCGGGCGCGGTGATCATCACCGCAGCCGACTACGCTCGCTACTGGCAAACCACCGATCCCTCCGCGCTCGAGGTCAACCTGAGGTCCGGCACTAGCCAGTCGGCCGGCAGGCGAGCGGTCATGCGCGCGCTCGCCGGTCGGCCCGGGCTGAGTGTCCAGACCCTCGACGAGCGCCAGCGGCAGTATGACGCGAACGCGCATCAAGGACTAAGTGCGTTGGAGGACATCTCCAAGTTGTTGCTAGTCGCCGCCGCCCTTGCGGTCGCGGCCGCGCTCAGCGCGACGATCTGGCAGCGGCGTCCGCGGTTGGCGTCGCTCAAGATCCAGGGATACGACAGCGAGCAGCTGTGGCGCGCACTGCTCTTGGAGAGCGCAATCGTTCTGGGAGCCGGCTGCGCGGTCGGGACTCTCGCAGGCATCTGTGGTCACGCGCTCGCCAGCCGCTGGCTGCGGCTGAAGACCGACTTCCCCGCGCCGTTCGCGCTGGGCTTGGGTCAGGTGGCGATAACGCTTGCGCTGCTCGCCGTGGTCGCGCTGGCAGTGATAGCCCTGCCAGGGCTCGCCGCGGCGCGCGCCCCTGCGCGTACAAGCCTTCAGGAGTGACTATGTAACGCTACTCAGACTGACGAAACTTGTTCGTTTGCTTGCGCACATCCGACGTCCAGAGGGACTGGCGAGGGTGTTCGCGAACACCGCCGGCAGGTACTGGTTCTCGGTCTTCCCTCAGGTCCGCCGGGAGCTTCGTCACTGGCGCGCACGAGCAGGCCAGATACACGATCCCGTGCTCCGCCGACTCGCGCTGCTCACCCAGCGCGATGAGCAGGGCAACCTCGAGGGCGCCGCCGCCTACGCGGTGCTCGTGCCGCGCGCCTATCGAGCCAGGGTGGTGCGCGCCGTAATCGCCTTCCAGGCGACGTACGACTATGTTGACACGCTCGCCGAGCAGCCGAGCTCGGACCCGGTCGTCAACGGTCGTCAACTGCACCTGGCGCTGCTCAGCGCGCTCGATCCCGGTGCCGGCCACCCCGATTACTACCGACATCACGGCAAGAGCCATGACGGCGGCTACATCAGGAAGCTCGTGGACACGTGCCGAGGCGCCCTCGGCACGCTGCCCTCCTATGCGGTCGTCGCGGAGCCGGCGCTGCACGCGGCCGCGCGCATCGTCGCCTACCAGAGCCTCAACCACGAGCCGGGCGAGCGTCCGCGGGCGCTCGCGCAGTGGGGGGCTAGCGTTATCCCGCCGGACAGCGATCTGCGCTGGTGGGAGGCGGCAGCCGGTGGCGCCTCGTCGCTGACGGTTTTCGCGCTGATCGCCGCCGCCGCCAAGCCGGGGCTCAGCAGCGCTGACACTGCTGCCACGCTCGAGGCGTACCGCCCGTGGATCAGCGCGCTACACGTGTTGCTGGACAGCCTGATCGATCGCGCGCAAGATCTCGAGCACGGCAACCGCAACCTGATCGATCTGTATGCCTCGCAGGCAGAAGCCGCCTATCGCCTCGAGTGGATCGCCACGCGTGCCGTGCGCGCCGCCGAAAGCCTGCCTGACGGCGCCAGGCACGCGCTGATCGTGGCCGCGATGACCAGCTACTACCTCTCCGCGCCGGACGCGGCCGCGCCGGGGACGGTGCTCGTGGCGCAACGTGTGCTCGAGCGGATGGGCCCGCTGGCCCTCCCAACGATGGCCGTGCTGCGCACACGGCGTGCCAGCAAGGCCAGTCTGCAGGCGTTCGAAACTCAAATAGTGGACTTTCCTCTTGCTCGATACCTCGAACGCGCGCGATAATGCACAGGCGTGACGCTGGATCTACGCTCGAGCTAAGTACGGCGGCGCCGGTCCAGATCCCGCTTTCGTCTCGTCAGTAGCGAGCCGGGCGTCAGGTTGGCGTCCGGCTCGCGCCTCTTGCGAGCCTCACGCCGAGAGCACGTGCACGGCGGCCAGGCCAGCCCACTCGCCGTAGGCGGCAAACACCTCGCGAACCTCGCTCTCCTGTGCGCGAGCGCGCGGGTCTCCGCCGCTCAGCAGCCTGCCGACGCGCTTGAGCAGGCCGAGGTCGCCGGCCGGGACCTGGTCGTGGCGCCCCTGGCCGCGCAGCGCGAGCATCTCCACCGTCCACGCGCCGATCCCGGGGATCGCGCGCAGCCTGCGCCAGGCGCGCTCGTGGTCTGAGTGGTTCAGATCCAGGCGCCCGCGGGCGATCTCGCGCGCGACGCGCACGAGCGCGAGCGCGCGCCCGGCGGCAAGATCGAAGGACTGGAGCAGCGCCGGCGTGGTGCCGGCGAGCGCGCTCGCCGGTGGGAGGTCCTTCAGGCGGCCTTCGGCGCCGTGCCAGTCCGCGCCGCGACGGCCGAGCCCGGCGACGATACGGCGCTCGATCGCGGCCGCGCGCTCGTACTCGATCAGCTGCTCGCAGATCGCCCACACGAGCGCCTCGAACGGCTCGGGTCGGCGAGCGGCGCGCAGCCACGGGCGCCGACGCAGCGATCGGCCGATCACCGGATCGCGGGCGTACAGGCGCAGGAACGGGCGCACGTCGTCGTCCACCCCCAACGCGAAGCGCATGCGCCGGATGCCGTAGGCGGCGGCCACCCGGCTCGGCGCGCGCGCGCCGAGCACCACCCTGTCGGGCGCCGGCTGCGCGACCCTGACGACGACCGGCAGATCGTCGTGGTGCAACAGGCGCTCGAGCACGCCGCCGCGACGACGCGTCAGCCCGTCGGCCCCGGTCCTGCGTGGCAGCACGAACGAGCCCGGTCCTCCCGGAGGCGTGACCTCCTCACGCAGCTCGACCGGATTGCTCAGCGCGGCCGCCTCAGCGATCGCCCGAGCCGCCCAGCAGGTGCACGTCCACCAGCAGCGAACGGCTGCCGACGATCTGCACGAGCTCGGAGGCCACGCCCGCGCTACGCTCGCCGCGTACCAGGCCGCGCCGGCCACGACGTCCGGCGGGCAACCGGTGTGAGCGCCGGTGGCGGCGATGCACGAGCCCGACGACAGCGGCGCCGGCGACGAAGCCGCCCGCGGCGACGGCCGCAGCCTGGACCGCGGGCATGATCGCGCCCGTCGGGCGCGCGGCAGGCGCGGCAGCGGCGCGCCGGGCGTCTAGCATGCGCGCCTCACCCGCGATCACGGGAAGACTGTCCGTGTGCTCATCCGGCGCCTGGCCTTGGGATGCCGGGGCCGGCTGCGGGGGCTCGCTCACCCGCGGGAGTCTAGACGGGGACCCAGACGCGGGCGGCTGCGCTGGCGGGTGGCTCCCTACAAGACCCGCTCATATACGCGGTAGCGCTTGACGATGCGGCCGCCCATCGCTTCCATGCCACGGTTCATGGCCGTGTTCGTCTCGAGGATCCAGCCCATCTCGCCGCCCTTCTGGGGGCGTACGGCGGCGGCGTTGAAGTGTTCGACATACAGCTTTGCCGCGACACCCGTGTGCTGGTACTCGGGCTTGACGCCCAGGAAGCCAACGCGCACCCGGTCCATGATGCGGCTCTTGTTGAGGAAGTGCCACCAGCCGAACGGGAGGAAGCGGCCGTTCATCTTCGCCAGCACCTGGTTGAGGTCGGGAAACGTCATCGCCATGCCGACCGCCTCGCCGGTGTCTTCTTTCTCGGCGATGAAGCACCAGTGTTTGTCGAAGCCGAGCTGGATCTCCTGGGCGTAGGCGTCGAGGTCCTTCTTGGAGTACGGCACGAAGTCCCAGTTCTCAGACCATGCCGAGTTGTAGATCTCGGCGAACGTGTCCATGTCTTTGCGCAGATGCCTGCGACGCATGTGGCGCACGCGGATGCCGTGCTCGGTCTGGACCTTGTCGGCCAGCTCGAAGATCACCGGCAGCATCCGCTCGCGGTCGGCGACCTCGAGGTTCCACATCAGCAGGTCCATCGCCTTGGTCATGCCAACCTGCTCCATCCGCTGCTGGTAGTAGCGCGGGTGCCAGGGCTGCTTGATCATCGGACGCAGGTCAAAGCCCTCGATCAGCACGCCGCTCTCTTCGTTCAGAGTGAAGTCAGCCGGGCCGACCATGCGCTCCATGCCACGCTCGCCCAGCCACGCCGCGGCGGCGGACAGCAGCGCCTCGAGCACCTCGGCGTCGTCCTCGAACTCCAAGAAGCCGAACCATCCCCACTGCTTCTTCTGGTAGTCGTTGAAGGCGTGGTTGACCTGCGCGGTGATGCGCCCAACCACGCGTCCATCGCGACGCGCCAGCATGTACTCAGCTTCGCCGTGCGTGAAGAACGCGTTCATCCGGCGGTTGAGGAACAGCCGCCGCTCGAGCTTGGGCAGTGGCACCCACAGCGGATGGTTAGCATGCAGGCGGAAGGGCAGGTCGATGAACGCTTTGAGGTCGCCTCCGCCGGAGACCGATCCGATTTCGACCGACACCGCCCGCACCCTATATGCCGACAATGATCGACGTCTTTGCCAAGGTTCGTGGCCACGAGCGCGAGCAGTTACTGCGCGCCGCTCGCGAGGCGGACCTGATGCCGTACTTCCGCACGGTCGAGTCGCCCGCGATGCCCGTCGTGGAGATGGAGGGCGCGCCGCGGATCATGCTCGCCTCCAACAACTACCTCGGTCTGACCGGCGACGAGCGCGTGATGAAAGGCGCAGAGGATGCCCTGCATCGTTACGGCACGGGCCTCACGGGCTCGCGCCTGCTGAACGGCACGACGCCGCTGCATCTGGAGCTGGAGCACGAGCTGGCGGAGTGGATGGGATGCGACGACGCGATCGTGTTCACCACCGGCAACCAGGCGAACGTCGGCACGCTCGGCACGCTGCTGGGCCCCCGCGACACCGTGATCGTCGACTCCGCCGACCACGCCTCGATCCTCGACGGAGCGCTGATCTCCAAGGCCAAGCTACGGCCCTTCCGCCACGGCCGCCTGGACCGTCTCGAGCGCTCGCTGGTGCGCGCCCAGGAGGACGGCGGCGGCGTGCTGGTGGTGGTCGACGGTGTGTTCTCGATGGAGGGGGACGTCGCCCCGCTGGTGGACATCGTCGAGCTCTGCGGGCGCTACGGGGCGAGGCTGATGGTCGACGAGGCGCACGGGGCGGGCGTGCTCGGCGCGCGCGGCGCCGGTGCCAGCGAGCTGCTCGGCGTCGAGGATCGCGTCGACCTGCGCATGGGCACGTTCTCGAAGTCGCTGGCCGCGTGCGGGGGGTTCGTGGCTGGGCCGGCCGAGGTGATCGAGTACCTGCGCATCTCCTCACGGCCCTTCCTGTTCACCGCCTCAGGCGTCCCCGCTGCCCTCGGCGCGGCGCTCGCCGCGCTACGGATCGTGCGCTCGCCGGAGGGCCCGGCGCTGCTGGCCAGCGTGCTCGAGCGCGCGCGCTACCTGGCCGACGGTCTGCGTCAGCTCGGCTACACGACGCTGAGCGGCGAGCCGGTGCGGACCGGCCCGGACCCGCAGGCGCCCGTGCAGACGATCACGACCCCGATCGTGCCCGTGCTCGTCGGCGATGACTGGCGGGCGGCGCTGCTGTGGCGCGCGCTGTACGACGGCGGCGTGTTCACCAACTGCGCGCTGCACCCCGCCGTGCCTCCCGGCGGTGCGCTGTTGCGCACGAGCGTGATGGCAACCCACGACACCGCCACGCTGGACCGTGCGCTCGAGGTGTTCGCGCGCGTGAAGCTCGACTTCGAGGCGCAGCACGGGCCGCTGCCGAGCTGAGCGGACGCGACCCGCCAGGGCCTGAAGCGGTCGCGGACTTGTCCATTTCTTCACAAGTCGCGGGCGCATCGAAAAAGGTCGCTTCTAGCGCACGAAGTGCCAGTCCGGCGGTTGACCGCGGGCCCGTTCCTGTCGTAGCTTCCACGTGCGCTCTGCAAGACCGTCACGGGGGTCGCCAACACAGGCCGGGAGAAGGGCTTGCTGTTGGTCAAGATCGCGGTTCGCCGCGGTTGATCACGCACGGCTCGTAGGCGCGTACTTCCTACAAACCAAGCAAGCACGTGATCCTCGCGGGTGGCTCGCGGGGACCACGGGGAGAGTGCCATATGAACGCGACAGCGACCGCTGCCCCTGCCGGTCCGCAGTACATGCGCGCCCTCGAGCGCGCCAACAAGGTGCGTCTCGCCCGCGCCGAGCTCAAGCGCCGCGTGGCGATCGGCGAGCTGCATGTGGCCGAGGTGATCCTCGAATGCCCGTGGGAGGCCGAGAGCATGGCTGTCGCCGATCTGCTCATGAGCCAGCGCCGCTGGGGGCAGACTCGCTGTCGCAAGTTCCTCGCACAGGTACCGATGTCCGAGAAGAAGACGATCGGCTCGATGACCGAGCGTCAGCGCCGCACGCTGGCTGCGATGCTCACGGCTGTGAACCGGGGCCGCGCTTGGAGCGCAACCCCGTGGCTAACGGACAGCCTGACGAGAGCTTGAGCTGCCACCAGCCGGCGAGCATGCCGATCAGCCCCAACCGCGGGCGCACCTCCCAGACTCCGCATCCACCCTGCCCGAGGTCTTTGACCGGCAGCCGCGCAAACCGATAGCGGCCGGGGTCGAGCTTCATCTGCGCCAGCAGCTCGCGCGCGCGGCGTTCGTGCTCGACGCGAGCTGCCGCGCACGCGCGCAGGTCCTGCACGTCGGCCGCGAGGCTATCGCGCACCCGCTCGAGCGCCCCGAGGTCGAGCAGCCTGGGAGCATGCGCGGTCGCGCCGGGGATCGCGGCGCGGGCCGGGATGTGGGGAAAGCGCTCGGCCACGATCGCACAGCGCTCCCGCTCGAGCCGCGCGATCTGTGCGCGAAGCGACGCCCTGGCGGCGCGCTCGTCCGGACAACCCTCGCCGCTGCCCGCTCGATCGATCAGCTGCTGCTCGTAATGGATCACACCCACCTCCTCGCCGGCGAGCACGAGATTTTACCAGTGAGCGCGCATGCCCCGCGTCGCTCTACGGCGCTTCCAACGCGGCTCTACACGTCCACAGCGCCTCCGCCGCGTACAACGTCGGCACGCCCGCCACCTGCACGGCGAACAGCGTCACCCGGCGCGTCTGCGACCGCGGTCGGTGCGCGGGAGCGAGCTCGCCGAACAGGATCGCGTGCGCCGTCGCCGAGTCGGCCACCACGAGCTGCCCCGCAGGCAGCGCGGGCCCATCGGCGCCGTGCCCGAGCCGCTCGCCCTCGCGGCTCGTGCGGATGCCGAGCGTTCCCTCGACGGCGTCGGCGTCGAGCGCCCACACCGGAACGCCGGTGTCCACGAGCGCGATCAACAGCACGTCCTCGAGCAGGCCGCCGCTGAGAAAGCCGCCGCTCAGCATGCGCTCCATCACGGCGGCCTCGATCGGCGTGCGCACCACGTCGGGCTCCAGCCCGATGTGGCGAAAGAACACGCGGTAGGCGGCCGGCACCGGCTCGCGGCGGATGCCCACCGCGCGGGCGCCGCGCATGCGGTCAGACAGTTCGCGCAGGCGCCCGTGGATCTCCGGCGGAGAGCCGCCCGTGAGCGACTGCCGCCGCGCGTGCTGGGCGTGCGTGACCAGCACGCGCAGTCCCGGCAGCTCCTCCTCGACCTCGGGCGCACACCAGCCGACGGTGGGCTCCACGCGCTCGCTCACACGGCCGACCCCCGCGCGCTCACGTGCTCGACTCTCGCCCGCTCACGTGCTCGACCCCCGCCATCCGCGCGCGCGCGCCGCCGCCAGCAGCCCGCTGACGCGCGCGCGCAGCGTAGCCTGCGAGGGCTGCTTCAGCAGCGCCTTGCTCTGCACCACGCCGCCGGGGTAGGCGAAGTCAAGCTGGGGGCAGCTGAAGACTTTGTACAGCGACGCCAGCACCCCGTCTTTGTCGATCCCCACGGGCAGCGTGATTCCCTGCGCGCGCAGCGTGCGGCGTAGCTTCGAGCGTTCGCCCTCGATCGCCACCGCCGCGAAGCTCACGCTCGGGAACGAGCCGACCAGCGCCTGCATCTGACGCAGGACCGACGAGCAGGAGCCTTCGTCCACGAACAGCGCGAGCACCACTGGACCTCGCGCGTAGAGCTGGCACAGGTTCAGGACCTGCGGCCCCCGCACCGAGCACGCGGGGACGCCGCCGGCCGTCCCCTGGTGGGCGCGCGTGGCGACGTTCGCGTCGCCTTCCAGGCTGCTCAGCGCGAGCGGGACCGCGAACGGTGCGAGCATCCGCCCGGGGGCGATCCCGGCCACGTTTCCGGACTTGTGCAGCACGGCGACGATCACCAGCGCGAGCACCGCCACCAGGCCAAGCACGCCGAGATAGCGCGCGTACGGCGTCCCCGTCACGACCCGGCCCGCGTCCGCGGCGCACGCCGGGTGCTCGCGCTCACGACCTCACCCACACCTCGCGCAGGCGACGACGCCCGACCCCGACGCGCCGCTCGCGCCCTCCGCCTTCGACAGCGCCGTCGAGGATCACCAGCGTCGCGGGCAGCGCGACGAGCACGCCCACCAGCGACACGCTCAGGTCGATCAGCGTGACCAGGCCGAAATCGCGGAGCATCGTGATGTTCGACAGCGCCAGCACGCCGAAGCCCATCGTTGCGGTCGTGCCCGAAGCCGCGATCGCCGCGCCCGTTCGCCGGTAGCTGCGACGCAAGGCCTCGATCGTGTCGAAGCCCGCCAGCCGCTCCTGGCGGTGGCGCTCGGACAGCAGCACGCTGAACTCGGTCGAGATCGCGATCACCAGCGCGCCCAGCGTGACCGACATCGGGTTCAGCGGCACCCGCACCGCGAACAGGATCAGCGCCGACCACCCGGTCGCCAGCACGATCGGCACGAGCGGCACCAGCGCGCGTCGGCGGTCGCCGCGGAAGGCCACCAGCAGCACGAGCGCGACCGCCACCAAGCCCACGAGCAGGGTCTCCAGGCGCCTCCACGGGTCGGCCACCTGCGACCCCGACTGCGCCGCCAGCACCGGCAGGCCCACGAGGCTGGCGCTGACTCCAGGCGGCGGGTGCAGGCTCGCGCGCATCTGTTCGATCAGTCGCTGCTGCTGGTCGAGGCTCATCAGGCGGATCCCGAACGCAAGCGTCGCCTGGCGTCGATCGGGCGTGATCACGTCCTTTGAGAAGTACGCCGGGATCGCCGCAAGCAGACCGTCGATCTCGTTTTGCGTGAGCTTCGGCGCGCTCGAAACGCCCGTGGCTTTCTGCTGGAACAGGTCCGGGAGCGAGAACGCGGGGCACAGGCGCGCCTTGCTGCATCCCCGCGCAGAGCTGTAGCCGAAGCGCGCGAGCACCTGCTTCTGGTAGGCGACCATCCATTCGATCGTCGCCGGCTCGAGCAGGTCATGGCCTTCGAGCATCAGGTCGATTTCGCCGCCGACGCCGGTGATGTGCTCGAGCGTGTCGAGGTTCTTCAGCGAGCCGAGGCTCTGGGGAACGAGCTTGGTGATGTCCGTCTGGACCTTCGTCTGCGTGTCAAGCCCCCAGCCGAGCGCCGCCAACGCAAGGCCCACGCACAGCACCCGCTCGGGGTGGCGTACGGAGCGCTCGAGCGCCGCGCGCGTCACCAGCCGCGTGAGCGGGTTGTCGGCCACCAGCTCGCGTGCCCCTCGCCATGCGGCGCCCACACGCGCGCCGACGAGCGCGTCGACCTCGCGGGCGGGAGCGGCGGCGCTCAGCGAGATCGCCGCCGCGCCGACGGTCAGCGCGCACACGAGCGCGATCGCCACACCCACCACGAGCAGCACCCCGAAGCCGCGGACCATCGGCACGGGCGAGAGCAGCAGCACGAGCATCGCGGCCGCGCTGGCGGCGCCGGCGGTCGCGATCGTCGGCCCGCCGAAGGCGGCCGCGCGGATCACCGCCGCCCGCGGATCGGGGCTCACGCCGGCCTGACCGTCCGCGTCGAGCTCCTCCTGGGCACGCGCCTGGAACTGGATCGCGTAGTCGACCGCCAGCCCCACCAGCACCGGCAGCACCGCGATCGAGGCCATCGTCAGCGACGCGCCCACGGCCGACAGCGCGCCGAAGGTGAGCGCCGCGGCGAGCAGCGCGAGCGCCAGCGGCAGTAGGCGGGGGCGCCCTGAGAACACCAGTCCGAGGGTCGCGGCCATCACCAGCACGACCGCTATCAGCAGCAGCTCGATCGAGTGGCTGATCGAGCTCGTCAGGTCCGAGACGATCACCGGCTCCCCCGTGACGAGGTAGCTCTCGCCGTGCTCCAGCTGCCACTGCGGCATCTTCACCGCCTGGCGGATCAGCGCGATCGTGTGGTTGCGCGCCGCTTCGCTGAGCCCCGCCTTCAGCCGCACAGACACCAACGCGGCGTCGGGGCTGGGGAACAGATAGGCGAAGCGCGACTTGGGGGTGCCGGCGGGCTTGCTCGAATCGAACACCACGCTCGAGACGAAGTTGGCGTCTTCGATGCTCGGCTGCGAGGTCAGGCCGTATTCGAGCGCCTGCGTGATCACGCTCGACTGAAACCCCGCGAGCGTCACCTTGCGCGCCTGGACCCCGAGCGTGCGCGCCTGGGCGCTCGACAGCCCGCGAGCGAGCGCCGCGCGCGCGACGCTGGCTTCGGCCTGCTTGGCCTGCGCTTGTGCGCGCTTGTTCTCGGCGATCAGCTGCGCGTCGATCTGCGTGGCCGCCTCGTTGAGGAACGTTCCCGGGCCGAACACCACCTTCACCGTGTGCGCGCGCTCGAGCTGAGCGCACGGCCCGTCGGACCCTCCCTCGAGCGCGAGCCCGCTGGTGGGGACGTTCCCCGACAGGCAGCCCTCCAGTCCCGCCAGCCGCTCGATGTCAGAGCTCAGCACCAGCTGCTGGAGGTTGCCTTTGACGAGCACCACGATCGGCTCTTCGCCAAAGCCGGCGTACAGGCGCTGCGTCGCCCGGTAGTCGCTGCTCGAGCTCGACACGAACGTGTTCGTGGCGGCGGTGGGATGCAGGCGCAGGGTCAGCCCCGCCGCAGCCAGCGCGAGCACCGCCGCGAGCGCCAGCACGAGCCGCGGCCGGCGGCTCGCAGCGCCCGCCACAGCCGAAAGAGATCGCGATGAGCTCACAGCCGAAGGCTAGTGCCGCTGGCAGGCCGGGCGCGCTACTCCATGCCGAGGGGGCCGGCGGCCTCGCCGGAGAGGAACTGGCGCACGAACGGGTTTTCGGATGCGAACAGCTCCTCGGCGGGGCCCGATTCGACGATCCGGCCCTTCCACAGCACCGAGATGTGCTCGGCGACGCGGCGCGCGCTCATGATGTCGTGCGTGATCACCACGTAGCAGCCGCCGTTCTCCGCGTGCACCTCCTTGATCAGCTCGCACAGCAGTGCTGTGCGCACCGGGTCAAGGCCCGAGTCGGGCTCGTCGAACAGCACGATTTCCGGGTCGAGCACGAGCGCCCGGGCGAAGCCGGCGCGCTTGCGCATGCCGCCGGAGAGCTGGTTGGGCATCTTCGCGCCCTCTCCCCCCAGCCCGACCTCGCGCATGCGCCGGTTGACGATCTCCGCGATCTCGTCCTCGCCCTTCTCGGTGTGCTGGCGCAGCGGAAACGCGACGTTGTCGTAGAGGTTCAGCGAGCCGAACAGCGCACCGTCCTGGAACAGCACGCCGAACTTCCTGCGCAGGTCGAACAGCTCCTGGTCGGGCAAGCTCGGGATCGAGCGCCCGTGCACGATCACGTCTCCCTCGTCGGGGTACAGCAGCCCGACGATGTGCTTGATGCACACCGACTTGCCGGTGCCCGACGGCCCGATGATCATCGAGATCTTGCCCTCGGGCAGCCCCATGTTCAAGCCGCGCAGCACGTGGTTGCGCCCGAAGGACTTGTGCACCTCCACGAACTCGATCGCGTCGGGGGCCTCCGTCGGGCGGATCGTCCCGGTGTGGTACTGGAACTCGTCCGGCTCGTCTGGGCGTGCCTGCTCGCCCGGCTCGCGCACCGCCACCGTCAGCCGCCGATCGGTGCTCGTGGGTTGCCGCCCCAGAAGATCTGGGTGCCGACGGCGTCGATCACGTTGACGAGCACGAGGTTCAGGGCCATCGACTTGGCCGTCGCCCTGCCCACGCCCACCGGTCCCCCGGAGGCGTTGTAGCCGTAGTAGCAGCCGACGAGCACGATCGCGGTGGCCATGGTCATGCCCTTGATCACGCTGAACAGGTAGTCCCCGGGATTCTGGAACTGCCAGAAGATCAGCAGATAACCCCCTGACGATATGTAGCCGACCTGGTCGACGATCGCGATGTAGGAGCCCAGGTAGGCGACGCCGATCGCGCCGATGTACATGAACGGCAGCACCATCCAAGCCGCCAGCAGCCGTGTCGCGCACAGGAACGTCATCGAGTTCACGCCCATCACCTCGAGCGCGTCGATCTCCTCGCTGATCCGCATCGCCCCCAGCTCCGCCACGATCCCGGTGCCGACCTTCGCCGACATCATGTACCCGAACACCAACGGCACCGCCTCGCGCAGGTTGCACCACGCCGCGAACACGCCCGCATACGCCGGTGCCCCGGCCGCCTCGTTGAAGTACGCCGCCTGCACGCCGCACGAGCCCAGGCCGCTGATGAACACCAGCCCCCAGATCACGCCCGTGGAGCCCACGATCAGGATCCCCGACTGGCGCAGCGCCTCGCCGAAGAAACGGAACACACGCAGGCCCCACACGTCGCGGATGACCGTGCCCATGAAGCCACCGATCTCACCCGACGCGGAGAGCCATTCACGGGGCATCGCCAGGAATTCGTTCATTTCAGAACCAAGATCTGCGGGTGTGTGGCGAGCAGGGTCTGGGTGAAGACGTAGTTGAACGCGCCGAACGCGAGAAACGAGACCACGACCGCCTCGTTGACGGCGCGTCCGACGCCCTCGGCGCCGCCGGAGGCGGTCATGCCTTTGTAGCAGCACACGATCGCGATGATCGCCCCGAAGATCGTCGTCTTCAGCACCGACCCCCACAGGTCGGTGACGGTCGCGTTCGAGAACAACGTGTTCCAGAACGGGCCGAGCGAGCCGCCGTTGGTGACCTCGGCGATCAGCCCGCCATACAGGCCGAACAGGATCGAGTAGATGTTGAACAGGCCGGTGACGAGCATCAACGACAGAAAGCGCGGGACGACGAGGTTCTTGACCGGGTCGACCCCCAGCACCTGGAGCGCGTCGAGCTCCTCGCGGACCTTGCGTGCGCCCAGGTCGGCGGTGATCGCGGTGCCGCCGACGCCGGCGACGACGATCGCGGTGATCAGCGGACCGATTTCGCGCACGACCTCGATCACGAAGAACCCGCCCAGGAAGTCGATCGCGCCGAACAGCGTGAGGAAGTCAGCCGCCTGGAGACCCGGCGCGCCGTAGTTGATCGCCACCGTGGAGATCAACAGCGGGAACCACACGAGCCGCAGCACGAACAGGAACTGCGAGACCAGCTCCCCGCCATACGGGTACGGCGGGCGCAGCGTCGACCAGATCGTGCGGCCGCTGAGGATCATCATGTCGCCGAATTCCTCGAGCATGTGCCTCAACGCGAGGCCCACCGGCTCGGTGACGCTGCGAACCATCTCTGTCCCTGCCCCTCCTACGATCGCGATCGATGTGCCCAGAACTCTACGCGATGCGTCCCCCGGACGCCGCAATAGCGGCGCCGATGCCGGCTCCCGAGCCAGGCGCGGGACGCGGGTGGGCGGGGTCGCCATCCGATATCGTGGCCCGATCGTGAGGGGAGGGCGGAAAATCTCGCTCTGCGCGGCGGCGGCGAGCGCGCTGTTGGCTGCCGGCTGCGGCGGCGGCACGCGCCAGGACGTGGCCGAACCGACGGGCTACTTCCCGATGCGCGTGGTGCGGGCCAGGTTTCCCCTGAAACAGTCGATCGCGCGCGAAACCAAACTCGAACTGTGGGTGCGCAACACCGGGCATCGCACGGTGCCGAACGTCGCGGTCACGATCCAGTCGTTCCAGTACACCTCGCAGTATCCGGAACTGGCGGACGACAGACGACCGATCTGGGTGATCGAACAGGGCCCCGGCCGGGTTGCCAAGCCGCCAGTGGAAAGCGAGGAAGTGAGTCTGTCGGGGGGCGCCGAGACCGCCTACGTGAACACCTGGGCGATGGGCTCGCTGGCACCCGGCAGGACGCGTGACTTCACGTGGCGGGTCGTGCCCGTCAAGGGCGGGGTGTACACCGTCCGCTACATCGTCGCCGCGGGGCTGAGCGGAAACGCCAAGGCGGTCAAGGGCATCGGCTCACTCACGCGCGGCTCGCCGGTGGAAGGAAAGTTCGCCGTGTACATACGCCCCGCACCGAAGGTCACGCACGTGAACCCGAACACCGGGCGCGTGGAAGTCGGCCAGATCCCCGCCACTCCCTAGCGCGCCCTGGAGCGGGCCAGCAACGACAGCGCCCGCCGGCGGCGCGTGATGGCAGCGCGCGGCACGCGTTTGGCCGCATGTCGAAAGATCGCGGCCGCGATTTCGCCATACGGTGATCCCCTTCGGGCGCCCTGGCACTACGATTGCGTGCGGCTTTGCGCGCGCGAAGCCCGCCGCAAGCTATCAGGGCCTCAGGAGGAATCGACGAGCCATGTCCGCAACACCGCAGCAGTCCGCAATCCACGACCTCGTCGAAGGCGAGCAGCCTCTGACGATCGAGGGGCACTCGGGCAACAGCGACCCCGGCGCAGCCGACGTGCTGGAGATGGCGCGGGAGCTAGGCGTGAAGATGGTCGACCTCAAGTTCACCGACGTCCCCGGCACGTGGCAGCACATGACGCTGTCGATCAGCGCGCTGGAGCAGGACGCGTTCAGCGACGGCCTCGGCTTCGACGGCTCGTCGATTCGCGGCTTCCAGCAGATCTCCGAGTCCGACATGCTGCTGATGCCCGACGCGAGCACCGCCAAGATCGATCCCTTCTACGCCGCGCGCACGCTGTCGCTGATCTGCAACGTGATCGACCCGATCACGCGCGAGGCGTACTCGCGCGACCCGCGCTACGTGGCGCAGAAGGCAGAGCGTCACCTGCTGGACAGCGGCATCGCCGACATTGCGTTCTTCGGGCCGGAGGCCGAGTTCTACGTGTTCGACCACGTGTCCTTCGACCAGAAGACGCACGCCGCCTACTACCAAGTCGACAACGCCGAGGCGTACTGGAACCGCGGCGAGGGCTTCGGTGACCCCCACGCGCGCCCCAACGTCGGCCACCACCCGCGCTCGCAGGAGGGCTACTTCCCGGTGCCGCCGCTGGACACGATGGGCGACCTGCGCGCGCTGATGGTGCTGACGCTGGAGGCGCTGGGCGTGCCCTGCGAGTTCCACCACCACGAGGTCGGCGGTCCCGGCCAGGGCGAGATCGACCTGCGCTTCCAGCCGCTGCTGAAGATGGCCGACACGCTGATGCTGCACAAGTACGTCGTCAAGAACGTCGCGCGCGCGGCCGGCAAAAGCGCGACGTTCCTGCCGAAGCCGATCTTCGAGGAGAACGGCTCGGGGATGCACGTACACCAGTCGCTGTGGAAGGACGGCAACACGTTGATGTTCGACGAGAGCGGCTACGCGCTGCTGTCCGGGTTGGCGCTCAGCTACGTCGCCGGCGTGCTCGAGCACGGGCGCGCGATCATGGCCTTCTGCGCGCCCACCTCCAACAGCTACAGGCGCCTGGTCCCCGGCTATGAGGCGCCGGTCAACCTCGTGCACTCCCAGCGCAACCGCTCCGCCGCCGTGCGCATCCCCATGTACCTGTCATCGCCCAAGGCCAAGCGCGTCGAGTTCCGCCCGCCCGACCCGCTGACCAACCCGTACCTCGGCTTCTCCGCGCTGTTGATGGCAGGGCTCGACGGCATCAAACGCGGCCTCGTGCCCGGCGAGCCCGTCGACACCGACCTGTTCGACCTGCCCGAGGAGCGCCTCGCCACGATCGCCCACGTGCCGGAGTCGCTCGCCGACGCGATGGACGCGCTGGCGGACGACCACGAGTTCCTGCTCGAGGGCGGCGTGTTCACATCCGATCTGATCGACGAGTGGATCTCCTACAAGCGGGCCGAGGCCAAGGAGATCGACATGCGACCCCACCCGTGGGAGTTCGTGCAGTCCTATGAGGGTTGAGCTGCGCGCCTGAAGCCAACCCGCCGTCCCCTTCTCATCAAAAAAAGGAATCAACCAAGCCCATGCCCAGGACCCGCCAGCAGAACGTCACCGCCGCACAGTGGAGCGCCAACGGAGCCGCCCTCGGCTCGCCCGACCTGACGGTCGCCGACAACCAGGTGTTCGGCGTGAACGTCTTCTCGCCCGCGCTCCAGCGCCACCGTCTGCCCAAGCACGTGTACAAGGCGCTTCAGCGGACGCTCGCGCGCGGCGAGGCGCTCGACACCTCGCTCGCGGACGCGGTCGCCCAGGCGATGAAGGAATGGGCGATGGAGAAAGGCGCCACGCACTACACCCACTGGTTCCAGCCGCTGACCGGCTCGACAGCTGAGAAGCACGACTCCTTCTACGGGCCCGTCGGCGACGGGACCGCGATCGCGGAGTTCTCCGGCAAGGAGCTGATCCAAGGCGAGCCCGACGCGTCCTCGTTCCCGACCGGCGGCATCCGCGCGACCTTCGAGGCGCGAGGCTACACCGCTTGGGACCCGACCAGCCCCGCGTTCGTGCTCGAGAACCCCAACGGAGCGCTGCTGTGCATCCCCACCGCCTTCACCTCCTGGACCGGCGAGGCGCTCGACAACAAGATCCCGCTGCTGCGCTCGATGGACGCGCTGTCGGGCGCGGCGATCCGCGCGCTCGACCTGCTCGGCGTCGAGGAGGCTTCGCGCGTGTTCACCACCACCGGCTGCGAGCAGGAGTACTTCCTGATCGACGAGCAGTACTTCTTCGAACGCCCCGATCTAGTGACCACCGGGCGCACGCTGTTCGGCGCCAAACCGCCCAAGGGCCACGAGCTCGACGACCACTACTTCGGGTCGATCCCCGAGCGCGTGCTCGCGTACATGCTCGAGGTCGAGCTCGAGCTGGCCAAGCTCGGGATCCCGATCAAGACCCGCCACAACGAGGTCGCGCCCAACCAGTTCGAGGTCGCGCCGATCTTCGAGAACTCCAACGTCGGCTCAGACCACCAGATGGTGACGATGCAGATCATGCAGAACACCGCACGCCGCTATGGACTGGTGTGCCTGCTGCACGAGAAGCCGTTCGCCGGCGTCAACGGCTCGGGCAAGCACAACAACTGGTCGATGGGCACCGACACCGGCCTGAACCTGCTGGACCCCGGCGACACGCCCGCCGAGAACCTCCAGTTCCTGTTCTTCTGCGCCGCCGTCATCCACGCCGTCAACAAGCACCAGGCGCTGCTGCGCGCATCGATCGCAAGCGCCGGACAGGACCACCGCCTGGGCGCCAACGAGGCGCCGCCGGCGATCATCTCGATCTTCCTCGGCGCCGAGCTCGAGAAGGTGTTCGCCGCGATCGAGGCGGGAAAAGTGCAGGCCTCCAAGCCCGGCTCGTTCCTCGGGCTCGGCACGCCGGTGCTGCCCCCGCTGCCGCTGCACGGCGGCGACCGCAACCGCACCAGCCCGTTCGCCTTCACCGGCAACAAGTTCGAGTTCCGCGCGCTCGGCTCCAGCGCCTCGCCGGCGTGGCCCAACACCGTGCTCAACACGATCGTCGCGGAGTCCGTCGACGAGCTGACCGACAAGCTCAAAACAGCCCTGAAAGGCTCGGGCGCGACCCTGGAGAAAGCAGTCACCAGCGTCGTCAAGGACGTGTGGGCCGCCAACAAGCAGGTCGTTTTCGACGGCGACGGCTACTCCGAGGCGTGGCACAAGGAGGCCGAGAAGCGAGGCCTCGCCAACCTGCGCACGACACCCGACGCGCTGCCCTGGCTCGTCGACAAACAGACCATCGCCGCCTTCAAAAAGTACAAAGTGCTGTCAAAGCGCGAGCTCGAGTCACGCCTCGAGGTGTTCACCGAGCAGTACGTCATCAACATCAACATCGAGGCCGAGACCGCATCCGCGATCGGCCGCACGATGCTGCTGCCCGCCGCCGTGCGCTACCTGAGCGAACTGCGCATGAGCGGCCTCGAGGAACTCGTCGGGGAGATCGAACCGCTGGTCAAGGAGCTCCACTTCGCACAACTCAAGCTCGAGGACGCCAACCTCGACGAGAACCACCCCGAGGGCGCCCACAAGGAGGCGATCTACATGCGCGACACCGTCATCCCCGCCATGGAAGACGTGCGCGACGTGGCCGATCGCCTGGAGAAGCTCGTCGCCGACGACCTGTGGCCACTGCCCAAGTACTCGGAGATGCTGTTTATCAAGTGAGCCTGGGGCCGAGGACGCTTCGCGGAGCGGCTTCGCCGAGGATCTGGATCGGATGCGCGAGCAGGACCGCCAAGCCGCGCGCGATCCGTGGGCAGCCTGGTCGACATGAATGTCCTGGCCCGCGGAAGCGAGGTCCGTGAGCTCGCCGATGGCTGGACCGTGAGCGTGGTGACGGTCGGCGAGCTCGAGACCGGCGTCTGATCGCACCAGACGACGCGACCCGCGCACACCGCCGGCGCCGCTGATCGCCGCGACCGCGCTGGCCCACGACTTCACGCTCGTCACCGCCGACGAGCACCAGGCGTCGTTGCCCCTGGTGCGATCGACGCTTGTCAGCCGGTAAGCAGGCGAACGCCTCCTGGCGGCCGTCGACCGAGCGGTACAAGGACGCAGGGAGCGTGGCGTGCTTGGCACGCGAGCGCCCGAGGACGCCGTACCGCGAAGCGTCCACGGCCGCCAGGTGCCGCTGCACGTGCCCTGAGTGGGGTGCCCACCGCCTTCTCAGGGCACGATGCAGCGGCAACCGGTCGGCTCGCTGTAGGTGCAGTCGAGCACCTGCGCGCAACGTCGCAGCCATCCGTAGTCATAGCCGGGCTGCAACGTGACGAGGATCGCCAGGTCGTAGTCTTCGGGGCCGAAGCCGGAGGCGTCGCGGCGCGGGTCCGGGTCGATGCCGTGCACCTCCTCGCCGTCGACGCACAGCGACGGCACCAGCGGGTCGTGGTAGTCGACGTGAACGCCCTCCGCAAGCAGGCTGGAGATGATCTCCAGCGACGGTGACTCGCTGGCGTCGGCGACGCCGGGCTTGTATGCGGCTCCGACCACGACCACGCGTGCGTCGCGCAGGCGCCGGCCCGAGCGCAGCAGCAGCTCCTGCGCGCGCATCGCCACCCGGCGCGGGCGCGCGGCCAGCGTGCGCATCGCCTCCTCCGCGAACAGCGCCGGGCGCCCGCGTTCGCGCTGCTGGTGGAGCAGGCAGTGGGGGTCCACGCGCACGCCGTGACCGCCGACGCCCGCGCTCGGGTAGTGAGCCAGGAACCCGAACGGCTTGGTGGCTGCCGCGTCGGTTACCTCGATCGGGTCCAGCCGATGGCCGGCACACGCGTCCGCCATCTCGAACGCCAGCGCGATGTTCACCGCGCGGAAGGTGCTCTCGTACAGCTTCGCCATCTCCGCGACCTCTGGCGAGGAGACGCAGTGAAGGCTCCCGCAGATGTTGCGCAGCAGCTCCGAGGCGTGCACGCCGCAGCTCTCCGTCGCGGGCCCCACCACGCGCGGCACGCGCAGTTGCTCGTGCTCGGGCACGCCCGGGTCGGCGCGCTCGGGCGAGAAGGCGACGAACACGTCCTCACCGGCGCGCAGGCCACGCTGGGCCAGTGGCTCGACGAGCAGCTCCCTGGTGCTCCCCACATAGCTGCTCGTCGTCAGCACCAGCGTCTGGCCTGCGCGCGCGTTGTGCACGACCGTCTCGCAGGTACGCGTGAGCGCGTCGAGGTTCGGCCGCCGCTGGGCGTCGAGCACGACCGGTATGCAGATCAGCACCACGTCGGCCGCGTGGATCGCCTCGACACTCCCGGTGAGCACGAACTGATCGTCCTCGAGGCCACTCTCGAGCTCTTCGCGGTCCTCGCGGCTGAGGCCCGCGAGCCCACCGCGGATGTTGTTCAGGCGGCTCGAGGAGGTGTCGATCCCGACGATGCGAAAGCCCGCGCGGCGCAGCGCGATCGCGTTGGGCAGACCGCTCTGGCTGAGACCGACAACCGCGACCAGCGGCTGCGGAGCCCCGCTGGCCCGCACGATTCGCATGCCGCCGGTGGCGGGCTCCAACTCGAGCTCGCCGTGCCAGACCTGCACGACCTCCTCAGCCTGATCCTTGACAAGTGCGTCGAGTAGAGACTCCAGCGTCATCGTAGGTTCCTTCCTGCGTAGTACTGTCCCCGGCCGGGTCTCCTGCACCCGACTCAAACGACCCGCTTACAGGTCCGCCGCGTTGGGCTCTGCACCCCCCGCGAGCGTCCCCGCTCAGGTGGTCGATGAGCAGTTTGCATGCTCGTAAACCGCTTGCCGGAGATGTTCGACGCGTGGCCGATGGCAGCGTCCGGTGGGGCCTACTCGGATGACGTCCCGATCGGGCAACAGGGCATGCACGAAGGGTGCATCGTGGCCGTGCGGCGCTCACCATCTAGCATTCCTGTGATGGCTGAACCGCGCGACTACCGTAGGGCGATCAACGAGCGCGTCGTCGTGTACGACGGCGGCATGGGCGCGACGCTGGAGCAGTTCGAGCTGACAAGCGAGGACTACGGCGGGCTTCAGGGCAAGTGCCACGAGGCACTGGTGCTGAACCGCCCGGACGTGATCGAGGGCGTGCACGCCTCGATGCTCGACGCGGGCGCCGAGGTCGTGGAGACGGACACCTTCCAGGGCTCGCGCCTGAAGCTCGGCGAGTGGGGCCTGGCCGACTACACGCTCGAGGTCAACACCAAGGCCGCCGAGCTCGCGCGCAAGGCCGCCGGCGAGCACCGCTTCGTCGCCGGCTCGATCGGCCCGACCGGCTATCTGCCCGCCTCCGAGGACCCCTCGCTCGGGCAGATCCGCTTCGGCGAGCTGGTCGAGATCTTCACCGAGCAGGCCGAAGGCCTGATCGACGGCGGCGCCGACCTGCTGATCATCGAGACCGCTCAGGACATCCTCGAGGTCAAGGCCGCGGTGTTCGGCGCGCGCGCGGCCTTCAAGTCCAGCGGCCGCACGCTGCCGATCCACACGTCCGTGTCGCTGCTGCCCAACGGCGGCAAGATGCTGCTGGGCACCGACATCTCCGCCGTGCTCACCACGCTGGAAGCCCTGAAGGTGGACGTGATCGGCCTCAACTGCTCGACCGGCCCCGAGGACATGCGCGACGCGATCCGCTTCCTCGGAGAACACTGCTCGGTGCCGGTCGCGTGCATCCCCAACGCCGGCCTGCCGCTGCAGGGTCCCGACGGCGAGACGATCTTCCCCGAGCAGCCAGAGCCGCTGGCGGAGGCGTTGAAGGAGTTCGTCGAGCGCTACGGCGTAGGGCATCGTGGGCGGCTGCTGCGGCACCACGCCCGCGCACATCGCCGCAATCGCCGAGCGCGTCGCGAAACGACCGGTCGCCGCCCGTCCGGCACCGCGCACGCCGCATCTCTCGTCGATGATCGCCGCCACACCGCTGGCGCAGGAGCCCGCGCCGACGATGGTCGGCGAGCGCGTCAACTCGCAGGGCTCGCGCAAGGCCAAGGAGCTGCTGCTGGCAGACGACTACGACGGCCTCGTGCAGATCGCCGAGGACCAGGTCACCGGCGGCGCGCACGTGCTCGACCTGTGCGTGGCGCTGACCGAGCGCACCGACGAGGACGAACAGATGCGGCTGGTGGCCAAGAAGGTCTCGCTCACGCAGCCCGCCCCGATCCAGATCGACTCGACCGAGCCCGAGGTGATCGAACGCGCGCTCGAGCAGATCCCGGGTCGGGCGATCGTCAACTCGGTCAACCTCGAGGCCGGCCGCGCGAAGCTCGACCGCGTCGTTCCCGTCGCGCTCGCCCACGGCGCCGCGCTGATCGCGCTGACGATCGACGAGGTGGGCATGGCCAAGACGGCCGACAGGAAGGTCGAGATCGCCAAGCGCATCCGCGACCTCTGCTGCGAGGAGCACGGCCTGGACCCGCAGCTGTTGATCTTCGACTGCCTTACGTTCACGCTGACGACCGGCGACGAGGAGTGGCGCCCGTCCGCGATCGAGACCATCGCGGGGATCAAAGCCATCAAGGAGCAGATCCCCGACGTGAAGACGTCGCTGGGGGTCTCGAACGTCTCGTTCGGCGTCTCCCCCGGCGCGCGCGCGGTGCTGAACTCGGTGTTCCTGCACCACTGCGTCCAGGCCGGCCTCGACCTGGCGATGGTCAACCCCAACCACATCACGCCCTACTCGGAGATCCCGGATCTTGAGCGCGACCTGGCCGACGACCTCGTGTTCAACCGCCGCGATGACGCGCTCGAGAAGTTCATCGAGCACTTCGAGTCCAAGGGCCCGGAGGACGAAGCGCAGGGCGCGGCCGACCCGACCGAGGGCATGGAGCCCGAGGAGGCGCTTCACTTTCATATATTGAGACGCCGTAGGGACGGCGTCGAGGACTGGATCGACAAGAGCGTCGAGAAGATCGGCGCGGTGCCCACCCTCAACGAGGTGCTGCTGCCGGCGATGAAAGAGGTCGGCGACAAGTTCGGCGCCGGGGAACTGATCCTCCCGTTCGTGCTCCAGTCGGCGGAGGTGATGAAGCGCGCGGTGGCGCAGCTGGAGAAGTACCTCGACAAGATCGAGGGCTACACGAAGGGCACGGTCGTGCTCGCCACCGTGTTCGGCGACGTGCACGACATCGGCAAGTCGCTCGTCAACACGATCCTCACCAACAACGGCTACACGGTCGTGGACCTCGGCAAGCAGGTGCCGATCCAGACGATCGTGGACGCCGCGCAGGAGCACGACGCGACCGCCATCGGCCTGTCCGCGCTGCTGGTGTCCACCTCCAAGCAGATGCCCGCGTGCATCCAGGAGCTGCACGCCAAGGGCCTGTCCTACCCGGTGCTGATCGGCGGCGCTGCGATCAACCGCGCGTTCGGCTACCGCGCACTGTACCCCGGCGGGAAAGACTCCGAGGAGGTGTACGAGCCGGGCGTGTTCTACTGCAAGGACGCGTTCGAGGGCCTCGCGGTGATGGACCAGCTGGTCGACTCCGACGCGCGCGGCGCGCTCGTGCAGAAGCTGCTGGCTGGCGCCACCGAGTTCCGTGCCAAAGGCGACGCGCCCGTCGAGGAGGTCAACCTCGCCGACGACTCCGTGCGCTCGCCCGCACGCACCGATGCGCCGATCCCCACGCCGCCTTTCTGGGGCGTCAAGGAGATTCCCGTCGACCTGGACGAGGTCTACCGCCACCTGGACACGCACGTGCTGTTCAAGCTGCACTGGGGCGGGCGCGGCGTCAAAGGCGAGGCCTGGCAGACGCTGCTGCGCGACGACTTCCGCCCGCGCCTGGAGCGCATGTGGCGCGAGCAGGACTACCTGCGCCCGCGCGCGCTGCTCGGCTTCTTCCCGTGCTACGCGCTCGGCAACGACATCATCGTGCTGGACCCCGACGATCGGACGACCGAGCTGACGCGCTTCGTGTGCCCGCGCCAGCCGAAGGGCGATCGCATCTGCCTCGCCGACTTCTTCCGCCCGGCGATCGATAGCAAGGCGCCGCCGGAGCTGGACGTGATCGCCGTGCAGGCGGTGACGGTCGGCTCTGAGGTGACCGAGCTGATGGCCAAGCTGGAGGCCGAAGGCGAGTTCGCCGAGCAGCTGTTCGTGCACGGCCTGGGCGTGCAGAGCGCCGAGGGCCTGGCCGAGTGGCTGCACTGGCGCGTGCGCGAGATGCTCGGCATCGACGCCGCGCAGGGCCGGCGCTACTCGTGGGGCTACCCGGCGGTGCCCGAGCAGTCAGAGCACCTGAAGGTGGAGAAGCTGCTCGACCTTCAACAGATCGGCATGCACATCACCGACGGCTACGCGCCCGAGCCCGAGCAGTCGACGCTCGCGCTCGTCGCCCACCACCCGCAGGCGATCTACTTCGGCACACGTCAGGGCCGGCTGCTGGCGAACGGCTCTCCCGACGACCTCATCCGCGGTTCGGGCCGCGACCCGTCGCTGTTCGGCGAGATCGACGACGGCGACCCGCCCGACGGCGCGATCGAAGGCGAGGATGAGCCGGCGATGGCGGGGGAGGCCTCGTAGGCGCAGCTGCCCGCATGGAGCGTGCGCGCTGCTACCTGGCCAGCCCGCTCGGCTTCAGCGAAGCCGGACGCCACTACTACGGCGGTGTGTATCTGCCGGCGCTGGCGCGCGTGGTGGAGCCGGTCGATCCCTGGGCGCTGACGAGCGAGCAGGAGATAGGGACTGCGCTCGCAGCCGGTCGCGCGCGTGAGCTTGCGCTGGAGATCGGCCGGCGCAACGTCGAGGCGATCAGGAGCTGCTCGATGCTCGCCGCCTTGCTCGACGGACAGGAGCCCGACTCGGGGACGGTCGCCGAGCTCGGCTTCGCGGCGGGGCTCGGCCTGACCTGCTTTGGCCTGCGCTCTGACCTGCGCGAGAGCGGCGAGACCGGCGTCAGCGTGAACCTCCAGGTGGAGACGTTGATCCTCGAGAGCGGGGGTCGCCTGGTGGCGAGCTTGGACGAGCTCGTGAGCGCCCTTTCGGGCTGGAGCAGCCGACCCTAGGCCTGCGGCCAGACCACGCGCGCGGGCGCCGCCGCGGCGCGCATCGTCGGCTGGGAGGCCGCCATCTCCAGGATCTCCTCGCCGAGCAGTGGCTTGGCGAAGTGAAAGCCCTGGCCGTACTCGCAGTTGATCTCGCGCACGCGCGCGAGCTGCACCGGGTTCTCGATTCCCTCGGCGACCGCCTTCAGCTTGAAGATGCGCGCGAGCGCGACGATCGTCTCGGTCAGCTCGGCCACCTCGGGGTTGGGGTCGGCGAGGAACGAGCGGTCGATCTTGAGAATGTCGACCGGCAGCTGGCGGATGTAGTTGAGCGAGGAGTAGCCGGTGCCGAAGTCGTCTATCGCCAGCTGCACACCCAGCGCGCGCAGCGACTTCAGTCGCAGCATGCTGAGCTCCATGTCCTGCATCATCACGCTCTCGGTCAGCTCGAGCGTGAGGCTGGCGGGCGCGATCCCGCTGTCGGCCAGCGCCTCGCGGACCTCGTCGATGAACTCCGGACGCTGGAGCTGGCACACGGACACGTTGACGGCGACCGACAGCGGCGGCACGCGCGGGCACGCGCGCTGCATGTGCGCTGCCCACGCGCATGCCTCCCTGAGGATGTGACGCCCGACCGGCACGATCAGGCCGGCGTCCTCGAGCAGGGGCACGAAGTCGAGCGGCGCGACAGTGCCGCGCACGGGGTGCTCCCAGCGCACCAGCGCCTCCATGCCCGCCATATCGCCCCTGGCGAGGTCCATGATCGGCTGGTAGCGCAGCGTGAACTCGCCTGCGTCGAGCGCGCGCTGGAGGTCCGCCTTGAGCTCCAGCCGCGTGAGCGCCTTGGCGTGCATCTCGGGCTGGAAGACCTGGTAGCGAGCCTTGCCGTTCTCCTTGGCCATGTGCATCGCGGCGTCCGCGTTGCTCAGCAGCTCCTCGGCGTCGGCGCCGGAGAACATGCCGCGGTCGCTGAAGGCGATGCCGACGCTGGCCGCCACCGACAGGTCCCTGCCGTCCCCGTAGCCGGGACCGGCGAGCACGATCGCCTCTTGCAGGGAGTCCATCACGCGCTGGGCGATCTCGACAGCCTGCATCTCGCTCTCGGTGTCGTGGATCAGGATCGCGAACTCGTCGCCGCCGAGGTGCGCGGCGGTGTCCACCGGGCGCATGCAGTCCGCCAGGCGGGCCGCCACCTCTTGCAGCACCCTGTCGCCGGCGTCGTGTCCCAGCCCGTCGTTGACGTTCTTGAACTCGTCGATGTCGAGGAACAGGACCGCGACCGGCAGGCGATCGCGTCGCTGACCGGCGAGCGCGTGCTCGACGCGGTTGCGGAACAGGGCGCGGTTGGGCAGGCCGGTGAGCGCGTCGTGGAAGGCCTGGTGCTGGAGCCGCGCGCGGGCGTTCTGCTCGGTCAGCGCGACCATTTGCAGCGCCAGCTCCTCGTTGCGCCGGAAGATGCCCGCCATGCGCAGCAGCACCAGCGCGAACATCGCCGCGGAGGAGCCCACCAGCACGTACAGGTAGAGCGGTTCGTGCAGCGCCTCGCGCAGCACGATCACCAGCGGAACCGCGAAGCTGGCGCACGTCAGCATCGCCAGGCGCGTGCGCGTCAGACGCCCGTCCATCTGCGGTCCGGGCGTCGACAGCAGGCGCATCGACGGGTGCAGCGCGGCGGTGCCGAGCAGCGTGTAGTAGATCGCCCAGCCCGTGTCCAGCAGGCCTCCGCTGGCGTCGCCGCCGTTCTGAAGCTTCCACCCGTAGATCGCGTCGCTGAGCAGCAGCACCACGGCGCTGGACAGCAGGAACGCGAACGCCGGCTCGCGCCGGTGGCTGCCGGCGGCGACGCGCGCGACGACCACGAGTACCAGGATGTCCATCGACGGGTACGCAACCGACGTGAGCTTGCCGAGCAGCGACAGGCTGTGGTTGTGCGCGTACGGTGCGATCAGGTAGACCCACAGCAGCGTGGCGAGCGCGAGCGCGACGATCGCCCCGTCGATCAGGCCGCTGCGGTCACGGCGCTCGCCGCGTTCGCGGACCAGCAGCAGCGTGCCGACGACCAGGAACGGGTAGAAGGCAAGATGGAACGGGTCGGCGATCGAGGGGAACGGGATCGGGCCCCCGAACAGGCGCTCGTAGTTGTAGGCGAGGACGTCGCTGGTCACGAACAGCGCCTGCCCGGCCGCGAGCAGGTACCAGGGGGCGCGACCGGCAAGCCGGCTGTGCCCGGAGTTGCGGCGTGCACCGAGGATCAGCGCCGCCACGCTGGCGCCCCCGATCAGGTTGAACACCAGGCCGCTCCTCAGCCAGGCGGGACCGAGCACGTGCGCGAGCGCGTAGCAGCCGGTCAGCAGCGAGGCGAGCAGCAGGTAGATCCACCAGGCGTGGCTGGCGGCTCGGCCCTGCTCGCCGTCACCTGCCGGCGTCACTGCCGGCGCAGCGGTCTTGACGGAGGCTGCTGAGAGGCGCATCCGATCTCACGCGTGAGGCGACACGGTCGAGCGGATCGTGTGCGCCCGATGGACCTGCGTGTCGGGGCGCAGCGCCCGCAGTCGCGACAGCTCGACGGCGACCAGGCGCGGATCGATCAGGCGCGCACGGGGGTTCGCGGCCCCCCCGCGGTCACGGCTGGGTGCCGGCGAATCGTTGGCTGCGACCGCAGACGGGATCGCTGGAGATGAGTTCCGCACGCCCGCGGCATCGGCAAATCCTGCGCATAGCTGAAAACCTGCAAGCGAAAATCTGCTTCTCTACGGCTCCTCCCGCGGCGGCGGGCGGAACAGGATCCGCTTGACCTCGCCGGCGGTGCCTCCGCCGAGGCGAAGCGCCGTCTGAAAGCCCTCGCGACCGAGCTCTCCGGCGTCCAGCGCGCGGCGCAGCTCGTTCAGCGCCGCCAGGTCCTGATCGCGCACGTGCTCGCGCGCGGTCTCCAGCAGGATCAGGTGCCGTGGGCGCTTGAGCGCGGCCGCCGAGCGCACGAACGGCTCGCGTTCCGAGGCCTCCAGGCCCTCCATCGCGAGCACCACCGTCTCGCGGTTTTCCAGGCGCTTGGAGACGGCGGCGTGCAGCAGCTCCTGCGCTCGCGCCGGCAGCTCCTCCTCGCTCACGCGGCCGGCCAGCAGCGCGCGAACCTTGGCGAGCGACAGCAGGCTGGCGCGGTCCTCGATCAGGCGGTCGAGGAAGCGGTCGCGCTCGACGGCGGACGCGCTCGCGACGACGAGCAGGCTCCCGGGCGAGTAGCGCAGCCGATCGAGCGGCGCGAGCACGCGGCAGTGCACCGTGATGTCCGCGGGTCGCGCGGCGCGCGCCGTCGCGACGGGGCCGGTCCGAGGACCAGCCGCCGCGCTCGTCGTCTGAGATCTTGACGCTGCGGGAAGGAGGACGCGTTGCCATGCCTCCATCATGCCTTAACCCGGCGGGCTCGCCGGTCGCGACCCCGCGACGCGTCAGCCCGCGGGCGAGCTGTGCTCCGCGATCAGCGCCTGCTTGGCCGCGCGATCGAGCGCTTTGATCCGTGCCTCCTCGCGGCGCGCCGCCGAGTGGTCGGGCATCGGCAGCGCGATCGCGAGCTCGACCGGCAGACGACTGGCGGTGTAGCGGCTCGCGGTGCCGTCGCGGTGCCGCGCCAGGCGCCGGCTCACGTCCGTGGTCCACCCGGTGTACAGCGAGCCATCGCAGCAGCGCAGCATGTAGACCCAGCTTCAGCCACGCGGCAGATCGACGTGCACAGCGCAATGCCTGCCTCCTCGGCCACAGATCATCCCGAGGGACGGTTATGTTCGCTTCAGAACCTGCGGTGCGCGACCGGGCTGACGGCCACGGACCGGCGGCGACCGGCAGCGGCCCGAGCTTGACGGGCGCGGCGTGCATCGCGCGCAGCCGCACCTCGCGCCAGGAGAGGCCCTCGTTGACCAGCGCCGGCAGCCCCATGATCAGCGCGGTGGCGAGCTCGACCGCCTGGAGCACGATGCCGTAGGCGATCGCTTCGGGGGTGGAGACGTGGTAGACGCCTGCGAGGATCGCTACGCACGCCGCCTGGAAGACGCCGACGTTGGCGGGGGTGGCGGGGATCACCGCGGTGACGTTGACCGCGAACAGCACGCCGGCCGCCGCGCCCACGTCAGCGCGGGTGCTGATCCCGAGCGCGATCAGCAGCAGCCAGCAGGACAGCCACTGAAGCGACCACGCGCCGAGCTGGGCGCCCAGCGCAACGGCGGCGTGCCGGGGCTGGGCGAACACGCGCAGGCCGTCGCGCAGGCGCGCCAGCGAGCGGCGCATCGCCAGCATCAGCAGCACGCGCGCGCCGCGCGAGTGCGACAGCGCGGCCGCCGGCACCAGCAGCGGCGCCAGCGCCAGCGCGATCAGGCCCACGAGCGGAGCGAGCGCGATCAGCAACAGCGCGCGGTCGTGCCCGTCCAGCACGCTCACGCTCGAGAGGGTGACGCCGCCGAGGATCGCGAGCGCGAGCAGGTTCAGCAGCGTCTGCGAGACGATCGTTCCCAGCACCACCGGCAGCGTCTCGCGGGCACGCCCGAGCCGCCGCGCCACGACCAGCGCGCGTGAGGGCTCGCCCAGGCGAGCGGGCAGCGTCGCGGACATCAGCACGCCGATGAACGTGCCCTGCATCGCGTCACGGCGTTTGGCGCGCCGCCAGGTAGGCGCCGCCCTGAGGATCGCGTGCCACGCGATCGCGCGCAGGAACATCGCGGCGCACATCAGGCCGAGCCCCGCCCCCACCAGGCCAGGCTTGGACGCGAGCAGCGATGCGGCCACGCGCGTGACGCCGACGCGTTGCAGCGCCAGCACGCCGAGCGCGGCGCCGGCGAGCGTGCTGGCCGCGAGCCCTGCGCGGCGCAGCGCGCGCAAGCGGCGCGGGCGCCCCACGAGCGGCGGAGCATCGGGCAGCAGCGACGGCAGCCGCTCGGGAGGCACGCGCGCAAGCTGGTCCGCGGGGGCGAAGCCGTAGCGCAGGGCGGCGGCGCTGAGCCGGCCGCGTCGCTGGCGCCGGGCGCTGTGCGCCACGCTGACGGCCTGCTCGTAGCAATCGAGCACTTCGGAGGCCACGTGCGGCCAGGCGAAGCGCTCCGCGCGCTCGCGCGCCGCGAGCGCCATGCGCGCGCGCCGGCGCGGATCGAGCGCGAGCGCTCGCAGCGCCTCCGCGAGCGCGAGCGCGTCGTCCGCGGGCACCAGCAGGCCGTCGGAGCCGTCTCGCAGCACGTCGCGGTAGCCGGGAATGTCGGAGGCGACGACGGGCGTGGCGGCGGCGAACGCCTCGGTCAGCACCATGCCGAAGCTCTCGCCGTGCAGCGACGGCGCGCACAGCACCTCGGCGCGGGCCAGCTCGGCGAGCTTGTCCTGCTCGGAGACCTTGCCGAGCGCGTGCACGCCGCGGTCGTCGAGCATCATGTGCGCGACCTCCTCGCGGCCGGCGCCGACGAGCGTGAGCGTCGCCGGGATCTGGTCTCGCAGCGCCTCGAACGCCTGGAGCAGGACGGGCAGGCCCTTGCGCTCGACGGCCTGGCCGATGAACAGGATCCGCAGCTCGCGCTGCGGGGAGCGGGGCTCAGCGTCGGCGAGCTGCACGCCGTTGGGGACGATGCGATAGCGCCCGCCGTAGAAGCGCCTTGCGGTCCAGGCCGCGGCCTCGGACACGGCGATGCGGACGTGCAGGCGGTTCATGCGCCGGCGGGCGCCGAGCGGGCCCGCCGCGAAGCCGTTGGTGAGGGCGTTCTCGGAGTAGGTATGGAAGGTGCCGACGAGCGCAAGGTCCCCGGCGCTGCACAGCGCGTCCCAGCCGAGCAGCGGCACGACCGGCTCGTGGATGTGCAGCACGTCGTAGCCGCCGCTGCGCAGCGCCTCGCGCAGTGCCCACACCGAGCGCGGGAACGGCGCGAGGTTCGACACGGCGCCGTTGGCAGGGAAGCCGGCGGTGCGCCCGAGCGCCACGAACCCCTCTGACGGCGCCAGCGCCTGCGGGCGCGCGCCGCCGTGCAGGCGCCGCGAGAGCGCGTCGTCGGGGTCGTAGGGCGCAAGCACGCGCGCTTCGTGCCCGCCCGCGCGCAGCTCGCTGGCGAGCGCCTGCACGTGGCGTGTGACGCCACCGGGATAGGTCCACGAGTACGGCGACAACAGCGCGATCCGCACGGCCCGACACTCTATCCAGCGGCCGGGCACGAGGCGGCACCGGTGCGATAATCCAGACGTGGGCGCGCGCCACTTCGTCAAGTACACGTTCCTGAAGCTCGACCCGGCGTGGCGACGGCTGGACGAGGACACGCGCGCGCGACACAAGCGCGAGTTCGCCGCCGCCTGCGAGGACTTCGCCGACGGCCACCTGCTCCAGAGCTTCTCCTTGGTGGGCACACGCGGCGACGCCGAGCTGCTGCTGATCTCCGAGGCGGAGAACCTCGACCGCATCCACGAGTTCCACGTGGTGCTCGCCCAGAGCGGCCTGATGCAGTGGTCGCAGATCCCGCACTCGTTCCTGGGGATGCGCAAGAGCTCGGAGTACTCCGAAGACGAGCGCGTCGTGCCGCGCGGCTTCAAAGGGCGCTACGTGTTCGTGTACCCGTTCGTGAAGTCGCGCGAGTGGTACGCGCTGCCCGCGCAGGAGCGCTGGCGGATCATGCAGGGCCACATCCAGGTGGGGCGCGAATACCCGGGGGTGGACAACCACACGACCTACTCGTTCGGGCTCGACGACCAGGAGTTCGTGGTGGCGTTCGACACCGACGACGTGGGCACGTTCCTGGACCTGGTGCAGCGCCTGCGCACGACCGAGGCCTCGCGCTTCACCGTGCGCGACACGCCCAGCTTCACGTGCCTGGCGATGTCGCTCGAGCGCGCGCTCGGCGCGCTCGACGGCGAGCCTGTGTCGCTCGAGACGCTTCCGGCTGCTTAGGCGCGCCGTCGTGCCCAAGCGCGCATCCACCTCCAAGCGCGCACCCGGTTCCAAGCCAGCCACGCCCCCCAAGCCAGCCACGCCCTCCAAGCCAGCCACGCCCTCCAAGCGGGCCGCGCCGTCGAAGCGAGCCCTCGCCCACCTGCGTGGCGCGGACCCCGTGCTCGCGGGGTTGATCGACGCTGTCGGTCCGCTCCCAGACGCTCGCGACGGGCGCCCGGAGCGCGAGGACCACTATGGGGCACTCGTGCGCGCGATCACCGGCCAGCAGCTGTCGGTGCTCGCTGCGCGGGCGATCTACGGCCGCCTGACCGCGCGCTTCGGCGAGCGCCCGCCGACACCGGCGGAGATCCTCGCCGATGACCCCGAACAGCTGCGCGCGGCGGCTGGGCTCTCGCGCGCGAAGGTCAGCTACCTGCGCTCGCTGGCCGAGCACGTGATCTCCGGCGAGCTCGAGCTCGAGCGCCTGGACGAGCTTCCCGACGAGCAGGCGATCGCTGAGCTCGTCGCGGTCAAGGGACTCGGCGAGTGGACCGCGCACATGTTCCTGATGTTCCACCTCGAGCGACCGGACGTGCTCGCGGTCGGCGACCTCGGCATCCGCCGCGCGATCGAACGCGCCTACCGCCTCGACGAGCTGCCGGACGCAGCCACGATCGAGCGGATCGCCGAGCCGTGGCGGCCGTATCGGACGCTCGCCTGCCGCTACCTGTGGCGCTCGTTGCAGAACGAGCCGGGGTAGAAATCGCTACCGCTTCGCGGCCGAGGACTTCTTCGCGCTCTTGTGCGCGCTCTTCTTGGCTGGCTTCTTCTTGTGCTTCGGGCCGTACTTCTTGCGGGCCTGCTTTTCGCACGCGACGCGCTTGCTCTTCTTCTTCTTGTATTTCGTCCTGCACGCCTTCAGGGCTTTGGCGAGCAGCTGCGCCCTGGTGAGCTTCTTGGTGGTCGAGCCTTTGACCGCGCCGCAGCCGATCAGCGCGATCTTCGTGCTCTGGGAGATGAGCGCATCATTGTTCTGGTCGGCGATTTCAGTGGGCATCACCAGCTTACTCGCGCTCTTGCACAGGTTGAAGTCTTCCTTTTCGGGCACGTAGGTCGTCAGCGCCGAGTGCGGGCCGGCCGGGAAGATCGATTCGAAGCTCGTGAACGGCGCGTCCGGCGAGGTTTCGAACTTCGAGTAGGTGATTCCTTTTTTGATGTCGGTTTTGCCGTCGAGGATCACGGTGACGCCTTCGCCCTGGAGCACGAACTCGACGTCCGGGAACGCCGCGGCGCCGTGAGAGACGAGATACGCGGGCCCCCTCAGCGGGTTCTTGAACACGGGCGTGTGGACGATGCCTTCGCCGATCAGCGAGCCTTCGTCGCAACTCGCGGGGTTGGCGTTGAAGACCGCTTCCAGGCACGCTTTTTCGATCGTGCTCTGGCGCGAGGGAAGGACTTCGGGCAGCGTCAGGTCGACTTTGTGGATGTTCGCCTGACCGATGCCGGCGGATTCGACCTTGACGGTGAACGTCACGCCGTCGGGTTTGCTTCCTTGGCCGCTGACGTATCGCCGTCAGCTTCGGCGCGAACGGGAGCGCACCGCAGTTGCCCACCTGGAACGGCGAGGACACGCCCGCGCTCGTGCCTTCGTACCCGGTCAGCGTCCCGGCGACCGACATTTTTTCGCAGCTCGTGGGGTTGAACTCGAAGCCCGGGCGGTTGACCGTGACTTCCAGCTGTTTGAGCTGCGACGGCACGCCTTTGAGCCGTTCGGGTAGACCCGCGAATTCCGTCTGTTCCCCTTCCAGGGGGGCTACCGGCGTGAATTCGTTGCTCGCGTTCAGCTCACCCGGCACGAACCTCGCGTTTTCGGTGGTGATTGTGGCCGCGGCCGTGTAAGGGTTCACGGTGATGCCCGAGCGCACGACGACCCTGCCGAGCTCGAACGGCCCCGCGTGGGCTTCGGTCACCGACGAGAGCCCGAAGGGCGCGCCGTTGTAGGGGCCGGTGAGGTAGACCTCGCCGGGGAGGCGAACCGGGGTGCCGCCGAGGCCGGACAGCGCCACCGACTGGCCGATTTCGCTTTCCGCTTCGCAGGTCCCTTCCGCGGCTTTCGGTTCGGGGCACAAGGGCACCGACGCGAGCACCGCGGCCAAGCCGGGAGGCAGCTGCATGGAGATCGTCTTCAGCGCGGCATCGCCGTCCGGGACCGTGATCCCGAGCTTGAAGGGCGTGTACCCGCCAGCATTCGGGTTCGAGCTTTCCGCCTGGTAGCCGGGCTGGAAGGGCAGCGTCGCGCCCGGGCACGGCGTGCCTCCCGGACCTGACGTGATCTGGAATTCGTATTCCGGTTCGGTCGGCGCGACTTCCTGCGATGAGCTCGTGTACAGGGATTTGGTGGGGTAGGTGCCACAGTGCGCCGGGGTGACCTGGGAGGCGCGGTTGCCGTTCCACAGGTGCAGCGTCAGCGTTTCAAAGGGCGACTGTGGCGTGTTCTTGAAGTACGAGACGAGCTGACCCGTGCTCGGGTCGATCGTGACTTCGCCGGCGAGCTTGACGACCACCTTGGAGGTGTCTTCTTCACCCGGCGCTTTGTCGGTGGCGATGATGTACAGCACCAGCGGCGAGGCGAACGGGTTCGTGTCCTGCTGGGAGAGGTAGACCCCACCAGTCAGTTCGCGTTCGAGCACCGGCGTCTTGATGCTGACCGTGCCGATCTTCGACGTGCTCAGGCACGGCGGTTCGGGCAGCGCTTCCGTGGGTGCCGGCAGCGTCGCGCTGAAGTCGTCGTTTTCGGCTTGCGCCGCTTCGTCGAGTCCCGCCTGGAAGTTCCCGTTGCCCGGTTCGTTGAAGCCGAGGCTCGCGGCCGGGCACGCGGTAAGCCCGTTGGCGGCACCGGCGCCGGTCTGGAGGCCCACCGGGAGAGCGACCTTGGTCGTCTGGATCGCGGCCTCGGGGGTGTTCTTGTAGCTCGCTTCCATCGTGCCGGTCTGCGGCATCGTGAGGGTGAAGTTGAGGCCTGTGGGCGTGCTCGCCTCGTGCGTTTCCGGTTCGACGTAGATCGAAGGGTTGAATCCGAGGCTCGGGGGGCCGCATTCTTTGAGTACGGTGGGCGCTTCGTTGGGAACCCTGTCGGTCTGTTCGCCTTCTCGATTCAGGCCAACGAGCGGCGCGCCGTTCCACGCTTCGCCTTCCACGCTGGTTTCGAGCTTGCCGCACTTCGTCGGCAGCATCAGCAGCGGTTCGACGGGTTGCGACGGTTTTGCGGGCGTGCCGCACGGTTCCTGGGGTTCTACCTTGGCCACGTCACGTAGGCACACCCAGCCGCGCGAGCTGTTGTGGCGTTCGTCGCCGGGAATCCCCCAGAACGTCACTTTGCTACCGAGCACCTGCACGGTCTGCGAGGCGTAGTGGACGCTGACCGTCACACCGTAGTCTTCGCCGGTGCGAAGAGAGGTGTCGAGCACGACAGGCACGTGCAACACCGAGAAGCCGAAGCGTGCGGGTTCGCCGGCCGCCGGTTCGAGGTTGAACACCGGCACCAGGTAGGTGGCGTAGTATTCGCCATGCGCGGTCGGATCGAACACGCTCACGCTTGCAACGCCGACCGCGGTTTCGTTGGGGCAGGCGTTGTTTTTGGCTTCGCCCTGGGAGCCGAACTCAACCCCACTGCACTGCTTCACGGCGTTCACATCGCCGATCAGCCCCGGAGGCAGTCTGAAAGACAGGTTCTTCTCCAAGGCCGGCACCGAGGGCAGCAGCTTCTGAGGGATCTCTAGTTCGGCCAGTTCGAAGCTCTGATTCACGTCGAACGTCGTCGTCAGCTGAAACGGGTGCGAGCCTGCATGTTCGTCGGGTTCGAAGTTTTCGTTTTCCGGCTTCATTTCGAAGGATTCGACGCCGAACGTCGCAGCCCCACCGACCTTCACCGTGCGTTCGAGTTCTTCAGTGGGAGCGCCGCCTCCCTTTACGCTTACCTTGTTCTTCCCCGGCTGGGCGCCGTTTTCCACGTGCACCCGGATTTTGAGCTGGAGGAGTTCGTAAGGTGAAAGCCTGCCTCCGATGAACGTGCATTCGATCGGTTTGCCTGGAACGACTGCCGTCGGGCAGGTGAACTGTTCCTTTCGTTCTCTACCGAGGCTACCGCCATTCTCTTCTCCGATCGAGTTGGACGAGGCTTCCACGGACGTCGCTGTGACGCCCGCCGGGAGCGTGTCGGTGATCGTGACCTTGCTCCCACCCGCCCCAGCGTTGATTTCGGCGTCGCCGAGGTTGCTCGCGGTGGCGATGATCATCCCTTCTGCTTCCGGCGTCAGGTTCTCCGGCGCGGTGCGTGATTCGAGGCTCCAGTGAGCGTGGGTTTCGGTGGGAAGCGGTTCGGCCGCTGTCGCCCGCGTTGCACTCATGAGGACGATGAACAGGACAGCGACTAGCGCCGCCACGTAGGGCGCGCGCAACGAGCGGGTGGAGTGCGTTTGCCAGCTCATCGCGAGGACTCCTTCGACGAGCTAGTCTTCTTCGCCGTTTTCTTGATCGGGCCGTATTTCCGCCGCGCCTGCTTTTCGCACGCGACTCGCTTGCTCTTCTTCTTGTCCTTGCGGCACGCCTTCAGCGCTTTCTCGAGCTTCTGCGCGCGCGTCAGCTTCTTCGCCGGTGCGGGCACGGTCTTTTTTTCGGGAAGGACTTCGTGCTTGGGCAGGACCAGGTTGCCTGGGCCTGAGAACACGGAGGTACCGGTTGCGGCAGGCGCCGGACCCGTTTCGTAGGAACTCTGCGACCCCTGGCATTCTTCGCTTTCGCCGCACGATTTCGCGTGTTTTGCCGGCGGCGGCGCGCAACGCGAGCCCGGTTCGCACACGCGTGCGTCGTACACGTCGTAGCTGGCGTCGATGTCCTGCGGCGCCAGCTGCTGGGTGGTGAGGAAGAAGACGTCGTCGCCGCTTTCGCTCGCGTCGAGGAACGCCGATTCGTGTTCGGATTCCCCAGAGGAGATGAGGCCCACACACCCGCCCGGGTGACCGCAGACTTTGCGCGGCTCGTACTCGTAGACGTTCTCGACGCCGACGTTCTGGGCCGTGCCTTCCACGGTCTCCTTCCTGAACGGCGTCTTCACCGGCACGAGCGCATCGGCGCTGTTGAAGAACAGCCGGCCGCTGTTAGACAGATAGCGCGACTGGTAGGGAGCGTCCTGTCGAGCGAGTGTGGTCCAGCCTGGGACGCTCCCGGCGAGCCAGTCATCCAGACCGCCGGGGGCCCCTTCGTCGACGTCCGTATTGGCGGCCCAGACTTCGGGGCGGTCCACCACCAGCCCGAGGCCTTCGCTGCTTCCGCCGAGGCTCGTGCCTGCGTCGTAGACCCCGGTCGGGCGCGCTCCGCCGGGGTTGCAGGATACGCACACAAGGCTTTCGCCCGGTACTTCGCCTTCGCTGGGCGCTTCGCCTTCGCCGGGAGTGTGGTACAGGAAGACCTCCTCGTCCATGCGTTCACCCGGCTTCATGCTGCTCGCGTCTTCGTTGTCGTACCCCGTGAGGCTGCGATCGGACATGAACGCTAGGTAGTTTCCGTCGGGCGAGACGCGCGCCGTCATGTACGCGAAGTCCCCCGCGAGGTTGCTGCCCCAGTCCGGGGCGTCTTCGGAGGATAGGACGGCGACCAGCTTCGTGGGTTCCCACGCTTCGCTCTGTTCGTTGTAGTGGCGCATGTACAGGTTGCACGTAGTGCCGTGCGGGCGCGGTATGACAAATCCACCCCCTGCTTCGGAAGGACAGTATCCGCGCACCGCCCCGGGCGCCAGCGCTCCATCGGCCACGAAGTAGACGTAGGAGCCGTCTTCGCTCGCGCCGATCACGCCCCCGCCGATGTCGTATTGCCCGTTCTGTATCTCCACCACGTCACCCGCTTCATCGCGCAGCGCGGTGAGATCCGTGAGCCTCTTGATCGCCAGCCGACCAGCGACGATTTCCAGTTCGGCCACATACAGGTCGGGGCGCCTCACGCTCGCGCCGGAGTCGCTCGTAAGGCGCTGCGTGTCGGTGAAGAACACCCTCGATCCGTCCGCGTTCGCGGTCTGGAAGACCGCGCTGGGGTGGTCTTCAGGAGGGTTGGCGACACCTGTTTCGGCGTTGTCGAGCTGGAGCGTCTGCGGTTTCGTCGTTTCGTTCGTCTCCCGCACCTCCAGATGAGTGGATTCCGTCGCCGCTTCGTAGTACGTCCAGAACACACGCGAGCCATTTTCCGAGATCGCATGCCTGACGTTGGCGGGTTCTTTGCCCTCGATCGCAGCTCCCGAGGTGCGTTTCTTTGAATTCGCCGTGCACCGGAGACCCGTTTTCGAGCACGCTGACTAGTTCGCTGTGGCCTTCGCTCCACTCGTAGAGGCCCGGATTGACATCTTCGGACCTGTAGACGACGTGGCTCAGATCTGGGGTGGCACCCTCTGCGGCGACCCCCGATGTTTCGATCGCCAAAGCTCGGCCGAAGCCTGCGCCGGGGCCGTTGAGTTCGGTGACGAGCGCCAGGTAGCCCGGATTGCCCATCACCGTTCCGTTTTCCTGCGCCTGTTTGTAGCTGTGTTCTTCAGATGCTGCGGGCGCGAGCGGCGCGTCGTCGCGCAGGTACAGCGTGTTTTCCTGCTTGCCCGCTTCTGCTGGGCTGGCGGGCGGCGAGAGCGGCGGCTGCGCGAGTTTTCCGTGCACGCCGGGGAAGGGGTCGACGAGCGCGAGCGCGAGGTCGCTGGAGAAGAGCTGGTACTCCCAACGTTCTCCGACGGCGGGGCCAGCGCCAGTGCTGTTCGCCGTGGTGAGGTCCTGCGAGGACCACCCTTCGCCGCCCCGCACGGACAGGACCTGCGTGGGTTCCGGGTTGCGGTTCCCTTCCGGTGAGGCTTCGGCGGGCATCGGGCCGTCGGCGGCGTAGGTGATGGCATTGCCTTCGGGCGAGGCCTCGATCAGCCCGCCTTCCCTCCTGATCGCTTCGGGTTCGGCGCCGGCCTTGTTCGGCGGCGAGACCAGTTCCCACCCGCGACCGTCGGGCAGCACCCCTAGCGAGGACAGGATCGTGAACGTCTGTTCGCCGCTTTGCGCTCGCCCGTGCGTGTTTTCGGCGACGATCTGATAGGAGTACGTGCCCGGGGCGAGCGACGGCAGGGGCACGCTGGCGGCCTGGTCGCTGAAGCCTTCGATTTCGGCGGGAGACGTCCGCGCGCAAGAGGAGCTCGCCAAGCAGCCGACCGAGCCGTATTCGAAGTAGTAGCTCGTGCTCGCACCGTCGGGGTCGACCTTCGCGCTCAGCGTCTCTGAGTCGCTCAGCGTTGTGGAGCTTTCGGCCGACACGCCTTCGACAGTCGGTCGGCTGGGTGCTTCAAGCTGGAACAGGTCGACGTTGCCGGAGGCCGCGTCGGCGACGTAGACCGCGCCGCTCTCCGGGTTCACCGCGACCGCGTCGCCTTCCACCAGGTTGGGGGCGCCGAATCGCTGGATCAGATGGCCGCTTTCGTGTTCGCCTTCTTCTGGAGCGAACTGGGCGACCGTGCTCGCCTTGCCGGTGCCGTAGCCGGCCACATTCACGACGTAGGCGTCGTCGCGTTCGTCGACGCCGTTGGTAGCGACGTCCTGTGGGTTAACGGCGATCGCGCTCGCGTATTCGTCGTCCAGCGCCGGTACCAGCACCTTGTTGGCCGCCGAGTCGAGCTTTGCCGCCAGCGTGAACGGCACTTCTGGTTCTTCCGCCGCGGTCCTGTAAGCCTCGAATTCCGATCGGATTTCACGTAGCAGTTTGCCCTCGGGCGACAGTTCCGAGGTGTCTTCGGTCAGATCGAGGTAGAGATCATCGCCGGAGTCGACGGCAAAGCCGGGCCTCTCGGTGGTTTGTTCGTTGGGGAACGCCTGCGCGGCCGACAATTCCGCTTCGCTTTCGTTCGAGGCCGCGTCGCTGAACTCGTAGACCACCCCTCCGCCCTCGGACACGAACAGGTGGCCGCTCGCGTCGACGGCGATGCCGAGGATCCCCGCGAGCTTCTTGCCCTTGCCTTTGATTTCGAAGGCCTTGATCGCCCCGAGCGATTCGCCTTTAGGTCCGAGCTTTTCGACCAGGTGACCGCCGCTCACGACGTACACGTCTCCCTGCGAGGGGTCCGTGCCTTCGCTCGAGTTGTCGACGGCGATCGCCCCAGGCGCGCTGACCTTGATTTCGCGGACGTACGGCTCGCCCACGATCTGCCCGTTTTCGATCACGGGCTTGAACTGCTGGACACGCTTGTGCGAGGGGTCAGAGACGTAGACGTCGCCGCTCTGCGCGCTGACGCCGACGCCGGAGGGGTGGGCGATCGAGCCGAATGCGAAGCTGAAGGAGTGCCCGCGCTGGCTGATCGCGAGCGCCGGTGCGCTCAGCATCAGCGATGCACCCAGCATCGCAACGATCAGCCCTGCCGCACGCCACGCGACGTGGCGCCGCCCACAGCCTGCTACTCCCATACCCGCTCCATCTCCCTCTTCCGTCCTCGCTCGTCGCCCGTCCATGGGGCTCTCCTCCACGTCTCTGACCACAGTGTATCCACTGGCTTGAGGCTGTCAAGCAACAAGTGGACGAATGGATCAACCCGGTGGCCTCCTCGGGTCCCGAGGTGGCCCCGCACCGGTGACTGGCCACGTGGCCAGTCACCGAATACACAAAGAGCGTGCGCGAGGCGGAGGCCCCACGCACGCTCTCGTGCTTTTCGGATCGTTGCTAGCGACTAGGTGTCGGGCTTCCGAACCTAGCTATGCGAGCTACGCCCTGATTTCGATTGCTGATTCGTTTTCGATTTTGGCGACTCCGGCTTCCTCGATGGAAGGCGCGGGTCCTGCCCAACCGGCTTCCGTCAGCACTTCGGTCAGGAGACCGTCAGCGCCTTTGCCCGCCTCGAATGCCGTTTCCTGTGGTTTACCAATGGTGCCCACTTTTAGGATCACGCCTGTGTCCTGACCCGTGGTACGCAGGAACACGACGCCACCGCATTCGAATTCGGACGAGTACGCCCCGTGCTGGGAACCCTTCAGTTCCTCCCACACTTCCCCGACTTTCGGACCCTTGGTTTCGGTTTCGTTGGTTTCCGCGTTCAGGAAGGTGATCGTTTCGGGGTTGTCCACGAGACGGCTGTCGAGTAGGTCCGTGATGATCACGCCGGCTTTACCCGACGGTTCACTGTTGGGACCAGCGCTCTGGCACGGCAGGCCTTCGAACGAGCAGCCCGTGAAGGTCACCCGGTCGATGTCGGTCTTGCCCGTGTTGCCCGTGTATTCGCCTTTGTCGGTGTTCGCTTCGCAAATCACCTTTCCAGGCCCGAAAGCAGGTGTCGCCAATTCGGCTTTACCGCCGGTCGAGGTGTAGCCACGGCCTTTGGTCTTTTCGAATTTGCCCTTGCCTTTCTTGGCGGCTTTCACGGTGCAGGCGGCGTTGGTGTATTCACCCTTCTTCACCGCTTCGCATTCCTGCACGATTTTCTTTTCGAATTTGCCCTTGTGGGCCTTGGCCGATTTCACCAAACATGTGCCGGTGGTGTATTCACCCTTCTTCATTGCACGACACCAGTATGCCGTCCCAGCAGAGGCGCTCGATGCCACCATCGCGCTCAGCGCGAACGCAGCAACGAGGCATAGCCCCACAATGCTAATGCGTTTCATGTGTCCACTGCTCCTTTTCCCTCTTAGGAATAGATCGACTGCCCCCGGAGCCCTCCCCGCCTTCAGGACGAGCCCGAAGTCAGCCGTGACCGTCAGCTAACCCTCAGCCGACTGGACTGTATGTCTGACCCTCTCAGAAAACATCTCCTAAGTCAAGGTCAAGCCACAACCACGTCGCGGCACCCGACTGTCCGCCCCCTGACGGGAACTCGGACCGCGCCGGACGCCCGGGTGATCCGCACCCCTCTGCAACGCTTGACATCATGTCGCGGCGACCGTACCACAGACGCGACCCTAGCGTCAAGCCTCGGCGCTCACGCGAGGCGACGCACGGCGACGGTGCGGTCGGCCTCCGCCAGGATCTCCCAATCGCCGGCCTCGTGGCCGCGGAAGCGCCCGCTCACGAGCGCCGTGGGGCCGGGCAGGCCGCGCCCGTCCGGCTGGTCGGCCCGCGCGTCGTGAAACACGACCCGCCCCCCCGCCGCCAGCAAGCGGCTCCAGCAGCGCCAGTCGAGCTCGCACGCCTTGCGCGAGTGGTCGCCGTCGATGAACACCAGGTCGACCTCGCCGCTCCAGTCCTCGGCGACCTCGCTGGAGGGGGCGATGTGCCAGCACACGCGCGGGGCCGCTCCGCCGCGCCGGCGCGCGGCGCGGGCGATCACGCGCCGTGTCGCCCACTCGCTCGCGCCCCAGCCGCCGGGCAGGGCGTCGGGGTGCGAGCCGAAGGGGTCGATCAGATGCAGCTCCGCCTCGGGTGCGAGCGTGTCGAGCAGCGCCAGCGCGGAGGCCCCCTCGTACACGCCGATCTCGACCGCGCGCCGCGCGCCGCGCGCGGCCTCCAGCAGCACGCGCACGTCATCGGCGGAGTGCATCGTGCGGGGCGGGATCAGGCCGGAGCCCACGGCCAGCGCGCGAGCGCGCACGTCGTCGCGCAGGCGCGCGGGCGTCAGGCTGCGCAGCGCTTGCGGCAGGATCGCCATTCGCTGGCCGCGCGCCTGCTCTCGGGCTTGTCGCCCGGAGAGCAGCGGCGCGCGCTCACACCGCCGAGACCTGCTCCTCCTCGGCCACGCGGAAGGACGAGCCGCAGCCGCAGGCGGCTACGACGTTGGGGTTGTTGACCTTGAAGCCGGCGCCCTGGAGGCTCTCCTCGTAGTCGATCGTCGAGCCGCGCACGAACTGGAGGCTCTCGCCATCGACGAGCAGCTTGAGCCCGTGGCTCTCGAACACGACATCGCTGTCGCGCTGCTCGTCGAAGGCCAGCTGGTACTGGAAGCCGGAGCAGCCGCCGCCGCGCACACCCACGCGCAGGCCCGCCACGCTGGCGTCCGCCTGCTGGGAGGCCAGAAACTCGTGAACCTTCTCGGCGCCCTTGTCGGTGATCTCGATCATCGTTTCGCTCCTGTGCGTATGTCCAAGACTTTCCAAAGTATAGCGTTGCCCGCGGGCGGCGCTCGCACGCCGCGCAGACCTTCTACCCTTGTTGGCGATGCCCTCCGCCGAGGACATAAAGCAGCGCATCGAGAACGCCATCCCGGGGGCGCACGCAGACGTCGAGGACTACACCGGCGGCGGTGATCACTTCAGCGCGACGGTCACCGCCCCGGCGTTCGAGGGCTTGGGCCGAATCGAGCAGCACCGCCTCGTGTACGCCGTCTTCGGCGCGGAGATCGGCGGAGCGATCCACGCGCTCGCGCTGAAGACACAGGCCCCGTCGAAGATCCCCACCACCAACTGACAGCCAGGAGCACGCCATGCCCGCCGACCAGTACCAGCCGCTTCCGATGTCCGCCGAGCGACCCGCGCCGGCGTCGAGCGAGAGCGAGAGCTCGAACCCGATCCGCGAGGCGATCGCGCAGGCGATCGAGGAGCACAAGGTGATCCTGTTCATGAAGGGGACGCCCGAGGCGCCGGCGTGCGGCTTCTCCGCGCGCACCGTCGCCACGCTCCAGGCGCTCGAGGCGCCGTTCGCCGCCGTCGACGTGCTGCCCGACCCACGCATTCGTCAGGAGCTCTCGGCGCTGTCGCAGTGGCCGACGATCCCGCAGCTGTTCATAGACGGCGAGCTGGTCGGGGGCTGTGACATCGTGATCGAGATGTACGAGTCGGGCGAGCTGGCGCAGGCGCTGTCCGAGTAGCGCGCGTTGCTATAGGGTCCCGCGCCGCATGGGCACCGTTGCGGTCGCGACCGACAGCACGCATTACCTTCCGCGCGCGCTCGCGGACGCGCAGGGCGTGCACCAGGTGAGCCTGTACGTGGGCTGGAAAGGCGAGCCCGCGCGCGAGCTCGACATGGACGGCTTCGACGCGTTCTACGAGCGCCTGCGCGTGGATCCCGAACTTCCCAGCACCTCGCAGCCGTCGATCGGAGACTTCCTCGCGGTTTGGGAGCCGCTGATCGACGAGGGCCACGACGTCGTCTCGATCCACCTAGCGGGAGGCATCTCGGGCACGTGCGAGGCCGCGCGCCAAGCGCACGGGCTGCTGAGCGAGCGCGGCTTGGGCGCGCGTGTGGAGGTGATCGACAGCGAAACCGCTTGCGGCGGGACCGGCCTGCTGGTGCTTGCCGCGTGCGCGGCCGCACGGGCCGGCGCCGACAAGGATGCGGTCGTGGCACGCGTCAGGGACACGCGCGCGGCGCTGCGGATCTGGTTCTGCGTAGACACGCTCGAGTACCTGCGGCGCGGCGGGCGCATCGGCAAGGCGCAGGCGTGGCTCGGCGGCACCCTGAGGATCAAGCCGATCCTGTCGCTCGAGCGCGAGATCGTCCCGGTCGAGCGCGTGCGCACCGCCGGGCGCGCGTTCGAGCGGATGGTCGCCTACGCGCAGGACCTCCACGACAGCGGCGCCGACGGCTGGGTCGTGCAGCACATCCAGGCACCCGAGCAGTCCCAGCGCCTGATCGAACGCTGCCGCGAGATATTCGACTCGGACCCCGTCTTCACATCGGAGGTCGGTCCGGTGATCGGCGCCTACACCGGCCCGGGCCTGATCGGCGTCGGCGCGGTCTCCCGCGCGCTGCTGGCCTGAAGCGCGGCCGCGACCTCGTCAGTCGCCTCGACGCCTGCGGCGGCGTCGATGGAGCATGCGCGTCCCGATCATCAACCCGACGACAGCCGCGCCGACGGTGATTTCCGTGCGGTGGCGCTCGACGTGGGCGCGCCAGTCGGTGATGCGTTCGACCTCGCCGCGAAGGCGCTGGACCGATACCGCCAGCTCCATGCGGTTGGCCTCGATCGAGCTGCGGATTTCGGCGGGCGAGCGCCCCGCCATCAGCTCTGGCCCCCCGCGTTCGCTGTCCACGAGCTCGCGTCGAGCTCCGCGCTCGCCCCGGGGCCCACGCTCTCGCGGATCTTGCGGGCCTCTTCGATCGCCATGCTGGGCACCGGGGGAGAGCTTTTTTTGACGACCCGCGCCGCGATCAGGCCGGCGATCACACCGAGCACCACCAGGATCACGGCCATCGCGAAGAACCCGTAGAAGTACGTGAATTCGTTGCCGATCGGCAGGTAGAAGTACAGGGCCCACGCACATCCGACCAGCAGGAATACGAGCGCGGTCATGAAGAAGACGCCCGCGGCGACACCGACGACGGCGCCCTTCGCGAGCTTCGTCGCCTTCACCGTCATCTCCGCCTTCGCCAGCTCGATCTCCTCGCGCACCAACAGCGTCGCGCGTTCGGACACGTCGGAGATCGCCGAAGCTATGTTTCGGGCTTCCTCCGTGCGCTCGTCCGTCTCCCATCGCTCGCCCGCGGGCGGTGGCTGAGCGGCGTTCACTCCGGCGGCTCCTCGTTGAACAGCTGCCGCCAAACGGTCGCCGCCGCGCGGTTGGCGACCATCGCCACCAGCGCGCTCACGCCCGCCAGCAGCCCCTGCCACGCCAGGCGCTTGACCGTGTCGTTTTGCATTGCGCGCAGTCTATTGCTCCAACCCGCTGCACACCGTCTCGACCACCAGCCACTTGGCCCGCTCGTAGTACTCATCGCCCGTCGGCAGCAGGTCGAATATCCAACCCGTCAGCAGCTGCTCGATCGCGCCATAGAACGCCATCGCCGCGAAGCGAGCTTCGATCTCGGGCTTGAACACGCCTTCCTCCTGAGCCTTGGCGATCATCCCGCCGATCAGGTCGTAGGCCTCCCGGATCGTCGCGATGTGGGTGGTGCCGAAGGAGTTGGCCGCGCGCGTGACCTCGACGATGATCACCTTCATCAGGTCGGGGTCGTGGCGGTAGCTCTCGACGATGAACGACGCGATCGCGCCGAGCTTGTCCCTCACCGCAAGCGGCTCGCCCTGCGGGGACGATGCCCCGTCGACTTCGCGGATCAGCGCGAGCATCACGTTCCAGCGCTCGAGGAACAGCGTGTCGAGCACCTCGTCCTTGGAGGCGAAGTAGTGGTAGACGAGGCCGTATGCGACGCCCGCCTCGTCGGCGATGTCCGACACGCGGCACGCGTGGAAACCCTGGCGGGCGAACACCCGCACGGCCGCGTCGAGGATCAGCCGGCGCTTGTCCGCCGCCGCCTGCGCGCGCGGCGCGCGGGCGCTGGCGGGAGCGCGCTCGCTCGCGCCACGGGAGCTCGCGGCGGGCGCACGCCCCGAGCTCATACGCCGGCCTCCGCCGCAGCCTGCATCGTCCCCAGGGTCTGCGCCGCATCGTCCCCGCCGGGGGAGCCGGGCCCCTGTGCGCCATCAGCCGCCTCGCCGGCGGGCCAGCGGTAGGCGTGCGGGCGGCGGTTGGCGAGCGAGGGCAGGCGCGCGCGGATCTCCTGCTGGCGCGCGAGGTCGAGCTCGGCGACGATGTGGCCCTCGCCGTCGGGCGCCTGCGCCAGCACGACTCCCCAGGGATCGACGATCATCGAGCGCCCGCCCGAGTGCTGGCCGGCTGGGTGCTCGCCCACCTGGTTGGCGGCGATCACGAACGCCTGGTTCTCGATCGCGCGGGCGCGCACGAGCGTGCGCCAGTGGTCGCGCGTCGTCGCCAGCGTGAATGCCGCGGGCAGCGCGATCATCCGCGCCCCCCGCACAGCCAAGATCCGGTAGAGCTCCGGGAAGCGCAGGTCGTAGCAGATCGACAGCCCCAGCTCGACGCCGTCGGCCGTGCGTGAGAGCACGATCTCCTCGCCCGGCTCCTCCAGCTCGGACTCGCGATACGAACGCCCGTCGACCTCGACGTCGAACATGTGCAGCTTGCGATACACGGCCTTGACCTCACCGTCGGGGCCGACGTGTACCGATGTGTTGGCGAGCTTGGCGCGGCCGGGGACGCGCTCCAGGATCGAGCCCGCCACGAGGTCGACGGCGAGCTCGCGCGCGATCGCTCGCGCCCAGCAGACGGCCGCGCCGTCCAGCGTCTCGGCCGCGGCGCGCATTTGCGCATCCGAGCCGATCGCCGTCCACTTCTCGGGCAGGACGATCAGCCGCGCGCCGTCGGCCGCGGCCGCGCGCGTTAGGCGATCGGCGATAGCCATGTTCGCGACCTGGTCGCCGGTGGCGTTGAGCTGGACTGCCGCGACTCTCACAAAGCGCATTCCTTCCGCGGGTCCCCCCACAGATCCTGTTGCCCTCGACGAGCAGCATAGATTGACTGGTCAGTCAACCGTGGCAGAGCATAACGCGGCGAGCACCGGCTCAAACGCGCGCGTCAAGCGCGGGGAGAATCCGCCGCGGCGCCGAGGAAGCTCGTGAGGATCTCAAAGGTCTGCTCGCGGCGCTCGAGGAAGAACAGGTGCCCCGTCCCTGAGATCACGCGCATCTGCGCGCCGGGGATGCGCTCGGCGAGCAAGCGGCTGCTGTGCGCGGGGATGATCCGGTCATCGTCGCCGGTGAGCACCAGCGTGGGGAGGCTGAGGCCCGCGAGCTCGGCGGTGGGCATCGGCCGCTCAGCTCACACCGCGGTGGCCGCGCAGCGCCGCCAGCAGCAGCTTCGAGTGCATCGCGCCGATCAGCTCACGCAGCGGTTCGGCGCCGGCGGCGACGATCTCCAGCGCCCGCTCCACCTCCACCTCACCGGCGAGGCGCTCGAGCAGAGCGTGGACCTCCTGCTCGACGAGCGGTTCCAGCGCCTCGCGGTAGCGCAGCGTGTCGTAGACGGTGAAGCCCAGCTCCTCGTCGTAGCCGCCGGCGCGAAAGCTCGCGATCGCCTCGATGATCTTCACGTCGTCGTGGCCGTAGCCGCGTCGGTTGGGGGTCAGCACGCCGATCTCAGCCAGGCGCTCGAGCACGTTGCGGGGGACGCCGTAGCGTTCGTGCGCGCGCTTGCGCGACACACGGCTGCCGTCCTCGGAGCCGATCAGCGCCCGCTCCAGGATGCGATCCTCGAGCTCGATCAGCGCGAGCACGCGCTCGGGGTCCTGATCGAGCGCGCCCCTGATCACGCGCAGCGGCATGAAGCGCTCCTCCTGAAGACGCTTGATCAGCGTGATCCGCGCGGCGTACTCGGGCGGGTAGTAGGCCATGTTGCGGCTCGTGCGCACGACGTCCTCGCCGCCGCCCAACAGCCCCTCGCGCAAGTAGTAGCGGATCGTTCCCGCGCTCACGCCCGAGCGCTCGGCGAGCTCGCTCATCTTCAACAGGCCGGCTGTCCTGCTGTTGCCCACGACCGCCTGGACGGCCATCAAGCGATCACGCCCGGAACGTGGCCGCTGCCGGCACCGGCGCCGGCCCCGCCACCGCACCCGACGCCAGCAGCTCGGCTACGCGCTCGGGCGTGAATCCAGCGCCCAGCAGCAGCTCCTCGGTGTGCTCGCCCAGCTGCGGACCGGGGAGCCGCCCGTGCGCTCCCGGCGTACGCGTCAGCTTGATCGGGATGCCCAGCTGACGAACCGGCCGCTGCGCCCCCGGCTGCTCGAGCTCGACCACCATCTCGCGCTCGCTGACGAGCTGCGAGGACAGCGCCTCGTCGAGCTCGAGGACGGGCTCCAGACAGCAGTCGTGCTCGCGCGCGAACGCCTCCCATTCTGCGCGCGAACGAGACCTGAACACCTCCTGCACCTGCCCGTGCGCGTCCGAGCCCGGACGCTCGAACTGGGCGGCGATCAGGTCCTCGCGCCCCACGCCCCGACACCACGCCTGCCAGAACTTCGGCTCGAGCGCCCCCAGCGACATCCAGCCGTCGGCGCACTCGTACGGGCGATAGCAGATCAGCGCGCCCGCCAGCGGCAGATCGCCGCGGTGTGGGACGGTGTCATCGGCGAAGTACGCCGCCGCCACCATCGCAAGCCACGACAGCGACCCGTCGGTCATCGACACGTCGACGAGCTGGCCCTCGCCCGAGCCGCGATGGCGCGCGGATCCGTCGCGCTCGCGCAGCGCCGCCAGGATCCCGAACGCCGCCATCAGCGCGCCGCCGCCCACGTCCGCGATCTGCCCCGCCGATTGGACCGGACCCCCACCCGGCCCGCCGCCGCGCGCTCCCGTCAGGCCCAGCAGGCCGACTAGGCCGAGGTAGTTCATGTCGTGTCCCGACGCGCCGCGTTTGGGGCCGTCCTGGCCGTATCCGGAGATCGCGCAGAACACGATCCCGGGGTTCTCCTCGCGCATGCGCTCGTAGCCCACGCCCAGCCGATCGAGCACGCCCGGGCGAAACGATTCGAGCACCACGTCGCATTCGCGCACCAGCGCCATCAGCGCCTCGCGGCCGCCCTCGCTCTTCAGATCCAGGCGGATCGAGCGCTTGTTGCGGTTCAGCGACAGGAACAACGCCGACTTGGCGCTGTCGTGCGCGCCCTCGTAGTACGGCGGCGACCAGCGGATGTAGTCGCCCATGCCCGTGTCCTCGACCTTCACCACGTCCGCGCCGAAGTCCGCCAGCAGCAGCGAGCAGAAGCCGCCCGGCAGCAGCCGCGAGAGGTCGAGCACGCGGATGCCCTCGAGCGGAAGGCTCATGCCACGCTCGCCCGGCGCGGTGCGATCGCCAGCATCGCGCGGGCCTCCTCGACGGTCGCCGCCCGGCGCCCCGTGTCCTCGGTCATCTGTCTGGCCTTGGCGATCAGCTCGCCGTTGGAGCGCGCCATCTCGCCGCTGGGCAGGTACAGGTTGTCCTCCAGGCCCACGCGGATCGAGCCGCCCAACGTCAGCGCCGCTGACACCAGCATCCACTGGTCGCGCGAGATCCCGATCACGCCCCAGTGGTTGGCAGCCCCCGCGCCTGGCCGCGCAGGGATGTTCTCGACCATCGCCGCGAGGTTGCGCGCCGTCGCAGGGATGCCGCCCACGACGCCCATCACGCAGTCCACGTGCAGCGGCTCCTTCAGCACACCCATGTCGATCAGCGGCGCCAGACTGCCCACGTGGCCGATGTCGAAGCACTCGTGCTCCGGTTTGATGTGAAGCTCGTTCATCGCCTCCAACAGCTCGATGATCTCCTCGAACGGGTTCTCGAAGACCATGTTGAACACGAACTGCCTTTTCGACTTCGAGTACTTGGCGTAGTTCATCGAGCCCATGTTCAGCGCCGCCACCTCCGGCGGACACGCCCGCAGATATTCGATCCGCTTTGCCACCGGCACCCCGATCGTGCCGGTCGAGAAATTGACGATCGCGGCGTCACCCACCTCGGCTCGGATCGCGTCGGTGATCGCCTGGAAGTCCTCGATCTCGTAGCTGGGCGTGCCGTCCGGTTTGCGCGCGTGGATGTGGATGTGCACGCCACCCTCGTCCACGATCCGTCGCGCCTCCGCCGCGTACTCCGCGGGCGTGTACGGGATCGCCGGGCACTGCTCGCGGTTGGCGATCGCACCCGAGATCGAGCAGGTGATCACAACTGGGTCGTCGAGGCTCATCGCTCTTGCGCCCTCACTGTGTCGCGTATCGTTTGATGTGTGCCATGGTTATACGGGCACCACGCCGTGACGCTTCCACGGGCGCTCGACTTTCTTGTTCTGTGACATCTCGAGCGCCCGGCAGATCGTCTCGCGCGTCTCGCGCGGGTCGATCACGTCGTCGATCACGTCGTTGCCCGCCGCCACGTACACGTCGAAGATCTTGCGAAAGCCCTCGATCAGCTCCGCGCGCTTGGCCTGCGGGTCCTCGGCTGCGTCCACCTGCCTGCGAAAGGCGATCTCCACGACGCCCTCGGCACCCATCACGCTGATCTCCGCGCTCGGCCAGGCGACGATCAGGTCGGGCTCGTAGGCGCGCCCGTTCATCACGTAGTAGCCGGCGCCGTACGCCTTGCGCGTGATCACCGTCACCTTCGGCACCGTCGCGTTGGCCACCGCGTGCAGCATCTTCGCGCCGTGGCGGATGATGCCGTCGGCCTCCACCTTCGTGCCGACCATGAAGCCCGGCACATCCTGGATGAACACCAGCGGTATCGCAAACGCGTTGCACAGGTTCACGAAGCGGGCGGCCTTGTCGGCAGAGTCGTTGTCGAGGATGCCGCCCAGCTGCTTGGGCTGATTGGCCACGATCCCCGCCGGCCTGCCGCCGAAGCGCGCGAAGCAGGTGATGATCGTCTTCGCCCACTGCGCCTTCATGTCGAACAGCTCGCCGTCGTCGACGATCCTGCGAATTACCTCATACATGTCATACGGCTTGCGGTTGGAGTCCGGCAGCACGTCCAGCAGCGCCTCCTCGCGGCGCTCGATCGGATCGCTCAACGCGCGCAGCGGCGGCTTCTCTTCGCAGTTCTGTGGCATGAACGACAGGTATTGCTTGATGCGCTCGATGCACTCCTCGTCATCGGCCACCTCCATGTCGCCGACGCCCGACTTGCGACAGTGCACGCGCGAGCCGCCCAGCTCCTCCTGGGTGACGTCCTCGCCGATCGCCGCGCGCACCAGGTGCGGGCCCGCCAGCGCCATCGAGCCGCGGCCCTTGACCATCGGCACGAAGTCCGCCAGACCGGGGATGTACGCGGTGCCCGCTGCGCACGGACCCATCAACGCCGCAACCTGCGGGATCACGCCGCTCATCACCACCTCCTCGCGGAACAGGTGCCCGGAGCCCGCGAACATCGCTCCCGCCGCCTCCTGCACGCGCGCGCCCGCCGAGTCCAGCAGCCACACGAACGGGATGCGCTCGCGCAGCGCCAGCTCGCGCAGGCGCCCGACCTTCAACTCGCCCGTCATGCCCATCGAGCCGGCCATCACCGTGAAGTCGTACGCGCACACCGCCGTCATGCGCCCGTCGACCTTGCCGTAGCCGGTGATCACGCCGTCCGCGGGCGCGTCCACCTCGTCCATCGCGCGCTGGGAGAAGTGCGGGCGCCCGTGGATGCCCAGCTCGACGAACGTGCTCTCGCCCGTGCTCTCGTGGGTATCGATCAGCAGCGCGATGCGCTCGCGCGCGGTCAGCTTCTCGCTGGCGTGCTGCGCGGCGATCTTCTCCTCGCCGCCGCCGATGCGGATACGCGCACGGCGAGCCTCCAGATCCTCGACGAGCGGGCGCAGGAGCGAGCTCGCGGGCGCGTCTGCGATGGCTTGCTTCGCGCCGGCGCGACCACGCTGCGCGCGCGTGGCCGCGGGCTTTGTGCGTTTCGGCGTCGTCGCCATCAGCGGCCTTTCCAAACCGGCTCGCGCTTCTCGAAGAAGGCGGTGACCCCCTCGACGATGTCCTCCGTCGACAGCGCCAGGCTGAGCTGTGCGCGCAGGTAGTCGAGCGCGTCGTCGAGGGGCATGTCCAGCTGGCGGCGCATCGCCTCCTTGCCCAGGCGCATGATCACCGGCGACTTCGACGCCAGCCTCCCAGCCCATTCCGCCACGGCCGACTCGAGCTGTTCGTCGGGCACGACCTTGTTGACGATGCCCGCCGCCAGCGCCTCGACGTGCGTCCCAGCGCTCACCGAGCAGCAGCAGCTCGTTGGCCTTCTTGCGGGGGACGTTGCGATAGATCAGCGCCATGATCATGAACGGGAACGTGCCCACGTTGATCTCCGGAGTGCCGAACGTCGCCTCCTCGCTCGCGATGATCAGGTCGCACGCCAGCGCAATGCCCAGCGCTCCCGCGAGCACGTGCCCGCGCGCCGCGCACAGTGTCGGCTTGCCGAGCTGCGCGATCAGCTTGAACAGGCCGGTGAAGCGCTCGGAGGCGAAGTGCTTGTCCACCAGCGGGGCGTCCGCGCCGAAGCCGCCCAGGCTCGCGCCCGAGGAGAACGTCTTGTCGTTTGAGGAGCGAAGCACGACGCAGCGCACGCTCGGCTGCTCTCGAGCGCGCTCGAACGCCCCGACCAGACCACCCAGCAGCTCCGGCGAGAGCGCGTTACGCGTGTCGGGGTCGTTGAGCGTGATCGTCGCCACGCCGGAGTCGGCGGCGTATAGGACCTTGTCGGTGAGCACCGTCTCGCTGGCCACGGGCGCATCGTATCCCGATCGCGACGAGGTGGGAAGTACGCAGCGCTACTTCTCACTCTTGGGCGCATGGCCCGGGCAGATGTGATGGTCGGAACGAGCGTCGCGGCGGATCAGCCGCTCGCCTAGGCTTTGATCTCGGCTTCGACTTCGAGCGTGTCCTCGCTGGTCGACGACAGCGCACCCGAGGACCCGTCCGGCCGATCACCGGCAGGCGTGGGAAAGCCCATCTCGAGCGCCTCCTCCGGACCGGCTTCGAAGCTGCTCGGGATGTTGTGGGCATCGAGCGTGGGTCCCTGCGATGTGAAGACCTGGCCGAGCAGCTGTGTGCGCACATCGAGGGGGCCGATCGAGGAGATGACCCCGTCACCCGCGAGGGTCACATCGAGAGCTTCGAGCCCGCTCGAGCATTCCACGACCGCGAGCGGGGCTTCAGGACCCAGGGTGGGCGCAGGCGCAACCAGCAACCCGACTTCTTTGCTCGCCTCTTGCACATATCCCAGCTCGCCGCTCAGCTGGTTCAGTTGGATTTCGCCCGCTCCGGCACCGGGACTCTCGCACTCGCGTGCGCCAAGGCCAGAGCAGTCGTGGAGCTCGATCGCCACGTCTTGCACTTCTTTGTCGCCCGATGCGCGGCCGGAGCCGCTCTCGCTCGCGCATTCGATCTGCGCTTCGTCCACCGTAAGGTCTTCTGGGCACGCTGCGCCTTGTCCCGGTTCGCAGTCGGACGCGAACACCTCGCCGCCCTCGAGGACCGCGGGTCCACCGGCGATGGAGAAGCCAGTGGAGATTCCGGGCACCCATTCGTATCGCCCTTTGTGATCGGGGACCCTGGTCTTCACTCCGGGCTCGTGCACCTTTCTCCTAGCAACGGTCTGGCAGTTGCCTTCCGCATACCGGCCCCGCGCTTTGGCCAACCGGACGCAGTGGCCCCATTCCGGTTCGGCAGCTCCCGCTGGCGCCGCGAGCGCGGCGCCCAACGCGAGCACCGCCAGCAGGCAAGGAGCCGTGAGCTTGATGTGCGCCATCTTGTCGACCCCCTGATCATGTTCGAACAATGATCGAGCGGCTCGCGTGCCCGGCACGCGGGCTTGCGCGGATGTAAGCACACACGTGGCGCCCTGTCACCCCACCTCGCCGAGATCGCACCGCGCCGACGCCGCGCAGCGGAAAGTAAGCAGCTCTACTATTTACTTTTGCGGCGGGCTGCGTTAGCGTGCACGGCAGCGTCGGTCCTCCCCGAGACCGGCCCGCAAACGCCGACGAAGGAGATCGACCCACCATGGCCGCCACAGCGGAGAGCGTCGTCAAGCCCGACTTCAACTCGCAGCGCAAGCACTTCATCTTCACCGACGAGCACGAAGCGCTGCGCGAGTCGATCCGCAACTTCGCGATCAAAGAGCTCGCGCCGCATGCCGAGGAATGGGAGGAGACGACGTTTCCCGACTCGGTGTTCAAGCGCATGGGCGAGCTCGGATTCCTCGGATTGGACAAGCCGGAGGAGTACGGCGGCCAGGGCGGCGACTACTACACGAGCCTGGTGCTCGCGGAGGAGATCACCAACGCCAACTCCGGCGGGCTGGCGATGGGCCTGGCGGTACAGACCGACATGGCGATGCCGCCGATCCTCGCGTTCGGTAGCGAGGAGCAGAAGCGCCAGTGGGCCGAACCTGCGATCAAGGGCGAGGCGATCCTGTGCCTGGGCATCACCGAGCCGGACGCCGGCTCGGACGTGTCGGGGATCAAGACGCGCGCGGTCCGCGACGGCGAGGACTACGTGATCAACGGCTCCAAGACGTACATCACCAACGGCCACCGCGCAGACGTGATCGTGCTCGTGACCAAGACCGATCCCGACGCCGGGTATGACGGCTTCACGCTGTTCCTCGTGCCGATGGACTCGCCCGGCGTGATCCGCGAGAAGAAGCTGGTCAAGCTCGGGATGCACGCCTCCGACACCGCGCTGCTCGCCTTCCAGGACGTGCGCGTGCCCGCATCGGCCGTGCTCGGCCAGGTGGGCAAGGGCTTCTACCACATCATGTGGGAGCTCCAGGGCGAGCGCCTGATCGGCGCGGCCGGCTGCGTGGCGGGAGCGCAGAAGTGCTTCGAGCGCACGCTCCAGTACGCCCACGAGCGCAAGGCGTTCGGGCGCGAAATCGGCAAGTTCCAGGTGATCCGCCACAAGTTCGCCGAGATGGCGACGAAGATCGAGAGCGCCCGCCAGATGGTGTACGTGACCGCGTGGCGCTTCAACAACGGCGAGTACCCGGTGCGTGAGATCTCGATGGCCAAGCTGCACGCCGCGCGCGTCGCCTGCGAGGTCGCCGACGAGTGCATCCAGATCCACGGCGGCGCCGGCTACATGCGCGAGTACGGCGTCGAGCGCGTGTGGCGCGACATGCGCCTGAACCGCATCGGCGCCGGCACCGACGAGATCATGCTCGACGTGATCGGTCGCTCTTACGGGCTGTGAGTCAGTCTGTCGCCCGGCCGCGCGTGGAGACGACGACAGTAGGGGCGAGGCGGCGTCTCAGCCAGTGATTGACGAACACTGCCCCTGCCAAACCGGCGAGCCAGCGCCAGCCGAGCTTGACATCGACTCGGCGCTCTTGGTACAGCCGCATCATCGCGAGCTGGCGCGCCTCGTCATCGTCGGCATGGGCGTCCCTGATCGCCTGCATCTCACGCGCGAGGTCCGCGCGCTCGGGCTTGGACAGCGGCGGTCGTACGCCGAGCGCACCTCGCCCCAGCTCCCAGCTGAGCACCCGAGCGAGTGCGAGCACGAGCGTCCGCCACAGAGCCACACGCCGCCCGGTACGGCTGTCGACGGTGCGCAGTCCGATGATCCAGACACCCGGAGAGCCGATCTGCTCGTCCAGGACCGGCCTTGCGATATTGGACGCGCGATTCCACCGCCCGCCGAGCTTCTCGAGCCGTGCGCGCCCGCTTGCGGTTCTTTGCGCCCGCGACATGTACAGCGAGTGGGGCACGCCGATCGCCGCCATGTCGATGATCGCCGCCAGCGCCTCGCGCTTTCGCGAGGCGGGTGTCAGCTGCGGGTTGCTCTCGGCGCGCGTGATCGCCATCGTCAGATCATCGTCCTCCCCGCGAGCGTCCGCTCAGTCGATCGAGCCGCGCGGCACGACCCACTCCACCGGCTGGCCGGTGACGGAGGCGATGAGGTCGAAGTCGGCGTCGTAGTGGAGCACGGTCAGGCTGGCGCGCTCGGCCGCTGCCGCGACCACGAGATCCGGGATGTTTGCACCGCGATGTTGACCGCGCTCAGCGAGCAGTCCCTGCACCTCGACCGCGCGGTCGAGCGTCGTCTGGTCGAGTGGTACGTGAACGTATCGCAGCCCAATGTCGACGCGCTGCACGCGGTGCTCTTCGCCCGAGCGCGCGCTGAACAGCTGCTCGAGGTCGGTGATCGAGCACGTTGCGATAAGCCCTGCCAGGACCTTCGGCTCGAATGCCGCTGTGACCGGCGGCTTGTGTGCACGGGCGATGACGCTGTTGTCTACGAGATGGGTGGGCGCGGCCACGCGCGTTCCATGATCTCGGGGTTGTGCAGATCCTCGTTTTCCTTGTACCAGGCCATCAACCGCTTTCCCGCCTCGCGGCGCACCACCTCGCGCAAGGCCTCATCGACCGTGTCCTTCACGCCGCGCGTTCCCAATATCTCGCGCGCTTTTGACAGCATATCCTCATCGATATCCAATGTTGTTCTGCGCACACGATCAATATAGCCTGATTTATCCCGTGGAGCTATATCAAGCTTTGTGCCCATGACCCTCACGCCCCCCTTCTCCGACGAGCACGAGCAGCTGCGACGGTCCGTCCGCGGCTTCATCGAACGCGAGCTCGCGCCGCACGCGCAGCAGTGGGAGGACGAGCGCTGGTTCCCGGACGAGGTGTTCGCGACGATGGCCGCCCAGGGCCTGCTGGGGCTCAAGTACCCCGAGCGCTACGGCGGCCAGGGCGGCGACTACCTGCACGAGGCGGTGCTGTGCGAGGAGCTCGCGCGCGCCGGCTCCGCCGGCACCGCCGCGGGCATCGGCGCGCACACCAACATCGCCACGCCGCCGATCTGGAAGTTCGGCACCGAGGAGCAGAAGCAGCATTACCTGGTGCCGGCGATCCGCGGCGAGCTGATCGGGGCGCTCGGCATCACCGAGCCCGGCGCCGGCTCGGACGTGGCCGCGATCGCCACCCGCGCAGAGCGCGTCGACGGCGGCTGGATCGTCAACGGCGAGAAGACCTACATCACCAACGGCGTGCGCGCGCACTTCATCGTCACCGCCGTCAAGACCACCAAGGACGGCGGCCATCACGGCATCTCGTTCCTGATCGTCGATCGCGGCGAGGGCGTCAGCTCGTCCAAGCTCGAGAAGCTCGGCTGGCACGCGTCCGACACCGCCACGATCGCGTTCCAGGACGTGTTCGTGCCCGAGGAGAACCTGCTCGGCCCGCTGCACGAGGGCTTCAAGCTGATCATGGCCAACTTCCAGTGGGAGCGCCTGGCGATGGCGCTCGGCGCGGTCGGCGCGATGGCGCTCGCGTGGGAGCGCACCGTAGCCTTCGCCGGCGACCGCCAAGCCTTCGGACGCCCTCTTTCCGGCCACCAGGCGATCCGCCACAAGCTCGCCGATCTCGCCACCTCGGTGTACACCTGCCGCTGCGTCACCTACGACGCGCTGCGGCGCTTCGTCGCGGGCGAGGAGCCGCTGCGCGAGGTCACGATGGCCAAGCTGCTGACCCAGCGAGCGTGCTTCGAGCTGATGGACGCGTGCCTCCAGATCCACGGCGGCGCCGGCTATATGCGCGAGTACTTCATCGAGCGCGCCGCCCGCGACGCGCGCCTGGGCCCGATCGGCGGCGGCAGCGACGAGATCATGCGCGAGATCCTCGGCCGCGCGCTCGGCCTCTAGCAAACGTAGGAAACCTGTCCAAACCTGGCTTTCACTTCTCAAGTGAGACGCCCGCACGGCCGATGCCGCGACCGTGGTTGCTCTGCGCCTGGCTCGCTTGGCCGCTGCCGCGCTGCTCGCCTTCGGCATCTGCGCGGGCAGCGCGAGCGCGCTCGCCGGACTCGGCCACGTCCACAGCGCGACCGCGCCCGGCGCCTGCCGGCACGCGGGGGTGATGCCCACCAGGCGCGACCTGCGGCAGGTTCGCGCGGCAACCCTGTGCCTGGTCAACCGCGAACGGCTCGCGCACGGCGAGCGTCCGCTGCGGCTCAACCGGCGTCTCGCCCGCGCCGCCCAGGCGCATAGCAACAGCATGGCGGCCTACGACTACTTCGAACACGTCGGGCCACGCGGGCAGACGCCGCTCGCGCGTCTGCGCACCGTCGGATACATCCCCAGCCGACGCGGCTACGAAGTCGGCGAGAACCTCGCCTGGGGCACGCTCGCCTTGGCCTCTCCAGGCGCGATCGTGGCCGCCTGGATGGCCTCCCCCAGCCACCGCGCCAACATCCTCGATCCGCGCTTCCGGGAAACCGGGATCGGCATCTCGCCGCACCCGCTGCGCTCGTTGGCCGATGGCCAGCCGGGCGCGATCTACACGCAGGACTTCGGCGTCATCACCGGGCGCTGAGCTGCGCGCGCGCGAACACGTGCGCCTCGCGCCGGCGAGCAGCGCCCCGCCGCGCGAGCGCAGCCGCCCTATATAACTCCTGCTCCGCGACCCAACACAAGGAGACTTATTCGACATGGGAGTACTCGACGGCAAGTCGGCGATCGTCACTGGCTCGGCCCGCGGGATCGGCCGCGCGACCGCGGAGCTGCTCACCGCACAGGGTGCCCAGGTGCTGATCAACGACCTCGATGGCGACGTGGCCGCGCAGGCGGCGACGGAGATCGAGGGCGAGACGGCCGTGTTCGCCGGCGACCTCACAAAGCCGGGCATGTGCGACCAGCTCGTGCAGAAGGCGATCGACTCGTTCGGCAAGATCGACATCATCGTCAACAACGCCGGCTACACGATCGACGAACCGGTGCACAAGATGTCCGACGAGCACTTCCAGGCGATGCTCGACATCCACACGGTCGTGCCCTTCCGCGTGATCCGCGCGGCCGCGCCGCACCTGCGCGAGCCCGCAAAGAAGGAGCGCGAGGAAGGCAAGGAGGTGTTCCGCAAGATCGTCAACGTGTCCTCCACCTCCGGCACGTTCGGCAACGCCGGCCAGGCCAACTACTCCTCCGGCAAGGCCGGCGTGGTGGGGCTGACGAAAACGGTCGCGAAGGAGTGGGGACAGTTCAAAGTGAACGTCAACGCCGTCGCCTTCGGCTTCATCGACACGCGTCTGACGCAGGCCAAGGTGGACGACAACACGATGCAGAAGGACGGCGAGCAGATCCAGTTGGGCATCCCCGAGCAGATGCGCCAGATGGCCTCGGCGATCATCCCGCTGGGGCGCCCGGCGACGCCCGAGGAGGCCGCCGGCGGGATCTTCTTCCTGTGCTCGCCGTGGTCGAACTACGTGCACGGACAGACGCTGCACATCACCGGCGGCATCTTCGGCGGGATGACCGGCTGAGCGCGCTCAGCGGGCGCCCGTGCCGCTGAGATCCAGCAGGCACCCCGAGAAGTAGGCGCCCGCCGGCGAGGCGAGATAGGCGGTCAGCGCGGCAACCTCCTGCGCCGTCGCCGTGCCGGCGGCGCCGGGGGCGATCGCGACCGCGGTTATGCCGTGCCGAGCCCACTCGATCGAGAGCGTGCGGGCGAGGTTCTCGAGGCCGGCGCACGCCGCGGCGGCGTGTTCGCCGTCCTCGCACGCGGGCGCCAGGTACACGATCCGCCCGCCGCGAGCGCGTGGCAGGAACGCGCGCGCGGCCACGCCCCGGGTCACGTTCCAGCTCGCCTCCAAGCACGCTTGCAGTGCCTGGCGCCGGTCGTGGGGCGCAGCGGGCCCCGTGAACAGGCTCGCCGCATCGACGGCCAGCAGGTCCACGGCGCCGGCGTCGGTGAGCGCGTCGCTGAGCGCCGCGTCCGCGGCGGGCTCGGTCGCGGGCTGCTCGAGCCCGCGCGAGCCCACGCCCACTAGCGGGCACCACAGGACGCGCGCTCCCAGCAGCGCGCAGGCCCGCTCCACAGCTGCCCCCAGCCCGGCGGGCGTGGCACGTCGCGTCAGCCGACGCCACCGGCGCCGCACCGGCGAGCACGATCGACACGCCCTCCAACAGACACGGGCGCAGCAGCGCGGATGCCTCGACGCTGGACATCGCGGCGGGTCAGGCGTCCGAGCCGAACGCGCGCTCGGCGTCCGCGTGCCCGGCGGCGGGCGCCTGGGCGCTGTCCCCGACGCCCGGCAGCGGCTCCGCCACACCCCCGGGGCCTGCTGGGCTACCCGACGATGCTTCGCGAAGCTGGAAGTAGAGAACCGACGCCGCGAGCGCCGTGATCGGCGCCGTCAGCACCCCGATCACGACCCTAACGACGATGCCGATCGCCGAGCCCGCGGATTCGGCCGCCGCCTCGATGATGAACGAGACGAGGTCGACGAGGACGAACAGCACGAAGATCACCCCGAACACCTGCCAGCCGTTGCCGCGAACCAGCTCGCGGCTGCGTCGCAGCGAGGCGAACACGCCGGGGTGCTCGAGCACCACCACCGGAGCAGCCACCGACCAGATCGTGATCAGGATCAGACCGGGGACGATGATCAGGATGAAGCCGATCACGATGCCGATGTAGGCGACGATGCCGACGAGGATCAGCTGCCCGAGCACGGGCGTGGCCGCCCGAAGCAGCTGCCCGGGGCTCGAGTCGCGCCGACCGTCCTGGACGTCGCTGACGAGCTCGACGACCATCCCGGTGAAGACCGTCACGGCGACGAAGCCGACGATCAGGGCGAGCAGCTCGAGCGCGGAGTTGGCCGCGACCAGCACCGTGGAGAGCACCCCGGTGAACACGAACACGACGGCCGCGGCGGGCATCAACACCGAGGCCTGGTCGACGTAGATATCGAACACGCGGCGGATCACACCGCCGACGTCAATCCGACTCGGCACCGCTCCCCCTGCTGTCTCGCCAGCCGTCCATGTGCCGGAACGTTAGGGAAGCGTGCCGACGACGCGCTCAGGCGACCGCGGCACCCTCGCGCCTGCGCCGTTCGCTGCGGCGCTGCTGGCGAAGGCTGCGGATGACGCCCTTGCGCCCGTGTTCCTCGAGCCCTGCGTACAGCTGGCGGATCTCGGCGAGGACCTGGTCGGCGACCGCCTGCTGCTGCTCGCGCGTGGGGTCCTCGATCGGCTCCCAGCGGATCGCGTCGCCGTACTGGATTGTGACCTTCGGGAACTGAAGGCGCTTCCAGTTGCGTACGCGGGAGGAGCCGTAGATCGCGATCGGCACCACCGGCGCGCCGGTCTCCAGCGCGAGACGCCCGATTCCGCGCTTGGCCTGCTCGGCGACTTTGCCGGTGCGCGAGCGCCCGCCCTCGCAGTACATCGTGATCGCGCCTTCGCGTTTGAGGATCGTGCGTGCCGTGATGAACATCTCCTCGTCGCGGGCGCCGCGGCGCACCGGAAACACACCGCCGTGGGTGTAGATGAACTGCATCGGCCGTTTGAACAGCTGCGACTTGGCCATGAAGCGCACCTTGCGCCGGATGTAGCAGCCCATCAGGAAGTGGTCCATGAACGAGAAGTGGTTCGGCGCGAGGATCACCGCGCCGCGACCGGGCACCTTCTCCACGGAGATCGCGCGCGCGCGCAGGAGCGTGTAGGCGTACAGCGAGGTGATCACGCGCGTGGCCTCATACGCCCAATCCGGTTCGCGCGTGCGTGCACGCTCGTGGAAGCGGTCGAAGTACTCCTTCGGACGCGGATCGGTGTACACCTGCTCGCGCATAGCGGCGAGATCGCTCATCGAACGGTCTACCTCAGCCACCGCGCAAGGTTACGCGCGAGGCACGCCGCCGCGGGCCAGGTACACGCGCACGAAGTCCATCAGCTGGCGCGCACGGTGCAGGAACCCTCGCGGCGTGCGCGCGCTCACGCGGTGGCAGAGATCGAGCTCGAGCTCGATCACACGCCGTCCCGCGCGAACGGCGTCGATCGTCATGCCGATCTCCATCCCGTATCCGCGCGCCAGCGGCAGCACCTCGCGCAGCGTCGGCTCGCTGAGCGCCCGCTGGCCGGAGATCGGCGCGCGCGTGCGAAGCCCGCAACGTCGCCGGATCGCCCATCGCGCGAAGCCGAGCGCGAGCCCCAGCCCGCCGCCCACGCGACTGCGGAAGGCGGCCACGGCGAGGTCCGCGCGACCGCCTGCGACCGCCGCCGCGAGCGGACCGAGCTCGCCCGCGGAGTCCGCCAGGTCGCCGTCGCACAGAACGAACACGGGTGCACCGCCGTGCGCGCTGACGCCCGCGCCGGGGACCCCAGACGCGACGCCGAGGGGAGCGCCGAGGTGCTCCAGCGCCGCCTGCGCGGCCGCGCTCACCGCGCCGCCCTTGCCGATCACGCGCTCGCTTCGCAGCACCATGGCACCCACCGCCCGGGCGATCTCGGCGGTCGCGTCGCGCGAGCCGTCGTCGGCCACCCACACGGGCGCGCCGGGGAACGCTCGCGCGAGCGCCGCGAGCGTCGCGGCAATGCGGTCGGCCTCGTTGTGCGCCGCCACCACCACCACCACGTCAGGTCGGTCGGCGGCGCCCTCTATTGTGCTTCTCCAGTGATTGCGAGCGGCGCGTGGAGGGTCACATGACTGAGATCGAGGCCCATATAACGGGCACCGTATGGAAAATCGAGTGCGCGGTGGGCGACGCGATCGAGGAGGGCGACACGGTGGCGATCCTGGAGTCGATGAAGATGGAGATGCCGGTCGAGGCCGAAGACGCGGGCGTGGTCACGGAGGTCCGCTGCGAGGAGGGGCAGGCCGTCAACGAGGGCGACACGCTGGTCGTGCTCGAGTAGCCTCCCGGCCGGTGTCATCCGGCGCTTTCACACGCGAGCTCGCCGACGGCAAGCTCCTGATCGACGAGCCGGCCGACGCGGTCGTGCGCCTGACGATCTCCAACCCGGCCAAGCGCAACGCGCTCGACCACCCGATCCTCGACGCGCTCAGCGCGACGCTCGCCGAGCTCTCCGGCGCGGGCGCGCACGCGCGTTGTGTGATCGTGACGGGAGCGCATGGCATGTTCTCGGCCGGATATGACATCGGCGAGATCCCCGACGAGGAGTTCGAGGAGCGCGCGGAGCGCCTGATCGCACACCCGTTCACGCAGGCGATCGATGCGCTAGGGGCGTTCCCCTACCCGACGCTCGCGGCGCTCCCGGGACACACGATCGGCGGCGGCCTCGAGCTGGCGCTGGCGTGCGATCTGCGCGTCGCCCAGAGCGGCATCCGGCTGGGCATGCCGCCCGCAAAGCTCGGCCTGGTCTACTCGCATACCGGCGTCCGCCGGTTCATCGATGCGATCGGCGCCGCGCGCACGCGCGAGCTGTTCCTGCTGGGCAGCTACGTGGACGCCGCCACGGCGCTCGCGTGGGGTCTGGTCAACCGCCTGGCGGGCCCCGAGGAGCTGGCGAGCGTGGCGCTGGAGCTGGCAGGCGAGCTGGCGGGCAACGCACCGCTCTCCCAGCGCGGCAACAAGCGCGTGATCGCGGCCCTGCTCGAGGCCGAGGCGCGGCTGCCCGCAGATGTGGAGCAGGAGCTGATCGAGCTGCGCCAGGCTTCGTTCGCCTCGCGCGACATGCGCGAGGGGATGCGCGCGTTCGCCGAACGGCGCAAGCCGCGCTGGCGCGGCGAGTGATCGCGTCCGGCATCCCGCTTGGACGCTGCGGATAGCCGTCCGCCGCGTCTCATACGGTGTCGTACGGTGGCTCCGCTGATCACACGCGAGGAGGCGATCGCGCTCGGCGAGATCGACGACCACACGCAGATCGAAGCCTTGATCCAGCGTGCGTGGGAGGCACGGGTGGAGCGCTTCGCGGACTCCACCGACATGTGCTCGCTGGTGAACGCCAAGTCGGGGGGCTGCGCCGAGGACTGTGGCTTCTGCGCGCAGTCGCGCTTCGCCGACGCGGAGACGCCGATGCACGCGATGATGGAGCCCGAGCAGATCCTCGAGCACGCGCGCGCGGCTGAAGCGGCGGGCGCGCACCGCTTCTGCATGGTCACGCAGGGGCAGGGTCTGTCCAGGCGCGACTTCGAGAAGTACCTGAAGGGCGTGCGCTTGGTCTCCGAGCACACCAACCTCAAGCGCTGTGCGTCGGTCGGGCACCTCTCGGTCGAGCGCGCGAAGGCGTTGCGCGAGGCGGGTGTGCAGCGCGTCCATCACAACGTCGAGACGGCGCACAGCTACTACCACGAGGTCACCAGCACGGTGCGCTACGAGGGTCGCCTGCGGACGATCGACGCGGTGCGCGAGGCTGGGCTGGAGACATGCGTGGGCGGCATTCTCAACCTCGGCGAGACGCGAGAGCAGCGGGTGGAGATGGCGTTCGAGCTGGCCGAGATCGACCCGACGAGCGTGCCCATCAACATGCTCAACCCGCGGCCCGGCACGAAGTTCGGCGACCGCGAGTACATGGACCCGTGGGAGGCGGTCAAGTGGATCGCGATCTTCCGCCTGATCCTTCCCGACGCGCTGTTCCGACTGTGCGGCGGGCGCGTGGAGAACCTCGGGGAGCTCCAGCAGCTGGCGGTGCAGGCGGGGATCAACGGCGTGATGATGGGCAACTTCCTGACGACCCTCGGAAACGACCCAGGGACCGACAGGGAGATGTTCGAGCAGCTCGGACTGAACGTGGCGCGCCAGCCCGACAACGCAGCCAACCCGCGGCCGGACAACCGCACGGGATGGCTCGCCGGGGAGACGCCCGACGTCGTGGAGCAGCTGCGCGAAGGCGCTCCCGCCGCGGAGCCGGGCGAGGACGCGGTGCAGCTGCGCGTGCGACTGTGGGACCCGTCGACGCAGCTGCGCTTCAAAGCCAAGCGCTCCCCCGTTCCGCCGCGCCCGGACGGTGCCGCCAACCGAGTCCCGATCGGCTAGCGGGCGAGCGCCGTGAACGAGATCGAACAGCGTCTCCAGGAGCTGGAGCAGCTCGGTCTCTCACGCAGGTTGCGGCTGGTCAGCGGTCCCCAGGGCCCGACGGTGCTGCTCGACGGCAAGCCGGTGCTGCTGCTGTGCTCGAACAACTACCTCGGCCTGGCGGACCATCCCCGCGTGCGCGAGGCGGCGGCCGATGCGGCGATGCGCTGGGGCGTGGGCACGGGCGCGTCGCGGCTGGTGTCCGGGACGATGACGATCCACCGCCGGCTGGAGGAGCGGCTGGCGGAGTTCGAGGGCAGCCAGGCGTGCCTGCTGTTCGGCTCCGGCTATCTGGCCAACCTGGGCGTGATCGGCGCGCTCGCCGGGCGCGGCGACGTGGTCCTGTCCGACGAGCTCAACCACGCCTCGATCATCGACGGCTGCCGCCTGTCGCGGGCGGAGGTCGTGGTCTACCGACACCGCGACGTCGAGCACCTCGAGTGGAGCCTTCGCAAGCACGGGCGCCGCGACGGTGCGCGCCGGCTGATCGTCACGGACTCGGTGTTCTCGATGGACGGCGACGTCGCACCGCTCGCGGAGATCGTCGAGCTGGCGCAGGCCTATGGGGTGCGCCTGGTGGTCGATGAGGCACACGCGACCGGCAACCTCGGCCCGGGCGGACGCGGCGCCGTGGCGGAGGCCGGCCTGGAGGATCACGTCGACGTGGTCGTCGGCACGCTCGGCAAGGCGCTCGGCTCCTACGGGGCGTACGTGTGCACGAGCGCCGAGATCGTGCGCTACCTCGTGAACACCGCGCGCACGCTGATCTTCTCGACGGCGCCTTCGCCGCCGGCGATCGCCGGCGCGCTGGCCGCGCTCGAGCTGCTCGCCGAGCGCCCGCACAGGGTGCAGCGGCTGCGCGCGAACGCGCGCGTGCTGCGTCGCGCGCTGGCCGCGGAGGGCTTCCCGGTGGCGGAGAGCGACATGCACATCGTGCCGCTGATCGTCGGCGACGAGCGCGCGGCGATGCGCATGTGCCAGGCGGCGATTACCCACGGCGCCTTCGCCCAGGCGATCAGGGCTCCGACGGTCGCGATCGGCAGCTCGCGGCTGCGCTTGACGGCGATGGCCTCGCACACGGCCACCGAGCTGGAAATGGCGGCGGGCGTCTTTGGCGACGCAGCGCTGCGCCTCGGCCTCGAGCCGGCGTCGTTCCTGCCCGCGCCGAGCGAGCGCCAACAGTGGCTCGAGGAGGAGTGGGTCGACGAGCTCGACGAGCGCAGGCCCGACAGCGAGCGCGAGAGCGAGCGTGCGCCGGCCGAGCTGACGCTCGCGGGCGCTGCTCCGTTCGACCTCGAGGCCGACGAGGGTGCCCTGCACCCGGACACCGCGGCGCTGCCGCCGACCGCTCCGTTCGATGTCGAGCGCGAGCTCGGCGGCGTGCGCGCGGCCTAGCATCCCGGCACCGCGGGACGAGTCGTGCGCGGCGTGTTCGTCACGGCCACCGACACGGGCGTCGGCAAGACGATCGTCAGCGCCGCGCTGATCGCGGCGATGCGAGCGGAGGGTCGCGCGGTACGCGCCTTCAAGCCGGCTGTCACGGGCCTGGAGGACGACGGCGAGATCGCCGCACGCGGCCCTTGGCCGGCCGACCACGAGCTGCTCGCGACGCTCGCGGACATGGACCCGGCGGAGGTCTCGCCACTGCGCTTCGGCGTCGCCGCCTCGCCCCACCTTGCGGCGACGCTTGCGGGCGAGCGGATCGAGCCCGCGCGGGTGCTGGACGCCGCGCGGCGCGCCGCCGGACGCGAGCACGCGGATGCGGCGCTGGTGGTGGAGGGAGTCGGGGGCCTGCTCGTGCCGCTCGCAGAGAGCTACACGATCTGTGATCTCGCCAGCGCGCTGGCGCTTGCCGTGGTGATCGTCGCACGACCAGGCCTGGGAACGATCAACCACACCCTGCTGACGCTGCACGCGGCGCGCGCCGCCGGCTTGGACGTGCGCGCGGTGGTGCTCACCCCGTGGCCGCACGATCCCTCTGAGCTCGAGCGATCCAATCGCGAGACGATCGCGCGGCTCGGCGGGATCGACGTGCATGCGCTCGCGCCAGTGGACGGTCCCGACCCGGGCGCGCTCGCGCGCGCCGGCGCCGCGCTGCCGTGGCGGGCTTGGCTTCAGGCAGCGGTCACGACGCGCTAGCGGCCGCCACAACAGCGGCGGTGACGCTCGCCAGGTCGGGCTGCGTGATCACGTACGGCGGCATCGTGTAGATCAGATCGCGGAACGGCCGCAACCACACGCCCCGCTCGACGGCGACGGCGCTGGCGGCGACGACGTCGACGTCGTGGTCGAGCTGTACGACGCCGATCGCACCGAGCACGCGCACGTCGCTGACCCCTGCCAGCTCGCGCGCGGGCTCGAGCCCCTCGCGCAGTCCCGCTTCGATCGCGCGTACGCGCGTGCTCCAGTCGCCCTCGGCGAGCAGCTTCAGCGACGCGAGCGCGGCCGCGCACGCGAGCGGGTTGCCCATGAACGTGGGGCCGTGCATCAGCCCACCGCCCTCGCCGCAGGACACGGTCTCTGCAACCGCCGCGGTGCACAGCGTGGCCGCAAGCGTCATGTAGCCGCCGGTGAGCGCCTTGCCGACGCACATCACATCCGGTGTCACACCGGCGTGCTCGCACGCGAACATCGCGCCCGTGCGCCCGAAGCCGGTCGCGATCTCGTCGAGCACAAGCAGCAGCCCATGCTCGTCGCACACGCGCCGTAGCAGCGCCACGCACGCGGGCGAGTGAAAGCGCATGCCGCCGGCGCCCTGCACGACGGGCTCGACGATCACCGCCGCGAGCTCGTTCGCGTTCGCGCTCGCCAGCTCGCGCACCCGATCGGCCCAGCGCGGGTCCAGCCCGGCGTCGAAGCCGTCGGGTGGGCGCTCGGCGAACAAGTGCTCGGGCAGCACGCCCGAGAACAGGCTGTGCATGCCGCCGAGCGGATCGCACACCGCCATCGCCCCGGTCGTGTCGCCGTGGTAGCCGCCGCGCACGGTCAGCAGCCGCGTGCGGCCCGCGTGCCCGAGGGCGCGCTGGTACTGCACGGACAGCTTGATCGCCACCTCCACCGACACCGAGCCCGAGTCAGCCAGGAACACCCTCTCCAGCCCGGGCGGCGCCAACTCGGTGAGGCGCTCGACCAGGCGCACCGCCGGCTCGTGCGTGAGCCCGCCGAACATCACATGCGCCATGCTGCCCAGCTGCTCGATCACGGCCGCGTCCAGCGCGGGGTGGCGGTAGCCGTGGATCGCGCACCACCACGAGGCCATCCCGTCGACCAGCTCGCGGCCGTCGGCCAGGCGCAGGCGCACGCCCTCCGCCGAGACGACCGGGAGCGACGCCAGCGCCGACGGCAGCGCGCCATATGGATGCCACACGCGCTCCCGGTCGAGCGCGAGCAGCCGCTGCCAATCGCTCAGGCCGGCCTACTCCTCATACAGGGTGAAGTCCCGCTTGCGCGCGCCGCACACGGGGCAGAACCACGTGTCGGGAATGTCCTCGAACGCGGTGCCGGCCGGGATTCCGCCGTCGGGATCGCCGTCGTCGGGGTCGTAGATGTAGCCGCATGACTCGCAGATCCAGCGCTGGAGGGTCTCCGTGGCGCTCATCCGCCGCCTGCTCGGGTGGGGTTGTTCATGCGCCTAAGAGTACCGGCCGGTAGGGTCAGCGGATGCGCGTGTCCGGGGAGAAGGAGCGCCCGGGGCGGGGTGAGGAGTACAACCCCGGCCCGGCCACACAGCCGCGCCAGGCGGCGAGCGTGATCCTGCTTCGCGGCGGCGCCGAGCGGCTCGAGGTGCTGCTCGTCAAGCGCACGCCGCGCGCCCGATTCATGGGTGGCGTGTGGGTGTTCCCTGGTGGCGCGGTCGATGCCGGCGAGGGCGAGGGCGACGACGCGCACCGCCACGCCGCCATCCGCGAGCTGCGCGAGGAGGCGGGCATCGCGCTCGAGGATCCCCACTCACTGGTCAAGTTCTCACGCTGGATCACACCGGCGCAGGTGCAGATCCGCTTCGACACGCACTTCTTCCTGGCGCTGCTCCCAGACGGCCAGGAGCCGCGCGTCGACGGCGAGGAGTGCGTCGATCTCGGCTGGTTCTCGCCGCGCCAGGCGCTGGCGGGCGAGATCGAGCTTGTGTTCCCGACGATCAAGCACCTGGAGCAGCTCAGCGACTTCTCCTCGGTCGAGGCGCTGATGGCCCACGCTCGCGGACGCGACGTCCAGCCGGTCGAGCCGCGGGTGCTGCTCGAGGGCGAGGTCGCGCGCATCGTGCTTCCGGGCGAGCCGGGGTATTAAGAGCCCTGCTGGGCGTTGATCACGTGCGTGACCGCGTTGATCAGCCCGAGGTGTGTGAAAGCCTGCGGGTAGTTGCCGAGGTGCCGGCCCGAGGACGCCTCCAGCTCCTCGGCGTAGAGCCCCAGCGGCGAGGCGTAGGCGAGCAGGCGCTCGCACAGGTGTTCGGCTTCGCGGTCCTCGCCGATCTCTGACAGCGCCGACACCAGCCAGAACGAGCAGATCAAGAACGTGCCCTCCCGTCCGTGCTGGCCGTCGTCGGTTTCGTCGGTGCGATAGCGCATCACGAGGCCGCCCTCGGTGAGCTCGTCGCGGATCGCCTGGACGGTCGCGCGCACGCGCTCGTCCTGCGGATCGAGGAAGCGCAGGAGCAGCACCAGCAGCGTGGAGGCGTCGAGCGCGTCCGTTTCGTAGTGCTGGCGGAACACCCCGCGCTTGTCGACGCCGCGATCGAGGATGTCCGCGCGGATCTCGTCGGCGACCGCCTGCCACTCTTCGGCGTTGTCGGCGTGGCCGCGCCGTTCAGCCAGCCGCGCACCGCGGTCCATCGCGACCCAGCACATCAGCTTGGAGGAGACGTAGTGGCGGGGTGCGCCGCGGGCCTCCCAGATCCCCTGATCGGGCTCCTTCCAGGCGGCGGCGGCGCAGCGCACCTGGTCGGTCAGCACCGGCCACAGGCGCTCGGGGATGTGGTCGCGCTTCTTGGAGTGCAGGTAGACGGAGTCGAGCACCGCCCCGAACACGTCGTTCTGGCGCTGGTCGTAGGCGCCGTTGCCGATGCGCACCGGCCGTGCGCCTTCGTAGCCCTTGAGATTGTCGAGGGTCGACTCGGTGAGCTGCTTCTGCCCCTTGATCCCGTACATGATCTGGAGCGAGCCGTCCTTGTTGCGTTCCATGTCTGCCACGTACTCGACGAAGTCGTCAGCCTCCCAGTTCAGCCCCAGGGCGTGCAGCCCCCACAGCGTGAACGAGGCGTCGCGCATCCAGCAGAAGCGGTAGTCCCAGTTGCGTTCGCCGCGCGGCGTCTCCGGCAGCGAGGTGGTGGCGGCCGCCACGAGCGCGCCGGTGGGCATGAACGTGAGGCCCTTGAGGGCGAGCGCCGAGCGCTGGAGGTGAAAGCGCCAGGGATGGTCGGGGTAGCTGCCTTCCGCGAGCCACGAGCGCCAGAAGTGGGCCGTGCGATCCATGTATTCCTCGGCCTCCGCGGCCGTGTGCGGCCCCCCCAGCTCCTCCGTCCAGGACATCGCGCAGAAGCGCTTCTCGCCCTCGCGCATCGTGTGGCGACCGTGCGTGCGGTTGCCCTCGATGCCCATGCGCACGTCGCTGAACAGCCTGAAGCTGATCGTCTCGTCGCCGGTGTCCTCGGTGGTCAGCTCCGGGCAGCCGTCGATCGCGCACAGGTCTGGATTCCCAGAGCTGACTTCCTGCTCGAGATCGACGCGACTCCAGGTGGCGGCCGTCGCGCCGTACTCGAGCATCGGCTCGCAGACGATCTCCACCTGCACTTCGCCCTGAATGCATTCGACGATGCGCACGAGCAGGTGGTCGGCGTCGTAGTCGGTCGGCGGACGGGTATGGGTCGAGCTGTGCTGGTTGTCGTGCCACGGTCCGATCGTCAGCGCGTCGATCACCCGGATCCAGCCCTGTGGCGTCATCCACGTCGTCTCGAGGATGTTCGTGCCGGGGATGTAGCGCTGCCCGGCGGGGACATATACGCCGTATGGCCCCACCCGCCAGCTGCCGGCGCCGCGGTCGAGGATCGCGCCGAACACCGACGGCGAGTCGAAGTGCGGCAGGCACATCCACTCGATCGAGCCGTCGGGCGCAGCCAGCGCGCAGGTGTGGCAGTCCGACAGGAACGCGTAGTTGGCGATCGGTGGAAACGGCGAGTCGAACGAGGCGATGCTGGACGCGCGCCCGTCGGGCGAGGCCTCGCTGGCGGGCTGCGGCGATGAGGCCTCGGGCGCGCTCACCACTCGGTCCGCTCGAAGCGGGGACGCTCGACGCCGGCGGGCAGCGCGTGCTCGTCGTCGAGCTTGTCGAGGTGGGCGGCAAGCGTGGCCGTGGCGAGCCCCAGCAGCGGCTCGGCCACCTCGGGCCACGCCGCGTCGAGCAGCTCCTGGATCGTGCGCTTGCCTTGCGCGAGCGCGATCACGAGGTTGTTTTCGCGGTCGATGCGGTGGGCGAGATAGTCCTCGAGCTTGACCTGCGCGTCCCATACGGTCGGGCCGTGCCCGGGGCACAGGACGTTGAAGTCCTCGCGCGCGAGCAGCCGCGCGAGCGACAGCAGGTAGCCGGCCATCGAGCCACGATACGGGCTGATGAACACGCTGCCCTCGCCGAGCACCGCGTCGCCGGTGAAGCACGCGCCACGCGCGATCAGCGCGTAGTGATCGACCGAATGCCCAGGCGTGGCGACCGCCTCGAACGGACCGAAGCGGACGTGTTCGCCGAGCAGGACGTCGACCGCGCCGCGTCCGCCCGCCAGCGGAGCCGGGTAGCGCTCGAGCAGCGGCCGCACCGCTTCGGCGTGGTCGTGGTGGTCGTGTGTGAGGGCGACGCCGCCCAGCCCACCGCGCGCGTCGATCGCGGCCGACAGTCGCGCTAGGTGATCGTCGAGCATCGGCCCGGGGTCGACGACCCACGCTGGATTGCGCCCCACGACCCAGGTGTTGGTGCCCGATAGCGTGAACGGTCCCGGATTTGCGGCGCGCAGGCGCAGCACGCCGTAGTGGTTGAGCAGGTCGGCGTCGGAGCCGGCCTGCGGGGAGTCGCCATTGGCGCCGGGGCCTGCCTGCGCGTCCGGCGGATGCGGCGTGTTCATGTGCGCGACGTTAGCTGACGATGCGGCCGAAACGATCATGCGGATGTCCCCGGCGGGAGCTGCCTGCTGCGTTGGCTCAGGCGATGTTCGCCATCACGTGCTTGACGACGGTGTAGTCCTCGAGCGAGTAGACGCTCAGGTCCTTGCCGTAGCCGGACTCCTTGAAGCCGCCGTGGGGCATCTCGGACACCAGCGGGATGTGGTCGTTGATCCACACGCAGCCGAAGCGCAGCGCCCTCGACACGCGCAGCGCGCGGCCGACGTCGCGCGTCCACACCGACGAGGCCAGCCCGTAGCGCGTGGCGTTGGCCCACGCGATCGCCTGCTGCTCGTCGCTGAACTGCTGGACGGTGATCACCGGGCCGAAGATCTCGCGCTGGATCATCTCGTCGTCCTGGCGCAGACCGGCCACGACGGTCGGCTCGACATAGAAGCCTGGGCGGTCGGGAGCGGCCCCGCCGGTGACGATCTCCGCGTTGCTCGGCCTGCGCTCCAGGAATCCCTCCACCCGCTCGCGTTGGCGCGCGGAGTTGACGGGCCCGAGCGTGGTGTCGGGCGCGAGCGTGTCGCCGATCACGAGGCCCTGCGCCTGCGCGGCCAGCCCGGAGACGACCTCGTCGTAGATGTCGCTCGCGGCGAGCACACGCGTGGCCGCCGTGCAGTCCTGACCGGCGTTGTAGTAGCCGGTGCCCGCGATCGTCTCGAGCGCGCTCTCCAGGCGAGACGTCGTCGAACACCACCACCGGCGCCTTGCCGCCGAGCTCCAGATGCACGCGCTTGAGCGTGTCCGCGGCCGTGCGCGCGAAGTGCTTGCCGGTGTCCACCGAGCCGGTGAGCGCGAGCATGTCCACGTCGGGGTGGTTGATCAGCGCCTCACCGGTGGGCCGGCCCGGGCCGATGACGACGTTGAGCACCCCCTTGGGGATCACGTCGGCGACGAGCTCAGCCAGGCGCACGGTCGTGATCGGCGTCGTCTCCGCCGGCTTTAGCACGACCGTGTTTCCGGCCGCGAGCGCCGGGGCGAATTTCCAGATGGCCATCATCAACGGGTAGTTCCACGGCGTCACCTGTCCGATCACGCCGACCGGCTCGCGCCGCGTGAACGACGTGTAGCCCTCCATGTACTCGCCCGCGGCCCTGCCCTCCAGGCAGCGCGCCGCGCCGGCGAAGAAGCGCAGGTTGTCGACCATCACCGGGATCTCGTCGGCGCTCACCGCTTCGATCGGCTTGCCCGCGTTCAGCGCCTCCAGCCGCGCGATCTCCTCGCCGTGCTCCTCGACGACATCGGCGATCGCCAACAGCGCCTGGGAGCGCTGCGCCGGCGTCGTGCTCGACCATCCGCCGAACGCGCGGCGCGCCGCCTGAACGGCGCGGTCGACGTCCTCGGCGGTGGACACCGGCGCGGTCGCGAGCTGCTCTCCGGTCGCGGGGTTGAGCACGGGTTCGGTCTCGCCCGTCCCGGCGACGCGCTCGCCGTCGATGAAGTTGCTCAGCGTCTCCAGGGTGCTCGCCATCTCGTCCCTCCTGCGTCGGTTGATGTGTTCGTTCGTGGACGCCGTGTAACCATCGCTATACGGCCTTTTTTGATGAGTTGAGGGTCGCGTGGCGCGGCAACGGGCGTCGCGTCGGCGCCATCGCTCAGCCTGCGACGGACGCGGACAGGCCAAGCGCGTCGGCGACGGCCGGGTGCGTGATCGCGCCGTCGCGCACGTTGAGGCCGTGGCGCAGCTCCGGGCTGCTTTCGAGCGCCTCCTGCACGCCGCGCTCGGCCAGCTCGATCGCATACGGCAGCGTGGCGTTGGTGAGCGCGTAGGTGGAGGTGATCGGCACGGCGCCGGGCATGTTCGTGACGCAGTAGTGGGTGATCCCGTCGACCTCGTACGTCGGGTGCGAGTGCGTGGTCGGCCGCGAGGTCTCAAAGCAGCCGCCCTGGTCGATCGACACGTCCACCAGCACGGCGTTGCGCTTCATCACGCTCAGCTGCTCGCGACTGACCACGTGCGGCGCGCGTCCGCCGTGAACGAGCACCGCGCCGATCACCAGGTCCGCCGCTCCCAGCATCTCCTCGATCGCCAGCGTCGACGAGTAAACCGTCGAGGCGCGCCCCGCGAACGCCACTTCCAGCTCGCGCAGGCGGTCGATCGAGCGGTCGAACACGAACACGTCCGCCTGCATGCCGATCGCGATGAAGGCTGCGTTCATGCCCACCACGCCACCACCGATCACGAGCACCGTGGCGGCGGCCACGCCCGGCACGCCCCCGAGCAGGATGCCGCGCCCGCCGAGCGGCTTCTCCAGCATGAACGCTCCCGCCTGCGTGGCGATCTTGCCCGCCACCTCGCTCATCGGCGCGAGCAGCGGCAGCCGCCCCTCGGCGTCCTCGACGGTCTCGTACGCGATGCACGTGGCGCCCGAGGCCATCAGCCCGCGCGCGAGCTCCGGCTCGGCGGCCAGGTGCAGATACGTGAACAGCGTCTGGCCGGCGCGCAGCCGGGAGACCTCCTCGGGCTGGGGCTCCTTGACCTTCAGCACCAGCTCGGCCTGCTCGAACACGGAGTCCGCATCCGCCACGATCCGCGCGCCCTGCGCTTGGAACTGCTCGTCGCTCATCGCGCTGCCCGCGCCGGCGCCCGCCTGCACGAGCACCTCGTGGCCGCGCGCGCTCAGCTCGCGCACGCCAGCGGGCGTGATCGCCACGCGATACTCGTCGGTCTTGATCTCCGTGGGGACGCCGACCATCATCGCGTCAGCTCCCGTCCGCGCAACGCCAGCCAGAACTCGATCCTGTCGCGTGCGTTGGAGAAGTTGCGGCCGGTCAGCTGCTCGATGCGGCGGATGCGGTAGCGCAGCGTGTGCCTGTGGCAGTACAGCGCGTTGGCGGCCTTCTCCCAGTGCCCGTTGTGCTCGATGAACACGTCGAGCGAGCGCACCAGCTCTTCGCCGTAGTCGCCCTCGCCCTGTTCGATCGGGCCGAGCACGCTGCGACAGTAGGAGTTGAGCGCGTCGTCGTCCTGGAGCGAGAGCAGCAGCTGGAAGGCGCCCAGGTCCTCGTAGGAGGCGACCTCGGGAGCGCTGCCGTTGCGCAGGCGCACCGCCTCCAGCGCACAGCGCGCCTCGTGAAAGGCCATGCGCAGCGAGTGCGTGGCGGCCGCGCGCGAGGCGGCCGCGCGCACCTCGCCGAAACGCGCCGCCAGCTCGGCGCGGATCGCGCGCGCGAGCTCGATCGGCTGCGGCGGCGTCGCGCCGGCCGCTCCCACGGGGTCGATCACCGCGCACACCAGCCCGCCACGGATCGCCACCAGGCCAGCCACGCGACGGCGCTCGAGCAGCCGTTCCACGACCGCGGCAGCGGCGCTGGGGTCCGCCACCCCGAACGCCAGCACCGCCACCTGCTCGCCGATTCCAAACGGGCGCAGGCGCGCCTGGAGGTCCTCCGGGTAGACGTGCCCGGCGAGCGCCTCCGCGAGCAGGTCGCCGACCATGTTGCGCTGGAGCATCTCGTAGCGCTCGTCGAGCAGGTGCGCGAACGCGCGCTCGGTGATCGCGATGAACGGCAGCTCGTACGGGACCTCGAACACCGGGAACTCATGCTTGCGCGCCGCCGCCACGAGCGCCGCGGGAAGGTGCTTGTGGCTGAAGCCCGTGCCGAAGCCGAGGCCCGCGATCTCGTGCTCGGCCAGCCGCTCGATCAGCGCGCGCTGGCTGCGCGGGCCGTTCAGCTGGAGGCCCGTGGTGAGCAGCAGCTCGCCGCCTTTCAGCCACGGCGTGGGGTCGGCGAGCTCGGTGCTGTGCACCCAGCGGACGTGCGTCTGCGCGGCCTCGCGGCCGCTGACCAGCTCGAGGCCGAGCTCGTCGATCAGGCTCGCGACAGTGAGCTCCACCGCTCCATCCGCTCCGAGGCCTCGCTCAGCACCGGGCGCAGGATCGCCTCGATCTCTTCGAACTGCTGCTGGCCGGCGATCAGCGGCGGCGACAGCTGCACGATCGGGTCGCCGCGGTCGTCGGTCCGGCAGATCAGCCCGCGCTCGTAGAGCTCGCCCGAGAGGAAACCGCGCAGCAGCTCCTCTGACTCCGCCGCATCGAAGCCCTCCTTGGTGTCTTTGTCCTTGACGAGCTCGATCGCGTGGAAGTAGCCGGCGCCGCGCACATCGCCGACGATCGGCAGATCGCGCAGGCTCTCCAGCATCTCGCGGAACGGCGCCTCGTTGGCGAGCACGTGCTCGCACAGCTGCTCGCGCTCGATGATCTCGATGTTCGCCAGCGCCACCGCGCACGCGACCGGGTGCCCGCCGAAGGTGAAGCCGTGGTTGAACACCGCCTTGCCGTGCAGGAACGGCTCGATGATGTGATCGCCGGCGATCACCGCCCCCAGCGGCACGTACGCGGAGCTGATGCCCTTGGCGGTGGTGATCATGTCCGGCAGGTAGTCGTAGCGTTCGCAGCCGAACCAGTAGCCGAGCCGGCCCCAGGCGCAGATCACCTCGTCTGAGATCAGCAGCACGCCGTGGCGATCGCAGATCTCGCGCACGCGCTGGAAGTAGCCCTCCTGGGGCACCAAGCAGCCGCCGCCGTTCTGGACCGGCTCGAGGATCACCGCGGCGACCGTCTCCGGCCCCTCGAAAACGATCGCCTCCTCGATCGCGTCCGCTGCCCACAGCGGGTCGCGCTCCTCCGACCAGCGGTAGGAGTTGGTGTTGGCGACGTGCGTGCCGCCCGGGGTGAGCGGCTCGAACGGTGTGCGCAGCGGCGTCAGCCCGGTCGCCGTGAGCGCCCCCATCGAGGTGCCGTGATACGCGAGCTTGCGCGAGATCAGCTTGTGCCGGCGCGGCTCGCCGCGCTCGGCGTGGTAGGCCTTGGCCAGCTTCCACGCCGACTCGACCGCCTCCGAGCCGCCGGAGGTGAAGAACACCCGCTCGAGGTTGCCCGGAGCCAGCTCGGCGATGCGTGTGGCGAGCTCGATCGCGCGCGGGTGCGCGTAGCTCCAGTTGGTGTAGAACGCGAGCTGCTCGATCTGCTCCGCCGCCGCCTGGGCGAGCTCAGCGCGGCCGTGGCCGATGTTCACGCAGTACAGGGCTGACAGGCCGTCGAGGTGGCGCTTGCCGTGCTCGTCGTAGACGTAGCAGCCCTCGCCGCGGACGATCACCGGAACCTCGTGCTCGGCGTAGGATCCCATGCGCGTGAAGTGCATCCACAGGTGCCGCTTTGCCTGCTGCTGAAGATCACCGGACATCCTCAGACCGCCCTCTCCGATCGCTGACTGGACACTCAGGACAACGCTATCCGCTCGTGATGTGCCACTCAATGCGCCCGCTGGTCAAGATCCTGCGCTTCGATTATACGACCCGTCCAAATGCATGCGCCGGTTTTGGGAATCGCGCCCATTGCGCCTGCGCCGCCTCAGCCGTACGGTTCCCGCAGACGTCCGTCATGTCCGCCGCATCCCTCCGGAGAGGAGCCCTCGATGGCCACCGATAGCGTCGTCAGCCCGGGAGCGCAGGCCTCCTCCGGGGTCATGGACAAGGGCCTCAAAAAGGGCGCGATCGGCTACCTGTCGAACATCGTCATCGGCGTCGCATCGACGGCGCCCGCGTACTCGCTGGCCACGACGCTCGGGTTCATCGTGGCTGTCCGGGGGGTCGGCGTCCACGCCCCGGCGGTGATGCTCGTCGCGTTCGTGCCGATGCTGCTCGTCGCCTCCGCCTACAAATACTTCAACCGCGCCGACCCGGACGCTGGCACGACCTTCGCGTGGGTCACGCGCGCGTTCGGCCCGGTGACCGGCTGGCTGAACGGCTGGGCGATCTTCCTGGCCGACGTCATGGTGATGGCCTCGCTGTCGGACATCGCCGCCATCTACACCTTCAAGCTCTTCGGCTTCACCGAACTCGGTGAATCGAAAGCGGCGATCATCGTCGCCGCGATCCTGTGGATCGCGATCATGACCTGGATCTGCTATCGCGGGATCGAGCTGTCGGCTCGGATTCAGCAGTTCCTGCTCGGCGCCGAGGTCGTGATCCTCGGCCTGTTCGCGGTGGTGGCGTTCGCCAAGGTCTACGGCAGCCACCCGCCGTCAGGCGCGATCAAGCCGTCGCTGTCGTGGATCAACCCGTTCGCGATGAACTTCGGTGACCTGGTCGTCGCGCTGCTGCTGGCGGTGTTCATCTACTGGGGCTGGGACTCGGGGGTGGCGGTCAACGAGGAGTCCGAGAACCCGGCCGAGGGGCCCGGCAAGGCGGCGGTGATCTCGACGGTGCTGCTGGTGCTGATCTACGTGGTCGTGACGGCGGCCGCGCAGTCCTTCCACGGCACCGGCTTCCTCACCAACGAAGCCAACCAGGAAGACGTGCTCAGCGCCCTCGGCACGGGCGTGCTGGGCAGCGGCCTGGACAAGCTGCTGATCATCGCGGTGCTGACCTCCGCCTCGGCATCGACGCAGACCACGATCCTCCCCACCGCCCGCACGACGCTGTCGATGGCCCACTGGAAAGCCGTCACCAGCCTGCTCGCGCGCGTGCACAAGAACTACCTCACGCCGACCGTTTCGACGCTCGGCTTCGGCGTGCTGTCGGTGCTGATCACGGTGGCGCTGCTGCTCGCGCACGGCAGCGTCCTGGAAGACTCGATCACCTCGATCGGCTTCCCGATCTGCTTCTACTACGGCTTCACCGGGGTGGCGTGCGCGTGGTACTACCGTCGCGACCTGACCGAAAGCGCGCGCAACTTCCTGCTCCTGGGACTCGGTCCGGTGGTGGGGGGATTGATTTTGTTCGGGGTGGGAATCAAGGCCGCGATCTACTATGGCCACGCCGAAAACGTCTCCGCCAAGCCGATCCTCGGCATCACGCTGCCGCTGTGGATGGGCATCGGCGGGATGGTCCTCGGCTTCGTGATCATGCTCGTCTCGCGTCCGTTCTTCGGTGAGTACTTCGCGCGCAAGACCGAAACCGCCCCGCCCGGCCTGCTCCAGCAGCCGCCGCCGAGCGACCCGGTCCCCGAGCGCGTGGACTTCTAGCCCGCCGCCAGCTCCAGCTGCCCGTGCGGCGCGCCGTACTCGGCTAGCAGCTCGAGGAACGGCGCCGGCGCGAACGCCTCCGGGCCGAGCACGCCCGCGCCCTTCCACGCGCCGCGATCGAGCAGCTCCAGCGCGACCGCCGGGTTGACGGCCGTCTGCCACACGACCGCCTGGCTGGCGTACTCGCGCATGGTCGTCTCGTTGTCCACCACCTGATACAGGTAGGTCGAGCGCGGCTGGCCGTCGATTCCGGCGCCGGTGATCCAAGTCCCCGCGCACGTGCGCCCGCTCATGCGCTCGCCGAGCGTGGCGGGGTCGGGCAGCGTGGCGGCGACGACGTCGCGGGGGCTGACCTCCTTTCCGTGCACGGACACCGGCTCGGTCGAGTCGAGACCGAGCTTGTGCAGCGTCTGGAGCACGTCGATGAACTCGCGTCCGAGCCCGTACTTGAAGGTCACCCGCTGGCACGACACCCAGCGCGGGATCAGCACGACCTCCTCGTGCTCCACGTTCACGCATTCGACCGGGCCGATACCCTCGGGGAACTCGAACACCTCGGGCTCGGAGAACGGGGCGGTGGTGTAGAAGCCGCGGTCTCGCTCCCAGATCAGCGGCGGGTTCAGGCACTCCTCGATCGTCGTCCAGATCGAGAACGTGGGCGCGAACTCGTAGCCCTCGACGACCAGGTCCGCGCCGTCGCGCACCCCGACTTCGCGCAGCTCTGAGAACAGCTCGTCTGCGGCGTAGCGAGCGAACACGTCGGACAGCCCGGGCTCCACGCCGATCCCCACGAGCGCGAGCAGGCCGGCCTGGCGCCAGCGCTCGTGCTCGCCGAGCTGACGCTCGCCGAGCATCTCCCCTGGCAGCTCATAGGGACGCTCGGGGTGCGGGTGCGACAGCGTCATCGCCATGTCCAGGTAGGTGACCCTGGCGTCGAACGCGGCGGCGAAGATCGGCTCGTTGAAGCGCGGGTCGCACGCGTTCAGCACGGCGTCGGGCGCCACGCGGCCGATCAGCTCCACGAGCTGCTGGCGGCTGGAGGCGTCCACGCGCTCGGCCGCAAAGCGGTCCGGCTCGGCCAGCCGCTGCACGGCACCCTGCGCGCGCGCCAGCTCGACGTCCGCGAGCACCACCCGCGTGAACGCCTCGCGGCGCTGGGCGATCGCCGCGAACGCCGCGCCCACACCGCCCGCACCTACGACCAGCACCTTCACCGCTCGAAGTGTGACGCACCAGCGAGCTTCGAGATGTCACAACAAGCACCCGCCCGTGCGACGCAACGTCGCAGGCGCCTCCCGTATGCTGCGCCGATCCGCGCGGCTCCGAACACCAGCACACGGTGAGCACCGGCCTGCCCACCCCGCCGCGCACGCCAGCCCAAACGCCCGACCCCACCGGCATCGAGCGGTCGGCGCTCAGCGACGCGCCTGCGCAGGGGCCTGTGCAGGCGCGCGCCAACCGCTGGGCGCCATCGCCCACGTTGGCGCGCACCGAGATCGCGCTGGTGGCGCTGTCGGGGGTGCTGCTGGCGGTGCTCACGAGCTGGCCGCTCGTGCTGCAAATGTCCAGCCGCATCGCGCCCGACCTCGGCGACCCCGTGCGCACCGCCTGGGAGATCGCGTGGGTGGGGCACGCGATGCTCCACGACCCGCTGCACCTGTTCGACTCCAACGCCTTCTATCCCCACCCGCTCAGCCTCGCGTTCTCGGATTCGCTGCTCGGCTACGGCCCGGCCGCGTTCTTCGGCTCCGGCACGGTCGCCGCACTCGTCCGCTACAACCTCCTGTTCCTGTGGGCGTGGTCGCTGTGCTTCGTGGCCGCGTACCTGCTGGCGCGCGAGCTCGGCCTGCGGCGAGTGGGTGGCGCCGCCGCCGGCCTCGCGTTCGCCTACGCGCCCTACCGTGTGACGGAGGCGGGGCATCTGCACGTGATCTCCTCGGGAGGGTTCGTGTTGGCGATGTTCCTGCTGCTGCGCGGCTACCGGCGCAACTCGCGCGGGCTGGTGCTCGCCGGCTGGCTGGTGTCGGCCTGGCAGGTCAGCCTCGGCTTCACGCTCGGGCTCCAGTACTGCTACCTGCTGGTGGTGCTCGCGGCGCTCGTGCTGGTGCACTGGTGGCGGGGGCGCCTGACGCCAGGACCGGCGTGGCAGCGGGTGGGTGCGCCGCCGGGCGACGAGCGCGTGGGCCGCGGGCCGCTGATCCCCCGCCGGCTGCTGGCCGTGACACTCGTCGGTCTCGCCGTGCTCGGCGCCGTCACCGTCTATCAGGCCAGGCCCTACCTGAAGGTCGCGCACGAGTACCCAACGGCCAAGCGCACGCTGACAGAAGTGGAGACGTACTCCTCGGGCCCCGCGGCGCTGCTGGCGGCCTCCTCGGAGAACCGCGTGTGGGGCGCCGCCACGGCCGGGATGCGCGCCAAAGTCAACTCCAAGAACGAGAGCGTGTTCTTCCCCGGCGGCCTGATCCTGGCGCTGGCGCTGATCGGGCTCGCCGCCGGCGCTTACACGCGACGCTTGCGCCTCGGGCTGGCGCTCGGCATCGTCACGTGCTCGGTGCTCGCGCTCGGCTTCGGCATAACCGGCGCGGGCTATCCATATCGGCTGCTCTACGACTACGCCCCGGGCTGGGACGGCGTGCGCGTTCCCGGCAGGATCTTCACGCTGGCGACGCTGTTCTACGCGCTGCTCGCCGGCGCCGGGCTCCAGACGCTCGTCGCTTGGGTCGCCTCGCGGCTCGAGCGAGGCCGGCAGCGAGCGCGTGGGCCAGCGTTGATGGCGCTGCCGGCGGTCATCGGCGCGGTCGCGCTCGTCGGCCTGCTCGGCGAAGGCGCGGGCCACCTCGGCCATCCCGTGGTGCCCCAGCCGGCGAGCGCCGAAGTCGGTCTACCGGGACCGATACTCGATCTCCCCACCGATGGCGCCCTCGACCGCATCTGGCAGTACTTCTCGACCGACGGCTTCTACAAGGTCCCGATCGGTAACAGCACGTTCGACCTGCCGGCGGTCGATGACCTGCGCGGAGGAATGAACGGCTTCCCCGACCAGGCGAGCGTGGAGAAGCTGCGCCACTACCACATCCGCACGGTCGTCCTGCACACGGTGCTGCCGAAGGGGCTGCCGCCCGAACACGGCCACGTCCTGCCCAACCCCCCGGACCCGGCGGCCGCCGCGCGCAAGCCGATCGCGGGCCTGGGCATCACGCGCCGCCAGGTCGGCTCCGTGTTCATCTACGAGATCGGGCCGGGGCCCACGGCCCTGCACGGCAGCGACCGATGAGCAAGCGACGCGCTGCGATCCTCGCGATCGTGCTCGTAGGCGTCGCGTTCGCGACGCTGATCCAGAGCTTCTCCTGGAACCAGACCTCCCACTACGACCTGATCCGGGCGCTGAACAACGGCGAAACGACGATCGACCGCTACCAGGCGAACACGGGCGACAAGGCCTACTACAAGGGACACTGGTACTCCGCGCGAGCCCCGGGACTGGCGCTGTTCTCGCTGCCGTTCTACAACGCACTGAAACTGGTCGACGCGGAATCGTGGACCGACACCCACGTCGCGCCGCCGGACCATCCCGGCGATGAGATGATCTACCTGATCGGCCTGTGGGGCAACGTGCTGCCCGGCCTGCTGCTGCTGTTGCTCGTGTGGCGCGTCGCCGATCGCTTCGAGCCCGGCTACGGCGTGGCCACGGCGGTGATCCTCGGCCTCGGGACGATGGTGCTGGCGTTCGCGACGCTGCTGTTCTCGCACATGTTCACGACGTTCCTGTGCTTCGCCGCGTTCTGGCTGATGCTGAGGGAGCGCGACGGCCCCCCGCGCCCGACGCTGCTGGCGCTGGCCGGCCTGGCGATGGGCTACGCGTTCGCCTCGGAGTACCCGACGTTCTTCGCCGCGGTTGTGCTCGGCCTGTTCATGCTCTCGCGTAGGGACTCGCTGACGCCACGCGGCGTGCTGGGACGCGGCGGCGCCTACGTGGTGGGGGGCCTCGTGGGGATCATCCCGCTGCTGCTCTACAACCACTACGCGTTTGGCTCCTGGACGCACCTCGCCTACTCCAACATCCCGCGCCAGCAGAAAGGCTTCTTCGGCATAGGCGCTCCGAGCCTGAGGGTGCTCACGACGCTGCTGCTCGACTCGCGCGGCCTGCTCACGCTGTCTCCCGTGCTGATCATGGGAGCGCTCGGCACGGTCATGCTCTATCGGCGCGGCAGGCGCGCGGAGGCACTCACGATCGGCGGCATCTGCCTGTGCTACCTGCTCTACAACTCCGGCTACTACCTGCCGTTCGGCGGCGGCTTCATGGGGCCGCGCTTCCTCGACACGATGCTGCCGTTCCTGGCATGCCCGATCGCGATCGCGCTGAAGCGATTCCCCGGGCCGACGATCGCGCTCGCGGCGGTGTCGATCACGACGACCGTGATCGCCACGACCACGCACCCGTTGATCGGCTACGAGAACGAGACGGCCAGCTGGATGCGCTACCTGTCCAAAGGCTTCTTCCAGCCCACGATCGCCTCCGCCTACGGGCTGGGTCGCAGCTGGGGCGGCATCTGGCCGTTCCTGCTGGCGGCCGGCGGGGCACTGCTGCTCGCCGCATGGGTCACGCCGCGAGTGCGCCTGTCGGCGCGCGGGCTGCTGGCGGGTGCGAGCGTGCTGGCCGCGTGGGCGCTGTTCGCCGCGCTCGCCCCCACCTTGCTCGGCATCGACCACGCTGGGCTGCGCAGCATCTACGACGCCGGCGACCACACGGCGTTCAACCTGAAGCTGCACTCGGGCAGCAGGTTCCCGCTGAAGACCCTCGCTGCCGTCGCCGCGGCCGCCGGCCTGCTGGCACTGTGCGCGATGCGCCTGGCCCGGGGCGCGTCGCCGCGCTCGGCGGACACGCACGAAAGCGGCACGGGCTCGCGCGCGCAGCCGGCGCTCAGCGCGTAGGGTCGATCGCGGCCGCGCGAGCGCCCGCGGCCGAGCAGGCGCAGCTCAGTTGCTGGCGATCTTCACGCCGCATTTGGCGGCGTGCAGCGCGCGACACACGACCACGTAGCCGGCGCGCGGCTGTTCGTGCGCGTTCATCAGCCCGGCGTCGAAGCGGGTGGAGGCAGTGCCACCGCTCCAGTCGTAGATGTACAGCCGCTTGACCTGCGGCACCGAGCCGGCCAGCGCGAACGTGAACTTCAGCACCTTCGCCGCCCGCGTCAGGCCCGAGCCGCGATTGTTGGGGAAGGAACCGCCGAACTTCACGATCCCACCCGTCTCCGTCAGCCACACCTGCCCGCCGAGCGCGCGCACGATGTCGCGTGTGCGCCAGCCTTCCAGGCGGTTGACGTCGGAGTAGTCGTGCAGCCCCCAGATCTTGGGCATGATCGTCTCCAGGCGGTAGATCTCGCGCTTGAATGCGGCGATGTACTGGAGCGTCGGCTGTATGTAGGCCTGGTCGAGCACGTCCAGCCCGATGACCGTGCAGCCCTTGCACTCGCGCAGCAGCGCCTGGTAGTACTTGGCCGCCTGCACCGCCGACGGGCTCGACCACTGGCGCGGTTCGTTGCCGCGGTTGGCCTCGTCCCACGACTGGTACTGGCGCACGTGCGGGAACAGCTTCACGAACCTCTGCACGTCGCGCTGGTAGCTGGCGACGCTCGGCATCTGCGTGGGCGTGTACTCGGAGTGGTAGAAGGCCACCAGCACTTCCTCGTGCAGCGTTTCCGCGTCGTGGATGAACTGCGTGGCCTTGGTCAGCGAGTAGGGATGGACAACGGCGTCGTAGGGGGCGATGTAGCGGACGATCTTGGTGTGCAGCTGCCTGTACAGCGGGTTGGTGAACATGCTCGCGCTCTCGTTGCCGATCCCGGTCGTGAAGGAGCTGGCGGCGTGCGCACGGGACGCGGGCGCAGGCGCGCGACCGGCCTGCGCGACGCCCGCAACGGCGGACGCGGCGGCGAGCGCCAGCACGAGCGCGAGCATGAGCAGATGTCGTCGTGTTCTCATACGCTTGGGCAACAGAGTAGGACGTGCATGGTTGCGTGAGGCCCCAACAGTCTTACGAGGCGCTTAGCCAGCGACCTTCTGCTGCGCGAGATCTTTAGACGACGCTTAATCCGCTGCCTCGTCGGCGAGCATCGCCGCCGCCTCGCCGGCGTCAGCGCGCAGCGTTGGGTCGGCGACGATCCGCATGTCGACGCCCGGCAGCCCCCGCAACAGTCGCATCAGCAGCGAGCGCTCGGAGGCGCCGCCGAAACGGGCGAGCCCGCGGCGCTCGGAGGGCGTGCCCATCAGCACGTATGTGGAGCCCAGCTCGCGGGCCACCCTGATCACGCTGGCGGCCACGTCCTCGCCCTCCTCCACGCGCAGCCGCGCTCCCAGCATCGCTGTCAGGCGCCGCAGCTCCTCCAGGCGCCTGCGGTCCTCGGTGCTGGGCGGACGCCCGGGCGGGCGCACGACGAGCACGTCGAGCTCGGCGTCCAGCCGCTGGGCAGAGCGCCACGCGCGCCGCACAACGTGCTCGGACTCGGCCGCGAGCGTCGCCAGCGCGAGCAGCCGCTGCGCGATCGGCTGGGGCCCGTCGCGTGCCAGCACCGCCAGCCCTTCCTCGTCGCGACGCAGCGTCGGGGCAGGCTCACGCACCAGCCGCTTGACCTCGACCTCCTCGGCCACCTGGCGCAGCGCGGTCTCGCGCAGCGCGGCCAGGTTCTCGATCTTGAAGAAGTTGTCCAGCGCCGCGGGCACACGCTCGGGCCCGTAGACCTTGCCCGCGCGCAGGCGCGCGATCAGCGTCTCCGGGGTCACGTCGACCAGCACCACCTGGTCGGCCGCCAACAGCACCTCGTCGGGGATCGTCTCGCGGGTGCGCGACCCGGTCAGCTGCGTGACCTGGTCGTTGAGGCTCTCCAGATGCTGGACGTTGACGGTCGAGAACACGTCTATCCCAGCCGCGATCACGTCGCGCACGTCCTCGTAGCGCTTCTCGTGCTCGAGGCCCGGCGCGTTGGTGTGCGCGAGCTCGTCGATCAGGCACAGCTCTGGGGCGCGCGCCAGCACCGCGGGCAGGTCCATCTCCTCCAGCACAGTGCCGCGGTAGCCGACCTCGCGACGCGGAATCATCTCCAGGCCGTCGGCCTGCGCGGCGGTCTCGGCGCGCCCGTGTGACTCCAGGTAGCCGATGGCCACGTCGCGGCCGCTGTCTGCCTCGGAGACCCCCTCCTGGAGCATGCGATAGGTCTTGCCCACGCCCGGGGCCATGCCGATGAAGACCTTCAGCTGTCCCTGGTCGTCGGACATCTCAACCCCGCGGACGCTACAGGCTAGACTGCCGGGCGGCGAGCCGGGAAGCCTGGTCGGCGTGCCCTCCAGGAGGGAGCTCTATTGACCACACAGCTCGTCGCCTTCGTAATCGCCGCAGCGATCAGCCTCGCGGCCAGCTGGCTGCTGGTGGTCTCGCTGGAGCGGGTGGGCGCACGGCTGGGGCTGTCCGAGGCGCTGCTGGGGCTGCTCGCGGCGCTCGCTGCGGACATGCCCGAGATCACCTCCGCTGTGACGGCGCTCGTGCGCCACGACCAGCACGTGGGCGCAGGCGTGGTGATCGGCTCGAACGTCTTCAACCTGGCGGCGCTACTGGGCCTGTCGGCGGTGGTTGCCGGGGAGATCACGCTGCACCGTCGCGCGCTGGAGCTGGGCGGGGGCGTCGCCCTGTGGATCGCCGCGACCGCGCTGCTCGTGGTGACGGGCGTCTGCTCGCCGCTCGCGGGGCTGCTGCTGGTGCTGGCCGTGCTCGTTCCCTACGTCACGATCCTGGCGGTTCGCCACGAGCGCCTGGCGCGCATGCGCCTGCCGCCCGCGTGGACGAGCTGGCTGATCGCGGCGATCAGCGAGGAGGAGCTCGAGCTCGAGGTCGCGATCCACCCGCGGCGCGGCGGGATTCGCGACGCGCTCGCGGCCGGCGCCTCGGTCGCGGTGGTGGTCGCTGCGAGCGTGGAGATGGAGCACAGCGCGACTGACCTGGGAACACGCTGGGGCGTGTCCGCGATCGTCGTCGGCGCCCTGGTGCTGGCCGTGGTCACGAGCCTCCCGAACGCGGTGGCAGCCGTCTACCTGGCGATGCGAGGCAGGGGCGCGGCGGTGCTGAGCACGGCGCTGAACAGCAACGCGCTGAACATCCTCGCCGGCCTGCTGATCCCGACGACGATCCTCGGGCTGGGCGCACCGTCGGGCCAGACGACATTCATCGCGGCCTCGCTGATGGCGATGACGGTGCTGGCGCTCGTGTGCGCCTACCTCGGGCACGGGTTGAGACGAGGTGTGGGGCTCGTGATCGTCGCTTCGTATCTCGCGTTCGTCGGCGTTCTGGTCGCGGTCTGGGGCTGAGCCGTCGCTCAGAAGTGACCCTTGACCGCCGCGACGGAGACGCGGCGAGTGTCGTCCGGCGCGGGGCGCAGGATCAGGATCTCGGCCGGGACGCGGGCGAGCATCCAGCGCAGGTCCTCGTAGCTGAGGCCCACCCGCGGGTCTTCGTCGGCGGAGACGATGATGCGGTCGAAGTGCTCCTGCTCGAGCAGTTTGCGCAGGGCGTCGCGGGCCGTGCGCCCGCGGCCGACGCGCGAGTCGACGGGCACCCCCTGCCAGGCGGCGCGCTGCTCGATCGCCTCGAGCAGCGGCATGCCACGCGCGCACTGCACGGGCAGCGCCGTTTCCAGAGGCAGGTTCATCGGCACGCGCGCGAGGAACGCGGGCATGATGATCGCGTCCTCGGCCTTCGCCAGGCGCACCGCCGCCTCGAACGAGCGGCGCGAGATCTCCTCGCCGGTGAACGGGAGCAGGATTCGACGCTTGTCGCCGCGCAGGCGGTCGCGCGCCGGCAGGCGCCCGTGCGGCGGCAGCCAGTAGCCCGCGGCGATGCCCAGCAGGGCGGCGGCGCAGGCGACCGCCACGACCTCCGCGCCGCTCATGGCCCCTCCAAGCTCGTGCCGTTCGGGCGCCGTGAGCGATCGGCGACGATGCGCACGTCCACCCCCGGCAGACGCGCCATCAGGCGCTGGGGCAACGGCGTGCGCAGGCGTGCGAGGCCGCGCGGCGGGCGCGAGCTGCCGATCAGGATGTAGGTGCTTCCGCGGCGTAGTGCGACGTCCGCGACCGCGCTGGTCAAATCGTCGGACTGCTCCTCGATCATCCGCGCCCCGAGCACCGAGGCGAGCTGGCGCAGCGCCGCCAGCGAGCGTTGCTGCTCGTCTGACAGCTCGCTCCCCGGGACGCGGACCCACAGCAGGTCGAGACCGGCGCCGAGGCGCTGCGCCGAGCGCCACGCGCGACGCACGAGACGCTGGGCGCTCGGCTGCGGCTCGACCAACGCGAGCAGGCGCTCGCCGACGGCCTGCGGCGCGTCGGCCGCAAGGCTCTCCTCGCGCGAGCCCACGAGCTCGGTGGTCAGGCGCTTGGCGCCGACCTCCTCGGCCACCTGACGAAGCGCGACCTCCCGCAGCGCCGAGAGGTTCTCGATCTTGAAGAAGTTGTTGAGCGCCGCGTCGATGCGCTCGGCGGGATACACCTTGCCGGCGCGTAGACGGTCGAGCAGCGCCTCGGGGGTGAGGTCGATCAGCACGACCTCGTCTGCGCGGGCGAGGATCGCGTCGGGGATCGTCTCGCGCACGCGCACGCCGCTCAGCTCGGTGATGTGATCGTTGAGCGACTCGAGGTGCTGGACGTTCAGCGTCGAGAGCACGTCGATCCCAGCGTCGAGGGCCGTCTCCACGTCCTCGTAGCGCTTGGCGTGCTCGGTTCCGGGCGCGTTCGTGTGCGCGAGCTCGTCGATCAGGCAGATCTCGGGCGCCCGGCGCAGGATCGCCGGCAGGTCGAGCTCTTCCAGGACCGTGTCGCGGTAGCGCACGCGCCGGCGCGCGAGGGTCGGCAGGCCCTCGGCCAGCCGCGCGGTCTCTGCGCGGCCGTGGGTCTCGAGCAGGCCGATCACGACGTCGCGCCCCGCCTCCTGCTCGGCATCGCCCTCGAGCAGCATGCGGTAGGTCTTGCCCACGCCGGCGGCCATGCCGATGAAGACCTTCAGACGACCACGGCCGCGCTCACCGGATGCAGCCATGACGCCGACGAGGGCGCGCTCGCGTCGCTCGCGAGGCGCGCTCGCTCATCCCCCGAGCAGGTTGTGGACGATCAGGTCGATCAGCTTGATGCCGATGAACGGCGCGATGATGCCGCCGAGGCCGTATATCCAGAGGTTGCGTCGGAGCAGCGCGCTGGCCCCGATCGGCCGGTAGCGCACGCCTCGCAGCGACAGCGGGATCAGGAGCGGGATGACGATCGCGTTGAAGATGATCGCGGACACGATCGCCGATTCGGGGTTGCCGAGGTCCATGATGTTGAGCACGTGCAGCGGGCCCTTCGCCCCCGCGCTCGCCGCGTAGGTGGAGATGAACACGGCGGGCAGGATCGCGAAGTACTTGGCGACGTCATTGGCGATCGAGAAGGTCGTGAGCGCGCCGCGCGTGATCAGCAGCTGCTTGCCGACCTCGACGATCTCGATCAGCTTGGTCGGGTTGGAGTCGAGGTCGACCATGTTGCCGGCCTCGCGGGCAGCCTGTGTGCCGGTGTTCATCGCCACGCCCACGTCCGCCTGGGCGAGCGCGGGGGCGTCGTTGGTGCCGTCGCCGGTCATCGCCACCAGCCGCCCGTCCGCCTGCTGCTCGCGGATCAGCGCGAGCTTGCGCTCGGGCGTGGCTTCCGCGAGGAAGTCATCGACGCCGGACTCCTCGGCGATCTTCGCGGCCGTCAGGCGGTTGTCGCCGGTCACCATCACCGTTTTGATGCCCATCGCCCGCAGCTGGTCGAAGCGCGCCTTCATGCCCTCCTTGATCGTGTCCTTGAGGTAGATCACGCCGAGCACCTGGCTGTCGCGCGAGACCGCCAACGGCGTGCCGCCCTCGTTGCCGATCCGGTCGAGTTCGGCCTGGAGCTCCGGAGGCGGCGAGCCGCCCTCGCGGGTCACGAAGTCGATGATCGCGTCGCCCGCACCCTTGCGCAGCTGCTGACCGTCGAGGTCGACCCCGCTCATCCGCGTCTGCGCGGTGAACGGCACGAACTCGGCGTTGAGCGTCGTCATGTCGTGCTCGCGGATCCCGTACTGCTTGGCCAGGACCACGATCGAGCGGCCCTCCGGCGTCTCGTCCGCGAGCGACGCGAGCTGGGCGACCTCCGCGAGCTCGGACTCAGCCACGCCCGGCATCGGCACGAACTCCGACGCCAGGCGGTTGCCGATCGTGATCGTGCCGGTCTTGTCAAGCAGCAGCACGTCCACGTCACCGGAGGCCTCCACCGCCCGGCCCGACAACGCGAGCACGTTGCGACGCACGAGCCGATCCATCCCGGCGATCCCGATCGCCGACAGCAGCGCGCCGATCGTGGTCGGGATCAGCGCCACAAGCAGCGCGATCAAGCTCGTCTCGGAGATCGTAGTCTGCGCGAACAGCCCGAACGGTCGCAGCGTCGCGACGACGATCACGAAGATCAGGGTCAGCGCCGCCAGTAGGATGTTCAGCGCGATCTCGTTGGGGGTCTTGCGCCGCTCGGCGCCCTCGACCAGCGCGATCATGCGGTCCAGGAACGACTGCCCGGGCTCCTGCGTGATTTCCACGACGATCTCGTCCGAGGTCACTCGCGTGCCCCCGGTCACCGCGCTGCGATCGCCCCCGGACTCGCGGATCACCGGCGCGGACTCCCCGGTGATCGCCGACTCGTCGACGGTCGCGATGCCCGCGATCACGGTGCCGTCGCCGGGGATCAGCTCCCCGGCCGGGACCACCACGACGTCGCCGCGGGTCAGCTCGGAGGCAGCCTTGGTCGAGCCGTCGCGCATTCTGGCGACCGTCTCCCTGCGCATCGAGCGCAGCGTGTCGGCCTGCGCGCGGCCGCGACCCTCGGCGAACGCCTCGGCCATGTTCGCGAACACGACCGTCAGCCACAGCCAGATCGAGATCGTGAACGTGTACCACGACGGCTCGGCGCCGCCGAGCGATTCGCCGCCACCGAGCTGGATGAACCACGTCACCGTCGTGATCAGGGCCCCAATCTCCACTACGAACATCACCGGGTTGCGGACCTGCACGCGGGGGTCGAGCTTCTTGAAGCTGTCGATCAGCGCACGCGCGACGATCTCACGCTGGAACAGCGAGACCGCCTGTCGTTCGTGGGTCGCGGGCATCTGCGCGGACATCAGCTGGCTGCTCCTGTCAGACGGTCGAGTGCAAGGTTGAGCTCGAGCACGTTCACGCCTTCTTCGCCGGAGAAGCCGAGCCCGCGGCCCGAGGTGTACTTGTCGATCAGCCCATCGACTGTCGGCAGCGACAGATGCCGAATTGCAGCTATCCGGTGCGCCTGGATCCAGGCGTTCGCCTTCGAGATGTCAGGGTCTAGCCCCGAGGCCGAGCTGTTGACGGCGTCGACCGGGATCTTGCCGACGGTCAGGCCGGGGTCGTATTCCGACTTCGTGGCCGGGTTTTTGTTCAATTCGAGGTACGCCTTGATGTTTTCTTCGTCGGCTTCCCTGGTCTTGACGCTGTTGGGCCCGTGGTTGGAGAAGGTGCTCGCGGCCGCGTTGTAGGCGCCTCCTTCGGTCGCGGACGGGCGGCTCTGGAAGTAACGTGGGTCCGGTTCGGTTACGAGTTCTTCTTCCTTTTCTTCGGGCTTGCCGTTCTTGCCTATCACCGGCGAGGCGAAGCTCTGCCCGATGCTCTTCGAGCCGACCAGCTTGCCGTCGAGGTGAATCTGCTGCCCGTTAGCATCGCCCGGGAACACGACCTGGCTGATCCCCGTGATCGCTAGCGGGTAGACGAGCCCGGTCAGGATCGCGAACACGATCATCGCCAGGATCGCTGTGATGGTGTCACGCAGCCAGGGTTTCATGTCAGTAGAGGTGTCCGGTCAGGCCCTGGACGATCGGGCCGAGGAGCAGCGCGGGGAAGAACGTCAGCGCGCCGACGAGGATGATCACGCCGACCAGCAGCACCGCGAACGTGCCGTTGTCGGTGCGCATCGTGCCGAGACCCGCCGGGGTCACGCGCTTGCCTACGAGCGCGCCGGCGACGGCGAGCGCGAACAGGATCGGCGCGTAGCGCGCGAACAGCATGATGAGGCCGCCGAGCACGTCGGCGAAGCTGACCCCGTGCGCTCCAAGGTTGCCGGCGTTCGGCTGGATCAGGCCCGTGTACCCCGGGAACGCGGAGCCGTTGTTGTTCGCCTGGGAGAGATAGGCGTAGAAGCTCTCCGAGAAGGCCTGCGGCGTATGAATGCCGAGCTTGCCAGCGGACGTCGCGACTTCGGAGATCGACTTTCGCCCCGCCTGCGTCGCGACCCCGAGCGCCGTGCCGAAAAGCGCCGCGAGCGGCGTGATCAGGATGCCCAGCCCGGCGAGCTTTATCTCTCTCGCCTCGATCTTCTTGCCGAGCCACTCCGGCGTGCGCCCGACCATCAGCCCGCCGATGAACACCGCCAGGAGCACGTACAACAGGATCGAATAAAGACCAGTGCCGACGCCGCCAAAGATCACCTCGCTGGCCGACAGGTTCGCGAACGGCACTGCTCCGCCGATGCCCGTGAAGGACTCGATCGAGCTGTTCACGGAGCCGTTCGAGGTCACGGTGGTCGCGACGTCGAACAGCGCCGAGCCGGCGATCCCGAAGCGCTGCTCCTTGCCTTCCATGTTGCCGCCACCCGAGCCTGAGGTCACCCCGGTGTGGAGGCCGGCAGCGTGCTGTGCGGGCGACCCGTGTGCCTCGGCGATGTACGCGACCGACACGGCACCGAGGAACATCACCATCACCACGGCATAGATCGCGTAACCCTGGCGGCGGTTGCCGGTCATGCGCCCGTACATGAAGATCATCGCCGCAGGGATGATCAGCACCATCAGTATCAGGAAGAAGTTGGTGAACGAGGTCGGGTTCTCGAACGGGTGCGCCGCGTTGACATTGAAGAAACCGCCGCCGTTTGAGCCGAGGTCCTTAATCGCCTCCTGTGACGCGACGGGCCCCATCGCGATTTTCTGTTCGAGGCCGGTGATCGTGTGAACGGTGAGGTAGGTCGAAAGGTTCGCGATCACGCCCTGGGAGGCGATCACGAGTGCGCCAACTATCGAGAGCGGCACGAGTATGTAAAGCGTCGTGCGTACGATGTCGTGCCAGAAGTTGCCCAGTCCCTTGCCGCTGCGCCCGATGATGCCGCGGATCAGGGCGGCGGCCACCACGATCCCGACACCTGCCGAGAGAAAGTTCTGCACCGTCAGCCCAATCATCTGGCTGAGGTAGGTCATCGTCGTCTCGCCGCCGTAGTACTGCCAGTTCGTGTTCGTCAAAAAAGACGACACGATGTTGAACGTCACATTCGCCGGCGGCGAGTGATAGCCGAGCGGGTTCAGCGAGTGGGGCACGAAGAACGCGTCCTGCGTGCGCAGAATGAAATACAGGAACAGCCAGCCCGCGAGCGAGAAGATCAAAAGGCTTTTCGCGTACTGCTTCCAATCCTGCTGACGATCGGGGTCGACGTTGATCAGCCGATACAAGAGGCGCTCGGGACCGCCGAGTATGGGCGACAGGAAAACCCGCTCGCCCGTGTACACCTTCGCCATGTAGGTGCCGAGCGGCAATGCCAGCACCGTCAGGACGATCGCAAAAGCGACAATCGTGAACCAGCCGACGAACGTCATGCCTTAGAGCTTCTCTCCCCGGATAAGGGCGTAGAAGAGATAGGCGGTCACGAGCACCGAGACGACCAGGCCGAAGAAGTCGGCGCCGCTCATGTGCGCGACGAAGAAGCCCAGCGGGACCGACGGACTCATACCCGGTCGATGCCCTCGATCATGAACAGCAGGATCGCGAACGAGACGACCCCGAGAACGATGTACACGATGTCCATGCGTGCACTATGGGCGCCGACGCGTCACGGCCGCGTAACGAATGCGCCGCGACCCATAACGATTTCATAACGGCCAGCTAAACGCGGCGCTGTTACTCGGAGAAGCGGTAGCCAACCCCGGGGTCGGTGACGATGTAGCGGGGCGCGGCCACGCCCTCCGGCTCGATCTTGGCGCGCAGCCGCGCGATGTGCGTACGCAGCGGCTGGATGTCCTCTACATACTCCGGCCCCCACACCTCGGCCAGCAGCTTGCGATGAGTCATCAGCCGCCCGCGGTTGCGCGCGAGCTCACGCAGCAGGTCGAACTCGATCGGGGTTAGGTGGATCGGCTCGCCGTGGCGACGCACGACGCGCGCGCCGAGGTCGATCTCGAGGCCGTCGAGGACGATGCTCGGCTCCGCTTCGCCCGCCCCCGCGCGACGCAGCGCAGCCTGGAGGCGCGCCACCAGCTCGCGTGTGCCGAACGGCTTGGTTATGTAATCGTCGGCGCCGGCCTCGAGCGCCCTGACCTTCTGCTCCTCCTCACCGACTGCGGAGAGCACGAGGATCGGCATGTCGCTCCACTCGCGTAGCCGGCGCGTGACCTCGATGCCATCGATGTCGGGGAGCACGAGATCGACGATCGCGGCCTGCGGCGGTCGTACGGCCGCCAGGTCGAGTGCCTGCGAGCCGCTTTCCGCGGGGACGGACTCGAATCCCGCCTCGCGCAGGACCACCTTCAGCGCGCGAACGATCTGCGGCTCGTCGTCCACGATCAGCACGCGCGGCGAGCGCGCTGGCTCGCTCACGTGTTCGTCTCGCCGAGGCCGCCACCGGCGCTCGGCGCAAGCAGCTCGCGCGGATCGCCGTGGACACCGTCGTGTGCGGGCGCCTCAGCAGCGGGCTGCTCGCCGGCCCCGCCGAGCGGGAACTCGAACACGAACGTGGCGCCCTGCCCGGGAAGTGACTCGGCGTGCAGCGAGGCGCCGTTGGCCTCGGCGAAGCCACGCGCGATCGCCAGGCCCAGGCCCGAGCCGCGGTCGCGCCCGCCGGGCGCTCCCGCGCGGTAGAACGGCTCGAACACTCGCTCCAGCTGCGCTGGGGGGATCCCCGGACCGCGATCGACGACACGCACGATCACGCGATCGCCCTTGCGCAGCTGAGCGTCTAGGTGCTCGCCACCGTTCCAGCCCTCCGGCTCGTGGTCGAGCGCGGGCTGGCGCTCGGGGCGGGCACTGCTGAGGCTGCGCACGGCGCGCACCCTGACCGACACCGGGTGCCCGCCGGAGTGGCGTCGCGCGTTCTCGAGCACGTTCACGAATGCACGCTCGAGTTGCGCCGCGTCGACCCGGACGAGCGGCAGCTCGCGGTCGATCGACAGCGTGAAGGCGTCCGCGGGCGCCGCCAGCTCGGCCACAGCCGCGCGGATCAGCTCGTCGATCGAGACCCACTGGCGGCGAGGCTCGGCCGCGCCGGCCTCCAGGCGTGACAGGTCCAGCAGGTTGTCCACCAAGCGCGAGAGCCTTCGCGCCTCCTCCTGGATGACGGTCGCCATTTCCTGACGTTCGTGGGGAGTCAGCGACGGCGAGGCGACCGCGGCGCCCGCCGCGGCGATCGCGGTCAACGGCGAGCGAAGATCGTGGGACACCGAGCGCAGCAGCGCGGTCTTAACGGTATCCGCGCGTCGCAGCGCTGCTGTCTCGACGACGCTGCCGAGCAGCGCCTCGCGCTCGAGCGCGGCGCTCAGCAGCGCCTCGAGCGCGGGCACGACGCGCTCCTGAAGCCGGCGCAGCGCCGCCTCGGAGGTATCGGCCCCGACGACGAGCGTGCCCAGGCGCCTGGTGCCTTCGCGCAGTGGGAACACGATCGTGCGCTCGTCGGCGGCGACGGTGTCCAGCTGGATCGACGCCGACCCCAGCTCCAACGCCTGCGCCAGACGTGCGGCCGCGGTCGGCAGCGCCTCGACGACGTTGTTCCCGCGCAGCAGCAGCCGCGCCATCTCCGCCGCCAGATCGGCCTCGCGCCGGCGGGCATCGGCCTCGCGTGCGCGCGCGCGCGTCACCTCTGCGACTGAGCTCGCGAGCACGGCAACGACCACGAACGCCGCGAGCGCAACCCAGTCGCTGGAGTTCTGGAGCGTGAAACGATCGAGCGGGGGCAGGTGAAAGAAGTTGAAGGCGGCCGCGCTGACGAGAGCCGTGATGATCCCAAGCCAGGCACCCCACGTGACCGAGACGACCAGCACGGCGGGCAGATACACGACGCTCAGCGAGACCACCGGCGCAACGTGCGCGAGCGGATACACGATCAGCGTGCACAGCGCCACCCCGACGACGGCCACGATCGCTCCGACCCGGCGCGGGGGCGGCTCTGCTGCCAGCACGAAGCCGAAGCTGAATGGCATCTGTCACCAGCGTAATGGCGAACGGGGCGGGTCTCGCCTCCCGCCCCGTTCGGTGCGCCCTGCGCGGACCGGTGGCTCGTGGAGGCAGCCCCACATCAACCGGCCCGGGGTTCGCTGTCTCCTCCTACCGTCGCAGTGCCCATCATGAGGGTGCCCGAGGAGCCTCGCGTAACGCTTCGGTGACCAGCGTGTGACCATCTAGTGATCATTCGCTCGTGCGTCTGGACGCTCGGCCAGCGCTCAAGCCGAAGGGGCTCCGCGCCGAGGAGACCGCATAGCCACGGCAACACGATGAACCCACCCCCACGCCACATTGTCACTCACGGCCGGGTGCTGGCGCTGACGGCGCTTGCGCTGCTGCTGACGCTCGCGCTCGCGCAGTCCGCGGCGGCGGCGCAGGCCGTCTCGCCGCTCCCCGACTCCGCCTACGCGGTGCGGGCTGCGTGTCCGCCGCCGTCGCCGGGACGCGCGGCATGCATGGCTTTGCAGCTGTTGCCGCGCACCGCCGTGGCGCGCGCACACACATACCCGATCGGCATCGTCCGCCCCGCCTCCGTGGCGCCGTCCACCTCACCGACGCCGGCCGCCGGCAATTTCGGCCTGCGCCCACAGGATCTGCACGCCGCCTACTCGCTGCCGCTGGACGCCGAATCGTCCTCGACCCAGACGATCGCGGTGGTCGACGCCTACAACGACCCGAACGCGGCGTCGGACCTCGAAAGCTACGACACGGAGTTCGGACTGCCCAAATGCACGGTCGCGAGCGGATGCTTCGAGCAGGTCAACCAGAACGGCGAAACCGGGAACCTGCCGTTCCCGCAGAACGCGGGGAGCATGAGCGCGGAAGAAGCGTCGTGCGAAGCCGGCGACGAACAGGCATGCTTCGCGGTCGAAGAAGCGGCGGGCTGGTCGATCGAGATCTCGCTCGACATCGAGACCGCACGCGCGGTCTGCCAGAACTGCCACATAGCGCTCGTGGAGGCCGACGAAGCGTCGCTCGAAGATCTGGACCGCGCCGAGGAAGCAGCGGCGCGGCTGGGCGCCGAGGAGATCTCCAACTCCTGGGGGAGCCCTGAATGCGTCGAAGACGGCCGCACGGAATGCGTGCAGGAAAGCCCGTCGTTCAACCATCCGGGGGTCGTCATCACCGCGGCGGCGGGTGACGACGGATATCTCGGCTGGCTGGAAGAACCGCGCTCGGCGTTCGCCAGCTTCCCCGCCTCCCTGCCGCAGGTGATCGCGGTCGGCGGCTCGAGCCTGGCCCCCCTGTCGGGCGGGAAATGGAGCGGCGAGACGGTATGGAACGACGGCGGCAAGGCCGGCGGGCGCCCGGACGGATACGGCGCCGGGGGTGGCGGGTGCAGCGTCCAGTTCACCGCGCAACCGTGGCAGCAACACGTGTCCGACTGGTCCTCCGTCGGATGCGGAAGGGAGCGCGCGGTGGCCGACGTCGCCGCCGACGCCGACCCGCACTCGGGCGTGGCCGTGTACGACACGAGCCCGGAATGCGCGAGCGAATACAAAGAAGGCGGCACCTGGCACACGCTCGACAACTGGTGCACGATTGGGGGCACGAGCCTCGCCTCGCCGCTGGTCGCCTCGGTGTTCGCGCTCGCCGGAGGAGCGCACGGCGTGCGCTACCCCGCACAGACGCTCTACCAGAACGCCGTCAAATCGCCAGCCTCGCTGCACGACATCACCGCCGGCGCAAACGGCGAATGCGACGCGCCGTTCAACCCGGGCACCTTCACGACCGGGTGCAGCCAGGAAGCGGAGGCCAGAGCCAGCTGCGCGGACACGCTGATCTGCCAGGCGGGCGCCGGCTACGACGGCCCCACCGGCCTCGGCACGCCCGACGGGATCAGCGCCTTCGAGCTCCCCGCGGGCGGCTTGAGCGAAGAAGGCACGAGCGAAGGAGCCAGCGGCAGCGGCTCGGGGACCCCCGCGCCAACCGCGAGCGGTGCCAGCGCACCGGTGACCCCCGGGTACGGTTCAGTCACCGCGCCGAGCTCCGGCGCGCAGACAGCGGGCCTGCCGGTGCAGCTGTGGGGGTTCGCGTTGACGCTGAAGGCGCTCATCGAGCTGAACACCAGCCATCCCAAGATTCCCGACATCTCGTTCCGTTTCAGCGCGAACCTGGCCGCCAGCGTGCGCGTGACGCTAGCCGAGCGCGTCGGCCGGCGCGGGCATCAGCGCTGGAAGACGCTGACGCGCCCGTCGCGGATCGCCGCGGTCAGCGGGCGCAACAACGAGCGCTTGAGCGGGCATGGCGTGCTCGGCGCGGGCTCCTATCGACTGACGCTGTCCCCCGTGGGCGGGGCGGCGAGCTCGATCGTGTTCAAGATCGGCTAGCTGCGATGCCTCCGAGCAGCGCCTCGCCGCGCTCGGTCAGCCGCCACGAGTTGGGGGCGCCGCGCGTGCGCCCGTCGCCCGTGTTCGCTATCAGCTCACGTTCCTGGAGGCGACTGAGCAGCTTGGAGATCTGACCCTGGTCGATCACGCCCGCGCGATCGGCCACCTCGCGGTTGCTGGCGCCCGGGTAGTCGGCGATCGCGGTGAGGACGAGCGCGGTGCGGTCGGTGATGCGAAGCCCTCTTCCCTGCGCGATGGCGTTCTCGGCTGCGTCCGACGCAGACGCGCCGTCGCTATGCACGCGCGGCGCCGGGCGGGTCATCTCGCGATGGGCAACGCCCGCGCCGAGGTAGGGCAGCACGATGATGCTGACCAGCGCTCCGAACAGCTCCATCACCGGGGGCTGCTCGTCCGCGAGCAGCCGGTTCTGGATGATCGTGAGGACCGCGCCGACCACGCCCTCGCCGATGATCGCGGCCGGCTGCTGCCTGTCCGGTGGGAGCTCGAGGCGCCCGCGATCGATCAGCGCCGCGAGCGATTCGAGGATCTCGGCACGACGGTGCAGCAGCCGCTCTCCCCCGCTCGTCGAGTAGACGACCAGCAGGCGCCCGAGAGCCGGTTCGTCTTCGAGGAACCGCAGGAACGCTGCCAGCCCGCCCTTGATCGCATCCAACCAGCGCACGTGCGAGTCGTAGGCGGCGAGCATCGGCCTGCGCGCGCGATCGACGGCGAGCTCGAAGGCCGCCAGCAGGCACGCTTCGCGATCGGCGAACGCCTCGTGGAAGGCCCCGTCGGAGACCCCCGATCGTACGAGCACGTCCGTGACGCTGACCGTGGCGCCACGTGCGCCGCGCTCGGCCATCGCCTCGGCCATCGCCTCGGCCATCGCCTCGAGGACCCTCGTTCGCTGCGCCTCCTCCACGCCGTGCCGCTCCCCGCTGCTCCCGTTGGTTGATCGCGCTCAGAGAGCGTATCTGCTTGTTATCTAGCCTACCGCGGGGGCGGGTGGCAGGGCTACTCGTGCGCCTGCGCGGGCAGCGCCGCGGGCGCGCCGTAGGCCAGCAGGCAGTGCGGCAGCTGCACGCCGCCCTCGGGCGTTTGGCCGTTCTCGAGCAGGGCCACGATCGTGCGTCCGACCGCCACGGCCGTGCCGTTGAGCGTGTGCACGGTGTGCGTGCGCTTTCCCGTGCGAGCGCGGATGTTCAAGCGTCGTGCCTGGTAGTCGGTGGTATCCGAGCACGAGGTCAGCTCGCGGTAGCGACCCTCGCTGGGCAGCCACGCCTCGCAGTCGTACTTCTTGGCGGCTGAGTTGCCGAGGTCGGTGACCGCGATGTTGACGACGCGGTAGGGCAGCTCCAGGTCGCTCAGGATCTCCTCCTCGAGCGCGAGGATCCGCTCGTGCTCCGCGGGGGAGTCCTCTGGCGCGACGAAGCTGAACATCTCGACCTTGTCGAACTGGTGCACGCGGAAGATCCCACGCGTGTCCTTGCCGGCCGCTCCAGCCTCACGCCGGAAGCAGGGCGAGAATCCGGCGTAGCGCAGCGGCAGCCTCTCGCCGTCGAGGATCTCCCCGTCGTGCAGCGATGCCAGAGCCACCTCGGAGGTGCCCACCAGATACAGCTCATCCGTGGGCACGCTGTAGATCTGCTGCTCGGTGTCGGGCAGGAAGCCGGTGCCGTACAGCGCACGCTCGCGCACGAGCACGGGCGGCACCACCGGCTCGAACCCCGCTCGCCGCAGCTTCTCCAGCGCCCAGCGCACCAGCGCCAGCTCGAGCATCACGAGCTCGCCTTTGAGGTAGGCGAAGCGCGTGCCGGAGAGCCTGGCCGCGCGCTCGGTGTCGATCATGTCACCGGCCAGCTCGAGGTGGTCGCGCGGCGCGAAGTCGAGCTCCGGCACAGAGCCCACCTCGCGCACGAGCTCGTCCTCGGGGCCCGCAGCGGCGGTGGGGTCGGGCAGGTTGGGCAGCGGCGCGAGCGCCCTGTGCAGCTGCTCCTCAGCCGATCGCGCCCCCTCGGTCAGCGCCTTGACCTCGGCGCTCAGCCCCTTCATGCCGGCCAGTGCCTCGCTCACGTCCTCGCCCGCGCGCTTGCCGGCCGCGATCCGCTCGGAGTCGGCGCGCTGCTGCGCGCGCAGGCTCTCTGCCAGCTCCGTCGCGGCGCGCCACTCAGCGTCCTTCGCGAGGATCTCCTGCACGCTCGCAGCGAGCGCGGGGTCGCGTCGCGCAAGCGCCGCGCGCACCCCCTCGGGGTCCTCGCGAATGCGTTTGATGTCAAGCACGCGAGCAGCCTACCCGTCCTCGCAAACGCGCCAACCCGTCCTCGCAGGCGCCCCCAAATCGGGCCAACCCCTGCCCGCCAAGCAGGTGGTGACTCCGTTTCGACCGCCCACGCGAAGCGTCGCGGTCGAAACGGAGTCACCACCTGCGCCTATTTGGTCGACAGCGTGATGTTCACCGACGGCACGTGTTCGGCCTCCAGGCCGGAGTACTTGGCGAGGAACTGCGCGACGTCCTGGGCGTCTTCGCCGACGACCACGTTCTCGGGCATGATCGCTCCGGAGAAGCCGCCGTTGCGGATCGCGTACAGCACCTGTTCGACGTTCTCCTTGCGGATGTTGAAGTTGGGACCGTTGGTCTTGACGCGGTTGGAGATGGCCGTGGCCGAGCCCTGGGCGCCAACCACCGCCAGCGTGTGACAGCCCGAGCAGTGGTCGCGGAACAGCGTCGCTCCTTTGTAGTACGGGCTGCTCTTGGCGAGCTGGATTTCCTGGGACCCGCACGCGCCGAGCAGCACCGCGCACGCGAGCAGGGCCATCGTCGTGGCTGCGACCTTCATGCGCGGGGAATATATAGCTCCGCCTAGAAGCCGTGGGCGGTGCCCGCCGCGCGCAGCGCGAGGAACACGACCACCAGCGCGGACAGCGCCATCACGCCGACCTCGCGACGCACGATCGCGGCGACGATCTCGTGCTGCTGCGCCTGCTCGAGCGCGCCGACCTGCTCTGCGTTCTCGAGCCCGCGCTGGTCGAGGATCGTCTGCGCCGAGGCGATCCGCAGCTGCTCGGCCACGAACCCGACCGCGAGCGGCAGCAGCGCGTACAGGTAGAAGAGGCGTTCGCTCGAGTAGTGGCCGGCGGCGGCAAGCGAGCCGACCGCGATAGCCAGCGTCAAGGCCGAGCCCTGCCCCACGCGCAACAGCACCCAGAAGACGTGCACGAGCCCACCGGCGCCACTGGCGGCGATCGCGGCGGTGCCGCGATACCAGACCGCCCCCCCGACCGCGCCAGCCACCGCGTTGAGCGCCGCGACGGCCAGCGCGCCCGCAACTACCGCCTGCTCCACACCGACGATTTCGAGCCGATTGCCACTATGTAACAGGCTGACACAAGCAGTGATATAACAGCGCACGGTGCTGCGCACATACCTCCCGGCGATTGTGTTCCTGGTTCTCGGCGGCGCAGTCGGTGTCGCGTTCGCCGCGCTGAACTCGGCGATCGGTCCGCGTCGCGTGACACCGCACAAGCAGGACCCCTACGAGTGTGGTCTGCCGTCTGAGATCACGCGCGACCTGCGCTTCGGGATCAGCTTCTACCTGATCGCGATGCTGTTCATCCTGTTCGACATCGAGGTCGTGTTCCTGTACCCGATCGCCGTCGAGCTGCGCGCGTACGGCAGCTTCGCGCTGATCGAGACGATCGTGTTCATCGCGCTGCTGTTCGTCGCCTTCCTGTACGTGTGGCGCAGAGGAGCGCTGGACTGGAGATGAGCGGCGAGCGAACGCGGGTCGACGTCGATGCGCTGCGGGTGCGGTCCTCGAACGCGCATCAGCTGCTGCGCGGCGCCGACCTCGAGGGCGCCAACCAGCCGGCGCACCTGCGCGGCACCGAGCTCGACGAATACGTGCAGGAGCGCGTGCTGACGACCACGCTCGACAAGACCGTCGCGTGGGCACGCTCGAACTCCTTCTTTCCGCTCTCGTTCGGGCTGGCGTGCTGCGCGATGGAGCAGTTCCACACGGCCGGCGCGCGGATGGACATCGCGCGCTTCGGCTTCGAGGCGTTTCGCGCGTCTCCGAGGCAGGCCGACCTGATCATCCTCGCCGGGCGAGTGTCGATCAAGATGGCGCCGATCATCCGCCGCCTGTACGACCAGATGCTGGAGCCCAAGTGGGCGATCTCGATGGGCGCGTGCTGCTCGTCGATGGGCGTGTTCAACAACTACGCGCTCGTGCCGGCCGACAAGTTCATGCCGATCGACGTGCACGTCCCCGGCTGCCCACCGCGCCCCGAGGCATTGATGCACGGCATACTCAAGCTGCGCAAGATGGTCCAGGACGACCCGGACCTCGGTTGGCGTGAGCGCTATCGCGCGTACGGCACCGAGGAGGTCCTCCCCGGCGAGCAGACGCCCGCGGCAGCGGACGCGGATCGATACGTGCAGGACACGCCCGGTGCCTGACGCAACGGGCCTCGAGCTGATCGCACAGGAGCTGCGGGACGCCGAGGGGGAGGGCGCGGTACTCGAGACCACGTTCTTTCGTGGCCGCGGCGCGCTGGAGATCGATCCCGCGCGCATCCGCGCGGTGCTCGGGCGCCTGCGCGAGCGCGGCTATGCCTTCCTCGCCAGCGTGCACGGCGTCGACTACTACCCGCACGAGCCACGCCTGGGCGTGCACTACGAGCTGCTGGACATGAGTCGCGTGGACCGCATCACGGTCAAGCTGCGCGTGCCCACCGACGCGCCCGAGGTCGAGTCGGTGACGCTCGAGACCCCGCCGGACGCGCCCGGCGGGCCTCTGCCCGGGTGGCCGACGGCCGATCACCAGGAGCGCGAGATCTACGACATGTTCGGCGTGGTGTTCCGCGGACATCGTGACCTGCGACGGATTCTGATGCCCGAGGACTACGAGGGCCATCCGCAGCGGCGAGACTTCCCGATAGGCGGCGAACCGGTGGCGTTCACCTACAACGAGCACGACGCGCTGGGGCCGATGTGAGCCCGACGGAGCAGCCAACGAGCGGGCGCGCGCCGTCGAGCGTGCCGACGCCGTCCCTGTCGGAGTACCGCCTGCGCGAGCAGAACATCTCGCTCGAGCCCGTCGCCGGGCAGCTCGCCCAGCACGACGCGAGCGAGGGGCTGTTGACGCTGAACTTCGGGCCGCACCACCCAGCCACACACGGAGTGCTGCGGCTGTGGGTGACGCTCCAGGGCGAGCTGGTGCGCGACATCAAACCGGTCATCGGCTACGTCCATACCGGGATCGAGAAGACGGCCGAGGACAAGTCCTACTGGAAGGTGATCCCGGTGGTCGAGCGGATGGACTACCTCTCCTACTACTTCAACGCGATGGCGTTCTGCGGGGCGGTCGAGAAGCTGGTGGAGGTCGAGGTGCCCAAGCGCGCCCAGTACCTGCGTGTGATCCACCTCGAGCTCAACCGCATCGCCTCGCACCTGATCTGGCTGGGCACGAGCGCGCTGGATCTCGGCGCGTCCTCACCCTTCCTCTACTGCATGCGCGAGCGCGAGCTGATCCTCGACCTGTTCGAGATGTCCTCGGGCCAGCGCATGCACACGCGCTACTTCCAGGTTGGCGGGGTGATGGAGGACATCCCCCCCGGCTTCGAGCGCAAGCTACGGGAGTTCCTGAAGATCATGCCGCGGCGCGCCGACGAGTACGGCGCGATCCTCAACGCCAACGAGATCGTCCTCCAGCGCCTGCGCGGCACCTGTCCGTTGGATGCCGACACGCTCCTGTCGCTCGGCGTCACCGGTCCGCTGCTGCGCTCGGCGGGCAACCCGTGGGACCTGCGCAAGGCCGACCCGTACAGCTCTTATGAGGACTTCGAGTTCAAGATCCCGGTGGGCACGGTCGGCGACAACTACGACCGCTTCGCCGTGCGCCTCGCGGAGATATACGAGTCGGTGAAGATCGTCGAACAGGCGCTGGACGGCCTGCCGGAGGGCCCGCACATCACCGAGGACCGCAAGGTCGCGCTGCCGCCGCGGCACGAGCTGGCGACCTCGATGGAGGCGCTGATCCACCACTTCAAGCTGGTCACCGAGGGCTTCCGTGTGCCGCCCGGCGAGGTGTACAACCCGATCGAGTCTCCTCGCGGCGAGCTGGCATGCTTCGTGCGCTCAGATGGCTCGTCCAAGCCCGCTCGCGTGCACATGCGCGACCCCAGCTTCGTCAACCTCCAGGCGCTCTCGCAGATGGCCGAGGGCAGCTACATCGCCGACATGATCGCGACCGTCGCGATGCTCGACCCGATCCTCGGGGGCATCGACCGGTGAGCGCCCAGGGAGATCGGTTCACCGCTGAGGAGGCGCGTGCGCTCGAACGCGAGGCGGCATACGAAGGCGCGCCCCCGCGAGTGCCTCGCTTCTCGCACGGCTCGCGCGTGCCCGGCTGGGACGCGGCGGTGGACCTCGAGAAGGACCCCGCCGAGATCCCCGATCCGGCGACCACGGAGGTGCCGGCGGAGCTGCGCGAGGAGATCGAGCAGCGCATGTCGGCCTATCCCGAGCGCCACTCGGCGGCGCTGCCCGCGCTCGAGGCGGCGCAGCGCGTGCACGGATGGTGCTCGCCGGAGGCGATCGAGCAGGTGGCCTGCGTGATGCGCGTGACGCCCGCCTACCTGGAGTCGGTGGCGACCTTCTACGACATGCTCGAGAACGAGCCGGTCGGGCGTCACAGCGTGTACGTGTGCACGAACATCTCCTGCTCGTTGTGTGGTGCGGACGAGCTGCTGGCGCGGATCGAGCGCGCGGTCGCGGAGGCGCCCGACGGCGCAAGCGAGTTCAACGTACGCGCGTTCGAGTGCTTGGGCGCGTGCGACATCGCGCCAATGGCCTCTGTCGACGGCGTGTACGTCGGGCCGCTCACGGCCGAGGACGTGCCGCAGCTGCTCGACGACGCCCGTGCAGGGCGCGCGGTGCTGCCCGACAAGCAGCTCGCTCGGCGCCTCGTCGCCGACCCGCGCGCCAATAGCCGCGAGTTCCCGCTGCACCCGGCCGAGCACGAACGGACCGGAGCCTAGATGGCCACGCCCACCACGCTGCTGCTGCGTGACATCGACGAGCCCGGGCTATCGACGCTCGAGGTGTACGAGCGCCGTGACGGCTACCAGTCGCTGCGCAAGGCGCTGGCGATGAGCCCGGACGAGGTGCTCGAACAGCTCAAGGCGTCGGGCCTGCGCGGTCGCGGCGGCGCGGGCTTCGCGATGGGCACGAAGGTCTCGTTCCTGCCGAAGGGCTCGATGGACAAGTACCTGGTGTGCAACGCCGACGAGTCCGAGCCGGGGACCTTCAAGGATCGCGAGCTGATGCAGAAGAACCCACACTCGCTGATCGAGGGAATCGTGATCGCCTCGCATGCCGCCGGCACCAGCCGCGCGTTCATCTACGTGCGTGGCGAGTACGCGCTCCAGGCCGACATCGTCGAGCAGGCGCTGCACGAAGCGCGCGCGGCCGGCTACGTCGGCGAGAACATCCTCGACTCCGGACACTCGCTCACGCTCGTCGTGCACCGCGGCGCCGGCGCCTACATCTGCGGCGAGGAGACGGGCCTGCTCGACTCGCTCGAGGGCAAGCGCGGCAACCCGCGCCTGAAGCCGCCGTTCCCGGCGATCCAGGGCCTCTACCAGGGACCGACGTTGATCAACAACGTGGAGACGCTCACGACCGTGCCGTCGATCATCGCGATGAGCGGCGAGGAGTACGCGAAGCTCGGCGTCGAAACCTCGACGGGCACGAAGGTCGTGTCGGTCTCGGGGCACGTGCAGCGCCCGGGCAACTACGAGGTCGAGCTGGGCGTACCCTCGCGCGAGCTCATCTACGACCTCGCCGGCGGGCCGCCGGCGGGCAGGAGCGTGAAGTGCTGGTTCCCCGGCGGCTCCTCCTCGCCGGTGTTGAAGGCCGACGATCTCGATGTCCCCTACGACTTCAACTCGATGGCCAAGGCCGGTTCGATGCTCGGCTCGGGTGCGGTGATCGTCGTCGATGACTCGACGCCGATCCTCGACGTGGCGATGAAGGTTGCCAAGTTCTACCGCCACGAGTCGTGCGGCAAGTGCACTCCCTGTCGCGAGGGCACCAACTGGACGGTGAAGATGCTCGAACGGATCGACGCGGGCGAGGCGACACCGATGGACCTCGACATCATGGCCTCCGTCCAGGAGCACATCATCGGCAACTGCCTGTGCGTGCTCGGCGACGCGATGGCGATGCCGATCGGGTCGATGATCGAGAAGTTCAGAGGGGAGTTCGAAGAGCACATCGAGGCGGCGCGCATGCGCGAGGGAGTCGCTTAGCGATGCCGCGTCCCCAGCCACGCACGATCACGTTCACGATCGACGGGACGGAGGTGGAGGCGCCCGAGAACACGATGCTCGTCGACGCGGCCGCGATCGGCGACGTGGAAATCCCGGTCTTCTGCTACGAACCGAAGCTCGGCCAGCCGGTCGGTGCGTGCCGCATGTGCCTGGTCGAGATCGAGGGCATCCCCAAGCTGCAAACCGGCTGCTCGACGCCGGTCAAGGACGGCATGGTCGTCTACACGCAGTCGGATCGCGTGAAGACGGCGCAGCGCTCGGTCGTCGAGTTCCTGCTGATCAACCACCCGCTCGACTGCCCCGTGTGCGACAAGGGCGGCGAGTGCCCGCTCCAGGACATCACGTTCGGCTACGGCGGGGGCATCTCGCGCTTCGTCGACCCCAAGCGCCACTTCGTCAAGCCGCTCGAGCTCTCGCCGCTGATCGCGATCGACCGCGAGCGCTGCATCCTCTGCTACCGCTGCGTGCGCTTCTCGCAAGAGCTCGCCGAGGACTACCAGCTGGTGCTGCTCGAGCGCGGCGCGCACTCATACGTCTCCACCTTCGACGGTCACCCGTACGTGGCGCCGTTCAGCGGCAACATCGTGGAGCTGTGCCCGGTCGGGGCGCTGACCTCCCGCGCATACCGCTTCCGCGCGCGCCCGTGGGACGTCGAGGGCGCCGGCTCGGTATGCGCGCTGTGCCCGGCTCAATGCAACGTCACGATCACCGTCCGCGACGAGCGCGCGCTGCGCGTGCAAGCGCGCGACAATCACGAGGTCGACGACGGCTGGCTGTGCGACAAGGGGCGCTTCGCCTATCAGGCCTTCCACGTCGATCAGCGCGTAACCGAGCCGCTGATCCGCGACGGCGGCATGCTGCGCCCGGTCCCCTGGGAGCGCGCGTTGGAGGAGGCCGCGGGCGCTCTCAGGCGCGCGGGCGCACACACTGGCGCGGTGGCCGCGGGCGCGAGCACGAACGAGGAGGGCCTGCTGCTCTCGCGCCTGATGCGCGAGGGCCTCGGCTCGCCGCACCTGGACTCGCGCCGCGCGGGCGCGCTGGCGTTGGAGCTGCACCGCGCGCTGGGCGACCCTGGGCTTCAGGCGAGCGTCCCGGACCTCGAGTACGCGCACGCGGTGCTCGTGCTCGACACCGAGCCCGTCGACGACGCGCCGATCCTCGACCTGCGGCTGCGCAAGGGCGTGCGCCGCCACGGCCTCCAGCTCGCGGTGGCGACGGCGCGCCCGAGCTCGCTCGACGCAAACGCCGCGCTGTCGGTGCGCTACGCGCCAGGAGGCGGGGCCGCGTTCGCCGCCGCGCTCAGGGTCGCGCTCGGCGCAGGAGACGGCGACGGCGCGGATGTCGAGCGGTTGGCGCGTGCGGCTGGCGCGGAGCCCGGCGCGGTGCTCGAGCTCGCGTCGCTGCTCGCGGGCGCGGGAGACAAGGCAGGCGACGCAGGCACGCCCGCGCGTGAGGTCGTCGTGCTGTGGGGCGAGCGGCTCACCGCCGGCCCCAACGCAGCGGCCGCCGCGCGCGCCCTGCTCGGGCTCGCCGACGCGCTCGGCATGGCCGGCAGGGACGGCGCGGGGTTGTTGGAAGTGCCCGCGTTCGTCAACGGACGCGGGCTGCGCGAGGCGGGCATGCTGCCCGCTGTCGGCCCCGGTCTCGCTGAGCTCGCCGGCGAGCAGGCGGTCAACGGGTCGGCGCCCCGCGATGCCAGCGGGATCGCCGAGGCGGCCGCCAGCGGGCAGCTGAGCGCGCTGTATCTGCTGCACTGCGACCCCTTGCGCGACCTGCCCGAGCGCGAGCTGTGGGAGCTCGCGCTCGCGAGCGCGAGCACCGTCGTCGCACACGCCTCCTACCTGACCGAGGGCATCAGCGAGTACGCGGACGTGGTCTTCCCGGCGGAGGCCTACCCCGAGAAGGAGGGCACGATCGTGCATCCGGACGGGCGCCTCCAGCGCCTGCGACCGGCGATCGCACGGCCGGGTGAGGTGCGTGCGGAGTGGCGGGTGATCGCCGAGCTTTCCCTGCGACTGGGGCTCGACCTCGACGCGGTGAGCGCCGTGCGGGTGTCCGAGCAGCTGTTCGCTGTCGTGCCCTTCTACGCGGGCCTGACGCTCGAGGAGATCGGCGGACGCGGGGTGCGCTGGCAGGAGCGCGAGGCGTCGCGCGCCTACCCGCGGGCGACGCTGGAGGACCGCGACGACGCGTCCGGCGAGCTGAGCCCGGTCCCCGACAACGCGGCCGATCTCGCTGGCTACCGCTCGATCTGGGCGGCTCCCGAGGTGGAGTTCTCGCCGGCGCTCGAGTTCCTGTTCAACGGGCCTGTGCCCCTGTCCTACGCGGGCGCTGAGCGGACGTGACCTCGATCGCGCTGGTCGGCTACTACGAAGAGTGGTGGGTTCAGATCCTCAAGGGGATCGTGCTGTTCGCGGTCGGCCTCCAGCTCGTGCCGCTGGTGCTGCTCGCCGAGCGCAAGCTGCTCGGGCGCTTTCAGTCGCGCTACGGGCCCAACCGCGTCGGCCCCTACGGCGGGCTCCAGCCGATCGCCGACATCGTCAAGCTGCTCACCAAGGAGCAGTTCCGCCCCAGCACCTCGGTCGGCTTTCTGTTCGCGCTGGCACCGCTGATCTCGATCGTCACGGCCGTGGCCGCGTTCGCGATCATCCCGTTCGGCGATGTCCAGCACATCTTCGGCGAACGCGTGGGGCTCTACGGGCTGGACGTGTCGATCGGGCCGCTGTACCTGTTCGCGTTCGGCGCGATCGCCTTCTACGGGATCATGCTCGGCGGCTGGTCCTCCGGCTCGAAGTACTCGTTCCTCGGCGCCATGCGCGGCGCCGCGCAGCTGATCTCCTACGAGGTCTCCCAGGGTCTCGCGCTGGTGGGCGTGATCATCACCGCCCAGACGCTGTCGCTCACCGGAATCGTGCACGCGCAGGAAGGCATGTGGTACTTCATCCCGCAGTTCGCCGGCTTCCTGGTGTTCCTGACGGCGAGCTTCGCCGAGACCAACCGCGTGCCGTTCGACCTGACGGAGGCCGACGCCGAGCTCGTGGGGGGCTACAACACCGAGTACGGTGGCGGGCGCTTCGCGTCCTACTACTTCGCCGAGTACCTCAACGTGGTGGTCGTCTCCGGGATCGTCACCACGGTGTTCTTCGGCGGCTGGCTGCTGCCCTTCGGCATCCACCCGCCCGGATGGGTCGATCCGTTCGTGGTGCTGTTCAAGATGTCGCTGTTCACGTTCCTGTTCATCTGGGTGCGTGCGACGCTGCCGCGCCTGCGCTACGACCAGCTGATGAGCTTCGGCTGGAAGGTGATGCTGCCGCTGGCGACGCTGAACGCGCTCGTCACGGCTGTGATCGTGGTGGTGTCGCACTGATGGGCGCTGCCCCGCATGAGACTCCTGGGGACGCGGTTTCCGCCACGTTCAACGTCGAGAGCTGGAGCCCCGGCGAGGACGTGATCGAGGTCACGCGCACGCCCGCACCGGGCGCCGCGCGCGGAACCTGGCGCACGTTCCGCGAGACCCTGCGTGGCCTGAAGACGACGCTGGGACGCATGGTCGAAGCGCCCACCACCGTGCAGTACCCAGAGGAGAAGACGCCCGTGTACCCGCGTTTCCGCGGGCGCCACAAGCTGCACCGCTTCGAGGACAGCGGCCTCGAGAAGTGCGTCGGCTGCTCGCTGTGCGCGGCCGCCTGCCCGTCTGACTGCATCCGCGTGGTCGCCGCCGAGAACACTCCGGAGAACCGCGTATCCGCCGGCGAGCGCTACGCGGCCGTATACGAGATCAACCTCGCGCGCTGCATCTTCTGCGGCTACTGCGAGGTCGCCTGCCCATTCGACGCGATCACGATGGGCCACGACTACGAGCTCTCCGACTACGACCGCGCCGACCTGATCTTCACCAAGGAGATGCTGCTCGCCGAGCCGCTCGAACGCACGCCGCTGAGGAACGAGGGCGAATGAGGCTCCGTGGCGACACGTCGCCGCTCGCGGCCGCTGACGCGGCGGGCGAGCGCCGCCGCGTCGCGACTCCGCGGCGGGCATGGGGGCGTGGAGGCACAGAAGGGGCGCCGCGCGGGTGAGCGCGGTCCTCTTTTTCATCGCGGCGATCGGCGTGATCTCGGGCGCCGTCGGCGTGGTCGTGCTTCGCAACCCGTTCTTCAGCGTGCTCGCGCTGGTAGCGCACCTGATCTTCCTGGCGGTGCTGTTCCTGCTGCTGCGCGCCGAGTTCGTCGCCGCCGTGCAGGTTGTCGTGTATGCCGGGGCGGTGATGGTGCTGTATGTGTTCGTGGTCGCCTACGTCGGCGGCGAGGCGGCCAGCATCGGCGAGCGGCTGCGGGGCGCGGCGAACGGGGGAGCCGGGCTGCGCGTCGGCGGGGCGATCCTCGGCGGAGCGCTGCTGGTCGAGCTCCTGATCGCGCTGCTCGGAACGGGCCTGGAGGCAACCAGCGGCTACGGCGCCGGCTACGTTCCCGGCCCACGCACCTACGGCACGCCCGCGTACATCGGTCAGCTGCTGCTCACGCGCTTCCTGCTCGTGTTCGAGCTCGCCTCCTTCCTGCTGCTGATCGCGGCCGTCGGCGGCGTCGTGCTCGCGCGCCGTCGCGGCGGCCTCGAGGGCGACGACGACCCCCACGCCGCGCTCGCGCCGCTCGATCTGCTGCGCCCAATCGGCAGCGGCACGACCAGCGAGAGCGTCGGCAGCCCGCGCAGCGTCGCGATGTCGGGCTCCTCGGCCGCGAGCGAGTCGAGGCAGCGCTCGTGAGCATCGCCTGGTATCTGGCGGTCTCCGCGATCGTGTTCTCGCTGGGCGCGGTCGGCGTGATGACGCGCCGCAACCCGCTGGTCGTGCTGCTGTGCCTGGAGCTGATGCTCAACGGCGGCAACCTCGCGCTGATCGCCTTCTCGCGCATGTGGGGTAACGGCGACGGGCAGATCCTGGCGATCGTCGTGATGACGGTGGCGGCCTGCGAGGTATGCATCGGCCTCGGCATGATCGTCGCCATCTACCGCCGCCACCTGCCGATCGACGTGGACGAGCTGCGGGAGCTCCAGGGCTAGTGAGCACGACCACATGGGGATGGCTGGTGCTGGCGTTCCCGCTCGCGGGCATGCTCGTGACGGCGTGCGGCTTTCGCTCGCTGGGCGCGCGGGACACGAGCACCGCCGCCGGCTGGATCGGGACCGCCGCGATCTTCCTGTCGTTCGTGTGCGCGCTCGGCGCGCTGATCTCGCTCCAGGGCCACCCGCCCACCGACCGCGAGCTCACATCATCGCTGTGGAACTACGCGGTCACGGTTGGCGTCAACGCGCGCGTGTCGATCCTCGTGGACCCGCTGTCGGTGTTCATGATCCTGATCGTCAGCGGCGTGTCCACGCTGATCCACCTGTACTCGATCTCCTACATGGACAGGGACCGCGGCTTCGTCCGCTACTTCTCGTACCTGAACTTCTTCGTCTTCTCGATGCTGCTGCTGGTGCTGGCGGGCAACTTCCTGCTGCTGATCGTCGGCTGGGCGTTCGTCGGCGCGGCGTCGTATCTGCTGATCTCGTTCTGGTACCGGCGCACGACCGCCACCGCCGCGGGGATCAAGGCGTTCGTGATCAACGTCGTCGGCGACGCAGGCCTCGTGCTCGGCACGTTCTTCATCTTCAAGCACACGCACACGCTGGAATTCCTGGGCACCTTCCGCGCAGCCGAAGCCGGCGCGTTTGCGCATGGATCTGGCCACGGCGACCTGGTGGCAGGCTGCGTGCTGCTGCTGGTCGGCGCGTTCGCCAAGTCCGCGCAGATCCCGCTGCACACGTGGCTGCCCGACGCGATGGAGGGCCCGACCCCGGTCAGCTCGCTGATCCACGCAGCGACGATGGTCACCGCCGGGGTGTATTTGATCGCGCGCATGCACCCCCTGTTCGAACGCGCGCCAGCCGCGCAGGACGTCGGCGCGGTGATCGGCGCGGCCACGCTGTTCATCGCGGGCACGATCGGCCTCGCGCAGACCGACATCAAGCGCATCATCGCCTACTCGACGATGTCGCAGATCGGCTACATGATCATGGGCGTGTCCGTGGGGGCGTACGCGGCCGGCCTGTTCCACCTCATGACCCACGCGTTCTTCAAGGCGCTGCTGTTCATGGGCGCCGGCTCGCTGATCGGGGCGATGGCGGGCGAGCAGTCGCTGGAGAAGATGGGCGGCTTCCGCAAGGCCTTGCCGTTCACGTATGCGTGCTTCATCGTCGGCGGACTGGCCCTGTCGGGGATTCCCCCATTCTCCGGCTTCTTCTCCAAGGACGAGATCCTGCTCCAGACAGGCGAACTCGGTGGTTGGCACTGGGCGCTGTACGTGATCGGCTACGTGGGCGCGCTGCTGACCGCGATCTACACCTTCCGCATGATCTTTCGCGCGTTCCACGGCGAGCCGGTGCCCGAGGCGCGAGAGCTGGAAGCCGGCCACGTCCACCACGCCGAGGTCAACCGCAACCCGGACACAGGCGAAGAGGAGGACACCGACGTCGGCTTCCCGGGCCCGACCCACGCGATCGCCGAGCGAGCGCTGCCGATGCGCGTGGCGATGAGCGTGTTGGCAGTGGGCGCGCTCGGTGCCGGGCTCGTGCAGATACCCAAAACCGACTTCATCATCGACGAATTCCTGCGCCCGTCGTTCGCGACCGCCAAAGCCTACGAACCGGCCACCAAAACCGGCCTGCTCGCGATCGGGCTGACGCTGGGCACGCTGCTCGGCCTCGGCGGCATCGCGCTCGCCTACCGCGTATGGGTTAGCGCTGGGCGTGACGAGCAAGGACGTTTCCGGATCCCGACGCGGATCCGCGCACGCGTGCCCGGTGCCGAGGCTCTGTACACGCTGTTCCTCAACAAGTGGTACTTCGACGAGCTGATCGATGCGCTCGTGGTGCGTCCGATGGGCGCAGCCGGGCGCTTCGCGCGCGACACCTTCGAGCGCGTGTTCGTCGACGAGACGATCATCGGCGGCGCCACCGGCATCGTGCGCGCCGGCTCAGCAGCGGTGCGCGCAGCCCAGAGCGGCTTCGTGCGCTACTACGCCGCCCTGCTCGTGGTGGGCGTCGCCGGCGTGGGCTTCTACTTCCTGCTTCAGTCGTGAGCGCCTGAGATGCCGCCCCTTTCCGTACTGATCTGGCTGCCGGCGGCGTTCGGTGTGGTGGGTGCGCTGGTGGCCACGCTGTTTCACCACAGCGGCATGGCGCTGGCCCCCGCGCCGCCGCACGAGACCGGCAAAGACGACGCGCACGGCGGCTGGGCGCGAAGCGTCTCCGGCGCGATCGCGCTGCTCGGATCGCTGATAGCGCTGGGCCTGGCGATCGGCTACATCGTCGACTACAAACCCGGCGGCCCACAGCTCCAGCACGTCACCGACGTCGCCTGGATCGCCGCGCTCGGCATCCACTACAAGCTCGCGATCACCGGCTTGAACGTCTTCCTGGTGGGCCTCACCACGCTGCTGTTCGCCGCGGCCACGCTCGCCTCCAACCTGCGCACCTGGGACCGCCCGCGGCTCTTCTACTTCCATTTCATGCTCGCCGAGTCCGCCGTGCTCGGGGCGTTCATAGCCCAGGACCTGGCCCTGTTCGTGGCCTTCTTCGATCTGATGCTCGTGCCCTTCTACTTCTTGATCGGCGGCTGGGGGCAGGGTCCCGACCGCGTGCGCGCGACGATCAAGCTGGTGATCTACACGCTCGTGGGATCGCTCCTGATGCTGGCCGGAGCTGTCGCCACCGGTGTGCTCGCCGCGCAGAACACCGGCCGGCACATCACGTTCGTGCTCTCCGAACTGCACGCGGCCAGCCTCGCCGGCGGGCTCAGCACCGGCTCGCAGGAGTGGATCTTCCTGCTGTTCGCCGCCGCGTTTCTGGTGAAGATGCCCGCCTTCCCGCTGCATGGCTGGATGCCGGACGGCTACCGCGCGATGCCGATCGAGGTGCTGATGGTCTTCTCGGGCGTGCTCTCCAAGGTCGGGGCGTACGGGTTCCTGGCGATCGTCCTGCCGCTGTTCCCGCGCGCGGCCGTGCACTACCAGACGCTGATGCTGCTGATCGGCCTGCTTTCGATCATCTACGGCTCGATGCAGGCGTTCACGCAGACCAACGCGCGGCTGATCCTCGGATACTCCTCGGTCGCGCAGCTGGGCTTCATCACCCTGGGCATCTTCGCGCTGAACCCGCAGGGCGCGCAGGGCGCGCTGCTGCAAATGGTCAACCACGGGCTGGTGATGGGACCGATCCTGTTCATCGTCGCGCTGCTGGCGGCGCGCGCAGGCGGCTCGGAAGACATCCGTGACATGGGCGGCATCGCCTTCCGCGCGCCGGTGCTCGCCTCGCTCGCGCTGATCGTCACGCTGGCGACACTGGCGATGCCGGGATCCTCCAACTTCGTCGGCGAGTTCCTGATCCTGCTCGGCGTCTTCAAAGCCAAGCTCGTGATCTCCATCATCGCGTTCAGCGGCGTGATCATGGCCAGCGTGTACGCGCTGCGCCTGTTCATCCGCGCGATGCACAACCGCGTCGGCCCGCGCGTGCGATCGCGCGAGATCAGCGTGTACGACGCCGCCGTGCTCGTGCCGCTCGTGGCCGTGATCCTGTTCTTCGCGCTGTACCCGCAGCTGGCGCTGCACCGCAGCCAGCGCTCGGTGACGGCGGCGGTGGCATCGGCGCACGCCGCGCTGTCGGCACCACCCACGACCTCCGCGAGCGTGGAACCGTGACCTACGTCCCGCCGCTCACGCACACGCTGGCCACCACGCACCTGAAAGGCCCGCCGATCGACTTCGCGGGCCTGTCGCCGCTGATCGCGCTGCTCGGCGGCGCGGTGGTGGTGCTGATGGTGGGCATGCTGAGGCCTCGCTGGGTACGCGCGCAGCTCGTGCCGACGCTCAGCCTGGGGGCGCTCGGCGCGGCGCTGGGGCTGACGATCTGGCAGTGGAACTCGAGCAAGTCGATCGTCTCCGCCGAGCTGCGCATCGATGACCTGTCGTTGGCGCTGAACCTGATCCTGATCGCCGGCGCGGCGTGCGCGGTGCTGCTCGCCTGGCGCTCGCGGGCTGCGCACGAAGCGGCTCACGGCGAGTTTCACGCGCTGCTGCTCACGTCCGTCGCGGGCATGTCGGTGCTCGCCAGCGCGCAGAACATCGTCGCGCTGTTCGTCGGGCTCGAGCTGCTGTCGATCCCGCTGTACGTGCTGTGCGCGACGGAAATGCGGCGCGAGCATTCGCTGGAGTCGGGGCTCAAGTACCTGATCGTGGGATCGGTCGGCTCGGCCACGCTGCTGTACGGGCTGGCGCTGATCTACGGCGCCACCGGCGCCACCGGCTTTGGCGCGATCGCCGGGGCGCTCTCCAACGGAACGCTCGCCACCGATCCGCTGACGTTGACAGGCGTGGCACTGTGCGTCGCGGGCCTGTGTTTCAAGGCCTCGATCGCGCCGTTTCACCAGTGGACGCCCGACGTGTACGAGGGTGCCCCCACGCCCGTGACCGCGTTCATGGCGGTCACGACCAAGGTGGCGGCGTTCGGCGCGTTCCTGCGCCTGTTCGACGTCGCGCTGATCAACGTGCAGCCGAGCTGGGGTCCGGCGCTTGCGGTGCTCGCGACGATCACGATCCTGGTCGGCAACGTCGGCGCGCTCGGGCAGTCCTCGCTGAAGCGGATGCTCGCCTACTCCTCGGTGGGCCAGGCGGGCTACATGCTCGCCGGCGTGGTCGTCGCCACCCAGCTGGGGGCGTCGGCGACCGTGCTGTACCTGGCCGTGTACCTGTTTATGAACATGGCCGCGTTCGCGGTGATCGTCGCGCGCGAGCGGGAACTAGGTCTCGGCGACGGCGTGCAGACGCTCGCCGGGCTCGGGCGCGAGCGTCCGTGGCTCGCCTGGCCGATGACGATCTCGATGCTCGCGTTGGCGGGCATACCCGCGACGGCGGGGTTCGTCGGCAAGTTCTACCTGATCGACGCGGCCGTGGCCGGCGGCTACGCCTGGCTGGGAGTGGTGATCGTGATCGGCTCGATGATCTCGCTCGGCTACTACCTGCCCGTGATCGCCACGATGTGGCTGCGCGACGCACCCGACGCCGAGGCACGGGCCGCGTCCTCGCCCCCGGCGAGCGCTGGCGGCCCGCTGCCGGCGCTAGCCGGCGGCTCGCCCGAGCTCGACGACCAGGCGCTGCGAGCGAACGTCGGGCTTGCGGGCGGATCGCCGCCAGAGGCCGCGCCCGGCACGCCGTACGAGGTGGTGCTCGTCGCCGTGCTCGCCGGGGCCGCGACGATCTTCTTCGGCATCATCCCCCAGCCGCTGTTCGACCTGCTCCAGCACGCGGGTGGCGCGCTGAGCGGGCTGTTCTGAGCGTGGCCTAGGTATCAGGCCTCAGCTGCGCAGCGACGCCTCGTCGAGCTCGACTCCGACGACGCTTGCGAGCCGTGAGATGTCGGCATCGTGCGACAGCAGCGACACCTGCCGACGCCACGCGACGGCCGCGATCATGCAGTCGATCATTCCTCGTGGGGTGACCCCCGCCGCGCGGCATCGACGGTAGATCCTCGCGGCGCCGTCGAAGTCGCTCACGGCGTCGAAGCTCAACAGCTCGAAGCGGCCGAGCAGGCGCCGCAGCTCGGACTCCCGCCGATCGTCGCGCGCGCCGGCGAGCACCTCCATGACGACAGGCTCCGTGACCGCAACAGGGCTGTCGGCCTCGATCAGCCCTGCGAGGCGAAGATGCGAGCGGCTGCCGGTCGCGCGATCGTACTCGACCCAGACAGAGCTGTCGACGAGGATCAAGCGCCGGCGCGTGGTGGTGTATCCGCGGGGAGCTCGGCGATCGCGTCAGCTCCCTGCATGGCCAGCGCTTCCTCGCGCGTCATCGGCTGGCCCGCAAGGTGTCGAAGCGCGAGATCGACGGCGGCCGTCTTCGTGCGCACGCCGTAGCGCTCCATGATCGTACGGACGTAGGTGTCCTCGATCTCGATGTTGGTCCGCGTCGCACCCATACACCAATCATACACCAAGCGTGTACGAAGCGTGTATGGCCCGAGCAGGGGCTGACCGCAGGCGCTACACCCGCCCAGAGGCTCGCGCGGCCTCTTCAGCGTCGGTCAGCTGGCGCTCCACGAGGTCCAGGCCGGCGTCCCAGAAGCCCGGGTCGGCGAGCTCCACGCCGACGATCCTGGCGAGCTCCTCGGGGCTTTTGGAGCCGCCCGCGGCGAGCATCTCCAGGTAGCGGGGAACCAGCTCGGGACCGCTCTGCTCGTAGCGCTGGTAGACCGACAGGGCCAGCAGCTGTCCGTAGGCGTACGCGTACACGTAGCCCGGGCTGTTGATGAAGTGCGGGATGTAGGACCACCACGTGCGATAGCCCTCGGTCACCTCCACCGAGTCGCCGAACATCTCCTGCTGGCTCTCCGCCCACAGCTCGCCCAGCCGCTGCACCGACAGCTCGCCCTGCTCGCGCCTAGCTGTGTGCACGAGGTCCTCGAAGCGGTTCATGGCGATCTGGCGGAAGACCGTGGCGATCGTGTCCTCGAGGTTCTCCGCGAGCAGCGCCAGGCGCGAGGCGGGCGAGGAGTCCTCCTCGAGCAGGCGTCCGAACACGATCGTCTCGCCGAACACCGATGCGGTCTCGGCGAGCGTCAGTGGGGTGCTCTGATGGAACACCCCCTGCTCAGCGGCCAGCGCGAAGTGGACGCCGTGCCCGAGCTCGTGTGCGAGCGTCAGCACGTCGCGCCGCCGCGCGGTGTAGTTGAGCAGCACGTAGGGAAACACCGACGGCACTGCCGCTGCGCAGAAGGCACCGCCGCGCTTGGCCGGTCGCGTCGGCGCGTCGATGCGGCGCTCGTCGTAGAAGCGCTTGACCAGCCCGCCGAGCTCGGGCGAGAACGACGAGTAGCAGTCGAGCACGATCTCCTTCGCCTGCGCATACGGGAACGTGACCTCGTCTTCGGTGACCGCGGCCATGCGGTCGTAGTCGGCGAGGCGCTCGACGCCGAGCAGCTTGGCCTTCAGCCGGTACCAGCGCCGGGGGATCTCGTAGCGTGCGCGCACCGCCTCGACCAGCGCCTGCACTGACTCGTCGCTGGCCTCGTTGGCGAGGTTGCGAGCGGCCAGCCAGTGCGGGTAGCGGCGCAGGCGATCATCGGTCGCCTTGTCGGCGAGCAGCGTGTTGAACAGGAACGCGCGCGTGCGCAGGCCCGGCGCGAGCGCGCCGGTGACCGCCTCAGCGGTCGCGCGCCGCAGCCCCCGGTCCGCGAGCGACAGGCGGCTGAGCGCCACGTCGAGGGCGACCTTCTCGCCGGCGCCCGCGCCGTCCTCCGAGCCCGGCAGCGAGACCTCGATCGCGGAGCTGAGCTCCTCGAACAGACGCGTCCACGCGCTCGCACCGGTGAGCGCCTTCTCCGTCAGGATCTTCTCCTCGGGCTCTGACAGCAGGTGCTCGCGGTAGCGACGCACGTTGCGCAGGTAGTGGCCGCAGAAGTCCAGGCCCGGGCCGGACAGCAGCTCCTCGACGCGCTCGTCCGTTAGCGCAGCCCACTCCAGCTCGAAGAACAGCAGCGTCGTCTGGAGCGCCGTCTCCTGCTCCTGGACCCATTGCAGCCGCGCGCCGTTGGCGGGGTCGGCGGTGTCGGTGGAGAAGCGAAGGGCCGCGTAGTAGCCGCCGCGACCGACCAGCTCGTAGATCTGCGCCAGCTCGCTCATCGCCGCCCGCAAGCCCTCGCTGTCGAGCTCCGCGAGCCTGCCCGCATGGCTCGCAGCAAACGCCTGAGCGCGCTCCAAAGCCTCTGCCATGCGCCGCTTGACTCCCTCGCTGCCCTCGCCGTCGACCAGTGGTTCGAGGTCCCAAGCCGCCGACTCGAGCTCCGGGTCGCGCGGCTGGGAGGGGGCGGCGGCGGCCATGCCCGCCAGCTTAGAGCGTCCCGCGCCGCGGGAGCGCAGCGCGACCGGCGATGCGAGCGCTACCGTGCGCGGATGGCGATCCGGCTGGCGCTGGCAGTGACACTCGCGAGCTCGTTCGTCGCGGCTGCGCTGGGCCCGAGCCGCTCGCTTGCGGCGGCGTCCGCCGGGCATGGCGCGCGCCCTCGCCACCACACGAACAGCCCGCCGCCGCCGGAAGTCACGCTGGCCGCGGGCGTCGCCGGCGGCGTGCAGGTGACGATGCCCCCAGTCGGCCTGTCGATCGAGTACCCGGTGATGGCCCAAGACCTCGGCGCCGGGCCGTGCCCACCACCCGCGCTGGTGGCCGAGCTCCAGAGCCTCGGATCCCCGCCGCTGGCCCTGGCGGGCGACAGCCAGGACATGACCGCGCCCGGCGGCGCGGCTCCCAGCTCGCCAACGTCCTGGGAAACGGCGACGCTCTATACCCTCCCCGCGAGCTTCTGGGGCCAGCTGCAATGCCTGCTGAGTGCCGCCAAAGACCCGCTCACGGTCGGGCTCAACGCGCGTACGGGCAACCTCGCCTGGGCGCAGCAGATGGTGGCCGGCGCGCAGGGCGCCGCCGGCGGCGGGCCGCTGGCGTTCTCGCTGGGGAACGAGCCGGACCTGTACTACCTGCCGAACTACGCCTCGCTCGACAAGCCGCTGCCCGAAGAAGAAGCGGCAGCGGTGGGCGCCTATCTCCAGATCGCCTCCTACCTTCAGCCGGCACTCGCCGGTGCCGCTGCGATCGGGCCAGAACTGGCCAGGCCAGCGCACTGGCGGCGCGAACTGCCGCGCGTGATCGCCGCGCTGCACCTGCAAATCGTGGGCGTGCACCTGTACCCGCTCAGCTCGTGCCTGACGCCGAAGGCGGTCACGGTCGGTGGGCTGCTCTCGCCGCAGGCCGCCGACACCCCGGACAGCCTCGCGTGGGTCGTCGGCGACGCGGCCGCGGCGGGGGTACCGGCGATCATCTCCGAGGCCAACTCCGCCTCGTGCGGCGGCGTGACGGGTGTCTCCGACAGCCCAGCGGCCGCCGTATGGGCCGTGCGCTTCGTGCTCAGCGCACTGGAGACGGGCTTTCGCGAGGTGCGCTTCCACTTCAGCGGCGGAGCGTACGACCCGTTCCTCGTGCGTGGTGAACAGGTGCTGGCGCGGCCGCTGGAGAGCGCCCTGGCGGCGCTCGGCCAGTGGCTGCCGGTGGGCGCTTCGCTGCGCAGGATCGCGGGCGTGCGCGGTCTCGTGGCCACGAGCGTCAACGAGCCCAGCGGCGCGAGCATCGTGATCCTCGACAACGAGCACGGACGAGCGCAGCAGGTGGTCGTGCGTGGCGAGCACGGCCTCGACGTGCAGACGCTCAGCGCGGCCCGAGGGGGCCTGATCACGAGGAGCCTGGTCTCGCCGGGCGAGCGCGCCAGGCTGACGATCGCGGGCAACAGCGTGGTGGCCGTGTCCTCGTCGTGACCTGCCTGCGGCCGCGGACGGCGAGCCGGGGCTCGCGCCGGCTGATGTACGGTGCTGGGCACCGGCATGAGCGAGCCACGGCTGAGAAAGGGCAACATCCGACGCGCGCACTTCGACGAGCCGCGCGAGCGCGAGGGCTTCCTCGCCAGGCGGGCACGCATCGGCTACGCGCTAGGTAGCGAGCGGCTTGGGGTCTCGCTGTGGGAGCTGCCGCCAGGCCAGGCGGCCTACCCGTACCACTTCCACTATGCCGAGGAGGAGCTGCTGCTGGTGCTCGACGGCGCGCCCAGCGTGCGTACGCCCGACGGCTGGTGCGAGCTCGAGCCCGGCGACGTCGTGTCGTTCGCGAGCGGCGAAGCCGGCGCTCACCAGCTCGTCAACCGCGGGGCCGACACGGTTCGTTTCATCGCCGTCAGCACCAACGGCGAATCGGAGGTCGTCGCATACCCGGACTCGGGCAAGATCGGAGCGGTCGAGCGACGCGCGCGCGGAGGCGGCCTGCGGACGTTCTTCAGGCTCGCCGATCAGGTCGACTACTGGGACGGCGAGCAGCCGCCGCTCCCGTAGGCGCCGGCTACTCGGCCGATAGCGCGCCCAGCACGTCCAGGCGCGCGGCGCGGCGCGCGGGCAGCTGTGCGGCGAGCAGGCCGGCGAGCGCGGCCACCACGAGCAGCACCACGAGCGTCCCCACCGGGATCGCCTGAACGTAACCCGAGCCCGACAGTGTGAGCGCCCCGACCAGCACCGCCGCGAGCACCCCCACGATCAGCCCGAGCACGCCGCCGATCAGCGAGGTGATCACCGACTCGTAGCGGATCATCTGGCGGATCTGGCGGCGGGAGGTGCCGATCGCGCGCATCATCCCCAGCTCGCGCGTGCGTTCGTAGATCGAGAGGATCAGCGTGTTGACGATCCCGAACAGCGAGACGAACACCGACAGCGCGAGCAGCACGTAGATCAGCGCGAGCACGCGGTTCAGGTTCTTGGACTGTTCCTGCTTGAACTGTGCGGCCGTCTGCGAGTGGGCCTGTGGGAAGTCACGCCGGAGCAGACGGTCGACCGCCGGCTGCACCTGCGCGTCGCTGAAGCCCGGCGCGTAGGAGATGAAGTCGACCCCGTCTTCGCGCTGCCCGAAGGCGCTCGCCGCGAGCGCCCGCGTGATCGTGAGATTGCCGAGCAGTTTCGCGTTGTCGCGCGCGATCCCGCGCACGGTCAAGGACACGTGCTGGTTGGTCGGCGTCAGCAGCGAGATCGTGTGGCCGACCTTCAGGTGGTTCTGCTTGGCGTATTCTTCGGTGGCGACGGTGCCCGAGCGGCCGAGGGTGAGCAGCGTAGCGTTGGAGCCCTGCTTCCATTCGACGCGGTAGGCCCGCTCGAACGAGCTTGGCTCGACGGCCGTGATCGACACGTTCTTCGAGCTTCCGTGCCGGCGTCCCACGGTGAACGCGACCGGCGTGACGTTGGCCACGCCCGGCACCCGGCGCAGCGCCGGCGCGACGATCGACGGTATCCCCGCCTGCGAGTTGGTCTGCGAGTTGGTGACGATCAGGTTGCCCGCGAAGCTGCGATCGACCGCCTGGTCGAGCGTCGCGTTGGCGCCGTCGGCGAGCACCGCCACGAACGCCACGAGCGCGAGGCCCACGGTCAGCGCGGCGGCGGTGACCAGCGTGCGGCCCGGCTGGCGCACCGAGTTCTCGCGCGCGAGACGTGCCGTGATCCCGCGCCAGCTCACCAGCCATCCGATCGCGTTCGCCAACGCCGGCACCACGCGGTAGCGCCGGGCCGGGCGCTGGCCTCCGCGCCGCAGGCGCGCGAACAGCCGCGCAGCGCGCGCGCACCACACGACGACGAGCACCAGGCCAACGCCGTGGCCGAGCACGGCGCCGACCGCGAACGCCACCACCAGCCCCACGAGGAAGCGCACGACCAGCGTGCGGCGCGTGGGCAGCGGCCGCGGCGGTATCTGCACGCCCTCGCGCATCGCCGCCAGCGGCGGCACGCGCGTCGCGCGCAGCGCCGGAGCGAGGCCGGCGAGCACCGTCACCACGGTCCCGACCAGCAGCGAGACGACGATCGTGCGCGTCTCGAGCACCGTGCCGTTGTCGGGCAGTTCGGCGCCGAACAGCTTGAACAGGTCGTCCAGCGCCGGCGCCAGCAGGATCCCTCCCAGCAGCCCGAGCACCGCGCCCACGATGCCCAGCAGCAGGCCTTCCTCGACCACGGAGCGCAAGATCTGCGCGCGCGAGGCGCCGAGCGTGCGCAGCAGCCCCAGCTCGCGCGTGCGCTGGGTGACCGTGATCGAGATCGTGTTGAAGATGATGAACGCGCCCACCACCAACGCCACGTATGCGAACACGAGCAGGAAGGTGCGCAGGAAGCTGAGGTTTTCTTCGAGGTTCTGGCTGTCGCGCGCGGCCTGTTCGGAGCCGGTGCGTACGGTCACCGTTGGCGGCAGGACCGCGCGGATGCGCGCGCGCAGCGTGGCCGGCGTCACCCCAGGGGCGGCCGCGACGTTGATCTGGTCGTAGCGCCCGGCCTCGCCGACCGCCCGCTGGGCCTGTTCGGGGGTCAGCAGCGCGACGCTGGCGCCGCCGAACGAGGAGCCGCTGGCGAACCTGAGGATGCCCACGATCGTGTAGCGCTGGGCGACCGACGAGCCCGCCACGATGATCTGCTGGCCGAGCTTCAGCGAGTGCCGGTTGGCGGTGGCTTCATCGATCGCAACACCGCCGGGCCCGTTGGGGCGCACGCCCTTGACCGGCCTGAAGGACTCGAAGCGGGCCGGAACCTCGGACGCGATGAAGCCCGGGGCGGCGCCGGTGGTCAGGCGTTCACGCTTGATGTTGAGCAGCGTGCCCGGGGCGAAGATCTCCCCCGCGGCCTCGGCCACGCCCGGGGTGGCGCGCACCTTCGCGAGGGTCGCTTGATCGATCGGCGAGGTTTCCGAGCGCACCCGACTGCCGAGGTTTTCGGTCGGCGTCACGATCACCGACTTGGTTTCGTCGGCGGTGTGGAAGATTTCCGAGAAGGAGCGGTTGATCGTGTCCGTGAGGATGTACGTGCCCGCCATCAGCGCCACGCCCAGCGCGATCGCGATCGCGGTGAGCAGTACGCGCAGCTTGCGCTGCACGAAGCCTCGCAACAGCAGCGCGAACATCAGCGCAGAGGCGCGTTCGCCGCTTGCGCGCCGGCTCCGAGCATCAGCTCACCGCCTTCATCAGATCGAGCGCCTGCTCGGCGCTCGCCGCCTGCCCGTCGTGCACGATCTGACCGTCGGCCAGCAGCAGCAGGCGATCGGCGAACGACGCGGCGTGTGCGTCGTGGGTGACCATCACCACCGTCTGGCCGAAGTCGTCGACCGCCTGGCGCAGCAGCGCGAGCACGTCGCCCGAGGATTTCGAGTCGAGGTTGCCGGACGGCTCGTCCGCAAACACCACCGCCGGGCGCGAGATCAGCGCCCTCGCGACCGCGACGCGCTGTTGCTGGCCGCCGGAGAGCTCCGCCGGACGGTGGCTCAGGCGATCGCGAATCCCGACCGTGTCGATGAGTCGGTCGAACCACTCGCGGTCGACCTCGCGTCCGGCGATCGACAGCGGCAGCAGGATGTTCTCCTCGGCGTTCAGGACCGGCAGCAGGTTGAACGTCTGGAAGATGAAGCCCACGCGGTCGCGGCGCAGCTGCGTGAGCGCGCGATCGTCGAGCCCGCTCAGCTCCACGCCGGCGATCGCGACGCTGCCCGACGTCGGCCGGTCGAGCCCCGCGAGCAGGTGCATGAGCGTGGACTTGCCGGACCCAGAAGGGCCCATGATCGCCGCGTAGCGTCCCTGCGGGAAGTCAACCGTGACCCCCGCCAGGGCGTCGACCGCCGCCTCGCCCTCGCCGAAGCGACGACGCAGATCCTGCGCCTGCACAATCGGCTCGCCGCCCGCGGGGGCGGCGCCGTTCTCGGCGCCAGCGCCAGCCATCACCGAGCAGTCTACGAACATGCTCGGCGCCAGCCGCGACGTCCGCGCATGTCCCTAGGATCATCCGCCCCATGCACGAGACGCATCCGTCGGTCTTCCTCCTCGCGCGCCCGTCGATCGACCTGGAGGGGATGCACGCCTACCTGCGTGAGGTGGGCGGAGACGGCTGGTTGGCGCGCCGGCTGGACGAGGCAGAGCAGGAGCCGGGCGGCGTGCCAAACAGCGGCGAGCTGCTCGTCGAGTTCGGCGGCCGCGCCTGCTACCGAAGCTGGGAGCCCGGGCTCAACCCGAACGTCACCAGGATCCGCACCGATCGACGCGAGTACTTCGCGAACATCCTGCGCTCCGGTCACGGCAGCGTGCTCGAGCACGCCAACTACTCGTTCGCACTGCGCAACGTATCTCGGGTCTTCTGCTACGACGCAGACACAGAGGTCCTGACGGACGTCGGCTGGAAGAAGTGGCCGGAGGTCGACGGATCTGAGATGTTCGCGACCCTCAATCCCGACGACGATAGCCTCGAGTACCAGCGGGCGAGTGAGCACTTCGTCGGTGACTACGACGGCCCCATGTACCGGGTTCGTTCAGAGCAAGTCGACTTGCTGGTGACGCCGGATCATCGAATGTGGGTGAAGGCGCACGACACGCAGGCCAACAGGCGCGGTGAGGAGCGTTATCGGGTACGCCTGGCGAAAGACATCTTTGGCAAGCGCGTCGCCTATCAGAAGACCGCAGTCTGGCAAGGCCAGGAATCTGGGACAGTTGAGATGCCAGGTACGACGCGAACCTGGCAGGTCGACGACAAAGACAGGGTCCGACACTACATCGGCTCGGCCTTCCCACTGGAGGAGTTCGCTCGTTTTCTCGGGTATTGGCTTGCCGAGGGCAGCTTGAACGGCCATCAAATATGCGTTGCGCAGAACCGCGGACCGAAACTCGACGCGATCGCGAGCACGATTCGCTCGATGGGTCTTCGCGCGTATGAGCCGACGACCGGGCCGGGAGTCGTACGCACCCAGAATGTCGCCTTGCGGGATTCGCTTGAAGCCAGCGGCCGGCACGCTCACGAGAAGTGCATACCGGACTACGTTCATGGCTGGGGTCCCTCGATTCTGCGCACGTTCCTCGACGCCTACGCGGATGGCGACGGAAGTCAGCGTCGCGACGGCAACCACACGGTCATCTACACAACCTCTCCGCGAATGGCCGACGAGCTCCAGGTGCTCGCGATCAAGGCAGGTTGGTCTGCGAACATTCGTGTCGACGATCGCACGGGCCTGGAGCGGACGCTCCCAAGTGGACAAAAATTCAAGAACGCGCGGGCGTGCTACATCGTCTCGTTGGTCAAGACCCGCGTCCATCCGCTTGTCAATCACAATGGCGCCAAGAGCGATTCCTGGGAGCACTACAAGGGCAAGGTTTATTGCGTCAAGGTTCCCAATGGCCTGCTCTTCGTACGCCGTAACGGCAAACCGGTAGTTTCAGGCAATACGCACGAGCTCGTGCGTCATCGCGCCGGCTCGGCGTTCAGCCAGGAGAGCCTGCGCTACGTACGCTTGACCGACATCGGCTTTCGTGTTCCGCCTGCGCTCGAGCCGGTGCGCCAGCAGGTGCTGTCGATCGTCGAGCAGCTCGAGGAGTTCCAGGTGAGCGCCGCGCAGACGCTGGGGATTGACGACGAGGGAGTGCCGTTCCACATCAAGAAGGAGGTCACCTCCGCGCTGCGCCGTCTCGCGCCGATCGGCCTCAGCACGGACATCATGTGGAGCGCCAACGCGCGCACGCTGCGCCACGTGATCGAGATGCGTACCGCGCCGGGCGCCGAGGAGGAGCTGCGGCTGGTATTCGACACAGTCGCCGAGCTGATGCAGCGCGAGGCCCCTCTCCTCTTCCAAGACTTCACTCGCCAGGACGACGGCTCGTGGCTGCCCGAGCACAGCAAGGTCTAGCGATCGGCGACCGCGGCTGGAGGCCAGCGCGCTCGGGAGCTCGCTGACTATGCGTCCATCGTGGCCGTGCGCCAGGCGCCGAGCGCGAGGAAGACAAGCAGCCACACCACGATCACGACCACAGCTGTGCCCGTGGAGCTCGCGATTTCAGTGGCGCGCATGTCCCTCACCCCGGCGGGGCCGAAATGCGCGATCGCCTGCGTGAGCACGGCCTCGCGTCCGCTGCCCAGTGAGGAGATGCTCGAGATCAGTGGACTGGCGATCACCTGCCAGGCGATCAGAGCGATGATCGCCCCCGGCTTGGAGTTGACGAGCGAAGCGAAGCCGACAGCCACAGCGCACAGCACGCCGGTCGCCAGCAGCAAGAAGCCGAGCCCTTCGAGAATCGCCGAGCCGCTGGGCGTGGGCAGATCCGACGCGAACGCAAAGGTGCCCACCAGGATCAGGACGAAGGCGGCGAGGATCACCGACCAGCACAGCGCCAGCGCGGCGGGAACGCGCGTCGCGAACAGCATCAGGCGCGAGCGGCCGGTCACCACCAGGTCGCGGAAGACTCCGTTGGATTGGTCGGTCGTGCCCGCCTCGACGCCGATCAGGATCGCGACGAGCGGGCCGAAGAAGACACCACCGAGCAGGCGCAGGCCGGTATGGAAGCTGTCGATCCCGCCGGCCGCTTCGTGGCTGGCGTTGGAGGCGTGTTCGGCGGCGTTGACCGCATAGAAGATCACGACCGGCAGCAGCGCCAGCACGAGCGCCCAGATCAGCGTGCTGCGCTTCTTGCGGATCTTCAGCAGGTCGGCCCCGGCCATGCGCAGCGCGATCGCGGTCATGCGCGGGCCTCCTGCGCAGGCTCGTCCAGGCGCGAGGTGATCTCCAGGAAGCGCTGCTCGAGGCTATGGCGCACGGGCTCAAGGCGCGAGACGGCGACGCCCGCGTGCACGAGGCTCGCGTTCACGCCCGCTGCCGTCTCGCCAGCGCCGCTCAGCACCACGCGCAGCCCACCGTCCACGCGCTGCGCCTCCTGCACCAGCTCGCTCGCGGCGAGCGTTCGCAGGGCCAGCTCGACGTCGTCGACGCCCACGATCAGCTCGTTGCGCGCGCCGTCTCCGCCACGCGAGATCTCCGCGATCGGGCCCTGCGTGACGACCTTGCCGCGGTCCACGATCGCCGCCGCGTCGCAGATCTTTTCGACCTCGTCCAGCAGGTGCGAGGACAGGAACACGGTGCGCCCCTCCTGCTCGACCATCGCGCGGATCATCTCGCGGAACTGCTGGATGCCGCCCGGATCGAGGCCGTTGGTGGGCTCGTCGAGGATCAGCAGCACAGGGTCGGCGAGCAGGCAGCGCGCTACCCCCAGCCGCTGGCGCATACCCATCGAGTAGCTCTTGACCTTGTGCTCGGCGCGCTCGGACAGACCCACGCGCTCGAGCGCGGGCGCGATCCGCGCGTCGGTCTCGCGGCCGCGCACCGCCGCCACGATTCGCAGGTTCTCACGACCTGACAGGTGGGGGTGAAAGCGTGGCTCCTCGACGATCGCGCCCACGCGCTCGAGCGCGTGCGAGCGCTCGGCCGGCACCGGGTGGCCAAGAAGGCGCATGCTGCCGGCGCTTGCGTGCGTGAGGCCGAGCAGCGTTCGGATCATCGTCGTCTTGCCAGCTCCGTTGGGCCCCAGGAAGCCGAACGCACAGCCGAGGGGCACCTGAAGGTCGATCCCGTCGATCGCCGCGCGGGCCCCGAAGTGCTTGGTCAGCCCATGCGTCTCGATCGCAAGGTCGGACATCCGACCGGCAGGCTCGCAGAGCCACCTAAAGATTCGATCAGAACCTCGGTGAGGCGATCGCGACCGTGGGCAGCGCCGCGCTCATCCCTCCTGGGCCTGGAGCTGCTTGACCTGGTCCTGGAGCTGCTCCATCACCGCCGGGTCGCGCAGCGTCGTCACATCGCCCAGGGCGCGGCCCTCGGCGATGTCCCGCAGCAGCCGGCGCATGATCTTGCCCGAGCGCGTCTTGGGCAGGTCGTCGGTCCAGATGATGCGCTTGGGCCGAGCGAACTTTCCGATCCGCTCGGCGACGGTCGCGCGGATACCCTCGACGGTGCGCTCATCGCCCTCGAGCTCGCCCTGAAGCGTCACGAACGCGACGATCGCCTGCCCGCTGTCCTCGTCGTGCTGCCCGATCACGGCCGCCTCCGCGACATCCGGGTAGGCGACGATCGCCGACTCCACCTCCGCCGTCGACAGGCGGTGCCCGGAGACGTTGACGACGTCGTCGATGCGCCCGATCACCCAGAAGTAGCCGTCGGCGTCGGCCCGTGCGGCGTCGCCCACGAGATAGGTCTCGCGACCGAAGCGCGAGAAGTAGGTCTCGAGGAAGCGGTCGGGCTCCTTGTAGAGGGTGCGCAGCATCGACGGCCACGGCTGTGTCAGCACCAACAGGCCCTGGCCCTCCTGCACCGGCTCGCCGGCGGACTCGCTGAGCACCTGCGCGAACACGCCTGGGAACGGCTGCGTGGCCGAGCCGGGCTTGGTGGCGGTGATCCCCGGCAGCGGCGTGATCATGATCGCGCCCGTCTCCGTCTGCCACCACGTGTCCACGATCGGACAGCGCTCGCCGCCGATCACCTTGTGATACCAGAGCCACGCCTTCGGGTTGATCGGCTCGCCGACCGAGCCGAGCAGGCGCAGGCTATCCAGATTGTGCGCGTCCGGCCACTGCGCGCCCCACTTGATGCACGCGCGGATCGCCGTCGGCGCGCAGTACAGGATGCTCACGCGGTAGCGCTCGACGATCTCCCACCAGATGCCCTTGTCGGGGTAGTCCGGCGCACCCTCCCACATCACGGAGGTGGCGCCGTTGCACAGCGGCCCGTAGACGATGTAGGAGTGGCCGGTGACCCAGCCGACATCGGCGGCGCACCAGTAGACGTCGGAGTCCTGCCTCAGGTCGAACACATACCGGTGGGTGGCCGAGACTCCCGTGAGGTAGCCGCCCGTCGTGTGCAGGATGCCCTTGGGCTTGGCGGTGGAGCCCGACGTGTAGAGGATGTAGAGCGGGTGCTCGGCGTCCAGCGGCTCGGCCGCGCAAACGGGGTCGGCGGCGGCTAGCGCCTCGTCGTAGAAGACGTCGCGCCCGGGCTGCATCTGGCACGGCGTTCCCTTGCTGCGCACGACCACGATCTTCTCGAGGCTGGGCAGGTCGCCCATCACCTCGTCCACACGATCCTTGACTGCGGCCGTGCGTCCCTTGCGGGCGGCGCCGTCGACCGTGATCAGCACCTTCGCCTCGGAGAACTCCATACGCTCGCGCACCGCCTCCGCCGAGAACCCGCCGAAGACGACGTTGTGAGGGGCTCCGATGCGCGCGCACGCGAGCATCGAGACGACCACCTCGGGGATCATCGGCAGGTACACGCCGACCACGTCGCCAGGTACCACGCCCAGGTCCTTGAGCGCGCTGGCGAAGCGTTCCACCTCCGCGAGCAGCTCTGCATACGTGATGTCGCGCTGCTCGCCGTCCTCGCCGCGCCAGTGGAACGCCACGCGCTCGCCGCTGCCGGCGATCACGTGGCGGTCGAGGCAGTTATAGGAGGCGTTGAGCGTGCCGCCCGTGAACCACTTGTAGAAGGGCGGCTCGTCGTCGTCGAGCACGCGCGTCCAGCGCTGGAACCAGTCGAGCTGCTCTGCCTGCGCCGCCCACCAAGCCTGCGGATCGCGCGCGGCGTGCTCGTAGACCTGCGGGTCGTTCAAGAGCGCGTGCTCGCGAAACGCGACGGGCGGCTCGAAGCGCTCGACCTCAAGCAGCGATGCGAGCGCCGCGTCGAGCTCCTCGTCTGTGCCGGTCATCGCTTGCGCCGGCGCTTACGCGAGGAGCCGCCGGAGACGGGCGTGGGCGCCGGCACCGCCGCAGCACCTGCGCCCGCCGGCGCGGGCCGTCCCGGCTTGGGCGCCCGGTCGGGCCCGGTCACCCCTCGAGGCGCCCACGGGATCGCTTCGCCCGCCTCCCACGCGGGCGGCTCGCCGTTGGGCCATTTGCCAACGTAGAGGATGCCCATCATCACCATCCAGAAGGCCGGCACGACCTGAAGCTCGGCGCCGCCGATCGGTAGGAAGATGAGCACGCCCGCGAGGATCCCGAGCATGCTCATCCAGCGCGGCAGCAGGCCAACACGCAGGGCGCCGATCATCGCCGCGATCACTCCGGCGGCCAGCGTCAGGCCGGCGAAAAGGTCAACGTAATCGACGAGCTCGTTGGCCGTGCCGGTGGTCAGCGCCCGTTCCACGGCGTGATTGGTGTGATTGCTGCTGACCACGAAGTTGTGCGTCTCGATCGCGCTCACGACCTGATGACCGACGCTGACCACTGCGACGGCGATCCCGCCGCACAGCACGAGCGTGCGTGTCACCGGCCAGGTCTCGGGACGGCGAAAGCGCGTCGCGTCGACGAGCAACAGCAGCACCAGCATCAGCGTCGTCACCGCCGCAGCCGCCAGCGCGCTGCCCGCGATCAGCGGGAACGCGTGATGGCTGATGAATTTGACCTCGTTCGTGCGCGGGCTCACCGCCGGGTTCGCCACGCCGGAGAGCGCGGGCGCGAGACCTTGCAACAGGCCCACGGTGGGCGCGCCGTTGAGCGTCTCGGAGATGATGATCGCGCTCAGCAGGTACAGGAAGCCTCCGGCGAAGGCCGGAACGGCGAGCCGGCTGCGGTGCGCCGTCTCGGCGGCGACGTGCTCTCGGATCTCACGTGTGCTGGGCATGAGCAGGGAGTCTATGATGCCCATATGGAGAGCGGCGGCCTCGGTGACCTGTTCGGAGACCCCGAGGAGCTCCAGCGCCGTCTCGCGGAGTTCGCCGAACAGATGCAGGGCAACCAGCGCCTGGTGTGGGCGGACAACGCGATCAAGCTCGCCGTCGACATGACCGTCGCAGCCGTCGCGCGCGTGAACATCCAGGGCAACGCCGAGGCGCAGGCCGAGCAGATTCGCACCGTCATCGCGCGCGTCTTCCCCGAGGCGGTGGCGCTCGTGCGCGAGGCCCGCGAGGGGCTTCAGTAGACGCCCGCGCGATCGGCTTCACGCTCGGCCTCGCGCGAGGCGCGACCGGCGTGCAGCACCTCCCCGAAGGAGCGGAAGCGGAAGATGAACACGACCGCGCCGAGGCCGACGAGCGCCGTGAGCCCTGCGATCGCGATCTGCTGTCCGACCGAGTATGCGGCGACCACCGCGGTGGGAGCGCTGGAGGCGAACACCTTCACCAGCAGCGCCTGCTGCACCCCGGCGCCTCCTGGAGTGAACGGCACGGCGCCGGCCACCTGGTTGACGCCGAACACCAGCAGCACGTTCTCCACCGAGCCCCCGACCCTGAACGCATCAAGCAGGAACCAGAAGGCGACGAAGCGACAGACCCACGCGACCGCTTGCAGAGCGGCGACTTCGCGCAGATAGCGGGGACGGTCGCTGAGGATCGTCACGCCCTGGCGCACGCGCGCCCAGAACGCCTTCACGCGCGTTGACAGCAGCGCGAACGCGACGAGGCCGAGCACGCCCAGCGCGGTGATCAGGAACAGCGTCAGGTGGAAGTGCGCGGCCAGGTATGAGATGTCGAACGAGCTGAGCGTGGAGAAGTCCGGTGGCTTGGGAAAGACCCCCTGGGTGAAGGCGAAGATCAGCACCACCACGCCCACGCAGACATCGAAGATCGACTCCACGAAGAACGCTGCTGCAACAGTGGGATAACGAGAACCTGGGATCGACGAGCGCGTGAGGAACAGCTTGATCACATCGCCTCCGCGCGCGGGCACGAGGTTGTTGAAGCCGACGGCGGCGAGGTACGCGCCCCATATCCGTCGCCACTGGAACTCCACGGCCGGATAGGCGGCGCGCAGGCTGTTGAAGAACGCGCGCGAGCGGATCGTCAGGTTGAGCGTGAAGAAGGCCAGGCCAAGCACCAGCGCGGGCCAGTGGACGGCGGCGAGATCGGAGAAGAACTGGCCGGCCGCTTCCAGGAAGATGCTGACGCTGTGCCCGACGGAGGTTGATGCGAGGACCACGACACCCAGCGTACGGACCGCCGAGCACAGCGCGACCGTCGCGCGCGCGGCCTGAGCAAGCGCGTGCGCTACAAAGGACGGTATGCCCGCGCGCGCGAGCACCCGAGGAGGGCTGGTGGTGGCTGTCAGCGGCCCGACCGGCGAGATCGGGCAGGCGGTTGTGGCGGCGCTCGAGCGCTCGCGCGAGGTCGGGCGCATCCTAGGCATGGCACGCCGTCCGTTCGACCCGAGCGCGCGAGGCTGGAGCAAGGTCTCCTACCGACGAGGTGACGTGCTCGACCGGGCCGCCGTGGAGAGCCTCGTGGCGGAGGCCGACGTGGTCGTGCACCTGGCGTTCATGATCCTGGGCGGCGCACGCGAGAGCCGAGCGGTCAACCTCGAGGGCTCGCGCAACGTGTTCGAGGCGAGCGTGGCGGCGGGCGCCAAACGCCTCGTGTACGCCTCGTCCGTGGCGGCCTACGGCTTTCATCGAGACAACCCGCAGCCGCTCACCGAGGATGTGCCCGCGCGCGGGACCTCTGCGCACTACTACTCGGCCCAGAAGGCGGAGGTGGAGGCGCTGCTCGCGGACACGCTGGCGGGCGGCGCGACGGCGAGCTACGTGTTTCGCCCGTGCATCGTGGCCGGGCCGCAGGCGCCCTTGCTGATCGACAGCCTGCCCTACACGCAGATCTCCGAGCGGCTGCCGTCGCCGGTGCTCGCGCTGCTCGAGGGCGTGCCGATCCTCAAGCCGGTGCTACCGGACCCGGGCGTCCCGTTTCAACTGGTCCACCACGACGACGTCGCCAGCGCGATGCGCGCGGCGGTGCTGGGGCGCGGCAGCCCTGGCGTCTACAACCTCGCCGGCCGCGGGCAGCTGACGGTGGCGCAGCTGGCCGACGAGCTCGGCTGGTACTCGATCCCGGTGCCGGACCTGGCGGTGGACGCCGTCGCCGAGATGGTCGGGCGCCTCGGCTTCCTGCCGGCGCAGGCGCAGTGGATCGCGGCGTTCCGCGAGCCGGTGATCATGAGCGCGAGCAAGGCCCGGCGCGAGCTCGGCTGGCGTCCGCGCCACGACGCCGTGAGCACGCTGCGCGAGACGATCACCGCCACCAGGATGGAGCCGCTCGTGCGCTAACGGGGTGAAGGCCGCCCCGCATCCTGCGGGACGGCCTTCACCCTGTGGGTTTAGCGATGGATCTATTCCGCGGTCGACTCAGCCCGCGAGCTGCTTCAAGTACGGCACCATGTGCTTGAAGAATTCGTTGATTTCCGGCGTGGCGCCCGCCGGGTCGTTGTGCGCGTAGCTGTTCTTCTCTTCGATCAGCGTGAGGCAGCCGTCTGGCTGAGCGCCGGTCGAGCACGGTTCGGTGGAGATGTGGGACTGTTCGGCGAGCACCTGCGCCTCCGTCAGCGTGGTCTCGGTGCCTCCGAACAGCTTGTCCAGTTCGGAGTCGATCGCCAGGATGTGCAGCGATTTGGGCAGATTTTCGCCCATCGTCGAGTGCAGGCCGAGCACTGCCTGCGCCGGGTTGGCGAGGCCGTTGCCGACCGCACCGGTGTCGAGCGTGAGGCGCTCCGGGAAGTACCACTCGGTTCCGCTTGCTCCGCGCAGCCCCGTCCCCGCCAGCATTTCCGCGTAGCGTTTGACCGGCGTCAACGCGCCTTCGCCGTTCCACCCGTGCAGGCCGTCGCTTTCGGCTTCTTCTTCCACGCCCTTGCCGCCGTGGATCTGGGCGGCGATCAGCGATTCGGGCGAGGTTCCAACGTTGACCGAGTAGCCGTAGCCGGCTTCGTTGGTGACGGGCACGATCGGCGACCTCAGATCCGCCGGCAGGAACGGGAACTGTTCGAGCTGGGAAGGACCTTTTGGTTCCACCGTCGTGAGCGCCGTGGCCGTGGCGGAGAACAGCCCGAGGTCGGGCGTGGGGATCCCCCCGAACGCCAGCCACGGGGTTTCGTTGGGCTCGTCGAGTTTGGCGAGCGCCGTTTCGGCTTCCGTTTTCGAGATCGCGGCCGGGCTGCTGCCGCCGTCGTCGTAGACCAGGCCGGACAGCCCTTCGGCACCCGCGTGTCCGCCGAAGTCCCAGGTCGCGTATGCCGTGACGACCGATCCTCCGAGCGAGTGCCCGCCCAGGACGACCTTGCCGCCGAGCTTTTTGGCTTTTTCGATCACCAGGTTGAGGTCCTCGACGGTGCGGGCCATGCCCCACTGCTTGGCGAAGCCGACGACCGATTCCGGCACGGGTTCGTAGTGGTTGTCGTACTTGGCGACCAGTTCAGCGAAGATCGCTTCGCCTTTTTCGCCCGCCAGTTTTTCGCCGTATTTCTGCCCGATCTGTCCCGCGTCTTCGCCGATGCGCTGGCTCAGTTCCCCCGAGGTGATCTTGCCTTCCGCGAGTTCTTTGTCGGCCTGCGCGATCGCCTGTTCGGCGATCTGAGTCGTGAATTTTTCTTTGACTTCTTTGGCGAGCAGGCCCGTTTCGACGTATTTGGCGATGACTTCAGCCGTCGCCTCCTGCTGGTCCTGTGAGAGGTAGCCGAGGTAGTAGTTGAAGAACTGTTCTGGCGGTGTTTCGTCTTTTTTCGTGTTCGGGTTTTCCAGCTCGCTCGGCAGTTCGCCGAACTTGTATTTGGTGAGCTCCGACTGATCCTCGAGGAAGTTCTGCCGGCGTTCGACCGCCCACACCTGCCAGCCGGGCGTGGCTTCCACGAGCGACTTGGCGAAAGGCACGAAGTAGGCAGCCGCCGCTGAGGTGCCGGGCTCCAGCACCAGCACGTTTGGCGCGCGTTCGCCCTTGGGCTTGACCTTGATGATCCCGATCTTGTCAAGCGTGATCCTCCCAAGCTGCGGGGTGGTGATCGTTTCCGCCTTGCGCTCGGCGTGGGTCTCGTGCACCTTCACGATCATGCGCGAGACCGACACAGTGCGCATCATGCGCGCGCCAGCCGCCGGCACCATCACCAGGCCTGCCACCACCAGCACAGTCCCCACCAACACGCTCCAGCCTCCAACACCGCGCATGCGCTGCGTCCGCCGCTCGTCAGACATCCCTCTCTCCTTGTTGGTCCCTCACCCCCGGGCAAAAACAGCCCGGCCTCCAGTTGACATGCGACAGTACGCCGACAGCTCCCCTCGCGCAACTGGCGTTGTGCCGAACTTGCCGCCCTCCCGTTGTGCATGTGCACAATACAGGGGCCATGTGCGGCGCGAAATCTCGGGCACTTGCGTCCGCAGATGCCGGCGCTTCGCTAGCGGTCTTGGCCCCTGGGCTGCTCGCTCGCGAGCGCGATATATATGCACGCGAGGTCGCGAGGACTGCCGAGATCCAGCCCGGTGATCTCTTCGATGCGCTTGATGCGGTAGGCGAGCGTGTTGCGGTGAACGTGCAGGGCGGCGCTCGCGCCCGTGCGATCCAGCCGGCACGCGACGAGCGTGCGCAGCGTGCGCGCGAGATCGCCGTGGTCTTCCTGCACGAGCGGCGCGAGCACTCGCGCGCGCAGGCGCGAGGCGACCTGCGGTGAGCGCTCGAGCAGGATCTCCAGCAGGTGATCCTCGGCGCTCAACCTCCCCGTCAGGCCAACGCGACGGGCGCGCTCGGCGAGCATCGTCACCTCCTCGCGCACGTCCGCCAACTGCGAGCGCGGCGTCGGCGTTGCGATCGCCAGCACGACATCCGGGCCCTCGCCCAGGTCGCGTACGCCGAGCGGGCTCCAGCTGAGACCGACGACGCAGTCGCTGTGGGTGACCGCGAGCCTCCAGCCCGCCCCGCGCAAACGGGCAGCCAGGGCAGCGTGGCTGTGCGGCGGGCGTCCCGGCATGGCGACGGCGAACGGGCGGTATGCGTCCTGCACCGGGACGCCAAGGCGTTCGGCGAGCTCGCTGTCGGCGCCGTCCAGCGGCGAGTCGACGCACAGGCGATCGAGCAGCCTGCGGGTGCGTCGCTCCTCCTCGGACACCAGCAGCTCGCGCGCGGCCAGATAGGTCTCCGCGACGACGGCCGATATCTGATCGAGGTACTGAGCCAGCGGCGCGGCGAGCTCGAGCAGCACGTCTGCCTCGTCGCCGCGCGCGTGGCGACGCAAGAGCTGCCATCCGAGTTGATGTGCCAGTCCGAACGAACGCAGCAGATCCTCGAGACGAACGCCTTCCGCGGCGCGCGCGCGCGTCCACTCTCGCAACGGGTCGAAGTCGCTGTCGGGGGGCATCACACCGGTGGAGACGAATCGCGACCAGCGGGCAAGACTGCGCTGCAAGCCTGCGACGACATCGGCGCGGGACTCCTCGGAGAGGTGCTCGAACGCGACCATCCGCGACTCGAACTCAGCTGCCATCTCCTTGGCCGCCGCGGCCTGCGGGATCCTCGCGACGATCGCGGCGGCTCGCGACCACTCCTGCTCGTGCGCCTGCGTGCTCATCGCGCTCCCAAAGAGGTTGATAATAATGTTCGTGCGCTAGGCCCGCACGATCAGTCGAGCTAATACTCCATCCTCTGAATATTCACGCCGCGCCTTATTCAAGCCCTCTGAAAGGAGGCATGATTTTAGGCTGCGATGATCAACAACGATGTCAGGGAGGCTCGAGCGGGGCTCGCGGCTGGAGTTGCGGGCCCGAACCCCGGTGACGGGCATCGGGCTCCCGCGGCTGTGTGCCTCGAGCTCACCAACGCTCAGGTCGAGAGCATCATTCGCGCCACCGCGGACGCGCGTGGGCCGAGCCTCAGCCTCCTGCTTTCCGGGCTGATAGCCGAGCAAGCGATCTCGCAGAGCTCGCTGGAACAGCGCCACTGGGCCGAGCTCGAAAGCGGGCGCCTGTCGCATTCCTTGTTTCGCGGGTTGCTGATTCTCGCGCTGTTCATATCCGGGGAAGAGGGCCGGGGGGTGGTCGACGTCGCGCGGCAGTTGGGATTGAGCCCAAGCACCACGCACCGCTACATATCGACGCTTGTCGCGTTTGGGCTGCTTGTGCAGGATCCCGCGACTCGCAAGTACCGGCTCCCGAGATGAGCTGGGATCCGCACTGGGGCAAGCGCTGCGGCATACGACGCCGATGCGTGGGCACTGTCAGCCGGCACGCCGACGCCTCAATTGCATCACCGCCAGGATGGGCGCGCTGGCTCGTCCGAGACTGTCGAGTGTGCTGCGTGCGACAGGTCGAGCGAAGTCGGTGCTCGCCGCGGGGGCTGAGAGGTAGAAGCCGACTATGCCGGCAAGGATCACGCCGTGGCGATAGCGATTGGTGAGCGTGCTCGAGAGCGTCCGTGCTTCGGTGGTGATGGCGGCGAAGCGCTCGGCGGCCTGACCAGCGCTTCCATAGTGAGCAGCGAAGTTGTGGTTGGTCGTGCCAACGTCGCGTGGAAGATCGACGAGACCGTCGAGCAGCGCGCTGATCGAGCAGATCGACGGAAAGTAGGCAGCATCGACGCGTTCAGCCTGCTCGAGCGTCGTATTGCATGCCGCCGCAGCAAAGAGAGCGTGGATCGACAGGCACGAGATACCGCCAGCGGCCAGCTCCCACCATCGATAATCGTCTCGGTCCGTCTGCGCCGCGCTCCACGTGACCAGCTGCTCCTCGCCTTCCACGAGCATTGCGTGGTTCCGGCTCTGGCCTTGACCACAACGCTCGGTGGCGTACGCGAGCACGGGTTCGATCACCGATGTCGACGGCAGCTTGCGGATCGCCCGCTGACATGCGCGAACGAGGCCCGCGAGATATCCACCGTCGTCGGTGTGCGGGTGATGCTCGTAGTAGTCGGCTATGCCAGCGCCCCCGTTCACGGCGTCACTCAACGCCCGATGGAGCTTCAGGCCGTTGCGCAGCGGCGCGGTCGTGGGTTGCTCGTTGATCGCGTCCAGGTAGTCATAGGCGATCTGGAAGTCGACGATCAGGCGCACGAGTCGTCCCCTGCGTCGGCGCGGTGCGAGGACCGCGAAGAAGGCCGCGGCCTCAGGGTTGAGGTGCTCGCGAGCGAGGGTGGCGAGGGCGGTGGCGCGAAGCGTCGGGTCGGGAATACCACGCGCGCGATGCTTGCAACGACGAATCTCGCGCCTGGCGCGGGGGTAGATCGTCAGCCAATAGGCGAGGCCGGTGATGAGGAGCGCAGCGATTTCTCGCGAGTGCGGTGCTTTCATACCAATTATCTTGGTATGAGGGGAGGACGCCTCCGAACCGAAGCAGATCGATGTTCTAGTCCTGCAATGCCAGCTGCGGGGGTACCTGCGAGGCTACGTAGCCCGGAATCGTCAGAACCACGAGGGCTCCGATCACGATACAGAGGATCGTTTGGATGGTGTGACCGCCTTCGACCGTGACGTCTACTGGAAACCCGGTCGTCAGGCTGAGGAACCGATCGATCAGAATATGCCCGTATATCCCAGCTGCTGCGCCGCTGAGAGCGCCGGTGACGAGCACGAGCATCGACTCGCACGTCAGCACCCCTCGCAGCTGCCATGGGCTGAAGCTGTTGATGCGCAAAGATGCCAGCGATGAGCGCCGTTGCCAGATGCCGGCGCCCATTGCCGCGGCCATCGCCAGTCCTGCGGCGATCATCAGCAGCAGCGTGATCTGGCTCATGCGACTGAGCCCTTCTCGTGCCAGCGCGTCGGCCTGCGCGGCTCGGCCGGGGCTCGTCTGGACTACCAGCGCGGTGTCGCGACCGAGCAGCCCTTCGACCCCATGCTTGACCGCTGACACGCTCGCGCCCAACCGGGTGTCGATTTCGAGGGCGCTCACTTCCGCTGTCGCCCATGCGTGCCGGTAGTCCGAGCTGCTCATGATAACCGCGCCGGAGCTCCACCCGAGGTTGGTCGTGGTGGCGGCGATGCGGTAGGGGACGGCGCCTGTTGGCGTGGGCAGAACCAGCGTCCCGCCCACTCTGACGTGGTGTGCTTCGGCGAGCTGCTGGGATACGGTTATCCATCCCCCCTCGCGCAGGCGCGCGGCGGCCGTGGCGATGTTGCCTTCTTCCAGCTGGTTCGGTGGGATCGGCGTGGAGGTGCTGCCAGCGCGCGCGATGATCCACACGCGCCGCCCGCCGAAATCCATGAAACCGCCACGGTAGGCGCGGACGGCCCGGACTCCGGGAATCGCTGCGATGCGGGCCGGGAGACGGCCAGGAGCGAAGCTGCTGGTGGCCAGCTCGTCGTTCCCGTTGACGACCCACGCGTCGGCGGTCGAGATGTATTCGGAGTAGTCGCGATATAGACCATGCAGGAGATCGTTGTGGGCATCTTCGGCAGCCACGCAACCGAAGACCGCGATCGCGCCGGTTGCCGCGAGCGCGAGCGATCGGACGGTCGTCGCGCGCAGCGCGCGCACGGCCACCGTGAGCATGTTCAACCGCGCCGTGTACGACGCGATGCGCTCGGCGAGACTCAGCGCCAGCTGGAAACCCAGCGGGATCGCGAGCAGCGTCGCGACGGCCAAGCCGATGATCGCGAACACCACCGCGGACGGCCGGAAGATCAGCAGGGCGATGGTCGCGGCGATGATCGCAACGCCGGCCAGAAACAGATGCAGATGTGCCCTGCTGTCCAACGCCTGGCCGGGTTCACCGTCCTCGAAGTACACGGCGTCGACCGCACGACTGCGACGCAGGTCGAGGAGCGGCGGAGCGGCGGCGAGGCATGTCGCCACCACCCCGCCGGCGAAGGAGATCAGCAACGCGCGCGGGCCAATGACCGTCTGCGTGCCCAGCGGAAACGCCACCGCCAGATAGCTGGGGGTCGCGTGAAACACCGTTCGCGAGAGGAAGTCGCCGGCCACCAGCCCGACGAGCGATGCCATAACTCCCAGGCAGGCTGCCTGGAAAAGCAGGAGCTTGACGAGCTGCAAGGGCTTTACTCCCTGCATGCGCAGATCGGCGATCATTCTCCTGCGCTCAGGGACCGTCAGCAACATCGCGTTGAACGCCAGTAGCAGGCCGACGATGCCGCTGACAAGCGCAAAGAACCCAGTCGCCTCCGAGTTGGGAGCGACGGCTTGCCTGATCAACGCAACTTCTTGATCGGCGGGCGCGACCGTCAAGCGCCCCCGTGCCAATGCCGTCAGCTCCCGGCGAACCGTTGCCTGCTGGCCAGGTCTCGTCGTCACGACGATCCGCGTCACCCGGCCGGACAACCCGGTGATCTTCTGGACGAACCCAAGAGGAGCGATCGCCGCCATCGCGCCCGAAAGCCCCCCCAGCGCTTCCGGACCGAGCACTGCCACGACGGAGGCCGAGCTGGTGCGCCCACGCGCCTCGACGGTCACCCGTTCCATCGGCGTGCCGGGCGCTCGAGCCGGGGACAGCCCGAGCGCTTCAGCCGTCGCTCTCGGCAAGATGACGCCGGGCACGTGCAGATCGTGAAGCGAGATGCTGTGAGTGATGCCCCCGCCGAGCTTGAGCAGGCTCGGCGCTGCGCTGGCGAGGTCGACGGACACGCGACGACCGTTGTTGCCGACCAGCGAGGCGTTCTCGTCAAGGATCGGCGCCGCAAGCGCAACCCCCCGCAGCCGACCGACACGCTCGAGCATCTGTTCATCGAAGCCGTTCGCCTCCCGTGAGCGCAACTGAAGGCTCGCCGTTCCAGCGATACCGCGGACGATCGCGCTCGAGGCGTCGGTGATGCTGCTGTTGGCGATCTGCACCGCGAACACGAGACCCACGCCAATCGCTATCCCAACGCCGGCCAGTAGCTCCTGGACCGGGCGGGTGCGCAGGCGCCTGCCGTAGAAGTAGAGCAACCCAGAGAAGCGCATCGCCCCTAACCGAACGCTTGGCGCGGTACCGGCCCCGGCGAGAGCTCCGTCGCATCCCCCTCCGGCGCATCGGCAGTGAGGGTGCCATCACGCAGCGTGCAAACCCGGCCGGCGATCGCGGCGGCCTGCGGGTCGTGGGTGACGAGCAACACCGCCACCCGCTGTTCGCGAGCGATATCCGCAAGCAGCACGAGGATCTCTTCGCCGCGCTGGGTATCGAGGCTGCCGGTCGGCTCATCGGCGAGGATCACGCGCGGCTCGTTGACGAGTGCCCGCGCGATGGCCACGCGCTGACGCTCGCCCCCGGAGAGCTTGTCGGGCGTGTGGTGTACGCGACCGGCCAGCCCGACCCGCTCCAGCCATGGGATTGCCGCACGGCGCGCCTCGCCGAGCGATACGTGGTCCGCAAGCAGCTTTATCGCCGCGTTCTCCACGGCGGGCACCCCGGCCATGAGATGGAAGGACTGGTAGACGAACCCGATCTTCCGGCGCTGATAGTCAGCGAGTGCGCCAGCGGACAACGTAGAGAGATCGCGCGCTTCGAAGCGAACGACTCCCGCATCGGGGGCCAGGATCCCCGCGGCGAGCATCAGCAGGGTGCTCTTGCCCGAGCCGCTGGGACCGTGAAGCGCGACCATTTCGCCGGGCGCCACCGCCAGCGACACGCAATCGACGGCGCGCACCACCTCGCCGCCATACGCCGGATAGTGCTTAACGACGCCGTCGAGTTCGAGAACAGCGCCGAGCCCGCGGCTGCTCACCGCCGCAGCGCCCACGACTCCGCCCGCAGCGCCCCCGACTCCGCCCGTCGCAGCGGCACGACCAGCGCATCTGACGGCCTCAGGTCTCCCCGCAGTTCACCGTTGTCGAGCGAGAGCGCTCGGTCAGCGCCCGACAGCCCTTGTGCATCGCCGGTGCTCATGAGCACCGCCGGGCCTTCGCCGGCGAGCGAGCGCAGCAGCGTGAGGATCGGGTCGCGATCGAGCAGATCGATGCCGTTCGTCGGCTCGTCGATCACCAGCAGCGCGGGCGCGGTGACCAGCGCGCTCGCGATCGCCACGCGCACCGCCTCCGTGCCGTCGAGCTCGTGACATTGGAGCTGCCCGCACTGCGCAGCGCCAACTCGGGCCAGCATTTCCTGCGCGCGGCGCCGCGCGTGCTTGAGCGACACGTGCTGCGCGAGCAGACCGGCGGCGATGTGCTCGACCACGAGCCCGCTGTCGACGCAGGGGAAAGACATCTGGCAGTAGCCGATCCGTCGACCGAGGATCGTGTTGCGCCAGCGCGCGAGGTCCCGCCCTTCGAAGCTGACAGCGCCCTCTTCGGGCGACTCGATTCCTGCGGCCACACGCAGAAGGGTGCTCCTGCCCGAGCGCCTGGCCCCCCAAACGGCAACGAGCTCGCCGGGTTCGATCTCGAGCGATACGTCTTTGATCGCCACCCGCTCCAACCTGCCCCGCTGGTAGCGCTTGGTCGCGTGCTCGATCGACAGGAGGCTCATCAATGCCGCTCGCCGTCGACCGAACCGCTGCCGAGGGCGCGCAGCTCGGCGCGAGCGTAGGTGATCCACGCCAGCTGGGCGTCGATCATGCGTCGGCGCTCATCGACCAGCAGGCGTTCGACCAGCGAGGACACGTCGCTCGCGTCGAACACCAGGCTTCGCCCCGGGCGCGCTAGCTCCTGAGCCTCGCGCACGCATTCCCGCTCGTAGCTAGCGATGAAGTCCACCGCCGCCTCGACGCTGTGGACCCCTGCCAAGGTCATGCGACCGAGCATCTCCACGCGCTGCGGGTCGTTGCGCACGCGCTCGGCCAACCAGCCACGGTAGGCACGTGCGCCTCGCGCCGTCGCGCGGTAGGGAGCCCCCGCCTTGGCGCCCCGCCTGACGCCCGTGGTCGAGCGACCGGCCATCTTCTCGATCAGCCCCTGGTCCATGAGGCTACCGAGCGCCGCGTAGATCGAGGAGCGGCCAGCGCTCAGGAAGGCACCGAAGCGGTTCTCGAATCGCTGCCCGATCTCATAGCCGTGGCTCGGCTTCTCGATCACGAGCCCCAGGACCGCACACGCCACCTGAGAGCGCAGGGCGGAGCCATCCGCGAGATCCACACCCCGATCCTCGAACACATGCGCGTCAGGCAACGCCACGGAACCCTCCGGACACAACGATCACCAATTGTCGACGTGCCGTATCGTACCGATGATTCCAAGCTTTGCACTTAGCCGAGTAGATAAAAATAGGATCGTTCCGTGATATCAGACGAGCTGGGACGGGAGGACCCGGGAGAACCGAGCGCCGGAGCGCGCCAACGCGATGGCGGCAATGCTCCGTTGCGATCCGCTCGACGCTCAGGCGCTGAGCGCCGCGAGCACCAGCTCGTCGTGCTGCGCGGGCTTGACCTTGCGCAGAACCGCCGCGATCCTCCCCTCGGGGCCGATCACGAAGCTCGTGCGCTCGTTGCCGAAGTAGGTACGGCCGTACATCGACTTCTGCACCCAAACGCCGTACAGCTCGGCTACGTGATGATCCTCGTCGGACAGCAGCGCGAACGCCAGCCCGTGCTTGTCGGCGAACTTCTCGAGCTTTGCGACCGGGTCCGGCGAGACGCCGAGCACCACTGCTCCGGCGCGCTGGTAGTCGCCGCGGCGGTCGCGCACGCCGCAAGCCTGCGTGGTGCAGCCGGGGGTGTCGACGTGGTCTATCATCGACAATAAGCGACCCACGGAGGACTTCAATGGCGGTCAAGCGCAGGGCAATCGGCATCATCCGAGTCTCGGAGATCAAGGGGCGCGAGCCCGACAGCTTCCACACCGCGGACGTACAGCGAGAACGCATCGAAGACGAGTGCGAGCGCCAAGGGCTCAAGCTCATCGGCGAGCCCGGTGAGGAACTGGACGTGTCCGGCGGCAAGCCGCTCGCGGAGCGCCCGAAGCTCAAGGCGGCCGTCGAAGCGATCGAGGCGGGGCAGGCAGACGTCGTAGTGGTGGCCTACTTCGACCGGCTCGTTCGGAGCCTCACGACACAATCCGAGGTGGTGCAGCGCATCGAGGGCGCTAAGGGGCGTGTGCTCGCCGTGGACTCGGGCGCGATCAGCGAAGGCACGGCCGCGCAGTGGCTCAACGGCACCGTCCAGGGAATGATGGCCGAGTACATGCGCCGCTCAGTCAAAGAGCGCAGCGGAGACGCACAGCGCAACGCCGTGGGCAAGGGCAAGGTGCCGTGGCCGAACATCCCCGCCGGCTATCGCAAGCGCGAGGATGGCTGTCTCGAGCCCAACCCCAGCGATGTCGACGTGGTGGCGGAGGCGTTCCGCCTGCGCGCCGATGGCGCGACCGTGAAGGAAGTCCGCGCCCACCTGAAAGCGCACGGGATCGAGCGCACCTGGCACGGCGTCCAAGCGATGCTCAAGAGCCGCATCTTCCTTGGCGAGATTCACTTCGGCGCCCTCCACAACCTGAAGGCGCACAAGCCGATAGTGGCCGCCGACGTGTGGGCGCGAGCACAACGAACCGAGATTCGCGGCCCGCGTGCCTCCTCCGATCGTCTGCTTGCGCGGCTCGGCGTCCTACGCTGCGGCAACTGCGGCGCACGGATGGTGGTCGGTACACAGACTCAGCACGGCCGCAAATACGGCTTCTACCGCTGTCCGCCGACGGGTGATTGCGCGAGCCGCATGGCGATCAGTGCCGACATGGCCGAGCAAGCCGTGACCGATCGCGTTCGTGCCGCTCTTGCGGACGTGAAGGGTCGCGCGTCAGCCGAAGCGAACGCGCGGAGCGCGTTGCAGGCACGAGATGACGTCCAAGCCCGGTTCGACCGGGCCGTGCGCGCCTTCGACGGCATGGGCGACGAGACAGCGGTCCGCGAACAGCTTGCGAAGATTCGAGGAGAACTAGACGACGCACAAGCGCAAGTCGATCAGCTTGGGGACCTTCCGGTCGCGGATGCGATCGTCATCGACGGTGCTCGGGATTGGGATCGACTAACGACCGACGAGCGCCGGGCGTTGATCCGCAGGTTTGTCGAGCGTGCGACGGTTGCTCCGGGCCGCGGTATCGACCGCATCGCGGTCGAGTTGTTCCGCCAGTAGTCGGCGGGCTGCTCCGTCAAGTATGCGCTCAGCGTCTCGGCGCATCGTCGCGGGCAGCGTGTATGCGATGTCGTGGTGACCTTTGGCCGGCAGGCGACCTCCTCATGTAGATGCCCGTGTGCCGCTCGGCTGGGGCCGGCGGACCGTGGCTGATGGTTCGGGAACGGCGGCACTAAGGGGTGGTGTCGCGGGGATCGTGGCCGAGCCCGAGCGCAGACTTCCCTACCGCCAGACTCCTCCAGCTGGTGACAGTGGTGTGATGTAGCGCCCCCTGTCGCCGCTCCTCGCCCAGCCTGTCGCGTAGCTCGTAGTAATCCTCGCGGCGTGCGTCGCGGGATCGGTCACGGAGTAGACGACGGTGCTCGACGCGCACGTCAAGGGCAGCTGCGGGCAACAAGCCCCGGACCGTGCTTGTCTCGCCACAGGTAGCGGCCGTCTGGCAGGCAGTAGTGCCAGTGCTTGACCTTGACGGCGAGTCCGTGGATCGCTCGGAACAGTTTGCGCGGCGGGCGTTCCTCAATCTCCTGCATATGCCCCGTCCACGGCAACGATGTGATCCGCGACGCCCACAAGCGATGACACCGTGTCGGTTAGCTGTGTGGGGTCCTCATCGAACCACGCCAGCAACGCGAGAACCTGCCCCCCACTCCTTAGTGCCCGATCACGTCGCTGCGCGACCGTTGCAGAAGCGCAGGACTGGCCGGCGCTCCAAGCGCCCGGCCCTTGTACTTGCAGAGATGTAGAAGGAACAGGGTGAGCAGTGCCCTTCTGCTCCATCGACAACCCGAGGGGGCCGAGACTCGTCATTCGTCCGCTGATCGTCGCTTTTCCGCGCTATCGCCTTACGTACAGTGGTTTACCGATCAAGCGAACGCTCCCGACCGTATACAAAATCTACTCGACCGGCCGACCATTGTCAACCGACCGACCGTTATTACCGACCACTTTTAGCACTCGCCATCTAGCCTCGGACCCCTGTCGCCCCACTGGAGCCGCGCGGCGGCAGCCGCAACCACGAGGGGACCTTCACCGCGGTGCTTGACGGTTCCAGCCCCGAAGCGGGAGAGCAATTCTCACCCGAAGGCTTCGAGTGCGCGAATGCGCTGTTCCTTGAGCGCCCTGTAGCGTCGGCGTCGGTTCGTTTCCTGTTGGGTCAGTGCCAACTTCGCGGCCCTCCGTAGTAGGTAGGACTAAAGGTGCGGAACGTAGTTCCGCACCATCTCCTCTAACTCTCATCTACGTGACAAGTGCGACACGACGCGACACAATGCGACATGTCACAGAGGCCGACTAGCTCCACGTTCTCGAGCCTTGCGCTCAGCCGCCAACGGGTCCTTGGGATGCCATTCGCCCCAGCGGAGCAGTCGCACCGCGAAGCGGTCGCCGTTCTCGGAGATGACCTCCACGAGTCCCACGCCCGCTGCGCCGTGGACGACGGCCTGCGCTGTCGTCGCGTCGATGCGGATGCGTCGAGCTAGATAGGAGTAGCGCCAGCTGAGTACGTCGAAGTCTTTACTCTTGCCGCCGCCGATGCTCGCGCCCGTCTCACCGATCAGGGCGATGACCGCAAGCGGCCCGGCAGGGCCGAACTGGTCGGCTAGCGATTCGATCGAGCCACGCGTCAGGAAGGCGTTATCGAGTGCGAACCACGGCCGGGGGTACTCGCGCCTGCGGCTCACGCGGATTGCCTGCGGTAGCCACGTCCCCGTACGCTGTGGATCTTGGCGGCCCGCTTACGCTCGATCGCGCTGCCGGGAGCACCCGCGATCGGTCCGAGCTTGGGTAGCTCGCAAAACTCCGCGATGAGCGCGTTGGCCTCGCCGCTCGTGAGCGTTCCTTGCGGGATCGTGCGACGCACGGCCACCGCTAGGTCCCACAGACGCCGCATCTCGGCGGCGGTAGCTCGATCGTTGGGATGGGGCGCGGTGGTGCTCACGTCGTGTCCTTTCGTTAGGCGACTACGGTCGGATTCGCAATGAACCGACTCGCGATCCAAACGCCGCCTAGGGTTCCCGTGTCTTTCCCTAGGTGAGCAAGGGATCGGTCGGTCCTCCAATGAGTCAATTGGCTTGCTTGCGTACCTCGCGCATGCGGTCGGCCCTTGCCTTCCGCTCCTCGTCCGACAGCTGGACCGTGCCGTTGCGAAGCGACACGAGCCGAGCGGGTATCTCGAACTTCGCGCCCGCGGTGCTGCCGTGCGTGAGGCCTTCGACCTTCACGGCAGACGGGTTGCCTTCCAGCTTGGTGAGGATGCGACGCTGATGCGTGGTGATCGTGGCGATGCCATCGGCATCGCTCATCAGAATGACCGTCTCGCGCTCGGGCGCGGTCAGGAAGTCTGCGGGCAACGGCCCTCCGGAGTTGCGTGGTGGCGCGAACGTCCGATCTGCGTCGGATTTCGCCGTGTCCGTTCGTAGGCCCGGCACGAACCCGGCTCTACCTACTGGCAGGGCCTATGCAGGCGTAGAACGCTGTAAAAGCACTAGGAATCCGTCCGCAAACCACTCCGGGAGGGTCGCTTTGGGAGGGTTCGACGGTGCGCGATGGTATTGCTTGCGCTGCAACGACCGAACATGTGTTCGCAAAACGACTCGAAAATCGCCGTTTTTTTCAAGCGACACGTCCGGGTGAAAGCCGTTCACTGGTTACACATTTACCCACCCCCCCCTATCAAATTACACCTGTGCATCTACGTACGAACTCGCCGGCTGCCCTGGCGCGCGTCGGAGCCCGTCCACGATCCAGTCGGGATCGGGCGGCGCACCGGAGAAGTCGAAGTACAGTGGTTTACCGATCAAGCGAACGCTCCCGACCATATACGAAATCTACTCGACTGACCGGCCATTGTCAACCGGCTGACCGATATTACTGACCGATATTTAGCAACTGCTGTACGCGGGTCTTACTAAGGCCGACCCGTTTGGCAATTGCCCCGAACGACAGTCCTTCGTCGCGCAGCCCGGCGACTTCAGCCGCAGCCTCACTACGTGGTAGTCCGTTGTCCGGCTTCATGGCCGCCTCGCGGCGGCGAGCTTCCACCCAGCGCAGGGACGCCGCACGCGACTGGTTGGTTTTCATTGCCACCGCAGCATGTCCAGCGCGTCGCCGCACTCCAAGCAGACCGTTCGCAGCCGTTCAGCGGCGATCAGGATCTTCGATGGGAGCGCCGACCATGAGCCCGGCTGCCAGCGCCCGCGCCGGGCGCGCAGCCGCGAAGGCGGCGCCCATGACTCGCGGGACCGGCGTTACCCATCCCGTGCTCTGCGGCTTGCCGCCGCAGGCAGTGGGGTGGCACCGTAGCCGGTGGGCACGTCTGTGTCGATGTCGGTGACGCGCCAATCCTCACCGTCCCATTCGCAGTGAATCGCGAAGTCTGCTCTTGTCGTTCGCTGTCGCTGCACCCCGATCGAGACTAGGACGGTGCAGTGCGTGGCGGACGGTCCGGGGTCGGCGTAGGCATAGGCCGGTACGTCGTGGTAGAACCCCGGCAGCCGCTTGCTAAGCGCATGACGCATTTGCGGTGCGAACTCGTCCCACTCACTGTGCGCGCGCGGATCGGGATTATCGACTAGATCGTCTAGGTAGACGTCGCTGTCGAGCTCGTCTATAACCCGCTGCTGCAAGCTGGCTGCCGTATCGGCCCACGCTACGTGCGCATAGCTGTCGTCAGCGCTCACGACGCCGTACAGCCAAGCGCTCACCCACTGGCAGGGCTGGCGTCGGTCGAACCCGAACTCGTCCATCAGTGTCCGCCGTAGCGGAGCTTATGCGCTAGCTTGTGCATGGCTTTGTCGACATCACGGCGGTTGTGGAACACCATATCGCCCGCGACGTGTATGTGATTGCCGCCGAGTGCAGCCTGTTGACTGGCGCTCGCACGCGCGGGCGCGATCGATCCCGCTGACGCTGCCGTGAACCGCTCGGGTCCAGTCTCGCCCACCTCGTACTCGATGCCCGGATACACGAGTCCACCCGAGGCATGTGCCACCGGGTGTTCGTAGCCACCCTTGCCGATCGTGCTGAACGGTGGTTCGGACGGTGCTAGCGGTCCAGCGCCCTGCGTGATCGCGGCCTCTTCGCCCGGTGAGGTGACAAGGCCGACACCAGCCACGCCGTTGGCGGCCAGGATTTTGTTGACTTCCTGCGCGTATTTGGAGTAGTTGATCTGTGCGTGTTGCAGCTGCACGGTCAGCGCGTTTAGCTGCTGGTTCAGCATCGCTTCGTACGCCTTGGTGCGAGATTCGAGCGCATTCTGTTCGACCGTCTCGGCCGAGTTGGCGGCCTTGGCTTCTGCTTCTTCCTTTTCCTTGCGCTGTTTCTCGTCCTGCTGGCGCTTGAACTGCGTGATCGCTTCTTCGGCCTTTTCGACTTCTTCCTTGTTGCCCGTCCACTTGGCTTCCTTCAGCCGCTTGGCGAGTTCCTTTTCTTCGCGGCTCGTACGTTCCGCGGTTTCCGCGGCTTCGTCGGCTTTGAGGCCCGCGACGTTCGCTCCCGTTTCGATCGCTTCCAGGGCAGCGGCGTGCTTCTTGGTGATCGCGTTGCCTTCCAGCGTTTCCCACGCCTTTGCAGCCTGTCCGGCAAGTTCGCTCGTCTTCACCTTCAGGTTTTCGATCGCTTCGGTCCAGCGGTTCAGCTGTTCCAGGTGTTCGACCTGAATAGTGATTTTCGCGAGCTTGGCGGCTTCAGCGGCCTTCTTATTGAAGTCGTCGAGCGCTTCCTTGGCTTTGTGGATCGCCGAGCTGCTGTGCGTGACGCTAGTGGTTATCCGATCGCTCGCCGTCTTTAGGTCTTCGTAGTTCTTGACCTGCGACAGGACCGATTCGGCGTAGCCCGGTGTGTTACCGCTGTACGCCTCCAGCGCAGCGGACGGGTTGCGGTTCACCCCGAGACTGGCGAGGTACTTGGCCTGGCCAGCGATCTGCGAACGGATGTCTTCCAACGTCGTGCCGTATTTTACGCCGTATTCCTCGGCCGTCGACGGCATGAACTGCGTTAGGCCCTGTGCGCCAGCCGACGAGACGGCGGCAGGGTTGCCGCCGGACTCCTGGTTGATGTCGGCCAGGAGTAGTGCCGGGTTCTCGCCGTAACGCTTGGCCATTTCATCGGCGATGGCTGCATACCGCGTGACGGCACCGCTCCCGCTGAGCGTGCTACCGCTACTGACGCTCTGCGTCGTCGTAGTCGTGCCGCGTTCCGCGGCACGGAGTTCGGCCACAAGGTGACTGTGTTCTACGGCTTCGGTTGTACGCTTGGTCGTTTCTTCGAGCGTTTTCTCCTTGCCCTTTAGCGCAGTGATCGCCGCGTCTACCGGGAAGATGAGCGCCTGGTTGAGTCCGTATGTCACGTCTTGCTGCTTGGACAGGAGTCCCTGCACGAGCCCTTCAGCGATGTTCTCGCCCGAAGTGCGGAACACCCTCGACGGCGACAGGTTGCCAACCGCAGAGTTGAAGGCACTAGCAAGTTTGTTCGCCAAGCCCGTAACGGTACTAAGCGCCTTGCTGGCCTCGGAACTAATGCCCTGCTCCAGCCCGTCGACGATGTTCTCTCCGGCCTTGACCATGCCAGGCACGATTGATTCGACGGCGGTTGTGACGCCCGAGCCGATTTTGTCCACGGCTTGGATGATCGGACCAGCCTGCGTATCGATTGAGTGCTCTAGCTCCACGAAGGCGGTAACGCCACCGTGATACAGGGAGGTGCCCCAGCCTTCCACTATGCCCGTAATGTCGAGTCCCCACCTGCCGAGGATGGTTCCTGTGTCCTTGCCGATGTCACTGAAGTGACCGAGCATCAGGTCACCCTCGACCTTGATCAGGCCCGTGGCGATGGTGAACGCGTTGGGCAGGATGCTCTTTATGGCATTCCCGGCGCGGATCATGTCACCTTCGATGCCGCTCCAGGTCTCTTTCAACTCACCCGAAAAGGTGTGTTCCTGCGCGATCGTCTTCGCATGGAACGAGGCCAAGTTGGCCAGGATTTCTTCGTTAGTCTTGGCATGCTCGACCGGGTGCTCCACGAGCGCCTGTAGCACGGTCCCCGACCTGACACCGCCTGCTAGTTCGAGCACGTCACGTAGACCGGTGGACAGTTCGGCCCCGGACATCTTGGCGAGCTTGTCGTGTAGCTCGTCCACAACGTGCATAAAGCCATCCGGCTTGCGTAGCTCGGCTGCGACCTGATCGGCAGTCATGCCGAAGTTATGGATCGCTTCCCCGGCAGCCGAGAGTTTGCCCTTTTCCTCGTCTTCCTTGCTGGAGTATTCCTTGATCGCGGCAAGGTGTTGGAATGCCTGGCGCAGTCCCGTTGCCGCCTTGGCCGACCCGATGCCCATACGCGTCACTGCGGCAAAGCTGGCGCTGACTTCCTCCAGCCCGATTCCGGCAGCCTGTGCCGCTACCAGTACCGGCCCGAGCACGTGCGTGTATTCTTCCATCGTCAGCTTGCCGGCGCCGATGGTGGCATTGAGTACGCCGGCATCACCGGCGTACTGAGACGTCGACTGGTGCAGGTCGTCAATGACGGTGGTCAGCGTCTTGGCCGTCTGCGACAGGTTCGCACCAGAGACGTCCGCGAGTTCGTTGGACGTCTTCAGCGCATCAATCGCTGCCTTGCCCTTGAGACCGGCCGAGGCGATCCAAAACAGCCCTTCGGCCATTGCCTTGGGCGTCTGCTCAGTGTGGCCAGCCAGTGCCAGGATTTCCTTCGAGAAGTTGGCGACTTCCTTAGACGAGGCTCCAGCCTCGGTCTGCACCCGTGTCATTGCCTGTTCAAAGTTGGCCGCCATTTTCACCGACTCGACAGCGACACCGGCGAGCACGGCAGCGAGGGTTCCCCACCCCGGCACCATCGCAAGCATTCCATCGGCCATGACATCGAACGAGCTTGCGCTCTCAGCGGTGCTCGCAGTCACTACGCCGGCAGACTCCCGCGACCGTGCTGCCACCTCGCCCAGCGCCGCGGACTGCTTGTCCGCGGCTACGACGGCAGCATTAGCCGCATCGGCGTAGGCGGCCCGCTGCTCGTCTAGGGAGGCACCGATAGTCGCGGCTGTCCGAGCGGCAGCGGCGCCAGCATCAGCGGCAGCCTTGTCGATGCGCCCGTAGCTCCCCATGATCGAGTCAGCCGCAGCACTCGCAATCGCAGCCTGCTCCTCTAGTGATCCGCCGAGTGCAGATGCGCCATCGGCAGCCGTCTTGTATGCGTCCCTAGCGGCAGCCAGCGCCTCGCCGTACGAGCTGGCTATCGCATCGTTCGCCCCTGATATCTGGTCAGCCGCATCCTTAGCGGCATCTGCTGCCGCCTGTGACGCCTTTATCAGTGACGCGGCATCGCCGACGTAGATAACCTCTGCCGTACGTGCCATGCGTCACCCCCTTCAGCCTCGCGGATCGCTTCCATGTCGGCGACGATGGCGCCTAGCTGGTCTACATCCAGCCGGGCCATATCCCAGGGCTTCAGTCCGTAGATGCGTCCAAGGGCGGGCGTCCAGCGCTCCCCTGGGTCGTCTCCGAGGTGCCAGTCACTCCCGCGCCGGCCACGGCGTCCGTAGCGGGTCTTGAAGGGTCCGCCTCGGACTCGCCAACCGCTTCCGATTCAAAGAAGTCGATTCCACCCACACGCTCCGCGACCTGCTCCGCCGACAGCGTGGGGTCCTCCCGCTCGATCGCTCGGGTGAGCATGAACGACAGCACCTCGGGGTCCATCATCTGAAGGTTGCCTAGGTCGCCCTGTCCGTAGTCGCGCTTCAAGACCACGGCGTCGGCGAGGGTCAGCTTGAGTCGGTATTCCTTGCCGCCGAACTTCATGATGATTTTGCTCGGCACTACGGCCATGTGTTTTTCTCCTCTATTCGACATCAACTTCCGCCTCGAACTCCGTCACCAGCCAGTCGAGAAGCCCCTGCAACTCGGCCTCGACATACGCAGAAGAAGTAGAGACAGCCTTGTTCATCCATGCCGCCACGCTCGCCGCAGCAGCCTGCTCCTCGAGCGACCCGCCGAGCACCGCAGCGCCCTTAGCGGCCGATGCGTAAGCGTCCTTGGCGGCAACCAACGCCTCCCCGTATGAGCCAGCTATCGCGTCGTTCGCCCCAGCGATGGCGTCGGAGGCATCAGAGACGGCATCGGCAGCGTCCTGTGACGCCTGTATCAGCGACGCAGCGTCGCCTACGTAGATGACCTCGGCAGTGCGTGCCAATGTGGCTTCCTTTCTAAGGCTTTCTGTGGAACGACGAACAGCCAGCCACCCCGAAGGGCAGCCGGCGGATACATCAAAGGTGGACTAGAGCGCTACGCGCTCGGCGGTGTGAGGTTCGGGGCCGCTACCTACCCCACAGCACGCGTCGCTGCTGCGTCAGCCTTGGTGCATGGAGTTGGGAGCAGAAACGGCCCCGCCGTGTAGCGGAAGCCCGCGGTCCTCTCCGCCAGTTCGTCAAGGCCCGGCCGGCTCACGTAGTGAGCCACGGTCGTGCGGATGTCGGCGTGCCCGAGAAGCTGCTGGGCCACGAAGGCGTCGGTCCATTTGCAGACGTGATCCCCGAAGGCCTGTCGCATGGTGTGGGGAGTGATGCGCTCCGATAGGGCCGCCCGGGCAACCACTCCTCGCAGGAGCTTGGTGATCGTTGTGTGATCGAGCGGTGTGCGTCCGTCCGGCTGCCGCCGCGCAGTCAACACGTAGCGGTCACGTCCCACCGACGAGCGAATCTCCGCAATCACCGGCTTTAGCTCATCGAAGACGGGCACGAACCTCTCGCGGTGCCCCTTCGTGATGTCACTCGAATACCAGACCACCTGCGGCCGGTCGAAGTGACGCCCCTGCAACCCGGCGAGCTCTGCTCGCCTGCCGCCAGTGAGAACCCCAAGGAAGATCAGGCGCACCTCACGGACCGTTTGGCAGGCGGCCATGAGCGCCGTGACTTCCTCGCGCGTCATAAAGAAGGTGCCTTTAGGTGCCGTGCGCCTTACTTTGCGGATGCGCCTCGCGGGGTTGTTGGCGCGCAAGTCCTCGTAACACGCCCAATCGTAGAAGCTCGTCAGGACCGCGTGCTGGCGTGCACGGGTCGGCGCGTAATCCCACCGATCAAGGGTGCGCTTCACGTCGTTGCGGTCCGCTTCGAGCGGGCCGCGAAGGCCCAAGTCCTCGAGGTGGAGGATCAGCACGTGTCGATACGCTTCCTGCGTGTGCGCCGATGTGTGCTGGCCGTACTTGCGCTGATCGCGTAGGAACGTCTCCACGAGCCCGCGCGCCGTTGATGGCGTAGGGACTGCCGATAGATGCCGCGCTGCCATGGTCGCCTCCTCGGTTGGGGGCGACAACGCTAGTCAAATCCTTGCGCGAATGCAACCCCCGCCATGGATGGTCTGCCGTATGGGCTACCGCTCGCGTTCGACCCGCGCGGCTAGGTCGACCATGCTCACGCCGAGCGCATCGGCGATCCGCACGACGGTCGACCACTCGGGCGATGCCTGCCCTAGCTCGATCCGGGCAAGGCTGCCAGCCGTAAGCTCCGCCTTGTGAGCTAGGGATTCCTGCGACAGCTTGCGGTCTTCCCGCAGCCTGCGCAGCACAGCTGCTAGGCGCTTGTCGGCCCTCGGCGATGGGGTTGGCACGCCCGGCACCCTCGCACGCCCTAGATCGTCTGGTCCATGGTGCCCGCCATCCCTAGTTCGCCATGGTACGCTTGCCGCATGGCGAAGCTTGCTCTCGCCCTCTCGATCGCCTCGCTGCTACTCGTGGCATGCGCCGGAACAAGCAGCCCGCTCGGCGCCGAAGTCGAAGCAGAAGCGGCGCGCGCTGCTAAGGCGTGCCATGTGTCCGCCGAGAAGCTGGAAGAAACCGCATACAGCGTCTCGAAGATACTCACCCAGCACGGGCTAGAAGAAAGACCGATCACCGGCGAGTTCGTCCGCCTGCCCGCGGCGCGTGCGCTCCGCTTCGATCCTCTCGCGCTGTCCGTCCTCGAGCGGGTGCATTGCCACGTCTCGTTCGTGGCGTGAACAGACCGTCCCCACCCTGCCGCTGGTCAAGCGGCCACAGAGCGGACACATCAGGCCGACAATCAGGTCAGCCATCACGGCCGCCCGCGAGGACGGGGTGTGGTTGCCCATCTGGGGGCGTGAAGATCATCTCGCGCCTGCGCTGCTTCGTCGGCGTAGTCTGCTACTGCGGCTTTGAGCGTACGTCGCGCTTGCTCTAGGTCACGTCGTGCCCGCGCCAGGTAAGCGTGTCGCTGCTGTGCGCTCACATGCCTGCGTGCCCCATGCCCAACCGTGAGGGCGCGAGCTCGTGAGCGAGGCAGCCCCCGGACGCGACCGCTGCGGATCGCAGCGTCCAGCCGGGAACGGCTCGCAGCCTCGATCGCCACGTCCGTTTGCGGGTAGGCGCCGAGAGCGCACACCGTGACGTCGTAGAGCTTGCCCACCTCCGTAACCGTGACCTCGATTTCTTCCGAGCCATCGGCGGCCTTGACGTTCTCCCAAATCTCGGACTTGATGGTGAAGCAGAAGGACGCCTGCTGAATGTCGCCCCGGTCGATCAACACCCGCAGGTCCGCAGCCCAGCTTGTCGGCGCGACACGGGTCCACTGTTCTCAAGCTGGCTGAAGACGATCATGGCGTTGAGCGTGTCCGCAAGTCCAACGGTCATTGCCAGTTGGAGACGACTTCCAACGGTTTCACCGCTAGCGCCTTCTTCAGCGCACCCGGTGCGATGTACTCCGTGAACAGCCCAAAGTCGCAGGGCTCATCAAAGACGATCGGATATCCGGTGATTGTGTAAGCGCCGCGTTCCGCGCCGCTAGCGCGCGTGGCGAAGTCTGCCGCACGGAAGCTACGTGAGATGGTGGACAAAGTTCTCCTGCGGGTTGGTGGGATGGGACGGTGAGGAGTCCCCGGCCGCGAGGAGTAGTGATGCGACCGGGGACATACCGAGCTCGACCTGCCCGTTTCCTCGCTGCGCCGGAGACGTAGCCGGCGCCTTCTAGGAGCCTGGCGGCTCCCGAAGTTGAGGGCGGACGCTAGGAGCGGCGTTCGCGTTCGCGCTTGCGCTGCTCTCGTTCGCGGATTTCTCGTCGAATACGACGGTCCATCAGTTCGAGGCGAGCCTGGCGAGCCTCTTGTAAGTCGCGCCGCCTCATAGCAGTCTGCGCGGCATCCGCAGCCTCGCGAGTGCCCAATATCTCCTCGGCCTTGGCATGCGTCATGCCCCGCACCTTCCCCGCCTCAACAGCGCGGTGCAGGCGCCCGAACGCCCCGCCGCCAGTACGACCCGGCCTGGACGGCCGGTGCTCTACACGCTCACCCACGTTGCCGCCAAGGCGCGTCTCAGCCATTGCGGGGGCGCATCGGGTCGAAGACGGGCGCCGGCTTGCGGAACCCCTTGCGTCGCGACTGCGGCTGGTGCTTGGGGAGCCTCCCAGGGTCAGCTACGTGCTGGCCGACGAACCCTCCGACGCCAACCAGCCGGACCGTCCCACCATCCTCTGCTGGCGGAAGGCGGTTCAGAAACGCCGCACTTGCCGATTCGAGGAGTTGCCGCTTCGCCCCTTCGAGCTTCCCGCTGCTCGGCTGTGTCATGGCATCGCTGAATCTCGGCGCTGAGCGCGCGAAGGCACAGCACAACCCGCTCGGGCGACAACGCGAGCTCCGTCGCCAGCGTCGGACGCAGCGTCCCGGCCTCCAACCGTGCGAACGTCCGCGCGTACGGGCCATCTACCACTGCGACCTCAAGTGCGTCGGGCTCGAGGCCCATCGCTCGCAGTGTCTCCTGACAGTGCTGTACGTCCTCTGCGCGGCCTTCGGCCGCATACCTGCGCGCCTCAGCACGTATCCCAGCAGCTTGGGCGGGTGCCTGCCGACGTTCGCGCTCATCGCGAGCGCGTGCGGCAGCCAGTCGGTCTTGGTTCGTCTCCGGGTTGAGCCCAACGCTACGGTCGGCCATCAGGCGCCGACTCCCGTAAGTGCGTGATCCATGGTGCCTCCTTGGTTGTTTGCCGTCGCTGCGGACATGGTGCTCCTCCTCTTACGCGCGCGCGTGGAATGTGAATACGCGGTGCGCCTGCTCATCCCCCACCGCTCTTTGCAGTACGCCTCGAACGTCTTGTGCGTCTCCCGGTACAGCCGCTCATCGCGGATGCGAAGGAGGGCGTTACCTACCTCTACGAACGTGGCTCGGCCACGCTCGATGACGGCCTCACACTCCGCGAGCGTTCCCCTCCTGCTTCCTTGCTTGAGCTAGCGCGTCCACGCGCGGCTCCTTTCACTACAGGCTTCACTCGCGCGAGTTAGCTGCCCGCGGGCAAACGGTGAAGCGACCACGACTCGCGTCGTGGTGAATTGCCCAGTCCAAACGGATCAGCGAGCTTCACTCGCTGCCGATGTGGCCAGCACTCCCCGTCCGTCGAGATTCAGTCCTCGGCGCGGCGGAGGCCGCTATCCATGCAAAAACGCCCAGCTCCATGGCTGCGACGCTGCTCGACCGGGCATATGCCTAGCCCTGACCGATGGTGCGGTAAAGGTATACGAAATCTACTCGACTGACCGACCATTGTCAACCGACTGACCACTTTTACTGACCACAACTGCTGTACGTGGGTCTTACTAAGGCCGACCCGTTTGGCATAGCCCTGACCGATGGTGCGGTAAAGGCCCCCTCCAGATTCGACTCTGTACGACCGACTTCAAGTCAGTCCCCCATTTCGCGGTCCTATTGCCTACGCTTGCATTACGTGTCCGCCTTGGGATAGAAGTACAGCACGACGGGCCCTCCGCGTAGGCTCGAGAGCCTCACGGGGTTGCCGCCCTGGTCGGGAAGCTCGAAGTCGGGGGCCTGCTGTCCCTCCTCAGCCATACGAGCGATCCTAGCCTTCGCGAACCGCGATCGAGGTGCCGGCCGCGCGCCCGGGCGAGCCTCATCTGAGCAGGCGCGAGAGGCGACGATCCTTGAGCGTGCGCCCCTCTGTCTGGCAGGTGGGGCAGTAGGCGATCACGTAGTCCTCGAAATGGACAGCGCGCAAGGTCGTGGCGCAGCGCGGGCACTGCTCGCCCTCGTGGCGATGCACGCGCAGCGGCATCGGCAGCTTGTCGGGGATCGGCAGGCTGACGCTCCGCTCGTAGTCGGCGATCGCGCCGTCGAGGGTCTCCGTCACCGCGCTGACGAGCCGCTCGGCCTCGGCGCTGTCGAGGTCCGCGCCGCGCTTGTAGGGGGACAGCCGCGCGTGCCACAGGATCTCGTCGACCCACGAGCGTCCGATGCCGGCGATCACGCGCTGGTCGCGAAGCAGCGTGTGCAGCGGACGCGGGGCATCCAACAGATCCTTCAGCCAGGCTCCATCCCCCGGCGGGGGCCAAGCTTCCGGCCCGAGCGTCGCCAGCGCGTCGTCGTGCTCGAGCTCGGCCGCGGGCAGCAGCTTGACCCACGCCGCCTGCTTGGAGCCGAACTCGCGCAGGCGCAGCTCGCGGCCGTCCTCGAGGCCTACGAGCAGCCGCGAGCTGCGGTCGCGCGGCGCTGCCGGCTTGTCGAACAGCTGCAAGCGACCGGCCGACATCAGGTGGATCAGCAGCGTCAGGTCGGCTGTGCTCTCGACGATCAGGTGCTTTCCGCGCCTGCCCACGGCGGCGAGCTTCGCACCCTCCAGCGCGGACAGCGGCGGGTCGAAGGTCTTCAGCGCGTTGATTCCCGGCGCGCGCGCGTACTGCACACGTGCCCCCCGCAGCGCCCCGTCGAGCAGGCGCGCGGTGATCTCGACCTCCGGCAGCTCCGGCATGCTCCCATCGTAGGTGGGCGATGCGAGGCCGCCGGGGCGGGACGTCGGTTGTCAGTAGGCGCGGATCGCGGGGCCTTCGTAGTTGGCGTGCTGTGGGCTCGTCCAGCGCACTCGCCAGTATTCGCCGCGCCTAGTGGAGCTCAAGCTCCAGTAGCCGGCGCCGTTGGTGTGGACGACGCGCAGCGTGCGCCAGCGCTTGGAGTGCGGGGCACGCACGAGGATCGTGACCTTGGTGGCGCCCGTCGTCGGCCTCACGTGCCCCCACAGCGCCACGCCATGGCGCTCCTTGGTGACCGTCAGCGGGATCGGCCAGGCGCTGTACAGCGGCTTGGGCGTGCCGTTGACGTACTCCACGCCCGTCTGGAAGCTCGCCCCGGGTTCTGGGCCTCCGATCGGGTCGTCTCGGAGCAGGTACTGCGAGAAGGCGGCTACGCGCGGGTTTTCGTATGCGATGCGTTCACAGATCGCGTCGTATTCGACCTGCTTCTGCGCCGAGACGCCGAGAAACTTGTTGGGGTAGCTCTGGACGCCGAACTCGGTGAGGTAGATCGGCACGCCGGACGGGATCGCGTGTGCGCGCGCCGCGAGGTTGAGCGCGTTCGACAGGCGCGAGAGCGAGCCGATCGTCACGTTGTCGTGTCCCGGCGGTACGTAGCTGGGACCGGCGGGGAGCGTGTACGCGTGATGGGCGTAGCCGGACATTGGCAGCTCGCTGCACGAGCTCGATTTCTTCCAGCTGGCGTTCAGGCATAGCGCTTCGCGTGCAAACGCGAGCGGGGCGACCGGGTGCTTGAGCGCGGCCGCGCCTTCCGCGCGGGGATTGACCTTGTCGTAGCCGATCGGCGCGGTCTCGCCGAACAGCACGTGCGGGTGCGCGATGCCCGCGGCCAGCAGGCCCGCGTAGCCGGACTGGTACAGGCCGCGGTAGACGCGCCCGGACGTGGGCGTGCCCTTGGAGGTCCACTGCGGCATCAGGAACACCGACTCGTTGGGCTCGTTCCAGATCGAGTACACAGACACCTCGGAGGAGAACTCGTGACCGACCGCGGTCACGAATTCCTGGAAGTCCTTGTCGTCGGGACGCGTTATGTACGGAGACTTGCCGTTGGAGGTGGCCCAGCGCGGCGCGGGGCCGGTTACGGTCAGCAGCACGGGCCAGCCGAGCCGCTTGGCTTCGGCGAGCACCGCCGGGTACTGGCCCCAGTTGTAGGAGGCCGGGTTCGTCGCTTCGAAGCTCGGCTCGCTCGCGCTGTTCGCGCCCGGTGCGACTTCGTGCCAGTACAGCTCCACGCGCAGCGCGCGCACGCCGAGGTGCTGGAGCTGAGCGATCACCTGCGGGCGGGTCGAGGGGCTTAGGAGCGTATTGGCCGCCTCGAAGTACGTTACCTGGCCGTACGAGGCGAGCGCCTCTGTGGTTCCGGCGGTGGCCGCCAGCGCAGCGCAGACGACCGACGAGAGGAGCAGCGTGCGGATTCTGGGCATGGTCGCTTGAGACACCTCAGCGCAAAGAAGGTTGCGGTCTTTGTAGCGTTCGCTGGCGATGAGCACACCGATCGCCCCAGACGACATCGTCGAGACCCCAGCGGAGGCGGAGGGTAACAGCCGCCCACCCCTGCTCGTGCTCGAGCCGCTGCGCGTGTTCCTGGACGAGCACGGCCTCGGAACCGGCGAGATCCGCGCGACCCCGATCGGCGAGGGCCACTCGAACGTCACCTACCTGATCGAGCGCGATGGCGTGGAGATGGTTCTGCGCCGCCCGCCGCGACCGCCGCTGCCACCGAGCGCGCACGACGTGCTGCGCGAGGCGCGGCTGCTGCGCGCGCTGCGCGAGACGCCGGCGCGCGTGCCGGAGGTGCTGGCGGTGTGCGAGGACGAGGCGACGATCGGGATGCCCTTCTACGTGATGGCGCGCGTTCCCGGCGAGGTGATCGTCGCGAGCCTGCCCGCCGCACTCGACGAGCCCGGACAGCGCGCGCTGATCGCCGAGCAGCTGATCGACGCGCTGGTGGAGATCCACGCGGTCGACTGGCGCGCGGTCGGCCTCGAGGGCTTCGGTAAGCCGACCGGCTACCTGGAACGTCAGCTGCGGCGCTTCGGCGGGCTGTGGGAGCTGAACAAGACGCGCGAGATAGAGGCGGTGGAGCGCCTGGGCGCGTGGCTGGCCGAGAACCTGCCCGACCAGCAGACGCCGACGCAGGCGACGATCGTGCACGGCGACTACCGGCTGGGCAACACGCTGTTCGCGCCGGGTGCGCCCGCGCGGCTGGCGGCGGTGCTCGACTGGGAGATGGCGACGATCGGCGACCCGCTTGCCGACCTCGGCTACCTGTGCATGATGTGGGCCGAGGCGGGCGATCCCGAAGAGGGGCTGCGCTCGCAGCTGGGCGTGGTCACCCGCGAACAGGGCTTCCCCACCCGCGCCGAGCTGATCGCCCGCTACGAACAGCTCTCGGGGCGCTCGATGCGCGACATTCGCTGGTACACGACGCTGGCGCTGTGGAAGAGTGTGGTGTTCATGGAGGGCAACTACAAGCGCGCGCTCGCGGGCACCACCGACGACCCCTACCTGGCGGCCTTCGGCGAGGGCGTGCTCGAGCTCGCCAGCCGCGCCGAGGAGGTGGCATACGGTGAGTGAGCCGGGGGCGGCCGACGGCGACACGCGCATCGACACCGGCGTCGGCGCTGGCGAGGCCGGTGCCACGCGCTCGGCGCTGCTGATCGACTGGGGCGGCGTGCTGACCACCGATCTGTTCGCGTCGTTTCACGCGCACTGCCTCGCCGCCGGCATCGACCCGCAGGCGATGGCACAGCGCTTCAAAAGCGACCCCGAGGCGCGGGAGCTGCTGATCGCGCTGGAGAAGGGCGAGCTGGACGAGGGGGAGTTCGAGACCGGCTTCGCGCGGCTGCTGGCGGTCGGGCCCGACGGGCTGGTCGATGGCCTGTTCGCGGGCGTCAAGCCCGACGAGGCGATGGTCTCGGCGGTGCGAACGGCGCGCAACGCCGGCGTGCGCACCGCGCTGGTGTCCAACTCGTGGGGGGTCCACCGCTATCCGCGCGACCTGTTCGACGAGCTGTTCGATGGTGTCGTGATCTCCGGCGAGGAGGGCATCCGCAAGCCCTCACGGCGGATGTACGAGCTGGGCGCCGAGCGAGCCGGCGTCGCGCCGGAGCTGTGCGTGTACGTCGACGACCTGCCGTTCAACCTCACCCCCGCCGAGAAGCTGGGGATGGCGACGGTCCACCATACGAGCGCCGAGACCACGATCCCTGAGCTCGAACGGCTGCTGGGCGTGGCGCTGTCGGGGCACGCTTCGCCCGCGGATGCCGTATAGCAATCGCTATACAGACGCTGGCGGCTGTAGTGCATCAGCTTGGATCGAGCAGCGCCGCGATCTCGCTCCGCGATGGCCTCTCGGTGGAAGCTCGCCAGCGAGCCGCTGCCGCTTTACGTGCGGCTTCGCTGCGTTGCTCGGCGGTAATCTTCTCCGCGCGCGCCTTCCCGCCCGTCAGGCCGCCCTTCCGCCCGAGCGCGACCGCTGCGAGGTCCTTGCGGGTGTCCTCGGGCGTGTCGTCCGTCTTGTCGGTCGCGATGTCCACTGCCAGCTTGGCGAGCTGGTTCGGATCGCGCGGCCTGCGTGAGCGGTCGGCATCCATCTGTCGGAGCGAAGCTCCCGCAAAAAGGCAAAAAAAACCTGGCCCACGAGGGGCCAGGTGGTATAGACCAACATTATATCGGCATCTGCGGGTGCCGGGTCAAGGGTTTGGAAACATTTAGCTGCTGGTAGCTACCAGCCGACGGGCTTGGCGTAGGCACCTGCCGGGTCAGGGAGCTGGTGCGCACGGTAGTCCGCGGCTCGCAATTTCGCCCACCAGTGACCGCCCACCCCGTCGGTCGGAGTACCGCGAAGGTCGCCTGCAAGGAAGCTGCTGGAGGGATTGACGGTACCTACCGGGACACGCTTACGAGCTTCGACCAGCGGAAGCCGAAGATCGCTGTCGTTCGATATTACGATTGCTGCGTCCACTTCGTTCTGGAGCACGTTGAGCAAAAGATGCGCGCCGACGTTGACGTCGGAGCCCTTCTCCTCGCGTCGCGCGTGGGAGACCATGAACACTGCATCGCGCACGGGCTGGTCCACGGCGTCCTTGACCAAGACGGGAGGCACTGATCGCGTAAGAACAGGTCGCCCCTTCGCGTCCGCAGTCGCCAGGGGGGCCTGCTTGACTCGCGATACGTAGGAGCCGTACTCGATCAGGTCGACAGAGTTCGCGGCGACTAGCGCCTTTAGCCCGGATCTTGCAGTAACGCCTTAACCATCCGCGCCCCGGGTATTCCGGGGCGCGGGGATGTCCGGCTGAGCTTGGAGAATCGGGGTTGCTGAAGTCCTGTTCCCGAGCTCAGGAGGATCACCTTGAAGGTGCAGCGCGATGGCCGCGATTTCAAGGTAGTTGCAAGGCCGGACGGAGACGGTCTGGTGTCGCATTCGGGCAGCGCGATGCTGGTTCAGATCGCCGAGAAGACCGGGCTGAGGAGAGCGCTCTCACAAGAGCTCGAGGAGCTGAAGCTCAGGCATTCCGGGCACGACTTGGGCCGTGTCGTCCGTGACCTCGCGGTGATGCTCGCCGACGGCGGGGACTGCCTTTCAGACCTCGGGGCGCTTGGCGATCAGGCCGCGTTGTTCGGAGCTGTCTGCTCGGACGCGACGGCCTTCCGGGCGATCGACCGGATCGCAAGCGACCCCGGTGGACTCGAGCGACTGCGGAGCGCTCACGCCCGCGCACGGGCGCGCGTGTGGGAGCTCACGGGAGCGCCGGAGGTCGTGGACATCGACCTCGACGCGACGCTCGTCGGCTCGCACTCTGAGAAGGAGGGCGCCGCCGGGAACTTCAAGGGCGGCTACGGGTTTCACCCGATGCTCGCCTATGCCGATCAGACCGGTGAAGCGCTCGCGGGGGAACTGCGGCCCGGGAACGCCGGCGCAAACACCGCGGCTGACCAGATCACGGTCTCAGAACACGCGCTCGAGCAGATCCCCAAGGAGCACATCGAGGGCGCAGAGATCCTGCTGCGTGCCGACAGCGCCGGCGCGAGCCACGAGCTCCTTGACTGGTGCCGCGAGGCCCGGATCGGATTCTCGGTGGGCTATGAACTGAACGAGGTGGTCCGCACCCAGATCCTCCAGATCCCCGATGGGGACTGGGTTTCGGCTGTTGAGCAGGACGGCACTCCGCGCACCAACGGACAGGTGGCCGAGCTCACCGCGGCCCTTGACCTTGAGGGCTGGCCCGAGGGCTCGCGGGTGATCGTGCGCCGTGAGCGCGCCCACCCCGGCGCGCAGCTCACCTTCTCAGACCACGACGGTCACCGCTTCCAGGCGATCCTCACCGACCAGACCGGCGAGCCCGCCGAGCTCGAGCGCCGACACCGCGCCCGCGCGCACGTCGAGGATCACATCCGAAACGACAAGGACACCGGCTTGCGCAACCTGCCCTTCAAAGAGTTCGAGCACAACCGCGTCTGGCTGGCAATCGTCCAGATCGCACACGACCTCATCATCTGGATGAAGCGGCTCCTCTTCACCGGCACGCTGGCGCGCTCAGAGCCCAAGCGGCTGCGCTACCGAATCCTTCACGTCGCCGGGCGCCTTGCCTTCCACGCCCGCTCAGCGACACTACGGCTGCAGGCCGGCTGGCCCTGGGCCGCAGAGCTCACGAGCGCGTTCGAGCGCCTGACAGCGCTCCCGGCGCCATCGGGCTGAGCGCGCCGGACAGCGCACTCAGATTCCGACCAGCCCGACGCCAGCGGACGAGCGAAGCATGCCCGCCAACGAGCTCCCAGTGCCGCGAAGCGCGACCAGAGTGTCCTTCAACAAGGAGCGCATGCCCGAGCAGGACACGCCCGGGCGACCGAGGCTCAGCGAGCCCGAAAAGCTCACATCAAACGCGTTACTGCAAGATCCGGGTTAGATAGACGTCCTGGTCTTCCGCGCCGGACGGATTATCGGCGCCACTGATCCGCGCCGTGCAGTAGACGATTCGCGCGACCGTGCAACCCTGCCACGTCGCGAGCTGGTTGCAGAGTCCGCGCAGGTCAATCCATCGCCACCCGGCCTTTCTTTGACCGCACAACCCGCGAGCGCCGTAGTACAGGTTGAAGCCGTCTATATAGACCCCCACCCTCATCGGGAGAGAGCCTATTCGACTGGGCGGACTTCGCGGGATCGGCCAAGACAGACCGAAGGCCCGCAAAGGTTTGATCTCTCCTCGGCGAGCCTTCGACCTCATTTCGTCCCGGACAGCCCACCAAGGGCCGAGGGATTCTGGCGTTCAATGCCAAGTCTATCGGCTTCCAAGCCAGAAATGTTGAGCTGGGAGGCTGGGATTCGAACCCAGATCTACCTAGTTGAACGCCAGGAATCCTGCCAGTTGGACGACCCCCCAACGCGCCCACGATCATAGTCGGGAGGCCGATTGGCTCACGGCCGTTCGGGATTCAACTTGATGCACTACCGGCAGATCCAAACTGACCCACTACCCCCCGGTCAGTCGCGCTTGCCGCGCCCGTACATGAGCTTGAAGAACCCGGCGAGCAGCCGCGAGGTACGCGATTTGTACGGGTACATGAACAGTTCCTTCTTCATCGCCAGCCGCGTGACCACGATCGCCTGCTGCGAGCAGTACTTGCGGATGCCGCCGGCGCCGTGGCGCGAGCCGAGCCCGGAGGTCTTGGCGCCGCCCATCGGCAGCTCGAGCACGGTGTAGTTGATCATCGCGTCGTTGACGTTGGCGGCGCCGGCTTCGATGCGCCGCGCGATCGCCTCGCCGCGCGCGGTGTCGCGCGTGAACACCGACGCGCCCAGCCCGTAGGGCGAGTCGTTGGCCAGGCGCACGGCCTCGTCGGCGTCGGCGACCTTCATGATCGGCAGCGTCGGGCCGAATGTCTCCTCGGTCATGATCTTCATCGAGTGGTCCACGTCCACCAGCACGGTGGGCTCGTAGAAGCGGCCGGGCCCCGGTACCTGATCGCCGCCGGTGAGCACGCGAGCGCCCTTGTCGACGGCGTCTGCGACGTGGTCTTTGATCGTGTCCAGCTGCGGCGGGAAGGTGATCGCGCCAACCTCGACGCTGCCGAAGCCTGTCCGGTCGGCCCACCCGCAGGGCACCGACCTTCGGCCGAGACCTTGGCGACGAACTCGTCGTACACGGGCTCCTCGACGTACACGCGCTCGATCGAGATGCACGTCTGGCCGGCGTTCTGCATGGAGAAGTAGGTGGCGAAATTGGCCGCGCGCTCGAGGTCGGCGTCGGAGAGCACGATCATCGGGTCCTTGCCGCCGAGCTCGAGTGATGCAGGTATCAGTCGCCTGGCGGCGCCTTCGGCCACCTTCCTGCCGGTGCGCGTGGAGCCGGTGAACATGATCATGTCGACGTGCTCGAGCAGCGCCGCGCCGGTCTCGCCGCGCCCGGTCGCGATCTGCAGCACGTTCTCGGGCAAGCCGCACTCGCGCAGCCCCTCGGCCATCAGCAACGAGGTCAGCGGCGTGATCTCCGAGGGCTTGAGGATCACGCTGTTGCCCGCCATCAACGCCGGTATGCAGTCGCCGAAGGAGTTCGTCAGCGGGTAGTTCCACGGCCCGATCACGCCGATCAGGCCCAGCGGCTGGTAGCGCAGGATCAGCTTCTTGCCCTTGACGAGCACCTGGCTGGACTTGACGGCCTCGTCGGCGAGGTAGCGCGGCCCCTCCTTGGCCCAAAAGCCGAACGCGTTGCCCGCGTAGCCGATCTCCGCCAGGCTCGCGTCCTCGTAGGTCTTGCCCGTCTCGGAGACGATCGTCTCGACCACGCGCTGGGAGTTGTCCATCAGCCACTTCTGCGCGCGGCGCAGCACACGCGCGCGCCCGTCGAACCCGTAGGCCTCCCACTCAGGCTGGGCCGCGCGCCCGCGCGCTGCCATCTCGGCGACGGCCGCGGCGTCGAGGTCGGGGACCGTCGCGACGATCTCGCCCGTGGCGGGGTTCTCGACGGGAATGCCCGTATCGGGCGTCTCGGGTACGGCGGGCGTCTCGGGCACGGAGGGCGCCTCGGGCTGCCTCGGCCGTGACGGGCGCCTCGGCGCTCACCGCGTGCTCGTCGCTGGTCTCGGGTGTCTGCTGCCGGACGCTGGCCATGCTGTTCTCCCCTTCGTTTGCCTAGTTACAGAGGCTACTCCTCGATCGCCCACGCGGTGGGTCGCTCGCGCGCCGTAGGAGATCAGGCGTCCGAGAGCTCGATCGACGCGATCCCGACGGGCTCGGTGGGACGGTCGGAGCCGTCTGTGGAGACCGCCTCGAGCTTGTCCACGACGTCCATCCCCTCGCTGACCTGGCCGAAGACGGTGTGCTTGCCGTCCAGCCACGGGCACGCGTCGGTGGTGACGATGAAGAACTGCGATCCGTTGGTGTCGGGCCCGGCGTTGGCCATCGCGAGCGCCCCGCGCACGATCTTGTGCGGGTTGATCTCGTCCTCGAAGGTGTAGCCGGGGCCGCCTGTGCCGGTCCCTTGCGGGCAACCGCCCTGGATCATGAAGTCTTTGATCACACGGTGGAAGGTGAGCCCGTCGTAGAACCCGTCGGCGGCGAGCTTGCGGAAGTTGCCTACGGTCTTGGGAGCCTCCTCGTCGAACAGCTCGAAGACGATCGGCCCTTCTGTGGTCTGCATCGTGGCTGTGGACATGCGCCTACCTTACCCGCACGCGCTCGGCGCTCAACGACCGAGGAGGGGTCGAGCCGATCGGATGCTCGCGCAGCGCCCCGATCACGCGGTCGGCGTCGGACTCGGGCACGGACACGAACGAGAAGCGATCGAGCACGAGCACATCGCGGACCGCCTCGCCGTCGAGGCCGGCGCTGGAGGTGACCGCTGCGACTATGTCGGCGACCTCGAGACCAGCCGCGCTGCCGCCGCCGAGCACTAGCTTGGCGTAGGCCTCCTGCTCGTCACGCCGCGATATGCGCGGCTTGGAGTGCCTGCGGGGGCGCTCGCGTACTGGCGTCGGCACGGCCGTGGCGCCGCGCTGCCACTGCGCGATGTGCGTGCCGATGTGGCGTTCGATCGCCTCCAGCTCGTGCTTCTGGCGGCGCTCCACGAACGTGATCGCTCGCCCCGAGCGGCCCACGCGTCCGGTTCGCCCGATGCGGTGCACGTAGGTGTCGGGGCTGGTGGGCACGTCGTAGTTGACCACCAGCGTCACCGTCGAGATGTCGAGGCCGCGCGCGGCCACGTCGGTGGCCACGAGAACCGGCACACGTCCGCCCTTGAACGCGAGCATCACGCCGTCGCGCGAGCCTTGGGACATGTCGCCGTGCAGCGCGCGCACGTTCATCCCGCGGTCGCGCAGCGTGCGAAACAGCTGCTCGCAGCGGACCTTGGTACGCACGAACACGATCGCTTGCTGACCCTCGTCGCCGCCGCCGCCGGGGCGCGCGGCCGACCCCATCTCGGCTTGCAGCACCTCCACGAGCTTGTCGGGCTTCTCGCGCGTCTCCACCGGCAGCTGGAACTGCGCGACCGTGTCGATCGTGAGCGTCGCCGCCTCGACCTGGATGATCGTCGGGTCGTACATGTAGCGGTCGGCCAGCTGTCGGATCGGGCCCGGCATGGTCGCGGAGAACAGCGCCGTCTGGCGGCTCGAAGGGGTCAGCGAGAGGATCTTCTCGACGTCCTCCAGGAAGCCGAGGTCGAGCATCTCGTCGGCCTCGTCGAGCACCACGAACCGGCAGTCGTGCAGCACGAGCGAATGGCGGGAGATGAGGTCGAGCACGCGCCCGACGGTGCCCACCACGACGTGGCCGCCCGCGCGTAGCTGCGCCTGCTGGGTGCGGATCGGGGCGCCGCCGAACACAGCCACCACGTCGATGCCGCTGTGAGCCCCGTAGGTGCGCAGCGCCTGTGTGACCTGGATGCAAAGCTCGCGCGTGGGCGTCAGCACGAGCGCCTGCACCGTCTGCTCGGAGGCGTCCACGTATTCCATGATCGGCAGGCCGAAGGCCGCCGTCTTGCCGGTTCCCGTCTGCGCCTGGCCGATCACGTCGCGTCCCTGGAGCAGCGCCGGGATCGCCTGCTCCTGGATCGGGCTCGGCGCCTCATAGCCGACGTCGCGCAGCGCCTGGAGTGTGGGCTCGGACAGGCCGAGCTCGGCAAATGACGTGGCCATGACGGTGGACATGAGCTTAGGCGGACGGGTCGAGCAGCAGCTTCCCGGTGGTACGCCGCGCGCCCAGGTCGACCTGGGCCTGCGCCGCCTCACCGAGCGAATATGTACGCCCGAGCACCGCGCGCAGCTCGCCGCGCCCGGCCGGGGGCGCGGTGGCGCGCTCGAACACGTCGGTGAGCGAGCGCGCGAACATCCCCGGGCGCTCGAGGCAGTGGAACAGGTAGAAGCCCACGACCGCGCGGGAGTGGCGCAACAGCGACCCGGTTCGCACCTCGTTGGGCTCGCCCGTCGCGATCCCGCAGACGACGATCCGCCCGAACGGGGCGAGCGCCTTGTAGGAGGCATCGAACACGGCTCCTCCGGACATGTCGAACACGACGTCCACCTCGTGGCCGTCGTTGGCGGCGATCAGCCGCTCGGTCAAGCCCTCGGGCGCTGGGTCGATCGCCACGTCCGCTCCCAGCTCGAGCGCTAGCGCGCGCCTGTCCTCGCTCGAAGCCGTCGCGATCACGCGGCCGGCACCGAGCGCCCGCCCGAGCTGGACCGCGATCGAGCCCACCCCGCCCGCGGCGCTGTGGACGACCACGCTCTCCCCCGCGCCACTCGCCCTGCCGTGCGGTACATGTGCCAGGCGGTGGTCCCCTGGATCACCAGCGCCAGCGCGGTGCCGTCGTCGATGCCGTGGGGGATCGGAAAGACGCGGTCGCTCGCCGCGATCGCGTACTCGGCGTAACCGCCGTTACCGGTCAGCGCGATCACCCGCTCGCCGTTGTCCTCGCGCACGCCTGCAACCTCGCCGCCGGGCACCAGCGGCAGCTGCGCCTTCTGCACGTAGGAGTTCGTGCGCTGGTGTGTGTCCGCGAAGTTCAGACCCGCGCGCGTGACCCGGATCAGGGTCTCACCGGGTCCAGGCTGCGGCTTCGGCAGCTCCACCAGCTTCAGCACCTCCGGGCCGCCGAACTCGGTCATCTGGATCGCGCGCATCGCGGCCGAGGCTAGCGGAGTGCCAGCTCACGACCCGCCGCATGCGGCCGCGCGGCCAAGGAGCCACCATACGGCGCCGGGTCGAGCGCATGCCGCCGTGCTCTAAGGTGCGCGCCGATGCCAATCACAGTGGTCGGTTCAATCGCATACGACACCGTCAAGACGCCCTTTGGGCGGCGCGAGCGCATGCTCGGCGGCGCTGCCGTGCACTTCGCGCTCGCAGCGTCGTTCTTCGACGACGTGCACGTGGTCGGGCCGGTGGGCGAGGACTTCGGCGAGGAACAGCTACAGGTGTTGCGCTCCCGCGGCGTGGACGTGTCCGACATCGAGCGTGTGGCGGGCGGCAAGACGTTCTTCTGGGAGGGCGAGTACGGCTGGGACCTGAACTCCCGCGAGACGATCGACACGCAGCTCGGCGTGTTCGAGGGCTTCGCTCCGAAGCTCTCCGAGCGCTCGCGCTCCAGCGACGTGCTGTTCCTGGCCAACATCCAGCCCGACCTTCAGCAAGATGTGCGCCACCAGCTGCCGCACGCCCGCTTCGTGGCGCTCGACTCGATGAACCTGTGGATCGAGATCGCGCGCGAGTCCCTGGTGCAGGCGATCGAATCCGTGGACTGCGTGATCCTCAACGATGCCGAGCTGCGCCAGCTGACGGCCAAGCCCAACCTCGTCTCCGCCGCGCGCGAGCTATTGAGTTGGTCCCCTTCCCCACCCCCGCAGCCCCCGCTCACGCTGGCGCCCGGCGCGCCCGAGCGCCTGCGCGGCCCGAGCGTGGTCGTCGCCAAGCAGGGCGAGTACGGCGCCGCGCTGGTCACCCGCGACAGCTTCTTCGCGCTGCCCGCCTACCCGCTGGAGACGGTGATCGACCCGACCGGCGCGGGCGACACCTTCGCGGGCGGTCTCGTCGGCTATATCGCCGCGCACCCGCGCGAGCCGATATCCGACGCGCTGCTGCGCCGCGCGATGGCACACGCGACGGTGCTCGCGTCGTTCAACGTCGAGGAGTTCGGCACCGAGCGCATGCAGCGGCTGGGCGGCGAAGAGGTCCTCACCCGCTTCGAGGAGCTGCACGGGTTCACGCAGTTCAGCGGTGCACCCCTGACGCTGCGAGCGTGAAGTGCCCGCGGGCTTGTGCTGAGGCGCAGCCGGGTATAGGATCGCGCGACGGTGACAACCTGGACGTTCATCTGGTTGATGGTCCTCCTGAAGGTGCCGATCGTGGCCCTGTTCCTGATCATTCGCTGGGCCGTTCGCGATCCGCCGCAGGCTGAGCTGGGCGAGGACGGCGGCGTCGGTCCGCTCCCTCGGCCCTTGCACCCGCGCCACCCCCGTTCGACGCCGCCGCGCCGGCCACGGCGCGGCCCGCACGTGGGTCTCGCACCCGCACCTCCCGCGCGTGTGCGCGTCGTCAGCACGCGCCTGCGCCAGCCCCACCACTGAGCTGGGCTGGCGGCCGGCGACGAGGACCGGCGCGGGTTTGCGCATAATCGGTAGAGACATCGACAACCCGCGCCCACAGGAGATGCAGATGAGCACCGAGCGATCGACGATCGATGGCAGCGCCGAGCCGTCACCGAGCGCTGTGGGCGAGGCGGGCGGCTCGAGCGGCAACGGCGTCGGCCGCGCGCCGGCGACGCTGTCGGTGACCGACAACCGCACCGGCAAGAGCTACGAGCTGCCGATCGAGGACGGCACCGTGCGGGCGATGGGCCTGCGCCAGATCAAAACCAGCGACGAGGACTTCGGGTTGATGGCGTATGACCCGGCGTTCACCAACACCGCCTCGTGTCGCAGCGCGATCACCTACATCGACGGGGATGCCGGCATTCTTCAGCACCGCGGCTACCCGATCGAGCAGCTGTGCGAGCGCTCCAGCTACCTGGAGGTCGCCTACCTGCTGATCAACGGCGCGCTGCCCACGCGCGAGCAGCTGGACGCGTGGGTCCACGAGATCACGATCCACACGTTCGTCCACGAGAACGTCAAGGACTTCATGCAGGGGTTCCGCTACGACGCCAACCCGATGGGCATGCTCGTCGCCTCCGTGGGCGCGCTGTCGACGTTCTACCCGGATGCCCACCGCATCCACGACGAGGACGTGCGCGCGATTGAGATCATCCGGCTGCTGGCGAAGATGCCGACGCTGGCGGCGTTCGCGTTCCGCCACAACAGGGGCCAGCCGTACGTGTACCCCGACAACGATCTCCACTACGCGGGCAACTTTCTCTCGATGATGTACAAGATGACCGAGCTCAAGTACGAGCCCGACCCGCGCCTCGAGCGTGCCCTGGACGTGCTCTTCATCCTGCACGCCGACCACGAGCAGAACGCGTCCACCAACGCTGTGCGCTCGGTGGGCTCCACGCAGGTGGACCCCTACTCGGCGGTGGCCGCGGGCGTGGCGGCGCTGTACGGCCCGCTGCACGGCGGCGCCAACGAGGCGGCGCTGCGGATGCTCGCGCGGATCGAGACGGTCGAGAACATCCCCTCCTTCCTGGAGGGCGTGAAGGCCGGCGAGGAGCGGCTGATGGGCTTCGGCCACCGTGTGTACAAGAACTACGACCCGCGCGCGCGGATCATCCGAAAATACCTCGACGACGTGTTCGAGGTGCGCGGCAAGAGCCCGCTGCTCGAGGTCGCCAGCGAGCTGGAGAAGCGCGCGCTCGACGACGAGTACTTCACCTCACGCAAGCTGTACCCCAACGTCGACTTCTACTCGGGGCTGATCTACGAGGCGCTCGGCCTGCCGGTCGCGATGTTCCCGGTGATGTTCGCGATCGGTCGCACCAGCGGATGGATCGCGCAGTGGCTGGAGATGGTGCAGGACCCCGAGCAGAAGATCGCCCGCCCGCGCCAGATCTACACGGGCGCGCGCGACAGGGATTACGTTCCGATCGAGCAGCGCGGCTAACGAGCACCCGCATCTCCGCTGCCAGGCCGGCTCGCCGAGCTGAAGATCGCCCACCAGCACGTGCGTCTGCTGCTGGGATACTTGGTGGGCGATGTCGCGGCAGAACATCGAGATCGTGCGCGAGGCCTATGCGGCGTGGGAGCGTGACGGCATCGATGGCGTCATACCGTTCGTGGACGCCGAGGTTCAGTTTCGAAACCCGCCAGACGCGCCCGAGGCGGGCGTCTATTTCGGTCATGACGGCATTCGCGACTGGTTTGCGAAATCCAACGAGGTGATCGGCGATGTCCACTTCGACGTGGACCGGATCGAGGAGCTTCCCGACCGGAGACTGCTCGCGATTCTGCGCGGGCACGTCAAGGGTCGTGGGAGCGGGATCGAGATGGAGGTCCCGTTCGCGCACGTGATCGAGATGCAAGCTGGGAAGGTCACCGCGTTCACGATGTACACGAACATCGATGACGCCCTCGATGACGTGGGGCTGGCGCAGTAGGCGACGGCCCAGATCCGCCCTGGACGAATCCGTGCCGCCTGCCAAAAGCGCCTTGTGGCGGTTCTATCGGCTCGCGCGAGCGACCCGGTCAGAGAGCTCACAGCGCCAACGTCGCGCCGTTGCGGCGCAGCCACTCGCGCTCCTCGCGGTAGCTCGGCCAGCGGCGCTCCAACAGGTTCCAGAAGCGCGGCGAGTGGTCGAGCAGCTCCAGGTGACAGACCTCGTGCCAGACGACGTAGTCGAGCACCCGCTCGGGCGCCAGCAGCAGGCGCCAGTTGAAGCTCATGCGGCCGCTCGCAGAGCACGAGGCCCAGCGCGTGCGCTGCCCGCGGATGTCGAGCGCGGTGTAAGAGAGGCCCGCTGACGCGCTCGCGCGATCCAGGCGCGCGGCGATCTCCGCGCGCGCGGCGCGCCGGTAGAAACGCTCGAGCGCCGGCCGCGCATCGCCGGCGGGCACCAGCAGCCGCACACGGTCGCGGTGCACGCGTCGGCGCCCCTCCTGTGGCACGAGCTCCAGCACGGTGTCCAGGTAGGGGAGCGTGCCCGCGCGCGCGGCAATCCGCGCTAGCGTCGCGTGAGCCTCCTCCAGGCGGCGCTCGATCCACGGGCGAAGCTCCTCCACGGTTGCCGCCGCGACGCGCTCGGGGGCGCGCGTGGGCAGCACGACCTCCACGCCACTGTCGGCGTGCACGTTCACGCGCACGCGCCTCGCGCGAGCCGAGCGCCGGACCGTGTACTCGATCTCGCCTCCGGCGAAGTGGTTCGTGCGTCCGGCCACGTGGTCTCCAGCGCCCATTGTGAGCAGGGTACGCAGCGACGCGGCGGTCGCGCCGAGCTGCCGGCTCGGGCCACCGCCGACGGGCCCCTGCGGACCATGCTGCCCCGGAGGTGCAGCGCATACGCTTGCCCGGTGAGCTCAAGTGCGCCCGGCGCAAGCCATCACCAGACCTTCGACGAGGAGCTGCTTCTGTGGCTGGGCGACGAGCCCGCGCCGGTGCGTGCAGCCGACTCGGAGCGGATCCGTGAGATCGCCGCGGAGCTCGGGTATGGCTTCGATGCGCTCGCGAGCGTCTCGCGCGCGGTCACCCTGTTCGGCTCCGCGCGCACCGCGCCGGAGCATCCGCAGTACCTGCTTGCACGCGAGGTGGCAGCGTGCCTCGGGCGTGCGGGCTACGCGATCATCACCGGCGGCGGCCCAGGCATCATGGAGGCCGCCAACAGGGGCGCGCGCGATGCGCGGGCGCTGTCGATCGGCTGCAACATCGAGCTGGCCCACGAGCAGCAGCTCAACCCGTACGTGGACATCGGGCTGCGCTTCAAGCACTTCTTCGCACGCAAGGTGATGTTCGTGCGCTACGCCAGCGCGTTCGTGATCCTTCCCGGCGGTTACGGGACGCTCGACGAGCTGTTCGAGTGCCTGACGCTGATCCAGACGCAGACGATCCGCCACGTCCCCATCGTGCTCGTGGGTGGGGAGGAGTGGTACGGCCTGCGGGACTGGTTGCGCACCCATGCGCTCGCCGACGGGCGCATCGACGTGGCCGACCTCGACGCCCTGGAGATCGTCGAGCAGCCCTCCGAGGTGTGCGCGATCGTGGACGCCATGTACGAGCGCCAGCGCGCATACGCCCGCGGCCAGCGCCGCCGCGGTGAACCGGCGCCCGGCGAAGCCGGCTGAGCTGTGCCTGGGCAAGGCTCGAGGCGGGTCCTACCGCCGCGGCCGCCGGGGCATAATCCCAGGCGATGGTCAAATCGAGGGTCAGGCTGCCACGGGACATGCGCGGGGGCTACGAGGTCTACCTCAACGGCGTGCCGCAGCAGCTGGGCGTCGACTACACCGTGCGCGAAGGGTCGCTGGTGTTCGAGCGCGAGCTGCGCAAGGACAGGATCAGCGGCTGGCGCTGGCTGCTGGGCGCGTGGGGCGTCGGCACCTACCGCCAGAACGACTCTGTCGACGTCCGCTATCAGGCGGCCGACGGCTCGCCACGCGTGGCCGAGGCGCTGGAGATCGAGCTGGGGTAGACAGCCTTCTCCCAGGGCTTGGCCAGCTTCAAAGCGCTCAGGATCGCGCGTGTGGCCGGCGAGCGGTTGAGCGTGTAGAAGTGGATCCCGGGAGCGCCCGCGGCGAGCAGCTCGGCGCATTGCAGCGTCGCGTAGGCGACGCCGAAGTCGAGCACCGCCTCCGGATCCTCGCCGCGCGCGTGCAGCTCGCGGCGCAGCGCGTCGGGAATGCTCGCGCCGCACATGCCCGCCATCCGCTCCACCTGACCTACTCGCGTGATCGGCATCACGCCAGGAATGATCGGCACCTCGATGCCGGCGGCGCGCACGCGGTCGATGAACTCGAAGTAGCAGGCGTTGTCGAAGAACAGCTGCGTGATCAGGAAGTCCGCGCCGGCACTCACCTTCTGGCGTAGATACTCCAGATCGGCCTCGGGGCTGGCGGCGTGGATGTGGGTCTCGGGAAAGCACGCTGCGCCGATCGCGAACGGGTAGTCGGCGGAGATCAGCTCGACGAGCTCGCGCGAGTACTCGAGGCCGCCGTGGGTCTTGATCCACGCCTCCTGCCCCGCGGGGGGGTCGCCACGCAAGGCGAGCACGTTGTCGATGCCCGCCGCGCGCATCTCTTCGAGAGTCGTGCGCAGCTCGGGTACGGTGGCGCCGACGCACGTGAAGTGCGCCATCGCCTCCAGCCCGTACTCCTCCCTGATGCGCTTGACGATCTCGATCGTCTTCTCCCTGGTGGAGCCGCCCGCGCCGTAGGTGACCGACACGAACGACGGCTCGAGCGTCTTGAGCTCAGCCAGCGCGGCATACAGGTTGCGCTCGCCGTCCGGTGTTTTGGGCGGGAAGAACTCGAACGAGAACACCGGCTCTCGGCCCGCGAGGATCCGGTCGATGCGCATCCCCTGATTATGCAGTCCAGCGCTCGGGCTCGCTGGCGATGCGGCGAGCCCCGCCGGTGAGCTCCAGGTGGGTGAGGTAGCAGAGAGTCTTCGACAGCAGCCAGTGCGCGTTCTGTTGCGAGAGCGGGTCACCGTAGACCTCCGGCACGAGCTCGAACACCGTCAGCTCCCGCCCGACGAGCACTTCGTGAACGCGGGCCAGGCGCTCGCCCACGAGCGCGCGGTTGGCACGGATGTGGGCGTGCACGTCGGTGAACGTGCGTCCATGACCCGCCAGGCACAGGCGCGCGTCGAGACGCTCGACGATCTCCAGCGACCCCAGGAACTCGCCCACGGGGTCGGGCGAGTAGCCGTAGTCGAAGTACAGCGAGATGCGTCCCAGCAGGTGATCGCCGGAGACCAGCAGCCGACGCTCGGGCTGGAACAGGCAGACGTGCGATGGCGCGTGGCCGGGTGTCTCATACGCGACCCATTCGCCGAGGTCCGTCTGCACGCGCACTCCGTCCAGCAGGTCGCGGTCCTGGGCGATCGGCCCCGCGATCCCCGAGCCCAACGTCCTGCGCCCGGCGGCGTCGGCGGCGTACCGGCGCAGCGGCGCCGCCGGCACCCCGCTCTGGCGCGCGATCTCAACGCGCCGTTCGAACGCTGCGTCGGGGTCCTCGATCACGCGATCGAGGTGCCTGTGGTTGGGGTGCATCCACAGCTCGCATCCCGCGCGCTCGACGATCGTGGCGGCCTGACCGCAGTGGTCGGTGTGCGCGTGCGTGCACACCACCAGCTGCGCCTGCTCGATGCGCATGCTGCACATCGCCAGCGCCCGCTCGAGATGGAAGATCGAGTCCGGCTGGTGCATGCCGGTGTCGAACAGCACGAAGCCGTCACCGCACGCGACCGCCCATGCGTTGCAGTGCGGCACACCGGGCCACGGCAACGGCAGGCGCAAGCGAAAAAGGCCCGCGAGCACGCGCTCGCCGCGCCCGAGCTCACGCCTGCTGAGCGTGTCCGGCATCGGCGGGGAGACTAGACTACTGCTGTTCTGGGGCGTCAAAGGAGGCCGCGATGGCAGATCGGGAGAGCGCGAACGAGGCGAGCGCGAAGGTGCAGGAGGTCGCCGCCAACCTTCAGCAGGCGACAGCCACGCGCAAACGCATCACGGGCAGCAAGGCGGAGGCGGTCGCGCGCCGCTACTTCGCCGCAATCGACGCGCACGAGACCGACGAGGCGGTGGCCCTGTGGGCAGACGGCGGTCGCGAGCACGTGCGCGGCCAGTCCGAGTTTCTCGCGCCAGAGGGGGTGCGCGAGTTCGTCGAGGGGCTGATTCGCGCGATACCCGACCTGCGCTCGCAGGTCCTCTCGACGACCACCGAGGGCGAGCGCTGCGTCGTGCAATGGCGCTTCACGGGCACGTTCGCCGGGCCCGGAGGGTTCGCGGGCGTGGCCGCGACGGGGCACCCGATCGAGCTCGAAGGCCTAGACCTGCTGACCGTCCGCGACGGACAGATCCACGGCAACGACGCGTTTACCGACGGCGCCACGTTCGCGCGCCAGATCGGCATGCTGCCGGCGCAGGACTCGGGCGCCGAGCAGCTGATGACGCGGGCGTTCAACGCGAAGACGCGCCTAACGGCCGCGCTCGCCGGCGGACAGGCCGAACTGGTGGCGGAGGGAGTTTGGGTCGTGCAGGGCCAGCCAGGCCTCTGCAACGTGTATCTGATCGAGGACGACGGCGGCGTGACGATGTTCGATGCGGGCGCGCGTACGATGACCCGCGCGGTCGCCACCGCTGGCGCGAAGCTCGGCGGCATCCGCCGGATCGTGCTCGGCCACGGCCACACCGACCACCGCGGCAGCGCGCCCGCGCTCGCCGCGCCGGTCCTGTGCCATCCAGACGAGGTGCAGGACGCCGAAGGTAGCGGCGGCTTTCGTTACTGGCCGGCGGGCCTCGCCGGTCTGCCGATGCCGTTGCGCCCGTTCCACAGGATGCTGCACCGCTTCGCCTGGGACGGTGGCCCAGTGCAGATCTCCGGAACGGTCCGCGAGGGCGATGAGATAGCCGGCTTCAGCGTGATCGACCTGCCCGGTCACGCGCCAGGGCAGATCGGGCTCTGGCGCGAGTCCGACCGGCTCGCGCTCAGCAGCGACTGCTTCTACACGGTCGACATGTGGGGTCGTGGGCGCGATCCGCAGCTGCCCGGGCGCATATACAACTTCGACACCGAGCAGGCACGCGCGAGCATGCGCAAGCTGGCCGCGCTCGAACCCGCGGCCGCGTGGCCGGGGCACGCCAAGCCTGCCACCGGCGACGTGCGCAGCCAGCTCGAACGGGCGGCCGACGCGGGCTGAGCGTGGCCAAGCGCGGGCGCCGAGGAGAGAAGTCCAGGCAGCGCCCGCGAGAGGAGCTGCTCGCCCCGAGCAGCGACTATGACGACGGTGAGGGCAACGTGCTCACGCTGCGCGGCTCGCTGACAGCGGGGGCGCGCCGCGAGTACGCGCGGACGCTGTCCGGGGCCGCCGGCCGACCGTCGGCGACGCACGAGGACGCGTGGCAGCGGGGGCTCGAGCTGCTGTTCGAGCGCCTGGCCGTGCGCTGGACGATCGCCGGGGCGCCGATCGAACGCCAGCGCGAGCTGCTGGGACGGTTTCGTGTGGCCAGCGCCGAGGAGCGCGCGTTCGTACGCGACGCGCTTCGCGAGCACTGTGCGGAGCACTTCCCCGACGTGCAAGCCCCCTGAGCGCGCGGCGCATCGTTGGGCGCCCTAGGCTGTTCGGGCTGTATGACCGAAACCGCTGGAGAGCCGCCGCGGCAAGCCGCAGGCCCCCCCGGCCACTGCGAGCGCGCGCTCGAGCAGGGTCGTGCCGGCCGCTGGGACCGGCGCACGTTCATCAAGCAGAGCGCGCTCGCAGGCGCCACAGCGCTCGGCCTTCGCCCTCACCGCGGACGCGCACAGCCGGGACATCGCGTCGGCAGCTCCGCACCCGTCTCGCCGCGGCAATCGACGCAGCCGAACATCCTCACGATCATCGTCGACCAGCTGCGCACGCCCGTGTGGATGCCGCCCTCGTGGGGCCCCGAACAGGCGATGCCGAACCTCGCAGCGCTGCGCCAGCGAGCGGTGAGCTTCGAACGCCACTACACCGCAGCGAACGACTGCTCGCCGTCCAGAAGCGTGCTGCTCACCGGGCTGCACAGCCACCAGACGGGCGTCATGATCACCGGCGCGGGGTGGCTCGACCCGCGTTTTCCGACGTGGGGCAAGCTGCTACGTGGGCTCGGCTACGAGACCGCCTACTACGGCAAGTGGCATCTGAACCCGAACCCCTATGCGCCTCTGTCCCAGTACGGGTTCTCCGGTGGGACCTACCCCTCGCCCAACGGAGCGCCCGGGCAAGGCACGCTCGTCGACGCCTCGATCGCTGAGCAGTTCACCGCCTGGCTTGCCGGCCACGACAGGCGCGGCCCGTGGGCGACCACGGTGTCGTTCGTAAACCCCCATGACATCGCCTGGTGGCACCGCTTCACCGAAGGGATCGAAGCGGAGGCCGATCCTCCCGAGCGCGCGGTGACGCTGCCACCCAACTACGAGACGCCCGCGGAGCTGGCCGAAAAGGCCAAGCCGCTGCTGCAACGCTCGCTCCAGGACACCGCTGCCAGGTCGTTCGGGTCGGTCCCGTTCAGCGGCCCCGAAACGCTCACGTGGTGGACGGACATGATGGACACCTACCTGCTCTTGCAGGGATACGTCGACGTCCAGATCGGGCGCGTGCTGACAGCGCTGGCGAGCCGGCCGGAGGTCGCGGCGAACACGATCGTGATCTTCACCTCCGACCACGGCGAGTATGCGGGCTCGCACGGCATGCGCGGCAAGGGCGCCTCCGCGTACGAGGAGGCGCTCCGCGTCCCGCTCGAGGTGTATGACCCGCGGGGCGTCTTGACGCAGGCGAATGGGCTTCCGCGCAGCCAGCTCACCTCCAGCGCCGACGTGGCGGCGCTGATGTTGACGATCGCCTGGGGCTCCGCCGGCTGGCGCCAGCAGAGCGAGTACGCACACCTCGCCGATCGCCTAGATCTCGCTGAGATCTGCGCGAGCCCGCAGGCGCCCGGACGGGAATGGGTGCTGCACGCCACCGACGAGGACGTCACCGAGTTCGCCACGGACCTCCACACCGCCGAAGCGCCCCGTCACCTGGTGTCGTTGCGCTCGCCGCGCGGCAAGCTCACGCTCTACTCCAACTGGAAACCCGCAACGACGATCGTGGAACCCGCCACCCAGGAATCGGAGCTCTACGACTATTCGAGCGAAGAAGGTCGCCTCGAGCTATCCGGCCAGGACAGGACGGGCTCCGCGCTGGAAGAGGAACTGTGGGCGACGTTGGAGGACACAGCGATCCCGCAGGAGCTGCGCGCTCCGCTGCCCGGGACGCTCCAGGAGGCCCATCGCCAGGCGCTGGCCCAGTACTTCGTGTTCGAGGAACGCCAGGCGCTGAGGGTCTACGAGGCCCACCGGCCGCTCAGCGAAGAACCCACCCCCGAACCGGGGTAAGCAGGCGGGTAGCCAAAACGCGCCCGGGCTGGCTGGCTGTTTAACCAGTCCATGATTTAAACAACTTGACCTTGACGCTCCATCGAGTTTCTGCGATGCTGGCCGTGGGCGTAGATTGTGGGGGAGTTCACCTGACGCCTCATGGACTGGCTTCGGGCCATCCGGCTTGAAGCAATGGGGCTTGGACGCCATCACCAGCCTCCGGGGAAGGAGCAACAAATGAGATGCGTCAGAGTTGTGGGACTCTGTCTCGTGCCCGCGTTCGTGCTTGCGTTGGCATCGACCGCGCACGCGGGAACGTATTACTGGTGCAGGTCCCAGCCTAGCGGCGAATATGCGAACAGCACCTGCACGACCAAAGCGGCCCAGAAGGGCAAGGGCAAGTTCGAAAAGAAAATCATGCAAGAATGCGAAGCGGTGAAGAACGGTGAATACACCAACAGCACCTGCATGTCCAAAGCCTCCAGGAAAGGCAAGGGCAAATTCGAAAAGACCAAAGGCCGTGGCTACACCTCGGTTGGCGGTAAAGCCGAATTGGCGACGCCTGACTTCGGTCCCGGCAAGGTGATTTGCAACGCGAACACCGACGCCGGTGAATACACAGGCAACACCGGTAAAACGGGCCTTGACAGGGTCGAGTTCACCGGCTGCTCGTTTGAAGGCCTGCCGTGTAAAAGCGAAGGCGAAAACGCCACGCAGGGTGCCGCGGGCGAAATCGTGACGAACCTGCTCGAGAGCCGTCTCGTCGACAACCCCGAAACGATCACCTTCCTCAACGCGGAAACCAACAAAGCCGAAACCAAGGGTCCCGCGGTCGGCGAAGTGTGGGAGGAACTGAAGAGCTCCGAACACGAGCCGTACTCGTCTGAATTCAACTGCGCCGACGTTGTGTTCCTGAGGACGCAAGGTCAGGACACCGGCGTCCTGAAGATCGTCAACAGCGGCGTGAAAAAAGAACAGGAAGCGGAGTTCGAAGCAGGCAAGGGCGCTGACGGTCTGTTGACCGAAGTGCTGACAGAAGCAGGTTGGCAGGGTCCCGCGCCTTCCATCGAGGAAGCCGCCACGGCGAAAATCACTAGCGAAACCCCGATCGAAGCGTGCGAACCGGTGGAAATCAGGTCTGGAATCCGGTCGGGCCGCGCGGCGCAGCCGTTCGGCTGCGAAGGGGGATCGGTGGAGGGAACTGTCAGCAATGACGCTGGGCCGGTCCCCGGAGCGCTCGTGACCGTCTATCAGCCCCAGCCTCACGGCCAGCGCTACCAGGTGTACACCGAAGGCAATGGCTCCTACGAGGTGCGCAACGTGGAACCCGGAACCTATCTGGTCAAGGCCTCTCCTCCGACGGGAGCCAAGGGCAACCTCGTAATATCGGGAGAGTTCAAAGTTAGCGTCGCGGCGGAGGCGACTGAGGACCTCTACCTTCCGCCGGTGACTCCGGTGCCTCCCGGAACGACGATAAAGGGTGGTCTGGGAGTGGCGGAGGTGGAAGGTGCAGAAGTGCCCGTACTAAAAGTCAACTCGCCGACACCGATTGAAACCGAAGCGTGCACCGAGCAGTTCTCGCCGGAACAGTGCGCCGGCGCGGTCACGACGGTGACGATCGCCGCGACCAACTCGGGCAATGGCGTCAGGGAAGAAAAGGGCCCGTTCGGGCTGGGCGAAGAGTCGAACGGATCGGGGACATTCGCTGGGAGCGTTCCGGCGCTCGGACCGCTCGAGGGCTTCGCGCGGGTGAAGATCACGATCGAAGTTTCGCTAACCATCAAGATCACGATCGAAGCGACGGTGTTCATCGATCCGAGCGGCACGGTCCTCGACGGCGACCACGCCGATGCCCCGATCACGGACGCGACCGTCACGCTGCTCAGCGCGGAAAGCCTCAGCGGCAAGTTCTCGGCCGTGCCCGAAGGCTCGCCGGTGATGTCGCCGGCCAACCGCCTCAACCCCGACACCACGAACGGCGAAGGCGCGTTCGGGTGGGACGTCGTCCCCGGCTACTACAAGGTGACAGCGTCTAAGCCAGGGTGTGGGACCGCCACGACCGCAGCGTTCGAAGTCCCGCCGCCGGTCACCGAACTGCAGCTCGTGCTGCACTGCGCCTCGCCCCTGCGCATTGAATCGACGACTCTGCCTCCTGCGCAGCGCGGTGTCCCCTACCACGTCCAGCTCACGGCCTCCGGCGGTCGGCTGCCGTACAAGTGGAAGAAGGGCTCGACGCTGCCCAAGGGGCTGAAGGTGAGCAAGGCGGGAGTGCTCTCGGGGACGCCAAGCACCAAGCTCGCAGCCGGTGAATACTCGATCGGCGTATCGGTGAGCGACACCTCCAAGCCAAAGCAAACAGCCACAGCGACGTTGACGCTGGCGATCTCCTAGCGGCCGTCACGGGCGGCGAACCCCGAAGGCGCACGCTCGACGCGGCTGTCTTCGAGGGTTCGCAGCCCGGACGCGCCGACCGCCGGCCGCTGGGTCGATCGACCCGCGGCGAGGTGTGCGCAGCCCCGGAGGTGGGCGGCCCACCCGTGCTAGTCGGATAGCTCCAGGCGTGGCCCGCGGGCACCCGCGCTCGACACGAACCTGGCGGTGGCGGGGTTGAGCACGAACTCGAGTGCCGCGCCCGACTCGTCGCGCACCTCCAGGCGGCGTCCCGCGTCGTGGACCGCCAGCACGGTTGCCTGCTCGACGCCTCCTCCGAAGTGCACGATCCGCGCCCGCGCGCCGGCGCGAGGCAATGGTCGGGAGGGGCCGAGCACGGTGAGCGCGATGCTAGCGCCGCAGGGCCGACGCACACCCCCGGGACGACCGATACCTTGGGTTGATGCGTCGCACGAAGATCGTCGCCACGATCGGACCCGCCTCGCGCGATCCGGAGATGCTCGTGCGCATGGTCGCCGCTGGCATGGACGTGGCGCGACTGAACTACTCACACGGGACGCTCGAGGAGCACGCGGAGACGGTCCGGCGCGTGCGCGACGCCGCCTCCAGGGCGGGCCGATCGGTGGCGATCCTCCAGGATCTCCCTGGCCCCAAGCTACGCATCGGGCCGCTGCGCGAAGACGTCGTCGAGCTCACGCCGGGCGAGCGGCTGACGTTCTTCTGCGGTGACGGCGAGCAGGCGGGCGACGCCCACCACATGAGCATCTCCTGGTCGGGCCTGTCCGACGCCGTGGAGACGGGCTCGATCCTGTACCTGGCGGACGGCTCGGTGCGGCTGCGCGTGGTCGAGGTGCGCTCGCCAGAGCGCGAGGTAGATGTCGAGATCGAGGTGGGCGGCGCGGTCGCCTCGCGCCAGGGCCTGAACATCCCCGGTCCCGTGGCGTCGCTGCCGTCGGTGCCCGAGGAGGACCTGCACATGCTCCGCCACGGCGAGTCGATCGGCGTGGACCTCGTGGCGCTGTCGTTCGTGCAGTCGCCCGATGACGTGGAATCCGTGCGCGAGCACACACGCCTGCCGTTGATCGCAAAGATGGAGAAGCCCCAGGCCGTGCAGTCCGCCGCCGAGATCATCGCGGCGGCCGACTACGTGATGGTCGCGCGTGGCGACCTTGGCATCGAGCTGCCGATCGAGCGCGTGCCGCTGGTCCAGAAGCAGCTCCTCCAGCTGGCCGGGTGGCTGGCCGTGCCGTCGATCACCGCCACGCAGATGCTCGACTCGATGGTCAGCTCCTCGCGACCGACGCGCGCGGAGGTGGCGGATGTGGCCAACGCGATCCTCGACGGGACCGACGCGGTGATGCTCTCCCAGGAGACGGCGGTGGGCGCATACCCGGTGGCGGCGGTGGAGATGATGGCCGCCTTGGCCGTACAGGCCGAGTCGATCGCTCCCTACGAGCGCTGGAACGAGTCGCGGGTGCGGCGCACCCACTCAGACCCCGCGTACACGATCGCCCACAACCTCTGCGACGCCGCCCGCGAGCTGCGCCTGGACGCGCTCGTGATCCCCACACTGTCCGGCCGCTCGGCGCGCCTGGTGTCCGCGCACCGCCCGACCGTGCCGATCTATGCGCTCTCGCCAGGCAAAGAGACCGTCAGGCGTTGCAGCTTGATGTGGGGCGTGCAGGCGACCTCGATGCCGCGCCACGAGACGACCGAGGGCCTGATCGCCGACGCCGCGCGCCGGGTGGTCGAGCTCGGCTGGTGCAAGCGTGGACAGCGCGTGGGCATCACCGCCGGGCTGCCCTCCGGTCGCCCGGGAACCACGAGCCTGTTCCAGATCCAGGTCTTGTGACACGACCGCGCGAACTGTGATGGACTGCTGAGCGCGTTGACGGATTCGGGATCGACAGTCGAGGCGGACGTGCTTGTGATCTTCGGGATCACCGGCGACCTCGCGAAGGTGATGACCTTCCGCTCGTTGTACCGGCTGGAGCAGCGAGGGCTGCTGAAGTGCCCGATCGTGGGCGTGGCGGCCGACGACTGGACCGTGGAACGCCTGCGCGAGCGCGCGCGCGAATCGATCGAAGCGCCGCCCCCGGGCTCGGACGTCGGCGAGACGCTCGACGAGGACGTGTTCGCCCGCTTCGCCGCGCGCCTGTCCTACGTGAGCGGCGACTTCACCGACCGTGCCACATACGAGCGCGTGGCGGGCGCCGTCGGCGAGGTCCATGCGCCGGTGTTCTACCTGGAGATCCCGCCGTTTCTGTTCGGCCCGGTGATCAAGCAGCTGGCGGCTGCCGGGCTGACGAAGACGGCGCGCGTGGTCGTGGAGAAGCCGTTTGGCCACGACCTCGCTTCGGCACGTGCGCTGGCCGCGGAAGTCCACGAATCGATCGAAGAGGCCCAGCTCTACCGAATCGACCACTTCCTCGGCAAGATGGGCACCGACGAGCTCCTGTACCTGCGCTTCGCGAACACCATGGTCGAGCCGATCTGGAACCGCAACCACATCGCGTATGTGCAGATCACGATGGCAGAGAGCTTCGGCGTCGAGGACCGCGGCCACTTCTACGACCCGGTGGGTGCGCTGCGCGACGTGGTCGTCAACCACCTGATGCAACTGGTGGCAATGGCGGCGATGGAGGCGCCGGCGGCCAGCGACGCGGAAACGCTGAAGGACGCCAAGTTCGCGGTCTTCCGCTCGATCGCCGACGCCAACCCGAGCCACTACGTCCGCGGCCAGTACGACGGCTACCTCGATATCGACGGTGTCGCCAAGGACTCGACCACCGAGACCTACGCGGCGATGCGCCTGGAGATAGACAACTGGCGCTGGTCGGGCGTGCCGTGGTTCATCCGCACCGGCAAGCGCCTGCCGATCACGCAGACCGAGCTGCGCGCCGTGTTCCGCAACCCTCCACGCCTGGGCTTCATGGGTGAAGGGCACCGCCGCCCGCAGCCCAATCAGTTCGTCGTCAAGCTCGACCCCTCGACGGGAGTGCGCATCATGCTGGACGCCCACCGTGCGGATCTCGCTGGCCCGGAGCCGGTGGAGCTCGACGTGGAGTTCGCCGAGCAGGGCGGCGAGGCGCCCACGCCGTACGAGGTGCTGCTGCTCGACGCGATGCGCGGCGACAGCACGCGCTTCACCCGCCAGGACGGCGTGGAAGAGACGTGGCGGATCTTCGAACCGCTGCTGCGCAACCCCCCGCCCGTGCACGGCTACGCGCCCGACTCCTGGGGCCCGCAAGAGGCCAACGGGCTGCTCGCCGGGTTCGGGGTCTGGCACGGCCCGTGGCAACCGTGACGCGCACCTCTGCGCGCGCGGCCTGAGCAGCGGTCAGCCGCAGTCCTCGACCGCGACCGCGAAGCTCGCGACGAAGCGCTCGCCCGGCTCGAGCAGGCGCAGTCCGTCGCCGCTGCGCAGCGCGTTGGTGGGAGCGGTCATCGGCTCGAAGCAGATGCAGTGCGGAGCTGAGGGCGCGAACACCTGCGCGCAGGGATAGCCGTGCACGAACGTGAGCTCGATGCGACGCCCTCCTCCAGCGACGCTGAAGCGAGCCGGCTCGGCCACGCGATCGAAGCCATCGTCGAGCTCGCGCCGCTCCAGCTCGAAGCGCTGCCGCTCGAGCGCCTGCCCCGGGCCGGTCGGGATCTGCTCGGCGTCCAGCGCGAGCGCGCGCATCGCGGGGAGCTCGACCAGCCACTGCTCGCGCGGGACGCCTGGCAGCGTCAGGTAGGGATGGAAGCCGAACGACAACGGCACCGCATCGCCACCGCACGCGTGCACCGCCACCTCGATCTCGAGCCGTCCGGCGTCCAGCTGCGCGCGATAGTGAAGCTCGTGGCGGAAGGGGAAGACCTCGAACAGCTCCGGATCTGCGTCGCTCCAGCTCAGGCGAGCGGACAGCGCGCGCGCGTCGCGAGCGGGCTCGTCCGTCAGCGCCCACGCCAGTCGCCCTCCGATCACGCCATGGATCGGAAGTCCACGCGTGTCCAGTCGAACGCGGCTCTGGTCGCGTGGGACGCGCACCGGCGCCACCCGCCCGCCGAGGCTCCAGTCGAAGCCGGCAAGCCGATTGGCCCACGGATACAGCAGCGGGATACCCATCGTCTTGCCCTGCTGGGCGTACGCGGACACACCGGCGTTCTGCGCGAGCAGCTCCTGGTCGCGGTGGCGCAGCGAGCAGCACAGCATCCCCGCCGCGGGCACGAACAGCGCCTCGAGGTCACTCGCGTCGTCGCGCAGGCCCACCGTCTGGAGCGCAGCCCCACCCATCACGCGAGCATATAATCGCGCGATCGCCGACAAGCTCCCCAAGACGGCCGCGCCCGAGCTGACCCGCGCCCAGGTCGAGCGCATGGAGAGCATCTACGGCAACCGTTATCTGCTGGAGCCCGCACCGGACCACAAGCTACCGCGCACGGGCATGTCCGCCCAGGAAGCGAAGGGGCTGGTCGAAGAGGAGATCCTGCTCGACGGTCTGCCCGCGCGCAACCTCGCGACGTTCGTGACCACCTGGATGGAGCCCGAGGCCGACGAGCTGATACGCCAGACGCTGCGCGTGAACTTCATCGACCACGCCGAGTATCCGCAGTCGGCCGAGATCGAGCAGCGCTGCATTCGGATGCTCGCGGACCTCTTTCACGCACCCGGAGAGACGACTGGCGCGCGCACGCAGGGCTCCTCGGAGGCGATCATGCTGGGCGCCCTGTCGTTGAAGTGGAAGTGGCGCGCCCGCAGGCAGGCGGCGGGCAAGGCGATCGACCGCCCGAACATGGTGTTCGGCGGTGACGTGCACGTCGTGTGGGAGAAGTTCTGCCGCTACTTCGACGTCGAACCGCGGATCGTTCCGCTGAAGCCCGACAAGTACACGATCGGCCCGGAGGACGTGGAGCCGCACATCGACGAGAACACGATCGGCGTGGCGGCGGTGCTGGGAACCACGTTCACCGGGCACGCGGACGACATTCGCGGCATCAACGACCACCTCGTTGCGCTCAAGCACGAGCACGGCCTGGACGTCCCGCTACACGTGGACGCCGCCAGCGGCGGCTTTGTCTGGCCCTTCCTGTATCCCGACTCCGAGTGGGACTTCCGCCTCGAGCAGGTCCGCTCGATCAACGTCTCCGGGCACAAGTTCGGGCTCGTCTACCCGGGCATCGGCTGGTTGGTGTTCAAGGACAAGGACGACCTCCCCGAGGAGCTCGTGTTCTACGAGAACTACCTCGGCAAGCGAGACGCCACGTTTACCCTGAACTTCTCGACCGGCTCGGCGATGGTGCTCGCGCAGTACTACAACTTCGCGCGCCTCGGCCACGCCGGCTACCACTATGTGATGGAGACGATGAAGTTCAACGCGCGCCAGCTGGCCCAGGAGATCATCGCCTGCGACCTGGAGCTGATCGGCTCCGAGGAGGACGAGCAGCTTCCGCTGGTGGCGTTCAAACTGAGGGGCGAGCACGCCTACGACGAGTTCGACGTGGCCGCGCAGCTCGCAGGGGAGCGCGGCTGGATGGTGCCCGCCTACACGCTGCCGCCGGACGCCGAACACGTGAAGATCATGCGTGTGCTCGTCAAGCAGACGCTCGGCAACACGCTGATCAGCTCGCTCGGCCAGGACATCGCGCAGGCGTGCGCCACGCTCGACGCCAAGGGCGCCATGCACCAACGGGACATCAAACGCGTGAAGACGAACCCTGGGTTCTGACTCAGCCGCGCGCGCCCACGCCACTGCGGCCGTAGAAGTCGGCCTCCTCGCGCCCGAGCTCCGTCACCGGCTCCTCGCCGTACATCCACTCGCGCGCGATCCTGTGCCAGTTGGCGCGCGCGCGCAGCTGCGAGAGCACGGCGAGCGTCAGCATCTCCATGCGCCGCCCGAACAAGTGCTCGGGGCGGATCGTCTGGTGGCGCATCTCGCGGAAATGACTGGAGCGCGGATCTGAACTCTCGATCATCACCTGCGTGGCCATGTCCGGCGTCAGCTGGACGTCTTCGTCGGCCGTCGTGTACCACCAGATCGCGTCCCTGACGAACGCCAGCAGGTGTCCCGGGTCTACGCGCTCGGGTTCTGGCAGGAAGCCGCTGCTGGCGAGCAGCTCGTGCAGGGCGGCGGCGTCGCCTTCGGCGACCGCTCGCTGGCAGGCGAGCTCGAGCTCCACCGGCTCGGCGTCCAGGCGCTTGAACAGGCCGAAATCGAGGAATGCGACGCGACCGTCGGCCAGCAGCAGAAAGTTGCCCGGGTGGGGGTCGCCGGAGAACTGGCGGTGCCTGTACAGGCAGCCGAGGAAGAAGCGGAACACGATCTCGCCGATGCGGTCGCGCTCAGACTGCGAGCGGCCCTTCAGCTCCTCGAAGCCGACGCCTTCCACGAACTCGCTGACGAGCACGCGCTCGCGCGAGAGCGAGCTGATGACCTCTGGCACCACGATGAACGGATGTCCGGCGAAGATCCGCGACAGCGAGCGCTGGTTCTGGGCCTCGAGCTCGTAGTCGAGCTCCTCGACGATCCGCTCCTTGATCTCCTCGGTGATCGCCTTCACGTCGAGCGCGGGGGTCATGCGCTTGAGCAGGCGCAGGATCATGTCCAGGTTCTGAAGGTCGGCCTTGACTGCCGCCGCCACGCCGGGGTACTGGACCTTGACGGCGACCTCGCGGCCGTCCTTGAGCGTCGCGCGGTAGACCTGACCGATCGACGCCGCCGCGATCGGCTCCTGCTCGAACGTCTCGAACACCTCCGAGATCGGCTCCTCGAGGTCGTCCTCGATCACGCGGCGCATCTGCCTGAAGGACACGGTGGGAGCGGCGTCGCGCAGCTTGGCGAGCTCGCGCTGGAACTCCTCGCGGTGCTCCTCCGGTACCAGCCCGACGTCCAAGAACGACATCACCTGGCCGAGCTTCATCGCGGCGCCCTTCATCGTGCCGAGCACCGCCACGATCTGCTTGGCGGTCTCGAGCTGGCGACGGGACATCGCCTCCTCGGAGGCGTCGTCCCCGCGCGTGACGTTGGCGGCGCGCGTGCCGAACTGCTTGACAGCCTCGCTCGCCGCGAGCGTGGCGACGGTCGCTGTGCGCCGCGCGCGCGAGGTGGGGATCTTCTCGTTCTCGCGCGCCATCGACCTCATGCTAGACAGTTGAATGCGCCTGGCGTGGCCGGCGCGGCGGGCTCGTCTGCCTACCCGGCAGCCTGCACGCGCGAGCCTGGCACGATGTCGTCGGAGCCGTCCTCCCAGCGGACCCACGCCTTCGTGCCGCCGTCGTAATCCTCGCCGAGCAGGACGAGCGTCGCGGGCTTCCCGAGCGCCGTGCACGGCTGCGAGCCCTCGGGCTCGAGGCCGCGCCAGACGCGCACGAAGGCGTTCGCGTCCCACTCCTGCGCAACCGAGGTTTGGTCTGCGTGGCCCGGATAGATGACCGTGTCGGGCGGCAGTTCCATGAGCGTCCCCATGATCGAGTCGCGCAGGTCGCTGTACGTCGTGTGACCGGGCCCCCTGACGCCGCCGACGGAGTTCTTGAACAGGGTGTCGCCCGTGAACACCGCAAGCTCCTCCCCGGCCAGCCCGCCAGGGACGCTGGCGCCCGCGCCGCGGGCACGCCGCCCCTCCCCCGCGTCCGCCTCGCCACGGCCGACGAGGAACGAGAGCATCCCGGCGGTGTGACCCGGCGTGTGCAGCGGGCGCACCTCGAGCGCTCCGATGCGAATGCTCTGCCCGGCCTCGATCGCCTCGATCTCGGCTCCGCGCCCGGGCTCGGCCGCGTCGCCCTCCTCACCGGCGCTGGCGGCTTCCAGCAGCTCACGCTCCCGTGCGCTGGTCAGCACCCGGAGCTGGGGCCAGCGCTCACGCAGCTTGCCGACCTCGCTGACGTGGTCGAAGTGGTGATGGGTGAGCAACACGTGGCTGGGCGTGAGTCCCAGCCGCCCGGCCGTGTCGAGCAAGGGCTCGACCGGACCGCCGGCGTCGATGAACAACGCGGGTCCGCCCTCGCCGTCGACGACCAGGTAGGTATTCGACAGGAACTGCGGATGGCGGGCTCGCTCGACGATCACGAGCGCCATCGTTGCACGAATCACTCAGCCGGCGTTCGGGAGCAGCGCCGCGTCGCCGTTCGCCCGCGCGGGCGCGGGGCCAAGGCCGTCGGGCGGGGCCATGACCAGCCGCGTCAGATCGCGCAGGTAACGATCGTCGCCGACATCGCGGCGCCACTCGAGCACGGGCACGGACGCGGCGGAGCCCGCCACGCACGAGCGCGCCTGCTCGAGCGTCGGCGCCGTGCTCGCCAGCGCCACCGCACGGGAGGTCCCGACCGTGCGGTAGAGGTTGTGCGCGACCTCTACCGCCGATGAGAAGAACACGCGACAACCGTCTGCTTCGATGCGCTGGCGGTCGAGCGCGAACTCGTACGCCGACCCGGGACGCACGGCGTAGTCGGGCGAGACCAGGTACAGGACGACGGAGGCCTCCTCACGCAGGGGCACGTCCGCTGCGCTGAGCCTGGCAGCGGCGATCTGCTCCATCGCCTGCGGCCAGCTGCCCTCGAACAGGCTCATGATGTTCATGCACTCGGGGTCGCCAAAGCGCGCGTTGAACTCGATCACCTTGACGCCCTCGGCGGTGGCGAAGAAGCCGCTGTTCATCACGCCGCTGAAATGACGCCCTTCGTCAGCGAGGCGCTCGATCACGCGCTCGATGATCGAGCACGCCTGGTGGTAATGGTCGGCGCGCATGAAGGGCAGCGTGCAGGCGGCGAGCGACAGCGAGCCCATACCGCCCGTACCCGGACCGTCGTCGCCGTCGTAGCGGTACGGGTAGTCGTAGGTCGCGGGCGGGAACACGACGGTCTTGCCGTCGCTGATCGCCTGGATCGTGAACTCAGCCCCGACGATCTTCTCCTCGATCAGCACCGACTCGCCGGGGCGGGCGCGCGCGAGCAGCTCGAGCGCGTACTCTCGCGCCTGCTCGTGATCAAAGAGGTGTGGGCCCATCACCTTCACGCCCTTGCCTCCCGAGAGCCCCGAGGGCTTTACCGCCACCGGCGTGGGCGCGAACCAGGCGAGCGCCTCAGCGACCTCCGCAGCGTTGCGCGCGACGCGAACACCGGGCAGGGCCTCGGGCGCGAGCTCCGCCAGCATCGAGCGTGCGAACGCCTTGTTCCACTCGATCTCTGCGCCGGCGGCGGTGGGGCCGACCGCGCGCGTGCCCTGCGCGAGCAGCGCGTCCACGACCCCGGCCGCGAGCGGCTCGTCGGCGCTGACCATCGCAACGTCGATCTCGCGCGCACGCGCGAACGCGGCGACTGCCCGTGGGTCGCACACGTCGCCGAGGAGATGCCCGCCGCCGGAGGCGCCAGCGGCAGCGACGATCGACGGGTTCTCATGACCGACGAACGCGTGCAGCTCGCTGTGCTCGGCCATGCGCGACGCCAACGCGCTCTCGCGTCCACCGTGACCGACGATCAGAGTCCGCACGCCGCCACAGTCTAGAGCGCCGGCCTACGGGCCGAGCGGCGACATCCGGCGCAGCCAGCCACGAGCGCAAGCACGCCGAACACGAAAGCACCCGCGAAGCGCGCCGCAGCACCGCTCGCGAACGTCAGGGGGTGTCATAGACTCCCGCGCATGGCCCTGCTCCACACCTGCTATCGCATCACCGACATCGACCGCTCGGTCGCCTTCTACGAGGCCCTCGGGTTCCAGGAGGTAGGGCGCATCCCGATCGGCGACGAGGCCGTGAACGTGTTCATGAACCAGCCGGGCGACGGCGACATGCCGCGCCTCGAGCTGACCTACAACTTCGGCGTCGACTCATACGAGATCGGCAGCGGCTACGGCCACATCGCGATCACAGCCGGCGATCTCGACGCGACGCTCGAGCGTCTGGCCGAGCAGGGCATCCAGCCGGAGAAGCCGCCGTACTCCGTGCGCGAAGGCGGCTCGCGGCTGTGCTTCGTCAGAGATCCCGACGGCTATCGCGTCGAGATATTGGAGATGGCCGCGTAGCGTGCTCCATGTGGCCCTGTTCAGCACGGACCGCTACCTGAGCGCGACCGGCGACACTCGATCGCCGCCACTTCACGGCGGTGCGCCTCGAAACGCATGTGCTACATTGTGACGCACAATGTCCGCCACACGTCAAAGTGCAGCACGCGCAACCGTTGGCGTTCGTGAGCTACGTCAAAATCTGAGCCGCTACTTGGAGCGCGTCAAGGACGGCGAGACGCTGACCGTCACGGAGCGAGGCCGTGAGGTCGCACGACTCGTACCGTCGCATAACGCCATCGACCCTTACTACCTAGAAGTGGCCGAGCAGTACGGCGCAACGATCCCAACGAGGAACCTGGTCACTGTCATCGACAGCCTCCCGCCGAGAGGTAGCCACCCTGCCGGTACCACCGACGCCTTTCTCGACGAGAGTCGTCGCCAGCCGCTCTGAACGTAGGTGTGAGCTCCGTATATCTCGACACGAGCGTTCTCGGACGCATTCTGCTCGACGAGCCCGACACGCAGGCGATCAGGCGCGAGCTGGGCCATTTCGATCGACACATCTCGAGCGGCTTGCTGAGCGTAGAGCTGCATCGACTCGGGCTGCGGGTGAACATGCTGGCGGTCGTGTCTGAGCTCCTGTCAGGCACAGTCCTGATCCCGGTGGACACGGAGATCCTCGCAGCGGCAGAGACGATCACGCCACCTTCTGTGGCCACGCTCGACGCTATCCACCTCGCGACGGCCGCCCGCCTGTCAAACGCGGGCAAACTGGACGCCCTCATGACCTACGACAGGCAGCTTGCGACCGGCGCTCGCGAGCATGGCCTCGAAGTCCTTGCACCGAGCTGATCCCGCGAACGCAGTCCGGCGTCCAGTACGGTGCGTTCGCGGTACCCCGCCCTGCGCGATACTCGCTCGGACATGCCCCGAGACAAAGTGGATCTCGCCAGGCAGTTCGGGGAGGCGTACAACCGACGTGATGTAGATGGCGCGTTCGCCCAGCTCGTGTCCTCGGACTTCGAGTGGTGGCCAGCTCTAACGCGCGCCTATGAGGGCGACGGCTGCTACCGCGGACGCGAGGGCGTCGAACGATTCATCGCCGACACCAGCGAAAACTGGGACGAGCTCCGGGGCGTCGCCGAAGAGTTTCGCGATCTCGGCGACCGCGTGCTCGTGCTTGGTCGGCTGATCGGACGCGGAAAGGGCAGCGGCGCACCGGTCGACCAGCCCTACGCGACGGTCCTCGACTTTCGCGGCGATCGGATCGTGCGCCTGCGGGCTTACTTCGATCGCATGGAGGCCCTTAGAGCGGCGGGGCTCTGCGAGTAGACGCGCTACCAATCGGCTAGAGCTGTGCCCGGCCTTGTCGGCTCAGGACAGCACGCGCCCGCGGAACTTGCGCAGGCCGAGCCCGAGGAACACTGCGCAGAAGCCGATCAGCGCCGGGTACACGATGTACAGGTGCATGTGGGAAGCTTCGGTCAGTCCAGCGCGCAGGCCCTCGTTGACGTACACCAGCGGGTTCACGAGCACCAGGATCTGGAGCCAGTGGACGCCGGCGACCTGGACCGGCGCGAGCTTCGTCCACTGGTAGTAGGTGCCGCCGAGGAACGTCAGCGGGAGCACCACGAAGCCGAACATCAGCCCGAGGTTGCGCGCTTCGAACCAGGTCCCGAGCAGCAGCCCCAGTGAGCTCATCGTCACGCACGCCAGCGGGATCACCGTGATCACCACCCACCAGTGCACGGACAGGTGCGCGCTGACGCCCGAGGCGTGGACGACGGCGGCGATCGGGAACACGATCACAGCCGCGATCAAGCCCTGCATCGCGCCCGAGAACACCTTGGCGACGGCAACCAGCCAGATCGGGCACGGCGCCTGTACGCGATCCTCGATCTCGCGCGTGTAGCCGAACTCCGTGGACAGCTGCATGGCGACCGCCTGGATGCCTTGGAACATGATCGAGAGTCCGACCACGCCCGGCACGAGCACGGTCGCGAACGCCGACTCACGAGCGCTGCCACCACCGCCGCCGATCCCCTGTCCGATCGTCGGGAACACATACAGGAACACGAACACCAGCAGGAACGGCTGGATCAACGTGCGCACGACGAACTCCCACCTGTGCTTCCACAACACCACCAGATCGCGCAGCGTCAGCGCCCGCAGCGCAGCGCGGCTCGCCGCCATCGTCGAGCGCGTCGGCTCGAGCGCGATCTGCGCCCGCGGCGCGACGGGCGTCTTCACAGCGGCCATCAGTCGCGCAGCTCCTTGCCGGTGAGGTTGATGAACACGGTCTCCAGGCTAGGCTCGGACACCGACAGGTCGACCACGTCGAAGCCCGCGCGCTCGGCCGTGCTCACCACGCGCGGCACCAGGCGCTCGACGCCCGTGACATGCAGCTCCACGCCGCCGTCGACGACACGCGCGCGCGTCGCGCCGAGCTCCTCGGACAACCGTCCCGCGAGCGCGTCGGCGTCGCCATCGGCCTTCACGGTCACGATCGTGTCCGCGCCCGTGGAGCGCTTGAGCGCATCGGGCGTGTCGAGCGCGAGGATCCTGCCGTGATCCATGATCGCCACGCGGTCGCAGAGCTCGTCCGCCTCCTCCATGTAGTGGGTCGTGAGCAGGATCGTCTGGCCTTCGCTGTTGAGCTGCCCGAGCAGCTCCCACAGCGCGAGCCGGCCCTGCGGATCGAGGCCTGCGCTCGGCTCGTCGAGGAACAGCACCGCCGGGCGATGGAAGATCGCACGCGCGACCATCAGCCGCTGGGCCATGCCCCCCGACAGCGCGTACACGGATGCGTTCGCCCATTTGGAGAGCTGGAACTGCTCGAGCAGCGCGGTTGCCTTGCTGCGCGACTCCGACGCGGAGATCCCGAACAGGCGCCCGTGGAAGTACAGGTTCTCCCACACGGTCAGCTGGCGGTCGAGCGTGTTCTGCTGCGAGACGATGCCAAGCAGCTGCTTCGCCAGTGCCGGGTGGGAGACGACGTCGATCGCGCCCAGGTACGCAGAGCCGGAGGTCGGCACCACGCGCGTGGTGAGCATCCCCGCGGTCGTCGTCTTGCCGGCGCCGTTCGGACCCAGCAGCCCAAATATCTCGCCCGCGTGGACGCTCAGGTTGAGCTCGTCGACCGCGGCGAAGTCCGTTCCCGCGTAGACCTTCGTCAGCTCCGCCGTACGGATCACCTCGCTGGCCATCGGTGCCCAATCTACTGCGCCCGCGCTACTCTGCCGGCAGCGATGGCGGACACGAGCAAGATCGCCAAGAACCTCGAGCGCTTCGCCCAGGCGGTGGCCGCGCACGACCGCGAGAACCCCACGCACACCGCCTACGGCATCGGCCTCACCTATTTCGACATGGAGCGGCTGGGGTTGGAGGAGGGCGAGGCGATCCTCCCCGGCATCACCATCCACGCGGACACGGGCGTCGCCACCGGCAACTTCCACGTGCTCTGCGACGGCGACCACGACGAGGAGCTGACTGAGGCAGAGGAGCAGGCGGTGGAGGCGATCGCCTCGCAGGCGATCCCCGTGTACTCGCCCGGGCGCTCGCCGTTCGAAGCGCAGTAGCTGGCACGCCGCGGCGGCGGATCGGGCGCAAGAGCTTCATTCGACGCGCAGCAGCCGCGCTTATCTTGGACGCCAGGCCAAGGGCTTAGCCCGCGGGCGGGCGCAAACTGACCCGTCGTGGCAACGGTTACGGGGATTTCGCCATCTGATTTTGGACTCTGCCGAGATTGGGTCGGCCACGTGATCGTGTGCGGCTTGAACGCGGTCGGCCTACGCACGGTCGAGCAGCTCCATCTCGCCGGCGCGCGCGTAGTCGTGCTCGACGACGATGCCGACGAGCGGCTCGCACGCGTCGTGCGAGGCTGGGGGATCCCGCATATACCGCGCGGTTCGCACCACCTCACGGAGCCGCTGTATGACGCGGGCATCCTGGGGGCGTCGGCGGTCGTGTGCGCCGAGAACACCGACCTGCGCACGCTCGAGACGGTGCTGCTGATCCGCGACCTGCGTCCGCAGGTCCGCGTGGTGGCCGACCTCGACAACCCCGCAGTGGCCCACGCAGTCGAGGGAGTTCTCGGCTCTGTCGGGGTGCTCGATGTCGCTGGCCTGTTCGCACCGTCGGTCGTCGAAGCATGCCTCGCTCGACGCTCGCGAGACGTCGTGTTGGGAGACCTGCGGCTGCTTGCCATCGAGGTGCTCGCCCCGCGCCAGGCGACGCTACGAGAGCTCTACGGGAGCATCGCCCCGATCGGGGTCGTGACCGAGGCCGAGGACGAGCTGATCGCCTGCCCAGGTCGCGACCAGCCCGTCGCTCCCGGCGACAGGGTGACGTTGATGGGGACCTCTGCGGAGCTGGATGCCGCGGGGCTGGGCGTCGGGCGCCGCACCCGCGAGCGCGGCGGGCTGCGCGCGCGGGCACGCGGGCCTGTCAAGCGGCTGACCAGGACCGTGCTCGACATCGCCGACCGGCCGCTGCGTGTCGCCCTCGTGCTCGGCCTGGCGATGCTTCTGATCTCGACGCTCGTGCTTCACTTCGGTTACCACTGGGCCGAACACCGCGCGCATCTGCCGCTGCTGGACGCCATCTACTTCACCGTGGAGACGGTCGCCACGGTCGGCTTCGGCGATTTCTCGTTCTCTGGCCAGCCGCACTGGATCGAGGCCTTCGGCATCGGCCTGATCATCGCGGGGACGACGCTCGTGACCACCATGTTCGCGCTGTTGACCAACGCGCTCGTGAGCCGGCGCCTGGCGCAATCGCTTGGCCGGGGACGGATCCCAGGGATGCGAGGACACGTCGTGGTGGTCGGGCTGGGCAACGTGGGCATGCAGGTGCTCGAGGGCCTGCTCGCCCAGGGACAGGAGGTCGTAGTGGTGGAGCGAATGGAGGGCAACCGCTATCTCAGCCAGGCACGCTCGCTGGGTGTGCCGCTCGTGCTCGGCGACGCGACCCTCGCGCAGACGCTCGAATCGGTCAACCTGTCGAGCGCCGCGGCGGTCGCGATCCTGACCTCAGACGATCTGACCAACATCGAGACCGGCCTGGCGGTGCGCGACCGCCTCGGCGAGCGCTGGTCGCAGGTTCCGGTCGTGCTGCGCGTGTTCGACCGCCAGCTCGGGCACCGGCTCGCGCAGAGCTTCGGCTTTCGCCACGTGTGGTCGACCTCCGCGATCGCTGCGCCGTGGTTCGTGGGCGCGGTGCTCGGACTCGAGGTCCTGTTCACCTTCTACGTGGGCAATCATCCTTTCCTGCTGGCGCGACTGCGCGTGAGCGCGGGCGGCGGCCTCGACGGCATGGCGATGCTCGACCTTCCGGCGAGGATTCGTGTGGTGGCGATCCGGCGGGCGGCCGAGTCGAGCGCCATCGAGCACCCGCCGCGGCGCGATACGCGGCTTGCCGCGCACGACGATGCCTACCTGGTCGGCCCCTACGCTGAGCTGCTGGAGGTGCTGCGCCACGATCGCGAAGCGCGCGCGGGCCAACTGAACTCCGGTGCGATCCCGAGGCCACAGCATGAGCCCGCACGGGGCCCGATCGACGATCGCACCCCGAGCCCCTAACCCCGTCGAGCCGGCCCCGTCTCGGCCGAGCCGATCCTCGCTTCGATCATCTCCACCAGCCGTTCGATCGTGGGGCAGGCGATGCCGTGTCGAGCGCCCGCGCGCAGCACCGCGCCCGGGATCGCGTCGAGCTCGGGCTCGCGCCCCGCGGCGATGTCGCGCTGCATCGAGCTGCCGAGCGTGTCGTGCGTGCGTTCGAGCTCGCCGAGCGCGACCTGCGGGTCGACGTCGGGAGCGCCCTCCGCCCTGCCGACCGCACAAGCCTCCTCGATCGCGCCCGCCAGCTCGGCGCGCAACGCGGGTGTCGCGCGAATCTCGCCCATCAGCACGTCGTGGGCGCTCGTCACGCACGCCAGCGCGTTCAGGCGCACGAGCTTCGACCACATCACCTGCGCCTCGGAATCGAGCACCTGTGTTGGGATCTGCGCAGCTGCGAGCGTGTCCGCGAGGTCCCGCATCGCTGGGCGCACGGCCGGCTCGCGGCTTGCCATGCTGACGAGCAGGAACGGGCTGGTGTGCACGACCACGCCCGGCTCGGGCCGGTCCGCCTCGACGCGGATCGAGCCCGCGAGCACGGACGCAGCGTCGAAACGCTGGCGTAGAAGCGCCAGATGGTCGAGCCCGTTGAGCAGCGGCAGCACCACGCCGGGCGCCACCGCGATCCGCGCGAGTGCCGGCGCGAGGCCCGCGGCCTTGGTCGCGACGATCAGCGCGTCGACGGGCTCGTTCAGGACGGGGAGTGCATCCGGACGAGCGACGAAGTCGCCGAGCGTCACGCTCTGTACGCGAAGCCCACGCTCCGCGATCGCCGCGACCGTCGTCTCACGCGCGACCACCACCACGTCATCGCCGGCGCGCGCGAGCGCGCCGGCTACCAGCCCGCCAACGCCGCCAGGGCCGAGCACGGCGACTCTCATGGCCGCGGATCGATCAGCACACCCGGGTTCATGATGCTCGCGGGATCGACAGCCAGTTTGGCGCCGCGCAGCGCCTGCGCGAACGGCTCCGGGCGCTGAAGGTCATACCACGGCCGGTGGTCGCGCCCGACGGCGTGATGGTGGGTGATGGTGCCACCCGCTGCGATGATCGCGTCGGAGGCGGCGTGCTTGATCGCCTGCCACTGCTCGATCTCAGCGCCCACGCGCGCGGGGGCGAGCACGGTGAAGTAGGGCGCGGGCCCGTCCGGATACACATGCGTGAAGCGGCAGAAGACGCGCCCCTGAGTGCCGCACACCTCGCGCACCGCCTCCTCGGTGGCGGCGCTCACGCGCTCGTGAAAGCCGGGGAAGCGCTCCCACGTGATCGCGCTCTCGAAGGTCTCTGCGAGCACGCCCATCGCCACCATCGCATCGCGCGCGTAAGGCGCACCAAGGAACGCCTCGCGCCAGGACCCGACCGCGTCCCCGCCAGCGACGTCACGCTCGTCGCCAGAGCTCCGTGGTCGCTGGCGCTCGGGCACGACGCCGCCGTGATCGGCGCACAGCTCCAGAGCCCGTGCCATCGCGGGCTCGACGGGATGGTCAGCCGACTCGAAGCCGAGCACCAGCAGCGAATGCGAGCCGTCGCCGGCGAGCGTGAGCGCGGCCTCGCCGGCGTCCAGCAGGCGGCAGTTGGACGGGTGCAGGCCAGCCTGGGAGATCGCGCGCACGCACTCGGCGCCCGCGAGGAAGCTGGCGAAGCGCACTCCCGCGGAGCTTCGATGCGACGGTCGGGGCTGCACGCGCACCCATGCCTGGGTGATCACTCCGAGCGTCCCCTCCGAGCCCGCAAGCAGGCGGTCGGGGCTGATGCCCGCACCCGACCCTGGCAGTCGCCGGGACTCCCACCGGCCCGTGGGCGTGATCGCGCGGACGGACTCGAGGAAGTCCTCGATGTGCGTCCAAACCGTCGCGAAGTGCCCGGCGGCGCGCGTGGCGATCCAGCCCCCGAGCGTGGAGAACTCGAACGACTGCGGGAAATGGCGCAGCGTCAGCCCGCGCTCGGCCAGCTGCGCCTCCAGCCGCGGCCCGAGCGCTCCCGCCTGAATGCTCGCCGCGCGCGAGGTCTCGTCGACCTCGAGCACGCGATCGAGCGCGCCGATGTCGATCGTGACGACCCCCTCGTAGCGCTCGCCGACGCTTGGCGTGACCCCGCCCACCACCGATGTCCCTCCGCCGAACGGCACCACCGCCATCCCCTCGTGCGAGCACCATTCGAGTGCGCTCTCGATCTCGGCCTCGTCGCGCGGACGCATGACCAGATCGGGGACGTGCTCGAAGCACCCGTTGAAGCCGCGGACGACGTCGACATAGGAGCGACCGAGCGCGTGGCTGGCGCGCGCGTGCACGTCCTGCTCACAGATCTCCGCAAGCGCGGCCGGCGCCTGTACGCGGGGCGCCGCCAACGCCAGCTCGTCCAGTGCCACAGGCTCGCGCACGACCCCCGCAGCGATGCCCAGGCGCTCTGCTAGCACCGCCGACGAGGCGCGCAACTGCGCGACCGAAGGCTGCTGGTCCTCGAAGCCCCATCCCCAGTGCTTGCGCCGGCGGCCGCTCACGCGGGGACTGTATGCGGCGGGCGGCAAGGATGCCGAGTCTATGCTTCCGCGCAGTGCCCGAGTCACCCCAGACCGCCCCTCAAGCGCCCGAGATCCTGGCCCGTGGCCCGTGGAGCCTCGAGCAGATCACGGCGCACTGGCGCGAGCAGGTGTTCGAGGCCTCGCCCGAGCACACCGAGGCCGCCGATGCGGCGATCAGGGAGCTCCAGGAGCGCGGCTCGCCGAGCCATGACGGCGTGGCGGCGCGCCTGGTCGGCTACCGGCAGGACGAGCAGGGGATCGCGTTCGAGCTTCAGCCACTGCGCTGGGCGCTGCGGCTGGTCGACGGCGACGCATCCGAGAGCGTCGCGGCGCTGTGCGTGACGAGATCGGCGGACGGACGCTGGCTGGCTGGGCGGCGAGCTGGGTGGGTGTCCTCGTGGGCGGGGCGCTGGGCGCTCGGAGCGGGCGGAGCAGTCGATCTCGGCGAGAACCCGGGTGAGACGCTCGTGCGCGAGCTGCGCGAGGAGTGGGCGGTCTCGCCCGAGCGCGTACGCGGCGAGGCGCTCCTGCGCCTGCCGCACAAGATGGTGATGTTCGTCGGTCAGGCCTGGCTGTCGGAGGGCACGGAGGAGGCGGTCACGCCCGACCACGAGCACGACGAGTTCGCCTGGTGGCCGCGCGAGATCGACGCGTGGCCGCCCGAGGCAAGCGAGGTGCTGGCGCGCATGGCTCAGTGGCTGACGGGATGAGCTCGCTGCTGCGCTCGCAGGCCGGCCCGCTCACCTTCACGCGGCTGAAGTGGGCATCTTTCACACACTCGTGCGTGTACACCGCGCTGCTGATAAGCGCGTTCGCCGCCGGCAAGCCTGAACCACTGACGTTCGTGCTCGGCTGGACCCACGGACTGATGTGGATCTTCATGTCGCTCGCGTGTATAACCGCTGCGCGCCTGCGCGTCGTCTCGTTGAAGCTCGCCGTTGCCGTTGCCGTGCTCGGTGGCATCGGGCCCTTCTTCGGCAGCTATCAGTTCGTACGCGAGCAGCGCGAACGTTCGGGAACTGCCAGCGCGAGCGCGGCGTAGGGGGACAGCCGGCCGCGCTAGAGTTAGAGGCCGATGGCCACAGACACGACGGCAGTGCAGACGATAGACGTCGTAACCCCTGCCGCGGGAGAGTCGGTCACCGAGGGAACCATCCTCGAATGGCGTGTTCAGGTCGGTGAGCCGATCAAGGCCGACGAGACGATCGTCGAGATCTCAACCGACAAGGTCGACCTCGAGCTGCCCTCGCCGGGCAGCGGCATCGTCAGCGAGATCCTCGTCGAGGAGGGCGAGACGGTCACCGTCGGACAGGTGATCGCGCGGATTTCTGTGAACGGCGCGACGCCTGCGCCGCCAGCCGAGCCGGCACCTGCGCCAGCCGAGCCGGCACCAGCGCCGCCAGCCGAGCCGGCAGCTGCGCCGCCAGCGGAACGGGCGACCGCGCCGGACGCTCAGCCGGCGTCGGCGCACACGCCTGCCCCACCAGCCGAGCGGCCGCCGGCTGCGAGCGACGGCGGCTCCGCGCTGGTTGACGTCCTGACGCCGGCGGCGGGTGAGTCGGTCAGCGAGGGCACGATCCTCGAATGGCGCGTGAAGGTCGGCGACTCGATCAAGGCAGATGAGACAATCGTGGAGATCTCGACCGACAAGGTCGACCTCGAGCTGCCCTCGCCCGCGAGCGGCACCGTGGCCGAGCTTCTGGTGAGTGAGGGAGACACGGTGACCGTCGGCCAGGTGATCGCGCGCATCGCCGTTGCCGCTGCGCCAGCCGGCGCCAACGCTGCGCGGTCGAGCGCACAGCAGCAGGATGGCGCGGACACGGGCACAGCCACGCAGCTGCCCGCGGGCGTGAAGGCCTCACCCGTCGCAGCGCGCGCGGCGGCGGTCGAGGGCGTTGACCTCGCAGCGATCCCCGGGAGCGGCCCGGGCGGGCGGATCACGAAGTCCGACGTGGTGAGCGCCGCCTCGGGCGACGCTGCACCGACGCGCGAGGCGGGCGCGGCGACGGTGACCAACGGCGCGGGCGGGTCGGCTGCGACGATCGCGCAGGGCGCGAGCTCCGAGCCGATGCGCGGGGGAGCGGCGGCGCTCGCGCGCTACATGCAGGACTCGCTTTCGATTCCGACGGCGACGAGCTTCCGCACGCTCACGGTGACCAAGCTCGACGCGCGCCGGCGCGAGCTGAAGGCGTCGTCTCGCAAGGTCTCCTTCACCCACCTGATCGCCTACGCGATCGTGCGCGCGGTCGGGGACATGCCGGTGATGGCCAACCACTTCGCGCTCCTCGATGGCAAGCCGCACCGCGTGATCGACGGGCGCGTGAACCTGGGGCTGGCGGTGGACGTGGAGAAGCGGGATGGCACGCGCACGCTGATGGTGCCGGTGATCCTGGACGCGGGCAGTCTGCCGTTCGACCGCTTCCTCGAGGCGTATGACGCGCTGGTGGAGAAGGCGCGGACGAACAAGCTCACAGCGGATGACCTCGCGGGCGCGAACATCACGCTCACCAACCCCGGCGGATTGGGCACGATCGCGTCGGTCCCGCGCCTGATGAGCGGACAAGGGACGATCGTCGCCACCGGGTCGATCGGCTACCCGACGGGCCTCGGAAACATCGGCGACATGATCGGCGCAGAGAAGGTCATGACGATGACCTCCACCTACGACCATCGCGTCATCCAGGGGGCGGAGTCGGGTCGTTTCCTGGCGCGTATCGAGGACTACCTCCAGGGTGAGCACGGCTTCTACTCGCAGGTGTTCGCAGCGCTGGGCGTGGAGCTCGGCCCGGAGCCGCCGCTGCCGGCCCCCGCGGCCGCTGCGGCGTCCGCGGCGGCACAGGCCGCGGCCGCCGGCGAGGGCAAGACGGCGCCAGCGGGAGAGGAAATTCTCCAGGCCGTACAGGCGGCGAGCACGTTCGTCAGCCGCGTACGCAGTCACGGTCATCTGGCGGCACATCTGGACCCGCTCGGCTCAGAGCCAGAGGGCGACCCAGGGCTCGACCCGGAGGCGCTTGGCCTTACGCCTGAGCTCCAGGCGCAGCTGCCGGCCAAGATCTTCCAGGTGTGGGTGCCGGGCGCGACGCTCGCAGATGCGCTGCCGCATCTGCGCGAGACCTACTGCGGCACGATCGCCTACGAGATCGAGCACATCGCCTCTCACCGCCAGCGCGTGTGGCTGCGCGAGCACATCGAGTCGGGTGCCTTCCGCCACCAGCTGACCAACGACGAATGCCGCCGCCTGCTGCGGCGGCTGGTCAAGGTCGACGCGCTCGAGCGCTTCATGCACAAGGCCTACCTGGGTCAGCATCAGTTCTCGATCGAGGGTCTGGACATGACCGTGCCGATGCTCGACGAGCTGATCCAGCTGTCGGCGGCGCACGGCGGGCAGGAGGTCGTGATCGGCATGGCCCACCGCGGACGCTTGAACGTGCTCGCCCACAACCTCGGGCGGACCTACGACACGATCTTCGCCGAGTTCGAGGGCGCCTCCACGCTGGAGGCGGTGACGACGATCCCACAGGGTGGCACCGGCGACGTGAAGTACCACCACGGTACGCAGGGCACCTACAAACTTCCGGATGGGGGCACGATCCGCGTCAACCTGGAGTCCAACCCCAGCCACCTCGAGTACGTCTCGCCGGTGGTGGAGGGCGCGACGCGCGCGGCGCAGACCTCGCGCACGGGCCCGCACGCCCACCAGGACACCAACGCGGCGGTGCCGATCGTGATCCACGGGGACGCGTCGTTCCCGGCCCAGGGCGTCGTCTCGGAGACGCTCAACCTCCAGGCGCTCGACGGCTACCAGGTCGGCGGAACGGTGCACATCATCACCAACAACCAGGTCGGCTTCACGACCGACCCGGACGACGCTCGCTCCACGCGTTGGGCCTCGGACCTGGCGAAGGGCTTCGACGTGCCGATCATCCACGTCAACGCCGATGACGTGCAGGCGTGCATCAGCGCCGTGCGCCTGGCGTTCGCCTTCCGCCAGGAGTTCGGGCACGACGTGCTGATCGACCTGATCGGCTACCGCCGCTTCGGGCACAACGAGTCCGACGAGCCCGCCTACACCCAGCCGGAGATGTACGCCAAGATCAAGACCAAGAAGCGCGTGTGGGAGCTGTGGGCCGACCGGCTCGTGAGCGAGGGCGTGGTGTCCAAGGAGGAGGTCGACCGCCAGGCGCAGGAGGTGTGGGACAACATGACGCTCCTGCACCAGCGCCTGAAGGCGAAGATCGCGGCTGCGGCGGAGGGCGAGAGCGAGCACACCACCGGCGAGTACCAGCTCGACCGCTCGCCGAGCCCGGACGTCGACACGGCCGTGCCGGTCGCGCGCCTGCGCGAGCTGGGGATGCAGCTGCTGCGCGTACCCGAGGGCTTCACGGTGCACCCGAAGCTCGTCAAACAGCTCGACCGTCGGCGCGAGGCGCTGGCCGCGGACGCGGCGTCAGAGGCGAACATCGACTGGGCACACGCGGAGGCGTTGGCGTTCGCGTCGCTTTTGACCGAGAGCACGCCGCTGAGGCTGACCGGCCAGGACACCGAGCGCGGCACGTTCAGCCAGCGCCACATGGTGCTGCACGACGCGAAGACCGGTCAGACCGTGTGCCCGATCCAGAGCCTGCCGGACGCGCTGGCGCCGATGGAGCTGCACAACAGCCCGCTGTCAGAGCTCGCGTGCATGGGCTTCGAGTACGGCTACAGCCAGGAGGCGCCGGAGACGCTCGTGCTGTGGGAGGCCCAGTTCGGCGACTTCGTCAACTCCGCGCAGGTGATAATCGACCAGTTCATCACCTCGGGCTTGGCGAAGTGGGGGCAGACCTCGCGGCTGACGCTGCTGCTCCCCCATGGCTACGAGGGATCTGGCCCGGAGCACTCATCGGCGCGCCTGGAGCGCTTCCTGCGGGCGGCGGCGGAGGGCAACATCCGCGTGGCTAGCCCCACCACGCCCGCCCAGTACTTCCACCTGCTGCGACGCCAGGCGCGCATCGCCAAGCAGCGCCCGCTGGTGGTGATGACGCCGAAGTCGTTGCTGCGCCTTCCGCAGGCGGCGAGCAAGATCGGGGGCATGGGCGAGGGCACGCGCTTTCACCCGGTGCTCGCCGAGCCGGGCGTGGACGACCAGCAGGTCACCCGGCTGGTGCTGTGCACGGGCAAGATCTACTACGACCTGGTGGGTCATCCCGAGCGTGGCTCGCACCCGGGCCTGGCGGTCGCGCGCGTGGAGCTGCTGTACCCGTTCCCCGAACGCCAGATCCTCGAGCTGATGGGGCGCTACCCGAAACTGCGCGAGGTTCTGTGGGTACAGGAGGAGCCACGCAACATGGGCGCGAGAGCGCATATGTTCCCGCGGCTCATGCAGATCATGCCCCACGACATCCACTTCGGCTACATCGGCCGTCCCGAGCGCGCAAGCCCGGGCGAGGGCTACCCGGCCGCGCACGCGGCCGAACAGAACCGCATCGTGACCACCGCCATCGACCTGCGCCAGGAGATCTCCCAGTACCCGCGCAAGACCCCGGGGGAGCGCTGACATGAGGGCCCTGTGGAGACGTTTCCTCGAGATCCGCCGCCAGCGCAAGCGCAAGCGCCACAACCGCGGTCGCTAACGCCCTTTCCAGACCGGGTCGCGCTTCTCCTTGAAGGCGCTGGCACCCTCCTTGGCGTCCTCTGAGGCGAACACCGGGCCGGAGATCGCGCCCTGCTTCTCCCACATGTCCGCGCTCGTCCAGTCGTACTGGTCCTGGAGGATCTGCTTGGAGGCCATCAGCGCCAGAGGGCCGTTCTTGGCCAGCCGCTCGGCGAGCTCTAGCGCCACATCGACGGCCGCGCCCGGCTCGGCCAGCGAGTTGACGACGCCGAACTCGTGAAAGCGCTCGGCGGGCAGCCAGTCACCGGTGAGCGCGAGCTCCATCACCACGTGATACGGCATCCGCCGCGGCAGGCGCAGCAGCGCACCCCCGGCGGCAACGAGCGAGCGCTTGGCCTCGGGGATCCCGATCTTGGCGCCCTTGGCGGCGACGATCAGGTCGCAGGAGAGCGCGATCTCCATGCCGCCGGCCATCGCGAAGCCCTCGATCGCCGCGATCAACGGCTTGCGCGACGCGCGCTGGGTGATCCCCGCGAAGCCGCGGTCGCCGAACCACGCGGACTCGCCCTTGACGAACGCGCCGAGGTCCATGCCCGCGCTGAAGAAGCCGCCCGCACCGGTGAGCACGCCCACCGACAGGCTGTCGTCGCCGTCCAGCTCGTCCAGCGCGCTGGCCAGGCCCGCGGCGAGCGCGGCGTTGACCGCGTTACGGACATCCGGGCGGTTGAGCGTGATCAGCAGGACGTTCCCGCGCGACTCGGTGAGGACGGGCTCCCCGGTCGGGGACGATGCAGTAGCGGTGGCTTGGTCGGTGGCCATTTGCGCTGCTCCTTGGTCGGTTAGCAGGCAGCGTATCCGCCCCGGCTGCGCGCGCGCCGCGCCGGCTCAGGCCGCAAACAGCGTCAGCTCGGGCTCGCGCTCACCGCGCAGCACCTCCGGATCGACCTCGACGCACGCGATCCCACGCGCCCCCGCGAGCACCCGTGCCTGCGGCTTGATCGTCTGGGCTGCCAGCACGCCGCGGCAGGATCCGAGCGCACGGTCCAGGCGGATACGGTCGAGGTAGCGCGTCAGCTGCTCGACCGCGTCGATCGTGCCCACGCGCTTGATCTCCACGGCGATCCACTCGTCCTCCACGTCCCTGCACATCAGATCGACGGGGCCGATGTCGGTGGGCCACTCCCTGCGCACGAGCCTGAAGCCCTCTCCGCACCACTGCGGCGCGGCGGCGAGCAGCTCCTGGAAGCTCGCGCTCCATGCCCTCCTTCTCCAGTCCGATCCGCGTGTCGAGCTCGTGCTCGACCTCGGAGAGGACCTCGCTGACGGTGACCTCCAGCCGCTCCTGCTGCCCGCGCTTGGTCACGCTCAGCCGCCGCAGGCTGCCGTCTGCCCCGGGCTGCTCCTCGATCACCGTTGGCGCGACCATCCAGTTCAGCGGCTTGACGTTCGCTCCGCCGGCGTCGGAGAACACCATGAAGGTGCCGTCGGCCTTGATCATCAGCAGCCGCACCGCCTCGGGCAGCACCGTGCTCAGGCGACCGGCATAGGAGACCTCGCAACGGGCGACGATCAGGCGCACCGCTCGAACCTAGCGGGCCGAGCGGACCGGATCGAGCGGGCGAGCAGGGGACACCCGATCCCCTCCGATGCGCCCCCTACGCTCTCGCCTTGTGGCCGACGCCGCTTCGAGCCAGCCGGGTGCGCCCGCGCGCCAACCCGGTCGTCCCTACCCGCCGCCGGCGACGGGCGAATCGTTTTGGCCGGCGCAGGCGACCGTGGCGGCGGCGATCGCGATTCAGCTGGGGCTGCCGGAACGTCTGACGGTCGGTCCGAGGTTGCTGATCCCGTCGATCGAGACGGCGCTACTCGTCGGGCTGTCGGTGATCACGCCTCGCAAGCTCGTGCACGAGCACATGGTGCGTCGGCGGATCGCGCTGATGATGACCGCGTTCGTGAGCGCGGCAAACGTCTTTGCGCTCACAGAGCTCACCCACTTCCTGCTGCACCACAACGTCTCCAACGGTCGCGAGCTGATCGGGTCGGGCGTGCTGATCTGGCTGACCAACTTCCTGGTCTTCGGGCTGTGGTACTGGGAGCTGGATCGCGGCGGTCCCGGCGTTCGCGCCGCCGGGCATGACGGCCAGCCCGACTTCCTGTTTCCGCAGATGAGCGACGATCGCATCGAGCCGCTCGACTGGCGGCCCGGGTTCCTGGACTACCTGTACGTGTCGCTGACCAACGCCACGGCGTTCTCGCCAACCGACACGATGCCCCTGACGCCGATGGCCAAGGGCATCATGGGCCTCCAGTCGGTCGTGTCGCTCGTGACCGTCGGGCTGATCGTCTCGCGCGCGGTGAACATCCTCTAGCCAGCCAGGCTGGGCTCGATCGCGAGCGCCTGCGCCACGAGGTCGTTGACCTCGCCGTTCGCGCCCAACGCGAGCGCCCGGCGTAGCGCAGTGAGCGCGCCCTCGCGATCCATCAGGCGCAAGCGCAGCCGCCCCAGGCGCTCCCACGCGCCGGCATCGGACGGCCCGCGCTCGGCGGCGCGCTGGGCGGCCTCCTCGGCGAGGTCGACCGCACCCATGTCTTCGTAGATCCTGGCGGCGAAACGATGGGCGGCGGGACGGGCGCCGTCCACGCGCGCCCAGTCACGCACCGCGCGTGCGGCCTCGTCGAGCTTGCCGGCCTGCCAGAAGGCGAGCGTCATCAGGCGCAGCACGGCGACGTTGCGCGGCTCGGCGTCGCGCGCGTAGATCAGCCGCTGGGCCGCCAGCTCGTACTCGCCTTCGGCCATCGCGCGCTGCGCCGCGAGCATGAAGCGCTCGACGCGCTCCTCGGCCGGGTCGGGTTTGGAGAAGTCGACGAATTTCATGCTGCCCGCGGGCACCGTGCGGATCCCGTGGCTGAACTTGACGCGCGCCCACTGCTGCACCTCCTCGCCATCCCCGCGGGGATCGGCCGAGAAGTAGATGCCGGCGACGGTGCCCACCCCCCACTCCGGGTAGGACATGCAGCGCGCGTAGCGGTGCACGACCGAGTGGTCGGGCACGCGGCTGCCGAAGGGGTCGTGTTCGGCGCGGTCCTTGGCCGCGGCGCGCGCGCGCTGTTCGGCCTCGTAGGCGCGCCTGCCGGCCTCCTCGCGCTCCCGGCGGGCGGCGGCGGCGCTGACCTTGACGGCGTTGCGCGTGACCTTGCCGCCGCGCGAGCCCTCGGCCAGGCGCTCGAGCTGGTCGGCGGCCTCGTTGATCGCCTTGAGATGGCGCTCGTGCTCGAACTGGCGGCCCTGCGGGGCGACGTCGGGATGCCAACGCTTGGCCATCCTGCGGCGCGCCAGCTGCACGTCGCGCTTGGTGAACGGCGCCTCCAGCTCCAGCAGGAGCAGGTGCTGCTCGACGTCGAGGACCGTAGTAGGCATGACCTGACAACGTTAGCGAGGCGGGCGCGATTCCCTTCCCCTCTATCCTGCGTGCGAATGTCCTCCCAGTACATCTTCACGATGCACCGGCTGTCGAAGGTCCACCCCCCGGACAAGACGGTGCTCGACAACGTGTCGCTGGCGTTCTACCCGGGCGCGAAGATCGGCGTGCTCGGCTACAACGGCGCGGGCAAGTCGACGCTGTTGGCGATCATGGCGGGGATCGACCAGGAGTACCGCGGCGACGCGGCGCTCGCGCCGGGTGCGACGGTGGGGATGCTCGAGCAGGAGCCGCATCTCGACGAGAGCAAGGATGTGAAGGGAAACGTGGAGGACGGCGTAGCCGAGACCAAGGCGCTGCTCGACCGCTTCAACGAGCTCGCGGCCAACTACTCCGAGGACACGGCCGAGGAGTTCGGCCAGATCCAAGCGCAGATCGAAGCAGCAGATGCCTGGAACCTCGACACGCAGCTGGAATACGCGATGGACGCGCTGCGCCTGCCGCCGCCGGACGCGGACGTGAGCACGCTGTCGGGCGGCGAGCGCCGGCGCGTGGCGCTGTGCCGCCTGCTGCTGCGCGCGCCCGACCTGCTGCTGCTGGACGAGCCGACCAACCACCTCGATGCCGAGTCGGTCGCGTGGCTCGAGCAGCACCTGGCGGAGTACAAGGGGACGATCGTGGCGGTCACCCACGACCGTTACTTCCTGGACAACGTCGCCGGCTGGATCCTCGAGCTCGACCGCGGGCGCGGCCTGCCGTATGAGGGCAACTACTCGAGCTGGCTCGAGCAGAAGCAGGCGCGCCTGGCCCAGGAAGAGCGCTCGGAGAAGGCGCGTCAGCGCACGATCGCGGCGGAGCTCGAATGGGTGCGCACGAACCCCAAGGGACGGCGCAGCAAGTCCAAGGCGCGCTTGGCGCGCTACGAGGACCTGGTGGCCGAGGAGCGCAACGTGAAGCTCGACGAGGTGCAGATCCACATCCCGCCGGGACCGCGACTCGGGGAACGCGTGCTCACGGCGAACGAGCTGACGAAGGGCTTCAACGACCGTCTGCTGATCGAGTCGCTGTCGTTCGATCTGCCGCGCGCGGGCATCGTCGGCGTGATCGGCGCCAACGGCGCGGGCAAGACCACGCTGTTTCGGATGATCACCGGCGAGGACTCGCCCGACGCCGGCACGCTGGAGCTGGGCGACACCGTGCAGCTGGCGTACGTGGACCAGTCGCGCGACGCGCTGGACCCGGACAAGACGGTGTGGGAGGAGATCTCCGAGGGCTACGAGCACATCAAGGTGGGCGACCGCGAGGTCAACTCGCGCCAGTACACGGCCGGCTTCAACTTCAAGGGCTCAGACCAGCAGGCGCGGATCGGCAAGCTCTCCGGGGGCGAGCGCAACCGCGTGCACCTGGCGAAGCTGCTGCGCAGCGGCGGCAACCTGCTGCTGCTGGACGAGCCCACCAACGACCTCGACGTGGACACGCTGCGCGCGCTGGAGAACGCGCTGCTGGAATTCCCCGGCTGCGTGATGGTGATCTCGCACGACCGCTGGTTCCTGGACCGGGTGGCGACGCACGTGCTGGCGTTCGAGGGCGACTCGCAGGTGACGTGGTTCGAAGGCAACTTCGAGGCCTACGAGGAGCACCGCCGCGCGTTGCTCGGCGCCGCCGCCGAGCGCCCCCACCGCATCACCTACAAGCGCCTCGTGCGTGGCTGACACGAAGTTCGACCGCGACACGGCTGTGTGGCGTGTCGATGACGGTGTGTTCGGGGCGCAGGTGGCGCCCGACTGGCGCGCCGGGCGCGGCCCCCACGGTGGCTATCTGGCGGCGATGCTGCTGCGCGCGCTGATCGAGTCCGTCGCCGCATCCTCCCCGCGGCGGGACCCCCAGCCGGCGCCCCGCTCGCTGACGATCCACTACGCGCGCGCGCCCGAGCCGGGAGCCGTGCAGATCACGACCACGATCGAGCGCCACGGACGCTCGCTGAGCACGCTGTCGGCGCGCATGCACCAGGGCGAGGAGCTGGTCGCGCTGGTGCTCGCGGCGTTCTCGCTGCCGTGGGGCGGGCCGGAGATCTCCGATGTGAGGATGCCGCAGGTCGCGCCGCCCGATCCCTCGCGCGAGGGCGTCAAGCTGATCGAGCACGGCGGCCCCGAGTTCGCCCACCACCTGGTCCTCCAGCCGCGCATGGAGGGGCGGCCGTTCTCTGGCTCCAAGCAGCCGATGGAGATCCGCTGCTGGATCGGGCTCGCCGAACCGCGGCCGATCGACGCGCTGTCGCTCGCCTTCTTCAGCGACGCGCTGATACCGGCCCCGTACTTGCGCATGGACGAGCTGGCGGCGGTGCCGACGGTCGACCTGACCGTGCACTTCCGCGCGCGCATGACGCCCGAGCCACAGGCCGACCCGCGCGAGCTGTGCCTGGCGCAGACAACGACCGAGCTCGTGCACGACGGCTTCTTCGTGGAGGACGGCATGATCTGGGCCGAGGACGGCACCATCCTGGCGCACTCGCGCCAGCTCGCGATCGTGATCCCCCTGAGGCCGCGCTGATGCTCCCCAAGCGGTAGGCTGGCTGCCGATGGCCGACTACACCGCCAAGCGCCTCGCGGAGATGGAGACCGGCTTCGGCGGGGGCTTCGTCAAGGCGCGCGCAGAGCTGGGCGTCACCGCCTTCGGCTTCCAGGTGATCCAGCTGCCGCCCGACTTCTCCGACTACCCCGAGCACGACCACGTCGACTCCGGGCAGGAGGAGGTGTTTCTGGCGATCGGCGGCTCGGGCTGGATAGACGTCGACGGCGAGCGCGTCGAGCTCGACGGCGACACGCTCGTGCGCGTCGGGCCGGCGGCGAGACGCAAGGTCTACTCGGGACCCGCGGGCCTGCGCCTGCTGGCGATCGGCGGCGCACCGGGCGAGCCCTACAAGATCTCGCCGAACAGCGAACTCGCAAGCGCCTAGACGCTAGCGCGCGAACGTGGTCTCGCGCTCGAGCGCGAGCGCGGTGGCGGCGACCAGGCGCGCGCACGCGTGCACGTCGTCGAGCTCCACGACTTCCACAGGGGAGTGCATGTAGCGCACGGGAACCCCGACGAGCCCGGTGGGCACGCCCGCGCGGCTGATGTGGACGGCGTCCGCGTCCGTGCCGGTGGCGCGCGCGGAGGCCTCGACCGTGAACGGGATCTGCTCGGCCTGCGCGGTTTCGTGCAGCAGCTCGAACAGCGCGGCGTTGAGCGTGGAGCCGCGACCGATGACAGGCCCCGAGCCGAGCTCGTGCTTGCCCGCCTGCTTGACGTCGATGCCGGGGGCGTCGGTGGCATGGGCGACGTCGATCACGATCGCGGCGTCGGGCGCGAGCGCGAACGCGCTGGTGCGCGAGCCGCCGAAGGTGATCTCCTCCTGCACCGCCGCCACCGCCGCGAGCTCCCATTCGGCGCCGCCGGCCTGCGCCACCAGACGCGCCGCCTCCAGCGCGATGAACGAGCCGAGGCGGTTGTCCAGCGCGCGCGAGGTCAGGCGCCCGCCGGCGAGCTCCACGGGCTGCGCATCGATCACCGCGACGTCGCCGACACGTACGAGCTCGCGCGCATGCTCGCCGTCGCGCGCGCCGACGTCGATGTGCAGGTCGCGGATGTCGGCAACCTTCTTGCGGTCCTCCTCGCGCAGGAGGTGGATCGGCTTCTTGCCCACCACCCCGCTCCGCGGCCCATCGCGTGTGTCCAGGACCACACGCTGCCCGACGAGGATCTGAGCGTCCCAGCCTCCGACGCCGCTGAACCAGAGGTAGCCGTCGTCATCGATATGGGTGACGATCAGCCCGATCTCGTCGATGTGCCCCATCACCAGCAGCCGCCGCGGAGGGTCCTCGTAGCCATGCGCCGGCGCCACCAACGCCAGCGGCGTGCCGACGAGGTCGCTGCTGACCTGCGCGAACGGGCTGGCCGCCTCGCGCCACACGTGCGCAGGGGCGCTCTCGTACCCGGAGGGCCCGCGCGCGCAGAGCAGGTCGAGCAGCAGCTGGGGGACGGCAGCGCCGTTGCCGGCCGGCACCCCAGCGTCGGGCTCAGCCGAATGCTCGCCGGGTGCCTCCTGCTCGCGGTCGTTCATCGAGCGAGCAGGCCGCGCAGGACGTACTGAAGGATGCCTCCGTGCCGGAAGTAGTCGGCCTCGCGCGGCGTGTCGATGCGCACGAGCGCGTCGAACTCGATCGCGCCCGCGCCGCTGTCGGCCTCGCCCGCGGCGCGCACACGCACCTCGCGCGGCGGCGCGCCACCGTCGGCCATCGCCTGCGCCAGCCCGGTCACCGAGAAGGTCTCCGCGCCGGTGAGACCGAGCGACTGCGCGCTCTGTCCGTCAGGGAACTGGAGCGGCAACACGCCCATGCCGATCAGGTTGGAGCGGTGGATGCGCTCGAAGCTCCGCGCGAGCACCGCGCGCACGCCGAGCAGCTTGGTTCCCTTGGCGGCCCAGTCGCGCGAGGAGCCCGTGCCGTACTCGCTCCCGGCGAGAACCACCAGGTCGACGCCGTCGCGCATGTAGCGCATGGCGGCGTCGTAGATCGACATCTGCTCCCCGTGGGCGGGGTCGGATGCGGCGAGATAGCGCGTGAAGCCGCCTTCGGGTAGCGGCCCGCCGGGGACGTTCGCAGCGCTGCCGAGCAGGTTGTGCAGGCGGATGTTGGCGAACGTGCCGCGCACCATCACCTCGTGGTTGCCCCGGCGCGCGCCGTAGGAGTTGAAGTCCCTGGGCTCGACGCCGTGCTCCTGGAGGTAGCAGCCGGCGGGGCTGTCGCGCTTGATCGCCCCCGCGGGCGAGATGTGGTCGGTGGTGACGCTGTCGCCGAGCAACGCGAGCACGCGCGCGCCGTCGATGTCACGTACCGGCTCGGGCCGCGCAGGCATGCGCTGGAAGTACGGAGGCAGGCGCACGTAGGTGGAGTCCTGCTGCCAGGCGAAGCGCTCGCCTTCGGGCACCGAAAGCCCGTTCCAGCGCTCGTCGCCGGCGAACACCTCGCCGTAGCTGTGACGGAACATGTCGGCGCGGACGGCGTCTGCGACGGTGTCGGCGACCTCGCGCGGCGAGGGCCAGATGTCCTTGAGGTAGACGTCCTGGCCGCGCTCGTCCTGTCCCAGCGGGTCGTGCACGACGTCGATGTCCATCGTGCCGGCGAGCGCGTAGGCGACACACAGCGGCGGCGAGGCGAGGTAGTTCATCTTCACGTCCGGGTTGATGCGCCCCTCGAAGTTGCGGTTGCCCGACAGCACCGACACGACCGCCAGGTTGGCGTCGCCGACGGCCTCGGAGATCTCCTGCGCCAACGGACCGGAGTTGCCGATGCAGGTGGTGCAGCCGTAGCCGACGAGGTTGAAGCCGAGCGCCTCCAGCGGCGCGGTCAGACCCGAGCGGTCGAGGTACTCGGTGACGACCTTGGAGCCGGGCGCTAGCGAGGTCTTGACCCACGGCTTGGAGCGCAGGCCGCGCGCGAGCGCGTTGCGCGCGAGGATGCCCGCCCCGATCATCACGGAGGGGTTGGATGTGTTGGTACAGCTGGTGATGGCCGCGATCACCACGTGGCCGTGGTCGAGCTCGAAGCTCTGCCCATCGAGCGTGACCGGCGTGGGCTGGCTGGCCCGGGCGAGCGTGGCGGCGCCCGCGGCCGAGGAGGCCTCGCGGAGGGCCGGTGGCGGCTGGGGCTGGGGCTGCGGGTGGCCGGGCACGCCGTTGGCGGGCGGGTCCGAGGCGGGGTAGGACTCTTCCACCGCCTCGTCGTGCTCGTCGTCGTGCTCGGCGCCGGCGTCGTGAGCCTCGCTGCCGTCGGCGGGCGCGAAGTCCGAGAGCGCACGCCTGAAGGCGGACTGCGCGTCGCTCAGCGCGACGCGGTCCTGCGGGCGCCTGGGACCGGCGAGGCTGGGCTCGACGCTGGCCAGATCGAGCTCGATGTGGTCGGAGAACGTCGGCTCTTCGGAGTGCTCGTCGTGCCATAGCCCCTGCTCCTTGGCGTAGGCCTCGACGAGGGCGATCTGCTCGCGTGAGCGGCCTGAGAGCTCGAGGTAGGTGAGCGTCTCGGCGTCGATCGGAAAGATCGCGCAGGTGGAGCCGAACTCGGGCGACATGTTGCCGATCGTGGCGCGGTCGGCGATCGGAAGGTCGCCGAGCCCGGCGCCGTAGAACTCGACGAACATCCCCACCACGCCGTGCTCACGCAGCATCTGCGTGACGGTGAGCACGAGATCGGTGGCGGTCGCCCCCTCTGGCAACGCGCCGTGCAGGCGGACACCGAGCACCTGGGGGATCAGCATCGACATCGGCTGCCCGAGCATCGCGGCCTCCGCCTCGATCCCGCCTACGCCCCAACCGAGCACGCCGAGGCCGTTGATCATGGTGGTGTGCGAGTCGGTGCCGACGAGCGTGTCGGGGTAGGCCTGGGGCGGGCCGGACCCCGATCCCGGGCTTTCGAACACGACGCGCGCGAGATACTCGAGGTTGACCTGGTGCACGATGCCCGTGTCCGGGGGCACGACCGCGAAGTTGTCGAACGCCGCCTGGCCCCAACGCAGGAAGCGGTAGCGCTCCTGGTTTCGCTCGAACTCTCGCTCGGCGTTCACGCGAAACGCCTCGCGAGTGCCGAACGCGTCCACCTGCACAGAGTGGTCGATCACGAGCTCGGCGGGAGCCAGGGGGTTGATCTTCCCGGGGTCGCCACCCATGTCGGCGATCGCGTCGCGCATCGCCGCGAGGTCCACGACGGCGGGCACGCCGGTGAGGTCCTGCATCAGCACGCGCGCGGGCGTGAACGCGATCTCCTTGCTGGGTAGCGCCTTGGCGTCCCAGCTCGCGAGCGCCTCCACGTCGGCAGCGGTGACCGCCGGCGACGGCCCGCTCGAGCCGCTGTCCTCGATGCGCAGCAGGTTCTCGAGCAGCACCTTCAACGAGAACGGCAGCCGCATCACGTCGAAGCGCTGCTGGAGAGCCTCCAGGCGGAAGATCTCGTAGCTGCGCCCACCGACCTCGAGCGTGCCTCTGGCTCCGAAGCTGTCCTGCGCCATGCCCCGCAGTTTACGTGGCGCGCGTCACGCGCCCCTTGCCCTGGCGCTTGGAGCGCAGCAGGGCGGCGTCACAGGCTTCGAGCAGCTCGTCGGTGCTCATCGGCGCCTGCCACTGGCCGGCACCGATCGAGGCGGACACGCCGGCGTCGATGCCGTCCTGCGCGGGGATCGCGCGCAGGCGCGCGAGCGCCCGCGCCGCCGCCGCGGCGGCGCTGGGGAGCTCCGCGTTGGGCAAGATCACCACGAACTCGTCGCCGCCGTAGCGGGCGACACGATCGAACGCCCTGAACTCGCCCACGAGCGCATGGACCACGCTGCGCAGCAGCGCATCGCCGGCCTGGTGGCCGTGGAGATCGTTGACGAGCTTGAAGTCGTCGAGGTCGATCAGCAGCGCCGACAACGGTCCGCCGGTGCGCGTCGCGCGGTCGATCTCCTCGTCCAGGCGACGACGCATCGCTCGGTGGTTCATGCACCCGGTGACCGCGTCTGTGCCTGCCTCCGCGCGCGCACGCGTGAGCGCGAGCGCCGTCGCCCCCTGCTCGACGAGCGCAGCGGCGAGCCCGACCTCGCCGGGGTCGAATGCGCCGGCCTCGCGACGCACGAGCACGACCACCGCCTCCACCTCGCCTCGCTCGGCGAGCCCCAGCAGCAGCGAGCAGTTGACGGCCCCCGTCTCGGTCAGCCGCGGCACGCTGGCGGCGAGCTCCCGGGCGTCGGAGGCGAGGAAGCTGCGACGCGTGCTCGCCACCCAGCTGACGCCCGGCGGACGCTCGGCGCGGGGCAGCAGGTAGCTCAGCCGCCCAATCCCGCCGAGCATGTAGACGACAACCTGCTCCTCGGCCTCGCCGTCCATCGCCAGATGATGGACGTGGACCTCATCGGCGCCGGGAACCGACAGCAGCTCGTTGGCCAGCGCACGAAATATCGCCTCCGCGCTGCTGGCGCCGTCCGCCAACGCCGTCAGGTGGCGGACGCCTACCAGCAGGCGATCGACCCCAGTCGACACCCCCGCCGACGACGTCGAGGCATCCGTACCCGTGACGACATCCATGCCGACAATGTAGGGCATGGGGCGGAGCTGAGGGCGCGGTTGGCGCCCCCGGCCCCGCCTCAGCCGCCGGAGCTCAGCGGCGGAACTTGACGGTCACCTTGGCGATCGAGTGCGCGCTCTTCTTCTTGGGCACGAACCCAACGCGGATCTTCACGCTGAACGGACGCCGCCTGGCCAGCCCGTTCTTGCCGAGCGGCACCTTCAGCGACACTGCTTTGCTCGCCGCGCCCAGCGTCCTGAAGACGCTTTTCACGCCGCTACCGCTGGCGCTGATGCGCCCGGCGGCGAACGTCTTGATCGTCAGATAGGCGGTGTTGCCTATCACCTTGTGACCGACCACCTGCACACCGCAACCGGTCGGCGCGATCACCGTGTTCTGTTTGAATTCCTTGCCGTTCTGCCCGACGATCTTCGTCGGCATGATCAGCTTCGCCGTGCAGAGGTTGGTGGTGAGCTGTTCTGTGGTGAGCGCCGAGTGTTCACCCATCGGCAGGGTGACCGTGATAGTCGACACCGGGACATCGGGCGTCGACTCGAAGTTGGTCGTGGTGATGCCTTTTTTGATGTCCGTCTTGCCTTCGACGATCACGCGCACGCCGATGTCTTCGAGCACGAGCTCGAGGCTCGGGAACGCTTCGCCACCGTGCGAGACGAGGAACGCCGGGCCTTTCATCACACCCGGGAGCGTCGGGCTGAGCGCGGTGGCGGTGCCGACTTCAGATCCCGGTGATGAGGTCCGGCAGGCGAAGGGGTTCGCTTCGAACACCTTCAGCAGGCACGCTTTCTGGAGCGTCGTCAGACGCGATGGCAGCGCCTTGGGCAGCGTCACCAGCACGGATTTGACGTTCGCTTGACCGGGCACCTGCGACAGCGTCGTCACGAGGCTCGCACCGCCTGTTTTGGAGTGCTTGGCGCTGGTGCTCGCGGTGAACGTCGGCTTGAACGCCAGGCCACTACACCCTTCCGCCTGGAACGGGGTGGAAAGCCCCGACTGGACGGCCCCGAACGTCGATGTCAGCGTCGATTCAGTCGCCTCCAACGAGCAGTTCGTGGGGTTGATCAAGAAGCCCTGCCTGTTGACTTCCACCTTGAGCGAGCGCAGGCGTATCGGCACGCCCTTGACGATCGTGGGCAGCACGCTTTCAGCGGTCACGCGCGCGGTCGTCGGGTTGACGTTGATCGTGGACCTGGTGACAACCGTTCCGAGGTTGAACGGACCGGCCACCGAGGGCACCGCGATCGACAGGCCGAACGGCGCGCCGTTGTAGGGCCCGGTCATGTACACGGGACCGGTGAACGTATACGGGGAGCTGCCCGAGCCGGCCGTCACCGTAGCGGTGCCGATCCGGCTGGCCGACCCACAAGTGCCCTGCGCAGCTTGCGGTTCGCCGCAGAGCGTGACGTTCGGGATCTCGCCCACGACGCCCGACGGCAGCGTCGTCGTGACCTTCTGGAGGTACTGCTGGCCTTCGGGCCGTGTGAGGCTGAACGTGTAGGAGCTGTGCCCGGCGGCGCTCCGCGGTTCGTATTCGGTGCTCTGGCTCAGCGAGAACGGGATCGATGCGGCGCAGCCGGTGACGGAGACGCCGAACGCTTCGTTGGTCGCGGCGACCCCGCTCGCGATGGGCGTAAAGCTCGTCGACCCGGTGGGGGTGCCGCAGATCAGCGGGTTGGCGATCGACGTGAGCACGCCCCTGTTGAAGTGAATCTTGAGGTTGGTGAACGGCTGTTCGGGATTTTCCTGGAAGATCGTCGTCAACTGCCCGGTCGCTTCGTTCGGCACGACTTCGCCTTTGACGCGCACCGAGACGCCGTAGCGTTTGGAGTTGGCGACGACGTAGATGATGTAGGGAGGACCTGTGATCGGAGCGGTTTCCGGCCCGCTCACCGGACCTCCGAGGTACACGCTGCCGGTGAAGGAGCCAGCCGGAAGCTGTGGCACTTCGAGGCTCACCGACCCGAGTTCAGAGCCCACGGGGCAGGCAACGCCGAATTCTTCGCTGTGGATTCTGGCCTGAGCGACCGTGCAGGCTTCGAGCCCGGCCGCGGCGGCCGGGTTCAACGTCATTTCCGGCGGGAGCGTGATCGTCCCGGTCTTGACCTGGGATTGAGAGTTGGCTTTCGGATTGTTCGGCACCGAGATTTCGGTCGTGATCTGGTTCGGCTGATCGGAGACCGTCGATCCGGACGCCAAGCTGAATTCCGGTTCGAAGCGAAGGCTTTCGCAGCCTTCGAGGCCGATCGGCGTTTTGAATTTTTCGCGCGTGGTGGCGCCTTCGGTGTCTTTCAACGTCACGAAGGTGGTGTTGTCGCCGGGACAGGCCGTTGCGTTCGTGATGAAATCCCCTTCGCCGCTGGTGCCGTACAGCACCTGCCTCGAGCTGATCAGCGGGTCGCTCGGGTTGACTTCGACTTCGAAGTAATCGTGGTAGTCGCCTGCGTCTGTGCCCTTGGCTTCCTTGCCCCATTCGACGTTGCCTTTGACGAAGGAGTGCACGTAGTACTGTTCGTTCTCGATTGCTTCTTCAGTGTCTTTTTTCGCGGGTTCGGTGGAAGGTTCTTTGAGCGGGTTTTTGGCGAAGGCTTCTTCCAGCGAGCCTTTGCTCAAAGGCTTGGGGAATTCGAGCGCGACGCCGTAGAGGGAGGCAAGGCCTTCGGGCTGGACGAGGTTGTAGACCTTGCCTTCCAGCGGCAGGTCGGTGAAGCCCAGACCTTTCAGCGCTTCGACGTAAAGGGTCACTTTTTCTTCGCCGATTTCCGTGTCGTGTTTGCACCCGGTGGCGGTGTAGAAGCCGGTCCCGGGGATCGCTTCTTTGGCGCCGAATTCTTCGAGCGAGCAGGTCGGCACGGCCACCGGAGCCGTCGAGAGGCCGCTGGCGACATCGACGCGGACGTGGTTCACGGTCCCGTCCGGAACGGCGTTGGGATAGGCGCCTTCGGTGTTGACCTTGAAGTCGGTGACGCCGTATGGGACACGCCCGCCGGCCTGCGTGAAGCCTTCTGTTTGAGCTTCTGCCACGGTGACTTCTTTCTTGGGAATCGAGTAGGGCGTCCCAAGCGGCCCGGCAAATTCTTCACCGCCGCACGTCTTGAACCCGAATTCGCAGTTGCTCGCGACGAACCTTTCGACTTCGAAGGAGGCGGCCTGGGCTGCCGGTGCCGACAGGACCACGAGCGCGAGCATGCTCACGACGGCGGCTAGAAGCGAAACACGTACTCTGGACCTCACGACGACCTCCCCAATCGATACCTGGCAACGGCGGACACACCTATACATGCCCGTGACTCCAGGCACGCGAAAAAGTTGCGGTCATTCCGCGAACTATTTAGACGATTCCTCGATTAGTCCTGCAAGATACGGACGGTCGCGGACGGCCCGCCGTCGGTGCCCTACTCGGCCGTGGGTGGCGCGCCCACGTGGGCGGCGGGCCCGAAGCCCACCCGCAGCAGCGCCCCGCCGCCGGGCGCGTTGCGGGCCTCGGCGAAGCCGCCGCACGCCTCCGCCGCCTGGCGCACGATCGCGAGGCCTAGCCCCGAGCCGGGGAGCGAGCGCGCGTCGTGGGCGCGGTAGAAGCGGTCGAATACGAACGACAGGTCGGCCTCCTGGAAGCCGGGGCCGTGGTCGCGCACGCTCAAGACCCCGTCCTCCAGCCCGATCTCCACCACGCCCTCCGCCGGGCTCCACTTGCGCGCGTTGTCGATCAGGTTGGACACCGCGCGGCCGATGCGGTCGGCCTGGCCGCGGACGATCGTCGGGTGCAGGTCCAGGTCGAAGCGGATCTCACCGCGATCGCCGCGGCGGCGCGCGCTGTCGACGCTGCTGCGCACCACGTCGTCCAGGCGCACGTCGTCCAGCGCACCGTCCGCCCCGGCACCGCGCGCCAGCTCCACGACGTCGCCGACCAGCGCCGTCAGCTCGTCCAGCTCCGCCACGATGTCCGCACGCAGGCTGTCCTGCTCGGCGGGGTGCAGACGACCGGCTTCACCCAGGATCTGGATGTTCGCGCGCAGCGACGAGATCGGCGTGCGCAGCTCGTGGCTGGCGTCCGCGATCAGGTGTCGCTGCGCCTGCACCGAACGCTCGAGCGCGTCCAGCGTCCTGTTGAAGCTGTCGGCCAGGCGCGCGAGCTCGTCGCGCCCGTGCACCTCCAGCCGCCGCGACAGGTCGAGGTTGCCGGCGAGCGTCTCCGTGCTCTTGGTGAAGCGTCCGATCGGCGCGAGCGCCGTGCGCGCCACCAGCGCCCCCAGCAGCGCTGCCAGCACCACGCCGCCGGCGCCGATCAGCACGAGCAGCAGCAGCAGATGGCTCAGCTCGTGTTCCACCTGCGTCAGCGGCGCCGCGATCAGGACGGCGCCCCCCGCCCCAGTGCCGAGCGTGAGCACGCGCAGCCGCGTCGAGCCCACGCTGCGTTCGCTGAAGCTGCTGCCGCTGCCGCGCGCGGCGATCGCGCGGTCCCCGGCGGTGAGCGGGATCTTCGTGCGCGAGGAGCCCTGGCCGCCGGGGACGTACACCTGGCCCTGCTGAGAGACGAACTGCACATAACCGGAGGCGCCGCCGAACGGCGCGGGCTCGACGCTGCCGGGAAAGCCCTCGGGACGCCCATATTCGCCGGGTAGCGGCTGAACGCCGCCGGGGAACGACGGCGGGCCGGCGATCGCGTGCGCGCGCGCCCGCAGCGTGCTGTCGATTTCCCCGCGCAGGTCAGAGCGCACCGCCACGTACAGGCCGATCGCCGCGCCCAGCACCGCGAGCGCCACCGATACGCTCGCCACCGCCGCGATACGCGTGCGCAGCGTCATCCTCGACGCTCGCGCCCCCGTCGCTCGCTCATGGCTCGCGCAGCGCGTAGCCCACGCCGCGCACCGTGTGGATCAGCTGGCGCGCACCCGCATCCTCGAGCTTGCGACGCAGGTAGCCGATGTACACCCGCAGCGCGTTGGACGTCGGGCCGAAGTCATAGCCCCACACGCGGTCGTAGATCAGGCTGCGCGAGAGCACCATCCTCGGGTTGAGCATCAGCAGCTCCAGCAGCTGGTACTCGGTGCGTGTGAGCTCGACGAAGCTCTCCCCCACCTGCGCGCCGTGGCGCGTCGGGTCCAGGTGCAGCTCCGCGAACGACAGCCCGCCGTCGGTGTCCGCCTGCGGTTTCGCGCGTCTCAGCAACGCGCGCAGCCGCGCCTTCAGCTCATCGACGTCGAAGGGCTTGACCATGTAGTCATCCGCGCCCACGTCCAGGCCGTCGATGCGGTCGGCCACCGCGTCGCGAGCGGTCAGGATCAGGATCGGGACGCGGTTGCCCAGGTGGCGCACGCGGTGGCACACCTCCAGGCCGTCGATCCCAGGCAGGCCCACGTCGAGCACCACCGCATCGGGTACCTCCTGGACGATCTGCTCGATCGCAGCCTCGCCGTCCTGCGCCACCGGAGCCTCGTAGCCCGCCAGCGTCAACGCCCGCCGCAGCGCTTCGCGCACGGCGCGATCGTCGTCAACCACGAGGATCCTCACGAGCTTGATTGTTGCGTGCCGACACGCTGGAGCTCGGCGGCGCGGCCCGCGCAGTCATATAGCTCGCTCGTGCTGGCCCCCGCGGACGAGCGCGAAGCGCTCGCGGAGGTCTCGAGGCTCACCGCCACGCATGCCTGCTTGATCGCTGCCATCGCCTTGCGCGAGCCCTGACGCGTTTCGCCGGAGGGGCCGCCCGAGCGCGTGCTCGCGCCGGCCCCTCGTGCGCCCAACGCGCCTCGCCCAGCGCTCGTGCCGGCGCCGCCGAACCCGGCGCTCGTGGAGCCTTCGGCTTCCTCCAGCACCCACGTGATCCTGCCCGAGCGCACCTCCTGCGCGAGCCACGAGATGCTCACGTCGCTCTCACGTCCGGAGAAGCCACCGATGCCGGCGACGTCCGCGTCCTGCTCGACGATCGAAGACGCAGCGTTCGACTGGCTCTCCACGGCGATCGTGCCGCCTCCGTGCTGCTTGACATAGCTGAGCACGGCGCTCGTCACGCTGCCGCCGATCGGCGCACCCAGCGCGCCCGCGCCAGCGGCGCCGACCCCGCCGGCGTGTCCGAAGCCGCCGCCACCCCTGCCCACGCTGGGCGACCCGCCGACTCCGGAGGCCTGACCGGAGCCAAACAGCTGCGCCGCGCCCGCGCCTCCGGGGCCGGCCGCGCCTCCCGCGCCGACGGCGGCCCCGCCTGGGGCGCCGCCGGGGGCGGGCGCGCCGGCACCGCCGGCGGCGCCGGTGGGGCCAGCCGGCCCTCCACGTCCGCCGGGCGCGCTCGACCCGCCGCGCCCAGCGAAGCTCCGCGGCCCACCCATCCCGCCTGCGCCGGCTAGCGCGGAGGAGGGGCCGCCTTCGGGGAACGTGCCGCTGGTGGCGTGCCCGAGCGTGTCGAACGCCCACACGCCCGGCGCCAGCAGCAACAGCGCCAGCGCCCCCGCGAGCGCTGCCAGCCGCAGGCGCCGACCGTCGAGCACCAGCAGCGCCAGGGCTACCAGCAGGCCGGCGCCGATCAGCACGGGCTCCAGCCAGGTCAGCTGCCCGGGATAGTCGCCGAGGACGAGCAGCTCGCTCGCCACGCCGCCGGCGATCGCGAGCGGCCCGAAGATCCGAGTGTTGACGCGGCCGTGCCACAGCTCCGCGGCGCCGGCGCCAACCAGCGCGGCGGCGAACGGCGCGAGCAGCGACACGTAGTAGGGGTGGAAGATGCCGCTGGCAAAGCTGAACAGCAGCGCCGTCGTCGCGAACGCGCCGCCGACCGCCAGCAGCCACCCGCTGCGGGCGTCCGCCCGGCGCAGGCGGCTCGCGACGAGCATCGCCACGGCGCTGACGAGCGCGAAGCCGAGCAGCCAGCCCGCCTGGCCGCCGAGTGCCGAGTTCAAGCAGCCGTAGCGGGCCGGTCGAGCCGCCGAACATATTGCTGGCACCGCCCATGCCGAGACCGCGAGGCCCGCCCGCCTGGCCGTCCACGCGACCCACGCCGTTGTATTCGAAGATCAGCGACAGCACGCGGTTGTCGCTCGTGCCGGAGATCCACGGTCGCGCGCCCGCCGGCGTGAGTTCCACCAGCAGCGGCCACGCGCCGCCCACGACCAGCATCGCCACACCGCCCACCAGCAGCTGCCCGAGCGCGCGCAGGCGCCCGCGGGCGCCCGGCGCCAGCCACAGCCAGGCGACGACGATGCCAGGGACGACGACCAGCGCGACCAGCATCTTGGTCTCGAAGCCCAGACCCACGCACACGCCGGTCGCGACCAGCCAGCCCGTGCGCCTACGCGTGTGCGGCTCGAGCGCGCGCACCGCGCACCACAGCGCCGCGACGCAGCACAGGACCAGCAGCGAGTCCGGGTTGTTGTGGCGCGAGATCGCCACCGTGATCGGCGTCAGCGCCAGCGCGAGCGCCGCAACGAAGCCGCCGACACGTCCGAAGCGCCGGCGCACGAGGTCGTACACGAGCGCCACGCTGGCCACGCCCATCAGCGCCTGCGGCACGAGGATGCTGAGCGGGTGGTAGCCGAACACGCGCGCCGACAGCGCCTGCACCCACAGCGCCAGCGGCGGCTTGTCCACGGTCATCACGCCGCTGCGGTCCATCGACGCGTACAGGAAGTCGTGCCAGTTGCTGCTCATCGATCTCACCGCCGCCGCGTAGTACTGGTTGGCCCAGCCGTTGCGCGACAGGTCCCACAGGTTCAGCAAGCCCGCGAGCGCCATCACCGCCAGCAGCTCGGGGTGGCGCCGGCAGCGCAGCGAGCGCCTGGCCGGCGCGTGCGCGCCCGCGTGGCCCACGCCGTGCCCGCCGGCGTCGTGGCGGGCGCTGCGTGGAGGCGGCCGAGCGTGTCCGCGATGAATAGCTCATGGCCGCAGCATCGATGGCGCGCGTAGGAGCAGCCTTTATGAAACGTCGGAGTTGTGTAAGCCGCTCAGCGACCGCTCTAGTCGATCAGGCGTTTGCCGAGCTGGCGAATCGCCAGCCGCCACATCAGCAGCGCGAACGCGATCAGCACGGCCGCGTGCACCAGGTCGGCCGGGCCCAAGCGCCCGAGCGAGGCGTCGCGCACCAGCTGCACGCAGTGATACAGGGGGTTGATGTGTGCGATCACACGCACGCCCGCCGGCAGCGCGGAGATCGGGAAGAAGGTGCCGGCGACGAGGAACAGCGGCGTGAGCACAGCGCTGGTTATGTAGTTGAAGTTGTCGATCGTCTTCGCGACGGCCGCGACCGTCACGCCGAAGCCCGCGAACCCGATGCCGGTGACGAAGCCGATCGGCATCACCAGCAGCATCCCGACCTGCGGTTCCAGGCCGAACGCGATCCCCACCAACAGCGGCGCGAGCCCGTACACCCCCGCACGCAGCGAGATCCACAAGATCTCGGCCGTGATCAGCTCTTCGACGTCCACGGGCGCCGCGAGCATCGCGTCGTAGGTGCGCTGGAACTGCCAGCGGATGAACGTGTTGAACATGCCGGGGAACGCGGAGCTGAACAGCACCGCCGTGGCAACCACGCCGGTGGCCACGTACTCCACGTACGTGAGGCCTTCGACGCGCCGCAGCAGCGCGCCGAGGCCGAGGCCAAACGCGAGCAGGTAGATCGTGGGCTGCACGATCGAGGAGAACGTGGTCGCCTTCCAGTAGCGCCCGAAGATCGCCACGTCGCGGCTCATCACGCCAGCGAGCGCCGCAGGTTCCAGGCGCCCCACGCGTCGTGTGACGAGCGCCTGCTCCGCCGGCTGCGCGCCGTCTGGCGATGCGAACGCCTCCATCTCTATTCGATTTCCTCTCCTGTGAGCGCAACGAACGCGTCCTCGAGGTTCGCCGGGCGGCGCACGCCCTCCGGCGTCTGTCCGTTGAGCGTCTCCGCGCGCAGGATCGCCACCGCCGGTCCGCTGCGGCGGCTGCTCCAGCCGCTGCTGGCCGCCAGCTCGCTCACCTGCGCCAGACGCTCCGGCGGGCCGTAGACCTCGAGCACCTGCTCGCCGGCGTGCGCCGCCACCAGCTCCGCCGGCGTGCCCTGCGCGATGATGCGCCCGGCCGACATCACCGCCACGGTGTCCGCCAGGCGCTCGGCCTCCTCGATGTAGTGGGTGCTCATCAGCACGGTCACGCCGCTCGCGCGCAGGCCGTCGATCAGCGACCACAGCTCCTGGCGGACCTGCGGATCGAGGCCCACGGTCGGCTCGTCCAGCAGCACCAGCCGCGGCTGGTGGATCAGCCCCCGCGCGACCAGCAGCCTGCGGCGCATGCCGCCGGAGAGCTCTTTCACGATCGTGTCCGCGCGCGCCACCAGGTTGGCGATCTCGAGCGCGCGCGTGACGGCCGCTGCGCGCTCCGACCGCGGGCGGGCGGGGATCCGATACAGGCGCGCGAACACGGTCAGGATCTGCCGGCAGGTGAGCTCCACGTCGAGGTTGTCCAGCTGCGGCACCACCCCCATCTCCAGGCGCGCCTGCTTGGACTCTCGAGGCAGCACGTAGCCCAGCACCTCGATGCGGCCCTCGTCCGCGAGCGCCTGGGCGGTGAGCATCCTCATGGTCGTCGACTTGCCCGCCCCGTTGGGACCCAGCAGGCCGAAGCACACGCCGGGCGGAACCTCCAGGTCGAGCCCGTTGACCGCCAGGATCTCGCCGAAGCGCTTGACGATCCCGCGCATCGAGATCGCCGGCGCGCTCGCGCCGGCGTGGCCCGCCGTGTGGTCCACCTGCTCCAGCATCCCGGACACTCTAGGACGCGCGCATGGGCGAATGTCGATCGCCCTGGCGTGGATCTGGGACGCCGGTCCATAGTCGCGACGGGCACGCTCCGTCACGCTGGAGCAGGCTGTTCGTATCGCGTCCCCAGCCGCGGGAGAGGGTCATGCCAAAGACAGCGCCCCAGATCGTCGCCCTCGGAGGAGGCGGCTTCTCGATGGAGAAAGACCCCCAACTCGACGACTACGTGCTGTCGCTGACCGAGTCAGCCAGGCCGCGCGTGTGCTTCCTGCCGACCGCCTCCGGGGACGCCGACCACTACGTCGTGCGCTTCTACCGGCGCTTCGCCTCCAGCTGCCAGGCGAGCCACGTGTCGCTGTTCCGGCGCGACCACGGCACGGCCTCCGGCGGGCAGATGGGTGGCGTCGAGGAGGATCTCGCGAGCCACCTGCTGGCGCAGGATCTGATCTACGTGGGCGGGGGCAACGTGGTGAGCATGCTGGGGGCGTGGCGGGCACATGGTCTCGACGCGATCCTGCGCCGGGCCTGGCGCCGCGGCGTCGTCCTGTGCGGACCGTCGGCCGGCTCGCTGTGCTGGTTCGAGCAGGCGCTCAGCGCCTTCCACGGCGCGCCGCGCATGGTGCGCGGCCTGGGCCTGCTGCCGTTCTCCAACTGCGTGCACTACGACGCCGAGCCCGAGCGCCGCGTCGAGTACCACCGTTTCATCGCCGAAGGCATGCGCCCGGGCTTCGCTGTCGAGGACGGGGTCGCGCTGCACTTCCGCGGAACTCGCCTGGAGCGCGTGATCAGCTCGCGCGCTGACGGCGCAGCGTTCCTGATCGAGCCGTCCGAGGGCAGCGTGCGCGAGACGCGTCTCGAGGCCATCTGCCTGACCGCGCCCGCCTGTCCCCTTCCGCGGGAGTTCGTGACCGCGTGAGCGCCAAGCCGGTGGTCGAGCTGCACGAACGCGTGATCTTCGCGATGGGCGGCGGGGGCTTCACGATGGAGCCCGCCAACCCCCTGCTCGACGACTTCGTGCTGTCGCTCGCGGACGTGGCAGAGCCGCGCGTGCTGTTCCTGCCGACCGCCTCCGGGGACACCAACACGCAGATCAACGCGTTCAAGTCACGCTTCGGCGGGCGCGCATGCATCCGCGAGGAGCTGTCCCTGTTTCACCTGCGCAGCTCCACGCGCTCGCTCGCCGAGATCGTGCTCGAGCAGGACATCATCTACGTGGGCGGCGGCTCGATGCGCAACCTGCTGGCGTTGTGGCGCGCGCACGGGCTCGATCGGCTGCTCGTGCAGGCGTGGCAGAGCGGCACGGTGCTGGCGGGGCTCAGCGCCGGCGCCATGTGCTGGTTTCAGGCCGGGGTGACACGTTCGAGCGGACCACCCGAACCGATCGACGGCCTGGGCCTGCTCGCGGGCTCGCTGACAGTGCACGCGGACGGCGAGCCCGAGCGCCTGCCCGTGTGGCTGGCCTGCGTCCGCGACGGCACCCTGCCCGGGGGCTGGGCGCTCGACGACGGCGTCGGCCTGCTGTTCGCAGGCGAGCGTCTCGAGCGGATCGTCAGCTCGCGGCCGGGCGCCGGCGCACAGCGCGCCGACGCGATCGCCGGGGAGCTCGTGCGCAGCCGGCTCGACGTGGAGCTGCTGGGCGACGGGCCGCGCGCGGCGCTCGGCGGCTTCGACGAGGCAGTGGAAGAGCTGCGGCGCGTCAATCGCATGCGCCGCGGCAGCTCTCGCGAACGCTGAGGAGTGAGCCGCCGCCGGTGGGCGGCTCGAGCGCCGCCCAGCGCAGCATCAGGCGCAGCGTGCGCGAACGCACGCTCGTACAAACGTCCATCTCCGTGGAGATCGGGACAGATCGGGCACAAAATCGGCGACAGCACGAAAAGAACGACACGAATTGCCCGAAAAGGGCAGGGGCGCGTCGTCCCAAGCGAACGACATCAGATGCAGATCACACCAACATCCACAGCTCGCGCGTCGAACCTCGACCAGCTGTTGCGCTGCGTCTCCTCGGGCTATCTGGTCGAGGGCTGCTCGTGCAACGCGACGGTGCCGTCGAGTGTCGTCGACGCGGCCTGGGCCAACGAGCTCGCGCGCGGCGGCGCAGCCGAAGACCAGTTCTTCCGCTTCGTGTGGCGCGACGGCGTGTGGCTGGGGTACGGCCTGAGCGACGGAAGCGTGCGCGGCGTGTACTGCCCGACACACAGCGCCAGGCGAGCCGAACGCTCGTTCCTGCGAAACGTCGACGTCGCCTGAGTGGGCGGCGGCTATGTGGCGACGCGCTCGAAGACCGCGGCGAGGCCCTGGCCGCCACCTATGCACATCGTCTCCAAGCCATAGCGCGCGTCGCGCCTGTCCATCTCGCGCAGGAGCGTTGCGAGGATTCGCGCACCGGTCGCGCCCACGGGGTGGCCGAGGGAGATGCCCGACCCATTCACGTTGACGCGCTCGAGCCCGTCGTGAAGCTGCCACTCGTGCAGCACCGCCAGCACCTGTGAGGCGAACGCCTCGTTGAGCTCGATCAGATCGAGCTGCTCGAGCGTCAACTGCGCGCGTTGCAGCGCGAGCCGCACGGCCGGCACCGGACCGATTCCCATCGTCTCCGGCGCCACACCCGCGACCGCCCACGAGACCAGACGCCCCAGCGGGCGCAGGCCGAGCTCGGCGGCACGCTGCGGATGCGTGACCACGCACACGGCCGCGCCGTCGTTCTGGCCGCTGGAGTTGCCGGCGGTGACCGTCGCCTCGGGGTCGCTCGCTCCCATGATCGCGCGCAGCCGCGCGAGCGCCTCTAGGGTGGTGTCCGCGCGCGGGTGCTCGTCGGTGTCGACCACGGCCTCGCCGCCACCGCGCGCTGAGCCGGGAACGGGCACCGGCACGATCTCCTGCGCGAACGTGCCGCTCTGCTGGGCGGCCACCGCGCGCTCGTGCGAGCGCAGCGCCAGCGCGTCCTGCTCGTCCCTGGGTATGCCGTACTCGCGCCTGACGTTCTCAGCGGTCTCGAGCATCCCGCCGGCGACCGGGTGGTTGACGCCGCCGGCGCTCACCCGCGCTCGTTCCAGGCGATCCTCGAGCTTGATCGCGCCCGCCTTGACGCCCCAGCGCGGCCGCGTGGAGTAGAACTCGGCCTGGCTCATGCTGTCCACGCCGCCCGCCAGCACGAGCTCGGCGGCACCCGTGCGCACCTGCATGCATCCGTACAGAACCGCCTGAAGCCCGGAGCCGCAGCGCCGGTCGATCTGAAGCCCGGGCACCTGCACGGGCAGCCCCGCGTCGAGGGCGGCCACGCGGCCGATCGCCGGCGCCTCGCCGTTGGCGTAGCACTGTCCCATGATCACGTCGTCAACGTCCTCGCCGCGCAGAGCCGTACGGGCGACGAGCTCGCCGATCACCGTCGAGGCCAGAGCCGCGGCGCCAACGTCGCGCAGCACTCCGCCGAAGCGCCCCACCGGGGTGCGCAGCGGCTCGCAGATCACCGCGTCTCTGGTCGTCGCGTCCATCAGGAGCCGATATGTAGCACGAGCTTGCCGATGTTCTCGCCCGCGAACAGGCTGAGGAGCGCGTCGGGGAAGGCGGTGACGTCGCCGCTGACGATGTCCTCGCGCGAGACGAGCTTGCCTTCGCGCATCCACCCGGCGAGCGCGCGGCTGGCCTCATCGAAGCGATTGACGTAGTCGAACACGACCATGCCCGTCATCGACGCGCGCGCTACCAGCAGCGCCATGTAGTTGGACGGGCCGCGCACGCCGTCGGTGGCGTTGTACTGGGACACCGCCCCGCAGATGATGATGCGCGCGCCGCGCGCCAGTCGCGTCAGCGCCGCGTCGAGGATCTCCCCGCCGACGTTGTCGAAGTACACGTCGATCCCATCGGGCGCGTGCTCGCGCAGCGCGCGCGCGACCCCTCCCTGCTTGTAGTCGATCGCCGCGTCGAAGCCGAGCTCGTCGGTCAGCCATCTGCACTTCTCCTCGCCGCCCGCGATGCCGATCGCGCGGCAGTCCTTGATCTTGGCGATCTGGCCGGCGACGCTGCCGACGGCGCCGGCGGCGCCCGAGACGACCACCGTCTCGCCCGACTTGGGCCTGCCCACGTCGAGCAGGGCGAAGTAGGCGGTCAACCCGGTCAGCCCGAGCGTGCCCAGGTACGTCGGCAGCGGCGCGAGCGAAGGGTCCACCTTGGTGACGCCGGCGCCATCGGAGACGGCGTGCTCCTGGACGCCGAAGGCGCCGTAGACGTGATCGCCGACGGAGAAGCCGGGGTGCCGCGAGGCGCTCACCTGCCCGACGGCGCCGGCGCGCATCACCGCCCCGACCTCCACCGGCTCGATGTAGGACGCTCCCGCGTTCATCCACCCACGCATCGCGGGGTCGAGCGAGATGTGGGAGATCGCCACCACGAACTCGCCCTCGCCGGGGGTGGGCAGGGGCTCCTCGACGACCTCCCAGTCTGAGGCCGTGGGCAGCCCAGAGGGGCGGGCCGCGAGGCACACCTGCGTGTTGGTCGAGCTCATTGGGACCTCCGATGTAGCGGTTGGACGATCATGCGCTCGTGCCGCCGTCGACGACGAGCTCCGAGCCGGTCACGTACACGCTCTCGTCCGAGGCCAGGTACACGAGCGCGTGGGCAACCTCCAACGGGGTGCCGATGCGTTTCAGCGGTATCCCCTGGATCAGCCTGTCGATCAGCTCCGGCGTTCGCTCGCGCTGACGCGCGTTCATGTCGGTATCGATCTGCCCTGGATGGACGGAGTTGACGCGCACGCCAAAGCCGGCGAGCTCCTTGGCGAGCGACCTTGGTGATACCGCGCACGGCCCACTTGCTGGTTGCGTAAGCGGCCAGGTAGGGGCTGCCCATCAGCCCGGCCACCGATGACACGTTCACGATCGATCCCGAGCGCCGCTCGCACATCGCCGGCGCGAGCGCCCGCATCCCGAGAAACACGCCCGTCACGTTCACCTCGAGCACACGGCGGAAGTCCTCTGGCGAGGTGTCCGCCAGCGGCGCCGCCAGGAACACGCCGGCGTTGTTGATCAGCACGTCAATGCGTCCATGCAGCTTCAGCGCCCACGCGCTCACCGCGCTCCACTGCGCCTCGCTGGTCACGTCATGAGCGTGTGCGGCGGCGCCAGGGCCGAGATCGCGGGCGAGCGCCTCCACACTGGCGCTATCCGCGTCGGTGAGCAGCAGCGCCGCGCCCTCCGCGGCCATGCGCTCGGCCGCGCACGCACCGATGCCGCCCGCAGCGCCGGTGATCAGCGCCACCTTCCCCTCCAGCCGCCCCGTGGACATGACCCGGAACATACGCGATATGGCCGGAACGATCAGAACAACATCCTTATATATGTTAGGATGTTGTCGTGCAAGCGACACACGGTGAGCTCCTCCACATCGACGAGCGACAGGGGTCCGCTCTACGCCAAGCGCGGCTGGAGGCCGAGGATGCCGAGCTGCTCGCTGGGCGCTTCCGCGCGCTGAGCGACCCGCTGCGCCTGGCGCTGGCGCTGGCGCTGCGCGGTGAGCGCGAGCTGTGCGTGTGCGACCTGTCGTGGATCGCGGAAAGGCCGCAGAACCTGACCTCGCATCACATGAAACTGCTCAAGGCGGCGGGCATCGTGTCAGCCCGCAAGCAGGGCAAGATGACGATGTACCGGCTTACCGAGAAGGGCCGTGAGATGGTCGAGGGCGCCGTCGAGGACGGCCGTCGGTAGACGGCCATGAGCGCCGTGCTCAGCACCGTTTGGGATGGGATCTCCAACGCCCTGCTGATGGCGTGGGCGGTCTGGTGGGCACTCGTGCTCGGGTTCGCGATCTCGGCGATCGTGCAGGCGTGGGTGCCCAGGGAGAGCATCCAGGCTGGCCTGGGCGGCTCGCGGGGGCGCCCGGTCGCGCTCGCCACGGGGCTGGGGGCGGCCTCGTCGTCGTGCAGCTACGCAGCCATCGCGATCGCCAGGTCGTTGTTCGCAAAGGGGGCGTCAGCGGCGAGCGCGCTCGCCTTCCAGTTCGCCTCAACCAACCTCGTGGTCGAGCTCGGCATCGTCATCTGGGTCCTGATCGGCTGGCAGTTCACGCTCGCGGAGCTCGTCGGCGGGGTGATTCTGATCGTGACCATGACCATGCTGCTGCGCCTGTTCATCTCCCGCGAGCGGGAGGATCGAGCCCGTGTGCACGCCCAGCGGGCCGACAGCGCCCACCAGCACCACTCGGCTGGGACGAGGCTGACGCTCCGCGAGCGCCTGACCTCGATCGACGCGTGGTCGGACGTGGCAGCCAACTTCCGCAACGACTGGTCGATGCTGTGGAAGGAGATCACGATCGGGTTCATCCTGGCCGGCTTCATCGGTCTGCTCGGCAACGACTTCTTCAGCGTCCTGTTCATCGAGCACGCCCCGGCGGGCGTGCGCGCCCTCGAGAACGTGATCGTCGGGCCGATCGTCGCGATGCTCAGCTTCGTCTGCTCCGTCGGCAACGTGCCGATCGCGGCCGTGCTGTGGTCCGGCGGCATCGGCTTCGGCGGGGTCATCGCGTTCCTGTTCGCCGACCTGATCGTTCTCCCGATCGTTCTGATCTACCGCAGGTACTACGGTCTCGCGTTCGCCGCGCGCGTCACCGCGCTGATGTTCGTGACGATCGTGCTGGCCGCGCTGATCGTCGACGGGGCTGTTCAGCGCAGCAGGGCTGGTCCCGCACATCAGGCCAAGTCGAGCCGACATCTTTGGCCCCGTCGCGGTCGACTACACGCTCTTCGCCAACCTCCTCGGCGTCGCCGTGTTCGCGGGACTGTTCGGGCTGACGATGCGTGGCGGGGCCGTTCGCCCCGCTTGCAGCATGGGGGCGTAACGGGGGTGTGGGGTCCCGCCCGTGTGGCGGCCGTGCCCTATAGTTGCCCGGCTTTGCTCGTGCGCTTCCCACGCTCAGGGGTACCGGGGGCGCTCGCCGTGGCGCTCGCGTTGTTCGCTCTCGGCTTCGCCGGGACCCCCGCGGCGAGCGCGGACGTGTGTACCGGAGGGTCGCCGTACGAAGCGTCCGGCGCACCGGAAGCGAGCGTGACCGGGCTGGTCGCGTTTCTGGCGAGTCCGCGCTGGTCGAGGGAGATGCTGCCTTCGTGGGAAGCGGAAAACACCACCGAATCTTGGGGAAACCAACTCGCCTACGCCTGGTACCGGTACACGCGGCTGTGGGGCGCGACCAGTACGGCTGCATGGTGGGTCACGCCGGGCGTCGGATGCGATCTGAAGGGCGAAAGCGAGGAAACGGGCACGACCCAATACGGACCAGGGTATGCGCCCGAAGTGTGCGTGCTCGTCTACGTCAAGCTCTCGATCGACAGCGCCAACTGTGAGGACGCCAAGCAGCTATCGACCCCCAACCTCCCCGTCGAAGCCAAGCATGGTGGTGAACGCCTGCTCTCGGGCTTCGCGCCACCTGGGACCGGCTCGGTCGAAGTCACGTTTCAGCAAGGAAGCGCGCAGTTCCCGGCGGTCGGCGGAATCTATGGCGGCAGCGTGAGCGCACAGATGGGCAAGGCCCTCAGCACCACCAACCTGCAAACCGCAGTGCCACGCACCTCGGTGCCTGTCCTACTCGTGGATCAGACCGGGCTATACAGCTCGTTCCTCGCGAGCCGCCCGCGCATGACCAGCGTCGCCGCGCGGATTCATGCGCAGATACCGTCGGTCACGGCCGTGAACCTCGGATACTCCGTGCGCGGCACGCGGGCGCACGACAGCGTGATGTACGCCCCCGGCGCGAGCGCGCTCGCAAAGCGTGTGGCCCGAGCCCTCCACGCAGCCAGGCCAAGCCCGCTTGGCGTGGGCGCAGCCAAAATGTTCGGACAGGTTGCGCAGGTCGTAGTGCTGGTCGGACGCAGCGACCAGCATACGGCGGGGCTTCCCCCGCTTCGAGGACACTTTGATATGACCCCGGTTTAGCGGAGAGGCGGCGGTCTCGCGGAAGGTCAACGAGGCGTTCCTCGAGGAGAACCTCCCCCCAAAAGCCTCCACCCCGGTGATCGCATCGTTGACCGGGCTGGGATTCGAACGTGCAGAGGGTCTGCGACCAGACGCCTCATGCAGTACCCGGTTCCCCGATCACAGCAAGTTCAGGGCTCCCTATCTGTCACACAGGTTGCCGACCCACGCAACCGGGCTCATTCCACCGCTCCGGCATTCCATGGGCCGCTCGCCTTGCGCCGGTTCCCGTAAAAGTCCCATTCGACTTTGCGTTCGGCTTTGCTTTCGTAGGGGACGAGTTCCTTGGCGTTGCTAGCGCCAGCAGCCAGAGTGTAGTTAGGTGACGTGCGCGAGGCTGATTCGTAGGGCACGGCCCCTGCGGCTTCGCCGGTGCCGCAGGATCTCAGCGTCGTGACCAGGAAGTTGTATTCGTATGTGAGCCCGGCCTGGCAAGTGCCAGTCGGCGCCGAGATGTTGCCGACCAACAAGGTCTCTTTGGGTTCCTCAGAGGACCCTTCTTCGTTGATGATCTCTTCACCTTCGCCCAAGCTGTTGTAGGCGATCAACACGTGGTTCACTTCACGGTGTTCGTGTATCCCGAAGGTCAAGGTGCTCTCGCGCGGCAGTTCAGTTTTTTCGCCCTCCTGCGTGTTGGCGAACCAGTTGTTCTGCACCGTCAGGTTTTCCAGCTTCCCACCCCCGTTGCCGTTCGGCTGGATGAAGATACCGTAGAGCTGGCAGGTCTGGAATCGATTGCCTTCGATCAGGACGTGGTTGATGCTCGTCAGGAACAGGCACTCCCAATGACCGTGTTCGTCGATCATTTCATGGATCAGGTTGTGGCGGAGCGTCAGATGTTCGCCTTCGTCAAAGTGATCATCGTTGTTCATGCACGGGCGCGGGACCGTGGCTTCTTCACGCCACTTGGTGTTCGTTTTGATGGCGGCGGTGTATTCGATGTGTTCGCTGGCGGTGCTGGATTCCGCTTTGGTCTTGCTGGTAGCCAGTTCGATTTCGGTCGACGACACTTTGTGCTCCCAATACTTCGTCCCGACAGTCAGGCCCCCTTCCGATTCGCCATTTTTCGTTTTCCCGTTGAGTTCTCCAATGACGATAGGTGCCCCGGTGGCGTGAGAAAACGCAACATGGATAATCCTCTGGCTCGCTGCCACTTCTGACGAAGGTGGTTCTTCCGCGTTCGAGTAGCATGGCCCCCAGGTGGAGTTCTCGACCGTCACATACGACGGACCCGCGTTGTAGAACCTGCCGCCCGTGATGCGATCAAACGTGATGTGGCTGCCGCCCTCGTGCGCAGCAACACCGAACGGGGTGCTCAGCCCCTTGAATGTGACCCACGACGGCGCCGTGTCGTTAGAGACACCACCAACCCCGAGCTGTATCTGGTTCACGATCACTTCGAGTTTTTCTTCTGCCGCGACTGACGACGGCTCGAACACGACGGGGTTGGTGCATGATTCCAACGCGACCGATTTGATGGCGAACTCTTCCGAGCCCGAGCCGGGACCTTGCCCGCCTTCCCCACCTTCCCCGTAGGTCCCCGGCTGCATCTTTACCACGTCGCCGCATTCGGCGTTTTCGATGACGGCTTTCACCGACGCGCACGCTTCGTTAGCTTCGTAGATGTGCGCCGTTTTGTAGAGATGGCAGTTGTTCGTGCCGCCTTCTTTGATCCACAGATTCGCGGTCGTCGTCTGCCCAACGGTCGCGGCCGGTGCGGAGATCGCCCAGGTCGTCCCGTCTGAGTTCGTGGCTCCGACTTCGACCTCTACCTTGTGGCCGGAGTCCAGGGCGCCGAGCGTGTAGGTGCTGGACGTGGCGCCTTCGATCGGCTGGTAGCTTTCGGTGGTGGCGACGTATTCCTTCCACTGATAGGAATACGTTTCCGGAGCGTTTGTCCAGGTCCCTTTTCCCGCCGTGAGCGTCTGCCCTTCTTCGGCCGTCCCGGATATCGTCGGCGCTTCGAGGTTGACGGGTGGTGGTATCGGTTCCCACTCGGCGACGCGCTGGTTTGCGGTGTCGACAACGTAGGCGCTTCCATCGGGCGAGACGGTAATACCATGGGGGTTGCCGAACTCGTCCAGTTCGGTTCCGGCACTGCCGAACTGCGAGAAGTATCCGCCTTCTTCCTTGAGCATCTGGATCCGGTGATTGCCCTGGTCGGCGACGTATACATACCCGTTGGCGCCGACAGCGATCCCAGCCGGCGAGTTGAACTGAAGGTTGCTGGAGCCGGCTTCGCCGAAGCTGCCGATACGTTCCATCGCGGTGCCGAACTCCTCAATGCGATCATTCCCCAAGTCGGTGACGTAAAGACTCCCAGCTCGCGAGAACGCTAGGTATGCCGGGTGGTTGAACTGCCCTTTGCCGGCGCCAGGTTTGCCCGCTTGGCAGCCTGTGGTTGTGGTGCATTCCTCAAATTTTTCTTTGCCGTTGACCACCCCAAAGCCGAACGCGGCGACGAAGCCACCGGCTTCGGTGTACTCGTCGACCCGGTCTGCTTCGTAGTCGGTGACCCAGATGTTTCCGTTCGCGCTGCTCGCCACGCCCATCGGGTCGTCGAACTCCCCGGCTTCTGTACCGGTCAGGCCGGCCCGACACGACGTCGTACATGTTTCAATTTTTTTTTCGCCGGTAATGACCCCGAAGCCGAACGCGCGCACGAGTCCGCCGGCTTCGTTGAACTCGTCGATGCGGCGGTTGAGTGAGTCAGCCACGAGCATATCTTTATTCGACGGGTCATAGTCAATCCCGATCGGGCCGTTGACATCGCCGGCTGCCGAACCAGTTTTTTCGACGACGTCGCTTTCCCATTTGCCAGACGCGGAGTAGACCTCGATACGGCTTTTGCCGCCGTAGGCATAGTTTGTGACCCAGATATTCCCATGCGCGTCGATCGCATCACTCCACGGAGCCGTCGTCTTTTCCACCGCTTCGCCCGACGTACCGAAGTCTCTCACAAAGGTGTACGTTTCATATGGCTGAGCGCCGACCGCGACGGATGCGCATACGAGCCCGACAGCGAGCGCGATGAACGTCCCCGAGACCAAGCGGGAGCCGACACTGCCCTTGGTCTCCCTGCACCGAGTCGGCCTCAACACGCCACCCAAACCCCACTCGCTCTCGTCAGCCATCAAGCCCAGCCTCGTGACAGACCATACTGCCAATCAGCGGCAACGAATCAACACAAGCGCCAAAAATCCCGCAATTTACGGCCATCAAACGAGGGCGCATAGAGCCGTGCGTCGTCGTCGTGATCGTCGATGGCAGCACTCCGCGTCGCTCGGGGCTGAGCCGACGACAGGCGCTCCTCGAGAGCATCCCCAAGACGCAGTGATTGGTGCGCGGCCGCGCGCTTGCAGTCCGGCTCGGCGGAGGAGCGCCGACTCGAGCCGTGTAAGCCGACACGTATCGGCTAGCGCTTGGCGTCCGGCACGTGGTCAAGCGGCGCGCCTGAGGGAATCGGCGACTCTTGCGCGGCGCTCGCTTTGAACTGGTCGATGATCCGGTTGAAGTGATGTGCCGTCCACGAGTGCAGATAAGGAAGGTCGAGGCTCTCGCGCTCGTGCGGATCCGTGATGAGGTTGATGATGCGCGGTGACGGCAGTCTCCCTGCGGCTTCGGTCGAGTAGATCTGCGCGACGAGCACGAGCTTGAAGTTGCGCCACTTCACGCCGTACATCTCCGGCCCCATCCAGTAGATGTAACCGTCCCGTGCCGAGGCATCGCGCTCGCCAGCGAGCCAGTGGAGCTGATCGACGCCGTCGATGACCCGGTCGTCGGGCTCGCTCACTCCGGCGACGTGGAGAATCGTCGTGAACCAGTCGGTGACGTGCATGATCTCGTCGCTGACCACTCCCGGCGAGTACCCGGCCGGGCCAGCGGACGACGCAGGGTGTGCGGAGGTTTCCCTCCCCACCCGCGAAATATGACCCCTCCCAATAGCCGGGCGACCCGCGCCACAGCAGCACCTCCTCTGGGCCGTCGTCTCCGGCGAACACGACGAGCGTGTCCTCGGCGATCGAGAGCTCGTCGAGCAGATCCAAGAGCACGCCGAAGTCCGCGTCCAGCTGCAACAGGCTGTCGGCCCAATCCCCTTGTCGGCTGCGACCCCGGAACTCCTCGCGCGGGATCACGGGCATGTGCATGAGCGAGTGGTTGAAGTAGAGAAAGAACGGCGTCCCTGCGAGCGCGTTACGCCGCACGAAATCACTTGCCCGCCTCAGATACTCGACGTCGCAGTCGCGGCGCACGTCGAGCGTCAGCCGATCGCCCTCGGCCACGTCATCGTCGCCCTTCTTGCTTTCGACCATTCGCGATTGCGGGTCGCGCTCGCGGTCATACCAAGGATCATCGGGCCACAGCGCCTCGTCGTAGCTGCGCGGCGGCCCATACCACTCCTCGAACCCCTTATCGGTCGGCCAGCGGCCCGGCCCCTCACCAACGTGCCACTTGCCGTAGACCGCGCAGGCAAGCCAGCGTCGCTCAGCAGGTCTCCAAGCGCTCGCTCCAGCGCACGAGACCCCAGCCACCCGACACGCCGAGCGGCACGCTGTGCGTACCAGAGCGAATCGCATGCCGACCCGTCATCAGCGCTGAGCGAGTCGGCGTGCACTGCGCTTCCGGCGCGTAGTTCGTCAGCCGAAAGCCCTCCTCCGCGAAGGCATCGATCCATCTGTCGAGCGCCCCGAAACGCGCCGCCGCTGTAGCAGCTCAGCTCGCCGATACCGAGATTATCCACATGGAAAAGAGCACGTTCGGCTGCGACATCGCGCGCTGAGTCTAGCCGGAGCCCCTGGACCCGCGGCTAGATCGCCGCTTCCGCGGTTGCCGGGCCTTGGGCCGTTTGTATCTGTTTGAGCTGCCAGCGGCCTTGATCGTGTTTCTCGTCGATCCAGCGCCGTGCGTCTTTGCGGCCGAGTTCGATGAGTCGATCTGTGAAGTCTTGCGCGAACAGGAGATAGCTGAGCAGCTCGCCGTGGCTGGCGTCCTTGGCGGCGTTTACGAGACGGCCGAGTGCGCTGAGACTCGGGGAACGGGCGAGCGCGAGAGGCGATCGATAGTGGGTGCGGTACACCTCGCTGGCGATCCGCCCGATCTCGAAAGGGTCCTGTGGCGCGATCAGCATGTAGGGGACGCGTCGCTTTCCGGTGCGGCTTTCATGCGCCTGGATCTTCGCTTTGGTGTCGTCGTCGAGCAGTTCATTGACTGTGGCGAGCGTGTGCACGTCGTTTACGAGGGGGTCGACGAGCACGGCTTGGATGAGCTGCGTGGCTCCGTCGAGAGCGTCGGGTCGACGATCTGCGCGCAACTCGTGCACCGGCGTGAGCGCGTTGAGCGCGATCACGATCAGCCGGCTCGCGCCCAGGGAGAGTGCCGGCTTGATCGGCGCGTTCAGGCGCGTACCCCCGTCGAAGTACCAGCGGCGACCTTCTGGACCATCGATAGGGACGGCAGGAAAGAGGAGCGGAATCGCGGCAGAAGCCCGAACATGATCCTCGGTTAGCTCGGTCTGGACGTAGGAGATTCCCCGGAGCGGGTCGGGCGGGGGCGAACTACCACCGTCGTGGAAGACCACGCTCACGCTCGTGCGCCCGGACGTTGCGACCACCGCCGCGGTAGCGAGGTTCCTCGTCTGCACGTTTGCGTGTATACGATCGAATGCGATCAGTTCTGCAAGCGTTCCCGCCAGCGGCGCAGGGTCGAGCAAGCTGTCGGTGTGTGCCCGACCGATGCCTAGAACTTCCCGCATGTATGACCACAGGCGCGCACCCTCTGCTGGCGAGACGAGCGGCTTCAGCACGCTGCCGTAGCTGATCTTGCGCCACAGCTCCAGCCCGCCGTCGGCAACCTGGGTGGCGGGCCTGCAGCGCATGCCGCGAGATAGGCGGCGTTGATCGCGCCGACGCTCGTGCCGACGATTATCTGCGGGCGCTCGCGCGCGCTCAGCGCGGGCAAGAGGACGGCAAGCGCACCGATCTCGTACGCGCCCCGAGCGCCACCCCCGGCCAGCACCAGACCGACACGCCCAACGCTCGAGCTGGATCGAGGCATCACGGGAGGCTACTCCCAAGCGCGTTTGTCAGACGCGCATTTTGGTGTGTAGTGTGTTTTGCGCTACGCTGCTGACGTGGCTTCAGCCCCCCACCCACTCTCTCTGCGGCTTGGTCGCGATGGGATGAGCGCGCTGGACGAGATCGCCAGGCGTCGAGGCTTGAGCCGCGCAGAGGCCGCTCGGCAAGCGATTACCGAGACAGCAGAGCGCGAGCGCCGACGTGGCGGACTTGCAGCTGAGGCGCGGCGCCTGATGGAGAACGAGGACTACGTGCGAGAAGCACGCGATGTTGCCGGGCTGATGGAGACGCTGCGTGGTCCGTGGTGATGTCCATCGGATCAACACGCCGAACCGGCGCGGTCACGTCCAGGAAGGCCGCCGATTCGCGGTGATCGTCCAAGCGGACGATCTGCTTGCCCTCTCCACAGTCGTCATATGCCCGACATCGCGTTCGGCGTTCACAACCAGCTTCCACCCCGAGGTCATCGTCGCCGATCAGCCGACTCAGGTTCTGTGCGAGATGGTCGGCGCCGTCGATGCACGAGCGCTCGGCGAGCGCATCGGACACCTGACCCACGACGAGCTGCGCAGCATCGAAGACGCACTGCTGCTCGTGCTCGACCTGCCGTAAATGCACGGCAACGCCGCAGCAAAGCCTGGCGGGGTTCGAGGGACGATATTCGAACCCGAACCTGGGCTCAGGGCGCGTCAGAACCCTACACCGCGAGCGCTTCGGAGCCTAGCCGTAGATCCGTAGCGGCGTGCACGTCGCGAGCTGATCGAAGTCGACATCTGCGTGCAGGATCGGCGCCCCGGTCCGCACGCAAGGCGCGGCGATCAAACAGTCGAGCGTCTTGCGGATGGTCACGCCCGCACGGCGTGCGCTTCGGTACAGCTCTGCCGCCAGCCCGAAGTCACCGAGACCATCGAGACGCAGGATTGGGAACGCCCTCAGATGGCGCTCAACCAGGCTGGCTTCCCGCTCCGAGCGGAACCCCTGAAGAATCTCGGTGAACACGATGTCGGTCAGCGCGATCGGCTCTCCCGCCTCTATCAACTCGGTGCAGCGAAGCGCCGCCGGCGAGCCTCGATCGTTCAGCACGTCTATCCAGACGCTCGTATCCACCACGATCATGAGCGTCCGCGGCGACTCTCATCGAGGTCACCCTCCCAGCGGACGCGTCCCCGCAAGTCGAGCACGCCAATCCGGCGATGCCGAGCAACCAGCTCCCGGAGCGCTACATCGACCGCTTCGCGCTTCGTGCGAGCGCCGATCAGCTGCTGGGCTTCATGGAGCACCTGGTCATCGATCTCGATGTTCGTCCGCATACACCACATGGTACACATCGTGATGTGCATTTCGGGAGGCAGGAGGCGCACGTGAGAAGCGACCTTGTGATGTGCCGGGCGTGGGTCGACCTGCACTTCGTGCATGGACCGGCCCAGCTGGTTGCGCTGCGACGCGCCGACGATCGCTGGCGCATCAGCTCACCTGCCTTCGTGTCGACCCGCAAGTGTCCGCCCACGGCTCTGCCATGCCGCCCAGGATCGAACGTGCTCACCCTGGACACCATCGAAACCGGAGAACTCACGTTCATCCCACCGGCGGTTCGTCGAAACGGCGGACGAGACCTACGTGAATACGAAGCGGGAGCCAACGTAGCCGTCCGGTCCGGCTGTCTGGCGTGCCACGGGATCGGTGAGGACGGGAATCGCAAGCCGGGGCCCGCCCTCACCCGGGTCGGTTCGGCGCTCGACGAACGGCAGCTCCGCAGCGCTGTGATCGACGCGCGAGAGCCGATGCCGTCCTTTGACCATCTGCCGCGCGCCAAGCTCGCCGCTCTGGTTCGTTTTCTCGCCCTCCTTCGCTAGCGCGAATCGCCAAGCCGCCTTGGGCGTCGACGCACGGATTCGAGATGGGGCTGTCCATGAGCTGTGTCAGCGTGAGACCTCGTGGCCGGTTGCACCGCTGCACGCTGCGCAGCCGCCGACAAAGCGGATGGGTGAACGACGACGAGGGGAGCTACGGAGGGGGAGGTGTGTGGTGCCACCTCATAGGCGACACATGTGTCAGGACATAGGAGACACCAACGTGAGGGAGTCTTTCTGTGGACAAGGCGCGGTATCTGGTCGAGGCGCATGTGATCGCCGACCAGAACATCCGCGTGATCGACCTCGACGGCCAACTGATCCGCGAGCTGACCCTCGACCCCAGCCACACCTACCAACCGCTCGCACGGCCCTGAACGTGTCTACCATGTCCCGAGACATCTGTCCCCGATGTCCCGACACACTGTTGAACGCCACCTTGGATGAGCATCCGCGTTTGATTTGATGACGCGGTGGGTGAGGATGGGTGGTCCTCACGGGGGTGGCGGCATGGTGGCGGTGATGTCGTCAGGCTGGGGTGTTCCTGCACGTGCAGAAGCCCTCCCGTCGAGCTTTGACCAGTTCCGTTGGGAGAGCCCCTGCGTGGTGCTTCGCCGATGCCCGAAAGGGGACATCTATGTTCATCGTAGGGGACGAGAGAGCCGGAGTCGAGGCTGAGTTGTGTGCTGGGCGGTTTGCCTGCCCGTTTTGTGGAGGGGTTTTGGGTCCGTGGGGGTTTGCGCGTCGTCGGGTTTTACGCCTCCACGCGGGAGTGGTGCGGTCGTTGCGTCCGCGGCGGGGAAGGTGCCGGGAATGTGCTCGCACGCACGTGTTGTTGCCCGATGTGTGCTTGTTGCGTCGTCGTGATGGGGTGGCTGTGATCGGTGCCGCGATCGAGGCGAAGGTGGGCGGTTTGGGTCACCGGGCGATCGCGGCCGGGTTGGGGGTGCCGAAGGACACGGTGCGTGGGTGGCTGCGGCGGTTTGAGTCGGGGGCGGAGAGGATCCGCGCGCACTTCACGGCGTGGGCGTTTGCGCTGGACGCGGAGCTTTCACCGATCACGCCTGCTGGCAGCGTGTTCGCTGATGCGCTTGGCGCGATCGGGGTGGCGGGCAGAGCATGGGTGCTGCGCCTCGGCGTGAGGGCGGTGTGGCCGCTGGCGGCGGCGCTGTCCGGTGGCGTGCTTTTGTGCAACACGAGTTGCCCCTTCCCGGTGGTGCGCTGAGCGGAGATGCTCGTGTCTCTGTCACCGGATGTGGGGAGTGAGCTGTGGAGGAGGAGCGTTTCAGGGACGTCGGACTGTTCCGTTACTCATTGATCAGGCCGATGCTCGACCCAGCGTGCTCGCCGGTCGAGCGCGGCGCGATGGTGCGCGCCGTCGCTCAGGTGGAGCACACCGGGCCCGGTGGTGCGCGCCTCACGGTCAGCCGCGCGACGGTCGACCGCTGGATCCGCAACTACCGCGCGGGGGGTTTCCAGGCGCTGGTGCCGCGTCCACGAGTCGTTCCCCCGGCCACGCCGCCGGGGGTGCTGGCGTTGGCGGTCACACTCAAGCGCGAGCTGCCGCAGCGCACCGCCGCGCAGGTCAGGGCCGTCATGCTCGCCGCCGCCGGTGAGGATGGGGGCGTGTGCTCGGAGCGCACGATCCAGCGTCACTTCTCGAGGCTCGGGTTGAAGGTGACCCGGGGTGCTGGCCCGGTGAAAGTTTATGGCCGTTTCGAAGCGTCCGAGCGCAACGAGCTGTGGACCGGGGATGGTCTGCACGGCCCACAGGTGGGTGGCCGCAAGGCGATCTTGTTGGCGTTTATCGACGATTTCTCGCGGTCGCTGGTGGGCTACCGCTGGGGCACCGCGGAGAACGTGACGCGCTTGGAGGCGGCGCTGCGCGCTGGTCTGAGCGCGCGTGGGGTGCCACGCGCGATTCTCGTCGATCGCGGCTCCGCGTTCGTCAGCCGCCAGCTGGAGCGTGCCTGCGCCGTGCTGGGCATCAGGCTGATTCACGCCACCCCCCGCGCGGCAACGACAAAAGGCAAGATCGAGCGGTTCTTCAGGACCGTCAGGGACCAGTTCCTCGTGGAGCTCGGTTCGCGTGAGGTCGCGGACCTGAACGAGCTGAACCGGCTGTTCAGCGCGTGGGTGGAGGTCGTCTATCACCGTCGTGTGCACTCGGAAACGAAGCGCACGCCGCTCGAGCGTTTCCAGGGAGTCGCGCCGCCACAGCTGCCATCACCGGAGCTTTTACGGGAGGCGTTTTTGTGGTCAGAACCCCGCGGTGTCTCCACAAAGACCGCGACGGTCAACCTGCACGGCAACGAATACGAGGTCGACGCCGCGCTCCTTGGTCACCAGGTCGAGCTGATCTTCGACCCGTTTGACCTGGAGCACGTGGAGGTGCGCTATGGCGGCCGCGGGATGGGCACCGCGGTGCCGGTCCGCATCACCCGCCAGGTGCACCCCAAAGTGAAAGCCGAGCCGGCGCCGCCACCCCCATCCAGCGGCATCGACTACCTCGGCTTGATCGCCGAGCGTCGCGCGGCGGAGCTGGCCGGCAAGCCGATCGACTACGCCGCGCTCGCCGAGCGTGAGCGCATCGAGCGTGACCGGGAGAGCACCAATACCGATATCGACGAGCAAGGGAGCAGAGGATGAGCATTGACCGGTCTGCGCGCGCATTACGGGTTCTCACGGATGCCGTTCGGGAAGGACCTCGCGCCGGGCATGCTGCACGCCCACGACGCTCACTCACAGGCGGTCGCGAGGATCTGCTGGTGCGTCGCTGAGCGCCAGATCGGGGTGATCAGTGGTGAGTGTGGTTCCGGGAAGACGGTCGCCGCAAGGGCCGCGATGGCGACCCTCGACGCCTCACGGCACACGGTTCTTTATCTCGGGACCCCGGGTGTCGGGTTGCGTGGTCTTTACGCGACGATCGTTACTGGTCTGGGTGGCACACCGCGTTTTCACAGCGCGTCGCTGATCCCCCAGACGCAGGAGCTGTTGGCCACGCAGAGCTCTGAGCGCGGCAAGCAGGTCGTCGTCGTGATTGACGAGGCACACCTGCTCGACGCTGACAGCTTGGAAGGGGTGCGGTGTCTCTCAAACGCTGACATGGACCAGACCATGCCGTTCTGTTTGTTGCTGCTGGGGCAGCCCACGCTGCGCCGCCGGCTGCGGCTCGGGGCGCTGGCTGCGCTGGATCAGCGCATCGGCTGCCGCTACACGCTCGGCGGCCTGGACGAGAGCGAGACCGCCGGTTATATCTCTCACCACCTGGCGCTGGCTGGGCGGGATGACACGATCTTCTCCGATGACGCGATCGCGCTGATCCACCAAGTCTCCCGCGGCCTGCCGCGACAGGTGAACAACCTGGCCCTCTCATCGCTGATCGCGTGCTTCGCGGCGGAGCAGGCGATCGTCGATGAGTCCGCCGCCAGAGCAGCCGTCAGCGAGGTCTCAGACGAGTGAACCCGAGCTGCGGCAGCGGCGCGCACCCTCTTCGACGCCACCGTGCCGGAGCCCACGGCGGGCTGGGGGGAGCGGACACTGCCCGCCCCGGCGGGGTGGCCACAGCCGCCCGGCCCGGCCGCCTACCACGGGCTCGCGGGGGAAATCGTGGGCCAGGTCGCGCCGCACACCGAGGCGGACCCCGCCGCGATCCTCTCACAGTTACTGATCGCGTTCGGTGCCGCGGTCGGGCGTGGCGCCTACTTTCAGATCGAGGCGACGCGCCATCACCCCAACGAGTTCCTCGTGCTCGTCGGTGACACCGCCAAGGCACGCAAGGGCTCCTCCTGGGACCACGTCCGGCGCCTGATCGCCCGCGCGGACCCCACGCTGCCGGCTCGCATCGCCACCGGCCTGTCCTCGGGGGAGGGCCTGATCTGGGCGGTCCGCGACCCCACCGCCACCGACCCCGCCACAGGGGACAAGCGGCTGCTGGTGATCGAGCCGGAGTTCGCCTCCCCGCTGAAGGCCGCTACCCGGGAAATCTCCACGCTGTCGCCGGTGCTGCGCTGCGCCTGGGACGGCCGCGCGCTCGCGCTGCTGACCCGCACCGCGCCCGCCAGCGCCAGCGGGGCGCACATCGCGGTGATCGGTCACATCACCGCCTCAACAAGCCTCCCCACCACACGACCACGATCGATATCTCAAATGGATTTTTGAACAGATTCCTCATGGTCGCCTGCCGCCGCGTGCGCCTACTACCGGAGGGCGGGCAGCCCGACCCGCTCGCGCAGACTCACCTCCAAGCGAGACTTCAGTCAAACCTGAAGAGCGCGCAGCACGCCGGGCAGCTGCGCCTGGATCAGCACGCACGAGCGCTGTGGTGGGACGCCTACGCCCAACTCTCAGAACCAGCCAGCGGCGGCGGCCTCTCCGGCGCGCTCTGCGCCCGCGCGGAGGCACACACAATCCGCCTCGCGCTGATCTACGCCCTGATCGACGGGGCGCAATCGATCACACCCACCCACTTGCACTCAGCGCTCGCGCTCTGGGACTACGCCGCCGCCAGCGCCAGCTGGGCACTCGGACACGCAAGCGGCGACCCCCTCGCCGAGCAAATCCACACCGCACTACTCAACTCCAAATCCGGGCTGACCCGCACACAGCTGCGCGACCTGCTCCAACGCAACCGCTCCGGCGCGCAAGTCGAGCAAGCACTCGCCGTGCTCACACGCAGTGGCCGTGCTCACTGCGAGCAGATCCAAACCGCCGGCAGACCCGCCGAGCTTCTGGCACGCCCAACATTCTCCCCAAGCGCCCTGAACCCCGCCGGGTTGCGCCTATGCGCAACCCCTAATTGCCGAGCAGTGAAAGCGAAGCCGGCCAGTCAAGGGCGGCCCGACAGGGCCGAGCACAGCGAGCCGCGAAGCGGCGCCCTTTACCTTGCCGGCGCAGCGGAACTACCCCACACCCGACCCCTTTGGTCGTTCGGTCGTCAACCCCCCACATCCTCACCCATCACGTCGCCGCCATCCTCAACGAACGTGTCGGCCTACACACACAACACTACGGAGGGGGAGGGATTCGAACCCTCGTCAAAGGTTTAAACCCCTGAAACGGTTTTCGAGACCTACGTTTTTCGGACTCCCACGCCCGATAACCGGCTCTACAGTGCCGATTTCGACGGCTTGGAGAGGCGAGGGAATCTCCGGGGGAATGATGCGTTTTTGCGGGGCTCCGGATCAGAGATCGGTTTCTGCCTGACCCCAGCCTGGGCCGTGGTCAGCCGCCCGGAGACGCTGTCGCTAGTGCGCCTTCTCGCGGCCGGAACTGGCCCTTTTGCGGCCGCCTTGTATTCCCTTGGGTAAGCGAGACCTCGTCCCCGTCGGCTTACAGCGGCGCCGGCCGCCTTTGGGGGAAACTGCTGTGCGTCCGCTCAGGCGTCCTGTTGTGACCGAACACGAGCAAGCGCGATGCGAAGCTATTTTCTATTGATATGGCTATTCTTATGGTACAGTAGAGAAGGTCATGGCGGCAGAAAATAGATATCAGCAGATCCTGGCGAAGGCCGTCGATAGCTTCATCGTCGAGCCGTCGCCGGGACCGCGCGCCCTGACCTTGGTGATCCAACGCGCGACGGCCGCACGATTCCGATTGAGATCAAGTGGGCCGCTGAGGGGTGGCCGCAGGACGTTCGCCGTGCGGCGAGGAACATGCCTGATCCTTGGCCGGCCAACGTCGTGCTGCTCGCACACCGGCTTTCCCCCGGAGCCCTCCAAAGTGGCTTCGCGACCGCGGTGCGAACTGGGCCGATGAGACCGGCCAGGTCCGAATCCTCGGACCCGAAGGACTGATCGTAATTCGCGAACCCGCTCAGCTTCGGCGAGAGGAGCATGTGCCGCGGCCCTTCAAGTGGTCGCCCTCCGCCATAACGATCGCTGAGGTCATCCTCGCAAGCAAAGACCGTCCGCTGCAAGCAAGCCAACTCGCGCGGACTCTGCGGCTGGTCGGTACCTCAGGTTGCCAACGTCCTGAAGGCGTTCGACGCACAAGGCTGGACCGCTAAGCGCGGAACCTCGCGGGGGGCCTGGCGCACATCGGCAGCTCGTCGACGCCGACACGATGCTCGAGGCATGGTCAGCCGGCCTCGCCACCAGCCGTCGGTCGACACGCATCGCCCATCGCGCCACTCAGGACGTCATGACCCTCTTGCACCAAGACCTCGCCCCCGCGCTGCGCAAGGACATCGGCCAATCGCTCGACAGAACAAAATGGGCCGTCAGCGGCTGGGCCGGCCTCGTCTTCACCGCCCCCTTTGCGACCAGCACTCCCAGCCTCCACATCTACGTAGCCGATACCGACTTCGCCGGGCCGCTCACAAACGCCATCGAGCATGCCGGTCTACGGGAAGCTCGACGAGGGAGGACGTGTGACCTTCTGGTCCGCCGATCCCCGGGTGCTTCGGCAAGCTCGCCACTACCCACCAGAAGATCCCTGTGGTAAGCCCACCACGCCTCTACGGGGATCTCAACGCCTTTGGAGCACGCGGACAAGACGCCGCAGATCACGTCAAGGAGCAGCTCATCGACCCACTCCACGACATCGCCACCGCGCCGAAGGATCCAGCCAACCATGGATGAGCCGCGTTCCCGTGCGACGAGAGCGCGCGCTGAGCTTGCGCTCGTCCGTCTCCTGCACTCAGCTCCGTGAGGAGGCGGTCTTCCTCGTCGTACTCGGAGGCCTCGTGCCAGAGGTCCTCTCGCGAGATGACGGCGTCATTCCGGTTCACCTCGGCACAACAGACGTCGACGTACTCCTCATCACCCACGTGGATCCCGATGCGGATCTCGGCGGGGTCGAGCGGGCGCTCGAACGGATGGAGTTCAACGCCGATAACGCGGAGGGGTGGCGCTGGCGCGGCCCCGTGGCCGGTGCGGCTGTGAAGCTCGAGTTCCTCTGCGATCTCCCCGACCACCCAGAGCACGAGGTGATCCGCCCCCGCGGGTGCACGACTCTTGCGGCAATCAATCTCCGCGGCACCGGCTATGTCGCTCAAGACTTCGCCTGGGAGGAGCTTTCCGGCGAGACTCACAGACGGCACGCTCGTTAGCGTCCGGGTCCGCTTCGCTGGCCTGCAGGGCTACCTCTTGTCGAAGTGCGTCGCCGCTCGCACCCGTGGCGCGACCAAGGACTACTACGACCTCGCCTACGTACTCCTGCATAACCGCGCTGGCGGTCCCGAGCAAGCAGCACAGCGATTGCTCGAGCGCGAGCTTCGCGGCGGAGCTGCCCGCCCTGCGTTCTACCTTCCTCGAGGTCAGAGAACGCTACGCGAACACAACCGACGTGGGCGCCGTTGGCTACGCCGAGCAGGCACTCGAGGTGGAGCCCGAAGCGAACGCTAACGAGCTACGCGCCGACGCCGTCGATGCGGTGCAGCGGTTCTTCGCGGCCCTCGATCCCTAACTCCGGGATCGATTCTGGGGGTCCTGGCGTTCGCGGGTGGGGGGTTATCGTCAAGCGGCACATGCCTCCTGACGCTCAGGCAGATCCTGCCCGAAACGTCCCGCCACCTTCATGGGTCTACTTCCGCGACGGCTTCGAGAACGCTAGTCCAGTCCGCTCGCCGGCTTGGCGGCGAGTTGGGCTGTGGGCAGCTGATCGTCTGAGCAAGCGCCTTGGTGATGACTGGCCACAACGGACGTGGGAAAAATACGGTCAATTGCCCGGCGGAATGGAGTTGGCCATCGGGCACTCGGCCGCTTACTTCGAGTTCGCAGAGCTCGCATTGTGGCTTGAGCTTCTATGTGACTGCGAAGGTTTCGCTGACGTCATTCGGCCGCTAAAGCAGGATCCGAGGCAGGACGTGGTTCCGCACGTCCGACTGGAGCTCGAGGTTGGGGCGTTGGCCGCAGCTGCGGGTTATGGCGTTCGGTTTGAGCGGCCCATCGCCGACAGCACAAAGGCCTCTGATGTCGCAATAGATCTCGACAAGGACGAGTCGCTGCTCGTCGAGGCAAGGGTGGTACTCCAAGACGATCGTGCGGTTGCGATCAATCGCTTTACCGACCGGGCCTTCTCGAGCATCCAGAGCATTTGCAGCCGATACGCCGTGGAGTGCAGCGGGGACCTGTCAGAGGTACTGGATGATTCAAAGCTTGCCGAGTTGCTCGACAACGTCGAGACACATGCTCGGTTGGTAAAGGTCGGCGGTTCCACGCCACGGCTCCTTCTCCACGGAGCCGCACTGCAAGTCAGCCAGCGAGGGACCTCTTCCGCTAAAGGGCTGCACGGCCCCGCCCTCACAGGCGATCTCTGGCCACGCATCGCTGATCGGCTCGAGCAGGATAAGGCACGGCAGACAGAAGGGGCACAAAACGTCTGGCTCCGAATCTGCGCCTGGCAGGGCCTCTGGCTGTTCACCCAATGGGCGAGCCTACCTCTCGACGACAAAAGCTCGCGACCATGCGCCAAAACATCCTGAGCCAGCTGTCTGAGCACCCCCACGTCGACGGCGTGGTGATCAGCTCAGCGTCCGCTTGGCCGCAAGGCACGATCGAGCTGGACGAGTACGAGGACGAGCTCGGTGGATATGCCCTCCGGTGCGCGATACCGCCTCTGATGGCGCGGGAGACCTTGGTAGTCCCGCTGCGGATCAAGGCCCCGACAAGCGAGCACGCACGCTTGTGGCGCGCTCCCAATGCATCCGAGCCAGGCTGGCTCGATCATGCCCTCGGGCGAGTTTCGCGTCCCCAGCGTCGCCGAGATCTTTGGGACAGCAGCGTGACGGGTCGCGGCAAGGCCACCGACGAAACTCACTCTTAGTTCGCAAATGCCGCGGGAACAGACGCTCGACGACGACAAAATCTTGACCGTAGGAAGCCTAAAGGCTGTCACTCGATCTCGTTGTATCTCGGATCCATGAGACCGGAGGCAGCACGCCGCGTTTGATCCCTTTCTCGGTGTCGAGTCGGGCTCGTCTTGGACTCGCTCGCATCTACGGTCCTGACGAGGTACAGGATGGCTGCGCGCGCCACACGCAATTGCTCGATCGACTGCTCGACGAAGTCCCCCCCACTCGACGTGGTCGAGCCACGGTCCTGGCTGCTCCTCGGCGAGCATCTGATGAGTCACGAGGAATGGGTGTGTGGCGGCGTGTCGGCGCTTGAGCAGAGCAGCGAGCGGTGTCTCCTCCTCCAGGTCGCAGCTCAGGTCGAGTAGGGCTATCAGCCCGCGGTTGGTGCGATCCGTCAGCGCCTCAGCGAACTCCGGATCCATTACGTTTTTGGTTCCCGGATGCCAGAGCGTCCGGAAGTACACAGAACGGGAGTGACGCTGTGTGCGGTAGTAGAGATGCAGGAACGACGCGACCTTGTCGAGCAGATTGGTAGTGGCCGCAAACGCCTGGTTCGCGATGCCGGTTCGGACACCCCAACGCGCGTAGTTGAGGTTGTCAACGTATGAGGCTCGGACGGTTACGCTCGCCATGTCGTCGCGCACGGGACTGTCGGCGTTGGTCGCCAGCCAGCACAGTATTGCGCCGCGGTGTAGTCCTGCTAACGGCATCTATTGCGAAGAGGATGTCACGCACCCGCTGCCGCTCATCCTCCCCATGCTCGGAGAGGAGTCGTCGATCCCAACCTGGTCAAGATTGCACGTCCTCGTGTAACAGGCATGAGATACGCGCAGGAATAGGCTGTGCTCGAAGCACCAGCGCAGATGCGGATCTGACGACTCGCGGGGACCGTGCTCGTCATGGTTGCTGAAACTGTCTCCTAGCCGTTCGCGCCAGACTTGGAAGGAACGCAAGGCGGCTGGCGACCCGTACATCAGAACCTGCCCGGATCACGAAATAGGCGCGGTCGAGGGCGGCGCGCGCCGGACAACACAGCGGGGGTGTGCTCGCCCATAAATGGAGCGATGCCCGCGAGGCAGATCCCAATCTCTCCGCGGGCCATTGCGAAGTCAGGGCGGAGCGCAAGCGTCTTCTCCCAGCACGCTAGTGCGTCGATCGCGTCCCTCGTGATCGTAGGATTTTTCCAGGTTCGCAGTGCTGACGCGGGTGTCAAGCTCCGCGTCGTCATCGCCAGCTGCTTGGCGGAAAAGCTCCGCAGGCGTGTAGGTGTGCGCGCTTGTGTTCGAGGGCGCCGGCGAATCCGTGTTCGCGGACCGCGATCGCCCATTGATTCTGTTCTACGTTTGCGAGGTTGTAGGCGATGCCTCCGCTCGCAGGCGCCATGGCATATAACGCTTGCCAGAGATCGGCGCCGGTTTCGAGCATCGTGTCATCACCAGCTGCCCATCCGCCATGGGTGTAGGCGATCGCCTTGAGGTTCATGACGGAACCTCGGGGCCGCTCATCGACTCTGCCAGCGCGATAGCAGCGGCGACGTCACCCGCGTCAATGAGCGTGCTGATCCGCTGGAAAGCCGCCTCGGCCGCCGCTTGAGAGTCGATAAGCATCTGGTCCATGGCGTCAGGTTAGAGACGGTGGCGGCAGGCCGAGCATGCTTTCGGCGGTGGTTCGATCGAACTGCCTCTGCCTCCACAGATCGAGAGCTGCCGACGCTCCGGGCTGAAGTCGATTTCGTAGGTGCCGGCTGTTGGGTCAGGAGGGATCCCTATGCGGCCGTACAACAACCAATGTTCCGTTGGACTCAGACGCGATTAACGAAGGCATCGATGTAGGTCTCTCCTCACCACTCCATCTTCGTCTGTACTCCGTTATCGACAGGGCCGAGTACGCGAATCGTTGAACTCCTCAGTGGTGGCAACGGCGCTCTCAGATGCCGCGCGATCGAGCACAGCATCGACGAACGACTCACACCCATTGATATCCGACGGCACCCAGCCGTGTCGGGATTCGAGATCGTGAATGAAGGTCTCGCTGGCGTGTCGGACTGCCCCCTTGCTCTCGTGCGTCATCTCGTCATCGGTGTGCGCGCCGGTTACATCAACGAGTCGGTTTTCTGGGTCACGGGCGCAGACGTGGACGCACTCTCCGCCGGAGTTGTTGACTGCGACTATGGCCGTCCCGTGCGCAGGTGCAGCGCCAGTGCCAAGCCGTGGCACGGACTCCCCGTAAAGGCCAGCAAGGCACGGTCGTCGAGAATGCCCCGCTGGAGAACAAAGACTCGGTTATGCGTGCCCGCGAGCGCGATGATGTCGTGCATTAGAAAGCGGCGACCTGATCCGACGCCTATCGTGGAGCCGTGTCCGACCCGCGCAAGACCACTTCGTGGCGCAGCTTTATCAACGCGATTCGCTCGCCGCAAAGGCAAATCATTTCAGGTGCGCGTCCTGAACAAGACCTCAGGCGAGGGCGGGATCCGCAATGTTCGCGACGCATTCTCCCAACGCGACTGGAACACAATCAAGACCGAGGGGGGGCTAAAGGAGTTTGGCGTCGAGCGCGTCTTGGCCGAACACATCGATGCCGAGGCTGCGTCCGCTCTCGAAGCCACACGCAAACACCAATTCCCGTTGAGCCGCCCCGATCGGGAAGCCCTCGCGATGTTCATGTCGGCTCAGCTATCGAGAGGGCGAGCGGTTCGCGAAGGATCCGCCGGGTCGATCATCGAGGTCCACCGGCTGCTGCTTCGCCTGGGAGCCATGAACTATCAGACGAGCGGCTGCGCAAGATCACCGGCCAAGAGCCGTCCGCCGAGCTGCGGGAGATGATGACGAACAGCGAGAAGTACTTCGACATCAGACCCACGAACGCGATGCTCCTCCAAGCGATGTTCTCCTCCGTCCAGGAGATCGCCGAAAAGCTGGACATGCGGACGTGGACGCTGGCGCGATTTCCGTCGCCCTGCCTCTTTACAGGAGAGCACCCGTTCGTCCACATCAACCCTTCCGGCGAGTCCATCGGGTTCGGCGTCGTGACAGCCGAGCAGCTGTATCTGCCGATATCGCCTACCCAGGCCGTAGTGCTCTCGCATCCGTGGACGAGCTGGCCCGAGGCACGCGTCGAGGGGACGATGGAGTTGGCGACCCGGCTCAACTGGGCGATGCTAACCCACCCCTCGAATGTAGAGCTTCTGCTCCATCCAGACGTGCAAGGTCATCCTCTGCCCTCACCGGGACTGCTCACGAGAAACAGCGTGTGGCCGTGGGGAGAGGACCCCGAGGCGAGGCGCGGACCGCCAAGCGCATGAAGGCGCTCGGATTCGTCGTTCGTTGCAGGAACCGACTCGCGGCCGCCCTTAGTTGAGGAAGTGCAAAACCACGATCGCTGGCGCCAGTGCGGTAGCGACGAGACGCCGCAGGATGACGATCCACAGCAGACGACGCGCGAAGCGTTGCGCGCTCGTATCGTCGAGTAGGGCTAGCAGCTCTTGGGTGTGATCGGGCACACTCGAGAGCGTGACGCAGCGCACGACCGATGAAAGGGACACTCGCGCTCCCGGCCACCCCGATCTGTCCGGTTCCTCTGGGCTACCCGCACCGAGCACCGAGCTTGAGATGCTCATTGGTCAGCTCATTCCCGCTGGCGCCCTGACCTGGCGCGTTTTCCCCTGCTCGCTGCCTTGGACGAAGCCTCCAGGGATAGGGCAACCAACCAGCCGGCCGCCTGACGCGGTCCTCAACGAGCTTCTCGAAGGCGCGGGGTGAAGGAGCGGGCAGCGCGCGACTACATCCTCAAAGGCCCGTTCACCGACCTCATGGTCCTCTCGCCCAGTGAGCATCTCCGCAACTACGGTCGGCCGGCCAGAGCAATCGAGGTCGCTGCTGAGCACGACATCTCGGGCAGGGCGCTCGTTGATCTCGCGTCCTCGCTCGATCTGACCGACCACCAAATGCCGATCCCTCGTGAGGACGGCACGGTGACAGGCGAATCGCGCGGTGGAGACGCTATCTGAGCCAGGGTCGACGGTTGCTCAGAGCGCTAGGAGTGTGGCCCTGGGGTCACGTGGAGAACTGGTCCCGAACAAGGCGCTGGTGGCTGGACCCGACCGTCTTTGCCGCACTCCGCTCTTGGCACGACAAAGCCTGGATGAGGGCCGCAGAGCAGCTCGCGTACAACGCGCGTCCACGTTACGGGCAGGCCTCCTCGTTGGTGATCACGGTGCAAGAGCACGAAGCCTGCCGCGATTTTCGCGGACGTCTCGCCGATTCGGTACAGAACGCCCGGACCACACCCACCGTAGCTCTACGCCCCTGGAGCAAGGCGGGACGGTCCCTCCAGGCTCGCCCTCTGGTCGCCATGGCGTTCAGCGCCTTGCTTGTGCAGCGGGCGATTCGGCTGACCGGATGTGGCGGCCCAGATTCCGAGAAGTAGGAGGGCGTCCTCCCAGGCCGGGACCTGCTGGTGGTATGCAATCGAGGCGGCACGGGCTCACGCACCCCCAAGGTCGGGACACGTCGACTCGACGGCAGCTCACGGGCATGCGAACCATTGGGGCCGCCGGGCTGCGGAGGCGACTCCCTCGAATCGCGAGGCGGGGGAGGGACTGGTGGCTGCAAGAGGGCTCTGCGGGAGGCGAGATACGCTCCGTTCATGCGGTTTTTGGGCATCGATCCAGGTCTAGATCGCCCACGACTTCAGGCCATGCGGGCTTCACCGCCGGCCCTGGCCGAAGCGAGCGGAGCCCGGCGGCGCGTGTTCGGTGCAGCGCTTGGTCAGTGGGATTCACTTCTCGGTGCGTCCGCCAGCGTGGCGCCAGCCGCATCGCCGATTCTGCTCTTCTACGCCCTTTCCCAGGCTGGCCGTGCGGTCTGTGCAGCTCATACCTCTGGTCAACCGTGGCAATCGCGAGGTCATGGGCTCAGCATTGGCGACCGGCAAGCCGATCGGAGAGACTCCTGTTCGTCCCGAAGGCAGCAGCGACAGCTCGTTCGCGATGTTCTGTGGGGCATTGGGAGCCGAGCCGCTTTCAGAGCCCACGACCCTAGGCCGCCTGTGGGCGGCTAACCGACACCTTGAGCGCGTCGACGGTCTCGGACTTGGAGACCCCGAGGCGCTTCAACTGACCGTCATCGGGCCTGCCTACATGGGAGGTTCGTCCCTGCACGCCCAAATCACCGGCGACCTAGCGGCGCACCTGCCAGCCGATCTAGATGCGGCGGCCGTGGGGCCCGGCAGCGACTGTCCGACTACCCCGGAGCAACGCACGGGCTTGTCGTGACGGCGCAGGGAACGTCCATTACGGCGGATGGAGCGCATCCCCAAGTGGAGATAGGATGGCACGCCGCTGACGGCACTGCGATTCCAGTCGACTCCGTGGCACAAGACGGAAACGGGTGCCTACGGCCGCAACTCAACGACGCTGGCGACACATTGCCGAGCCTTGCGCTTTGGTGGGCGACACTACTCACCCTCTCCAGCCTTGCGCGCTATCACCCCGAGCAATGGAATGACGCTCTCGACCGAGACAAGGCGGTCACCGCCATCCCGATCGAGGAAGCGCTCCACGTCGGACGAGGATGTTGCCGTGGCTCTTGGTTAAGGCTCTCACGCACTAGCCAGCGATTGCCGTCTGCCCGACGACCTCGATGAGTGGGGTCATCCGAACCAAGGGGCCCGGGCTGAGCCCTCTTGATGTGTGCCGACGGCGGGTGGCCCCAGCGATCAGCCTGGTCGCGGTCCATGCAGCCACCGCACCAGCGTGTAACCAGCACCGGCCACGCCGACGAGGGACGCGATTCCCCCGAGGATGTAAAGGACGACGCCGAGCCAGCTGAATGCCGCTTCTCGCCCCGGTGAGAACGCCTCGCCACCAACTGCGACCGAGGCGGTGGTGGCAAACTCGAGATGGCCGCGTTACTGGCGACCGTCATTGGCACCGATACCACCGACTGCTGAGAGCTGGCATCGCGCAGATCGTGCAGATCGGTGAGCCTGAGCGACTCAGGAGTGTCGATCGCGCGGGGGTGGCCGGCAACGGACAGGTTGCCGACAGCCGACCCTATCGTCAACGCCGTCATCGGTCCGAACACGTTGAATCCGGCATTTTGGGGCAAAGGGGGATACCACTCGGTGCCAGAGACATGTTCATGCCGGTCGGTCGTGCTCGAGTCCCGAGTGGCTTCAGGCGACAACTTGAAGAACGCACCTCCACGCCCGGTTCCTGCCTGAGGAATGTCTAACGCTTCTTCGGTCCCTGCAATGTCGTGTTCGTTGGGGGTCGGAAGTTCCGAATCAAGCCTCAACACCGAGTCCTTCCAAAACCCGGCCGTCGTGGTTGGGTGGGCTTCCACACCGCTACGCATCGTTTCGTAGGCCGCGGCGCTCAGCGGTTTTTCCACGGTGAGCGTCAAGTGCCCGTGGTCACCTCCACCAAGGAAGAACCCGTCGATGCGTTCTTGAGGCGTCTTGGCTTCGCCCAGTAGGCTCATCAGTCCGACTAGCTCTTCTGGCTTCAACGGCACGGCAGCAAGTTGCGTGCTAAAGCCATCGTCGTGCACCACGGCCACGAAAACCCGATCGCGGACCCGCGAAAACAGCAGCGGCCTCAGGGCATCACAAGCTTTTTGCTCGGCTAAGGGCCAGCATCGGTCTCATATAGGTCTGTCGCGAACGGCATCTCGTGAGTCGTCCATAGGACGAGGCCGGGGCCTAGAAAGTCACCCATCGGATACCCCTGTCGTTCGACCAGTTTGCTCCGCGATTCGATCCCGATACTGGACGGGTAGGTTTCAGTGAGATCGAGTGGCGGCGACTCCCTGAGAAAAGGTCCTTCAGTCGCGGTAAGGTCGACGTGGGATCCAGGCAGTGAAATCCACGTGCCTACCGGTACTGGACCCGTCATGTCGATGTGGATCCCGCCTTCGGCAGTGAGAATCTTAAGGAAGTGGGCCCTGAAGTTGACGTGATATAGGCCAGTGACGTGACGGCGTAGTGATGTGCGGCCGCTCGCGAGCCAGCTTGGATCGAATGATGATCCGTTGAACGAGAAAACTTCGACGTCCATGCGCACCTCGCCGCCCCGCAGGCTGACGGGTTGTAGTTCGGAGCCCGAAACGAGCCACTCTGTGAACGGCGAGCGCCCCGCCCGTCGGAGCAGTAGATGGCGTCCGGCGAACGTCACGCCGCGCCATTCATTCGCTCTCTCGGCATCGCAACCGCAGACAGGACTAATTCCCCCGTTGGGTTGGCTAGCTGGTGTAAACGAAACGGCTCCGACTTGGCTGAGATCGGCCTCCACCGTCGCCGACCGGCCCGAGCCGTCAACTAGCTCATTGACCGCGGATCCGACGCCCGCGCCGATGGCGGCGGAACCAGTAGTGCCGTAATACGGCCGCGTTTCGTCGTCAGATCTGGGACCAACCTACATACAAGCTGACGAAGGCTCTTCAGCGGCCGACGCCGCCGGATGGGCATCTGCGAGACGATAGTTGCGGCTTCGGCCTGCTGCCGCTTGGCCGCCCGTAGCGACGCTGGGCTCCCGAGAGCGGCGGCGCCCTCAGGGCGCAATGGCTCAGATCGGTGGAATCCCGAGTGGCTTGCACCTCGTGGGTGCAGGCCAGGATCGACGAGTTGCCCAACGTCATCACCAGCGCGCCCACTCACGGCGAGGCGAAGGAGGATTGGCCGATGCGCTCCACGCGTATCGGCTCGCTCCGGGCGACCTCGAGCCGGCGCTGGCGGGAGATCGCCGAGGCGACACAGAGTCGTTGCGCCTCACCGTGCCCGGCTAGTGGCAGAGCGCGCCTCCCCGCCCCGCCGACACCCAACCCCTCTCGGCCAAGGCACGGGGCACAATCGGCATAGCGTGCGTCAGACGAGCTGCGCCGAAGCGGACCGTAGCGGCCCGGGACGAGCCTCCCCGGCCGCCCCCGCTGGATCGGCCGCTACCGCATTTCCGACTCTAGCCATGCGTCGAGGCGCGCTCGCGCGGTCTCCGCGGCGTTGGGCAGGGTATGGGTGTATCGAGCCAGCGTGATCTCGGCGGCCCCGAGTTGACGCTCAGGGATCGCGTGCCCCATCAGGACCGACGCCACCTTGGGCGAAACGCCGGCAGCATCCATCCAGGTCGCGGCCGTGTGGCGACACTCGTGCAGACCGATCGGCTGGAGCCCTCGGACCCCCCACGCCTGCTTCGCACGAAGAGCCAGGCCACCAGTGTGGAGGAGGCCGTTGCCGTCGGCTCGACGCGGAGGGCAGACGAGATTGTGCCCCGCGGGTTCACCTTCAGCGCTCCAGCTGGCGCGGAGAAGAACCATGAGCGGCTTGACGATCGGTACGACGCGTCGGGCTGACTCGGACTTGCGCGCGCCGTCCTCGACACCCCACTCTATGAGCCCGCGCACGAGGTCGACGTCGCGCCAACGTAGATACTGGACCTGCGCTCGTCGACCCATCGCATACCCAGCGAGCGCATAAGGCAGCGCGTCGGAGATCTCAAGCGCCGCGAGCAACGCCGCGAACTCGCGCGGTGTCGCAACACGACTCCGGCGTTTAGCGTTCATAGCCGGGAGCCGAACACTCGCGGCGGGATCATGACCGACTAGATCACGGTCTTGCGCCCACCGGTACAGGGAGCGGATCGCGTTGACGATCGAGCGGACGCGGCTGCCGCTCAGCTTCGGCGCCAGCTCGTCCACCAGCTGCTGGATGTCGCCACGCTGAACCTCGCCCAGACGCCGCGCTCCCAACCGCGGCACGACGTGCTTGCCAAGGCACTCGTCGAGGTCCTCCCACGCAGACTGCTTGTAGACGCGGCCAAACTTGTTCAACGCGCTGCCCTCACGCGCCGCATCGACGAATCTGACCCGCGCTTCCCGAAGCCGCATCGGCGAGCGCCGAGACAAGTCCCCGCTCGCCAGTGCCAGGAGGAGCGACTGGCGCGCGCCGCGCGCAGCAGCGGTCGTGCTGTAACGCTTGGTCGAGATGTACCTACTGCGGACACGGTCATAGACCTTCCCGTAGTAAGAGGGCCGGCAGTCACAGGCCTTGGCGACGTCGCCCAAGTCCGGCTTCGGCGGGAGTCCGTCGACTGCGCAACCCGTCTGGTGGCGCGCGAAAACCCCCTGCCACCGGGTGCGCGTGTCGCGCCCGGGCATGGTTAGAACCCCCGCCGAGCCAGACTGGATTCGGTGTCCGCGTGAGCCGGGACCTTTGCGCATCCCATACCCATACTGGCCGCGAAACGGCGCGAGCGGCCAACGACTTCCTTGGTACGCGCGGCGTACGGCCGAATGACTCGTCGCGGGTGCTCCTCAGACAGAGGTTGATGTTCGACATCAGCCATCTCGGTCTCCAATCGGGTCGGGGGTACCGGCGGGCTGCTCGGACCCGACCCACCGCACGCGGAGCGTGCGACCCTGGGAGGGCCGGCAGCACCGCCGAACAACCCCATGCGAGACGCAATCCCACTCCCCCGCCAAGGGAATGCAAGAGGGAATGAAAACGCCCGAGCCTGGCCGCCCCCGTCCGGCTCGGACAGCGGGGCGACTGCGGCCACTTCGCCGAAAAGTCCCGCTAAACGCCAATTTCCAGTAAGCGTTCAGTGGGTCTGCTCAGGTGAGTAGCGGTGCGGGATCGCCGCGGGCGTGGGCGGCGATGGCGTCGCTTAGGTAGGCGAACAGCGAGCGGCGCTGTAGCCGGCAGGTGGTATGCGCCGAGAGCAGCCGGGCCGTGCGGAGCTCGCCACCGTCGGACTGGCTGCCGAGGCAGAGCTTGCGGTAGATGACGGCGCTGCGCAGCGCGCGCTCGGCGTGGTTGTTGGTCGGCTCGACCCCGGCGTGTGAGGCGAAGGTCCACAGGGCGGGCCAGGCTTTCAGGAGGTTGCGCGCCATCCCGCGGCAGCGCTTGTTGCGCGCGCGCTTGGCGGCGTAGGCGCGGATGATCGGCTTGTACTGTCGCTGCAGCGAGCGGATCGTCCGTTTGAGCCCGCGGCGGTCGCCGGTGTGCTGGAAGACCTCCCAGGCCCAGAACACACGCTCGCACAACGCAAGGCCTAGCTCGCCGAACTCCTTCTCGGCGGCGAGTCCTTCGGCGTGCGCCTTGAAGTCGCGGCGCAGATGCGCCCAGCAGAGCTGACGACGGCGCAGCGGCAGGTGCGCATAGGCCCACCAGCGGTCCGAGGTCACGATCGCGCTCGTGTCAGCCAACAGCTTCTTGGCGTGATCCTCGTGCCGGTCACGCTCCACCGAGAAGTGGGCGTGGTCTTGGTCGAAGATGCCCCACAGTGTGCGTCGGGCACCGGCGGTGCGCCAGCCAGTCTCGTCCATGTTCAGCGCCCGCGATGAGCGCAGCCTCCCCAGCAGGTCGGCGTGCGGCTCGGCCAGCGCATCCGCCACTCGGGTGAGGATCGCGTCCACGCTGCCAGAGCTGATCCGCGCGCCGAACAGCTCTTCGCAGAGCTCCACGGCGTCATCGCGCGAGACACGGTTGCGCACCGACACCGTCGCCACGGCCGCCTGCAAGCGAGGCCCGAAGGAGCTCTTGGCAACCTGCGGCGGTAGCTTGCCACGACGGCGCCCGCCACACGCCGGGCAGCGCAGCCGCTGGCAACGATGCTCGACCACCCGCACCGTGATCGGCGGGAGCTCTTCGACCTGGTGGCGCGCCGGCTTGCCCACCGCCCGTCGCTCCTCGGATGAGAACACGTGCCCGCAGCGGCAGCGCTCCGGCCAGTGCTCGATGATCTCATCGACCGCCCACGCCGGCAACAGCGGACGTCCGTGGCCCTCGTGGCCATCCTGGGCACCGCGCTTGCGTCCCGACGGATCCTTGCTGCGTGACGGCGAAGAGGGCGGATCGGTGCTCGGAGGAGCGGAGGAGTTCCGCGAGGAGCGATTCAGCTTGCGCTCAAGCTCACCGATCCGCTCGTCCTGGCGCGCCACCCGCTCCTCCAAGCGGCGAATCTGCTCGTCCATCCGGAGCAGGACAGCCACCACGACCTCGCGGCCCTCGTCATAGATCGCCTCCGCCTCGGCGCGGTCCACGCCTCCAAGTTCGACGCGGCGGGATTATGTCCCCCAACCCCACTGAACGCTTACAATTTCCACGCCGCCTGTCGCACCGGCTGGACGACGGTGCGCAGAACGGTCAGCGGTTTTAGACGGCCACGCCACTCAGAACCAACCGCGGGGTGACAAAAGGCCCAGAGGGCCCTATAAAACGGGCACTTCTGGGCCTAACGGAGGGGGAGGGATTCGAACCCTCGTCAGAGGTTAAACCCCTGAAACGGTTTTCGAGACCGCCGCATTCAACCGCTCTGCCACCCCTCCTGGGCGACCGCAGCGCAGAGGCTAGTAGATCCGGGGAAGCTCCTAGCCGCGTCGTGGCCTATCGCTGAGACGCCGCGCGCGACGACGCGCGAACGCAGCGTTACACCTGCGTGAGCGCCTGCTCTAGGTGGCGCGCTCCTGCGTTGCCTGCTTGCCATCCGCCGAGAACCCGGCCGCCTTCAGCATTCGCCGCAGATCGACGACCATCTGCTCGTCGATGTCCTTGTGTCGCGGCGCCGCCAGGAACTCGGTCTCGGGACCGACGGTGACCTTGAGCTTGTTGTCTCGATGGCGCTGCTCGACCGAGCCGACCGCCTCCAGCAGCGAGACCACCTGGCGCCACTCGATGTTGCCGCTGGCGGGATGGCTGAGGATCTTGCGCAGCGTCTCGCGATGGTGGTTGTTGAGGCCTTCCGTCATGACGATCTCCCTCATCGAGTAACTGCGGCCGCCCGCCGCAGGAGCTGGCGCCGCAGGACCCGATACTAGAGCCCACGCAGCGCGCCCCGCCGGGTCGCGGCGCTTAGCCTCGACTGGAGCAGTGGCGCCCGGCGCAAGCTACGGTGTCCGACGAGACCTCGTGAAGCTGATCGTTCGCACAGTGGTCGCCTTGAATCTGATCGGCTTGTCGTCGGCGCCTATCGCTCATCGGCGCTGGCGCGAGCGAAACCCGAGACCTGAGCACGCTCGCGACGACGTCCGTTCCAAGTCCGGTGTCTGCGCTCGACGGCGTGGTGGCGTGGGCGCACGCATCTGGTCGTGGGCACCGCTTCGAGGTCGTGATACGTCGCCAAGGACACGATCACCCGTTGAACGCCACGTCTGCGGTCGGTTGGATCGACGGTCTTCAGCTGGGATCTGGTGCACGCGGTCGCGCGATCGTGCTGTACTCGCGCTGTCCGCACAAACCGTACGGCAGCTCGCGGCCGGGCAAGGGCGGAACCGACGGCTGCCGGCTGTGGTGGGCGCCTACCTCGGGCGGAGCCGCGCACCTGATCAGGGCGGCGCCGCCCGATGCAAGCGTGGGTGCGGCGCTCGCCGGACAGGTCACGTTCGCGGTCCAGGCGAACACGGCGAGCCTCGGCGTCGGGTCGGTGCGCGTCGAGACCGCTGGGCTGTCGGCGCTTCGGCACGTGCCCTGCCCGTGCCACACCCCCGCGGCGCGTCGATCGAACACCTCAGCGTCGGCGGCACACAGGTGGCTTTCATCGAGAACTCCGAACAGCCCGGGGCCGCGTCCACCGGGCTGTCGCAGATCTGGCTCGACGAAGGCAGCGCTGCTCCGAGGCTGATCGCCAGCGTCACCTCCGACGACCTGCCGATCGACGAATCCGCGGAGTTCTTCGACGGCCTGACGCTGTCCGCCGGGTATATCTACACGTCCCTGTACGCGCAGCCGGGGCTCGACCAACCCGGCATCCAGCCACAGGTGAGCTCCCGCCTGGAGCGAATCTCGCTCGCCGATCTGTCGGTCGCCGAAGCCTCTTGGGAACCCGACGAGTACGACCTCGGCGTGAGCGCAACCTCCTACGACCCCGCAAGCCAGGCGCTGATCGTCTCCTCGTTCTCCCGGCAGGTCGACTTCGCCGCCGGCGTGGAACGACCAAATACCTGCCCGGTCGAACGCGAAGCGCCCGTCACGTTCTAGGTTCGCCACGGCGTGAAAGCGCCGCGGCCCAGCGCGCCCAAACGCGCGATCGGCCGCCCTGAGCGACTATCTCCGCGACGCGAAGAAGGCGCTGAGCAGCTCGCCGCACTCTGCGCCCAGCAGGCCGCCGACGATCTCGGGGTGGTGGTTCAGCCGCGGCTCCGACGGCACGTCGAGCACGCTGCCGCACGCACCCGCCTTGAGATCGCTCGCGCCGAACACGACCCGCGCCAGACGCGCAAGCACGATCGCCCCCGCGCACATCGCGCACGGCTCGAGCGTGACGTACAGGACGGTGTCCAGCAGCCTCCAGCTCCCGGCTCGGCTCGCGGCGGCGCGCATGCCGAGGATCTCGGCGTGCGCGGTCGGATCCTGGCGCAGCTCACGCTCGTTATGCGCGGAGGCAAGCACCTCGCCATCGCGCACGAGCACCGCGCCGATCGGCACGTCGTCGTGTTCCAACGCACGCTCGGCCTCGCGCACGGCCAGGTGCATGAAGTAGTCATCGCGTGGGAGCAAGCGCTGGCTCATCTGATCTCGCCGCGGCGTGTGCGACAGTGCCGGCTCGATTGCCGGCCAGGCACATCATCATTACCAGAGCCCAGTGCCCCCTCCGACCACGATCTCTGCCGCCCCGAGCGTAGGGGCACGTTCGACAGCCCGGTCTGCGGGCGCGCTGTTGGCGACATGCGCCGCGGCGGTCGTGCTTGCCCTCGCATGCGCGTCGAGCGCGATCGCGAGCGCCCCAGCCTCCTACGCCCAGAACGAGGTGGTGGCCGGCTACGCCCCCGCGGGCGTCGGCGGCACGCCCGGCGACGCACACATCGCGCGCGCCGGCGAAAGCGCCGAACCAACCGCTCGCGTGATCCGCCTGCGCCATGGCGAAGACGTCGCCGCCGCGCTTCGCAGGCTGCGGCGGCAGCGGGGCGTCGAGTGGGCGGTGCCGGACTACCGTGCGCACACCACCGGCGACTGGATCCCCGACGACGAAGGCACGGGCCACCAGCCCGGCGACTGGCAGGAACTGCAATGGAACTTCGTCGGGCAGTTCGGCGTGAACGCCCCCGAAGCGTGGGCCAACGTCGCCGCCGACGGAGCGCCTGGCGGGCAGGGCGTCGTAGTCGCCGTGCTCGACACCGGGGTCGCCTACGCCAACCGCGGTCGCTTCCGCCGCTCCCCGGACTTCAGCCGCTACACGTTCGTCAAAGGCTACGACTTCGTCGCGCGCAACCCGTATCCAAATGACCGTAACGGCCACGGAACGTTCGTGGCGGCCACGATCGCCGAGGAGACCAACAACCACTACGGGCTGACGGGCCTCGCGTTCGGCGCGCGCATCATGCCCGTGCGCGTGCTCGACAGCGAGGGCGAAGGCGAAGCCTCGACGATCGCCGAAGGCGTGATCTTCGCGGTCAAGCACCACGCCCAGGTAATCAACCTCAGCCTCGAGTTCTCTCCGGGCGTAACCGCCGGGGACATCCCCGAGCTGATACGCGCGCTCAACTACGCGCACCGCCACAACGTGCTCGTGGTGGCAGCAGCCGGCAACGAAGGCCACGCCGCGATCGCCTACCCCGCGCGCGCCCCGAACGTGGTGTCGGTGGGCGCCACCACCGAACACGGCTGTCTCGCCGACTACTCCAACGACGGAAGCGGGCTCACGCTGGTAGCGCCCGGAGGCGGGGCCGACGCGGACCTCCCCGGCGATCCCAACTGCCATCCCGAACAACCGCCCGGCAGGGATGTCTACCAGGTCACCTTCAGCGGCAGCTCGGTAACCAAGTTCGGGATGCCCTCCGGCTATGAAGGGACGTCGATGGCGACACCGCACGTGGCGGCGACGGCCGCGCTGATCATCGCCAGCGGCGTGCTCGGGCGCCATCCGATGCCCGCGCAGATCACCGCGCGCCTGCGCGCCACCGCGCGAAAGCTCGGCGGGGGCGGCGATGAACGCCTTTATGGCGCCGGTCTGCTCGACGCCGGCGCGGCGACCGCGCCGGGCGGCCCCGGCGCGATCTCGGGCCCCTCGACCTGACCGCTGCCGCAACCGGCTACGCGAGGGGCACGACTACAGTTGCGCGCGTGTCGTCTGGCAATCTCACGCAGGCACCCGAGCGCTGCGACCTGGCGGTGGTGGGGGGCGGCATCCTCGGGCTCGCCGTGGCGCGCGAGCTGATCCAGCGCAACCCGCGCGCGTCGGTGTGCGTGCTCGAGCGCGAGCACCACATCGCGACTCACCAGAGCGCCCACAACTCAGGGGTGATCCACGCCGGCGTGTACTACGCGCCCGGCTCGCTGAAGGCGCGGCTGTGCGTGCAGGGTGCGCGCGAGCTGTACGCGTACTGCGAGCAGCGCGGCATAGACTGCCAGCGCTGTGGCAAGGTGATCGTCGCGAGCGCCACCGCCGAGCTCGGACGGCTAGACGAGCTGGAGCGGCGCGCGACGGCCAACGGCGTGCCAGGCATCAGGCGCCTGGGCGCCGCCGGCATCGAGGCGCTCGAGCCACACGCGCGCGGCATCGCCGGCCTGCACTCGCCGACCACCGGCATCGTCGACTTCCCCGCGGTTGCGCGCGCCTACGCGCAGGACGTGCTAGAGACGGGCGGCGCGATCGCCACCGGCTGCGAGGTGCTGGGCGTGAGCGCCGCGGAGCGCTCGTTGCGCATCACGCATTCGCACGGAGCCACCCAGGCCACGCACGCGGTGTTCTGCGCCGGCGCCTGGTCGGATCGCCTGGCCGTGGCAGCGGGTGCGCCGGCGGACCCGCGCATCGTGCCGTTTCGCGGTGCCTATCTGCGCCTCAGACCCGAGCGGCGGCATCTCGTGCGATCGCTGATCTACCCCGTGCCGGACCCGTCGCTGCCGTTCCTCGGCGTGCACCTGACCCGCCACATCGACGGCGAGGTGCTGATCGGGCCCACGGCGCTGCTGGCGGGCGCGCGCGACGCATACCGGCTGGCGACGGTCCGCGCCAGGGACCTGCGCGAGACGCTCGCGTGGCCGGGCACCTGGCGGATGCTCGCTCGCTGGTGGCGCACCGGCGTTGCTGAGCTTGGCCACGCAGCGCTGCGCGCCGCGTTCGTGCGCGCCGCCGCGCGCTATGTGCCGGAGCTGGAGAACCGCGACGTGCTGCCTGCGTTCGCAGGCGTTCGCGCGCAGGCGCTCACCCGCGACGGGCGCCTGGTCGACGACTTCGTCTTCTCTCACACAGCGCGCGCGCTGCATGTGCGCAACGCGCCATCGCCGGCCGCCACCTCCTCGCTGGCGATTGCGCGCCATGTGGCCGATGAGGCAGAGCGGGAGTTCGGCGCATAAGGCGGCAACCCCGGCCGCAAGCAAATGCGGCCCATTAAAATACCCGCTGCGTGCAGCCTCAAACCTAGATTCTCCTCAGGATCTCCCAATTTAGGAGGAAAAGCGCTACGATCCGAGCCCGAGCGCGGATGACGCTCGACGGCGCGTAATGGATACGCGCCGTGGGGGACAAACGAAGGAGCAATAATGGACGGAACTGCCCACTGCTTCGGCCTCGCAGCGAGGAGGGATACTCGGTGAAGCGGGTCGTGGTCATCACCGATAACCCGCTCATCGTATCGCCGATCCGCGACGGGCTGCGCTCGGCAGGCGGCTTCGAGGTTCTCGGCTACGTCGCTCCGCTCGGAGCAAGCGCCGCGAAGATCAGCGAAGCCGGCGCCGAGGTGGTCCTGGTAGACGAGTGCGAAGATCGCGAGCACACGGTCAGGCTGATCCGTGCGATCAACGAGCGCGACGAGAGCATCCGCATCGTCGTGCTGGCGCTGCGCATGGACACAGACTGGCTCCAGCGCACGCTCGAGGCGGGCGCGAGCGGGGCGATCTCCAAGCTGATCCAGCCGACCGCGCTTGCGACGCTGCTGCGCGAGGCCGTGGCGGGCCATCTGGTGCACTCACCGAGGGTCGTTACCAGGCACAACCAGGTCCACGAGGATCGGTACGCGGAAGACTCGCCGCTGACCGACCGCGAGCAGGAGATCCTACGCCTCGTGGCCTCCGGGGCCACGAACGGCGACATGGCGCGGTCTCTGTGGATCACGCAGCAGACGGTCAAGTTCCACCTCTCGAACATCTATCGCAAGCTCGACGTGGCCAACCGCACGGAGGCATGTCACTACGCTCACGTCACCGGCCTTGTTGCAGCGGCGGGACAGCTCGGAGCGGCGGAAGCGCTACCGGTGGCCGCCGCGCTGCCGACGGTCTCCTAGCAGCAAGCAGCTGCTAGAGGCGCGCCACGTCGGGCTCGACCTCGATGCGCCCGCTCGTGTCCGCGAGCGCGGCGTCGACGGCCTCGATCGTGCGCACTACATCCAGCCCGAGCTCGGCTGAGGACCGTGGGACGACGCCCTCGAGGATCGCCGTGCAGAAGTCATCGAGCTCGCGGTAGATCGGCTCGACGACCTCGATGTGCGGCGAGAGGACGTCTCCTGTCCTGTATGTCAGGTTGAACTCGCCGAATGTGGAGGGGTCGCGGAGCGCGGCGCCCGAGTCGAACACGCGCACGGGCTCGGCGGACGAGGTGTCGTCGTAGACGACCATCTTGCGCGAGCCGACGACCGTCGTGCGCCGCAGCTTGCTCGGCGCGAGCCAGGAGAGCTCGACGTGCGCGACCGTTCCCGACTCGTACTCCATGTCGATGAAGGCGACATCGGGGATCGTCGGGATGATGCAGCCGCGTCCCAGCGCGCTCACTCGCGCAGGCGCTTCCTCGAGCCAGTAGCGAAGGATCGAGAAATCGTGCGGCCCGAGGTCCCAGGCGACGCTCACGTCCGACTGGTGCAGGCCGAGGTTCACGCGGCTCGTTGAGATGAAGTAGATCTCGCCGAGCTCGCCGCTGGCGATCAACGAGCGGATCATCGTCACGGGGGGGCTGTAGAGGAACGTGTGGCCCGGCATCAGCACGCGGTCGCGCTCGCGCGCGAGGTCGATCAGCGACGCCGCCTCCGCGCTCGACGCGGCGAGCGGCTTCTCGACGAACACGTGCTTGCCCGCCTCGAGCGCCGAGGCGGCGAGGCCATAGTGCGTGGAGATGGGCGTCGCGATCATGACGGCGTCGATCGCGTCGTTGGCGAGCACCTCCTCGTAGCTTGCGATGACCACGGCGGGGAAGCGACGCGTTATCGCCTCGAGGCGCTCGCGTCGCACGTCGCATACGTACACGCTGCCGACGTGCGACAGCTCGTGCAGGTTCCTGACGAGGTTCGGGCCCCAGTAGCCGAGACCTACCACCGCGAAGCTGAGCCCCCCATGCGCGCTTCCAGCGGATCTGCGCGGGACGAAGCTCATGCGGTTGCCGACCTCTGACGGAGCATCTGCGAGGGGGTGCGCAGGAGCAGGCGTAGATCGAGCGCGAGCGACCAGTCGCGCACGTACGCAACGTCAAAGTCAAGCGACTCGCCGAAGCTCGAGTTGGCCCTCGCCGTCACCTGCCACAGGCCGGTGAGTCCCTGCGGGACCGAGAAGCGCTCGAGATGGTGCGGCTCGAGGTGTTCGACCTCATACGGGATGCACGGACGCGGGCCGACGAGCGACATCTCTCCCCGCAGCACGTTGACGAGCTGCGGCAGCTCGTCGAGGCTCGTGCGCCTGAGCCATGCGCCAAAGCGCGTCACGACATCGGCGCGCTCGAGCTTGTAGAGACCGCTCTCGCCCGCTTCGGCGCCCCACGACATCGTCTCCTTGATGTAGGCGCGATGCGCCTCGGCGTCGGTGTCGTGGCGCATCGTGCGGAACTTGAGCGTCGTGAACTCGGTCATGTTCGCTCCCACACGCGTCTGGCGGAAGATCACCGGTCGCCCGGAGTCCAGGCGAATGCGCAGCGCGATGTAGGCGAACAGCGGCGCGGTCGCGACGAGCGCGACGGCGGCGACGACGACGTCCATAGCGCGCTTGATCGCGCGCGAGCTCCTCGACACTTCCATCTGGCGCAGCCCGACCAGCGGCACGCCCTCGACCGAGTGGACGGTCAGGCGCGGCCCGCAGAGCTCGAAGATGCGCGGGACGATGTCGATCTGAACGGGGGTCGCGCGCAGCGTGCGCACGAGGCCCAGGAGCTTGGCGATCGGCTCGCTCGCGAAGGCGATCACCACGCGCTCGATGTCGAGGCGCTCGATGATCTCCGGCAGGCGCTCCGGTGGTCCAAGAATCGTGAGGTGTTCTGGCAAGTCGGCGCGCCGCGGCCTGGGTTGGCTGTCGACGAAGCCGACGACGTTCGCGCCGTACTCCGGGTGCCTGACGAGCTTGCGGCCGATCAGCTGGCCGACCTCGCCGGCACCGACGATCACGGTGTTCTGCGCGTAGGCGGACGTCCGCCTGCACAGCTCGCGCGCGAGCGCCCGCAGCACCGGCACAGTGCCGATCGCGAGCACCCAAAAGGTGATCAGCGCGTACAGGCTGGGCTGGTCGTGGCCGAGCAGGCGCGAGATCACGAACAACAGCCAAACTCCGATCGTCACGAGGTGGAAGACACCGACGACGTCGTCGGTCGTGGTGTGGTTCGCGCGGTCCTGGTCGCGTCCGTAGAGGCCGTGGAGCTTGGCGACGAGAACCCAGCAGGGAAGCATCAGCAAGAACACGAGCAGCTCGCGCGGCGAGCCGAACAGCCTCCGTTCGCCCCACAGCGACGTCGCCAGCGCATACGCGAGGCTCAGCCCGATTACGTCGGCGAGCACGAGGCTGCGCGGAACGAGCCACGCGCGCCGCTGTCTGTGCCCTCGCGCCAGCAGTGCACGCGTGCGCGCATCCGCGACCGCGATCAGGTCGTCCTCGGCGAAGCGCGCCGCATCGGGCGCCACCGTGGGCGTGTGATCGTCGCAACGATCTCGTTGTCGTCTTCGCCGCGTCTCCAGCGAGGTGACCAGGTTCATCGCGCATAGCATGCGGCCACAGGACCCTCGCGCGCTAGACCAGACTTACAACACTGGTCGCGGGACCGGGTTTAGGCCTGGACCTTAGGGCAGCACCGAATCGGCTCCGCCACGATAAGTTTTTACTCGGAATTCGCTTTGCTGGGTCGACAAGACGCTGCTGATAGGTCACAATTTTCGGCGAGGCGCCCGGATGGCGACCTAAACCGCTGATAGGGGGATAAAGAAGTTGTCACGGAATGATCAACTCGGGATGGGCAGCACGTGGGAGGCCCTCCCATGAAGCGGCTAATAGTGGTTGCGGACAACTCCCTGATCGTCGAGGCGATGGGGATCGGCCTGCGGCGCAGCGGCGAGTTCAAGGTGCTCGGGCACGTCAACGGCCTCACCACGGCGGCGCAGGCGATCATCGACGCATCGCCTGACGTGGTGCTCGTCGACGACATGGGCCGCTCCGACCGGGTCGTCGAGTTCATCCGAGCGATCAAGGCGGCGCGGGAGCAGACCGCGGTAATAGTGCTGACGCTCTCGATGGAGGCCGAGTGGCTCGACATGATCTTCGACGCGGGCGCGGACGGAGCGATCTCCAAGGACACGCACCCAACGGCGCTCACGACGCTCGTCCGCGAGACGCTGAACGGACACGTCGTGCACGTCTACAAGCGCCTCGAGGCAGGGCATCAGTCGCGCGTGAACGCCGTCGCCCTCGACGACTCCTCGCTGACACGGCGCGAGCTCGAGGTGCTTCAGCTCGTCGCGGCGGGATCGACGAACGGAGAGGTGGCGAGCAAGCTGTGGGTCACCGAGCAGACCGTCAAGTTCCATCTGTCCAATGTCTACCGCAAGCTCGAAGTCGGAAACCGCACGGAGGCGAGTCATTACGCGCACGTCAATGGCCTGGTCGGAGGCATACACTCCGTCGCCGCGTCCTGACCCGGGCAGCGTGCGCGGGCGCTGGCCACTCGCGCTCGCGGCCGCGCTGCTGGTAGCGGTTCTCGCGACCGACCTACTCGACTTCGGCGCCTACCACCGGCGTTACGTGCTGCTGAACGCCAGCTCGCCGTCGAGCTGGTCCCATCACGTCACGCCGATCGTTCTCGCGGCAGGCGCGATCGCCTGCTTGCTCGGAGCCTTGCGCGACCGAAGCCGCCGGACAACCTGGTCGGGGGCGGCGCTGGTGCTCGCCTTCCTGTTCGTCGACGAGATCACCTCGCTGCACGCGAAGGTCGACTCGCTGAGCCACGGCAAGCTGATCTACGTGCCCGCGCTGCTCCTGGTCGTGATCTGCGTGTGGAGGCTGACAGCCGGCGGCGCGCACGCGGCGGACCTGCGGATCGCAGCGACGGCGCTGGTGCTCGGATACGCGCTGCACATCGTCGGGCTACACGTGGTTCACGCGCTGGGCTCGGGCACCGGGGGCTGGACCTTCCAGGTGATGGTCTCGATGAAGGAGGGCGCAGAGCTAGCCGGGCTCGCGCTCGCGCTGGAGGCCGTAGCGGCTGTCGCACTGAGCTCCCCGGCGCAGAGCGCACGATGGCCCGCGTAGCGCCACTCCAAGGGCGCGGCGCCGCCGTGAGCGTGCGCGGCGTCTCGCGCCGCTTCGATCGCAAGCTCGCGCTCTGCGACGTCGACCTCACGATCCGCCGCGGCGAGATACACGCGCTGCTCGGGCCCAACGGGGCGGGCAAGACGACGCTGATCAGGGTTCTCTGCGGGCTCGCCGAGCCGCACGAGGGCGAGGTCGCGATGTCCGGAACGGTCGGGCTCGTCCCCTCAGGCGACAGGACCTTCTATCTGCGCATCAGCGGCACCGAGAACCTGGTCTTCTTCGGGCGCCTGCACGGCTTGCGCCTGCGCGCAGCCCGCGAGCGCGCACGCACCACGCTCGCGCAGGTTGGCTTGACGGATGCCGCGGACCTGGCCGTGGGCCGCTACTCGCACGGCATGCAGAAGCGCCTCTCGGTCGCCCGCGCGCTGCTCTCGGATCCGGCCGTGCTGCTCGTCGACGAGGCCACGCACGACCTCGACCCGGAGGGCGCCCGGCGCATTCGCACGCTCGTGGCCGAGCTCGCCGAGCGCGGCACGGCGGTGCTGTGGACGACGCAACGGATCGAGGAGATCCGCGGCTTTGCGCGGACCGTCACGTTCCTGCGCGAGGGTCGGGTTCGCTTCACGGGAACCGTCGCTGAGCTGCTCGCACACGCGCCTGGTGCCGCGGCCCTCGGGCCGGTCGGCACGCCGAGCGCCCACGACCTCGTCGAGTACGCCGGCATAGCGCGCGAGACACACGGCGAGGGCACTGTCGAGCAGGCGTTCCTCGCGTTGCTGAACGACGATCGCGGGGAGCTCGAGGCACCCGCTCGTGAACCCCGAGTCGCGAGCGGAGGAGCGCGGCCGTGAGCGCGCTCGCCGAGCTAAACAAGCTCCCAGCGTTCGTGCGGCGCGATCTGCGCATCGCGACCAGCTACCGGATGGCCTTTGCGATGGGTGTTTTCGGCCTCGCCGCGCAGATGCTCGTGTTCTCGTTCATCGGCAAGCTCGTCGACCCGTCGAAGCTGCCGGCATACGGCGGCACCCACTCCTCCTATGTCGAGTTCGTCTCAATCGGGATCGTGTTCAACATGGTGGTGGTGCTGATGCTCGGTCAGCTCGCCACGGCGATCCGCACCGAGCAGATGATCGGGACGCTCGAGTCGCTGCTCGTGACGCCGACGCGGATCGGCACGATCCAGGCCGGCTCGGCCGCCTTCGAGCTGCTCGGCGTGCCGCTGCGCTTCGGGCTGTTCCTCACCGTCATCGGCGTGCTCTTCGGCCTCGACCTGCACGTCAGCGGCGCGCTGCCGAGCCTCGTGCTGCTGGCGGCGTTCCTGCCGTTCCTCTGGGGACTCGGGCTGCTGAGCGCCGCAGCGATCCTGACCTATCGGCGCGGCGCTGGCGTGACGACCATCGCGGGCACGACGCTGGGGTTGGCTTCGGGTGCGTTCTTCCCGGTAGCGCTGTTGCCGGCGTGGCTCGCAGGGCTCGCGCGGTTCAACCCCCTGGCGATCGCAATCGAGGGGATGCGCGAAGCGCTGCTGGGGGGCAGCGGATGGTCGAACGTGGCTGCGGACGTAGCGAAGCTCGCACCGCTGTCGGCGATCGGGCTCGCCGCAGGCGTGCTCGCCTTCCGGCTCGCCTTGAGACGCGAGCGGCGCCTTGGAACCCTGGGTCTTTACTGAGATGCCGGCGCTCCACCAAGAGCCACGCGCGCTCTTCAGCACAGGTCGTGCGACGGAGCGGGACGAGCCCACCTTCGCCAGAGACTCGGGCGAGCGCGCGAACCAAGCACTGTGGCAGCGAGTAGACGCGATCGTGGAGCGTGCGCACAGCCTCGAGCAACTGCGCGTCCACGGCGTGCAGCTGATCGCCGCCCGTAACTGGCGCAGCTCGGGGCAGGAGCTACCGGCCGAGCTGTGCAGCGAGGAGCGCCGCGCGGCCATGGTCACGCTCGCCGCACCGGTTGCGCTCTCCCGCGCGCGCGCCGCTTACGACGGCGCGCTGGTGTTGATGAAGGGTCCCGAGATCGCCGCCCGCTACCCCGAACGCACGATGCGCCCGTTCATCGATCTCGACCTCCTCGCCGACGACGTGGACGCCGCATCGCGCGCGCTGCGTGGGTGCGGTTTCGTAGAGGTGGGCGACCCTGCGAAGTACCGTGGCCTGCACCACGCGCGCCCGCTTGCCTGGCCGGGACTCCCACTCGCGATCGAGCTTCACCGGGACGTGAACCACCCACAGTGGATGTCCCCGCCGGCGAAGGCCGCGTTGCTCGAGCTCACGCAGCCGAGCGCCACGGGGGTGGCTGGACTCCTCGCGCCCGTCCCAGCCGCTCACGCCCTGCTGCTGTGCATGCACGGCTGGGCGCACGAACCGCTGCGGCGCCTGCTCGACCTGATCGACATAGCGGTCGTGCTCGGCGAGGAGGACCGGCGCCTGGCCGACGTGCTCGCCCGGCGCTGGGAGATGACACGGGTTTGGCGGATGACCTTGGAGGCCGTCGATTCGCTGCTCTATGGTCACGGTCGCGCGCTTGCGCTTCGCGTGTGGGGACGCCACCTGGCGAGCGTGCGCGAGCGCACCGTGCTCGAGACGCATATCGCGGGCTGGGCGGGGCCTGCGTGTGGGCTCCAGCGCGATCGCATAGGCGCGCTCGCCGACGCGACGCTCGGGTTCGCCGGCGCCGCCCACCCGCGCGGCGATGAGCGTTGGTGGGAGGCGCTCGCTCGCACCCGCCTGGCTATCGCAGACGCGTTCGTCAGCCAATCGCACCACCGCCGAGCGCGTGAGCTAAGGGGCGAGCGATGATGATCGCCGGCGCCGAGGGTCCGAGCGCGAAGCTGCGTTTGCGCGCAGAGGAGCTCGACTGGACGCAAATCGACGAGGACATCGTGATCCTCGACGGTCGCGGTGCCCTCTACCTGACGCTGAACGGCTCCGGCGCGCTGCTGTGGCGGATGCTCGCGGCGAGCGCCACGCGCGATGAGCTCGTGCGTGGCCTGCTGGAGGCACACGACATCCAGGAGGACCAGGCGCTCGCGGACACCGACGCGTTCCTCGGCGACCTCTGCGAGCGCGGGATGCTGCTCGGATGAACCTGCGCCCAGCGCCCGACGTCGCTGACCTGCGCGCGGCCTGGTGGGCACGTAGAGCGCTGCTAGTAGCGCGGAGCGCGCTCGCCGAGGGCCAGCTACGCGAGATATCGCTTCCCGCTCCGCCGGCGCTTCCGCCACGCGCGGGCCGGGGCGTCGAGGCGCTGCTTCGCCGACGCGAGCACACGTGCCTGGAGGGAGCGCTCGTGCGCCAACGCTGGCTCGCCGCGCACGGCGACTGCCGCGAGATCGCGATCGGCGTGAGCGCTCCCTCCCCCACGTTCGTCGCGCACGCGTGGCTCGAGGGGGACCGCTCGGCGGACGCCGGTCGCTTTCACGAGGTGACGCGGCTGGGGCCATGAACCTCGGCTTTCCGAGCACCCTGAGCCCGCTCGAGGTTGCCGCCGGCGCCGTGCTCGAGCAGCGCGCGCACGCCCCGACCGGGCACGCGCGCCAGCAGGAGGTGGGCGGCAATCCCCGCGAGGCGCTCGAGCGCTCGATCGTTCCCGCGTTGCTGCGGGCGCCATGCCTCGTGAGCTTCTCCGGAGGACGCGACTCCTCGGCCGTGCTAGCGGTCGCGACGGAGCTTGCACGTCGCGAAGGTCTGCCCGCGCCGATCCCGGCCACGAACGTGTTTGCCGGCGCACCCAACGCGAAGGAGGACGCGCAGCAGCATCGGATCATCCGTCACCTGGGACTCGAGGACTGGCTGCGTGTGTCGCACACCACCGAGCTCGACCTCGTCGGCCCGTATGCGCAGAAGGTGCTCGACAGGCTCGGCCTCGTATGGCCGCCTAACGTCCACTTCCATGTGCCGTTGCTGGAGGCCGCGAGGGGCGGCTCACTGCTCACGGGCATCGGCGGCGATGAGCTGTTCGCGTCGGCGCGGCGGCTTCGCTCGGCGGCGGTTCTGCGTGGGGCCGTCCGACCGCGACCACGCGACGCGCTGAGCGTCGGCTTTGCGTACCTGCCGCGCGCACTGCGACAGACCGTCCTCGCCCGCAGGCAGCCAGTGGACGCCGTGTGGCTGCGTCCCGGGGCGAGGCGGCTGCTCGGGAGGATCGTCGCTTCACACGCAGCCGCCGAGCCGCGCGGCGTGCCCGAGCGGATGGCGTGGTGGCGGAGCCTGCGCTACCTGCGCGTTGGCCTGTCCGCGCTCGAGCGAACAGCCGAGCAGCCCGAGGTACTGCTCGTCCACCCGCTCCTCTCCGAGCAACTCTGGAGCGCGGTCGCCGCTGTTGCGGCGCCGATCGGCCTGGCCGGGCGAACCGAGGGCATGCGCGCGCTTTTCAGCGACCTGTTGCCGGCACAGACGCTCGCGCGTTCCGGGAAGGCGCACTTCGACGAAGTGCTTTGGAGCGAGCGCTCGGCTGAGTTTGCACGAGCTTGGGATGGCGCTGGCGCCCCCGAGGAGTGGGTGGACAGTGCGGCGCTTGCGCGACACTGGCGCGAGCGGCACCCGAGTCCCCAATCGTTCACGTTGCTCCAGGCTGCGTGGCTGCACGCAGCCGCTCGAGCTCGTGCAGAAGCAGATCAATCGACTCGGTCGTCGAGTCCCATGCCTGCGGCCTACTGAGCCTCGAGGAACGGGAGGGCGCTGAGCTCGATGGGCGCCATCGGGTCGGGCGACGCCGCGTGCAGCGCGCGGTTGCCCAAGAGCGCGCAGAGCCGTTCGGCGCCTCGCAGTGGCCGCACCGCGGCCTGCTTCGACCACCGCAGCGTGATCCACCCGCGCAACGGAAGCTCAGCCTCGACCGGCCCGAGCGGGACCCGCCAGCGCTCGCGCTCGCCCAACACGCCAAGGCATTCGCCCACGCCGAGCCGCTCTGCCGCATCGGCGCGCAGGTCGATCGAGCGAGGGCCCGCGAGCGCCGTCGTCCCGTCGAGGACGAGCACGTCGTCACAGACCACCGGCACGCCGGCCTGTGCGAGGGAAGCGAGCGTCGAGCTCTTACCGGAGCCCTTCTCTCCGAGCACCGCCCAGACGCCACCGTCGAAGACGAACGCGCCTGCGTGAAAGCTGTCGCGACCGCGCCAGCGCGCGGCGAGCACGGCTGCGGCGGCGAGGTGCGGATGAAGCAGCGCCTCGACACGGGGCTTGGCCGGCAGCGAAAAGCATGCGCGAGCGCCTGTGGCTCGGTCGATCGTGACCCAGCCCCCGGAGCGAAGCCTCAGTGTCGCCGCAACCTCTGGGATGTGCTCCGGGTCGGCGGGCGGCGCGCCGTCGGTACGGACGCACACTTCGAGCGCCGGCCAGTGCGCGGGAGCCTCGATCAGCTGCGAGGCGTCGCTTTCTACGCCACGGATCTGGAACCCGTAGGCGCCGCCACGCCGCTCGCGCTCAGGAGAGGTTGTGGCCTGAATGCTCTGGCTGGAAGAAGAAGCCGTCCGAGTGCCCGTGCGTCTTGCCGGTGCCAAATTGCGTCTGCGTGTGAAGGTCGCCCAGGACCTCCAAGCGAGGCGCCTCGTACGGTTCGGTGTTTCTCGGTGCGGGACTGTCGCTGTCGTGCATCGCTCATCTCCTTGCGGGGTCATCCAGACCACCGTCCTTGCGGGGTCATCCAGACCGCCGCGAGCTAAAGCACATCGTACAGCAGCGCCTCGTGTTAGCGGCCGATGATGCGCGTAAACCAATCCAAAGGCCAGGTTGCCGTAGCTCGCTCGCGCGGTCGGTACACGTATGCAGCGGGTGCAAGATCCACACGAGGACTCAAGCCCTCGACCGGTGCCGACGAAGCTGCTGGTGGCATGCCTCGAGCCTCCGGCGATCGGTGCCACGTGGCTGGCTATCGGCCAGATAGGCCCGAACGGGCTAGCGGGAAGCCCTCGGCCCGGGTTTCATCGGCACAAGCCCGGGGAAGGGGACTCCGCGATGTCGGCTAACCTTTCAGCCAGCGTGCGCGCTCATCGTATGGCCAGTGTGATCGGGGTAGCACTCGTGGCGATAGCTCTTGCGGGCGGCGCGGCGGCAATCGGCGCGCGCGCCGAGGAGGGCAGGGGCGGCGGGCACTCTGCTGGGCCGCACGCAACGAGCCAGCACGGACATGGTTCGCATCATGTAGGGACATTGGCATGTGTCTTGGCGAAGCGCACCTCCAGCGTCCGCCGTGGCACAAGCGGAGGCCGCCATAGCCTCAGCTCCGCCACCGCCCGCGCCGATGGCGACCTTCGCACACCCGTTCGACTCCGGGCCTGCGGGCAAGTCGCACGGGGTGCCACTAAGCGGCCCAAGCGGCCCAAGAACAAGACGCGGCCAGTGATCAGCGGCCCACCGGTCACGGGCCAAAGGCTGAGGGCAAGCGAAGGGACTTGGACACGCCACCCCACCTCCTTCAGCTACCGGTGGGCGGATTGCAACACCTCCGGCGATGCCTGTACCAGCATCCGCGGGGCGCACTCTCGAACGTACAAGCTGGGCTCGCGCGACGTGGGGCATACTCTGCGGATAGTGGTCAGCGCCACGAACGCTGAAGGATCCACTGAAGCGACCTCTGCCCCTTCCGCGACCATAGTCCCCTCCCCGCCAGCCGCGCCGACGGACGCCGCGCTGCCGTCGATCAGCGGGAGGACCGAAGAAGGCCAAACGCTGGCGGCGAGCCAGGGCTCGTGGACGGGTAGCCCGACCTCTTATGCCTACCGGTGGCAGGATTGCGACGCCCTTGGCGAGGGCTGCCTGGACGCGCCCGGTGGAGCGTCTGCAACGTACGAGCTGACCGCGAGCGACGTAGGCGGCACCGTGCGGGTCGTCGTTACAGCCACGAACGCAGGTGGCTCGACCGAAGCGACCTCGCAGGCCACGGGCACGGTCCTCGCCTCGCCGCCGGCCGCCCCCACGAACACGATGCGCCCGGCGATCACCGGGACGGAGGTCGAGGGTGACACGTTGACGGCGAGCGAGGGCTCGTGGACGGGCAGCCCGACCTCTTATGCCGACCAGTGGCAGGACTGCAACACATCCGGCGAAGCTTGCGCGAACATCACCGATGCCACGTCCTCTAGCTACAAGCTCGCGTCCAGCGATGTCGGGCACACGGTACGCGCGCTGGTGATAGCCACGAACGCCGGTGGATCCGGCGAAGCGGACTCCGCGCTGACCACCACAGTTCTCGAAGATTCGCCCCCGCCGCCGGCGAACTCGGCGTTGCCGAACGTGAGCGGCAAGGCCGAAGAAGGCAAAACGCTGAAGGCCAGCGAAGGCTCCTGGACGGGCGGCCCGACCTCCTACGGCTATGTCTGGGAGGACTGCAACAGCGCCGGGGAAGCATGCACCAGCATCAGCGGCGCGACCTCCTCCAGCTACAAGCTCACCTCCACCGACGTCGGGCACAAGCTGCGCGTGCAGGTCACCGCCGCAAACGCGGGCGGCTCCGCGAAAGCAACCTCTCAAGCCACCGGCGCAGTGGTAGCGGCGCCACCGACAAATACCGCGCCGCCGTCCGTCAGCGGGACGGCGGAGGAAGGCAAGACGCTGAAGGCCAGCGAAGGTGCGTGGACGGGCAGGCCGACCTCCTACGCCTACCGCTGGGAGGACTGCAACAGCGCCGGGGAAGCATGCACCAGCATCAGCGGCGCGACCTCCTCCAGCTACAAGCTCACCTCCACCGACGTCGGGCACGAGCTACGGGTGCACGTCACAGCTACAAACGCCGACGGGTCGGGCGAAGCCACCTCGGCGGCGAGCGCCAAGGTCGTCGAAAACTCGCCGTCCTCGCCACCCACCAACACGGCGCTGCCGACGATCAGCGGGACGGCGCAGGAAGGCAAGACGCTGAAAGCCAGCGAAGGCTCGTGGACCGGCAGCCCGACCTCCTACGCCTACGTTTGGGAGGACTGCAACAGCGCCGGGGAAGCATGCACCATCATCAGCGGCGCAAGCTCCTCAAGCTACAAGCTCACCTCGAGCGATGTGGGGCACCGGCTGAGAGTGGTGGTGACGGCCACGAACGCTGGCGGCTCGACGAAAGCCAGCTCAGAAGCGACGGCGACGGTGCAGGCGGGAACTCGCCGTCGGCGCCCGCGAATACGGCGCCGCCGTCGAAGTCACCGGCGCGGCCGAAGAAGGCAAGACGCTGACCGCCAGTTCAGGCTCTTGGACGGGCAGCCCGACCTCATACCCCTATCAGTGGAAGGAATATGTCGGGGCAACAGGGGGCTATGAGCCGGTCGAAGGGGCTACGTCGGGCACCTTTGCGTTGGGTGCGCTTGACTCTGGGCACAGGGTGGAGGTCGAAGTCGGTGCGAGCAACGCGGATGGCACGACGTGGGTGACCTCGGAACCAACGGCGTCGGTGGCGCAGCTAGCGAGCGCGAACCTTTGGGTGTCAACGGGCGGCGGGTCGTGCGAACGGTTCACGAGCCGCCATGCATATGAAGCGTCCAAGGCGTGCGGAAAGTTCAACGAAGCCTATCAACATGCTCAGTGCGGGGACGTGATCGAGGTCAAGGGGGGCCAGTACGGCGAAGGCGGCAAGGAAGGCAAGAAGGGCAAGGGCTCGGAAGCCTGGGAAGTCGTCGATGCCAATTCGGCGCTAGAAAGCTGTAGCAGCCCGGTGACCTTTCAGCCGGGCCCCGGCGAAACGGTCGAGCTGAACAAGCTCCAGCTCGGCAAAGAACTGGGTAACAGCACCGCGCCGGACTGGATCGCCGTGAACAACTTGACTATCTATGAAGTCTTCGAAGCGTTCGGGCCGGCCCACAACATCACCGTCGATCACCAGCACGGCGGCAACGATGGCACCAACGGCGGCCACCACATCCTCTTCGAGAACTCCGAATTCGGTCCTTGTAGCGATAGCTACGGCCCTTCAGAAGAATGGCCGTGCGCTCAGCATGGATCGATCGAATCGGGAACGACCGAATCTAAGTACACCGCAGAATACGTCACGTTCGCCCACAACCTCTTCCGCGACTTCCAGACCGAAGGCCACTTCGAGTGCATGTTCCTCTCAGGCGGCCATCACCTGCTCATCGAAGGAAATCGCTTTGCCAACTGCTCCGAGGAAGGGATCTTCGTCCAGGAGGCCACCCACGAACTGGGCTGGATCGACTATCTGACGATCCAGAACAACCTGTTTGGCCGCATGGAAAACCCCAAACACGAACTGCGATCCAACGCCGTCGAGATGGACAACATCTACGGCGAACACCTGCTCGTGAGGTACAACAGCCTCGGCTTTGGCGACCAGATAGAAGGCACCGGCGAAAACCATTCGCCGCACAACACCATCGCGATCGGCAACATCACGACCGCCGGCTACGCCTGCGACGCATCGATCGAACAGCAGTACGACGTTTTGGTTTCAGATGGCGTGGACAACCACGACTGTGGCTCTGGCAGCGTAGTGGCCACCTCAGCACCTTATGTCGATTCGACGCTGGCCCTGCTCGGCGAACCTCTGGGCGAAAACTTCCATCTGCTTTCCTACACCGCAGCCAGGGACCTGGTTGCCGACAACGAAGCCAACGACAAGATCGAATGGGACTACAGCGGCGACCGCCGAACCCCCAACGGACCATGGAACGCCGGCGCCGAGGAAGAAAGCCCATGACGGCATCACCCAAGGCAGGACTGCCCCCCCTTGCCAGGGTACACGCGGGCCGGGGAGGTATCTCCACGCCCCCGTCCAGCAGCCGATTGGCGCTCGCGCAATTGCGGTAGACCTCCTAGTAGTGCTTTGTTAGTTTTGTAGTGTGTGTGGTGGTGGGTGGAGGGGTGTGTTGGTGGGGGTGATTGTTTGGTGGCAGGTGGCGCAGCGGCCGGTCCAGCATTTGAATAGGGGCTGGAACAGGAGTACTGCCTGTGGGAGGGTCAGGCCGGCCGCTGGGCTTTTGGGTGCAGGCGCTCCAGGGTGAGGAACCCGTGTGCGGCGGTGACGAGCGCGGTGTGGTGGTACCAGCCGAGCCAGGAGCGGCCCTCGTAGTGGTCTAGGCCGAGTTCGCCCTTGAGCTGTTTGTAGTCGAGCTCGATCTTCCAGCGCATTCTCGCGAGCCGTGCGAGCTGTTCGGGTTGGGTGTCGGCGGGCATGTTTGAGATCCAGTAGTCAGTTGGCTTCTCGTGGCCTTCGGGCCACTCGCTGATCAGCCACTCTTCACGAGGCTCTTGCTTGGCCCCGTTTTCCCAGCGCTTGAGCACGCGGACACGCAGGAACACGAACTGCGAGGTGACGGGCTGCCCATCGGGCCCGTCGCGGAAGGTGACGGTCTGCAGATGCTCTGGCGCTAGGCGTTCGATGAGCTTGTGGACCGGCTCGGGCTTGCGGTCGGGACGCAGCCGTGCACGAGCCCGCCCGGTCTTCCCGGCGCGCTCGGGAACCGCGAATACCGTGTCCGGGGCGAACACGCTCGCGGCCTTATCGATCGAGAACACGTACTGGAAGCCAGCGTCATCGAGATCCTGGCGCAGCTGGGTGTTCTCGCCATATGCCTCATCACCCAAGACAGGGGCCCGGGTGATATCCCAGCCGCCGGCGCGTTCGATCAGCTGCCTCCCGAGTTGTGGCTTGGTCTTGAACTCGATCTCCTCGGGGATCTTTGCCGCACGGCGGCGCTCGGGGTCCTCGCACCAGTCCTCGGGCAGATACAATGCCCACCCCAACGGCACCGTCCCGTTCGCGCCCACCGCGTGCACGGACACACCGATCTGGCAGTTACCGATCTTCCCCAAGGTCCCCGAGTACTGACGCTTGACGCCCGGCGAATGCTTCCCGTCCTTCGGGAACCCCGTGTCGTCAAGCACCCACGCCTCAACAGCTATCCGCGGCGCCACACGCTCAGCAACAGCCCTCACCACAAGCCCCGGATCCCACGGGCTCACCGCCAAGAACTGCTGCAAACTCTCATAGTCAGCCTCGCCCCAAGCCGCGCGACCATCGGCTCAAGCGACTTCCGCGGCCCCTCCTCCAACAACCCCCGCAAATACCGCTCCCCGTTCACCAGCTGCACCTGCCGGTTCACCGCCTCCCCCAACACCTCCCGCGCGAACACCCCCAAACGCTCACGCACCACCACAGGCCCATCCACCACCGTCTCCATCACCGCCACGACACCCTCCTCGCATCGAAACCCAGACACAAGAAGATTCGCCAAACCACCCACAAACCCTACAACAAAACTAACAAAGCACTATTAGGGTCTCGCCGCTTGCGGTCCGGCGGCGCGTGGGTCCACCCCGTGCGGCTGCGCAGTGGCGTCGCCGCACCCCAGCACCTGAAGTGACCTCTGCCGCTACGATTTAGCGTCGTGCGGCTTTCGGCCGGCACGACGAATCGAGGGGTGCCATGACCGGTATCGAACCAGCAGCGCCGATGGCGCAAGACACGGCGTGACCGTGCCGAGGCTCGGCGCGCTGGCGCTGTTGGCGCTCCTCGCGTGCGCTTCCGCGGTCTACGCGGCGACACGGACGCGTGCCACTGGGTCCCCGCCAGCGCCTGCAATCCGCTCCGATCTCATCTCACCTACAACCCAGACCTCGGTGCTTTTCATCCTCAGCGATAGGCAGTCGGGTCTCCAGTTTCAGTGCTCGATTGATCATGGAGCGTTCAGGCCCTGTCGGCCTCGAGTGCGTTATGGGGTGTTCGCAGAAACCAGCGTTAGATGCCATCGCCCACGGCATAAAGGCGGCGCTCCGCGCGGCCGACCGGTGCCGATCCGTTGTACTCGCACCACGAGGTACCGTGACACCCCGCTTGCGCCGGGTAGGCACGTATTCCAAGCAAGGACAAGGAACCGACAGGGAAGAGTGAGTCGACCAGCCTCGTACGTCTGGACCATTCAGGGGCCAACAAGGGCAGCGACGACGACGTCTTTGCCTTTGCCGCTAGCGGGAGCGGCTTCCACGGTCGTGCCAACCAGCCCGAGCACCGAAGCCGCTTTGACGTCTACCACCGAAACCCCGTCGACCTCAACCACCGAAGCCACCGTTTCGATCGCTGGTGCGGCTGAAGAAGGTCAGACGTTGTCGGCTGAACACGGGAGCTGGGAAGGTTCGGTCAGTGAATATCACTATCAGTGGAAGGAATATGTGGGGGCGACGGGGAGCTATGAGCCGGTCGAAGGGGCTACCTCGAGCACCTTTGCGTTGGGTCCGCTTGACTCTGGGCACAGGGTGGAGGTCGAAGTCGGTGCGAGCAACGCGGATGGCACGACGTGGGTGACCTCGGAACCAACGGCGTCGGTGGCGCAGCTAGCGAGCGCGAACCTTTGGGTGTCAACGGGCGGCGGGTCGTGCGAACGGTTCACGAGCCGCCATGCATATGAAGCGTCCAAGGCGTGCGGAAAGTTCAACGAAGCCTATCAACATGCTCAGTGCGGGGACGTGATCGAGGTCAAGGGGGGCCAGTACGGCGAAGGCGGCAAGGAAGGCAAGAAGGGCAAGGGCTCGGAAGCCTGGGAAGTCGTCGATGCCAATTCGGCGCTAGAAAGCTGTAGCAGCCCGGTGACCTTTCAGCCGGGCCCCGGCGAAACGGTCGAGCTGAACAAGCTCCAGCTCGGCAAAGAACTGGGTAACAGCACCGCGCCGGACTGGATCGCCGTGAACAACTTGACTATCTATGAAGTCTTCGAAGCGTTCGGGCCGGCCCACAACATCACCGTCGATCACCAGCACGGCGGCAACGATGGCACCAACGGCGGCCACCACATCCTCTTCGAGAACTCGAATTCGGTCCTTGTAGCGATAGCTACGGCCCTTGAGAAGAATGGCCGTGCGCTCAGCATGATCGATCGAATCGGGAACGACCGAATCTAAGTACACCGCAGAATACGTCACGTTCGCCCACAACCTCTTCCGCGACTTCCAGACCGAAGGCCACTTCGAGTGCATGTTCCTCTCAGGCGGCCATCACCTGTTCATCGAAGGAAATCGCTTTGCCAACTGCTCCGAGGAAGGGATCTTCGTCCAGGAGGCCACCCACGAACTGGGCTGGATCGACTATCTGACGATCCAGAACAACCTGTTTGGCCGCGTGGAAAACCCCAAACACAAACTGCGATCCAACGCCGTCGAGATGGACAACATCTACGGCGAACACCTGCTCGTGAAGTACAACAGCCTCGGCTTTGGCGACCAGATAGAAGGCACCGGCGAAAACCATTCGCCGCACAACACCATCGCGATCGGCAACATCACGACCGCCGGCTACGCCTGCGACGCATCGATCGAACAGCAGTACGACGTGCTGGTCCGTGACCTGATTGATAGGACGGTTTGCGGCACCGGAAGCGTTTCGGCAGAGGTAGAGCCTTATGTCGATTCGACGCTGGCCCTGCTCGGCGAACCTCTGGGCGAAAACTACCATCTGCTTTCCTACACCGCAGCCAGGGACCTGGTTGCCGACAACGAAGCCAACGACAAGATCGAATGGGACTACAGCGGCGACCGCCGAACCCCCAACGGACCATGGAACGCCGGCGCCGAGGAACCACACCCATGACGATGTGGATACCCAACAGCAGCTAGGCGCTCAGTACCGTCGGCTCTCGGGCGGGTGAAGAAGGATCGGCTGGCATTCCGCGCATAGATGTGCGGGCACCAGGCGTGAGGATTGGCCTGGCACCGACGCCCCAGCTATGCGACGTGGCGAGCATGTTGGAGGGCATGGCCCTTGTGGGTCTTGACGTCCACAGGGCGCGGACGGCCGCTGCGATACTCGACGGAGGATGCCGACGGCCGGCCACGAACGCCGGGTTTGGACACATGAGCTTCCCCTCCGGCGACGCTGACCAGCTTGCTTAATGGCGCGCCTGGTGACGCCACGGTCTCGCGTCGGCCGCTTGTACGCACGACCATGTCGTCTTTCTCGGACGACGTTCAGGTCGAACGTCCAGTTGCGCTGAGCGACTTTCAGCCAAGAACGCAAACGCGTCGAGTGCAACGGCATCAAGCCCGACCGCGAGGAGGCGTCGATGTCCAAGCAGCGCGCGCGCACAGTCGTTGGAGCAGCGACTCTGCTATTCCTGTTCACGAGCACATCGGCGCTCGCCGCACAGCCCATGCGCGCTGCAATGACGCGTGCAGCGCGTCACAAGCGGCAGGACCGCGTGGCGGGGCTTCGGTACCGCCGAGTGCTCCTTGGCAAGAGGTCGGTCCAGCCAGTCAGCCGCGCATTGCGCGCCGGGCAGGCCGAAGCGTTTCGGCTGCAGGCACGAGCCACTGGTCTCGCTCAGGTCGCGAACGTCTACCTGAGCGCGGGAAACACGGCGAGCACCGTCGTCGTGGGTCTCTACAACGAAGCCAACGGGCAACCCGGATCCCTTCTGGGCACGAGCTCGGCCGCCGCCTCGAGCGCGGGATCATGGACCGCTATATCGATCCCGCCGCTCGAGATCCACGCCGGCGCGATCTACTGGCTGGCCATTCTCGGCACCGGCGGCACGCTCCGCTACAGCGACCGCAGGCACGGACCATGTCCGAGCCAGACCAGCGCACAGACGGCCCTCGCAGCGCTACCCGCCGGTTGGCGTCGCGGCAGGGCTTATTCCGCGTGCCCAATTTCCGCCTATGTGACAACCGGGCCTTCCAGCCAGATGGTCGCTCCAACGAACACGGCGCTACCCGCCATCATTGGGTCAACGACGGAAGGCCAGATGCTGAGCGCGAGCACTGGAACATGGACGGGCAACCCGAGCTCCTACGGATACCGATGGGAGGCGTGCGATGCCCTCGGCGAAGGCTGCCTCGCCGTCCCGGGAGCGACCTCCTCCAGCTTCAAGCTCGCCGCGAGCGATTTCGGCAGCACCATTCGCGTCGTCGTTACAGCCTTCAATACTGGCGGCTCGACACCAGCCACCTCGGAAGCTACCGGCACAGTGGTTAGCGCGGCGCCCGCCAACACGGCGCTGCCGGCGGTCAGCGGGACGACTGAAGAGGGCCAGACCCTTACCGTCAGCGAAGGCTCGTGGACGGGCAGCCCGACCTCCTACACCTACCAGTGGCAGGACTGCAACGCCACAGGAGGAGCATGCACGAGCATCACGGACGCGACGTCCATTAGCTACAAACTCGCCTCGACCGACGTCGGATACACCCTACGCGTGGTCGTGACCGCCACGAGCGTTGGCGGCTCGACGCCCGCGACGTCGGAACCTACCGGCACAGTCGTTACGGCAGCACCCACGAACACCGCGCCACCCGCAATTAGCGGCCCGGCGATCGAAGGGCAAACGCTGAGTGCAAGCACGGGAACTTGGACGGGCAGCGCGAGCTTCTCGACCCGCCGATGGCAAACGTGCGACGGCCCTCCCGAAGGCTGTCTGGGTATCTCCGACACGCGCTCCTTCCGCTTCGAACCGTCAACGAGCGGCATGACGTCGTACACCTACCAGTGGCAGGAGTGCAACACCGCAGGCGAGGCGTGCACGAGCATCACCGGCGCGACCGCCTCCAGCTACAAGCTCCCCTCGAGCGACATCGGGCACAGGCTACGCGTCGCGGTGACGGCGACCGACGCCGGGGGGTCTTCGGAAGCGACCTCGGAAGCCACCCCGGCGGTGGTGACGGCGGCGCCTACCAACACCGTGCTGCCGGTGATCAGCGGCGTGGCCGAAGAAGGCAGGACGCTGACCGCGAGCGAAGGCTCCTGGACGGGCGCCCCGACCTCTTATGGCTATGTTTGGCAGGACTGCAACACCTCCGGGGAAGCCTGCGCGAGCATCGCCGGAGCGACCTCCTCGAGCTACAAACTCGCCTCAAGCGACGTCGGACACAAGCTACGCGTGCAGGTCACCGCCACCAACACCGGCGGCTCCACCAAAGCAACCTCAGAAGCCACCGGCACGGTGCTGGCGGCGCCACCCCCTGCTCCCACGAACACCGCGCTGCCCGCGATCAGCGGCAGCACCGAAGAAGGCCAAACACTAAGCGCAACGACGGGCTCCTGGACGGGCAGCCCAACCTCCTACACCTACCAGTGGCAAGACTGCAACACCGCCGGGGAAGCCTGCACGAGCATCACCAGCGCGACCTCCTCCAACTACAAACTCGCCTCAAGCGACGTCGGACACAAGCTACGCGTGCAGGTCACCGCCACCAACACCGGCGGCTCCACCAAAGCAACCTCAGAAGCCACCGGCACGGTGCTGGCGGCGCCACCCCCTGCTCCCACGAACACCGCGCTGCCCGCGATCAGCGGCAGCACCGAAGAAGGCCAAACACTAAGCGCAACGACGGGCTCCTGGACGGGCAGCCCAACCTCCTACACCTACCAGTGGCAAGACTGCAACACCGCCGGGGAAGCCTGCACGAGCATCACCAGCGCGACCTCCTCCAACTACAAACTCGCCTCAAGCGACGTCGGACACAAGCTACGCGTGCAGGTCACCGCCACCAACACCGGCGGCTCCACCAAAGCAACCTCAGAAGCCACCGGCACGGTGCTGGCGGCGCCACCCCCTGCTCCCACGAACACCGCGCTGCCCGCGATCAGCGGCAGCACCGAAGAAGGCCAAACACTAAGCGCAACGACGGGCTCCTGGACGGGCAGCCCAACCTCCTACACCTACCAGTGGCAAGACTGCAACACCGCCGGGGAAGCCTGCACGAGCATCACCAGCGCGACCTCCTCCAACTACAAACTCGCCTCAAGCGACGTCGGACACAAGCTACGCGTGCAGGTCACCGCCACCAACACCGGCGGCTCCACCAAAACCAGCTCGGAAGCGACCGCCACGGTCGTAGAGGATCCGGTGTCCTCGGCGCCCGAAGTCGACGGCGCGCCTTTGATCTCGGGGACGGCCGAAGAAGGCCAGACGCTCGCGGCTTCGACGGGTACGTGGACGGGCACCCCCACTTCGTATTCCTATCAGTGGAAGGAATTTGTGGAAGCGACTGAGGCATATGAGCCGATCGAAGGTGCCACGTCGAGCATGTACACGCTGGGGCCGCTTGACTCCAGTCACAAGCTCGAGGTTGAAGTTGGTGCCACAAACGCGGCCGGTACGACGTGGGTAGTTTCGGACCCTACTGGTAGCGTCGCTGAGCTGGCGACCGCAAACTTGTGGGTGGCCACAGGCGGCGGCTCTTGCGAACGGTTCACTGGCCGCCACCCATACGAAGCGTCCAAGGCGTGTGGCAAGTTCAACGAAGCCTTTCAGAAGGCTCAATGCGGGGACGTGATCGAGATCAAGGCGGGCCAATACGGCGAAGGCGGCAAGGAAGGCGGTAAGGGTCCGGGGTCAAAGGCCTACGAAATCATCCGCGCCGATGCGGGGCTAGAAAGCTGCACGACTCCGGTGACGTTCCAGCCGGGGCCTGGTGAAGAAGTAAAGCTGAACAAGCTACAGGCGGGGACCGAAGCCGGCAACGCTTCCGCACCGGACTGGGCTGCATTCAACAACCTAACGATCTACGAAACGTTCGACGCTTTCGGGCCGGCGCACAACATCACAGTTGATCATCAGCGCGGCGGCAGCGACGGCACCAACGGCGGCCACCACATCCTCTTTGAGAACTCCGAATACGGTCCGTGCAGCGATAGCTACGGGCCCTCAGAAGAATGGCCGTGCGCTCAGCATGGATCGATCGAATCCGGGAACACCGAATCCAAGTTCACGGCAGAATACGTGACGTTCGCGCACAATCTCTTCCGAAAGTTCGAGAGCGAAGGCCACTTCGAGTGTATCTTTATCTCAGGTGGCCACCACCTTCTTATCGAAGGAAATCATTTTGCCAACTGCTCGGAGGAAGGAATCTTCGTCCAAGAGGCCGAACACAAACTGGGCTGGATCGACGGCCTGACAATCCAGAACAACATATTGGGCCGCATAGAAAACCCCAAACACGAACCGAGATCTACCGCGATCGAGATGGATAATATCTACGGCGAAAATCTGCTCGTTAGATATAACAGCCTCGGGTTCGGCAACGAAATACAAGGACCGGGCGAAAACCATTCGCCGCACAATACCGTCGCGATCGGGAACATCACCAACGCCAGCGTCGGCTGCGACGCCTCGATCGAACAGTTCTACGACCTGCTCGTAAAAGAAGGGACGCACCAGTCAAACTGTGGAACGGGCAGCGAACTGGCTGCGTCCCCACCCTATGTCGATTCGACGCTGGCCATGCTCGGTGAACCACTCGATGAAAACTTCGAGCTAAAAACCGGCACCCAAGCCAGCAAACTCGTCCCCGACAACGAAGCCAACGACAAGATCGAATGGGACTACAGCGGTAGCCGTCGAAGCGCCAACGGACCATGGGATGCCGGCGCAGAGGAAGGATGAACCTCGCTTGTGCGAGTGTAGCCGTCGGCCCGCACGAAGCCGATGTGCCGGCTGGAGTGGCCGAAGGGGAAGCTAGTGGTTCGTCTGTGAAGTTTGTGGGTTATGCCTCGAGGACCTTGCCGGTGTAGGTCCACTTGAATGGTTTGGCGGTCTGGTTGTAGGTCTCGATAAACGCGAGCATTTGCTCGGCGAGGTCTTCCTCGCTGAAGAAGATGCCGTGCTTGAGCAGTCGGCGGTAGAGGATCGAGAAGAAGATCTCGACCTGATTCAGCCACGAGGCGTGGGTGGGGGTGAATTGGAAGCTCCAGCGGGGGTGAGCGGCGAGCCATTCCTGTACCTCTTCGGTGCCGCGGGTGGAGAGGTTGTCGCTGACCGCGATGATCTGCTGCCCCTCGACGACGGGGATCTCGCTGTCGAGCTGGTCGAGGAAGCGGATCAGATCGAAGCGGTTGCGGGTCTTCGAGGTCATCGCGAGCACGTCACCCTCGTGGACCTTCAGACACGCGAACAGGCACTGCGTGCCGTCGCGGATGTATTCGTGCTCGCGGCGTGTCGGTCGCCCAGGAGCAGGAAGCGTGTCTGGCTTGGTCGGTGCCTTGGCCTGGATCCCGGTCTTTTCGTCGATCGAGACGACCAGCACGTTCTCTGGCGGATTCACGTACAGGCCGCAGACACCTTTCAGGCGCTCCTCGAACTCGGGGTCGGAGAAGTCGCTCATCACCCAGTAGTCGGTCAGGTGCGGCTTGATGTCGGCGCGCGCGAGAATCGTGTGTGCCTGGGCGCGCGACATTCCCACCGCCTGCCCGAGCTGCTCATAGGTCCAGCGTTCCTGCTGAGCCCCCTCTGGTGTCTCCGGTGGACGCGTGCACGCCTTGGCGATCAGCCTCGCCCTGTCCGCCTGCGAATAGATCAGAGGTTTACCCGAGCGCGGCAAGTCACGGAGCCCGGTGATCCCATCCTGCTCATAGCGCGCCCGCCACTTCTGCGCCGTGTTCGTCGAACACCCCACCAGCCGGCCGATCTCCGCAGCAGAACGACCCTCCGCGGCACAAAGCACGATCTGGGCGCGCTCGACCATACGCACCTCAGCGGTGCTCGAGCGCACAATCCGTTCAAGCTCCGCTTGATCGTCCGCTGCGATCTCAACGCTCTTCGCCAACGCAGGCATACCGAACCTCCATCATCGCTGGACCCAACCAGCGACGAGTTCGGCAAACACTACGACACCCCTCCAACCACCAACAAACTTCACAGACGAACCACTAGGTAGGGGATGTCCGGAGCGGTGCCGGGTCGCGGCTCCACAGTTGGGAGCCGGCCATCGCCTTCTCGTAAGCTGCGAGCAGTCGTACTCCGGCTCGCGGCCAGGTGTGTGAAGGTGCGTCGGACAGGCAGCTCGCACGCATCTCTGCAAGTCGCTCCGGCTGCTCCTGGAGCATAGTGATGTGCTTGCTCAGTGTGTCGGAGTCCCCTGCGGCGTGAACCAGTGCGTTCCTGTCGTGCACGCACTCCTCCGTGCATGCGTCTGACACGAGCGGGACACACCCGCTCGCCATGGCCTCTACGCAAACCAGACCAAAGCCCTCCTCAAGGCTTGGAAGCAGCAGTATGTCGCTGCGGCGCATCAGATCGGGGACATCGTTGCAATGGCCGAGTACTTCGACACTGGGGTGTGTGAGCAACGGGGCAAGCTTGGCCTCGTAGTCCGGCACGAACGCTCCCGCGATCCGCAGCTTGCCCGTTTGACTGGCAGGAGATCGGAGCCAAGCCTCCAACGCTAGGTGCAGACCCTTGCGAACCGCACACACACCAACAAACGCAGCGTTGATGCCATCGCTCTCTCGGACGACGGTATCCGATGGTGAAAAGCGCGCGCTGTCGTAGCCATAGGTGTGTCTGATGAGCTTGTGCTCGGGGAAGCCACGATCTCTAAAGGTGCGCACTACGAAGTCTGATGGGCACAGCAGGAAGTCTGCTAGCTCGTACTCCTCTTCCTCCTTCGCTAGCTTCACTGCGTTGTAGGCGTGCTCGTGACCCTGCGGCAGCGCTACCCCAATGCGCGCGCACTCTTGGGCGACAACCTCATACGCGAATGCGGTGTGAGCGTTCGGACGCTCGAGAACCGTCGGGATTCCGAGCCGGCGGCTCACGCGGAGCGTTTCGAGCGCGCCAAGCGGCCAGACGTGGACAACGTCCAGCCGAGAGGCTAGGCCCGGAAGCGCGCGAGCTACGAGTCGATCGTGGAGCGCGAGCGCGCGCATTTCACCGAGGATCCGATAGGGAATGCGCCAGCGTCCCCGTGCAAGCGTGGTGCGGACGCCCACCTGACCAGGCAACGGCCGGTGGACCGCGCCGGTGAATACCGTTACTTCACCGCCAGCCTCGGCCACCCCTGCGGCCTGGTGCCATGCCGTATCGCAAATCCGGTCTGCGCCTATCTTGTGGGGGAAGCTCTGGAGTGGGCGTACTGGCATTTCAGATGCGGTAGATCATCGCCTGTACAGCTATCTGGCCTGCTGTATGATTGACCGGTCTTGCAGCGAGTGCACTCGACCATTGGGGAGCCAAAGGCGGCCCCGCATCGGGAGCAGGAGCACATGGTTTGCGGTCGCGACGCCGGTCTGCCTCGTGGCCAGCATCCGCGTGGTAACATCCCTCGCCGTGCGGGCCGCCGTTTATGCCTGCTTGTTCTCTGACTTCGCCCGCCAGCGTCGATCCACACGCCAAGATCTCGATGTCACAGACCGGCGCTCGAAGCGACGTCGTGTTCAGCTTTGCGTACGTGTCATGGAGCGCGGCCGCGGCGCGTGGCTGGCGCATGCCGGAAGATCGTCTGGCACAGACGCTTATGACGCACGAGCGAGTCGGTCGTCTTCTCGTGGTTGACTGCGTGCGTAGCTGGCCGCTCAAGATGATCCGCGACCTGGCCGCGCGAAATAGCGCTGCGTTTCCCGCTGATGAGCGGCGACATCTGCTTGCCCCTCTACGCATCCGGCGCTCCGAGCCCGCCTCGATACCTGGGCTCAGGCGAGCGTTCAGGAGGTACGACCGCGAGCTGAGGCGCGCAGTGAGCCGCGCGGGGCTTCACGAACCTGTTGTTATCACCGCACATCCGTTGGTTGCTGGGTTCGCAGACCTGTCGTGGGCGAGGACGATGACCTACTACGCTACAGATGACTGGCTGGCGCATCCTGCCTATCGTCGTTGGTGGCCGGGCTACGAGGAGAGCTACGCTCGCATCCGCGAGCGCGAATCGCGGGTCGCCGCTGTATCTGCCGCCTTGCTCGAGCGCATGGACCCGCGCGGCGCGAGCATCTGCGTACCAAACGGGCTAGACATCCTCGAGTGGCAGGGTTCCCCAGCGCCGCCGCCCTGGCTCGATGCTCTCTCTCGGCCGGTGCTGCTCTACGTCGGCTCGTTGGACACCCGACTGGATGTCGCCGGCCTGCTCGGGGTGGCAAGAGCGTTGCCGGAGGCCACAGTTCTACTCGTCGGGCCGCTCCAGGCGCGTGAGCATCTCGCCTCGCTGGACGCCGTCGCGAACGTCGTCCTCCACCCGAGGGTCGACCGACAGACCATCACGAGCGTGATCCGCGCGGCAGACGTTGGCCTGATCCCGCACCTGCGCACCCCTCTCACGGAGACCATGAGCCCGTTGAAGCTTTATGAGTACCTCGCGGGTGGCCTGCCCGTGGTGGCCACCGATCTAGAACCCATGCGTAGCGTGGATCCGCGCGTAACCCTGGTGCCCGACCGCGGCGATTGGGTGACCGCCGTGCGCTCCGCTGTGGCTCTCGGCCGCACCTCAGAGGAGGAGCGATTGGCGTTTGTCGCTGCCAACTCTTGGCGGGCGCGATACGACCGGCTGCTGGACTTGGCGCTCGCGTGAGGCAAGCGTAGGTCAGCGGCGGTGCCTGAGGCCTCCGGCACCCTCGCCGGATGGCTAGGTCTCGACCAAAACCAGACCGATCCTCTCCCCCAAACGGCCATGGGCCGAAAGTGGCCGTGGCCCTAGCCTCAGGCCAATGGTTTACAGCCGATTTTCCCGCCCTGCCGAGGCGCAGCGAGCGCACCCCCCAGCGTAGCGACGGAGGCATATCGAGATGTGCGGGATCTGTGGCGTGGTGCAGCTCGGGGGCGAGCCGCGGGATGTGATCGACTCGGCGGCGCTGCTGCGCATGACCGACGTCATGACGCATCGCGGTCCGGACGACCGCGGGGTCTACGAGGCGCCGGGCGTTGCGCTGGGCATGCGCCGCCTTGCGATCGTGGACGTCGAGGGCGGTCAGCAGCCGGTCACCAATGAGCGCAGCGACGTCTGGGCGATCCAGAACGGGGAGCTCTACAACCATCAACAGCTGCGCCGAGAGCTCGACGCCAGCGGGCATCGCCTGCACACGCGTTGCGACACCGAGGTCATCCCGCATCTGTACGAGGACCTCGATGCTCGCTTCCCGGTGCAGCTGCGGGGCATGTTTGGGATCGCGGTGTGGGACGCGCGTCGCAGGCGAGCGGTGATCGCGCGCGACCGCCTCGGCATAAAGCCCCTGTACTGGGCGCACGCGGGTGACCTGCTCGTCTTTGCCTCGGAGCTGAAGAGCCTGCTCGCGAGCGGCCTCGTCGACGGTGAGCTCGATTACGACGCGATCGACGCGTACCTCACGCTCGGTTTCGTGCCCGCGCCGCGCACACCACTCGCCGGGGTCTCGAAGCTGATGCCGGGCCACGTGCTGGTGGCTGAGGACGGCGGTGTGCAGATCGAGCGGTACTGGAGCTACCCGCAGCCGCTAGTCGGGTCTCCGCCGCAGCGAGAGGAGGAGTACGCCGAGGGCTTGCTCGACGCACTCGAGGAAGCGGTGCGCCTGCGCCTGATGAGCGACGTGCCGCTCGGTGCGATGTTGAGCGGCGGTCTGGACTCGTCGCTGATCGTGGGGCTGATGGCCCGTAACATGAGCAGCCCGGTGAAGACGTTCTCGGTGGGGTTCGCTGAGGAGCAAGACGCAAACGAGCTCGCTGACGCCCGCGAGGTCGCCTCCTTCTTCGGTACCGAGCACCACGAGCTGAGCTCTCCTTCCGCGACGACTCGGTCGACCTGGCAGAGCTCGTGTGGTGTCTCGACGAGCCGCTCTCAGACCTCTCCGCGCTCGGGTTCGAGGCGATCTCACGAGTGGCTTCGCAACACGTCACCGTCGCGCTCTGCGGACAGGGCGCCGACGAGCTGCTGGGCGGCTATAGAAAGCACCAGGCGGCGGCGCTCGTCGGCGCCGCGCAGCACGTGCCGACGCCGTTGCGCAACGCGAGCGCCGCGGTGGCCGCCCACGGACCGCGCCGCGCGCGGCGTGCTGCGCGGACCTTGGCCGCACCGGATCCGGCGGCACGTGTCATCGAGATGAGCGGACGTCTCGGCGGCGGCCTGCGGGAGTCGCTCTATCGTGGACCACTTCAGGGGAAGGTCGGAGCCGCCGCCCTGGACGCTGTCCGCGAGGCGTGCGCCGGCGTGCGCGACGACCCGCTTCCCGTGACGTTGCACATCGACGCTCAACTCTCGCTCCCCGACATGCTGCTGCACTACTTCGACCGAACCTCGATGGCCCATTCGCTCGAGGTGCGTGTCCCGTTCCTGGACCATCGGTTCGTCGAGAGGTGCGCCGAGATACCCGCCTCGCTGAAGGTGCGCAGACTTCAGACGAAGTACGTGCTAAAGCGGGCGGCAGCCGACATCGTTCCGGAGCGGATCATCAACAAGCGCAAGATCGGCTTCCTCCGCGGCGCAACGCAGGGCTGGCTTCAGGCCCAGCTCCGCGACAACGCATCCGAGCTGCTTTTCGGATCTGAAGTGCGCTGCGCTGAGTTCCTCGAGCGCGAGCAGGTGGCGCGCCTGGCCAGCGGCCACGGCGGGGACGGCGCTACATCTGACGCGCATCTGCTGACCGCGGTTCTGATGCTAGAGGTGTGGCTGCGCACATACTTGCCGCGTGCTCTGAAGCCGCCAGGCACATTCCACGAGCGAGCGACGGCAGCCCTATGAGCGCGGCTGGACTGACCTACGCGCTCGTGACGCCGGTGCAAGACGAGGAGGCGAACCTCGGACGGCTTGCCGATGCGATCGAGCGCCAGACGCTGAAGCCCGAGGTGTGGGTCATCGTCGACACGGGCTCAACCGACGGCACGGTGGCGCTGGCCAGCCAGCTTGCAGAGCGGATGCCGTTCATACGGCTCATCGCGATCGATGGACCGGATCGTCCGACGCGTGGAGCGCCGATCGTGCGTGCCTTCACCGCCGGGGTACGCGCGCTCGAGACCTCGCCGGACGTCGTAGTCAAGCTGGACGCCGATCTCTCGTTTGACCCCGACTATTTCGAGCGGCTGATCGGTGCCTTCGCCGATGACGCGCGCCTTGGCATGACAGGCGGCGTCTGCACCGAGCTGCGCAACGGCGAATGGCGCCCGCTGTACGGGACGCGCTCGCACATTTGGGGCGCCTCGCGCGCCTACCGCTGGCGGTGCCTGCAAGAAGTGCTGCCGTTGGAAGAGCGCAGAGGCTGGGATGAGATCGATGCGATCAAGGCCCAGATCAGGGGCTGGCGGGTGCGCACGCTCCCAGACCTCTTGTTCCGACACCACCGTCCGGAGGGACGGCGCGACGGGCCATCGCTGAAGCGCTGGTTCAGGATCGGAGGCGAGGCGCATTTCATGGGTTACCGGTGGTCCTACCTCGTCGTTCGTGCGTTCTGGCGCGCCCTTCGGGATCCACGAGCGATCGTGATGGTCGGCGGCTACCTCGGCGCCAGCATCACGCGACAGCCGCGGTGTCCGGACTCCGCGGTGAGGGCACACCTGCGCCGGGAGCAGAGCGTGCGATGGTTGCCGCTGCGGCTTCGCGAGGCAATCGGCAGGGTGATTTAACGGTGTCCGAGGTGAGCAGCGCGGTGCCCACGCCGAGGGATGCCAAGCAGCCGCACTCGTACGCCGACGAAGAGCATCACAACCTGCGCGAGCGTGTCCTTGGCGGCTTCATGTGGAGCGCCATAGACGCCGGGGTCGTGCAGGTGACGCAGATCGTTGGCGGGATCGTGTTGGTCCGACTTCTGACACCACACGACTACGGTCTCGCCGCGATGGCGCTGATCTTCTCCAGCCTCGTGCTGATGCTCTCGGACTTCGCGATGGGCGCGGCCCTGATTCAGCGAAAGACGATCACCGAGGCCGATCGTTCAACAGTCTTCTGGTTCAGCACCGCGATCGGCGTGTGTTTGACGATCGGCGGCGTCGCCCTGTCAGGCCCGCTCGCAGACTTCTATGGCGAACCGGCCGTGCAGCCGCTCTTCGCCGTCGTGTCGCTGACGTTCGTGCTCGCCGCGCTCCAGACCACGCCGGCCTCGCTGATGCAGCGTGACATGCAATATCGACTCATACACCTCCGCGTGGCGAGCGCGGCAGTGGTGAGCATGATCGCCGCGATCACCGCGGCGCTGCTCGGAGCCGGGGCGTGGGCGCTGGTCACCGGGTCGATCGCGCAAGGACTCACCGCCACGGTGTTGATCTGGGCCGCCTCATCGTGGCGGCCAAGCCTCACGTTCTCAATGGACAGCTTGCGTGACCTGGGATCCTACGGCGTGAACCTGCTCGGATCGAACGTCGTCACCTACGTCAAGAACAATGCCGACAGTCTGCTCGTCGGGCGCTTTCTCGGCGCCGCCGCGCTCGGCGCCTATGGTGTCGCCTTCAATTTGATGTTTCTGCCGATCGACCGCGTGATCTTCCCGATCCAGGAGACGCTCTCGCCTGCTTTTGCCCGGTGGCAGGACGATCTTGAGCGCCTCGCCGGCGTATGGATGCGGGCGCTCCGCATGCTCGCCGCCGCACTCGTGCCCGCGATGCTCGGCTTCGTGGTGGTCGCGCCGGAATTTGTGAACGTCGTGCTCGGCAAGAAGTGGAAGCTCGGCCGAGCCCGTTTTTCGCATCCTCGCTGTAGTGGCGCTTGCTCAATGTCTGGCGCTGCTTGGTCAGCGCGTGCTAGCGGCGATCAATCGGACGCGCTTTATCCTTCATTTTTCCCTGATTGAAAGCGCCCTCAGCGTCGGCGCGTTCGCCATCGGGCTGCAGTGGGGAATCGTCGGGGTCGCGACCTGCTACGCGATCGTGTCGATACCCTTGCAGGTGATCTACGTCGGGCTGACAGCGCGCGCGGTGAATACCACGCTCCTGTCCGTCGGTCGTCAACTTCTCGGTGTCGCGCTTGCCACCGCGCCCATGGTGGTGACGTGCCTCTGTGTGCAGCAGGTGCTGATCTCAGAGCATGTCGTGGCGGTCGTCAGGCTCGCGGTCGTGATCCTTACCGGTGTTGTCGTCTACGTCGCAGCATCTTGGGTGGTCAATCCAGAAGCCATCACGGAGCTGCAAAGACTTCGTGAGCGGCGGCGCGGTGCCGACGCTGTGGTGGTTGCAACATGACCCAGGTCGAGCACGGTCAGCCGGCAAGCGCCGCTAACGAGGGGATTGCGATCGTGGTGCTGACCTACGGGCGCGTGCACCTGCTGCGGCAGTGCGTCGAGAACGTGCTCACGCGCACGTCCAGTGCGACGCGCGAGATCCTCATCTGGGACAACGGATCTACAGACGGTACGAGTGAGTATCTTGCCTCGCTCGACGACCGCCGTCTGCGGGTAGTCCGTCGGGAGACCAACGAGGGCTTGAACGCCTACGCCAAGGCCGTTGCGCTTACCACCGCTCCCTTCCTGATAGAGCTCGACGACGACATTGTGGATGCCCCGCCGGAATGGGACCACAGCCTTCTTAAGGCCTACCACCGACTTCCCAATATTGGTCTTCTTGCGGCGAGTCTCGTGGACGATCCAAATGACCCTTCGGCGCGAGCCATGCACCACCTGCACCAGTACGTCGAGGTCGAGGAGCACGGCGTGCGGCTTCTACACGGCCCGACAGGCGGGGGCTGCGCGCTGACCTCACGTCAGGTGTACGAACATGTGGGCGGCTTCCCCCGCGTGCAAGGCGAGGTATTTTTTGACCACGATGCGGCCTATGTTCGAAGCCTCGAGCAGGCCGGCTACCAGGCCGTTACTCTGGCTGACCTCATCGTGCACCACGCGGGTGGCCTACACTACTCCGACGCGCCCAATGAGAAGCTCGAGTTCTGGAGGTCGTATCACCGCCGGGTGGTGCGCAAGCAGCGCGTGAAGCGAGTCCTGCTCAGGGTGCCCGTTGTGGCCGCGCTCAACGCAAGGCATCGGTGGTTCACCCCACCCGACGAGACGCCAATGGAAACGGAATTGGCACGGCCATGGCTAGAGGACGCGCCACCGATCGAACCAGCGCCATGACGTCCAGCCACCTCAACGATTCAGCCGCCGCTTCGGTTGAGCACCCCGTTACGGTCGTGTACCTGGCCTATGGCCCGCCACGACTAGTTCGATGCACCGCGTTCAGCGCGCTCACGTTGATGCATGCCGCAGGCGACCTCCGCCGCCCCTGGCGACTCGCAATCTACACGGATAAACCGGCGATATTCGAGCAATATGGCATCGACGCCGACCTCATCTCGTTGGCGTCTCTATCCATCTACGCCAACGGGCCAGGATATCCACATCGGTCCAAGATCCTAGCACTGGGCGATGCCGCGGCCAAATACGACGGCGCCTTGTTCTATGCAGACGGCGACACCTACTTCTCGAAGTCAGCCGAAAACAGTTTTGCCTTGCTCAGCGAGCGACCGCTCGATTATGTACGAAAATGAATTCGTCATGTCAGACGGGCACACCGTCGTGTATGAACGAGAAGGCGGCGACGGGCGCGGTGAAAAGCTAGATTTGCTTCATACAATTCAGAGCAGTGACTTCAAGTCGCGCGCGCTGTTGGCCGCTCAGGCGCGCCCCGGGCTCCCGATGCTGGGAACGCGGGCGTGATCAGATTCGCCGATACCAACAAGCACCTCATCGCAGAAGTACTGACGGTGTCCGACGAACTTTACGCGGTCTACGGATACCATATCTGCGAGCAGCTCGCCTGGTCTATGGTGCTGGCGCGGGTAGGCGAACTGATTCCGGTCACGGATCTCCTTCACCACTACTGGCGAGGCCAACGGGCGGTGGCTTTCACCGTGTGGTTCGCTTTCTGCATCGGAACAGGAGGCTTGAGCCCGATGACCTCGCCGCCGCCGCGTACGCTCGAAGCCGGTCGAAAGCGATACGTGGGAGGCGCCTATGACGGTTCGTGCGCATGTCTGTGTCATGGCTCGTAGGCTGCGCAACCGCGTGCTTTGGTCTGACTTCCATCGAACGCAGGGATCTGGTCGGCGCGGACAAACTGAGAACGCTCGGCCGCCATGGGGATGGCGTTCGGCAGGTGCGCTTTGCTCCTAATCTCGCGGCGTGCCTCCATGCTGGACGCTGGGGGGCCGGCAGTGCTGGGGATTCCTGGCCGAGCGTCTATTCCTAGCCGATCGGCCAGGAACGGACCTTCTAAAGCTGCTCGTAAGGAGCAGGCCGGTGCGGCTGCATCGGGCCTGAGCTATCGTGCCGTAGATGTCCACGAGGGCGACCGACAAAGAGACGGCTTGTCCACCGGCACTGTCTCGGCGCGAGCTGGAAGTCTTGGAGCTGACAAGCTTGGGCATGACCAACACGCGGATCGCCGAACAGCTTACGGTGAGCGTGGCCGCGATCAAGTTCCATTTGACGTCCATATACCGCAAGCTTGGAGTCGGTAATGAAACCAAGGCAGCGGTCGCATATCTCGATCTACGACCGACAAACGCATTCGAACCGGACACGGAGGCCGAGGCATAGAATGGATTTGCGGCTGTTTTTTGGAGTGGTTGCGCGCTTTAAGTGGCTGCTGATAACAGGGACTGTGCTGGCGATTGTGCTCGCCGTCCTTGCGTACGGGACGCCGGGTCTCTCGCACGGGAAGGCCACACTCAAGCCCCGGAGCAGCGAGATCTGGGAGAGCGAAGCGGAGTTGATCGTGACACGTGCGGGCTCCGCGTCTGGGAGCAACCGCGGACCGGCGGCCGCGGATGGCGCCAGCACCGCGGAGTCCGCTGGCGTGGAAGAGGAGGAGTACTTCGCCACGCTAGCGCCGATCTACACCGCGGTGGCAAACGGCAACGCCGTCCAGGAACCGCTTCACGTCATGCGGGTGCCGGGCACGGTCAAGGCTGCGGAAGATAGATAGCGACGGCTTCTGGCGCGACGTTGCCGTTCATAACGCTGACGTCCTCAGCACCCACGCCCACAGACGCGAGCCTTCTGTCCCGACGCGCAAGCTCGCTCCTGAGAACGTACGTGGCGAGCGAACAGGCTCGTGCCTGGACAGCTCCAGCGCAGCGGATCAAATTGGAGGTCGTGAAGACCGGCGGATTCCACCATCCTGGCAAAGGGCCGCAAGCTCACGGCCCCCATGCTTCGTGTTCGTCGCAGTGACGCTGGCCTTCTTCGCGCTTGCGTTCATCTTGGAGAACCTGAATCCTCGCACGGCCGCTGCCGTGAACCCCACGCGTGAACCGGCTGAGCTGACCACGCGTGAACCGGCTGAGCTGACCGCCATCGAGATCGAGGTTCAGCGTGGTGACGACAACAGAGGCGCGCAGGGCGTCAGCAGAGCGAGCCTCGGGTCTCGGTGCTATGTCGGTAGCCCGTCAGGGCGACGCCGTCTGGACGCAACACGAACACCTGGGCGAAGCGCAGCGATGAAGTCCGCGTGGCCCGACGTGGCCTGCGATCGCCGGCTCCGGTGATCGCAGGCGGACTCGCCGTGCTTACGGCCGACGTCGTAGCGACGCGCAGCAGCCCCGAGATTCCAGCCGGCGTGCTTCTCGCGATCGTCTTGGCGCTTGGCGTTGCGTGGATCGCGAAACACTGGTCGTGGCTTGTGATGACGGTTGGACTGGTCGCGCTGCTAGTTCCCAATGAAGGCACCTACGCGATCACAGGCGGGCCCGTCAAACTGGAGCCGTACCGGCTCGTGGTCGGCGCGATTCTCGTCGGTTGGCTTCATCGCGCTGCTCGTGGATCCGCGCGTCCGCCTACGCAGGACGAAATTCGAGGTCCCGCTCGGACTAATCCTGCTTGCAGTCATCGGATAGGAGGTGCTGGACCCGGGGAGAGTAAGCACCACATCCAACCACACGGTGAAGGCGCTCTGGCTATTTGCCACCTTCATTCTCTTCCTTTACATGGTGGTAAGCACCGTGCGCACACGCCAGGTGGTAGAGCGTTTGTTGCTGACGGTGCTAGTCTGTGCCGGATGCGTGGTGGCAGTTGCCGCCGAGGTGCAGCGCCGGACTGGGTTCAACCTATTCGACCATCTGCATCCATTTCTGCCCGTCTTTCATTACAGCACGCCCGCGGCGGCGCTGGAACGGGGCGGCGCCATTCGCGCTAACGCATCTGCCGGACATCCGATCGAGTTGAGCGACACAATGGCAATGCTGGTCCCGATAGCGGCGTATCTGGCTATATCGAGGCGCCAGCGGATATGGTGGGGTGCCGCGCTGTTGTCGGTGCTCGGCGACCTTCGTCGGGGGTTCCAAGACGGGGATCGTCGGCCTGCTGGCGTGCCTGGGAGTGTTCCTCTGGCTGCGCCCGCGCTCCGTGCTGCGGGCGTGGCCAGCCCTTTTGCCCATTCTGGTGGTGGTTCACTTTGCCGCACCCACCGCGATCGGCTCAATGCTAGAAGCCTTCTTTGCAAAAAGAAGGCTTTATTGCAGTTCAGAGCCGGACTTTCGTCGGGCGACACGGCAAAACCGAAGACGTGACTCGACTATCGCGCATGGAGCCAATTATACATGGAGAATTTGCGGAACATAACCCGTTTTTCGGTGAGGGATACGGCACGCGCATTACGGGCGAACCAGTACAGTCGGAAAACAACGCAATCGTGCTAGACGATCAGTGGCTGGGCACATTGGTGGAAATAGGTATTCTCGGGATCGTCGGTTGGATTCTGTTATTTGGACTGCTCATTCGGGGACTCGGACAGCGAGCGAAGCTGGAACCCCAGCTGACGGCTGGCTGCCCGTAGCTTTGGCCGGCTCCGTCGCCGCATTCGCGGCGTCCATCGCCACTTATGATGCCTTCGGCTTCGTGCAGGCGGTGCTGCTCGCGTATTTGCTCGTCGCCTGCGCGTCCGTGATTCTGTGGCTTCCTCCCGAGCGCGGGCGCAGCTTACAGATCATCTAGTGGTTCGTCTGTGAAGTTCGGTGGTGGTTGGAGGGGTGTCGTAGTGTTTGCCGAACTCGTCGCTGGTTGGGTCCAGCGATGATGGAGGTTCGGTATGCCTGCGTTGGCGAAGAGCGTTGAGATCGCAGCGGACGATCAAGCGGAGCTTGAACGGATTGTGCGCTCGAGCACCGCTGAGGTGCGTATGGTCGAGCGCGCCCAGATCGTGCTTTGTGCCGCGGAGGGTCGTTCTGCTGCGGAGATCGGCCGGCTGGTGGGGTGTTCGACGAACACGGCGCAGAAGTGGCGGGCGCGCTATGAGCAGGATGGGATCACCGGGCTCCGTGACTTGCCGCGCTCGGGTAAACCTCTGATCTATTCGCAGGCGGACAGGGCGAGGCTGATCGCCAAGGCGTGCACGCGTCCACCGGAGACACCAGAGGGGGCTCAGCAGGAACGCTGGACCTATGAGCAGCTCGGGCAGGCGGTGGGAATGTCGCGCGCCCAGGCACACACGATTCTCGCGCGCGCCGACATCAAGCCGCACCTGACCGACTACTGGGTGATGAGCGACTTCTCCGACCCCGAGTTCGAGGAGCGCCTGAAAGGTGTCTGCGGCCTGTACGTGAATCCGCCAGAGAACGTGCTGGTCGTCTCGATCGACGAAAAGACCGGGATCCAGGCCAAGGCACCGACCAAGCCAGACACGCTTCCTGCTCCTGGGCGACCGACACGCCGCGAGCACGAATACATCCGCGACGGCACGCAGTGCCTGTTCGCGTGTCTGAAGGTCCACGAGGGTGACGTGCTCGCGATGACCTCGAAGACCCGCAACCGCTTCGATCTGATCCGCTTCCTCGACCAGCTCGACAGCGAGATCCCCGTCGTCGAGGGGCAGCAGATCATCGCGGTCAGCGACAACCTCTCCACCCGCGGCACCGAAGAGGTACAGGAATGGCTCGCCGCTCACCCCCGCTGGAGCTTCCAATTCACCCCCACCCACGCCTCGTGGCTGAATCAGGTCGAGATCTTCTTCTCGATCCTCTACCGCCGACTGCTCAAGCACGGCATCTTCTTCAGCGAGGAAGACCTCGCCGAGCAAATGCTCGCGTTTATCGAGACCTACAACCAGACCGCCAAACCATTCAAGTGGACCTACACCGGCAAGGTCCTCGAGGCATAACCCACAAACTTCACAGACGAACCAGAGGGTAGGTGAGTTAGATGAAGAGGAGCTGTGATGAGGTAGAGGGATAGTGTGGGGGGGTATGTGGGAGTGGGGGAAGGGGGATGCTAATGCGGGTGGATAATCAAAGTAGCTGGGTTGTTGATTTGGGTGAGTATTGCGGGGGAAAGGGGAGCGTGTGGTAGCTGAAGAGCGTAGAAGTTAGCGTAAGTAGGGTGTGGGGAGCGTGAAAGTTCGAAGAGGATGTAGATGCGCTGCGCTGAGAAGCTGACGCGCGTGCAGCATTAATGTGATGAGTAAGCTTATGACGCTGACGATCGATGTAGCGCACATCAAGGTACGACGGGACGGTGATCGACTACAATCGCGTTGTGGCTTTGCGGTATTGACGCAGTTGTTATTATGTAAACGACTCGGTATTGTGAGCTTGCAACAGGGAAGATAACGCGCTTCATTGCAAAGCTGACAGCAGCTGCGCGGGCGAATTAGCTTTGCGTTTGCGAAAGCTGTCGGAAGATCTCGGATGGGGCTAAAGGCGGTTACGTGCGCGGGCGCTGCGCGAGCACATCGTTATCTGTGACGTTGCGCTGACATCACGGCGAACTCACGCGGTTGGAGCGCAAAGCGTTCACAGACGCAGGTAAAGACGCACGACGCGCAAGCACAAGCCATCTTGTTGTTGGCACGGAAGCGCAAGGAATAACCCACGGAAGCACGATCTGGTCAGCCCCCGACGGGACATGGATCGAGCCGCTGGCTAGGCGCGCAACTGGGCGAGCGGTTGTCGGCTTGTCGAGAGCTTTAGCTGCAGTGTTGAAGCTGTCGTTGCTGGCACGATTCATGGAGTTGAAGCTCCTGCGCTCCGTCCACTCTGGAGCATCGTCCGTTCGGGCGAAGCGAGGCTCCGACCGCTATCATACTGGGTCACTCGCGCTCGTGGCGGCAGGTAGAGCGCACGCTCGCTGAGACCGAGCGGGGCTGGGGGTGCTGGCACTGCAGCTGAACGATGCTGCATAGCTCACACACGGCGGCTGACAGCACCGTTGCGACATACTGCACTCAGCGCTACCGCAGATCGGACTAGCTCTGTCGAACGGCTAGGAGGTGTGAGCTTGTTGAGCAAATCTCTGTCTATGGGAGGTGGGAGTCGAGACCGCACTAGCGTACGGTGAACGCGATCATGGGCCTGAGGCATCCGAGAGTTCGAGGCGGGACCGCCGACGACGTTGGCGCTGTGCGTGCAGCGCAATCGTGCTGGCGATGCTTGTTGCCGCGTCGCTCGCGGGCGCGCCGGCGGCCTGGCGAAGCCCAAACCACCGAAGCCCACCGTCTCTAATTTCTCAGCGGCGCCCTCCAGCGTGGGCGTAGATGGCGCCCATATAACCCTTGCGGGCTTGGTGTCAAACGCGACAAGCTGCACCTTCTCGTCGACCAAGACGGTCTCAGGACTTCCCACCACCGTGCCCTGCTCAAACTCCGCGGTGAGCGTTGGCATCGCTTTGCCGGCCAACGCGAGCAAGAGACAGGTTCCATACAAGCTCACGCTGGCGGTCACCGGTCCGGGCGGGAGCGTCAAGGTCACCGCTGCGGCTACGGTTGCTGCCCCGCCTAAGGGCGAGACCTGCCGAGTCGCCCCAGGTGCCCAGCTGGTCGGGTGCAACCTCAGCTACGCGGATCTGGAAGGCGCGAACCTGGAAAGCACGAACCTGAAAGGCGCGGACCTGTATGGCGTCTCCTCTGGGGGAATCACGGGGACGCCTAGCGCGCTCCCCAGCCACTGGCAGCTCATCAACGGATACCTGATCGGGCCCGGAGCCCGCCTGCACGCCCCGCAGCTGCGCGCCGCGAACCTCGTGGGCGCGGACCTGGAAGACGCGCAGCTGGAAGGCGGCGAACTGGACTTTGCGGACCTGCGCAACGCAAACCTCGAAGGCGCCAACCTCTCTCACACGACCATCTTCCAAGCGGACCTGGAAAGCGCGGACGTGCAAGGCGCGGACCTAGAAGGCGGGCAGCTGAACTTTGCGGACCTTCGCAACACGAACCTCGCCGGTGCGAACCTCTCTCACACGAGCATCTTCGAAGCAGACCTCGAAGGCGCGAACCTGGAAGACGCAAACGTGCAAGGCTCGTATTTGGAAGTCGCGAACCTGGAGGGCGCGAACCTGAAAGGCACGAACCTGGAAGGCGCGTGGCTACAGGCCGCCAACCTGAAAGGCACGAACCTGGAAGGCGCGAACCTCGACGGCCACCTGAACGGCCCAGACGTGGACGGCGAACACTTGGAGGGCCTCTCGTCCGGGGGCATCACGGGAACGCCTAGCACCCTCCCCGCCCACTGGCAGCTCATCGACGGATACCTGATCGGCCCCGAAGCCCGCCTGCACGCCGCGGACCTCGTGGGCGCCGACTTGGAAGACGCGCAGCTGGAAGGCGGCGAACTCAACTTCGCCGACCTGCGCAACGCAAACCTCGCCGGCGCGAACCTCTCTCACGCGAGCATCTTCGAAGCAGACTTCGAAGGCGCGAACCTGGAAAACGCCAACGTGCAAGGTTCGTTCGTCGAAGTCGCGAACCTCGCCGGCGCGAACCTGAAAGGCACCGACCTGGAAGGCGCGTGGCTACAGGCCGCGAACCTGAAAGGCGCGAACCTGCAAGGCGCGAACCTCGACGGCCACCTGAACGGCCCAGACGTGGACGGCGAACACTTGGAGGGCCTCTCGTCCGGGGGCATCACGGGAACGCCTAGCACCCTCCCCGCCCACTGGCAGCTCATCGACGGATACCTGATCGGCCCCGAAGCCCGCCTGCACGCCGCGGACCTCGTGGGCGCGGACCTGGAAAACGCACAGCTGGAAGGCGGCGAACTGAACTTCGCCGACCTGCGCACCGCAAACCTCGAAGGCGCCAACCTCTCTCACACGAGCATCTTCGAAGCAGACCTCGAAGGTGCGAACCTGGAAGACACGGATCTAGAAGGCGCGAGCTGGGTCAACACCATCTGCCCCGACGGCAGCAACAGCAACGACGACAGCGACACCTGCGAAGGCCACCTCTAGTAGTGCTCCGTTAGGTTAAAGGTGTTTGGGGTGGGGTCTCGAATCTCTTGTCGATGCTGGTGTCGATTGGGGAGGTCAAGATGCGGGCTGTGGCTGGTCTTTCGCTGGGTGAGCTTGCGCGTGTGCGGGGGCGGCTGGAGGAGTTCGCTGGGGAGATGTTCGATTCGATGCGTCGGAAGGACCAGCGGGGTTGGGGTGAGGTGTATCTGCGTGGGCTGATGCTGGATGGCAAGCGCAAGTCGATCGAGCCGATGGCCGCCAGGCTCGATGACGGGGACGAGCAGTGTTTGCAGCAGTTTGTGAACCAGTCGCCGTGGGATTGGCAGCCTGTGCGCAGGACGCTGGCGGTACGCATGAGCGCCGAGATCGAGCCCGAGGCGTGGATCGTTGATGACACTGGGTTCCCGAAGTTCGGGAAGATGTCGGTCGGGGTCGCGCGCCAGTATTCGGGTGCGCTGGGAAAGGTCGGTAACTGCCAGCTCGGTGTGTCGATCAACTCCGCGTCAGAGCTGGCGTCGTGTCCCCTTGACTGGCGGCTGTTCATACCTGAGGAGTGGGACGAGGACAGCGAGTCAAACCTCAAGCGGCGTGAGAAAGCCAAGCTGCCGCAGGATGCGCACCACGTCGAGAAATGGCGACAGGCACTCGAGATGATCGACGAGCTTTGCTCGTGGGGGCTTGTGCCGCCGGTGATCCTCGGCGACGGTGCGTACGGTGATATCACCGAGTTCCGCGTGGGTCTCCAGGAGCGCGAGCTGTCCTACGTGCTGGACGTCAAGGGTGGCACCTCTGCCTATGGTGAAGGCGTCCAGCCCGAGCGCCCGGCGTGGAAAGGGACCGGTCGGCCGTCCAAGGCACGCTACCGCCAGGAGCCGTCTTCGCTGAAGGCGCTGGCCCTCGCTGCCGGCAAACAGGCCGCTCATACAGTCACCTGGCGGGAGGGCACGCGCGGCAGTATGACCTCGAGGTTCTTGGCACTGCGAATCCGCCCGGCGAATATTCAGCTGCGCAACAACGCCAACCGCAACGGCGAGGAGATCCCGGTCTGCTGGCTTTTGTGCGAGTGGCCCAGCGGCAAGGACGAGCCGACCAAGTACTGGCTCTCCAACCTCCCGCCCGGCACGCCGCTAAAGAAGCTGGTGAAACTAGCGAAGCTGCGCTGGCGGATCGAGCACGACTACCGCGAGCTCAAGGACGCGCTCGGTCTCGACCACTTCGAGGGCCGCACCTACCGCGGCTGGCACCACCACGTCACCCTCGTTTCCATCGCGCACGCGTTCCTCACCCTGGAGCGAACCCGGCGTCCTCCAGCCAGGGCGGCAGCCTGACACTCTTCCGGGTCCTCCGGGAGCTACAAGCACTCCTGGCCTGCTGGCACGGAACCTGCCCCACCTGCCACAGAGAGCTGCCGCCCGACCCCCAACCACACCCACCCCCAACCTAACGGAGCACTACTAGTGGTTCGTCTGTGAAGTTCGTGGGTTATGCCTCGAGGACCTTGCCGGTGTAGGTCCACTTGAATGGTTTGGCGGTCTGGTTGTAGGTCTCGATAAACGCGAGCATTTGCTCGGCGAGGTCTTCCTCGCTGAAGAAGATGCCGTGCTTGAGCAGTCGGCGGTAGAGGATCGAGAAGAAGATCTCGACCTGATTCAGCCACGAGGCGTGGGTGGGGGTGAATTGGAAGCTCCAGCGGGGGTGAGCGGCGAGCCATTCCTGTACCTCTTCGGTGCCGCGGGTGGAGAGGTTGTCGCTGACCGCGATGATCTGCTGCCCCTCGACGACGGGGATCTCGCTGTCGAGCTGGTCGAGGAAGCGGATCAGATCGAAGCGGTTGCGGGTCTTCGAGGTCATCGCGAGCACGTCACCCTCGTGGACCTTCAGACACGCGAACAGGCACTGCGTGCCGTCGCGGATGTATTCGTGCTCGCGGCGTGTCGGTCGCCCAGGAGCAGGAAGCGTGTCTGGCTTGGTCGGTGCCTTGGCCTGGATCCCGGTCTTTTCGTCGATCGAGACGACCAGCACGTTCTCTGGCGGATTCACGTACAGGCCGCAGACACCTTTCAGGCGCTCCTCGAACTCGGGGTCGGAGAAGTCGCTCATCACCCAGTAGTCGGTCAGGTGCGGCTTGATGTCGGCGCGCGCGAGAATCGTGTGTGCCTGGGCGCGCGACATTCCCACCGCCTGCCCGAGCTGCTCATAGGTCCAGCGTTCCTGCTGAGCCCCCTCTGGTGTCTCCGGTGGACGCGTGCACGCCTTGGCGATCAGCCTCGCCCTGTCCGCCTGCGAATAGATCAGAGGTTTACCCGAGCGCGGCAAGTCACGGAGCCCGGTGATCCCATCCTGCTCATAGCGCGCCCGCCACTTCTGCGCCGTGTTCGTCGAACACCCCACCAGCCGGCCGATCTCCGCAGCAGAACGACCCTCCGCGGCACAAAGCACGATCTGGGCGCGCTCGACCATACGCACCTCAGCGGTGCTCGAGCGCACAATCCGTTCAAGCTCCGCTTGATCGTCCGCTGCGATCTCAACGCTCTTCGCCAACGCAGGCATACCGAACCTCCATCATCGCTGGACCCAACCAGCGACGAGTTCGGCAAACACTACGACACCCCTCCAACCACCACCGAACTTCACAGACGAACCACTAGTTGAGAGGACGGCTGAAGCGCCAGAGCCGCTCAGCCCTCGCCAAGCGGTCCGCTCTCAACGCCTGCCACGCCTTGGGCGCGAGTGATGCTTGGTGCTGTTGAGCGCGCTCCTTGCAGCGGTCCGGAAAGCTCTCCGAACGGCGGTGGGGCGAGTCCGAGCACCGTCATGAGCGCGCCGCGCGCCGCAGCTCGTCTCATGTGGGCCGCGGGATCGCCCGGGCTCGGCCCTATCGCCCGCCGTCCATGGAAGCACGCGAGCGCGAGTGTGCTCCGGCGGCGACGCACGGGGCCGAAGTGCTTGAACATGTACTGTCGGCGTGCGTAGGCTTCTTGCGCGACCAAGCGCGCGTCGTGGCCGTCGTTGCCGCAGTCGTGGAAGATGGTCATGTCCGGGAGGTAGCGAACCTCCCAGCCCGCCGCCTTCATGCCCAGGCACATATCGGTCTCCTCGCAGTACAGGAAGTACCGCTCGTCCATCAGGCCGGCCTCGCGCACCGCCTCGCGACGAGCGAGCATGAACGATCCTGAGACCCAGTCGCAAGGGGTCTCACGCTCGTAAGCGTCCGCGTTCAGCTCGCGCTCGCCCAGCCATGCGGCGCGGATCGGCAGGCGCTCGGACCCGAGCGCCTCGAAGAAATGACGTGTGGCTGTGGGGAATCGGCGGATGGAATGCTGGAGCTCGCCGCTCCGGTCAACCTGTCGGCAGCCAATCAGTCCCACGGACGGTCGCTCGCGCAAGAGCCGGAGCATGTCAGCGATTGTTCCCTCCAGTACCTCCGTGTCCGGGTTCAAGAACAGTACAAACTCGCCATCAACGTGTTCCAAGCCACGATTGTTGGCGTGGGCAAAGCCACGATTCGTGCTGCGAACCACACGGGCCTGAGGGAAGTCGCGTTCGACGAGATCGGCGGAGCCGTCCGCAGACCCACTGTCGACGACAACGACGTCTAGCTCGGCCGTTCCGCGGTGCGCGTATAGCGACGTCAGACAGGCGCCAAGCCAGCGCTCGCTATTGAACGACACGATGATGACTCCCAGATCGGCCATGGCGTTCGCGTGCTGGCGTGCTCGTACGGTCTATCGCGACGCGGATAGTACGGGCTTACTCGTGTAACTGATCGGCAGATACCGACAGACGCAGCCGGCTCTCGAGTGCGGCCGCTCGGCCGCGCGATCAGGCCGTCGAGCGGACATCGAAGGTCCCTGGCACAGGCTCCGGCGGGGCGAGCGCGCGTGGCAGCACGCGCGCAAGCCACACCTCGAGCATCAGAATTGGAAACAGCGCGTCGAGGTCGCTTGGATTGTCTGAGGACTGAGCCATGCGCCTCACCTCGGCGGCGTCGAGGAACTCCCCGCACGCCAGCTGTTCGTCTAGAAGGTAATCCGCGGCGGGTCCCTGGAGCTGGGCCTTCATCCAGTCACGGGTGGTGTCATAGAAGAAGCCGATCTTGGGCTTGTCGATCACGTGGTCGGGCACGAGCCCGCGAGCGACGCGCTTGAGAAGCGGCTTCGTGCTCAGGGGAGTGGCCTTGAAGCGGCTCGGTATCGACGCGCACAGCTCCACCAGGTTGTGATCGAGGAAGGGCACTCGCACCTCGAGCGAGCGCGCCATGGAGGCTCGATCGAAGTAGTGGATCATGTCGTCCACCAGGCCCAGGCGGGCGTCGAGGTACATTCTGGTTGCGAGCGGATCATCCGGGAGCCCCGCCGCGTAGCTCTCTATCGCACGCCGACCCGCTGCTCCACTCTCGAGCTCGGCGAGCGGCCCACGCACGAGCCGCCGATGCAGGTCCGGGTTGACCCACGACGACCACAGCTCGAGCTGGCACGCGAGCGGGTCCGAGGCTTCGATTGCGGGCGCAAGGCCGGCGAGGCGCGAGCCGCCACGTCGTAGCAGCGCCTGGGCAGGCAGCCGCAGCGCGGCCGGGAGTCCTCGCGCACGGCCAACGATCGCGGCGCGCCGGTAGCGACTGTATCCCCCCAGCAGCTCATCGGCGCCCTGGCCGGAGAGTGCCACGGTGACGTGCTGGACAGCCAGCTGGGAGAGCGCGAGGAAGCCGAGCGCGCCCAGATCGGCAAGCGGCTCGTCCAGCCACCATGCCAGCTCGTCCAGCTCGACCATCGCCTCGGACATCGACAGCTCCAATGGGTGATGGTCGGTGCCGAGTGCGTCGGCAACGAGCTGGGCGTCGGCGAGCTCGTTGGCCGAGCCGCCCTCTCGGAAACCAACGGAGAAGGTCTTCACGGGCTCGCTCATGTTGCGTGCCATCAACGCCACGATCAAGCTCGAATCCAGCCCGCCGCTCAGCATCGCGCCCAGCGGCACGTCGCTCATCAGGCGACGCCGCACGGCGAGCTCGAGCTCTGCGAGCAGACGCTCCCCGGCCTCGTCCTCGCTCATCGTGTCGTCGGGATCCGGCTGCGGAAACGCCCAGTACTGCTCTTCGCGGACCCCACCACTGTCCACCAGCAACCTGTGCCCGGGCATCAGCTTGCGAACGCCGGCCAGTGCGGTTCGAGGCCCGGGCACGTAGCCGCGATCGAGGTAGGCGTCGATTGCCTCGTAGTCGAGCCGCGCCGCCACGAGGCCGCTACTCAAGAGGCTCTTCAGCTCGGATGCGAACACCAGCAGGTCGCCGGTCTGGTGGTAGTACAGCGGCTTGATGCCCAGGCGGTCTCGCGCGAGCACCGCCTGGCGGCGCTCTCCGTCCCAGGCGACGACCGCGAATTTGCCTGTCAGTGCCTCCGTGAATGCAGCGCCGTCACGCTCGTAGAGATGCGGGATGATCTCGGTGTCGCAGCGGGTGAGCAGGCGATGGCCTTCGCGTTGGAGTGCCCGCCGGAGCTCCTCGTGGTTGTAGATCTCGCCATTCTGCGCGGCCCACACGCGACCGTCCTCGTTACACAGCGGCTGGTGACCGCCGTCGACGTCGATGATGCTCAGCCGGCGCGCACCGAGAGCCACTCCCTGTGCGACCCACGTTCCGCGGTCGCTCGGTCCACGGTGGGTCATTGCATCCGTCATCCGGTCGATCACACCGGGTGCCACGGGCGGCCGCGGCACGCCGCCAAGCTGAATGACGCCGCAGATCCCACACATAGCGACCGACAGTACCGTCCCGACGTGCTGTGCTCCAGCGCTGCCCCCAAGCTGGAGCAAAACCCTGGCCAGCCGGCTAGGTCCTGCGGGCCCGTTCGACGCACCTCTGTCCTATCGGTGGTTGGAGGCGCACCAGCGCTGGCGTACCTTCAACCGTGATGTTGGATGGAGAGAAGCACCAACACCAGCCGAGAGGCGCGCTGCCTCGCGCCGCGTTTATGGACGCCTGAGAACCACGCCGTGAGTCATCTCGACATCCGCCTCGCCGCTCCCAGCGGCAGCCGCGCCGGCACCCTCTTCGTCTCCTCCCGGCGACTCTCCGTGCTCGAGCACTTCCGCATTCCCTATACGCGTGGAGACCCGAGCACGGACGACATCGGCCGTCTGGCCGCCGAGACCGCCGGGCCTGCGCTGTTCTGGTCGATGCGACGTGACGCTCCCGCGGTCGCGGCGAGCGTGCCCGGGTTCGATGGTGCCGCAGCGATCCCGATCTACGCCAGGGTGCTCCCTGACGATGTCGCCGAGCCGCTGCTCCGCGGGCGCGGCTCGGGCTGGCGGCGATCTCGGGCCATCACCGACCCGGACGCAACACCGCTCGGTTCGATCTGGCGCAGCGACGAGGGGAGCGTGTTCCTGCCGTTCGACCCCGACGAAGTGATGCTCAACTACCTCAGCGAACGTTATTTGACGATCGCCGGCGGCGCGGCCGGGCGCAGTCTCAGACACGCGATGACGGCGTCTTACTACGTGGTGCGCCCGCTCCTTCCACGCCGGTTGCAGATCTTGCTGCGCCGCGGGTTCGCGGCCGCTCAGGCCAACTCGCGATTTCCGCGCTGGCCGATTGAGACGTGCCTCCACGACTTCTTCGAGCTGTTCTTCGACGTTCTGGCGTCGATCGCCGGGGAACCGGTCCCATCGATCGCCTCTTGGCCTCACGATCACACCTGGGCGATGGTCCTGACTCACGACGTCGAGTGCCAGAGCGGCTGGCAGGCAATCGACCCGATCCTCGAGCTGGAGCGGGCCGCGGGTGTGCGCTCCTGCTGGAACCTGATTCCGCGCAGGGATTACACCGTCGATCTCGAGCGTGTGCGCGAGCTCACCGCCGATGGCTTCGAGGTCGGCGTACACGGCCTGCGCCACGACGGACGTGATCTGGCGTCGCTCGACACGTGGCGCAAGAGGCTTCCTGCAATCCGGCGAGCCGCCAAGGAATGGGGTGCGGTGGGATTTCGCTCCCCCGCCACCCATCGCTCCTGGAGCTGGATGCCGCTGTTGGATCTCGACTACGACTCCTCCTACCCCGACACCGACCCCTACGAGCCGCAGGCCGGCGGCTGCTGCACGTGGTTGCCGTTTTTCAACGAGGGCATGGTCGAGCTCCCGGTGACGCTCCCCCAGGACCACACGCTGTTCGTGATCCTCCGTACCGACGGCGAGGCTGCATGGGTCAACAAGACCTCGTTTCTGCGAGCGCACGCGGGCATGGCGCTGATGGACACCCACCCCGACTATCTCGTCGAGGATCGCATCTTCCGCGCCTACGAGCACTTCCTCGAGCGCTTCGCCTCGGATCCGAGCGCCTGGAAGGCCCTGCCGCGGGATGTGAGCGCGTGGTGGCGTCGGCGCGCGGCGTCTTCGCTCGAGCGCGACGGCGACGGCTGGCGGATCGTCGGCCCCGCGAGCGACGAGGCGCGGATCGAGCTTTTGGGGAGCCCGCGATGAGCGAGGCGGTAAGCAGTTGCACGGCCGCTCCAGGCAGCGCGCGCCTCGGCGCCATCGTCCTGGGCGGCGACTACCAGGGACTCGGGATCGCGCGCAGCCTCGGTCGCCGCGGTGTCGACGTGCTCGTGGTCGATGACGAGGCCTCGATCAGCCGTCATTCGAGGTACGTGAGCAAGACCGTCAAGGTCCGCGACATGACCAGCGAGGAGGGGACGGTCGATGCCCTCCTCGAGCTGGCACGGCGCCACGAGACCCAGGGCTGGGTCCTGTTTCCCACCCGAGATGACACCGTCGCCACGATCTCGCGCCACCGCGAGAGACTGCTCGAGCACTTCCGCCTGCCGACCCCGCCGTGGCACGTGACGCAATGGGCGTGGGACAAGCGTCGCACTTACAGTCGCGCTGCCGAGCTGGGGATCCCGGTACCCCGGATGTGGACGGTCGACGACGAGGATGGAGTGCGCGCGATCGACGGACAGCCGCCGTTCGTGATCAAGCCGGCGATCAAGGAGCCCTTCTTTCGGGCCACCGGATGCAAGGCGTGGCGGGCCGACACGCGCGAGGAGCTACTCGAGCGCTTTCGTCAAGCGGCAGCGATAGTGGCGTCTGGCGAGGTCATGGTGCAGGAGCTGATTCCGGGAAATGGGGACAGTCAGCTCGCGTTCTGCGCGCTCTTCAAGGAGGGCCGCGCGCGCGCCAGCATGCTGGTCAGGCGCCTGCGCCAGCACCCCTCCGAATTTGGACGCGCCAGCACCTTCGTCCAGACGATCGACGCGAGCGAGCTGGAGACCCTCTCCACCCGATTTCTCCGCTCGATCGACTACTACGGCTTGGTCGAGCTCGAGTACAAGCTCGACGAGCGCGACGGGGTAGCCAAGCTGCTGGACGTCAACGCCCGCACGTGGGGCTATCACAGCCTCGGCCAGCGCGCCGGCGTCGACTTCCCCTACCTGCTGTATGCCGATCAGCTGGGGATCCCGATCCCCGACGGGATTCGCACCCGTCCTGGGGTGTCGTGGGTGCGCCTGGCCACCGATCTCCCCAACGCCGCACGGGAGCTGATGCGACGCCGCCTCGACTGGCGCCCCTATGTCCGCTCCCTGGGCTCGTTTCAGGTCGAGTCCGTATTCGCGGGCGATGATCCGCTGCCCGCGATCGCGGAGCTGTGCCTGCTGCCTTATCTAGCGGTCAAGAGGGGCTTGTAGCGCGATGCCGGGCGCACTACGCACCACGAAGGTCAAGCAGCCTGGCACGCCCGAGCAGGGCGAGGCTCAGCCTGCCGAGCAGCTTGGGCCGGGCGCCGAGCCAGGATCGCGGCGCCGCTTCCCCTCCAAGCCCCAGGGCGAGCGGATCATGATGCTGCTGGAGAACAACCCCTATCCGAACGATCCGCGCGTGCGCTACGAGGCGGAGTCGCTTATGGCAGCCGGCTACCAAGTGGAAGTCATCGCACCCAGGTGGCCCGGACAGCCGGCGCGTGAGGTCATCGATGGCGTCGCCGTGCGCCGCTTTCACTGCATAAACGGCAGCGGTCGAAGCGCCCCAGCCATGCTGCTCGAGTACGCGGTGGCGATGGTCGCGCTACACGCCGCCGCGATTCGCGGGCTTCTGCGGGGCACACGCGTGCTGCACATACACAACCCGCCCGACACCCTGTTCCTCGCCGGCGCCATGTACCGCGCGGCCGGGCGCCGGGTGATCTTCGATCACCACGATCTCGGTCCCGAGTTGGTGGCCGTGCGACTGGGCCGGGCTTCGCTCGTGCGGATAGCGCGAATCGCGGAGCGCCTGACGTTCGCGACATCCAGCCACGTGATCACCACCAACGAGTCCTACGCCGAGCTCGCCCGCGAGCGGGGCGGAATGGCGGCACACGAGGTCACGGTCGTGCGCAACGGCCCGCCCGCGAGCTGGACGCGCCTGCCGCTGCATCTGCGGCCCGGTCGCTTGGACACGGTGCGCCTCGCCTATGTTGGAACGATTGCCGACCAGGACGGCCTGGACGGGATAGCCGAGGTGCTCGCCCACCTGCGTGACGGAGGGTCTGGGGTCGACGCCGAGCTGACCGTGATCGGAGACGGAGATGCCCGCCCGAGCCTCGAGGCGGCGCTGGAGAGGTGGGGTGTCGCAGACCGCGTGAAGATGACCGGCTGGGTGGAGGCCGAGCAGGTCCCGATCTTGCTCCAGGACGCCGACGTCTGCGTCGACCCCGCTCCCCCATCGACGCTCAACGAACGCTCGACGATGATCAAGCTCGCGGAGTACATGGCGCTCGGCAAGCCGGTCGTCGCCTACGACCTGCTCGAGACGCGACACACCGTCGGCGGCGCCGCCCGGCTCGTGCGTCCTGGCGACGCGCGCGCGTTTGCCCGCGAGATCGCTCTGCTTGCAGAGGATCCGGAGCTGCGCATCGAGCTCGCACACCGTGCTCGAGCGCGTGCCTGTGAGCTGACGTGGGAGCGCTCGGAGGCCGCGCTGCTCGAGGCATATGCGAGCACCCGCCGCACCCACACCGCTGGACCGAGGCAGGGGTCATGAAGCTCGCCGGCTCTGCGGGAGCGATCGTGGCAGCGGCCCCCATCGTCGCGTTGGCGTGGAAGTGGCAGCTGGGCGTGCGCCGAGTCACGGCCGGCCTGGTCGTGATCGTCGCGGTTGCTTCAGCGATCGTGCTCGCCGCCGGCGCGGGCTTTGACCTCGCGGCAGGGGTGCGCGCGCTGCTCGGCGCACTGATCACGGTTGCGCTCTCAGCCGCGATCCTGAGCTACCGCTTCTACCGCGACCCCGAACGCACGCCTCCCAGCGGAGACGACTTGGTGCTCAGCCCTGCCGATGGGGAGGTCGTCTACGTCAAGCGCTCCCGCGAGGGGCGGGTGCCGATCGCATCCAAGCACGGCGCGCAGGTCGCGCTGGCGGAGCTCACCGGCACGAAGGCGCACGACGGCGAGGCGCTCGTGGTCGGCATCGGCATGAGCTTTCTGGACGTGCACGTCAATCGCGCGCCGATCGCCGGGCGAGTCCGCTTGCGCAGGCACTTTCCCGGTCGCTTCGGCTCCTTGCGGCGTCCCGAGATGGTGTTCGAGAACGAGCGGGCCACGACAATCATCGCCGGGCCCTCGCTCGAGGTCGCCGTTGTCCAGATAGCTTCACGGCTGGTGCGCCAGATCGCCGGCTTCGTGCGCGAGGGCGACGACGTGGCGCGTGGCCAGCGCATCGGGGTGATCCGTCTCGGCTCGCAGGTCGATGTGGTGCTCCCGAGCCGCACCGACCTGCGCGTGCTGGTCGCCCCGGGAGACCGCGTCAAGGCCGGTACTTCGATCCTCGCCGCCCTCGACAGCAGCGCGCCTGCGCAGCAGCGCAGCGGCGTCCGTCGCAGCACCGCTCCAGTGACCGCAAGCGACCGCGGCGCTCCGGGGGCGCTCGTCGTCGGCACCGACCTACGGGCGCTTGCCGTGGCGCGCAGCTTGGGACGACGTGACATCGACGTGTGGCTGCTCGATGACAGCGGCGAGGATCGAGTAGCCACGAGCTCACGCTACGTGCGCAAGGTGCTGCGCAGCGCAGCCGGTAGCAACGAGCAGCCGCTCGACGGCCTGCTTGCGATGGCCGACGGTCACGGGCTGCGGGGTTGGACGCTGTTCGCCACCCGCGACGAGTCCGTGGCGGCGCTCGCGCGCATGCACGAGAGCCTGGCGACGACGTTCACGCTGAGCTGCCCGCCCTGGGAGATCCTCCGCCACGCCTACCACAAGCGACTCGCGTATCAGCTTGCTGAGCGCGCCGGGGTAGAGCACCCGTGGACGCGTTATCCGCAGACGCAGGACAAGGTGGCCGCCCTTGAGTGCGAGTTCCCGGTGGTGCTCAAGCCCGACGTCAAGGTGCGGGAGAACGCTTTCACCCACGACAAGGCCTGGCGCGTGGACGACCGGGATTCGCTGCTGCGCGCGTGGCAGCTGGCGAGCGCGCTCGTGGGGGCCGACGCGGTGATGGTGCAGGAGCTGATCCCGGGCTCCGGCGAGGCGCAGTTCTCCTATGCCGCGCTCTGCTGGGAGGGCAGCGTGCTCGCCTCGCTGGTCGCGCGCCGCACGCGCCAGTATCCGCGGGATTTTGGTCATTCGAGCTCGCTCGTCGAAACCGTTGACGAGCCCGCCGTCGAGGAACGAGGGCGGGCGATCGTGGAGGCTCTCCGCTGGAGCGGGCTCGTCGAGGTCGAGCTGAAGCGTGATGCACGCGATGGGTCCTACAAGCTGCTGGACATCAACGGCCGTGTTTGGACCTGGCACGGGCTGGGGGCGCAGGCGGGCGTGGACTTCCCGTATCTGGCGTGGCGACTGGCACAGGGCATGCCGGTGACACCGGTCCGCGGACGACCTGGCGTGCGCTGGGTGCGCGTGGCGACGGACGTGCCCAGCGCCCTCGGTGCGGTCGCTGCCGGCGAGCTGTCGCTGCGAGACTGGATCAACTCGCTGCGAGGCCCTCACACGTGGGCGCTGTTTGCCGCCGATGACCCGCTGCCCTCGGTGCTCGAGCCGGCACGGCTGGCTCGGCGCCTGATCCGGCGCTCGTCCAAGCCTTCCGTATGGGTTTTGGCATGACGGCCTTGGTCCTTAGCCCGGGGTCCAAGCTGGTTGGCGCGTGTAATGTCAGGCTCGTGCCGCTGGTAGCTTGCCGTCCTGCAACGGAGCGCTGGGAGGCACGATGCCGATGACCGAGAGCTCGATCGACACGCTTGTCGTTGGAGCGGGCCCGTACGGGCTTTCGCTCTCGGCACACCTGCGCGGAGCGGGCGTTGAGCATCTCGTGCTCGGGCGCACGATGGAGGCCTGGGAGCTCCATCCCAAGGGCATGGCGTTGCGCTCACCGGCGCGTGCTTCCAGCCTCTCCGACCCGAACGGAGCGCTCACGATCGAGGCATTTCACGCCGAGCGCGGAGCGCCGCTGGAATACCCGGTCCCGCTTACGGCCTTCCTGGACTACGGGCGCTGGTTCGTGGAGCGCTCCGGGGTGGAGGTCGACGGACGCCTCATGGGCGCACTCGAGCAGCGTGAGGACGGCTTCGCTGCAACGCTCGACGACGGAAGTGTGATCCGCGCGCGACACATCGTGCTGGCCACGGGCGGTGAATCCTTTCGCTGGCGACCGCCGCAGTACCGCGATCTTCCGGCCGATCTCGTCAGCCATGTGGGCGAGCACCGGGACTTCGGCGTCTTCGCGGGGAAGGACCTGGCGATCGTCGGCGCAGGCCAGAGCGCCGTCGAGTACGCGGCGCTAGCCCACGAGCAGGGGGCGAACGTGCAGCTGATCTTCCGCGCGGCGGAAGTGCGCTGGCTGACGCGCAGCGCGCGCCTGCACGCGATCCCGCTGTTGAGCAGGCTGGCGTACGCGCCGTCCGACATCGGGCCGGCCGGCCTGAGCCGGGTGGTGGCGGCGCCAGGGCTCTTCCGCCGCCTGCCGCTCGCCGCGCGCCACAAGGCCCTCGCCCGCTGCGTAAGGCCCGCGGCCGCCGCTTGGTTGATCGACCGCACTCGAACCATCACGGTGCACGCGGGCGCCCCGATCACGGCCATCGGCACGACCGGGGGCAGGGTCCAGATCGAGCGCGAGAGCGCGGCAACGATCGAGGCCGACCACCTCGTGCTCGCCACCGGCTACCACATCGATCTCGCACGCTACGAGTTCCTCGCGCCGGAGCTGCTCGCGAGCCTCAGGCTGGAAGGCGGCTTTCCCAGCTTGGACGATCGCATGCAGAGCTCGCTCGCCGGGCTCTACTTCGTCGGGTGGCCGGCGACCGGTAGCTACGGGCCACTGATGCGTCACATCGCCGGCGTCGAGTTCACCGCCCGTGCTGTTACCGGCTCGCTGCTGGGCGCGCCGGCGGGGCGCAGCGAGAGCGCCGGATCGGACAAGCCCGGGATCCTGCGCCGGATCGCCCGGCGGCGGATAGTACGGCAGTACCACTTCGATGCACCGACGTACCTCGCGCACGCAAACGCCAACATCCCCCACTACCGCCAGCTTCAAGAGGCCGTCGCCGAGGCAAGCCGCGAGTGCGAAGCCCGCCGGATCCTCGATCTCGGGATCGGCACCGGCGAGACCTCAGCCGCCGTGCTCGAGGTCAACCCGGACGCGCTCATCACCGGAGTGGACGCCAGCCCCGCGATGCTCGCAGTGGCGCAGACGCGGCTTCCGGCGGAGAGCATCGCCGAGCTGCTCGTGGGCAAGTTCCAGCAGCCGCTGCCCGCCGGCGAGTTCGACCTCGTCGTCAGCTCGCTCGCGATTCACCACCTGAGCGGCCGTGGCAAGCGCGAGCTGTTCGCGCGCATACACTCCGCGCTCGCGCCCCGGGGGTGCTTCGTGATGGGAGACATCGTGCGACCGCAAAGACCGGAGGATGCCCAAACGCCGATCTCGCGGATCCACGACCGGCCGGACCGCGCGCAGCAGCTCGAGCGCTGGCTGAAGGACACCGGCTTCGACGTGACCGTCAGCTGGTCGCACGCGGACCTGATCGTGCTGCGCGCGGAAAAGGCAAAGGCTGCGGTGCAAACCGCTGGTGTGCGACATGCCGCCGCCCACAGCTGAACAACGCGGGGTTGACAAAGACTCCGAAGCGGGTGCGCCGCAGGCGTCTGCGCTCGGTGCGAGTGCGCCTCCTCGGGATCTGAAGACCCGTCTGCGCTTGTTGCTCCCCGCGCCGCTCAAGCCGCTTGCGAAGCGTGTTCGCAACACGCTCGACCCGATCCTGATCGCGCGTCATCGGCTCGCCGGTGAGCACCGCCCGATCCCGCCCAGCGCGCTGCGTGCTCGAGCCGGAGAGCCTGCCATCGGCCGTTTCTTCGCCTCCGCGCAGCGCAGCGTGGATGACCTCGAGGCGGCACTGCGCGGCGTGGCCCGGCCGCTGGAGGGGATGGGGGCGATCCTCGACTTCGGCTGTGGCTGCTGTCGGATCCTCCAGGAGGTTGCGCACCGGGCCGCGCCCGCTACCGTGCTGTGCGGCTGCGATATCGACGATGGGGCGGTCGCGTGGGCCCAGCGACACCACGGCACGCTCTCGCTCACACGCAGCCCCCTGCAACCGCCACTCGCCTACGCCGACGCGAGCTTCGACCTCGTCTACTCGAGCTCGGTCTTCACGCACCTCGAGGAGCTTGCCCAGCGCCGCTGGCTCGAGGAGTTCAGCAGGCTGCTGCGCCCTGGCGGGCTGGCGGTGGTCTCGGTCTGGGGCGAGTACGCCTTCGAGGGCTATCGCTCCGGGCGACTGCTCGGCGTCAGCCGCGATTTCTGCACCCGGCTTGCTGACAGCGAGAAGGAATTTGGCGAGCGCGGCTCGGTCTTTCTCCCCTACGAGCGCTCAGCGTGGAACGACTTCGGCTACGCGGGGGACCGCGCTAGCAGCTATGGCATGACCTTCAACAGCGCCGCGCAGGTGCACAGCGAGTGGTCGGCGCTGTTCGACGTGCAAGCCATCGTGCCACGCGGCTGGTGGCTGACATTGCAGGATCTCGTAATCCTCCAGCGGCGCCCTGGCGTAGCCGGCGCGCCGCCGGCCGGCTCACCCGAGCCTGTCGCCGAAGGCGGGTAGTTGATCGCCTTGCGGCGCTGAAAGCGCAAGCATCTGCGGTCAGCCGCCGAAGGAGTGCACCGCGGCCGCGATGCGCTCGATCTCCTCGCTGCTCAGCAGCGGATGCATGGGCAGCGACAGGATGCGCTCGGAGAGGCTCTCGCTTACGGGCAGACCAGGCGCCGGCTGCGACGCGAACGCGGGGGTGCGATGGATGGGAACCGGGTAGTGGATCGCGCTCGCCACACCCGCGCCGGCGAGGTGGGCGCGAAGCTCGTCGCGAGCGTCGCGTTCGATCACGAACTGGTGATAGACGTGATCGCCGCCCGCGCCCACGGGTGCCGGCGTGCGCACCGAGCTCCCCGCCAGCGCGCGCGTGAGCTCCGCGGCTATCCGCCGGCGAGCCGCGTTCCAGCCCTCGAGGCGGCGCAGCTTGACCCGCAGGACAGCCGCCTGAAGCGCGTCCAGGCGAGCCGTGGTGCCGATCAGCTCGTGGTGGTAGCGAGTGCGCTCGCCGTGGGCGTGCATCAGCCGCACGCGCTCGGCCAGGCGCGCGTCGTCTGTGACGACCGCTCCGCCGTCGCCCCAGGCACCGAGGTTCTTCGCCGGATAGAAGGAGAAGCAGCCGGCGTCGCCGATCGAGCCTGCGCGCCGCTCGCCCAGCAGCGCGCCGTGTGCTTGGCATGCGTCCTCGATCACTGCGACGCCGCGATCGCGTGCGAGTGCGACGATCGGATCGATCTCCACCGTGCGGCCGTACAGATGGACGGGTATCACGCAGCGCGTGCGTGGCCCGAGCGCGGCCTCCACCGCCTCGGCGGTGACCAACGCCGTCCCCTCGTCGACGTCCACGAACCGTGGGCGCGCACCGACGAGCGAGACCGCCTCAGCGGTGGCGATGAACGAGTTGGTCGGGACGATCACCTCGTCGCCGGGCCCAACGTCCATCGCCCTCAGCGTGAGCACGAGCGCTTCTGTGCCAGAGGAGACCCCGATCGCGTGGGCTGTGCCGCAGTATTCGGCGTACGCCCCCTCGAACAGCTCGACCTCTGGTCCGAGCGTGAACGCAGCCCTGCGCGCCACGCCGCTGACCGCCTCCAGCAGCTCGTCCATCAGCGCGGCGTCGGCGTTGTCCATTCGCGTGAGCGGGATCTCGGCCGGAGTCGTCGTCGCTCTCACGTGGCGGCCTACCTTACCGCCTGAAGTCGCTGGGACGCCGCCCGCGCGATCACCGCCGCCATCTCCTCGCGGAAGCGCTCGCGGCCGAAGCGTCGGGCGTTCTCGCGTATCTGCCGCTCGTCCAGCTCGAGCGCCTCGAAGCGCTCGATCGCGCCCGCGAGCGCGTTCGAGCTCTGCTCGGAGAAGAGCACTCCCGTGCGCCCGTCGAGCACGCTCTCGGCGACCCCTCCGACGCCGTAGGCGATCACCGCCAAGCCGGCGGCCTGGGCCTCGACCGGCACGATCCCGAAGTCCTCCTCGCCGGCGAACAGCAGCGCGCGCGCGCCGACCAGCAAGCGGTCGCGCTCGGCGTCGGAGACTTTGCCAACGAAGCACGCGCCGGCGTGCGCCTCGCCGCGCAGCGCCGCCAGCCCGCGGCCGTCCCCGGCGATCGTCAGCGGCCGGCCCAGGCTTGCGCAGGCCGCGAGCGCGAGGTCCACGCGCTTGTATGGCACCACGCGTCCATACGCCAGGTAGTACGCGTCCGCCTGGCGCTCGCCCCCACCGCGCGACAGGGCGAGAAAGTGCTCGACGTCGACCGGCGGATGCACTACCTCCGCCGAGCGTCCGTAGAAGCGCTCGATGCGCGCGGCCACGTGCTGCGAGTTGGCGACGAACACGTCCGGACGCGCAGCCGCCGCCAGATCCTCGCGGCGCAGTCGCTCGAGCAGCGGCGGCAGCAGCAGGCGCGAGAAGCGACCGACGTCCTCGCCCGCCAGGAAGCCCTCCTCCCAGGCGTAGCGCATCGGCGTGTGGCAGTAGCAGACGTGCAGCGCTTGCGCCGGCGTGCGCACGTTCTTGGCGCACGCGTGGCTGCTCGAGATCACGAGGTCGAAGCCCGAGAGATCGAACGCTCGGAATGCGCGGTTCATCAGCGGCAGCAGCTTCGGGTAGTGGCGCGAGGCGCCCGGGATCCGATCCAGGAACGAGCTGTGGACCCGGCGCCCTTTGATCTGCGCCGGCCACGGCTCGGGGTCGTACACCGAGGTGAACAGCTCGGCCCGCGGGAACATCTCGAGCAGCTCCAGGACAACCTGCTCGGAGCCGCCCGGGATCGTCAGCCAGTCGTGGACGACCGCCACACGCTCAAAGCGCTCTCGCAAGCGCTCGAGCTGGGCGCTGCCGGTCACAGCCGCCCGCCGCCGTCCTGGTCGCGGCCGCTGCGCGCTACCGCGTCGAGAAACTCCCCCCAGTCGGTCGCATACGCGGCGATGCGCTCGACCAGGCGCCGCAGCGCGCGCCAGTCGTCCTCCATCTCCCAGCCCCAGTGCAGCACGACCGGCACCCACAGGCCGGCGCAATGCTCGACTCAGGCGCTCGGCCGCAGCGAGCACGTCCGCTGCGCGGCCGTAGCAGGGCGGATACGAGGGCAAGTACACCGCCTGCCCGCGCCACTGGGGAGTGCTGTGAAAGCCGAGCGTGCCAATCGACTCGGGTCCGCCGCACACGACGTCGAAGCGCCGCGCGAGCAGCTCCAGCTGACGCGCGTCGAAGCGGTTGTACGGTGGCACGAACACGTCCGGGCGAATCCCGTGGGGCGCGAGCTCAGCGAGCGCGTCGTCGAGCAGCTGGTCGGTCTGCTCGAGGCTCAGGCCGCACAGCTCCGAGTGGCGGCGCGAGGAGCCAAAGCGCGTACGGTGATCGCGCCCGTGCAGCGCGAACGCGACGCGTTCCTCGCCCAGGCGGCGCAGCATCGCCAGCTCGTCGTCTTGCAGCGCGCGCGAGCCGCTCGCGTCCGGCGAGAGCGCTTGGCGGCTGACGCGCGGCAGCACCGCGATCAGGTAGGGGATGCCGGCGCCGACCATGATCTCGTGGAAGCGCTCGAACATCGTGGTCCCGTACAGCTGCGGCTGATCCCACGCCTGATAGTGGGGGAACTCGTCGACTCGGATCAACAGGCGCGGCTCGCCCGAGCTGTCGTTTCCGAGGGCAGCGCGACGGGCGGCGAGCAGAGGCGCGCTCACTGCCGGCTCGAACTCGAGCGCGCCCACCCTGGAGCGGACCTGCTCGGCCAGGCGCACGACGCGAGGAGGAACCGCGCGCACACGCGTCGAGCGCACCACCGCGGGCGTGTCCAGCGCCCGCGGTGCGAGCGTGCCAGCGGCGAGCTCGGCATCGAACAGCAGCCGCGCGGTTCGCGCCTGGTTCACGCCGATCAGGTTCGCGCCTGGTTCACATCGATCAGGCTCGCGCCGCTACTCGTGACGCGAACGCTGGCGCGGAAGCTCGCTGAATATCGCCCTGGCCAGCGACCTTACGGTCGCGGGCTGCGTCTCATCGGTGATCTCGCCGCTGCGGGTCACCGGCTTGACGAGCGCGGTCAGCCTGGCGATCTGGCTGGCGGCGTCCTCGCCCTCAGCGTCAGCCGCCGACCCGGTGCTGGGCGCGCCAAGCGCGTCAGCGGCATGACGGACGGCCTTCTCGGCCTCCTTCGCCTGGGCTTGCGCGACATGCACGGCTTGTTCGACGTCGCTCGCCGGCGCACCTCGCTTCATCACGGCTGCTGCCTGGTCCACGGCCCTCGAGGTGGCGTCCGCCTTCTCGGCTGCGCGCGCCACGTCCGCCGCGACCTGCTGTTCCTGGCTACCGTCCAACATACCTGTCAACTTTAGCTCAGCCAAACAGCACGTGGCTGTCGGTGGCGACGTGGAGCACCCACATCAGCACGGCGAACAGAAAGCTCGCGGCAGCGGCGAAGAACAACAGCTCAGCCGACTTGTAGGTGTACGTGTTGTTCACGCGCGTCTGGTTGAGTTCGTCCGCCAGCACGAGATGCAACGCGGTGATCTTGGTGTCCGCCGGGGGACTGCCGTCGAGCACGACGTTCGGGCTGAACTTGCTCCGTGGCGCGAGTGCGATCAGTGAGAAGGCGATCGCGATACCGAACAGCACCAGTGAGCACACGGCGAGCAAGTCGAACTTCGCGCTGGTGGTTGCCACGATCACGGCCGCGGCCGCGGGAGCGACGACGGCGAGCGTCGCGATGCGTCCACGCAGATCCTGCATCTGGCCGGCTTGGCTCGCCAGCGCTTTGTCCGCGATTTGATAGGCCAGACCCGCGACATCGTTTGAAGTATTCAAATCGGGCGCCATCGCGTGCTGACAGCCTATCGCCGATCGCAGCGAGCATTCCACGTGCGGCGTCGACGAGCGCCAGGAGCAATCCGAGCAGGACCAGCGCGCCGCCGGCCACGTACAGCTGGGCATGGTCGTTGGCAGCCGGCCCCCAACGGCCAACGCACCACGCCCCTATCAAAAAGGCGAGTCCGGAGATAGCGAGCGCCGCTCCAGCGATCATCCAGCGGCAGTGTATGGGTGAAGGCGCGGCCGGCACACCCACCGGCATCGACAGCGTTGCATGGAATGATTGTTGTGAATGGCCGAGCATCCCCGCGTTCACGGCCGCGACATCGTGTGCGTCGGGTTCGCCGACTGGGACACCGAGCTGTGGACCAACCAGCACCACCTGATGTCGCGTCTGGCGCGCGATAACCCTGTGCTGTTCGTCGAGTCGCTCGGCCTGCGCCGCCCGCAGCTGGCGGGACGCGACCTCACCCGCATCTGGCGGCGGCTGCGCCGGGGTGTTGCGCCGCCGCGGCAGGCTGACGGGCTGTACGTGCTCTCGCCGCTGGTGCTGCCGCTGCACCACTCGCGCCTGGCCCGTGCGCTGAACGCGCGGCTGCTGCCCGCGCTGGTCACGCGAGCATCGCGTCGGCTGGGTCTGCGCCGACCGATCCTGTGGGCGTATGTGCCGCAGGCCGAGGAGTTGATCGAGGCGCTCGAACCCTCGCTGATCGTGTACCACTGCGTCGATGACATCGCCGCTCAGGAGGGCATCGACACGGAGAGCTTTCGCGCCGCCGAGAGTCGCTTTGCGGCTCGCGCCGATCTCGTGCTGGCGAGCGCACCGGCGCTCGCGCAGCGCCTGCGGGCGTTCTCGAGCAATGTGCTGGACGCGCCGAACGTCGCCGACACGGAGCTGTTCGCAACCGCGCTCGAGCCGAGCCCACCCGCCCCGCTCGACCCCGCGATCGCGGCGCTGCCCGCGCCGCGGATCGTGTTCACCGGGGCGATCGTGTCGATCAAGCTGGACATAGCGCTGCTGGTGGCGTTGGCGCGAGCGCGACCGTCGTGGTCGTTCGCGCTCGTCGGTCCGGTGGGCCCGGGCGACCCGCGCACCGACGTCTCCGCCCTGCGAGCCGAGCCGAACATCCACCTGCTCGGCCGCCGCTCGTACACGCAGCTGCCCGATGTGCTGCGCGGCGCCGACGCGGGCCTGATCCCCTACGCCCGCAACGAGCTGACCGCGAGCATCTTTCCGATGAAGGTCTACGAGTACCTGGCGGCGGGCCTGCCGGTGCTCGCCACGCCGCTGCCCGCGCTGGCAGGCGTGGCGGGCGTGCTGATCGCGGGTGACGCGCAGGGGATGGCGAGCATGCTCGAGCGGGAGCTGGCCGCGGACAGCCCCGAGCGCCGCGCCGAGCGCTCGCTTGCCGCGGCCGAGCACTCGTGGGAGCGGCGACTGAGCGAGATCGCGGCGGCGATCACCGCGCTCGGCGAGAACACGTCCGCCCAGCCATGAGAGACCTGCTGGTCACCACGCACACGCCGGTGCTGCGATCGGGCCAGGCACTGCGCACCTACGGCATCGCCCGCGCGCTGGCGGCAGACCGCGGGCTCGATCTCCTGTACGTGCGCTTCGGCGCCGGCGAGCCGGACGCGGCCTTCAGCTCGATCAGCGGGGCGCAGCTGCACGCCGTCGTGCCCAGGCGCGGCCTTGGCCGTTCGTATGCATACGCGCGCGCTCGCGCGTCCGGCGTGCCGGACGAGTTCGCGCGGGGGATCTCGCGCGAGCTGAGCGCGCGTGCGAGCGCGCTCGCGGACGCCACCGACCGTGCCCGCGTGGTCGCCGACGGGCCGATAGCCGCAGCCGCGCTGTCGCGCCTGGCGCACCGGCGCCCGGTGATCTACAACGCCCACAACCTCGAGTCGAGCTTCCGCCACGAGCTGAGCGGCGCCGACGGGCGCGAGCGCGAGCGGATGCGCCTGTTCGAGCGCGGCCTGCTCGAGCGGGCCGGCGAGTGCTGGATGGTGAGCGAGGCCGACATCGCCGCCGCACGCGAGCTGTGTCCCGGCGCGCGGCTGCGCTATGTGCCGAACGTGATCGACGTCGCGGCGATCACGCCGGTCACGCCGGCAGTCGATGCGATGCGCGCGATCTTCGTCGCCAGCTTCGCCTACGAGCCCAACCTGCGCGGCCTGCGCTTCCTGCTCGAGGAGGTGTTCCCGCGAGTATGGGATCAGCTGCCCACGGCGGAGCTGGTGCTCGCCGGCGCCGGCCTCTCCCAGCCACCGTCGAGCGACCAGCGCGTGCGGGCGCTCGGCTTCGTCGAGGACCTACATGGCGCCTATGCACAGGCCTCGTGCGCGCTCGTCCCGCTCTTGCAAGGTGGCGGCTCGCCGCTGAAGCTGATCGAGGCGCTCGCCCACGGCCTGCCGGTGATCGCCACGCGCCAGGCCGCGGCCCGTCTGGGCGTAGATGGGGGCGAGCAGTTTCTGATCGCCGACGGCGCCGAGCAGTTCGCGGCCACGCTCGTGCGCACGTTGCGCGACGGCGCCCCCGGCCTGGGGAGCAGGGGTCGCGAGCTCGTCCGCGAGCGCTACTCGATCGAGACGCTCACGCAGCTGCTGGCCTCGCCCTGAACATGCGTCCAACCCAGCCCTCGCCGGTCGCGGGCGGGTGCAGGCGGTCGAAAGAAATCTTGCACTTCTAAGCAGCGCAATGACTTAGTCGGATTAACGGCACAGACGTTCGGTCGCCTGTTCCCGAAACGGCACCCCCGTCGCGAGACGGGCTCGCAAAGCCAGGGGTCTCCCTCCGAGGGAGACGGCCCAGCTCCCGAAGGAGACGAAGCAGATGAGCTTGACCAGCCCAGGTCGTGTGTCCTCGCCGTCGCTCGCCTCGCCCTGCCTGGCAATCGCGCTTGCAGTTGCCGTACTCGCCGTCATCGCCCCCGCCGCCTGCGCCTCGAGCGCTGGCGCCACCGGCGCGAACGGGTCACCACTTGGCGTCGGCAACGCGCTGAACGCGGCGGGCGCCCTCAGCAGCCGCGCCGACCACCTGCTCGTGCTCGACGCGAGAGCTTTCGCCAGGTGCGTGCAACGGCGCGCGCATCGCGCTCGATGCCGGTCCCAGCGCGCCGCCGTGCAGGCGGCCGGGCGCCGGCTCGCGCGCGAACAGCGGCGCCTAGCGAGGATCGCCCGCGCCACCAGCGCCAGGCGCGGCGCGCGGGCCGCGCTCGCACGACGCTCGCCCGTTCTGAGCGTCGCCGGCGAGCGCCTGGTGTGGACGCGCAACCTCCGTATCCACGCTTACCTGCTCGTCAGCACGGTGCCCGGTCAGGCGCCCCGCTACGCGGTCGTCCACGGAACCTCCGATGTTCCGCCGCCCGTGCCGGGTGCCAGCGTCGACTATCGCGTCCGCACGGTCGAGCGATGGTCCGCGTGGTCTGACCAGCAGCAGATCTCCTACCCCGCCGCGAACGACCCGCCCTCGTCGGCGAACGGCGCGCCGCCGAGCGCGCCGCCGCCGTCGAGGCGCGAAGCCGGCGACCCTCAGGCGGCGCCGACGATCAGCCTGTCAGGGGACACGATCACGTGGCAGCGCGTGGACGGGATCGGGACGTACGTGCTCCTCAGCAAGCCCGCCAGCGGCGGCGAAACCTACGCGGCCGTCGTCGGGACCACGACGACGCCGACGCCACTGCCGGGGGAAACGGTCCGCTTTACCGTGCGCACGGCCGTGGGCGGCAGCGCCTGGTCAACCGAAGTGGCAATCTCCTATCCCGCTGAACCCGGCGGACCGAAGCCTCCGGAATCGCCTCCTGCGCCCGGTGAAACGGGGCAGACGGAAACCGCTGCCAACTTCCAACCGGGCCTGGTGTCGGGGACCAACATGAACGAAGACCTCCGCGGCGCGGAGCTCCTGGGCGCGAAGGTCGTGCGCGTCGGGTTCTCGATCGCGGCGAGCGTCGCCGAACTGGAACCGGTGATCGCCGGCTACGCGTCCGCCGGGATCCGCGTACAGCCGCTCGCAGAATTCTACGAACGTATGCCGAGTCCATCCGAAGCGCAGAACCTCGCGAGCTGGGCGCGCGCGTTCGGCTCCGGAGGAACGTTCTGGAGCGGGCGCTCGGAGGGACGGCTGGCGATCGACGCGATCGAGTTCGGCAACGAAACGGACTCGGGCGCGCAGTACGCCACCAGCGCCGGGCACCCCGCCTACACGGCGCTCGCGGAAGCCTACGCCACGCGCTTTCGCGAAGCGGCCGTCGCCGTGGACGCCACCGCAGCGCACGTTGGGCTGCTGGCACAGGACGACGACCAGACCGGTGACTGGATGCGAGGCATGTACGCGGCGGTGCCCGACCTGACCAGCTACGTCGCCGGCTGGACGATCCACCCCTACGGCGGCGAACAGTACAACCGCGAACGCCTAGCGGCGCTGATCTCACAGACCGCGGAACGCGGCGCCTCCACGATCCCGATCGACATCACCGAGTGGGGGGTGTCCAGCGACGGCGGCGACTGCGTGAGCTTCAACGAAGGCCTGAACACCTGCATGAGCTACGAAGAAGCCGCGCACGAATTGAACAGCACGGTCGACTGGATCAAACGACTGCTCGGCGCGCGCCTGGGCGACTTCTTCCTCTACCAGGTGCGCGACCAGCAAGCGGCCGGCGCGACGTCGAACTGGCAGGCCTACTTCGGCGTGCTCCAGCACGAACTCCAGCCAAAGGGCGCTTACACCACCGCGGCGCAGGCGCTGCTCGCCTCCTGAGCGTCAGCGCGCCCGGCTGCTCGCGCGGGTGAGCGTCACGCCGTGGCTCGCTCAGCGGCCTTCGCGGCGGCCGACGGCTCCACGTAGCTGTAGTAGTAGCCGGTCGTGCGCGCCGGGATCGCGTTGACCACCAGCCCTGCGCTCCTGCGCAGACCGCGTTGATCGAGCAGCGCGCGAATGCCGCCCGCGTCCTCGCGCGTGGTGACGCCGAGGCGCGCGACCACGAGCTCGGCGTCCAGCTCGAGCTCGTCGAGCAGCACGCGCGTGTCTGCCACGGGGAGCAGCGGCGCGGTGTCGACGACAACCAGGGTGGCGGCCGATGCCAGCGTCTCGAAGGTCTGGGTCAGCTCGTAGGGGCGCAGCATGCTGGCCGCGTCCGTCGGCACCTGGCCGGCCGGGAGCACCCTCAGCCGCGGCAGCTCGGCGAACGGCGACTGGAGCAGCTCGAGCGGGTCCTGGCCATCGAACAGGGCCTGGGCCAGACCCGGGGCCCTGCCGTCGACGCGCATTCGCTGCGCGAACGTCGGCCGGCGCAGGTCGGCCTCGACCAGGATCACCTCGGTCCCGGCCTGAGCGGCGGCACGCGCGAGGCCGAGCGCCACTGTCGTCTTGCCCTCGCCCGGGACGGCGCTCGTCACCAGCAGCGTCTTGACGACCTCGGGCGACAGCAGCGAAAGGCTGTTGTGCAGTATCCGAAACGGCTCGAGCTCCACGTCCCGCTCCGCGGGAGTCTGCGCGCGCCCGCTCACCGGGATGCCGGCCAGCGCGCGGATCCCGTACAGCTTCTCGAACTCCTCCCACGACCGTACGCGCGTGTTCAGGAGGTTCGACAGGAACGCCAGCCCGACACCCAAAAGCAGCCCGAACACCAGCGCGACGGCAGCGGTCGACTTCCTGTTCGGCGAGCTCGGCGAGGTCGGCACCGCGGCCGTGCTCGCTACTTTGGCGTTCGACGTGGCGACCGCCTGGAGCAGCAGCAGTTTCTGCGACAGGGCTTCCAGGTTGGCGCGCTCGGCCGCGTCCGCCGCCGGCAGCGCCGCCACATGCTGGGCGATCAGCTGCTGGCCCTTGACCAGCTGTTCTTCGTTCTGCTTCTGGCTGAAGGCGACGAACTGCTGCGCGAACTCGTTGGCGATGCTCGCCGCCCGCTTGGCGTTGTGATCGGTGACCGAGACATCCACGACGTAGTCGTTCTGCGGGTCGCTGGCGCTGACCTGACCGAGCAGCCCACTCGGGGTCGTCTTCAGCTTGAGCGCTTCGATCACCGCCGTCGCAACCGGCGTGGTGGTCACGAGCTGCACGTCTGTGTTCTTTTCGCCTTCGGGATCCAGCGACTGACCGCCGCTGACGCCCGCGACCTGGCTGGGGACCGAGTTGGTCGTGAACTGGAGCGACGCGGTCGCCGTGTACTCGTTGGGCTTGCCCTCGACATACACGACCGCCGCCACCAACGCGATCAGCCCGCACCCCACGATCAGCCACCAGCGCTCGCGCAGCACGCGCAGCGCGTACACGAGGCCAGGCGTCTCGAGCGTGTCCGTGTCTTGTTCGGGCATCCGCAGCTACCTATCGCGCCAGTCGAGCGAGCACCATTTCCTAACGCGATGGTAGCCGCACGGTCGGTCTGAGCCACCGCTTTCGGACGCGTCGACGAGCGCCGTGGGCGCGTGCGGGGCGACCGTCGATGCGCGCGCGGGGCTCTGTCATGGGCGCCGTTAAGCTCGCACGATGGCCATGCGCGCGCGCGTCAGCCCGCCCCGAGCCCTCGGCGGGCACGATCTCGCGCCGCTGCTGACCGCGTTCGCGGCGATCGTGCTGGCCGTAGCCACCGGCCTCGCCGCGGCCAAGCTGGGCAGCTTTCAGCACCAGGTGAAGGCGCTCGTGATCGCGATCGCGGCCGTCGCGATCGTCGTCGCCGCCTTGCGGCCGGACTACGGGCTGATCCTGCTGATCGCCCTCATCCCCTTCGAGTTCGGCTTCTACGGAACGAACTCCGATCAGGTGCTGCTGTACACGCTCGCGCTCGTGATGGCGTGGCGCATTCGCGCGAGCGCGATCCCCACGTGGGTGGGCGTTGGTGGGCTCGCGCTCGTGCTGGGGAGCTTCGTCGCCTCGCTCGGCGCCCACGATCGCAGCATCGCGCTGGAAGGCGCCGTCAACTGGCTGGCCGTGATCCTGCTGCTGTTCGTCGCCTTCACGGTGATGCGGCGCAGCCGCTCGGCCTCGCGGCGGCTGATCGACATCTTCACCGCCGGCGCCGTGATCGTCGTGGGCTTCGCGTTCCTCCAGCGCTCCGGCGTCTACGCGATCGTGGGCGAACCGATCGAAGGCGGCCCGCCGAACTCGTTCTTCGCCTACTACACCGTGTACGCCGGCTACGTGGCGATGGCCGCGACGCTCGCCAGCGGCGAGGCCCTGATCGCGCTCGAGCGCCGCCGCACGCCGCGCGCGGCCGCCTACGGGCTCGCGATCGTGTTCCTGCTCGCCGGGCTGGCGGTCTCCACCTCGCGCGGCGGGCTGGTGGCGCTCGGCGCCGGCTGGCTGATGCTGATCACGCTCAACCTGCGCCGCGGCCCGTTCGTGGCGCGCGCGCTCGCGATCCTCGCGATCTTCGCCGCCGCCGGATACATCGCCACGCCCCACTCGACGATCGCCACTATCGAACACCGGATCGAGCTCTCGAATGGCCAGCTCGGCGGCGACCGAGAGCGCTTCGCGCTGCACGCCGCGGGCGAGCGCGCGCTCGCCACGCACCCGCTCGGGCTCGGCTACGGCAACTTCTCGTTCTACCTCAGCGCCGACGTGCACAGCGCGGGCATCCACCGAGCCTTCTTCCACGCCCACGAGACGCCTATCCAGATCGGGCTGGACGCCGGCTGGCTCGGCCTCGCCGGCTTCCTGATGCTGTTCGCGACGCCGATCGTGCTCGTGTTCGTGCGCAGCGGACAGAGCGTGGACACCGTGCGCGCGTCCGCGTTCGCGGCCGCGCTCGGAGGCCTGATGGCACAGGGCCTGTACGACTACCTGTTCTACGACATCGCGTTCCTCGGGTTCTTCGTGGCGATGGTCTGGGGCGCCACGCACTCGCTCTCGCTGGCCGCGGATCCGCAGCCCGGACGCTGAGGAGATCAGTCAGAGCTAGCGAGCGGTTCGCGGCGCAGCACCGAAACGAGCTCCCCGCGCGAGAGCGCGCGCAGCAACAGCAGGCCAAGCGGATACACCACCGCCGCGATCGCCGCGAGCGCGCCGAGCGGCGCGCCCGCGGCGCGCGCCACGACCACAGCGCCGCCCATCACCAGGGCGGCCGCCAGCACTCGCGCGAAGCGCTTGAGACGTGGGCGCATGACGAGCGCGCGCAGCACCTCGCGCATGCTCAGCGACATCACCGTCGCCTCCGTCAGCAACGTGATCCAGGCGGCGGCCTGGAACCCGTAGCGCGGTATGAACACGACGTTCAGCACCACGTTGATCACCAAGCCGACAGCGGCGTTGCGCAGGAACACGCGCTGGAGCTCGAGGATCACGACCATGTTGCCGACCAGGTAGCCGAACGAGATCGACACGAATGCGCCGGCGAGGACCGGGAGCGCCGGCGCAGCCGCTGCGAACTCGGCGCCGAACAGGAACGTCACGATCGGACGCGCGGCCACGATCGTGAACGCGAGGATCGGCAGCGATGCCATCGAGAGGTACTCGGCGGCCATCTGAAGCAGATCGCGCACACGCTCGCGGTGGGCCGGATAGGCGACGGCGATCATCGGAAACAGGGTGGTCATGACCGAGCCCGGGATGAACTGGATCTGTTCGAGCAGCCGGTAGGCGGCGGCGTACAGCCCGGCCTGACGGCTGCCCGCGAACTCGAACACGAGGATCTGGTCGAGCTTGACGTAGAGCGTCACGAGCATCCCGGCCGCGCCCAGCCCCAGCCCCACGCGCAGCATCTTCGGCCACAGCTGTCGGGTTCCGCGCACGCGGATGACGGCGGCTCGCGAAGCGAGCACAACGGTCACCGCCGTGGTCAACGCCGACGAGGCGAGGAACACGGCGGCGAACGCCACGATGCCGCCAGACAGGACTGCCACGATCACCACGCCAACGCCCCACACGACGCTGTTGAGCGTCAGGATCGCCATCGAGACGTGGTTGCGCACGCGCAGCTGGAAGACGACGCCCAGCGTGCTCGCGGCACCCACGAGCATCACCAGCGACAGCAGCGTCCCGGCGATCCGTCCGTCGCGGCTGGAGACGACCACGAACACCGCGAGAATCGAGGCGAGCGTGATCGGCACCGCCAGCAGCAGCCGCAGCGACAGCAGGCTGCCAAGCCACTGCGACTCGCGCTCGGGGTCGCTGGCGGCGCGGCTGACGGCGATCTGGTTGAGCCCCAGTTCACCGAGGCCCGTGGTGATCTGAGTGATCGCGAACAGCGTCGACCAGACCCCGAACTCGTGGGTGCCGAGCGCCCGCACGAGCACGAGCGTGACCACGACGCCCAGCGCGAGGTTCGCGATGCGCGCGACGATCTGCACGGCGACGTCGAGCGTCGCGCGTCGGGGGCCGACCTGGAGCGCCTCGCTCATCCTGCGGTCCGCACGGCGGCACTCGCCGGCGGGCGGGGAGCGTCGTCGATCGCATCGCCGCTGCGTCCGAGCACGACTGGATCGTAGACGCGAGGTCGGCTCCGATCGCAGGCCTCTGGTTCCGCACAGGCCGCGACTAGACTGCTCGGGGTGGGCACCGACCAGCACAGGCGTATTTCGCTGGTGCTGCCCACATACAACCGTGCGCAGGCCCTGCGCGCGAATCTCGGGGTGATGCTCGCGCTCGCCGACGTCGCCGAGGTGATCGTCGTGGACGACGGCTCGAGCGACGACACCGCCGAGGTGTGCGAGCGCTTCGCCGACGCTCGCGTACGCGTGATCCGCCACCCCCACAACCGCGGCGTCGCGGCCGCGCGCAACACCGGCATCGACGCGGCCAGCGGCGAGTGGCTGCTGTTCGGCGAGGACGACTGCCGCTTCCCGAGCGACTACACGAGCGTGCTGCGCGCAGAGGGCGAACGCCACGGCGGCGACATCATCGGCGCTCCGGTGCTGCACCTCGTCGGGACCGACGCGGACGCCGCCGAGCTCGCCGCGCGCGCTCCCCGGCGCACGATCGGAACGTCGATGGACGCGTCCAATGCATTCCCGGCGCAGACCGTGCAGACGCCGTTCCTGCCAGCGCCGGCGCTGGTGCGTCGTGCGGTCTTCGAGCGTGTCCGCTTCTACGACGGCTTCCCCGTCAACGGCTACCGCGAGGAGACCGACTTCTTCGTACAGGCGGCCAGGGCCGGCTTCCGCTGCCTTCTCACGCCCAACACCTACTGCTATCAGTTGAACACATGGGACGGGGGCCAGCACCACGCCTCGCCGTTGCGCTACGAGTACTGGGCCCTGAGCAACAACTGGCGGTTCCTGCGCCGTCACGGAGCCTGGCTGCGCTCGGAGGGCTACATCGACGGGCTCACCAGAGCGCAGCTGCGGTTCGTGCTGCGCCGCGCTGTGACGGTCGTCTCGGGCATGGCGCGGGCGCGATTCGCGCGCGCTCGAGACGCGCTGTCGAGCGCGCGCGGCGCGGGGCTCGGTTGACGCGCGGGGCGCGCCACGCGGTGCTCGTCTCGCCCGACGTATCGAACACGGCGGGCGGCGTCGAGCGCATGTGCGTCCTGTTGGCGGGCCTGCTCGAGCAGCAGGGCTGGCGCACGACGATCGTGGGCCCGCAGCGTGAGGCGACGCGCTGGGAGTTCCGCCTCGGTGCCGGTCCCCTCGCACGCTCGCGATCGGCGATGCGCTCGGCCACTGCGCAGGATCCGGACCTGATCGTCACCAACGGCTACCTCGGTGCCAGCTACCCCCGCCGCGTCCCGCGCGTCCACGTGTATCACGGCACGGCGGTCGGCGCGGTTCGGGCCGTCGGCGCCGAGCTCCCGCGCCGTGAACGCGTCCGCCACGTGCTCGCCTACGCAAGCGCCGAGGCGCTGTCGGCGCGCGGCGCGACCGCGGTCGTGTGCGTGTCGAGCTCCGCCGCCGCGGAGGTGCGCCGCTTCTACCGGGTCAGGGGCGAGCGAGTGATCGCCAACGGGATCGACGTCGCGACCTTCTCCCCCAGGCCCCGGGCACAGGCACGCGCGCAGCTCGGGCTGGGCGCGGACGGGCGCTACGCCCTGTTCGTCGGGCGCATGGACCACGGCAAGGGCGCGCGACTGATCCTCGAGGCGAGCCGACAGGCCGGATTCGAGCTGCTCGTCGCCGGCCGAGACGGCAGCCCCGACGCGATCAACCTGGGCATCCTCGACCCACAGACGCTGGCCGTCGCCTACTCGGCGGCCGACTGCGTGCTGTTCCCGAGCATGTACGAGGCGTGCAGCTACGTCGTACTCGAGGCGCTCGCGTGCGGCGTGCCGCTGATCACCACGCGCGTCGGCTGGGTGCCCACGCTGCTGGCGGCGGTGCCCGAGTACGAGGCGCTGTGCGTCGAGCCGGTGCTCGAGCAGCTCGTGGAGCGCCTGCGAGCGCTCGAGCGCATCGACACCGCCCGCCTGACCGAGCCCGCGCGCGCGTTCGTGCAAGAGCACAACAGCCTCGAGCGCTATGGCGAGCAGTGGCGCGAGCTGCTGGCCGGCCGCCTCGGGCGAGACGGGCCGGGACGGGCGTGAGCGGAGGCCTGGCCCACCCGCTCAGCCCGCATACGGCCTCGCCCGAGGCCGGTGCGCCGGCACACGCCCCGGGCGGGCGCTCACGCGCAGCGGCGCTGAGCCCGACCACGCTCGTCGTGGCGCTCACACTGTTCGGCGCGCTTCTACGCTTCTCGACCCTGAACGTGCAGAGCGTGTGGCTGGACGAGTCGGCCACGATCGTGCTCGTTCACCGCGGGCTGTCGGGGATGCTCTCAAACCTCTCCGCAAGCGAGTCCGCGCCGCCGCTCTACTACATCCTCGTATGGGCCTGGACGAAGGTCTTCGGCGCCGGGGTGCTGGGCTTTCGCTCCTTCTCCGCGCTCGTGGGCACGCTCACGATCCCGGTGCTGTACGCCGCCGGGCGCCAGATCTCGCCGCGGGTGGGCGTGTGGACGGCGGCGCTGGCGACGGTCAACCCGGCGATGTACTACTACTCGCAGGAGGCACGCGCGTACGGCCTGCTGATCCTGCTGAGCGCCGCGGCGTACGTGCTGTGGCAGCGCGCGCTCCAGGAGCCGAGCGCGAGGCGCGTCGCGCTGTGGGGGCTGGCGTCGGCGCTGGCGCTGCTCACGCACTACTTCGCCGCGTTCCTGTTCCTCCCCGAGGCGGTGATCCTCGCCAAGCGCGTCGGCTGGAGGCGCACCCGCGTGGCGATCGGCGCGGTGGTGCTCGTCGGCGTCGCGCTGGCGCCGCTGGCGGAGAGCCAGCGCACCCGCGGCAAGGCGTCGTGGATCGAAGAAGCGTCGCTGCCTTCGCGGGCGCTCGAGACGGTCAAGCTGTTCCTCGTCGGCGTCTACGGCCCGCTCGAGATCGTCTCCGCGCTGCTTGCCGCGCTGCTCGTGGCGGGCGCCCTGGTGCTGCTGGCGCGCCGTGGCGATCGAGCGGAACGCCAGGGAGCGTGGGATGCGGCGCTGATCCTGCTCGTCGCCTTCGCCGTGCCGCTGGCGCTCGCGGCGACGCGCGTGGTCGACGTGTACGACGGGCGCAACGTGATCGCCACCTGGGTCCCGTTCGCCGTCCTCATCGGTTGCGCGCTGGGGGCGGCGCGCGGTGGCCGCTGGGGCGCGCTGCTGGGGAGCGGGCTGTGCGCGCTGTCGCTGGCCGTGATCGCCGCGATCAATCTGCTCCCCGCCTACCAGCGCGACGATTGGCGCGGCGCCGCCCGCGCCCTGGCGAACCCGCCGGCGGCGCGCGTGCTCGTCAGCGAAGCCAACAGCGCGCTGCCGCTGTCGATCTACCTCAACGGGCTGCGGATCGCTCGCCCGCGCGCCGTCGCGACCCGCGAACTGGCGTTCATCTCCCTGCGCGTGCGTCACAGCGCTGGCGCACCCAGCCCACCGTTCGTGCCGCGGCAGGGGCCAGCCAGCTTTCGCCTCGTGGGGGTGACCAGCAGCGAAACGTTCGCGGTCGCCCGCTACCGCGCTCCCCGCACAACGACCGTGACGGTCGGCGCCCTGCGCCGCATCCGCGAGGAACCGGCCGCTGAAATCATCCTCCAGCGCTGACGGGGACCGCGCCGGCCTCCAGCAGCACGCGGCGAACGCCCGCTGCGAACAGCCGCTCGTTGAGGTGCACGGCGGCCCAGGCGCGTCCTGCGCGGCCCATTCGCTCGAGCCGCTCGCGGTCGGACATCGCCGCTGTCAGGCGTTCGCTCCAACCGCGCACGTCGCCGCGATCGACCCACCATCCGCAGCCGATCCGCTCGATGTCCAAGTCGAAGTACGGAGCCCGCGTGAGGATCATCGGGCGCGCGCACGCCAGCGCGTCGACGACCTCGGTGAGGCCGCTGAGGCGATCGGTGCGCGACAGCGGGATCGCCACGACAGCAGCCGAGCGCAGGTCCGCCACCACGCCCGCGTCGTACTTCAGCGGCGCCGTCGAGGCGCCGGCGCCCGCCACCGCGCGGACCGTCACCTGCGCGGGGATCGGGCCCGCGCTGGTGCCCAGCTCGCCGCGGTCGCCGTATATGTGCGCGGGCAGGCCCGTCTCGCGCAGCGCGGCAAGCAACGTGCGCATGTCGCGTTCGGTCTTGCCCGTGGCGACCACAGCCGCGTCCGGCGCCGCCGGCCCGGTGGGGGCGAAACCGCCGAAGTCGAGGTCCGCCCCCCAGCCCAGCACGGTGATCCGCTCCGGCGCAACACCCGCCTGCTCCATGCTTCGTCGCGTGTGCTCCGCGAGCACGATCACGCGATCGAAGCCCCGCAGCGGCCATCCGCGCGCGAACCTGCTCGACGGAGCCCAATGGAAGACCCCGACGATCGGGGTCCGCAGCAGCCCGGCGGCGCGCATCGCGGCGAGCGTGCGCAGCTCGGTGGCGGCGGCGCCGTAGACGACCGACCGCGGTCCGCGCCAGCTGGCGGCCGCCAGCTGCTGGCCGGCGTCGCCCAGCTTGTGGCGCGTCAGCTCGGTGACCCGTGCCGCCAGGCCATCGCTGCGCAAGGGCAGGTCCACGACCTCGAGCTCAGCGCACGGCCGCGCCGTGCCCCACAGGTGATGGCCCGGATAGGTGCCGGCCAGCCAGCCGGCGCGTGCTCGCGCCATGTCGTAGTTGTTGGAGAACAGCACCGTCACGGCGTCGGGCGCGGCCATCGCGCTCGATCCTATAGTCGTTGGCGTCGGCCGCCGATGGGACCTCAAGACGGCAACACGGCAGAGCAGGAGGCAGATGCAGATGGCAACCACGACGTTGGTGACGGGCGGCAGCGGCTACGTCGGCTCGCTGCTGGTGGCGGAGCTGCTCCAGAGCGGACGCGAGGTGCGCGTGCTCGACCGCCTGCTGCACGGTCAGCGGGAGATCGCCGACGAGCAGGAGGCGGCCGGAGCCCAGGTGATCCGCGCGGATGTGCGCGACCCGGAGGCTCGCGCACGCGCGCTGGCGGGCGTCCAGGAGCTGGTGCACCTGGCCGCGATCGTCGGCGATCCGGCCTGCGCGCGCGATCCGGAGACGGCCGACGAGGTCAACGTCCAGGCGACCCGCGAGCTCGTGCGGGAGGCGCACGGCGCCGGCGTCGAGCGCCTCGTGTTCGCCTCGACCTGCTCGAACTACGGGCGCATGGCCGATCCGTCGGTGCCGATCACCGAGGATGGCGAGCTGCGCCCCGTGTCGCTCTACGCCGAGCAGAAGGTGGCGATGGAGCAGCTGATCCTCGGCGGTCCGGGCAACGGCACGCGCGCTACGTGCCTGCGCTTTGCGACCGTCTACGGCGTGGGCCGCCGTATGCGCTTCGACCTGACCGTCAACGAGTTCACGCGCGAACTGTGGGCCGATCGCGAGCTCGAGGTCTTCGGCGAGCAGTTCTGGCGCCCCTACATCCACGTGCGCGACGCGGCACGGGCGGTGCGGACGGTGCTGGACGCCCCAGGCGAGCAGGTCGCGGGCGCGGTCTTCAACGCCGGGCGCTCGGGTGAGAACTACCGCAAGCTCGATCTCGTGCACGAGATCGAACAGCAGCTCGACCGCGGCCGGGTCACCTACGTGCGCCGCGAGGAGGACCCCCGCGACTACAAGGTCAGCTTCGAGAAGATCCGCGCGCAGCTCGGTTTCGAGACGCTGATGACCGTGCCCGCGGGCATCGCCGAGATCATCACCGCGCTCGACGCGAGGGCTTTCGGCGATCCCTTCGACGCTCGCTACCGCAACATCTCGTGAGCCTGCCGCACGCGGTGCCGCCACCGACGAGCGTCGCGCAGGCGTTCCCCGAGCTGCCGCTGTTCGACCTGCGGCTGGCGCCCGAGGACCTCGATGCGGTCGCCGAGACGCTGCGCTCCGGCTGGCTCACGCTCGGCCCGAGGACGGAGGCGTTCGAGCAGGCGTTCGCCGCGCACCTCGGCGCACGCCACGCGATCGCCGTCTCCAGCTGCACCGCCGCGCTGCACCTCGCCTACCTGGCGGCGGGCGTCGGTCCCGGCGACGAGGTGATCGTGCCGTCGTTCACGTTCGCTGCGACCGCCGCCGCGGTGCTGTACTGCGGCGCCACGCCCGTGTTCGCGGAGATCGTCTCGCGCGCGCGCCCGAGCCTCGACCCCGACGACGTGTGCGCGCGCATCACGCCGCGGACGAAGGCGGTGTGCGTGGTCCACTACGGCGGCTATGCCGCCGCGGCGGACCGGCTGAAGACCCTCTGCGACGAACACGGGATCGCGCTGATCGAGGACGTCGCGCACGCGCCGAGCGCGACGCTCGGCTCCCGCGCGCTGGGCACGTGGGGTCTGGCGGGCGCGTTCAGCTTCTTCTCCAACAAGGTGCTGTCGGTGGGCGAGGGGGGGCTCGTGTGCACCGACGACGATGATGTCGCTGCGTTCGTGCGCTCACGCCGCTCGCACGCCATGAGCAGCGGCACCTGGGACCGCCACCGCGGCCGCACCGACACCTACGACGTGACCGGCCTCGGCTTCAACTACCGCCTCGACGAGCCTCGCTCGGCGCTGCTGCTGTCGCGCCTGGCGCGCCTCGAGCAGGAGATCGCCCGCAGGCGTGAGCTGACCGTTCGCTACCGCTCGCTGCTGAGCCAGGTCGAAGGGATCATCGTGCCGTTCGCCGACGCCGACGTGCCGAGCTCCTCCTGCTACGTGATACCGGTGATGATCGAGCGCGACGGATTCCAGGCGCAGGTCAGCTCGCGCATGCGCGAGCACGGCATCCAGACGAGCATCTTCTACCCGTCGATCCATCGCTTCAGCGCGTACCGCGAGCGCTTCCCCGACGTGTCGCTGCCGATCACCGAGCTCGCCTCGCGCACCGAGCTGACGCTTCCGTTCTACCCGCACATGTCCCACGACGACCAGGACCGGGTCGTCGCCGCGCTGGCGCAGGCGGTCCGGCGATGAACGCCACCGCGAGCGAATGGCGCGTGCCGCTGACCGACATCTCGATGTCCGAGGGCGACGTCCAGGCGGTCATGGACTGCCTGGAGTCGGGGTGGCTGACGATGGGGCCACGCACGCAGACCTTCGAGCGCGCGCTCGCCGCCTTCGTGGGCACACCCGAGGCGGTCACGGTCTCGAGCGGGACGGCAGCGCTTCACCTCGCGTGCCTGGCCGCTGGCATCGGCCCCGGGGACGAGGTGATCGTGCCGGCGTTCACGTTCGTGGCGAGCGCCAGCGCGCCGCGCTATGTCGGCGCCGAGCCGGTGCTGTGCGACGTGTGCAGCGCGCGCGAGTTCAACGTCGACCCCGAAGACGCCGCGCGCCGGATCACCTCGCGCACGCGCGCGATCGTGGCCGTGCACTTCTGCGGGTATCCAGCCCAGCTCGACGCACTGCGGCGCCTGTGCGACGAGCACGGGCTGGTGCTGATCGAGGACTGCGCGCAGGCGATCGGCGCGCGCGTGGACGCGCACGGCCGCCAGGTGGGCACGGTGGGCGAGATGGGCGCGTTCAGCTTCTTCTCCAAGAAGCAGCTGTGCGTGGGCGAGGGCGGGATGGTGAGCAGCGCCGATCGGCAGCTCGCCGCGCGCGTGCGGCTGCTGCGCTCGCATGCGATGACGAGCAGCACGTGGGATCGACACCGCGGACACGACCCCGCCTACGACGTGACCGATGTCGGCTTCAACTACCGGCTGGACGAGCCGCGAGCGGCCCTGGGGCTCAGCCGCCTGGCGCGTCTGGACGAGGACATCGCCGCTCGGCGAAGGCTCGTGCGCTGCTACCGCGAGCGCCTCGCGGGCCTCGCGGGCGTCGAGCTGGCCTTCGACGAGGAGGCGGTCGAGCGCTCTTCGCACTTCGCTTTCCCGGTGCTCGTGCGTGATCGCGACACGCGCGACCGCCTACGCGAGGATCTCAAGGCGGGCGGCATCCAGACGACGTGGTACCCGGCGCTGCACAGCTTCAGCGAGTACCGCCGCTTCGCCCCGCGCGACGGCGCGCCTCGCGCGGTGGAGGCAGCCGACCGCCACTGCGCGCTACCGCTCAGCTCGAGCATGGACGAGCGGCTCGTCGAGGTGGTCGTGCAGGCGCTGCGGGCGTCGCTGTCCGCCTAGCAGCGCCGCCTCACTGCTCGCGCGGAATCAGGCGCTCACGCACCGCAGCGAACTCCTCCTGCGCCTGCTCGTAGTCATCGTGGCGTCCGATGTCGAGCCAGTAGTCGGGGCTCGGCCACGCCCGCACGACCTCCGCCGCTGCGATCAGACGCAGGATCAGGTCCGGGAAGTCCAGGCGCTCTCCCGGGACGATGTGCGTCAAGGCACGGGGCGCGAAGCAGTACACGCCCATGCTCGCGGTGTAGTCGATCGCGGGCTTCTCGTCGTAGCCGGTCAGCCGCGTCGGGTCGTCGCCCTCACCGAAGCGCAGGACGCCCAGCGACACGCGGATCTGGCGTTCCTTGGTGGCGATCGTGGCTGCGGCGTCGCTGCGGATGTGGCGCTCGAGCAGCGCGGCGTAGTCGATGTCGGTGAGCACGTCCCCGTTCATGACCAGCACGTCGGCGCCCGACAGGCCTTCGATCAGCGCGAGCGCACCGACGGTTCCGAGCGGCTCGCGCTCGCGGAAGTAGTCGATCGGGATCCCGTAGCCCGAGCCGTCGCGGAAGAACGCCTCGATCAGCTCCGCCAGGTAGCCCGTGGCGATCGTGATCCGCTCGAAGCCGCTCGCCTTCAGCTGGCGCACGACGATATCCAGCACCGGCCGATCGCCGATCGGCATCAACGGCTTCGGCAAGACCGTCGTGTAGGGCCGCAGCCGCGTGCCCTCTCCGCCCGCGAGTATCACCGCGCGTCTCATCGCGTGCGGCTCGGCGCGAGCCCGAGCCCGCGTTCGCTGGCGTCCGCCGGCGCGGGTCTAGGGCGCATCCGCGCCGACCACCTCGCTGAACAGGCGCTCGATCGTCTCCGCCAGCAGCGGCGCCGCGTAGGTGCGCTCGGCGTACGCGCGAGCGGCGGCCCCCTGTCGCCGCACGCGCTCGGGATCGTCGATGTAGCTCTCCAGCAGCACGCGCAGCCCCGCCGGCGAGTTCTCCGGCGAGCAGATCGCCCCGAGCTCCCTGGAGATCATGTCGGCGACGCCCTCCGCCGCGGTCGCGAGGCAGGGGCGCGATGCGAGCATCGCGAGGATCACCGCGCGCGGAGCGCCCTCGGTCGGGCTGGGAGCGAACACCGACACGTCGAAGGCCGACAGCACGTCGGCGATCTCGGCGCCGGGCGTGTGGATGAAGTGCGCGCGATCGCCCAGCTCGGCCGCCAGCTCACGCAACTGGTCCTCGGTTTCGCCCTCGCCGGCGAGGATCAGGTGTGCGCGTGTGCCCTCCAGTTCGGCGACCGCCCGCACGACCACGTCGTTTCGCTTCTTGTGGTGCAAGCGCGACACGCAGCCGACCACGAACGCATCCTCTGGGATCGCGAGCTGCGAGCGAACGCGCCGGCGTCCCTCGTCGCTGAAACGGATCTCCTCGGTGCGCATCACGTTCGGGACGACCACCGTCTTGGTGCACACGCCGACCTCGCCCAGCGAGCGACGGGTGCCCTCGGAGATGGCCATCACCAGCGCCGCGCGGTCGGCTGCGAACAGGTAGGCGCGCCGCGGTAGGCCGCTTCGCATCGGCAGCGGCACCGGCCCCCACTCGGCCCACACGGTCGTTGCCCGCAGGCGCCTGGGGAGCATCCCCGCCATCAGCTGCTCCTTCTTGTAATGCACGAGCAGCACGTCGTAGGGCATCTGCGCGGCGAGCGCGCGGCTGAAGCTCTGGAGCAGCAGCGGCCAGCGCCTTGCCAGCCGCGTCCAGGTCCGCGTGGAGAGCTTCGGGCCTGTGTGCAGCGGCACGACCGGCACGCCGGTGTCTCGCGCGATGCCCGGCATGTCGCTGAGCATCACCGTCTCGTGTCCGCGCTCGCGCAGAGCCGCAAGCATCTCGACGGCGGCGAACTCCGCCCCCCCGCTGGAGTCGGTGCTCATCACGCTCACGATCTTCATCGGGCCTCGACGCACCGGCGCCGGCCGCGCGCCATTGCCCTGGTGCGCAGCATGCCCACCTGCTGCCGTGCCGGCGGGAGCGAGCCCGAGCGCGTCCTCGACCAGGCCGAGCGTGCGCCTGGGGTCGTGGCTCTGGAGCATCGTCGCGCGCGCGAGCTGTCCCTCGCGCCGGCGCCGGTCGGGGTCGTCGCGGTAGGCCTCGATCGCCGCCGCCAGCGCCCGCGGATCGTGCGAGGGCGAGACGATCGTGCCACCGCCGGGGGGGATCAAGCCGTCGGCGCCCTCCGGGTCGGTGGCGATCACCGGCAGGCCCACGAGCTGCGCCATCACGATCACCCTCGGCTCTCCCTCGGTGGGGCTGGGGCTGAACACCAGCAGGTCGCAGGCGGACAGGAACTCCTCGACGTGCCCGCGCACGTTCGGCTCGAAGCGCACGCGCTCACCCATCGGAGCAGCGCGCGCGCGCAGCGACGCCTCCTCCTCGCCCTCGCCCGCGAGCACCAGCCGCACGCCCGCGTCGAGGTGGGCCATCGCATCGATCGCCACGTCGTTGCGCTTGCGTCGCTGGAAGCGCGATACGCAGCCGACGACCAGCGCGTGCCCGTCGATCCCCCAGCCGCGGCGCAGCGACTCGCGCGCCTCCTCGTCGAAGCGCACGTCCTCGACGTCCACGAGGTTCGGCACCACGATCACCTTCTCCGCGGGAACGCCGGTCGCGACGATCGTCTGGCGCGTTCCTTGCGAGACCGCCAGGATCCGACTCGCGCGGCGTGCTGCCGCCGCGTAAAGCCAGCGGCTGACGCCGCGGCGCATCGGAAACGGCACCGGCCCCCACTCAGCCCAGACGATCGTTCCGGTGAGGCTGCGGGGCAGCAGCGAGCACAGCAGCTGCTCCTTCTTGAAATGCACCAGCAGCGCGCCCACGGGCCGTTCGGCATGCAGCGCGCGGGCGATGCGCAGCAGCGTTCGAGGCGTCTCCAGCCCGACCCGCGCGACGCTGCGACGCGAGAGCTTGGGGCCGATGTCGATCCTGCGCACCGGGACGCCCGTGCCGGTGGCGAGGTCGGTCACGTTGGTCAGCAGGACGAGATCGTGGCCGCGTTCGCGCAGCGCCTGAAGCAGGTCGACGTTCGCGTACTCCGCTCCGCCGCGTTCGTCTGTCGTCTGGAGCGAGACAATACGGTGGCCGGCCATCGGGCAGTCATACCATCTCCGCCAGCGCTGTCAGCTCAGGCGGCGAGCGCCGAGCGGTAGATCTCGGCCGTGCGCCGCGCGATCGCTTGCCAGGAGAAGCGCTCATCCGCGAGCCGCGCTCCCGCCTCGCCGCGACGCCGGCACTCCTGCCAGCCCGCCTGCGCGGCCGCGGCGAGCGCCTCGGTCAACGCGTCGACGTCCGCGCGCGCGGCGATCCACCCGGTCTCGCCGTCCAGCACCGCCTCGACGAGGCCGCCGACCGGGTACACGACCACCGGGCGGCGAAAGCCATATGCGAGCAGCAGCACGCCGCTCTGGCTGGCGAGGCGATACGGCAGCGCGACCGTGTCGGCGGCGGCGAACAGCTCCGCGGCCTCGCGCATCTCGAGGAAGCCCTCGCGCACCGTCACCCGCCCCGCCAGCGCGGGGTCGGCGAGCTGCGCGGCCGCGGCCGCCAGCGCCCCCTGCTCCTGTCCGCCTACGATCAAACGCAGCTGCTCGAGCCGAGCGAGCGCGCCGAGCAGGTCGCCGAGGCCCTTGTCGGGGCGCAGCTGGCCGAACAACAACGTGACGGGGGCGTCGCGCGGGATGCCCAGCCGTGCGCGCGCGCGCTCGCGATCGGGCGAGCCTCCGCTGCGTGCGAGGCCGCCGTACTCACCGTGGGGGACGACCGACGCGCGGCCCCGCGCAGTCGCGGGCAGGCGCGCGAGATCAGCCTGCGTGTGGACGATCGTGAAGACCGTCAGCCGCGCGAGCCACGCGTACGTTCGGTGCAGCTGGCGGCCGCGCTCGAAGGTGTTGTGCATGGTCTGCCCGACACGTACGCCGGCCAGGCGCAGGCACGCGAGCGCGACCAAGCCCAGCGGCGCGAACTCCCAGCCTTGGGTGTGGGCGATCTCGCAGCGACGCCCGAGCCGCATGAGCCGCGGGATCGCCGCCAGGAAGCGCAGGCCGTTCGCGAGCGACCCTAGTCCCAACTCGCGGACGGCGCGTGCGGCCCTGCTGTGACCCCTCACGTAATGAAAGACACCATGCACCGTCACCCCCTCCGCCGGCTCGTAGCGGTGGTCGGCGGCCGTAGCGAGCTCCACCCGCCAGCCCTGCCCAGCGAGCGCACGCGTGAGCTCAGCGGTGTAGTCGGCGACGCCGCCGCGCCCGCCCTGCTCGATCATCAGCAGCCGCGTCAGCTGGTCCTGATGATCAGCACCGAGCAGGGCGCGTGGTGAGAGACCTTGTTGGGGACCGACCCGAGCAGGAAGCGCTTGGCTCCTGTCATTCCCTTGTTGCCCACCACGATCAGGTCGGCCTCGCACTCCTCGGCGACGTCGAGGATCGCATCGGCCGGGTCACCCTGGCGGGCGTAGAGCTCGACCGGCACACCGGCCGCGCGGGCGGGCGCGGCGGCCGCCTCGAGCGTGGCGTCGACGTCCTCGCGGGGGTTGATCGCCCACTGAAGGTCCTCGGGCGCCTGCCGTCTTTCGTCCTTGATGCGCTGTGCCGGCACGGGCTCGTAGGCGCTCACGAGCTCGACCTTCGCTCCCACCGCGCGTGCCAGATCGATGGCCTGCTGGACCGCCTTGGTAGCGGTCTCCGAGCCGTCGGTTCCCACAACTATCGATCTGAACATGAGCCTCCTCGCCGGTGCTCGCTGCGACATCTCTGGCGGACGCCGTTCGATCATATTCCACCCCCGAGCCGGGCGGTGCTCTGCATCGAGCAACTAACGTTGAGCGCCCGTGATCGACCTCCACTGTCACGTGCTGCCGGGCATCGACGACGGGCCGCGGACGATCGACGGATCGCTGGCGTTGGCACGCGCGGCGGTCGAGGCGGGCATGCGCACGCTCGTGGCGACGCCGCACGTGAGCTCGCGCTACCCGAACGACGCAGGCACGATCCAAGCGTCGGCGGCGACGCTGGGCGAGCGGCTCGCCGCCGAGGGCGTGGAGCTCGAGCTGCGCTGCGGCGGCGAGCTCGCGATGACCCAGATTGCGAGGCTCGAGGAGGCCGAGCTCGCGCGCCTGGGCCTCGGCGGAGGGCCATGGCTGCTCGTGGAGCCCCCGTTCTCGCCGCTGGCGACGGCGCTGGAGGCGATCGTCCAGAGCCTGTGGCGGGGCGGCAGCCGCGTGCTGCTCGCGCACCCGGAGCGCTGTCCGGCGTTCCACCGCGATCCCGCCATGCTGGCGTCGCTCGTGCGCGAAGGGGCGCTCACGTCGGTTACCGCCGGCTCGCTCGTGGGGCAGTTCGGCGAGAAGGCGCGTCGCTTCGCGCTGGAGCTCGCGCGCGAGGAGATGCTCCACAACGTCGCCTCAGACGCCCATGACGCGGTCGTGCGCGCGCCGGGCCTTGCCAGCGAGCTCCAGCGCGCGGGCCTCGACCCGCTGGCCGAGTGGCTGACGGTCAGCGTGCCTGCGGCGATATTGGCGGGCACCGACGTGCCCCCGCGCCCGCCTGCGAGCCTGCGCCTGCCCCGCTCGCGACGGGTGCTGCCGTGGCGCGGCCGCGGCGGCGCCCAGCCGTAGCTAGGCGAGCTTGGTAATCGCCACGACCATGCCGATAAGTACGACGATGACGATCGCGATCTGCGTCCAGATCCAGAACGGCGGCATCGCACGCACGATACTCGCGGCGCGCCACCGCGGCGGCCGCCTGCGACCTGGGCGCGCGCGCTCGCCTATCCTTGGCGCAATGCCCCGGGCCAAGCGCCGCACAGCCGCAGCGCTGGCTCTCCTCGCGTGCCTGCTCGTGGCACTGGTTGTGGCGGCCCCAGTCGGCGCGTCGGCGCGTGCTTCCGGGGTGCACGCCTCCGCCAGCCCCCCGCTCGGTGGCATAAACATCGTCAACTTGACCCAGACCGCCACGCTGGCGAGCGCGGACAGGGCGATCGGCGTGGCCGCTCAGCTGCACGCTCGCGTGGTGCGCACGGAGATCCCGTGGTCGGTGTTCGAGCCGCAGGGGCCGGGGATCGTCGACCCCCACGCGCTGGCCTTCACCGACCGGCTGGTGACCGACGCGGCGAGCGCGGGGATCCGCGTGATCATGACCGTGGACAGCACCCCTTGCTGGGCGTCCTCGGCGCCGCCGGCGCTGCTGCGCACGTGCACCGCCAGCCGGCCCAACGCGGCCACCGCGTGGCCGCCAACTGAACCTGGCGCCTACGGCGCGTTCGTCGCCTACCTGGCTGGCCGCTACGGCACCCGCCTGGCGGCGATCGAGGTCTGGAACGAGCCCGACCAAGCCAACGAATTCTACCTCGCGGGGCCACATAAACCGCAGCGCTATGCGGAAATCCTGCGCGCCGCATATCCCGCCATCAAGCGCGCGGATCCTCAGCTGACGGTGCTCGGGGGCTCGCTGGTGGGCTCCAACGGGGCGTTCCTGCGGGCGCTGTACGCGGCCGGAATCAAGGGTTACTACGACGCGCTCGCCGTCCACTACTACAACCTGACGCTCGGCTCGCTGCGATCGATCCGGGAAACGCAGCTCGCCAACGGCGACAGCACGCCGCTGTGGCTCGACGAGTTCGGCTGGCCCAGCTGCTGGCCTAAGCACAAGATCCAGCAGGAACAGCCGTGCGTCACCCCCCAGACGCAGGCCAGGAACCTGCGCGACGTCGTGCGCTCGCTCGCGCACACCCCCTACGTGGCCGCCTACGTCTACTACTCGCTTCAGGACACTCCAGCCGAAGACTTCGGCGTGCTGTCGGCGAGCGGCGCCCACAAGCCCGTGTTCGCCGCGCTCGCCGGCGTCCTGGCCTCGCCTTTCGGTCGCGTCAGCCCGGTGACGCTGAGCCTGCGTCGCGACAGCGGGCGGGTGCTGGCCAGCGGCTCGGGCCCGGTCGGCGACTTCATGCAGCTGGAAGTGCTCGAGGGCGGCGTCCCGCGTTACCGCGCGGTGTTCACGCTGAACCGCTTCGACCGCTACTCGCTGGCACTGCCCGCGGTGCTCGGAACGCGCGGCCTCGTGGTGCGCGTGTTCCAATACTGGGCCGGCAGCGCCAAGGACACCCAGCGCAGCATCTGAGGGCCGCGACGCTCACTCCGCGTGGCGGAACAGCGCCACCAGCGTCAGCGCCAGGATCTTCAAGTCGAGTCCCAGTGACCAGTGGGCGATGTAGTAGTTGTCCCACTCGACGCGCTCGGCCAGCGAGGTCTGCCCGCGCAGCCCGTGCACCTGCGCCCAGCCGGTGATCCCGGACTTGACGCGGTGACGGTCGCCGTAGCGCATGATGTCCTGGCGGAACAGCTCGACGAACTCTGGGCGCTCGGGGCGAGGACCGACGAGGCTCATGTCACCGCGCAGCACGTTGATCAGCTGCGGCAGCTCGTCGAGCGAGGTCCGTCGCAGGAAGCGCCCGACGGCGGTACGCCGGTCCTCCCCCTCCACGCCCCCGGGCGCGACGTCTCCCGCGAGCAGGTGGTCGAGCGCGCTGAGACCGTTCTCGCCCGGCTCGAGCTCGTCCGCGACCAACATCGAGCGGAACTTGTAGAAGTCGAAGATCTTCCCGTCACGCCCGACGCGACGCTGCCTGAACAGCGCCGGTCCGGGCGAGCTCAGCCGAACGGCCACGGCGGCACACAGGATCACCGGCGAGAACACGATCAGCAGCACGAGCGCGAGCGCGCGGTCGAACGCGTGCTTGGCCGCGAACTGGAGGCCCTTCGGATCGACCCCCGCGAACGACAGCAGCGGCAGGCCGCCGAGGGTGTCGTAGCCCACGCGGTCGTTGATCGTGTCGAACATCCGCGGCACCACGAGGACTTCCAGGCCCAGCTCCTGGCAGTGCTGGACGAGCCGGCTCACGCGCGCGTCGGTGGAGGTCGTGAACGCGACGATCAGGTTCCTGACGCCCGTGCGGCGAACCGTCGCGTCGAGATCCTCGATCGTCCCCAGCACCGGCACGTCGCGCCCGCCCACCTCGGCGAGCGAGCGCGGCTGCTCGTCGAGGAAGCCTACGGGCGCGAGGCCGTACTCCGGGTGGCTCTCCAGTCGCCGCGCGACCTGCGCGCCGACGACGCCGGCGCCCATGATCAGGACCGGTTTGCCGACCAGCCGCCGTGACCGCGCCCACCGCTGGGCCGACGCCAGCAGCGTGTGTCCGAGCGCGACACCGACCAGCGCGAGCACCCACGCGTGCAGCCATGCCGTCTGCGGAGGCATGCGCCCGTTGAGCACGGCTCCGAGCAGCGCGACCGCCATCGCGGCGATCGACACGGAGCCCATTGCCGGGACGATCCCGTCCAGCGCGAGCGCACGCAGCCGGGTGCGATACAGGCCGCGCACGAAGAACAGGGCGATGATCAGTGGCGGCAGCGCCAGCAGCGGCGCGCGCAGCGAGGACACGTGCAATACCCCTCCGACGCCTCCGAGCGACGCTGTCACGGCCACACACAGCACGATCAGATCGGCGCTGGGGCGCAGCACAGCCCAGCCCCGGCCCTCGAGACCCCATTGCAGGGGGCCACCAAAGGCCAGGCGCTGGAGCGCTTTCGGAGTCGGCGCCTCGTGCGCGAGCTCGCCTCGCAGCGAGACCGCCGTGGAGGTCTGTTGGCTGATATGAGTTCGGTCCATGGCCTGGGGCTTCCCGTCCCTGCTGGCACGTGCCTAATCGATTACTCGGGTCTGTTGTCGCATCCCTTTAGCCACGGCGCTCAGCGGGATCGCCGCGCGAGCTGCTTGGTCAGACCAGCGGTCACGGCCAGCACCGCCACCGCGAGCAATATGTAGAGGAGATCCGCATTGGACAGTCCCAGCGGCTGCGAGCTCCCGGTTCTCGTCAACGGTAGGACCGGACGCGTCTCGGGCCGTGCTCGGGCACCGCTCTTTGAGGTGGATACCCGTCTCCTGGCCGCGCCACCCGTGCCGCCGCGACTCGATCCCGCGGATCCGCGGGTGGCGCCGGCGACAGCGCCGCTTGCGAGTGGCGCCGGGCGCGGGGCCGCCAGCTGCCCGCCGCCGCCTTGACCGGCGCCCGGGCTCGGCGGGCCGCCGAGCAGTGCCGAACCGAGGATCGCCTGTTCGCCTTCGCCCGGGCCGCCGTAGCCGCTCAGTAGCGGGCCTCCCCTTGCGCCGGATGCCGGCGAGGCCGCGCCCGCGCACGCCGCCGCCGCGAACAGGGTCGCGATCACGGCGCTCGCACGACGGTTGGTCATCCGCCTCACACGCTAGCGAAGCTCGCGTGCGATCCCGCCGGTTCAGCGCCCGTCGCCGGGCTGCCCCGCGCGGGCTTCAGGCGAGCTGCTGAGCTTTGAGCAGCATCAACCGGTTGAGCCCGGTGATGCTGATGCGTCGGCCTTCGCGCACCAGCTGGAGCGCTTCGCGCACCAGTGGGTCGCGTGGCTCCAGGTTCTTGGCGCGCGTGAGCAGGCGCAGCGCGATCGCGTGCTCGCCCCTGCTGGATGCGATCGCTCCACGCTCCAAGGTGGCATATGCGTCGTTTGGCACGCGTCCGAGCGCCAGCCCGAACTGCTGGTCGGCGCGTGTCAGTTCGCCGTAGCGGAGCGCGATGCCCCCCGCCACCAGATAGGCCTCGTCGCTGAGCGGGTTCAAGCGCGCGGCATCGTGCAGACGGCTGTACGCGCGTGGCGCGACTGCTCGTCCAGATGCGCGCCGCGCTCTCCACCTCCAACTGGCTGAGCCACGGCGCCACCAGTGAGGCCGCGACCGCGAGCGCGAGCAGTCCGCCGGCGAGGCCCAGCGCGAGTCGCGAGCGCCGCGCTGTGCGCGCGCCAGCCGGCGCGGGCATCTCGGCCGTGCTCGGCCGCGGTGCCAGCGCGCACGCCAGTCCCAGCAACGCAAACGCCGGCGCGCCCAGGCCGGCGAACTCCCAGAACCAGTCGAACGAGCCGTGGACCACCCAGTAGGCGAACCCGGCCAGCGCGGCGGCGGCCACGTAGCGTGCGAGCGGATCGGCACCGCGCACGGCTCGTGCGCCTGCCAGCAGCGCCGCGCCGAGACCGACGAGCGCCAGCAGCACGCCGACCAGCCCGGTCTCCGTCAGCGCGCGCAGCTCGACGCTGTGCGGATAGCGCGGCGTCTCATCGGAACGACCGTGCACCAGGTACTGCTGCTGAAAGTTGTCAGCGCCGATCCCCACGATCGGATGCGCGAGGAACTCGTCCACCGCCACGCGGTAGAAGTCGTAGCGGTTGCTGCCCAGGCCGCCGACCAGCCGGCTGGCGCTCTGGCTGTCCGAGGCATATCCGCCCTTGAACGTATGCCAGCCGTGTTCGATCCGCGTGAGCGGGTTGCCGCCCACCGCCACGGCGCCCGCGATCACCGCCAGCAACGTCGCCACGGCGAGCGCGCCAACGCCCCTGCGGATGCGCGTGCGCGAGCCCTCCGACAGCGCCAGCCGCCGCTCGATCGCCGCGGCGAGCGCCACCACGATGCCGACGGCGCCGGCCGCCAGGAACGTCCAGGTGACGGCGCTGTGCACGGTCGCGAGCGTGACCTGCCGGTCGTGGAGGTCGTCGCCGACCCTCAGCACGGCCGGCGCAGCCGCCGCGATGCCGGCTGCGATCGGGACGAGCGTGGCGAACGTGCGCGCCCGGCCCGGCAACAGCGCAAACACGAGCACGACCATCACCGGCGTGGAGTACAGCGATCCGCGGCTCTGGCTCAGCAGCGCCACCTCGGCGAGTAGCACGGCGCCCGCCGCCAGCAGGCCACGCAGCGACCACGGCAGACGCTCGCTGCGCGCCATCAGCACCGCCGGCCAGAACGCCATCAGCCACTGCGCTGCGTTGGCATTGGGGTAGCCGCTGGGGTACTCCAGGCGCCCGTTCGGGATCATCGCCTGCACGTGGGAGAGCCCGGCCGCGTCGACGTGCAGCGCGGTGAACGCCGCGAGCGCGACCAGCGCGAAGGTCCACGTGCACAGCAGCAGCGCCGCGCTGGCGCCGTGCTGGCGCCAGCATGCGAACAGCGCGAACACCAGCAGGTACAGCAGCGTCCGGTTCGCTCCTTCCCACGCTTCTCCGGGCACCTGTGCCCACAGGATCGACAGGAAGCTGAGCGCCGTGTACGCGGCCAGGCATCCGAGCGCGACACGCACCGCCGCCGGGATCGCCGACCAGCGCAGCCGCACCGCCACGAGCGCGATACCCAGCAGCGCGAGCACGACCAGCGCCCCGGGCGCCCAGTGGGTCACGGGGTAGCCCGCTTCGCTCGTGGCCCAGATCACGAACAGCGCGATCGCCGCGAGCGCGGGCACCGTCGCAGGCGCCTTGCGCAGCGGGGCCGTGAGGGTCCCGATCATCGGGGCAACGATAATCCTCGCCGTGGAGGACCCCGCCACCCTCGTCCGCTTCTACGACGCCACGTACTCGCGCGAGCCCGCGCAGGCCGCCCTCGGCGCTCGCTGGCGCGCGCTCGGAGCCGTCAACAAGGCCGACCACGTGATCGCCCTGTGCACCTCCGCCGGCCTATCCGCTGACGGGCTTGCGATCGACACGCTGGACGTCGGCTGCGGCGACGGCGCGCTGCTGTGCGAGCTGCGCCGGCGCGGCTTCGGCAGGCGGCTGGCGGGCGTAGAGATCACGCAGGCCGCAGTCGAGATCGCCCGCAAGCGCCAGCAGATCGACCGCGTGGAGCTCTACGACGGCATCCACCTGCCCGCTCGCGACGGCGCGTATGAGCTCGGTGTGCTCTCGCACGTGCTCGAGCACGTGCCCGAGCCGGCAGCGCTGCTGAAGGAGGTCGCGCGTGTGTGCCGCGCGGTCGTGGTAGAGGTGCCGCTCGAGGCGAACGTGTCGGCGCGGCGCGCGAGCAAGCGCGTGCACGCCGCGGAGGTCGGCCACCTCCAGCGCCTGGACCGCGCGGCCGTGCACGCGCTCGTCTCGCGCGCAGGGCTATCGATCCTCGCCGAGCTCGATGACCCGCTGCCGGTCGAGTTTCATCGCTTCTTCGCCAGCGCGAGCGGCGCGAGGGTCGCGGGCACCGCCAAGTGGGCGGTGCGCGCGAGCGTTCATCGCGTCGCGCCGGCGCTCGCCAGACGCCTGTTCACCGTGCACTACGCGTGCCTGTGCCGGGCGCCGCTCGCGAGGCGCCGGCCGGTCGCGTAGCCGCGGCGAACAGCAGCGACAGCACGCGCCCCATCAGCTCGTCCGGGACCGCGTCCGGGTCGGCCAGCTTCTGGCGGGCGATGCCATCCGCCAGCGCGTCGATCGCCACCGCGAGCTGCTCCGCTGGCAGCGCCAGCTCGAGATCGAACTCGCGCACGCCGTCGGCGATCAGCCTCGTCAGCACCTCGCGCATCTGCGCGAAGCGGGCGGCCACCTTCGGACGCACCTGCGGATCGCGCACGCCATAGGCCCAGAACTCCATGAACAGCAGCAGCAGGTCGGGCTCGCGCTCGATCATCGTCATCCACTGTCGCGCGCCCCCCGTGGCGCGCTCGGCGATCGACGGACGCTGGGCGACCGCCTCCGCGATCTCCCGCGAATGCTCGTCGATCTCACGCTCCATCAGCACCAGGAACAGGTCCTGCTTGCCGTCGAAGTTGGAGTACAGCGCACCCGTCGAGAAGCCCGCCTCCGCGGCGATCTCCTCGACGGAGGCGCCGTGGAAGCCGCGACGCGCGAACACGCTGCGGGACGCCGCCAGCAGCCGCTCGCGGGTGTTCGCACGGCTCTGCTCGCGGGTCATGCGACCAGCGCTGAGCCCGTCCGTGCCCGCGGGCTGAGCCTCGCGACCCTCGATCCTCATCCTCAACATCCTACTTGACAGAGCGGTCATTATTCCGATAACGTTCGCTATCCGGTTTCAGCAAATCGAGAGGGGACAAGATGGCGATAGCTACTAGGTCGGCGCCCTCCGGTGTCGACGGCCTGGCGAGCCTGCCCGCGGACGCGATCTCCTACGAGGACCTGTACGCGCGCTGGGAGCGCGGCAACTGGTCGGCCACCGAGCTCGACTTCTCGGAGGACGCGCGCCAGTGGCGCGAGGACTTCACCGACTTCGAGCGCACCGCCGCGCTGTGGAACTACTGCCTGTTCTTCTGGGGAGAGGACGCGGTCGCCGACAACCTGTCCCCCTACATCGACGCCGCGCCGCTGGAGGAGCAGAAGTACTTCCTGGCCACGCAACAGGTCGACGAGGCACGCCACGCGGTGTTCTTCAAGCGCTTCATGCAGGAGGTGTGCGGGATCGGCGACGGCTCCATGTCCAGCGGCCTCAGCGCAGTCAAGCCGCAGCTGACCAGCGGCTTTCGCAAGATCTTCGACCGCCTCGACAGCATGGCCGACGAACTGCGCGCGGACCGCTCGCCCGCCAAGCTCGCAGCCGCGGTCACGCTCTACCACATCGTGATCGAGGCCGCGCTCGCGCAGCCCGGCCAGCACTTCATCTACGGCTACCTCGAGCAGCGCGAGCAGCTGCCCGCCTTCCGCGAGGGCATGGCCAACGTCGCCGCCGACGAGCAGCGCCACATCGGCTTCGGCGTCAAGCTGCTCGCCGATCTGCGCCGCGAAGACCCCGTGGGCGTGCCCAAGGCGGTCGCCCGCACGCTGCGCCAGGTCACCCGCTACACCTCGCAGGTGCTGATGCCGCCAGCTTGGGACGAGCGCTACATCTCGGTGTTCGGCGCGAGCTTCGACGAGGTCGGCGTCGAGGGCCTCACCTCGATGACCACCAAGCTGCGCTCGGCCGGCCTCGCGATGGAGACGCTGCCCGGCCCGGCGCTGCTACCCCCCGGCCTGACGCCGCTGGAGACCGCCCAGCGCGGGCGCGCGCTGGCCCAGGCGGGAGTCATCGGCGTACGCGAAGGTCCCTCCAAGCGCGACCGCGACACGCTGGAGCTGCTGTTCGACACATTGCGCCGCCAGGTCAACCCCAGCCACGGGCTCCCACGCGCGACGACGTTCCAGTGGGAGTTCACCGACCCGGACGTGCCCGCCTGGCATCTGACGGTCGAGAACGGCTCCAGCAGCGTCCGCGAGGGTGCCGTGCCCGATCCAGACCTGCGCCTGCGGCTGTCCTATCAGGACTGGGTGGACATCGTCGGCGAACGCCTGAACCCGCTGCGCGCGCTCGCCACAGGCCGGCTGAGGACGCGGGGGAACCCGCTCGCCGTGCGGCGGCTGGCGAAGGTCTTCCCACGCGCCTGAGTCGCAGCTGGGCCTGAGCGCAGTGAGCCCCGCCGGAGGCTCGTTAAGCTCGGCGGATGGTCGACGATCGCGAGTCGCTGTCGCGGGTGGCGTACGCGAGCGCCGTGCGCGATGCCGAAAACGCCGTGCTCACGTGCCAGGACCACCAGCCCCACCACGGCTACGCACCGGCGGCCTTCAGGCACTACATACGCGAGCGAGCGCTGCTGTCCGCGCTGCACTCGCTGCGATTCACCAGCGTGCTCGACGTCGGCTGCGCCGAGGGCTACTTCATGCAGGTCGTGCGCGAGCGTTTCGGCGCCGACGTTTGGGGGGTCGATCTCTCGACCACCGCGCTCGCGAAGGCGCGCCGCTTCTACCAGCTCCCCGTCGCCGCCGCCGAGGCCACACGGCTGCCGTTCGCCGACGGCAGCTTCGACCTCGTGCTCTCCACCGAGGTGATCGAGCACGTTCTCGATCCCGATTTGATGGTCGCCGAGCTGCTGCGCGTCTCGCGCGGCACCGTGCTCGTCACCACCCCCATCAGCCACAGCCCCGACGAGCACGAGCCCGACTTCGAGCTGCGCGAGGAGGGACACATCAACAACTTCGACGCCGCCAGCGTGCGTGCGCTGTTCGGTCCCCACGCCGAGCTGCGCAGCTTTCGCTGCAATGCCACGCTCGCGCTCGTGCTCGCCATCGGCCGCCACCTCCCCGGGCGGCTGCACGACGCCTGCTACGGCCTCGACCACGCGGTCTCCCAGCGATGGGGCGCGCCCGACCACCCGCTCAAGGCGCTGCGCAACCGCGACTGGCTGATCACGATGCCGGGCGAGGGACGAGTCGACGGAGCTCCCGAATGGCGCTGCCCCGCCTGCCACGGCACGCTGGCGAGGAGACCCGAGCTGCTGCGCTGCCCGGCCTGTGGCCTCGACTATGCGCTTCTCGACGGAACGCCCGACTTCTTCGCCTCCGTTGGAGACGGAGCCGCGCCCCCTGCCGGCGATGACGCCGAGCGCTCGCGCGGGTGATCGCGTGCGGCGTGCCCTACGCAAGCTGCTGCTGGGACCGCTGTGGCGGCTGAACGCCGCACTGCGCGCGCTCTCCTCCGTGTTTCATCGCCTTCAGTACAAGGCCGACGGGTTCTTGCAGGGGTCAGCCGAGTGGTTCGACCACGAGATCGACGTCCACTGGCAGTGGGCCGCCAGCCAGCGCCCGATGTTCCTCGAGCGAGGTGTCCTCAACACGCTCGCGATCCGCCCCGGGGCGCGCGTTCTCGAGATCTGCTCAGGGGACGGCTTCTTTGCCGACCGCTTCTACTCCGGACGGGCCGGGAGCGTGCTGGCCGTCGACTACAACGAAGGCGCGCTGCGCCATGCCCGCCGCTATCACCGACGCGCGAACATCGAGTATCGCCGCTGGGATATTCGCGAAGGCGTTCCCGAGGGCCCGTTCGACAACGTGATCTGGGATGCCGCGATGCACCACTTCACGGCGGACCAGGTGAGCGGCATTCTCGGATCGATCCGCGGGTCGCTCGCCGCCGGCGGCGTGCTCTCCGGGTACACGGTGATCGAGCCGCACGAGGATTACGCCTATACGCGCTTGCGTTTCACCGATTCTGAGCAACTGCACGGGTTGCTCGGAGCGGAGTTCGCACATGTCTCGGTGCTCGAGACCCCGGACGCGCTGCGGCTCAACCTCTACTTCTTCGCGTCAGATCTGAGCTCGACGCTGCCGTTTGCGGAGGGGGTGCAACGGCCGGTCACGGCCGCGACGTAGCGCGGATCAGCCGGGCGCGAACTCGCGCTCGGCGGCCACGGAGTCGCCCGGCGCAGACGCTCGGACTGAGCCTCCCACGGATGCCGGAGCTTCGGATGCGCTCGAGGACCCGGACGATGCTTCAGAAGCAGTCGGCTCAGATCCCAAGGACGCCGTCCGCGCGCTGGCCCCACCGCGTTCGCTGGCACGCGCGCTCGGGCGCAGCGCGCGCGCCGCCAATGGCTGCTCCGGTCCGAACTCGCGACCGGCGCCAGCGGCGTTGCCGAGCGCCACCGCCCACGACGACCCGCGCGCGCGTGGAGCGCAGGTCTCCCGCCCGCCCGGGTGCCGGCCTGCCCACACGCGCGTAGCCGCCGAGGGCGGACGCGACCGCCAGCACGTCGGAGCGAGATCGATCGTGGCGCACATGGGATACCGGCGCCCGCGTGCGGTGCTCGCCTTCCAGGGCGATGCAGCCCGCTCCGATGCCGAGCGCCAGCACGCAGCCGACGGCGAGCTTCGCGCCCAGTCCGCCGCTGAGCAGCCAGCCGCCGCCCGCGCCGACGCCGGCTGCACCGCCGGCCGCCCCGACGCCGGCGCCCGCCGCCGCGCCACTCGCCCCGGCGGCTGCGCCACCGGTGCTGACCCCGCCAGCGCCCGCGGTCCCGGCCGTGTGACCGCCTTCGGTAACCCGCGCGAGCGCTCCGGCAGCGAGCGTCCACGGCAGCAACACCGGCGGCAGCGCCACTGCGAGCCCGCGCAGGGAGACGACGTACCTGCGGCAGGCGGGGCACTGCTCGTGGTGCATCAGCGCCAGGCGGTAGCGCTCGCCGGCGGGGTCGAGCATGCCGTAGGCGAGAGCGCGCATCAGCGAGCCCTGCTGCTCGCACCAATCGCCGTCGCGAATGCTCGCGACGAGCGCGCCAACCTTGCCCGCGACACCCTGCTGGCCCGAGCTGCGGCCATCCATCAGCTTGCGCATGCGCGCCTCGCTCACGCCCATTCGCGCTGCCGCCTGCGCGCGCGAGAGACCCTGGAGATAGCACAGCGTGGCGGCCTCGCGCTCGCGTCCGTCCAGGCGCCCGCGCAGGCCCTCGAACAGCTGGCGCAGCTGCATCCGGTCGTCGAGCTCGGCGGCGAGATCGCTGTCGTGGGCGCCGCGTGTCTCCAGCTCACGCTCGAGCACCCCGCGTGCGCTGCGCCCAGCCGGTGGACGAGGCGCCGGGCAGCTCGGCGCGTGAAAGCCGGCGATGCTCCTCGATCGCGCGTCGGAACGTCACCAGCATCAGCCAGGCGGTGGGGTTGGCGATCTGCTTGCCTTCGAGCGTGGTCGTATACAGGCCCTGCCACGCCTGGGCATAGCAGGCCTCCAGATCGGCCTGGTCGACGCTCACGCCACTGGCTCGCAACTGTCGGCCTACGCCGGCGAGCACGGACGCGCGCAGGCGTGTGAACTGGTCGCGCAGCATGCGCTCGGCTCGGTAGCGGCGGAGCGTGAGCGGACTCATTCGAGCGCAAGGTTACGGATTTCGGCTGTACGGCGGATTCGTCGATTTGGCATGCGACAAAACGCCTGCAAACGTCGAAGCGCGTGGCGCGCGTCAGCCCAGCCTGGCGATCTGCTCGAGGCTGACCCGCCGCATGTCCTGACCGCGGCGCTGCGCGCGGTGCCACTCGACGACCAGCTCGAGCGCGTCGCCAAGGCCCACCGCGGGCCGCCACCCGAGCAGTCGTTCGGCGGCGCTGGAGTCGAGCGCGAGGTGACCGGCCTCCGGCGGATTGGCTCGATCGTCGAGCTCCCATCTGAGCGCGCCGCCCCAAAGCTCTCCCAGGCACTCGATGATCCAGCTGACCGGCTGCGCGTCGTCGGGCGGCGGCCCGAAGTTCCACGCGCGCGCCAGCGCCGCACGGTCGCGCTCCTGCGACAGCGCGGCAGCCAGGCGCAGGTAGCCGGCGAGCGGGCTGAGCACGTGCTGCCACGGCCTCACCGCGTCAGGCCGGCGAACCTTCAGCGACTCGCCGGTTTCGACCGCGCGCACTGCGTCGGGGACGAGCCGGTCCTCGCCCCAATCGCCGCCGCCGACGACGTTGCCGGCGCGCGCGCTGGCCACCCTCGGCGAATGCCCAGCGCAGAAGAACGAGCGCCGATAGGCGCTGGCGATCAGCTCCGCGCACGCCTTCGAGCTGGAGTACGGATCGGAGCCGCCGAGTGGGTCGTCCTCGGCGAAACGGCGCGAGCGCTCGCCCGTGTTCTGGTAGCACTTGTCGGAGGTGACGACCACGACGGCCAGCACGTCGGCGCCCACCTGGCGCACGGCCTCGAGCACGTTGACGGTCCCCATCACGTTGATCTCGTAGGTCGCTGCGGGTTCGCGCAGCGAGCGCCGGACCATCGGCTGGGCCGCCAGGTGCAGCACCACCTCAGGGCGCGCATCGGCCAGCGCGTCGCGCACGGCGCCCGCGTCGCGCACGTCGACAGCCAGCTCGCGCATGTGGTCGCCGACCCGCGCGAGCTGATACAGCGATGGCTGCGTGGGCGGGCCCGGCGCCAGGCCCGTCACCTGCGCGCCGAGCGACTCCAGCCACAGCGACAGCCACGCGCCCTTGAAACCGGTGTGGCCGGTCACGAGCACCCGCCGGTGGGTCCAGAAGTCGGGGTCGATCTGCACGAGGGCGGCTATCTTCACGCAATCTCCTCGCCGCCAGCCCGCACGCCGTCCGCCTCCGAGGCCCCGCGCTCGCCCGCGTGCGTGGATGTGCTCGGCATCCCGTTGGCGGTGTCCGACTACGAGGAGGTGACCGCCTGGATGGAGGAGGTGATCGCGGCGGGCGCCCGCGCGTACGTGACGGCCGCGGCGGTCAACCTGGTGATGTCCGCCCGCGAAGACCCGGCGGTGCTGGCTGCGGTGCTGGGCGCGACGCTTGCTGTGCCAGACGGCCAGCCGCTGGTGTGGGCGCTGCGCGCGCTCGGCCACGCGCGCGCGACGCGCGTGTACGGCCCCGACCTGATGCTGCACTTCTGCGCCCGCGCGGCACGCGCAGGGACCGCGATGTACCTGTACGGCGGGCGCACGCCCGCGGCCCTCGAGCTGCTCGAACGGCGGCTGCGCGAGCGCTTCCCCGGCCTCCAGATCGTCGGTGGCTTCTCGCCGCCGTTCCGCGAGCTGACCGACGAAGAGGAGCAGCGTGTGATCGAGGAGATCGAGGCTTCGCACGCGTCGGTGGTGTGGGTGGGCACGGGCCAGCCCAAGCAGGAGCTGTGGATGACCCACATGCGAGGGCTGCTGTCGGCGCCGCTGCTGGTGGGGGTGGGCGCGGCGTTCGACTTCCACGCGGGTCTCGTGCCGCAGGCGCCGAGCTGGATGCAGCGCGCTGGCCTGGAGTGGGTGTACCGCCTGGCGCGCGAGCCGCGGCGCCTGTGGCGCCGCTATGCGCGGTACAACCCGCGCTTCGTGATCGCGTTTGCGCGCCAGTACCTGCGCAACCGTCGAGCCCCTGGCGGTTTACGTTGATGATTTCCAGGAGCGGGACGCGTGCCGTGCGCCCGCGCGGCGCGGATACTCTTTGGTTTCGATGGATCCATCTCAGACCACCGCCGACGTCGCGGTCGTAGGGCTTGGCCGCGTTGGCCTGCCGCTGGCGTTGTCGTTCGCGGACCGCGGCCTCAGCGTTGTGGGCGTCGACAACGACCCGGTGCGCCTGGGCGCGATACGCGACGGACGCATGCCGTTCGAGGAGACCGGCGCGCAACAGCTGCTCGACGCCGTCTGTTCCGATCCCACCCACCCGCGCCTGACGCTGTCCGAGCGCGTGGTGGACGCGGCGCGCGCGCGCCACATCGTGATCACGCTGGGCACGCCGTCGTTCTCGCACATCGAGATCGACATGCGCGACATCCGCTCGGCGCTCGACGACCTGCTGGGCGTGCTGGCGTCGGGGCACTCGCTGATCCTGCGCTCGACGGTGGCGCCGGGGACGACGGAGTTCGTGGCCGGCTACGTGGCCAAGCACCGCGGCTTTGTGATCGGCGAGGAGGTGTTCGTTGCGCACGCGCCCGAGCGCATCGCGGCGGGCAGGTTCCTGGCGGAGATCGACACGCTGCCGTGCATCGTGGGCGGCGTGGGCGCGCGCTCGGGCGAGGTGGTGGGCGAGCTGTTCGGCTGCTTTGACGCGCCGATCGTGCAGACGACCCCCGTGCAAGCGGAGCTGGCGAAGATCTGGACGAACATCCTGCGCTACACGACGTTCGCGCTGCCGAACCTACTGATGATGGACTGCGAGCGCTACGACGCGAACGTGTTCGACGTGATCGACCTGATCAACCGCGACTACCCGCGCGGCGGCATCGCGCAGCCAGGGTTCACGGCGGGCACGTGCCTGCGCAAGGACTTCGCCTTCTCCGAGGAGCGCTCGGCCGCGCCGGGGATGCTGCTGGCGGTCTCGCGAGTGAACGAGTCGGTGCCGCTGTTCCTGCTGGAAGGCGCGAGGCGACGCCTGGGCTCGCTCGCCAACCGCAAGGTGGCGGTGCTGGGGCTGGCCTTCAAGGCGGACACCGACGACGAGCGCGACTCGCTGGCGCACAAGCTGATCAGGCTGCTCGAGCGCGAGCTGGCGGACGTGGCGGTGCACGACCCGCACGTGACCACGCCGACGGTGGCGTTCGAGGAGGCGATCGACGCTGCGGAGATGGTGGTGGTGGCGAGCAACCACTCCGAGTTCCGCGAGCCGGGCGCGCTGGCGGCGATCTCCGAGCGCGCGGCGGGCGACTGCCTGGTGGTTGACCCGTGGAACTGCTGGGGCGCGGCCCAGGTGTTCGCCTACGCATCCGAGCTGGTCGACCTGGTTCCCACCCACCCCGCACGCGGATGAGCAGGGTTCTCGTTACAGGCGGCGCGGGCACGATCGGCGCGGCTGTGGTCAGACGGCTGCTGCGCGACCCCGCATATGAGGTGCGCGTGTCCGATCAGCGGGTTGCCCCGCAGTGGATGCGCGAGGGCTGCGAGGTGCGCACGGGTGACCTGCGCGTGCCCAAGGAGGCGCGGGCGGCGACGAAGGGCTGCACGCAGGTGATCCACCTGGCGGCGATCGTCGGCGGGATCGCCAACTTCCACCGCCTGCCGCACACGCTCACGGAGGTCAACAACGCGCTGTACAACGCGGTCGTGCGCGCGGCGCTCGAGCTGGAGGTGGAGCGCTTCGTGTACGTGTCCTCCTCGATGGTGTTCGAGCGCGCCGAGGAGTTCCCGACCCCGGAGGAGTACCTGCCGCGCTGCCCGGTGCCGCTGTCCGCGTACGGCTTCTCCAAGCTCACGGGCGAGGTGTACTGCCGGGCGGCGCACGACGAGCACGGCCTGCCGTACACGATCTGCCGCCCGTTCAACGCGTACGGGCCCGGTGAGCTGCCCGACGCCGAACCGGGGATCGCGCACGCGGTGCCGGACCTGATCGAGAAGGTGCTCGGCGGGCAGCGGCCGCTCCAGATCTTCGGCTCGGGCGAGCAGACCCGCACGCTGACCCACGTCGATGACATCGCCGACGGCATCGTCGCCGCGATGAGCTCGCCGGCGGGGCTGAACGAGGACTTCAACATCTCCGCGTCGCGCGAGCTGAGCGTTGCGGAGATCGCACGGATCGTGTGGGAGACATGCGGCGAGGACCCGGAGACCTTCGAGCTGGAGCACCTGCCGACGTTCACCGTCGACGTACAGCGGCGCTGGCCGTCGGTCGAGAAGGCGCAGCGCCTGCTGGGCTGGCAGGCGCAGATCGACGTGGAGGACGGGATCGCCGCGACGGTGCGCTGGCTGCGCGCGCTGAACGGCACCATCCCCGAGGCAGGGCAGGCGGGCGAGCACGAGGACATCGAGCTCGCTGCCGGCGCGCAACGCCCGGCGCCCGCGGCGAGCGCGAACGGCGCCGCACCGGCGCCCCGGCGCGCCATCGCTGGCGGTCGGTAGGCTGCGCGCGTCATGTCCGAGCGCCGCTCAGCGCTGATCACAGGCGTCACAGGCCAGGACGGCTCCTACCTGGCCGAGCTGCTGCTGGAGAAGGGCTACGAGGTGCACGGCATGGTGCGCCGCGCCTCGACGGAGAAGTTCGAGCGGATCGAGCACATCCGCGATCGCATCACGCTGCACCAGGGCGACTTGCTCGACCAGCGCTCGCTCGTGGACGCGCTGCGCGCCTCGGAGCCGACGGAGATCTACAACCTCGCAGCGATGTCGTTCGTGGCCGTCTCCTGGATCCAGCCGACGCTGACCGCCGAGTTCACGGGCACGGGCGTCACGCGCATGCTCGAGGCGATGCGCGAAGTCTGCCCGCGGGCGCGCTTCTACCAGGCGTCCTCGAGCGAGATGTTCGGCAAGGTGCTGGAGGTCCCGCAGACGGAGACCACGCCGTTCTACCCGCGATCGCCGTACGGGGTGGCGAAGGCGTATGGGCACTTCATAACGGTTAATTATCGTGAGTCATATGACCTGCACGCGACGTCGGGGATACTTTTAACCATGAGGGGCCTCGCCGCGGGCTGGAGTTCGTAACTCGCAAGATCACCTGGCACGCGGCGGCAATCAAGCTGGGAGTGGCGAAGGAGCTGCGCCTTGGAAACCTCGATGCGGAACGCGACTGGGGCTACGCGAAGGACTATGTCGAAGCGATGTGGCTGATGCTTCAGCAAGACGATCCCAGCGACTTCGTGATCGCTACAGGCGAGGCGCACTCGGTGCGCGAGTGCTGCGAGATCGCCTTCGACGAGGCCGGGCTCGGCGAGTTCGAGCGCTACGTGACGATCGACCCGGCGTTCACGCGCCCGGCGGAGGTCGACCACCTGATCGGCGACGCGAGCAAGGCCGAGCGCGATCTCGGTTGGAAGCCGCAGACGAGCTTCGAGCAGCTGATCCGCCTGATGACGCGCGCGGACCTCGAGCTGCTCGGGCCGCGCTGAGCACCGTGGCGGTTCCGCTGTTTGACACCTCGACGCCGCTGATCCCGTTGCGCGAGGAGCTGCGCGCGGCGGTCGCGCGGGTGCTCGATTCCGAACGCTACATCCTCGGCCCGGAGGTGAGCGCGTTCGAGCGGGAGTTCGCCGACTACTGCGGCTGCGAGCATGCGGTGGGGGTGGCGAACGGAACGGACGCGATCACGATCGCACTGCGCGCGATGGGCGTTGGCCCGGGCGACGACGTGGTCGTGCCCTCCTTCACCTTCTATGCCTCCGCGGAGGCGATCCCGCCCACGGGCGCTCGGCCTGTGTTCTGCGACATCGACCCGGACACGTACTGCGTGACCGCGGAGACGGTTCGCGCGGCGCTGACACCGCGGACGAAGGCGGTGATCGCTGTTCACCTGTTCGGCAACGTCGCGCCGGTGGCGGAGATCGAGGCGCTGGGGGTGCCGGTGCTCGAGGACGCAGCGCAGGCGGCCGGCTCGACGGCGGCCGGCGGCGCGCACACCGGCGCCCTCGGCACTGCGGCGACGTTCTCCTTCTTCCCCTCCAAGAACCTCGCGTGCTTCGGCGACGGCGGCATCGTCACGACCTCCGACGAGCAGGTCGCAGAACGAGCCCGCACGCTGCGCTTCCACGGCTCACGCGACAAGGTCACCTATGAGCAGGTGGGTTACAACTCGCGCCTGGACGAGCTCCAGGCGGCGATTCTGCGCGTGCAGCTTCCCCACCTGGACGCATGGGCCGAGGGCCGACGGGCTGCCGGACGCCACTACGAGCAGGTCGGCCTGGGCGAGCTGGTCGCGCTGCCCCGGCCTGTTGAGCGAGCGTCGCCAGCCTGGCACCTGTACGTGATCGGCGACGAGCACGTCGAGCGCCTGGAAGGCGCGTTCGCGGCCGCCGGCATCGGCTGCAAGCCCTACTACCGCACCCCCGTCCACCGCCAGGCGGCGATGCGCGAGTGGGGCGCCGGCGTCGCGCTGCCCGCGACCGAGCACGCCGCGCGTACGCATCTGGCAATCCCCATGAGCCCCGCGCTCACGCGCGAGCAGGTCGACGAGGTGGTCGCGGCGGCGACTCCGGTCCGGCGAGCGAGCGGCTGAAGCGCGGCATCGTCGATCTGGAACTGAGCCTACAATCTGGGCATGGCAGCGAAGCCAAAGGCAAGGCCACGGGGCCCGTGGACCGCAGAGGAGATCGCCCGCAGCGAGCGGGCAAACCAGGCGCAGGTCGCTCGCGACCGCGCACGCGGCGTGAGTGCAAACTTGGAAGAGGCCGTTGCTCTGAGCAGGTTCGCCAACCGCTTCTCCGAGGCGTTCCGCCATGCCCGACGCGCTTGACCCACTGCCGCTGCTGCGAGCCCTCCACGAACGCGGTATCGAGTACATCGTCGTCGGCGGCTTTGCCGTCAATGCGCACGGCTTCATTCGCGTGACCAAGGATCTCGACATCGTCCCGAGCCCTGCACGGGAGAACCTCGAGAAGCTCGCCGAGATGTTGCGCGATCTCGGCGCGAGGATCTTGGACACCGGCGACTTCACGGCGGAGGAGCTATCGGCCGATCCCACACGTGCGGCCGATCTGGAAATGGGCGGCAACTTCTGCCTGCTAACCGATCTCGGCCGTCTCGATGTCATGCAGTGGCTCAGTGGGATAGATGCCGACGATCTCCACGGCGAGTTCGATCCAGACGCCATCGAGGGAAGCGTCGAGGGCGTACCGGTACGGGTCTGCAGCCTCGGACACCTGCGCGCGATGAAGCGCGCGGCCGGACGGCCGCAGGATCTCGAGGACCTCAGGCGACTCGGCGAAGACTGAACGTCCGCGCTCTCTAGCGCCAGCGCTCGAGCAGGTCCTCCTCCCCCACTTCCCTCACCACGCGCGCGGGCACGCCCATCACGACCGCGCGCGCGGGCACGTCGTGCGTGACCACAGCTCCTGCCGCCACGAACGCCTCCTCGCCTATCTCCACGCCAGGCGTCAACACCGCACCCCCTCCGACACGGCACGCGCGCCGCAGCTTGGCCCCTGGGGTCGGTGTCTGCGGGCCGTGACGGGCCATCGTGTGGTCGTTGGTGGTGAGCACCCCGGGGCCGACGAACACGTCGTCCTCGACCAGCGTGAACGCCGTCAGGTACACGTTGGTCTGCACGCGCACGCCCGCAGCGATCGCCACGTCGTTGTCGACTACGCTGCCGCGCCCGATCACCGAGCGCTCGCCGAGCGACGTGCGCTCGCGGACGAACGCCTGGTCGCCGATGATCGCCTCCGCGCCGATGCTCGCGCCGGCGAACACAATCGCGCCCGTGCCCACGCTGGCGCCCGCGCCGAGCTCCAGCGCACGCACCTCGCCAGCCGCGCTCGAGTGCCGCGCCAGCCGCGGGCGCTTGCCGAGCACCGCGTGGTCCTCGATCGAGCAGCCATCCCCGATCACCGTGCCCGCGTGCACGACCACGTAGGCGCCGAACGTCACGCCCTCGCCGAGCCTCACCCCGTCCCCCAGCAGCGGCCCCGAAGCGCTCACGGAGGCGCCTGAGCCGCGATTCACAGGCGTACGACGTTCGTGGCGCTCGCGCTGCGGGTGACGCCGCGCAGGTCCACGACCAGGCGGGCGCGGCGCGCGATCAGCTCGTGGTCGACCGTCGGGTGCGCCGTCACGATCAACACGAGATCTGTGTCGGTCAGCGCCTGCTCGAGCGCGATGCTGTCCAGCGCGAACTCCGCCAGGGCAGGCACGTGAGGGTCGTGGTAGACGACGTCCGCGCCGAGATCTCGAAGCAGCGTGATGATCTTCAGCGCCGGCGACTCGCGCATATCCCCGACTCCGGGCTTGTAGCTCACGCCCACCACCGCCACGCGCGCGCCTTTGACAGACATGCCGCTGTCGTTGAGCGCGCGCTGCGCCTTGGCGACGCAGTGGTAGGGCATCTGCTGGTTGACCTTGCCCGCGAGCTCGATGAACTCCGTGGACATGTCGAACTCGCGCGCGCGCCAGCTCAGGTAGAACGGATCGACGGGAAGGCAGTGGCCACCCATCCCCGGCCCCGGCTCGAAGCGCATGAACCCGTAGGGCTTGGTGGCGGCGGCGTCCACCACCTCCCAGATGTCGATGCCCATGCGGTCGGTCAGCATCGCCATTTCGTTCACCAACGCGATGTTCACCGAGCGGAAGATGTTCTCCAGCAGCTTGCACAGCTCCGCAGCCTCCGGCGTGGACACTCTGACGACGTTCTCGCAGACGAGCCCGTAAAGCTCCTCGGCACGCCGCGCGCACTCCTCAGTCAGGCCGCCGACGACCTTCGGCGTGTTGCGCAACGTGAAGTCGGTGCGCCCGGGATCCACGCGCTCGGGCGAGAACGCGAGATGGAAGTCGCGACCGGCCGCGAGCCCGGACTCCTCGAGCAACGGCGCGATCCGCTCACGAGTGGTGCCGGGATAGGTGGTCGACTCCAACACCACCAGCTGGTCGGCCTGGAGCACCTCCGCAAGCGCGCGGCTGGAGTCCAGCAGCGGCCCGAGGTCGGGCTCGCGGTTGGCCGTGAGCGGGGTGGGCACGCACACCAGCACAGCGTCCGCCCGCTCCAGGCGCGCGTAGCGCGTGGTCGCGTGGATCCTGTCGGAGACCGCCGCCAGGGCCTCGCTGCTGACGTCCTCGATGTAGGAGTCGCCGGCCTGGATCGCCTCGACCTTGCGCGAGTCGACGTCCACCGCGATCACCTCACAGCCCTCGCCGGCGAACGCCACCGCCAGCGGCAGGCCCACGTAGCCCAGCCCGATCACCCCGACGGTCGTCATCGCGCAAGCCAGTGTAGGACCCCTATCCGACGGGGCCGGGCGCGGGCCGCTCTCAACGCGACGCCCCGGCGGTCGTGCGCAACGAGCGCAGATCGGCCTGCACCATCCGCTCCACGAGCGCGTCGAAGCGCACCTGTGCCGTCCAGCCGAGCTGCTCTCGCGCCTTCGTCGGGTCGCCCACGCTCGGCGTGCTCTCCGGCTCCCGGACGAGCTCCGGGTCAACGCGAACGTGATTCTCGGCATCCAGCCCCACGCACGCGAACGCCGCCGCCGCGAACTCGGCGACCGTGTGCGGCACGCCGCTGGCGAGCACGTAGTCCCCTGGACGGTCCTGCTGGAGCATCAGCCATGCGCCCTGGACGATGTCGCCCGCAAACGACCAGTCGCGCACGGCGTCCAGCGAGCCCAACGTCAGCTCCTGCTGGAGCCCCAGGCTGATCGCGGCCGCCGCACGGCTGATCCTGCGCGTCACGAAACGCTGCGGCCGTCGCTCGGACTCGTGGTTGTAGACGATGCCAGAGCTCGCGTGCAGCCCGTCGTGGCCACGCAGCGCGCCCACGAGCTGGTGGGCGGCGAGCTTGGCGATCGCGTACGGCGTGGTCGGGCGACACGCAGTGTCCTCCCGCTGCGGGCTTTCAGGCGCCTCGCCGAAGATCGCTCCCGAGGCAGAGACGTACACGCGCGTGTCGCTGTCGACGGCGCGCACAGCTTCGAGCACCGCCGCACACGAGCCGACGATCGCGCGCGTGCTCTCCCCGGGCTCGCGCCACGACGCGGGCACGAACGACGGCGCCGCCAGGTGGTAGACCTCCTGCGGGCGTGTCTGCTCGATCGCCGCGCGCAGCGTGCGCGGCTCCAGCAGCTGGACCGGCACCAGCTCCACGCGCCCGCGCAGGTGCTCGCTGAAGCCGAGCGAGCGCTCCTCGCCGTCTCGAACGGTGCCCGTGACCGCGTAGCCCTTGTCCAGCAGCAGCTCCGCCAGGAACGAGCCGTCCTGGCCGGTGAAACCCGTGATCAGAGCGTTGGGCAGCGAACCCACGGCGCCAGCTTACGTGCCGTCGTACACCTCCGCCAGCTGGCGCGCGACGACCGCCGGGGCGCACAGCGCGCGTACTCGCTCGCGGCCGCGCTCGCCCGCCCCGCGATCCCCCGCCAGGCGCCCGATCGCGGCCGCAAGCGCAGGCGCGTCATCCGCCGGCACGAGGCCCTCGGGATCGACCAGCTCGGGGTGCGAGCCCACCCTGCTGGCAACCACCGGCAGCCCGGCCGCCATCGCCTCCGCGAGCGATAGCCCGAACGTCTCGCCAAAGCGCGAGGGCGCCAGTGCCAGCGCGGCACCGGCGCGCAGGGCCGCCAGCCGCGCGCCGTCGACCTGACCTTCGAAGCGCACCGGCCCGCGTCCGGCTCGCTGCGCCAGCCTGTCGCGCTCAGGGCCGTCGCCCGCCACCACCAGCGAGATCCCGGCCATGCGACAGGCGTCGATCGCCACGTCCACGCCCTTCTCGGCGGACAGCCGCGCCACCACCAGCGCGTAGGGACCCGCAGGCACGTCCGCGTCGGGCGCTGGCGCGGGCGCTCGCAGCGGTGGCGCGAGCACGTGCACGCGCTCCCACCGAAGTGGCGCGCCGAGCGCGCGCAGGCGCTCGCGGGCGAAGCGGCTGGGCACGATCACAGCGTCCGCCTGCTCGACCAGCCGGCGCTGCCACAGCGCCAGCGACGCGCCGTAGGCAATCGCCTCGGGCGCGCTGTCGCGGCAGTTCAGGCGCACCCCGGGGAGGGTGTTGCGCGCGTGGCAACGCGTGCACTCGCTGCCGTGGGTGAAGCACACGCCAACGGCGCATACGAGGCGGTACTGGTGCAGGTGCACCACCACACGCACGCCGGCCGCGCGCGCGGCCGCGAGCGCCCGCCATCCAAACGCCGGCTGGAGGTTGTGGGCATGCAGCACGCGCGCGCGGCTCAGCCGCAGTGCCGCCGCGACCTCCCCCGGGTCCAGCCCGCCGCGCATCAGCCCGAGCGCAGCCCGTGCTCTGCCGAGCCCCGCGGAGTCGCGCTCCAGCAGCTCGGCCGGCTCGCCCACGTGCTCGCGCACGAGCCACAGCAGGTTCTCGACGGTGCGCTCCTCGCCACCGGTCGTGCGATAGCGGTTGTGCAGGAACAGAACCATTTGCGGCACAAACCTAGACTCTCTGCCAGCCATGGCCCCACCAGCGTCGATCATCATCCCCACGCGCGACCGCCCGTCCTACCTTCAGGTGGCGCTGGCGTCGATCTCGCCGGCCGCGCAAAGGGCCGGAGCGGAGGTGCTGGTGATCGACGACGCTGGCAGCTGCATCGCCACACGCGAGCTGGCGGCACGCTTCGGCGCGCGCTACGAGCCGCATCCGCGCCCGCTCGGCCTGAACGTAGCGCGCAACACCGGCGTGCAGCGCTCGCACGGAGAGCTCGTGGTGTTCCTCGACGACGACGTCCGCGCGAGCGCCGGCTGGCTGGAGGCGCTGCTCCAGGCCGCGCGCGAGAACCCGCAGGTAGATGTGTTCGCGGGGCGCATCGCGGTTCGCATAGAGGGCAGCACGGACCGCGGCTGTGGCCAGGTGCATGCGTCGATCACTGCGCTCGATCTCGGCGGCGCCGACACCGATGCCCGCTACGCGTGGGGCGCCAACATGGCGATCCGCCGCAGCGCGCTCGAGCGCGTAGGCCCGTTCGACGTCGCGCTCGAACACGGCGGAGACGAGCAGGAGTGGCAGGAACGGCTTCGCGCACGCGAGCCTGGGGCGCGTGTCCTGTACGTGGCCGGCGCCGTGCGTCGAGCATCGACGCGCCGGCGCCGACGCGCGGCTGCGCTCGCTGATGCGCACCGCCCACACGCGCGGGCGCGCCGCCCGGCGCTTGGACGTCCGCCGCGGGCGCGCGCCCTCGCTGAGCGCCGAGTCGCTGACCCTGGGCCGCTGTGTCGGCCACGTCCTGCGACGCCGCTGCCTGGCAGCGATGACGATCGTCGCTCACAGCGCCGGGCGCCTGCGCGAAGGGCTGCGCGAACGCGCGCTTGGGCCGGCGGCGACGCAGGGCGCATCACGCAGCGAGCCGCAGGCCGGCAGCGACGACTTCCTGTCGGGCACCAGCGGCACGGTCGGCGGCCTGGGCGCGCTGCGCCGCCAGGCCGCCGACGAGGCGATCGACGCCTGGGAGACGCTCAGCGGCGGACGACTACGGCTCGGTCTCGCGGCGCGCCACGCTCCGCCGCTGCGGCGCGTGCTCGTGCTGGGGGTCGAGCGCCCCGAGCATGCCGGGCTGGCGGCTGCGACACGCAAGGAGATGCTCCGCTCACGCCACCAGGTCGAGCTCCATACGCGCCCGCCGGAGGGACGCGGCAAGTTCGAGAACCTCAACCTGCTGCTGGCGGCCCACCCGGCCGACGCGTGCGACTGGCTGCTGGTGGTCGACGATGACATCGAGCTGCCGCGGGGCTTCCTGGACCGCTTCCTGTTCCTGTGCGAGCGCTTCTCGCTCGCGCTGGCACAGCCCGCCCATCGCCTGCGCTCGCACGCCGCCTGGCCGGTCACCAGGCGGCGCCCGGGGAGCGTGGTGCGCGAGACGCGCTTCGTGGAGATCGGGCCGCTGACGGCGTTCGCGTCGCCGACGTTCCCGGTCCTGCTGCCGTTTCCGCAGCTGCGCATGGGCTGGGGACTGGACGCGCACTGGGCGGCGCTCGCGCGCGAGCACGGCTGGCGCTGCGGCGTCGTCGATGCGCTCGCGATCAGCCACCTCGCCGCCCCCGCGGCCGCGGACTACGGACGCGAGCACGCGGTCGCCGAGGCGCGCGCGTTCCTCGCCGAGCGTCCGTACCTGCGGGCCGAGGAGGCCGCGCGCACCCTCACGACGCACCGCCGCTGGTGAGCAGCCCTGCGCACATGCAGCGGGCGCAACGGACGCGTCTTGCAGCTGCGAGCCCCGGACCGAAGGTGGCGGTCGTCGCCGAGTTCTACCCGAGCCGGCGCGACCCCGTGCTCGGTATCTGGGCCCACCGCCAGGCGCTCGCCGCGCGTGACGCGGGCGCGGACGTGCGCGTGCTCGTCCTGCACCGGCTGGTCCCGCCTCGCTCCGCGCTCGCCGCCGGCCCCGCAGCCCTCACACGCGCGCTGGCGGAGCTCGCGAGCGAGCCGCGCCACCAACTGCGCGACGAGCTACCGATCACGTATGTGCCGTACGTGTCGCCGCCGCGGGAGCGCTCCTACGCCAGGTGGGGAGCGTGGGCGGCGCCCCCGCTGGCGCTCGCGCTGCGCCGGCTTGCGCGTTCCTTCGCGTTCGAGCTGGTCCATGCCCACAACGCGGTACCCGCCGGCGACGCCGTGCGCAGGGCGCGCCTGGCGCGTCCGCTGATCGTGTCCGTTCACGGTGGCGACGTGCTGTACACCGCCGCACGCGACGCGACCGGCGCGCACGCCGTCGCCGCCGGCCTCGGCGCTGCTCGACTGGTGCTCGCCAACAGCCAGGGCACGGCCGAGCTGATCCGCGCCCGCGGCGCGGGCGAGACGCGCGTCGTACACCTCGGCACCGACCTGCCCACAGCCTCCCTGTCGGCGACGCGCGACGCGCGTTTCGGCGGCGCCGGGCCGATCTCGCACCACGCGGCAGGCAAGGCGCCGTCGCTGGTCACCGTCGCGCATCTGGTGGCGCGCAAGCGCCACTCCGACGTTCTGCGCGCGCTCGCGGTGCTCGCCCAGCGCCACCCCACGCTGCGCTATTCGGTGATCGGCGAAGGGCCCGAGCGCAGCGCGCTGGAAGCGCTCGCGCAACGTCTGGGAGTCGCTGCGCGGGTCGACTTCCACGGACAGCTGACACCCGATCAGGCGACCGCGCAAGCTCGCCGTTGCACGCTGTTCGTGATGCCCTCCACCGAGGAGGCGTTCGGCGTCGCATACATCGAGGCGATGGCTGGCGGTGTGCCAGCGATCGGCTGCCGCGGCGAGCCCGGGCCCGAGGAGATCGCCGCCGCCGGCGACGGCTTCCTGCTCGTGCCGCCGGGCGACATCGAGCGCCTGTCCCAGCGCATCGACGAGCTGCTGTCCGATCCCCAGCGCCTGCGCGAGGCCGGCCAGCGCGCACGCGCAACGGTGGCCGCCAACTTCACCTGGGAGCGCTGCGGCGAGCAAACGCTTGCCGCCTACCGCGACGTGCTCGAGTGAAGCCGGTCCTGTTCGTCACCGGCCATGCTCCCGCCTATCGCGTGGGAGCGTTCGCGCGCCTGCACGAGCTCGAGCAGGTCGAGCTGGCGCTGTTCGGCGGGCGTTACCACCACGGCGGGCCCGACCACCACAGCGAGCTGCCGTTCCCCCATCGCCACGTGCGTCCCTCCGAGCTCTACTCGCTGGCGCGCAGCGGCAACTACCGGGCGGTCGTGTGCCCCACCGGCGGTCGCCTGGCGCCGCTGGCGACGTGGATCGGCGCGCGCTCCGCACGCATCCCGCTGATCCTGTGGGCGTCGCTGTGGGCTCACCCGCGGAGCCTCGCCCACGCCTTCACCTACCTGCCGCTCAGGCGGCTATACCGGTCGGCCGACGCGGTCGTCACATACGGCCCGCACGTCAGCGCCTACGTGCAGGCGCTGGGCGCGCGGCGCGTGGGCGTCGCGCCGCAGTCCGTGGACAACGACTTCTGGCGCTCGCAGGAGATCGCTGCGCCGCGCGTGCGCGACTGGCCGCTCGCGGCGCGCACGCGCTTCCTGTTCGTGGGACGCCCAGCCAGGGAGAAGGGCCTCGATGTGCTGCTCGCTGCCTGGCATTCGCTGCGCCTGCCCGCGTCGCAGTCGGCGCTCGTCCTCGCAGGCGTGGACGCGAGCGCGGGTTCGGTCCTCGGCCTCGGTCAGCTCCCGCCGCGCGAGCTTCGCGACGTGTACGCCGCCTGCCATGTGCTGGTGGTGCCGTCGATCCCGACGCGCACCTTTCGCGAGCCTTGGGGGTTGGTGGTCAACGAGGCCATGAACCGCGGGCTTGCAGTGATAGCCACAAATGCCGTCGGTGCCGCCGCTGGCGGGCTGGTGCGCGACGGCGAGAACGGCGTGATCGTGCGCGCAGGCGACAGCCGCGCGCTGGCCGGCGCGATCGAGCGACTGACCGTCGACGCTCGGCTTCGCGAGCAGATGGGCGCAGCCGGCCACGGCGATGTCCTCGCCTATAGCCACGACGCCTGGGCGCGTGGGTTCTCGGCCGCGTTTTCCAGCGTCGGCGTCTCCCGGGGGCGTTGCTAGCGTTGCGTGGTCTGCCCATGAGGTCTGCCCATCTCAGGAGCCGACGGGCCCGAGCTGTCCGGCCCCGCCGGCCCGGTCGACGCGCGCTCGCGCTGGTGGCGCTGGCCGCCGCAATGCTCGCGATCGCCGTGCCCGCACATGCCGACATCGGCGAAACCATCATCCTGCGCTGCACACACAACGAATCGCTGAGCGGGTTCAGCCAGGCCGACTACCGCAGGGCGCTCAAAGAGGTGAACGCCGACCTCGAAGAGTACAGCGGATGTGCGGCTCTGATTCGCCAGGCAGCGCTCGCTGCCGCCGGCGGCGGCCGCGGAGGCTCAAGCGGCGGCGGCCCAGGCGTGTCCGCCACCGCAGCGCTTGCCGCCACGCCTGCCGAGCAGCAGGCGATCACGCACGCGCCAGCACGCCGGCGCGGAGCCGGTCAAACTGTCCGGCGGGACGGTCCGTCCCGGCGTCGTGCACGTGAGCGTCTCGTCGGCGCTCAGCGCGCTGCCGAGCCCGCTGCTGGCGATGCTCGCCTTTCTAATCGCATGCCTGCTGCTGATCGCCGGCGGCGCCGTGCGCAACCGCATCCGTGCCCGCCGCGCAGACTGAGCGCCCCGCGATGGGCGACGTACAGGCGCCGCCGGCACCGGCGCGCAGCGTGCGGCAGCGACTTGTGCCGGTAGCGCCCAGGGCGGAGGTGTGGCAGCGGTTGTGGTTGGCGACGCTCGTAGTTGCCGGGCTCTTCTGCTTCATCACGTTCGCGGCCAAGGGGGGCCTGAACCTCGAATCGATGACCACGACGGAGATGGTGCTCACGCTCGCCTCAGGTGCGCTGGTGGCGGCGAGCGTGCTGCTCGCTCCCGCCGGCAGGCGCGCCTACGGCCTGTGGCCGCTTGGGCTGCTGCTCGCTTTCGCGATGCTCAGTGCGATCTCCGTCGTGTGGTCGGTTGCGCCCGACGAGAGCTGGCAGGACGCCAATCGCCTGCTGGCCTATAGCGCTGTGTTCGCGGCCGGGATCGCGCTCGTGCGCGTGGCGCCCGGGCGCTGGCCGGCGATCCTCGGCGGCGTGACGCTGGCGGCGGTGGTCGTGAGCGCGTACGCGCTCGCCACGAAGGTGTGGCCAGCGAGCCTCGCCCCGAGCGACGCCTACGCGCGCCTGAACGAACCGTACGGCTACTGGAACGCCGTCGGGCTGACCGCCGCGTTGGGCGCGATCGGCTGCCTGTGGCTGGGCGCGCGACGCAGCGGCCACGCGCTGCTGCGCGCGCTCGCCTACCCGGCGATGGGCCTGTTGCTGCTCGCGCTCGTGCTCGCGTACTCGCGTGGCGCGCTTGCCGCGCTCGCCGTGGGGCTGGCGCTGTGGTTCTGGATGGTGCCGCTGCGCCTGCGCGGAGCTGCGCTGCTGATCGCCGGCGCGGCGGGAGCTGGGGCGGTAGCCGCGTGGGACTTCTCCCGCCATGCCCTCAGCTCCGAAGGGGTCGCGCTCGCCCAGCGCACCCCGGCCGGGCACCAGCTGGGGGCGCTGGTGGTGGCGATGCTGGCTCTGCTCACCGCGGTTGGGATCGCTGTCGGTTTCCTCACGGGCCGCCGCGCGCCCTCGCCGCTCGTCCGCCGCCGCGCGGGGGTCGGCCTGCTGGCAGCGATCGTGCTCGCCGTGGTCGCCTTCGCGGGAGCGCTCGCGCACAGCCACCGCGGCCTCGGCGGCAGCGTCTCGCACGCCGTCAGCGCGCTCACGAACCCCAACGCCAAACCGCCGCCCAACACTCCCGGACGCCTGACGGCCGTGGCGAGCGTACGCGCGCGCTACTGGAAGGAGGGCCTCCAGGTGTTCGCCGCGCACCCCGCGCTCGGCGTCGGCGCGGAAGGCTATGCGACCGCTCACCAGCGCTACGAAACAGAGACCCTCGAAGTGCGTCACGCCCACAGCTTCATCGTGCAGACGCTCGCCGACCTGGGCATCGTCGGCCTGCTGACGGCGCTCGCGCTGCTGCTCACGTGGATGGCGGCGGCGGGGCGCGCGACACACCCGTTCAACAGGCGCTGGACCAGCTGGCGCGCGTGGCTGGAGATCCGCTCAGGCGCACGCCCGGGATGGAGCGCGCTGCCGGCGGGCGAGCTCACCCGCTACCCGCCCGAGCGGATCGCGATGCTGAGCATGCTGACGCTGGTGGTCGTGTTCGGCGCTCACGCGCTGATCGACTGGACGTGGTACGTGCCGGGCAACGCGTGCGTGGCGCTGCTGTGCGCGGGCTGGCTTGCCGGACGCGGGCCGCTCGTGAGCGACGCCGGCGAGCCTGCCGGCACGGTTCGGCAGGTCGGCCCACGGTCTGGCTTCGCCGTCCACGACGGCGCGCGGCGTACCCGCGGAACAGGGGATACGCGGCCCAGCTACGCCCGCATCGCGGTGGCGAGCGCGGCGATCCTGGCGGCGCTGCTGGCCGCGTGGTCGCAGTGGCAGCCACAGCGCTCAGAAGAAGCCAGCCAGGAAGCCGACGCGCGTCTGGAAGCAGGCGACACCCGTGGCGCGATCGCCGACGCCGACAGCGCGATAGCGCGTGACCCGCTGTCGGTGGAAGCGCTGTTCACGCTCGCCGGCGCCCAGCGCGTCTCCGGGCAGCCGGCACGTGCGCGCTCGACGCTCGAGCGGGCGGTACGCCTGGAGCCCTCCAACCCGCAGACATGGCTGGCGCTCGCACGCTATGACCTCGCGAGCGACCCGCGCGCCGCGGTCGCCGAGCTCCAGGCGGCTATCTACCTCGATCCACAGTCGATCTCCGCCGAAGCGATCGCTGCCGGCAACCGCAAAGCGATCGAAGTCCACAACGACTACCTCGAAGCGCTACGGGCGATGGCCGCGCCGGTCAAGCCTGTGCCGCGCGTTCGCGCCAGGAGCACCACGGGCGCGGCGACCGGCCTCGGTGGCGGGCTCAAAAACGCCCGCGGGTCGCCTGGGCGAGCAGCAGTCGTCGTGCGCCCGGCGGTCCGCCCGCAGTCTCCAGCTCGATCTCCGTGAAGCGGAAATCAGCGAGCAGCTGGGCGAGCGTCGCGCGGCTAAAGAAGCGCAGGTGATCACCGCGCGGGTCGAAGTGGCGGGCAAACGCGCGCCTTGACAGCGCGATGCGCAGCAGCGCGAGCGGCTCGTGCGCGGGGGTGCTCAGCAGCAGGCTTCCGCCGGATCGCAGCACGCGACGGATTTCCGACAGCCACGCGGCGGTGTCAGCCACGTGCTCGATCACCTCCCCCGCCCACACGGCGTCGAAGCTCGCGTCCTCGAGCTCCCACTCTCCGAGCGGCGGGGTCAAGCGCAGGTCCAGCTGCGGATCACGCTCCCGCGCGCGACGCAGCGGCTCCTGCGCGACGTCCACGCCCACGACGCGCGCGCCCACCTTCGCGAGCTCGGCGGCGAACCGTCCCTCGCCGCAGCCGACGTCGAGCACGCGCTCCCCCGCCTGCACGCGCTCCAGCAGAAAGCGCCTGCGGAGCGTGAAGTCGGACGGCTCCAGACCCGGCGGGATGCGCTGCCACAGGGCCTCGTGGTACTCGCGAGAGGGCATCCCGCCGCAGGCTAACGCCCGGGATTCGCCGCCGGCGCATGCCCGGCGTCACATCCCTCCGTTGCAGCACGCCTCTCATATCTGCTCTTCCGTGGGCAAAGCGATTAGTGTTGGCGCGCGATGCACGTACGGGAGGATCCGGTCAAGGCGCGCGCCAGCGCGTGAGGGTTGCGTTCGACAGCCGCGCCGTATCGGATCCAGACGGCGTCGGACGCTACTCGCGATGCCTGCTGGCTGCGCTGCGCGACACGCTCACCAGCCGTGACGAGATCGTCGAGGCACTGTCTCACCGCGCGCTCGCGCGCTCGTGCGGCGTGGACGTGCTGCACTCGCCGTGGATGGGCGGGGCGATGCTCCACAGTCCATGCCCGACGGTCGTCACGATTCACGATCTCGGCGCACTCAAGCGCCGCAGCGAGCACCTGCGCGGCGGTCTGCGCCTGCGCCATCTCGCCGTTCAGCGCGCCGTCAGCGTGATCGTCCCGACCGAAGCGGTGGCGCGGGACGCGGTCGCACACATGCGTCTCGATAGCGAGCAGGTTGTGGTGATCCCCGAGGCGGCCGACGCGGCGATGTACCCGCGCGGCGCCGAGGGCGTTGCCGCAGTGCGTGAGCGCTTCTCGCTACCCGAGCGCTTTCTGGTGTGGGTTGGGGACCTGAAGCACCCGGACCCGGGCAAGCACGTGGCGAAGCTCGCCGCGGCGTCGCGCGAGCTGCCGCTCGTGCTCGTCGGGTCCACACGCCCGTGGGCGCACGAGCTTCCGGGCGTGATCCTCACCGGCCAGGTATCCGACGAGCAGCTCGCGGCGATCTACACCGGCGCGCACGCGCTGCTGCTGTCCTCGAACGAGGAGGGCTTTGGCCTGACCGCGGTCGAGGCCTTGGCGTGCGGCACGCCGGTCGTGGCGTGCGACTCCCCGGCCTTGCGGGAGGTCCTGGGCGACCGCGCCACGTTCGTGACCCAAGGGGACATGCGCGGGCTCCTCGCGGCCGCTCACGCCGCGCGCCGCCCGGCGCCGGCGCCGCCCGCGTGGAGCTGGCAGGACGCGGCCCGCGCCACGTGGGACGTGTACGAGCGCACGGTCGCCACGGTGGCCCGGCCGCGCCCGACGGTCAGCGCGCTGCGCCGCCGTCGCAGTACCGGCGTGCGTCCGCTCGACGGCCTCGAGCCTCAGTAGGCGCCGCGCCGCGAGAGCACCGCGGGAACGGTCTTCAGCAGGATCGAGAGGTCGAGCGCCAGCGACCAGTTCTCCAGGTAGATGAAGTCGAGGTGCACGAGGTCGTCGAAGTCGAGCTCCGAGCGGCCCGAGACCTGCCACAGGCCGGTGACCCCTGGAAGCACAAGGTAGCGCTTGCGGTGCCAGTCCTCGAGCATCGCGAAATCGCGCTCGGGCAGTGGCCGCGGGCCCACGAGCGACATGTCGCCGCGCAGCACGTTCACGAGCTGCGGCAGCTCGTCCATCGAGAAGCGCCGCAGCAGTCGTCCCACCGGGGTCAGGCGCGGATCCTGGCGGATCTTGAACAGCGCGCCCGAGGCCTCGTTCATGTCTTCGAGCTCCGCCTGGCGCTCCTCGGCGTCGGTGTACATCGTGCGGAACTTCAGACACGAGAACGGGCGCTGACCGATGCCCCGGCGCATCGAACGGAACAGCACGGGACCGCGTGAGCTCACGCGCACGGCGATCGTGATCGCGAGCAGCAAGGGGCTCAGCAGCGCGAGCAGCAGCGTCGCTCCGATGATGTCGAACGTGCGCTTCAGCGCGAAGTCGATCCCCTCGAACACGGGCGAGCCCAGCTCGAACAGAGGCACCGACTGCCCGGGCACGAACTCGGCGCGGTGGATCAGGATCTCCATCGTCGACGGCGCCAGCTTCACCCTGATCCCGCGCTGGTGGCACTGGTCAACCAGCTCCACGGCGTCGTCCTGGGGGAAGTCGGGGTCGGCGATGATCAGCTCGTCGATGCGTTCGCTGCTGAGCACGTCGTCGAGATCGTCCAGCGAGCCGAGCGAGCGTAGGCCGTTCGCCGGCAGCGGGGTGGGCGAAAGGAAGCCCACGACTTCCATCGGGTAGTGCTGGGTGTCGCCGAGCGCGTGCGCCACGTCGACGATCTGCTTGCCCGTGCCGACGAGCACCGCGCGGCGCCGGTAGCCGGCGGCACGCAGGACGACGGCCGTGAGGCGCTCGTAGAGGGCGCGCGCGGATCCGATGTACAGGCTCGCGAGCGCCAGCGAGCTCCAGAAGATGTAGTAGCTGGAGAAGTGTTCGCCGTTGACCAGCGCGAAGATCACGGCTACGAAGGCCACCTGGAACAGCGACCCCACGATCCGCGAGAGCCCCGGGCGCAGGGCACGCTCCGCATACAGCCCCGAGCGCGCGAACAGCAGCGCTGTCAGCAGGTAGGCGAACGGCAGGAAGTGCTTGGTGGTGTCGTACGCGTCCGAGGCCCGCACGGAGCCGTTCGCGGCTTCCTTGAGCACGAGCGCGGTGAAGATCGCCAGCGCCACGCCCGCGAAGTCGATCGCCAGCAAAGACGCGACCCGCGAGACCCGGCGCAGCGTCGCCATGCGCAGCAGGAACGAAAGCGCCGGCGGGCGCTTGCGGCGAATGTCGTGCTCGGAGAGCTCGGTGCGTCTCACCGCCCCCGACAGTCGTGGCCGCGGGGGTGGCGCCGTCGACGGCGCGGACGGCGCGTGGCCGGGAGCAACGGACGCGGTCGAACGCGCGCGCGCTGGAGACGACGGAGCGGACGTTGGTCCCATCTCACTGCTCACAACACCGCACACTCGCATATAGAGCGGTCTTTTCGGGGACCGGCGAGCTCGCGCAAGCGGCCTTTCACCTCAGGCGGAGCCGCCACCGATGAGCAGCTCGATGCCAGAGTCCTCGATCGTGCGCTGGAGCCCTTCGCGCAGCGAGACCTGCGGCGACCACCCCAACAGCTCACGCGCCAGGTCGATCTTCGGCTTGCGCTGCTTGGGATCGTCCACCGGCAGCGCCTCGAACACGATCTCCGAGCTCGAGCTCGTCAGCTCCTTGACCGTTTCGGCGAGCTCGAGCAGCGTGAACTCGTCCGGGTTGCCGATGTTCACAGGGTTGTGATACCCCGATTCCGCGAGCGCGATCATGCCGGCGATCAGATCGCTGACGTAGCAGAACGAGCGCGTCTGACTGCCGTCGCCGAAAACCGTGAGCGGCCGGTTGGCGAGCGCCTGGCGCAGGAACGTGGGGATCGCGCGGCCGTCGTGGGGTCTCATGCGAGCACCGTAGGTATTTGCGCAGGCAACCCCGGTGCCCGCCCAGAAGTTTTCGTGGCCGGGAACGGAGAAGTCATAGACGAGCGGCGTCGCGTCGATCTCCTCGATGTTGGTCACCTGCGCCCAAACCAGGTCGCCGGTCACGCGCGCGTTCAGGCGCTGGCTGACGCCGCTGTCCCATTCGAGCACGTTCCAGGGCGAGACGTGGCACAGCGACACGCTCCAGAACGGATAGGCGCGGGCGCCGGTCTTCTTGCGGAAGTGCGTGGAGTAGTGCCCGACGGAGGGCACGAGCCCGAAGCGCGCGAACGCGACGATGAGATCGTCCTTGAGCTCGTCGCTCGTGGTCACGAAGGTGTGGCGGATGCTCTCTGCAAGGCGCGCACCCGAATGCACGCCGTCGCCCTCGCGATATCCCTCGAGGAACCACTTCAGACGGCTGAGCGGCAGCCCGAGGACCCAGCCGGGGATGCGCTTGCGTTTGCCCTCGAAGCCGAGGTGATCCATGAGCCGCAGCAGCAGCTTCGAGTTGATGAAGATCGACGCGGCGCGGGCAGAGCTGGCGGGCGCGCAGACCACGTGCAGCCCGAGCTCGCGTTCGATGACTGCCTTCGCCCGGTCGAGCACGGCCTGCTCACACGAGATCGTCAGGAACCCGCCCTTGGCGCCCTCGTAGCGAGAGCCCTCGGCAACCCACAACCCGAGCAGCCACAGCAGCGAGTCGGTGATCTCGACGCTGGCCGGCAGGGAGCCGCGGCGGTCTCCCTGGCGCTGGCACACCCGCGCGCCGGCGGGAAGCTCATCGACGACCCGCCGCAGGATCGGCAGCGGCACACGATTGCTGCGGCGCATCCTGATGAGCTTGGTCCACGCGCCGTTGCGCCAGTGCGGTCCGGGGTTTCGACGCTGTGCGACGAGGATGCCGAACAGCTCGCGCCGCTTGGCCCACACGCGCTCGCCCAGACCGTCGGCTTCGACCGTCAGGTCCCATTGGTCCGCCTCGGCGTGGCGCCAGACGTCGAGCATACTGACCGTACGGCGGTCGCGCTCGGGGACCTCGATGCGGCGCGCGATCGCCACATGGTCGCCGACCTCGAGCTGCTCGACGGGACACGGCTCGGGCTCGCCGTCGGCGCCGCGCACGAAGATCGAGTGATCGCCGGTGACCCTGACCGAGCGCCCGTAGCGTGTGCGCACCTCGAAGCAGCGCGCCTCCGTGGGGTGAGCGATCAGGTGCGACGCGGGCGCGGCGACGATCTCGCCACCGGACTGGAAGGCCGGCACGGTGTAGCCGTAGAGCGGGTATTCCAGCGCGGGCCGCAGTGCGGTCGCGGTGGAGCCGGCGCTCGTGGGCGGGCGTCTAGGAGCGTAGCCGGCGGCGAACGCGTACGGAAGCAGCCGTGCGGCGGCCTGCTCGGCCGTCTCGCGTCGCAGTTCCGTTCCGTCGTCATAGAGCACCTGCTCATCGGCGAGGATCGAGTTGAAGATCCGCATGATCGAGGTGTCGACCCCCTGCTGGCGGTGGTAGGCCATCGTCAGCGCCTCCGCGTAGCGCTTGGCCTCGTCGTACACGCCGCGCGGGCCGATCGGGTTGACGTGGCCCCAGTAGCTCTCGGCCTGCGGGTGTTCGAGCGGGTCGCCGTACACCTCACTGGTCGACGCGATCAGGAAGCGCGCACGCTTGGCCTTGGCCAGCCCGAGCGTGTGGTGCGTGCCGTAGGAGCCCACCTTCAGCGTATGCAACGGCAGGCGCAGGTAGTCGATCGGCGAGGCGGGCGAGGCGAGGTGATAGACGAAGTCGATCGGCTCCTCGACGTAGTAGGGCTCGATGATGTCGATGCCCAGGTGCACGAAGCGGTCGGGCTCGCGGACGTGCGCGATGTTCGCGAGCGAGCCCGTCTCCAGGTTGTCCACGCAGATCACGCGGTTGCCACGCGCGAGCAGCGCGTCGCACAGGTGCGATCCCAGGAAGCCGGCGCCGCCGGTGACCAGGCATGTTGCCATCGCGGCGAAAGCTTAGTGATTTCCGCGTCTATGCTTCTGTCATGGCCACGACGGAGGAGCAGGCCGGTGGGCGCGGCAGCGGCGCGGGCGACGACGCCGAGGAGGTGCTGACGGTCGCGCCGATCGTCGGCCCGGACGATCCCCGCCGCTTCACGGACTCCGGCATCGAGGTCGCGGAGCTGTACACGCAGGAGGACCTCCCGGCGAGCCTCGACCTCGGCCAGCCTGGCGAGTTCCCCTACACCCGCGGCGTGCACCGCGAGATGTACCGCAAGCAGACGTGGACGATCCGCCAGTACGCGGGCTACGCCTCCGCGAAGGATTCCAACGAGCGCTACCGCTACCTGCTCTCGAAGGGCACGACCGGACTGTCGATGGCGTTCGACCTGCCGACGCAGCTGGGTCTCGACTCCGACAACCCACGCTGCCTGGGCGAGGTGGGGCGCACGGGCGTGGCGATCGACACGATCGACGACATGCGTACCGCGTTCGACGACGTGCCGCTGGACCAGGTGTCGACGTCGATGACGATCAACGCGCCTGCCGCGTGCCTGCTGCTGCTGTACGAGCTTGTCGGCGACGAGCAGGGCGTTCCCAGCGAGAAGCTGCGCGGCACGACCCAGAACGACGTGCTCAAGGAGTACATCGCGCGCGGCAACTACATCTATCCGCCCGTGCCCACGATGCGCCTCACCACGGACCTGTTCCAGTACTGCCACGAGCGTGTGCCCAAATGGAACACGATCTCGATCTCCGGCTACCACTTCCGCGAGAAGGGCTGCTCGGCCGTGCAGGAGGTCGCCTTCACGCTGTCCTCCGGGATCGCCTACGTGCAGGCGGCAATCGACGCGGGCCTGTCCGTCGACGAGTTCGCGCCGCGCCTGGCGTTCTTCTTCAACGGCCACAACAACGTCTTTCAGGAGGTCGCCAAGTTCCGGGCCGCGCGGCGCATGTGGGCGCACATCATGCGCGAGCGCTTCCGCGCCACCAACCCGAAGGCCACGATGCTTCGCTTCCACACGCAGACCGGCGGTGTCACGCTGACCGCCCAGCAGCCCGAGAACAACATCGTGCGCGTCGCTCTCCAGGGCTTCGCGGCGGTGTGCGGCGGTACGCAGTCGCTGCACACCAACGGCTTCGACGAGGCGCTCGCGCTGCCCACCGAGCGCGCAGCCAAAATCGCGGTGCGCACGCAGCAGATCCTCGCGCACGAGTCTGGCGCCGCCGACAGCGTCGATCCGTTCGCCGGCTCCTACTTCGTGGAGTCGCTCACCGACGAGATCGAAGCGCGCGCCAACGAGCTGATCGGCAAGGTCGACGCGCTCGGCGGCTCGGTCAACGCGATCGAGTTCATCACGGGCGAGATCGACGAGTCGGCGTGGGGCTACCAGGAGCGCTACCGCATCGGCCAGGACATCGTCGTCGGCGTCAACGCCTACCGGGAGGAGGATCTCGAGGTCCCCGACCTGCTGCGCGTGGACCCCCGCTCAGAGCACGAGCAGGTCGCGCGCCTGAAGTCGTTCAAGGCCGACCGCGAGCAGCTGCTAGTGGAGCGCCGCTTGGAGGAGCTGCGCGAGGTGGCGCGCGGCAGCGAGAACCTGCTGCCGGCGATCCGCCAGGCGCTCAAGGACCGCTGTTCGCTGGGCGAGGTGTGCGGCGCGATGCAGGACGTGTTCGGCTCCTACGCGCCGCGGTTCTGAGCGCACCTCGGCCGCCGCGCCGAGACGACCAATAGGCTAGGTGTCATGCTCGTGGCCGTCGCCTTCTGGGAAGTGGTGCTCGCGCTGCACATCGTCGCGGTCGTGTTCGCATTCGGCGCGACGTTCGCGTACCCCGTGATGCTTGGCGCGTTCATGAAGGCCGACACGCGCGCGCTACCGGCGCTGTACCGGTCGATGCACGCCATCAGCCAGCGCGTGATCATGCCGGGGCTCGCCGCGATCGTCGTGTTCGGCGTGTACCTCGCCTCGCATCTGCACCTATGGCACGCGTTCTTCGTGCAGTGGGGCCTGGGCGTGGCGATCGTGATCGGTGGCGTCGAGGGCGCATACCTGGGTCCGCGCGAGAAGCGATTGATCGAGGTCGCCGACCGCGACGCGGCTGGGGCGGGCGATGGCGCCGTGACGTTCAGCGCCGAGCACGACTCGCTCGTGCGCCGCATCGGCGGGGTGGGGGCGCTGATGGACTTGCTGGTGGTGATCACGATCTACTTCATGGCCACCCACACCGGCTCCTGAGCCCACCTGTGCGGCTCAGCCGTACCGTGGGAATGAGCGGTACGCTGAGCCTTCATGAGCGCGAGCTATCGGGTAGCGGTCGTGGGCGCCACCGGTCAGGTGGGCACGCTGATGCTTGCGCTGTTGCATGAGCGCTCGTTTCCGGCCAGCGAGGTCGTGGCGTTCGCGTCCGAGCGCTCTGTCGGCCGAGTACTCGCAGGCGCAGCGCCGGATGGCGGTGACCTGACTGTCCAGGGGCTGAGCGATGAGTCGATCCAGGGCTTCGACCTAGCGCTGTTCTCCGCAGGCGGCGCCACCTCCGGCGAGTGGGCACCGCGGTTCGTGCAGGCGGGCGCCACCGTTATCGACAACTCCTCGCGCTGGCGCATGCAGGAGGACGTGCCGCTGGTCGTCAGCGAGGTCAATCCCTATGCACTCGATGACCACCACGGCATCGTCGCCAACCCCAACTGCTCGACCATGCAGATGGTCGTGGCACTGAAGCCGCTGTACGACGAGGCGGGGATCGAGCGACTCGTGATCAGCACCTATCAGGCGGTGTCTGGCACCGGCAGGCGCGCCGTCGACGAGCTGCTCGACCAGTCGCACGCGCTGCTGCACCAGCGCGAGATCGAGTCGCCCACTGCCTACGCGCACCAGATCGCCTTCAACGCGCTGCCTCACGCCGGGTTGTTCGCGGCCGGCGAGGACCACACCGACGAGGAGCGCAAGCTGATGAGCGAGACACGCAAGATCCTCGACGATCCCGACATCCGCGTGTCCGCCACGTGCGTGCGTGTGCCAGTCGTCAACGGCCACTCCGAGGCCGTCAACGTGCAGACGCGCGACGAGCTCTCGCGCGAGCGCGCACGCGAGCTGCTCGCCGCCGCGCCCGGCGTGATCGTCCTGGACGATCCCAACGCTGCGCTGTACCCGCTGGCGATCGACGCGACCGGCAGGGACGAGGTGTTCGTCGGACGCATCCGGCGCGACCCCGGCCACGAGCGCGCGCTCGACCTGTGGATCGTCGCCGACAACCTGCGCAAGGGCGCCGCCACCAACGCCGTGCAGCTGGCGGAGCTGCTGCACCAGCGGGGACTCGTGCGAAGCGAGCGAGCGCCTTCGGCGGCGTAGCTGCGGCTCGGCGCGGGGCCCTGCCACGCCCGGAGTGAAACACCTCGCGCAGGCGAGGCGCGCGGCGGGTGAGCCGGCTGGGCGCAGATGCGGGCGCGAGCAGTCGGAGACATTCTCCCTCCTGGCGCGCGCTTGCCCAGCCTGAATACCGTCGTGTTTCGCGGATGGACTCGTCCCCGCACGGAGGGCCGGCGAGCGGCTGTAGATTCTTCGCTCAGTGGCTGCGGACGGCTTATCGGTATCGGTTGTGGTGAGCAACCTCAACGGCGCGCGATACCTCCCGCGGCTGCTCGACACGCTCGAAGCACAGGAGGGCGTGGAGACCGAGGTCATCGTCGTCGATCGCCACAGCAAGGACGCATCGATGGAGATACTCCAGCGCTATCCCGCGGTCCGCGTCGTTCACGAGCCACCCGAGTCCGGCCTCGTGGCCGGGTATGCCGTGGGTGCGAAGAGTGCGGGCCATCCACTGCTCTTCTTCTGCAACGAGGATCTCTACCTCGACCGGCGCTGCTTGCGCGAGCTCGCGGTGCGAATCGACTTGGAGAAGCGCATCGCCGCCTGCGAACCGTGGGAATGGAGCTACGACGGCGAGCGCCGGATTCGCGGCGGCCTGCGCTACCGCCGCAGCCTGTGGCACATCTGCTCCCCGTATCCGTTCAGGGCGCACGAGTGCACCGTCTCGCTGCCCGACTGCTCCCCCACGCCGTTCGGCTGTGCGGGGGCGGTGATGGTGCACGCCGAGGTGTACCACGAGCTCGGCGGCTGGGATACGAGCTTCTTCCTCGACTACGAGGACATAGACTTCTTCCTACGCGCGTGGCAGCGCGACTGGCTCTGCGTGACGGTTCCCGCCGCACACGTGTTCCACCGCGTGGGCGCTTCCAACGAACAGCTCGTCGGTGCCCGCGAGACGCCTGTCAGCCGGCGCCGCTACATCTCCAATCGGGCCAGCGCCACGATAGTCGCGTTCAAGTACTTCTCGCTCCCGTTGACGGTTCTTGGAGCCCTCAACTGGCTGGCGGTCTTGCTCGGCCACACGTTGCTCCTGCAGCGGCGGGTCGTGTGGCTCGATCTGCTCGTCGTCGGCGACGTGGTGCGACGAATGCCACAGGTCGTCGCCTTTCGCAGGCAAAACCGCTCCTGGAATCGCATCAATCCCGGGGAGAGGTTCTTCCTCGATCCTCGGTTCAGCCTCGACGAGGCGACGGACTCCTGATGCCCGGCGACTCGACCGCGACGGCTCTCGTCACCGGCGCCGCCGGATTCATAGGATCGCATGTCGTCGACGGCTGCTTGGAGCTCGGCATGAACGTCCTCGCCACGGACGATCTCTCCGGCGGGTACATCGGGAACGTCTCCAAGGACGCCGAGTTCATCGCGGGCGACCTGCGCGACGCCGAGTTCGTCGGCGGCCTATGGGCTGGTCGGACGTTCGACTACGTCTATCACCTCGGCGCATACGCGGCCGAGGGCCTCTCGCATTTCGTGCGCGCCTTCAACTACCGCACGAACCTCGAGGCCAGCGTGAACCTCATCAACCAGGCGATCCTGCATGACGCGCGTCGGCTCGTGTTCACCTCGTCGATCGCCGTATACGGCGCCGGGCAGGTTCCGATGACCGAGGAGATGACGCCCGCGCCCGAGGATCCCTACGGCATCTCCAAGTACGCGACCGAGCTCGACCTGGCCGCCGCGGCGAAGATGTTCGGCCTCGACTACACGATCTTCCGCCCGCACAACGTGTACGGCGAGCGCCAGAACATCGCCGACAAGTACAGGAACGTGATCGGCATCTTCATGAACGCCGTGCTGCGCGGCGAGCGCATGAGGATCTTCGGCAATGGCCGCCGGACGCGAGCCTTCTCGCACATCGCCGACGTGGCCCCGCTCGTCAGCCGCGCCCCGCTCGTCGAGCGCTCCCGCAACGAGGTCTACAACATCGGGGCCGACCAGCCGCACACGGTGCTCGAGCTCGCCAAGGAGGTTGCCGACGCCTTTGACGTCGAGTGCCGAGTCGAGCACGAGCCGCCCCGCAACGAGGTCGTGCACGCTCATTGGGACCATGCGAAGGTGCGCGACGTGTTCGATCCGCCGCCGATCGATCTGAGGACTGGCATCCGCCGGATGGCGACTTGGGTTGTCGACCACGGCCCACGCAACCCCATCCGGTTCTCAGGCAAGATCGAGGTCGACCGCAAGCTGCCGCCCAGCTGGCAATGACCCGGCGTCGGCCTGCACGCCGAACATGCTGAAGGAGTAGCGGCGGATCACTCGAAATGAGGGGCGATGATCTCCTCGCAGGCTCAGCGCACGCTGGTCAAGTCGCCGCCTGAGCTATGGGCCGAGCTCAGCGACCCGGCTGGGCTCGCCCGCCACCTCGGCGAGCTCGGCGAGATCCGGATCGTGCGCTCCGAGCCGGAAACCATCGTCGAGTGGGCCGCCGAGAACACCACCGGCACCGTCTCCATCAAGCCTTCCGGGTGGGGAACCGACGTGAAGCTCACCGTCACACGCGAGATCGTCCTGCCAGCGCCGACCGCGACAGCGGCGGAGACCGCCGCGCAGGAACCGCCGGCCGCCGAGGAGGTGGACCCGATCGCTCCCGAACAACGGGGCTTGCCGACTGCGCGAGAGCACGAGCCCAAGGCAGCCGCCGCCTCGCCGGACGTCGCTCGCGACGAGCCGGTGGCCACATGCGCGGTCGAGCCGGTCGCGGTCGAGCCCACTAACGCGCGGCGCGGCTTCTTTGCCCGCTTGTTTGGGCGCCGTCGAGCACCCGTTGGCGCGGGCACGCGGCAGCAGGACACACAAGACACCCCCGAGCCGGCCGACCCCTTCGCCGCCGTGCGAGAGGTGCTCGCGCCCGAGAGCTTCGTCGCCTCGCACCCGTTCGCCGCGCTGCCACCCGCACCGGCCGACGCTCCGCAAGCCCTTGTTGCCTCTCCGCAAGCTCCCGTTGGCTCCCCGCCCGGCAACGTCGACGCTCCGCCTACCGCCGACATCGCCGCGGAGCTGGTGGCCGCCGAGGAAGTGGCCGAGGCGGAGGTCACGGCGCTACTCACTGCGGTGCTCGACCACCTCGGCGCGGCGCACCACCGCCCGTTCTCGCGGGCCTAGAGAGGCGCGCGCAGCCCCGCTGTCGCGGACGCACCCCCACCGCGCGGATAACATCCGGCGGCGGATGGCAAGCAGACCCCACGACCGCCAGGCCGACGCGGCCGTCCTCGCCTCCCGCGGCGGACACCGCAAGCCGGCGCGCCAGAAGGCGCCGGAGACCTACGAGGAGAAGCTCGCGCAGCTGCACGAGCTGCGCGAAGCCGCGCTGCACTCGGCGCCGGAGGCTGAGGAGAAGCAGCACGCGCGCGGCAAGTACACCGCACGAGAGCGCGTGGAGAAGCTGCTCGACCCCGGATCCTTCCAGGAGCTCGACACTTTCGTGCGCCATCGCACGTACGACTTCGATATGCAGAAGAACCGGCCCTGGGGCGACGCGGTGGTCACCGGTCACGGCACCATCGACGGGCGAACCGTGTGCGTGTTCAGCCAGGACTTCACCGTGTTCGGCGGATCGCTGGGCGAGGTGATGGGCGAGAAGATGTGCAAGATCATGGACCTGGCGGCGAAGATCGGCTGCCCGGTGATCGGCATCAACGACTCCGGCGGGGCGCGCATCCAGGAGGGGGTCGTCTCGCTCGGCTCCTACGGCGACGTGTTCCTACGCAACGTGCGCTGCTCGGGCGTGATCCCGCAGATCAGCCTGGTGATGGGCCCGTGCGCGGGCGGCGCCGTGTACTCGCCGGCGATAACCGACTTCATCTTCATGGTCAAGGAGACCTCGCACATGTTCATCACCGGGCCCGACGTGATCAAGACGGTCACCGGCGAGGAGGTCGGCTTCGAGGAGCTCGGCGGCGCGATGTCTCACAACTCCAAGTCCGGCGTCGCGCAGTTCGCCTCCGAGGACGAGGACGCGTGCCTGGAGGACTGCCGCTACCTGCTCAGCTTCCTGCCGCAGAACAACCTCCAGAGCACGCCGCGCGTGCAGCCGACCGACGACCCCGAGCGCATGGACCCGGAGCTCGACCACGTGGTCCCCGACAACCCCAACAAGCCGTATGACATGCGCGACGTGGTCAAGCTGATCGTCGACGACGAGGAGTTCTTCGAGGTCCACGAGCACTACGCCAAGAACATCATCTGCGGCTTCTCGCGCCTGGACGGCCACGCCATCGGCATCGTCGGCAACCAGCCGGCGCAGCTCGCGGGCGTGCTCGACATCGACGCCTCGGAGAAGGCCGCGCGCTTCGTGCGCACGTGCGACGCGTTCAACATCCCGCTGCTGACGTTCTGCGACGTGCCCGGCTTCCTGCCGGGCACCGCGCAGGAGTGGGGCGGCATCATCCGCCACGGCGCCAAGCTGCTGTACGCGTTCGCCGAGGCGACCGTGCCGAAGGTCACGATCATCACGCGCAAGGCCTACGGCGGCGCCTACGACGTGATGTCCTCCAAGCACCTCGGCGCGGACTTCAACTTCGCCTGGCCCACCTCCGAGGTCGCCGTGATGGGCCCCGAGGGCGCCGTCAACATCATCTACCGCCGCGACATCGCCGCCAGCCCCACGCCCGAGGAGCGACGCAAGAAGCTGATGGAGGACTACAAGGCGCGCTTCGCCAACCCGTACACGGCCGCCGAACGAGGCTACATCGACGACGTGATCGTCCCGCACGAGACGCGGCCCAGGCTGATCACCGCGCTGCGCACGCTCCAGAGCAAGCGCGAGGCCGGGCCCAAGCGCAAGCACGGGAACATCCCGCTATAGCTGCAAGCATGGACGTCATGGCGTCCATGCGGACGGAATTTCGTCCATGTCGCCGATATACTGACCGTATGGATGTCGCACGCCCCTATGGGGCAGTTTGCCCCACTCTCGACGGAGATGTCCTGCATGTGCTCGCAGGAACGACGATGTCGCTCACCGGGCGCCAAGTTGCCCTCCTGACTGGCAGAACCTCCCACAGTGGGGTCCTGGCGACACTCAACCGGCTCACAGAGCATGGGCTGGTCGACCGCGTGGAGCTGAACCGGGCGCATCTGTACGCACTCAATCGCGATCACCTGGCGGCGCCCGCCGTTGAGATCCTCGCCAATATGCGACAGGAGCTCATCGAGCAGCTGCGAAACACCATCGGCGAATGGCTGATCGCTCCTGTCCACGTCTCCCTGTTCGGCTCGACCGCTCGTGGCGACGGGAGCACACACAGCGACATCGATCTATTCGTCGTTCGGCCAACAGATGTCGATGAAGACGAGACCTCGTGGAGAGAGCAGATCGACGATCTCCGCGATCGCATTCGGCGATGGACAGGCAACCATGCCAGCGTCATAGAGCGGGATGAGTCACAGCTGGCGCGCCTGCGCGCCGCACAGCCGCCGCTCATCGGCGAGCTTCTCTCGGATGCGGTCGTCATCGCTGGATCGCGCTCGCAGCTCTCCGACCTGCTCGAAGCAGCATGAGCCCTGCGAACCCGGCACGGACGCAACCCTGCTCTGAAACGGACGCCACCCATCGCCTGCGCCACGCGCGCAAGTTCCTCGAGGTCGCAGAGCTGGTTGCCGAAGAAGGGGAGGACATCGAGTACTCCAGCCCGGCCGCGGCGCTCGCGGTGCTTGCAGGAATCGCAGCTTCGGATGCCGCTTGCTGCAAGGCGCTCGGCAGACGCTCGCGGGCGCAGGATCATCGTCAGGCAGCGTCGCTGCTCGCCCAGGTCACGCCCGGCGGAAAGGCTGCCGCCAAGTCATTGGAGCGCCTGCTGAACGTCAAGGACGAGGCCCACTACGGCATGTTCGACGTCGGAGGCAACGATCTCAAGTCGGCGCTGCGTCAAGCGAGCAAGCTCGCGGATTTCGCGGCCGAAGTCCTCCGCCGCGGACCAAAGCGGACGTGACGCGTAAGAATCCACGACCGATGACGGCGACGCGCCACCTGCAAGCGATCCCCCACTCCGCTACGCCCGAGGAGGCCGCCGCGATCATCGCCGCCGTGGAGCGCTTCATGCGTGAGACCGCGACGCCGGCCTCCCCGCCCTTCGTGACGCCGCGTGACGAGTGGCGTGCCACCGCGCTCACCGAGGGCGTATCGCGTGACCCGTGGGTAGACGGACACCATCCCTGGGTACACCTCTCGCAGCCGCTACCCTGAATAAATACCTAAAAGCCGCTAGGCTTTAGGCCAATAGCTTTTCGCGGTAGCCGCGGCAGTCGTCCACACCAGCCCGGGCCGAGGGTCCGGACCAGGAGGTTTTCGCAGACATGGAGCCAGTTTCCATCTCCGCCCAGCGCGGGACGCTAGAGGACCCGGAGGTCGTGCAGAACGTGCCAGGGCACGTGATCCCGATCCTCGAGCGCGAGTTCGACGACTTCAAGACCGAGGCCACGAAGTTCCTCGCCGGCGACATGCCCGAAGACGAGTTCATCAAGTTCCGCCTCAAGCAGGGCGTGTACGGACAGCGCCAGCCTGACGTGCAGATGATCCGCGTGAAGCTGCCGTTCGGCGGCGTCACGCCCGAGCAGATGGAGTCCTTCGCGGACGTGATCGAGAAGTACGTGCCGCTCAACAAGGGCCACATCACGACGCGCCAGAACGTCCAGATGCACCACATCCCGCTGCCGGAGGTGGAGAAGGCGATCCGCGAGCTCGCGGAGACGGGTCTATCCAGCCGCGAGGGCTGCGGCAACACCGTCAGAAACGTCACCGGCGATCCGTGGGCCGGTGTCGCCGCCGACGAGCTGTTCGACATGACCCCTTACGTGGGCGCGTACGTGCGCTACTTCGTGCGACACCCCACCACGCAGGCGATGCCGCGCAAGATCAAGACCGCATTCGACGGCGCCGAGCAGGGGCGCGCGATCGCCGAAATCCACGACATCGCCTACCGCGCGCGGGTCAAGCTCGTCGACGGCCAGGAGGTACGCGGCGCGCAGATGCTGGTCGGCGGCGGCACCTCGATCATGCCCCGCAAAGCACCCGTGCTGTACGAGTGGGTGGGGCTCGACGACGGCGAGTACCTGAAGATCGCCGAGGCCGTGTTCAGGATCTTCGACCGCCAGGACTGGCTGCGCGTGAACCGCGCGCGGGCCCGCATCAAGGTGTTCGTGGACAAGTACGGGATCGACGAGCTGCGCAGCCAGGTCGAGGAGGAGCTGAAGGGCGAGTGGGTCGCCGAACGCGACTTCTCCGTGGAGCACCGCCTGTTCGTCGACGACGAGCGCGAGTCCGCGCCCGCGCCGCCGCAGAGCTACGGCAGCCCCAACGGCGATCTGTCCGCGTACGAGCGCTTCCACGAGGCCAACGTGCAGGCGCAGAAGCAGGACGGCTTCGTGACCGTCGAGGTCAAGGTCACGCGCGGCGACCTCACGCCGGAGCAGTTGCGCGGTCTCGCGCAGATCGTCCGCGACCACGCGCGGCGGCTACGCGCGCACCACCGTGCAGCAGAACGTGCTGCTGCGCTGGGTGCGCCACGAGTCGGTCTACGACGTGTGGCGCGCGCTGTCCGAGCTCGGGCTGGGAGACGCCGGCTCGCGGGAGATCGACGACGTGGTGTCCTGCCCCGGCACCGACTCCTGCAAGCTCGGCATCACCAGCTCGATGGGGCTCAACCAGGCCGTTCAGGAGCGCATCGAGCAGATGCAGCTGACAGATCCGCTGACGCGCGATATCCACATCAAGATGAGCGGATGCCCCAACGGCTGCGCGCAGCACCACGTCGCGGACATCGGCTTCTACGGTGCCTCCATCAAAGTCGGCGAGCACACGATCCCGGCGTACATCCCCCACGTAGGCGGCGTCTACGAAGGCGCGGACGTGGCGTTCGGCACGCGGCTGAAGCTGCGCCTGCCGGCAAAGCGGGTACCTGACGCGATCGAGCGCTGGATCCGCCACTATGAGTCAAGCCGCGAGGACAGCGAGCCGTGGGGTGCGTTCACCGAGCGCGTCGGCACCGGGGAAGCTCGAAGCGCTCGTCAAGGAGCTCTCGATGCCCGTCGAGTTCGGGCTGGAGACGATGAACGAATTCATCGACTGGAACAGGAACGTGCCCTACGAAGTCCAGCGGGGCGAGGGCGAGTGCGCTGTATAGCGCTCGAGGCGTTGGACAGCACGGTGTAGATGTCAAGCCGACGATGAAACGAGACGACCAGACCAGATGCAGCCACTAGAGACCCACATCGAGCCGGTGAGCGCCAACTTCGACCCCACGTTCAGCCTTACGCACACGCTGCGCGAGGCCGCTCGTCACGGCCACCATGCCGTGCTGCTGTGCTCCTTTCAGAAGGAGGAGTCCGTGCTGCTCGACGAGCTGGTGCGCCTCGATCAGGGGACCGGCAGGACGGTGCGGGTCGTCACGATCGATACTGGCGTGCTATTCCCTGAGACGCTCGAGACCTGGCGCGCCTTCGAGGAGCGCTTCGGGGTGAAGATCGAGGTGCAGGACGCGAGCAATCGCGAGCGGCCGTGGAGCGGCCCCGACCACTGCTGCTCGACAGCCAAGGTCGCCGCGCTGGAGGCGGCGCTCGACGGCGCCGAGGGCTGGATCACGGGCATTCGCCGCGAGCAGGGCCCCACACGCGCGGCCACCGAGCTGATCGAGCGTGACGACCAGCGCGGGCTGTGGAAGTACAACCCGCTGGCGCACTGGACCGACAAGGACCTGTGGCGGCGCATCCACGAGCGCGACCTGCCTTACAACCCGCTCCACGACCAGGGCTACGAGTCGATCGGCTGCGCCCCCTGCACACAGCCAGGCTCAGGCCGTGAGGGACGCTGGGCGGGCACCAGCAAGACAGAGTGCGGCCTGCACGTCATAAAACCATGAGCGTCGCCACCCGCCCACAGCTGAGCCACCTGCGCGCGCTGGAGTCCGAGGCGATCCACGTGATGCGCGAGGTCGCCGCGGAATTCGAGCGCCCGGTGCTGCTGTTCAGCGGCGGCAAGGACTCGATCGTGCTGCTGCGGCTGGCCGAGAAGGCGTTTCGCCCGGCGCCGTTCCCGTTCCCCTTGATGCACGTCGACACCGAGCACAACTTCCCCGAGGTGATCGAGTACCGCGACCGCCGCGTGGCGGAGCTGGGCGAGCGCTTGATCGTGGCCAGCGTGCAGGACTCGATCGACAAGGGCCGCGTGGTCGAGGAGAAGGGGCCGCGAGCGTCGCGCAACAAGCTCCAGACGGTCACGCTGCTGGACGCGATCGCCGAGCACGGCTTCGACGCCGCCTTCGGCGGCGCGCGCCGCGACGAGGAGCGTGCGCGCGCCAAGGAGCGCGTGTTCTCCTTCCGCGACGACTTCGGCCAGTGGGACCCCAAGAACCAGCGCCCGGAGCTGTGGAACCTTTACAACGGGCGCATCCACAAGGGCGAGAACGTGCGCGTGTTCCCGCTGTCCAACTGGACCGAGCTCGACGTTTGGGAGTACATCGACCAGGAGCAGCTGGAGATCCCCTCGATCTATTTCGCGCACGAGCGCGAGGTGTTCGAGCGCGACGGCATGCTCTACGCCTGGCGCGAGGGCACCGAGCTGATCGACGGCGAGACGCTGTTCAGCGAGACCGTCCGCTACCGCACGGTCGGCGACATGAGCTGTACCGGCGGCGTGCGCTCGCTCGCCGCCACGCTCGAGGAGGTGGTGCTGGAGATAGCCTCGACACGCGTCACCGAGCGCGGTGAGACGCGCGCCGACGACCGCGTGTCGGAGGCGGCGATGGAGGACCGCAAGAAGGCCGGCTACTTCTGATGCGCCCGCGCGCCGGGCGATGACCCTCGACCTGCTGCGCTTCACCACCGCCGGCTCTGTCGATGACGGCAAGAGCACGCTGATCGGCCGTCTGCTGTACGACTCCAAGCAGATCTTCGAGGACCAGCTCGCGCAGGTGGCGCAGGCGTCCGAGCGCCGCGGCGGCTCGGGCACGCTGGACCTGGCGCTGCTGACCGACGGGCTGCGCGCGGAGCGCGAGCAGGGGATCACGATCGACGTCGCCTACCGCTACTTCGCCACCGCGCGGCGGCGGTTCATCATCGCCGACTGCCCCGGCCACCGCCAGTACACGCGCAACATGGTCACCGGCGCGTCCACGGCGGACGTGGCCGTGGTGCTGGTCGACGCCCGCAACGGCGTGGTCGAGCAATCCAAGCGCCACGCGTTCGTGAGCGCGCTGCTGGGCATCCCGCAGATGGTCGTGGCGATCAACAAGATGGATCTCGTGGACTACTCCCGCGAGCGCTACGCGGAGCTGGTGGAGGAGTTCGAGGCCTTCGCCCGCAAGCTGCGCAGCGGCAAGAACCCACGACGCACGGAGACCTCGTACATCCCGATCTCGGCGCTGGACGGCGACAACGTCGTCGAGCCCTCTCAGCGGATGCCGTGGTACGACGGCCCGCCGCTGCTCGAGTGGCTCGAGCAGGTGGAGGTCGCCTACGACCACCCGCACGAGCGTCCCGCGCGCTTCCCCGTGCAGTGGGTGATCCGCCCCGCCCAGGGCGCGGACTATCGCGGCTACTCCGGCCAGCTGGCCAGCGGCGCGCTGCGCGTGGGCGACGAGGTGGCGGTCCTGCCGACCGGGGCGCGCACGCGAATCGCCGCGATCGACACCTACGACGGCGAGCTCGACGAGGCGCTCGCGCCGATGTCGCTGACGCTGCGCCTCGAGGACGACCTGGACATCTCGCGCGGGGAGATCATCTGCCACCCGGACGAGGCTCCCGTGGTCGCGCGCGATCTCCGGGCGGATGTCTGCTGGATGGCCGACCAGCCGCTGCGGCCTGGCTCGCGCTACGTGCTCAAGCACACCTCGCACAGCGCCACCGCCGTGGTCGACGCGATCGACGACCTCGTGGACGTGCACACGCTGGCGCGGACCGCCCCCGCCGGGGCGCTCGAGCTCAACGACATCGGCCGCGTGCGCCTGCGAACCAGCGGACCGGTCGCGTTCGACTCCTACGCGCACAACCGCCGCACCGGCAGCTTCATCCTGATCGACCAGGACAGCAACGGGACCGTCGGGGCGGGGATGATCGCCTCCAGCAGCCCGTCGCCCGTGGGCTGAGCGTCGTCGCGAAGCGGCCCCGGCTCGCCAGTGCGAGGGCGAGACAAACGTCCAGACGCGGCGGTCTTCTACGTCAACCAGCGCGGCGCCAGCGCCACCTGCACCAGTAAAGGGAGCGGCGCCTGCCAGAAGATCAGCGAAGCGGTCGTGCAGGCCGAAAAAGCGTCGGGCGCCAACACGATCGAGGTCGAATCCGAAGCGGGCAGCAACGGCTTCTACGATGAAACGGTCGACCTCGCGAGCCCGAAAGACGCCGGCCTCACGATCAACGGCGCGGAAGCGGGGGTAGTGATCGCCGGACCCAAAGACCCCGCCGTGATCGCGCACTTCGCAGGCGCGCTGACGCTGTCGAACGTGTCGCTGCGAGGAGGCCTCCCGTCGGCGACGCTGAAGTCGACGGTGGCGCTGCGCGGGACAACTTTGACGCTCAGCAACGACGAAATCGAAAACGAAGGAATCGACGGGGTCGAAGCCAAGGAAGGCGGGTCAGTCACGGTCGAAGGCGGCAGCGTGGTGATGGAAGACGGCGCCACCGGCTACGCGGTGTACGACGAAGGAGGGCCGCTCACGTTGAACGGCGCGAAGCTGATCGACGGCAGCGAGTCCGAAGCCGAAGCGGGCGGCGTGTACAGCGCCAAGTCGACGCTCGCCATGACCAACACCAACGTCTACGAGGAAACCGGCTTCGGCACCCAGACGTACGGGATCGTGACCGAAAGAGACACGTCCGCCTCGCTCCAGAACGTGCTCGTGAGGCAGAGCACGCCGGCGGCGGAAGCTGGATCGGTCCTGGCGTCCTCGCCGGCGGCGCCGCCGTCACGCTCAGCGACAGCCGCGTGATCGAGAGCGCCACCAGCGCAAAGCCGGCGCTCCAGTACGTCGAAGGCGTCGCCAGCCAGGGCCTGCTGGTGCAGCGCAGCGTGCTCCAGGCGGCAGCCGCCGCAAAACCGGCGGCGCTTCAGGTGTTCAACGCCAACGCGACCACAGACTCCTCTGAGATCCTCGGCGGCAAGGCCGGCGTGGACCTGGAAAGCGGCGCGGAAACGACCGCCACGCTGACCTTGTCATCCTCGACGATCGACGCGGGCGCGCCCGGGATCGCCGCTGACGCCGCGGGCGTGCTGGGGGTCGAAGCCACCGCCAAGACCGGGGCGCGAAGCATCGCCGACGTCTCGATCCAGGGCTCGATCGTGTTGGAGCGCCAGGCTGCGTCCACGACCGGCGGCGCGCAGGCGAGCATCGACTGCGCCTACTCGGCGGCGCCGAGCCAGACGCAGGCGGCGGGCGGGGGCGGGGGCGCGATCGCGTGCGCGACCGGCTCGTCTGGCAACACGGAAGTCAGCCCCCTGTCCTCGCTGTTCCCGGAACCGCTCTCCGGCTACCAGCTGAGCGCCTCCTCCAGCGCCGTGGACAGCGTGCCCGTCGCTGCGATCACACTGCCGTTCGGCCTCACGCCTTCCACGACCGACCTCGAAGGCAACCCGCGCTTGGAAAGCGTGGCCTGCAACATGGTGCAGGACAAGGGCGCACTAGAGCTGCCGGGACACGCGACGCCTTGCCCCACCGCGACCACGACCACAAAAACAACAACGTCTATGGCCGGCGGGCCCTCCGCGAAACCGCTCAAGCCCGTGCTCAGTGGCCTGAGCATCTCGCCCAGCGCGTTCCTCGCCGCTCCCTCCGGCGCAACGCTCACCGCCGCAGCGGCGAAGAAGAAGAAATACGGGGCCAACATCGACTACCGCGACAGCGCGCTCGCCACGACGACCTTCACCGTGCTGCGTCCTACCAGCGGGCGTAGGGAGGGCAAGTCGTGCAGGAAGCCGTCCAAGAAGAATCAGCACGCCAAGCGCTGCACCCTGTACGTGAAGGTCGGGAGCTTCACGCACAGCGATCACGCGGGCGCCATCAGCCTCCGCTTCAGCGGGCGGCTGAAGGGCAAACCGCTCGCGCCCGGCAGCTACCGGATGGAGGTCGTCGCCAGCGACGCCGCCGGGCGCAGCGCCGCTGTGGACAAGGACTTCACGATCAAGTAGCCCCGCCCCCCACGGCAGCCAAGTGGCCGCGGGGATGATCGCCGCGGCGGCGCCCGCCGGGCGCAGCGCCTAGTACCGCCGCTGCTTCTCTGTCCGTCGGCGCGCGATTTCGAGCGATTCGAGATCCACGAGATCCTGCGGTCGGCCCATCGCGGACTTCATCGCGATGAGATCGTCGATCGAGGCGATCAGGATCTCACGTCCCTCCAACTCGATGCGTGCGGCGTTCCGCTCGAGGGTCGGGTATGCGGGCGATCCCGGCGGGTCAACGAGCAGGTCGATATCACCGTGGCGCGTCGTGAGGGTCAGCATCTGGACCTGTCCGAGTGATCGCGCATCCGGCACGAATGGCAGGTCGTCATCGACGCCTCGCAGGCGGGCGCCGAGCTCGATCAACACGCTGGCCAGCCTGCTCAGGTTCTCCAAGTCGGTGGCGTAGCTGATGTCGAGGTCTCCGGTGAATCGAGGGCTGCCCTGGACCACGACCGCGACGCCGCCGACCACGACGAAGTCCACACCTGCGTCAGAAAGATGCCTCAGCAGCCTTCCCAGCGCGAACTCAGGCTGCCCGTCCACGCGCTCTTGCTCCGGCCCGCGTCAACGTCTGCATCTGGGAGTACATCGCTTCCAAGCCACGGATTCGCTCTGCTGGCGTGAGCTCGAGCTGCTTGCGTATGAGGCTCTCATCGACCCCTGGCACTCGAGCTGGAGCGTCGAGCGTGAGCCTGTGTCCTGTGGCGCGGAGCACACGGTCCAGGGTTTCGACGGTTGGGTTTGCGCCCGGGCGCTCCAGCTTGGCCACCGCCGGCTGGCTTGTCCCGAGCCGATCCGCGAGCTCAGCCTGCGTCATGCCGGCTCGAGCACGCGCATCTCGGATCAGGCGGGAGACCCCGCCAGCAGATACGTACATAACTTATAAGTTATCAGATCTGCCCGGCCGGCCAAAACCCGCCGCTCGCTAAGCTTCCGCGGCCGGTGTTCACCAAGGTACTGATAGCCAACCGCGGCGAGATCGCCGTCCGCATCGTGCGCGCGCTCGACGAGCTCGGCATCGCCAGCGTCGCCGTCTACTCCGAGCTCGACCGCGACGCCCCCCACGTCAAGCGCGCCGGCGAGGCCTACAACCTGGGCGACGGGCCCGCAGCGGAGAACTACCTGAACGTGGAGAAGATCCTCGGCGCCGCCGCGCGCGCCGGCGCCGAGGCGGTCCACCCGGGCTACGGCTTCCTCGCCGAGAACGCACCGTTCGCGAAGGCCTGTGAGGACGCTGGGATCGTGTTCATCGGGCCGCCGGCGAGCGCGATCGAGGCGATGGGCTCCAAGACACGCGCGCGCGAGCTGATGCAGGCGGCTGGCGTGCCGATCGTGCCCGGCACGACCGAGCCGGTCGCCACCGTCGCCGACGCGCTGCGCATCGCCAAGGGGGAGATCGGCTTCCCCGTCGCAGTCAAGGCCGCAGGCGGCGGCGGCGGCAAGGGCTTCCGCGTGGCGATGTCCGAAACGGAGCTCGAGGACGCGTTCGAGGGCTCCAGCCGCGAAGGCGAGAAGTTCTTCTCCGACCCGACCGTGTACCTGGAGCGCTACCTGCACGACCCGCGCCACGTCGAGGTCCAGGTGCTGGCCGACCGCCACGGCAACGTCATCCACCTGGGCGAGCGCGACTGCTCGATACAGCGCCGCCACCAGAAGGTGATCGAGGAGTCGCCGGCGCCGGAATGGGTCGTCGACGACCAGCTGCGCGAGCGCATCGGCAAGATCGGCGTCGACGCCGCCAGGGCCGTCGACTACGTCGGCGCGGGCACGATCGAGGGCCTGTTCACGACCGGCGAGGGCACCGCGGCCGAGCCCGAGTACTTCTTCCTCGAGATGAACACGCGCGTGCAGGTCGAGCACTGCGTCACGGAGATGACCACCGGGATCGACATCGTCAAGGAGGGCATCAAAGCGGCGGCAGGCGAGGAACTGTCCTGCGCGCAGGCAGACGTGGAGTTGCGCGGACACGCGATCGAGTGCCGGATCAACGCGGAGGACGCCTCCAAGAGCTTCGCGCCTGCGCCTGGGAGGATCGGCGCCTACCGCGAGCCCTCCGGCCCCGGCGTGCGCGTGGACTCCGGCGTGGAGGCCGGCGGCGAAGTCTCGCCGATGTATGACCCGATGGTCGCCAAGTTGATCGTGTGGGACGCCGACCGCGAGCAGGCGACCGCGCGCATGCTGCGGGCGCTCGGCGAATACGAGATCGAGGGGCTGAAGACGCTGATCCCGTTCCATCAGGCGCTGCTCGCGACCGCGCAGTGGGCCCGCGGGGAGACGTGCAGGGACCTGCTGGAGGACAGGGAGTGGCTGAAGACGCTCGCGTTCCCGACCGGCGCGCCGGCGAGCGCCGAGCACGCCGGCGAAGCGTCGAAGGTCGAGCAGACCTACGCGGTGGAGGTCTCGGGCAAGCGCTTCGACGTGCGCGTGGTCGGACCGCCGTTCGCCGGGACAGGCGCGCCAAGCGCGAGCGTCAACGGAGCGGCGCCCCGGCCGGCGCGCGCGGCGCCGAAGCGAGGAGAGCGCAGGGCCGGCGGAGGTGGAGGGGGGCCCGATACCCTGCCCTCGCCGCTACAAGGCAACATGTGGAAGGTGCTCGTCAAGCAGGGCGACACCGTCGAGGAGGGCCAGCTGCTGTGCATCATCGAGGCGATGAAGATGGAGAACGAGATCACCGCCCACAAGGCGGGCACGATCGTCGAGCTGCCGATCAGCGAGGGCGC
>CAWJSW010000009.1:0-132771 GCA_963845635.1 uncultured Solirubrobacteraceae bacterium
GAGCGCGCCCGGAGAGATTCGAACTCCCGACCTTCGGTTCCGTAGACCGACGCTCTATCCAGCTGAGCTACGGGCGCAGAGGCTCGCAGTCTACCGTCGCGGCTGCGCCGGGCCTGAGTCCCGCCGCGCGTCTCAGCCTTGCCCCCAGACGGTCGCCATCAGCGAACGCGCACCGCCGTTGTTGCGGTGCTCACACAGGTACACGCCCTGCCACGTGCCCAGGGCGAGCCGGCCACCGGCGATCGGCAGCGTCAGCGACGGTCCGAGCAGCGACGCCTTGATGTGCGCCGGCATGTCGTCGCTGCCCTCGAGCGTGTGGGTCCACATCGGGCTGTGCTCGGGCACAGCCTGGTCGAACCACGTCTCGAAGTCCCTGCGTACGTCGGGGCTCGCGTTCTCGTTGAGGGTGAGCGAGGCCGAGGTGTGGCGAATCAGCAGATGCAGCAGACCGACTGCCAGCTCGCGCAGCTCGGGGAGCGCCTCGAGCACCTCGCTCGTGATCAGGTGAAACCCGCGCGGGCGTGGGTCGAGGGTCAGCTCGCGCTGAAGCCACACGCTCACGAGCCGAGGAAGTGGTGGCGCAGCACGGCCTAGAGCGGCGGAACCTGGTTGTCGACCTGAGAGCCGTGGTAGAGGTGGCCCTGATCCTTGCAGGCCGCGGGGAAGAAGAACTGGACGCTGTCGCTGCGCACACCGTTGTAGCTGGCGAACAGGGTCGCATGTCCGACCGTTCCGAGCGCGCATCTGGGATCGTCGCTGGCCGCCACACGCACGATGATCTTCATGATGTTCCCGGGATATCCCCACATCACCGCGTAGTGCGAGTGGTAGACGAGGTGATGCTCGACCGTCATCGTGATCGCACGTGTCGGCTGGTTCGCAGAGCGGCTTTCCTGGCACAGGACTCCGGAGACCGTGCTGGCGTCGAGGTCGATGTTGCCGTGGCCGCGCGCGTAGCTACCCGTTTCGCCAAGCGGTGAACCGGTGTGGAAGCCCCAGGGCGGGATCCCGTACACGATCGGGATCTGGCCGCAGCCCGGCGTGTAGGCGCTTGCCCGCCCGGCTGTGATGGCGAGCGCCGGGAGTGTCGCGAGCGCCAACCAGGCGAGTCCGCCGGCCCAAGTGAGCGGGTGCCTCGTCATCGCCAGGCGACTATAGCCCCGCGCGCGGGGCCGAGGGCCGACAGACGGCCCGAGCCGATAGGGTTGCCCGGCAGGCGAGCTGGAGTGTCGTGCTTGGACCTCTGATCTGAGGGGGACTGATGAGCAAGCGGATTGTGGTGCTCGGTGCCGGGTTCGGCGGCTTGGAGCTGTGCACGGTGCTGTCGCAGGCCCTTGGCGAGGCGATCGATGTGACGTTGATCGACAAGGCCGATGCGTTCGTGTTCGGCTTCTCGAAGCTGGATGTCATGTTCGGGCGGACCACGCCGCAGGCGGCCCGCCTGCCGTATAGCGACTTCGTCAAGCCAGGTGTGCGGATGCTGCGCGAGACGGTCACCGCGATCGACCCTCAAGCGCGGCGCGTCACGACCGACGCAGGCGTCCACGAGGCCGATGTGCTCGTCGTCGCTCTGGGCGCTGACTACGACCTGGACGCGACCCCCGGGCTGGCGGAGGTCGGGAGCGAGTTCTACTCCGTTGCCGGGGCAGAGTCGCTGGCGCAGAGGATCCAAACGCTCGCACGGGGACGCGTGGTCGTCGGGGTGTGTGGTGCTCCCTTCAAGTGCCCGCCCGCGCCGAGCGAGTGCGCGCTGCTGCTACATGATGAGCTGACCGCCCTCGGAGTCCGCAACGCCTGCGAGATCGCGTTCGTGATGCCGTTGAGCAGGCCCGTGCCACCGTCACCCGAGACCTCAGACGCCCTCGAAAAGGAATTCTCCGAGCGCGGCATCGCGTTCATCGGAGGTCGCCGCATCATCGCGCTCGATCCGCAGCGCAAGCTCGCAAGGCTCGACGACGACAGCGACGTGCCGTTCGATCTGTTCCTGGGGGTGCCCAAGCATCGGGCACCCGACGTCGTGATCGCGAGTGGCATGACCGAGGACGGCTACATACCGGTCGACCCGGCCACGCTGAAGACGCGCTTTCCGGGGGTCTACGCCGTGGGCGACGTGGCAACCGCGGGCGTACCCAAGGCTGGCGTGTTCGCCGAGGGCGCCGCGCGCGTGGTCGCACAGTCGCTGATCGCCGAGCTCTACGGTGGAGAGCCGCCGGAACGGCATCTGGGACGCGGCACGTGCTACATCGAGTTCGGCGAGGGCCGCATCGGCAGTGTGGACATCGACTTCCTCTCCGGCCCCGAGCGAACCGGCACCTTCAACGCGCCGTCAGCTGAGCAGATGGCGCTCAAGGAGCAGTTCGGCTCGAGCCGCCGGGCACGCTGGTTCGGGAGCTGAACCGATCGTCGCTCGGGACACCGAGCGCACACACGGGCGCGCCGGTGAGGCAGATGGCCGGAGGTCGCACTCGACGCGAGGCCGCTCAAGCTCGCCTGCCGCCGGGTCGATCCATTTCCGACATGGTCGAAGATCGCATGCGCGTGGGGCCCCTGGTCTCCGCGATCGGCTCCGTGCTGCTCGGGCTGTCGGTGTTCTTGCCGTGGTACGGCGTGAGCCTCACCGCCAGTGGAGCGGCCGCCGCCCAGCAGACGCTGAACAGCGTCGCGGAGCAGTTCGGCAACGCGGGCTTCCAGGCACAGGCCAATACCGTTGGCGCTGGATTCAGCGCCTACGCGGGGCACCAGATCACCACGCTCACCGCCCACCAGCTGCTGAAAGACATGAGCGTTGTGCTGCTGATACTGGCCGCGACCGCGCTCCTCGCGGCGTTGCTGAATCTCGCCCGCGCATCTGCGCCCGTACCGTCCGCGGGCTCTCAGATCGCGTTGATCGGGCTCGTGGCCACTCTTTGCGTGTTGTTCCGGATGGTCGTGCGCCCGGCGCCAGCCGAAGGCGTCTTCTCGCTGTCGCTCAGCTGGGGGGTCTGGCTTGCGCTTGCAAGCTCCGTGGCGATCGTCGTCGGAGGGCTATGGCGAAGCGACTCCCCCCGAGCGACCGACGCGCCCGCGCCGGCTTGGGAGGCCCTTTCAGGGTGGACGCCCGAAGGCTGAGCGAGGCTGCACGGCGGCATCGCGGGCGCTCGCGCTAGGGGCGATCGTTCGAGCTTCGCCGCTGCCAGGAGCCTCAGGCGGGTCACCCGTGGGAGTCGAGCGCATAGGCCTCCAGTCCCTGGCGAACCCAGTCGGGCAGATCGATCTTGCTCCATGTGTCTGTGGCGACACATACGTGGCGCAGTCGTCCCGCAACCAGCAGCTCCTCGTCGCGCATCACGTCGATCTCGGTCGTGATCGCGGTCCTACCGAGACGCGCGATCCGCGCCCGCAGCTGGAGATCGTCGTCGAAGCGGGCTGGCGCACGGAAGACGAGGTTGGCCTCGGCGACAACCGCGTCGAACCCGCGGTCCACCATGTCCTGCCAGCGTCCGACCGCTGCGCGCCAAAGCTCGGTGAAGGCGACGTCGAGGTAGAGCAGGTAGTTGGCGTTGAAGACGATGCCCTGCGGGTCGCACTCGCCATAACGCACTCGGAGCTCGTGGACGAACGGCGTCGGCAACGCGCGAGATCCTATCGATCACCCCGTCGGCTCTCGCTGATCATCGGGGCAAATGGGGATCGCGCCGTGAGCGCGAATCCTATTCGGTCAGTGCTACTGCCGTTTTGGCTGTGGCGCTCACGTCGATCACGTTGTTCAGGGACATTGGGGCTGGCTTGTCCGATCCTGATCGACCGGTCTCGGACCTGGCTCCCCAACTCTCTAGGACACCGTTTGCCTTCAGGCCGAATGTCGCCTGGCCCCCTGTGGCTACTTGCACGAAGCCGAATAGCCCGGTGGCGACTGGGGATGTTTTGTCTGCGGTCGCTCCGTCCGCGCACTCGTCCCGTCTGTCGTAGCCCCAGGCGTATAGCTCACCGCCTTTGAGGATCGCGTACGAGGTGCCGTCCGATGTGGTGTCCCCTCCCACTGCGATGGCTACGGCGGCTTCTGGTAGCGGGACCTTCACGGGCGTGTCGACGTGCTTTTCCTCTTTCCCATTGCCGACCTGTCCCTCACGGTCGTTGCCCCACTCGTACACGGCACCATCGTTGAGACGGGCGATGCCATCGGCGTCGCCCGAGCTGATTTCAGCTGCGGCTTCTGGCAATAGTGTGCGCTGAGGGGCCGGGTAGGTGGCGCTGCTCGCGCCGTTACCGAGTTGGCCATTGCCGTCCGATCCGCACCCCACCACTTCGCCGTTCAGCTTGAGGTAGAGCATGTGTCCCGCTCCGCCCCACGCTTCTGTGATGCCCGATAGGGTTGGGACTTCGACGGGTTCGTCGTAGTGGGTGCCGGCCAGACAGAATGCGTCGCCGTTGTTGGCTCCCCAGGCCCACACGCTGCCTTCGTTGTCGATGGCAACGGCTCCGTCACGGTTCTCGCCCGTGGCGTCTTCGTAGTGCGCTTTGCGCTACGCTTGGGGTGTGGCGTCGGCTCCCCATCCACTTTCTCTGCGTCTCGGACGCGACGGGCTGAGCGCGCTCGACGAGATCGCCCGGCGACGAGGCTTGAGCCGCGCCGAGGCCGCGCGGCAAGCGATCGCCGAGACAGCAGAGCGTGAGCGCCGACGCGGCGGACTTGCAGCCGAGGCGCGGCGCCTCATGCAGAACGAGGACTACGTGCGCGAAGCACGCGATGTCGCCGGCCTGATGGAGACGCTGCGTGGTCCGTGGTGATGTCCATCGGATCAAGATGCCCGGCAAACGCGGCCACGTTCAGGAAGGCCGCCGATTCGCGGTGATCGTCCAAGCGGACGATCTGCTCGCCCTATCCACAGTCGTCATCTGCCCAACGTCGCGCTCGGCGTTCACAGCGAGCTTCCACCCGGAGGTCATCGTCGCCGATCAGTCGACCCAGGTTCTCTGCGAGATGGTCGGCGCCGTCGACGCTCGCGCGCTCGGTGACAGCGTCGGACACCTTACGCACGACGAGCTACGCAGCATCGAAGATGCACTGTTGCTGGTACTCGACCTGCCGTAGCACAGGGTGTGCCCCACCAGGGGCCAACGGAGAGGGGGGGATTCGAACCCCCGAACGAGGTTTCCCCCGTTACGCGATTTCCAGTCGCGCCCGTTCAACCGCTCCGGCACCTCTCCCGGTGCTTGTGTCGCCGATCTGCCCTCGGCGGCGGTCGCTCAAGGCTACGACACTCACGCCCTGTTTCGTTGCTAGGCTCCGCGAACATGGTCATCGCCGCCAGCGAAGCAACCAGCAAGACCGTTGGGCTGATCGTCACCTTCGGTGGCATCGGGCTGCTGGTCAACATCATCATCGTGTACATCGCCATCCAGATCCGCGGCGAGCGCCGCCAGAACCGCGAGTACGTGCAGTCCCGCCGGCCTCCCGGCACATGATCCGCCGATAGCTCGGACGGGTGGGCAGCGCACCATGCGCCTAGAGGCGCGCGGCCACGAGCGCGCACGCGGTCAGCACCATCGCCAGCGACAGCGCCGCAAGCGCGCCGTCCAGGGGTGCCAGCAGTTGGCTGAGCGACAGGCGCTCGGCGCTGCCGTCGTGGAGCGTGCGCGTGCCCTCCAACGCCGCCGTGCGCCTGCGCAGCTCTCGCGCCTGCACGCTCAGACGCCGCTGCGCGACGCTCAGCATCAGAGCGCCCAGGGCGATCAACACGCCCGGCAGCGCGACCTTCTCGGCGTTCACGAAGTAGCCGGTGAACGCCGGAAACGCTCCCCACGCGAGCGCGAACCACGCGTCGCCGTGAAAGCGCCCGCCCGCCAGCTCCAGGTTGTAGGCGGGCAGGAACAGCGCGCCCGCGAGCACGAACGGCGCCAGCCACACGCTCACCGTGAGGACGCCCGCAACGCCGATCGCCACCGCGCCCGCCAGCGCCACCACGCCGCAGCCGAGCAGCGCGCGGTCGGGGATGCTCGTGCGCAGCGGCCGGTCGTGGAGCTCGTCGAAGGCGTGTGCCGCCACCCCGACAGCCAGCGCGAACGCCGCCAAGCCCCACAGCAGGCGGTCGACGTGCAGCGTCGGCGCGACCGCCGCGCCAATCGCGAAGTAGCTCAGGTGCCATGCCGTGTATGGCGGATGCAACAGCGTGGCCGCCTCGCGCACGCGACCGCCGCCCAGGGCATAGAAGGCCGGGCGCTGGTGCGAGACGGCCATCGCCCGGCTCAGCTCTTGCGCGCCGACATCACGATGCCACCGCCCAGGCTCATGCGACGCACACGCACGTCCTCCAGCCCAGCCTGGCGCCAGTAGCCGACGATCTGCTCGATCGGGTGGCGCTCGTAGAAGCCGCGGATGCTCGGTCCGAGAAAGCGCCCCACCTGTGCCCAATCGCGCGACGCCAAGCGTCCGAGCGTCGGCAGGCCCACCGCCGTGTACAGCCGCCACAACGCGCGGGCGGGCGCCGATGGCGGCACACCGAACTCCAGCGAGGCCACGCGTCCGCCCGGGCGCACCACCCGTGCAAGCTCTCGCACCGTCGCCGCCGGATCATCGACGTAGCGCAGCAGATAGGTGAACGTCAGCGCATCGAAGCTCGCGTCCGCGAACGGCAGCGCCTCCGCCTGCCCCTCGACCAACTCCACGCGCTCGATCATCGCGAAGCGCTCACGCGCCACCGCCAGCATCTCCGCGCTCTGGTCGAGCCCCACGACCGTGCAGCTCGCACTCGCCAACAGCTCCGCCGCCACCATCCCGGTCCCCGTCGCCACGTCCAGCACGCGCTCACCAGACGCCGGCGCCAGCGCACCGACCATCGCGCGCCGCCAGCGAGGGTCCTGCCAGAAGCTCAGCGCAGCCGACAGCGCGTCGTAGCGTCGCGGTAGGCCGCGAAACAGCTCGAGCGCCTCGCGCTTGCGCCCGGAGAAGCGCTCGCCGGGAGCGGCGTCGTTCGTGGCGCTGGGTGTGGAAGAGCTCATCGCGTTGCCGATCTGACAGGCTAACCGCCATGGCCCAGCCAGGCGGAGACCCCGAGGACCCGCGTGTGATGCTCATCACCGGCGCCTCCAGCGGCATCGGCGAGGCGACCGCGCGACGGCTCGCGCGCGAGCCCCGTTCCTCGCTCGTGCTCGTCGCGCGCCGCGACGAGCGCCTGCGCACGCTCGCGCTCGAGCTCGGCGAGCGGCGCGTCAGCTACGTCGCCGCCGACCTGCTCGACGACGACGCGCCCGCGCGCATCCGCGACCATGTGCTCGAGCGCCACGGGCGACTCGACCTGCTCGTCAACAACGCCGGCGCCTCCTGGCGCGCGCGCTTCGCCGACGGCGGCTACCACAACGTCCAGCGCACGATGGCCATCAACTTCGACGCCGCCGTGCGCCTGACCGAGGCGCTGTTGCCGCTGCTGCGCTCGTGCGCGCCCAGCGCGATCGTCAACGTGTCCTCCACCGCCGGACGCGTCGCGCGCGCAGGCGCCGGCGCGTACAGCGCGTCCAAGTTCGCGCTCGCCGGCTGGTCGGACGCTCTGTGGGCGGAGGAGCGCGAGCACGGGGTGCACGTCGGTCTGGTGCTGCCCGGCTTCATCTCCACAGAGGGCTTCCCCCAATCCGAGCTCACCGACAAGCCTTGGACACGCTGGATCGTCTCCACCCCAGAGCGCGCCGCCGAGGCGATCTACGAGGCTGGGCTCGGCCGGCGTCCCGAACGCTACGTGCCGCGACCATACGCGCTCGCCGCAGCGCTGCGCGTGCTCACACCTGGGCTCGTCAGGCGCGTGCTCGGCGGCCGCGGAGCTGCCGTGATGACCACCACCACCGGCGCCGACCTCGCCGAGCGACGCAACGGGCACGGCTCCGCGTCGTTGCGCTAGTCCTAGGGCTCCAGCGCGCCCGCGTACAACGCGAACACCGCGCCCTGCGGATCGGCCACCACCGCCAGCTTCGCCATCGTGATGTCGATCGGTCCCACCAGCTTTGCCCCGCCCAGCGCCTGGAGCTGGCCGAGCGACTGCTCCAGCTCGTCCACCCCGAAGTACACCAGCCACCCCGGTGGCCCCTGTCCTTCGAGCTCGCGCATGCCGCCGTTGTGCTTGCCCGCGTTGTCGATGCCCATATAGCGTTGCGCCATGCCCTCGAAGTCAGCCACCTTCCAGCCGAACAGCTCGCCGTAGAAGGAGGCCGACGCGTCGAGGTCAGGCGACTGGAGCTCGTTCCACACGAGCGCGCCAGGGACGTTCACCAGCGCCGCACCGAAGTGATCGCGCGGCTGCCACAGCATGAAGAACGCGCCCTGGGGATCCTGGATCACAGCCATGCGTCCCGCGGTCATGACGTCGAAGGCGGGTGCGTGCACGTTCGCGCCAAGCGACTTCGCGCGCTCGGCGACCGCGTCCGCGTCCTGCACCGACACGTACGAGTTCCACAGTGGCGGCACACCCGCCTCGCGCTGCTGCTGCGGCTGTGACGCGATCGCTGCCACCGGCTTGCCCTCGAGCATCTGCATCGAGTAGACCGCGCCCTCGCCAACCGGGCGGTCGTCGGACTCCCAGCCGAGCAGCTCACCGTAGAAGCTCTTGGCCGCCGCCTGGTCGCTCGTCGCCAGTTCCGCCCAGCAGAACGTGCCTTCGGTGTACCCGCTGCGCTCGGCCATCTGCGTGCGAGCGTAGCGCAACGCCCACCGCAGCGGCCGCTCGCCGATCCGCCCACGCGCGGCGGTCCTCTAGCCTCCAGCCGTGCTCCGCGAGGTTCCGATCCACAGCCACACGATCAGGCTCGGGCAGCTGCTCAAGCTCGCCGGCGTGGTCGACAGCGGCAGCGAGGTCAAGGCGCTGCTCGCCAGCACGCCCACGTGGGTCAACGGTGACCGCGAGACGCGGCGCGGGCGCCAGCTGCACGGCGGTGACGTGGTGCGCATCGGCGAGCATGAGCTGCGCGTGGGCGCTCCCGAGCCGCCAGCCTGATCGCCGCGAGCTCGCCGCAACCCGGGTCGCGCGCGGCACGCCCGTGAGCCCGCCGCGCGGCCCTCCTACATTCACATCACCATCAACGTCTCGTATACGTGCACGCTGCCGCCGGAGGCGAGCACCGGGCAGCCCTTCGCGAGCTCGCTCGCGGCAGACAGGCCGTCTGCGCTCAGCACCGAGTAGCCGGTCAGGCCCGAGGACGCTCCGTCGCTGACGCTGCCGCCGTTGCTGACCGTCGCCGACGGGCCGAACGGGTTGCCGATCTCGACCACCGCATCGCCCATGCCCGCGAACCAGCTGCCCCACGCGGCCATCGCCGCCTCGCGCTCCGCGTCCGTCTGCGCCATCCCGCCACCCGTGTACGCCAGCAGGTAATTCGCCATCGTGCTCCTCCTTCTCGTTGGTTGTCGCTTGTTGTGAGCGCCTCCAGGCGTGGAGCGTCAGGAGGCCTGCGCCGCGCCGGCGAAGGCCCGCGTCGCGAACATCTCCAGGCACGCTTCCCAGCCTTGGCGGTGGCGATCGCGAGACTCGCGCGACTCGAGATCCGAGTGCTCCAGCACCACGGTCGTGCGCTCGCCCTCCGCGACGAAGTCGACCGCCACCGTGCTGACGTGACCGGTCACCTCGCCGCCCTGCTCCCAGCGCCAGCTGTACACCAGTCGTTGCGGGCGGCGCACCTCCTGGTACTCGCCCACCACGGTGTACATGGTGCCGGCGTCGGGGTCTTCCATCGACAGCCGATAGTGGCCGCCGATACGCAGATCGACCTCCGCCACGGGCGTGCGCCACGACGGGTTGGCACCCCACCAACGCCGCAGCACCTCCGGGTTGGTCCACGCGTCGAACACCTCCTCCGCGCGCGCGTCGAAGGTGCGTTGCACACGCAGGATCGTTGAATCGCTTGCGCTCACTTCAGCTCCTTTCCGATGGGTTTTCGCGCTGCTCGCGCAGGTACTGCTCGACCACGTCGAGCTTGCGCTGCCACAACCAGCGCTGGCTTGCCATCCAGTCGCCCGCATCATCCAGCGCATGCTCGCGCAGGCGCAGCCGGTGGGTGCGCCCGTCGACTACCCGCACGATCGTGCCCGCCTCCTCCAGCACCTTCAGGTGCTTGCTGATCGCGGGCTTGGACACGCCAAAGTCGTGCGTGGCCTGCGCAACCGTGAGCTCACCCTCGCCCAGCCGTTCGAGGATGCCGCGGCGAATCGGGTGTGAGCACGCCGCAAACGTGCGATCAAGAACGCCATTGTTAGCCATTTGGTTAACAATAGCACGGCGCCGATCTCGCGGCGGCGTGACTAGCTCAAGCGCGCCACGATCAAGGCCGGCAGCGTGGGGACGCGGCTGCCGCCCAGCGGCTCGGAGGTGACCATCACTTCCCTGACGTCCTTCACGCCGCCCGGCACCCCCACGCTCGCCGCGCCATCGGCATCGACCGTGAACAGAGCGTCGGTGGGCACCGGTTGCCCTGCCGCGGAGCGTTTGAGCCACATCTCGTACACGTGGCCGGATGGTGCCTGGGGCATGTCCGCGATGTCCAGCTGCGCGCGCCCGTCGCTGACAGTCAGCGACGCGCTCGCGCCGTGGGGCAGCACGCTCGCGCGATACACGTGCGTGGCGCCGCCTCCGCCCGATGCGAACGCCACGAGCGCCAGCACCACGACCGCCGCCGCCAGCGCCGCCGCGGCGAGGTTCGGCCGCCACCGCAGCCACGCGAGCGCCGCCGGGCGTCGAGCGCCAGCCGGATCGCTCGCCGCCCGCCGGTCCTCGGTGTCCTGCGCGCGCTGGCGCTGCGCGTCCTCGCGCACGCTCGACATCACCCGCTGCTTCAACTCTGCCGGCGCGCGCATCTGCGGGGCGGCCGCCGGCAGGGTCGCAGCCACAAGCTCCAGCGCAGCGACCTCCTCGCGGCAGATCGCACACGACTCCATGTGGCGCACGAAGTCCTCGTGCTCCTGCTCGGTGAGAGCCCCGAGCACATACGGTGCCGCGTTCCCGCCGCAGCCGTCCGCGTCGATGCGCGATCCACCAGCACTCATCACACGACCTCCGTCGGGTCCCCTAGCGCCATGCGCATCTTCGACAGGCCAAGGCGCATGCGCCCCTTGACCGTTCCCACCGGGGTGTCCAACATCGAGGCTATCTCCACGTGCGTCATGCCGCCGAAGTACGCCAGCTCGATTACCCGGCTCTGCTCGCTCGGCAGCTGCTCCAGGGCGTCGCGGATTTCGCGGGCCTCGTCGCGACGAGCGAACTCCACCTCGGTGCGCTCCGGCGCGGCCAAGCGCTCCTCGATGCCCTCCTCGCTGACGAGCCCGCGGTCGCGTGTGGTGCGCCGACGCAGCGCGTCGATCGCGCGGTTGTGCACCGTGCCCAGCACCCACGTGCGCACGCTTCCACGGGTGTGCTCGTAGCGTGCGCCGCTGCGCCACAGCGACAGGAACGACTCCTGTACCACGTCTTCGGCCAGCGCCCGCTGGCCGCACATGCGGTAAGCCAGCGAGAACGCAGCGTCGGCGTGGCGGTCATAGATCACCTCGAACGCGGTCGCCCGTCCCCTGTACACGAGCTGCATGAGCTCCTCGTCGGCGAGCGCGCGCAGGGGAGCCATCGAGGCTCCCCCACCAGCTGAACGCAGCGATTTGAACATGCCACCCCACCTTACGGTGCGCAGCCGCATCCGGATCACTACGCCGGACACGTGCGCTGGAGCGGCGACGAGGGCGTCGATCGCACCCGTCAGCGTCCATCGTGCGCCATCCGTCGCGTCTCGCGATGATCGATGATCCGCGCGATCAGCACGCTCAACTCGAACAGCAGGTACAAGGGCACGGTCTCCAGCAGGAGCGTGATCGCGTCGCCGGGCAGGACCGCAGCAACCGCGCCGCACGCGAGGATCGCATAGCGCCGGTTGTGGCGCAGCTGCTTGGTCGTCACGATCCCCGCACGAGTCGCTGCCAGGACGGCCACGGGAACCTGGAACACGAGCCCCATCGCCAGCAGGATGATCGCAGCGAAGTGGTAGTACTGGCTGGCCTGCACGAGCACGTTGAACTCGCCGCTGTTGAAGTTCTGGAAGAAGCGCACCGCCGCCGGCAGCACCACGAAGTAGCCAAACACCACGCCCGCGACGAACAGGAACGGGATCGCGAGCATCAACGGCGTGGCCACACGCTTCTGCTCCGGGCTGAACGCCGGCAGTAGAAAGCCGTAGAGCTCGAACAGCAGCACCGGCAGCGACAGGATCAAGGCGAAGATCAGCGCGATCCCGAGCGTCGTCGTGAACGGCTCGCCGATCCCCAGCGTCACCGGCTTGTTGCCCTGCGGCGCAGCCGACAGATCGCTGATCGCGCCGCGCAGGCGCGGTGCAACGCCCGCGAGCGACGCCTTGGTTGCCGCCGAGGCGCCGCTGTCGGGACGCTCCAAGGCGCTCACCACGAGCTGGAGCTGCGTGGCCACCGTACGCGCGCTGCGCTGCACGATGTAGGTCGAGCCGAGCGGCCCGTTGCCCGCCTTGACCTGTTTCTGGGTCTCGTGCGCGAGCGGCTTGTTGATGATGTTCAACAGCGCGTGGTTCTGCCACATGCACGCGGCGAACGCCACAGCCACGACCGCCAGACAGATGATCAGGCGTGCGCGCAGCTCCTCCAGGTGGTCGACTACGCTGAGCCGGTCTTCGTATCCGATGCTGCCAACGGCAACAGCCATGTCTCTGCGCCCTCCCTAGTTCGAGCTTGCTCGGCGTGGTCTCGGCGTGCGCTCCCCGCTCAAGCGGCGGGGGAGCTCCTCGCGCGGCGCCTGGGGAGCGGCCTGGACCGCGGCGACCGGCGCAGCCGGCTCGCGCTGCTGGGCTACCAAGGAGGGCTGAGCAGCACGCTCGGTGCTGGTGTGCGCGCCCTCGCCGCTGATCGCGTCCTTGAAGCCACGCATGCCGTCGCCGAGCGAGCGGCCCATCTCCGGGAGTCGCTTTGCCCCGAAGACCAGCAGCAGCAGAATCAGCAGAAACGCGATGTGGATTGGATTGTCGAGTCCCATTGCTAGAGCTTCCTCCTGAGATGGATTGCGATGCACTCACCGGCGGCGAGTGCCTACGTGCTACTACGGGGCCCGCGCGCCGGCGGATCACCGGCCGACAGGCGGCCGGCGCGCGGACCCCGTCTAGGACTTGATCAGCGGCTGCGCCCTGGCCAGCACCTGCGCCTTGGTCAGCGGCACATCGAAGCCTCCGCTCGGCGTGGGGCTCTTTTCGATCAACAGGTTGATCGCGGCCGCGTGGCGCGCCTCGATCTGCACGATGCTGCCCGCAGCTTCCAGCACCTGCTTGCTCTGGAGGGAGGGCGCCGCGCCGTTGTAGGCGCCAACGCCGGTGTTCTCCAGCACCGAGGCCAACGCCAGGAACGAGCCCTGGCCGCTCCCCGGGAACACGAACGTCGGTTTCGCGACCGGCGTGCCGCCGAGCTGCTTGATCGTGGTGGTGAGAGCCTGAACATGCGCCTGCTCCTGTTCACCGAACAGCTTCGCGTAGGACTTGGCCGTGCCGCTGAGCCCGACCTGCTTGCCCCTGACGTTGTAGAAGTCCGACTCCAGGTACTCGAGCGTGAGAGCGAAGTTGAGGGTTTCGACGTCGCCACCGCCTGTCGCCGCGAGCGCCTGCGAGACGAACGGCGTGACCGCTGCCACCCCGTAGACGGCACCCGCGGCCAGTGCGCCGCGCAGGATCAAGCTGGAGCGAGTGATTCCGTGCACCTCGAGGTCGGCCAGCTGTGGCGTCGCCAGGCCGGCGTGCCGCGTGTCGGAGATTGTGTTGGTTGACATTGCGTTCAACTCCTTTTCTCTGCGTGCTCAGGCCAGGAACGGCTTGACCGCCGCCAGCACCGTTGACATGTCAGCCGGTTTGGCGAACGCGCCATCCGGAGTGAGAGACTTCTTTACGAGCGTGCCCAGCGTGGCCGCGTGACGTGCCTCCACCGTGTGAATCGCCAGCGCGGTAGCGAGGATCTCCGGGCTCTGGATCTTCGCCGCCTGGCCCAGGTACGCGGAGGCGCCGAGGTTCTCGACCGTGTATGCGAGCTGTGCCACCTGGCTGGCGCTCGTGATCGGGAACTTGCCGTTCGGGTTCGCCGCGGGAGTCCCGCCGAGCTTTTCCACGGCGCCTTTCAACGCTTCCACGTGCGTCTTCTCCTGGCCGCCGAAGGTCTTGATCAGGCTGCCGACGCTGCCGCTGAACAGCCCGGACGCCACCACCTTTTCGTAGAAGGTGGTCTCCAGGTACTCCAGGGTGAGCGCGTAGTTGAGGATCGCGAGGTCACCCGTGCTCGCGCTCGACGCGTTCGTCGCGACGGTCGCCGTGGACGCTGTTTTGCTGCTGCTGCCACACGCCGCCAGCACGAACGCGCCGAAGCTCGCCGCGCCTGCGCCGCCGGCCATCCGCAAGAACCGCTTGCGGTCGACATCGTCGCGTACCAGATGCTCGACGATCCCGGCTGGCTGGCGCGCTGACTCTTCACTGGCTGGACTCGACATCTTCTCTCCGATGTTCGGGGTGCAAGATTCCGACCAAGAGCTGCACTCCCGGTTCGGCCGTTGTTCTCTGTGAATACGCGCGAGCGCGCGATGCGGATCAACCGCAGCTGACGCAGGGCGCTACTAGGACAGCGGGTCTCGCCACATGCTCCACATCGTCGGGCCGCGCAACAGCTGCACTTCACCTGTGACCCGAAAGCCGTGACGCGCGTAGAAGTCGATGTTGCGTTCCTTCGAGGACTCCAGGTAGGCACTTACCTGATCGTGGTCGCACTGCTCGAGCACGCCGCCGAGCACGGCCGAGCCAAGACCGCCGCCCTGCGCCGCCGGCTCGGTGCCCAGCACCGCGAGGTAGAAGTGCGACGGCTTGCGCGGGTGGCGCCGCTCGAGTTTTTCCCAGCCGAGTGCCACCAGCGGCATGCGCGCGAACAGGCGCGGGCGCATGAAGCACGGAACCAACATCGCCGTTTCGGGCAGCGACATGTGCCAGTGCCCAGGTGGCGCCCACAGCGCCGCGGAGGACAGGTCGTCGGTCGTCCACACCTCCTCGCCCCCGATCAGCTGGCGCAGGCGTACGGCCTGAAAGCGCTCGAGCGCCTCCAGCCGCAGCTCGTCCGGACGCCACGCCCAGCTCGCAACGGGGTCGTCCAGAAACGCGCGCGCGAGCATCGCGGCCAGCCCGGGTATGTCCGCCGCGCTCGCGCGACGCACGGGCGGGCGCTCGCTCACCGCGCTGCACCCATGTATCGCCCGTGATCGCCGCGTCCGCCGCGCATGCTCTTGCTGAACATACCGATCCGCGCCCGCGCCCTCTCAACGCGGTAGGCTTTTGACAGCATCATTTTCGGAGGAGGACCATGTATCAACCGACGCTGTTGCGTGACCGTTCGCGCCCCGAGCAGATAGTTGCCGGCGGGGTCATCCCGGCGATCGCCGGGGCCATCGCCGGAGTGCTCGTGGGCGTCTCGGCCGGCGCATATTGGGGCTACGCGGTGCTCGTGGCGATCGGCAGCGTGGTCGCCGGCTTCGAGCATCTGGACGGCTGGGGCGGCGCCGATCGCGGGCTCATCGCCGGTGCGATCTACGGTGCGGCGCTGCTCGTGACGCACGCGATCATAGGCACGCACGCGAAGGTCTCGCTCGGCAGCTTCCCGCCGTTTCTGGTGGTGATCACCGCGATATTCGGGATGCTGCTGAGCGCGCTCGGCGGACGCATAGCGCGCGCGCAGCGCGAGCGCGCGCAGGCGCGCGCCGCGAGCATCCCCGCTGAGTGAGCGCCCCGGCGCACCCGCCACCGGTAGGGTGAGCGCCAGATGAGCGACGCAGCCTCGGAGCCTACGCCCCCGTACCACCTGTTCCTCGACACCACCGAGGTGCCGATGACAGCGCACGCCCTGCGCCTGCTGATCTCAGACGAGGCGCACGAGCGCGAGATACGCCGGCTCGCGCGCGAGGTCATCGCCAGCCTCGAGCAGCCCGCGGACGCGCACGGAACGCTCGTGGTGTCGCTGACGCCCCAGCAGATGAAGATCACGCACACCGCGTTGCGGCTGCTGCTCAACGACCTCCAGCGCGAGCAGGCCGACGAAATCGAGCTGCTGCGGGGGATCCTCGACAAGCTGCCCGACGAGCACACGATGCGCGCGATCGAACTGGAGTAGGTCGCGACGAGCGCCAGGCGCCCGGACCCGTTCGCGGACACGTTCGTCGCGATCGCGGGTGCGCGAGCGCTGATCAGCGCCACCCGGCTGGGCGTGTTCGCGGCGCTGGCTGATGCCAGCGCGAGCGCCGGCGAGCTCGCCGAGAAGCTGTCGCTCGATCCGCTCGGCAGCGAGGCGCTGCTGACGGCGCTGGCCGCGCTCGGCTACCTCGAAGTGGACGCCGCCGGCAGCTACGGCCCCAGCGACGCAGGCCTGCGCCTGATCGCGGGGGAGGCGGGCTCGCTCGCCCACTTCATCGGCGCCTACAACGCCCACGCGTGGGCGATGCTCGGCGATCTCGACGAGGTCCTAAGCGGGCGCAAGACCGCCGCTTCCCACCAGCTGCCGGTCGGCGACCCGTTCTGGGACCCATACGTCCGCGGCCTGTTCGAGCTCACGCGCGAGGAACACGACGAGGCCTCACGCCTCGTGCGGGTGCGCCGCCCGCAGCGGCTGCTCGACGTCGCGGGCGGCCACGGCGGTTTCGCGATGGCCATGTGTCGCCGCCACGCGGGCCTGCACGCGACCGTGCTCGACCTGCCCGCGAGCGCAGCGGTCGGACGCGCGATCGTTGCCGAGCAGGGCTTCTCCGAGCGGGTCAGCTTCAGCACCGGCGACGCGCTCGCAGTCGAGCTGGGCGAGCAGCTCGACGTGGTCTCGATCTTCAACCTCCTGCACCACCTGGCGCCAGCCGACGTACGCGTGCTGCTGGCCCGCGCCCGCGCGTCGCTGCGCGCGGGCGGCTGGCTGGTGATCGGCGAGACCGAGCGCAGCGAGCCGGGTGAGCCCGCGAACCTCGGCGGAGCGATGAGCGGGCTGATCTACTTCGCCTCCAGCGGCACGCGCAACTACACCCGAAGCGAGCTTGCCGGCTGGCTCGCGGGCGCCGGCCTGCATGACCTGCACGTCCACAGAAGCGAGGTCTCACCGTGGCGCTTGCTGTACCTCGCGCGCGCGTGAGGCTCGCGTCCGGCTCCCTGCGGGCCGGCTTTTCATACGCTACGTGAGTGATCGGGACGCTGCGACGCGCGCGCGACGCCGCCGAGGGGCTGCGCAGGAAGATGCCGCCCGCGCTGGCTGGCTTGATCGAGCTGGCGCTGATCGTCGCGCTCGCGCTCGCGCTGGCCGAGGGCGTGCAAGCGGAGGTGGTCAAGCCCTTCCGGATCCCCTCAGGCTCGATGGAACCCACGCTCGAGATCGGTCAGCGAGTGCTCGTCAACCGCCTGATCTACGACTTCCACTCGCCACATCGCGGCGAAGTCGTCGTGTTCCACCCGCCCGACAAGCTCAACTGCGCCGTCCCCGTCGGCCCTGCCGAGCCCTGCCCGCGTGGCAGCGAACACCCGGGAAGCACCTACTTCGTCAAGCGCGTGATGGGCCTCCCGGGCGATCGCATCTCGATCCGCGAAGGCCACCCGGTGATCGACGGGCACGAGCTCACCGACGAGCCGTACATAACGCCCTGCGGAGAATCCGAAGAGTGCAACATGCCGCATACGATCACGATCCCCCCGGGGCACTACTTCATGATGGGCGACAACCGCGGGGACTCCGATGACAGCCGCTTCTGGGGACCGATCCCAGCCAGCTGGATCGTCGGCGCGGTGTTCTTCACCTACTGGCCGCCCGACCGCCTCGGCGGGCCGTAGCGCCACAGGATTCGCGTCAGGTGCGGACCGAGGAGCCGTGCGAGACCGGTTCGCGCCGGTTGCGCGCAAGCTCCAGATCCTCGACGGTCAGCTCATGGCCAGCTCGGCACTCCAGGCGGACATCGACCAGCTGGCCGCAATCGCGGTGGCGCAGGTTCACGGGACCGCCATGGTCTGAGAGCCAGCGATCGCCCCACTGCATCAGCGCAGCCAGCGCCGGGAACAGGTCGGCGCCCTGCGCCGTCAGGCGATAGCCGCGGCGCGTGCGCTGCCCCGGCTCCCGGTAGTCCGCGTACTCGAGCAGGCCGTGATCGACGAGCTCTCGCAGGCGCTTGGCCGTGACCGCCGGGGTGAGGCCAACCCGGCGCGTGAAATCGTCGAAGCGCGTCGTCCCGTAGAAGGCCTCACGGAGGATCAGGAAGGCCGATCTGGTGCTCACCACCTCGAGCGTCCTCGCGATCGAGCAGCGGTCTGCCTCCCAGCCACCGCGCGGATCCAGGGAGCCCGTCATCGCCAGCGCGTTCGCCACTCGACCATCTTAGCTGACTTCGCCGGACGCTACTCAGCCCTGCTAGAGTCTAACTATGGTTAAGAGGAGTCAGAAACCGGAGAGCCTCGGACCAGGCGCCTCGGCGGCGTTCCCGGTTCGCTGAGACCCACCAAGCAAAGGAGCCGAGCGATGTCAGTCAACCGTTCAAGCCGCCTGTCTGGGAGGGAGGTGGTGATCGTCGAGGCCGCGCGAACCCCGATCGGACGAGGCCACGCCACCAAGGGCATCTTCCGCGACGTGCATCCCAACACGCTGCTCGGGGAGACCTACAAGGCCGTCATCGCGCGCGCCGGCATCGAGCCGGAGCTCGTCGAGGACGTCGTCGCGGGCGCGGTCACGCAGATCGGTGAGCAGTCCAACAACATCGCTCGCAACGCGTGGCTCCAGGCGGGCCTTCCGGTGACGACACCCGCGAGCACCGTCGACCGCCAGTGCGGGTCGGGCCAACAGGCCGTCTCGTTTGCCGCGGGCCTGATCGCAGCTGGCGTGCACGACGTGATGATCGGCGCGGGCGTCGAGCACATGGGCCGGCTGCCGATGGGCTCGAACGTCGCTCACGCCGACGAGTTCGGGACCCCCTACCCGCCGGAGCTGATGGCCCGTTACGAGCTGATCCCGCAGGGCCTCTCGGCCGAGCTGATCGCCGAGCGTTGGGAGGTCACGCGCGCCGAGCAGGATGAGCTCGGGCTGCGCTCCCACCAGCTGGCTGCTCGCGCCACCGACGAGGGCCGCTTCGAGCGCGAGATCGTCCCAGTGCACGTCAACGGCAGCACCTTCTCCAGCGATCAGGGAATCCGGCGCGACACCAGCCTCGAGGCGCTGGCTGCGCTGAAGCCCGCGTTCAAGGAGGGCGGAACCGTCACAGCCGGCAACTCCTCGCAGATCTCAGACGGCGCTGCGGCCGTGCTGCTGATGTCACGTGAGAAGGCGGATGAGCTGGGCCTGAAGCCGCGCGCCCGCATCTTCGACGCGATCACCGTCGGCGTGGACCCGGTGATCATGCTCACCGGCCCGATCCCCGCGACGCGCCAGCTGCTCGAGCGCAACGGGATGAGCATCCACGACCTCGACCTGATCGAGATCAACGAGGCGTTCGCGTCCGTGGTCGGCGCCTGGCGCCACGAGCTGCTGCCCGACATGGAGCGGGTCAACGTCAACGGCGGCGGGCTCGCGCTGGGCCATCCGCTCGGCTCCTCCGGAGCGCGTCTGATCACGACGCTGCTGCACGAGCTCGAGCGCTCAGACGGCGAGCTGGGCCTCGTGACGATGTGCACCGCCGGCGGCACCGGAACCGGCACGATCCTCCAGCGCGCCTGACAGGACCGCGCATCGACGGTGACACCGTCAGGAGGGAACGTTGCCGGCCACGATGTCGCCGGGAGTGCCTAGCTCACGGCCGTGCCTCGAGCACCAGGTTGAACGGCGTCTCGGTCGCGCGCCGGAAGCGCCCGAAGCCACCCTCGGTCACGACCTCGCGCAGGCGCGCCTCGCCCGCCTGCGCACCGAGCGCGAGACCAACCTCCTGGTCGCGTGACGCCGGCGTGCAGATCATCGTCGAGGCCGAGTAGAACACGCGGCCGACGGGGTTGAGGTTCTCCTCGAGGCGGTCGTTGGCGAACGGCTCGACGATCAGCCACGTGCCCTCGTCACCCAGCGCCCGGCGCACGTGCGCGGCGGCGCCCACCGGGTCTCCCATGTCGTGCAGGCAGTCGAACATCGCCACGAGGTCGTAGCCGTCGCCCGGAAAGTCCTTGGCTGAGGCGACCTCGAAGCTGACGCGATCCTCGACCCCAGCCTCTCGGGCGCCGGCGCGTGCTCGCTCGATCGACTCGCGGTGGTAGTCGTAGCCGACGAACCTGGACTGCGGGTAGGCGTCGGCGAGGATCAGCGTGGAGGCGCCATGGCCGCAGCCCACGTCGGCCACCAGGCCTCCCGCGGTGAGCTTCTCGTGCACGCCGTCCAGCGCCGGGATCCAGCTGCCGACGAGGTTGGCGATGTAGCCGGGTCGGAAGAAGCGCTCCGTCCCACAGAAGAGGTCGCCGTCGTGCTCGTGCCAGCCGACGCCCGCGCCCGAGCGGAATGCGGCCGCGATCTTGGGCTCGTCCTTCACCAGCGAGGCCGCTAGCTGGAAGGCCCCGGGGATGAAGGCCGGGCTGTCGTCCTGCGCGAGCGCCATCGCCTGCTCGGGCGGCAGCGTGAAAGACTCGCTCGCGGCGTCGTAGAGGACATAGCCGCTGGCCGCCTGCGCCGACAGCCACTCGCGCACATAACGCTCGTCCGTGCCCGTGCGCTCGGCGAGCTCTGAGGGGGTCACGGGCGCGCCGTCGGCCATCGCCTTGTACAGGCCGAGCTTGTCCCCGATCAGCACGGTCGCGACGCTCAGTGCCGCGCCGAGGTCTCCGACGAACTGGCCCATGAACTGTTCGAGTCGCTCCGGGTCGATCGTGAGCTGCCCATTGCTCGATGCCATCACGTTGCCTCCTGTGTCGATTACTTTCGAGGAGCACCACGCTACGCTCGCCGACGCCGGGCGACAACGTACTTCTGTACGTTCTCGGCATCCAATCCTGGCCCCAGCGCCTGTCGGCATCCGATCGAGATGTAATGTCAGCGCGATGGCCACGGAGTCCGAGCGCAACACGTTTCTCGCGCTGCTCGACGCCGCCGACCGCGAGCGGCTCGACGGCCTCGGTCGGGTCTGTCGCTTCCCCGAGGGGACGCGGCTGATGCACGAGGGAGAGCCGGGCGACCGCGTGATGATCCTGCTCGACGGTCACGTCAAGACCAGCTGCGTGACCGCCGAGGGCCAGGAGATGGTGCTGAGCTTTCGCGGTCCGGGCGACGTATTGGGGAGCTCTCCTTCATCGACGAGCAGGCGCGCTCGAGCAGCGTCACAGCGATCGAGCCGGTGCAAGCGCTGGTGTTCTCAGCCTCCAGCTTTCGCTCCTACCTCGAGGCCGCGCCGCGCGCCGCGCTCACGATCGTCGCCGTGATCAGCGGACGCTTCCGCGACGCGAACCGCAAGCGCATCCAGTTCGGCGCCTCCGACACCACCGGGCGGGTAGCCGCTCGGCTCGTGGAGCTCGTAGAGCGCTACGGCAAGGCCAGCGAGCGTGGCTCGGAGATCGCGCTGCCGATCACCCAGGAGGAGCTCGGCGGTTGGACCGCGTCCTCGCGCGCGGGGGTGGCCAAGGCGCTCCAGACGCTGCGTGACCTCGGCTGGATCGAAACCGACCGCAAGCGAATCACCGTGTGCGACATCGACGCCCTGCGCGCGAGGTCCGCATAGCTCGCCAACGCCCCCACCGGCCGCGCCCAGAGCCGCGGGGGCAAACCCCGACCCGAGGACCACGTCCAGAACTGGACGCAGCAGATGTCCAGAACTGCCTCGTCGCCGGCGCTCGCGCCCGTTAGCTTCCCGGCTGAAGCGGCGGTGAACAAAGGATATGGTCAATCGAGCACGTCCGATCGGAGGCGCGATGGCGGTGGCTGTTGAGGTGGGAGAACGAGTTGCCGAGCCGACGCGGTCGCTGTGCCCGAGCGAGGAGGGATACATCGAGCGTGACGGCGTACGTGTCTTCTACGAGGTGTACGGCGAGGGAGACCTTACGGTTCTGCTGCTGCCCACGTGGACGCTCCTGCACTCGCGCGTCTGGAAGGCCCAGATCCCCTATCTCGGGCGCAGCTTTCGCGTGGTCTCGTTCGACCCGCGGGGCAACGGTCGCTCCGACCGTCCGCGCGATCGCGAGCTGTATGCCGAGTCCGAGTTCACCGCCGACGCGCTGGCGGTGATGGACGCGACCGGAACCGCACGGGCGGTGCTCGTGTCGCTTTCCCACGGCGCCCAGCGCGCGCTGCTGCTCGCAGCCGCGCACCCGGAGCGGGTGCTCGCGGCAGCGTTCGTCGCCCCGTTCTTTCCTGTCAGCCCGATCGGCGGGCTGCGTTGGCGGCTGATGGCCCAGCCGACGAGTGCTCGGTCTCTTCTTGCGGCGGCTGCCGCTCGCACGCGGGTGGCTCAAGTTCAACGCCGTCCACTGGACGACGGACTACGAGGACTTCCTCGAGTGGTTCATCGGCCGGCGCATGTTCAACGCGCCCCATTCGACGAAGCAGATCGAGGACGCGATCGGGTGGGCGCACGCCACCGACGCCGCGACCATGATCGCCAGCACGCTCGGCGAGGAGGCCGCGCCGCTGACGCGCCGCCACCAGACAGCGCTCGCGCGCAGCACACGCTGTCCGCTGTTGGTCATATCCGCGCCGAAAGACAGGATCACCGCCCACGCGGACGCCAGGGCGCTGGCCAGGGTGACCGGAGGCGAGCTGATGAGCGTCGCCGGCGGCAGCCACTGTCCGCAGGCGCGCAAGCCCGTCGTGGTCAACCTCGCGCTCCGCGACCTGATCGAGCGCGACAGCGCGCGCCGAGACGCGACCGCGCATCGGCCCAACGCGCACCCGCGAGCGCTGTTCGTGTCCTCGCCAATCGGCCTCGGCCACGCCCAGCGCGACGTCGCGATCGCACGCGAGCTACGAATGCTGAAGCCCGACCTGGAGATCCACTGGCTCGCGCAGGACCCGGTCACGCGCGTGCTGGCCGCGGAGGGAGAGACGATCCATCCCAGAGCGTGCACCTGGCGTCCGAGTCAGGGCACTTCCAGTCGCAGTCATCCGGGCACGACCTGCACTGCTTCCAGGCGTTCCGGCGGATGGACGAGATCCTCGTCGCCAACTTCATGCTGTTCCACGACGTCGTCAGCGAAGAGCACTACGACCTGTGGATCGGAGACGAGGCGTGGGAGCTGGACCACTTCCTGCACGAGCACCCGGAGCTCAAGCGCGCGCCGTTCGCATGGCTCACCGACTTCGTGGGCTTCCTGCCGATGGCCGACGGCGGCGAGCGCGAGGCGTACCTGACCGCGGACTACAACGCCGAGATGGTCGAGCACGTCGCCGAACACCCAGACGTGCGCGACCGCGCGATCTTCATCGGCGATCCCGAGGACATCGTCGATCAACGCCTGGGGCCGGACCTGCCCGCGATCCGCACGTGGACCGAGCAGCACTTCGACTTCGCGAGCTACATCAGCGAGTTCGATCCGAACGAGCTGGGCGAGCGCGATGCGCTGCGCGCCGAGCTCGGCTACGCCAGCGACGAGCAGGTGTGCATCGCCACCGTCGGCGGCTCGGGGATCGGGCAGGCGTTGCTGCGTCGCGTAATCGACGCCTACCCGCAGGCAAAGCGGCGCGTTCCCGGGCTGCGCATGGTCGTGGTCGCCGGCCCCCGGATCGACCCCGACACGCTGCCGTTCCTGGACGGCCTGGAGATCCATCCGTACGTGCACAACCTCTACCGCCATCTCAGCGCCTGCGACCTGGCGATCACGCAGGGCGGGCTGGCGACCACGATGGAGCTGACCGCCAGCCGGCGGCCGTTCATCTACTTCCCGCTGGAGCACCACTTCGAGCAGCAGTTCCACGTCGATCACCGCCTCAAGCGCCACCGCGCCGGGCGGCGCATGGACTACGCCGAGGCGGACGCCGACGTCCTCGCCGAAGCGATCGCACAGGAGCTCGCCCGCGAGGTCGACTACATGCCCGTCGAGACCGAGGGCGCCCGGCACGCGGCCGAGCGCATAGCCGAGCTGCTGTGAGCTAGAGGCCTGGCTCGCTCGACGCGGGAGCATGCGCGAGCAGCCCGGCCCGCAGCGCCGGATCTGCCAGCGGCTCTGCCAGCCTTTGCAAGATTGCCCGGGCCTGTCCGGCGCGCGCGGCCGCGTCCACGTCACGTCCGAGCCTGCCCAGCAACTCCACGAGCGTCGTGCGCGCCTCCCATGCGGGGGCGGGCAGGCGCGCGGCGTCAGCCACCTCGAGCGCGCGCGCGAGCGCGACCTCGGCGCCCGCGTCATCGCCCAATGCGCCGCGCGCCTGGCCGATGACCAGCGACGCGCACGCGATCGCCTCCTGCCAGCCGGCACGCTCGGCGGCAGCGAGGATCGGCGTCAGCAGCCGCTCGCTGCGCTGCGCATCGCCGCAGCCCATGTGCGCTCGGGCCGTCGCCAGGTAGGCGTGCGCGCCGAACAGCCAGGCACCATCCGGGGGAGTGCTCACGGCTTCGAGCAGGTCATCCGCGCGAGCTGCGAGCGCCGCCGCTGAGGCGTGTTCGCCGAGCATCGATCGCGACCATGAGAGCAGCGCCACGCAGCGGACGAGCTGCGCTGGCACCGAGGCCTTCTCGGCGGTGCTTACGCCGCGCTCCAGGCACGCGGCCGCCGCCGCCGGTGCCCGCGCGTCGAGCAGCGCCCACCCGAGCGTCGCGTCCGCCCACGACGCCCACTCGCCGTGGCCGATGCCATGCGCGAGCTCGGAGGCGCTGCGCCCAAAGGTGAGCGCCTGCTGATAGTCGCCGCGACTGCGGTGCGCCCAACACAGGGCATCGATGAACAGCGGCTCGTGGACCAGCCGTCCGCGTTGGCGCACCAGCGCAAGCGCCTCTTCGATTCCCGCGATCGCCTCCTCGAATCGACCGGCACCGAGTGGAGCGAAGGCCGACTCGAGCAGCACGAACTGGAGGTAGAAGTCATCGTCGACCTGCGCACGAAGGATCCTCGCCGACTCGCGCGTCAAGTCCGCAAGGCGCGTCAGGTCGCCGAGCCACAGGGCGCTGAGCTTGAGAGCATCCATCGCCAGCGCAATCGCGCCCTCGTCCGCATCCAACTCCCGCGCCACGGCGAGCGCCTGCTCGCCGGTCGCGAGCGCGCGCTCGAGGCGCAGTTGGCTTGCATGCTGAATCGACAGGCGGGCCAGCGCGCGGACGCGGACGGGCGCAGCGGCGGTTTCCGAGACGCGCACGGCGTCGTCCATCAGATCGCTGGCGCGGTCGAAGTCCACGCCTCGCCAGAAGCCGCCGAGCGCCATCAGGGCCTCGACCTGCATCTCCGCGTCGCCGGCCTGCGTCGCGCCCGCGAGGGCTTGCTCGAGGTCGACGCGAGCAGCGCGAGTGTCTCCACGGTCGAACCCCAGCGAGCCCCGCTGGAGGCTCGCGTCGCGTACGCGCACGTCTGTTGGCTCCAAGCCGAGGCGTCGCGCGGCCTGGAGCGCTCCGCCGTACTGCTCGATCGCCTCGTCGACGGCATGCACGCGGCGCGCGGCCGCGCCGGCTCTGGCGTGGTAGGCGATCGCGCGAGCGTCCTCGCCGGCGGCACTCGCATGATGGGCCAGCGTCCCCCAGAAGTCGCCGAGACGGTCGCCATAGAGATCCTCGATCGCCGCCACAGCGAGGCTGTGGAGCTCCTGGCGCCGGCGCTTGAGCAGGCTCCCGTAGGTGGCCTCCTGGATCAGCGTGTGCTTGAACATGCACGACGGCGTCGGCCAGCGGGCGCCCTCGTGCAGGAGGTCGGCGACGTGGAGCTCTCGCAGGGCCGAGTTGGTGCGCTCGCCGAGGCCGGCGACGTTCTCGAGCAACGGCTTTGGAAACTGCCGTCCCAGCACCGCCGCCACGCCAAGCAGCTCGTGAGCGTCGGGGTCGAGGCGATCGACCCGCGCGAGGATCACCTTTTCGACGGTCTCAGGGACCTCGACCGGGATCTCGCGGTCGAACTGCCAGCCGGCGTCGACGCGTGCGAGCGCGCCGCCGTCTACGAGCGAGCGCACGAGCTCCTCCAGATAGAAGGGGTTGCCCTCCGCGCGCCCCAGCAGCCGTCGCTCGAGCTCGGCCGGGAGCGTGTCGGCGCCGACGAACGCGTGCAGCAGACGTCGGTCGAGATTCGCGCCCAGCGACCCGAGGCTCAGATGCCGTGAGCGCTGCGGTAGCTCCTGCAAGGTCTTGGACGCGAGCCGCGAGAAAGGATGTCCCGACTCTGGCCTGGCCACCATCACCAGCAGGATGCGCGCCTCCCCGACCAGCCCGAGCACGCGCTCGAGAAGCGCCAGCGACGAGGAGTCCGCCCAGTGCAGGTCATCCAGCGAGATCGCCAGCGGCCCGGCCTGTGCGAGCGCTCCGAGCACCATCACGACCGCGTCCTGGATCTGGCGCTGAAGGACCTCGGGCGGCGCGTCGCCGGTGGCCGATGCGTCGGCGTTCCCCGCACCGACCACCGCCTGGAGCAGCGCGACCAGCTCGCCGGCGCGCTCGCCGAACAGTCGCTCGCACTCGCGATGCAGCGCCGTTGCGGGGTCGGGCCCTGCCTGGTCGCTCCTCGCCAGCCAGTCGCGGAGTAGGGCTCGAAATGGCCAGTAGGGCAATGCCTCCCCGTAGGAGACGCAACGTCCCTCGAACCACCGCAGCGGCTCGCCTGTGGCCGGGGAGGTCTCGAAGCGATCGCGCAGCTCGCTGACGATCCGGCTCTTGCCGATCCCCGCTTCGCCGGACACGAGCAGCACTCTGCCCGAGCCAGCGAGCACGCTCTCGATCGCTTCTGTGCCGAGCGCGAGCTCGCGCTCGCGCCCGACGATGTCGGCTTGGATGCCGCGGGCTCGGGCCCGCACCGGCGCCGCGCGCCGCGCGCGCACCCCGTAGGCGACCACCGGCTCGGCCTTCCCCTTGAGCGTCAGCTCGCGCGGCTCGTCCCACAGGAACAGCTGGGCGATCAGCCGCTGCGTGTCCGAGCCCACGAGCACGCGTCCAGCTTCTGAAGCCGCCTGCAAGCGCGCGGCGGTGTTGAGCGCGTCGCCGGCAGCGCCGTACTCCACCTTCGCGCCACCTCCCACCAATCCCACGGCGACGAGACCGGTCTCGATGCCGACCCGCACCGCGAGATCGCTGCACTCCCCATTGCGTGGCGACCGATCTCGCGTACGTCTCGATGTCCTCGACGATTCGCAGCCCGGCGAGCACCGCGCGCTCAGGGTCATCCTCATGGGCCGCGGGCGCGCCGAACAGCGCGAGCATGCCGTCGCCCGCGACCTGGAGCACGGCGCCGCCGAAGCCCTCGATCGCGCGCACCATGCGCTGCACGGCGCCGTCGACGACGCTCTTGAAATCCTCCGGATCGAGGCGCTCTGCCAATCCCGTCGAGCCGACCATGTCGGCGAACAGCGCGCTGACCACCTTGCGCGCCTCGCGCGCCGGCGGGCGCGTGTCGCGCGCAACCCCGCAGGCAGGACAGAAGCGCGCGTCCTGCGCGACCGGCTCCCCGCACGAGGAGCAGGTCAGCATCCTCAGCCCCACCCGTGCGGCTCGCGGTGCACGCCTGCGCCGCCGCCGCCTGCCCGCACCCGTCGCACGAAACGAGTCTACGGCACGAAACTGGCCTCGCGAGCGGTCCAAAATCAGGTGGAGGCGGCCCGCTGCGCCGGCTACGGTGATGGGCGATGGGAATCACGACGATCCTCTCGCCCCACATCGATGACGCTGTGCTTTCGGCGTGGGGCGTGCTCGCCGGGGCGGGCGAGGTCAGCGTGATCAACGTCTTCGACGGCGTCCCAGCGGGAGAGCACGCGATCGGCTGGTGGGATCGCCTGACCTGCGCCGCGGATCCGCACACACGCGCGCGCGAGCGCCACGCGGAGGACAGCGAGGCGCTGGCGCTCGCGGGACGCACGGCAACGAGCCTCGGCTTCGTCGACGCGCAGTATCGCTCCAGCGAGCCCGAGCTGGAGGCGCTGGTCGAACGCATCGCGCAGGCCGTGCCGCGCGCGAGCGCCGTGCTCGCGCCGGCGGCGCTCGGCGAGCACCCCGACCACAGGGCAACGCGCGCTGCCGCGCTGGCGCTGCGCGAGCGCGGGCTCGAGGTTGCGCTGTACGCGGACGTGCCCCACGCCACGCCCTACGGATGGCCCGCGTGGGTGACCGGAGCATGGCACGCGCGAGATGTAGACGCCACGACACAGTGGGACCGCGCGATCGGCGAAGTTGGCCTGTCAGCGGGCGGGCTCGCGCCGCAGGTCCGGTCGTTGGCCCCGGACGAGCTGGCGCGCAAGCGCGAAGCGGTCGAGTGTTACCGCACTCAGCTCGCGGGCCTGGAGCTGAGCTTCCCGTCGTTCAGCGGGCCCGAGATCCTGGGCTACGAGGTCGTGTGGGCACTCGCGTCCCGTGACGGACGAGCCCGACCCGGGTCGTGGAATCCCCCAGACACATCGGCGAGGTCACGTGGTCTCCTCGGATAGCGGACATCTCCGTGGCGGTGCGGCCGGGCTCGAGCAGGGAGCCAGCCCGGCATCCTCGCGAGCCGTGGCGCCCGTGCGGGCCGAGCGCGTGGAGCTCGACGGCGTGGGCGTCGCCTACGAGACGTTCGGCTCGGGGAGCGAGACCGTGCTGCTGCTGCCGCCGTGGTCGATCGTGCACTCGCGCTTCTGGAAGGCACAGGTCGCGTATCTCGCACGGCACTTCCGCGTGGTGACGTTCGACGCTGTCGGCAACGGGCGCTCGGACCGCCCGACCCGTGCAGCGGACTACGCGCTGGAGCGCGAGGTCGATAACGCGCTCGCGGTGCTCGAGGCGGCGCAGGTCGAGCGCTGGGTGATGGTCGCGCACTGCGCCGCCGCGCCGCTTGCGCTGTTGCTGGGCGCGGATCATGGCGACGGCCTCGCCGGGGCGCTGTTCATGTCTCCGGCGCTCCCGCTCACGCCGCCGCTTCCGGAGCGCACCGGGTTCGACTTCGACTCCGAGCTGCCCGAGTACGAGGGCTGGGCGAAGAAGAACCGCAACTACTGGCGGCACGACTTCCGCGGCTTCCTGGAGTTCTTCTTCTCACGCTGCTTCACCGAGCCGCACTCGAGCAAGCAGATCGAGGACTCGATCGATTGGGCACTCGAGGGCTCCGCTGACACGCTCGCGCTGACCGTCGGGCGGCCCGACCTCGACCTCGACGCAGTGCACGAGCTGTTCGGTCGCCTCAGCTGTCCGCTGCTCGTGACCCAGGGCGGCGAGGATGCCCTGATCCCGCCCGATCGCGGTCTGGCGTTCGCAGCGGCGACCGGCGCCGAGCTCGTGCAGCTAACTGGGGAGGGGCACTGTCCGCACGTGCGCTACCCGGTGCACTTCAACCTCATCGTCCGCGACTTCGCCGAGCGCTGCTTCGGCTCCCGCGGATCGGACGCCGGCGGGGCTCCCGAAAGCTCACGAGCCGTTCTGCGATCGTGAGCTGGTGGACAGTGAGTCGATCCAGATCGAGGCCGGGAGCTTCCTCATGGGGTCGGCGGACTTCCGAGGGCAGCTTCGACCGCGGCCGCCCGGGCGCTCACTCCCGCGCCGGGTGATCAAGGGCGGCTCGCATCTGTGCGCGCCCAGCTACTGCCTGCGCTACCGCCCGCCCGCCCGTCAGCCCGTCAGCCCGAGGCGATCGACACGTCCACCAGCCACATCGGCTTTCGCTGCGTCGCCTGACCTGCACGGTCAACCGCCGGCCGAGCGTAGGACATCCCTGGCAGGGGTCGCGCGTCGGCGCGCGAGGAGTGATCCGTTCCCGGTCCTGCTGCGAATAGTCCTCAGTAAGGGAGTGCGATCGACCGCGACATCCCCAAACCAAGCGATAGGAGACTCAAATGCAAGACCAGCGCGACGAGCATGGTCCTCACCACGAGCCCGAGGCGGCTGCCGATCCCTGGACGGCGCCCTCCACACGCAAAGGCTTTCTGAAGGGCGCGGCGGCTGTAGGCGCCGGAGCGGCCGGTCTCGGCGCACTGGGCCCCGGCGCTGCGCTCGCCAACAGCACACGTCAACACCGCAAGGCCGGCGGCCTCACCACCACCGACCTCGAAATACTGAAAGCGGCGCAGATCGCCGAGGCATTGGCGGTCACGACGTACACCAACATCATCGACACGGCGCCGTTCTTCAAGAACATTCCCAGCGACGACCAGGGTTACCTGACGGCGGCGCGCCAAGAGGAGATGTCTCACTACCTCCTCGAGGAAGGCGTCACGAAGAAGCCCGCCGCGTTCACGAAGTTCTACTACCCGGCCGAGATGTTCAGCGACGCGCAGACGACCCTCAACATCCTGGTGACGCTCGAGGACGCGTTCATCGCTGCCTACCTGGTAGGCGTGCGCCACTTCAGCACTCCGGACCTCAGGGTCACGGCGGCTCGGATCATGGGCATCGAGTCCGACCACCGCACGCTCGCGCGCGTCGTCGGGCCCGACGTGGCTAGCAAAGACGGAGGCCCGATCGAATCGATCACGGGGATCCAAAAGGTCGCCGAGTCGACCGAACCCCCCAACAACAACGGCTACGAGCGTACGCTGCTGCTGAAGAACATCGGTCAGGCGGTGGAAGCGCTGCTGCCGTTCGTGGAACCGAAGGCGGCCGAAAAAGCGGGGTTCGACGCCGCGAAGCCGTACACGTTCGAGCCGTTCACACCCAAGCTGCCAGGCACGCTCGGCGAATTTCACTCGTTCGCCGGGTGACTCCCCTGCCTGGGCGGGCGCGTGGTGCATCGGTCTCCGCGTCGGACGCGTGTGCGCTCGACGCGGAGCCGGTCACCTCGGCGCTCGCCTGGTCGATGCGAGCACAGCCGGGCCGCTCGCTCGACGGTGCCCGTTCTGTACACTCGCCAGATGCCGTCGGACTGGGTCGAACGACAGATCGACGAGGTGCTCTTCACGACCGCGACCACCACGGGCCTGTTGTACGCGCGTCGCCGCGCCCGGCGTGCTTTCGCGAAGCTGATGATCGGCGGAGCGGTGGTCGGCGTGGGCGCCGCTGCCGCGGCCCTGCTCACCGGCGCGGGCCTGCTCGGTGTGGCCGCCGCCGCGACCGCGTGGTATCGCCGCCGCTCCAAAGCAGCGGCCACGAGCAACGGCTGGAAAACACCTCCGGCGAGCGTCCGCGCCAACTTCGGCAGTCCGGCACGAGACGCGGCGCCCCGCTCGGCCAGCGACTAGCGGCGCCGTTCGCGCGGCTCATTCGGGCGGCCGAAAGCTCTTGGCGACGGTGTAGCGGCCTAGGTTCTGGTGGGCGAGCCCACGCAGTCGCCGTACCACGGCCTGCGTGGCCGGCTCGTCGCGCGCGCGTTGTTGGGCCGCCACCGAGTCGAATCGCGCGTACGCGAGCATCACCGTTGGATCGGGGCTGGTGAGGAGCTCCCCTTCGATGAAGCCTGCGAGATGCAGAAGGTGTTCGAACAGCTCACTGATGGCGTCAGCGACAGCTTCTTGGTTTCCGTCTGGAACGGACCAGACGTCGACCAAGATCGCCTGCGGCGAAGCGTCCGACTTCTGTTTGCGGTCCGGCATTGGGACTCCTTTGTGTTCGCGTTTCGTGAAGTCTCGCGCCGCGCGCGGCGAAGCGGGCGCGCGAATCGAGCTGACCGAGGCAGACGCCGTTGGCGAAGGACTTGGCGGCGACCGATGCGCTACGGTCGTCGAAAGCGACCCACCACGGAGGTCAGCATGAGCAGCACCGAGCTGAGCAGTGAAACCTCGGCCGCCGGCCAAGCCCCCGCAGAGAACATGGTCGTGGCCCACTTCATCGTCTCCGACGATGTCGAGCGCTCCCGGCGCTTCTACACCGAGGTGCTCGGCGGCAGGACGGTCGTCTCCGGCGAGGATCTCGGCGGCAGGTCGGTCGACAACGTGACCTACGTCGCCCTGGCCAACACCTGGATCATCATCAACAACGGTGGCGGGCCAACCGACGACAAGCCGACGGTCACGCTCGAGACGCCGCCCGACCCGGATCGAGTGAGCAGCTTCCTCAACATCCGCGTCGAGGACATCCAGGCGGTGTACGCGGAGTGGAGTGCACGAGGCGCCGAGTTCCTGACGCCTCCCAAGCAGCACGAAACCGAGATCCGCTGCTACATCCGTGACCCCGACGGCTACCTGATCGAGGTCGGGCAGACCACCCTCGCCAGGGGCTGGCGCCCACCCTCTTGAGCGAAGGGCAGATCCAGGGGCGGAGACGCGCGCCCGCCAGGGCCGTGCGCGCCTCGCGTGGCTGGCGGCGAGATCGCGCCTGTCGGCTCGGCGGAGCGCGCTGTCAGGATATGTAGGAGGTCGGCTCCGACTGAGGGGAGCGCTTGTCCCAGCCGTGAAATGGTGAGTAGTCGCCCGCGTCCCACGCCTCACGCAGCCCGGGCTTGCTGAGGTCCCAGTCGGGGCGGATCTCGCTGGTCACTGACCGTAGCTCTTGCCAGAGATCCACGAACGAAGGACGTCCCCAGAACCAGTAGCCGTTGTAGATGCGGTGGATCACCAGCCGCGGCTTGAGCACGAGCGTGTGCGGGATCATCGGGTCGTGCTCGGGGTCGGTGTACTCCTGGATCTCGAGGTCCTTCTGAACGGTCCGATCCGGGTCGGAGAGGAAGGGCCACTGGGCGCCGGTCGACGCACGGAACTCCTGGCTCGCGTGATGGGTGTCGGTCGAGATCGTGGCGATCTTCGTGTAGGCCACCGCGACCTTGGGGTAGTTGGCGGCGAGCTCGAGGTGCTGCTGGTGCTCCTTGGGGCAGTAGTTCCCGCGCGCGAGCGTCAGGATCAGTGGGTCCTCGCCTTGGATCTCGCTGAGCTTTCGAGGAACGCTCTCGTGATCGGGCAACTCGTAGTCGGGGAAGGTGGCGCCGGGAATGATGTCGCTGCGCATGATCTGCTCCTGTCGATGGTTGAGGAGTGACGGGAACGACGGCCGCCGTCCCGTTCAGTCGCGCGGTGCTCGGCGGGTCCGGACCCACCGTCCGCGTCACGGTGGGTACCGGTGCTGACCTGGGCGCCACCGGGAGCCTTACGGGTCCACAATGAGCCTAGTCAATCGGCGCCACAAGCGCCAGAATGGGAGCCATCCCGATGAGCATCCACACGCCGGTGTGCGAGTTGCTGGGGATCGACCACCCGATCGTGGAGGCGCCGGTGGCTGCGGATCCGCGCCTGCCGGCCGCGGTCTCGAATGCTGGCGGCCTCGGCAGCCTGGGACTGTCTTGGGCCGACGACGCCGGAGCAGTGGTGCGCGAAACGGCAGCCCTCACCGATCGGCCGTTTTCCGGCAACTTCGTTCTCACCTCCGATCAGCACCGTCGGGTCGACCAGGCGCTCGCCGCTGGCCTGCGCAGCGTGTCGTTCATCTTCGGCGATCCCAGCGGCTACGTCGACGCGGTCCACGGCGCCGGAGCGCTCGTCATGCACACGGTGGGCAGCGCCGAGGAGGCCCGACGCGCCGTCGGATCTGGCGTGGACATCGTGGTTGCGCAGGGCTGGGAGGCCGGCGGGCACGTGTGGGGCGGTGTGGCGACGCTGCCGCTGGTGCCGGCGGTGGTCGACGCGGTGGCGCCGGTGCCCGTGATCGCTGCCGGTGGGATTGGCGACGCACGAGGAGTCGCAGCCGTGCTCGCTCTCGGTGCACAGGCTGCTTGGCTCGGCACTCGCTTCCTGTTGGCCGACGAGATGCCGATCCACGAGGAATACCGGCGCCTGCTGGTATCCGCAACCGAGGCCGATGCGGAGTGGTACCCCAACCTCTATGAGGTGGGATGGCCAAACGCGCCCCACCGCGCCCTCCACAACTCGACGGCCGAGGCGTGGGAGGCCGCGGGCCGACCGGCGCCGGGCAGCCGACCGGGCGAAGGCGAAGTCATAGCCCACTTCGCCTCGGGCGAAGCGATCGTTCGATACTCCCCGGCGCCGCCGATGGTGGGCACGACCGGTGAGATCGAGGCGCTCTCGCTGTGGGCCGGGCAGAGCGTTGCGCTCGCCAAACGGCCACAGCCCGCCGCCGAGATCGTGGCCGAGCTCGTCTCGCGCCTGTAGACCACGCCGTTTTTTGAGGAATTTCCAGGTTTTCGCGTCCCGCGCTGCGTTTGGCGGAATCCAGATCGGGAAGCCCACCAGCTGATGCCAGTGCGTGGCAAGGGCCCAAGGGTGGTGACTCGCTCGCAGCAGCGGCCGGAGGCCTCCGGCGTCGACCCGTCACGCGGAGTGTTGGTGACCGGAGCGACGGGCTTCGTGGGGATGGAGGTGCTGTCGCGCTACCTGGAGCGGACCGACCGCATCGTCTATGCGCTCGTGCGTGGCCGTGACCAGCGCACCGCCGCTGCCCGCGTGCGGCGCACGGTCGACTCGCTCTTTGGGCGTGGCCATCCTTACGGGGAGCGTGTCGTGGCGGTGCGCGGTGACATCACTCGTCCCGGGCTCGGCCTGCGCGCCGGAAGGCGCGATTGGCTTGCCGAGCGCGTCAGCGAGATCGTCCACGGCGCAGCATCGGTGTCGTTTGATCTCGAGTTGGAGGCCTCACGTGCGATCAACGTGGAGGGCACCCGAGAGGTGCTGGGGTTCGCCGAGCGCTGCAACGCCCGCCAGGGCCTGCGCCGCTTCTCCTACATCTCGACGGCGTACGTAGCGGGGGAGCACCGGGGCTGGTTCAGCGAGGACGACCTCGATGTCGGGCAGAGCTTTCGCAACCCCTACGAGCAGTCGAAGTTCGAGGCCGAGACGTTGGTCTCGCGTGCCCGTGGACGGCTACCGGTCACCGTGCTGCGGCCGAGCATCGTCGTCGGCGAGCGCGACAGCGGCTGGACGTCCTCGTTCAACGTTCTGTACTCGCCGCTGCGAGCGTTCTCGCGTGGGGCGTACTTGGCCCTGCCTGCGCGGGGCAGCACACCCGTAGACGTGGTGCCCGTGGATTACGTAGCCGACGCAGTCGTGGCGCTGACCGCCGCAGCGGAGGCAGAGGACGGCACCTTTAACCTCACTGCCGGCGAGCAGACCAGCAGCGTGAACGAGCTCGTCGAGCTGGCCACGACGTTCTTCCAGCGCCGCTCGCCCCGCCTGGTTGCGCCACTGGTCTATCGTCGCTTGATGCACCCGCTGCTCGTGCGCGCGAGCAGCGACGAGCGCTACCGCCGAGGGCTACGACGCAGCGAGGTGTTCTTTCCCTACTTCGCAGCCAGGGTTCGTTACGACGATCGGCGCTCGCGCGTCGCGCTACGGCCGACGGGAATCGCGGCGAGCTCGCTGGCGTCTTACTTCGATCGGTTGGTCGAGTTCGCGCTCGCAGCCGAGTGGGGTCGGCGTCCGATCACGCGAGCGGGGGCTTGCGAACCCCCGCAGCCAGGCGCAGCGGGAGCCCCTGTCCGCTCCCATGAGAGCTATCTGCAGCTCACGCGCTGCTGAGCATGACGCATGGGCGTCTGTCAGCCCTCGACGGATCGTTTCTCGCCGTCGAGACCCCTGTCGCGCACATGCACGTGGGCTGGGTGGCCGTGCTGGCCCCTGACGCGTCCGGAGCACTCCCCAGCTTCCAGCGGGTTCGTGAGCACATCCAGCTACGGCTTGCGCGAGCACCTCGCTACCGGCAGAAGCTCGCGCCGGTTCCGTTCGGCCTCCAGGCGCCGGAGTGGGTGGATGATCCTGGCTTCTGTGTCGATCGCCACGTCTACCGCGCGGGCGGCCCGCTGCCCGACGTGGTGGACGAGATCATGTCGATCCCGCTGCGGCGCGACCGACCCCTGTGGGAGATCTGGGCATGCGAGGATCAGCGCAATCGGCAGCTCGCTCTGGTCGGCAAGGCTCACCACTGCATCGTCGACGGGACTGGCGCTGTGGAGCTTGGCACGCTGCTGCTCGACCCCACCTCCGAGCCTCCTGCATATGAGCCCGATGGTTGGCGTGCCCGGCCCGAGCCCAACGGCCTCTCGCTGCTGGCCAACGGTGCTCGCGACCTGATCGTCGAGCAGGTCGGCCTGCTGCGCTCGGCCGTCCAGGCAACGTTGGCGCCTTCGCGCACGGCCTCGCGGCTCTCCAGAGACGCCCCCCGCGTGACGCGCGCCCTGGCGCACGCGCTCGGCGCGGCTCCGCCGAGCCCGTTGGGCCGGCCGCTGACGGCGCAGCGGAGCCTCGCGTGGAGAGACCGTCCGCTGAACGACCTGCGCACGATCAAGCGAGCGCACGCGACCACTGTCAACGACGTCCTGCTCGCCGCCGTTGCCGGCGCTACGCGGGCCCTGTTCCAGAGGCGCGGCGAACAGCCGGTCGCGCTCAAGGCGATGGTGCCCGTCAGCGTCGCTGATGACAGCGAGCCGCTCGGCAACCACATCTCCGTGGTGTTCGCGGAGCTACCCTGCGAGCACCATGACCCCGTCGAGCGACTTGCACGGGTGCACGCGCTGATGGACAAGCGCAAGCAGGATCATGAGCCGGAGGGTGCGCGGCTGGTGTTAGGCGCCGCCCAACGCGCTCCCGGCGTGATCCAGCACGCGATCTCGCGCGTGCTCGCCAGCCCGCGCACGTTCAACCTCGTCGTGTCGAACATCCCGGGCCCGACGCAGCCCCTCTACATGCTCGGCTGCCCCTTGCAGGCCGCCTACCCGGTCGTTCCGCTCGCCGACCACCACACCCTCTCGGTCGGCATGACGACGGTCAATGATCGCGCCTGCTTCGGGCTCTACACCGACCCCACAGCGATAGACGATGCGCAGGCGCTGCTCGACGCCATCGACGCGGAGATCGACGCGCTCCTCGCGAGCGCCCAGACCCGCGGACGCCGAAGCGATCACGCGCTCCGCGAGCGCTAGCGCTGCGGCCTGCGCTGCGCGATCGCGTGCGCGCTGGTGGCCCTGCTCGCGGCGGTCGTCCTGCGGGCGTTCTTCTTGCTGGCATGGCTTGCTCGTTTGGCCTTACGTCGCGGGCAGCCCGAGACGGCGATCTTGGTGGTCTGCTTGATGACGGCACCGTTCTGACCGGTTATCTCCGTTGGCATGTCGAGCTTGCCAGTGCACAGGCGTCCGTACGCCGTCAGGGCCGAGTGCGGACCCTCGGGCAGCACCAGGTGGAAGCTCGTGATCGGCGCGTCGGGCAGTGACCTGAACGCGCTCGAGGTGATCCCTTTCTTGATATCCGTCTGCCCGTCCAGGATCAGCGTGATCCCTTCGCCCTGAAGCACGATCTCGAGGTCGGGGAAGGCGGCTCCGCCGTGCGAGACGAGATACGCCGGGCCCGAGAGTTCGCTCCTGAGCACCGGCGTGGAAACCGTTGCGGTGCCCACCACCGAACCGGCGGGGCAGCTTGCCGGGTTGGCTTCGAACACGGCGGCCAGACACGCTTGCTGGAGCGTGGTCAGGCGCGAGGGCAGCTGCACGGGCAGGTCCACGTTGACCTTGGCGATGTTCGCCTGACCAGCGCCGGAGGTGACGTTCACGCGCAGGCTTGCACCGCCGGCTTTGGAGGTCTTCGCCTGCGTGAGGGCTGTGAACTTCGGCTTGAACGGCAGCGTGGCGCAGTTGGCCGCCTCGAAGCTCGAAGCCACCGGCGCGCTCGCTCCGCCCGTGCCCGTGAGCACGCCCTGCACCCTCATCGCGGCGCAGTCCGTCGGGTTCAGCATGAAGCCTTCACGGTCGATCAGAACGTTGACGGTCTTTATCTGGGTGGGAACGCCGTCGACGATCGTGGGCAGCGGATCGCTGGTGACGGTGATCGCGGAGGAGTACGGGTTGATCGTGATCCGGGCGCGGACGATCACGTTGCCGAGATCGAACGGTCCCGCGTGGGCGTGCACGACGATCGACAGGCCGAACGGACCACCCTTGTAGGGACCTGTGAGGAACACTTCGCCGCCGAGGTACAGGGGGTCGGGCCCGGGTCCCGACGCGACGGTCGTGTTGCCGATCAGGCTCTGCACGGGGCAGCCGCCGATAGAAGCCTGGGGCTCGGGACAGAGCGCTACCTTGGAGAGCATTCCCAGCAGACCGGGAGGGGTCGTGACGGTGACGGTGTCGAAGTCCTGATCGGAGTCCACGCGTGAGAAGCTGAGCGTGAATGGAGCGGACGCGCCGGCCTGGTCGTTGACGGTTCCTGCGGTGAAGGCGGGTGCGAACTGCCCGGGGCTGGCACAGCCGGTGGTGTCGAAGGCGCTCGACGGGGTGGCATCCGGGGAGAACGGTGCGCTCCATGGTTCGATCACGCCGCTTGCGGTGAAGGCTCCGCACGCGCTCGGGTTCGCCAATGGGGCCCTCGGTCCACCGTCGATGACGACCTTGAGATCTTCGAACGGCAACTGCGGGCTGTCTTCGAAGGTGCTCGTCAGCTGACCAGTCGCTTCGTTCAGCGATGTCCTGCCCTCGAGCTTGACGATCACGCCCGACCCCTGGGCCTGGAGGAACAGCCGCACCATGCGGCCCTGCGCGGCGTCGGCCGCGCTACACGGTTCACATTCGGGCTGACCGAGGTACAGGGCGCCTTCGAGCGGGCTGGATAGGAGTGGCGTGTGGACCGTCACGGTGCCGATCTGCGACGCCGGCGGACAGGAGGCGGGTTCGCTCGAATGCCCGCCGCTTGGGAGCAGTCCGAACTGGTCGCCGGGCGAACCGGGCGGCTGTGACGGATCGTCGGTGCACGCCTGGAGCCCGGTGGCCGCCGACGGAGACGCGACGGTGCCCGGCGGAAGCGTGATTGCGACCTTGCGCGCATCGGCGGTGGCGTCGGCTCCGGGTTCTTCGTTCTGGGGAACGTGCAGTTCGACGGTGTAGCCGCTCGGCGAGGCTGCCTGGGCGGATTCGGGGGCGACCGTGAGCGTGGGGTCGAGCGCCAGCGCTTCGCACCCGACGAGCGGACCGATCATCGCCGGGGACGGCGCGATGAACGTTCCTGGCTGTGCCCACGAGTCGCCTTCGGCTTCGATCGCCAGCGGACTGCCCTGGCAGCTGGTCGGCAGCGTCAGGAACGGCCTGGCGACGATGCCGCTCGGACACCCGGACGCCTTGCGAAAGCCTTCGAGTTCGAGTTTGCTCAGTTCTGCTTCCAGCGCAGACAGTTCGCGTTCCAGCTTGCCCTGTTCCGCTTCCAGTTCCGTTATCCGTTTTTTGGCTTCTTTTTTTTCTTCCGCAGCTTCCAGCTGTTCTTCCTTCGCCGTGATTTCGCGTTCCTTCGCTTTCGCTTCGCCCCCCTTTGCTTCCAGCTGTTCCTGATGTTCCTTCTGGTCGACGGCGTGTTCACACTGCTGTTCTCCTTCGGCACCGCGGCGTTCCTGATCGTGGCTCGCTTCCGCGGGCACCCCCCAGAGCGTGAGTATCGCCATCTGCACCGGCACGAACTGGGTGACGTCGGAGGTCTGGGCGGTGATGCCGTAGTCCCCAGTGCCGTCGCCGCGGACGTGGAAGAACACGCGGATCGGGAAGTTGTCCGGCTGGAATCCGAGCTCAGCTGGCTGGTCCGGCGGCGGCGCGACGTTGTAGACGGCGCTCTCCAGCGCTTCGTTGTTCGGACGCCGTTCGATTCCGGCTCCATACGGGAGCAGCGTCACCCATCCGACCTGCGTGTCAGAGGGGCAGCGCTTGAGGACTTCGAAGGCGAACTGGCTGCACGTCGGCACCGCGTCCGGGTTGCCCACCAAGCCGGGGGGCAGGGCGACGTTGACGTCCTTGACATCGGCGGGCGCCACGGCAGCCCCGTGGTAGATTTCGCTGGGGGTTTGGTCGAGGGACGCGATGTCGAGGGCGAAGCTGGTCGTCAGCTCGTACGGATGAGACCCAGCGGTTGTGTCGGGTTCCCCGCTCGCGTTCGTGAGCTCCGTGTCGAATCGAGCGAAGCCGAACGCCGCTTCGGCGGAGCTGGTCGCGATTGGATCGCCGATCGACGCCGGTGGGGCTCCCCCGCCTTCCACCGTGGTCACGCAGGCGCTGCACGACTGCGCGCCGGAGGCGGCCGATACTGTGATCGTGAGCCACAGCGTGTCGCCGGGCGAGACGACCGGCGCCTGGCCTCCTTCTCCGTGTTCGTAGCTGCATGTGAGCGCGCTGAGTTCGCAGTTCAGCGGCACCCTGTTGCCGGCGGCACCGACGAAATAGGCCGTGTATTCGCCTTCGATCTTGGTCGCTGTCACGCCGGCGGGTAGCGCGTTGGCGATCGTCACAGCGCTGCCGTTGGTGGGCGCGGCCCCGTCGTTGCGCACGATCACCTGGTAGCGGTCGCCGCTGTCACCGGGTTTGAAGTAGGTGGGCGCCGCGAACGAGTTGACCATCCAGTGAGGAGCCGGGGAGGCCGCAAGCGCCGAGGAGGCGGCCGTCGCCGACGCGCACAGCAGGGACGCGGCTAGCGCGGCCGTGACGGTGAGCCAGCGCGCCCTCATGAGCGTACCTGGGAGGCGTGGTGGGCCTTGCGGTGGTGCGCCTTGGAGCCGTATCTGCTCCTTGCGCGCTTGACACACGCTCCGCGCCTGCGCTTGGGCTCTCGCGCGCACGCCTTCAGTGCCTTGGCGAGCAACTGCGCGCGGGTCAGCGGCTTCGGCTTTGGTGCTGGTGGCGGCGGTGGGAGATTGCCGACGCCCGCCAGCGAGGCGGAGCTCGGCGCTGCAAACGAGGGCGCGGCGAGCGGCGGCTGGCATTCGTTGCCCGCGCACGGTGGCGAGGCGGGTGGCGGCGGTGGCGCAAAGCCGCCTTCCACACGCGCGTCGTAGAGGTCGACGAGTTCATCGCGGTCCGTCGGCGCCAGCCGTTCGGAGGTCGCGAACAGAACGTCGTCTCCGCTGGCGCTCGCGTCTACGAAGACGTCGGGGGTGGCGCTGGCGCCGCTGGAGATCAGATGAGGCGCGCCGTTCTCGTACTCGTATACCTGGGCCTGAGGGCTACTGGCTTCGGGTACGAGCGGGTCTGGAGAGGAGAAGAAGAGGCGGCTGCCGTCGTCGCTGAGCACCCGCGGCTGGTGAAACAGCGTCGTGCTTTTCGCGAACGCCGTCGCGGGATCTTCGCTTTCGGCGGTCGCGGCGTCGATGAACGCGGACCCCAGCGGCCTGGCGCCATCCGGATCGCACGAGGCGCACACGAGCTGCCCGCTTTCGTAGCCGTACTCGAAGACCTCGTCGGCCCCTTCCCCTGTGCGTTCGTCTTCGTTGTCATAGCCCGTCAGGGGGTTGCGTGACATGAACGCGAGATGCGTCCCGTCGGGCGTCACGTACGCCTGCATTTCGACCGGGTGTCCCGTCCAGTCGCGCGAGTCACCGACCTTCGTGACCGCGGTTTCTTCTTCTTCTTCTTCGACCTGCGGTTCCTTGAGCGTGGCGATGAACCGGCGCTCGCCTTCGTGCCACGCGTACAGGTTGTCCTCGCCCGCGACCGGTGCCTTGCCGTCCACGTTTGCGCCTGAGAGGACTCCCTGGGCTACGAAGTACACGTAGGCGCCATCTTCGGAGATGCCGACCACGCCCTGGACGTCGGCGCCATCTGGATCCGTGGCGTCGGCGGTGAGATCGCTCAGCGTCCCGCTTTCGGTGTCTGGCGTGAACGTGTAGGCATACAGGTCGTCGCCGGGATTTTCCTTCCCTGTCACGTGTTTTCCGGTGTTGGCTTCCTTCGTGAGCGCCGCTTTGCTCGTGAAGAACACAGCCGAGCCGTCGGCCGAGGCGCCCCAGAACTGAGCCGCTTCGGGGTCGCAGTTTTTGCTCACCGTTTCGCAATGCGTCGCTTGCGCTCCTGCGGCGGGTGCCGACACCTCCACGGTGCTCGAGCCGTCTATCCGGTCATAGAGCTCGACCAGCCCGGCCTGGGCTGCGTCGGGGGGGCCTTCGGCTTGCGCCTGGAAGAGCACGCGTGAGCCGTCTTCTGAGATCGCGTGATCGACGTCTCCGTCAGCTTCTTCTGGTGCGAGCGAGCTGAGTCCGGCGCCCGGTTCCGAGCCCCCGCTCGCGAGTTTGCCATCGGGCAAGACTCCGACCGCATGCACCCGCTCTGCCGCTGGGAGCGATTCCCCGTCGGGGCCTTCCAGGGTGCTCTCATACAGGTTGCCGACGCCTTTGGGCGCGAGTTCGGATTCGCCGCTAAGCAGGCTTTCGTTTACCTCGAAGAGGACATCGCTGAAGTCGCGTGAGGCTCCGGCGAAGGCCGGAACGTCCTTGCTTTGAAAGCACGAGTCACAGCCGGCGGGCGTCGGTTCTGAAGGCTGTGCCGCGGTCACCAGGCTGTAGCTCCCGTCGGCAGCGCGGCGGAACAGGTTGTAGACGCCTTCGGGCGCTTCAGGCGTGAGTTTTTCCAGGGCGACGTTGACGACCATCCACGACAGGTCTTCCGAGAAGTCATAGCTCAGCTTGTCCTCGTGGACCCTGACGTCGGGCGTTGCCGGCGAGAGCACCTGCGTTTCCCACCCGCCGCTGCCTCTGGAACTGAGATAGGCGGGAAGCTGGGCGCCGTCGGGCGCGCCCGGCAGGCCGTAGTTCAGATACGCGATCGCGCCGCCCTGAGCCGACGCCTCTGCGGGATAACCCGCTACGTACGCGTTCGCGCCGTTCTTTTCAGGCGGTGAAACCTGCTCGTAGGCGCGGCAGTCGGGCAGGTGTTCGCCGGGCCCGGCGCGATACATCGCATTGGCGCAGGCCTGCGCGCGAAGCGGCGCCGCCAGTGCCCAGCCGAGCGCGGCGCCTGCTGTGAGGAGCGCAACCAACGCGCCTCGGCACGAGCCCAACCGATTCAAGCGTCCTGTCGTCTGTCGCACGGCTCCACCCGCTCTTGTTCGTGTCTGCCATCTTCTGCTGTTCTTGACGGGTCGCCGCTCGTGATGAGCTAAGGCGAGGGGCGGGCGTCGCGCGCCCGCCCCTCCGCTCGACTGCGACTAGGCTTGTTGCATTAGCCGTCGCAGCGTCTGGTTGGCAGCCCGATGATCTACTTCCATTCCAGAGTGCCGCCAGCCAGTTCGTCCAGGGCAGTGCCTTTGTAGGTGGCCGTTTTGCCCCCGGATCCACACAGTCCACCGGTCGTGGTGTACGTGATTCCGGTGACGTTGGCGTCCACTTCGATCTTGCCCGACTTGTTTGTGTAAGTGATCGTTTTCAATGCCGAGTTGCCCGTCTTGCCGACTTTTATGCTGCACGATGCGCCGGGAATGTTGACGGTGATCGTGTTGTCGACCTTGACCGTGCCGTTGGCGCTGAACACGTACTTTGCCGCCGAGATCGTTGCTTCCAGGCCAAACGCCGTGCAGCCACTGTAGTTGACGGTCTCGGTCTGCGTTGTCGCTTTCGTCTTGACTTTGCCGGTTCCGGTCAATTTCGTGCATTCGACCGCGCCGGAAGGAGTCGTGAACACCTGCGTGCTCGTTCCCGTGGCTTTCGCCGTACCCTTTTTGCTTGCGATGAATTCGTGCGCTGAGGCTGATGCGACCCCCACGAGGCCGAACGCCGCGATCGCGACAGCGGTTGCGCACAACAGCTTGACTCGTGTCATTCTTTTCCCTTCTCCACTGTGGGTTGGCTTGACCGAGCCTCGAAGGCTCTGTCAATCAGGTCAGGAACCCTCGCCAGAGTCGGTCTGACACCCGACACTTAAATCCCGCAAGGCAATCCCTCGTGGGACTGCTTACCCGACCACTGTCGGGCTAAACCAGCTTTTTGGCTAACGGCCGGACAGGGCTTTCCGAGGGACGGCTCGGAGTTGCAACGGATCGGTGTTGGAGGCTTCGTCCGGTCATCGGCTTGGTCAATTAAGAAAGACGTGGTTTCTTACTGGTAATGACCCCGAAAGCCGGAGAAACGGATATCGCGAGCAGCGCTTGTCGCGCTCAACGGGCCGGCGTAAAAGGGGTATTACATGACCTCCGCTGACCGCAGGCACGATCCTCGCGCGCGCCGGCCTCGCCGGGGCCTTGCGGCACGCCACGCGCCCAGCGCTCGCGCGCTGCGGTGCCGGCAACCCCCTTCGACGATCCCGGCCGCTAACGTCCACCTGCGGCGGCAACGACGCGCCCACCAGTTCACACAATCGGAATGGAGGCATCGCCGTGGACACACCACCAATCGTGTCGGCGCACGAGTGGGAGGCCGCACGCCTCGAGCTACTCGTCAAGGAGAAGGAACTGACCCGTGCCCGTGACGCTCTGGCGGCCTCGCGGCGGCGCATGCCGTGGCTCGCGGTGGAGAAGCGCTACGAGTTCGACGGGCCCGAGGGGAAGGCGAGCCTGCTCGATCTGTTCGAGGGACGGCGTCAGCTGATCGTCTACCGGGCCTTCTTCGAGCCCGACGTCAAGGGCTGGCCTGAGCACGCTTGCATCGGCTGCTCGTTCGGGGCCGACGAAGTGACCCATGTTGCGCACCTGAACGCCCGCGATACCACGCTCGTGTACGCCTCGCGCGCGCCTCAGGCGGACATCGAGCGGGTGAAGGCACGGATGGGCTGGCAGATGCCGTGGTACACGATCACGGACGACTTCGACTTCGACTTCGGAGTGGACGAGTGGCACGGCACGAACGCCTTCTTCCGCGGGGACGACCGCGTGTTCCGTACCTACTTCATCAACGACCGCGGCGACGAAGCGCTCGGGAGCACCTGGAGCTACCTCGATATGACCGCGCTCGGACGCCAAGAGCAGTGGGAGGACTCACCGAACGGCTACCCCCAGAGCGCCCCCTATGCATGGTGGCACTACCACGACGAATACCCTGAGCACTCGGTGGCGCCCTGACATGGCTGCGCGGCGGGCGGCGGGCGAGATCGGCCCCGTCAGGAGCCGTTGTTCACGGGCGCTTCGTATGGGCGGCAGGGCTCGTTGCGCAAGCTCGGGCACGGCGGCAGTTCCGTGGGGATGCTGAGGCCCGGCACGATCGGGAGGATGAGGCTCGACGGCCGCTTTCGCGAGAACGCGATTTCGACGTTCGACGTGGCGCCGGCTGGTTCTGTCTGGCTGAACGACCACACCGGCTGGGTGCCGTTGGGTGCGGCAATCGTGACCCTGACGCGCGAGCCCGCGCGGTATGCGTGCCCCTCGAAGTACAGCGGCACCACCACGGGGAGGAACTTCGTCTGGCTCAGGGGCCGGATGTCCTTGGCGAGGAACGTTGGGATCGGCTGGAGCAGCGTCGGGCTCTGATCGAGCATGTTCTTCGCGCCCTTGGCGAGCTTGCGCTCGCTCGCGCGAATCCAGCCGTTCTGAACGAACGTTTCCTCGCCGTCGGGGCGCACTTCGCTGAGCGTGGCCATGAGATCGACGTTCGGGGTGGACGCCCTGACCTCCAGGTGCACGGCGCCGGCGCCGATCGCCGTCGTGTCGGACGTGAGCGGCGCCGACACGTAGGAGACGGCTGATCCCGCCGGGTTCTGCTCCCAGTTCCACGACCACTCGGAGGCGTCGCCCCAGAGCCCGCCGCTACCGGTGTTGCCCGAGAAGTCAGTTAGCGGCAGCGCGTTGGCGTTCGAGGTGTAGGCGTCGACGCCATTCGCCGCCGGAGCCTGTTCGGTGAGCGTGCCGTGCGGCCCAAAGTACCAAGTGCGAGGGGCGGTGCCCGGAATCGGGAGTTCGGAGAAGGTCTGTTCGTAGCCCGGATACGGATTGCCGGGGGTCGTTTCACCGGTCGGCGAGGCGCCGGCACCGTTGTCGAACAGCACGCGAACCTCGGGGAGCTTTTCGAATTCGGCCAGCGCCGATTCGTAGGTCGGTTGCAGCTGGATCGGGTCCAGCGGGAGCGTGACGAGGTCTTCTTTGGGGAGCCCCATCGCTTCCTGATAGACAACCGGAGCTGCGGCATGCACGACCGCCTGATTTTCTATCGGCGCTCTGTGCGCGACGTACAACTCCAGGAAGTCGTACCATCGATCGTAGGTATCTGGATCGAGCGAGTCAACATGCGCGCCGTTGGTGAACGTGAACCACTTCTTGGTCGTGCCCGTGAAGTGCTGCACGAGATCGGCACAGTGGCCGCCGGTCTGCTCATCCTCCCACTGGCACGCCATGAACACGGGGACGTTGATCTTGTTGACGAACGTGACCGGGTCGAGCGGGTCCGCTTCCGGTGGGTTGTAGGTCGCGTTTTCTTTTATCTTTTTCGGTAGGTTTGTCGCCTCACCGTGAAGGACCTGGTTGGCTTCGCAGGTCTTGTCGCCTTCTTCGATCCGCTTGTACGCCCATGCCTGGCCGTGACCTGGGCTGGTGGCCGGTTCGGCGTTCTGCTGTCGTTCTTCGGCCCATTTCACGGCGAAACCGGTGTTGAGGATCCCGCCCGGGTAGAGCGTCGTTGCGGTGGCGTCGATCGTCGAGAGCGGCGCGATCGCAGCGAGATCCGGTGGCTGCGTCTGCGCCGTGAACAGCTGGCTGATCGCGCCGTATGAGATGCCGATCATGCCCACCTTGTGGCCCAGCACCCACGGCTGGCTGGCGATCGTCTGGATCACGTCGTAGCCATCGAGGTTCTCCAGCGGTTCGAAGAAGTCGTAGGCGCCGCCCGAGCAGCCGGTGCCTCGCATGTTCACATCGACCACGGCGAACCCCATCAGGTTGGCGAGCACGGCGATCCCGTTTTCAGGGCCCGCCGGATTCGCGTAGCCGTAGCCCGAGTACTCGATCAGCGTTGGATAGGGCGGCGTGTAGCTCGGGGTCGGCACGCCTTCCAGCGGGAGCATCGGAAAATGAAATTCAGACGGCACCCCGGGCTCACCCGCCGGGCTGCTCGGCGGGTGGACGTCGATCGCAAGCTTGATACCGTCACGCGTCGTCAGATACGTGTAGCCGTTATCAGGGATTTCCTGGTCATAGACGTTCGGGTCCCACGGCGCCGAGGCGTCCGAGCGGACGGTGATCGGTTCCGACATTTCCCCCGTCGAGCCCAGGCGAACCCGGTAGCCGCTCCCCGGCACGACCTTGCGAAAGATCAGCCCGCCGAGCGAGTCCGCGGTCTGGGTGGACACCGTTTCGCCCTGCGGGTTCTTAGTCGACACCGTCTTACCGCGCGAGTTCAGCAGCGACATCTGCGCATTCGCAGCCACGCCCGTGACGTACACCTGTTCCACGCTCCCCTGCGCGTTGAATGCGCTCGCACCCGAAGCGCTCGCCGGCGAGACAGCGAACGCCAGGAACGCGCAAATCACAACGGTGAGCGCAGCACGCCGAGACCGAGAGCTCGCTAGGAACTCGCCATCCTCACCAACGCCGCTCATGACTCGGCGACCTCCCCTTGCTCGATCAGGACGCTCCACTCCCCCACACCTACCAAGCTCAACTCCCTCTCTCTGCCCGCCGCCGCACGGCTGGCACCCACACCAACTCCGACACGCGCCTACTACCCACGTGCTCGCGTCCTAATCATCAATGTCGAGGAAAAGTGTCGAGAAAACCCCGACTCGGCACAAGCGTCGGCAGGGCTACTTCCTGGTCGCGCGCGGCGCCCGCGAGCGCGGCGCCTGGGTCGGCTCCCGGCTGTGGACCAGCTGAGCCCCGGCATCACGAGCGAGCGCTCCTTCGAGGTAGGAGACCAGCATCTCGGCGCCCTCGGCGACGACGCTGCGGTCGGCGCGCCTGCCCGCACGAAAAGCGAGCTCGAGGATGCGATCTCCCACCTCCACTGCGAGCAGCGCGACCTCGCGGGGGGTGTTCTCGCCGACGATGCCTGCCGCCACCAGGCGCTCGCGCGCACGCTCGGCCAGCGCGAGGTTGCCGGCTTGTGCGATAGCCGTGACCGCCGGTGAGATGCGCCCTCCGAACCACAGCCGCACGAACAGGGGCCGGCGCTCGTGGTACTCGAGGAACATTTCGAGTGTCCGCTCGACATAGTCACGTACGGAGTCGAGCTTCCAGGCGTCTTCGGCGGCGCGCGCGAAACGTTCGATCTCCTGCACCTCGCCCTCCAGCAGCAGTGCGAACAGCTCGTCGCGATCGGCGAAGAAGCGGTAGAGCGAGGACGGCCCGACGCCAGCGCGAGCGGCGATCGCCGTAGTGGTGGCGGCCTCGACGCCGTCCTCGACGATCAGAGCGGTGGCGGCCGCGAGAATCCGCTCGACCGTGGCGCGGCTGCGGGCCTGAAGGGGCTCTCTGCGTTGACGCGGTGGTGCTGCCATCTCCCGGCGCCATCCTCGCAGACGGCGCGGGCGAGACGCCGCGGGCGACACATGTTGACAGCCCGAGACGCCGCGGATAGGCTAACGCGAATCGCATTTCAATCCGGGAGGTGGGAGAAATGGATCTCAAGCGGCATCTGCCAGCCCGCAGGCTGGCGATCGTCTCGCTGATGACTTTGGCGGCGCTGGCCATGCTCGCGAGCAGCGCCATGGCGTCGAAGGTCATGATCGTCACACAGGGGGGATTTCCCTCTAGCCATTCCAACAAAGTTCTCTATTTCCACAAGATCCAGGCGGCCGTGGACGCCACCCGACGCGGTGATTACGTGTTGATCGAGCCGGGCGTCTACGACGAAGAAGTGAAAGTCGAGAAGGCGCACGAGCACATCTGGATCCGCGGCATGAACCGCAACACGGTGATCCTCGACGGCCAGCACAAAACCGGCAACGGCATTGAAATCCACAAGGCGAACAGCGTGTGGGTGGAAAACCTCACGGTGCGCAACTTCGAATTGAGCGAAGAAAGCTGCCCGGATGAAGAGTGCGGCAATGAGATCTGGTGGAACGGCGGGTCCGAGTCGGGCAAGATCGGCGCCCACGGCTGGTATGGCCGGTATCTCACAGCCTACGACACCGGCATGTTCGGCGGCTACGGGATCTTCACCAACGACGAGACCGAAGGCTCGTGGGAAGACATCTACTCCTCCGGCATGGACGACTCCGGCATGTACCTGGGCGCTTGCGCCGAATGCAAGGCTCGCATCAGCAAAGCGGTGATGGAAAATGACGCGGTGGGCTACTCGGGGTCGAACTCCGGCGGCAACCTGATCATCGAAGACTCGACGTTCCGCGACAACCGCGCCGGGATCGTCCCCAACTCGGAAAACCCGGGCGACCCGCCGCCGCCGTCCAACGGGGCGTGCAACCCAGCCAAGCCCTATGAGGGCCATCACAAGAAACTGCCGACGTTCGAAAGCACCGACATCCAGCACTGCACGATCTACCGCGACAACCTGGTGGAAGACAACAACAACCTGTCCGCGCCGACGAACGGATCGACGGCGAGGGCGCCGTGGGGAGTCGGTGTGGAGTTCCCCGGCGTCTACGGGGACGCAGTCGAAGACAACACGATCAAGGGCAACGTCAACGACGGCTTCCTCGGCTTCGAGTACCCCAATCCCTACCCGCCAGAAGCCGACACGATCGTCTTCGGGTTCTCGGGCGTGAAGGTGGCCGACAACACCTTCGAAGAAAACGGCGGCACGGGAGGGCCCTACGCGCGGGACATCATGTTCCAGGGGGGCTTCTTCATCCCGTCGCCCAACGACTGCGCGATCGGGAACATGACACCCGACGGCACGCAGCCGGCGAACCTCGAAGGGGATTGGAGCTGCAACAACAGCACCACCCCGAGCCCCAACGGCGGGGAAGAAGCGATCGGATGGGTAGTTCAGCTGTCCGAGGAATCGGAAGCGGTGCCAGGCGAAGGCCAGCCGGAACCGGGACCGCAGCAAACGATGCCCAACCCGTGCGAAGGGGTTCCGAGGAACCCGCTCTGCGAATAGGGCAAGCGGCGATCTGATGTCCCCGCCGTCGTCTCTGGCGGCGGGGACGCGCCCGCCGCCAGAGAGCACCTGAACCATGGATCGCGAGCATGCGAGAACCGAGCAGTTGCGCTCGCCGGGGTTGACCAGGCGCAGCCTGCTCCAGCGCGCCGCGGGGCTGGGTCTTGCCAGCTCCACGCTCGGAGCGCTCGAGCTGCTGGCTGCGCTCCCCGAGGACGCGTTCGGCGCGCGCGCCAAAGCGCTCCCGGAAATCCAGTTCCAGATCGAAAAGCACCTGCCCAAACCGATCAAGGCCGAAGGCGTGCGCGTGCGTTTCGGGCCCGTATATACGCTGTTCGCCACGATCGCGCTCGCGCGTACGCCGACGACTGCCGACAAGGCGACGCTGACCCAGGCGCTCGCACGAGTGGAGCGGGCATACCCGTTCAGCCCGAGCGGCGTGTTCATGACAGTGGCGTACGGGATCCCCTACTTCGAACGGCTCCCCGGCGGCTTCTCGGGCGCGCTCGTCGGTCAGAACATCCCGCAGCTGGCGGCCGAACCGCAGCGCTCGGCGCTGGAAGAGGCGGTGCCCGGCCCCACCGACGTCAGCCCGGAAAACCCCGGGGTGACGAAGCTGCGCTTCAACGTCCCAGTCCAGATCGAGAGCAACGACATGCTGCTCACGCTGCGCAGCGACTCGAGCGAGGTCCTCGACGACGTGCTCAGCTGGCTGAGCGAAGCCAGCGCGAGCCTCGCCGGGCAGGAAGTCGGGGCGTCGGGTCTGGGTGAACTGCTGGAAGTCACATCGCGGCGGCTGATGTTCGTGAAACAGGGCCTGCCGAGAGCGATCGCACAGAGCGAAGGCCTCCCCTACGCGGAAATGGTGAACCCGGCGTCACCGATGTGGATGGGGTTCGTCTCCCAGCAGGTGGGCAGCAGCGGCGCCCCGCCGGCCGTCACATTCCTCGGCAACTCCTCCGCCAAGCTAACCAGCGCCCGTCCAGGCGGCTACTTCGACCACGGCTCGATCCAACACCTCTCGCACGTGATCCAAGACCTCGAGCAGTTCTACGAACGTCCTGGGGAAACCTACGACCGACGCGAGGCCGAGATGTTCAGCGCCGACCCACTCCCACGCAGCGGCAATAAGGACCCGTTCACGAACGGCGGCGGGCCGGCGTTCATCGAGAACATCTTCGCCGGGACCGCGCAGGCCGAACGTGAAGCCGAAGGGGTGCACAACTACGACGGGCAGCCCCACATCGCCCACACCACTGCGCTACAACGCACCAGCCGAGCACAGGACCGGGCGCCCCTGCATATCCGCGCCGACGGCCCCGGATACGACACCCTCGACGTCCCCGACGGCTCCTCCCAGCCCAAGCTGCACTTCAGCATCTTCGTGCCAACGGCCGACTTCTTCGCCACGATGCGCAGCAGCCAAGCCTCCCTCGACCTCGCCCAGACTTACTCGGTGGCGCCGAGCAACCTCGGCCTCGAGCGCTTCCTCACCGCCACCCGCCGGCAGAACTTCCTGGTGCCGCCGCGCCGCAACCGCTCCTTCCCTCTGGTGGAGCTGACATAGCGCTGCCGCACTCCTGCGCCCGGGGCTAAGATCCGGCCGATGGCCAACACCGCCGCAGATGAGCTTCGTGCGATCCAGGAACCGCTGAAGCAGCGCTATCGGGCTGAACCGGCGGCGGGCCTCGTGACGCTCGAAGCTGACGGATCGCTGGACGACGGGGTGGCGTGCACGGTGAGCACCGGTCGAGCGCTGGTGCAGGCCGGCCTGCATCCAGCGAGCGGTGGTGACGGCCAACTGGCCTGCTCAGGGGACATGCTGCTGCAAGCGTTGGTGGCGTGCGCCGGGGTCACGATGCGAGCGGTTGCAACCTCGCTTGGGCTGGCCGTCACCGGGTCAGTTCATGCCGAGGGGGACCTCGACTTCCGCGGAACGCTGTCGGTCGACAAGGCGGCCCCTGTCGGGTTCAAGGCGATCAGGCTGGGCTTCAAGCTCGACACGGACGCCGACGCCGACCAGCTGGCGACGTTGCTGCGATTGACCGAGCGCTACTGCGTGGTCTTCCAAACGCTCACGAGCTCGCCCTCGCTGTCGGTCACGCACGAGCCCTCGTGATCGGCCGGCTGCGGCGATGTGTGCGTAGTGCATCCGCTGGGTGTCTCGTTACCGGCATCGTCTCTCTCGCCGCGTGCCCGGCTGCGGCGCAGGCAGCCCAGCACTGTGTGGTTCGCGGGCATTCGATCCCCGGCGTGCGTACGTCGAGAGTCATCGAGCACACGGGCGAGGTGGTCGTCTACCGGACCAGGCTCAAGTCAGAAGAATACGAACAGAAGAACGACGTCTGGGCGTGTGACCACAAGACCAACCGGTTCGTTTTCCTCGCTGAGGAAGAAGAAAACGAGGAGTACGGCACAGAAGGCGCGCTGAGCGACTTCCAGGTTGCAGGCAGCTGGCTGATTGTCATACAGGACAACGGGGCCATCGGCGCGGCGGAGTGTGAGAAGTACCAGCTCGGCGACTCCGAGCTGAACTGCCCCTCCATCAGCGAATCGCTGGTCGTTGTCAACGCTGCCCATGGCCTGATCGGCACTATCTCCAGCCGCAACCTCCCCGCGGGCGCCGCGCTGCTCTCCGCCGAGGGGGCCATCGCGTGGTGGTCACAGGCGCCGGCGCAGGGCGTGGAAAAGGAAGGCGTGGCATCGCTCTACGGCTGCCTGGCGGCCGCCACCACGCGCAAGGTCGTGTGCAAGCCGCGCCTGGTCGCGCAGGGTCAGATCCCAGACGCCTCCGTGCGTCTGCGAGCCACGACCCTCAGCTGGACTGCTGCCGGTCAGCAGCAGTCCAGCGTCCTTTGAGGCGGGCAGCCAACGCCTGTCCCGCTCAGCTCAATGGGGCGCTCATCGCAGCCCCTTGCGACTGCCACGACACCGCTCCGTTCGCGTACTTCAGATCGGTGAGCGTCGGTGTGCCCGGTTCAGGCTGCTGCGGCGCGGTGCCTGCCTCGAGCACGTGCAGCATGCCGTGTGGCGCGATCGTGTAGAGGCCACCGCCCGCGAAGCCCGATCCGGGGTCGTCGGAGGCAATGAACGCGAGCGCGCCACCCGGCGTCACGATGAACTCGAAGACCTTGACTCTGCATCCTTCTTCGCAGTCGAGCAGCTGAGCTTCGTTGCTGGCGAGCCTACGTCCGCTACGGACGTTGAACGCTTGGACGAGATCCGTTTCGACCAGCCCCACGCCGACGGTCGAGCTGGACACGCCGATCACGCTCGCCGAGCCAGTGGCAGGCTTCACGGCGGTCAGCCTCACGTCGTTGTTTTCGTCGTGCGGCGACTCCGCCAGGAGCACGGTCGTGCGCGCGCTGGCGAGCCAGCACGCTACGACCAGGTCGCTCGCCGCCTGGCCGCGTCCGCGCGTACGTGTGCGATACACGCGCAGCGTCGGCGTGAAAAGCAGCGCACGCGAGCCGGCGGGACGACAGCGAGCAACCGTCGACGGCGCTGCGACGGCGAGCGCAGCGAAGATCGCCGCTGCCAGCGCGCATGACGTCAGCGCGACTACGCCGGCGAGCACGCCGCAGCGCACCCGCGCCGGCCGGCGTTCGCAGCTGGGCATCTGCCTCGTGGCGGTCATGACGGACTCATTTCTCAACGCTAGAGCGCGATCCTGCCAGCTGCGCCGGCGCGCGCGTGCACGCCTCGACAATGGTCTGGGCGTAGAATGCGCCGCACAGCAGGGGGCCGGACCGTTGTGTGGCTTGGTTCCTGGCGGGCTTTGGCCTGGTGTCGCCATCAACTCAACGGATGAGGAGGGCAAGGATGATAGGTCGTTCTGACAGGCGCGGGCCGTTGCTCGCGACGTGTATCGGCAGTACGGCTGTCGTCGCGACCGCGGTGCTTGCGTTCGGCGTGTCGGCGGCCAGCGCGACAGCGCTCACTTGTGGGCAGAAACTGACTGAAAGCGTGAAGCTCACCGCAAATCTGACCGCCTGCGCCGGAAACGGCCTTGAAGTCGCGGCCAGCGGAATCACGATCAACCTCAACGGCCACACGGTCAGCGGCTCAGGGGAGATCGGGGTGTTCGACAACGGATATAGCGAAGTCACCCTCGAGAACGGGACGATCAAGGGATTCGAATACGGGGCAGCCTTTGGCGGTGTGGGCGATGTGGTTCACGACGTGAAGGCAACCGGGGACAAGATCGGTATCCTCGTGGAACACAGCTCGGAAACTCGGCTCACCGAAAACACCGTGAGCAACGAGGTGGGGGCCGGCATCGGAGTGTTCACGTCGACGCAGACCACGCTGACGCACAACACAGCCAACTTCGATGCCCTCAGCGGCGTCCAGGTGGTAGACGCGAGCGAAACGCACATCGCTGGCAATGTCGTCAACAAAAACGGCTTCGCCGGAATCAACCTCGTTGGCGTCCATCAGACGGTAATCGAAGACAACGATGCCAAAAGCAACGGAGAGGACGGCATCGCACTTCAGAGCGTTGAACATTCCGGCGGAGCCACGTCACACGCTGAACTCATCGACAATACGACGAACGGCAACTCGGCCGGGATTGGATTGTATGGGGCATCCGACGTCGCGCTGACGAACAACACCGCCAACGACAACACCCTCGTCGGTTTGTGGGTCGTCAAGGAGGAATTCGAAGGCACCTACAAGAACGTCAACACGACGATCACCAACCAAACGGCCAACGACGACGAATACGGTGTGATTATCAGCGGAGAATCGAGCGAAACCTCGATTGCTCACAGCACTGCCAACGGCAACAAAGCATCTGGGATCGCGGCGGTCGACGATCCAGACCTCAGCATTACGAACAGCACGGCCGACAGCAACCAGCAAGACGGGATCGCCGCCGAAGTCGAAGCGCTCAGCATTACGGGCAGCACGGCCAACCGCAACAAAGAAAACGGGATCTTCGCGTCTGGCCTGACGATCAACATCGCCGGCACCACAGCCAACCAAAACGTGGGCGACGGCATCCTGATCGCGCAGGGCACAACAACGTTGACGATGACGACCACCAACAACAACAGTGGTCACGGCGTCGTGGCACCGGCCGGGTCCCAAGGCAGCCAGGCAGAGGCACGCGGAAACCAGACCCCACCACAGTGCGAAGGCGTGGTCTGTACCTGAACCGCACGTAAGACAAGACATGGCGATCCGGCGAACAGGCCGGGGGAAACCTGTTCGCCGGAAGCGCTCGCGACGAGTCGGTGCCGTCCTTGGCCGAGCCTAGGATGCCCGCCCGTGGCGCAAGGGCTCACACGACGGCTGGACACGCGTCTTCGTCCGACCGCGGTCGAGCTCGAATGCCCGCTTGGAGTCGAGCAGTTCGACGCGGTTGAGGACGAGCTCCGTACCCGGGCGCGCTTGGATCGCAACGGCTGCTGTGGCTATTTTCCGGCGCTGGCGAGCGTGCCGGGCATCCACAACGACCTCCCTGCGTGCCGCCGCTTCGCAACGTGCCTGCCGCAGTTGAGAGTTGTGGGTGTTGTGTATGGCTTCAACTTCCTGCGACTGTCGCTGGTGGCGCAGTCTGGCGATCCGGCCTACCACCTCGATTCGGACGCCGCGAGCGCGCTCGGCGGTGATGTCGCGACGCTCCGTGGGCGACGGGTCAGCAGGCTCTTGCTAAACCTCAGCTCGGAGATCGGGCGGACGCTGCGCTACCTGGATGTGGACCCCTTCTCGGTCGATCTGGCACGCGAGGGCTCTTACGTGTGCGCCGCGGACCCGGTGCCGCTTGACTGCTACGCACGGAGCGCGGTGATTCCCCCTCGACGGGGAACGTCAGTCGCAGGGTTGGTTTTCGTCTCTAACCGGGTGCTGCATTCCGGCGTTGACGACGCGGGCGGCCACTTCGTGGCCGCCTACGGCGTCGAAACCTCCGCGAACGTCGAGCGCGTCGCCAAGGCTGCGTAGAACGCGCTCAGCACACGGTCGCGTAGCTTGCGCTGGGCGGACGGCTCGAGGCCGCTGTGACCGAAGACGCGCTGGCGCAGCTCGCCGGGTGCCCGCGTGCCGCAGCGGCCGTGCGCGAGCACGAGGTTGTCGAACACGAGCAGCTCGCCGGGCGCCAGGGCAACATCGAGCGCAACGTCCTCGACGCAGAGACCATGGCGCGCGAAGAACGCGAGCTCGGCACCCAGGCTGTCGAACTCCAGCCCGCACAGGAACTCCTGGTCGGTCTTCACGCTCGGGAGCTCCGGCGCGTCCCCAGCGGCGGCCTCCACGATTCGAGCGAGGCTTCCCTCGACATACCCCAGGGCGTCATCCCAGGCACCGTGTGTGTGACCGTAGGCGAGGAGCCTTTCAAGTAGCTCCGCTCGCGAGGGCCACGCCCGCTGCTCCAGAAGCGCTCTCAGCGGCACGAGCCTCGTCGCCGCTGAGGGGTCGGCGGCGTCGACGGGCACATAGAGCGCGGTGTATCGCGCGATGTCCTGGTCCACTCTGGGATCGAGTGGCAACCCGAAGTCGAAATGCAGGGTCTGGAAATCCCGAGTCGCCGGGCCGTTGGCCGGCGGGAGCACGAAGTCGCCGATGACCGACAGTGGAGCAATGTCCTCGCGGTCTCGTTGCTCAATCAATGAGTGAGCGTAGGCAAACGCCTCGTCTGCCTCGGCAAACGGCTCGTCGATGAGCACAAAGCCGTTGTCTGTGAGCGCGGTCCTGCTGTCCACGCAGCGATTATGCTCGATGGATGCTGACTCAGGTGGCCGACGGCGTCTGGGTCCGGCAGAGTGAGTGGGTCTGGACCAACTCCATCGTGGTGCGCGGGGAGGATGGGTTGATCCTGGTCGATCCTGGCATCGACGGTTCCGAGCTGAACCAGCTCGCGGACGACCTGGACCGGCTCGGCAGTCCGGTGCTCGCCGGGTTCTCGACCCATCCCCACTGGGACCACCTGCTGTGGCATGCCCGGTTCGGCGAGGTGCCGCGCTACGCCACCGCTGCCGGCGCCAACGCTGCCGGTGAAGCTCGAGAGCGGGCGCAGTCGATGGCCGCGCAGAGCGCGTCGGGCATCCCTCTCGAGCTGATCGCGCTCGTCACCCCGCTGCCCGCGGACGGCGGTCCCGTGCCGGGCGAGATCATCGAGCATCAGGCGCACGCGGTCGGCCACGCGGCGGTCCTGCTCGCGGATCGTGGCGTCCTGCTCGCCGGCGACATGCTCTCCGATGTCCTGATCCCGCTCCTCGACGCTCGCCGCCCCGATCAGGTGGGCGCCTACGAGACGGCACTCGACCGGCTGGAACAGGCCGCCAGGCAGGTCGATGTCCTGGTCCCCGGCCACGGCGCCGTTGCCGCGGGCCCCGAGGTGGCGGCCCGCCTCGCCGCCGATCGTGCCTACATCGACGCGCTGCGGCGAGGAGAGGAACCCCTCGACGCGCGTCTGGGCCCGGATGCGGACTGGCTCTCTGGGCCGCACCGGTCGAACCTGGAGCAGGCCCGAGGGCGGTAGCCGTTAGTTACAGGGAGGTACCTCCCGCTCCGCCCGTCAGACTGCGCGGAGATGGCGTCGGTATCTGCTCAACCAAACGTTCCGGGCCGCGGAATCGTAGCGAGCTACAGCCGGCGCTTTTGGATGCTCGTGGTACTGATCGGAGTCGCGGCCGGCCTCGGTGCAGTGGCCTTGATCGGGCTACTGCGCGCCGTTCAGCATCTGGCCTGGTCGTATCAGACGGGCCATTTCCTTGAAGGCGCCGAACGCGCCTCGGATGCTCGCAGGGTGCTCGTGCTGGCCTGTGGCGGCGTGATCGCCGGGATCGCCGCGATCGGCCTTGCCCGGCTGGGCGGAGGAGGAGAGGTCTCGGAGGGGCTCTGGCTGCGTGCCGGACGCATGCCGCTCGTGGGCAGCTTCGCGCGTGCGGTGGACTCGATCGTGATCGTGGGACTCGGGGCGTCCCTCGGCCGCGAGGCCGCGCCGCAGCAGGTTGGCGCGGCCGTCGCGAGCGCCCTGAGTGACTGGGCGCGGCTGCCGGTCTGGCAGCGTCGCCTGCTCGTGGCCTCGGGAGCGGGCGCCGGGATGGCGGCGGTGTACAACGTCCCGCTTGGTGGGGCCCTGTTCGCGCTCGAGGTGCTGCTCGGCACGCTGAGCTTGCCGCTCGTGCTCCCGGCGCTTGCGACCAGCCTGATCGCCACCGCAGTCTCCTGGGTGGCACTGTCTTCGCGGCCCACCTACCTTGTCCCTACCTACAACGTGCACTCCTCGCAGATCGTCTGGGCGCTGTTGGTGGGGCCGATCGCAGGAATCGTCTCGGTGGTGTACATCCGCTTGATCAGGAACGCACATGCGCTTCGCCCCTCCGGCTGGCTCAGGGTCGCGGCGCCGATAGGGGTGTTCACTGCGCTCGGGGTGGTTGCGATCGCATATCCGCAGGTCCTCGGCAACGGCAAAGGCCCCGTTCAGCTCGCGCTGGTGGGTCGCCTTGCGGTCGGCGTGATGGCGGCTCTGATCGTCCTGAAGCCGCTCGCCACCGCAGCGTGCCTCGGCAGTGGCGCGCCCGGTGGCCTGTTTACCCCCACGCTGATGCTCGGCGTGGTGCTGGGCGGGGTGCTGGGTGACGGCTGGTTGCAGATCTGGCCGGGTACGCCGCTCGGTAGCTACGCAGTGATCGGTGGTGCTGCGGTCCTCGCCGCCAGCATGCAGGCTCCCCTGGCAGCCATCGTCCTGCTGCTCGAGCTGACCCATAAGGTCGACGGCCTGATGGTGCCAATGCTCCTCGCGGTCGTAGAGGCGACGGTCGTCTCCCGACTGCTCCGCGCACACTCGATCTACTCTGCCCGACTCCCGGGCACCTCGGTGGATGCTCATGAGCCGAGCTACGGGGATAGCGACGGGAGCGTCGCGGGCGAAGGAGCCACGCTGCCCGGAGACGTGCTCCCGCGCTAGCAACTGCTCACGTCCGAGACGCGGGCACGGCGCGGTGACCTCATCACCGCGAGGCGCTGCGGTCCCGGGCGCGACGCTCTCGCTTTCCGCAGCTAGGGTGCGTCGGCGGTCTGTGGCGCAGCCTCATAGATCGACTGCGATTGCAGGTACGCCTGCAAGCCCTCGGGTCCCAGCTCCCGCCCGATACCACTCGCCTTGACTCCGCCGAACGGAGCGGCAGGGTCCAGCATGTAGTGGTTGATGCCGATGCTGCCGGTCTGAACCCGCCGCGCAACATCCTGAGCGCGCTCAGGGTCGCGGCTCCAAACGCTGCCGCCGAGCCCGAATTCCGAGTCGTTGGCGATCGCCACGGCCTGATCGACGCCGTCGTAGGGAATCACCGCGAGCACCGGCCCGAAGATCTCCTCGCGTGCGATCGTGTCGCCGTTGTCGACGTCGGCGAAGATCGTCGGCTGCACGAACCAGCCGCGCTCCTGCTCCGGCGGGCGACCGCCGCCCGAGACGATCCGTCCGCCCTCCGATCGGCCCTTCTCGATGTAGCTCTCTATACGCTCGCGCTGGCGAGCGCTCGCTACCGGTCCGAGCTGCGTGGCCGGGTCGAGCGAGTCACCGACCACGAGTGCGTTCGCAAGGCCGCTGAAGACTTCGAGGACCTCGTCATAGCGCGCGCGGGGGGCGAGCACCCTGGTTCCAATGTTGCAGGTCTGGCCGTTGTTCGCCATCGTCGCACCGAACAGGGCTTCGGTAGCGCCGGCAAGGTCGGCGTCGTCGAGCACGATCGCAGCCGACTTGCCGCCGAGCTCCAACGTGACGGGGCGCAGCAGCTCCCCACAGCGTCGCGCGATCATCCGACCCGACGCGCTCGACCCCGTGAACGTGACCTTGTCGACACCCGGGTGTTCGACCAAGTACGCACCCACATCGCGGCCGGCGGGCACGAGGTTCACCACGCCCGGCGGCAGGCCGGCCTCGATGATCGCCTCGGCGAGCAGCAGGCTGTCGAGCACGGTCTCCGGGCTCGGCTTCATGACGACGGTGCAACCTGCAGCGAGCAGCGGCGCTAGCTTGAACATCGCGAGGGTTTGCGGGTAGTTCCACGGCACGATCGCCCCGACGACGCCAACCGGCTTGCGCAGCACATGAATGGTGCCGCCGAGCAGCCCGGCGCGGTCTTCCTCGAGCGCCGTCTGTCGGATCAGCCCCGCGTAGTACTGAGCTAGCACCGACGGAAACACGCCCTCGACCTGGAGCGCGAATGAGATCGGCATGCCGTTCTGTAGTGCGACACGGTGTGCGATCTCCTCGGCGCGGCTTCCAAGCGCCCCGGCGAGCCGCTCGAGCGCCTGCGCGCGATCGTCGCTCGACCAAGACGACCAGCCGCTCGGATCATCGAACGCTTCACGTGCCGCCCTCACGGCGGCGTCGATGTCGGCGTTCGTCCCGTCCGGCACCGACCCGACAGGCTCCTCCGTGCTCGCGGCGAGCACGGATATGCGACCCGAGCCCTGCGGCTTGATCCACTCACCTCCGATAAAGAGCTCGTCGCTGTCGATGGTCGTTTGCGTGCTCATCCGCGCTCCCCCTGTAATCCGGCATGAATATCTCGAGATAAACCGGCACGGCGCAGCGTACTCGCTCTGAAGTCTCGCGGCGCGAGCCGCCGATCACGCGGCAGAGCCTCCGTTCGGGACCGGCGAGACTGAGTTGAGGCGACTGCCGGACAGACCAGTTTGTCTTGATATTGTGCCAGCCACGGACCGACCGGTCTGTCTGAAAGGAGCTTAACGATGATGACGACGACGGCAGCACCCGACTCCACTACAGCCCAGCGACCACTGCTCGGGCAGCGAGCGCTGGTGACGGGCGCGACCGGGGGGCTCGGTGCGGTGATCGCCCGGGCTTTGGGGCCGCGACGGCGCCGACGTGCTGGTATTGGGTCGTGACGCGGGTCGTGGCGCGAGCACGGTGGCGGCGGTGGAGGATGCCGGCGGCCAGGCGGAGTTTGTTGCCGCGGACCTGAGCGATCCCCAGCGACTCGCCGAGCTGGCCGAGGAGATCGGAGATATCGAGATTCTTGTCAACAACGCCGGCCTCGCGAGCTGGGGCGCCACGCCAGATCTTGGAGTCGATGAGTTCGACCGTATGTTCGCCGCCAACGTACGAGCGCCGTACTACTTGGTCGCCGCGTTTGCGTCGGGCATGTCCGCTCGCGGCCACGGCAGCATCATCAACATCGGCATCATGGCCGGCACGGTTGGTATGCCCGGCGGTGCCGCCTACGGTGCCACCAAGGCGGCGCTAGGAGCGCTTACTCGGGCGTGGGCCGCCGAATACGGCTCCACCGGCGTGCACGTCAACCCGGTCGCGCCCGGCCCGATCTACACGCGCCCCGAGGACCACGAGCTGTTCGCTACCGTCGGCGAGACGACGATCCTGGGGCACGCCGCCGAGCCGCATGAGATCGCCGAGCTCGTCGCGTTCATCGCCTCGCCGAAGGCGAGCTATATCACTGGCGCCACACTCGCCGCCGACGGCGGCAGGACAGCGATCTAGACCATAAAGAAAGGAACAGCAATGTCACGTGAGATAAAGCGCCCCGGCCCCGACCACCAGATCACAATCGCCCCCAGCAACGACCGGGTCCTGGTGCGCAGCGGCGAGACCACGATCGCCGACAGTCAATCGACACTAGTGCTACGCGAGAGCAATCATGCACCGGTGCGCTACATACCGCTGGCGGATGTCGATCGGTCGCAGCTGGCGCCCAGCGAGCTGACCAGCTACTGCCCGTACAAGGGTGATGCGTCCTACTACTCGATCGTCGCTGGCCAAGAGCGTGGCACCGACGCGGTCTGGTTCTACGATCAGCCCTACCCGGCGGTAGCGCAGATCAAGGACCACGTCGCGTTCTATTCAGACCGTGTCGAGCTCGCGGTCACCGTCCCCGACGCGCTCGCGGACTGAGCGGCGATGCCCGCCAGAATCGGCACGCTCGCTGACGAGCAGGCGACGAAGCGCTCGCCTCGTGATCGGCTGCTGGAGGCGGCGAGCGAGTTGTTCTACGCGGAGGGCGTCCAGTCGGTGGGGATCAATCGCGTTATCGAGCATGCAGGGGTCGCCAAGGATTCGCTCTACAGAACGTTTGGCAGCAAGGAAGCCCTCGTCTGTGCCTACCTCGAGGCCCGGCATCTGGAGACGCTCGCGCGATTGCGTTCGACGGCGGCCGCTGCCTCGGATCCAATCGAGGGCATCTTGGCGGTATTCGACGCTCAGGCCCGACTGTTCCGCACGCTCGGCTTCCGCGGCTGCGCCTTCGCGGCAGCCGCCGCCGAGGCACCCGCGGGCGGAGAAATCGATGCCGCAGCCGACTCCTACCGCCACGACATCCACGCGCTGTTCAGCCAGCTTGCCGAGGCGGCCGGGGCCGCCGATCCCGCGCTCCTGGCCAGCCAGCTGCAACTCGTCTACGACGGTGGCGGGCTCGCCGCGAAGATGGACCAGAACCCTGACATCGCAGCACCCGCACGAGCTGCCGCTTCGGCACTCATCGGCGCGGCGCTCGCGCGCTGACCCACCCGGCACGGTCGATGCCAACGCCAAGGCGAAGGAGCACTTGCGCCGGTCCGGCGCCTACCGGACCACGAGCGGCTTTGTGCGGGGCAGTCCGGCGAGTGTGGAGTCGTCGAGATTGAGATGGGCCTTAACCAGCTCCGGCGGCAGCACGCCCATCCACTGGGCGAGAGATATGTCCGCGTAGTGGTCGGAGCGGAACAGCCCCAGGAAGACCAGTGGCTCCTCGCCGGTGTTCTCGACGTAGTGGCCCATGTAGCGGGGCACGTAGCCGACGTCGCCCGCCTGAAAGTCGAACGTCCGAGATTTGCCACCGGATGCAAACACGGTCATGCGTCCCTGGCCCCGCAGCCAGTACTGCCACTCGTCGGCGCTCGGGTGCCAGTGCATCTCGCGCATCGCCCCGGGCTCGACCTCGATGAGCGCGGCCGCGATTGTCTTTGAGATCATGAAGTTACGCGAGTCGGTGATACGCAACTGACCGCCGTGGGCCTTCGTGGGCTCCTGTGCGTGCATGTGCCAGGTGTAGGACCGTGGCGGCTGTACACCGGGGTTGGCAGGCGCATCATCGACGAGCGACGGTGGAACGGCGGCCGCGAACATGTATCGCGTGTGGGCGATATCGCTCGGGAGATCATCGAAGGTGGACTCCCCGTGCCTCCTGCGGCCCGATGCTTCCGGCAGAAGTGCCTCAATGCAAGTGGCTCTGCCAGTCTGCCGGCACGCGCCCGGCCGGCCCTGGAGTGGGCTGATCTAGAGGATGGTGCTCAGGCGGGGCAAGCGGAGGACCATCGGAGAACTGCTTGGTCTCGTAATTCCAGAACCAGTCCTCGCCGGGCTCAAAGCTGCGGATGAGTGGATGCCCGGCGTCAGCAGCGTGGTGGCTGGCATGCTGTGAAGGCGACGAGTCACAGCAGCCGATCTGCCCGCACAGGCTGCAGCGGCGCAGGTGAAGCCACCACCCACCTTCCGCCATGCACTGGGCACACCCCGTCCCGCTCGGCGGAGCTGACGGATCGATCGCAGTCTCGTTAGCCATGTGCTGTCCTTTCGTTCGAGCTCACAGGTCCGCGCCGTGGGCGGCAAGCCATGCGGCAACGTCACTGGGCGGGTGCCCGTGCCATTGCGCCCGGGCGGCGAGCCGCATCAGCTCGTGTGGGTCGCGGTCATAGCTTGCCTCGCCTTGCTTCGCCGCTAGATATAGGACGATGGCGCTCGCGATCGACGCCGCCGGGTGTTCGATCTCGAAGTCTGCGCCCTCCAGAGCGAGCGCGAGCCGCTCCTCGAGGTTCTCGACCGCGGTGATCGGCTCGTCGTCATCCTCGAGCTGCTCCTCAAAGTGCCCGAGCGTTTGATCGCGGCCCTCGGGGTCGCAGGCCTCGACCGCGCGCCGCACGAGATCAGAGACGCTAGGCGTCCTGCGGTCCACCGCTCAGGGACCCCCTGCTGGGCGCTTCGCCTCGCCGGCGGTGTCGACCTGCCACGTGGCTCTCATGTGGGTTCCAATCCGAGCAGCGGCGGGGCGTTGGTGTCGAGGATGCGCTGGGCGTCTTGCTCGGCAAGCCCCGACTGGTTGATGTAATCGACGGCACATTGGAATAGATCGCCGGTCTCGTAGGGAAAGTCGCTGCCGAGGCGCTCGCACGCGCAGCGCAGCGCCGGCGGGTGCTCATACCACATGCGCTTGGCGGCGACGCTCGGGCGCTCGGGCGTCTCGGGTGCCTCCCAGTGGTATTGGTCGTCCATGCGCTGGATAAGCATCGGTAGTCCGCCACCGAGGTGGGAGTTGATGATCTTCATGCTGGGATACCGGTCTCGGTCACGCACCTCATCACCCGCGGGATTCCCAGCCGTGGCGGTGGCCCGTGCATCACAGCATGGGCCACCATCTCCTCGCACTTGTGCTTTGCTGGGCCAAGCGAGCGTCCGAGCGCGCACCGAGAAGACGAGCGCAATGGGCGACTTCTGGTATGTTACGTGCCTCTTGGCCCTGACGGGCTGGAAGGCAGTCTCGGGGCCATCTACAACGGGCGGAGGGGTCCTCATGAGACTGCTGGGTGGTTACTCGCGAGCGGGTGCAGTACGACTGACTGGGGCGCTGGTCGCGGCGGTGGCGGTGGCGGCATGCTGTGTCGGCGTGTCCTCGGCGGCCGCAGGGGTCAGTAACGTCCCTGCGCCGACAGTATGGATTGAAGCTCCACCGAACGAAGGCATCTACTTGCAGGGGACGGTCGTCGCGACGAAATTCTCCTGCACGGAAAGCGAAGAAGGGTCAGGCCTCGAATCGTGCACAGACTCCAACGGCGGGTCTGGCACCTCGGGCGTGCTTGAAACCTCAACCCTCGGGCCGCACACCTACACGGTGACCGCGAAAAGCGAAGACGGCGAGACGGGCACGGCATCGATTGGCTACACCGTGGTCGAATCGATTTGCACCGGCGACAGCGGGACGGTCACGCTCAAGCCGGGCCTGACCGACAGAGCGGCAGTCCAGAGGGTGGAAATCAAGGGAGCCCTGACGGGATGCACGGCCCCACTGTATTACACAACGTTCACTGCAATCCGATATACCGCGAAGCTGATAACAGCCGGTCCCGTCTCGTGCTCGGTGCTCACGGGAACAGGCGAAACAGCAGCCGGGGAAGCGACGTACAGGTTCACGCCCACGGCTATCCATTCCTCAACAGGATTCCTGAGTATGCCCCTGACGGCAACGCCGGACGTCGCGTTCACGGCCGTCGCGGCGCGCATCGGCTTGGTGCTCACAGGGACCGCCACAGAGCGCTACACCGGCGCAGCGACATGCGGCAAACAAGTAGGCAAGAAAAAAGCGAAGCCAGTCAAGAAGGGTACGTTCAGCGGAGTCATCAGCGGTATCAGCGAAGACTAAACAGCCGGGACAGTGGCCTGTGCCAACGACGGGCACGGGCCACCCCCCCGCGCGCTTGCGCTTTGCTGGCCAAACGAGCGTGCAAGCGAAGGCCCATCGCGCCCACGGGACGGGCGCAGCGGACGGTGGGTGTCGCGTAAACCGGGGTCCGTCCGAGGTCGTTAAGAGACTTCAGGGCATGGCTATGAACTTCTTGGCGTGTGATCGTGAGCAGGCGTTCCTGATGCCTCCGGACCCGCGTGATTGGCTGCCGGAGGACCATCTGGCGTGGTTCGTGTTGGCGTCGGTTGAGGAGATGGATCTGGGCGCGTTCTACGGCTCCTACCGTCAGGACGGGTGGGGTCGAGCAGCGTTCGAGCCTTCGATGATGGTGGCGCTTCTGATGTACGCCTACGCACAGGGCGAGCGCTCGTCCAGGGGCATCGAGCGCCGCTGTGTGGAGGATGTCGCCTATCGGGTGATCGCCGCGCAGCAGACGCCCGATCACGCGACGATCGCGCGCTTTCGTGTGCGCCACGAGGCAGCTCTCGCGGGCTTGTTCAACGAGGTGCTGGGGCTCTGCCGGGAGTCGGGGCTCCTGAAGGTCGGGGTGATCGCGATCGACGGGACAAAGGTGCACGCGAACGCCTCGCACCATTCAAACCTCGACTATGAGCAGCTCGCGCGGGAGATCTTGAAGGAGGCGGGCGAAGTCGACGCCGCCGAGGATGCGCTCTACGGTGAGGCGCGCGGCGATGAGCTGCCTGAGCATCTGCGCACGCGTGAGGGGCGACGTGCTGCGCTACGCAAAGCCAAAGACAAGCTCGCGCGCGAGCGTGCGAGAAGAGAAGACGCGCCCAGCGAGGCTGCCGGCGCGGTAGAGGTGGCCGAGGTGAAGATCGAACTTGACTCGGAGGTCATCGTGGCCCGCACCCAGGGCCGCGAGGGCTGGCTACGTGAGGCCCGCCATCAGCTCGATGAGCAGCGCCGCTCCGAGGCGAAGCCGATCGTTCGTTCGCGTGCGCAGCGGCTGTTGGAGGCCGAGCGCCGGATGGTGCAAGACCTCGAAGTTGAGCGTGCGGCGAACGAGGCATATGAGCACTACCGCGAGCACGGACGCGACACGCAAGGCCGACGACTCGCTCGCCCGCCCAAGCCATATGAGCCACCCGATATCCCGGCGGGGAAGATCAACACGACCGACCTGGACTCGCGGAATGTGAAGACTCCCCGCAGCTACACCCAGGGCTACAACGTCCAGGCCGTCGTGACCGAGGAGCAGATCGTGCTCGCGGCCGAGGTGAGCGCGAGCTCCCCGGACTTCGGTCACCTCGAGCCGATGGTCAAGGCGACCAAGCGCGAACTCCAGGCGATCGGTGTTACAGAGACACCAGGGGTCGCGGTCGCCGATAGCGGCTACTGGAATGAGCAGCAGATGGACCATGTCGTGGCCAACGAGCACGTGCAGGTTCTGATCCCGCCGGACGCTGGCAAGCGCGAAACCCCGCGGCCGGGATGGCAAGGCGGAAGGTACTCGGCGATGCGCCAAGCACTCGCGACCGAGTACGCGGATAGGCTCTACCGGCGACGAAAGGCGATGGTCGAGCCGGTGTTCGCACAGACCAAGCACAACCGGCGCATCAACCAGTTCCAGCGACGAGGAAGATCGGCCGCGCTCTCTGAATGGCGGCTGATCACCGCCACCCACAACCTCCTGAAGCTCCACAAGCACCAGATGGCCACCGCGGCGGCCTGAAGGAGGCCCCGGCCGCTACACACGCCACTCCACCGGCCGCAGCGGCACGACCGCGCGGGCCGGGGGGCCACCTCTTCCAACGCGGCCACTGCCACGACCGCAAACCTTTACGCGACACCCACGACGAAACGCGAGCATGTCGCGCAAGCGCGCCGCCTCGGCCGATGGTGCGCCCAAATCAACTCGGCGGGCTCACCGCGATCAGCTTGTTGATCTGTTGTGCGAAAGCAGACCCGCCCGTTGCCGTGTCGGCGGTAGCATCGGGCCACGATGTCGACGCTGTTCGAGCACGCCGGCGGCGAGGAGGCCCTCCATAACCTCGAGCAGATCTTCTACGACAGTGTGCTGCGAGACCCCCTGCTGAAGCCGCTCTTCGGCGATGGTCAACGGCAGCACGTTGATCACCTGACGATGTTTACCGCCGAGACGTTCGGCGGCCCCGACCGTTTCACCCGGGAGCTCGGCTTTGAACACCTGATCGACGTCCACCGTGGCCTGGAGATCACCGAGGAGCAACGTGAACGCTTCGTCGAGCTGTATATGGCGGCACTCGACGCTGCCGGCATGCCCGACGACGAGCCGTTCCGGACGGCGGTGCGCGAACACGTTGAGTTTGGCACGCGCGTCGCGATGCAGAACTCTCATGCGACCAGCGACACAGAGCTGCACCCCCTGCGCGAGGTTCCGCACTGGACGTGGGCCGGGGAAAGCCCGCTTGCCTGAGCACGAAGCGACGCGCACCCAAGGCGATCGGCGATTCCCACGTCCGATGAGGTCAGTCCGCGAGCTCGACGGCAGGCTGAGTCTGACCCGGACCACGATTCGCCGCGCTCCGAGCACGCAGCCGCCGCAGCGGCGCCGGCGCCCACCAGTTCCACTCCCCCAGCAACTCCATCAGCGAAGGCACGAGCAGCGTGCGGATAACGAAGGCGTCGATCAGGACGGCGAGCGCCGTCCCGAGGCCGAGCTCCTTGATGAACACCAACTTCGAAGTCGTGAATGCGCCGATCGCTACTGCGAACAGCAGCGCCGCCGCGGTCACGATGCGCCCAGTTCGCTCCAGCCCGGTTGCGACCGCGTCGCTGTTGGCGAGGCCGGCGTCGCGCGCCTCCTTGATCCGCGACAGCAGGAACACCCCGTAGTCGGTGGCCAGCGCGAAGCCGATCGCGAAGAGCAGAATCGGCTGGGTGGCATCGAGCGTCCCGTTGGACCGGTAGGACAGCAGGCCTTGCAGGTTGCCGTGTTGGAAGATCAGAACGAGGATGCCAAACACGGCGCTTAGGCCGAGCACGTTCATCAGCACGGCCTTGACGGGCAGGACGACCGACCCGGTCATCAGGAAGAGGGCGATCAGCGTCGAGGCGATCAGCGCCGCCAGCACGAGCGGGAGATGCCTTTCGAGACTGGACTCGAGATCGACGAAGGCCGCCGTCTCGCCCGAGACGCCGACGTAGAACGGCGCTGGCAGCGCGCGCACCAGGTGCACGAGGCGCTTAGCGGCCGCGCTGTAGGTCGACGCCGACGGGGCGACGTCGAGCAGCGAGAGGTCGGGGCCGGCGGGCTGTGCGGGGGCGACCGCGGACACGCCCGGCAGGGCACGAACCCGCTTGGCGAAGGCGCTTAGCTGCGGCGATCCGGCGCGGGAAGCGGCGACGACCTCGAGCGGTGCGGTGCGCCCGGGCGGGAACTCGCTCGCCAGCGCGTCATCGACCTGGCGCGCGCTCGCGGTCGTGGGCAGCACGCTTGCGTTGACGGGCAGGAACTTGATCGATGTGAAGAACGGGATTCCGAGCGCGATCAGCGCCGCCGCGCTGAGCGTCGCGATCCTGCCGGGGTGGCGCATCACGAACCGCGACAGCCGGTGCCAGAAGCCCGATTCGGCGGGTCGCGCGTCGCGCTCGGCGGCGCGCTGGAGCCACCCGGGGGCGAGCGCGTTGACACGCGGACCGAGTACCGCCAGCAGTGCCGGCAGCACGGTCAGCGCGAGCGACGCCGCGATCAGCGCGACAAGCGCCCCCGCGATTCCCATCGAGTACAGGAATCGCTGCGGGAAGATCGTGAGCGATGCCATCGCCGCGGCTACCGTCAGCGAGCTGAACACGATCGTCCGGCCCGAGGTCTCCAGGGTGCGGCGCAGCGCGTCCACACCGAAGCCTGCGGTGGCCGACTCCTCGCGGTAGCGGGAGACCATGAACAGGCTGTAGTCGATCGCAAGCCCGAGCCCGAGGCCCTGACGAGGTTGAGCGCGAACACCGAGACGTCGGCGAAGCTCGAGATGATCCGCAGCGCGAGGAACGTGGCGAGGATCGCCAGGCCCCCGAGCAGTGGCGGAAGAAACGACGCCACCAGCGAGCGGAAGAAGACGAGGGACAGCAGGAAGATCAGTGGGAACGCGAGCAGCTCCGCGCGAGCCAGATCGTCACTGACCTGCGTGTTGGCCTGCGCGCTGGCGACCGCGACGCCGCCGAGCTTGACGTCGTGCTGTCCGGCGAACTGGCGCTCCAGCCGTGACGCATCGTCTGCGAGCCTTAAGTCCGACTTCGCCTGGAAGTACGCGACGACATAGGTCGAGCGCCCGTCGCGCGAGACCACCGCGGGGTCGTGGCTGTCGTAGTAGCTCGACACGCCCGCGACGTCGCGACTCGAGCGCAGCTGCGCCTCGACGGCGCGGACGCCACGCTCAGCGCCCGTGCTGTGGACGTTGCCGGTGCGCACGAGCGCGATGACCCCCGGGTCGATCTGGCGTCCGGCGGCGGCCTGATAGCGGTCCATCGCCTGGACCGACTGCGTCGACGGGTCTTCGGCGCTGTACGGGCTCAGCCGCTTGGCAACGCCGACACCGAGCACGGCCGCGACAGCCGCGACGATGACGGCGACGAACAGCACACGGCGGCCGTTGGCATGTGTGAATCTCGCGAGTTTCCCGAACATCGCCTATGCCCCCGCTTGCGTCTGCGCCAGGCGACGCTCGCTTGGCTCTCCACCCGCAGAGAGGACCGTCTCCACCGTGCCGCTCACCACGTCGTAGACATGTCCGGACACGGTGACGCGCGGAGAGATCGCAGGTGCGCAGCGAAGGCGCCCGACGTCCCGCGTGACGGTCACCGCGGGGTCGAGGACGGCGTGCTCGCGCAGGGTCGACTCTTGGACGCCGATCCGCTCGGCGTAGCGGCGCCGGAAGGCGTCGTCGACGAGCGCAGCGGTTCCGCACTGGTTGTGGTGGATCACGGCGACCTCGAACAGCGGGCCGTCGGGGAGAACGCTCTCGGCGAGCTGGCCGATGAAGGCGACGTCGTTGATGACCTCCGGAGTGACCCGCCCGCCGACGTTGCGGACGACCATCGCGTCGCTGAGGCCGAGGCCGAGGAAGTGCGCGGGGTCGACGCGGGGATCGAGGCAGGTGATCACGAACAGGCGCAGGTTGGGGAACACGACCGCACCCTGGTGGCCGCCGGCGGCGGCGAAGCTACGGTTGCGTTCCAGCGCCGCCTCGATGCTCCCGACGAGCGGCTGGCCGGGGCTGGTGAGCTCGAATCCGCTCGCCCGGCCTACGTCAGAGCCTGGGGCGGTCGTGCGCGGGTTGGATTGCTGGCTCATGATGTTCCTCTCCTGTCGCTTAGGGGGTCAGCTACGGGCCGCGGCGGTGGCGGGCGAGGGGAGTGCTCGCACCGCTGGCTCGTCGTCGTCGCTTGTCGTGGGCTGGGCGGGCAGCAACGCCAGCGCCATCACCGCGCCGGCCGCGGCGACGCCCGCGGCGAGGTAGTTGGCGGTGCTGAAGCCGTGGAAGAAGGCCGAGTCAGCCGCGCTGTGGATGGCCGACGCGAGCACCGGATGCCCGCCGTGGGTTAGCTTCCCTGCGACTATCAGCGCGGCGCCGACGGATGCGTGCGCGGTCCTACTGACGGTGGCCGGGAGCGCGACGGGTAGCGTGCTCGCCAGGCGGCTGGCATACAGAGAGGCATAGATGCTGCCGATCACGGCGACGCCGAGCGTGCCTCCGAGCAGCCGCGTGGCGTCGTTGACCGCCGAACCGACGCCGGCCTTCGCCTTCGGCACGACGCCCATGATCGCCTCGGTCGCGGGTGCGCTGGTGAGGCCCATGCCTGTTCCCAGCACGACCATTTGCGCGGCGATCGTGCCGTAGCTGGTCGTGGCTGAGGAGGTCGAAACCCAGAGGTAGAACGCGGCCATCGAGAACAGCCCGGAGGCAACGATCAGCTTCGTGCCGAGCCGAACCGCGAGCTTGGCACCGACGATCGAGGAGATCGCGACGAACGATGCGACCGGCAGTAGGCGCACGCCTGTTGACAGCGGGCCGTAGCCCTTCACGAACTGGAACAGCTGGGTGACGAGGAAGATGAACCCGGACAGCGCGAAGAAGGAGATCGCGACCGAGGCGCTCGCGGCCGTGAACCGCGGGTTGCGGAACAGCTCGACATCCAGCATCGGATGATTCGTGCGCCGCTCCGAGTCCACGAACATCGCCGCCAACACAGCGGTCACCACGAAGCTGGCGATCGTCCGCGGGCTGCCCCAGCCGTGGTTTGGGGCCTCGATGATCGTGTAGATGAGCAACGCGACCATGGCAGTCGAGAGCGCGAACCCCGCGCGGTCGGTGCGGGGAGCGTGCGGATCGCGCGAAGCCGGTACGTAGCGGGCGCCCAGAGCACCGGCGATCGCGGCGATCGGTGCCATCGCGAAGAAGATGCTGCGCCAGTCCGACACTTCGAGCAGCCAGCCGCCGACGATCGGCCCGAGCGCGATCGCAGCTCCGGTGATCGCGCCCCACAAGCCGATTGCCTGGGCGCGCTCACCCCGCTCGGTGAACACGTTGGTGAGCAGCGACAGCGTCGATGGGAACACCATCGCCGCGCCCACGCCCATCACCGCACGCGCGGCGATCAGCTGGCCGGTGCCGTCCATCAGCCCGCCCGCTAGGCTCGCCACGCCGAATACCGACAGGCCGGCGAGCATCATCCCCTTGCGCCCGAACCGGTCAGAGAGGCTTCCCGCGGCCAGCACGGACGCTGCGAACAGCAGGTTGAACGCGTCCACGATCCACTGCAGCTGCGAGTTAGATGCGTGCAGCTGACGCACGAGCGACGGCAGCGCGACGTTGACGATCGTGGTGTCCAGGTTGATCACGAACGCCGCCAACAGCAGCGAGACCAGGATTACGGGCTTGCGGCTCACGGTTCCTCCTCGAAGGCTCGCTTGCATCACGCAAGGCAGACTAGCGGGGAGGCTAGCTTTTGTCAAGCAAGTGGGCTAAAGTTTTGATCGTGCTCCAACGCGACTATCCAGATCAGGTCTGCTCGATCGCCCGCTCGCTCGAGATCGTCGGCGAGCGCTGGACGCTGCTGATCCTGCGCGACGCCGTTCTCGGCCTAACTCGCTTCGAGGAGTTCCAGGAGAAGCTCGGGATCGCTTCCAACGTGCTCACCAACCGGCTCAAGCTGCTGTGCGACGAGCAGGTGCTCGAGCGCGTTCCCGACCCGCAGCGTCCTGGCCGGCCCAAGTACGTCCTCACCGATAAGGGACGCGAGCTCGCTCCGGCCCTGATTGTGCTGATGAAGTGGGGCGACCGCCACTACCCGACACCGAACGGCCCGCCCCGACTTACGCTCCACGCCGGCTGCGGGGGCAGCATCGGCCGAGACCTCCGCTGCGATCGCTGCGGCAAACAAGCGGGGCCCGGCCAGATCGAACTCCCCTCCGGCCCGGGAGCGCCGCGCGGCGAGCAGGCCAGATAATAGCTACACCACGCGAGAAGCAGCTGACCCTGCTCGCAGCAGTGCTCGGTACGAGCGTCGTGTTCCTCGACGCGACCGTGACCAGTGTCGCGTTGCCCGCGATTCGCGCCGATCTCGGTGGCGGCCTGGCCGGCCAGCAGTGGATGACGAACGCGTACCTGCTGACGCTCGGGTCGCTGTTGTTGATCGGCGGCTCGCTTGGAGACGTATTCGGCCAGAAGCGCGTGTTCTTGGTTGGCGTCGCCGGGTTCGGCCTCACTTCGGCTCTGTGCGCGGTCGCGTCGTCGATCGTCGAGCTGTGCGTGTTTCGTTCGATGCAGGGCGTGTGCGCTGCGCTGGTGACGCCTACCGCGTTGGCGGTGATCATCCACGTGTTTCCCGAAGACGAGCGGGCCAGGGCGATTGGGACATGGACCGCGCTCAGCTCGATCGTCGGGGTCATCGGGCCGTTCATCGGGGGAGTCCTGATCGCTGCCGGGTCATGGCGCCTGATCTTTCTGCTCAACGCGCCGCTCGTACTCGTGACCGTGACTTTGATTGCTCGTGGCGTGCCTGCGAGCGCGAGCGCCGGCACCGCCGCGCGTCTGGACTATCTTGGGGCCCTCTTGGCGGCGGTCGCGCTGTCGGGTTCGGTGTTCGCCGTGACCGAGGAGCCTGCGCGCGGGTGGAGCACGCTGGTCGTCTGTTCGCTCGCGGTCGGCATTCTGGGAGCCGCGGCGTTTATCGCACACGAGGCCCGAGCGCGGGCGCCGATGCTGCCATTGAGCCTGTTTCGCGAGCGCAACTTCACGATCGGAAACCTGGCGACATTGACCAGCTACCTTGGGCTCGGCGGTGTGATCTTTCTGCTGCCTGTGTTTCTACAGGAGGTCAGCGGCTACAGCCCTGTTCAGGCGGGGCTTGCGCTACTGCCGGTGACCTCGCTGATGATCGTGCTCTCGCGCCGGTTCGGCGCACTCGCCGACCGCATCGGGTCGCGGGTGCTGATAAGCCTGGGGGCGCTGGTTGCCGCCGGCGGCCCTTTGCTGTTGGTGCGTGTCGATCAGCGCGCCGAGTACGTCAGCGAGGTCCTGCCGGCGCTGGTCGTGTTCGGGCTGGGACTCGCGATGCTTGTCGCGCCGTTGACCGCCACGGTCCTGGGAGCGGTGGAGGAGGATCACGCTGGCGTGGCAGCCGCGGTGAACACAACGCTATCGCGCGTCGCACAGCTTTTCGCGGTCGCTGTGCTCGGAGCCATCGTCTCGCTTGCGTTCGCTAGTCACGTCGATGCGACGCTAGGACGAACCGCGCTCGGTTCCGAAAGCCGCGCGGCGATCAGCCTCGCAAAGCGACAGCCTCTCGGCTCGTCCAGCCTAGTTGGAGTGCCCGCCGGCGAGCGCGTCCTCCTGCGAGCGACCTTCGAGGACGCCTCGGTGCATGCCTTCCGTGTGGCGGACGCAATCGCAGCCGTGCTGGTCGCCGGCGGCGGTCTGATTGCGCTCGCCGGGATCCGCAATCCCCGCCGCAGAGTGGCCGCCGAGCTGTGTCCAGCCGGGGCACTCTGCGGCGCCAGCCAAGAACTCGTCAGCACTGGCCAGTCTTGAATCTTGGCCGCGGGGGTTCGTCGACGGCGCCGTCGAAACGCCGTCGCGGCAAATGGGGCCGTGAGCTGCTCCGAGCCGCGTTGACGCTCTGAGCCGCAAGCAGGACCCGCAGCCGTGAGACGGATAATCACAGGTAGCGATGGGAGCGGATGCTTTGACCGGGCGGCTCACAAGCGCAGCGCGACCGCTGGCAGGGCCGGTCGGCTGGCTGCGCGTCCATGACCCCGGCTACGGCGCGCTGCGCCGCGCTGCGCGTGCCGCGCTGCTGATGCCCGCGACGTTCGCGTTCGGCGACAAGGTGATCGGGGAGCCGCTGCTGGCCACGTTCGCTGCTTTCGGTTCGTTCGCGATGCTGCTGCTGGTCGACTTCTCGGGCTCGCTCAAAGACCGCCTGCTCGACCAGAGCGCGCTCGGGCTCGCCTGCGCGGCGCTGATCTGCCTTGCCACGCTCGTCTCGCGCACGACTTGGCTGGCGACTGTGAGCATGGCCGTGGTCGCCTTCGGCGTGTTGTTCGCCAGCGTGCTGAGCTCGGTCCTCGCCGGCGCCACCACGTCTCTGCTGCTCGCCTTCATCCTGCCCGTCACCCTCCAGGGTCCGCCATCGTCGATCCCCGAACGGGTCGCGGGCTGGGGCCTGGCCGCCGGTGTGTCGCTGCTGGCGATCTCGCTGCTGTGGCCCGCACCGACGCGCAACCCGGTGCGCATGGCGGCAATCGAGACCGCACGTGCCTTGGCGGCGCGGCTGCGCAGCGATGTCGCCTACATGATGAGCGATCCCGCAGACAACGAGCAGGAGCGGACGCATCAAGCTGCGATCGCCGCCGCGCAGCAGGCCGTCGAGAGGATGCAACACCTGTTCTTCGCCACCCCGTATCGGCCGAGCGCGCTTTCGGCCGACGCGCGCGCCGTCGTGCAGGTGATCGACGAGCTGCGCTGGCTGAACACGATCGTGCTGCGCTCCTCGCCGAAGCGGCACTCGCCAGGCGCGAGTCGGCGCGCGGGCGACGTCAAGACCGCTGCCGCCGAAGTGCTGGCCGACGCGGCCGATCTGCTGGAGGACCCGCAGCGCACGCGCATGGCGCTGCGCAAGTCGGTCGAGCGGATGCGCACGGCGCTTGCGCAGCTCGAAGAGGCAACCACCGCGCTGCTGCTGACGGGCGAGTCACCCGGCGGCGATCACGACGGTGCGCTCGCCGAGCGGGTCGTCTCCTCGCTCGACCCGAGCTTCCGCGCGCAGCAGCTGAGCTTCATCGTCGACCAGATCGCGAGCCGCGCAGAGCTCGCGGCCGCCGCCGCACGGCGCTCATGGACGGACCGGCTGCTGGGCCGCCAGCCCGAGGGCGTACAGGGGCTGCTGGCCGAGGCCCACGAGCAGGCCGGCGCCTACATCGAGCGACACTCGCTGACGTTACAGAACAGCGTGCGCGGCGCCGTCGCGCTCGCGCTCGCGGTGCTGGTCGCCGACCTCACCACGGTGCAGCACGGCTTCTGGGTCGTGTTTGGGACGCTCGCGGTATTGCGCTCGAATGCGCTTAGCACCGGGCAGAACATCCTGCGCGCGCTGGCTGGGACGGCGGTCGGGTTTGCCGTCGGGGGGGTGCTCGTGTACCTGATCGGGACGGACACCACGCTGCTGTGGGCGCTGCTGCCGATCGTGATCCTATTCGCCGGCCTTGCGCCCTCCGCAATCTCCTTCGCAGGGGGCCAGGCGGCGTTCACGCTGACGCTGTTGATCCTCTTCAACCTGATCGCACCCGCCGGCTGGAAAATCGGGCTGGTGCGCATCGAGGACGTGGCGCTCGGCTGCGCCGTCAGCCTGCTCGTCGGCTTGCTGTTCTGGCCGCGCGGCGCCGGCGCTGCGCTAAACAGTGCGCTCGCACGCGCGTATCGCGACAGCGTCAGCTATCTCGCCGACGCGGTCGCCTACGGTGTCGGCTGCTGCGATTCCTCCGGGCCGCAATTCCCGCCGCCGCAGCGCAAGGCGCTCGACGCCGCCGCCGCCTCGCACCGGCTGGATGAGACCTTCCGCGGCTATTTGATCGAGCGCGGGTCAAAGCGCGCGCCGCTCGCCGACGTGGCAGGGCTCGTCGCGGGCGTGACCGGCGTGCGCCTGGCGGGCGACGCCGTGCTCGACCTCTGGCACGGGGGGCAAGCCAGCGCCGGTGAGCGCGACGCCGCCCGCCGCGAGCTGACCCTCGCCGCCGAGCACGTTGCGAGCTGGTACGAGCACTTCGCCGCCAGCCTCAGCGGCACCGAGCAGGTGCCCGATCCACTGGCGCCCGACGAGGTCGCCGACGGGCGCCTAATCGAGGCCGTCGAGCGCGACCTCAGCGGCTCCGACGGTCGCGCCACGGCGACCGGCGTGCGCGTGATCTGGACAGGCGACCACCTCGACGGCGTGCGTCGCCTGCAAGAGCCGCTCGCCGAGCAGGCGCGCGCCGCCGTCTCCGCACCGCCGCGCTAGCTGTCGCAGAGCGCTTTGTGTTGGATGCAAGGTGGACATTTGGGCCTCCTGTTTGGTTACGGCCGCGGTCCCCGTCGGCACGCCACGTGATCCCGTCGTCTTAGCCGGGCAAGTCCTCGGGTCGCTTCTTTGCGAGCTCCCCGTGGAGCACTCCGGTGGCCTGGCCGACCTCGATCATGTAGCCGTCTGGGTCTCGCATGTAGCAGCGGATCTCAGCACCGCGATCGATCGGCGGCGTGACGAACTCGGCCCCCTTTGCGCTCCACTGCTCATAACACGCCTCGATGTCGGCCACGCGCAGGTTCATGAAGCTCGAGACCGTGTTCTGAGACTCGTAGTTCACGACCGAGATATCGGGCTTGTCGGGGGTGGGGGGACCGCCCGGGTTCATCAGCACCCATGAGTTGGCGAGCTTGACGATGCACGGGTTCTCCTCGAGCACCACCTGACCGCCGAGAACCTCGGAGTAGAACGCGCGGGACCGAGCAACGCTTCGTACGGTGATGAACTGGGTGACGAGAATGCCCTCCGTCCGGGCGGGGAGGTTCTCGTAGTCGATGAATGGCTCATTCTGGTGTGCTTTGGTGGCGCTCACGGCTACCTCCTGGTTGCGTTAGGGAAGACCCCGATCGGTCTTCGTGTGGTCAAGCCTGTTACCGGAGCGTCCGAAACCCGGCGCGAAGCTGTCCGAGCGCCTTCTTGAGGGTGAGATCAGGCCGGCTGGACCGCGCAGGCGCGCACATCGCGCGTCGCCTGGAGCCTAACGCTCGGCTTCGTCGGCGACAGGAGGCGTTTCGATTCGCATGGTCGCGCACACGCAGAGGACGAACTGCCAACCCGCTCCTCGTGCGCGAGCCCGGTCCGCTCGGCCCGCCCGCGCCGAGGTGGGCTGCGTGCCGCACTGCGGGGGTGGTTTCAATCGATATATCTAAACGTGTATAATAGCCCCGTGGAGCCCATGACCCTAATCCGGACCGCGCGATACGCCGCGGGCATCACGCAGGTCGAGCTCGCCGCGCGAGCTGGCACGACGCAGCCTGCCATCGCCGCGTATGAGTCGGGCGCCAGGAGACCGAATCTGGCGACGCTCTCGCGGCTGCTCGACGGCTGCGAGCACGACGTGGACGTGCTCGCGCGCCCACGCGTGCGGCGGGGCTCCGCGTCGCTCGCCGAGCTCTCCCCCACGATCTCAGAAGACCTGCTCGACGGCCGGGAGGGCGACGCAGTGCGGTTGCTGTTCGGGTTCGCCGACGACTTCCGGGGATCCTCGCGGCCCGGGCGAATCGCACTTATCGCCGAGGAGCCGCCGTCGACCGGCGACGCACGATTCGACGCTGCCCTCGCGGGGATCGCCGAGTTCTTCGCCGCCGAGGCCGGGATCGCTGCGCCGCTATGGGTAAACGGCCCCGGGCGCTTCCTGGAGCCTTGGTGGTTCGTCGCGAGCCGCCCGGCGTTCCATGCGTACACCCTCGCCAACACGCCGGCGCTGTTTGCCCGCCATGGCGTGTTTTTGGCCCGGGAGGTGTTCGACCGTGCCTGAGCGTGAATTCACCAAGGCACGAATTCTCCGCGCGCTCCAAGCCCTCGGCGAGGAGCTGACGCGCGAGGGGGTGCGCGCGCAAATCTTCATCGTCGGAGGCGCGGCCATGGCGCTCGCGTACTCGACTAGACGCGTCACGAAGGATATCGACGCCGTCTTCGAGCCCAAGCAGACCGTCTACGCGGCCGCCGCCAAAGTGGCGGAGCAACTTGGGCTGCCCGAGGACTGGCTGAATGGCGCGGTTGAGGGCTTCATACAGGGCCCGGATGAGGCGCGTCGCCCCGTCCCCGCCATCGAGGGCGTCGAGGTGACCACGGCGTCGCCCCGGTACCTGCTCGCGATGAAGCTGATGGCGATGCGCTTCGGAGAGGACGACGAGGACATCGAGATCCTGCTGCGCGAGTGCGACATCCACAGCGTCGAGGAGGCGCTAGATGTGCTCAAGCAGGTCTACCCGGTGAGGGAGCCACCGGCGAAGACGCGGTTCTTCTTGGAGGAGCTACTGGGAAGCTAACTCCGGGCGGCCTCGCGACGGCTCGCGTGCTCGCGGGCCTCGCGGTGGCGGAGAGCATTGTCAGGATGGAGCACTGGAGTCGACAGCCTCGCAGCGATTGGGATGAGCCTCGGCGGGGCTCACAGAAACGGGCGCAATGCCCACGAAGGAGGGCTTCTGATGGTCAAGCTTGTGTTTATGGTCCGGCGTCGCGAGGGGATTACGCGAGCAGAGTTTCAGCGCTACTGGAAGGAGGAGCACGCGGAGCTCGTGAAGCGCCACGCCGAGCTTCTGCGGATCCGCCGCTACGTCCAAACCCATGCGCGTGACACGGACCTTGACGACGCGCTCGCCGGATCGCGCGGCAGCGAGGCGCGCCAATACGACGGTGTTGCCGAGCTGTGGTGGGACAGCGTCGATGACCTCGTGAGCGCGGCGGCGAGCGAGGCTGGTCAGACCGCTCAGCGGGCCCTGCTGGAGGATGAGCGCCGCTTCATCGACCAGGCGAAGTCGCCGATCTGGCTGGGCGAGGAGATCACTGTGGTCGGAGCGCCGCAGTAATCGCCCGCCAGATCCTGGCTCAGTATCGGTGGGTCGACGGCGAGGTCGCTGTCCTTGGTCGTGTCGGCGAGTGCGACCGGCGTGGCGCGAGTGTGCAGGTAGATCCCCTGGGCGCCGATCAGGACGAGCGCCTCAGGCTGCTTGGCCAGTCCGTCGAGCGCGTCCAGGAGCGTCCTGCGAGCAGTCAGCCTGCATCGTGGATCGTGACGGCGTAGCCGTCCGGGTCTCTGAGCGTGAACGTGCGGCCAAAGGGACCATCGACCGGCTCAGTCAGGATCGTCACGCCGTGCTGCGCAAGTCGGTCATGAAGGACTTGGGCGTCCTCGGCCCGCAGCCACAGCGCCACGCCGAGGCCGGGCTGTCCACTGTCGAGGTCGGTGCCTGGCAGCGGGTCTCTGAGCGCGAACGCGATCGGCTGAGTGGCGAACACGACGGCGTGCGGCGGTCCGGGTGCGCGCGTGAGCCCCAGCTCACGTTCGTAGAACTCGGCGGCACGCTCGATGTCGCGGACCTGAAGGGCAACGAAATCGGGGCCTGCAACGGTAGACACAGGGAGATCCTTCCTTTAGTGTTGTCAAGGTCTTGACGTACCATACTATGTCAAGATCTTGACGTGAGGCAAGTCGATCTCGATCAATCGGTGGGCTACGCCATCAAGCGCGCCCAACACGCGCTGCACTCAGCGATGGACGGGGAGCTGCGCGGCTACGGACTGAGCGTGTCGCAGTACGCCTGTCTGGAGATCCTCGCCTCGCGTCCGCGCATCTCAAACGCAGACCTGGCGCGCGACGCGTTCGTCAGCCGACAGGCGATGCACCAGCTCCTCACCGGCCTACAAGCGACCGGACTCGTGACCGCCGTCGGCCAAGGCCGCAGCCAACGCTACGCCCTCACGGCCGAGGGACGCACCCGCCTACGCGCGGCTTCCTCGACCGTCGCTGCAATCGAGCAACGCATGATCGCGACGCTGAGCCGCGCCGAGCGCGAGCAGCTGCACCGCCAACTGAGCGTCTGCGCGACCGCGCTCGACTCGCCCAACCAGCAAACGTACTGGGTGAGCACGATCAGCCGTGATCACGTGCAGCTGAGCGTAGCGGGCGGATTCACCCAGGCAGGCCATGGCAAGGCGTCCGGGCTCAAGCGGCTGAAGGCTGATGACTGGCTGGTCTACTACTCGCCCAAGACGAGCCTGCGAGACGGCGAGCCAGTGCAGGCCTTCACGGCAATAGGTCGCGTCGTCGACGAAGATCTCTACCAGGTGAAACAGGCGCCGGGCTTCACACCGTGGCGCCGCAACGTCGAGTTCGTCAGGGGCATTGAGGCACCGATTAGACCGCTGATCGACCAGCTCAGCTTCATCAAGGACAAGCGCCGCTGGGGATACATGTTCCGGGTCGGCCTATTGAAGATCCCACAAGAGGACTTCGCGGTGATCTCACGGGCGATGGCAGTCGAGAACCCGAGTAGCCGCCGTGCCGCAAGACGGTCATGATCCTGCCAGCGGGCAACCCGCGCGGCCGAGGAGCAGGACTTCCTCCCGGATGGACCTCAGATCCGCCAAGAACGGGGGTCCAACCAGTGCCCCCTCAGCGGCAACCCGATGCGAGTGCCGACCAGAACAGAACGGCGGCCGGGCTGGCGAGTCCCAAAACCTTTACTCGGCGCTGGGCAAGGGAAAGTCGGCGCAAGCCGTGCTCCCGACCCAATTCGGTTCACTCGGGGCGAACCAGCAGCCGCTGGTCCTGCCGGCGCTCGCGCGCTCGCCACCAGCGCTCGACCACGTACGGCGGGATGAGCGACAGGCCAGCGAAGATCACAAGGCGCTCTGGCTTGCTGAGGCCGTCACCGCTCTGAAGGATGAAACCCCGAAAGCGGCCCAAAGAAGCCAGCGAATCTCGCGTAGCGCTTGGGAGCGTGCCCCTTGCCCGACCGAAGCAGCGAGCGCCACCACGGCACCGGCTTCTCGCAGAATGGATCGCGCGTAAGGCTATCCACAGCAGGGGAGTCTAGGCAAAGCCATTCTGACGCGGTTCGCTCCCCGTTCGATGCCCGGCGACAACCCCCGGTCGTGCACGCTGAGGAGCAATTGCAACAGCGAGTTCGCGAGGCGGTCCGACGCCGATCGCCGTGACGGGGCCGGCCCACTGCTTTGCCCGTCGAAAGCAGGCGTGACGAGCCTCACCTGGCGCTGTCGAGATTCATCCGTTCCGGGTGTCTCACCAGGGCGGTGGGCTGGTACACCCGCTTACATGCGCACGGGAGTGTGCGAAAGGCGGACGCGTGGACTACAGCTCTGTGTCGAGTGTGACCGCCAGTGCTGTGACCCGCCGCGCGATGTCGTCGCGGGTGTCCCTCACCTCGGAGATAGGGCGGCGTTTGGGGTCAGGTAGGTCCCACTCGATGTAGCGCTTGCCGGGGATATAGGGGCAGGCATCGCCGCAGCCCATTGTCACGACCACGTCGGCCTGCTCGGCGAGCTCGTCGGTGAGCAGTTGCGGGCGCCGGCCGGTCAGGTCGACGCCAAGCTCACGCATAACCTCGATGACCTCGGGCTGGACATGTTCGGCCGGGGTGGTGCCGGCGGAGAGGGCGGTATGGCGTCCCTTGGCCGCCCGCTCGAACAGCGCTTGACTCATCTGCGAGCGCCCGGCGTTGTGCAGGCAGACGAACAGTACGCTCGCCATCAGCCGGTGGCGTTCTGGCGGTGTGGCAGGAGGATCTCTTCTGCCTCGGCCGAGGTCACGTCGGGGTAGAGGACTGCCAGCAGCGCGATCGCCGCGAGGCCCCCGACGAGCTGCGCGATCACGTAACCGGGCACGGATGCGGGGGCGATGCCGGCGAACGTGTTTGAGAACATGCGCCCGATGGTGATGGCGGGGTTAGCGAAGCTGGCTGAGCTGGTGAAGAAGTAGGCGGCGCCGATGTATGCACCGACCGCGGCGGGGATGGTGTTTGCGCGTTTGGTGCGTGCGAGCGAGAAGATCACGAGCAGCAGCCCTGCGGTGGCGATCACCTCCGAGAACAGGTGCGCAGGCGAGGCGCGGTGATGCGTGGAGATGCTGATGGCGGCCAGGGAGAACATGCCGTTCGCGACTACGGCCCCGAGCACACAGCCGGCTACCTGAGCGGGGATATAGAAGATTGCCTCGCGCCAGCGTATGCCGCCGAAGCTCGCGTCGGCGAGCGAAACAACCGGGTTGAAGTGCCCGCCGGACACAGGGCCGAACATGAGGATGATGGTGTAAAGCCCTGCTGCCGTTGCGGTGGCGTTCTCGAACAGCTCTAGGCCGACGTCGTTCGGGGAGAGCGTCTGCGCTGCGATCCCCGAGCCGATCACGACGGCGCTGAGGAACGCAGAGCCCAACAGCTCGGCGAGCAGACGGCGGGCAAGCGGAGGCGTGTTCACGACGCCGATCGTATTAGATAGACAGTCGTGAGTGTTATTGATATAAGTAGATCGATGCCCGTCGATTTGGAGCTATCTCCCAAGCAGAAGCGCGCCAACGGTTCGCCTTGCTGCGAGCCCGTCGTCTATCCGGATGTGCAACGCGAGGCGGCGCTGCGGATGGCCGAGGTCGCTAAGGCTCTGGGCGACCCGATCCGGCTGCAGCTCGTGGACGTCCTGCGCAAGCACGCCGGCAAGGTCTGCGTCTGCGAGCTGGTGCCGCTGTTCGACATCTCCCAGCCCACGCTCTCCCACCACCTGAAGAAGCTCCGCGACGCGGGGATCGTGGACTCCGAGCGCCAAGGACTGTGGGCCTACTACTACGTGATCCCCGACGCGCTCAACGAGCTATCGGCATGGTTGAGGTGACCACTACCACTGAGACGACCGCGAGCTCCTGTTGCGTACCCGCGGCGCAGGCGACCTGCTGCGAGCCGAGCACCAAGGCCGAGTGCTGCGGCCCGAGCCACGGCAAGGACTGTCAATGCTCCGCGGGCAAGGGCGCCAACGCGTTCATGCGCGCTCGCAAGCTGGGTCAACAGACGGCATGAGCGAAGCGGCACACGAGGTCCATCCGCACGACCCGCAGACGCCGACCAGAAAGCGGTCCGGCGCACCCGCGCCGTGTCTCGGTGCCCGTGGACTCGTAGATGAAGGTAAGCGGGTAGACCGGCGACTCCATCCACTCGGGCAGCCCTTCGACGTACTTTCCAGACTGGTGCTCGACCTCGACGAGCGTGGTTCCCTCCGCCTTCGCCTCGATCACCCCGACGGGTTGACCGTTGACGAAAAGCAGGTAGTCGACCCCGCCGTGGAGCTTTCGAATGGAAACTCTCTCGTCGCTACGCCAGGGCCCGCGTTGACGTCGATTTCGTCCTTGCCTTGGACGGTCCAGCCCGCCGCCGCCAGCTGCTTGTCGATCGCCCTGCGTGCCCTGGCCTCGCGGGCAAGATAAGCATCATCTGTGTCCGTCATCGGCCAAATCCTATCTGCCGGTATGTAGCGCAGCGAGCAAGTCCGCAGCCAAGGCGGCGGCGGCGGCGCTCACAACAGCGGGCTCGCCTACGAGCCGCTCGGCGCGGCCGGCCATCATCGCACCGAGCGCATCCGGGCCGTCTGCAAACAGCACCCGCAGATATTCGATCGCGTGGGTCGTGGCTTCGCCCGCGAGCTCGTCGCGCTGTAGCTGATCGATCGAGGCAGCGAGCTTGGGGGTGTCCGTCGCAACGAGCAGCCTGTAGAGATCGTGGGCGTCCTTGTCGATCAGCCGGTCTGGCTGATTCTGGCGCTCGCCGAGCTTGTGTAGCTTTGCGATCAGCAGCGCCGCCGGCCCGGCCACATTCGTCTCGATGCTGCGCCGATCTGATCTGTCGAGCGACCGGATCGTGTGTACAGCGTGGTCGACGACGGCCGCCTCAAGGCCGGCTGTGCGGCGAGTAGCGTGCGTGCTGTGTGGCGGTATCCGGGCGCCGCGGCGTCCCCGCCTACCGGCGAGCGCCTCGGGGACCATCAGGTCCACGGGGACACCCGATGCGGAGAGCCAGCCGCCGGGCTGTGGATGCTGCAGGTCGCGGTGGAATCCGGCGCGTGTCATCGCGTCATCCAGCAGCGGGCTATCGCTCAGGGTGCGTGGGTCGACGGCGAGGTCGCTGTCCTTGGTCGTCTCGGCGAGTGCGACCGGTGCGGCGCCAGCATGTAGGTAGATCGCCTGGGCGCCGATCAGGACGAGCGCCTCACGCTGCTCGGCCAGTGCCTCGAGCGCGTCCAGCAGCGTCTTACGGGCGGCGACCAGCAGCTCAGCGTCGCCAGGCAGGTTCATTGCGCTCCATCCAGTCGAGTAGTGCGCTCGCCTCGCTCGGGTTGCGGCCCGGGCCGCTCAACAGATCAACGGCAGCCTGGCTCAACGCCACCATGCGCAGCCCGCCAACCTCTTCGGAGCGCTCGAAGGCAACGTCATACTTTCCGCTCGCCAGGGCGACGTTGGCGCCGCTGTCGGTGCTGCGAAGCCCCAGTGTCTTGGCAACCTTCATCGCGTCGCGCACGTACAGCATCGCCAGTCTCGACTCCGCGTAGGCGGCAACCCGCGCGGCCGCAAGTGACCCTGTCAGCACGTAGTCGAGCTGCGGCTGTTCGGCCAGACGTGCCGTGAGCGCACCCAGCCCGCGCGGCTCCAGGTAGGTCGTCACTGTGTTTGACTGCGCGAAGCCGTAGTCCTTGGTCCAGCGCTCGAGCAGCCGCCGCCACTGCACTTCGCCGATCGGCCCGTAGCGGGCTCGCTCGAGCAGACCCTCCCCCTGCAGGAACTCCACCACTCGGTAGGTCGCACCCGTTGATGTGCGGGCGCGCGTGGAGAGTTCCGGCACCGTGTAGGGCGGTGCGAAGTCGATCAGCGCACGCACGACGCGCGCGGCTGGCGGGCCGCGCAGCGTCCCCCGCGGGCGACCCGGCCCGCGCCAGGGATCCCGCTCAGCGCCGCGGTCGCGCAGGAACAGGCCTGGCCGGTCGGACAACAGCATCAGGTTTCCGGTCGCGTCTGCATAGCTGGCGCCGGCCTCGGCGATCCGCTCCTGGGTGGTCTCTGGCAGATAACGAGAGGCCAGCAACAACACGACCGACTCTGAGGGGTCCAATCGCGCCGCCGCCTCGCGGAGGCTCTCGAGCACCGACGGCACGTCGCGGGAGTTCAACAACCGCTTGGCCTCCACCAGGACGAGACTCTCGGTGCCATCCGGTGCACGCAGCCGCAGCTGCGCGTCAACCCCAATGCCCTTGGGCGACTCGAGCCCGGGTGCTTCATACAGGCTCCAGCTGCGCGGCAAACGGTTGCGCAGCTTCTGGACAGCCTCGAGCAGCACATCCGCCTCGGTCTCTGGAGGAGTTTTACGAATCCACAGTTCTCCGCTAGCATCGGAACATGACATTTACGCAGAAGACTAGCGCATCATGTCCGAAATCGCGATGTTCCGCTTGCAGCGGAAGAATGCTTTCCCGAAAATATCGGCCGACTCCCCGCGCCGCCGCGCCGCAGATAGGCCCCATAAAACGAAGAACGACCGCCCGAGGGCGGTCGCTGATATCCGGCATAGCGGGGGCGGGATTGAAACACCTACCCGCGACCGCTGATGGCCCGAGTCTAGGGGGCATCGTGTATCGAATCGAAGAGTCGTGGCCATTGAGAAAGGGCCTAACAGGGGCCTGAACGGGACACGGCGCTGGAGCCAACCAAGGCCGGGCTCGCACATACGATCCAGCGATGCTCGGCCGCGCCCTAGCATCATGCGATGTCGCTGGCGATCAAGCTGCGTCGCCGCAGGCTTGGCCTCCTGGATCGTTCTAGCGGCTGCGACATGGAACCCGCGCGGGGCCTCGCCTGCGTCGAGGGCGCGTCACTCTTTGGACTGCGTGACCATGTTTCGGTAGTCGTCGATCATTGAGTCGGTCGGCGCCTGGCCCGTGAGCAGAGTCATCAGCCACTCGATGAGTGCGGCCAACGCGTCGTCGCTGAGCTTGAGCCCTCGGTGCTTGGAGAGCCGAGGCTGGGGGACAGCCTGGAGGTGATCAAGGCGCGCGAACCCCTCCTTGAACCCGAGCGAAGACGCGGCCGGAAGGTAGAAGACGTTCGCGATGTCATAGATCTGCATGCGACGGCGCATCGCTTCGCTGTATTGCTCGGACTTGTAGACGGGCACGACCATCGCGATCTCGGCGTGTGTCGTGCGGTCCTCGCGCCCAAGCAGCTCGGAGGCGTGTGTACCGCCGATCACGATCACGGGGCGGTCGCGCTTGGTCTTTGCGACAACCGCGCCTTCGGTGGACTCCATCTTGAGGCTGGCGACAGGAGGATGGTCGAAGATCTCCTCGGTGCGGCCGCAGACCTTGTAGTCGAGCTTGCTGTCATCCGACGGGTCGACGCGCGTGATCTTCAGCCCGTGGCGGGCAGGCAGGTAGATCGGCTGGTCACACCAGATGTGACCGGGCTCGAGCGCCGGCTCGCAGGATTCGTAGAACGGGTCGATCAGTCCGTCCATCAGCAGGGCGGCTCCGCTTCGGCGTCCGGTGTGATCATCAGCCGTCCCCGGCCGTCGCCGAGCCGAAGCGATTCCTCTTCTGGGTCGGTGAGGAAGGCTCGCCCGACGTCGGCCGCCACTGGCCGTGTGTGCTGACCGCGACGCTGGCGCCAGTCGGCGAGTCGCTCGCCTGCGTCGGCGGGCAGCACGGGCGAGGACAGTGGCGGCGCCGCGCGGGGCTCTGGCTCGCTGCGGGCGCGGCTCATGTCGAGCGGCTCGCCGCGGATCGCGTCGCGCATCGGCGGAGTGTGAAAGTACACGTGGTCGAGCAGTTCGTTGAGGTCGAGCGCGGCGAACCGACGGATCACGTCGTCGACCTGGCGCCGCGTGGCCGGTGGCCAGTCCTCGCCGTCCGGGGCTTGTGGCGCAGCACGGTACAGACGAGCGTCCTTGTAGCCCTGAACGATGAGGGCGGTGCCCTCGAGCGGCTCGAGCGCCTGCGGAAGCTCCAACGCGTAAGGCCCGTAGTGGAAGAAGATCCATCGAAGTCCGGTCAGAGATGGCCGCCCCGACGCGATCCGTTCGACGTCGATCAGGTACAGAAGCTTCACGAGCTTCGTCTGGTTGAGCGTGACGCCGCGTTCAACCGCGCGTGCCACCAGATACGCGACGAGCGCGCCCAGATCGGGGTCGTGTTTGGGAAATAGCGGCAAGTGATCGACGAGACGCGGTCAGGTCACCGCAAAGGGCACCGACTGCATCGGCAGGGTCCGTGGCGATCGTGAGTTCGCACGGTGGGAACCGAGGAACCCGTCACCTCGATGGAGCCGCGCGCAGAGTTACACGGCTCTCCGATCTCACGCTCCTCACCCCAACGCACCGGCTTGGATGATCGCACACCCATGGCTATCCGGCGCCGGCGCCCAGCGGGGCAACAGAGCCACCGGAGCTGCAGGCACGCGGTACTCGCATGCGTCGCGTCTACGCCAAATGATCGTGTCCGGCGAGGGCTTCAATATCCCAAGGCTCGTCATGGGCCTGATCATCCACACAGCTGACATCCACCTCGACAGCCCACTCGCCGGGCTGCCGGAATACGAAGGGGCGCCGCACGACGCGGTGCACCTGGCGACGCGCCGGGCTCTGACGAACATCGTCGACCTGGCGATCGAGAAGAACGCCGACATGGTGATCATCGCCGGGGACCTGTACGACGGCGAGCCCCGAGATCAGAACACCGGCCTGTTCCTGTGCGCCGAGCTGACGCGACTGCGACGCGCCGGCATCGAGGTGGTGATCGCGCACGGCAATCACGACGCCCAGTCGGTGATCACCCGCCGCCTGCCGCTCCCCGACGGCGTGAGGACTATGCCGACCAAGAAGCCGGGAACCGAGCTCTTCCCCGCCCTCGGCATCGCCGTCCACGGCCAGGGCTACCCGGACAGAGACGTGCTGAGCGATCTCTCCGCCGCCTACCCGGAGCCGATCGACGGACTGCTGAACATCGGCGTGCTTCACACCGCGCTTAGCGGCCGCGACGGACACGCGTCGTATGCGCCGTGCTCGAAGGGCACGCTCGCGGCCCGCGGATACGACTACTGGGCGCTCGGGCACGTACACACCCGCGAGGTGATCGGGGAAGACCCCTGGATCGTGTTTCCCGGCTGTCCTCAGGGTCGAGGACTGCGAGAGTGCGGATCGAAGGGCGTGATGATGATCGAGATCGACGGAGATCGCGTGATCTCCGTCGAGGCGCATCCGGTCGATGTCGTGAGATGGGCCAATCTCACGGTCGACGTGACCGGCGCGGACGACCGCGACGAGGCGCTCGCACGCGTGCGTAAGGCGCTCACGACCGTCCTCCCCACCGCGGACGGCCGGATCCTCGCGTGCGGGGTGAGCATCGAGGGAGCGTGCGACGCCCACCGCTCGCTCGGGGCGTATCCCGCGAGACTGACCGAGGAGATTCGCGCGCTCGCGCTCGACGTCGGTGCAGAAGAGATCTGGGTCGCGAGCGTGCAGTGCGCGACTCGACCGGGCGTCGTCGCGGGTGACCTGAACTCCCGCCGCGACCCGATCGCGCGCCTGCTCGTGGACGCGCGGGCAGCCGCCGCGGACACGGAGCAGCTGTCGGAGCGGATTCCAACCATCACCGAGGTCGCGGCGCTGATGCCCGCAGGAACCCTTGGCGAGGGACACCTTGGGCCGACGGACCCGCAATGGGTGGCCGATCGTGTCGCCGGCGCCGAGTGCCTGCTGATCGGACGGCTCGCCGGTAGTGAGACGACATGAGAATCGCCAGACTCGAGCTCGCCCCCTACGGACACCTGACGAAACTCCCGCTCGATTTCCGTGAACCCGGGGGTGGTCCCGGCCTGCACGTCCTGGCAGGCCGCAACGGCGCCGGAAAGTCGACGTCGCTGCGGGCACTCGACGGCGCGCTGTTCGGCATCAACCGCCGCACACCGGACGCACATACCCACCCCGGGCCCGCGCTGAAGATCGCGATGCGCCTAGAAGCACCCGACGGCCGACGACTCAATGTCGAGCGACGCAAGAAAGACTCTCAATCGCTCTCCGCGCCCGACGGGACCGTCGTGGAGGAGGCTGTACTGCGCGAGTTCCTCGGCGGCCTGCCGCCGGAGGAGTTCAGAGCGATGTTCCTGCTCGACTGCGAGAAGCTCGAGAAGGGCAGCGAGGACCTGGTGGCGGGACGTGGGCTGCTCGGCGAGGCGCTCTTCGGAGCCGCACTCGGACTCGGAGGAGTCCACAAAGTCCTCGAGGAGCTCGACGCCGAAGCTGACGCGCTCTGGATCAAGGGCGGCCAGCGAGCCCTCAACCGAGAGCTGAAGGCGCTTGGCGAGGCACGGAAAGCGGTCCGCGCGGGACGTCTCGCTCCTGAGGCGTGGATGACGATGCAGCGCGAACTGCAAGAGGCCGAGGAGCAGCTGGCCACGGTGAAGGACGCACTACGGGAGCACAGCGAAACGATCATCCGCAGCGAGCGCCACGAACGATGCCTGGCGCCGCTGGGACGACGTCGGCTCACGCTCGAGCGTCTCGAGGCACTCCCCGCTGTTGCCGAGGTCCCGGCATCGTTCCCGCAAGAGGCACGCGCCAGCGCCAGCGCGCTGAAGAGCGCCGAGCAGGACGCCCTTGCTGTGCGCGAGGAACTGGAGGCGGTCGAAGCTCGGCCTGGAAGAGAACCCCGACCCCGGCGCGATCGCCGACAACGAGGACGCAGTCAACACGCTGTACCAGCGGGCTGGCGAGATCCGCAAGGCGAGCCGCGATCTCCCACGCCGACAGACAGAAGCTCGACACCCACGAGGAGAGCATTCGCGTCCTCCATGCGCGAGCCCGCCCGAGTGGCAAGCAGAGCGAGCTCGAGACGCTCGGGGTCAGCAACGCAGAGCGTGCGCTGGTGGATGAGTACGCCTCCCAACGACCCGCACTCGACCGAGCCCACACCGACGCGGCGAAGGCCGTCGAGAGACTCGAACGACAGGTCGAGGAGCACCGGAAACTCGCGCCCGCGACGTCGTGCATGGCCGCGGCGGCACAAGCCTCGCTCGCCGCCCTCGTGGAAACCGCGGGCGCCGCCGGCAACCTCGACTCCGCGATTCTCGACGGTCGCGAACAGGTGAGCGCCCTTCAGGCCGCCGCCGAGCGCGAAAACGCCGCGCTGAACCACTGGGACGGCACCGTCATGCAGCTGGAGCGTCTGAAGGTGCCATCTGAGGCGACGATGGAGCGGTTCGCGAAGCAGTTCACGGAACTCGAGCGCACCGCAGAGCGACTCGACGAACGGGCCGTCGAGCTCTCTGAGCAGGCGCAGGCGCTCTCCGAAGAGGGGGCACGGCTCAAGGACGGGCCCGCGGCGCCACTGCGAAGCGAGGTCACAGCGGCACGACGGGTCCGCGACGACGCGCTGAACGCCATGATCGAGTCCCCTTCACCCGAGTCGGGAGATGCCGGCGTCGTGCGCGACGCCGTGCGGGGCGCCGACGATCTGGCCGACAGCAGAGCGGACCACGGCGAAGCCGCCGCCGCGCGAGAGCGGCTCGAGCGCGACCGTGCCGTGCTCGAGCAGACTCGCGAGCGGGTGCGTCTTGACCGGAAAGCACACGCGAGTCAGACGGCTGACGCGAACGCAAGGTGGGCGAAAGCCTGGGCAAAGCTTCAGGGCGAGCCGGGAAGCGTCGAGGAGATGCGCCTCTGGATCGCGGCTCACGAGGCGATCCTCGCCAACGTTGCCGGTGCCCGCGAGCAGGAAGGCATGGTGGAGCGGAGCGAACAAGCCGTGCAGATGCACATCTCGGCGATGGTGGAGGCGAGCGACGGATCACTGATGGAGACGACGACGCTCGCCGCGACGTTACGGGCGGCTCGCGCGCTCGTCGGCGAGCTCGCGGATGCCGCGCGCGACCGGGAAGAGCATGACCGGCAGCAGACGAGGCTTGAGGAGGAGCTCACGACGTCAAGCGAGGACGCGGCCGAGGCGCTGGAGGCCAACGCTGCCTGGAAGACCGGCTGGAAGCGTGCGACGGACGCGCTGGGGCTCGCCGAGGAAGCGACGCCGTCCCAGGCGAAGGCGCAGCTGGCATGCATCGATGAGCTCGTTGGCGCGCATGACGCCGCGGAGATACTCCGTCGGCGGATCGGCACGATCGAGAAGGACCAGGAGGACTTCGCGCGCGACGCGCAGGAGCTTGCCCGCGAACTCGCGCCCGCGCTGAGCGAGACAGACGCCATCACGATCGCCGAGCGCCTCCACGCCGACGCATCGACGGCCCGCGGCGTTCGCGCGACCCGGGCTCAGCTCGAGCCGCGCGCGCGGGAGCTCTCGAGTCGACTGCGATCGATAGAGGATCGCGCCGAGGCGGCGCGAGACGAGCTCGGGCGGCTCGCCGCCCGAGCCGGCGTCGCCGCCGCGGAAATCGAGGAGTTCTGTGCAACCGCGGAGGCTCGCATCGAGCTACAGGCGGAACTGGAACACGCCGTCACTGAGATCGAGGCGGCCAGCGCTGAGTCCGTTGCGGCGCTTGAAAGCACGCTCGCCGACGTCACACCGGAGGCACTCGCGGCGAGCAAGGCCGAGGCCGAAGGTGAAGCGGCGGCGCTTGAGCTGCAACGCAACGAGCTCGAGCAGACGATCGGCCGACTGCGCAACCAACTCGAGCAGTCAGGCAGCGAGCAGGCGGCGCTCGCCGCCGAGCGCGTATCGAAGGCGCGCGCCGAAGCCGTCGAGCACTTCGAGCGCTACAGCGAGCTGCTACTCGCCGCGCACGCCCTGCGAACCGCGATGGAGCACCACCGCCGCGAGCATCAGGGACCGCTCCTGAAGCGGGCGGGGGAGCTGTTCGCGGTGCTCAGCGCGAACACCATGAAGGGATTGACGGCCGTCACCTCCGAGCGCGAGCCGTACCTCATGGGTGTGCTGCCGGACGACCGCGAGGTCCCGGTCGCCGGGATGAGCGCCGGGCAGCGCCACCAGCTGTTCCTGGCTCTACGCCTCGCCAGCCTCGAGCGTCATTTCGAGAGCGGTGAGCCGATGCCGCTGGTGCTTGACGATCTGCTCGTGCAGCTCGATGACACCAGCGCCCGCGCGGCGCTGGTGATCCTCTCAGAGATTGCCCGCACTACCCAGGTGCTGTTCTTCACCCACCACGATCACCTGCTCGACATGGCCCGCGAAACCGTCCCGGAAGACCTCCTCGTCGAGCATCAGATCGTCGAGGAGAGCCGATCGACGCTGCTGGCAGCCTGAGCCTCCAAGCGGAGACCGCCCGCTTCTCGGCTGCAACAAATCGGGCGCAGCCCGCGGCGCTCGCCATGTGCGAGTCGCGGATCGCCGTGGTTCGGAGGCGCTGCATGCAGGGGCGTGCGCAAGGTGCGAATCCGCCGTGAACGGATGGAGCTGCATCAGACGCTCGCCGTACAGGATCGGGATCCCCACCCCGGGCACTGGCACCTCGCAGTCAACCTGGGAGGCGCGGCAGGGACCATCCGAACGGCGACTACTCGGCTGAAGTTCGCCACCGTATAGTCCGAAACAGCGATGGCAATGTGGCTCAAGCTCGTTGGTGCGGTGGACGATCCGATGCCCGACCCCTGGCTCACGGGGCGTTCGGACTTGCGCGAGGAAGTGGGCTTCAACAAGCGCGCAACGGTCGACGTTGGCGAGCAGCTCGTCCTGTACGCGATCCCCCAGCAAAAGGTGATCGCGCTTGCAACGGTCCACTCGCATCCCATCCGGAACGACCAATACGCGCGGTGGCCGTGGCGTAGCAAGATCAGCCTCGAAATCGCGATAGCCGACTACGACCGCGCGCCCGATCTCTCGGACCTTCGGGAGCCAGGCGGCCGTGAGCTGTCACAGTCGGTGCAGCGACAGTCGCATATCGAGCTGCGATGGGGCGAGTTCGTCCTCGCTCGGGATGCGCTCGCAGCCGCGCTGGATCCGGCACGAGGCGACCTCGGCGCTCGGCCGGCGTGATCGGGCCGGCCCTAACCGCTCGTGGCCAGGTTCAGCGCGTATTCGAGCTTCAGCCGCTGCAGCGGACGCAATCGCGTGAGGACGCGCGGGAGATCCGCTGAAGGTTGTGTCGCGAGCATCTCGAGCATCGCGGCGTGGGGCTGGAGCGCTGACTCCGCGGCAGCCAACTCCTTCTCGGTCGGTTGGGTCTGTCTGGCGAGCAGTCCCGCGAAGGTCGCGATGTAGGCGGCCGGAGTGAGCCTGGCGGCCCATTCGTGCACGACCGAGAGAAACGGCGCCTCGGTGGCCTTCACCGTGGGAATCAGGCTCGGGATGAGCGCGGGGAACCACAGGCAGAGGAGCTCGACGACGTTGCGGGCGACTCTCGCTTGAGCGGGACTGGCGGCGAGCACGGCCGCACGCATCCGGTCGGGGTCGCCGGCAGCGAGATCCTGCGGTGTGAGCGCGCTCGGCACCGCGCGTGCGGCGCCGCCGCGGCCGCTGCGGAGCCCCAGAGAGCGCTCGAGGGCAGCCGTCCCGGGTGACGCACGGGCTCCGGGCGTGCCGAGCATGAGTGCTACGAGCTGCGCGACGGCTTCGACACGCTCCTCGGCGGACATCCGGACCTGTCGCGGCAGTATCGAGTTTCGAGCGCGCAGGCGGGCCGCCCGCTCGATCTCCGGGCGAAGCGAGTCAGCGTCCGGCGCCTGGTGCCGGGCGTCAGCGAAGCGCGCGCTCCACTCTCGGGTCCAGTCGGCTGCGATCACCAGCGCCTCCTCGGGCGAGATGCTCGCGGCCTCGATGAACAACGCGAAGCGCACCATAGGGAGGCCGTGGGAGCGCACGCCCCAACGCGCGAGCGTGTCTGCCTGGCCGACTGCGCGTAGCGGATAGCGGTAGCCGCGACCAACGCGCCGCGGCGCGTCCATAAGGCCTTGCGAAACCCAGTTGCGGATCGACCGCCGCCCGGCGTTTGCCTTTCCAGCCGCCTGCGCGACGGCAACGAGGTCATCGATCGTTGGTCTCCGCACAGGCGGCGCAGAGGGCTTGGATGACATCTCGCCAGTCAACATCTCACATGTTCGCTCGTTGGCTCGACGCATCTCCTGGCGACTGGCAGCCTCTATGCCGGTGGTCGTTGTGATCGCTGAACACGAACTGCGAAAAGGAGGCACAGACATGGAGCGCACCCAATGGCTCATACAGACGGTGCTCGCACTTGCGGCGCTCATACGACTGCTGGTGAGCGGCCGGCGCAACGGATGGATCTAGCGTCCCAGGTCGGCCTCTCGTGCGCGCGAGGTTGGCGATTCGGGACGTTCCGCCGTGCGGCGCGCATCGACGTGTGGCGGTGTGCGCCGAAGGGCCTCCTAGCCGCGAAGCTGGGCGCTCGGGACCGGTAGGCTCGCGATATGGCCGTCGAGTATCGCTATCACTCGCTCGAGGATTTCCTCAACGCGAGCATGCTGAGCGTGGACGCGCAGCTCGACGACGGCTGGGGAGCGTCATTCCCTGTTCGTGGTCGTGAGATCGACGCCACGGTTCTCTTTGCTGACATCACTGCGTTCTCGGCACGGACTGCCGACCTGACGCCCACCGAGACGCTGGTCTTCGTCAACAACTTCTTCGCGTGGATCAGCGCCGAGGCGCTGCGGCACACTAACGGTCTGATCGACAAGTACATCGGCGACGAGGTGATGGTTGTGTTCTCTAAGGAGTTCGGTTCCACCGACCCGTTCCTCGAAGCCGTCCAGGCAGCGCGATGGATGGCCGAAAACGATGCGCTTGCGTTCATGCCCCACATTGGAATCGCATCCGGCCGGGTGATCGTCGGCTATGCCGGAACTCCGCTCAGATACAACTGCTCGGTGTTCGGGGCCCCAGTGGCACTGGCGGCACGGTGCGCAGGAACGACGCCTGTGGACGAGGGCCGCTTCTCCTCCTCGATCACCTTCCCGGCGACGGAATGGGCTGAGCGAGACCTGGTCGATGTGTTTCCTGCGAAGGAATACGAGCTCCCGGACGGCGGCGTCGGCAAGATGCCTGCGCCCTGGGACCTGCTCGAGTCACGCGCGGTCGAGATGAAGAACGTCGGCGAGATCGAGGTGCGCGAGATCCTCCGGCGGGCCATGTACCTCCCGTCGCTGAGTGCGGAGGACAGGGCTCGCATGGCGATGGAGGAAATCGAGAAGGCCGGGCGCTACTGGCCTTCGCTGCCCAAGCGCGGTGACCAGTGACGCCGAACGCCAGGAACGTGAGTCCACGGAGCGCTGGGCTTGGAGGCAGCACGCTCCAGCCGCAGCACTCCGGTCACCGGCACGAGCAAAGCCCACACGATGACGAGTGCCAACGCATAGGACAGCTCTCGGCGAGCCGCGTCGAGGTGGTTTGCCAGGCGGATGTTCTGTAGATCGTTTCTCGCCGCATACTCGGCCGATTTCTGCGCGAGCAGCTCGTCTGGGTCAGGGTCTCCCGCGGCCTGCTGAAGATCTTCGACGGTGAGGGTATTGCGGGTCAGGGGGCCCACGAGGTAGAGCGGCGTACAGATGCTCAGAGCGAGATACAGACTCGCGAGCGCCAGCAGCACCCTCGCGAGCCACTCACTTTCGCCCCACCCTGTGAGCGCCAGGAGAACGGCGGCGGCGACGACAGCCGTGACCGCTGCGAGGCCGGGACCCTTGCCCTCGATGTTGCGAAGCCGGTCCTCGCTGCGGTTCAGCAGCGCTCGACGCTCGCGCTGGGACCACTCTGACTTGGGGATCGCTGGAACCTCGACTGGCGTGGTCACGAGCGCACGGTTTAGGTAGACGATGGCGGGCGTGGGCAGCAAACGCCAGAACGGGTCCGAGAGGAGCACGGCGCGCAACCATGCGGGCGTGGGGGAGCGCTTCATCCGCGGGCGCTCGCGCTTCGCGTCAGGGTGTCCGCGAGAGCGTGCGCGATCGGGAGGCCGACTCGTTGCAGCCAGCCCCACTCGCCGTTCGGATTCAGCTCGAGAAACCAGAGCTGACCGTCCTGGTCGAGGACGAAGTCGATCGCGCCGAAGCGCAGGCTCAGCGAAGACACGAGCTTGCGGCAAGCATCGCTCAGGGGCTCCGGTAGCTCGTAGGCCGCCCACGGATGTTGCTCGGCAAGACGCCAGTCGATCGGCCGGACGGCGTCCTCGTCGTCCGGGAGGGCCTGGATCGCGGCCATCACGGTGTCCTCGACTACGGTCACACGGAGGTCGCGCTTCGGCGTAATCGCTTGTTGGAAAATGACGGGCGCGAGCGCGAGCCGAGCCGCCTGCGGAAGCTCGCGGGTACTGAGGAGCGAGGCGTAGACGAAGCTCGCGCCGTCGGGCTCCTCCCACCAGGCGGTGGTCAGCGACTTGACCGCGGCCGTGCCCCCGCAGGACTCGATGAAGGCGCGTGCCGCGTTGACGTCGTTGGTCCAGATGGTTCGCGGCACATTCAGTCCGGCACCACGCGCGGCGCGTAGCTGAAGCGCCTTGTTCTCGGCGAGCCTGATCTGTCCCGGGTCGGAGACCCAAGTCGGTCCCGGGGTTGTCGCGAGAGCGCCCAGGAAGACGCGCCATTGATCGGCGAGCGTCTCGGAGGAGTCGCCCATCGCGAGCACAGGCACCTCCGGGCGACGCCACCAGACGCCGGCGCATTGGCTCGCCGTGAGTGACCGCGGCCCGCGGGCAATCTGCCAGCCCTCAAGCGGATCGAGCGTCAGCTGCCAATCGGGCCCGCGCTCGGAGTTCAAGCGCACGACTGGTACGTCCCTCTCGTCGAGCTCACGCACCAGAAAGTCGGCGCCGACGTCTCGCTCGTTCGTGACGATCAGGACCGCCGGGCGCGTCAAAAGCCCTTCTGGTCCTCGCCCGTCTCCCGATCGGCCTTCTTTGTCCCGACGCCCAGATCTGACGTGATCGCCAGCTCGTAGACGGGCTCGCGCAGGTAGGTCATCTGGGTCGCGTCATCGTAGATCGGGCTGCCCGGGGCGGGACCTGTGCTCCGCTGCTCAGTGGCGAGATCCAGAAGCCAGGGCCGCGCTTGGACATCGGTAGTGCGGGCTTGGCTCACGGCGTGATGATACCCGGCGCCACCCGGTCAAGTCCGCGAGCGGTGGGAAAATCAGGGGTGAAGATAGCTATCGATGAGAGCGGTAACTACGGTCAACGCCGAGCAACTCGCGATGCGCTTCGAGGCGCTACCGCGGACGGCGAGTCAGATCTCCCCATAAGCACCGCTCGGACAGAAGCGTGGCGCGAGGCTCACGCGATGGATTGAAGTGCGCGTCAGGTCGTGTCGGCTACCTGGACGTGCTGACCTTCGGGTTCTATCCAGCCTCCAGCGCGGAGCCTGGCGACGGCGATCGCGACCTGTTCCGGTGTGAATTGGGCCTTACCTGGGTTCCAGGCGAAGAAGGCCTCGGTGATCGACTGATCTGTGTGCGCGTTCTCGTGGTTCGCCACCCAGTGCGCGGTCGCGAGCAGCTCCAGCCCGAAGGGCGTCTCGAAGCCCTCGACAAGCTCGCCGACCCGGTCGAACCGCTCGTTGGTCTCGGGGTGTGCACTCAGAAACGAGTCGGCCTTCTCTATAGCGCCGGGCATGAGCGACACCTGCTCGGTCGGCGCGTCGCCCTCCGCGGTGTATCCGTCGATGAGGTGTCCGTTCACGGCCTGGAGCACGTGCCGGAGATTCTCGGCATACGGACCGTAGGGCGCCTTGACGTAGCGCAGCTTGAGCGGCTCACCGGAGGCTTGCAGGAAGTACATGAGCTTGTGGATCTCGAGCAGGCTGATCGACGTGTCCATCATCGCAGCGAGGTAGCGGCGAATCAGACCAACCAAGGCGGCGCGCCCGGCGGTCATCTTCGGAGCCGGGGTGGCCGGTGACGCTTCGGAGCGTCCGCCTGGCTCGTAGACGATGACTCGTACATCCGGGAGGGCGGTCAATGCGGACTCGATTACCGGGCGCACGTCGCTCCATGCCAGCCCGCCGAGGCCGCTGCCTAGCGGCGGGATCGCGACCGATCGAATGTCGCGGGCTTGGATCTCCCGCACGAGCGCGTCCAGCCCTGACTCAATGTCCTCAATGCGACTCTTCCCGCGCCAATGGCGCTTGGTCGGGAAGTTGATGATCCAGCGGGGCGCGATCTGTCCGGTGTCGTGCACCAACATCCGGCCGGGCTCGACTTCGCCTCGTTTGCAGGCGGCGGAATAGGCCTTGAAGTTCGCAGGGTAGGCGTGCTTGAAGTGCAGCGCGATTCCGCGGCCCATGACACCCACGCAGTTGACCGTGTTGACCAGGGCTTCGGCGTCGGCCGTGAGAATGTCGCCTTGCTTGTAGTCGATCATGACGGGCTCAAAAGTACCAAGCTGGTAGGACGGCAACGGGCGGTTTGTGCGCCGCGCCCTCGAGCGCGGCAAGCACCTGGCGTTGGACCTCCTCGGACCCCACACCGACGCGCTCGATCAGGCTCCAGGGGCAGAATCGCTTGACCAAGAACTCGGCCTGCTTGCCCTCCTTGACCTTGGTGTCGCGGAAGTCCGTGGCTCTCACCGCGGTCCAGTCGATCTCGCTGAGCTGGGCCATGTCGCTCCTGAACGGAGCATATAGAGCGCCCGCATTCGCCAAGCTAAACGCCCATCGGCCGTCGACGCTCGCCGCCCACGCGGCCACAGTCTCGGCGTTGGCCTGGAGGTGAACAATCGGACCCTGACCGCCGTGGTAGGTCAGCCCTGGATGGTTACCCCTATAAAGGATGTACAGCATGATCGAGCGTGGGCAGAAGTAGAACGGGACGTACTCGCCGACCATGTCACCCTCGTGACACTTCACTGGATACTGCAGACGGTTTTTCTTGATCTCACTCATTCCGACGGCGACTGCCGGGCCGCCTCGCTTGATCATCTCGGCATCCGACAGCAGACCGTCGTCGGTGAGTATCGACCCCAGGTTGTTGATGTGAGTGATGTGGTAGATCCAGGTCGGATTCGGGGGATCGGTCATGCACGGACACCCGTGTCAGTCGCACGCTCGTCCGCGTAGCGCCCGTCGTATACACCGAGTCCCTTCGCGTCGTAGATCGCGTTCATCCTGCGAGTGCACGCCTCCTGGGTCCGGCCGATGACCTGACCGATCAAGTTGCGACGCTCGTCGAGGACGAGCAGCATCCACGATGCCATGCCGGCGTCCCACTCCCACATCGATCGGTGACCCTCGTGCCGCCCTCCGGTGCGCAGCTTGATCGCAACGTAGTACGGCGAGTCCTCTAGCGGCTTCTCAACATCAGGACCCGGCCGCCCCATACGTCGCCTGGACAACGGCTCGCACGAATACCAGCCCTGCGTTCCCGCAGCTCCATGGCTCATCTCTGACCTCGCTTTCAGGTCGCGTCATATGCGCAACCAGCGGTGGATATATGTAACAGGAGTTTACCACCGTCCTCCGCCCGCCGCATCCGTGTGAGACATCGCCGCGGCCGCCGCGGTGTGCACCAGCGCCCCATTGTGATCGCGGTCAAGCTGACCGCTCTACGAATCCAACGAGGGGGTAAAGGGTGAAGTCGTTCGCGTTCTACGGGCGTGTCTCGAGTGATGACGCGCAGGATCCCTCGCTGTCGATCCCGCGTCAGCTCTCCGCCTGCGAGCGTGCCGTAGCGGCCTTCGGCGGTCAAATCGTCTGCTGCTATTGGGATGTCGAGAGTGGCCGCAAGGTTCTGGAGGATCGCGGGCAGGGCAGCAGCGCGTGGCGCGAGAGGGTCGCCGTTCCGTGCGCGGGTGGGCTGCCGGAGCTGCTCGCCGCGGCGTATCATGGAGAGCCGTTTTACGCGGTGATCGTTGAGAGCATTGATCGTCTATCGCGGATAACGGCAGACGCGACACGAGTCGAGCGTGACCTCGAACGACGAGATATTGGGCTGTTCGCTGCTGATGAGCCTATGTCCAGCGATGCAACGTCGATCCTCACCCGGCGGATCAAGCAGGGCGTCGCGGAGTGGTACGTGCGCGACCTGATCGAGCGCAGCCGCCGCGGGATGGAGGAGAGTGTCCGTCAGGGCTGGCACACCGGCGGCAGGGTCCCGTATGGCTATGCACTTGAGGAGCACCGGCATCCCAACCCAGCCAAGGCCAGGGAAGGCAAGCGCAAGCACCGTCTGATTCTCGACCCGCTACGCGCCCCCGTCGTGCTGATGATCTTCGAGGACTACTGCCTACGCCGTCTCGGGCTGGGGGAGATCACCTACAAGCTCAACAGCGACCTCAACCGATACCCCCCACCGGCCGTAAACCCCAACGACGAGACGGCACTTGAGAAAACCTGGAGCCGATCTCAGATCCAGGCGATGCTGCGCAACCCCAAGTACACCGGCTACAACGTCTGGGGTCGCCACGACAAGCGCCCCGGGCGCCCACGCCTCCGACCGCGTGAGCAATGGGTCTGGAGCCCCACGCCAACCCATCCCGCGATCGTCCCCAAAGAGCTATTCGAACAAGTCGAGGGGCGTGCCCGCCAGAACCTACTCGTCACGAAGGAACGACCCGCCGAGTACCCGCCCCGGCGCACAAGACGCGCCGGACGCCTCTACGTGCTGCGCGGCCGGGTGCGCTGCTCGCTATGCGGACGACGAATGGAGGGCACCCACCAGAAGGGCTCCAACTACTACCGCTGCCGCGTCAACGCCAACCGCGGGTCGAGCACCGCCAATACTGCGGGACACCCAGGCGCCTTGCAGATCAAGGAGGACACCGTCCTCGAGGTCGTCCTCAAGTTCATGGACCGCCGGCTATTCGGACCCGACCGGCTAGAGCACCTACGCAACGAACTCGCCCGCGCACCCAGCGATCAAGACGACCAGCACAGCGAAGAGCTCGATCGTCTCCGGGCCGAGCTGGGAGTCATCGACCAGTCCCTTTATCGACAGACCCTCCGCTTGGAGGAGCACGAGGACCCCAACCACCCCGTCATCGCGCTCGCCAAGGAACGCATCACCGAGCTGAGCACCCGCCGCAAAACCATCGAGGACACAATCCAAGCCACCGAAACGCAGCTGACCAAAGCCCTCCAGGTCCACGAGATCGAGGCCACGCTCGACGCAGTACCCGACCTACGCGACACGCTGAAATCACCCACCGCAGACGCACTCACAGAAATCCTCGACGCCTTCGACGTCACCGCCACCTACGACAAGCCCAACCGCACCCTCGCGCTCGCCGCCACCCTCCGGCCCGAGCTCGAAGACACCCTTAACGCACACCGACCGCCAAATGGCGGTCGGGGCAATCTCCAGGTAGCGGGGGCGGGATTCGAACCCGCGACCTTCGGGTTATGAGGTCGCCCAAGGGGGGTCAGGTGGGGCCAGATGGCCCATGTTTGCTGGGGTTAGCTCGGGTTCGGTAGGGTCGGATTTGCTCAAAACGGAACCTTGAATGGAACCATGGGAGGGGGCTGGGAACGCCGACTCGTGGCGAGTCATGCAACCATCCTTCGGATGGCACATCACCGGCGCAGGGGTCCTAAGAGTACGCGCGCCGGATGTCTGCTGTGCAAGCCGCACAAGCACCAGGCCGAGCGCCATCGTGACCGCGCTCGCAGCGACCGTCGTTGGCAGGAGCAGCAGGTGGCAGCCGACCGCGATGGCTACCGCGATCGCTCAGACCGCGCGAAGTAGACGCACCGCCGATTAGCCTGTAAGTTCGGGCTCGGGAAGCTGGATGGGGCCTGTTGGTGGGAGTCCGGAGACCCACCCGGTACGCTGCTCGACCATGGGTGGGCTGCTGTCCGCTGATGCCGTGCGGGTTGGCGCGGTCCGGGGGCGTTACTTCCGCGAGAACTTCGCGCAGGGCGGCATCGACCTGGTGCAGATCGTGCCCGAGCTCGTCACGAATGCGGATGCAGCGATCGCGGCTGGCGGTTGCGCGAGCGGACGGGTCGAGGTGCGGTTCGGCGCGCCTGACGCGTCGTTCATCGACGCCTGGCGCGCGCAGATGCGTGCGCTGCGCGTCCCCGCCCTGCTCTCCTGGCGCTTCGAGGTGAGTTGCGCAGACGACGGCGTGGGTGTCAACGCCACGGCAGTGGACCGCCGCCTCGGCGCGCTCGGGGAGCTTCCAGAGCAGGGCGGACAGCGTGGCTTGTTCGGGCGCGGCCTCCGCGACGTGTGGCTCGCTCAGGGGGCGGGTCGTATCGAGGGCGTGCGGGACGAGCGAAGTGTCGAGTCGTGGTTCTTCCCGGCGGCCGGCGATGATCCGTATGCGTATCTGCACGTCCGTGACGAGCCGGCGCCGAGCGAGCGGCCGCGCGCGCGCGTGACGGTGCCGCTGGCGCTCGAGCGACTACCCGCCGACGGCCGGCTGCGGACGCTCGTCTCGCAGCTGGTCCAGATCCGGCCGGTACTGGAAGATCCGACGCGCGAGCTTTGGCTGGAGCTCCCGTCGGGTGTCATCGAGATCGTGCGCCTCCCGGCATCGGAGCCCGATGGCGAGCGCCCGGTGCTGTTCGATGACGAGGTCGAGGTGAGTCGTGGCGTCTGCGCGCGTGTGACTGTCCGCCGCAGCGCGAGGCCGCTCCCGCCCGGAACCTCCCGCGCGACTCGTCTGGGTGGCCTGGTCGTGCGATCGGGGCGCGCGGCGCATGAGTCGACCTTCGCAGGGCAGGAGGGACTGCCCGGGACCAGGCATCTCTACGGAGAGGTGAGATGTGACGCGCTCGAGGAACTGCAGCGCGCGGCTCTCGACCGACCGCGACCGCAGGTGGTCGTGAAGGTCGATCGCAGCGGGCTCAACGAGAACCACCCAGTCGTCAAAGCGCTCTATGCCGCGATCGACGGTGTGCTGAGGCCGATAGTCGCTGAGGAGGAGCGTCGCGCTGGGGCGCATCTCGTTCGCCCCGGCGGAGCGCTGCGGGCACGGGACCAGGTTGGCCTGCGCGCTCTCAACGACGCACTCAAGAACGCCTTCGACACTCCCGGCACGGCTGGGTTCGAGTCCGGTGGGCAGCCGTCGGCAGGCCCGCCGGTGATGCAAGACGAGGACGCCGAGATGACAGCCGGCTCGCCGGGGCGCGGCGAAGCCGACCGCGCGGGGGTCGAGAAGGCGCCGGTGCGGTTCAAGCAGGCGCTCGTGCGGCTGCACCCGGGCGAGCGGCGGGGCGTCTCGCTGCTCGTCGACCCGACCCGGATCGTGCCCGGCACGCCCGTACATGTGGCCGTCGATCCGGGGCTGGGGGTCAACCTGTCGTGCGACGCCGTTCCGGAGCCCAACCGCAGCGGCTGGTCACGAATCGACGCGAATCTGCGCTGCCGCGTGTCCGCCGAGCCCGGTGCCCGTCTCAGCGTGCTCGCGGAGGCCGGCGGCCACACGGCGGAGCTGGTCGTGCTCGTGGTGCGCCACCACGCGACCGGGTGGGTCCGCGAAATCGCTCGCAAGGACGAGGACGCAGAGATCGAGGCCCACTTCGACCCGGAAACCGGCGTCGTCACGGTCTACGAGGGCCGCCGGGAGTTTAAGGCGCTTGAGAGAGCGGCACGTCGCTCGGGGCTGTCGAAGGCACGGGTGCGCGAATACCTGCCCTACCGCATGCTCGAGGTGGAGGTGGCAGCCAACACCCTGTATGCGTGGGCCGCGGAGGAGATCCTCGCGCGACGCCTGGCCGAGGAACGGCCGGCGGACCCCGCACACTACGCGGCGGCCGTACGCCGCGAGGCTCAGGCGCTGCGCTACCGCGCCCACGACAAGCTCATGCGCGCGTTCTTGGATGACGCGGTCTACGACGGCCGGGTGCGTGTCCAAGCGGAGGATCGCCCCAGGACGGCCCAGCAGGCGCTGCTTGCGGACTGAATACGGATCGCCGGTTCAGCTCACGCGGCCTTCTCGTCCTCGAGGCCGAGCCCGCGGCGCGATCCGTGTCACGTCCGCGACGGGCGCGCCCACGCTCCGTGCTCGTGGTCCCACGTGCCCCGCGCGGTCCCGACGAGCACGGGGGCAAGGAACGGACGCACAACAGCGAGCGCCTCGTCGAGGGTGTGCGCAGTGGCAAGCAGCGAACGGTTCGCCTCGGCGGCGTAGCCCGACTCCCAAAGCGCACGGTCCGGAACGTCGAACGTCTCTGGCAGGACAATGCCGCGCCGATCTGCCTCCGACGTAACCGCCCGGATCTGTTCCTGCGCGTCAATGGACGCCCCCTGAGCTATGGCAACAAGATCTACCAAGTCGCGAAATCGAGTCGACGGTCGTTGCGCGGTGCCGTAGCGCTGCACGGTCGCGGCGACCTTGTCAGCGACGTGATCGACCAACGGATAGGCGCGATACCCGCGCTGGGAGACGTCGGGCATGTCGACCTCTGCGAGCGCCGCAACCTGGTCTGGTTCACCGAGCATGTTGAGGTCGGAGCCAACAAGATCCACGCGGAACTGTGCCCACACCGTCTCCCCGACGAATGCCGTGACGTGGAGGCGCACTCCGGTGATCCCCTCTCCGATCGTGCCGCGTGGCCCGATCTCGAAGCGAAACCAATCACCGATGTCGCGCGCCGCCGCCTCACGAAGATCTGCCTCGGCGGCGTCCACGCGCTTGGCTCGGTAGACATCGATGTCAACGGATGCCCGGACGCCGAGGTCCCGCGCCAGCAGCGCAACGGCGCCCTTCACGATCCACCCGTCGTCCATCAGATAGAGGCGCTCGAGCAGACGGTCATAAGCAAACTGGCGCTGTAGCTGCGGTAGTTCCCATCGGCTCTCGCGCGCCAGCGCCGTCAGCTTGTCCGTCAATGCTCGGCGGAACGCCGCGGGCGTGGCGTATTGGCTCATCGCGAGGCGACGCCGCCGACGAGTGCCGGCGCTTGCTCGATGTCGGAGTCGCGCTTCATGGTGGCCCGTGCGAGAGCTATCCAGTGCTCAGTGTCGAGATCGTCGAGCAGGTCGAGCAGCCAACGGAGAAGGGCCAGCCCATCTCCCCGACGAAGCCCGAAGCGTGATGCGTGGGGGCCTAGTGCGTCGGCGACTGCGCCGGGGTAGGCATAGACGCCACGCAGTGCGTCGCCAATGATGTGCGCGACGGCGGTCGGGTCCTCCCGGTCATAGAGGAGGTCCGACGCGATCCGCGCGGGAGACGTGACCGGCAGCCCACGAAGGATAATCCACTCGTCGTCCGTTAGCGGCCTCTGATGCAGTCGAACGTCCGGACGTCTCGACTGGTGTCTTCGGGGGAACGTGAACTCGTGGCGGTCTTCGCCGAGATGCCCTAGTCCGTACATGTCTGCCGCTGAGCGGTGGGAGACGACCCCGTCGCGAGGACCCCGCTCCCAGGCTCGGACCGCAGGCGCGAGCTGGAGCCAGGCCGCCCTGAGGTCCTGGTGCTCGGGCTCGGGCGCGCCAGCAAGGCGATAGACGCCGTGGGCGAGCCTCTTGAGGACTGAGCTGTCCGCTGCGAGGCGGTTTAGCGTCGCCTCCGAGACGCCGGCGTCGCTGGCCTGCCGGCGTGTAATGAGGCCCCACTGATCCTCTGCAATATCCGCGATGCGCGTAAGTGTCGCTGCCTGTGCCATAGCTGCATTATAGATCACTATAGATATAGCTTGCAGTATGTCGCAAGATCTATTGCTGCAAAGCCTATCAATATAGATATACTTTGCGGCGGATCGCTTGCCCGACTGGACTCTACGCTCCGCCTGGTCTGCGCCCGTATGATCTTGCCGTCATGGAGATCATTCCTCGCGGTCGCCGGGGAGGCCGAGACGTACCGGCGCATCATGCGCATCCTCTATCTCGAGCATCAGGCCTTCGGCTTGCGGTTGCGCCCGGCACAGATCGCAGATCGCCTGCGCGAGCGCTACGCGCTGGGCCTCGACACAGAGCTGCTCGACCAGCGTCTCGGGGCACTTGACACCTGGGGCGCCGTCGAACGCGACCATGACGCGAGCCTCGCCTCGAGTGCTGCCGAGTGGCGGCGCAACCGCTACACCTACGACGTCACGCCCGCCGGCAGGCTCACGGAGGAGCTGCTCGCCCGGCTCGACGCGCCCGGCGAGGAGATCAGACGGCTGGATGCCGCGCGCCTGCCGTCGATCCGCGACGCGCTCGCGCGGTTGGCGCAGGAGCTTGCGCGCGATCAGCCTGAGGGCACCAGGCTCAGGGCGCTGTTCGAGCGCCTGCTCAGCGAGGTCGAGACGCTGCACGCCGGCGCGCTCGCGTTCATGCGCTCGCTCGGCGATCTGATGCGAACCGTCGAGCAGGTCGGGGAAGAGGAGTTCGAACGCGGCAAGGGTGCGTTGCTGGAGCACCTTCAGGGCTTTCGTCGCAGCCGTATGCAGCACTCTCCGGAGATCCTCGGGCTGCTGGAGCGGGTCGAGGCCCTGAGCGCCGAGCAGCTCGTCGAGCGGATCGTGCAGCGGAGGATTTCGTGCATCTACCCGGGGGCGCCTCGATCGAGGAGCAACAGGCAGCTCGTTCCGCGGAGCTGTTCGAGCGCTGGCGCGGCCTGAGGGCTTGGTTCGTCGGCGAGCAGGACGCCGGGTCTCCGTGGCGAGCGCTCAACGACCAGGTAGTCGATGCGATCAGGGCGGTGCTCGCGATCGCCGAGCGTCTGATCGAGCGCCGCTCTCTGCGCGTCGATCGGGCGGGGGTGCTGCTACATCTAGCCTCCCACGTCGCAGCCGCGCCGCCCGGAGAGGCGACGGCGTGGCTGCGCGCGGCGTTCGGACTGCGCGCACCGCGCCACCTCGGCGTGCCCGAGGCAGACCCCGAGCAAGTCGCCGACCGCGGCCGCACATCCTGGCTGCAGGCGCCGCCCGCGCCTGTCGTCGCATACCTGCGCACGCCCGGCGCACGGACGCCGGGCAGCGGGCGCGGCGCGCCGATCGCCGACCTCGCTGAGGGTCGGCAGCGCTTCCAGGAGCGCCGAGCAGCGGAGCGCAGGGAGCTCGAAGCGCTGCTCGCCCGCCTGCGCGCCGGACAGCTGCTCCGAATCTCGACGCTGCAGCGCCTGGAGACGCACGAGCTGCGCCATATCCTCGGCTGGATCGGACGCGCGTATGAGGCGCCTGCCGGCGGCGACGGCACGCGTAGCGCCAGCTCGTTGGACGGGCGTGCGACGATCGTGCTGCGTGCGCCGTCAGATCCGCGTCGTGAGCGGACACGCCTGCGAGCCCCGCACGGCACGCTCGAGCTGCCCGACTTCAGCATCGAGGTGCTGACACGGTGAGCTTGCGAACCGCGGAAGACCGCGACGAGCGCACGCATGCGCTACGTGCACTGCTCGCGAAACCGTTCGTGGGGGCGGATGAGCCCGCGTACGCGCTCGTGCGCAGGCATGAGCGGGAACTCGCGCTGACGCTCCAGTCGACCTACGGCTATCAGCTGCAGGCGGGCAGCACCGCCGCGCGCGCCGCGGGACCGCCAACCGCAGACGGTCTGCACCGGCCGCTGCGCATCAGACCGGCGTCGGCGAGCGGCCGACAGAAGCCGCCCGACGAGTGGCCCGCGCTCAGCGACCGGGGCTGTGTGCTCCTGCTGCTGACGCTCGTCGCGCTCGAGCGCGGTGGCGCGCAGACGGCGATCGCGGACCTCGCGCGCGATGTCGAGCGCACGGGTGCCGACGTCGAGCCGCCGCTCACCGTGGACTTTCGCCGGCGCGGCGAGCGCGTCGCGTTCGCCGACGGGCTCGACCTGCTGTGCTCGTGGGGAGTGCTCGAGCACACCTCGGGCTCGCGCGAGAGCTACGCCCGTCGCGAGCAGGACGAGGACGAGGCGCTGTTCACGGTCGACAGGCGCCGCCTCGCGCTGCTGCTGCGCGATCCGGCGGCCACCTCGCAGGCCGACACGCTGCGCGCGCTGCTCGACGAGTCCGCCCGCCACTCGCCGACGCCGGAGGGCGAGAACCGCGCGCGCGCGGAGCGCCTCGCGCGGCGCCTCACAGAGGACCCGGCGCTGCTGCTCGGCGACCTCGACCCCGATGAGCGCACGTACTTCCTCGGGCAGCGCGCACGCATCGAGGACGCGGTCACGGCTGCGACCGGTTACCCGGTCGAGCGACGCGCCGAGGGCAGCGCCCTCGTCGTCGACGATCGCTCGTTCACCGACCTACCGTTCCCGACCAACGCGACCGTCAAGCAGGTCGCGCTGCTGCTGTGCGATGCGCTCGCGGCGGCCGGGCCCGACGGCGAGCTCAGTGCCGAGGCGCTGCGTGGGCTGGTGTTCGAGCTCGTGAGCGAACATGGCAGCCACTGGGGACGCGACCCGGATGACCCGGCACAGCTCGCGGCCTTGACAGAGCAGACGATCGTCGTACTCCTCGGTTGCGGACTTGCGCGTCGCGGCGCGAGCGGGAGCCTGCGGCCGAGCCCGATCGCGGCGCGCTTTCGCGCGCCAACGCTCCGCGCGTCGAAGGCAGAACAGCGATGAGCTCCAGCTCACAGCGCTGGCGACCTCGTCGGGCGGGGATCGTCAACCTCTACGAGTATGCGAACCAGGTGTTCGACTTCGCCGGCGGACGGCTGCTGCTGCGCGGCCACAACACCTCAGGCAAGACGAAGGCGCTCGAGCTGCTGCTGCCGTTCTGCCTCGACGGCGACATCACCCCGGCGAAGCTCGACCCCTTCGCCTCCGCGTACAAGGACATGAAGTGGAACCTCGTCGGCTGCACCGGCGAGGAGCAGCGGGTCGGCTACGTGTGGCTCGAGTTCGAACGGCTGCACGGCGACGCCGCGCAGCGTCTCACCGCGGGCATCGGCCTGCGCGCGAACAGGTCACTGGCGAACGTCACACGCTGGTTCTTCATTGCGCGCGACCGGACCGTCGGAGAGGATCTCGCGCTGCTACGCGGGCGCGAGCCGATCTCCCGCTCAGAGCTCGCGGCGGCGCTCGGCGACGACGGCGAGGTGCTCGACAACCAGCGCGACTATCGCGCGCGCCTCAACGACCTGCTGTTCGGCTTCGCCGGGGAGGAGCAGTACCAGACGATGCTGCGCCTGATGCGCGACCTGCGCCGGCCGCACCTGTCGAAGACGCTCGACCCGGCCCGCGTCGCCGAACAGCTCACCGTCGGCCTGCCGGCGGTCGACGAGGATCTGATGCGTCGCCTCGCGGGCGGCCTCGAGCAGCTTGAGACACTCGAGCGCGGGCTCGCGCGGCTGCGCGACGTGCGCGAACGCGTGCGCCGCTTCCACCAGCGCACCTACAGCGCCTACGCGCGCGCGGCCGTGCGCGAGCGTGCGGATGCGCTGCGCGCGGCGCAGACCGCGATGGAGGGCGCCGCCGAGCGGCTGCGCGCGACCGAGACCGAGCTGCAAGCCGAGATCGAGCGCGCCGAGCGCTCGGCGTCGGAGCACAACGCCGCCAGCGTGAATCTAGAGCGCTTGGATGCGGAGGAGCGCGCGCTGCTCGGCTCGGCCGCCTGGTCGTCGGTCGCCGCGGTCGAGGCCTTGCGCGAGCGTGCGCAGGCGCAGGAGCGCGCGAGCGAGGCGGCGCGCGGGCACGCCGACAGCCTGGCATCGAGCGCAGGTGTGCTGGAGGCCGAGCTGATCGCTGCGCGAGCGGCAGCCGCCGAGCAGCGCGAGCAGGCGGCCCGTGATCTCGACGCCGCGATCGATGTCGCGGATCGCGCCGGACTCGGCAGGCGCGTGGAGCTGCTCGCCTCGCAGCTTCGCGAGGGCACGCTGAGCGCCGAGGTGTGGGGCTCGCTGCTGGACGACCTCGCCCGCGATTGGCGCGACGTGCTCCACCGCCACCGCGAGCTGCTCGGTCTCGCCCAGGCAGCCGCCGCGGAGGCCGAGCGGGCACGTGGAAGCGAGCGCGACGCCGATGCAAAGCTCGTGCGGATCTCGACGCGCCGCGAGGCGTGTGAGCAGGAGCTCGAGCAGACCCGCCGTGCGCTCACCGAGGCCTTCGCGGACTGGCGCGAAGGCCTCGATGAGCTCGAGCTCGACGAGCAGGCAGCCGTCGACGCGCTCGCGCTCGCCGATGCGGGCAAGTCGGCGGCTTCGGCCCTGTCGAGCTGCGCCGACCGTGTGCGCTCCGCGCTCGCCGACGAGCGCTCGGCGTCGCTGACAGCGCAACGATCCGCCGCCGATGCGGCGGCGGAGGCGGAGGGCGAGATCGAGCGCCTGCTCGCCGCGCGCAACGACGGCCCGGAGGCGCCCGGGTGGTCGCGCGCGGACCGCGCCGGACGCGCCGGCGCGCCGCTGTGGCGGCTGGTGGACTTCAACGACGAGCTGCCGGGCGCGTCACGCGCGGGCCTGGAGGCCGCGCTCGAGGCGTCGGGACTGCTCGATGCTTGGGTAACCGAGAGCGGGCGCCTCGAGGACCCACAGCTCGCCGACGTTGTGCTCGCAGCCGTTGCGCCGGAGGCCCAGGCATCGCTGCTCGACGTGCTCGAGCCGCTGCCCGACCAGCCCGTCTCACGCGAGATCGTCGCGAGCCTGCTTCGTCGTGTGGCGCTCGGCGAGCGCGGGGCCGGCGCGTGGGTCGACCTCGACGGCCGCTTCGCGCTCGGCCCGCTCTGCGGTCGCGGTGCCAAGCGCGAGGCACAGCACGTAGGCGAGGCGGCGCGCGAGGCGCACCGTGCGGCGCGGGTCGCAAATCTGCGCGCACAGATCGCCGAGCTCGAGGCGCAGATCGCGGCGCACGAGACAAACCTCGTCGAGCTCGACCGCCGTCGCGCGACGCTCGCGGCCGAGCTCGACGCGCTGCCGGCGGTCGACGCGATCGCTGCGGCGCTCGAGGCCGTGCGCGTCACCTCGGCGCTCGAGGCGGACGCCGCGCGCGCGCATGACGAGGCCGCCTCAGCCGCGCGCGCTGCGGCCGAGCACGAGCTCGCAGCGGACGCGGCTCGTCGCGAGCACGCGGCGGCACACGAGCTGCCCTCGCCGCTCGACGCGGCCACCGTGCAGCGCCTGCGCGACGCGACGGGCGAACTCGCGGGCAGCGCGACGACGGTCGCACGCGCGTGGAGCCTCGCAGACCGCGAAGGGCGGGCCGCCGAGACCACGGCGGCGCGTCTCTCGGAGGCCCAGGACACGGCCGCGAGACACGACCGGCACGCTCGAGACGAAGAGGCGGAGGCCAGGCGCCTGGCCGCAGAGCACGCCGCGCGCGAGCGGGCTCTGGGCGCGACCGGCAAGGAGCTGCGTCGCCGCCACGCGGCTGTCGCATCGGCACTGAAGACCGCACGGGAGACGCAGCGTCACGCGAACGAGACCGAACGGCAGGCGCAGATCGCGCGCGCCCGCTTGGAGGGAGATGCGCAGACACGCGCGACGGAGCACGAGGCGGCGCGCTCGCGGCGCGAGCTGGCGAGCGTCGCGTTTCGCCAGCTCGCGCAGGCCTCGATCCTGCAACTCGTCCTCGGCGAGGCCGCCCCGCCGGACAGCGGCCGCGGCGGAGGGTGGACGTTCACACGCACGCTCGAGGTGGCGCGCGCGCTTCCGAGCGAGCTGCTGTCGGTGCGCAGCGGCGCGGGCGAGCTCGCCGTCGCCGTGCAGCGCGACGTGCAGCTGCTCGACCGAGAGCTGGCTGAGGCCGACATGGGCGCGTATGCGAGCCGCGGCGAGAACGAGCTGCTGCTCGTGCACGTGACGGAGGCCGGCGGCGAACAGACGCTCGCCGAGGTGCTCGACACGCTTGCCGCCGAGATCGCCGACCGCGAGCAGATCCTGACCGCGGAGGAGCGCCGCGTCTTCAACGACGCGCTCGTCGAGGAGATCGCCGACCACCTGCGCCAGCGCATACACGAGGTGCATGGCCGCGTACAGCGCATGAACGCCGTGCTGCGACGCAGCCCCACGGCCGCGGGCAAGGTCGTCGAGCTCGAATGGCGCCCGCTGGACGACGACGAGGGCACGCAGCGGGCCGCGCTCGCGCTGCTGCGGCGCGATGTGCGCCACCTCGGCGAGGAGTCGCGGCACGAGCTCGTGGCGTTCTTCCGCGGCAGAATCGAGGCCGCGCGCCGTGAGCACACCGGCGATCGCCAGCAGCAGGCGATGGCTGACACGCTGATGGACGCGTTCGACTACCGGCGCTGGTTCGCGTTCGGCCTGCACGAGCACGGCGAGACCGGACGCGTGCGTCTGACCCGCCAACGCCATGCGGTCGGCTCGGGCGGCGAGCAGTCCGTGCTGATCCACCTGCCGCTGTTCGCCGCGGCCGCGGCGTTGTACGGCGACACTCAGGCGCCCCGGCTGGTGATGCTCGACGAGGCGCTGTCGGGCATCGACGACGATACGCGTGAGCGGGTGCTCGCGGCGACCGTCGCCTTCGACCTCGACGTCGTGATGACCTCGCATGAGCTGTGGGGCACCTATCGCTCGGTGCCTCAACTCTCCATCTATCAGCTGCACCGCGAGAACGGGAGGTTCGGGGTGCACGCGATCCCATTCGTGTGGGACGGGGAGGTGCTGCACGAGCTCGAGCAGAGCGAGCTGCTTGTCTGAGCCCTCACCTGCGCCGCCTGCGAGGCCGGCGCTGGACCCGGCGCTGCGCCGGGCGCTGCTTGCCGCACGCACCAAGCGCGAGCAGCGGGGAGCGTGCGGCGACGGGAGGATCGTCGTGCCCGAGCTCGTTCCCGAAGAGGCGCTCGCGCTCGACGGCCTGCTCTCTCCGCGCAAGCCGCTGCTCCCGGGCGGCACGCTGCGGATCGCCCTCTCGCAGTTTGAGACGGCGCTGCGCGCCTGCGGGATCGAGCCTCGGGCCGCGTACGAGCACATCGCAGAAGCTCCCCTTCGTGACCTCCCGGCCGAGCGTCTCGCGCGGCGCAGGCAGCGCACGGACTTCCACGCGTGGCTGTGCTCGCACGAGGTGCTTCACTCGCGGCCGGCGCTCGCCGAGTGGTTCGAGCGCGCTCTCCGCCAAGGTCGCGTACGCGCGGAGATGCAGCCGCTCGTCGATCAAGCGTTGCGGATCCTTGCGCTCCTGCCCGCGCAAGAGCCAGTCCAGCGAACGGTGCTAGCCGCGACGACGCTCGGCGACCCGCACGCGCTCGACATCGACACGCCACTGCACGGGCTGCTCATGTCGATGCTCTCTCACGTGGCAGAGCTCGATGCGGATCCTCCGCCCCGCGCGGTGTGGGCAGCCTGGAATGTGCTCGTGGACCCCATCTCGTCGAACGTGGCCGCGCTCAACCTGCCGTTGCTCGGCGATACGAAGCTCGCGGCATACATACAAGCGATGCGAGGAACGCACGTGATCCTCACCTACGGCCAGCTCTCGGCAGGCGCGCTGCGATGGCCCTCCGGCGTGGCGTGCTTCAGTTGCGAGAACCCATCGGTGCTGATCGCAGCCGAGCGCGCGCTCGGTGACGCATGCCCGCCGCTTCTCTGCACAGCGGGGCGTCCGTCAGACGCGGCGCGGCTGCTCTTCTCTGTCATTCACGATGCCGGCGCTCAGATTTTCCACCACGGCGACTTCGATCAAGCAGGCTTGCAGATACTGCGTGACCTCGAAGTTCGCTACGGCGCCGCGCCATGGCGGTTCGATGCCGAATCGCTGTCCGGAGCGCTGCGTACGCTCGGCCGGCCACCGGTGGATCCAGGTGCTCTGATGCTCGAGCGCGCCGTCGAGCGGCTCGACGGGTCGCTACCCGAGGAGCTCGTGATCGACGATCTGGTCTCGGACCTGAGGCGTAATTCGCATCCGGCGCGGGGACTACCGTAACGTCATGCCGGCAGCGTTCGTCACCAGCGATGAGCTCACCGCGATTCGCGCGTCGACGCGAGCGCATCTCGCCGAGTTGCTCGAGGAGCCCGGGATCGCCGACGATGTCGTTGGGCTGGAGCGGATCGGGGTTGCGCTGCTCGCCGCGTTCGATGCTCCGCAGGCCCCCACGGAGCTGGGGAAGGTGCTCGTGGACACGCTCACAGAGCGCGGCTGCGATGCATCGGCAGGCTTGCTGGCCGTGCTCGCCGCGTTCGGGCGCCAGGCAATCGTCGATGAGGCACTGGAGGCGACACGTGTGCTCGCCGATCACGAGGGCGGAGCGGCCGACGATGTGGGAACGCTGACGGTAAGAGAGGTCTGGCGCGGTGCAATTTCCTCAGGCGAAGTGTGGGTGGCTGTTCTCGACCGTCCGGGATACGAGGCGCCGCAGGCAGCATGCCTGACGCTCGCGACGGACAGCGAGGGGCCGATCGCGATCGTCGGTGGACTGCTAACCGGCACAGGGCCTGCGAGCGAGCTCGACGCGGGGCTCGCGCTGCTCTCAGAAGGGGCGGACCGGTCGAGCGCGCAGGCGCTGACCGAGCGCGTACGCGCCGCGATCGAGCAGATGCACGATGCCGAGCTCGCGGCGCCATTGGAAGCGGCTGTGTGCGTGCCGATCCTCGCCCGCGCACTGAGCGGCGACGCCGAGGCGCTGGGGCACGTTACGTCCTACCCCGAGCTGGATGACGGGGAAGAGGAAGAGAAAGACGACGACGAGCTTTTCCAGAAGGAAGACGCCGTCGAAGAGGCTCTACTCGACGATTTGGTGCGCGGTTATGGCAACTATGTCCGCGAGGAGCACGGCCTCGAGAGCGCGGTGTGGCGCCATGGGGAGTTCGTCTCCTGTGCGCTGCTCGACTGGAAGCGCGACTATCACGACGGTCATCCGACGCATTGGACCGTGGCCCATGTCAGCGAGTTCATGCTCGACTACGCGCCACGCAAGATGACGATGGACGACGAGGCAATCGAAACACTGCCCGACTGCCTCGCAGCGTTCATGCGCTTCCTCGATCGAGCGGAGAGGCTCGAAGGCGACGACGTCGATGCGCTAACGACAACCTGTGCACGGCTACGACGCAAGAGCGTGGCAGCATGCAGGGATCCTTCGCGCTGGGGCATGGCCAAGTCGATCGCCATGCGAATGATCGCTGACGGCGTCGACCCCGCCGATCCTGCCGCCAGCGAAGCGTGGGTCGCGGAGTACAACACGAGCCTGGCCGGCGCGCGCAACGACTCGAGCCGACGCACTCAAAAGCCCGGACAACGTGCGAGGAGCGCGAGCCGCACCAAACGCAGCGTCGTCAAGGAAGCTCGTCGCCGAAATCGCCGCTAACCGCCGCTGGTCACCTGCGCATATAGCGGGTCCCGGTCGAGCAGCGCACGGCGGTACGGCCCCGTGAGGTTGTCGCCGACCTCGGCGATCAAATGCCGGGCAGGCGTCATCTCGACGGCGTGATCGTGGATCGTTTCGAGCAGAATCGCCGGTGCCGCGACCGGCCAACGAAACCCACTTACGATTACCTATCTCCCAGTTTAGGGGCAATTTGTGTAACAGTCCGATTGAAAATCGAACGTATAAAGGATAAAGTCCACATTTCCGCATCTCAATCACTGAAGCGCCCATACGGCATGTATGCCAGTTTTGCGCCCGCTCAAAGGAGGGTCCATGTCTGTTTGTCGTATTACCGTGAACGTCGAGTCTCCTCCGGAGGCTGCATGCGGGATCTCCATCGCATACGGCGTCAATCCGGCCTCTGCACACATCAGGAGTGGCTCTCGCCGGCCCGCATGCATGCCGCCAACTGCGGCAGATCCGCATGATCCACGCCGCACTGGAAATGCTCTACGCGTCGTCGCAAGCGAGTCGGAGGGTGCGTCATGACAACTGCACTCGAAGCTGTCCGTGGGGAAATCGCGGCTCTGCGACTGCATGTCAGTCGTCTTGAGTGCGCCGAGGCGATGTTGGGATCCGCCGACACACTGACACAACCCTCCCCATCCATTACACCGAGCAACAGCGCGACCCCTGGGACACATCGAGAACCACGACGCCAAAACCCAACTCGAGCGCAGCTGCGCGAGTACGTCATCAAGCAAGGGCCGATTGCGCGCCGAGACTTGCTGACGGCGTTGGGCGGCAACCCGCAGGCTATGGATAACAAGCTTGCTCGCCTGCTCGCCGACGGCGAAATTGGCGCCGACGGTCGACCAGGCGCACGCCGGTACCGCCCGCCAGACGTGTCCGAGCACGCTGCCGCGCGTCCGACCGCACAGAGCCCAATGCCAGCGCCACAAACGCCGCCGGAGCGGGGCGTCTACCCGTTGTATGACGCCATCGTCGAGCTGAACGGTGCAACCACGCAGCAGCTGGTGAGTCAAACCGGATTGCCGAGCAACCTTGTCGTCGAGCAGGGGCGACGACTGATGCAACTGGGACTCGCTCGATTCACGGGAACGGGCGATAGTCGCATGTGGCTGCCGGCACAACTGGAGACAGTCCGTGGTGCCGCATGAACAACAGAGAGCGGACAGCTACATCAATCATTACGAGCGAGATCAACGCCTTGTCAAGCGCGCCGCGCGCCAAGGCATCGAACTGGACAAGGCAAGCGCCAAGGAACTGTCGACACTTGGTGGCATTGCCGCGACACGCAAGCTCGATCAAGTCTGTCGCCTTGTCCACGCCGGACGCAACGAGGATCTTCAAGTGAGCTTTCGGGACGCATTGGGACGGATCGACATGTGCGGCGGTGACGTGGAGGAGGCAATCCGCAGAATGCTCGTGGGTGGCGCTGAAGCCATCGAGGGCGTACCCGAGATGGTTCAGTATGCAGCAGACCGTGGTGTCTCGCTCTCGCCACGGTCCATCCATAAGCATTTCAGGACCCGTGGCCGTAGTAGCACAAGGCTCTACATCGACAAGCTCGGCGCAATCATGGACGAGAGTGCAATCCTGGGAGTCGATTGCACTCAGACTCTTGCGACCCAACGCCTGTCACGGGCAGGGGAAAGCCTTGAACGTGCCATCACCGAGTTCAGAGTCCAACAACGCAGACGAGCAGACCGACGTAGCATCACATGCCGTGTCACCGTTCCTCCCCGCGCACCCAGCGCGCGTTCGAACGCACTGGCGGGATGCGGCTGCCAGCGCTGCCGCGATCAACTGGCGTCCGACATGCAGCGTTACATCAACAAGATGATCAGTTCACCCTTCTTTATCGACCTGGATCGAGACGAAGCGCGCGGGGAGGCCAATCTGGCACTGATTCAGGCGATCGAAACCTGGCCGGGTGGCAACTTCACCGGCTGGTTTGCGACTTGCTTCAAGAGGAGGGCACAGGCAATCTATGCCTCTCGTTCAGCAGCCGAGAAAGAAATGCTCTCACTCGACGCCGAAGGCGTCCTGTCCGACGATAACGGCGGCCGCACCGTTCCGCTGGCTGAGCGAATTCCTGATCGTACGAAGGATGTCGTCACGATCGTGCTTCTGCGCGAGCGAGTCGCGGAAGCAGCACTGCGATTGCGCCAGGTTCGCGCCGACCGCAGCGAACAATTCACCGATGGTTTCTCAGAGAAGCAGAAGCTCCCTGCACCATCCAGGGCATTGCGACTCGTCTCGTCGAGTACAGACATTATGAGCGAAGCCCACCGTCCCCCGGCATGTGACCAAAGGGCAGCGTGATGCCGTTCGCATCGACGCCGTTCGCCGCCTTCGCCAGGCGGGCCACCGCCGGCGAAGGCCCAAATAGTCGCGAGCCGCCCCCTCGACGTTTCTTTGACCCTCCCCCAGACAGATAGAGCCGTCGCGGGCGAGGCTACAATCGACCCGACCATGCCGTGCATTGGCAACGACAGCACCAGACGGCACCGCAGTCGAGGAGCGCCGGGGATGAATACCGTCACCACAGAGGAGATGATCGAGCGCGCAGGCCGGGTGCTGATCGACGCCGCGTCGGCACCTGCCAAGGTGATCCTGTTTGGCTCGCGTGCTCGTGGAGACGCAAACGAGGGCAGCGACTTCGACTTCCTGGTCATTGAGCGCCAGGTTGACGGAGGCCGTCAAACTCCGTCACGCTCTACGCGGCTTCGGTGTGCCCGTAGATGTGATCGTGATGGACGAAGGGCTTCTCGAACGACGCTCCAAGGTCAAGGGCACGATGGTCGATCGCGCGCTACGCGAGGGGCGCGTTGTCACCCAGTCCTGAGCAGATCGAATGCGCGGAGATGAAAGACGGGTAGGTCGGTGCCGCCGTGCTCGCCTGAGTCCAGCACTCGGTATCGTGCGGATGTAGCTTTATGTCGCAGCGAGAGCCTTCACAATGAGTGCTTCGCGCGCGGTTCTCACGCGTCATCAGCGATGGAGCCGCGAGCGGATCGTGGACGCGATGAGGATGTTCCACGAGGAGCACGGCTACACGCCGCGTGCCGGGGACTGGAGGGGAGCGCTGCCGACCTATCCCGATCCCGGCACGGTGTCCCGCCACTTCGGGTCCTGGGCGCGGGCCATCCAGGCCGCCGGTTTTCAGGTGCGGCGCATCGAGTGGAGCGACGAGATGCTGCTCGACGCGATCCGTACATGGACGCGAGAGCATGGGGCGCCGCCCAACACGACGAGCTGGGCGAAACGCGATCCTGCCGGCCGCTGGCCGAGCGCGGCCACCGTGCAGATGCGGTTCGGAACCTGGGAGGCGGCGCTGCGCGCGGCCGGGGTCCGCGTCGACCGGACCTCCTGGGACCGCGAAGCCGTTTTGGCGGCGATCGCAGCGTTCGCTGACCGTCATGGGCGCCGTCCCCGCAGCGCCGAGCTGCGCAAAGCCAACGAGCTCCCCGACCACAGCACCGTCGTCCACTACTGCGGATCGCTGACGCAGGCGCTCGCCGAAGCCGGCTGCCCGCGCCCCGAGCGGCCCGCATGGGACCGGGAGGGCATCCTCGCCGCCCTCGAGCGCTTCGCCGACGAGCACGGGCGGGCGCCCACGTGGGAGGAGTGGAAGACCAGCGCCCCCGATCATCCCTATGCCGACCAGGTGGCCTCCGAGTTCGGGTCCTGGCCGGACGCGATCCGCGCCGCCAGGCTGCGCCCCGCCCGCCAACCGTATGACCGCGAGGAAGTCCTCGCTGCGCTGCGTCACTGGATGCTGGCGCACGGCCGGACGCCGAAGCCCGCCGAGTGGCGTCCTGACCCCGCGCGCGGGGTGCCCACACTCAGCGCGATCCGCAAGCACTTCGGCAAGTGGGACCTTGCGATCCGCACCGCCGCTGAGGGCCTTGAGCTGCCCGGCCTGCCAGAGGAGGGGCAGCCGGTGTATCAGCCGGCGGAGCGCTGGGCGCCGCGCGGAACGTGGAACCGGGAGCGCGTGATCGAGGCACTCAAAGATTGGGCACGTGAGTTCGGCGAAGCGCCGCTACGGCAGGAGTTCTCACCAGCGGGGGCGGAATGGCTTGCAAGTCCCCACCGGGAGCGCGCGAAGCGCTGGATGCAGGAGCACCCGCGCTGGCCGAGCGGAGCGGCTGCCAGCAGCTACTTCGACAGTTGGGCGGACGCGCTGCGCGCCGCCGGCCTCCCGGTCCGCTACGCCCACGAGTTCGACCTGCCGCTCGCCGAGCGTGTCGGCGCGGCGCTACGCATGGACGCCGCCGGCCACAGCATCGCCACGATCGCCGACGAGCTAGGGGTCAGCCAGGGCAGCGTCTACAAGTATCTGCGGGCCTCGATGTGTCCGGACTGCGGCGCCCCGGTCGTCACGCCCACCGCGAAGCGCTGCCCGGCGTGCTCGGCGCGGGAGAACATCAAGCCTCGGTTCGACCAGGAGGAGACAATCGCGCTAATGCGCGCGTGGTCGCAAGAGACCGGCCAGGCGCCGATGACACCTGAGTGGCTGCCGACCGCCGATCAACGCACAAAGTGGGGTAGTGAGTACCCGCGCTGGCCCAGCAACCGCACGGTCGTGACGCACTTCGGGTGCTGGAACGCCGGCCTGGAGGCGGCCGGGCTCGGCTACCGGCGCCGCACCTGGGATCGCGGATCGGTGCTCGACGCGCTGCGCGACGTCGCCACCGAGCTGGGTCGTGCCCCCAACAGGACGGACCTCTCCGGTAGGCCCGGCGAATGGCCGACGCCGCAGACGGTCGAGTTTCACTTCGGGACCTTACACGCCGGCATGGCCGCCGCCGGGTTCTCTGCTGTTCGCATACGCTCCTGGAACCTGGAGGAGATCGTCGCCTACTTCCAGGCGTTCGCCGCCGAGCACGGCCACCCACCGTCCAGCCGGAACCTGAGCAAGGCGAGCGACGGCATCCGCCCGAGCAGCGCCAGCGTGTACCGCGCCTTCGGAACCTGGCACGCCGCGCTCGCCGCCGCCGGGTACAGCCCCAGGCTGCAACGCTGGCCGCCCGAGGACGTGATCGCCGCGCTGCGGCAGTTTGCGCGACGCCACGGCCGCCCACCGCGAGTCAATGAGCTTCGCTCCGACAGCGACCCGCCACTCCCCGCCTACAGCACCATCGAGCGGCGCTTCGGCGGCTTCCCCCAGGCACTGAGTGCCGCCGGCCTCGCGCGCACCCACGGGGCACGGCGCACCCGCCGCACCGAACAGCTACTGGACGCAGTGGCAGCGCACCCCGGGTCCTCCAACCGCGAACTCGCCGAGGCGTGCGGCATCACCGACAGCAGCCACATCTCCATCCTGCTGCGGCGCCTGCAGAAGCTTGGGCTCATCAAGAATACCGGACCAGGCGCACCAACCCCGAACTCGTGGAGCATCACCCGCAGCGGAGCAGCAGCGCGGCGGCGGTTCGCACGCGACGCCCGTGGCGAAAGGACTTGACTTCGAGCGGTATCGAGGTAGACCTGTGCCGATGACTCAGAGTGAGAAGGGATAATCCCCCCGCAATGTGAGTGCACTACTCGTTACTCGCCCTTGCCCGGGTCGACGGCTACGGGTACGCGCTCGTCGCCGAAGACGGCAGTGATCTCCAGGCGACCGCCGAGCGCCTCGATATAGGAGCGCAGGGTGGAGAGGTAGATCTCGCTGCGGGCCTCCAGGCGGGAGACGTTGCCTTGGGTTATCCCGAGCTGAGCGGCAAGCTGGATCTGGGTGACGTTCCGCGAGTTGCGCAGCTCTGCTAGCGCGAGCGCATCTTCCATCGCGCGCCGGTGCTCGGCGACGTTCGCACCCCATTTGGGATCGCGTCGGCGGGCCCGCTCGCGCAGCTCGTTGAAGCTTTTGGTTTTGGTGGCCATCTAGGTTCCTTTGCTTTCAAGCTCTTTGAGGTGCTCATCGAAGAGGGTGTCGGCGAGCGGGATCATCTGCGCGTAGAACTCCTGCCAACGATCGCGCTTGTCGCCGCCGATCAACAGGATCGCGGTGCGGGTGGGATTGAATGCAAACAGCACACGGATCATGGCAACGCGCAGCTCCTTCATGTTGGCGTGCCTCGAGCCTTTCACGGTGTCGACGAGCGGACGGCCAAGGCCCGGGCCACGTTGCTCGAGCAGTTCGACCGCGGCCTCGATCGATTCCTGCTCCTCGACACTCAAGGTGTCCCACCACTGCTCGAACTGGTCTGTGACCTCGACGTCCCACACCAGCGAACCATACCGTCCAGCACATATGCTGTCAAGCGCATAGTTTGCCCGTCAGGAACCTCGCTGACGCCGTACGGGGCCGCACGTCTACGAGTGGCCGGATCAGGCACGCGCCGCCTTTTGGGCCGCGAACCGTGGCCCGGCCGCGAGGCGGAGGCTCTGGGTTGCGGGCAGCACCCGCAGCGCTGACCGTCGGGCCGGGCGCTCGTGGCTGTTCGCGACTGGACGACGTTTTGCCCGCTAACGGCCACTTTTCGACTTTTCGGCCGAATCGGCGGTCTGTCGTTTGCGGCTGTTTATGGGCCTTCCCTTGGTTTTTCCTTGACCCGCGACAGGCTCGACGCTCGGCCATTGCGTCCTTTGCGACACGCGTAGCGTGCATGGCTGGGTTCGTCCGCGGCGCGGTTGGTCGGCAACCCCAACCGGCCTGGTCTAGCCAAGTCTAAAAAGACTAAAGGAGACTAAAGAACGTGCTAGGCTGCCCGGGTTGGCGAGAAGCCGACAGCAGCGCCTCGTGGTTCGGGCAGCCATCGAAGTAGAGCACTTCGATGGTCACGGGGTCGTCTCTGCGCGCGCCGTCTGTTCGCCCCTGAGCGCCACCACAGCCCCGCTACGGCCTACCGGCGGCCGGGAGGGACGTTGAACCGCCCCGGGAATGTTGGAGGCTTGATCCGGTGAGAGGATTGGGCGATGACGACCAAGGGCAAGAGGTATCCGGCTGAGGTTAGGGAGCGCGCGGTGCGGCTGGTGATGGAGCACCGTCGGGAGTATCCGAACGAATGGGCAGCGATCACTTCGATCGCTCAGAAGTGCGGGATGACGGCGGAGACGCTCAGGAAGTGGGTGCGCCAGACGGAAGTTGATGGTGGCCGCCGGCCGGGTCTGAGCAGCGAGGAGGCGCAGTGGATCAAAGAGCTCGAGCGGGAGAACAAGGAGCTGCGGCGCGCGAACGAGATCCTCAAGGCCGCGTCGGCTTTCTTCGCGCGGGAGCTCGACCCGCAGCCAAGGAGATGAGCCGCATGATCGACGAGCACCGAGAGGCGTTTGGGGTCGAGCCGATCTGCCGGATGCTGCAGATCGCCCCGTCGAGGTATTACGCGGTGAAGGCTCGTGAGGTGTCTCCCTCGGCGCGGTCGGTTCGTGATGATCAGCTCGCCGAGAGGATCCGTGAGGTGCACGAGAAGAATCTCGGCGTCTATGGCGCCCGGAAGGTGTGGTGGCAGCTGCAGCGAGAAGCCGGTCGCCAGGTGTACGGTGGAACGCCTGATGGCCCGCGAGAGCCTCAAAGGCGCCATCCGCGGCAAGAGGCGCCGGACAACGATCCCGGACGGACAATCAGAGCGCGCTCCTGATCTCGTGGACCGTGACTTCAAAGCATCCGCCCCGAACCGGCTATGGGTGTCGGACTTCACGTATGTGCCGGCGTGGTCTGGGACGATCTATGTGGCGTTCACGATCGACGTGTTCTCCCGCCGCATCGTCGGCTGGAAGGCCGACACCACAATGAAAACACCGCTCGTGCTCGACACGCTGGAGATGGCGCTCTGGGCCCGCGACCATCACGGCAACCCAGTCCGGCAAGGCCTCATTGCACATTCCGATGCCGGCTCTCAATACACGAGCTTTGCGTTCACCCAGCGTCTCGTGGACGCCAGCGCTGACGCCTCGATCGGATCCATCGGCGACGGGTATGACAACGCCGTGGCCGAGTCCACGATCGGGCTCTACAAGACCGAGCTGATCAACCAGCAAGGCCCATGGAAGACGATCGAGCAGGTCGAGTTCGCGACCCTTCAGTGGGTCGACTGGTACAACCACCAACGACTACACGGCAGCCGCGACCGGCAAACCCCGGTCGAATACGAGCAGACAAGAGCAAGACAGACCAGTCAATAGAAAACGCCTCCAAAATCCTCGGGGCGGTTCAAAGAGTTCGACCACCAAGACTGGTTCCTCGAAGATAGAGACCTACTCCGTGTCGTGATGAACGAGGAGTTGGAGACTCTGGCCGAACTGGGAGAGGCGGGCTCCGAATCAGTGTCAGGCGGCTAGCTTGGGGCTTGGCGGCTGACGAGACGTGCGCCGAGACGCATTGCTCGTGGCATTCGGCGTGCGAGGGAGACGGCGAGGCGGTCGGAGCGCCGCATGTAGCTTGCAGCCCCATCCAGCCTAACCCGTGGCGCGCGCTCTTGCCCGAGCGTGTAGAGGCGCCATACGCCTGGCACGCCCTTGAGCTCGTGCTCGCCGCGATCAGTGAATTGCATCCCCGAGCCGATTACCAGCTCCTTGACGGTGGAGGAGACCACGATCTCGCCTGGCCCGGAGAACGCGCCGACGCGGGCCCCGATGTGGACGGCCAGGCCGCCGAGGTCTTGCCCGATCGCCTCGCACTCGCCCGTGTGGATACCTGCGCGCAGTTCGATACCCAGTTCCCTGACGGCCTCGCGCAGCGCCTCCGCGCAGCGGATCGCCTTCGCCGGCCCGTCAAATGCCGACAGCGCACCGTCGCCGATGTGCTTGACGACCCTTCCGCCGTGATCGGCGACGACGCCGCCAACGAGAGCGTCGTGGCGCTCAAGCAGTTCGCGCCACGCGCCGTCGCCAAGCTCGGCCGCACGCCCGGTTGAGCCTACGATGTCCGTGAACAGGACGCTTGCCAGCACGCGATCGTGCTTGGACGGCTGGACGGTGCCGGTGACGAACCGCTCGATCTCATCGAGGACCGCTTCACGATTGTCGCCGAGGTAGAAGGCGTGGTCGTTGCCGTGGAACTTGACGAACCGCGCTCCGGGGATGCCTTCGGCCATCAGTTCACCGGCCTCGACGGGTATCACGCGGTCGCCGTCGATATGCAGCACGAGCGTTGGCACACGCACCGAAGCCAGGATGTCCCGCACGTCGATCTCCAGCACAGTGTCCACCAGCGCCCGGACCATTCGCGGGCTCGCGGCTGCCCGCGCAAACATCCCGTAGAAGCGCTGCTGTAGCTCACCCAGACTCGGGGCGAACATGCCGGCCAGCCGCGTCCCGTTGCCCCAATGCTCGACAATTTCCGTGATCTCCCGCCACTCCCGCTCCGCACGCACCACCATCTCGGGCGAGAAGGTCTCAGGCGCGTTGAGCATGTCCGATACATTGGCGAACGCGCCACACAACACTAGGGAGATGATCCGCTGTGGTCGTGTCGCGGCGAGCATCAACGCAGGGGGGCCACCCTCAGAGACACCGAACAGCACGGCCCGCTCGCAGCCAACGGCGTCCAGCACGGCCTCAATGTCCGCGCCACGCTCCTCAAGCGTCGGCAGACGCGGGATGGGATCTGAGAGGCCGGTGCCCGGCTTGTCGTACATGATGAGTCGTGCGAATGAAGCCAGCCGGGTCAGGAACCGCGAATACAGTGGTTCCGTCCACTGGAGGTCCAGGTGCGTGATGAAACCGTGCGCCAACAGCAGATCCACCGGGCCGTCGCCGACCACCTGATAGGCGATCGAGATTCCGTCGCGCTCGACATACTGCGTGGGCGGTGCCTGCACAGCCGAAAGTCTGGCACGACCACGAGCATCGCTGCTTCCGGGCGCCCGCATTGCGGGTAGCGCTCACGCTGGCACGCCAGACCGTGCCTGACCCGAGGAGCCTCGCAGCTCTGGCGCTCGCCGATGAGGTGGCGCTGGACGATTCGCTCTTCACGGCAACCTCGTTGTGGCCGTTGAGCAGACGTTTCCCAACTCGCCTGGACAGTAGCCGGCGTGGCATCCGCGATTCGCTGGTATTCGTCGCGGTCGTGTCGAATCTGACGATCCGTAGCGCCGGCACAGCCGCCGATGCCGTTATAGCCAGGCTTCTGCACGTTACCGGCCCGCTCCGGCGTCCGACGCTAGTGTGGCGCACCGGGCTCCGACGACCTTCGGGTTTTCGACCCCGAAAGCCGCTCACGCGCGAGCCTCGTGAGGTCTGGTTCGCACTAAAAGCCTCCCTTTGGGCTGGGCTGTGTGGGCCTCGCTCTCAGATTGGAGCACAAATTGGAACAATGGCCCAATTTGCGAACACGCCTCAGAAACAGAAAAACCCCACGATTTGCGGGGCTTTTCCGAGTCGGTTTGGGGGACATAACCCGGGCGCGTCGAATATCTAATGCGTGGAGCGCGCCGAGGCGGAGGCGATCTACGACGCCGGACGGGAGGCCGTGGTCGAGGTTCTGCTGGCGATGGATCGCCGGATCCGCCAGCTCGAGGCCCGGGTGGAGAGGCTCGAGCGTGAGCTGAGCAGGAGCTCGCGCAACTCCTCGCAGCCACCGAGCTCAGACCCGCCCGGCTCCCCCACGGCGCGGGCAAGGATCGCTCGGGCCGCTCGCGGGGTGCACAGCCCGGCCACGAGGGCCACGGGCGCGAGCTATTGCCGGCCTGCGCGGTGGACGAGGTGATCGAGCACTGGCCCGAGCGCTGTCCTGCGGGCACGTCTTCGCGGAAGATGAGCGCGTGGCGGTCGGTGAGCCGGCGCGCCGTCAGGTCGAAGAGCTGCCGGCGATCACGGTCAGGGTGACCGAGCATCGCGCCCAGCGCGTGCGCTGTCCGGAGTGCGGTGAGCGCGCGCGCGCGCGGCTCTCCGATGAGATCGCCCAGAGTGCCTTCGGCCCTCGCCTGCAGGCCGCGGTGCGACGCTGTCGGTGCGCAACCGCGTCTCCCGCCGCGACGTGGTCGAGCTCTGCCGAAGAGCTGTTCGCCGCACGGATCTGGACGGGTGCCGTCGAGGCGATCCTCATCGCGCGGCGGAGGCGCTCGCGGAGCCCCACGCCGACCTGCTCGAGCGCCTGCGCGCGGCGCGGGCGCTGAACATGGATGAGACCGGCTGGCGCACCGCCGGTGCAGCGCCGCGCGCTGTGGGGCGTGTTCGACTGAGCGCCACGCCTACTTCGCGGTCGCCCCCGACCGCCACGAGGAGCACGCCAAGGAGCTCCTGGCCGACACGCAGGCGATCGTCACCTCCGATCGCTGGTGGGCCTACTCGCACCTGCCGCTCACCGCCGCCAGCTCTGCTGGGCGCACCTAAAGCGTGACTTCGCCGCCCACGCCGAAGGCCTAGCCGCCGAGAAGGAGTTCGGCGAGGGGGCTTGAGCTGTGCGAGCGCGTCTTCTGGGCGTGGGAGGTCTTCCAGCACACCGCGATCGCCGAGAGCTGAAGCGCACGATCCGCTCGCTGCAGCGCCAATACAAGCCGATCATCCGCGCCTACGCCTCCAAGCGAGCGCGCAACAGCCGCTGCCGCGGGATGGCGCGCAACCTCCTGAAGGCCTGGCCGGCGCTGTGGACGTTCGCCAGCCACACGAGGGTGTCAGCCGACCAACAACCACGCCGAGCGCGCGCTGCGCAGCGCGGTCATCTACCGCAAGCTCTCGCTCGGCAGCCAGTCCGAGTAGGGCGAGCGGCGCATCGCGCGGCTGCTCTCCGCGCACACCACCTGCCGCCTGCAGCGGCGCTCGCTGTTCGCCTATCTCACCGAGCGATCGTCGCCCATGCCCGCGGCGATCCAGTCCGCTGCTCAGCCTGAGCGACGCGACTGAACGCTTACATGAACACGGCGATTTCCAGCCTAGTTGTGCTGCGAAGGCGTACGTTGGCCGCGGGCAGCGGCGCCGCCCGGTCAGTTGTTTCATGCTCAGCCCCGCAGTCTCTAAAGGGTTTCCTAAAGGGACGACGTCGCGATGGGAAAGCGAGCGCGCCACCAACGCGTTGCCGAGTTGCGCAAAGGACACTGGCCGATCGCCCGGAGACGCCTCATGCTTCGCTATGGCGAAGCGAGCGTCTCGCGCGTCGGAGCACGGACGAGTGCTCGTCGTCCGTTGAGGAAGGGTGAGCTGCACTCGCTGGCGCGCTTGCTCGGCCAGCGAAGCAGGACTAACAGGGCGCTGACGATGCTCAGGCTCAGTCGCTGGCTTGGGCGGGTAGCTGTACGCGTCTCGTGACATCCTCTTGGCCTTGTCCGAGATCGAGGGTCTACACGAGGCACTCTTCGGCTTCCGGCCGACGAAGCAGGGCGCGGCCTACGAGCGCCTGACAGCCGTTGTGCTTGCGGTCTTCGGCTGGACTGACGTCCAGCACGACACGCGTGAGGGGAAAGAGGGCAAGCGTGCAAAACACCAGCTCGACGTGACCGCCCGCCACCCGACGGGGCTGATCAAGCGCCTGATTGTGGAGTGCAAGGACTGGGACAAGAAGGTCGGGAAGGGCACCCTCGACGCCCTGGTCGGCGTCCTCGGTCAGCTGAACGTGAAAGACGGCGCCGTCGTGACGACTAAGGACTTCACCAAGGGCGCGAGGGCCGTCGCCGCCGACAACGACATCGCGCTCGTCGTCATCCGGCCGTTCGACACCGAGGATCCGACGCCGTACGTCAAGCGGATCGAGCTGACGATCAACGCGTTCGGCAGCGTGTACTCCGACTTCAATGTCGAGATCTCACAGGACGCGCCGCCGAATCCACGGATCCGCATGAACTCCGAGACGCGCCTGCTCCGAGCCGACGGTTCGCCCGCAGAGTCGTTTGCCGAGATAATGCAGGCGCACCACGGACCGCCGCTGCAGGAGGGGACCTACCCGCAGCGCGTGACCTTCGAGGACGGGCGCATTTTACCCGTCGAGGATGGCGACCCGATCCCGCTCCAAGCGATCACATGGACCGAGACGGTCGTTAGCAGCCCAACGACGACTGTCACTGAAGCGCAAGGCGAGCCCGTCCTGGTCGTACAGCAGCTGGACGAGGACGGAGGCGTCGATAGCGGCCGGATCGTCGTGGACCGGGAGCTATTCGCGTGGGACATCGACGCCGACGGGAACGTCACCCCGCGCGGCCCGCTAGCGCCAGAGTGACCGGGCGTCGCCGAAATCGTGCTCGCCCGCCAGCCGTGGCGGAGAGGCCGAGACGATGAGCGACTGGTCCGGGCGGGAAACGGTCAGCCTCAGCGAACACGAAGCCCGCCTGCGGCAGGTAGCGTCCGAGACCCGCGAGTACATCGCCGCGGACTCGGGCGACCTCAAACCTCGCGAGCGTCGTCCAGTTCGCAGGCGCCAGCGGTTGGGCGTCGCAGGCCGGTCAGCACCGCGAGCATGCGATCGCGTTCCTCTCCGTCCGGATACTGCGCGCCTGCCGCGCCGCGATCGGAGTGCTCGCAGCCGGCTGGGACATCGAGGGAATGGGGATAACTCGTCAGGTCGTCGAGATCAACGCGCGTCTCTGCGAGGTCGCTGCGGACCAGACGCCGGAGACGGGCGACTCTACCTCCACGGCAGACCGAAGACCAGCATCGGCGCCGCGATCCGCGCCGCCACACCCGAGGTCGACCCGTCCGCCATGGCGGATCTCTACCGGGGTTTGTCGCAGTACGCGCACGCCGACGTCGGCGGGATCATGCGCCGGGCGACGGTGGACGACGACCTCCGCGCGTCGGTCATGTGGGGGCCGGAGCACGCCAAAGATATGCGGTTGTTCCTACTCGTCTGCAGATCGTTCGCTGCGGAAGCAGCGACCCGGCTTGCGGTAGAGGCCGACGTCGAGCACCCGAACCGCGAGGCGCTCAGCACCTACCTACAGACCGTCGAACGTGAGCTTGCGGCTGCTCGGGGGTGGCCGGATACATAGCGTGCTGGTCATCGTCCCAACATGCGTCTCGTATCGGGCGGACGACGTGCCTGCTTTTGGCGAGAAGGAGGGACGTCAGTCCTGAGGGTCAGAGCCCTGCTTTGACGGTCAGACGAAGCTTCGCATCACGCGCTCTGGTTGATCAGAGGATCGGGACCTCGAAGTCGCAGTCGGGACCCTGGCCCTCCGGTACGGTCGCGGCTGCGAGGTACGTGATCCTTGCCCCAGCTCAGTCGGCTGCACCCTGTGCTGTAGGCCCAGCTTTGCCGCGACTGCGTGATGAGCCGACACTGCGCCGGTTCGGTCTGGCCCCCTGGGCCAAGGTGGATGAGTGCTTGCGCGAACCCCTGGCTGAGCGCGGATTTGCAGGAGTTCTTCTGGTAGGTTCCGATCGCCATGCGGTCGGCCCGCCTCACGCCTCGAGCGTCTTCTTCATGATTTGGACCCCGGCTTGCATCGCGTTCTCGAGCAGCTGTGTGATCGAGTCGGGTAGATAGTCGACGGTCCAGACGAGGGTGCTTCCGTCGTTGCCGGTGTCGAGCACTTCGATCGCCGCGTTGTAGTGGGTTGCCCCCATGGGAGATGCGACCGCTGAGTAGACCAGACGTCGCGTCTCGTCATCGAGGCTCACCAGGGGCTCCCGCTGTGCGTTGCCGCTCGCGAACGTCACGATGCGATCGCGGCCGTCGTGTTCTGTTGCGGTCACGAAGCCGGGCGCCAGACGCTCGTGCGCCGCTCCGAAATCGCGAACCGCATCCAAGGCGGCGTCGGCGTTCGTGGCTAGCTCGATCTGCTCGCGATCGATCCCATCAGACCTCCGTTCGTTTGTCCTGTTGTCGGTTCGTCGCACATGCCTTCAGCACGTGACGTTCGAGTCCCGGAAGCGCGAGCGTCCGGATGCGTATCGACGCTCCTCCAGGGCGCGTGGCGGCCCTCGCGCACATGCTTCCGAGCGTCAACGTCCCGGCGATCGCGAGACACGCAGGCTGAATTGCGCTCGCCCCCCCACTATGAGTCGCGCTCAGGTAAATACCGGAGAAAGCCGCAACCCCGAGGACGTTGCCGATCGTCGCAGCGCTGAGCAGGACGCCGCTGAAGTCGGACGTCCGTTGCGGGAGAACGCGGGTTGTGAGACTGTTGGCAAGCGGGGAGAAGCCGAGCGCGTGTCCGATGCCGGCGACGAACAGGAACGGGAGGACGACGGAGGGTGTACAGCCTGCGACGTCGCACGCCACGCCGATCGTGGCGATCGCAGCTGCCATGCAGAGGGTCCCCTGTATAGGCATGCGTGTGCGTCGAGTCGCTCTCACGCGGGTCCAGCTGAGGCTTGCAAGCGCGAACCCGCTCGCGTACACGGCGAAGATGCTGCCCGCTTGCAGCGGCGAGAAGCCCAGGCCAGCCTGCAGGAACAGCGTGAAGCCAAGCAGGAAGCCGCCGTAGCAGCCCATGATTGCCAGCACGGCCGCTACACCTGCACCGACCCCGGGCGCCCCGTGAGCAGCCCAAGATCCAGGAGTGGTGTTCGCGCGCGCTCGATCATCCGGCGCTCGTGCCAGACGAACGTCGAGGTCGCGAGCAGACCCGTCGCAAGTGACGGCCAGATCCACGCCGGCCAACCCTGTTCCCGTCCGAAGCTCAAGGGGATGACCACCGCGAGCAGCGCGGCACCGAGTAGCCCGACGCCGCGGAGATCGAGCTGCTGGCGTTTGCTCGGTGGCATCGCGGGGAGGATCCACCGCGCGGCCACCAGCACGGTGATGCCGACCGGCACGTTGATAAGCAGCGCCGGCCGCCACGCCGCGCCCAGCAGCCGCGCGCTCAGAAGCGCTCCGCCCAGGAGCTGCCCCGCGGCAACGCCCACGGCGAGGATTACCGAGTACGCACTGATCGCGCGAGCGCGTCGCTCGCCATCAAACTGAACCTGGATGATCGAGAGCACCTGTGGGCTCATCAGCGCGGCGCCGACGCCCTGGCAGATGCGAGCGGCGATCAGCGCCTGCACGGTCGGAGCCGCCCGGCCGCGAGGGACGCGAGCGTGAAAGCGCTCAGTCCGAGCAGAAAAGCCCTGCGCCGTCCTAGGATGTCCCCAAGCCTTGCTCCGGTGATGACCAGCACGCCAAACACCAGCGTGTAGGCGACCACAACCATCTGTAGCTCCGCGCCCGATGGGTGCAGATCGGCCCTTAGACTGGGGGCCGCGACAGCAAGGATCGAGGCGTCCATCACCGACATCGCCTGGCCCGCCAGCAGGATGATCATGAGGCCCACGCCCGAGATCGTGGACAGTCAACGCCAGCGGGTCTTGAAGATCGATGCTCGCTTTTGCAAGACTGGGTGATCTCGCACACCGGACGTTGCTCGACAGCGAGGGGGTCCGACTAACCGACGTTGCGTGCCGCCACCCCAGCGGTCGCGGCGCGCCCGGCGAGCAGAAGGCGGGCCACACCGTCGTGTTCGTGCGCCGCGGCTGTTTCACGCGTGTCGCCGACGGAACCCTCGCAACGCTCGACCCGACGCTCGCCTACTGCATTCAGCCGGGCGAGGAACAGCGCTACGACCATCCCCACGACCAGGGCGACGATTGCACCGCGCTGACGCTCGCACCAGAGCTCCTTGCCTCACTCAACGGGGCGAACCGACGCTTCCGAGAACACCGGTCCAGGTATCACCGCAGCTTGACTTCGTGCACCGGACGTTGCTTGCCGACTGCGGACGAGCAGGCGACCCGCACGAGCTCCTTGAGCGAGCCATACTCCTGACCGCCGCCACCCTCGAACAAGCCACACCGCGCTCCGTTGCAGCCGCGCGACCTACGACGCAACATGCACATACGCGGCTCGTATCTGAAGCCCGCGAAGCTCTCGCCGAGAATCCCAACCTATCGCTCACCGCCCTAGCCGCTGTGCTGAGCATCTCACCCCATCATCTCAGCAGGATCTTCAGCCACACGGTCGGACACACTCTCTCACGCCACAAGACGCGCATACGCGTCCGCATAGCCATGGAGCACCTCGCCCACGGCGAGACGCAACTGCCTATTCGCCGCCGAGATCGGCTTCAGCGATCAAAGCCACATGTGCCGAAGCATCCGCGCCGAGACCGGCCACACACCGCGCGCACTCGCCCGCCTCCTCACCTGACGGGCGAAGGCAGGGCGAGGCCGATGGTCAGCCTGGCCGTTCGACGCGCCGAAAGCAGCGATCCGGCTAGCGCCCGGCCCGTCTTGCTGGGAAGCAAGTGGTCGGTCACGAGAGATCTGCTCTGCGGGTGCCACGGGCATCTCCGGCCCGCCGCCGACTTCCCTGCCTCGCGCGGACAGGAGGGGCGGCTAGGGCGAGCCTGCTGCTGGCGACGACGTCGTGCCACGGTCGAAGCCCCGCGCTGGCGAAAACCGGGATCGTGTCGCCCTGCCCGGTTGCGTCCCGTTTTGCCCGCGGCGCGGGTTGGGAAATAGGGAACGATCGTCGATGCGGGCTCCCATTGCGCCAGCATTCCAGTCGCCAACGGTCCCAGCGCAAAACCAGCAGTCATGGCGATCACGGCCGCCGCGCCGCGCCGTTAGGGCTGGCAGTGCCCACCGGCGGAACGGACGTTTCGCGCAGCCACGCGGTGCCAGCGGCGAACACTGTGCCGCTGCGCACCCTGGCCAGCAGGCGTCCGAGGAACAGCAGCGCCGCGCTGTGGCTACCGGCAACGAGCACCAGACTCGCCGCGAGTGACAGACCGGCGGAGGGTAGGACCACAGTCGGCCGTCCGCAGGCGTCAGACAGGGGGCCGGCGAGGAGCAGCCCCGGGATCAGGCCGAGCGCGTAGACGCCGAA
>CAWJSW010000010.1:0-102219 GCA_963845635.1 uncultured Solirubrobacteraceae bacterium
CCCAAGCCAGGACTTTCTGGGAGCCTGCATCGATAGAGCCTACCTTGACTTCAACCGTACCTTGCGCGGCCTGAGCAAATTTGACGCCAGTAGGGCGCTGAGGAAAAGTGCAGCGAGCATGGTAAAGAAGGCCCTCGGCGCGCTAGAGACGGCGTGCGCACATGGAATCAGCGCGGCGGAATTCGATAACTGGCATCGGTGCGCATGCGAAGGCCTGATTCGAAATACGCTGACAGTGGGTACGCGAGGCTCCATGTTGGTCAGGCACAGAAGTGGATCAACATGTCCCTCAAATACGTTTCCGTCCTGGGAGAACAGCGGGTCAGTGGATTCGGTGAAGCTTATCAGTTCTGCGACGCACCTCTTGATAAGATCTTGCTCGATCTCCTTGAGAACAAGTACGGCTTTCTGAAACTGCCGTGTTCCTGGAGTCAGCTCGACCACTACGACCTTTATCTGGACCGCCAGAACTGGATACGGGACAAGTTCGCGCTCGTCCCGTTGGACACCGAATTTCGCCTCTGGCTGGGACAAGAAGCCCAGCTTAGGCAAGAAAGTGACCAGCCTTCGTAACGCATATTTGAGAGCAATTCTGACTCCAGACTTCTGACTCCTGGCTTCTATGTCTTACATGATGGGAATCGACGTTGGTACCTCGGGGACACGTGCCGTTATTGTGCGTCCCGACGGACATGTGAGGGGCGCGACAACCGCCGACCACCAACCCATGCGCATGCCGAAGCCCGGCTGGGCGGAGCAGGATCCTGAGGACTGGTGGCAAGCCACGATACTTGCCGTCCGCGGCGCTCTGAAACAAGCGCAACTGCAAGGTGGAGACATCGCCGCCATCGGCCTCTCCGGGCAGATGCACGTGTCGCTGTTCGACAAAGCCAGCCTTGTTCTTCGCCCTGCCCTCTTGTGGTGCGACCAACGCAGCCAGGCCCAGTGCGATTGGATCACTTCCAAGGTAGGCGCCGACCGGCTCATCAAGCTGGTATCGAATCCGGCCCTGACCGGCTTCAGCGCCCCTAAGCTGCTCTGGGTGCGCGACAACGAGCCTGCAACTTATGAGCGCATCGCGCACTTCCTGCTTCCCAAGGACTACGTCCGTTTCCGGCTGACGGCAGAGTTTGCCACCGACGTCTCTGACGCCTCCGGCACTCTACTCTTCGACGTCACGCACCGGCGCTGGTCCAAGGCATTGATCGAGGCGTTGCAGATCGACCCCCAGGTGCTGCCTCGCGCTTTCGAGTCCTCGGAGGTCACCGGCCAAGTCACCGCCGAGACGGCGCTGCTGACCGGGCTGAAGGCCGGGACGCCGGTCGTGGGCGGCGGCGGCGACCAGGCGACCAGCGCTGTTGGCAACGGGATTGTCCTGCCCGGCCTTACCTCCGCCACGCTGGGAACCTCAGGAGTGATCTTTGCTTACACCGACGTCCCCAAGCTCGACCCTCAAGGCCGCATCCACACGTTCTGCCATGCAGTGCCCGGCAAGTGGCACGTTATGGGAGTCACCCAAGGGGCCGGCCTTTCACTTCGTTGGTTCCGCGAACAGCTCGGAGCGTCCGAAGCATGGTACGCCCGCGAGACAGGAGAAGACGTCTACAATCTGATCATCAAGGAGGCGGAAAAGGTGCCTGCGGGAAGCAACGGGTTGTTGTTCCTTCCTTACCTGATGGGCGAACGCACCCCGCACCTGGACGCGCAAGCGCGTGGCATGTGGTTTGGGCTTACCGCGGCCCACACTCGACGCATCTGATCCGCGCTATTCTGGAAGGTGTCGCCTTCAGCTTGCGTGACTCGTTGGAGATATTCAAAGAACTAAAAATTCCCGTCGAGCAGATCCGCGCTTCTGGCGGCGGGTCGAGGAGCTTTTTCTGGCGGCGGATCCAGTCGGATATCTACGGCAAAGAAGTAGTTACACTCCGGGAGTCTGAGGGTTCTGCTTTTGGCGCGGCGCTCCTGGCCGGCGTCGGGGGCGGCATCTACTCTTCTGTGGAAGAGTCGGCTCGAGAAGCGCTTCAGGTTCGGGAGTGCGTCTCGCCGATACAGGAGAATGTCCGGCTCTACGACCGGCAGTACGAGGTCTACCGGCAGCTCTATCCGGCTGTCAAGCGGCTGGTCCACGAACTGGCCGCCTCCGTGTGATTTTGGATTTTAGATATTTTAGATTTTGGATTCGACAGGTGGTGCCAAGTTCGCGCTTTGCGAACTCCGCGGTTCTTTCATCCTGAATAAAGCGTGAAAATGGAGCAGCAATTCTTTCTCAGTATGGAATTGACGAGGCCCGTGGGCCATAATTGCTCGTGGACACAAAGTTCACTTTTAGTTAGGTTTGTGTCCAAGCCCTAAATCATCCTCAAGATCGTGTTGCGGACATATGCAAAGGCGCATGAATACTGGACCGGGTCGTGTTCCTGACCAATCGGAGTCGCGTCCGAAGCGGCGTATGGCCGTAGCGTTTTTGCAAGCAGTCGAGCATGGGCTGTTCAGCGATATTCGCTTCACCTCGCGACGGCCACGAGAAACGCCAATCGAAGCGACCCAGCACCATGAGGGCACCCGTGGTCAGCATGAGTTCTTCCACTTTGCAAATGCGGCCACCGGTCCACACAACATTTTCAACGGTCGCGTCGACAACGGGCGACCGTTTCACGCATTATTGAGGTTCATTCAGAAAAGCTTACGGGGAGCTTCTGGGTTGTGCCGGCGGGTGTTCTAGCGTTTTTCAGCCTTGACATACAAGGCGAACGAACCCGGAGTTGTCCTGTTCGCCGCCGCAATCGAGAAGAGTGCAGCTTGTATGGAGAGAAGGCAGTGGAGCATGCCACCGAACAGGTCTGCTCCAGATTCGATATATTTCTGTCGCGGCGAGCGAACGACCTAAACGACCCCCAACGAGGTCTGCTCTATTTTCAGAGGGACGGTTCGATAAACGCGCAAAAGTATGGGTGAAAGGCTTTAGGGAGCTTGGTACTCGCTGGGGCGTTCTTAGAAACCTGAGTGACATACCGTACTTTGCCAGCGTGAAGGATACTCGACTCCTTCAGGTTGCTGACTTTGTGGCTCACGCTGTCTTTCTTTCGTACGACAGGCGCGACCCTAGCCTGGTGCGCCGATTGCTGCACCGGTTCGACCAGAAAGACGGGATATTGACGGACTGGCGCATTATCGCTCGGACCGTACAAAACCATGTGATTGCCCCTCAAGTCTTACTCGGAGTCATCCTGGCGACTTCGGCCCTTGGCTAGGTCCAACGTAAAAAGGGTGTAGATGAAAGTCTTGCCGAAGAGCTTCACTCGACTGGGCTTTATTTCGGTATACTCTGTGCCCTCCTGCGTCGTGTTCTTCCTCGCAATCGCAGCCCAGTGGATGACCGCACGCAAGCCTTCAGCGTCAGATCGCGAAACGTCCCTCTCAACGAGGCCATCCATGGCGAACCCCGCGACATCATATCAAGCCCAGGTGGAGAAGACGCAGTACAGGGGATGGACCGTGTATCGCCTGACCAACGGCATTGTAAGCCTCTACGTAGCACCTGACATCGGCGGGCGGGCGATCCAGATGCAACTGGGCGATCAGGAATTCTTCTTTGTCAACCCGGATCTGGCCGGGAAGGTCCTTCCCCCTGAACAGAATAATGTAAAGACCGGCTGGGCCAATTACGGGGGCGACAAGGTCTGGCCTGCCCCCGAGGGCTGGAGGGGGGACAACGAATGGCCCAGCATCCCGTACTACGTCCTGGACGGCAGCAAGTTTGCCTCACAGGTGGTGACAGAGACGCCGGAAGAAGTTGCTGTCCGCGTCACCAGCCCTCCTGACCCACGTACCGGCGTCCAGTTCGAGCGCACGTTCCACGTTTACGCCGGGACAACCCGGATCAAGGTGGACCAGGTGATGCGCAACATTAGCCGCCGCGAGATCCGGTGGGGCATCTGGCACTTAATTCAAAACGATGCGGCGGACGCCCACGACCCCTCAAAGCCGAATCCGGCACTTTACATGTACATCCCGCTCAACCCACGCAGCCACTACGCCGAGGGCTACTACAAGCCTTACGGCGACGCTCGTCACCCTAGCTATGAACTCATCGACGGCGGGCGCATGCTGCAGGTCCATTATCTGTATCGAGTGGGGAAGGCCGCGGCGGACACCGACCGCGGGTGGTACGCAGTGGTGAACGGGCAGAAGAACATCGGCTTTGTGGAGAGCTTCAAGTACTTTGCCGGCGCGGAATATCCAGACGGTGCCTCGGTCGAAACCTGGAACGACGGTCCCGGCACGATCTCACGAGGCCCGTTTGACCAGACCCTGGAGAACGATCCCACGAAGACCCCTTTCTTCTTGGACCGACGAGCGACCTGGGCGTGGAGCGCCACCACCACATGCGCGAGCGCGAGCACGGGATCGCGCCCGAGGTGGGGGTATGCGCCGTGCGTCGGCTCACCGTCGATCGTGATCTCGACGGCGTCGCACGAGGCGTTGACCGCGCCCGCGTCCAGCGCGACGCCGCCCCACGGCAGCTCTGGGTGCACGTGCGCTGCCACCACAGCGGCCGGCGCGAGCGCGGCGAGCTCGCGCTCGGCGAGCTGCTCGGCGCCCGAGGGGTAGGCCTCCTCGCTCGGCTGGAACACGGCGAGCAGCGGCGCGGGCAGCACCTCGCGAAGCTCGTGTGCGGCGCGCGTGAGCGCCACAAGCGCGGCCATGTGCACGTCGTGTCCGCACGCGTGCATGGCAGCGTTCGAGGAGGCGAAGGCAACGCCGGTGCGCTCCTCGATCGGCAGCCCGTCGAGCTCCGCGCGCACGCACACCGCCCCCTTGACGGCTCCGTGCGCAGGATCGACCCGTGCGATCAGCCCGGTCGCCGCGGCGGCCTCGCACTCGACGGGCAGCTCGCGCGCGACGCTCGCCGCCGTCTGCTGCTCGGCGTGCGCCAGCTCGGGTTGGGAGTGCAGCAGGTGGCGCAGCTCGATCGCGCGGTCGAGCTGCGGCTCGATGCCCGCGAGCAGCTGCGCGAGCTGCTCGTCAGTAGATCGCGGCATAGCGCTCGCACAGCTCCTCGAGCTCCGCCCCGTCGGCTGCGGCGAGCTCGGCCTGCTTGACGCTGACGTACGCGTCGTACATCAACGCGGACATCCACCCGCGGGCGATCTCGTCCGCGGCGAGCGCTCCCAGCGAGTCCGCGAGCGTCGCCGGCAGCGCGCCCACGCCGAAGCGCTCGGCTTCCGCTGCGTCCAGGAGCGCCGGGTCACGCTCGAGGATCGGCGGCGCCGGCAGCCGTGAGCGCACGCCGTCGAGGCCGGCGCGCACGATCGCGCCGAGGGCGATGTACGGGTTGGCAGTGCCGTCCGCGCCCCGGTACTCGAGGTGCAGCTGCCCGGCGGGATCGCCCCCGGCCAGCGAGAACAGGGGCGGGACGCGCAGCAGCGCCTCGCGGTTGCGCAGGGCCAGGCACGCCGCTCCCGCGCTCCAGCGGTGGGGCGTCAGGCGCGCGCCGGAGATCGGGCTCGGCGCGGTCAGCGCGCTCAACGCGCGCGCGTGCTTGAGGATCCCTGCGGCGAAGCGCTCGCCGAGCTCGCTCAGCCCCGCCGGCCTCGCCCCGTCGTAGAGCAGGGGCGCGCCCTCGCGGTCGAGCAGGTTGAGGTGAATGTGCACGCCGTTGCCGGCCTGCTGGGGATCGAGCAGAGGCACGAAGCTCGCGCGCATCCCCTGGCGGCGCGCGATCTCGCGCACGACCTCCCTGAACACGACGCTGCGGTCCGCGCTTGCGAGACCTTCGGCGGGGGCGAGCGGGATCTCGAACTGGCGCGGCGCGTACTCCGCGAAGAAGCGCTCGGGCTCGAGCTCCGCGCTCGCGAGCGCGTCCATCACGCGTGCGGGGAACGGGTCGACGAGCCGCTGCGCCTCGAGCGAGAACGGCAGCGCCGGCGGCGCCTCCACGAGCAGCTGGAACTCGTGCTCGAAGCTCGCGATCACGTGCGCGCCCTGCTCGTGCTCGAGCTCCAGCAGGGCAGAGCGCAGGAAGCTGCGTGGGCAGCACTCCCACGCTCGGCCGTCGGTCTCCACGATGTCGCACAGGAGCAGCTCCAGTGGGCTGTGCTCGCCCTCGCCGGCCACGCGCACACGAGTATCGGGGTCTGGCAGCAGCCGCAGATCGCCAGTCGATCCGAACGGGTTGGGATCGGCGAGCGGGCCCAGCGGCGTCAGCGCGTGGTTGGCCGGCACCCAGCCGACTCCGGCGTGCAGGTGCTGGTCGAGCTCGTCTGCTGGGACCGAGCGGCCGCGCACGATCGCACCGAGGTCGCAGCACATCAGCGCGACGAGCTCGCCCGCGCTCACGCGTCTGCCCCAGGCATGACGGTGCCGTTGTCCCAGATGCCTTCGTGCAGCCCGAGCTCAGCGGCTCCCGCGCGCACGCCGGCGGCGTCGCCGGCGCTCACCACCACGAGCATCCCACCCGAGGGCATGTCTTCTCGCGCGAGCGCGGCCGCCAACCGCTCCTGCGGCTGCACGTGCACGCCGCCGTCTCCCAGCGACGGGTAGGTATCGGCGATGCAGTAGAGGCTCCCGACGGGACCGCGCACGCGCCCGACGACGCACGCGAAGTGGCCCACGTCCCAATCCGCGGGAGGACCGTCCTGGCGGCCGTCGAGCAGGTAGTCGAGCAGCTGCTTGAGGCTGGCGCGCGCTCCCCACAGGTATCGGGTGGCGAAGTTGGCGACGAGCGTCACCGGATGCTCGAGCGCTGCCACCAGGTCGAACACCCCGGCCAGCGTCGTCGCGCTCCACGGCCCGGTGAAGGGAATCGCCGTGAGCGCTCCGCCAGAGAGCCGCTGGATCGCGTCGAGCAGCCCGGCGGCGGTCGTCCCGGACAGGTTGGCGTCCTCGACCAACGGCAGCGAGATGCGGTAGTCGCGCCGACCCGCTTCGCCATGCGGCAGCGTGCCGGGCTCGCGCGCGTCGGCGATGACGCTGCCCGCGGCGAGCGCCACCGCGTCTTGGTCGAGGGGCTCGCCCGCGGTGCGCCCGATGCCGGCCGCCGCCAACGCGAGCGCCCCGCAGAACGCCCCGCACAGGTCGTCGCGCTGAGGCAGCTCGTGGGCGTGCAGGGCCAGCAGATCACGCGCTCCCGGGAGCAGGCAGGCCTCGATCTCGTCGGCTGTTGGCGTGCGGCCAAAGGCTCTTGGCATGCGGCCAAATCTACACGCGCGCGAGCGTGCGGCCCGACGGATGCCGGGCGTCTGAGAACCGTGCCCTGAGCAGGGGTGTGGGAGAGATTCCGCACGGTAGAGCCGTTTGTTGCAAACTGTTGTCTTCTTCGGCTTGACAGAACTAATTCCGTCTGTGATAGTCACTAGCCTATGGCCCGGAGAGTCGAACTCTCCCAGCCTATGACAATATTGTACGGGGGCATTTCGATCGGCAAGCCTCTCTCGCCCTGTGGCTGGTCATCCATCGACAAAGGAGCAGTGGGACGTCATGCAGCGCATCAAGACCATGCGGTACATCACGATGCTGGGACTCGCTCTGCTCGCAGGGTCAGCGATCGCCGGCGCCGGCGCGGTCTCCGTCTCCGCGTCCGAACATGAATTCTACGCCAGCAACACCGGCAAAGTGACGATCAAATCGACCAACGCCCAGATCTTCAGCACTGCCGCCGGCACGATCGAATGCAAATCCGCATCCGGCACGGGCGATGCGACCGCCGGGAAATCGAAAGCCAGCATACAGGTCATCACGTACAGCTCGTGCAGCGGCTTCGGCGTCGGAGTGACCTTCTCGCCGGTGCACTTCGAATTCAAAGCCAGCGGATCCACGAAGATCGAAAAAGCCGTGACCGTGACGCCGGAAGGAGCCAGCTGCCAGGTGATCATTCCCGCCCAAACGGTGGAAAGCGTGACCTACGCGAACAGCTCGGGGAAGGTGATCGCGACGGCGAGCATCTCCGGCATCCACTCGCACGGCACCGGCTCGACGTGCGGGACCGAAGAAGAAACCGGCGGCTCCTACAGCGGCAGCCTCGAAGCCGAAGCCGCAACCGGCACGCTCAAATGGGAATAGGCGCCAGCCGGCGATAGGGCTGCCAAGACAGGTGCAGCAAAGGGGCCGGCGGGACCGCCGGCCCCTTCCTGGACCCGGGGCTCGTACGTTCGCCTAACTGGCTCGCCGTGCTCCGTGCGCGGTTAGACTACGCGCACGGAGAGGGTCCATGCGAATATGCGGAAAGCCGCTCCAGGGCGGATCGTTCAATAGACGGCTGCGCGCGCTCGCTGCGGTCGTGTGCGTGCTCGCAGGCGTTCTTACGCCGGCGGCTGCTGCGGCTCCTACCCCGGGCGACGCGTGTCCAAACGCCCAGTTCCGCACCGGCGCCTCCGAACACCTGCCCGACTGTCGTGCCTACGAGCAGGTCTCACCCCTCGAAAAGGGGAGCTTCGACGCGGCCACGCTTCAGCCGGTGCAGCCCGCTCAGAGCTCGCCCTGCCAAGGCGGCGAAGAATGCTCGATCGCGTACATGAGCTATGGCGGCGCGTTCGCAGGAGCGCCCGGGAACGAGATCCCCAACGCCTACCTTGGGACGCGAGGGGGCGAAAGCTGGCGCACGACCGCGCTCACCCCGCCGACGCCGCAGGCGCCCGCCAACAGCTCCCCGCAGGTCACCTACGCGTTCTCCGAAGATCTCTCGCAAACGGTGTTGCGAGTGCCCTTTCAGCAGCTCACGGCCGATGCGCCGGCGGGCGTGTACAACCTGTTCCTGCGCGGCGCTGGCGGAGGCTACTCGCTGGTCACCGCGGCGGCGCCGGCGCAAGCGCCCGAAGCAGGATGCGGCCGCTGCTTCATGCGCACGGACGTGCCCGCGTTCGCGGGCGGCTCGAGCGACTTCAGGCGTGTGATCTTCGAGGCCAACGCCAGCCTCGTCGAAGGCGCTCCGGGCGCAGGCGTGGAAAACCTGTACGAATCCTGGGACGAACACGTGCGTCTCGCGGGGATCCTCCCGGACGGAGCGATCCCGTCACAGGGCTCGAGCGCCGGGGGCGGGATCGAAGTGCTCGACGACCACACCGGGGAGCTCGCGCACGCGATCTCGGCGGACGGGTCGCGCGTCCTGTTCGAGGCCGAATCGGACGGCGGCGCCGCCTACCCCGGCGGGCCGGCCGATTCCGAACAGGAAGGCCTGAGCGAGCTATACGACCGCATCGACGGCTCGAGCACGGTCGAGGTCTCGGCGCCCGCAGCGGGGGCGGAACCCTCGAGATGTGAAACCGAGGAACACGACTGCGAAGCGCAGCCAGCCCAGTTCTGGGCTGCCTCTGCGGATGGCTCGGTCGTCTACTTCACCAGCACGGCCGCGCTGACGAGCGACTCGTACGCCGGAGGCGAAGGGGACGATCTCTACCGCTACGACGTCGACACGCGCACGCTCAGCAACCCGGTCGCCGACGCCGAGCCCGAAGCGGGCAAGGCCGGGGCCAGCGTGCTCGGCGTCGTTGGCGCCTCCGAAGACGGCTCGTACGTGTACTTCGTGGCGAACGGCGCCCTCGCGTCGGGGGCTCAGAGCGGGAAGCCGAACCTGTACGTGCTGCACGACACGGGCGAAGCTGCCGGCACCGTGAGCTACATCGCCACGCTGAAGGCGCCCGACGACACCGAAGAAGAAGAACCCGACGAAGAAGAAAACGTAGAAGCGGAGCGAGCCGGCGGCGGCACCCCGTATCGGAGCGACCTCCTGGACTGGACCAGCCGTCCAACCGAGTCACAGGCGTATGTGACGCCTGACGGCAGGCACCTGGCGTTCATGTCGGTGCAACCGCTGACCGGCTACGACAACGAGGACCAGGCGAGCCAACCCGGCCATGAAGTGCTCGACCACGAGGTGTTCGAGTACAGCGCCGAAACCGGCCAGCTGGTGTGCGTCTCGTGCGACCCCAGTGGCGCGCGGCCGCTCGGCAGCGCGTTCATCGGCGCGAAGCTCAGCGAACGCGCGAGCACGCCCTTCCATCAGCCGCGCAGCGTCAGCGACGACGGCAGCCGCGTGTTCTTCTCCTCCCCCGATCAACTCGTCGCAGGGCTCGCCGGCGGGAGCCCCAAGGTGTTCGAGTACGAGGACGGTTCGGTGCGGCTGATCTCAGGCGCCGAAGCCGGCGGCGTCTCGGTGTTCCTCGACGCGAGCGCAAGCGGCGACGACGTGTTCCTGGCGACCCGTGAACGGCTCGCGCCCTCAGACGAAGACGAACTCGTCGACGTCTACGACGCGCGCGTGGACGGAGGCTTTCCGTCTCCGCCCGCCGTGGCTGCTTGTTCAGGCAGCACCTGCCGTGAACCGCTCGCCCAGCCCCCAGCGTTCTCCGCTCCCGCGTCAGCGTCGCTGCTGGGCGTCGGCAACTTGCCGCCCCCCGCGCACGCGAAGCCGACACGCAAGCAACTGCTCGAGCGGGCGCTTGTGAAGTGTCGAACGCTGAAGAGTCTCGTGCGGCGAAGGAAGTGCGTGGCCGACGCCAGGCGTCGCTACGCGCAGACCCACCATCAGGCGAAGGTCGAGCGCCGTCCGGTCGAGCGGTGAGCTCGCCATGCTCCCTGCGCGGCGTGTCTGTTCGGGCCCGTCGCCTGATCCTCGCTTGCGCGCTGCTCGCGGTCGCTCTCGCCTGCGCTCAGTTCGAGCCCGCGCCGGCGAGCGCGGCGAGCGCGGCACCGCACTGGAGCCTCGCGTCCGAGTCCGAGCCGACCACGTTCGCTCCCCGGGCGACCGGCGCGTACGTGCTGATCGTGCGCCAGGACGGCGGTGCCCCGACGGCCGGCGACAGCAGGGTGACGGTGACCGACAGCCTTCCTTCCGGGATCACCGCCGAGACGATCGCCGTCCGCGCCGAAGCGGCGAGCGGCGACGCATCGCCGAGGTACACGATGGCCTGCTCGCCGCCGCCCGTCACGGAGGAGGTCACGTGCACATACGAAGAAGTCCTCCAAGGGCCCAAAGAGCAGGGCCGCCTCCTGCCGGGCGCCACGATCGTCGTCACGATCGCGTTCTCCGTGCCCGAAGGGGTCTCCTCGCTCACCAACTCGGCGACCGTGTCCGGCGGTGGAGCTCCGAGCGCGTTCACCGAAGAGACCACGCCCGTCGGCGAAGCGGACGCCGCCTTCGGCCTGTCCCTCTTCCGGGTGGACACGGTGGGCGAAGGCGGCGAAGTCGACACCCAGGCCGGCTCGCACCCGTTCGAGCTCACCGCCACAGTCGCGTTCGACGTCGCCGCGCGCGAACTCCCCTCGGCGGGCAACGAAGACGCCGAATCGCCGCTCGCCGCGGCCGCGCCCAAGGACCTCGAAGTCGCGCTCCCCGCGGGTCTCGTCGGCGATGCGAACGCCCTCCCGCGCTGCGGCCAGCAGGTCTTCCTCGAACGGGAAGGCCTCAACTGCCCGCTGGACACGCAGGTGGGGACGATCAAGCCGTTCTTCTACGGCACCTTCCTCCCTCATGCGTACCCCGTGTTCAACGTCGCGCCGCCGCCGGGCCAGCCGGCGGAGCTCGGCTTCACGGTGGCGGGCGTCGAGCACATCCCGCTGTTCTTCCGCATCCGTGACAACCCGGCTGACGCGACCGGCGATGACTACGGTCTCACCGCGCAGCTGGACGAAATCCCCGAGGCGGGTCCGCTTCAGGGCGCGATCCTGACGCTGTGGGGCGTGCCCGCGGCTGCCGGCCACGACCTCGAACGCGAAGGCACGCGCGCCGAAGGGGCAGAAACGTGTCGTCCCAAGGTCAACGTGAAAGAAGGCGTCGAAGAACAGAGCACGTGTCCGAGCGACGTCGCGGCGAAGCCGTTCCTCACGCTGCCGAGCGACTGCGAAGCTGCGGGCGAACCGATCTCGGCGGCGGCGTACAGCGACTCGTGGCAGCAGCCGAGCCCGCCGCCGTTGCGGTCCGTCTCCCTCACGGCTCCCCTCGCCGACGCGTTCGCCGGCTGCGAACGCCTCTCGTTCGAACCCTCGCTCACGCTCGCTCCCGAAAGCGCGCAGGCCGGTGCCCCGAGCGGCTACACGCTCGACGTGCACATACCGCAGGACGAAGACCCGAGCGCGCTCGCGACACCCGACCTGCGACGGGCCGTCGTGGGCCTCCCTGCCGGCGTCGTCCTCTCGCCGTCGGTGGCAAACGGGCTGCAAGCGTGCACGCGCGAGGAGTTCAAGCCGAGCTCACCGGAACCGATCACCGCGGCGCCGGCGGCCTGCCCGCCGCACTCGCAGGTGGGGACGGTGAAGATCGTCACGCCGCTGCTGTCGAGCCCGCTCGAAGGAGCGGTGTACCTCGGCGAGCCGGAATGCACTCCGTGCACGCCGAGCGACGCCGGCGAAGGCCGCATGATCCGCCTGCTGTTGGAGGCTCACAGCTCGGGCGTGACGGTCAAGCTCGAAGGCCACGTGTCGATCGACCAGGCCAGCGGAGGGCTGACGGCGAGCTTCCCGGAAGACCCGCAGCTGCCGATCGAAGAAGTGCGGCTGGTGTTCGATGGCGGCTCGAACGCGCCGCTGGCCAACCCCGCGACCTGCGGCACGCCGCTGGCGGCGAGCTCGCAGCTGACTCCGTACAGCAGCGAAACGCCGGCGCGAACCGTCCAGCCAGCCGTTCGAGCTGGGCGGCTGTGAGCCCGCGCAGTTCCACCCGTCGTTGCTCGCGGGAACGACCGACGACCAGGCGGGGGCGTCCAGCGCGCTGACCGTGACGCTGTCGCGGGGCGACGAGGAAGAGACCCTGCGGACGCTGAGCCTGCGGCTGGCGCCCGGGCTGCTCGGCATGATCTCGAAGGTCGCGCCCTGCGGCCAAGCGCAGGCCCGCGCGGGCGCGTGCGGCCCACAGAGCAGGCTCGGCTCGGTGACGGTCGAGGCAGGAGCGGGCGCCAACCCGCTGGTGCTCGAAGGCAGCGCGTACCTGACCGGCCCCTATGAGGGCGCGCCGTACGGCCTGTCGCTGGTGGTCCCGGCGTTGGCGGGCCCGCTGGACCTCGGCACGATCGTGATCGGCGCGAAGATCGAAGTCGATCCCAGCACGGCGGCGCTTACGATCACGAGCGATCCGCTTCCTCAGAGCGTCGACGGGATTCCGCTTCAGATCAAAGCGGTCAACCTGAACATCAGCCGTGAAGGCTTCATCGTCAACCCCACCAACTGCCAGCCGCTGGCGATCGAAGGCTCGCTCGAAAGCGGCGAAGGCGCCACAGCGCGCGTGTACTCGCGCTTTCAGGCGGCCAACTGCGCGCGCCTTGCCTTCAAGCCGAAGCTGACGGCGCTGACACACGCGCAGACCGACAAAGCTGGCGGCGTGCACCTGCACGTGAGGGTCGTGTCGGGCCCTGGGCAGGCGGGCATCGAGAAGCTGAGGATCGAGCTGCCCGGCGCGATGGTGCCGCGGTTGAGCACGTGGCAGGGGGCGTGCCCGGCGGGCACCTTCGACGCGAGCCCGGCGAGCTGCCCGACGGCGTCGGTGGTGGGCAGCGCGACGGTGATCACGCCGCTCCTGCGTCACCCGCTGAGCGGCCCGGTGTACGCGATCTCGCGCGGGCGCGAGGGCTCGCCGGAGATCGCGCTGGTGCTCAGGGGCGAAGGCGTGGTGCTGGACTTGATCGGGCAGGTGAGCGTCGCGGGTGGGGTCGCCACGGCGACCTTCGCCTCGCTCCCTGACGTGCCGCTGTCGATGCTCGACGTGATGCTGGACGCGGGTCCGCACTCGCTGCTGGCGGCCAATCTGCCGGCGAGCGCGCACGCCAGCATGTGCGGCCGCCGCCTGTCGATGCCGACGGCGATCACCGCCCAGGACGGCGCGGTGGTAAAACAGACCACGACCGTCGCCGTCTCCGGATGTCATCCGGCAAAGCGCAAGGAGAGGAACAAATGACCTGGGACTTCTCGACTGAACCCGACTTCCAGGAGCAGCTCGACTGGATGGCGCAGTTCGTGCGCCAGGAGATCTGGCCGCTGGAGGCGATCTGGCGAGAGCTTGGGCTGGATGGCCTGGCCCGCGCGATGGCGCCGCTGCGCGAGCAGGTCAAGGAGCGCGGCCTGTGGGCGACGCACCTGCCGCCGGAGCTGGGCGGGCAGGGCATGGGCCAGGTGCGCCTGGGGCTGATGCACGAGATCCTGGGCACGTCGCCGATCGCGCCGCTGGCGTTCGGCAACGCGGCGCCGGACTCGGGCAACTCGGAGCTGATCGCGCTGGCGGGCACGCCCGAGCAGAAGGACCGCTGGCTGTATCCGCTGCTGGCGGGCGACCTGCGTAGCGCGTTCAGCATGACCGAGCCCGACACGCCCGGCTCCGACCCCACGCAGCTGCGCACGCGCGCCGTAAAAGATCCCGCCCACCCCGATGAGTGGGTGATCGACGGGTGCAAGTGGTTCTCCTCGAACGGCTCGATCGCGGACTTCCTGATCGTGATGGCGGTGACCAGCCCGGACGCGCGCCCATCGCAGCGTGCGTCGATGTTCATCGTGCCGGTGGACACCCCGGGCGTGGAGATCGTGCGCGACGTGCCGACGATGGAGCACCCGTGGGAGCACTACGGCGGCTACGGCGGGCACGCGGAAATCTCCTACGAGAGCGTGCGTGTTCCGGCGCAGGCGCTGCTCGGCGGTGAGGGCGAGGGCTTCCTGCTCGCCCAGCACCGGCTGGTGCCCGGACGCATCCACCACTGCATGCGCTGGCTGGGCGTGGCGCGCCGCGCGTTCGACATGATGTGCGAGCGCGCCACCTACCGCCACGCGCACGGCTCGCTGCTGGCGGACAAGCAGACCGTGCAGAACTGGATCGCCGACAGCGCGGCGGAGATGCAGGCGGCGCGGCTGATGACGCTGCACGCGGCGTGGGTGATGGACACGCAGGGCGCCAGCGCGGCGCGCACGGACGTGGCGCTGATCAAGTTCTACGGCGCGAAGGTGCTGCACGACGTGGTCGACCGCGCGCTCCAGGTTCACGGCTCGCTCGGCTACTCGACGGACCTGCCGCTCGAGCAGATGTACCGCTTCGCGCGCGCCGCCCGCATCTACGACGGCCCCGACGAGGTCCACCGCCAGTCGGTCGCGCGCCACATCCTGCGCGGCTACTCGCCGCCGCCCGACGGCGTGCCCAGCGAGCACCTGCCCACTCGCCGCGAGCACGCGCGCGAGCGCTTCGCGGACCTGTTGGTGGCGGTCACGGCCAACGACTGACCGGCGCGCGGGGGCCAGCCTCGCCCCCGTGCCGGCCACCGCGCGTTCTACGCTGGGCGACGATGGCAGCCAACGCCAAGCCCCCCGCCACGCTGTTCGACCCCACGGCGTTCGACAGCTTCCGCTTCCTGGAGCGGGACTTGGACGCGCGCGGGCACGTGACGCTCCGCTACGCGCTCGACGAGGACATCTTCTTCGTTGAGGAGCTCGACCTGCCGGTCGAGCTGGAGGGGTCGCGTGAGGCAAGCCCCGAGGAAGTGCAAGGCCTGCTCGCCTTGCTGCACTGGGTCGCGGGCGTGAGCTACTTCAAGACCGCGCTGCCGCAGGATGTGAGCTGCGAGACGGGCGCCCCCCCGCCGGCGACGGCGGCGTTGCTGGAGGCGCTGTACTCCGAGGGCCTGGGCGAGCTGGCCTACACGAACCGCCTCCCCGGCCTACCGCGCCCGAGGTTCGTCGGCGCGGCGTCGCGGACTCCCACGAGCCTGTCGGCGGCGACGAGCGCGCGCCCGGCAAGCGCGCAGCCGGCGCGCGCCCCGCGGCGTGTGCTGGTGCCGATCGGCGGGGGCAAGGACTCGGCGGTGGCGCTCGAGATCGTCAGGCGCTCGGGATGCGAGCTCGCGCTGTTCTCGCTCGGCGACGCGCCACCGATCGCGCGCACGGTGGCTGTCGCCGGCCTGCCGCGCCTGCTCGCGCGGCGCGTGCTCGACCCCGCGATCGGCGCGCTGAACGGAGCGGGCGCGATCAACGGGCACGTGCCGATCACCGCGATCGTCACATGCGTGGCGCTGTTGACGGCGGCGTTGAACGGCTTCGACGCGGTGGCTATGGCCAACGAGCGCTCGGCCTCCGCCGGCAACGTCCGCTGGGACGGTGTCGAGATCAACCACCAGTTCAGCAAGGGCTTGCGCGTCGAGCGGCTGCTGAGCGCGGCGCTGGACGAGCTGGCCCCCGGCGTGCGCTCGTTCTCGGTGCTGCGCCCTGCCTCCGAGCTGGCGGTCGCGCGCGCGTTCGCGCGCCTGGAGCGCTACCACGCCGCGTTCACCAGCTGCAACGCGCTGTTCCGCAGCGACCCGCTGCGCCGCGCCGCGTCGTGGTGCTGTGACTGTCCCAAGTGCCGCTTCGTGTTCCTGGCGCTGGCGCCGTTCAGCGAGCCGGCGCACCTGCGCGAGGTGTTCGGCGCGGACCTGCTCGACGACGCGCGCCAGTTCGAGGGCTTCGCGCTGCTGACCGCCACGGGTGGGCACAAGCCGTTCGAGTGCGTCGGCGAGGAGCAGGAGAGCCTGGCTGCGATCCGCCTGCTCGCCGCGGATGAGCGCTGGAGCGGGCAGCGTGTGGTGCGCCGCCTGGTGGCCGACGTGCTGCCGCGCTTCGCCGCGAACGATGGTGACCCCGAGCGGGTCCTCGCGCTCAGCGATGAGCACGCCGTGCCGGCATCTCTGCTGGGGGAGGTGCGTGCGGTTCTCGGAGCTTGACGGCGCGAGCATCGGCGTGTGGGGCGCCGGTCGCGAGATCGCGTCGTTCGCCGACCAGCTCGCGCGCCGCCTGCCTTCCGCGCGCATCGTCGTGGCGGCGTTCGACGAGCCGCCGCCAGCGGATGTCGGCGACACGCTGAGGGCGCCAGACGCGCGCGTCGTGACCGGCGCGGAGCGAGTGGCGCACTTGGCAGCGTGCGACGTGGTCGTGCGATCGCCGGGCGTGTCCGTCTACCGGCCCGAGCTGCGCGCCGTGCGCGAAGCTGGCGTGCCAGTGGTGACGGCCACCGCTCTGTGGCTTGCAGAGCATGGCAGCGAAGGCGTGATCGGCGTCACGGGCACGAAGGGCAAGAGCACGACGGCCGCGCTCGTCTGTCATCTGGCGCGCGCGAGCGGCGCCACGGCGCAGCTCGCAGGCAACGTCGGCATCCCCGCGCTCGACCTGCTGGACGGGCAGGGCGCGGAGGTGACCGTGCTCGAGCTCTCCAGCTACCACATCGCCGACCTGGAGACGGGCCCGCAGGTGGCGCTGGTGACGAACCTGTTCCGCGAGCACACCGACTGGCACGGCAGCGAGCGGGCCTACCGCGCCGACAAGCTGCGCCTGCTGGCCCTGCCGGGGGTGCGTGCGGCGGTGCTCAACGGCCGTGACGGCGCTCTGGCGGCGGCCGTCCCGGCCGACGGAGATGTCGAGACGATCGTCTACGGCACGCCCGACGGCTGGGATGCCGACGCCGATGGGGTGCGGCTGCGTGGCGCGCTCCTCGCCACGCGCGCGCAGCTGCCGTTGCCCGGTGAGCACAACGCGCTCAACCTGTGCGGCGCGCTGAGCGCCCTGGAAGCGCTCGGTCTCGCGCCGCCCCAGCTGCCCTCCTCGCTGCGCGACTTCCAGCCGCTCGCGCATCGCTTGGAGACCGTCATCGAGCACGGCGGGCTGCTGTGGGTGAACGACAGCATCTCGACCACGCCCGAGTCGACGCTGGCCGCGTTGGCCAGCTTTCCCGGCCGCGAGATCGTCCTGATCGGCGGCGGTCAGGACCGCGGTCAGGACTACTCCGCGCTCGGCCGCGCCGTGGCCGATCGTGGTGTGACGCTGATCGGCGTGCCATCGACGGGCAGGCGCCTGCTGGCCGCGGCTCGCGAGGGCGGCGCGCCCGCCTCACGCGCGATCGAGGCGGCCGGTATGGCCGAGGCGGTCGCGCTCGCGCGCGAGCTGGGGCACCCGGGGAGCGTGGTCCTGCTCTCACCGGCAGCGCCGAGCTACGACAACTACCGTGATTTCGAGGAGCGGGGCGAGCGCTTCCGCGCGCTCGCGGTCTCCTGAACCGGGGCGGCGCGGGGGCGTCGGGTGGAGCGCTCGGTATCGCGTCCGCGTTGGCAGCGGCTGCCGCGCGGTTCTCCTCTCTGACCGCAAGCCAGATCTCCTCGCGGTAGATCGGCACGCCCGCCGGTGCTGCGATGCCGAGCCGGACGGTGTGCCCGCTCACGCCCATCACCGTCACAAGGATCTCGTCGCCGATGACGACGCGCTCTCCAGGACGACGCGTCAGGATCAGCATCGAGGCCGATTATGAAGCAATCGGCCGCGGCACACTGCCTCCGGGGGCGTGGGCGGGCACGTTGAACAGCGGCGCCTGGAGGGGCGCATGCTCGTTGGTGTTGAGCACCTGGTAGCCGATCCTGTCGATCATCACGATCGGCGCCCGCAGGTTGGCGGTGATGTCCAGCGGGTTGGGGGTGGCGCGCACCGTCACGTAAAGCTGCGCCCCGTCGAGGTCCTCCAGGCCGGTGCGCTCGCGGTCCTCCGGCGCGATCTCCAGCGTGAAGTCGGGAAAGAAATTCAACGGGCTGACGACCGGCAGGGCAAGCGCGGGCTCGTCGACCGCGTGCAGCCACAAGAAGCCTGTTCCCGGGTTGCGGTCGAGCAGCGTGTAGCGCAGGCCGCCGAGGCCGATCAGGCCCAGCGGGAACTCGATCACATCGCCGTCCTCGATCTCGACGACCCCGAAGCGGATGCTCTGAAACGTCACGGACATGATGCGGGTCTCCTCGGTCTCGTCTACTGGAGGAAGTTGAGCAGCGATTCCTGCACGATCGTCGCACCCGACCGCAGCGCGGCGTCATAGGCGGCCTGCTCGTTCGCGTAGGCGATCGAAGCGGCGGCCATGTTGGTGTCGTCGACGTTCGACAGCGCGCCGGCGATCGAGGTCTGGAGGTCTTCGTTGCGCGACAGCGCCGCCTGGAGCTGGTCGGTCGCGCTGCCGGCTTTTGCCTGGAGATCGGTGAGCGTCGTGATGTTGGCGTCGAGGGCTCCCAGATCGGTCGAGGTCAGCGCTTTCACTTCTTCGGGCGTGCCGCGGAGGTTCTTGGCGATCGTGCGCAGCGTGTCGAGCAGCTTGCCGTCTTCCGCGGCTTCGCCGTTCCCGAGCAGCGCGGAGATGTCGGTGGAGACGTTGATCGACGAGGACGGACCGATCGCGCGGGCGACCGTTTCGGTGTTGCCTTTGTATTCGTCGTCCGGTCCCTGTTCGTAGGGCGGTTCGGTGGTGGCGGTGCCGGCGAACACGTATTCGCCAGCGTACTGCGCGTTGGCTGCCTGCTTGACGCTTTCGGTCAGCTGTTCGACCTCCCCGGCGATGATTTCCAGGTCGTTGTGGCTGTTGGTCCCGTTGGCGGCCTCCAGCACCAGCTCGCGCACGCGCTGCACGACTTCGTTGATGCTCGCCATCGCGGCGCTGGCGGTGTTCTCCCAGGCGACCCCCGACTGGGCGTCGTTTTCGTAGTCGCTGAGGCCGTCGAGCTGGCTCTGGAGGTCGATCACCTGGCTCGCGCCGTAGGGGTTATCCGACGGTTCCAGGATCGTCCTGCCGGAGGACATTTCGTCGGTCGTGCGCTCGAGCGCTTCCAGCGAGGAGTTGATGTCGGCGAGCGTCGAGCTCGTGACCATCGCGGGGGTGATGCGGTCGCTCATCGCTAGAGCCCAGCCGTGCCCGTGTGCTCGATCAGCGTTTCCAGCATTTCGTCCATCGCGGTCATCGTTCGCGCCGAGGCCTGGTAGCCGCGCTGGAAGCTGATCAGGTTGGTCATTTCTTCATCCAGCGACACGCCCGACACGCTCTGGCGCTGGTCGTTGATCGCGGTGACGGTCGTCTGAAGGTTGCTCTGTTCGTCCTTGGCGTTCTGCACGTAGGAGCCGAGCCTCTCGACGAGCTTGGCGTAGCCCTGTTCGGCGGCGCCGCCGCGCAGGCCGGCGATCGCCAGCGCGACTTCGTTGTTGCCTTCCGGGGCTCCGCTGGCCGACGCCTGCACGCCTTTGGCTTCGACCGCGACCGCGATCGTGGCGGCTTCCGTGCCCGAGAAGAACGGTGTGGTGAGGTGTTCGTTGACGCTGGCGATCAGCGTTTCCGCGACGCCGTTCAAGCCGCTCTGAAGCCCGGTGAGCGCGCCTTTGGGCCCGGTCAGCCCGAGCAGCGCGCCGAGGCGCCCGCCGGCAGCTTCGGTCAGGCCCTGCGGCCAGTTGACGGTGGTGTCTTCCACCAGCGGCGTGGCAGCGTCGCCGAAGCTGACGGTGTCGGTGTGGTCGGGTTCTTCGGTGACCGTGATGTTGGCCAGCGCGGAGAGCTTGTCGAGCAGCAGGTCGCGACGGTCGAGCATCTCGTTGGGCTGCTGGCCGGCTTCTTCGGAGAGCTTGATCTGGCCGTTGAGCTGGGCGATCTGCTTGGCGTAGTCTTCGACTTCGCCCCCTTCTCCGGTCAGCGCCGCGTACTGTTCGCCCGCCTGCGTGGAGATCGTCGACAGCTGCGCGCTGAGTTCGTGGAACGTACGTACGAGCTGTTCGCCGGCGGCCACCACGCCTTCTTTGGCCGCTTCGTTGGCGGGGTGTTGGGCGAGGTTGTTCCACGCCGTCCAGAAACTCGACAGCTGGCCGGCGATGCTCGAGCTCGACGGTTCGTTGAAAGCAGCCTGAGCCTGCGTCAGCTCTTCCGCCTGCGTGCTCGCGCTGCCCAGGGCGCTGCTCTGCGCGCGGTACTGGCCGTCGAGGTAGACGTTGCGGATGCGTGTGATGTTGGAGACGGCGACGCCGGTTCCGAGCTGTGCGCCCTGGCCGGTCAGCGTCGAGATCGCGGGGATGTCGAGCGGCGGGTCGGGTTCCAGCAGCGCGGTCTCGCGCGAGTAGCCTTCGGTGTTGGCGTTGGCGATGTTGTTGCCGGTGGTGTCCAGCGCGGTCTGCTCGGCGATCAGCCCGCTGAGCGCCGTTTGCAGTCCTTGCAGTGTGGGGATCGACATGGCGTTAGGCGTGCAGGTCGAGTACGTGCAGTCCGCCGTGCGGGCGCGAGCGCGTGATCGGCGTGGCCGAGCCGCGGGTGTCGTATCCGTTGACGCCGTCGAGCGCGAGCATCCCCATCAGGTGGTCGAGGAAGCCCAGCTCGATCTGCATCAGCGCGCGGTTGGTCCCGTGCTCGCGCTCGAGCTCGTGCAGCAGGCCCCTGAGCTCTGCGCTGCGTGCGTGCGCGCGCTCGCCGGAGATCCTGTCCATCAGCGTGCTCAGCAGGCCGAGCGTGACCGTGTGGGCGGGCACGCCCAGGCGCTCGCCGCTGCGCGCCAGCAGCAGCGCGCGCTGCTCCTCGAGCAGCGCTCTGCGCCCCATCTCTCCGCGCAGGATCCCGGCCAGGCGCACGACGCTGTGCACGTCGCGCGCGCGAATCGCCGTGCCCTGCTCGAGCACCACCTCCAGCAGGCGCCGCGCGGACTCGATCTGCGCGTCCAGATGCGACAGCACGTCGGTGACCAGCGCGCGGTCCTGCTGCGCTTGCTCGTGGGCGATCAGCGCGGCCGGGCTCACGGTGCGCTCGTGCCTCCGGGCGACGCCACGCCGCGGGCGGAGTCGTCCTCGACGCTGCGGGCGGCAGCGGTGGCGACGCTGCGCGCACGAGCGGCATCGGTGGTCTCGACGCTGCTCGCATCGTCGGTCCCGGGTGCGGCGACCGCGCCGGTAGCCGCCGCCTCGGTCGCACGCGTGCTGGCCGTGCTCGCAAGACCGGCGAGCTCGCGCGTCATCTGCGCGGCCATGCCGAGCCCGCCGGCGCGCATCACGCCGCCGGTGAGCGCCTGCGGCAACAGCGAGGACAGCTCGCCGGCGCCGGCCTGCGCCGAGCCGCCTTCTTCTTCGCTCGAGCCCGTGCCTTCCTGCCCGCTTTCGGCGTCGACGCCGCCGGTCTGCGCCAGCGACTTCGCCAGCTGTTCGACGAGCACCTGTTCGAACGCGAGCGCGCTCTCGTAGGCCTTCTTGGTCGAGGACGAGCCGTCGCGCACCCACTTCGGCTCGAGCGCCTGGCTGGCGATCGGCAGGCCCGCCGCGGTGCCGTCCACGCCGCTGCTCATGAGCCCGCGCGCAGCTGGTTGGCGATCGACATCATCTGGCTCTCCGTCTGGATCGCCGTGCTGGTCAGCTGGTAGTTGCGCTCGGTGCTCGCCATCAAGGCCATTTCGCCGGCGATGTTCACGTTGGAGGCCTCGAGCGCGCCCTGGTGGATCTTGCCCTTGGCCGCGTGCGGCGCGCCGCTTTCCTTCGTCGGCGTCAGCTCGCCGCCGCCGTCTGCGAGCAGGTGTTCGGGGGAGGTGACCGTTACGAGCTTGATCTGCCCCAGCTTGCGCGTGCCCACGGTCACCGTGCCGTTCGGCGCGATCCGCACTTCGCTTGGCGAGGTTCCCTTCGGCAGCTTGATCGGCGGCGACAGCCGGTTGCCTTCGGCATTGACCAGCGCGCCGCTGGCGTCGACGCCGAAGTTGCCCTCGCGCGTCAGCGCCAGCTTGCCGTTCGCGCGCTTGAGGAGGAAGTAGCCGGGGCCTTCGATCGCGAGGTCCAGCGGCTCTCCAGTTTCCTGGATCGAGCCCTGCGCTTCACTGCGCCCGATCACGCGCGCGCTCGCGCCGGTCCCGGCGCTGGTGTCGGTGCCCGCGATGTCCACCGGGTTGTAGAGCAGGTCGCTGAACGCCACGCGCTCGGCCTTGTAGCCGCTCGTGGAGACGTTCGCGAGGTCGTTGCTGATCGCGTTCAGCTGTTCCTGCTGCGCTGACATGCCTGCTGCCGCGGAATAGAGACCTTCGAGCATCGGCCCATCCTGTGATTGGTTTTGGAGAAGCCGGGCTTTTCCGCGTGGCGGTCCAAGCCCGGCGCGAGGTATCTCATGCCGGTGATCGGCCGCCGCCCGCCGGACTTGAGCGCTGGGCCGGACGTGGCCCGAGCCCGCTGCACGGCGGAGAGGGGCGCGAGCGGCGCGAGCCGGCTGGGGGCGGTCGGGACTTCTAAGCCGAGGGGTTCAGTGAGCCGACCTGCGAGGCGGCCTCCTGAAGGGTCTGATCGATCGTCTGGATCGCTTGCTGACCGGACTGGAAGCTGCGCAGCGAGGTGATCATTTCGATCATCACCTTCGCCGCGTCGACGCCCGAGCCCTCGAGCGAGCCCTGGCGTACGCTGCCGCTGGCCTTGCCGGCGGGTTTGCCGGTGTACAGGTTTTCCCCCTGCTTGGCTGCGCCGGGCACTTCGAACAGGCCCAGCGCTGCCGCGGGCACGGTGCCGGCGGCGCTGACCTTGATCTGCGCCCCTTTCGCGCCGAGCACGGGATCGCCGTCGGCATCGGTCAGCACGCCGGTGGCGGAGGCCGTGAACTGGCCGTCGCGGGTGTAGCGCACGCCCTGCGGCGTCTTCACCGCGAAGAAGCCGCTGCCCTCGATCGCGAAATCGAGCGGTTCGCCAGTTTCCTGCATCGTGCCGGGCGTCATGTTGGTGTAGGCCGTTCCCAGCGAGACGCCCTCGTTGACCGACCCGACGGGCGCTCCACCCTCGGTGTTAGCCAGCAGCACTTCGCCGAAGCTGTGCTGGGGCGTTTCGTCGGGCTTGAAGCCGGGCGTGGAGGCGTTCGAGAGGTCGTTCGCAAGCTGCTCCTGGCGAACCTGCTCGGCGACCATTCCCGAGGCGGCGATGTCGAGGCCGAGATCCATTCTCGCTCGGGGTGTTCGACCGCGAGGACGAATACTTGAGAGGGGCGCCGGCGACAATACGTCAAATGGGGGATTGGTTGCCGGCGCGATCGCAACTAGCGTTCTCGGAAGGTCATCGGGCTGATCGTCCAAACCCCCCTGGGCGCAGAGCGCGCATGACCCGCGCGTAGCCCGGTGACCAGTCTGTCGCTCGCGCAGCTCGTCCACGGCCGCTCTGGCGTGTGGACGAGCTGCGCGTGGCGGGCGCGGGAAGCGGCGGAGGTCCACCGACCCGGCTGCTAGCGTCGTCGCCGGGCAGTGGCGGACTATTGGCACGCGTGGCATGCGTCGTACGCGAACTCCGACTCCGCGTTGGCCGCGCGCCTGGCGCTTGTGCAGGCACAAATAGCCGGTGCGCTGGATCGGGCTGCGCCGGGGCCGGTGCGTGCGATCAGCATCTGCGCGGGGCAGGGACACGACCTGATCGGAGTGCTCGCCGAGCATCCCCGGCGCGCGGACGTCAGCGCCCGCTTGGTCGAGTTGGACGAGCGCAACGTGCTGCTCGCGCGGCTTGCCGCGAAGGCGGCGCGTCTGGACGGGGTCGAGGTCCTAGCGGCGGACGCGGCGTGGACCGACTCCTACATCGGCGCGGTGCCCGCCGATGTGGTCGTCGTGTGCGGTGTGTTCGGCAACATCTCCACGCAGGACGTCTTCGCCACGATCGCGAACCTCAGACAGCTATGTGCGCCGGACGCCACGGTCGTGTGGACGCGGCATCGACATCCGCCCGATCTGGTGCCGGATGTCGTCTCCGCCTTCGAGCGCGCTGGCTTCGAGCAGCTCGCCTGCGAGGACGCCCCGCCGTTCGCGGTCGCAGCCAGCCGGCTGCGCGCAGCGCCGCTGCCGTTGCGAGGTGGCGTGAGGCTGTTCGAGTTCATCGGGCACAGGGCACTGTGGCCTCACATCCCTGCCGATCGGCGCGCCGCGCTGGACGCCCTGTTCCGCTCGGACTGCTCGCTCGCGGAGCTCGTGGAAGCCGTCCGCGCACTGCCGTTCGGGCGACCCCGCGAGAACACCGTCGACGGGATGCTCAGCGACGGCCGCGGCACCTCCTCGACCAAGCACCTGTTCCTTGCGCAGGTGCTGCGCCAGCGCTTCCCCGACACGCAGCCGGAGATCGTGCACCGCGTCCACCGGCTCGATCGAGAGCGCGCGCGCGAGCGGTTCGGCGCGGCGATCGCCGAGTCGGTGCCGGCGGAGGGCCTGATCGACGTGCACCGCTACATCACGATCGCGCTCGATGGCAGGCGCATCGCGCTCGATGTGACGCTGCACGGGCCGCCCTGGGACGGACGCTCGCCGCTCGAGCCCGCGTGCGGTCCCGGACAGGACTTCCTCGCCGGTGCGGACCCCGACGCCGACATGCGCGCGCTCGAGCAGCGACACTGCGAGCGGGCCGGCCGAGCTCCGTTCCTGGTGGCGGTGGGTGCTGCCGGGGCGCCGCCGCGCTGACGTGATCGGCAGCCGAGACGGAGAGCGTCAGCCGACCGCGGTGAACAGCGGCAGCTCGTGCGAGAGCTGCTGGTAGAGGCGGCGGCGCAGCTGCGTGTGGATCTGCGAGACCCGGCTCTCGGAGACTCCCAGGCGCACGCCGATGTCGCGCAGCGTCCAGTCCTTTGCGTACAGCAGCACCGCCACTTCGCGCTCCTGCCTGCTGAGGCGCGCGAACGCCTTGCGGAAATGCGCCTTTGCTTCGGCGCGCTCCGCCTGGATCGTGGGGTCGCACTCGCTGTCGTTGCTGTGCAGCGTGTCGATCCGCTCGATCGTCGTGCTCTCGTCCGAGCGCACGATGCGGTTCAGCGAGCCGATCTCCGCGAGCTCGATCTCGTCGAGCCGCTCGGCCAGCCGGCGAGCGCTCATACCGAGCTCCTCGGCGAGCTCCTCGTCGCTGGGCTGGCGTTCGTTGTGCGCGAGGAAGCGCTCGCGCGCGCCGTTGATGGCTCGCTCGTCGCGGCGCAGCGAGCGCGGCGCCCAGTCGTGGCGGCGCAGCTCGTCGAGCACCGCGCCGTGGATGCGCGTCCACGCGTACTGCTCGAGCGTGGCGCCCTTGTCGGGGTCGTAGCGCTCGATCGAGCGGATCAGCGCCTCCAGGCCACACGACAGGAAGTCCTCGACCTCGCACTGCGCGGGGACCTCGCGCACCTTGCGGTAGACGATGTAGCGGACCATCGGCATGAACATGAAGATCAGCCGGTCGCGCACCTGCACGTCGCCGGAGCGACGGTACTGCTCCCATATGGCCAGCACCTCCGGTGCCGAGGATCTGGCAGCGCGCTTGCCGGTGATTTGCATGGTCATGGTCGTGGGTATCGAGGGAAGAGCTGGGGGACGACGCCGCCCTGCGTGGCGCTCAGCTCGCGTCCGAGCATGGGTGCCGTGGCGCCGATCGGCAGTAGATTCGTGCTCACGAGTGCATTCCCTGCCGTGTGCGGCTGCGCTCAGGTATCGGCGCGCGCGGTCGATGACCTAGGCAGCGCAACCGTCTTACGAACGCAAGACGGTTGTCAACTGGAGGAAATACGCGAAAAGACCTTAAGTTTGCTTGGAGAACGTCGATCACATGATTGAAACCAAGCGCGAGGCGGTCCAGGGAATGGGCCGCGGCGTCACACGTTTTCAGGGAGAAAACGCAATATGAGCTCGCCGATCCTGCCCGCAGAGGGCCTTCCAGGCCTACCCAGCACCACCCCACCCACGAGCGTCGCGGTCGACGCGGCCGACGTGTTCATCGCCGGTCTCGACGACGGCGAAGGCGCCCCGAGCCTCGAAGCGGCCCGCGGCACCCCCCCGCCGGAGGTGATCGATCAGATCGTGGCTGCCCACGAGCTCTCCAGCGAGCTGCGTGAGAACGGCTATCAGCTTCGCTTCCTCGACCCACCCGAGGGCGGGCGCACGCGTGTCGAGCTCCACGACACCGACGGCAACTTGGTGTGCGCGCTGACGACCGCGCAAGCGCTCGAGATCGCCGCCGTCACGCCCGCGGGGTAGGTTCGTGTCGACGTCCTCGTTGTCGCTCAACTCCGGCGCGTCCTCGCCGATCTCGGTCTCGGGTCTCGCCTCCGGCCTGGACACGAGCACGATCATTAGCGAGCTGATGGCCACCGAACGCGAGCCGGTCGATCATCTGAGCGAGGAGAAGCTGAAGCTCCAGGGCGGGGAGACGGCCCTTCAGGGTCTCCAGAGCAGCCTCCAGGCGCTGTCCGCGGCCGTCTCCGAATTCGGCCTGCCGTCGCTGTTCGAAAGCTCGCAGACGGTGACGTCCAACGAACCCGCTCGGGTGAGCGCGGTCGCCAGCAGCGGCGCGGCGATCGGGGGCTACGAGCTGGAAGTCACGGCGCTGGCGGACTCCGCCCAGCGCACGTTCCTGTTCGCGAGCCCCGAAGCCGAACAGACGATCTCGATCGAAGGCGTGGCGTTCACGCTGACGGCGGGCGAGAGCGCCAAGAGCTTTGCGAGCGCGGTCAACTCCGATGCGCAGGCGACGGTGTACGCGGCGGCGCTCGAAAACGGGACCGTGGTGCTCTCGAACCGTGTGACCGGGACGACCGGCGGTGAATTCATCGAGGTCGAAGGCGCCGGCACGACCCTCACCGAAGTCGAAAACAGCGAAAAAGAAGGCAAGGACGCCGAATTTGCTGTCAACGGCGTGCCGGGAACCTCCAGCTCCAACACCGTCACCGACGCGATCGCCGGCGTCACGCTGACGCTGACAGCCCTCACGCCGCAGGGACCGGTGACGATCGACGTCCAGCCTCCCGGTCCGAACGCTGCCGCGATCGAAGCGCAGGTGCAGTCGTTCATCAAGCTCTACAACTCGACCGTCGAAGCGATCCACCAGCAGGTCAGCACGAGGCCCCCCGCCAAACCCCAGAACTCCAGCGAACTCAGCACCGGCGTGCTGTTCGGCGACCTCGAACTGACGAGCCTGGTGAACGGCATGCGCCAGGCGATGTACGAACCGATCGCGGGCCTTGAAAGCACGATGTCGAATCCCTACGACATCGGCATCAGCACCGGGGCGCCGACCGGCGGGGGATCCTCGCAGGGCTCGCTGGAAGGGATGCTGACACTCGACCCGAGCAAGCTCGACGAAGCGCTCCAGGCCAATCCCGGCGGCGTCCAGAAGATGCTGGAGCAGTGGTCGCAGGGCCTGGAAGCCCAGATCAACGCGGCGAGTGCGCCCGGCGGGAGCCTCGAAGCGAGAGCCAACGTCGACGCCAGCCAGATCACCCAGCTGACCAGCCAGATCAACAACATGAACGAAATGCTCGCGGTTCGCGAAAAGGCTCTGCAACACACCTACGCCGAGCTGGAAGCGGTGATCTCGCAGAACAGCGCCAAAAGCGACTGGCTGACCGAACAGGCGGCGTCGCTCAACAAGCAGACCTAGCGCGCGGTGCAGTCCTCAACCGCGGTGCAGTCCTCAACATTTCCCGAGCGCAGACGATCAAGGGGAGTGAGATGAGCAACGTCACCGCATCGCACGCCGCCTACCGCCGAGGCGAGGTGCTTGCGGCCAGCCCGGGCGAGCTGGTCGTGCTGCTGTACGACGGCGCGCGTCGCTTCCTGCGCCAGGCGGGCGCAGCGATGGCTGACGGCGAGGTCGAGCGCGCGCACCGCACGCTGCGTCACGCCGAACGCATCATCCGCCATCTCGACGGCACGCTGGACTTCGAGCAGGGCGTCATCGCCCAACGTCTGCACGCGATCTACATCTTCTGCCTGAGGCACCTGGACGCCGCGCGCATCGGCCAGGACCCCGCCAAGCTGGAAGACGTCGCAGAGCTGCTCGGGGAGCTGCGCGACGCTTGGAGCCAGGCCGCGGCCGAGGTCGAGCGCGCGTGAGCTCGCCTTCGCGTGAGGCTGCTGAGGAGCCTTCACTGCGCGCATACGAGAGGCTGCACGCCCACGCCGAGCGCGAACTGGAGCTCGCGGGCGGCGGCGATATTGAGAGCCTGCTCGCGCTCGGCGCGCACTGGGACGCGCTGATCGCGGACCTGCCCGAGCAGCCGCCGCGGGCTGCGGCGCAGCTGCTCGAGCGCGCGCGCCTGATCCACGAGCGCACGCGCGTGGAGCTGCTGCGCCTACGCGACGCGCTGTTGACGGATCTCGCGCACGCCGGGCGCGCGCGGCGGACGGCCGACGGCTACGCCGGGCAGCTGCGCCGGCGCCGGCGCCTCGATCGCAGCGTGTAGAGGTCTGCTGCGGGCCGCGTGCTCGCCGCCTGCGGGCGCTTATTCGGTGGTCACGGTGAAGTTGGCGTCGCTGTCGACCACGCCCGAGGGCGTCCCGTTCTCGACCGTGATCGGCCCCGAGCCGGCTTCGGCGGGCACTATCGCCTTCAGTTTCGTCGGCGAGACCCAGGTCGCTTCCGCGCGCGTGCCGTCGAAGAACACCTCGGCGCTCTGGGTGAAGCCGACCCCCGTGATCAGCACCTTCGAGTTCGCGATCGCGCGCTGCGGGGAGAACGACACGAGCGAGAACGTCGGCGTGAACTTGGCCGCGCTGGAGCCGGTGGCCACGGCGGTGGTGACGGTGACCTTGCCCGCCGCGGTGCCGTTCGGCACGGTCGCTTCGATTTCCGTGCTCGAGCGCACCGTGAACGTCGCCGAGAGGTTGTCGAAGCGCACTTTCGTGGCTCCGGTGAAGGCCGTGCCCGTGATCTTCACGGTGGCGCCCGTGAGCCCCGTGGTGGGGGTGAAGCTCGAGATCACCGGCGCGTCGGAGATCACGGCGGCGCTGGCCGCGGAGACCGCCGGCGAGCCGCTGGCTGTGCCGTTGGTCGCGATCTCCTGGACGCGTATGGTCTTGCCGACGTTGCCCGCCAGCAGCGTGTAGCTGGATCCCGTCGCGCCTTTGATCTCCGTGCAGCTCGTGCCCGAGCTGGAGCATTCGAGCCACTGCTCGGCGTAGGAGGTCGGGCTGTTCGTCCACGAACCGTGGCTCACGCTCAGCGCCTGCCCCTGCTCGTCGCTGCCGGACACGGCTGGCAGGGCTGTCTCCACGGGGCTCCCGGCGGTGGCGAACGCGCCCAGCCCGTGCGGGCTGCCGACCCCCGTAGGACCGTCGTAGCCGCTCGCCGCTTTGCAGATCGTCTTTGAGCAGGAGCCGTTGTGCCCGGAGACGACGTCGGTGAGGTCGGTGGCGTTGCCGATGTTGGAGTACAGCGTGGCAGCCGGGAATTCGACGCCGTGGGCCCCGCCCGCGAGGCCGAACTCCGAGGCGACGATCGGCGAGGACGCCGAGGTGCCGCCCAAGATGATCCAGCCCGTGGGGTCGCCGTTGCCGGCCGGCGTGCTGTCGTAGACCTCGACGCCCGTCCACGGATCGGCGTCTGCGGCCACGTCCGCGCTCGCGCGCGCAGTGCCGCACCCGGTTTCCGAGAAGTGCGCCACGTCCTGTTGCCACAGCTGCGCGGTGAACACCGTCGCGCAGTCGCTGCCGCCGTTTTCCCACACGGTGCTCGTCCAGCTTTCGCCGGATCCGGACAACGCCGTGCCGCCGACCGCGATCACGTCGGGCGAGCCGGCCGGGAAGTTCGACGCGCCGCCGCCGCAGGCTTCGTCGCGATAGCCGCAGTCGCCCGAGGAGGCCGTGATCACCACGCCGGGGTGGTCGTACGCGGCGTTGGCGCTGGTCACGGAGGATTCTTCTGCGCCCGCATAGGAGTTGCTGATCTCGGTTGCGCCCATCCTCACGGCCGTGTCGACCGCCGTGCCGAGCGGTTCGAATTCGTCGTTGTTGGCCTCGACGAGCAATACGTGGCAGCTCTGGCAGATGGCGTGCGCCATGTCGAGGTCGAGCGACTCCTCCACCGCCCATTCGCCGTTGCTGCTCGGCAGTGGGCTGACCTTGCCCGACTGGTTGACCTTGTTCAAGCAGCCGTTGCCTTTGGTGCACGCGGGCAGGCCGTAGTACTTGTCGTACACGCCCAGGTCCGCTTCCGCGGTCGGGTCGTTGTAGGCGTCGATCACAGCGATCGTCTGCGTGGTGGCGGTGAACGTCTGATCGGGGAGCGCGTAGGCGAGGTGCAGTTCTTCGGGACCGAGCCCGCCTCCCGGCGGCGTTTTGTTGGTCACCGCGGTGCCCGCCCCGCCGGCCGTTTCGCGCGCCTGCCTGGCGGCGTCGCTGCTCAGGGCGGCGCTCGTCAACGACTTGGCCAGCAGCCTGATGCCCTCGCAGCTGGCGGCTCCCGGCCGGCGTGCTTCGCACAGTCGCTGGGCTCTATAGATGGCTGGGGAGGGGGGGCTCGCCGCCGACGCGGCGCTGGCGGCAGCGGGCGTCAGCGCTGCCACCGACAGCAGCGCGATCGCGGTCCTCATCGGTCGTCTTCGCTGGTGGGCACCCCCGCTCGACATTGCGCTCCTCGATGCTGTGGCTTCGTCTGAGCTGCCTCTCACGATTCGACCGCGTCCGCGGCGAGCCTGAGCGGCGATCCGGGGGACGGACGAGTTGCCGGCCGCTGAGTCTGCTCGCAAGGATCGCCTGGTGGGCGCTGAGCGCCTAAAGGTCGAAGCCGTGCGGCCGATCACTTGGGCGGCCCCTCGATGGCCATGAAGTCCGCGACCTCAGGGAGAGCGTCGGTTTCAGCCCAGGGAGGGCGGAAAGGACATCCCGCCGATGGCTCTCGTTGATCCAACCCAGCAGCTGCTGGAGGCCGCCATGCGTGGCTCCTGGCAGCGTGAGACGGCGCTGACCAACAACATCTCCAACGCCGACACCCCCGGCTACCGACCCCAGGAAGTCGACTTCGAGTCTGCCCTGCAAAGCGCGGTCAGCTCGGGCGAAGGCGAACCGAGCGGCGAAGCGCTCAGCCAGCTCCAGTTCCAGACGCTCACGAGCACGCAGCAGGCCGGCCCCAACGGCGGCGCTGTGAGCGTCGATGAGGAATCGGCCAAGCTCGCCGAAAACGGCCTGGACTACCAGGCGCTGACGCAGGTGGTGGGCGCTCGCGACAGCATCGTGCGCTCGGCCATGGGAGTCGCCGCCTGATGGGCCTGTTCGACGCGATCGGGATCGCCGGCAGCGGGCTCGCGGCCGAGCGCATTCGCATGGACGTGACCGCCGAGAACCTCGCCAACGCCGATACCACGAAAGGCGCGGGTGGCAAGCCCTACCAGCGCCAGGAGGTGGAGCTCGCGCAGGTCGGCCAGAGCGACTTCGGCGGCGCGCTGACCGGCGCGATCGCGCAGACCGGCGCCGGCGCGGCGCCCGGCGGCGTCGAGGTCACCGGGATCGTCAGCGACGCGACGCCCGACCAGCAGGTGTATGACCCCGGCAACCCGGAAGCCGACGCGCAGGGGTACGTCAAGCTCCCGAACATCAGCACGGTCACGGAAATGACCGACCTGATCGACGAGTCGCAGTCCTACCAGTCCGACGTCACCGCGATGCAGACGTCCAAGTCGATGTTCACCGACACCCTGGGGCTGCTCAAATGATCATTCCGGCGATCGGGGGACTGGGAGCCGCGCTGCCGGCGACGGCCACACAGGCCGCCGCGAGCTCCGGCCAGGGCGCCGCGGCGGCTGCGCCGGCGGGCGGCGAAGCCGGCGGCTTCGGCGGCGAGCTCACCGAAGCGATCTCCTCGCTGGAGCAGACCCAGGACAGCGCCACGAGCGCCTCCCAGGCGCTTGCCACCGGCAAGGTCAGCGATCCCGAGAGCGCGATCGTGACCGTCGAGGACGCCCAGCTGGCGATGGAACTCGCGGGGCAGATTCGCAACAAGGCCACTGAAGCCGTCCAGAGCATCTTCAACACGCAGGTCTGATCGATGCCCCCCGCCGCCCAGCTCGCCTCGAGGCTCACCCCGCGCGCGTGGCTGATCGCAGGCGGCGGCGCGATCGTCTCGATCCTGTTCATCTATCTGTTCCTGCACATGGTCTCGGCGCCGAGCTACACGACGCTGGTCAGCGGCGTGGAACCGTCACGGACGGGCAAGATGACGAGCACGCTCAGCCAGCAGGGGATCAACTACCAGCTCCAGAACGGCGGCACCGCGATCGCCGTGCAGTCCAACCAGACCGCCAAGGCGCGCGTGGCGCTGGCGGGGGCGAACCTGCTCGGCGACACCCAGCCGGGGTTCGAACTGTTCGACAAGCAGAACCTCGGCGAAAGCGACTTCCAGCAGCAGGTCACCTATCAGCGCGCGCTTCAAGGCCAGCTCGAGGAAACGATCGACAGCGTCGAGGGCGTCTCCGGCGCGCAGGTCGAGCTCGTGCTGCCGAGCTCCCAGAGCCAGATCTTCGGCGAAAACCAGAACGCGTCCTCGGCTGCGGTGCTGCTGTCGGGAACGGGCACGCTGGACCCGAGCTCGGTTCGCGGGATCGCCCAGCTGGTGGCATCGAGCGTGCCCGGGCTCCAGCTGAACAAGGTCACGATCACCGGCTCGTCGGGCGAGCTGCTGTGGCCGCAGGGCTCCGGCGGCGGCGCCGGCGCCGGCGCCCAGCTCCAGGAAGCCGAGCAGAGCTATGACTCGAGCATGGCGGCGAGCCTCGACGCGATGCTCGCGCAGACGCTCGGGCCGGGCAAGGCGCAGGTGCTCGTGTACGCCAACATGAACGTCGACCAGACGACCAAGGAATCGCTCGAATACGCCAAGGCCGGCACCCCGGTGCAGCAGAGCAAGTCGACCGAAACGCTCACCGGCACCGGCACCGGAGCCGGCGGCACGACCGGCACCGCGAACCTGGCCGCCGCCGCGTCCGGGAGCGGGGGCAAGTCCAACTACAAGCACGAAACCACCAGCTCCTCGCTCGGCGTCGGCAAGACCGTGACGCACTCGACGATCGCTCCCGGCACCGTCGAAAGCCAGCACGTGTCGGTGCTGCTCGACAAGTCGGTGCCCAGCACCGCGCTGCCGGCGATACGCGAAGCGATCACCAACGCCGCCGGTATCCAGACAAAGCGCGGCGACACGATCTCGATTGGGCAGGTCGCCTTCCCGAAGGCGACCGCGGCATCGTCTGCGAGCAGCCCGCTCGGGATGGCCAAGTACGCGTTGCTCGGGATCGGCGCGATGCTGTTCCTGTTCTTCACCACGCGCTCGCTGCGCAAGCGTGAAAAGGAGACGATCGAGGAGCCGGTGTGGCTGCGCGAGATCGAAGCCCCGGTGCGGCTGTCCGAGCTCGAACGCGAAACCGCCGTGCGGCCCCCGCCGGGGTCGCCCGTGGCGGTGCCCGCCAACGGCGCCGGCGCCGGCGCAGGGGCGGCCGCGCCGAGCGGACCGCCGAAAAGCAACGTCCGTCAACAGGTCGAGCAGCTCGCCGACAACGACCCCGACAAGGTCGCCCAGCAGCTGCGTTCGTGGATGCACGAGGGCTAGCCGGTGGCCGGCGAGCCAGAGCGGGGGACGATCGAGGCCGCTGCGCCGGCGCCGGCGCTGCCCGCGGGCGCTCCAGACAACCTGCCGGTGCCGGCCGATGACCTCTCGGGCGGACGCAAGGCGGCGGTCCTGCTGGCCGCCCTCGGAGCGGGCCGCGCGGCCAAGGTCATGCAGCAGCTCGGCCCTGACGAGATCGAGTCGCTGTCGCTGGAGATGGCCACGCTCGATCCGGTCGGCGCGGAAGCGACCGAGTCGGTGTTCGTCGAGCTCGCCGCGCTCGCCGATGCCTCCCGCGGGACCGCGGGCGGAATCGCGTTTGCACGCGAGGTGATCGTCAAGGCACTCGGCCCTGAGCGCGCCGCAGAGCTGCTCGGCCGGCTGTCCTCGCGTACCGAGTCGCGCCCGTTCGAGTTCCTCGGGCGCCACCCGCCCGAGCGCACCGCCACGCTGCTGCGCAGCGAGTCGCCGCAGACGGTCGCGCTGGTGCTCGCCAACCTGCCCACCGGCCTCGCCGCCGGCGTGCTCGCCCGCCTGCCCGAGCCACAACAGCCGGACATCGCGCTGCGCATCGCGCGCATGGGCGAGACCAGCGCTCAGGTGATCCGCCAGGTCGAGGAAGTGATCCGCCAGAAACTGTCCGCCGCCGGCGAGCAGGAGTTCTCGGCTTCGGGCGGCACCAAGGCGCTCGCAGAGATCCTCAACCACGCAGACCGCTCAACCGAGCGCAACGTGCTCGAGAGCCTTGCCACGACCGACCAGGACCTCGCGGAGGAGGTGCGCGGCATGCTGTTCGTATTCGAGGACATCGTCAAGCTCGAAGAGCGCGCGATCCAGCAGGTGCTGCGCGAGGCCGACCAGAAGGATCTCGTGCTGGCGCTCCGCGGCGCCCCCGAGAACGTCAAGGAGGTCGTGCTCACGAACATGTCCGAGCGCGGCGCGGAGATGCTCAAGGAAGAGATGGAGATCCAGCCGCCGCAGCGCAAGCGCGACATCGACGCGGCGCAGAGCCGCATCGTCGCGGTCGTGCGCAGGCTCGAGGAGGCGGGCGCGATCGTGATCGCCAGCGACAACGAGGAGGAGAGCGAAGCGGTTGTCTGACGCCGCCGTCAACTACGCGTTCGAGCAGCTCGAGCCATCGGACCCACCCGCGCGGGACGCGACCGCGCGGATCATCGCGCGGGCTCGGGCCGAAGCCGAGCAGATCCACGAGACCGCGCGCGCGGAGGGCTTCGCCAGCGGCCACCGCGACGGCTACGAGCACGGGGCGGCCGAGATCGGCTCGGCGGCATCCGCGCTCGGGCAGGCTGCGCACGGCATCGACGCGCTGCGCGAGGAGACCGTCGGCGGCGATCGAAGCGGACGCCGTCGAGCTGGCGCTGGCGCTCGCCGGCAAGATCCTCGCCGGTGCGCTGCAAGCACGCCCCGAGCTCGTCGTCGAGGTCGTGCAGGGAGCGCTGCGGCGGATGGTCGAGCGCAGGCGCATCAGCGTGCTCGTCAACCCCGCCGATCTCGAGCTGGTGAGGCAGGCGATCGGGGAGATCGCCTCTCAGGGCAGCGGCGTGGAGCTGTGCGAGGTGATCTCCGAGGAGCGCGTGGGCGTCGGCAGCGCGATCGTGCGCACGGTCGAGGGCGAGGTGGACGCCAGCGTGCATACGCAGCTCGAGCGCGCACGCGAGGTGGTGAGCGCCACGCTCGAGGGCGACGAGGGGTCGGCGTGAGCGCGCAGCTGGCGCCTACGGGGTCGAGTGGCTACTCGCGCATCAAGCGCGTCGCGGACGCGCTGATGGAAGCCGACCTCGCGCGGCGCCACGGCTACGTCACCAACCTGATCGGCCTGATCATCGAGGCCAGCGGGCTCCAGGCCGAGGTCGGCGAGGTCTGCCTCGTGGGCACCGACCGCAGGGCCGGGCTCCGCCCGGCCGCGCGCGACCCGGTTCCATCCGAGGTCGTCGGCTTCAGGGACGGGCGCACCCTGCTGATGCCGCTCGGCGAGCTGCATGGCATCGGTCCGGGCACGCGCGTGCTCGCCAGCGGCGCACCCTTCCGCATCGCGGTCGGCAACGACCTGTTGGGGCGTGTCGTCGATGGGCTGGGCGTTCCTACAGACGGCGGGCCGCCGGCACGTGGACCGGCGCGCTCGACGATCGCCGCTCCGCCGGCGGCGCTGTCCAGGCCTCGCATCCGCGAGCGCGTCGGGCTGGGCGTGCGCGCGCTCGACGGCCTGGTGCCGTGCGGGCGCGGGCAGCGGCTCGGCATCTTCTCCGGCTCCGGCGTCGGCAAGTCCTCGCTGCTGGGGATGATCGCCCGCTCGACCAGCGCCTCGATCAACGTGATCGCGCTCGTCGGCGAGCGCGGGCGCGAGGTGCGCGAGTTCGTCGAGCGCGACCTCGGCGACGCGCTCGCGCGCTCGGTCGTGGTCGTGGCCACCTCCGACCAGCCCGCGCTCGTGCGCATCAAGGCCGCCTTCACAGCCACCACGATCGCAGAGCACTTCCGCGATCAGGGTCACGACGTGATGTTGATGATGGACTCCGTCACGCGCTTCGCGATGGCCCAGCGCGAGGTCGGCCTTGCGATCGGCGAGCCGCCCGCCACGCGCGGCTACACGCCGAGCGTGTTCGCGCTTCTGCCGCGCCTGCTCGAGCGCGCGGGGACCAGCTCGAGCGGGTCGATCACCGCGCTGTACACGGTGCTGGTCGACGGAGACGACATGAACGAGCCGGTGGCGGACGCGGTGCGCTCGATCCTCGACGGCCACGTCGTGCTGACGCGTGCGCTGGCGCACGCCGGGCACTACCCGGCGATCGACGTGCTCTCGAGCGTCTCGCGTCTGATCGGCGAGATCGTCTCACCCGACGTCGTGCAGGCCGGACAGCAGCTGCGCTCGGCGTTGGCGGTGCTGCGCGAGAAGGAAGACCTCGTGGCGATCGGCGCCTACCAGCCCGGCAGCGACCCCGCGCTCGACACCGCGCTCTCGCATCGCTCCCGCATCGAGCGCTTCCTGCGCCAGCCCGTGGCCGAGCGCAGCGACCCGCTCGACACCGACGCGCGGCTGCTCGCGCTCGGGTCCTCGCTGGCAGCAGAGCTGGCGCAGGCCAGCGGCGAGATCCCCGACGCCGAAGAGGTCTCCCCCGAGCTCCCGTCCGGCGCGCAGGCAGAGCCTGTCGCGCCGCTGATCGACGCCTCCGGCGTACCGGCGATCCCCGCGCTCGGCCTGCGCATCTGAGCGCCGCGCCAGGCCCGCTCAAGTCCCGGACCCCCCTTCCGATTAACCACACAGTGCCCGGACCTGCATTCCGATTCCGCCTCGAGCGCGTGCGCGTTGTGCGCGAGCGCAAGGAGAAAATCGCCCAACGCGAGCTCGCGGACGCGATCTCGCGGCGGTCGAGCACGGTCGCCGAGCTACGCAGCGCGGAGCACCGCGCGGAGCATGCGCGCGCGCAGCAGCGCAGCGCCGGCGAGGGCAGCGATGTCAGCGCCACGGATCTGCTCGCCCACCAGGTGTACGTCGAGCGCACGGAGGCGCAACGCCACGTCAGCGCCCGCGAGCTCGAGCAGCGCGAGGCCGAGGTCGCCGAGCGCGACGCCGACCTCACCACAGCGGCGAGCGAGCACCGCATGCTCGAGCGCCTCAGGGACCGGCGTCGCAGCGAGCACGACAGCGAGGACCTGCGCCGCGAGCTCGGCGCGCTCGACGAGATCGCGGCCGTGCGCTTCAGCCGGAGTCGCGCGTGAGCACGCAGTCGGTCGGCGCCGTCCCCGCGGGCATGACCACGGGCGAGCTCGCTGTCGCGCAGCGCGTCCAGCAGCTTCAGGCGCTGATCGAATCGACGCGCGCCGTGGCCAGCGGGGGCAGCCTCGCGGAAACGACCGCTGCCGGCTCCGCTCCGCAGGCGAGCGGCGCTGACTTCGCCTCCGCGCTCCAGTCCGCGACGGCCGCGGACTCCTCGGCCGCGTCCGGCGCCGCCGTGCCGACCGGAGCGTCCGCGACGGCCGGGTCGTACGCGCCGGTGAGCAGCGACGACGTCGCATACGACCCGGCCGTCGCGGACGAGCCGACGGGCGCCGCCTACCTCGAATACGCCGGCACGCAAGGTGCAAGCGAAACAGGGGCCTCGGGCGAATACGAATCGCTGATCGAGCAGGCGGCCGCACGCAACGGCGTCGATCCGGCCGTGCTGCACGGCCTGATCCAGCAGGAGTCCGGCTTCGACCCGAGCGCGGTCAGCAGCGCCGGCGCGTCGGGCCTCACCCAGCTGATGCCCAGCACCGCATCCTCGCTGGGCGTCGCCAACCCGCTCGACCCTGCGGAAGCGATCGAAGGAGGCGCGCGCTACCTCGGCCAGCTGACCAGCGAGTTCGCCGGAAACACCACCGATGCGCTCGCCGCCTACAACGCCGGCCCAGGAGCCGTGCAGGAGTACGGGGGGGTTCCGCCGTATTCCGAAACCGAAAGCTACGTCTCCAAAGTCCTCGGCTACGCCGAAGCCTACCGTCAATCTCACCCCGCGACAGCTACCGGAGTGCTCCTATGAACTTGCCAGCGGCGCTCGTGCCCGTGCCCACCCAGCCAGCTTCGCCGGACGCATCGTCCGGGTTGGATCCGAGCTCCGGCGCTCCACCGGGATCTCCCGCGCAGCCGGGCGCGCCGCCTTTCCACAGCGCGCTCGCCGAACACTTGGCCCGGACCGCACCAGCGGAAGGCCAGCAGCAGACAGGCCAGGCAAACACCAGCGCGCACCGTCACGACAGCGAACCGGCGGAAGCGGCCGCCGCGTCGGGCCCTGCAAGCTCCCCCGCAAATGTCCCCGCCGCGTCGGCAGCGAACGCTGAAGCCGCGCCCGAGCCATCGGGCGGGGCCGCGTCGTCGCGCTCTGGCGCCGCCGCGGTGGCTGGCGGCGTCTCGGCCACAGCCGCTGGCGCCTCGCCGACGCGGGGCGCGGTGCTCGACCCGCGGTCGCCACGGCTTGCGCGCGACGCCTCCGCGACCCGCTCGGCGCTGCCCGCCGATGGTCCGGCGCTCGCAGAGGACGCGGCAGCCCCGACGTCGACCCAGTCGGCGCCGCTCGCGCAGGATCCGGCGCTCGCGCAAGACGGGGCTGGGTCAGCGGGATCGGTAACGCAGGGCCCCGCTGAGCCAGTCGCGACCGGGCGCTCAGCTGGGCCGATCGGCGGCATAGCAGCGAGCCTGCTCGCCGGGGGCGCGCGTGTGCGCTCGAGCGCCGCGGCGCCGGCGGCTGAGACGAGCGCAAGCAACGAAGAGCCCGAACCCGGCTCGGCGCTCGCAGGTTCCAGTCACAGCTCCGCCGAGCGCGCAGGCGCGGCCGCCCGAGCGCTGGCAGAGCCCGCCGACAGGTCCGAGGCCACGGCGTCGGTGCGCGGCGCCAGCGCCACGACCGCTCCCGCATCCGAGGCCGTCGCTTCTGCGCGCGGCAAGCTCGCGGCGAGCGTGCGCTGGACGCAGAGCGATGACCGTGGCGACGCCGCCGTGCTCGATTCCTCGCGCGCGCCCACGCGCTCGGCGACGCAGGCCCCGCGCGCGACGCAGACGGCTACCGCCGCCGGCGAGAGCGGCGCCTCTGGCACGGCACAGAGCGGGCCCTCCCCGGCTACCAGCCAGGCAGGCTCAGACGCTCAGGCCGGCGAGCGCCCGGGGGCGGACACGCGCAGCGGGACGGGGGAAGGCGGTGGCTCGGGCGCCCACAGCGGCTCGAGCTCACAGACCGGCGGCGCTGCTGCGCGCGCCGCAGGCGGCTCGCTGGCCGGCGGCGCGCAGGGCGGCGCCGCTGCCAACACGGCGCGCTCGCACGTCGCGGGCGCCGCCGAGGCACGCGGATCCGCAGGCACCGACAAGCAAGCGGGCGCGCTCGCGGACGGCGATGCCCCGTCCGGCTCGGCGGAAGCGGGCTCCCTGCCCGCATCGGGTGACGATGCCCAGGCGCAAGTGCCCGGCACGGGCGCTGTCGCATCGCCGGGGGCCAGCCCCAGCTCGGCCTCAGCGGCAGGGGTGCCAATGCAGGAGATGATCGACTCGATCCGCGCGACGATCGAGATCGCCGCCCGTCAGGGAGCCACGCAGGCGCGGATCGCGCTCCAGCCGGAAGAGCTCGGCCACATCAGCATCCGGCTGAGCCAGACCAGCGACGGCCTGATCGCGCGCGTGAGCGCCGACACGGCGAGCGCCGCGCAGGCGCTCGTCGGCTCTCGCGCCGAGCTGCACCAGTCGCTGAGCTCGCTAGGTGTGTCGCTGCTGCGCCTGGACATCGGCACCTTCGGACAGTCGCAAGCGGGCGAGCGCGATGGGCGCTTCGCCTCCAACCCCGACGGCTCCGGCGCTGCGAGCGCCTCCAACGAACCCGAGGAAGTGGACGGCGCCGCGGCGTCCGATGAGCGCGAGGGAGCGAGCGCGAGCACCGCCAGCGAGCTCCCCCTGCGGGGACCAAGCGTCGACGTGCTCGCGTGAGCACCAGGAAAGGAACGATCGCATGACCACCAGCCCGATCGCAGCCGCGGCGGCCCCGTCCGCCGGCGCCAGCGCCAGCGCAGCGCCCGAAAACGCCAACGGCGTGCTCGGACAGAACGAATTCCTGAAGCTGATGGTCGCGCAGCTAGAGGCCCAGAACCCGCTCGAACCGGGCAACAGCAACGAATTCATCAACGAGCTCGCGCAGTTCACGCAGGTCGAGCAGATCACCAACCTCGCCAACGCCAACGAGCTGTCGAGCGCCGTCGGCCTGATCGGCCACAAGGTGGCTTACAACAACTCCTCCGGCGAAGCCGCCACGGGCACGGTGCAGAGCGTCCAGTCCGACGCCTCCGGTACGACCGTGACCGTCGAAGGCGTCGCCGGCGTGAAGCTCTCGAGCATCACCGAAGTCGAATGACGCCGATCTCCAACAACGGCGCGCTGGTGCCACCCGGCGGCCTGTCCGGCCCCGTCGCACCGGCCACCGGCCCCAACGCGCCCGCCCGGGGCGCCGGCGGCGAGCGGGTAGCGCCGAGCACGCGGGACGCGCGCACCGCGGCCACGCCGGGCTCCTCCTTCGCCGACGTGCTCGAGCAGGCGGGAGCCCCAGGCGCAGCGCGCCCGAGCGGCGATCTGTCGTTCTCCAAGCACGCGCTCGCGCGCGTTCAGCGCCGTGGCATCGAGCTCGGCGCGAGCACGCTGGGCAGGCTTTCCCAGGGGGTGGACCGCGCCGCCAGCAAGGGCTCGCGCGACTCCCTGGTACTTGTCGACGGCACCGCCTTCGTGGTGTCCGTCAGCAACCGCACGGTCATCACGGCCGTCGGATCCGAACACATGAAGGACAACGTGTTCACGAACATCGACAGCGCCGTGATCGCATGAGGCGAGCGGCCACCCACGACAACGGCCGGACCTCGTCGAGGAGGCCGCGAAAGGAAGGGCAGTCAGGATGATGGCAGGAATGTATGCCGCGATCAGCGGCCTCGACGCGAACCAGGCGATGCTCAACGAGACCGCCAACGACCTCGCGAACGTCAACACCGTCGGCTACAAGGCGGCGAGCGTGACGTTCGCGGACTCGCTCACGCAGGTGATGCACGGCGCCTCCGGCCCCACGAGCAGCAACGGCGGGACCAACCCCGAGCAGATCGGGCTCGGCGTGCAAGTGGACGCGACGATCAACGAAATGACGGAGGGCTCGTTCCAGACCACCAACAACCCGCTGGACGTCGCGATCGAGGGTCCGGGGTTCCTGCGCGTGGGCCCAGGCGCCCCGAAAGAAGGACAACTGACCGAAGGCCTGCCCAACAACGTCAACTACACGCGCGCTGGCGACCTCACGACCGACGCCGCCGGATACCTGACCACACAGTCGGGCGAATACGTGGTCGGGCGCAATGCGCTCGTCGCCAGCGAAGCGCCGACCGGCGACACCTACGAAGCCGGGACCGAAGACAGCTACATCCGGATCCCCCCCGGCTCGAGCAACGTGGCGATCGGCCAGGACGGCTCGGTCAGCTACACCGACGAGGAAGTCGGCACCGAAAACTACCTCAAGCGCGTGACCTCGGGTTACCTGTCGCTGGCGACGTTCGCCAACGAAAGCGGCCTCGAACGACTCGGCGGCTCGCTGTGGGCGCAGACCGCGAACTCGGGCACGCCGATCGTCGGCACGCCCGACACGGCGGGCTTCGGCTCGTCGATCGGCGGCGAGCTCGAGATGTCGAACGTCGATATGGCCACGGAGATGACCAACATGATCACCGCCGAGCGTGGCTACCAGGCCAACTCGCGCACGATCACGACCGCGGACGAAATGCTCGGCACACTCGTGTCGATGATCCAGTAAGCGAAAGGGGGACGACTCCGAGGAGCTTCGGGGTGGGGCGGTCGCTCGCGGCCGTCCCACCCTGCGGCTAACGTTGTACCCGAGAGGATCCGGGTTTCCAGAGGGGGTGTACAGATGATTACGCTCAACCGGCTCGGCCACAGTGACGAGCCGTTCCTGCTGAACGTGGACATGATCGTGACGATCGAATCCACGCCCGACACCGTCATCACGCTCGCCACGGGCGCGAAGGTGGTGGTCGCGGAGACGCCGGCGGAGGTTGCCGGCGCCGTCCATGACTGCCGCGCGGACGTATTGGCTGAGGCCTTCAGGCGCCGAGGCCGCACGGGTGGCGCAGGTGGGCCTCCGCAGCCGCCGCCGCACACCGGCGGCGATCGCGAGCCCCCGCGCCTGGCCGCCGTCGAGGACGACGCCGGGTAGCCGCGCCCGCGCCCCACCAGCACCGCGCCGGCGCTGAGACCGGCCCGCTCGGTCGCGCGCGCTCGCAGCCAGCGCCGCGTCCACCGTTTGTGCACGCGTGTCCGCCAGGACTGAAGGAAATCGCCCGGCAGCCGATGTAAGCACGCAATGAAGGCTTCAACGGCCATCGGGATCGGGGTGGCCTTCGGCTCCCTGATGATGAGCTTCTCTGATGGGCGGCACGAGCCCCGCTTCGTTCATCGACATCCCGGCGCTGATGATCATCCTCGGCGGCACCGGCGGGGTCACGCTGGCGAGCGTCGGCATGGCATCGATGAAGCGCGTGCCGAGCCTCTACAAGATGGTCTTCAAGGCAGAACCTCCCGACATGCGTGCGCGCCTGGATGAGCTCGTCTCGCTGGCGGACAAGGCCCGGCGCGAGGGTCTGCTCGCGCTCGACGCGCAGCTCGCCGAGATCGACGACAGCTTCACGCGCAACGCCCTCCAGCTGGTCGTCGACGGCACCGACCCGGAGATGGTGCACGCGATCCTCGAGGCGGAGGTCGACGGCATGGCCGTGCGCCACGCCGCCGGAGCGGCGCCGTTTGAAAAGGCCGGCGGCTTCGCGCCGACGATGGGCATCATCGGCACGGTGCTCGGCCTCGTGCACGTGCTCCAGAACCTGGCTGCGCCGGCGACACTCGGGCCGTCGATCTCCGCCGCCTTCATCGCCACGCTGATGGGCGTCGGCTCGGCCAACGTGGTCTTCCTGCCGATCGCCAACCGTCTGAAGGCGATCTCCGCAGAAGAGATGGAGCTGCGCATGATGACGCTCGAGGGGATTCTCTCGATCCAGGCGGGCGACAACCCGCGGCTGGTGTCCGAGAAGCTGATGTCCTACGTACCGCCCACCGAGCGCCCGACCGAGGATGACCAGAAGGTGACGCGGCTCGACGTCGAGGCCAAGGCGGCCTGATCATGGCCCGCGGGCACGGTCGTCGTCGCCACGGCGGCGCAGAGCACGAGAGCGAGGAGCGCTGGCTGCTCACCTACGCGGACATGATCACGCTGCTGATGGCGCTGTTCATGGTGCTGTTCTCGATCTCCTCGGTCAACATCTCCAAGTACCAGACGCTCCAGAAGTCGCTGAAGGCGGCCTTCTCCGGCAACATCCTGCCGGGCGGCAAGGCGGTCGCCCAGCAGGGTGCTACCGACAACGCAGCGCAGACACCCGCGAGCATCGAACTTCAGGCGATCGAGCCGGTCAAGACCGAAGGCTCGAGCTCGCTTCAGAACAGCACGCTGCGCGGCGCAACGAGCGCTCCCACCAGCATGAGCAGCACGAGCAGCTCGGGCACGGCGAGCACCGCGGCGGCTGCCGCCAGAGAAACGCAGGCGCAGAAGGAGGCCGCCGAGTTCGCGCACATCAAGAAGGAGCTCGAAGCCTACGCTGCCTCCCACGGCTTCTCCAAGAGCGTGGAGGCCTCAATCGAAGCGCGTGGCCTGGTGATCCGCGTGCTCACCGATGATCTCCTTTTCGCCTCCGGCCAGGCGACGCTCGAAGGGCGCGCTGACGGCCTGCTCAGCGAGATCGCGCAGCTGCTCAACGTCGACGAAACGCACCCGATCTCCGTGGAAGGCAACACCGACAACGTTCCGATCCACTCCAGCCTCTACCCCAGCAACTGGGAGCTCTCGACCGCGCGTGCGAGCACCGTCGTGCGCTTCCTGATCGCACACGGCGTCGGCTCGCAGAGGCTCACGGCCAGCGGCAACGCCGAACAGCGCCCGGCGGCCAGCAACGCGACCGCCGCCGGAAGGGCGCGCAACCGACGAGTGGAGATCGTCATGCGGCGTATCGACGGACCCGAAGGCGAAGGCGAAGGCGAAACACAACCCTAGTCACGAAACGGCCAACACCATGCTCAAGAACAAAAAGCTCATGCTTGCGCTCGCCCTGCCGATTCTCATACTGGGAGTGGGCTACAAGATGACGCAGCCCAAGCCCGTCAACAAGGACAAGATCAAAGGGACCATCTACGTGCTGCCGGCACCCTTCTTGCTGAACCTCCAGGATGGCCGCTTCGCCAAGCTCACGGTCGCGCTCGAGCTCGCGCCCGGCCAGAGCGACGGCGCCAGCGCCGAGGCCGCCGCCTCGAGCGGCGAAAATGCCGCTGGAACGCTGCCTGAGGAACCGTTCGTGCGCGAAATCGTAACGAACGCGATCACCAACCAAAGCGGCGAAACGCTCATCTCCGATACGGGCAGACGCGCGGTCAAGCATCAGATCCAGCAGGCGATCGACGCGCAGACGGACGTCAAGGTCGAAGCGGTGTTGATCCCCGACATGACCGTCCAGTAGGAGCAGCATGGCCGAGGCGATCGAGTACGAGCAGTTCGACAAGGGAACTGCGCCCGCCGACGGCGACGGCGCCAGCGCGACCGGCACGACTCGCGAGAACGGTCTCGCCCCGTCGGGCGATGTCGACCTGAGCCGCCTCAGCGACATCCCCATGGAGCTGAGCGTAGAGATCGGACGCACGCACATGACGGTCGGCGAGACGCTCGACCTGCGCGTCGGCTCCGTGGTCGCGCTCGAGCGCCTGTCGGGCGAGACCGCCGACCTGCTGGTCAACGGCACCGCGATCGCCCACGGCGAGGTCGTGGTCATCGACGAGCAGTACGGCCTGCGCATCACCGAGATCGTCGACTCCCATCACGACGGCGAGCTGGCGCAGCCAGCCGGCGGGGACGCGCAGGACCCGGAGCCGGCCGCGGCCCCCGACGGCCGCGCCGACGCTGCGAGCGTCGCCGAGGACGGCAGCCCGCCCGACGCCGCCGCGCCTCAGGCGGCCGCCTCCGAGGGCGCCTCCGCGGGCGAGGGTGGGGATTGAGCCCAGGATGAGCGCCGCTCAGACCGAGGAGCATGTCGAGGAGGCCAGCGGCGGCGTACGCGCCCTTGACTTCTCGCAGCCGACCAAGTTCACGACCGAGCTCAGGCGCCGCATCGCGCGCGCGCTGGACGTCTTCAGCGAGTCGCTCGGGACGTGGCTGACGGGAGAGCTGAAAGCGGAGGTCGATGTCGCGCTGCGCGACATCAGCCAGCACACGTGGGCCGCGGCCAAGGCGCAGCTGCCCGCCGACTCGATCGCGGTGGCGATGCGCGCGCAGTCGGTGGAGCGCCATCTGCTGATGTGCGTCGAGCTGCCGCTCGTGCTGGCGGCGCTCGAATGCCTGCTCGGTGGCGAGGCGGCGCAGGCTCCAACGGAGCGCCACCTGACGGAGGTTGACTGGGTTTTGACCAGGGGCGTGTTCGATGCGGTCGTACACCAGCTCTCGGTTGCGTGGGAGGAGCTCGGCGGCACCGAGCTGGAGCGGGGCGACCTCGACATCGAGGGCGACGCCGGCGTGCTCACGCCGATTGGCGAACCGACGCTGTCGGTAGACTTCGAGCTGAAGCTCGACACGTTGAGCTCGACGATCTCGCTGCTGATCCCGTGGGGGGCGATCGAGCAGTTCACAGAGAGCATCCGCGGGGCCGGCCGCGAGCCCCGCGCAGATCCCCGCGGGGCCGACGCGCTGCGTCGCAGCGTGGCCACCGCACAGGTGCTGTTGCGCGCGGAGATCGGCTCGCTTCAGATGCCGATCGAGCGCATGCTGGAGCTGGGCCCCGGTGCGCTCGTGGCGCTCCAGGAGCCATCCGCGGACGGTGTGCTTCTGTACGCCGAGGAGATCTCGCTCGGTCGCGGGCGTCCTGGACGCAGCGGACTGCGCCGGGCGGTGAAGCTGACGTCCACCGGCGATCCGGTGATCCGCGCCGACACCTACGCCAAGCTCGGCCGCAGCGAGCTCGAACGCGCGCGCGCCCACCTCGCCGGCACAAGCGAGAACGGCGACGGTCGCGAGATCCTGCGCAGCATCTTCGTGCGCGTCTGGGCCGAGCTCGGGCGCACGCACCTGGCGCTCGGGCACGCGCTCGAGCTCGCGCAGGGCGCCGTCGTCGAGCTCGACCAGGCCGCCGAGGAGCCCGTCGAGCTGTTCGCCAACGGCCTCTGCTTCGCCAACGGCAGCCTCGTGGTCACGCCCGACGGCGCCTGGGGCGTGCAGGTCGCAAAGCTGTTGCAGTAGCCGTGATCCTCACCCCAAGTGCACGGGCGTGACATCCATCCCGGGGATGCGGTTGAAGTGACGAATGTTGGCGGTTCCGATCCGCCAACCGGCGGACAGGGCGGTCGCGGCGACAAGCCGGTCGTGAGCACCGACTTCGCCGCCGGAGGAGATCAACCCAACCCAGAGCCTCGCGTGGACCCGTGCCACCAGAAGGTCGAAGGCGATCACGGGGAACGCAGCGAGGATGGCCTCCACAAACGTCTCGCGCTGTCCGCGATACTCGTCTGTGGCGCGATGCACGCCGTGCAGCAGCTCGGAGGCTGTGATTGCAGCAATGCCCACGTCCTCGCTCTGGCCCAGCTGGGCTTCCAGGCGCTGGGCGACCTCCTTCATCGCCCGCTCGACGGGCAGCGCGCGCATAGCGCGCTCCAGCTCTATGAAGACGGTGGTGTCTAGGACTGTGCCCATGGATCAGCCGGCGCTGCACCGACCGTCTCGAGTACAGCTTCCATGTCGTCGGCAAAGGCCGGATCTGGTGGCGCAGCCTGTGCAAGCAGCGCAAGCGCATCCCGTAGGGGCCGCCCGCGACGCGGCGAATGCGCCGTCGCCCCGTGATCGTCGGGATGGACGATCACGTAGGCGGGCCGCTCGCGATTGACGACCACAACAGCCTCGTGCTGGGAGAGCGCCTCCCTGGCCCAGCGAGGGATACGCATCTCCTCGGCTTTGATCGTCGCCATGCGAGCATACTAGCAGCCCCGTACTGAAACGTACGGATCAGTACGGCTCGTGGCCTCAAGACCGTCGCGGCAGGGCCGATAACTGGGGCGACTCTCCCTCGGAGTCGTCCCTCGATGAAAAACTCAATCCCGCTTTCCCGCGCGGCCGCGACGGCGGCCGCGGTACCTGGCGCCTGCCTGCTTGTGCCCGTTTGGGTGCTCGGCTGCGCGCTCCTGGGTGCGCTCGCCTGCCCGGCGGCGGCGTTCACGCCATCCTCCAAGGAGGGCGGAGAAAACACGCCGCTGAACCTCAGCTCGACGAGCACCGGCAGCTCGCACTCGCCGGGCAGCGGCGGCGCGAGCATCGTGCGCACGATCGTCGGCCTCGCGATCGTGATCGCGGTCATCTGGGGACTCGCTTGGATCCTGCGCCAGGTCAAGGCGAGCAAGGACCCCAACGTCTCAAGCGACGGCCTCTCGAGCGTCGCTGCGCTGACGCTCGGCTCGGGGCGCTCGGTGCACCTCGTGCGCGCCGGCAGCGACTACGTGCTGCTCGGCAGCACCGAGCACGGGGTCGCGCCGATCCACCGCTACACCGAGGAGGAGGCTCAGGAAGCCGGGCTGCTGGCCGATCTTCGATCGGTCGACGGACGCCCACCGGCATGGTCCCCGAAGGGGGAGCGCAGCGGTCTGATCGGCGGCGCTCGTGTCGCGGGCGCGCTCGTCGCCGGCGCAGCGCGGTCGACGCGCGCCCTCGGCCAGGGCTCCTACTCCGAGCGCAGCGCGTTCTCGGCGGGTGAAGATGGCAGGGTCGGCGAGTGGCAGCGGTCCGGCCCGAGCGGAGCGTACGTGAGCCCCGTCGCCGGACGCCGGCCGGACCCGATGCGCACGTCCTCCAGCCTGATCGACCGCCTGCGCCAACTGACGGTGCGCCGATGAACCTCACCTCCAGCAACGTCGTCCAGATCGTCGGTCGATGAACGTCACCTCGAGCAACGCCGTGCAGATCCTGCTGCTCGTCGGCGGGCTCACGCTCGTGCCCGCGATCCTGTTCACGGTCACAGGCTTCAGCCGCATCCTGATCGTGCTCGGCTTCATCCGCACCGCGGTCGGCACCACCACCGCGCCCCCCAACCAGGTGCTCGTCGGGATCGCCCTGTTCCTCACGATCTTTGTGATGGCGCCGACCATCGGCGCGATCAAGCGCGACGCCGTCGAACCACTCGAGGCCCATCACATCAGCACCACCACGGCGATCGAGCGCGCCGAGCAGCCGTTGCGCGAATTCATGTTCCGCCAGACCCGCCCGCAGGACATCGCCCTGTTCGTGAGCCTCGCGCACGCCAAGGAGCCGCACACGCGCGCCGAAGTGCCGACCGAGGTGCTGATCCCCGCGTTCATCGTCTCGGAGCTGAAGACGGCGTTCGAGATCGGCTTCTTGATCTTCCTGCCGTTCCTGATCATCGACCTGATCGTCTCCTCGGTGCTGATGAGCATGGGCATGATCATGCTGCCGCCCACGTTCATCTCGCTGCCTTTCAAGATCCTGCTGTTCGTGCTCGTCGACGGCTGGGATCTGGTCATCAAGTCCCTCGTCCAAAGCTTCCACTGACGCTCGCCGCCACGCGGCGGCGCGCCGCCCCGCGACCCTCCCATCCAAACATCGAAAACAAGCGCAACCGTATAACCATGGCTATACAATGAACCAGGACACAGTCGTCAACCTCGCATCTCAGGCGATGAGCCTGTCGCTGAAGATCGCCGGTCCGCTGCTGCTCGCCGCGCTCGTCATCGGGCTGCTCGTCAGCATCTTCCAGGCCGTCACGCAGATCCAGGAGCAGAGCCTCACGCTGATCCCCAAGATCGCCGGCGTGGCCGTCGTGATCCTCGTACTCGGCCCGTGGATGCTCGGCCAGCTCGTCGCATACACGACCGCGCTGTTCACCGCCATCCCCACGATGGTCGGCTCGTGAACGCGCTGCTGCTGAAGCTCGAGGGCGGCGACCTCGTCGGCTTCATCCTCGTGCTCGCCCGCGTCACTCCGCTGTTCGTGATCGCGCCCTTGTTCTCCTCGGAGCTGCTGCCGCCACGCGTTCGCGGGATCATCGCCGTGGGCATCTCGATCGGGCTGGCGCCGATCGCCATGCACGGTCAGCAGATCCCCACCGACCCGTTCGTGCTCGCCGGCCTCGTGATCGAGGGGCTGCTCGTCGGCGGTGGCCTCGCGCTGACGCTCGCCGTGCTGATGGCCGGCGTCGAATCGGCCGGCTCGATCGTCGACGTGCTGTCCGGCTTCTCCTACGGCCAGCTGATCAACCCCATGAACGGCCAGGAAAGCGCGGTGATGGCACGCTTCTACTCGCTGTTCGGCACGCTGATCTTCCTCGTCATCGGCGGCGACGCGTGGACTCTGCGCGGTCTGGACCGCACGTTCACGCTCGTGCCGCTCACCGCCGGGCCTAGGCTGTCGTCGCTCGTGGGCGGCACCGAGCAGGTGTTCGCCGGCGTGTTCACCGCAGCGATCGAGGTGGCCGCGCCGGTGCTCGTCGCGCTGCTGATCACCGACGTGGCGTTCGGCGTGGTCTCCCGCGTCGTGCCCCAGCTGAACGTGTTCGCCGTCGGCTTCCCCACCAAGGTCGCCGTCGCCATGCTCGTCGTCGGCGCATCGCTGCCGTTCACCGCCAACTGGATATCCAGCCAGCTGTCCGTCAGCGTCGGCGACGCGCTCGGCGCGCTGCACGTGGCCTGAGCCATGCCCCGCGAAGAGCGCACCGAGAAAGCGACCCCGAAGCACCGCAAACGCGCGCGCGAGAAAGGCCAGGTCGCGCGCAGCCCAGATCTCGGCGGATCGGTCGTCGTGGCGGTCGGCCTGTTCGCGCTCAGCCTGCTCGGTCCGAAGATCGTCGGCGACGCCGCCTCCACATGCCGCCAGATGCTCGGCGAGATCGCCGACCCCGGGCGCGCCACCACCGCCTCCGGCCTCGACGACCTGATGCGCACCGCGCTCGCCACCGTGCTGCTGGCGGTCGCGCCCGTCGCGCTCGCGTGCATGTCCGCCGGCGCGCTCGCCGGCGTCGCGCAGGTCGGCTTCCGACCGAGCGCATACGCGCTCAAACCCGACTTCCGTCGCATCAACCCCGCCTCCGGCGCGCGCAACCTGTTCGGCCCCAACGCGATCTTCGAAGCGCTCAAGGCGATCGTCAAGGTCGCCGTCGTCGGTGCCGTCGCCGCGCTCGCGCTGCTGCCCGGGCTGACCGGCCTCGCCGCCGACGTCGGCATCTCGCCCTACTCGCTGGGGGTACTGTCCGGTAGGAGCGCGCTGAGCGTCGCCCAGCACGCGGCCTTCGCCTACCTGCTGATCGGCGTGCTCGACTACGCCTGGCGCCGGCGCCGCTACGAGCACCAGCTGCGGATGACCAAGCAGGAGGTCAGGGACGAGGTCCGCCAGTACGGCGTCTCCGCCGAGATCAAGGCCGCGCTACGCCGCCGCCAGATGCAGTTGGCGCGCGCGCGCATGATGGCGGCCGTGCCCGACGCCGACGTGGTGGTCACCAACCCCACCCACTACGCGGTGGCGCTCTCCTACGACGGCACGCGCACCGCCCCCGAGGTCGTCGCCAAGGGCAAGGACCTGGTCGCCGCTCAGATCAAGCGCATCGCGCAGGAGAACGATGTGCCCGTGATCAGCGACCCGCCGCTGGCACGCGCGCTGCATGCGTCCGTCGAGATCGGTCAGATCATCCCCGAGGAGCTGTACGCGGCGGTCGCGCGTGTGCTCGCGTTCGTCTACCGGCTCGCCGGTCGTAGGAGGCTGGCGTCGTGAACAGCCCCGGCGTCAAGCGCCTGCTGCGCCACTCCGACCTGCTGGCAGCGGTCGCCGTCGTGCTGGTCGTGACGATGCTCGTCGTCCCGCTGCCCTCAGAGCTGCTGAGCCTGCTGATCACGCTCAACATCGCCACCGCGCTGACGGTCGTCGCCGCCACGATGTACCTCGGCAAGGCGCTCGACTTCGCTTCGTTCCCCAGCCTGCTGCTGCTGACCACGATGTTCCGCCTGGCGATCAACGTGTCGGTCACGCGTCTGATCCTCACCACCGGCGACGCCGGCAGCGTGGTCAAGTCCTTCGGCGAATTCGTCGTGGGCGGCAACGTGGTCGTGGGCCTTGTGATCTTCCTGATCCTCGTCGTCATCCAGTTCGTGGTCGTCACCAACGGCGCTGGGCGCGTGGCGGAGGTCGGCGCGCGCTTCACGCTCGACGCGATGCCCGGCAAGCAGATGGCGATCGACGCCGATCTCAACGCCGGGCTGATCACCGACGAGCAGGCGCGCGCGCGGCGCGCGGAGATCGCCAGCGAGGCCGACTTCTACGGCGCCATGGACGGAGCCTCGAAGTTCGTCAAAGGCGACGCCATGGCGGCGGTCATCATCACCGCCATCAACCTCATCGGCGGGATCGTGGTCGGCATGCTCCAGCGCCACCTCGGCTTCGCCGAAGCCACGCACCAGTACTCGCTGCTGACCGTCGGCGACGGCCTCGCCGCGCAGATCCCAGCGCTGCTGATCTCCGTCGCCACCGGCATCATCGTCACCCGCGCCGCCTCCGACCGCGACCTCGGAGCGGACATCGCCAACCAGATCCTCAAACAGCGCAAGGCGCCGCTCGTCGCCGCGGGCGCGATCGGGCTGTTCGCGCTGATCCCGGGGCTGCCGAAGCTGCCCTTCCTGTTGATAGCCGCGATCTTCGGCGGGGTTGCGTGGGTCGTGCGCAAGGGCGTGCCCGACGATCTCAACGCAGCCGAGAGCGCCCGCGCGGCGGCCGCCAAAGCGGCGCTGCCCAAGGCCGGCGAGGAGCCGCTCTCTGAGGTGGGCGTGGACGCGCTCGAGCTCGCCATCGGCTTCGGGCTCGTGCCGCTGGTCAACGATGGTCCCGCCCGCCCATCCGGCGGCTCGAGCTCGCTGCTTCGTCGTGTCAGCGCTATCCGGCGCCAGATCGCCTCCGACCTCGGCATCGTGATTCCGCCGGTGCGCATCCACGACGAGCTCGGCATGGAATCGCACGAGTACGCCGTCAAGGTTCGCGGCGCGGAGGTCACGCGCGGGCGCATCATGCCCGGCCACCTGCTCGCGATGGACCCGGGCGACGCCGGCGGCAACCTCCAGGGGATACCCACGCGCGAGCCCGCCTTCGGCCTCGACGCCGTGTGGGTGACCGAGTCCCAGCGTGCCGAGGCCGAGGCGCTCGGCTACACCGTGGTAGACCCCGAGTCGATGATCGTCACCCATTTGACCGAGACGATTCGCGCGCATGCCGCCGAGCTGCTCACGCGCCAAGACGTGCGCACTCTGCTCGATCGCCTGAAGGAGACCAACGCCGCGGTCGTGGAAGAGGTCGTCCCCGACGCGCTCTCGCTCGGCGAGATCCAACGCGTGCTGCAATCGCTGCTGTCCGAGGGCGTGCCGATCCGCGATCTGGGCACGATCGTGGAGGCAATCGGCGACAAGGCGCGAACAACACGTGACACAAGCCTGCTATCGGAGTACGCTCGCCAGGCGCTGGGCCGGGCGATCACGGCTCCACACCTGGACGAGCAGTTGCGACTGCAAGCTATAACCCTGGACCCCTCGATCGAGCAGGAGGTCTCCACCTCGATCACCCAGACCACCGACGGGGAGTACCTCGCGATGGACCCGCCGCGTGCCCAGGCGATCGTGAACGCGCTGCGCGCCCAGGTCGAGCACGCCACCGCGCTCGGCGCCGGGGGCGGGCGGGGACCTGTTCTCCTGTGCTCTGCACGCATCCGCCGCCACCTGCGTAGGCTCATCGTCCAGGCCCAGCCGCATCTGGCGGTGTGCTCCTATAACGAGATTGCACCTGGCATCAACGTCGAAACGATTGGGGTAGTTCACGCATGAGCACGCCGGGGGAGCTGCTCGAAGCGCTCGGGCGCCAGGCGCGCTCGCGGCTGGGCAACGGCGGCGCCGTTCGCACCTACCGCGGGCGCTCCGTCGAGGAGCTGATCCCCGTGATCGAGCGCGAGCTCGGCGCCGAGGCGATCGTCGTACGCCGTCGCGAGGGGCTCAGCGGCGGGGTGCTCGGCTTCTTCCAGCACGCCTACGTGGAGATCGAAGCGATGCCCGGCCAGCCCGCCGTCGACGTCTACGACGAAGACCGCAGCGCAGAGCCCGCCGCGCCGCTGGCCCTGCCCGTGCAGCCAGCCCACGCCACCGACACAGGCCGCCCGACGCCGCCGGTCCCAGTGGTCGAGTCGCCAGCTCAGGCCCCGCCCGCGTTCCAGCCGCCTGCGCCCGCACTCCAGCCGCCTGCGCCCCCGCCCTCGGCGCCGTTCCAGCCGTCCGCGCCGCCGCTGCTCCGCACCCCCGCGTACGCCCCCGCGCCGGCACCCGACGCGCTGGCGTCGACCGAGCAGACGCCGTCGGCTGAGCAGACGGCGTCGGCCGAGCGCGTCGACCGTCCTGGCAGCGACCCGGCCCGGGCTGCGCCGCCCGAGTCCAGCGGCGCGGCAGGCAGCGCGTACGTGACCGCGCATCTGGCCGCGCTCGCGCGCGCGAGTCGCACGCGAGGACAGGCGCGCGAGCGGGACGCTGTCGAGGGCGTCGTCGACCCGCTCGCTCGCGCGGCTGACAGGAGCGCTCCACGCTACGGGGGGGCTGTGCGGCCCGCTCGCGACCCGGACCGAGCGCGTCAACCGAACCCCGTCGGCGACCTGGTCGGCGGCGAACGTGAGCTGAGCTATCGGCGCGCGAGCAGCGAGCGGCGTGCGGCCCCGGCGGCGCCGCCGCCGTGGAGCAACGACTTCCAGGAGATCGCCGCGGAGGAGCTGTCCGAGCTGATCCCGCGGCCCGTAGACCCGATCCAAGCACCGACGTCGGCTGCCGCTGGCGAGCGGCGGGTCGTGGCTCCCGGCTCGCACGAGCGCGCTCGCGCGGGCGTGGCCAAGAGCCTCGAGCGCTACGGGATCAGCGAGGCGCTGGCGCACGAGCTGATCGACGGCGCCAGCGCGCACGCGCTGGCGCTCGCGCCCCGCGCGGGCATGGCGCAAGCAGTGCGCAGCACGCTCGCGCAGCGGATACCGGTGGCGCCGCCGCTACCGACCCAGGGGGCGGCGATCGTGGTCGTGGGCGCGGGCGGTGCCGGCAAGACGACGTGCTGCGCGGCGCTGCTTGGCGCCTACCGCAAGAGCAGCTCGCTGCCCGCCAGCTTCGCGACGCTCGCTCGCCACCCGGACGCTGCCGGGCGGCGCGGTGGCGGGGCCAACGCCGAGCGTGAGGAGCTGCGCCTGATCCTCAGCCCACACGTGATGAAGCCCACGGCAGCGCGCACGCCGCGGGCGCTGCGGGCGCTGCGTCGGGCGCGCAGCGAGGGCATGGCGGTGCTCGACACGCCGCGCCTGTCGCCAGCCGACCGCGCCGGCATCCGCGAGCTGGCAGGGCTGCTCGCCGAACTGAAGCCCGAGCGCGTGGTCGTCGCGCTACCTGCCACGCTCGGCGCCGCCGCCGCTGCCCAGCTGCTTCACGCGCTGCGCCCGTTGGGCGCCAACTCGCTGGCGATCACCCACGCCGATGAGACCGACCAGATCGGCGTGGCGGTGGAGGCCGCGTGCGCCTTCGGCCTTGCCCCCGAGTACGTGCTCGACCGCGGTCGCGGCGGCGGCTGGCGACTGAGCCGCGTGGATCCGGCAGGGCTGGCAGCGAGGTTGCTGCCGTGAGGTTCGCGCTTCCCGGGACGGGCGGGCGCGGCAAGGCGGCCGCGAGCGCGAGCTCCGGTTTCGAGCTGCCCGAGCACGGAGACGCCGTCACGCTCGCGCCAGCCAGCGGGCCCAAGATCCCAGCCCGCGTGATCGAAGCCGGAGCGGGCACGCTGCTGGTTGCGATCACGGTACCGGTCGAGCCGCTCAGCCCACGACAGCTGGAGGCGCTGGCGATCGAGTTCCAGGGGCCCACCGGACGCGTCCACCTCACCGGCACGGCCATCGTCGAGGACCCCTCCGACCCCGACGTCCTGCGCATCAACGATCCACGCTCGATCGACGTCCTCCAGGAGCGCGACTACGTTCGCATCCGCGCGGCTCGCCCCGCGCTCGTGTTCGGCGGGCCCGACCTCGTGCAGATCGAGAGCTGCACGGTCGACGTCAGCGGCGGCGGCTTCCTGCTGGCGGCGGCCGATGCGCTCAACATCGGCGACGAGGTCCACTTCCAGCTCGACCTCACCGCCGGCGAGCCCGCGGTGTGCGGCACCGGCAAGGTCGTGCGCATCGATCCCACGGGCCATCGCGGGATCGTCTTCGACGAGATCAAGGACCTGGACCGGCGACGGCTCGTCCGCTACATATTCGAGTGTCAGCGCGCAGAGCTGCGCCTGGGCCTGGAGGTCGACCGCCATGGCGACTGACGCCGCCGCCAAGGCGAAGGCGGACAAGGGCGCCAAGGCGCAGAAGAAGGGCAAGCAGTCGGGCGAGTCCAAGGCCTCGAAGGAGGCTGGCGCAGCCACGACGGACGTCGACGCCCCAAACATCGCCGCGCATCCCCGCGCCAGGCGCGCTATCGCGCGGGCGAAGGGCTGGGGTGGGCTGCTCGGCTTCCTGATCGGCGGCTACCTGTCGCTGCCGACGAACACGATCGCTGCCGCCGGCCTGCACGCGCTGGTCGCAGGCGTCGCCTGCTACATGGGCGTGTGGGCCGGTGCGGTGTTCGTCTGGCGGCGGCTGGTGATGATCGAGATCAAGGCTCGCGACGCGGTCGAGAGCTGATGGTGGACTCGATCTATCCGATCGTTCCCGGCCCGTCGCCGATCTCCTCGGGGCTTCCCGTGGCACCGCCCGAGCGGGTCTCGCGCGAGCGCGACCGACCGCCGCGCGAGCGCCGCGAGCGAGCGCGCCGTGAGCCGACCGCCGCGAGCGAGCTGCCGCCACCGCTCGAGGGCGATGACGGCGCGGGCGGATCGCCGCCGGACGGCACGTCCGAAGAGGACGGCGGTGGGCATCAGCACGTAGACGTGCGCGCGTGAGACGGCGCTGAGGAGCGCCCGACAGCACGCGTGCGCGTGCAGGAGACGGCAGGCGCGCGCGGAATCATCCGGGTAACAGGTACGCCCCTCAAGTTTCTCGCTGGGCTGACGATAAATGGCGTGGGTCGACACGGAGTCGGCTCGGGACCGAACCAAACAACGTCATCAAGGAGATGAACGCATGGGCCTCACGATCAACACCAACCTGGAGGCGATGAACGCCGGCAGGAACCTGAACAGCACCGAGAACATGCTCTCGCAGGCGATGGAGCGGCTGTCCTCGGGCCTCAGGATCAACTCCGCCGCGGACGACGTCGCCGGCTACGCCATCAGCGAGAGCCTTCAGAGCCAGACCAACGGCCTCAACCAGGCTTCTGAAAACATCCAGGACGCGGTCGCGCTGGCTCAGACCGCACAGGGCGCGCTGAACGACGTCAACGACATGCTCCAGCGCGTTCGCGAGCTGGGCGTCGAGTATCTGAACGGAACGACCTCCACAGAAGGCAAGACGGCCATCGAAAACGAGATGGAACAGCTCTTCGAAGAGATCAAACGAGTCGGCGAAACGACCGAATTCAACGGCACCAAGCTGCTCGAAGGCGCCAACGAAATCGAATTCCAGGTCGGCCCCAACGAAAAGGAAACGATCAAGGTCGAATCGGTAGAACTGTTCGCGACCGACGTCGAAGCCTCGATTGGGGGCACCGCCGCTGAACTCGTCGGAAAGCTCGAAGAAGAAGGCGCGGGCCTCAAAGACCTGACCGAAGCAATCGCCAAAGTCTCTGAATCGGCGGGCACCTTCGGCGCCGTGCAGGACCGCATCCAGTACACGCTGTCCAACCTGGAAGTCTACAGCGAGAACCTCACGTCAGCCGAGAGCGCGCTGACCGACGTGAACATGGCCACGGAAATGACCAACTTCACCAAGGATGAGGTCCTCCAGCAGGCCGGCGTGGCGATCCTCGCGCAGGCCAACCAGCTGCCTGACGCGACGCTCAGGCTGCTGGAATAAGCCTGATCTCAGGCAGTCCAGATCTTCCTCAGCGGTGGCGCCCTGCGACGCCACCGCTGCAGTGAAGCCCAGCTGAGCGCACGGCGATCTCAGATCGCCTGCCGCGCGCAGCGGGGTCACATAACGCTTCGAGCGGTCCGGGAAAGGCCGGCGGAGCCACATACCGCCGCTTCATCGAGGGAACGGTGGTCGGACGGGCGGCGACGGCCGCCCGTCCTCTTTAACCCCGGCCGACGAGGCCTCGCGCCCCGCGTCCGGCGCTCGCCGGCGCTTGCTCGGCTCTCAACTGTGCTCGCGCTGCCGATTACCGGGGGCGATGTCCCTCCAGGCCACGCTCGAGAACGTCTCCGCGATCAGGCAGGCGCTCGCCGACCCCGCCTCGCTGCTCGGCAGCGGCGGCGCGCTCGCGGGTGGAACGGAAGGCCCGTCGCAGGCGAGCACCGCGGCGAGCGGTGAATCGTCGTTCGCGACCAAGCTCCAGCAGGCGAGCGCCGGGTACGAAAGCGCTAGCGTCGCCCCCTCCACCGACACCGCGCAAGCGCTCGAGACCGGCGATGCGCTCGGCGGCGGCGATCCGGGCGCGGTCGGCGATGCGGCGAGCAGCGACCTCGGCTCCCAGTATCAGCTCCAGGAGCTCGACGGCGTCGCCGGCTCGCCAGCGCTGTCACCGCTCGAAGCCGCCGGCCAGGGCACGTCCGGGCAGCGCATCGTGGCGATCGCCGAAAGCCAGCTCGGGCAGACCGAGCAGCCGCCCGGCTCCAACGAATCACCGGCGATCGCGCAGTACCGCAGCGCCACCGCCGGGGCGATACCCGGGGCGCCCTGGTGCGCGTACTTCGCGTCGTGGGTCGCGCGCCAGGCTGGCGAGCCGATCGGCGAAGCCGGCCAGGGGGCGGGCGCCGTCTCGGAGGTGTGGTCGTGGGCGCAGAGCAGCGGGCGCGCGATCGTCAACGGACCGGGTGTGGTGCCCAAGCCCGGCGACCTGATCGTGTTCGGCGACGAACACGTTGGGATCGTCCGCGACGTGCTGCCGGACGGGCAGATTCAGACGATCGAGGGCAACTACGAAAACAAGGTCGCCGCCAACGTGCGCAGTCCCACCGAAGCCACGGGCTACGTGGAAATGAGCTAGCGCGCAGGCGCGGCGTGGCCGGCCGCCTGCTGGGCCGGCGGCCTGCCGCCGGAGGGTAGCACGTCGCAGCAGCGCAAGCCACGGCAGGCGGCTACGATCAACAGCTTGTCGGCTTCGCCACGATCACAGCCCGGGCTCGCGGATCAGCCGGGCAGCGTCCCCGAGCGCCCCACGCTCGACGGCCTGGAGGCGAAGTGGAGCGCGGCGTGGGAGCGCGACGGGATCTACTCCTTCGATCGCTCGGCCCCGCGCGAGCGGATCTTCTCGATCGACACGCCGCCGCCGACCGTCAGCGGCTCGCTGCACGTCGGGCACGTGTTCTCCTACACCCATACCGACACGATCGCGCGCTACCAGCGAATGCGTGGCAGGGAGGTCTTCTACCCGATGGGCTGGGACGACAACGGCTTGCCGACGGAGCGGCGCGTGCAGAACCACTACGGCGTGCGCTGTGACCCTTCGGTGGCCATACGACCCGAGCTTCAAGCCGCCGGCCGAGCCGATCTCGGAGAAGGAGCCGCTGTCGATCTCCCGCCCCAACTTCGTGCAGCTGTGCCTCGAGCTGACCGAGCGCGACGAGCAGGCGTTCGAGGCGCTGTGGCGGACGCTCGGGCTGTCGGTCGACTGGTCGATGACCTACACCACGATCGGCAGGCTCGCGCAGCGCATCTCGCAGCGCTCGTTTCTGGGGCTGCTGGCGCGCGGGCAGGCCTACCAGCTGGAGGCGCCGACGCTGTGGGACGTGGACTTCCAGACGGCCGTCGCGCAGGCGGAGCTCGAGGATCGCGAGCGGCCGGGGGCGATGCACCGCGTGCGCTTCGGCCGTGGCCGCCGGTCCGACGGTGCTGGCGCGGCCGCTGGCGCGAGGCGCTGATCGAGACGACGCGACCGGAGCTGATCCCCGCGTGCGTGGCGCTGCTGGCGCACCCCGACGACGAGCGCCACCGCGCGCTCGTGGGCGGTGAGGCGCTGACGCCGCTGTTCGGCACGCGCGTGCCCGTGCTGACCCACGAGCAGGTCGAGCGCGACAAGGGCACGGGGCTGGTGATGGTGTGCACGTTCGGCGACCTGACCGACGTGATGTGGTGGCGCGAGCTGGGGCTGCCGGTTCGCTCGGTGCTCGGACCCGACGGGCGCCTGCTGGAGGTGCAGTGGGGGGCGCCGGGGTGGGAGTCCGAGGATGTCGAGCGCGCGCGCGCGAGCTACGCGGAGCTGGAGGGTCGCACGATCAACCAGGCGCGCAGGCGCATCGTCGAGCTGCTCGAGCAGTCGGGCGATCTGCGCGGCGAGCCCCAGCCGGTGACGCGGGCGGTGAAGTTCTTCGAGAAGGGCGAGCGCCCGGTGGAGATCGTGACCAGCCGCCAGTGGTTCATCCGCACGATCGAGCACCGTCAGGCGTTGATCGCGCGCGGGCGTGAGCTGCACTGGCACCCGCCATACATGCGCGCCCGCTTCGAGGACTGGGTCAACGGCCTCAGCGGCGACTGGTGCGTTAGCCGCCAGCGCTTCTTCGGCGTGCCGTTCCCGGTGTGGTATCCGCTCGACGAGCAGGGTCATGCTCGTGCACGAGCGGCCGCTGCTCGCGCGCGAGCAGCAGCTGCCGGTCGACCCCTCGACCGACGTGCCCGACGGCTACGACGAGTCCCAGCGCGGGCAGCCCGGCGGCTTCGCCGGCGACCCGGACGTGATGGACACGTGGGCGACCTCCTCGCTGACGCCGCAGATCGCCGGGCACACGTCTCCGCGGCGCCGGGTCGGGCGAGGACGAGGAGCTGTTCGCGAAGGTGTTCCCGATGGACGTGCGCCCGCAGGCGCACGACATCATCCGCACGTGGCTGTTCACGACGATCCTGCGCTCGCACCTGGACGACAACGAGCTGCCGTGGCGCAACGCGGCGATCTCCGGCTGGGTGCTCGACCCCGACCGCAAGAAGATGTCGAAGTCCAAGGGCAACGTCGTGACGCCGATGCACCTGCTGGAGGAGCACGGCGCGGACGCCGCGCGCTACTGGGCGGCGAACGGACGCCCGGGCACGGACACCGCGTTCGACGCGCAGCAGATGAAGGTGGGACGGCGCCTGGCGGTGAAGCTGCTGAACGCGTCGAAGTTCGCGCTCGGCCGACCTGCCGGCGGCGGGCGAGACGCTCGCGCACCCGCTCGACCGCGCGCTGATCGCGCGCCTTGCGAGCGTGGTGGCCGATGCCACCGACAGCTTCGAGGGCTACGACTACGCCCGCGCGCTCGAGCGCGCGGAGAGCTTCTTCTGGTGGTACTGCGACTTCTACCTCGAGCTGGTCAAGGGCCGGCGCTACGACCCGGACCCCGCGGTCAGCGCGCCCGTGAGCCTCGCGCTGCGTACCTCGCTGTCGGTGTTCCAGCGTCTGTTCGCGCCGTTCCTGCCGTTCGTGTGCGAGGAGGTGTGGTCGTGGTGGCAGCAGGGGTCGGTGCACCGGGCGCCGTGGCCGGACGCCAGCGAGCTGCTGGCGCTGGCCGGCGGCGAGCAGGCGAACGGTCGCGCCATCGAGGACGTCGCGCTGGAGGTGACGGCGGACGTGTTGCGAGAGGTGCGCAAGGCCAAGTCGCAAGCGCGCAGGCCGATGCGCGCCCCAGTCAGGCGGGTGGTCGTGCGCGACACCGCCGGGCGTCTGGCCGCGCTGGCGCTGGGGGAAGGCGATCTCGTTCAGGCGGGGTCGATCGAGCGGTTCGACACGGTGCAGGACGAGGAGCCTGGAGTGGAGGTCGAGCTCGCCGAGGAGGCCGCCGAGTCATAGTGTCGTGGAAGAGGGCTGGCTCCGGGATCGCGTGTGGCTCGCTGACGAGCACTGGAGGCTACCGTGCCTCCAGTGCTACGCCGTCGCGCACGTACGCTCGCAGCCTCTGCATTGTCGGCCTGGGCGTGCGCTACGATCGGCGCCCACCACTTGTCGGGGAGAACCCGAGAGCACCTGCGCAGCACCTCGGGAACCTTGGCCAGCTCCCCGCCCGGGAAGGCATTGCGAAAGCTGACGAGCTGCTTCGCGGAGGTGAAGCGAACGATGCATCGTGTCTTGTCTTCCAGCTCGAGCAGACGCTGCTCGAGCTTCTCGCTTGCCGACGGGCCGACGATCAGTACGGCGATCACGGGGCGGCTGGTGGGGAGGAGCTTCGCTGAGTTCTCGACGTATCGCCGAAGGGCGTCGGCGTCGCGTTGAGGCAGCGTGTAACCCTTGTCGTTGCCGGTGCTCTTGGCGTCGATCAGCATGAACTCGTTCTCCGGCAGCCGGTAGTAGATGTCCCCCAGCGGCTCTCCGCCGCTGGCGGACACGAACGGTCCGTTGAAGCTCGCGAACAGCGCCGCGACCCGGTTCTGGTAGACGGTCGCGACTCGCGACGCGCCGTGCTCAGCTGTGGCCGACGGCGCGTGCACGGCAAGGCTGGCCAGGTCCGAGAAGTCCAGCGGTCGGTTGCTGCTGGCGTTGGCGAGGAGGTGGACGAAGGGGACTGCCTGTCTGAGCACCAGGCCTCCCAGGAGCGTGCTCGGTGAAAGGGGGTCGTGAGCTTTGGTGAATCTCATCCAGGCTCGCCCCAGCGCTTCGACCGCCTGCTCCTCGAACTCGCTGCTGCGGGTGCGCTCTTCGCGAGCGCTTGCTAGCGCCACCCACAACAGGCGGATGTCGAAAACCACAGGGACGAACGAGTACGTGCGGAAGGCGACCCCGATTGCCTCGCCTGTCGCGGACTTTCCGGGTGGCTCCCATCGCCTGGGGAGAGCTTCGAGCCCGTCTGTTGCGAGCAGCATCGTGGTTGCGTCTAGCACCGCCTCGCTGAACACCGCGTTCAGGGCGCAGGACAGGCCGAAGGCGCCGGCCGCTACGCTCGGCTCGTATGTCGGCCACATGGCGGCGCTGCTGCACAGCCTCGTCCACTCCGATTCCATCGACTCGGGTGCTCGTGCCGGCAGCTCGGTGAGCCCCAGCATCAGGTCGGTCAGGCGATCGGCGAGGTTGACGAGCCGGTGAAGGTCGACGCCTTGGGTCAGTCCGAGCATCTCCTCGCCGCTCGTGGCAAGCAGGACCTCGGCTATCTGCGTGGGCGTATGCGCTTTGTAGACGTCGTCGATCCACATCGATCGAACTGTACGGACGAGCAGTAGGTCTACGCGGCGAGGGGCGAGGAGCGCAGCGCCCGCGGAGCGCTCTATGACTCCCTGGACAACAGTCCTCAGATAGGGTCCCGTCACCGTGACGAGGACGCTGACAGCGCAGCTGCGCGAGAAGATCGGCGAGCGCGTGAGGATCGGCGGCTGGGTGCAAGCGTTGCGCGACCAGAAGCGCATGCAGTTCGTGATCATGCGCGACGAAACCGGACTCGCGCAGGTGGTGCTCGAGAAGGAGGATCCGCCGACGGAGCTCAACAACGCGGTCTCGGCGCTGACGGCGGAGTCGGCGGTGACGATCACCGGCACGGTGGTGGCGGACGAGCGCGTGAAGCTCGGCGGCCTGGAGGTGCGCCTGGAGGAGCTGAGCGTGGACTCGCTCGCCGAGCCCGAGCTGCCGATCGCACCGGACTCGGCGCTCGACAAGCGCATGGACTGGCGCTACCTGGACCTGCGCCACCCGCAGCGGCGGCTGATCTTCGAGGTGCAGACGACGGTCGAGCACGCGATGCGCGAGCACTGGCGCGAACAGGGCTTCATCGAGCTGCACTCGCCCAAGCTGATGGGCTCGGCGAGCGAGTCGGGCGCGGAGCTGTTCAAGGTCGAGTACTTCGAGCGCCAGGCCTACCTCGCGCAGTCGCCGCAGTTCTACAAGCAGATGGCGATGGCGGCGGGCTTCGGCAAGGTGTTCGAGATCGGCCCTGTGTTCCGGGCGAACCCGTCGTTCACCTCGCGCCACGACACGGAGTTCACGAGCGTCGACGTGGAGATCGCGTGGATCGAGTCGCACGAGGACGTGATGGCCTTCGAGGAGCGCTGGCTCGCGCACGTGCTGCGCGTCGTCAAGGAGACCCACGGCGAGCAGATCGAGGCGACCTTCGGCGTCGAGCTGATCGTGCCGACAGTGCCGTTTCCGCGCCTGCCCCTCGAGCACGCCAAGGAGCTGCTGCGCGAGGCCGGTCACCAGCCGCCGGGCGTCGGGCACGACCTCGACCCCCCCGCCGAGCGCGCGCTGTCGGAGCTCGTCAAGCAGCGCGATGGTCACGAGTTCGCGTTCGTCACCGACTATCCCACGAGCGTGCGCCCCTTCTACCACATGCGCCACGCCGAGGAGCCCGCGCTGACCAAGAGCTTCGACCTGCTGTGGCGGGGCATCGAGCTGACGACCGGAGCCCAGCGCGAGCACCGCTACGAGCAGCTGCTGGCGCAGGCGCGTGAGAAGGGCGTGGAGGTCGAGCCGATCCAGTACTACCTGGACTTCTTCCGCTTCGGCGCGCCGCCGCACGGAGGCTTCGGTTTCGGGCTCACGCGCCTGTTGATGCAGATGCTCGGCCAGGAGAACGTGCGCGAGGTGACGTTCCTGTACCGCGGGCCCCACCGCCTAGAGCCCTGAGACGCGTGTCGCTACGGCTGAGCGCGGTGGCCAAGGAAGTGCTTGCTGAGCATCGTCTCCTGGCCCTGGTAGTTGGAGCCGATGTCCTTGCCGTAGAGCACGTCGGGCTGCTCGGCCATGCGCTCGAATGCGAGCTTGCACACGGGCTGGCCGTGCTCGACCATGAACGAGACGTCGCGCGCGCGGACCTCCAGGGCGGCACGGCTGCCGCGCGCGTTGGGGTCGAGGGAGTATCCGAAGCCGGGGTCGAAGAAGCCCGCGTAGTGGGTGCGCAGCTCGCCGGCGGTGGGGTCGTAGGCCAGCATCTCTGCGGCGTAGCAGGGGGGGATGCTGACGCCCTCGGCCGACAGCAGCAGGTAGAAGATCTCGGGCTCGAGCACGATGCGCCCCCCGCGCTCGGGGTGCACGGGCTCCCAGTAGTCGCGCCAGCGAAGCGACCCCGTGCCGGTCAGATCGATCGGCAGGCTGTTCTTCTTGGCGCGGTAGCCGACGATCGCGTCCGCGCTGCCGGACACGTCGAGGCTCAGAAACAGACCTTCGGCGAGCGACAGCTCGGACTCGGCGACCGGCTGCGAATCGCGGTAGAGGAGCGGGTGCTCGCCGTGCAGCTCGAACAGCTGCGCGTCGCTGAGACGCGCGTCCGCGGACATCAGCCGCACCTGGTTGAGGGCGAGCCCCGTCTTCACCCGGATCGCGAACGTGCGCGGCACGACCTCGAGGTAGAGCGCGCCGTGGTAGCCGGGGGCGATCTCGTCGAAGCGCCGGCTGCGATCGGTGAGCACCCTCGTGAACACGTCCAGTCGCCCGGTCGAGCTCTTGGGGTTGGCCTTCGCGCGTATCCCCGCCGGCAGGCGCAGCTCCTCGATCAGCGGCACGAGATATGGGCGATCGCGCTCGAGTGTGGCCCCGTCGCGCAGGTCGATGCGTTCGAACGCCAGGTCCGCGCTCTTGTCCTCGACGGTCGAGTCGCCGTCTGGCAGGAAGCTGCAGCGAAGCGCCCACGCGTGCTCGCCCAGTCGCAGGTCGACGCTGGCCGGCTGCACCGACTCGCCGGGGATCCGCCACGGACCCGCGACCATCCAATCCTGCGCGATCGCCTCGCGCAGGCGCTGGGAGGGCAGCACGCCGCCGGTGCCGGCGACGGCCGGCGAAGCGTCTTGCAGCGCGCCACTCGAGTGGCGTGTGGCCGTCACGTCCACGCTCGCTTGCCCATGCGCCATCAAGTCTATGCGCCGCCGCGTGCGCAGCGGGCGGCCAGGGCGAACCGCCCCACGCGCGTTGGCGCACAGGTGCCTAGTAGTGCTCCGTTAGGTTGAAGGTCTGGGGGTTGGTTCGTCGAACTCTTTGCTGGTGTTGTCGTCGAGCAAGGAGGTCAAGATGGGGGCTGTGGCTGGTTTGTCGCCTGGGGAGCTGGCGCGTGTGCGCGGTCGTTTGGGGGGGTTTGCGGGCGAGATGTTCGAGTCGATGGCGCGCAAGGATCAGCGCCGGTGGGGCGAGGTGTATCTGCGTGGGTTGATGCTGGATGGCAAGCGCAAGTCGATCGAGCCGATGGCCGCACGGTTGGAGGACGGGGATGAGCAGTGTTTGCAGCAGTTCGTGAATCAGTCGCCGTGGGATCCGGTGGGGGTGCGTCGGGCGTTGGCGGCGCGGATGAGTCGGGAGATCGAGCCGGAGGGGTGGGTGATCGATGACACAGGATTCCCGAAGTTCGGGAAGATGTCGGTCGGTGTCGCCCGGCAGTATTCGGGGGCGTTGGGAAAGGTCGGTAACTGTCAGATCGGGGTGTCTGTCAACGCTTGCAGTGATGAGGCTTCGTGCCCGCTTGACTGGCGGCTGTTCATCCCTGAGGAGTGGGATGAGGACAGCGAGTTCAACCACCAGCGGCGGGTGAAGGCGCACCTGCCCGAGGATGTGCACCACGTCGAGAAGTGGCGGCTGGCGCTCGCAATGATCGACGAGCTTTGCTCGTGGGGACTTCAGCCGCCGGTGATCCTCGGCGACGGCGCGTACGGCGATATCACCGAGTTCCGCTCGGGCCTTGAGGAGCGCGAGCTTGGGTACGTGCTCGATGTCAAGAGCGCCACCTCGGCCTACAGCGAGGAAGTCGAGCCCGAGCGCCCGGAGTGGAAAGGGACCGGCAGGCCACCCAAGCCGCGCTATCGCGAGGCTCCCTCTTCGCTGAAGGCACTGGCGCTGGCCGCCGGCAAGCAGGCCGCTCAGACAGTCACCTGGCGGGAGGGCACGCGCGGGAAGATGACCTCGAGGTTCTTGGCGCTGAGGGTCCGCCCCGCGAACATCGCCCTGCGCAACAACGCCAACCGAAACGGCGAGGAGCTCTCGGCCTGCTGGCTGCTGGCCGAGTGGCCCCCCGGCAAGGACGAGCCGACCAAGTACTGGCTCTCCAACCTCCCGGCCGACACGCCACTAAAGACACTGGTGAAACTAGCGAAGCTGCGCTGGCGGATCGAGCACGACTACCGCGAGCTCAAGGACGCACTCGGGCTTGACCACTTCGAGGGCCGCACCTACCGCGGCTTCAACCACCACGTCACCCTCGTCTCCGTCGCGCACGCCTTCCTCACCCTGGAGCGAACCCGGCACCCTCCAGCCAGGGCGGCAGCCTGACCCTCTTCGCGGTCGTCCGGGAGCTCCAAGCGCTCCTGGCCTGCTGGCACGGAACCTGCCCCACCTGCCACAGAGAACTGCCGCCCGAGCACCACCTACGAGCCCCACCAACCTAACGGAGCACTACTAGGCCGAGAAGAAGTAGAAAACATGACTAGAAATGATCACGCATGTGGAACTACCGTTACGCGGCGATCGATGCATGGCTTGAGCATCGCCCCACCTCTCCGGTGATGCTCGGGGGGAGATCACGGGCGTCCCCCGGCGCCAGGTCTCCGCGGGCGCCGCGTAGGGCAGGCTGCCCGCGCGGCGTCCGTGAAGGCTTGGCCATCCCGTCCGCGAGCACCTCTACCTTCAGGCGATGCTCCTGAACGAGCTGAGCGATGGCATGGAGATCGACCAGGTTCTGCTGGTGCGGGAGAGCGAGCGCCGCCAGCGGCGCGACGGCGGCGAGTACCTGCGTCTTCAGCTCGGCGATCGCACGGGCGCCGTCGCCTGCATGGTCTGGGAGGCGATCGCCGAGATCCAGGAGCTGGCCCCGGCCGGCGCGCCCGTGAGGGTCTGCGGTCGCTACACGGTGCACCCTCGCTTCGGCCCCCAGATCAACCTGCGCACGCTCGAGCCGGCGGCCCCCGGGAGCTACGCGGCCGAGGATCTGCGCGACGGACCTTCGCGCGCGGTCGAGCAGATGGAAGACGAGATCCGAGAGCTGGTGGCGACGATCCAGGAGCCGCATCTGCGCGAGCTGCTGGCGCGCGTCTTCGGCGAGGGCTGCGAGCTGTGGGCCGGCTACCGTACGGCACCAGCGGCCAAGTACTACCACCAGGCGTACCCTCACGGCCTGCTCGAGCACTGCCTCGGCGTGGCGCAGGCGGTGAGCGCGATCAGCGCGACGTTCGTGGGCATCGACCGCGACGTGGCGGTCACGGGGGCGCTGCTGCACGACATCGGCAAGCTCGAGGCATACTCCGAAGGGGGCGGACGCGATCAGGTGATCGACCTCACCGACGCCGGCAGGCTGCACGGCGAGATCGCTCTCGGCTACTACCGCATCCGGCGCATGATCGAGGACATCGAGGGCTTCCCGGATGAGCTCGCGCAGGCCGTCGGGCACATCATCCTCTCCCACCACGGCGCGCTCGAGCACGGCAGCCCGGTGGTGCCGTGCACGCGCGAGGCCACGCTCGTGCACATGATCGACAACCTCGGCGGGCGCCTGGGCAGCTTCGATCGCCTCGAGAAGGAGCTCGCCCCGGGGCGGCGGTGGTCGCCGTTCGACCGCGCGATCGACGGCAGCGCGTTCTTCGCGGCCCGCGCGGCGAGCGATCAGCGGGCCGCCGGAGAGCCGGCGGAGGTCGTGAGCGCGCCTGGCGACGACGCGGCTGAGGACGGCCAGCTGCCGTTGTCCGCGCGCGAAGCCGCCTGAATCTACGCAAATAGCGGCTCGGCGATTCCGCCGTCCGGTATCCGTCTCCCCGCGAACTTCTATCTTTGAAGGCGGATGGCAAAGGACACCGAGAAGCTGATCCGCCAGCTGTCGCTGGTCTCCTATCTGATGGCCGAGCGGCGACCGGTCACTGCCCTGGAGATAAGGCGCGACGTCGAGGGCTACAGCGGCATGAACGAGGACGCGTTCGCGCGCCGCTTCTACGCCGACCGCTCCGAGCTCGAATCGCTGCGCATACAGCTGACGGTCGATCGCCCGGCAGACGGCGCGGCCGAGCAGGAGAACTACTCGCTGCGCCCCGAGAACTTCCACCTTCCCGCAATCGCGTTCACGGACAAGGAGCTGGCGGCGCTGCAAACCGCGCTCAGCCTGCTCGACGGCGAATTCGCCTACGCGGAGCCGCTGCGCCTGGCGCTCCAGCAGATCACGTGGGGGCGCCCCAGCCCGCTGCATGCGCCCGAGCAGCGCTCTGTTGCCCTCGGCATCACGGCCTCGGCCGGCGGGCACGAGCTGTCCTCGCGGCTGGCGAAGGTAGAGACGGCGATCTTCCGCAACAAGACGATCGTGTTCGACTACTACACGATGGAGCGCGACGAGGTCAGCTCGCGTCGCGTCGATCCATACCACCTGCTGTTCCAGGGCGGGCAATTCTACCTGTTGGGCTACGCCCACGAGCGCACGGACGTGCGCGTGTTTCGCCTGTCGCGCATCCGCGGCAAGGTCTCCTACGCGACCAAGGCCGAGCACGACTTCCACCGGCCAGCCGACTTCGACCCGCGTGCGTACGCCAACCGCGCGGACTGGCAGCTCGGCGAGGAGCGCGGCGTCGCGAGGGTGCTGATCTGCGAGCGGATCGCCTGGCAGATCGAACGCCACTTCGGTCGCTACGGCGAGATCGCGGCATCGTCCCCGGAGGGGGAGGAGGACGGCGCAGCCTCGGCGGAGGGGGAGACGATCTTCGCGACCGGCTACTCGAGCGAGCGCAGCCTGATCGCGTGGGTGCTCGGGCTGGGCGCCAACGCGCGGCTGCTCGGCCCCGACGAGTTGACCGACGAGCTGGCGCGCAGACTGGAGCTGCTGGCCGAGCGTCACGCGGTCGACCCGGCCGGCTCGCCGCTCGAGGCTGGCATGGGCGCCACGAGCGCCTCGGCAGTGCCGGGTGTCTCCGCGGACGCGCCCGCCGCGAGCCAGTCGCGCACGCGCGCGACGCGCCGAAGCGAGGCGGTCGCCAACGGCAGCGGCGAGGGCTCTGGCGAGCGTCCGGAGGCTGCGATCCGACCCGAGCGCTTCGCTCGTCTGGTGACGCTCGCGAGCATCCTCATCAAGGCTGGGCGCGAGGGCGAGCGGGTGTCGATCGAGGACGTGTGTGAGCGCCTTCAGATCACCGACGAGGAGCTGCGCGAGGACGTGAACGTGTTGAACGTGGTCAACTTCGGCGGCGGCTCCTACGTGCTGTACGCGGAGTTCAAGGACGAGGACGGCGAGATCGAGGTCGACCCCGAGCCCTACAGCGACAACTTCGACCGTCCGGCGCGGCTGCTGCCGGTCGAGGCGAAGGCACTGGTGGCGGCGATCGACCTGATCGGCGAGCACATCCCCGAGGGCTCGTTGACATCGGCGCGCAAGAAGATCGTGACCGCGCTGGGCGAGGACCCGATGGAACAGGGGCTGCAAGTGGCGCCGACGGCGGGCGACGACTCGGATGTGGCGCGCCTGGTCTCCAAGGCGATCATGCGGCACAGGCTGATCGAGATCGAGTACTACAAGGAGAACGAGGACGAGCTGGCGCTGCGCACGGTCGAGCCGTACGCGCTGACCAACGGTCGCGAGGGCTGGTACGTGGCGTCGTTCGACCCCGAGCGCGACGGCGTGCGTCACTTCCGCCTGGACCGCATCAAGCAGGCGAGGGTGACCGGCGACAAGTTCCAGCCTCGCCCCGAGGTCGATCCGGCGGCGGAGGTGGACGGCTGGCTGCGTACGGGTGAGGTGCCGGCGTCGCGCAGAGCCCGCGTGTGGATCTCGCCCGAGCGCGCTCGCTGGGCGCGCGAGACACGCCGCGTGGTCGAGGAGCGCAGCGACGGCGCCGTCGTCGTCGAGCTGAGCTTTGCGGGGGTCGACTGGCTGGTTCGCGAGATCCTCAAGGAAGCTGGGGACGCGGCCGTGCTCGAGCCCCAGGATGCGCGCGAGGCCGTGCGCGCGGCGGTGGCGCGGCTGCGCGAGGCGAGCGCGGTGGCCGCGGCGGCGTGAGCGTGCAAGACCGTCGGGTGTTCGTGCGACGGGATTCTCCGCCGGCTCGACACGCGAGCCCTACAGCTCGGTCGGTCCCACGACGAAGCCGAGCCGGTCGGCGCCGCGCCGCAGGCGCGCATCGACCGTCACAAGCCGGCATTTGAGCAGCGACGCGAGCGCGACATACTCGGCGTCGTAGGTTTTCGCCCAGCCGAGCTCGTCGGCGATGCGCCAGGCCTCCTCCGCCAGGCGGGGATGGGCGCGGCGCTCGACCGCGGCCTGCTCCAGGCGCGCGCGTGCTCGACTCGCGGAGTCGCCGTCGGCGCTTCCGCGCCAGGCCTGCACATGCAGGGCGGATTGGGCCTCCGACCACATCAACGGCGGTGCGCACAGCTCATCCACGAGCAGCTCCGGCAGCTCCCTTGCACCGGGCGCCATACACCACCCCACCACCAGGCTGGCGTCGACGACCAGCACTCAGTGGCCGGCTCGCGATTCCCTGATCCAGGCCGCCACGTTCGGCATCGGCGCGCCCCGGAAGGTCTTCTCCCAGCCCCACTCCTTCGGCAGCGGCAGCATGTCGGGGTAGGGCCCGGCCTGCATCGCCTCGAGGTCGTGCTCCTCGATCACGTGCTGCGTGCCCACCTTGCGCGCGCGCAGCTTGCCCTCGCGGATCCAGCGACGGACGGTCTCGGGGTTGCGGCCGGTGCGCCTGGCCACCTCTGGCACGGTCAGCATTGTTGTAGCATCATACAACATGAACTCGTCGATCTGGGCGACCCCGCGGCCGCGCAAGTCAGGCGCAAGCACGGGTTTACTGACCGCCCTTCGCGAGCTCTGCTTCGATCTTCTCCGCGCGTTTCCTCAGCTCGTCGCTGGTCATGCGCAGGCCATCGCAGAGCATCTTCAGGTGTTCGTAGTTCGGATTGAACCGGCCGCGGACGTAGTCGCTGATGCGCCGGCCGTCGAGGCCTGAGGCTTCGGCCAGCTCCCGCTGGTTCATCCCCAGCTCATCCATGCGCTCCTGCACGGCGCTGCTGAGCGCCTCGAGCTCCGGGGTGCGGGGCTTGGATCTCCGTGGGGGTGCCACGACCCGGAGCCTGACGCATGTGGAGGAGCAGGAAAAAGGACGTTACTGTCGTATAGCGGCCGATGACAACTGTCTTCAGTCCACTTTGCGAGAACTTTCTTTGTCCCGACGCACGCACATCGCATCGGAGCTGACCTGTCTCGGCAGGGCGCTGCGCGAACTGCGCGAACACCAGCGGCTGAGCCGCGAGCAGCTCGCGGCTGCGGTCGGCGCGCCGGAGCGTCGGATCGAGGCGCTCGAAGCCGGCCGGCTGGATCCCGGCTACGTGCTGCTGGTCAGGCTCGAAAAGGCGTTGCGCGTAGCGCCCGGTGCGCTTTTCGCGCGCGCTGAACAGCTCGAAGCGCAAGGTGCACAGACACCGCGGCAGGCGCCCTGAGTCACCGTGCGCGGCGTCTCGCCGAGCCGCGTCCCGATACGCTCCCCGCCGTATGCGACTGCTCAAGGGACTGATCCTCTCCGGGGGCAAGGGCACGCGCCTGCGCCCGATCACGCACACGAGCGCCAAGCAGCTCGTGCCGGTGGCGAACAAGCCGGTGCTGTTCTACGGCCTGGAGGCGATGGCGGATGCGGGGATCGAGGAGGTGGGGATCATCATCGCGCCGGAGACGGGACCTGAGATCGAAGCGGCCGCGGGCGACGGCTCGCGCTTTGGCCTGCGCATCACCTACATCCTCCAGGACGAGCCCCTGGGCCTGGCGCATGCGGTGCTCACCGCGGAGCCGTTCCTCGGCGCCGACGGGTTCGTGATGTACCTGGGGGACAACCTCTTGCAGGGCGGGATCTCAGACCTGGTGGCGGCGTTTCGCGAGCACGAGCCCGACGCGCTGATCCTGCTGACGCCGGTGCCGGACCCGGAGAACTACGGCGTGGCGGAGCTCGCGCCGGCGGGCGACGGCCAGGTCGGGCGGGTGGTGCGCCTGGTGGAGAAGCCCGCCGAGCCGGCCACCGACCTGGCGCTGGTGGGCGTGTACATGTTCACGCGCGCGGTGCACGAGGCCGCGCGGGCGATCTCCCCGTCGCCGCGCGGCGAGCTCGAGATCACCGACGCGATCCAGCACCTCCTGGACGCGGGGATGCGCGTGGAGCCGCACGTCGTTCGCGGCTGGTGGAAGGACACGGGGCGCCTCGAGGACATGCTGGAGGCCAACCGCCTGATCCTCGACAATCTCGGCGAGCGCATCGAGGGCGAGCTGATCGACTCCCAGGTGGAAGGGCGGGTGGTGATCGAGCGCGGCGCGCGCCTGGAGCGCACGACCGTGCGCGGCCCGGCGATCGTCGGCGCTGACGCGCGCCTGAGCGACTGCTACATCGGCCCGTATACGGCGATCGGCGAGCGCTGCTCGATCTCGAGGGCGGAGGTCGAGCACTCGATCCTGCTGGCGGGCGCGAGCGTGTGCGACCTGGACGGGCGCATGGAGTCCTCGCTGCTGGGGCGCAACGTGACGGTGCGCCGCGGCGACCGCCAGCCGCGCGCGTACCGCTTCATGGTGGGCGACAACTCGGACATCTCGGTGCTGTGAGAGCGCTTGGATGAGGCTGCTGGTGACGGGCTCGGCGGGGATGCTGGGCCTGGATGTGATGCGCGCGGGCGAGCGCGCCGGGCACGAGCTCGTGGGGCTCCCCCGCGCGCAGCTGGACGTCACCGACGCGGCATCTGTGCGCGAGGCGTTTGCGCGGATCGAGCCGGACGCGGCCGTCAACTGCGCCGCGTGGACGGACGTCGACGGCGCGCAGAGCCACCGCGAGCAGGCTCACGCGGTCAACGCCGACGGCGCCGGCAACCTCGCGCGCGCCGCCGCCGAGCTCGGCGTGCCGCTCGTGCACGTGTCGTCCGATTATGTCTTTGATGGGGAGGGTCGCGTGGGCGACACCGGCGCGCTGCGTCCCTATGTGGAGTCCGATCTCACCGGGCCGCGATCGGTGTACGGCGAGAGCAAGCTTGCTGGCGAGCATCAGGTTCTGGCGGCCTCGCGCGAGCACGCAGTGGTGCGCAGCTCGTGGCTGTTCGGGGTCGGCGGGCGCAACTTCGCCGAGACGATGCTGCGGCTGGCTGGCGAACGCGACGCGGTGCAGGTCGTGGTCGATCAGGTGGGCTGCCCGACGTGGACGGGCCACCTCGCCCCGGGGCTCGTGGGCCTGCTCGAGCGCGGCGTCGGCGGTCTCGTGCACCTCGCGGGCTCCGGTCACGTCTCCTGGAACGGCTTCGCCGTGGAGATCTTCCGCCAGGCCGAGCTGCCGTGCCGCGTGGAGGAGGCGACCAGCGAGCAGATGGCGCGCCCGGCGCCGCGCCCGCCGTGGTCGGCGCTCGCGTCCGAGCGCGAGGACGTGCTGGCGCTGCCGCCGTGGCAGGACGGGCTCGCGGGCTACCTGGCGGCGCGGGCGGGCATCGTGCGCGCGTGAGACGCCGCGTGGGCGCGCCTGGGATGATGCGCGCATGAAACTGCTCGTCTGCGGCGGCGCCGGCTTCATCGGCTCGACCTTCGCACGTCAGCGCGTACGCGAGCACGGGGACGAGGTGACCGTGCTCGACAAGCTCACCTACGCGGGGCGCGAGGAGAACCTGCACGACCTCGTCGACGAGCCCGGCTTTCGCTTCGTGCGCGGGGCGATCGAGGACCCCGAGGCGGTGACGGGCGCGATCGAGGCGGGCGGGGCGCAGGCGATCGTCAACTTCGCCGCGGAGACGCACGTCGACCGCTCGATCGCCGAGCCGGACGCGTTCGTGTCCACGCACGCGCTCGGCACCTACGTGCTGCTGGAGGCCGCGCGTGCGCATGCGCTGCGCTACCTCCAGGTCTCGACCGACGAGGTCTACGGCTCGATCGAGGAGGGTACGTTCACCGAGCAGAGCCCGCTGGCGCCGTCGTCGCCGTACTCGGCCACGAAGGCCGGGGCGGACCTGCTCGTGCAGAGCTACTTCCACACATATGGCCTGCCCGCGCTGATCTGCCGGGGCTCGAACAACTACGGCCCCTACCAGTACCCCGAGAAGCTGATTCCGCTGATGATCCTCAACGCCCTGCATGGCGACTCGCTGCCGGTGTACGGCGACGGCATGCAGGTGCGCAACTGGATCCACTCGACGGACTTCGCGGCGGCGATTGGCCACGTGCTCGAGCACGGGCTGGCGGGCGAGGTCTACAACGCGGGCGGCCCTGACGAGGTGGTCAACATCGAGGTCGTCAGGCGCATCGTGGTGCTGACGGGGGCGGCGGAGTCGCAGATCGAGCACGTCACCGATCGCCCGGGCCACGACCGGCGCTACTCGCTGTCCTCGGAGAAGGTTCGCGCGCTCGGTTGGAGCCCGCGCGTGCACTTCGAGGAGGGTCTCGAGCAGACCGTCGCCTGGTACCGCGACAGCTCGTGGTGGTGGGAGCCGATCCGCTCGGGCGAATACCGCGCCTACTACGAGCGCCAGTACGGGCGCTCGCTCCAGCCGTAGGACGCCGGCTGCGTAGATCGTCCGCGCGAGGTGAGTTGTGTTCTGTAGACAGTTGTCGGTAGACTCTTGTCTACCAATGAGCAAGGCTGAGTGACGTGGACGAAGTACGCGAGCAGCTCGCCCTCAACCTCCGTGCCCAGCGCGGCCGCGCTGGGCTGTCGCAGGAACGGCTGGGGGAGCTGTGCGATCTCGATCGCACGGAGATCAGCCTGCTCGAGCGCGGCCTGCGCTTCCCGCGGCTGGACACACTGGTCAAGATCGCCCGCGCGCTTCAGCTCGACTCGCCGGGCGAGCTGCTCGACGGGATTCGCTGAGCGTCCGCGCTAGCCGAGCCCCGAGATCTTCCACTTGCCGTCTTCCTTGACGAGCGCGATCGTGCTCGGGTGGCTCTTGCCTTCGTGGATGCTTGCGACCAGCGCCGTCGCGCTGGCGCCGTCGGGCGCGATCTGAATCGAGCCGACGGTGACGGCCAGGCTGTCGACCTCTGCGAGCTGGCTTTTGATCGCGGCTTCGCAGCCCTTGGTGCCGCCCAGCCGCTTCACCACACCGGCCGCGAGGTCTTCGCCGCAGATCTTCTTCTCTTCGGCGGCGGTGGCGTGCGACGCGAGGTTGGCGACCGTCTGCGCGACGTCGTGCTGCTCACCCTTGAAGCCCGAGGTGGACACGGTCGACCCACACGCGCTCAGCGCGAGCGCGGACAGCGGCAGGCACAGCAGCAGGGGCAGGCGACGCACGGCCGCAAGCGTATTGCTTAGTTCTGCTCGTCGTCGCGCCTAAAGCCAAGGCGCGCCGAGATACGGTCGGCGGTCGAGACCAGGTGCGGGCCGAGCGCGTCGACCAGCTCCTCCAGCGATATCACCGAGCTGTGGGCCGCGAGGTTGACGGCCGCCACCACGTCGCGCGCCTCGTTGCGCACGGGCGCTGCGATCGCGTACAGCTCGGCGGCGAGCTCCTGGTCGTCTACCGCGAACCCCTCGGCGAGGATCTCGTCCAGCTCCTCTCGCAACACTTTCTTGCTGGTGATCGTGTTGGGACCGTGCTTGGTCAGCTTCATCGCCGCGATCAGGTCACGCTGCTCGGACTCGGGCAGGTAGGCGAGCAGCAGCTTGCCCATCGACGTGCAGTAGGCCGGCAGCCGCGAGCCGGTGTGCAGGTTCAGGTCGATCTTGCCCTGTCCCCGGCGGAAGCTGCGCACGCGGTCCACGTACAGGACCTCTGCTCCGTCGAGCACGCCCAGGTTGGTCGTGTATGAGGTGCGCTGGCGAAGCTCCTCGAGGTACGGGTGCGCGTGCTCGCGCAGCCCCGTCGAGTTCAGCGCCGACATCCCCAGGTCGGTGACGCGCAGGCCCAGGCGGTACTTGCGCGACGCACCCTGCTCGAGGTAGCCGAGCGCGACCAGCGTGATCACGTAGCGGTGCGTGGTCGAGCGGCTCATGCCGAGCTCGTCGGCGATGTCGGCGATCCCCAGGACCGGGCGCTTGGGCGTGAAGCAGCCCAGGATCGCGAGGCCGCGCTCCAGCGACTGCGAGTAGCGCGGTTCGCGCAGGCTCGGGATCGACCAGGCGGGCTCCCGCCCGTTGTCGGTGGCTTTCGCTGCTGCTGAGCGCGTTCTGGGCATTGACACGTTCTGGTTTCTGTCCTGCTCCCCAGCAGAAGGCTCCCCGGGAAGTTCCATTGGCTGCCCGGCGAACCATAGTCAGGCATCGAGGACAGGACAATCAGAAACACTGGAGTTTCGAGCCTGCGCCGGATGTCCCCACTGGACGCTTTCGTGTCGCGGAGGCAGTCGGAAACGCGTCTGGATCCAGTCAGGCAACCTGTCTAGTCTTGGATGACGTCTCTTGTTCTGCTGATCGGAACAAACGCCGGCAAACGGGTTGTTTATGCGGGCAGCGGCATGCGCTTCACGCTCTGATCGGGGATCGGAGCGCTAAATGAGGGAAAGGCGTAGGGAGACGATGAGAGGGCACAGAGTTCGCAAGATCGGGTGGCTGGCCGGTTTGGCCGTAGTGGCCGAGTTGCTGCCGGGCGGCGCGGGCGCCGGGGTCGTGATCGCGCACGCCGCACGCCCCCTCACGGTCGCCGCGCGGACGATCTCCCTGAACGAGAGCGCGCACATGCGCCTGACCAGCAAGCACGGCTTCACACTCAACGAGCAGGGCTCGGCGTCGGGCACGATCCGCGGCACGATCTACCTTCACCTCACCATCGCCTCGATCAACCGCGTGACGGCCGAAGTGAACATCTATCCCAGGGGCGGGTCGATCACGGGCTATGCCAAGGCGAGCTATCACGTCGCCGGCGCCACCGCGAGCTTCTCCGGATCGATGTCGGTCGCTCGCGGCACAGGCAGCTTCGACCACGTGCACGCTTCGGGGCTCGGCTTCTCCGGCACGATCGCGCGCTCCAACGACGCAGTAACGGTGCGCCTCAGCGGCCAGATGGCCACCTGAGACAGTCGAGTCGAGTGTGCGTGCCGATCGGCGTCGCTGACGATGCCCGGAACGCTTCGAGTCGGGGCGCGCGGAGCCTGCATCGCTGCGCTGTCGCTGCTCGCCTGCGCATGTCTGCCAGCGAGCGCTAGCGCGACATCCGAGACGGCCACGCTGCACGCGGCGTTCACGCCCGATAGGCTGGGCGCGAGCACGACGATCAGCTTCGGCTTTCACATCGCCACGAGCGAAGGGCTCGCGCCGCCGCCGCTGACGAGCCTCGACCTGCGCATGCCGGCGGGCATCGATTACGCGACCACCACGCTGGGCCTCGCGATCTGCCAGCCGGCGGCTCTGGAGGCAAAGGGTGTGGCTGGCTGCCCGCCGAACTCGCGCCTGGGCTTCGGCAGCGCCTACGTCGAAGTCCCGTTCGGCGCGGACAGCGGTCACGAGCTGCCCGAAATCCAGGCGCTGATGGGTCCGCCGCACGACGGCAACCTGGTCGTGCTGTTCTACGCCAACGGCCAGACGCCGGTGGAAGCCCATCTCGTGTTCACAGGGCGAACTGCTGCCGGCCTCAGGGGTCTTTGGCTCGCAGCTTGCGACGGAAGTCCCGCCGATCGCGAGCGTCCCCGGCGGAGCCGACGTGTCGGTCGTGAGCGTGCAGAGCACGATCGGCCCGAGCCGGCTCACCTACTACCGCCACAGCCACGGGCGGCTCGTGGCCTTCCACCCCGAGGGCGTCAGCGTGCCCGAACATTGTCCGCGCCGAGGCTTCCCGTTCTCCGCGAGGTTCAACTTCCAGGACGGCTCCAGCACGCAGGCGAACACGACCGTGCCGTGTCCCCACGAAGGCAGCCACGGGCGCCGTCGATGAAGCTGCCGAGCGAGCACGACCGCAGCGCCGGCGACCGATCGCCGCCAGAGTCCCGCGACGGCCCGGTCGAGCGCCTGGCGATCGCCTGTGTGTTCGTCGGCGCCGCGCTGCGCTATTGGCTGGTCGTCTATCCCGTCATCTGCCTGGAGCTGCGACGCTGGCGAGGGCCCGCCCGACGGATACCGGATCCGACCCTGCGCAGGGCCGCGCGCGACGCGCGGCGGAAGCGCGCGAACATCGAAGGCACCGCCGCCGTCGCCGCGATCGCGCGCGGTCGGCGACGCCTCCCGGTGGTGCGCGCGGTCGTCTCCTTCCAGGCCATCTATGACTATGTGGACCTGCTCGCCGAGCAGCTCCAGCGGCGGCGACCCCCAGCGCGACGCGCGATGCCTGCACGACGCGCTGATGGTGGCGCTCGAGCCGGGCGCGCCGCAGCGCGACTACTACGCGGGCCACGCCCACCGCGACGACGGCGGCTATCTCGTGGCGATGGTCCAGGCGTGCCACGCGGCGTTGAGGCGATTGCCGTCATATCAGGTGGCTGCGGTCCCTGCGCGCAGATCCGCTGCGCGCATCATCGCCTTCCAGAGCCTCAGCCTCGGCGCGGACGGCGGGGCTGGAGCGCTGGGCGCGCATGCAGGCCTCGGCGGGCAGCTCGCTGGCGTGGTGGGAGATCGCCGCCGCCTGCGGCTCATCGCTCGAGGTGCTCGCCCTGATCGCTGCCGCGGCAGTCCCGTCGCTGCGCGCGTCGGACGTCGCCGCGATCGAAGGCGCCTACTTCCCCTGGATCGGCGCGCTGCATTCGCTGCTCGACAGCATCGTCGACCAGGCCGAGGACGCCGCCACGGGGAAGCTCAGCCTCGATCGGCTGCTACCGGCTCCACAGGGGAGGCCGCGACGCGCATGCGCTCAGCTCGCACGGCAGGCCGCGCCAGGCGGCGCGCGCGCTCCCCGACGGCCGCCGCCATGCGGTGCTGGCGGTGGCGATGGCCTGCCATTACCTATCCGCGCTCGAGCGCTCGCCCGCGGGCGCGTCAAGCTGTGCGCCGGGTCCACACGGCGAAGGCGGCTTGGAGCCAGCCGAGCTCGCCCGGGGTTTGCGCAACGCGATGGGGAGCGTCGCCGCGCCCACGCTCATCGTCTTTCGGGCGCGGCGAATCGCCGGCCGGCTGGGCGAGGCGTGCACGGCAGTCGCCGCGTGGATGCGCCGGCGTCCCGCCGCTCGCGGGCGGGAGGGGCCGGTCCGCGGCGTTGCCGAGGCGGCGCCCGCGGCGCTCGTGGAACAGGAGAGGCCGGGCGCGGATGCTGGAGCTGCGTGAGCTGGTCAAGCACTACCGGCTCGCGGAGGGCGAGCTGGTGCGGGCGGTGGACGGCGTCTCGCTGTCGGTCGCGCCGGGCGAGATGCTCGCGCTGTACGGGCCGTCGGGGTCGGGCAAGACGACGTTGCTGTTGATGGTCGCTGCGCTGCTGGCGCCAACGAGCGGCGCTGTGCTCGTGGACGGACGCGAGGTGTCTTCGTTGTCCGAGCGCGAGGCGTCGCGCTACCGGCTCGCGGAGCTCGGCTTCATCCGTCAGAGCTTCGACCTGCTGCCGGGGGTGAGCGTCATCGACAACGCGGTGCTGAAGCTGCTCAAGGGCGTGCGTTGGCGCGAGGCGCACGCGCGCGTCGCGCCGCTGCTCGAGCGGTTGGGTCTCGGCGCGCGGCTGCGGCAGCGCTCGGAGACGCTGTCGATGGGGAGCGTCAGCGGGTGATGATCGCCCGCGCCCTGTCCACCAAACCGCGGCTGCTGCTCGCGGACGAGCCAACTGGGAGCCTCGACACCGGGCGCAGCCGCGAAGTGCTCGCGCTGCTGCGCGAGCTGTGCCGCGAGCGCCAGATGGCGGTCGTGCTCGTCAGCCACGACCCGCTGGCGGCGGGCTACGCCGACCCGTGCTGGCGCTGCGCGACGGGCGGCTGAGCGCCTACAGGTCGATCAGGCGCTGCCGGCGCGCAGCGCGTGATGACCGGCTGCGCCCGGTCACGATGAGCGTCCGCAACCTCCTGCACCTGTATCGCGTGCGCCTGCGCGCGCGACTGCTGCAGGAGTGCTTCGCGGTCGGCCGGCATCGCCGCAGGGGTGGCGCTGCTGTTCGCCTCGCAGGTCGCCAGCCAGAGCCTCGACGAGCTCGGTGGCGCAGCTCTCGCACGGGATCGTCGGCGACGCGACGCTGCAATTGCTCGCACGCGACTCGCAGCGGCTTCCAAGAGGGCCTGCTCGGGCAGGTGCGACGCGTCCACGGCGTGCGGGCGGCGGCGCCGCTGCTGGAAGCAAGCGCAAACGCGGTCGGGCCGCGGGCAAGCCGCTCGGTCGAGCTGGTCGGCGCGGATGGGAGTCTCAGGGCGCTGGGCGGTGCGCTCGTGCGTCACACCGGGCTGTCGCCGTTCGGCGGGATCGGCGCGATCGTGCTGCCGGTGCCCCTCGCGCGGAGCATCGGCGTCACCAGGTTCGGCCAGGAAGCCACGCTCGAAGTGGGCGGACGCGTCACCCAAGCGCCGCTCTACCGTCAACTCTCGGCGAACGCCGATCGGGCCGTTGGTCGACAGCCCGATCGTCGTCGCGCCGCTCTCCTACGCCCAGGAAATGACAGGCCTGGGCGGGCGCGTCACACGCGTGCTCGTCGCGTGCGCTCGCGGCAGCGAAGCGAAGGTGCGCGCCGCGCTCGCCCGCATCGGCGATGGACGGCTCGCCGTCGAGCCGACGAGCTATGACGAACGACTGTTCTCGAGGGCTGCCGCCGCGAGCAACCAGTCGACCGTGCTGTTCGCCGTGATCAGCGCGCTCGTCGGATTCCTGTTCGCGTTCAACGCGATGCTGCTGACGGTGCCCCAACGTCGACGACTGATCGTGGGGCTGCGTCGTGACGGCTACACTCCGCGCGCGGTGATCGCCGTGGTGGCTGCTCGACGCGCTCGTGCTCGGCGCAGTCGGGTGCGTGCTCGGATTGGGCCTCGGCGAGGAGCTCTCGCTCCACCTGTTCCACTCCAACCCCGGCTATCTTTCCTCCGCGTTCGCCGTTGGCTCGAGCAGGGTCGTCAGTGTCCGCAGTGTCGCGCTGTCAGCCGCGGGCGGGATGCTCGCCGCGAGCGTCGCAGTGCTCGGTCCGCTGCGCGACATCCTCTCCGCAACCCGCTCGCCGCGCTCGGCGCGGGGGGATCGCGATGCGGGCGCGCCAGCAACGCGATGGCTGGCCGCCGCCGGTCTCATATGCCTGGCGGCGACGTCACGATCATGCTCGCCGTGCCGCAGCTGGCGATCGTGGGGATGCTCAGCCTGACGTGCGCGTGCTGGCGCCCCTGGCGCTTGCGCTGGACGCTGCGCTCGCTGTCGTCAGGCACGTCGCGCCCACGATCACGAGCGCGATCCCGCACATCGCCGTCATGGAGCTGCGCGCCAGCAGGACGCGCGCGGTCGGCGATGGCCGCGACCGGAGCCGATCGCGGTGTTCGGCAGCGTCTCCATCGAGGGCGCCCATGCGGACCTGCAGCACGGTCTGGAAAACGCCGCGCACGACATGAACGCGTTCACCGACATCTGGGTCTCGCCCGCCGGCAGCTTCAACCTGCTGATGACCCAGCCGTTCCCCGCCACCGCGCTCGGCAGGCTCGGACACCTGCCCGGCGTCACGGCCGTGCGCGCATACCGGGGCGGTCTGCTCGACTGGGGCGAGCGTCGCGCATGGGTGATCGCGCCGCCGCGCCAGGCGAGCCCGCTGATACCGCCGAGTCAGCTCGTGCAAGGCGATCTGCGACTCGCCGACGAGAGGGTCCGCCACGGCGGCTGGGCGGTCCTCTCGCAGGCTCTCGCCAAGCGAACACCACATCCACATCGGGCAGGCGTTCACGCTGCCGTCGCCGCGTCCGACGACGTTCCGTCTCGCTGCGATCTCCACGAACATCGGCTGGGCGCCCGGCGCGATCATCCTCAACGCCGCCGATTACGCGAGCGCGTGGGAAAGCCCGGAGCCGAGCGCCTACAACATCCTGCTCGCCGGCGGCGTCGCGGCGCCGCGCGCGCGCGGCGAGGTCGAACGCGCGCTCGGGGCAAGCTCGGGCCTGACCGTGCAGACGGCCGCGCAGCACGCGCAGAAGCAGCGCGTGCTGACCCGTCAGGGCCTCGAGCGCCTCACGCAGATCGCCACCCTGATCCTCGCCGCCGCCGTGCTAGCGATGGCCGCGGCGATCGGCGCGATCATCTGGCAGCGCCGTCCGCGGCTGGCGAAGCTCAAGCTCGAGGGCTTCAGCCGTGCGGAGCTGTGGGCCACAGTGGTGCTCGAGAGCCTGCTGCTGCTCGCCGTCGGCTGCGTCAGCGGCGCGATCCTCGGCCTTCTCGGGCAGCAGCTGCTCGACCGCGCGCTCGCCACCACCATCAACTACCCCGTCGTGTACTCGGTGGCGGTTCCCACCGCGCTCGCCGCTGCGTCACTGGTCGCGGTGACCGCCACGGCCGTGCTGACGATCCCCGGCTATCTCGCCGCTCGCGTCCCCGCGTCGCTCGCCCTACGCGACCGGACTGACCGCGCGGGCTGCTCCTCGCCGGCGAACAGCCACGGCGCGCGCTGGCCGATGACGGCGCCCTTGAAGCGCTTGCGCGAGCCGTACACCACCCAGGTCGTGTCGACCGCGCCGTAGTACTCGACGAGGCGCAGCGCGTCGGGGTGTTCGGCGGCGTGGTGCACGTGCGTGAGGCCGGCGTCGTAGCGGCCGGCGAGCAGGTTGGCGGCGACGACCGGCTTGGACGGCTCGTCGACGATCGTCTCCCACCGCGTCAGGTCGATGTAGCCGCGCGTCGCCGACACGATGCCGAGGCTGCGCGGCTCGTCCACGTCGGTGCGCACCAGCAGGCCGAGCTCCTTGGTGGGGTAGATGAAGGTGTCGATCACGAACACCTCCTCGTGGTAGCGCTCGGTGACCAGGTGCACCTGAACGTGCGCGCTGCACTGCACGAGGAACGTGCTCGGCCGTTCGCGCACCTGTCCGATCGCGGCCAGCAGGTCCTCGACGAGCTCGATCTCGAACGCTCAGCCCCTGGAAGTCGAGGTAGTGGCGCAGCGCGTTCTCGTGACAGGTACCCGTAGGGCCGAGCGTGATGAACGTGGGGACCGTCATTGCACGCCGCCTCCTTCGGCCGCCGGAGGCGGGTCCGCCGCGGAGGGGGTGACGATCGTGGAGGGGGCGCCGATCAGCTCGTCCTCCATCCTGCACGTCGCGCCGATCAGCAGCTCGAACAGGTTCTCGGTGAAGTCTTGTGGCAGCTCGGCGTCGGCGCCGCATGTCAGGTAGCGCTTGCGGACCTGTGCGACACGCGCCGGCTGCATCATCGGGATCGCGTGTGCGCGCTTGTACAGAGCGATCTCGCGGCAGACGGCAAAGCGCTCGCCGAGGAGCCTCGCGATCTGGTCGTCGAGCTCGTCCAGACGACCGCGGAAGCGATCGAGCCCGCTCATCTCAGCAGCCGCCGCATGCGCGTGCCGAGCGGCGCAAAGCCGCTCGCGGCGTAGAACGCCTGTGTCGCGCTCAGGTTGGCGAAACGATCGCGTGGCAGCCCAACCTCCACGTAAGCGATCTCCAGCTCGCGGGCGAGCGCGAAGAGCTCGCGACCAGCTCGCGGCCGATCCTCCGGCTTCGCCAGTCGGGGTGCACCCACAGGTCCTGGATCAGCGCGTAGCGCCCCGGCATGTGGATCGCTGTCTGCCAGCTCGCGGCGAGCACTCCCACGAGCGCGCCTTGCGCGTCGGCCACCAGCACCGCGCCAGCGTCGCGATCCTCGAGCAGCGCCCGCATGGCGACCTGCATCGCCGACTCGGCAGGCGGCGCTGCGCCGAGCTCCGCCAGGAGATCCCCCACCGCCGCCGCGACCCGCTCGACATCCTCGCTGAGCGCCGCGAATCAGCAAGCCGGTACCGCCGGACTCGGAGGGCGTTCCCGGTCGCCCTCGATCGACGGGCGCGCCGCGCCAGGCGCGATCGACGCCGGCGCAGCGGTGGATCGATCGGGGCGCTCGCGCCGTGCCGCCCGAGCCCGCGGCCACCGCGTCCGGCTGCAGCTCGACCGTCCACGTACCCGCCGTGTCCTCGCCGGTGACCGCCTGCGCGATCGCGGACATCGGCGCGCGCGCCTTCAGCAGGATCTCGTCGAACTCCTCCTCGGGATCGGACTGCATCACGATCGCCCCGCCCGCTCCGATCGTGGTCGCGCCCGGACGCATCACGATCGTGCGGATCACGATGCTCAGATCGACGCTGCCGTCGAGGCCGAAGTAGCCGATCGCGCCCGAGTACACGCCTCGCGCCTCGCGCTCGATGTCGTCGATGATGCTCATCGTGCGCAGCTTCGGCGCGCCGGTCATCGAGCCGCCGGGGAAGCATGCGCGCACGCATTCGAGCGGCGTGCGCTCGCGCTCGAGCACGCCGGTGATCGTGGAGATCAGCTGGTGTACGGTCGTGTATGGCTCGACGACCATGAACTGCGGCACACGCACCCTGTCGACCTCGCATACCCGTCCGAGGTCGTTGCGCAGCAGGTCGACGATCATCAGGTGCTCGGCAAAGGTCTTTTCGTCGTTCAGCAGCTCGTCGCGCAGCTCTCATCCCGCGCCGGGTCCTGCGAACGCGGCGCCGTGCCCTTGATCGGGCGTGCCTGCACGCGGCGCTCGCGATCGACCGACAGGAAGCGCTCCGGCGAGGAGCTCAGGATGGTCAGCTCGCCGAGCTTCAGGTATGCAGCGAACGGCGCCGGGTTGCGCCTGCGCAGCAGGCGGTACAGGGCGAAAGGCTCCGGGCTCGCGTCCGTGTGGATCTGGTCGGTGAGGCACACCTCGTATGACTCACCCGCGCTCAGCGCCGCCTGGCAGCGCGCGATGTCCGCCAGGTACTGCTCGCGGCCACGCCCGCATCGGAAGCGCACCGGAATTGCTGCCCGGCCCTCGGGGTGGAGGCCGCGCCATAACGGCGGCTTGTTCCCGCCCGCCGGCATCAGCATCTGCCGCGCTGCCGCCTCTGCCTCGGCCAGCCAGCTCTGTGCCTCTTGATATCGCCATCGCCATCGCTGAGCGCAAGCAGATGCGTTCGGTGGGCGGCGTGGTCGACCACGACGATGCGGTTGGCGAGCAGCAGCACGGCGTCGGGGATATCCGAGCGATGGACGTTGGGGGACCCACAGTCGGCCTTGCACTCGTACCCCAGGTAGCCCACGAAACCGCCCACGAAGCCGGCCGGCAGCTCCGGTGGAAGGTCCAGGCGCCGCTTGGCGAGCTCGCGGTCGAGCGCCGCAAAGATCGAGCCGTGCTCCACCGCCGTCTTGCTCCCGCTGCGGATTCGCGCGAGCTGCTCCTCGACGTCGTATTCGATCACGCAACCGTGCTCGCCGAGCGTTGCGCCGAGGAAGGAGCGTTTCGCAAGTCGGCGTCGGCGCATCGACGCTGTCCAGCCAGAAGGCGTATTGGGCGTCGCCGAACAGCCGCTCGAACAGCAGCTCGGTCGACGGCTCCCCGTCCAGCGAGCGAACGTGCAGTGCCTCGCGGCGCGCATCCGTGCCGGAGCCCGGGCCTTGCGCGCTGGGTGGTCGGCGGGCGATGCGGCGTCGCGGCGGAGGCGTCGGCGGCCTGTCCGTCCGCCGTTGGCGTGAAGCGTTGTGACGCTCGGCGAGGCCGTAGAAGTTCTCGAACAGGCGGCGCCCGTGCTCGGTGGCGATCGACTCGGGATGGAACTGCACGCCCCACATCGGGCGCGTGCGGTGTTCGAGCGCCATCACCACACCCTCGTCGGTCCACGCGGTCACGCGACCCTGCGGCACCGAGCTCGCCGACGACCGCCAGCGAGTGGTAGCGCACGACCGAGAAGTCCTGCGGGATGCCCTCGAACAGGCCGCTGCCGTCGTGGCGCACCCCGCTCAGCCGTCCGTGCATGACCATCGGCGCGCTCGTCACGACCCCGCTCAGCAGCTGGCCCAGACCCTGGTGGCCGAGGCACACCCCGAGCACGGGGATCTCGGCGGAGCGCAGGATGTCCGAGCACACGCCGAAGTCGTGCCAACGCTCGGGGCGTCCCGGCCCGGGTGAGATCACGATCGCGTCGAAGTCCCAGCGCGAGAGCGCGCGCCAGGAGACGACGTCGTTGCGGATCACGATCGGCTCCTCGCCCGAAGCCGCCGCGAGCATGTGGAACACGTTGTAGGTGTAGGAGTCGTAGTTGTCGACCAGCAGGGTGCTCACGGCGCGGCCTCCAGACCCAGGCCCCGTGCGCTGCGGTCGAGCAGCGTGTGCACGACGTGCTGCACGGGTTCTGCGCGATCGCGCTCCAGGTACCAGATCGCGAGGTGCTTGAGGTAGTGAGCCAGTGGCCGCACATCCAATCGCGCCACCGCGAGCCGCAGGTAGCGTCGGTAGAGCTCGGACTGGACCACCGCGAAGCGGTAGTCGGGATCCTCCGCCGGTCGCCCGCCAGGCGCGAACGCGCCGCCCTGATGAGCACGCGCACGAGCGAGGTCCCAGCCGAGGCTCTCCTCCTCCGTCAAGAGCCTGGACGGCGTCGAATTCCATGTCTGGGGTGACCGGATGGGGCAGGAAGTACCCGAGCGCGACCTGTGCTGCCACCCGTTCGGAGTGCGGGTGGCAGCGGCGCACCCGCCGGCGCTCGGCGTCGCCGTCGATCTGCGCATCCAGCCAGTCGGTCAGATCATCGACCAGCAGAGCGCCTGCGCTGGAGCTCAGCGCGCGGTTTCGGTCGGCGACCATGCCGTGGAAGATGCTGCGGCTAGGGTGAAAGCCGCCGTTCAGGTCCGGCCTGAGCTCCACTGCCAGCTTGCGGATGCTCGTCACGTGCGCGACCCACTCCGAGCCGGTGACTTGCAGCGAGGTCATGTCCTCGAGTTCGGGCGCGCTCACCGCGTAGGTCAGCGAGCGCATGTGCTGTGTCGAGAGGCCGTCGGAGCGCACCAGCGGCATCTCCTCGAGCTCCCTCAGGCCGGTGGCGTACACGAGCACGCCGTCCCCGCGCCGTTTGAGCGTGCCGCTGCGGGTGCCCGTGTCTCGTCAGCTCGGCGGTCTCGGGCAGGAAGTCGGACTCGAAGAAGACCCTGTCGAAGGCGATTCCCAGGTGCGCCAGCGTCTTGCGCTGCCCGGCGATCACCCACGCGCGCGTCTTGTACCAGAGCTCCACCGCCTCGCGCTCCCCGCACAGCACCCGCTTGATCAGGTCGTCGGCCGCGTCGTTCTGCACCTGCACCTCGCGCGAGAGGGAGTCCTCCGCCTGCTCGAGCGTGCCCGCGCTCAGCGCTGCGCCGGCTGCCACATACTCCGCGTAGCACATACCCACGAAGTGGTCGCTCTTCTCGTCGTCGTCCGCCCAGCTTCCAGCATGGCGGCCGCTGCTCAGGACGCCTGCCATCGCCTCGCCCATCGCGCGGCCCATGTCGGAGATCCGGCTGCGCCGCTCGACCTGTCCGCCAGCCTGCGCCAGCGCCGCCGCGAGCGCGTTGCCGATCGCGAGGTTGCGCAGGTGCCCGATGTGCAGCGCCTTCGTCGCATTCGGATCCCAGAACTGCACCGAGAAGCGTCGCCCGGCCGCGAGGTCGACGAGCGGCGCCTCCGCGCTGCCGCCCGCCTCGAGGGCAGCGCCCGCCATCTCCACCCAGTCGTCGCTGAGACGCAGGCGCACCGCGCCGCGCTGGCGGATCACAGCGTCCACCCACGGCTCGCGTTCGATTTGCGCCAGTGTCTCCAACGAGCCGGGATCCCGCTGCCAGTCGCACACGCGCGGGGTCAGCTTCAGGTCATAGTCACGTTGGGGACGTCGCGGGGCACGTGCCGCCCACGGGGAGGGGCCTTCGTTTCCGAGGTCCTCAAAATGGTCGAAGAGCTTGATGGTCATTGGCTGGGCAACGTGTGATTCGGTTTGTCATGCACCAGCCGGGGCTCGAACCCGGATCACCGGTGTTTAAGACCGGTCCTTTCACCGATTAAGGTACTGGTGCCTCGCGCAATGGCGCCTTCGGACCGTCGCGCCGTCCACGCGTCGCGACGGTTACGAAAGATTCACCATTGCGGACGCGCTCGGGTACGCTACTCGTTGAACCTTGTGATGGCAAGCACGGCGGAAAGGGCGATGTGGGGAAAACCACAGTCAAAACGACCGAAGCAAGGGCGCGACCCCACGTCTAGGTGAGAGGGAAACATGCAGCGAAAAATGAAAGAGAGAAAATTGTTGACGCGAAGCCGGAAGTGGGAGACATGAGCGGGATCCTTGGCGCCTTCAAACGTGCCGGGAAATGCGGGGGACTTGCCGCCTGGGGTGCGCATGCCGACTGCGCTGCAAGCGCTTGGCTGGGCCGCGCGTCCGCTCGCGTTCATGGATCGCTGCGCCGAGCGCTATGGCGACATGTTCACGTTGCGCGTTCGTCGCGGACGGCCGTGGGTGTTTCTCACCCACCCCGACCATGTCAAGCAGGTCTTCACCACCGACCCTGACCTCCTGCGCGCGGGCGCGGGCGAAGCCAACCCGCTGCTCGGGCCACTTCTCGGGTGGAGCTCGATGATGTTGCAGGACGAGCCGACGCATATGAGCGATCGCAAACGAATACTGCCTTCGTTTCACGGCGAGCGCATGCGCGCCTACGGCGAGATGATGGCCGACGTCGCACGCACCCAGATCGACACCTGGCCACTCGGTGAGCCGTTCGCGCTGTGGCCGCGGATGCAAGCGATCAGCCTGGAGGTGGTGATGCGCGCCACCTTCGGGGATGTCGAGGCCGAGCGTGCCGAGCGCCTGCGCAAAGCGCTCGTGGAGCTGACCAACTGGGTCAACGGGCCGCGGCGCCTGGCGCTGCTGGCGGCCGTCGGCGAACGGTCGCTGACCGCCAATCCCGGTTTCGCCACTGTCATGCGCCCGGTCGAGGAGATCGTGCTCGACGAGGTACGTCGCAGGCGCGCGGGCGCCGACGCCCAGCAGCACGACGACATCCTCGCAATGCTCGAGGGGCGGCGGCACGCCGATGGACGACAAGAAGATGCGCGACGAACTCGTCACGTTCCTATCCGACGGCCCCACAGCCACCTCTCTGGCGTGGGCCTTCGAGCGGCTGCTGCGCCACCCCGACAAGCTCGCCCGTCTGCGCGCCGAGGTGCTCGCCGGCGAGGGCGAGGAGTACGCCGACGCCGTCGTCAAGGAGACGCTGCGCCTGTGCCCCGCGGTCCCGGTGGTCATGCGCCGCCTGACCCAGCCGATGGAGCTCGGCCTCTACACGATTCCGGCCGACGCGATCGTCGCCCCGTGCGTGTACCTGATGCACCGACGCGCGGACGTCTATCCGCAGCCGCGCGCGTTCGCGCCCGAGCGCTTCCTCGAGCGCGAGGGTGGGCGGGCAATCGGCACCTACACGTGGATCCCATTCGGAGGGGGCGTGCGCCGGTGCGTGGCTGTCGTGTTCGCGCAGCTGGAGATGAAGCGCGTCATCCAGACCGTGCTGCGCGAGGTCGATCTGCGCGCCGCCGTCTCGCGCTCCGAGGGACCGGCGCGGAGCTCCGTCTCGTTTGTGCCCGACGGCGGCGCGCGGGTGATCGCCACCCGCCGCAGGCGTGCTGCGGTCGGTCTGCCCGCAGCGGCGTAGCGGCGCGCTCGCCCACCGCTAGTCTCAGGCTGGTGTCTCTCTCCAGCTTCAGCCCGCGTACGCGCGCATGGTTCGAGCGGGCCTTCGCGGCGCCCACCCCCGCGCAGGCGCAGGCGTGGCCTGCGATCTCCGCCGGCGAGCACGTGCTCGTCTCGGCGCCGACGGGCTCGGGCAAGACGCTCGCCGCGTTCCTGTGGGCGCTCGACCGGCTGAGCGCTGGCAGCGAAGCCGACGGCGGCGGCGTCAGCGCTGGAACGCGCGTCGTCTATGTCAGTCCCCTGAAGGCGCTCGCCTACGACATCGAGCGCAACCTGCGCGCGCCGCTGCACGGGATCGGTCGGCGAGCCGCGCCGGCCGGTCCGCAACCCGGCGGCGCCCAGGATGTGCGCGTTGGCATCCGCACGGGGGACACGCCCCAGCGCGAGCGCGCGGCCATGCTGCGCAATCCACCAGACATCCTCGTCACCACACCCGAGTCCCTGTACCTGCTGCTCACCTCGCAGGCGCGCGAGACGCTCACCGGGGTGGAAGCGGTGATCGTCGACGAGATCCACGCGGTCGCCCACTCCAAGCGTGGCTCACACCTCGCGCTCACGCTCGAGCGCCTGGAGGCGCAGGCGGCGGGGCCCGTCCAGCGGATCGGGCTGAGCGCCACGCAGAACCCGCTCGAGGAGATCGGTCGTTTCCTCGTCGGTCCGCACAGGCAGGTGACGATCGTCGACGCCGGTGTGCAAAAGCACCTCGACCTGCGGATCGAGGTGCCCGTCGACTCGATGACGGAACCCGACCTGCCGGCCGCGTCCACGCAAAGCATCGCCGAGGGCGAGGTCGCGGAGCCTGCGCCCGTGGCCGACCCGTTGGAGCCGCTCGCCGGGGGCGAGTCGGGCACACACGGCGAAGCCGTGGGTCGCGGGTCGATCTGGCCGGCGATCTACCCGAAGCTGCTGGAGCTCGTGCGCCAGCACAACTCCACGATCGTGTTCGTCAACAACCGCCGCTCGGCCGAGCGCGTGGCGCTTCGCCTCAACGAGCTCGCCGCATCGTCTCCGGCGTCGTACCCGGAGGGGGAGGGGGACGAGGAGATCGCGCGAGCGCACCACGGCTCGCTCGCGCGCGAGGAGCGCACCAAGGTCGAGGAGCTGCTCAAGGCCGGTCGGCTTCCCTGCCTGGTCGCCACCAGCTCTCTCGAGCTGGGCATCGACATGGGCGCCGTCGACCTCGTCCTCCAGATCGAGTCGCCCAAGTCCGTCGCGCGCGGCCTCCAGCGCATCGGGCGCGCCGGTCACGGTGTCGACGAGGTCAGCACCGGGCGCATCTTTCCCAAGTTCCGCGGCGACCTGCTCGAGTGCGCGGTGCTCGCGCGGCGCATGCGCGAGGGGTTGATCGAGCCGACCGTCGTCCCGCGCAACGCGCTCGACGTCCTCGCGCAGCAGATCGTGGCGATGGTGGTCTCAGCTGACAGCGCCCGGAGACCGCGCGCACCCAAGGGCGGCAACCCGGTCGGCGCGAGCGTCCCTGAGGACGGCGGCGCGTCCGTCGATGAGATCTACGCGCTGGTCACCAGGAGCTACTCATACTCGACCCTGTCGCGCGCGTTGTTCGAGAACGTGCTCGACATGCTCGACGGGCGCTATCCCTCGAAGGAGTTCAGCGACCTTCGCGCGCGCATCGTGTGGGATCGGCTCGCGGGCACCGTGCGCGCGCGCAGGGGGTCACGCCAGCTTGCGGTCACCAACGCCGGCACGATCCCCGATCGCGGGCTGTACGCGGTCACGCTTCCCGACGGGCGGCGCGTCGGCGAGCTCGACGAGGAGATGGTCTACGAGGCGCGTCCCGGACAGGCGTTCCTGCTGGGCGCCTCCACATGGCGCATCGAGGAGATCACGCGCGATCGCGTGATCGTCACGCCGGCCCCCGGCGCCCCCGGCGCCGTGCCGTTCTGGAAGGGCGACACCGTCGGGCGACCCGTCGAGCTCGGACGCGCTATCGGCGAGTTCTCGCGCTGGGCCGTCGAGCAGGAGCCCCACACGCTGGAGCGGGACTACGACCTCGACGAGCGCGCCGCGCGCAACCTGATCGCCTACCTCCGCGAGCAGCAGGCTGCCACGCGCGTGATCCCCAGCGAGCGCACGATCGTGCTCGAGCGCTTCCGCGACGAGATCGGCGACTGGCGTCTGTGCCTGCTCTCCCCCTACGGCGGGCGCGTGCACGCGGCCTGGGGTCTCGCGCTGTCCGCGAGGATCCGTGAGCGCCTGGGGTTGGAGGCCGACGCGATCTGGTCCGACGACGGCATCGTGCTGCACCTCCCCGCCGGTCCCACCGATGGCGAGCTCGACGCCGACCGGCCCTCGGCCGGCGAGGACCGCGAGCCGCTGGACGGGCATGCGATAGACCTCGCCGAGCTCGTGCTGCTCGACCCCGACGAGGTCGAGGAGGCGCTCACCTCGGAGCTCGCCGGCTCCGCGCTGTTCGGCGCGCGCTTTCGCGAGAACGCCGCCCGTGCGCTGCTGATCCCCCGTGCCTACCCCGGGCGGCGCACGCCGCTGTGGCAACAGCGGCTGAAGGCCCAGACCCTGCTCGAGGTCGCCCGTCGCTATAAGGACTTCCCGATCGTGCTCGAGACCTACCGCGAGTGCCTGCGCGACGTGCTCGACGTCGCGGGCCTCCAGGAGCTGCTGCACGGCCTGCACACGCGCGAGATCTCGCTGGTCGAGGTCGAGACCGCGACCGCCTCGCCGTTTGCGTCCTCGCTGCTGTTCGACTACGTCGCCACCTACATGTACGAGGGCGACACGCCCAACGCCGAGCGCCGCGCCGCGGCGCTGTCGCTCGACCGCGAGCTGCTGCGCGAGCTGCTCGGCCAGGAGGAGCTGCGCGAGCTGATCGACCCGGCGGCGCTCGCGCGCGTGGAGGACGAGCTTCAACGCCGCACCGACATGACGCGCGCCACCAGCCGCGACAACCTGCACGACGTGCTGCGAGCAGTCGGCGATCTCAATCGAGATGAGGTCCTCTCGCGTGTCTTCAAAGGCGTCGACGCCGACGGGCTGCTGCGTGGGCTCGAGCGCGAACGACGCGTTATCCGTGTGCGCGTCGGCGGCGAGGAGCGCTACCTCGCCGCCGACGAGGCCGGCCTCTACCGCGACGCGCTCGGTGCCGTCCCGCCCGGCGGGCTGCCGGACGCGTTCCTCGCCGACGTGCCCGACGCGCTGTCCGAGCTGGTCGCTCGCTACGCGCGCACGCACGGGCCGTTCTCTGCCGAGGAGTTGCGCGCGCGTTATGGCGTCGACGCCGGTGCCGTGCTGCGCGAGCTCGAGCGCGACGGTGAGCTCGTGCGCGGGGAGATCAGGCCGGGTGGCCATGAGCGCGAATGGTGCGACGTCGAGGTCCTGCGGCGCCTGCGGCGCGCCTCGCTGGCGGCGCTTCGCAAGGAGATCGAGCCCACCGACCAGCGGCGCCTGGCGGCGTTCCTGCCCGCATGGCAGGGTATCGACCGCCACCCGGGCGCCGGCGCCGGCATCGACCGGCTGCGGGAGGTGCTGGTGGCGCTCCAGGGGCTTGCGCTGCCCGTCGAGACATGGGAGCGCGACGTGCTGCCGCGGCGCACCGGGGCCTACTCGCAGTCCTGGCTGGACAGCCTGTGCGCGAGCGGCGAGGTCGTGTGGGTCGGCGCCGGTGCGCTGGGGCGCTCCGGACGCGTGGCCCTGTACTTCCGCGAGGACGCCGCCGCGATTGGGCCGCCGGCGGGCGGGCCGGCGCGTGGTGGCGCAGCTCCACCGAGCGCTCGCGAGCACGAGCTGCTGCGGCTGCGCCTGGCCCAGGGGCCATGCTTCTTCACCGACCTGCTCGCCGAGCTCGGCGGCCCATCCGAGGCGCTGCGCGAGGCGTTGTGGGACCTCGTGTGGGCGGGAGAGGTGACCAACGACGCGTGGGCGCCGCTGCGCGCTCCATCCGGGAGGGCGACTCGGCCGACACGGTCCGGGCTGCTGCTGCCGGTCGTCCAGGCAGGGTCACCTGCGCGAGGGCCGCTGGCTGGCCGCGCGCGCTTCGCCGCACGCCGGCGGGGCGGCGCACGGGCGGGCGCAGAGCAGGTCCAGGGCCGCTGGTCGCTGACCGACGCCGTCTTCGGCGGGGCGCTCGACGGCCCAGCCGGTGCGGCCGAGCGTAGAAGGGCACTAGCCGAGCTGCTGCTCGAGCGCTACGGCATCGTCACGCGCGAGCAGGTGCTCGCGGAGGGCATCAAGGGTGGGTTCGCGATGCTCTACGACACGTTCGCCAAGCTCGAGGTGCTTGGCACGTGCCGGCGTGGGTACTTCATCGAGGGGATGGGCGGCGCCCAGTTCGCGCTGCCCGGCGCCGTCGAGCGGCTGCGCGCCACGCCGTCATCCGCGGGGTTGTGTGCGGAGCCTGGCGCCAGCGCTGAGAGCACACGCACGCTCGTGCTCGCTGCGGCCGACCCCGCCCAGCCCTACGGCGCCGCGCTGCCGTGGCCCAGGCGCGAGCAGGGCCCGTCCGGGGGCGGGCGGCCCGCGCGTGTGGCCGGCGCCTACGTCGTGCTCGTCCAGGACGAGCCGGTCCTATACCTGGAGCGCGGCGGGCGCGGCCTGCTGACGATCCGCTCGACGCGGTCGCTGGCGGGCGTACGCGACCCGGACGACGCGACGCGCGTCGCGCTGGTGGCGCTCGCGCAGGCCGTCCGCGGGGGGCGTGTGGGCAAGCTCGCGCTCGAGCGCATCGACGGTCAGCCCGCACTCGGCTCGAGCCTCGCCTCGGTGCTGGTCGAGCTCGGGTTCCATCCCGGTCCGCGCCGGCTGACGCTCACGGCCTGAGACGCTGGCGGCCCACGCCCGAGCGCTGGCATCGCTGTCGGCGCTCCGCCCATACGCCAAATCCGCAGTGTCCGCCACGTCTTGACCGGCAGTCCGAATCCATTTGTCTGTCGGACGATTGCGTCTATCGGAAACAACGCTGGAACTGCTCCAACCGCACTGCTATTAAAAGTCGAGAAGTAATTGCGCGGGGAGCCGTATTCGTCTATCTTCTGGAACGGTGGGGATGAGTCGAACAGGGAGCCAAGCTTCACCGCTGTACCGTCGATTGCCACACGGCCCGAGCGGGATGGAGCGGGAGGAGGTAGCGCGCAACCAGCGGGCGCGCCTGTACGGCGCGATGATCGAGTCGGTCGCCCAGCGTGGCTATCGGGCCACGACCGTCGCGCACGTGATCGCGTTGGCTGGCGTCTCACGCAGGGCGTTCTACGAACTGTTCTCCAACAAGGAGCACTGCTTCCTCGCCACCTACGACGTCGTGGTCGCGCGTGCGCGCAAACGCGTGCTCGACGCCTGGGTGCAGGAGCGCGGCTGGGCCAACCGCCTGCATGCCGCGTGCAAGGCACTGCTCGACGACATCGCGGAGAGCCCCAACGGACCGAGGCTCGTGCTCGTCGAAGCGCTCGGCGTCGGTCCGAGCTCCAGGGAGCGGATGCAGCTCGCGAGCTTGACGTTCGAGCGGCTCGTCGGAGGCGCCTTCCAGATGGCGCCCGACGGCGTCGGCTTCTCGCGGCTGACCACCCGCGCGATCGTCGGCGGAGTGCGCCAGGTCGCGTTCAGGCGCATGTTCGAGCGGCGCGAAAAGGAGCTGTACGCGCTGACCGACGAAGTGCTCGACTGGATCGAGTCCTATCGCACTCCGGCGATCGTCAGGCTCGGCGCGTCCGCCCCCAGCGTCTCCGTGCGTCAGCCGCCCGAGCCCGCAGCCTTCCTGGTCCGCGAGGACAGGCGGGCGCGCGCCCTCGGCTCGGTCATCCATCTGACCCTCGACGAGGGTTATCCGCAGCTGACCGACCCGCAGATCGCCCAGTTCGCCGGCATGTCCACCGAGGCCTTCCACAAGCAGTTCCCGACGAAGGAGGCGTGCTTCCTCGCCGTGCTCGACGAGTTCGCGGCCGAAGCGCTCGACGCCGTCAGCGGGCCCTTCGGGAGCGGCGCCACCTGGCCGGAAGCCGTCTACCGGGGCGTCGTCGCGTTCGTCGACTATCTCGTCGCTCACCAGGCGCTCTTGCGGGTCGCGTTCATCGACCTGTTCGAGGTCGGTCCCGGCATGATCGGACGCATGACCAAGCCGCTCGAGGCCTTCGTCAAGCTGCTCACCGACGCCGGGCCGCCGCCGCGGCGTGGGCCCGAGGTCGCCACCGAGGCGATCGCCGGCGCGCTGTGGTCGATCATCTCCGCAAACGTCGCGAACAATCGTCTCGCGCGCCTGCCGTGTCTGGTCGACCACCTCGCGTTCATCGTGCTCGCGCCCTACCTCGGACCGAAGCCGGCGGTCGAGGCGATCCAGGCCGCGCGCAGGCCGCTCCGCTCGGTCTGAGCCGACTCTGCGATCGTGCATGGCGATGATCGAGTCATCGCCCAAGCACCCGCGCCGCGTCGGCCACAAGGGCGCCGCGGACATCGAGCGCGGCAACACGCTCGCGAGCTTCGACGCCGCGCTCGAGCACGGCGTCGACATGATCGAGCTGGACGCCCTGAGCGAGCACGCGAACGGCAGCGGGCGCCTGCTCGTCGCCCACGATCACACGGACATGCGCTCGCGCCCGGAGGTCACGCTGGAGCAGGCGTTCGAGCACCTCGCGGGTCCGCGCTTCGCCGGCCTGGAGCTCGATGTGGACATCAAGCTGCCGGGCTACGAGCTGCGCGTGCTCGAGCTGCTGCGCGAGTTCGACCTCGTCGCGCGCACGATCGTCAGCGGCATGTTTCCCTCTGGCCTCGCTCAGATCCGCGCCGCAGAGCCGACGCTGCGCCTCGGTTGGTCGGTGCCGCGCGTGCGCCGCGATTACACCACCGACATGCTCACCGCGATACCTGCGCTAGCGATGCTCAGCGGATACCGCGCCACGCTGCCGCGACGCGCGCGCAGCGCCCTGCGCGAAGGCCGCTTCGACGCGATCATGGCGCACTGGCGTGTCGTCACGAGCGCGCTCGTGCGCGCGGTCGCCGAAGGCGGCGGCGAGCTGTACGTGTGGACGGTCGACGACGCGCGCATGATCGAACGGCTGAGCGCGATGGGCGTCGACGGCATTATCACCAACGACCCGCGCCTGTTCATCCGATAGTGCAGGTGGCGGCGCTGAAGCCCGCCGGGTCGGCGCCGGCGAGGCTTCGGTGCCCGCTGGACGTCGGCTCGGTCGTCGACAGCACGAGCGTCTTGCCGCGACGCCACTGGAAGTCGACGACGCCGCGCAGGTCAACCGCGGGCTTGCCGGCGACCGGCTTCAGTTCGAAGCTGGTGCCGCCCTGGCGCGGGGAGCCGCCGCCGCCGATGGCGACCCAGCCCGAGCTCGCATCTTCGGACAGGCTCACCCACTGGCTGTGGGAGTTCATGTACTGGAGGCGGAAGCTCATGTACATGCGGTCGTGAGCGTTGCCGTCGCCCGGCATCGAGCCGCGGATGCCGACCGTGTCGCGCTGGTCGGCGGGGTCGCACACGTCGATCGTGGCCCACAGTTCGCGCGAGTCCAGCAGCGCCTTTTCTCGCAGGGTCGGCTTGCGCGCCGCTGAGACGCCGCGCGCGCTGGACCTGGCGAGCGCCGGAGCGGAGGAAGCGACGAACGGAACGGCGGCTGTCAGCGAGGCCGCTACCGCGAGCGTCGCAAATGGACCCTTACGAGCGAGCATGGAGCTGAAGATAGCGCTGGTCGAGCCGCTCTGGCCCCGGTTGTGGTATCTCCTGGACGATGGGGGCCAGCAGCTCAGCGGACCTGATCGAGCTGCTCGGGCGGGTACCCGCCTTCTCGACGCTCGAGCCAGGGGACTTGGAACGGGTCGCCCAGCTGGCGGTGCCGCGAAGCTTCGAGCCCGGCCAGGTGGTGTTCCGCGAGGGCGACGCGAGCGACACCTGCTACGTGGTGCGCAAGGGCCGCGCGCGGGCTGTGCGCAGCCACCCCGACGGGCGCACGATCACGCTGGCGCGCTTCGGACCGGGCGACATCTTCGGCGAGCTGGCGATGTTCGAGGACGAGAAGCGCTCGGCGACGGTCGAGGCGATCGAGCCCACGAGCGTCGTCGCTGTGCTCGGCCCGGACATGCGCCGCCTGATGAACGAACACCCCCAGATCGCGGCGCGGCTGGTGATCGCGCTCGGCCGGCGCCTGCGCGAGAGCAACGAGCGGCTCTCACGCCAGTCCTTCCAGACGGTGCAGAGCCGCGTCGCCGTCGTTCTCCACGAGCTGGTGGAGCAGGAGATCGCCGCAGGCAAGAAGGATGTGGACGTGCTCGTGACCGCCACACAGGCCGACCTCGCGCAGCTGGCGGGCTCCTCGCGCGAGTCGGCCAGCCGCTTCCTCGCGGTGCTCGAGCGCGCCGGGGTCATCTCCCAAGGGCGCGGGCGCCTGGTCGTCCACGAGCCGCAAGCGCTCGAGCAGTATGTCTTCTAAGTCATCCAAATCGTCTGGCTCACGAGCAGGTGGCCGGCGACGCGCGCCACGCACGCAGGCGCGCGAGTTCTCGGCGGGCGGCGTCGTCGTACGCAGCAGGCCGTCCGCGAGCGGCGCGCCCCGGCCGTCGCTGACCGGCCCGGTCGCGGACGGGTCGATTGACGCGGTGGAGGAGGTGGTGACGATCGTCCCCACGCGTCGCGCCGCCGACGGCTCGCGTGTGCTTGCGCTGCCCAAGGGGCACGTCGATCCAGGCGAGAGCCCGATCGAGGCGGCCACGCGCGAGGTGCGCGAGGAGACGGGGATCGTCGGCGAGCCGGTGGAGGAACTGGGCGAGTCGCGTTACTGGTACAGGCGCGAGGGCCGCACGATCGGCAAGTCGGTGGCGTTCTTCCTGTTCGAGTTCGTCGAAGGCGACACCGACGATCACGACGACGAGGTCGAGGAGGTCCGCTGGATCGCCCTGGAGGAGGCGCGCACCGCGCTCAGCCACACTGCTGAGCGGGAGATCGTGGAGCTCGCGCTGGCCCATCTGCACAAAGACCGGTAGCCTGCTGCCGCGATGCAGGTCCTCAACTTCTACTCCACGATCTTCGCCGACGAGCTCAAGCGGGGACGCAAGACGGCGACCATCCGCCTCGGCGACAAGTCCGGCAAGTATCGCAAGAACCAGGCCGTGCTCGTCACGATCGGCTACCAGTACTCCCCGCGCGAACGCATCTTCGAAGCGGTCATCGACCAGGTCGACGTGATGAAGCTCCGGGACCTTTCTCCGCGCGACATCAAGCACGACAACCCCGAGTTCCGCCGTCACGAGGAGCTCATCAACTTCCTCGAACAGATCTACGGCCGCACGGTCTCGACGGACGACACCGTCACGGTCGTGCGCTTCTCGCAGATCCTCGAGAACCCCACGGGCATGACGGAGGCGATCAAGGGGTTCGGCGGCGCGCAGAACTGACGTATACCACGGTATACTGAGCTCATGCCAAAGGTGATGGTGTCGATGCCGGAGGACCTCCTCGGCGAGGTCGATGCAGAGGCCAACCGTCTTGGGACATCCCGCAGTGCGGTGCTGCGGGGCTTTGCCGACTCCGCGCTGCGCAGACGTCGGGTGGACCGTGCCGTGGCGATGAGCGCACTTCTCCGACGCACCGCTCGACACGGCGGGCAGGCGTCCAAGCACGTGAAGGAGACAAGGCCCCAAACGTGACCACGCTGGTGCTTGATGCCAGTGTGATCCTCTCGGCGTTCGATTCCGAGGACGGTCTGCACGAGCCGGCGAAGACGATCCTCGCCGATCCCGAGGTCACTCTCGTGACGCTGGATCTCGCCCGCCACGAGGTCGCGAACGTGGCAATCCGCGCGTGGCGCACGCCGGCGCTCGTTGCCCCGCTGCTCGAAGCGATCGACCAGATCGCCGGCGACGGTGGCGTCACGTCGTCGACGAGCGCTCTGCTCACGCGCGCGTCCCGACTCGCCGAGGAGCATACGATCTCGGTCTACGATGCCGCCTACGTGGCAGCCGCCGCGCAGGTCGGGGCCACGCTCATCAGCTGCGACACTCGCGACCTGATCGGCAAGGGGCTTGCGAGCAGCCCGGCGGATGACCTATCGCCCGCTTCCGGCAATCTAAACGAATGATTGCCAATCAGCCCTTGAAATCCCCCGAAACTCCTATATATTGACCCTACGGTTGGCACTCTCCCGATGAGAGTGCCAAAGAGCGGAGCGCACGTTCAGAGGGCTGCGCGCCGCCCGGTTGCACTCTCTAGACGGAGGTTTTTCAACTATGAAGCTCAAGCCCCTGGGCGATCGTCTGATCGTGCGGGCGATCGAGGAGGAGGAGACCACCGCGAGTGGGATCGTCCTGCCCGACACCGCCAAGGAGAAGCCGCAGAAGGGCAAGGTCCTGGCTGTCGGCGACGGCAAGCTGGACGACAACGGCAAGCGCGTCCCGCTGGATGTGAGCGCGGACGACGAGGTCCTCTACAGCAAGTACGGGGGAACCGAGATCAAGGTCGACGGAGAGGATCTGCTCGTGCTGCGCGAGTCAGATGTCCTCGCCAAGGTCGCTTAAGGAGACGAAATGGCTCACAAGGACATCAAGTACAACTCCGACGCGCGTAGCGCTCTGGAGGCCGGCGTAGACGCGGTCGCCAACGCGGTCAAGGTCACGCTCGGCCCGAAGGGTCGCTACGTGGTGCTCGACAAGAAGTTCGGCGCGCCGACGATCACCAACGACGGCGTCACGATCGCCCGCGAGATCGAGGTCGAGGACGTCTTCGAGAACCAGGGCGCCCAGCTGGTGCGCGAGGTGGCCACGGCCACCAACGACGTCGCCGGCGACGGCACCACCACGGCGACCGTGCTCGCGCAGGCGATCGTCAAGCAGGGCCTGAAGAACGTGGCGGCGGGCGCGAACCCGCTGGCGCTCAAGCGCGGCATCGAGAAAGCCGTCGACGACGTGGTCAAGAACATCGCCTCGCAGTCCAAGGAGGTCTCCGGCAAGGATCAGATCGCACGCGTGGCGACGATCTCAGCCGGCGACGAGGAGATCGGCGACGTGATCGCGGACGCGATCGAGAAGGTCGGCAAGGACGGCGTGGTCAACGTCGAGGAGGGCCAGACGTTCGGCATGGACCTCGAATTCACCGAGGGCATGCAGTTCGACAAGGGCTACATCTCGCCGTACATGGTCACCGACCAGGACCGCATGGAGGGCGTGCTGGAGGACCCCTACATCCTGATCGCCAACCAGAAGATCGGGTCGGTCAGGGACATCCTGCCGGTGCTCGAGGCAGTGATCCAGTCGGGTAAGCCGATCCTGATCATCGCAGAGGACGTCGAGGGTGAGTCGCTGGCGACGCTGGTGGTCAACAAGCTGCGCGGGACGTTCACCGGCGTGGCCGTCAAGGCTCCCGGCTTCGGCGACCGTCGCAAGCGCATGCTCGAGGACATCGCGATCCTGACCGGCGGTGAGGTGATCACCGAGGAGCTCGGCCTGAAGCTGGAGAACACCCAGCTCTCCCAGCTCGGCCGCGCACGGCGCGTGGTCGTCACCAAGGACACGACCACGATCGTCGACGGCGCCGGCGACGCGGCCGCGATCAAGGGCCGCATCAACCAGATCAAAGCCGAAATCGAGAACACCGACTCGGACTTCGACCGCGAGAAGCTGCAGGAGCGCCTGGCAAAGCTCTCCGGCGGCGTTGCCGTGGTGAAGGTCGGCGCGGCAACCGAGACGGAGATGAAGGAGAAGAAGCACCGGGTCGAGGACGCGCTGCAGGCCACACGGGCGGCGCTCGAGGAGGGCATCGTTCCCGGCGGCGGCGTCGCGCTGCTCCAGGCCTCCGCCGCGGTCAACGCCAACGGCGCGGCCAACGGCGCATCGCCCGACGGCTCCGACGACGAGCGCACGGGTGCGCGGATCGTGCTGCGGGCGCTCGAGGAGCCGCTGCGTCAGCTCGCCGAGAACGCGGGCCTGGAGGGCTCGGTCGTCGTCAACGACGTGCGCAAGGCCAAGAAAGGCCAGGGCCTGAACGCCGCGACCAACGAGATCGTCGATCTCGTCGCCGAAGGCATCATCGACCCGGCGATGGTCACGCGCTCCGCGCTCCAGAACGCCGCGTCGATCGCCAAGAACATCCTCACCACCGAGGCGATCGTCGCCGAGGTGCCCGAAAAGGAACCCGCGGGCGGCGGCGGGGGGATGCCGGACATGAGCGGGATGAT